>NZ_JCAIJR010000006.1:0-17445 GCF_059429195.1 Leisingera sp. CC-HEC093 | reverse complement strand
GCCGGTGTGAGGCCCCATAGTCTGTGCGACGGCAGTACTGGCGGTCGCAACGAAAACGGCCACGAGAATGAAGTTTCGCATTGTGCTTCTCCCATCTAGTTGAGACGCAGGCGTCCGGCATGCCGCACGCCTGCAAGGTGCTCCCTCAGAAGGAACCGCTGATTCCGATACCCACGCTCGGGCCCATGGGCGTTTGCGTCACGCTTCCCGACACACCACCATAGCCGCCGTGAACCGTCACACTGCCACCAGTGCCGACGCTTGCTCCAGCTGAAACGTTGCCTGAGGTGCCGGAGACACCAATGCCCGAAACAGTCGGAGCTGAGCCATTCGACGTGATACCGACGGAAACCGAGCCAGAACCACTCGGACCACTATCGGAGATGACGGGAATGGACACGTTCGGGGTTGCCGGAGCTTGGTTCGTGTACAACTGGCCAACATCATTGGCCATTGCAGTGCCAGCCATCAAAATGGTCGAAACGGCAGATGTGATAAGCAGATTTTTCATGGGGCTTCTCCTGTAACTAGCCATCGGCAAAAGCCGATCGTTGGTTAGGGTTGGCCCACCCGAAGTGGAACAACCCGCTCTTTTTCGATCACCAGCCAAAGGTCTTCGCCGCCCACTTTGCAGGCTTATCGATGACCTTCTCTTTGACCTCATTGGGCAAAGCGTTCGGACCGGGCTCGAGAGGCTTGTCGATGCGCAGTGCATCGCGCGGCATCGTCCAATCGATTGAATTGTCGTCGCAGAACTGCAGACGGCTGGTTTCGCCTTGGTAGACGACTGCACAGGATTTCTCTTCCTGTTCAGCCTGATCCTGGGCGAAGGCAGCGGTGCCAGCGCAGAGCAGTGCAGCGACTGACGCTTTGATGATGCGTTTCATGTGTTTGCCCTCCTAGGCAGTTGATCTCGACATCGCCAACTAAGTCGTCACGACGATAAAATCGTTATCTGTATCTCCGATTCTTGCCGCTGCGTCAAGACGATTTTATCGTTTTTACGCCCATGTCGTCCTTGATCGTAATGCCGGTCTTGGCGTTTTGACGATAAAATCGTTGACGCTGCTGAGAGTTTTGCTATATCAAGCGCAAAGCAAGAGGTTCGATATGTCAGACGTTGCCAGCAGCCTGAGGGGCGCACGCGCTTACCTTGATATGAACATCAAGTCTGTCGCGTCGGCTGTACGAATGTCCGACAAAACTCTTACTTCCCTCGAAAAGTATGCCGACGAAGACGATCCAAAGGTCACTGAACTGGTAGAGTTCTATGAGAACCTCGGGCTTAGGTTCGTTAGGGAAAGTGGAACCATCACCGGGATTCTGCACTCTGACGAAGTAAGGAAGCTAGTCATTAGTGCTTCAAATGGACCAAATCCAGATGAAGATATCGCAAGCCTTCAGAAGGCTATTAAGATCATCAATGGCCTTGTATTTAATTTAAGGCGCGTCGATCGCACGAAAGCGGATTTGGGCGATACGTTGGAAGTTCATTTCCCTGTGTCCGCGAGAAGTTTTGTACTGGATATCCTTAGGAAATGGGTTTCCAACAAGCCATATGTTGAGCTGCATGAGCCCGATGGTCGCAAAATCAGTTTAACAGGACCAAGCTTAGAAGCATTATTTCAAGACCCGTCCCCTTAAGTCGAGGACAGGGTCAAAATCAAATACCAACGCGAGTACTGCAGCGATCAATATGAAAAGCATTACCGTTGCAAAACGGCGCGCATAGCGCCTTGAGAGCTTTAGAGTTCCATTCTCGCTCTCAATTTTGGATATTTTTTTCTCCAACTGTTTGATCAAAGATTTTCGCGGTTCTATTTCGTCGGTGTGAAGTCTCTGGACTTCAGATTCAAGGTTTTCAACCTTTTCCTCCAGCGGCTCAACTACCGCTTCCAGATCCTGAATTCTGTCATACTGCCGACTAACCCGGTCGTAGTTGATGCGAATGGAACGGGAGACTCTGGAGGCGAGCTCATGCCGAGCATCATTGTTAGGAAATACGCCTATACGGGAGATGATATTTCCGTTCTCCGTGTCGAAAATCGGTCGGTCGCTAAATTCTGGAACCATTGTTTGATGATCATCAGATATGAGTTTCTGGCCCTGCTGCCGTAGGTCTTCATTTATCTCGTCAATGGTTTTCGGAATTCTCCGAGTTAGGTCATCGTGAACCTGTTCAAATGAAAGCCCATAACCTTCGCGACCTGCGTGCCCTTTCCGAAGGAGCTCAAGAAAACAATGTGTAAACAAGGGAAGCTCGATGTTGGGAAGACTGTCGTGTGCATACACTGTTCCCACATTAGAAGCGTTGTTTGCCGACAAAATGACGGAACCACGTCTCGGCAAGGCCAAGGTTTCCGCGTTGCTCATATAAGCGGCAGCCTCAGGCGAAATTGAGATTTCCGGGCTATGCCTGTGAACCACGCCACTAACGCAGCAGTCAATGACACAGTAAATTCTGCAAAGGGCAGTCTGTTCGATACGGTCGAAGAGTCTCTCAAAATTGACCCATGTGTCTTCGTCATCAGGCTCGGAACTTGACAGAAAAAAACGAAGTATGGACTCCTGCGACTTTCCGTGGCTGCAGATATAAATGAAAACATCTGCCAACTCTCTTTCGTACAGGAACTGGTCAATTTTCTGAATCAACTCACTTTTTGGAAGGTCCAAGTCAAATCCATCAAAGATGTTCTTACTATGAAGACCCAAGCCTTTGCTCGGATTTCGGAAGTAGCTGATGATCTCATCACGAGCATTGCGGAATACCCTCCGGTTCCACTCCGGCTCATGACTGAACTCACTTGCGCCTAACACTACGAGACCGGTTTTTGCTGGATTGAAGAACATTGAAACCCCTTCAAATAATCACAAAGTCCAGATTTGCTTGTTTCTCATAAGGGGACAAGACCAGCGGAGCAAACAATCGAATAGTTCTGTAGCTTTACATGCCAAAAACGACCGTTTCTGCCGCCCTGCCCTGCGCCATGCCGGATCAACCGCGTAGCCTGGACAAAAACCTACGGCAAAACCTTTTCGGTTTTGGCAGGTTTTTGGCAGGCCTTGTAAGGCGAACAGCCGTAGCAGCGCTTGCCAAGCCCGAAACCGACGACTACCAAAATCAAACCCGCAGACTTTCGTCATGAGCGAGGGACCCGCGGGGGCAGGTCAATGGGCTTGCTAAGCCTTTAAATGAATGACCCAACTTACCGTGAAGCGTTGGCCAGCTAGAGTATGTCTGTTTTTGGGGTGTCGCTGGAAGGGAGGAAACATTGGAAGATGATTTCGACGCCTTTATGTCGGCACTGAAAGCCGAGGAGGATCAGGTCCGGCAGGAGTTGCGTTCTGATCGTATGGGCTTCTTCCCCGTTTATGCCATGCGTGAGTACGACTTCTTCTTTAACAAGTTCAAAGAACAAATGCGCGGTAGCGGTAATGAAGAAATGGAGGAGACGCACTATCTTCTAAGGCTTGGCTTGCCACGTAGTCTGGCGCTCGCACTTTCCTCGCGGGATCAATACGACGTGCCGACGCTTATGCCAGTCCACAAAGAGTCGCTTGCCGCCAAAGCCAGAGAGTCAATCATTCGCCTTGGAGTCATTGAGCACGGCAGAAGGCTGGCGGTCGCATCGAAAATTGGCGAGCTTCGGCTCCGGCGTACGTCGCAACGGTCTTATGAGTTCACCTTGCCAAAAGCATGGATTGACTATGATCGGTTCGAAGAGGCCGTCGAACGGCATTTCGCGCAACAAGGCATGAAGAGGTACTTTGAAGAGTACAAACGAAGCAAAGCCACTCAAGGTCTGGAGGAGGAGCTTCACCAGCTAGCGCATGAAAACGTCTTTGTGTTTATGGATTACTTCATCGGCTACAATGCACATCCGATGCTTGATGACCATTTTTTCGGTCTCGCATACTTCTTTGTGTCGACAAGTCCTGGTTTCGACTCCTTCAGGTTCGACCTAAGATTTGGAGGCGTCAGTTACATAAAATACGTGCTGGCGGTGGTTTACGTGTACTCGCTTGCACTGAAGCACGAATGGTTCTGCCAGGCGCTCTTGCGGAAGCATCCTGAGATTGATCCCAGAAATATCCTAACAATATCAGCCGAGAAAGAAGGGTTCGTCGCCGATTTCGCTGAGGCACTTAACATGTATGGTCCCTCTTTTGACGGCTTTACGTTCACAACGTCTGCCGAACTGGAAACGATCTACAAGGTTCTCTCGGCAAGACGGGATAACATTGACGTACTCAAACCCAACGGTGCTCCGGTTCCGATGCTACTGGAGTTCTCGGACACAAGTGTCTTCAGATGTCTCGCTGGCGCACAGGAAAGCCCGATCCAAGTTCTTTTGAATGGCCTTCGCTATCATTTTCCGGATGACTACAACGCTAACCAGCAAACACGAGAGGCGTCTCTTCAGCGAGCAATCGAAAGAATTTTGCGGGGCGGATTTGATGGGCTGAAGTTTAAACGAAATGTCGTTCTGAAAGATCAAGGACGAGATTTGACGGACATCGACCTCGTCGTGACGGAAGAAAGTTCCAACACGGTGTTGCTCTTCCAAATCAAGGCGCAGGACAGCTATGGCATGGAATTGAACGCGCGAATGAACCGTTCCAAGAGGTTTGCTGAGGGAAGCCGCAGATGGGTTGATGTAACAAAGAACTGGGTGTCACGAACGGATGTACAAGAATTACGGAACCGGCTTGGGATGAAGCGCTCGCCCGAAGCACCGAAAGTCCGCCTCGTCGTTCTGTCGAGGTTTTTTGCGCACTTTGGTTTTGAAGAGGAGACCTCGGAGGACGTCACATTCTGCACATGGTTTCAATTCTTCAATGCGGTCACGAAAACAGAGGCACGGCATGGGCAGATCAGAACCCTAGAAACGTTGTTTGCGTGGATTGTCCGTGACGAAATCAGGCGCAATGTAGATCGCACAACTTGGTTTGAGCGGAATCTGATCCTAGACAACGTCGAATTTGCGACGGTTAACGAGTAACTATTTGCGCAAAATCGCGAAGTGTTGGCGAGAGGGCGCAACGAACACTCTGGTGGTGTCGAAAGAGCTAAGACACTCATGCTTCTTGTTGTCTTTGTCTGGACAAAACCTCACGTTTTTGACCAGATCGGGGCATGATTATCGGATATGCCCGCGTCAGCACGGACGACCAGAGCCTAGCTTCACAAACGGATGCCCTTTCCGCCGCCGGAGCCGAGAAGGTTTTCGCGGACAGGATCAGTGGATCGAAGCGCGCGCGGCCGGAGCTGGACAAGATGCTGGAGCAGATTCGCGACGGTGACGTTGTGATCGTCACCAAATATGACCGCCTGGCGCGGTCTCTGAAAGACCTGCTGGAGATCGTCGAGACGATCCGCGAGCGCGGTGCCGGCTTTCGATCCCTCGCCGAGGACATCGACACGACGACGTCGGCCGGCCGTCTTGTGTTCCATGTCTTCGCATCCATCGCGCAGTTCGAGCGGGAGCGGATTTCTGAGCGAACGAGAGAAGGGTTGGCTTCCGCGCGCAAGCGGGGTCGGATCGGAGGTAGGCCCCCTGCCCTGTCAGCCGTCCAGAAAGACGAGGTGCGGCGCATGAGAGACGACGAACACCGCGCGGTGTCGGAGATCGCGCGACTTTTCAAGGTCAGCGAGCGCACGGTGCGACGTGTCTAGGAAGCTGAAGCCTTGGGTTATTAGAATTGAGAGCACATAGTTGACTGAAACAAAAAAACTGAAGCCAGCCATAGCAAAGTTTACCGGCGAATATGGCCAATACTTCTTCTGGGAGCGGCGATAGCCAATGAATGATATTTCTGAAGACAAGCTCCGATTTAAACCAAAAGCGCGAATTATTCGCACTATCGGAGATCAGCTAATCAGCGGCCCGGAAGCTGCCGTTATCGAGCTGGTCAAAAACGCTTATGACGCTGATGCGAATTTTGTGGAGATCAAGTTCTTCCCGCCGCTCAAGCCTGGAGAGGGACGAATTTCCATCACAGATGATGGTCACGGGATGTCTCTTGACGACATTCGGCTGAAGTGGATGGAACCAGCGACAGCTTCGAAGGTAAAGGATCGCCGTTCGCCATCCAAAACACGCAAGATGATGGGTTCCAAGGGGATCGGCAGGTTTGCTGCTGCGAAGCTCGGAGCAAAGATGGCTCTGACGTCTACTGTAGCAGCCAAGGATGGACAAGTTGCGGTTCTCATCCCTGAACTAGACTGGAGCATTTTTAGCGACGACGTATATCTGTCCGATATCGCGATCGACTACCTCGTTCAGAATGTTGAAGATTCTACCGGCACGACTATCGAAGTTATCGAACTCCACGAGAGCTGGACAAAGGATCGGTTGTCCAAACTATACGGTGAACTCAGGCGCTTGCTTTCCCCGTTTGCAGCAAGTCACGAAAAAACCGACGATTTCAGTGTTTATCTTGATCTGTCGAATTGCAATGAAGAAAGCGCTGGATTTGATCCTGCCGACATATTCGAAGACTCCGACGATCAGAGTGACGAAAGTGGCTATCGTGGGCGTGGCAGGCGCGTTCATCCTTTCCCACTCCTATCGACTTGCGATTATGAGCTGGATGGGACGCTGGCACCGAACGGAGCATTTGAAGGGTCTTTCACCATTCACCGCGCCGGTCGTGGTGCGGAAAGAATTTCTATTCCGGGTGCAGGTATCAAGAAGGGCGAAAGCGCCGGTACTGTAGAGGTTCAACTCTACATGTTTGACAGGGAAGCCGACGCCCTCAAGAGCAACATGAAGGCAGCGGGCATGGGCGATTTAAGCGCTGCTGAAGCCCGTCGGTTGCTCGACAGTATTTCAGGAGTCGCAATATACCGCGAAGGTTTCCGCGTCCGGCCCTACGGCGATCCAGAGAACGATTGGCTTGCTCTGGACACTCGACGCGTTCAAGATCCCTCGTTGAGGATCGGTCATAATCAAATTGCCGGTTATCTGAAAATTGAGGGTGAGCAAGATTCAAATCTTTTCGAACGTAGTAGCCGCGAGGGGTTTGAGGACAACGCGGCCTTTCAGAATCTCGCGACGCTGATAAAGCGCTTACTGGCTGAGGTCGTTGAGCCAAAGCGCTTCGATTTTCGCGAGAAGGCCGGTATTTCGCGCCCCCGGTCATCTACGTTCGATGAGCTCAAGGAAATTTCGGAGCTGAAACGGGTGAGAAAGTTGATCGCGCTTCTTGAGCCAAAGCAGCGGGAGCAGGCAGAACGTATCATCGACAAGGAAAGTCAGCGACTATCGTTGCGGGTTGATGCGATGCGGGAGCGGCAGAGAGTGCTCGAAGCACAGTCGTCGCTTGGTGCCATTCTGGCGGAAGTGCTTCATGAAGGGTCCCCAGAAGCAACGTTCGTCCAGAAGAGCGCAGACCGAATGACTGTCATGCTGAAGACTTTCCTGACTGGAGATGATGGGGGAAAGAGCAAGGCAAGGGAGTTCTTCTCAACGCGGATACCACAGATCAAGGCGTCGGGGGACAAACTGGCGAACCTGTTTCGTGCGCTGCGACCGCTTGCCGGTGGCAAGCGGCGACAACCAGCGTTGTTCTACCCGATAAAGACAATCAAAGATGCCTTGGCACTGTTCGAGAACCATCAAGTGGAAGTAACGGTAGAGACGGCAGCCAAAGGCATGGAGTTCCTTGGGCATTCTGAAGATTTGACCACTGCTATGGTCAATATCGTGGGCAATGCCATCCACTGGCTTGAAGCAACTGATGTTGCCGAACCTCGTATTCAGATCACCCTGTCACGTTCAGAAGACGGTGGTCACGTCTTCATTGCAGACAATGGGCCGGGAGTCCGAAAGGAGTTCATGGAGCGTATTTTCGAAGTTGGCTTTACTCTGAAGGATGGAGGCACAGGTTTGGGCTTGAACATTGCGCGTGAGGCTCTCGCAAGATCTGGTGGGAAGCTCCGTTTTCACCCAGAACACGAGACCGGCGCATTATTTGAAATCATCTTTCCAGCAGGACCAGATAATTGAATATCAAGACTATACTCGTCGTTGAAGACGAAGACCGTATGATCACACTATTGAGTGACGCCCTGGAAGACTGGAACGCTGCCAACTTAGAGAATTCTCGACGCTTCGATGCAATATTTGTGAAGAGTCCTGAAGGAGCGGTCCGCGAACTCCATGCTAGGAAGGTAGACTGTGCGCTCGTTGATCTGCGGCTGCCACCTGATGAGGATTCCGATAAGACCAATGCGGAGAATGGGAACGCCTTGGCCGCCGCCCTGCTGCGAGAAAATGGCATCCCGGTCGCGATTATCTCTGGCCATCCAGGGGAGGCCGAGCCGGATCTTGTCGATGGAGAAACCGTCAGAGCCTTTGAGAAGGCTGACGATGGCTATGAAACCGCGGTTTCTTGGTTAGCGTCGCAATGGGAATTGATGGATGCCCTGCGCGCCGTGCGGCAAAAACTGGAACGGTCCACGGCCGAAGTGTTTGCCCGCAGGATTTGGCCTTACTGGTCGCAAATTTCGGACACCATAGGGCACGACAATGAAAAATTGGCCACAGCTATTGCGCGGCAGTATGCCAGCCATACTGCCGAATTACTTGGTCAGGACGGTTCCGGTGATTGGCATCCATTCGAGAGTTTCATTGTTCCGTCCTACATTGCGGAGAGAGCGCATACAGGCGACATATTCCTCCTTGAAAGCACAAACTGGATAGTTCTGACGCCTCAATGTGATATGGCTACAGGAAAGGTTCCAAACGTGCTTCTTGCCGAATGCTCTCTCGGTGTGGACCAGTGGGCAGAAAATGTTGAGGCTTTGAAGGCCGCGACAAGCAATAACAAGCGCAAGGAACCAACCAAGTTCTTACGCGCTTTCGTTAATCAAAATTTGCCCGCATCCGTGCACTTTTTGCCTCCTCTTCCGGGCAGCGATGAACCAGTATTCGTGCAGTTTGGCAAGATTAGGACGATGCCGTTGGCTGATCTGAATAGGCAACTCGATGCAAGAGTTGCGTCTGTTTCGCCACCGTTTCTCAGTAACTTGGTGCAGCGTTTCGGCGCATTCATAAGCCGAACTGGACAGCCAAACATTGGCGTAGAACACCTCTAAGCTACCGGTTTTGTGAACGGGCGGCTGTCTTGTTGCCCTCAACTCAAAGTCGGAACAAAAAATGAACAGATTGCAGAAACAGGGTGGTCAAATCATCTGGGAATCTTTATGACATGTTGTCAATAAATGACACAGAGGTATTGAGCATGAACGCGCATCTCCGCACCGAATTTGCCGAGCTGATGGACCGTGCTGGTTTGGGTATAGAGGAGGCCGCCAGCTTCCTAGGCATCAGTGACAGAACAGTACGTCGGCATGTCAAAGGCGAAGGTAAACGCATCGACGCCCTGAAGCTCGACAAGCTGCGAGAGATTGCAAATTCCCGTTGTGCAAAGGGGCGGCCGACAGGTTTCCGGTTCATCGATCTCTTTGCGGGCGTTGGAGGAATCCGGATTCCGTTCGAGGAAATTGGTGGCCGCTGTGTTTTTACAGCCGAGTGGGACCGCTTCAGCCGGGAGACCTACAAGGCCAACTTCCCGGAACCAGCTGACAGCGATCATGTCTTTGCGGAAGACGTGCGCCCATGGGCAAATGACCCGGCAAAGATCCCAGCGCATGATGTTCTTCTGGCGGGTTTTCCGTGTCAGCCGTTTTCGATTGCTGGTGTCAGCAAGAAAAACGCGCTCGGCCGTCCGCATGGCTTTCTTTGCGATACCCAGGGGACGCTCTTCTACGATTTGGCCAAGATCATCGACCATCACCGCCCACCTGCGTTCCTGCTGGAGAATGTGAAGAACCTTGAGCGTCATGACGGAGGCAAGACCTTTGCCACAATCATGCATGTTCTGGAAAACGAGCTGGGCTACAAGGTCTCTTACCGTGTTATCAGTTCGACCCCCTGGGTGCCGCAGAAGCGTGAGCGTATCTTTATTGTCGGGTTCAAGGATCACAGCATAGAGTTTGACTTCGACCAACTCGCCATCCCCGAGGGCGACGGCCCTACCCTCGGGACGATCCTCGATCAGAAAGTCGATCCGAAATACACTCTGACAGAAAACATGTGGACCTATCTTCAAGGCTACAAAGAAAAGCACCGCAGCGCTGGGAACGGTTTCGGGTTTTCCCTATTTGGGCCAAATGATGTGGCCCGCACTCTGTCAGCCCGATACTACAAGGACGGCTCGGAAATCCTGATCGCTCAAAAAGGCAATCGACCACGCCGACTAACACCACGCGAATGCGCCCGGCTCATGGGGTTCGAAAAACCCGGCAAGACCGACTGGAAAATCCCTGTTTCTGATACGCAGGCCTATCGCCAGATGGGCAATGCAGTGGTCGTGCCGGTTGTAAGAGCCGTTGCGCAGCTCATGCAGCCGCGCATTGCGGATGTCATGGCTCTGGATGGTCGCGAAGTTCCTGAGACCATGCAGGCACAGCTCCCATTGGCCGAGCCAGGTATTTACGCCGCCAGCGAAATGTCGGCCGAACCCCTCGAAATGCTGGAGGCGGCACGGGCCGGGGCATAATGCCCGCAGATATTGTCTCGCCTGCTAAACGGAGCCGGATGATGTCCGGCATCCGGGGCAAGGATACAATACCCGAACTGGCGATCCGTTCGGCACTGCACCGGGCCGGGTTCCGGTTCCGGCTGCACCGGAAAGACCTGCCTGGTCGTCCCGATCTGGTTTTTCCCCGCCACCATGCGGTTATTTTTGTTCACGGCTGTTTTTGGCATGGGCATGGATGCCATTTGTTCCGCTGGCCGAAAAGCCGCGAAGATTTCTGGCGTGAGAAGATCGGCAGGAACATTGCTCGCGACAGATCGCAGTATCAGGCACTTGCTGCTTTAAACTGGCGTGTCGGGACTGTCTGGGAATGTGCAATGAAGGGAAAGACCTGTCTGCCTTTCACAGAGGTTGTCGATCAATGTTCTATATGGTTGAAATCAGGTGTAAAAACACTTGAGGTGAGTGGTGATGAAGCGCGGCCAGTTATCTGATTTTTTTGAGGGAGTCGGGGTTAAACGGCTGTCGGCCGTTGATGCCGAACCAAAGACGTCCAACCAGCATGAAGTTGGCACAACCCGGAAAATGCGGGATGATTTCCTGGGCGAAACCCACCAGCAGAAGTTTTCCGCAATCTATATCTGGCTGGGTGGCGACCAAGAGGGCTTCACCGAGGAAAGCTGGGCCACCCATTACGATGCGCGGATCAACAAGCCCCGTGCAGCCGAATGGCGGCTCTACTATCCCTCAAACCCTGTGACCGAGGCTATGAAAGAAGGTGACACGCTCTTTCTCGCCAAGGATCAGAGCGGCCTGCTGTGGTTCATCGTAGCCCCTGAAGGGTCAACCAGCGAACAGCAGCTCTTCTGGCTGTTCGGCCTGCGTCCTGAAGGTAAATCTTTCATCTCGCGGGAATTCTCGGATGATGAGCCGGAGCTGGATTTTGCAGCCCGTTTCATTCTGGATGAGCTGGGGATCGAGTTCGAAGAGCCAGAGGCCGACAAGCTGGACAGCATCATCGAGAAGTTTGGCACCACCTTTCCGAAAACGGCCGAATTTTCCGATCTGGCTCGTCTCACCCTGCCGGAAGTTCGCGCCGAAGACGATCCAGATGCTGCGCTGATTGCTTGGCTCGATCATGAAGAGGCGTTGTTCCGGAGACTTGAGCGCAAGGTGGTGTCATCGCGGATTGAAGCTGGGTTCGTCAATGACGAGGGCACGGACGTGGACGGTTTCATCAGCTTCTCTTTGAGTGTTCAGAACCGGCGGAAATCCCGGATGGGCCACTCTCTGGAAAACCATCTGGCGGCCGTATTCATGGCGCATGACATCCGGCATGTGCGCGGTGCAGTGACAGAACACAATCACAAGCCGGACTTCCTGTTTCCGGACCTTGCGACCTATCAGGCTGCCCCGACCGCGGGGGACGCTCGATTGACCATGTTGGGGGCCAAATCCTCCTGCAAAGATCGCTGGCGGCAGGTTCTGGCCGAGGCCGAGAAAATCAGCCGCAAACACCTTCTAACACTGGAGCCGGGGATATCGGAGCCGCAAACCAACCAGATGGAGGCGTCAAGCCTTCAGCTCGTCGTGCCTCGCCCTGTTCAAAGCAGCTATACTGAAGCGCAGCAGGGGTGGCTTTGGTCTGTGGCAGATTTCATCGGAGAAGTACGCGCAAAGCAGGCACTGTAGCCTTCATAGGTATTCTTTTTCCAGCAATGCCACTGCATGCTCAAGCGTCTCCCCCAAGCCCCAGCCATTTTCATCCGCTACCTTGTAAAAGGCCTCTATAGTTTCAGGCTTTGCCTTGATGTTGAACTGCGCGTTGCGTCCTGTGCGGCGACGGCGAGATGGTTTGGATACGGCTACCGCAGCTCTTGGTTCGCGGCTTTGAAAACCAGCTGCTTCCGCTGCCTGTGCGGTATCTACCTTTGGCTGAGCCTTCGGGCTGGGCGTGAATTCGCTTAGGTCGCCTAAAGCGGCTCCAAAGCCGAGATCTGCACGGGTCTTGCTCATCAGGCGGGAACCTCCTGTTTCAGCCGGGCCACTATTTCGCCCGCAAATTCTCGTGCGTTGATCCGGGCCTTCTCGACATTGCTGACCTGTGCAGGGTCAAGATCTGCCAATGTGCCGCCATAATCAAACAGGTCGCGATATGCCGCGCGTTCGACAATCGGCACCTGGCAGACCTCGATGCCATTGGCAGCCAGCTGCTCCTGCACATTCTTCAACGCCCGCGAGCGCACAGCCGCACTGGTGCGGGTCAGCACCACGCAATGGGGAATGGCGCGTCGCGCCATCTTAGCTTGGTTGCTGATCAACCGAATAGTCTTAGCGCCGCCTTTGGCATCCATTGAGGACCCCTGCGCTGGGATCAGCACAAGATCCGACATACCAATGGCATTGGCTACCATCAGGCTGGCAGTGCCTTCCAGATCGACGATGACGAATTGCGATTGGGCCGAAGCTTCTTCAATCTGATCAACAATACTTTCCTCGGTCACACCGCCGACGATGGTAATGTTATCAGGCCTCCCCGGCAGTGCCCCCCATTGTGAGATCCAACGTTCGGGATCTGCATCTATGATGGTGACGACAGCGTTATTTTCCGCCAGTTGGGTAGCCAAGATCAAGGCTGTAGTGGTTTTACCCGCCCCGCCCTTCGGGTTTGCAAATGATATAACCGGCATGTCTGCTCCGCCTCTTTTCTTCTGATAGTACCAGATAGCTCTCAGATATCCATTGGTACTATTCTGGAACCCGATAGCTATCTGATAGCTTAATGGTACCACCTAGGTATCCCACAATCTCTCCAGTGTTCCCTATGGGTGTCCTCGTTTTTCAAACCAGTTGCGACAAAAGCCGATAAAAGCCTTATCCGCATTCTTGGGCGGTTCCAGCCCGCCATGGTCCATCCATTCTCGCCAGGCTTGCTCTAGGAAATAGATATCCCATCCCGGCGCCGCCTGTTTGGCGTTATCATAAGCCGCTGTAGAAAGGGACACACCTAGGGCAGGGGAGACAACAACGTCGTTGGCCCCATGCATCGTGCCCTTATTGGTAAACACTACTTGGCCATTCTCGATCCGGATCGCGTAGTCCGGCATGTGGTTGAATTCGGAATCTGCATTGGCAATGCCCTGCACCAGACGCTTGAACTCCCGGGCCGAGGAGCCGGAACCGCATTTTTTCTGCAACAGCTCTAGGCCGATACGCCAACTTGATTTCATCCCACAATGCTTTCGCGCCAGCTCGTAAATCCGCCGCTCCAGCGGCTTCCGAAGGCGGAAATAATCGCGGTGCAAGGTCAAAACCTCGTTGGATCGGATTGCATTGAAAACCCAATCCGATAGTTCGACCTCCACTTCTTGCATGCGTCCGTCGCGAGTCTGCCGGACGATCTTAGCCCGGTCGATCAGTCCGAAAACGTCCAGCTGCTCTTCGCCGCCTGTAATGATATTTGTGCTTATGGTGGTGCCGCGCAGCCGCTCCAATGCCGCTTTCAGCCCTTCATATCCCTGACCATTGGTCATCCGGTTTGTCGCAGTCAGCAGGTCATAGGCTTTGAAACGTACTTTTGATGTAATCTCGCGACCTTCATTGGCCGCAGCAATCAACTGGCTGATGCAGTAGATCAGGATGTCGCGATCATGGATAGTCGCAAGCCCCAGTACCGACGGCGTAATCTCGACAAAGCGGTCCTTCAGCTCATAACGACGCTGGCGACGGTCGGGCTTAGTAGAGAGTGAAAAAATCGGATGTTCCATCGATGCCATATCGCCCTTGGGTGCGGCATCAAAGATATCACAGACAAAGAAATCTTGGGTTGGATGCCGGTCCGGCAAAAGGGGCGGACGGTTGCCACTGTGATCCATAAAAAATACCTTTGAAGCGAACTGCTGAGGTCAATCAGAGGTTCGATATTTCACACACGGCACCTTACTTCGACATTTCACACACAGACAAGAACCTTTCGACATTTCACACACGCATTTTCGACATTTCACACACACGCGTTCGATATTTCACACACAGCATTGTGGGTTTTGTTTAAGAAAAACAACTTACTACCGTAAAAAAAAAATCCGTAACACAGAATCTAACACATATTTAACACCCACTACCGGCATCCTACCTGTGGATAACTTACTTGCTGCGGTAACGGAGCTTTCTGAAGATCAGATTCCGCACAAACCGAACCTGGCGTCCAGAAGCCCACTCCTTGGCCTCCATCCGGAGATAGAGTTCAATCTCTTCATCAGTCGCCGGTGATCCCTCGATCTCCTGCATAGCAAACGCATGGCGCAGAAGTTTCGACTTAATGCCATCGTATCGCCCTCCGAGTGTCATCTGCTGCTGTCCTTCCATTCAAACCTAGCGGAACCGGTCTCTGCCCTTGTCCCTTGAGCGCTCCGGATCCGTTTTTTCAGGTTCAAGATCAGCTCGGGAAGAAGCCTGTTTTGACCGCGGCTGATAGCCGAGGTCTTTAAGGCGCTGAGAAATGTCTGACATGATTTCGACGTTTGGCTTCACCTTCAGTTGGTCGAGTGCCTGGACAAGAGTAGCCAGTGCTTCCTGCTCCATTGGACCTGGCTCCCTCTCCATCGCACTGAGGACCCGCTCAACCGCATAGAGGGTTTTCCCCATCTGCTGGGCATCCTGAGCTTCCTGCCAAGCCATATCCCGCTCCGACTTCAGGCCACGCATCAATCCGGTATCCTGAGCGGCCTGTCGTTGCAGTTCCGTAATCAGCGCATGGGAGCGGTCGTGAGACTGCCTCAGCGCCTCTGTAGCTGCCTCTGTGGCGCGCTGACGGTATTCCTCGTCGCTCTCCCTGCCTCGACCCAGCAAACCGCCTGTCCGGCGCTCAGGGAGGCTTACAGAGGCTTCAGGTGGGCGCTCAAGAGCCGCGTAGTAGGATCTAACCCGTTGGTGCCGCGCTTTGCTGCCCTCGATGCCGCGTTCCAGGCCGTGGGCCTTGCCGACCCGTTCCGCAAAATCGGTCTGCATTTCACGGAGCTTCTGGCGGCCGCCAAGGAAGTGGCGGGCGTTCATCTTGCCCTTGCTGTCCTTCGGCATGACCATGGCTGTGAGGTGCGGGGTGGTTTCATCCCGGTGAATGACCGCAGAGAGGATGTTGCCTGCGCCATGGCGGGTCTTGAGCCAGTGAATGGCCTTGGCGAAATACTCGTCCTGTTCCGACCGGCTCATCCGGGCCATGGCTTCAGGGCTTCCGGTGACCAGGTACTCGATTCCGATCACCCCATTCTTGCGCAGCTTTTCCGGTGCTGCGTCCTTCCAGGCCTGTATCACGCCGTCGCTGTTATCCGGGCCGATAACCACTTGGTTCTGAGTGCGACGGTGTTCGTCGGCGTTGGGGGTCTCGCGCTCCCGGAAGGTGTGCTGAAGGCTGCCGCTCATGTTGCCGAGCGTCTTGATCTTGGAGGTGCGGAGGATCACGAAACCGCCGCCATCACTGTCCCCGGACATTCGCGGCCGGACATATCCGGGACCGCCGCCTTTGTGCCTGACAATGCGGCGGTGGTAGATGTCTTCAAGGTTGGATTTTTCGTCGAGCATGAGCCTCACCTTCGGGAAATATCCGCGGAGTCCGGGGCAAACAGCCCCGGCGAAAAACAGAGACGCGCAAGGCGCGGCATGATCAATTAAAAATTGTGTACTCACTATACAATTTGCAAGCAAGTTGTCATTCGCCGCCAAAGGCGGAGGGACATTATAACATCGTCGAGAAACCTAAGGAGCGGCAGGCTGCTGAGGTGCGTGACAATCTTTTCTAACATTTGACATCAAATCAACCGGTTAAAATTACCGGTTGATTTGACTTTTTTCATCGCTATGGTGGCCCTGTGTTAGGAACATAGGGACTAAAATTTTGTCTAGAAAAACGATCTCTCAGACCACATTGCGGACACACTGGTCCCGGTACATGCGGGAAGCCGCCAACGGAACAGTCATCCGGGTAAGAGACCAGGCTGAGAAGCCTTTTGCCGTTCTTTGTCTGGAGGATGATGCACCTGATGTCAGTGCCACCATTAAAGCTGGTGAGGCGCGAGATAAGTTGTCGGATGTGTTCGCTCAAATAAAAGCTGGCGTCGCCTTTCGTGTGGTCAGTAAGCGTGGAACGGAAGTGTATATGAGACCGTTCCGTGGCTACGATTACCCTTTGGCCGAAGCCATGAGAAAGTACTGGGAAGAAAGCGTTTCCTCAGAGTTGCAAGCAAAATCAGGAACGAAAGAAATCGAGGATCTTCTGAAATCCAGCGCGCAGAACATGGATGAGAAGGTCGATAAGTTGATTAAGCTGGTTCGACACACCATCAGGGAAAGTCACGGTTTGAAAACCTACACGCGAGAACAGTTGGCGCGTGATGAAGAAACGGACGATGAGATTTAAACTGGTACGCATCAGGCCGGGGTGAACGAGTACCTGTTTGCGTGCCTGCGCCATGCCCGACACCTGATCCACGCCTAGCGTAACGACTACAATCACCACCGCCCGCATTCGAGCCTCGACGGGCTCCCCCGCGGGAGTATCGAGATGGAACGCGATCTGAATTGGAGCCTGACGATGGCACTCCTAGGTTATGCTAATGCAGCTTGGAAAGCCGAAAATATCGCCTTTTGATAAACAACAGCTACCACGGCGCAAAGTTCAATGGCACCGTGGCAACTCTGTCGATCTAGCTCAATCGTAGTTCAGAAGTTGAGCTTTGGCTAAACGCACCCAAGGAACACTTCGCGGGGAATGCAGCCGCTGCTCGTGGATTGATAGACGCGTTGAAAGCGCCCCGGCTTGAAGAAGCCGCCATGTAGAGTTGTCGCGCCGCAAGCAGGGGTCGGCTTGACGTAGATTGCACCTGGGCCAGGACAGATTGG
>NZ_JCAIJR010000005.1:0-180627 GCF_059429195.1 Leisingera sp. CC-HEC093 | reverse complement strand
CTGGCAACAGGTCTGACGCTGACGCAATCGCTGATCGGCAGCGTGGTCAACCGTCCCACAAGCCCCTTCGTGACCGGGCTCGCTGTACCGTCCGATAAACCCTGTGGCCTGGGAACCTGGAGCCGCGCCACCGGCGGCCACGCTACCGCCTCCGGAACATCCGAAACCGCGCTTGGCAGCTACAGCAGCGAACTGTCCGCGGATTACCACGGGTTTCAGATCGGCGCGGACTATTCCTGCTTTGGCGGTTCCTTCAATGGGTGGGATCTGAGCTTTGGCGGCATCGCGGGCTACAATGGCGGCACCACCACACAGCCGGTTTTCTATTTTGACGCCAACACGGGCAAGCTGAACCCGAATGTGCAGACGAGCACCAACTACAGCACGTTCTCGCAACGCTATGGCAGCGCTTATGTGGCGGCCTCGCGCAGTCTCGGAGAATCCGGCCGGGTGCTGTTTGCAGATGTGCAAGTCAGGGCGGACCAGACTTCATTCGATCTCGACAACACGGTGAAAGCGGCGTCGCTGGAAACGGTGCGGTCGCTGTCCGGTGATGCAACGCTCACAGCAGAGGACTTGAGCTTTGGAGTGCGCGACCAGTCTTATGACAGCCGCGGCCTGACCATTGGCGCCTCGGCTGGGCTCTCGCTTCCCATTAATGAGGCCAAGGATCTGCGGCTGGTGCCCTCGCTGGGTTTCTCCCTTTCGAACATTGAAACCGATACACTGTTCTTTGACAACGGAGAGCTGGAAATCGCGGACATTGAGAGCCGGGTGGGCTTTGCCAGCCTGAGCTTGTCCAAGAGCCGGGTTGGCACGTCGGGAACCTCTGCGCTCAACTATTTTGCCACAGCCACAGTCTATCACGACTTTGGATCGCCCGCGGAATCAAATTTCTTCCTGTATGACCCTGATACCGGAGAACGTTCAGGAACCGCTCTGAGCAGCACCAGCAGCAATCTTGGCACCTACGGCGAACTGAGCCTTGGTCTGAACTATACCAAGATCCTGCAGCACGGCAGCGCGCTGCCGGGGCGCCAGTTGGACACATCGTTCCGTGCAGACAGCAGGTTCAGCGGCAGTCTCGACAGCTGGGGTGTAACCGCGCAAATCCGCCTGCAGTTTTGAGGGGCACCACCGGGCCGTGTTGACGGCCCATCCGAAAGCCTTAAGAGTTGCGTCATTCTGACCAGGGGCCAGCGGCCCGCTTGATATGGAAGCGATTGAATACTTATGTCAAATTTCAGCAAAGTCGCCTGGAAAGAGGGACTCTTCCTTCAGCCGCACCATCTGCAGCAGGCCGACCGCTACCTGGAATACCAGCTGCGCGAGCGGACTGCGAGTATTACCCCCTATCCCTGGGGGATGAGCGAGCTGCGCTTTGATCGCGACCTTGCCCAGCAAGGCAAGATCGGGTTGCGAGCAGCCGCCGGAATCATGCCGGATGGCATGGCCTTCGATGCGCCCGGATCGGCGTCGCTTCCGCTGCCGGTGGAGGTGCCGGAGGACGAAGTGCAGGGCTTGGATGTCTGGCTGACCCTGCCCGATACCAGTATCCGCGGCCAGGATGTGTCGCCTGCGGCAGTGGATGCGGCGACCCGCTTTGTGCTGAACACCGAAACCGTGGTCAACAACGCCTCGGCCAGCCGCTCTGAGCATATCGTGGAAATTGCCCAGCCGCGTCTGGAGCTGGTTCTGCGCAAGACACCGCGCCCCGGTTACCAGAACATCCGGCTGGCGCGCATCATTGACGTGCGTGACGGTATCGTCACCCTGGACGACAGCGTGCCGCCGGTTGCCTTGGTGACACGGGTCCATCCGGCCTATGAGGGCTATCTGAGCCGCGTCATTGGCTGGATCGAGGCAAAGCTGGAAACCCTGGCCCGCTATGCCTCCGATCCTTCCTCTGGCGGAGGAATGCAGGCCACTGATTACCTTATGCTGATGGTGCTGAACCGAGAGCTGCCGGTTCTGCAGCACATGCAGGGGCTCGCCAATCTGCATCCCGAAAGGCTCTATGAAAAACTGCTGGCACTGGCCGGAGAATTATCCACCTTTGACCAGGGTGCACGCCGGACGCGGACGTATGATCGCTACAGCCATCAGGACAGCAAGGAAAGCTTTACTGCACTGGTGCAGGACATCCAGCAGCTGCTGGCCCGGGATGTCGGCCGGGCGGTGCGGTTGCCGCTGAATGAGGTTCGCGCCAACTCTTTTGCGGCGTTGGTAAATGACCGCAACTTGTTCGCCCAGGCGACATTTGTCATCGAAGTTTCCTCCAGCCTGCCGCTGACCCAGGTGCAGCAGCAGTTCCCGCAGTTGTGCAAGGCCGGCCCGTCCACCAGCATGAAGCAGATCGTCAGCAACAATCTGCCCGGTATCGGCCTGGTGCATCTGCCCAATCCGCCGCGGCAGATCCGGGTGGTATCGACCAATGTCTACTTCCTGCTCGACAAGTCTTCGGAACTGTGGCGGGAGTTTTCGACCGCTCCGGCAGTTGGATTGCATTTCGCCGGCAATTGGCCGGACCTGAAGCTTGAGCTTTGGGCGGTGCCGGAGGGCGGCTGATGGCAGAAGACGACGACAAAACCGTTTTCGGGCAACCTATCCCGCCCGTGCCAGGGCCGGTGCCGGGACGCCAGCCGTCTGCGCCCCCAGCCGGGAAAACCGTTTTCGGGCAGCCGCTGCCGCCCGCCGGCGGCGGGCCGGGCCGTGTTGCGCGCGCGCAGCCCCGGGCAGAGGACACCTGGCTTGGCGGAGCGCTGCCGCCGCAGCCGGCGCCGCCGCAAATGCAGCCGCACTACCGGCCGGCGACTGGCCAGCGGCCCGCCGGAGCCGGTTTTTTCCCCGACATCGAGCAACCCGCGCATGCCGCCCAGCCGCAAGCGCAACCGCGTATCGCGCTGGCAGATGCGCTGAAGGCACAGGGCAGCGGGGCCGGGCGGTCGTCCAACCCGCTGATTGCGGCTGCTGCGGATCTGCTTGTGCTGCTCGGGCGGTTGCGCACTGGTCTTGTGGAAATGCAGGCCGCACCGCTGATTGACCATGTGGTCCGCGAAATTGAAGCCTTTGAGCGAAAAGCTCATGCGGCCAATGCTGCGCCGCAAGACGTTCTGGATGCCAAATATGCGCTGTCAGCCACAGCGGACGACATCGTGCAGAACCTGCCAGGTACCGACCGCGGCATGTGGCAGGAGTATTCCATGGCCGCGCGGTTCTTTGGTGACCGGTCATCCGGTGTGGGTTTTTTTCAAAAGGTGGACGAGGCGATGCGCGCGCCCGGCCAGCGCTTACATCTGCTGGAGCTGATGCTGACCTGCCTGTCGCTCGGCTTTGAGGGGCAGTACCGCACCATGCCTAACGGCACGGTGGAAAGCGCCCGTATTCGCACCGCCATCTACGAAACCCTTCGAAGGGTGCAGCCGCGGCCCGACGACGATATCTCCCCGCGCTGGAGCGCGGTGCCGCTTGGAACCCGCCGCAATCAGGGCAAGCTGCCGCTGTGGATCGCGCTCAGCGTGTCTGCGGTGATGGTTATTGCGCTGTTCGCCACGCTGTCCACCCTTCTTACCCGGCAAAGCGCAGCTGTGCGAGATGGCATTCTGGCTTTGCACCAGGGCCAGCCAAGTATTGTCATTGAGCGCACACAGCCTGTTGTCCGACCGTATGAACCGCCGCCAAGCACGCAGATGCAGCGTTTGAGCGGCGCGCTGGAAAGCGAGCTGGAAACCGGTCAGATCGAGTTGGACCGCACCAACGATTGGGTGCTGATCCGTGTCGGTCAGGCGCTGCGCTTCCAGTCGGGGGCGGCGGACCTAAGCAGTGATATCAGCCTGCTGATCAACGCTGCCGCCTCGGCTCTGGACGGCGAAACCGGCCCGGTGCGTGTGGTCGGCCATACCGACAGCGTGCCGCCGTCGGGGCGCGGGCGCTACAAGACCAATGAACAGCTTTCGCTGGCGCGCGCGGAAACCGTTGCAGCCGTGCTGGGCACTGCACTGGCTGACGCCAGCCGCATCTCAGCCGAGGGCAAAGGTGCAGTGGACCCGATCGCAGACAACAGCAGCCGTGAAGGCCGGGCGCGCAACCGCCGCGTCGAAATCATGATTCCGAGAGAAAACTAGAATGTTCCGGTTCCTTTCCTTTCTCAGCCTGCCAGTCCAGCTGCTGCGCAAGCCCTGGATGCGCATTCCGCTGATCGTGATCGGCATCCTCGCTCTCTTTGCCGCTATCTGGTTCGGTTTTCCGATGACCGGTCTGGCGCTGTTCACCGCAGTCTGGTTCCGCGCTGCAGTGATTGGCGCAATCCTGTTTGCACTGGCGCTGTATTACGGACTGCGCTGGCGCCGCCGCCGGAAGCGCGCGCAGGATCTGGAGGACAGCCTGCTGCAGGAGCCTGTGGGCGATGCATCGGTTCTGACCGAACGCATGCAGGAGGCGATGGCGAAACTGAAAAAGGCGGGCGGCAAGAACTACCTTTATGATTTGCCCTGGTACGTGATCATCGGCCCGCCTGCGGCAGGCAAAACTACAGCGTTGTCAAATGCCGGGATCGAATTCCCGGGGCAGGATTCCCTGCCGGACAAGGCACAGGGATTCGGCGGCACCCGGAATTGCGACTTTTGGTTTGCAGAAGACGCCGTGCTGATCGACACTGCCGGCCGCTACACCATGCACGACAGTGATGCAGCGGCAGACAAGGCCAGCTGGGATGCCTTCCTGGGCCTGCTCAAGAAAGGGCGCCCTGACCAGCCGGTGAACGGTGTCATTCTGGCCTTCTCGGTCGAGGACATGATGTCTGCCTCCCCTGCCTCGATTGCCACCCATGCCGCCACGGTGCGGGCGCGGCTGGGCGAAATTCATGAAACCCTCAGGATCGACTTCCCGGTCTATGTGCTGTTCACCAAGGCGGACCTGATTTCGGGCTTTCGGGAGTATTTCGCCAGCTTCAGCCAAAGCCGCCGGAAATCCGTCTGGGGGGCGACCTTCCAGACCAAGGACCGCAGCGTGGAGACCTATAAACAGGCAGGTGCGGAGTTTGACCAGCTGATCAGCCGTCTTTCGGATGAGGTGATCGACCGGATGAACGAGGAACCCGACGGAGCCAGCCGCATTGCAATTTTCGGCCTTCCGGGCCAGATGGCGATGCTGCGCGAAAACATCTGCGAATTCCTGCGCGTCGTCTTTGAACCTACCCGCTACAAAACCAACGCTCTGCTGCGCGGCTTTTATTTTACTTCCGGCACCCAAGAGGGCACACCGGTCGATCAAGTGCTGGGGGAAATGTCGCGCAACAATGGGGACGCGGGCCTGTTCCAGCCCGCTTTCATGTCCGGAAAGGGCAAGTCCTACTTCCTGCACGACCTGATGAAGAAGGTGATCTTTGAAGAGCGCGGCTGGGTCGGGTTCGACCGCGCCGCCATGCGGCGCACGGCGCTTCTTCGCAGCACGGCTTTAGCCGTCATACTGCTTGGCACGGCCGGATCAATGAGCGCTTTCGCCTACAGCTATTGGCAAAACGCCACGCTGACCCGCACAGCCGAACATGATGCTGTGGCGTTCTTCGATGCCGCCCGCAACGAGCTGTCCCGCACCGTGATCGACGATACCGATCCATCACCGGTGATGCCGTATCTGCAGGACCTGCGCGATATGACAACCGGCTATGGCGATCCGGAACAGCCGGGATTCTGGCAAGGGCTTGGCCTGTCGCGCCATGCCGAACTTTCGGGGGCCACGCACCGGGCCTATTCCGACGGGCTGGAACGCATGTTGCGCCCGCGTCTGGTGCTGCATATGGAAAATACCATTCCTCAGCTGATTGCTGATGAGGACACCGCCGAAGTCTATCGCGCGCTCAAGGTCTATCTGGTGCTGGGCGGGGCAGGGCAAGGCGACAGCGCGGCCAATGACGCCGGAGTCGTCAGCTACTTTGAGCAGCTTTGGCGGCGCCAGTTTAACGCGCCGGGCCAAATTGACGAGCGCGAACAGCTGCTGGCGCATCTGGCAGCGCTGCTGGACCTGGACGGAGACCGCAAGCAGGCGATCGGGATCGATCCGGAGATCGTCCGCCAGGCCCGTGAAGCGATCGTCAACTTACCGCTCGCCGAACAGGCGTATGCCCTGATCAAGGAACGCGCGGCGACCTCAGGCATTCGCGACTTCAATATGGCGGAACGGCTGTCAGGCCAGGTGGCCCAGGTGCTGGAAACCACCGACGGCACGCCGCTACAGTCAGTTGGCGTGCCGGCGCTCTACACTTTTGAGGGATACTGGGGCTACTTCCTGGAAGAGCTGACCACAGCCCGTACCCGCCTGCGCGAAGACCAATGGGTGCTGGGCGAGGCCGCGGGGCGGGTCGGATACGAGACCCAGCTTGCCGGGCTGGAGGCAGAGCTGCACCGGGTCTACCGGCTGGAATTCAGCGCCGCCTGGAAGGCCATGTTTGCACAGATCGGATTGGCCCGGATGTCGGCGGACGCACCGCAGTACGGCGCCCTGGCTGCGGCCTCGTCGCAGGTCGCATCACCGCTGCTGGAACTGGTGGAAGCGGTCGAAGAAGAAACCCGGCTGTCCCGCTTTTACGATCAGCTGGATGCGCTGGACCCGGCTGCCGTTGCTGCCTCTGGGGGCGATCTGGGTGCTAACATGGGCGATGCCGTGTTCAAGCGCATTTACAGCAAATCGGGCGTATTCCAGAAAGTGGCCCTGGACAGTTTCAAGGCGCGCGGCAAGGTGCAAACTCAGGCTGGCGCGGCGGGCCAGGCCCATGGCAAGGATCTGCAGCGGCGGCAGGTGGAACGCATCTCCAATGACTTTGCGCAGTGGCACAGCCTGTTGAACGGCAAGCCGGGACAGCGCCCGATCGATCTGGTGCTTTCCGCGCTTGGCGACCTGCGCGAGAACCGGCGGCAGGCGGCTGTTGCACCGACCCCGGCAGACGAGGCGATGCTCAGTCAGACGCTCTCGGCGCTGACCATGAATAATACCGCCTTGCCAGCCCCGATGGCACAATTGCTGAATGAGGCAGAAAGCGAATTCCGGGCCGAAGCCCAGGACGCGGCAATGTCGCAGCTGAACCGGGCGCTGAACGATGAGGTGACACAGTTCTGCAGGGACTTTATTGCGCCGCTTTATCCTTTTGGCAGCGGGCGGCATGTGTCACCCGCGGTGTTCGGCCAGTTTTTCGGCCCCGGCGGCCGGATGGACAGGTTCTACACCTCCTATCTGCAACCTCATGTGGTCCGCTCGCCGGACGGGTTGAAGCCCGCGCCAGGCAGCGCTACCGGGCAGCGCCTGTCGCCCGAAGTCCTGCAGCAATTCGGTAACGCACAAGCCATACAGCTGGCGTTCTTTGCCTCCGGCGCACCGGAGCCGGAAGTCGGCATGTCAATTGTGCATGCAGACTCCTCCCCTTCGGTGGAGCTGGCCGTGCTGTCCGTGAACGGGGCCTCCGTTCGAACTCAGCCTGACAGCACCCCTGCGGCTCTGTCCTGGCCGGGGCAATCCTCCGGTGTTTCAGTGGAATTGTTCCCGCAAAAACGGCAGCGGCAATCGGCGCTCAGCTTCTCCGAGGGGCGCTGGGACATTGTCACTTTCCTGCGTCAGGGCCGGGCTAAGGTCAGGGGAAATGTAGTGGATGTGCGCCATGAAATCGGCGGCCGCTCAATCAGCTACCGGATCGAGTTCGACAGCACCACCGTTCCTTTCCTGATGCCGGAACTGGCAGATTTCTCCTGCCCCGTCACTTTGGAGTAGCAGTATGGCGGCGACCATTGGCCTGTTTGGCAAACATCCCGGATATGGCGACTTTCTCCGCGCCAATGTAGAAACGCAGGTGGTGGAGCAGATGGAGGCCTGGCTCGACACTTGTCTGCCAGAGATCCGTGACCAGCAGGGGCAGTACTGGCCCGAATTCTGGGACCAGGCGCAGGATTTGCGGTTCTGGATCGGACGCGCTGTTCTGGGACGCAGCCTGATGGGGGTGCTGCGCTGTTCAAGCGACCGCGCCGGGCGGCGTTACCCTCTGTTTTTGATTGCTCAGGCTGCAGCGGTGCCCGCCCCGCTGCAGGATCCGGACCAATCCGCCTATGAGGTGCTGGCGGCTCATTTCTCGGCCATGCAGCCGGGGCAGGGGGGGGCTGCCCTGCTGGATGGGCTGCATCTGCAGCTACCCTCAGAAGATGAGGAGACCGTGCAGACAGGAAGCACTTTGTGGGCGCATCAGCCCAGCGGCGATCTGTCCAAGCTGCTCAATGCGGCCAGCGGAGCAGATGCTGAACGCGCGCTGCTGACACGCAGTTACTGGTGGGCGCCTGCCAGCAGTGCCAAAGCAGCCATCTGGCTCGGATGCGGCGGCATGCCCGCGGCACCGGAACTTCACTGGCTGCTGGCCGGCACGCCGCGAAGCTCAGAAGGGGTGGCCGGTGACAGCTGAATTCTGCCCAGCGTTTGAAACCGGATCGGCCACCAGCGTGGGATGCCGCCGAGAAGTCAACGAAGACGCCCTGCTGGCACGCCCCGATTGGGGGCTGTGGTCAGTCGCCGACGGCATGGGCGGCCATGCGGCGGGCGACTTTGCCAGCTCCTCCATTGTCCAGCAGCTGAATTCAGTCGGCTGCGCGGCCTCCGGAGAGGATCTGACATCCCGGTTCATGGACCGGCTGCGTCTAGCCAGCGACCAGATC
The DNA here is from genome assembly GCF_059429195.1 of Leisingera sp. CC-HEC093. Taxonomy (NCBI): domain Bacteria; kingdom Pseudomonadati; phylum Pseudomonadota; class Alphaproteobacteria; order Rhodobacterales; family Roseobacteraceae; genus Leisingera; species Leisingera sp. CC-HEC093. Next base: position 171,940 of record NZ_JCAIJR010000005.1, on the reverse strand, counting down.
CGGGCGCGGAGTGCGGAGCTGGACGGCTGCACGGTCGGTTCCACAGTGGTCTCACTTCTGGTGCATGGTGGCCGCTATGCCTGCATCTGGTCAGGCGACAGCCGCGCCTACCTGCTGCGCAACGGCCAGTTGGTTCAGCAAAGCCGCGACCACACCGAAGTCAACGCGCTGCTCGCCGCAGGTACGATAACGCCTGAGGAGGCTGAGAACTGGCCCCGCAAGAACGTCATCACCCGTGCTATTGGCACCGGAAGTGATCCGCAGTGCGACCAGGTCAGCGGCAAGCTTGAGCCGGGGGACGTTTTCTGCCTTTGTTCAGACGGGCTGACTGAACATATAGAAGACCACGAAATCGCCGCCTGCCTCGCGTCTATGCCACCGCAACAGGCGTGTGACGCGCTGGTCCGTGAAACACTGAACCGCGGCGCCAAGGACAATGTCACGGTGGTGGCCGTCCGTTGCACCGCTGACCCCGGCGGCGGCAGCTGGCCGGCTGACGACATCCTGGACGATCTGGCATGAGCAGGGCGGCGCCCGAAAACCCTCAGGCTGATGAATCCGCTTCTGCCGGTGCGGACGACCGGACGCAGATCATGAGCGGAGAACAGGCGCTGAGCATGTCGCGCCAGCCTGCTGCATTGCATGAGCACCCGCATGCAGCACCCGACAGAGATCCTGCCGCCCCGGCAAGCGCGGCTCCTGCCTCTCTTTCACGCCCGGAGGACGGCACCGCGCCGGCAGCTTCCTCAGGCCTCAGGCCCGGCACCGTTATCAATAATAACTACCGCATTGAAACGGCGCTGAAATCCGGTGGTATGGGTGAAGTGTACAGGGGCATCGAGATTGGCACCGAAGACCCTGTTGCGATCAAAGCGATCCGGCCAGAGCTTATCAGCGATATGCAAGCCGGCGACATGTTCCGGCGCGAGGCGCGCACGCTGCGGCTGCTGACTGACGACGCTATTGTCCGCTATTACAATTACGTCCATGACCGGGATCTGAACCGCTATTTTCTGGTGATGGAATTCATCGACGGTATCCCGTTGTCGGATTACTTACGACAGTACGGGGCTCTTCCAGGCGAAACAGGCAAGGTTCTGCTCCGGCGCCTGGCAAAGGGGCTGGCAAAGGCGCATGGGAAAGGTGTGGTGCATCGCGACCTGTCGCCGGACAACGTGATGCTGCCGCTCGGCATCGTCAGCGAGGCGCGTCTGATCGATTTCGGCATTGCCCGGGCCCAAACGATTCCCGAAGGCGCCGCAGCGGGCAAGTTTGCTGGCAAGTTCAAATACGTAGCCCCGGAGCAACTGGGCCACTTCGGCGGCGGAACCAGCCCGGCAACCGACATCTACGGGCTGGCGCTGCTGACCGCGGCAGCGCTGCTTGGAAAACCGTTGGAAATGGGCAGTTCCATTTCGGAGGCCGTGGAGGCCCGCAGAGAAGTCCCGGATTTGTCGGCGCTGCCGGAAGATTTCCAGCCGCTGCTGGCACGGATGCTGCAGCCCGACCCGGCCAAGCGGCCCGCAACGATGCAGGATGTGCTGCAGCTTCTGAACGGCTTCGATGCAAATTCGACGCCCTCTAACAGGGAAGCCGCCAGTGTACCGCTTCCGGTGCCGGGGTTGCAGATCTCTGCAGCCGGGTTGGCCTTGCCGCCACAAACTTCATTAATGGCCGCGCAGACCTCAGCGGCCGAAGCCTTGTCCAGCCAGTCCGCGCTGATCCCCCCGGCGGCACGTGGTCCTGCAGGAACCCGGCATCAGAAAACGCGGAGCGCCGGGCGCAATGCGGCCGCGTTCGCGATGCTGCTGTGTCTCCTCGCTGGTGCAGCCGGCTGGCATGCTTGGCGATCAGGCCAGCTGCAATCCGGGTTTACTACTCTGGCGGCCAATATTGAAAAACCGGCTGCCCAGTCGCCCGCCCCGGATCTTCCGCCGCCTTCTCCTAATACCCGCGATGGGTTTCTTGCAGCATTTGACGCGGGTGCCTGCGGCTTCGCCACCCGGCTTCCTTCCGGTCCCAATGCAGGCATGGTGGAAACCTATTCGGCGGATGGTGACGGGTTCGAAACTTTGCCCGCAGCTTACGAGGATCGCTTCGGAACCCGTCCGGCGCTTCTGCAACGCACGATCACCCAAGAACAATGCGCGGGGGCTTATTTCGCCCGCGCCCTCCAGGGCCGCCAGCCAGATCCCGTGCAGCTGGTACTTTCAGGTGATCGTGCTGTCAGCGGCGAGGCGCTGCAAGCCGCGGTCCGCGCAATGCCTGGACAATCGGTCTGGGTGGTTCTGATCAGCGCCCAGGGCAGAATCTACAACCTCACCGGCCGGCTGGCCCAGGGCAGCGGCGCAGACCGGAGCCTGGAATTCGGTTTGAACTTGGCGCCGGGCTCCAAGGCTGCGCCGCAGCTTGTCCTGGCAGTGGCAAGCGACGTCCCTCTGATACACGCCGCCACCGCCCCGGACGGCAAAGATGCGGCAATACTGCTGCCTCAGGTTCTAGCGGAAATCCGGTCGAAGCGCCGCCAGGCCAGCGCTGCTCTTTCCTATGTGCTTTTGACAGTCCCTGACACCGTTTCCACTCAAGCAGAGCCGGGTGCATCCGAAGTGCCCTCAAGGGACTGAACCGCAAAACTCCAGAGCCCCCCTGACTTGATTAGGCTGGACGTGCCCTGGAACCGGTTTAGCCGCTGACTTGTCCGGCGGTCATGAAAGATCTTATAGGGCGGCCATTGGCATCAGTAATAGGCCCAAGTGTCCTGAACGTGCACAGATGGGGGTTGTCAGGAACACATACGCCTGCGATGGAGGTTCTGCACCCGGTGACAAAGCGCTCCCAGTGGCGGATGTCCGGTGCGGACATCGCTGCTTTCCATGAAAAGTTCACCACGCCGACGGTGATAGTGAAGGAGACCGGGCTTCATCGGAACACGATTCTGGCGGCTTTTGCAGCTCACGGGATTGAAGCTTTCCGGCTGAATGGTGTGGCTATCGCACCGATCTACCTCCTAAAGGAGGTGGCACCCGTCCTGAACACGCTCATGAGCTGACATTTGCCTGCTGGACCCCCGGGGCCGGTCGAGGAGCGAAAGCGTTTTCTATCTGAGCCTTTACTACTCTCAACTTCACTTGGCACTTTCCACTTGACACAGGGTGTGCATCAAAACCCCCAAAGTGTGCAAGGTTATGCCTGATTGGCAAACTGGGGAATTGGCGATCCCTGAAGGACTCGAACCCTCAACCTGCTGATTAGAAGTCAGCTGCTCAAATAACCCCCTAACATTTCCTACCGGAAGTTACCGGCTAGCTAGCATATTGCCTCCTTCGCAGCAGTTCCGAGCCTGCCGCGAACATCAAACAACCCCCAAAGCTGTTCTACCGGTTAAGCGCGCCCGTCGTCAGCAGTGGCCAGAAATGCGTAGACCTCAAATATCGGAGCATTTCTGGCCACTGCGGGCTAACAGGCGCATCGACACGAAAAGAATAACCGTAACGCAAGAATAGCTCTACTCCAACGTTCAGCAGAAACCTTGCGGGACGGAACTGCCCATCGCCGCACACGCAGGCTAGGCACCTCCAGATGTCCGCTATGCGCAGAGAGAGACCTTTAAAAAATCCCTTACTGTCGCCAGATCAGGCCACGATTTTCGCCGCGGTGCCGCGATCAAAAGCTGCCGCTTGTCGAGGGCGTAGCATGAAACTGGCATCGTAAGACTTGGTTGCGGGACAATGCCGACATTCGCTTTTTGATGTTTGCTGATGCAGAAAACCCCCGCGCCTGCGGCGTAACATTTTCAGCGGCGCAGCGGATTTCACCATACCAGCCGTTCAAGGGCGTTGTTCTGGCTGGAACCAAGACCGTGCTTTCGCCGCAGCTTGATCCGACAAACCAGACGCGGGACTTTGCCGTCGTTCACATTTGGCAGAGCAATGTCCGTTTTCGCGCGGCTGGAGCCGCCTAGTGTTCATTTAGTGATTATTCGCGGTGCTCCATCCAATTTAAGTTTCAGCGCCTTTGCCAAAGCCGAAGGGTTTCATTTTTTACTTCTCCACTTTCCGCTTACGACAAGGATCGGTTGTTCAGCACATTGGTCATATCCATCAGGAATACAGGCGGCGTATAGGCACCTTCATTCTCGGCCGCTGCCAGCAAGTCGATAAAGCGGTTTTTAATATCCTTGCTGACCTCAAGCTTAAGCAACCGGATCGTTTCATCGAGGCCGCGCGGTCCAACAACACCTAGCTTTCTGTGCATGAAGTCTGCAGCAAAGCGGAACACGTTATCGGGACCAATTTTGTAACCCTCATCGATGATCACATTGTCCGGCATGTCCGAATCAAAAGAGCGCGTCCAACTGCGCAACGTCGCCAGAAAACGGAACTTGCGGTATTCAACAGCAAACTGCGGGAAATTCTCTAGACCTATTTCGTTTTCTATACGCTCATTGATGCCAGTCTGGACGAGCCATCTTTGGTAGTTGGAAATTTCGTGACGGATCGAGTCATAGAGATAGGCAAATCGGGTGGCATCTGCACTGGGGAAATTCCCGGGCGGCAAATCCGGGTTAAAGCGCAGCCAACCACGCGTTTGAAATGGACCTCGATTGGTCCACCCACTGCGTAGCACCGCGAAGTAATCATAGGCGTCGCCGATGAAATTTCCCTTCGCTTTACCCTTGATGATTTTGACGCGGAAATATCGTTTTTCCTCCCAAAAGCCGGGTAGCGTCAGGGACTTTGGGATGATCTCGATACTCTCGTCACTAGGATTTTCCTTGTTTGACTTTGGCACAATATTGTCGGGATCAGGCGGGACATCAAGGGGACTGGGGACCTCAATCAATTCAATAAATCCAATGCTTTGCGCGATCAAAAACGGATTGTTGCTGATCTGATTGTTCACATCGGGCACCAGCCAAGAGTCAGCCGTTCCACCGCGATATACGCTGTAATCAGGCACGCTGTAGGTGAATGGATCCCCGATCTTCCACTCGCTTTGGATTGTGTCGCGGATGCTTTTGTCGATCGCTTCAACCAGCTCGCTGGAGTGAACTTGCATGTTTTGCAGCACTTTCGTCAGAACCGTGCTATCGCCAAGTGAAGTGAGGGCGCCGACAATCTGCTCCCCGTCCGCAGCCAAGCTTCTGAGCATACGGGGAAACGTCGGATTGTCGTAGGTTCGCCCCAAAAGCTCTGCACCTGTAGCAACAGTGGCCCCGCGCGCCCATTCGGTCGGGTTCGGCAAATCAGAAGGCACACCCTCGACACCGAACTCTTTCGCAATACTGCCCAAGAGGCCGAAGGCCGAGTCGAGCGTTCCGCTTTCTTCGACGCGGCGCCACAGGTCTTCGCCAGCAATATCCTCCACAAAACTGTTGAAGATCGGCTGACGTGCAACGCGGCTGGCATAGTTGCGGGCGCGCACAAGGATGTCGATGAATTGGGTTTCTTTCAGGGGCGTGCTGCTGGCTGCATAGGCCTCGAACGTGTCGACTGCGACCAGAAGATCGCCAATCGCTGCTTCTCGTTCTTGGGCAATATAGGTTGAGCGGAAGTTGCGCAGGATCAGCTCGGACTGCCGGATCAGGAATATTTGATATTGCTGATTGGTCTCGATCCGCCCCAATGCGTTTTGAAGGGTCGCCGATAGACTGCCTAGGATCTGTTCCAGACGATCAAATCGTTGATGCATTTCTTTGCGTACAGCGGCGATTTGCTGTGAGATCATGCGCAAGGATGAAAGGACCATTTGCTGATTGCTGGGCTGCGAAAGTGCTGCAATTGCACTAAAGGCCCCAACAGCGCTTCCCGCCATGGCCCATCCACCTATGACCCCTAAGGAATATTGCTTGGCCGCGAACCACACACTATGGGCTGCATTGGCAATGGTTGCGATCTGGTTGCCCACTTTAGGGCCCCAAAAGGCACCGACGATAAAGCTGGTGACTTGAATCGCCCCCTGAATTTCACGCGAATCCCGTTCTAATTGTTGCATCGTCGCTTGCAGGGCGCTCAGGCGTGCCTGGTCATCGGACAAGGTCTCTAGATCATTTAGACGATCATCGATCGCTTGTGTGCGCTGCTCGATATCATTGAGGAGACGCTCTTGAACATTGGTATAGATTTCCTGCGCGCGGTCTTGATCTGGAGTGTTGGACAGCTCATCCGCTTCGCTGGGTGTGATGCCTGCGGCGTCGCCTAAAATGGTCGTGCTATCAGCGATAGCGCGACCATAGGGGATCTGAAGATCCGGGTTGGACTGAAAGAATTGATCCATCTCATTGAGGTTGTTCGATGCCTCCATCTCCATTAGAAAATAGAGCCCGTTTGCTCCATTTTGTACGCGATCGGCATTGACCGAAGTCTGTTCTAGATCGCCCAAAATGTCGGGCAGAATGTTATGGGTCGCGTAGTATCCAAGCATCGAGACACCGATCCCGACGGTCAGAGCACCGGCAAGCGGTGCGCTTGCTAGCGTCAATAGGCCCAGTCCAACGGTGCCATAGGCGGGCGCAAGATAGAAGAAATCATCGGCCAGTTCCAACATGCGATGGCTGCGACCGGTTTCTTTCTCAGACGTGCCCGCGAGGTATTGGGGCAACCCGTCGCCATTGTAAAAGGCGACGAGGCCAACATCCGACAGATCTGGTGTATCGTTCCCGTTCTTCCACGCAGCATAGCGGTAAAAGGCCAATGCAAGTTTCTTAAATTCAGCTTTTTGATTAGCGCTTTGCGATAAAAGATTGGCGCTAGCACTGGCGGACATAACCGAGCGAATGCGGCTCCTAGCGGTGATCGACTTTTCCCCGGTAAAGCGTAGCCCCTCTGAGGCACGCGTGCTCGATGTGCCAGAAACGGTCATAGCCAGACCAAGGGGGATGGCGCGTTTTATGCTATGGCCAGCAGGTAGGGTTGAAATGTATTTTATAAAATCACGTCTTCTCATAGGTAAATCTGACATTCCTGTAGATACCACGGGCGCTTTCTGAACAACTCTGGTCTGACGTTGCATCACTCCATGATGGCTTTCAAGGGTGTCTTGTGAACCAAGGCCGGTTGCGGGCGCTGCTGGTTATTAGACCAAACGTATCGGTTCAACTTTGTCTCCAGTTTTTCCCCGGATCTGAAGTGTTTCTTTGAAGCAACTCCTCAATGCCGCCGGTGAATGGGCGCCTCTGATCGAGGCCCATGGTCGCCATCGGAGCCATCGGAGCCCGGTTGATCTCTGGGAGTTTGGCTCAGAGAAGATGAAACAGGCACAATTGAAATGTTTTGAAACGCCGAGTTGAGCTCGGTTCCAGGAGATTCATGTGCTTCTTGAAGTCTCGCTGGTTTCCCAATAGCTGCCGCTGGAGCAAGGTGCATGACCTGCCCCCCGCGGGTCCCTCGCTCATGACGAGAGTCTGCGGGTTTGATTTTGGTAGTCGTCGGTTTCGGGCTTGGCAAGCGCGGCAGGCGCGGAGCCCTCAAATTGCTCAAGCGCCTGCCGCGCTTGCTTTGGCGTTCTGTTCCCCAACGAAGAGTGCGGCCTGACGTTGTTGTAATCGTAGCGCCACAGCGCCAGCTTGCGGCGGGCATCGTCCAGGGTATCGAACAGCTCTTCATTGAGAAGCTCGTCCCGCAGGCTTCCGTTGAATGACTCGATGAAGGCATTCTGCTGCGGTTTTCCGGGATCGATGTAATGCCAATCCACGCCGTTCCTGTCGGCCCATCTCAGGATTGCCCGGCTGGTGAATTCCGTGCCGTTATCACTGACAACGCAAACAGGTTTTCCGTAGATCCGGACGAGCGCGTCCAGCTCCCGGGCAACGCGCTCACCCGAAATGCTGGTGTCCGCGGCCAGGCACAGGTTTTCCCGGCAGCAGTCATCGTTTACGGCCAGGATGCGGAACTTCCGCGACGCGCCGAAGCTGTCTGCCAGGAAATCCAGGGACCAGCGCTGGTTGGGCTGTGTGGCTTCGGGCATCGGCGTTCGCGAGCCCCGGGCACGCTTGCGGCCCCGCCGCCGTTTCACCGCAAGGCCTTCTTCCCGGTAGAGGCGGTAGAGTTTTTTGTGGTTCATGATCATGCCTTTTCGCTCAAGCAGCACGCCGATCCGCCGGTAGCCGAACCGGCGGCGTTTGCCAGCGATCTCCTTCATCTCCTGGCGGATCTCGGGATGGTCGAGCGGGCGTTCGCGCCGGACCGTCTTGGGGTCGACACCGACAAGCCGACAGGCCCTGCGCTGCGAGATGTCATGATCCCGCATTGCATTGAGCGCTGCCTCTCGCCGCTCTTTCGGTGTCGTCAGCTTTTTCCCAGCAGGTCTTTCAAAACCACGTTGTCGAGCATCGTGTCCGCCAGCAGCCGCTTCAGCTTGGCGTTCTCATCTTCCAGGGCCTTCAGCCGCGCGGCCTCCGACACCTCCATGCCGCCATATTTGGACTTCAGTTTGTAAAAGGTCGCCGGGCTCAGGCCGTGCCGACGGCACACCTCCGCTGTCGGCATCCCGGCTTCCTGCTCTTTGATCATCCCGATGATTTGCGCCTCAGTGAAACGGCTCTTACGCATTCGTCTGCTCCTACATAGGTTGGGCAGACTCTACTTCATGGTGAGGGATTTTGCGGGGGGCAGGTCATGCAGCATTCAGCATATTGGGCTCTGACCAAAATTTCGCCGCCACCTGGCCGAACCTCGCCTTTTGGGAGGCGGGTGGCAGGATAATCCCCCCCGATCTTAAGGGGATGCGGCAGTAGAATTTTCTCGGCAGGATGAACGAGGAGATTCCGATGAAGAAGACACGTTTCACAGAAGCTCAGATCATGAGTGTGCTGCGCCAGATGGAGGGCGGTGTGCCTGCCGCCGAGTTGTGCCGCGAGCACGGGATGAGCAGCGCCACGCTGTACAAGTGGCGGGCGAAGTATGGCGGCATGGACGCCAGTCTCATCAGTGAGAGCGAGCTATTGTCCGCCATTGGTCCGAGGACAATGGCGAGCGGCGATGGCCGAGGAGAACCGGCGGCTGAAGCGCATGTACGCTGACGTCAGCATGCAGAACGACCTGCTGAAGGAGGCGCTCGGAAAAAAATGATCCGGCCCGCTCAACGCCGAGAGTTGGCCGTGAAAGCGGTGGCGATGAAGGGCGTCAGCATTGCGCTGGCATGCCGGGCATTCGAAGTCAGTGAAACGTGCTATCGGTACAGCCCGAAGCTGGACGGGGAGAACGAGCAAATCGCCGACCTGCTCCTCGGCCTGACGGCTGCAAGGAAGACTTGGGGCTTTGGCCTGTGTTTCCTGTATCTGCGCAACGTGCAAGGTCACAGGTGGAACCACAAGCGGGTGTACCGGATCTACCGCGAGCTGGAGCTGAACCATCCGCCGTAGACCACGGACGTGGGCAGTTCTCAGGTCGTGCCCTTGGGAGTTTTGGGTTTGCGGGGCCGCGGAGCCCATTTCTTTGCAAGCTGGTTAAGCCGCTCGACTATCCTGTCGGCCTTGGCATCGTCAGGATCAAACGCGCCACCCGACCAGCGGACCATGTCGTCATGTTGCTTGTGGCCGGGATCGGCGAGGGCTTCGAGGAACTCCTCGTAGCCCCAGGCGCCGCCGACGTCCTCTGGCGGACAGGCGCCGGTGGCCTTGAGAAGCCGCGGGTAGAGAACGCCGGGGGTGGCATTGTTGACCCGCTCGACCCGGATGCTGTGGTCCCAGTCGTCGCCGAAGTCATAGATATACTGGACCGTCCTGACACCGGTCCCCTCGAGCACCTTCTCCAGCGTCGTTTTCTTTGCGGGCAGCGGGCCATCATAGAACCCATCCGGATCTGGTATGCCCCAGCCAGCATCGCCGGCACGGAACTCATAGAGGTGGGTATCGTTCCAGCCCATAGCTGCCTGCATAACCTCATGCAGCCGGTCGAGCCTGATCTTCAGCGGCACCTCGGTATGGCGCATAGGCAGAGGATCAACGTCGTTCAGGATGATCCGCAGGCGGGCGATCAGGATCATGCAGCTATCCTTTTCTCGGTCGGAGATCAGTTCCACGGCAATAGACCGGCACACGGGATGCAGTCGTGCCGGGCAACCGGGCGAGGACATCGGCCAGCCAGGCTTGAGGATCGGCATCGTTCATCTTGGCAGTGACGATCAGGGAATACATGAACGCAGCGCGGTCGCCGTCACGCTCCGAGCCGGCGAAGAGCCAAGACTTCCGGCCGAGAGCAACGCCCCGCAGGGCCCGTTCGGCCGCATTGTTCGTCAGGCAAATACGGCCATCGTCAAGGAAGCGGCTGAAGGCCGCCCATCGGTCCTTGGTGAACATGTAGCTGATCGCCTTGGCGACCGGGTTATGCTTCGACATCCTGTCGCGCTCCGTGCTCATCCAGTCGTGCAATGCCTCGACCAGAGGGCGGGACAACCGTTGCCGGATGGCGTGCCGCTCTTCGGTGGGCAGGCCATTGATGCCGCGCTCGATGTCGAAGATCGCGTCGATCCGGGCCACCGCCTCCAGCGCCACGGGCGAGATGTCATGGGCAGGCTTGCCCCTGCGGATTATTCCTTTGATGTCGGCGAGCTCGAAGAATTTACGCCGGGCATGGCTCCAGCACAGCGCGCTGCTGACTGACGCCGGATCGCGTCCGGCGCGGTAGAGGTCGTTGTAGCCGCCATAGGCATCGGCTTGCAGGATGCCCTGCCACCCGGCGAGGTGCCGGTTCGGGTTGGTCATTCCGCGGTCACGGGAGAAGTGGAACAAAGCGGCAGGTGGAGCGCCGCCGCCAAAGGGACGGTCATCCCTGACATAGGTCCAGAGCCGGGCAGTTTTTGTCCCGCCCTTTGCCAGCAGCGGCACCGTTGTGTCATCGCCGTGCAAGCGTTTTGCCCCAAGGACATGGGTCCGGATCAGCGCATGAAGAGGCTCGAGTGCAACGGTGCAGGCCCCAACCTGATCGGCAATCGTCGAAAGGCTGAGATCGACACCTTCCTTTGCGTAGCGCTCGGCCTGACGGTTCAAAGGCTGATGCTGCCCGAACTTCTCGAACAGGATCATCGCCAGCAGGTTCGGACCGGCCCAGCCACGGGGCGTGGGGTGGAAGGGCGCCGGCGGCTGGCTGATCTTCTCGCAAGCCCGGCAGGTGAACTTCTCACGGACCGTCTGTATCACTTTCCATTGCCGCGGGATCACCTCCAGCGTCTCGGTAATGTCCTCCCCCATCTTCACGATGCGATCTGAGCCGCAGCAGGAACAGGCCGTGGGGGCCTCGACCACCACACGTTCACGCGGCAGATCGTTCGGAAAGGGCTTGCGTGCCGGGCGGCAGCGTTCGAAGCCGGCCACGGCCGTGGTCTTCGTCAGCCTCATTGCCGCGATCTCATCCTCGGCAGCCGCAGCTTCGAGCTCCTCGAGCTGCATCTCCATCTGGTCGATCAAGCGGGCACGCCGTTCCGAGCTGTGGCCATACTGTTCGCGCCGGAGTTTGGCGATCTCGAGCCGGAGATGCTTGATCATTGCCTCGGAGGTCGAGACCACCGCCCGGGCCTGCGCAAGTTCAGTCTCGGCAGCTTCGGCACGTGCTTCCGATGCCGCAAGTGCGGCGCGCAATCTGGCAATCTCGGAAGCGGCATCTGACATGGCCGAGACCTACCACGTGCGCACCGCAAAACCTATGAAAATAGGGCTGATGAGGCCAATTTACCCCGCCTTTGCAGGGCGTTGTGTCCAGCGCGGATTACGCCAGTCGATCCCCTCCAGCAGGTATCCGAGCTGGGCAGCGGAGATCTGCACCGCTTCGCCGGTCCCGCTGGCCGGCCAGATGAACTTCCCCGCTTCCAGCCGTTTGGTATAGAGCGACATGCCGACACCATCGTGCCAAAGCAGTTTGACCAGGTCGCCCTTGCGCCCCCGGAAGCAGAAAATCTCACCCGCATGCGGGTCGCGCCCAAGACCCTGCTGAACAGTCAGAGCCAGGGTGTTCATGCCGCGCCGCATGTCGGTCACTCCGCCCGCGATCCAAACGCGTACCCCCGCCGGGAAGGCGATCATCGCCCCTCCAGCACCGGGAGAAGCCGGGCCAGCATCTCGGGGTCCACTGTGGAGGGGACAAGGAGCCGGCGCCCGTTCCTCAGTACGATCTCGAGCAGGACATCGTCGGCTCCAGACTGTGCGACTGGTGTTGGCGCGGGCGTCCCAGGCGAAAGCGTCAACGGGATAAATGCTGGTGAGGTCTCGTCGCCAAGTTCCCTGTCCCGGTATTGCCGCCGCCATATCGTCAAAAGAGAGCGCGATACACCATGCCGCCGGGCTGTCGCTGCGACCTGGCGATGCCCCACAAAGCTTTCCTCCACGATCCGGATTTTATCTGCATCGCTCCAGTGCCGCCGGCGCGGAGCGTCAGCGGCGGAAAGGACTTCGATCTCAGGTCTGAACCTTTGGTCGGCCATAAGGTCGGACTTATCACCAGCACTGTAATCTCGTCAGACGGCCTCCGCCGGAGGCATACGCTGGAGCTGAACCTGCGGATCAAGCCTCGCAAGCGTCTGAAGCGGGAAAAGCCGGACGAACTGGCTGTGCCTGAGGCCCCGAATGAGGTCTGGTCGATGGACTTCATGGCCGACAGGCTGGGAGATGGACGGCAATTCCGGCTGCTGAACGTTCTGGACGACTTCAACCGCGAAGGACTGGGCATTGAGATCGACTTTTCACTGCCAGCGGAACGGGTTGTTCGAGCCCTGAACCAGATCATCGAATGGCGTGGTGCCCCTGGGAGAATTCGAGTCGACAACGGCCCGGAATACGTCAGTGGCACCCTCATGGAATGGGCCGAGAACCGGGGCATTGCCTTGGCATACATCCAGCCCGGAAAGCCTCAGCAGAACGCCTATGTCGAGCGCTACAACCGGACGGTCAGGCACGAATGGCTGGACTTATACATTTTCGAAAGCATCGAAGAGGTCCAGCAGATTGCCACCGAGTGGCTCTGGTCCTACAACCATGAACGCCCGAACATGGGCAACGGCGGGATGAAACCTGCACAGAAACTGAAGATGGCTGCGTAAATTCTACGACCAAGCCCCCGCAAAAACGGGGGGATTACCCCTCCCCATAAAGGGGAGGGAAAATTAGTATCAAGCTATGCGCTGGAAGTCTAGATATACTCCAAGGTGCTGTCCTGTAGAAGTTGCGTGAGGCTCAACGTCACACCATCCTCGAACTCGAAATACTCGATGACGTCACGGTCGTTATGATCAAGGAGGTCATCGCCGTTGCTGTCTTTTAGGGCATTCAGGATGAAGACGCCATGCGTGTTGCCGTCGCCGCGATCCGTGTAGATGATGTTGAGGTCGTCACCATCGACCTCGACGCGCCAGGCCTCGCCGCCGATGTGGTCGGAGTTGATCGATCCGAGATATACCTCGTCGACACCGTCCCCGTTGTCATTAATGTTTGAGCGAAGCCAGGAACCATAATGTACGTAGGTGTCGTTGTCTCTGTTGCCTGACAAAGTGTCGTCGCCTCCTTCGCCCCTCAACACATCTTTGCCTCGATTGCCAATAAGTACATCATTCTCACCTCCGCCGCTCAGGGTATCGTCTCCATACGACCCCTCAAAACGATCACGCCCGTCGCCACCGACCAAGTCATCATCACCCCACGTGCCTACGATGGTGGTGCTGGGTTCCATCACGGCGCCCGCCACGAGTTGGTCCAATGTCAACGTCACACCATCCGCGAACTCGAAATTCTCGATGACGTTTTGATCGCTATGACCATAGCCTCCGTCACCGTTGCTGTCTTCCAGCCCGTTCTTGATGAAGACACCATGCGTGTTGCCGTCCCCGCGATCCGCGTAGATGATGTTGAGGTCGTCACCATCGATCTCGACGCGCCAGGCCTCGCCGCCGACGTGGTCGGAGTTGATCGACCCGAGATACACCGTGTCGACGCCGCTCCCGTTCTCCTCGATGGTTGCACGAAGCCAACTGCCATAGTGCACATAGTAATCGTCACCATGATGACCCGACAGATGGTCGTCGCCGCCGCTGCCCTGCAGCGTATCGTTGCCTGCAGCTCCAAAAAGGGAGTCATTGTCGGCTCCGCCCTCCAGAAAATCAACACCGGTTCCGCCCCAGAGAACGTCATCTCCTGCGCCGCCGTACAAGCGATTGCTACCTGACTGGCCCCGGATGAGGTCCGCACCACCTTCGCCGTAGAGGATGTTATTCGAATCGTTCCCCTCCAGGACGTCCTTCTTGTTGGAGCCCACAACGTTCTCGAAATTGGCCAGGGTGAAGTAGTGGTCATCGGTTTGGGCGTCCGTGCCGTCGGCGCTCTCAAACTTCCAATGGAAGTCCGAGTTATCCTTCGTAACGGATGTGTCCAGGTCTATGTAGTACCCGTCGTCGCCCGGGGTGCTGTTGTTCAGACGCGCCAGTGAGAAGGTGTCGACACCGTCGCCGCCGTCGGCGTCGACGATTCCGTAGCTCGCCTCCAGAAGGTCGTTGCCCTTGCCGAGACGGGCCATCAGACCGATGTCGCCGGCTGTATCGTCTTCGGTCCAGAACACATCGTCCTTGTCCGACCCCCACAGCGCCACCGCATCCTGGACGGACGCACCGTCCACGGATTCGAAGGATGTGGTGTCGATGTCGTCCCACTTCATGTCGTAGCCGAAGAACGATCCCACATAGGCGACGCCGAACCCTTCCAGCTCATCACTGTCGACCGGCGGCACGATGCCCTCGATCGCGGCCACGATGTCCGCCTCGTTGTCGGACAGCATATTCCAGAAATCGGTGTTGGTGGTGGCCGTGCCCGGGGCATTGCCGGATTGCGTCAGAACCTTTCCGTTCTCCAGATCGACGAAGAAGTCGGGCATGCCGCTCGCATTGCCGTCCTTGGACACCACGACGCCCTTGCCGGCACCGGAGGGGTGCGCATAGTGAAGCCGGGTCACGGTGTTTTCCGCAAATTCGAGCCAGGCGGTTTGCAGGTCCTCGACCATGTCGTCGCGCTCCGACGTGTTGGAGCCCGAAACCTGGTAGCCACCGAGAACCGCGTTGATCCCGTCGGTGCCCGCTGCGCCCGCGTCGGCGGCCCGGACCATGTCGAAGATATCTTCGTGAGCCGGACGCAGATAGACGTAATCGTTGCCGTCGTGGGAAAAGGTCATCGTCGCGTCATTGGCATCGGAACCATTGCTGGTTGCGACGACGTCATTGATGGTATTGCCGTAGCCATCGAGGGTGTTCAGGATGAAGGTGTCATGCGCCGCCGAAAAGTCCTTCACGTCGATATAGTCGAATTCCGGCGCCTCTTGTATCAGTTCAACCGCATCGTCCCGGTCGCGCGTCGCCATGCCGGCAATCTGGTTGGCAAGCCCGAGTAAGTTGGAGACCTGAGCAGTCGCCGGCCCCATACCCATAGCAGCCCCGTAGTAGGGAGCGAGATAGAGGTTGAGAATTGCCAGGTCACTGAGCTCCCCCTGGAGACCATGTGCAGCCTGCGTGACAACCTTGTTGACACCATATTGCCCACTATAGATGACGTCGTTGCCTTCGCCGCTGTAGATGACATCGGCAACACCGTCATCTTTGGTGCGCCGGCCCGGGTTGATGACGTCATTGCCGCTTCCCCCCAGCAGAAGATCGCCACCACGGCTGCCGTAAAGCCAGTCGTCACCGGTGCCGCCGATCAAGGTTGCATTGTCGCCGTTGCCGATAAGCAGATCATCGCCACCTTCGCCATTGAGAAGGACCTGCCCACCGACGTTGTTATCCAAGTAGCCGCCGTTGTCATGAGATTGCAGAACCTTAGTTTCAAAGATGTCACCTGAGGATCCAGGGTGATATGCCGTCCAACCACCAGCACCTTCATAACGGAATTCCGGTGTCGAATCCCTTCTTTCGTGGACGTAATCTCCCTCTAAACTATCCCATTCAAAATGATCCCACTTAAACGATGAGTCCTCAACAACGACAAGCAGGTCATTCTCGTCGCCCCCGTGGAGTGTACGCTTGGCGGTGTCGTCCTCTTTCCCGTCAAAGATCAGAACATTCCGAACGTCCTCAGCGCCGACCATGACGACGTCTTGCCCGGCATCCCTGATTCGCAGCTGATAGCCGATACCGGTATCCCAGCCATTTCGGCCGCCGTTTTGCGCAAGGACGATTGCATCGCCGCTCCAGCTCCAGGACTCCTGATGTGTATTGCCTTGGGTATTTATGCTTGGAGACTTTACCTTGTCAAAATCCCTGCTGTCCGACTGCCAGATTTCGTCCGAATTCAGGTCGTAAAGCGGTTGCGCGCTTGGCGATCCGTTCGTGTCATTGCCATCAACGCCGATACTGCCATCGCCATTTATCCACAGATTGCCGTTGAGATAATCCCCGACGATATTGCCCGTCGCCTCGCTGACCTCGGTGACGTAGTCGTCAACCAGCCTCCAATAGTAGATGTGGCTGCTGTTCTCCCCGTCACCTGAATTGCCCCACCAGGTTTTTCTCGGTTCGATCGTATCTGTCATATTGTTTCCTCCCTGTAGTCTTTTAGATTCCGTTGTCTGCATTCAGCATCTTCGTAAAGGTCCTCAACGACATCAGCAGAAGTCAATAAAATTCCTATTTTATTCCAAGATTGAGACATTCGAACATTAAAGTGAGATTCGTGCGCACTGTCTGGCTCATTGGCGGTGATCTCACTATCGGAATCACCCGCCGGCTTGATTCCAACCGCTTCAAGGGTCTATTTGTTCAGAGATAAACTCACTGTCCCGATCAACACGGATGGAGGCTGGGCATCCGGCGCGCTTGCATGCTTGCTCAAGAATCGCGACTACACCCTCCCCGTGACGCGCGAACCGAGTATGAAAGTCACCAGATAGCTACCCTTTTGTCATAAATACTGCCTCTAACAGGGCGCTGAATCAGTCAGGCCAGCGGGACGCTGTTCTCTCTGAGGGGATGGTCTTCCTTATCTACCCCCCTTCCGGATCGGGCGGCTGGCAGCAGGCCTGTGGCCGCGTCATGCAGCCTCATGCCCCCTGGAACCGTGACAGTCGTGCGAGATTTCCGGCTGCGAGCGTCAGGATGAAGCGCGACCGCACCCGATCGCCGCCACGATAGACGGCCTGGGACATGCCGCCAACGGCCCTGGCCCATCCAAACGCCTGCTCGCTTCTCTTGCGGTGCTTCGCAACCGGCGTCTGCACACCACATTGTAGCACCTTTCCCGTGCAGCGAGATTTTTCACAACTCACAGTGGGGTGAGCGTTCCGCAATGTGCGCTACAAATTCCCTTCTAAAATCTTAGGGTGTCAAGATCTACGCTTCTGGTCACCGGCGCTGGGGAAAAAGGCCAAGGCCCGAGCGGTGTCGGAGAATGGCGTGGCCGCGCGGTGAAGTTTTGCCGAACCAACTGTCTGCTTGGCGTCGGCTGGCGAAGCTGATGTTGCCGGCGGAGGAGCTTGACGTGCCGGTCTTCGCCCCGCTGGTGGTCTTCGATGCTTCGGAATCGCCGCCAGAGCTGGTTATTGCCGCTTTAACAGAGGTGAGCCGGAACGTCTCAGGCGAAGTCGGGATCGAACCGGCGCCAGGCCTGCCTGCAGAGCGGATCTCCGAGATTGTGTAAGCGCTCGAGGCCACCTCATGCTGATGCCAACACAGGGCGTTCGGATAGCTCACTCAGCAGGCCATCTAGCCAGTAGCCTGGACAGCCCCCGTTTCTGCAAATTGCATGAGGAAAAGTTTGGAGAGTAAATGATTATTTGGAATTTTACGCTGACGTGCATAAAGCAATATACTTTGTGAAACACATGGTTGAAGGAGGCAATTATGTTAGATGCCGTGTGGCTTGCAGGATATCAGTACTCAATTGCATATTTTGTTCTGCCTCCCTCTCATGTAAGCCGGTGCGCATTTGTTCGCTCTTTGCGCTTATTCTTACTGTGTTCGGTGTCCTGTGAGTTGCTAAAGCGGATCAACCGTGATTCATTCCCGGTTGATCCGCACAGTTTTCCCGTTAAAACCGGCTTTTTTACTTTCCAGAGCTTCTCTTCAAGTATCGGACTTCGGTGTCCAATTCTATTGAGTGCTTGTTTTCAATCTTATTCGGATCTGACCGCTGGCCCGGCCGCGCTCGTTGCATCGAGATTTCGGCTGACGTTGGGACAGAGACCACATTGGCTACCAGAGCTATGGAAATTCGTTTCGCCAAAAAGGAGCGTACTGAAGAGCTTCGTATGCTCGATCCAATCCTCAGGGCCCGTGGAAGAAGGCGCACGCGCTGCAAGGGAAAGATTGAACAGGGCGCTTCCGCGCCTGGGTTTTGAGATCTTTGACGCTGTGCGGCTTGCAGGTATTGGCGGTCCTTTCAACCGGACCCTTCGGCGAGGGCGCCCAAGCGGAGGTGCTCTGGAATGGTAGAAAAGTGATCTTTGCAGATTGCCGATCACCCCATCACAGGATGCGCGTTTCCAAATAACCAGTGAAAAAATGAAACTGAAGTCAGCACGGAAATACGCCTGGAATGGCTTTGAAGTTTTCATGTGCCAACCTGATGAACCAGGCGTGGCCCATACCGCCCCGCAACCGGCTGACGTCCCTGATTATGATACAATAAGGGTTTGTCGCGTCATTAGCGGGCACGGTACCTTAGCCTCTGATGGAGTGGTGCACAATCTGTCGGTTGGTGACATTTACATACATGCCTGCAGAAAATTCTCTTCAAGGCCGTGTATTTTATCACGCTGTGCGCCCAATTTTTCGAAGATTGTGTACTCTTTTAGTCCATTTGACGAGGTTGCTTTCAGGGGGCTCGGGGTCGCTGTGTTTCAAAGCCGAGATCCAGTAGGAACAATTCTAGGGGCTGCGTTAGGCGCCTTCGAAGAGACAGCGCTGACGGGACCTCAGCCGGAACACAGTTTTATTCCACAATTTGTGCGATCCATAGTACAGGAATTACTCGCCAATCTATCCCAATTGGAGCCCAAGGATAATTACGAGAAAATACGCCGCCGCGCCCGGTTCTTTATTGAAAAGAACTTGACGAACCCGGATCTTGAGGTGGGGAAAATAGCGTGTTACGCCTGCACGTCACGGTCAACGCTCTACCGGGCCTTCGAAAAAGAAGGCGGTGTTCACAAGGTCATAAACGAAATTAGATTGATATCTGCTAAAAAGATTCTTCAAATGGGGCTCCCGGTTCGTGGTCGCATAACGGAGATATCTCACCGATGCGGGTTCAAGACACCCAGTCAATTTCACAGAAGTTTCAAGAGAAGATTTGGGGTTACTCCAAAGCAATTTGGTGAAGAGTTTTCAGAGAGGGTTGTCAAGGATGGAAATCAAAATGTATCGGCGCCGAAAAAGGTCGACTGAAAATTAATGGAGGAAATAGAGGCTGATATTGGTTGAAGTTAAGAGTTGATGGCCAAATAAGCTTCAAGCAGGCGCATGATTGAAAAAGTTCTTGAAAGTACAATTTGGGGGGGTGGCAATACTCACCTTTGCAAACAGGTCAGGCGGGTCGGTGTGTGCGGTCACTGCGCTAAGATGTTGATCACAATCTTAAACCTGTTCGCGCAATGGGAAAAGAATGCCGATGAGCTGGCCAATGAGGAGGATTTTTTTGTTTTCAACATAAGCCCATCTGTGACTCGCGGTGGATATTTGCTTTAAGAGTCGGATAGATGTTTTAAACAATGGAAGAATGTCATGTCAGATAACCCAAAATCAGTCGCGGATATCCTTCGCGACAAGAAATTGACTGCAGCATACATTGGCTATTGCAAGAGAAGGCACTGCCTGAACGAATTTTTATTTACTCAGAACAAGGGGAATCCAGAATCTCTGTGGATTCGATATCTGGATCAGAAGAATGGCAAAGAGCCCGTAAATATTCCGGGGAAAATCGCCAAAGCGGCCGCCCTGCTTGCCAACAGAGGGGATTTTGACAATCCAGCCTGGAAAAAAATCATTGCGGCAGCAAAGAAGGACGTAGCTATGATGCTTGGCACTGATGTCGCTACCGGTTTTCGCACTAGTGAGGAATATAAGACCTATGTAGCTGAGACAAAAATTGGGCAACCCAAAAAAGCGGCGAAAGTACTGGGGATAAGTGATGAGAGGAAGCTGAAAGACATGATGGTTGCTATGACGCTTGGCGACAAAAAAAATGCAGAAAAGCTATTCAATGAAATTAAGAGGAAAGAGAAAATTATTCAGGACTTCAAGACGGTCATGTCCAATTTGAAGAAAGCGGGACTTGTTTAGGGTCGGAAACGGCGCTGTTGCACGAATCCGGGTCTGACCGCAGGTCCCCTTTGCCCGGATGGAAATACTCCACGGGCATTGTGACAGGTATACCGAGAGCGGTGTAGCCGTTCAGAACGGCGATGCGAACTTGCAACTCGGCGACCCGGCTCCGGTTGTGCCATCTGCTCCATCGTCGCCAGATGGCACAACCCAGGTGCGTCGACGCGCGCAGGGCTTCGTTTCGTGCCACCGCGCCCGGGCTCGTAGACCCTGTCGGCGGTCACGGATCCGGTCTCTTCGTCTGCTGGGATTTGGTCGAGGAGATCAGGAACAATAGGCGTATCCACTGCCCGACAAGTGGTTTGCATGGCAAAACTGGCTTTGTTGCACAAATCGGGTGAAGAGCGTTCTTCCCCTTTCCCCGGACGGACTTATCCTACGGGCTCTGTGACGGGTATGCCAAGAAGTGTGTAACGGTTTAGCACGGCGATGCGGATTTGGATCTCCGCGACCTGCCGGTCGAAGTCCCGCGCCATGAGGCTCTGGCCCAGTCGTTTCACACAATGCATCTTGGTCTCGACGCGGCTTCGGCGGTGGTATCCACTCCATCGTCGCCACAGAGTATGGCCCAGGTATCTTGTCGCCTTCACGGCTTGGTTCCGAGCAATGGCCCCAGCGCTCGTGGGCTTCCACGGTTTGGCGTTCTTGCGAGGCGGAATGACAGCATGGGCATTCCGCTCGGCAATCGCATCATGGCATTTGCGCGTGTCGTCAGCCCCGTCAGCGGTGACCGATCCAATGTCCTGATCGGGCGGAATTTGCTTCAGTAGCTCAGGCAGCATGGGCGCATCACCGATGTTGCTGGTGGTGACCTCGACCGCCCGAACCTCCAGCGTTTCTTCATCGACCCCTATGTGTATCTTGCGCCAGATACGTCGCTTGAGGCCGCCGTGCTAACGGGCATTCCACTCGCCTTCGCCCTCTGCCTTGATCCCCGTGCTGTCGATCAGAAGGTTCAGAGGGCCAGTCCCACCACGATACGGCAGGTTTACGTTCAGCGTCTTCTGACGGCGGCAAAGGGTGCTGAAATCCGGCACCTCCCAGCCCAACCCGACCAACTTCAGCAAGCTCTCAACGAAGCCTGTCGCCTGCCGGAGCGGCATGCCGAACAACACCTTCAGCGTCAGGCAGGCTTGGATTGCGGCGTCACTGAATTGTTGCCGCCGACCGCGTTTGCCCGTCGGCGGCGGTATCCAGACCATCTGGGGATCAAACCAGATTGACAGCGACACACGTCGCTTCAAGCTGTCATTGTAAGCTGACCAGTTCTTGGTCTTGTACTGCGTAGGGGCCCAACTGCTCATATGCTCGAGCTATCATGCTGGATTCGCAAGATGAATCCCTCAACTCATTTGTGCAACAAAGCCTTGCAGACCCACTCTGGCACAGTGATGCCGTCGGGGGGCGGTTACAGCATCAATGCCGGTTTGCTGAATATTCAGATGTTTTCGGGACGGAGCGTCAATAAAATTGGACGCAATGGCAATGTGATTTCCCAACACTTCTGGCATTCTCCAAATGCTCGGCTTGAGCTTGGTGAAGAAACTATAAGCACTGCGTCTTGCCGCATATGTTGTAAAAATTGAGACTGAATGTGGTGTTCAATTAAGAATTCGCAATTTGGGCATTGGAAAGGTTGCCTATATGTCTATCGTTTGACCCATCTCCAAAATTAAAACGAAGACAGAAAATTGTCCTGTTACTGGCAAAATCAAGAAAGAGAAGTTTGGCATGAATCCCGTTATACATTCGGTTTCCCCCAGCCAAATTGTGGCGGTTTTCTTCCCAAGTATGCGGGTCTGGAAATTAGATTGTAATTGTCAAAATGACACAGTTGCAGCTCGACCGGAAGCCACAGAGCCACTATTGCAGTCTGACCATGAATAAAACCTTTTATAAGAACGGGTACGAAGAGCTGCGCAGGGTGCGGCGGCAGAGCAGGGGGCTGTACTGGTTCACCGGCATCTTCAGTTTTTTTGTGAACCTGCTGATGCTGACCGGGCCTTTGTATATGATGCAAGTCTATGACCGGGTGCTGGGCAGCCGGTCTGAGGCGACGCTTCTGGCGCTGTCTTTGCTGGTTGTTTTTCTCTACGGGATGATGGGGCTGTTGGACTATGCCCGCGGCCGGATCATGGCGCGGGTGGGTGCGCGGTTGCAGGCCGCGCTGGACAAGCGGGTGTTTGATGCGATGATCCGCCGCTCGGCGGTGGCGCAGGATCCGGCAGCGCAAACCGGGCTTAGCGACCTGGAGGCGGTGCAGCGGCTGATCTCCTCACCGGTGCTGACAGCCGCCTTCGACCTGCCCTGGACACCGGTGTTCCTGGCGGGGATTGCGCTGTTCCACCCCTGGCTTGGCCTGCTGGCGCTGGCCGGCGGTGCCGTGCTGGTGATGATTGCCTTTTTCAACCAGCTCTTTACCCGGCTCCCGCAGCAAAAGGCGGGCGCGACCGGTCACAAGGCCAATCTGATGTCCGAAGAGATCCGCAATGAGGCGGAGATGATCCAGTCAATGGGCATGCGCAATGCCTCTTTCGACCGCTGGAAGCTGGCCCGCGACGCCGCATTGAAGGACAGCGTGGCCGCCAATGATACTGGCGGCGGCTTCACCACGCTGACCAAGACCCTGCGGCTGTTTCTGCAGTCGGCGATGCTGGGGCTGGGCGCCTATCTGGTGCTGCAGAATGAGGTGACACCGGGGGCAATGATTGCCGGCTCGATCCTGATGGGCCGGGCGCTGGCCCCGATTGAGCTGGGTCTGGGCCAGTGGGTGGTGGTGCAGCGGGCGCTGAAGGGCTGGCACAGCCTGGCAGAGCTGCTGGACAAGGTGCCGGAAGAAGCAGAGCGCACCGCGCTGCCGAAACCAAAGGCGCTTTTGGACGTGCAGGGGCTGGCCATTGTGCCGCCCGGCAGCAATACGCCGCTGCTGCGCAATGTCAATTTTCAGGTGAAGCCGGGCATGGCGATTGGGGTGATCGGCCCGTCGGGGTCGGGCAAGTCGACCCTGGCGCGGGCGCTGACAGGTGTCTGGCGCCCTGCGGCCGGTACGGTGCGGCTGGATGGCGCGGCACTGGACCAGTACGCGCCGGATGTTCTGGGCGGCCACATCGGCTATCTGCCGCAGCGGGTGCAGGTGTTTGATGGCACCATCGCGCAGAACATTGCCCGTCTCAACCAGCAGCCCGACCCTGAGAAGGTGGTGGAAGCCGCCCGCAAGGCCGCCGCGCATGAGATGATCCTGAAACTGCCCGAAGGCTATGACACCCGCGTCAATGCCACCGGCGGGCGGCTGTCGGGCGGCCAGATGCAGCGGGTCGGGCTGGCCCGGGCGCTGTTTGACGATCCGGTGATCGTGATCCTGGATGAGCCGAATTCCAACCTCGACAACGAAGGGTCGATTGCGCTGAACACGGCGATCAAGCAGATCAAGGCGGAAGGCCGTTCCGTGCTGATCATGGCGCACCGTCCGGCGGCGATCCAGGAATGCGACATGCTGCTGGTGATCGACAAGGGCACCCAGACGGCCTTTGGCCCCAAGGATAAGGTGTTGCAGGAAATGGTCGCCAACCATCAGAACATCCGCCAGGCCACTGGCACAGGAGGTGTGAGATGACGGTGCAAGACAACTGGCCTGCACGGCGGCAGCTGACCCTCGGCCTGATTGCGCTCTTGGTGCTGGTGGGCGGTTTTGGCACCTGGTCGGTGATGTCGTCGATTTCCGGCGCGGTGGTCGCAACGGGGCGGATCGAAGTCGACCGCAACCGTCAGGTGGTGCAGCATCTGGACGGCGGCATTGTTGCGGAAATCCTGGTGGACGAGGGCGATACCGTGGCTGAGGGCGATACGCTGCTCCGGCTTGATGCCGATGAGCTGACCTCGCGTCTGGTCATCACAGAGGGCCAGCTGTTCGAGCTGATGGCGCGCCGCGGCCGCCTGGAAGCGGAGCGGGACACCGCTGAGACCGTGTCGTTTGAGCCGGAGCTTCTGCAGGCCGCAGAGCAGCAGCCGGAGGTGAAGGACCTGGTGGAGGGCCAGCGGCGCCTGTTTCAGGCGCGCAAGGACACCACCGCGCGCGAAATCGAGCAGCTGGAAAAGCGCAGGGCGCAGATTGCGGAGCAGATCCGCGGCATCCGTGCGCAGCAGAAGTCGATGCAGGTGCAGCTGGATCTGATCGGCGAGGAACTGGGCAACCAGCAGTCTCTGCTGGACCGCGGCCTGGCCCAGGCCGCCACCGTGCTGAACCTGCGCCGCACCCAGGCCAGCCTCGGAGGCCACCGGGGCGAGCTGGTGGCCTCCGAGGCGCAAGCCGGAGGGCGGATGACCGAGATCGACATCGAGATACTGAAGCTGGGCACCGGCCAGCGCGAGGAAGCGATCACCCGCCTGCGCGACCTGCGCTATCAGGAGCTGGAGCTGGCAGAAACCCGGCGCTCGCTGCGGCAGCGGCTGGCGCGGCTCGACATAACCGCGCCGGTCTCGGGCATTGTCTACGGGCTGCAGGTGCAAACTCCGCGGTCGGTGATCCGGCCTGCCGATCCGGTGCTGTATCTGGTGCCGCAGGACCGGCCCCTGGTGATTGCCGCGCAGGTGGCGCCGACCGACATCGACCAGCTGTTCACCGGCCAGGAGGTGACCCTGCGCTTCTCGGCGCTGGATCAGCGCAGCACGCCGGAGCTGTTCGGCCACGTGACCCAGGTCTCTGCCGATGCGTTTGAGGATCAGGGCAGCGGCATTTCCTATTACCGGGCAGAGATTGAGCTGAACCCGGGTGAGCGCGACCGCCTGCCAAAGGGCACGGTGCTGATCCCGGGCATGCCGGTGGAAAGCTACATCCGCACGGCCAGCCGCTCGCCGCTGGCCTATCTGGTCAAGCCGCTGGCCGACTATTTTAACAAGGCCTTCCGCGAGAGTTAGAAGTAGGTTCATAGAACTAGGGCCGCTATTATCAACGCGCAGGATAGTGAATCGCTGATACTCGGGCCAATCGCTGATCTTTCCACAACGCCAAATCCTTGCGACTGTTGAAACTAGGAGGGTTTTCGATTTGGGTTCAAATTCGCGGCATGTTGCACGCGTGGTAGAGGTTACGAGCCAACCAGACGCCGCTGCGCGGTCACGCTTGGCAGCGTCGTGGCGGCGATCACTCGACCACCACGGGCTGGACCCCGGCCAAAAGAGGGGCGTTAGGCGTATCACTGAGCAGGCACTTGCGGAACGGCGCGGGCAATCCGAGGCGATGATGCTTGTGGCCGCTCCAAAACTCGACGCGTTGTTCCAACTGGTTGGCAGTTCCGGCTGCGGGGTGCTGCTGACCGATGCAAAGGGCGTGGTGCTGGACCTGAGGACATCCAACAGTGATGTGCCCGCCTTCGAGGCCTGGGGGCTGGCGCCGGGATCGGACTGGTCGGAAGCCTCGGAAGGCACTAACGGCATTGGCACTTGCATCGCCGAAGGCCGCAGGGTGATCATTCACCGCGATGAGCATTTCCACGCCCGCAATACGGGCATGAGCTGCATGGACGCGCCGATCTTCGGACCCGAAGGCGAACTTATCGGCGCACTCGACGTTTCCTCCGCTCGCGCCGACCAGACCGAGGCTTTCAACCAGCTTATCGCAGCGATGGTGGCTCAGACCGCCCGGCAAATCGAGACGGACAACTTCCGCGCCGCCTTTCCGGGTGCGCGGATCATCGTAGCCAACACTGATGACAGCGAGGCAGCCATGCTGCTGGCGGTGGATCAGGACGACCTTGTTCTCGGGGCCACCCGCGGTGCCCGCAAGGCGTTCGGACTGAACCACGCAGGCCCTATCACATCGCTTCCTGCATCGGATCTCTTCGGACGGGAAGACGGCCCGACCGGTTTCGAAAAGGCGGAACGGGCAGCAGTGAACCGGGCGCTCTCGCGGGCAAACGGCAACGTCTCCGAGGCCGCGCGCAATCTCGGTATCGGGCGGGCAACCCTTTATCGGCGCATGAAGCGGCTGGGGATCGGCTGAAACCAGGCCTGACCTGTCTCACTCCTGAGACAGGTTGCGGCAAGGGGCCGGCCGGGTCGGGCTGACAGCATGCAACCCTGCCAGCATCTTCTTTGGCATTCCCGGCGGAGGACCGGGACCAGAGGAGGACTCCATGAACGAACAGACTCAGATCACGGGCGAGCATGTCTCACCGTTCAAGACCCGTTATGACAATTTCATCGGCGGCAAGTTCGTCGCCCCGGTCAAAGGGCAGTATTTCGATAACATCACTCCGATCACCGGCGCCAAGGTTTGCGAAGTGGCGCGCTCCACCGCCGAGGACGTAGAACTTGCGCTGGATGCAGCCCACGCAGCCAAGGACGTCTGGGGCAAGACCTCTGCTGCGGAACGGTCAAACCTGCTGCTGAAGATCGCTGACCGGATCGAGGAAAACCTTGAGCTGATTGCCACTGCGGAAACCTGGGACAACGGCAAGCCGATCCGAGAGACCACCGCCGCGGATATTCCGCTGTCGGTTGACCATTTCCGATACTTCGCCGGTGTCCTGCGCGGCCAGGAAGGCTCCATGTCTGAGATCGACCACGACACGGTTGCCTATCACTTTCACGAGCCCCTTGGCGTTGTCGGGCAGATCATCCCCTGGAACTTCTCTGTTCTGATGGCAGCGTGGAAGCTGGCCCCAGCACTGGCCGCCGGCAACTGCATCGTGCTGAAGCCCGCCGAACAGACCCCGGCCGCGATCATGGTTCTGATCGAGGTCATCGCCGGCCTGCTGCCCGCAGGCGTGCTGAACATCGTCAACGGCATGGGGCCGGAAGTGGGCGGACCGCTCGCCAAGTCACCGCGCATTGCCAAGATTGCCTTTACAGGCTCCACCGAGACCGGCCGCGTGATCATGCAGGCTGCGACCGAAAACCTGATCCCGGTGACGCTGGAACTGGGCGGCAAGTCCCCCAACATCTTTTTCTCTGACGTGATGGCCCAAGACGACGCCTTCCTCGACAAGGCGGTCGAAGGCTTCGTCCTCTTCGCCTTCAACCAGGGCGAGGTCTGCACCTGCCCGTCCCGCGCGCTGATCCAGGATGACATTTACGAGGAGTTCATCAAACGGTGCATCGCGAGGGTTAAAGCCATCAAGCAGGGCGATCCGCGCGACATGGCGACCATGGTTGGTGCCCAGGCCAGCCAGGAGCAGCAGGACAAGATCCTGTCCTATCTGACCATCGGCGTTGAGGAAGGCGCCGAGGTGCTGACCGGCGGCGGAGTCGCGCGCTTCAACGGCGACCTGTCCGACGGGTTCTACGTGCAGCCGACCATTCTGAAGGGCCACAACAAGATGCGGGTCTTCCAGGAGGAAATCTTCGGTCCGGTGGTATCTGTCACCACCTTCAAGGACGAGGAAGAAGCACTCGCTATTGCCAATGACACAATGTACGGCCTCGGCGCCGGCGTGTGGACCCGCGACGGCACCCGCGCCTATCGCTTTGGCCGCAATATCGAAGCAGGGCGCGTCTGGGTGAACAACTACCACGCCTATCCGGCACACGCAGCTTTCGGCGGCTACAAGCAATCCGGCATCGGGCGCGAAACCCACAAGATGATGCTGGACCATTACCAGCAGACCAAGAACATGCTGGTCAGCTACAACCCCAATAAACTGGGTTTTTTCTGATCCCGGGTTTCCCGGCCTTTGCAGAAATCTACGAAGGCAAGCTGTTCAAGTCAGAAGCAAGATGGCGCCGGGAAATCGGCCCCATCACTCTTTTCCAAGCCACGCCCGCTGTGATAGAGGCCCCGGCAGCTCAACCGGCATTTCCGGCCAGATAGTCGACAAGCCGCTTGGCATCCGGGCGCAGGTGCCGCTCATCCGAATATGTCAGGAAATACGCATGCTGGCTTGACTGCGCCACGGGGGAAAGCTGCAGCAATTGCCCGCTGGCCAGCTCGGCTGACAGGATATGCGGGCTGGCCAGAGCGATGCCAGCGCCTTCAAGAGCGGCACCGATGGACCGGGCGTAGGTCCCGCATAGGGTTTGCGGCCAACCCTTCACTTCGCGGGCGTTGCCCCAATTGTCCCAGTTGGTCCAGTCCGGTGTTATCCTGGGAAAATTCAGCAAAGGCGGACGCTTTTCCGGTTCAATCAGCGAGATCGATTGACCGGCGCTTATGTCCGCGTGTTGCGCTAGTCCCAGAGAGATCACCGGCACCAGAACGTCGGGCAAAAGCGGGATCGCTGCGCGGCCCCGCCATGTGCCCGATCCATGCAGGATGGCAATGTCGTTCGCATCGTCGAGCAGGGCAGTCGGCAGATCGGAGGACACAAGCTCAACCGGGCAGGCCCGATCAGACAGGCCAAAACCCTTCAGCCGCTGCGAAAGCCAGAATAGCGACACCGCGCTGTTGGCGGCGATACGCACCGGGGCATTAGGGCGTGAGGCAACGCTGGCCAGGGCCGCTTCGGTAAAGTCGAGCAGAATGGCACTCTGCTCAGCCAGTTTGCGACCTTCTTCTGTTAGCTCGATCACCCGGCCAGAACGCAGAAACAAGGCCACGCCCAAGTGATCCTCGAGCTGCCGGATGCGCTTGCTGACCGCAGTCTGGGTGACCAGCAGCTCCTCCGCTGCAGCGGAAAAGCTATGATGACGCACCGCAGCCTCGAAAAAAATGAGCCCATCGAGGGGAGGCAGGGATTTGCGGTATCTTTTCATAACCATTTCTTGGTTAAATCCGAAAGTTTTAGGAATTTTACACAGTATACCATGAATTTATATCATATGTAATCAACAAACTTATGGAGATTCATATGGCGAATTTCGACTGGCATGCCGAGCGCAGCGACCTAACGGGCATAGCTCTGCTGGACCGCTCCCCGGAAAGCGAAGGCATCGATCTTAAAGCGGTGCGCCTATACCGTCTGGGCCGGGTGCGCGCCGAGATGGTCAAACGCGGCATCGGCGCAGTGATCCTGTCGGACCCGATCAACATTCGCTATGCCACCGGCACCCGCAACATGCAGATTTTCTCGATGCGCAACGCGCCCTCGCGCTATCTGCTGCTGACCGCAGACCGCTCGATCCTGTTCGAATTCACCGGCTGCCTGCACTTGGCCGATGGCTTCGAGACCGTCGACGAGGTGCGCCCTGCCAACACCGCGAGTTTCGTGGCTGCAGGTCCGCATATTGCAGAGCGCGAACGGTCGTGGGCGCGAGGCATGGGTGATCTTATTGCCAGCCTGACCGGCAAGGGGGCTACCGTCGGCATGGAACGGATAAACGCCGGCGCAGCGATCGCCATGCAGGAGGCAGGGTTCAAGATCGTTGATGCTCAGGAGCCTGTCGAAATGGCCCGCGCCATCAAGTCGGAGGAGGAGATGAAATGCGTCCGGGCTTCCTTGCGTGCAACCGAGGTCGGCGTCGGCAAGCTACGGGACGCCCTGCACCCCGGCATGACCGAGAATGAGCTGTGGTCGGTGCTACACAAGTCCGTGATCGAACAGAACGGCGACTATTGCGAAACCCGGCTGCTCTCGGCGGGCGAGCGTACCAACCCTTGGTTTCAGGAAACCGCGCATCACCTGATCGGCGAGAACGAACTGGTTGCGCTGGACACCGATGTAGTGGGCTGCCACGGCTATTATAGCGATTTTTCCCGAACCTTCCATGCGGGCCCTGACAAACCTACCGGCCTGCAAATGACCCTGTATCAAACCGCGCTGGAGCAGGTGTACCATAACATGGGCATACTGAAGGCGGGAATGACCTTCCGCGACTACGCCGATCAGGCATGGGACATTCCAGACAAATACTATGCCAACCGCTACTACCTGTCCTCGCACGGCTGCGGGATGACCGGGGAATATCCCTATCTTTACCACCGCGGCGACTTTCCGGATGCGGGCTATAACGGCGTGATCGAGGCGGGCATGACCGTTTGCGTTGAAAGCTATATCGGCGAGGAAGGCGGCCACGAAGGCGTCAAACTGGAGCAGCAGGTTCTTGTGACTGAAACCGGCATCGAAATCCTGTCGGAATTTCCGTTTGAAGAAAGCCTGATGGGCACAGGGTTCCAGCCATCCTTTACCCTTCCGCGAAAGTGAGGCCGTGATTCTACCCACTGAACGACTACCGGCTGGCGTCGGCAGGATCGGCAATGTGATTTTCCAGGTACTGAAGTACGATGTCTTCGGTGATGGCGCCGCTGGTGGTTGAAAATTACCCGCGGCCCCAGAGCCGGCAGCCCCAGTAGCGCCTGCGGATCGCGGGGAATTCCCGTTGCACCCGGTAAGATGAACGGCCCTTCATCTTGCGCAGCAGATCGGAGATGGCGAGTTTCGGCAGGAGCGACACGAACATTTGAACATGGTCGTTCGACAGCACCCCGCGCAAAATGGTGACCCCGATCTAGGCGCAGACCTGGCGGCAGATGTCGCGCACCCGCAAGCGCAATGCCCCGCGCAGCAGTTTGTAGCGGTATTTGGTCGACCATACGATATGGTATCGGTGGTAGAAAACGCAGTGTTTGCCAGTATCATATTGCATGCGCTTAAGCGGATCCGGCTGGAAGCCGGAGGGTTTGATTCAGGGAGCGGATACTAAAAAAACTTTTAACAGTAAAAGCTTACATGCACAGGCTAGGGTCAGGATGCATTGATTTTCAACGCGCTGCGTGATTCACGGCTCGGAAAACGGAGCGGTGACATGAGCGACCTTTACTGGCTGACCAACGAGCAGATGGCCAAACTTACCCCTTTCTTCCCGAAGTCGCACGGCAAGCCACGGGTCGATGACAGACGGGTTCTGAGTGGGATTATCTTCATTAATCGCAATGGGTTGCGCTGGCGGGATGCGCCGCGGGAATATGGTCCGCACAAGACGCTTTACAGCCGATGGAAGCGTTGGAGCGAGAAAGGCATCTTCGCGCAGATGATGGTCGGCCTGGCTGCCGAGCACGGCGAGGAAAAGACCGTAATGATCGACGCGACCTATTTGAAGGCGCATCGCACTGCGACCAGCATGGCCGCGAAAAAGGGGGGCGTGGACGCCTGATCGGCCGAACCAAGGGCGGCATGAATACCAAACTGCATGCCATCTGCGACAGCCACGGGCGACCGCTCAGCCTGTTCGTCACCGCTGGGCAGGTCAGCGACTACATCGGTGCGCGGGCGTTACTAAGAAGCCTGCCCAAGGTCGACTGGCTGCTCGGGGACCGCGGCTATGACGCCGACTGGTTCCGAGAAGCGTTGCAAGACAAAGGGATACGCGCATGCATCCCCGGCCGAAAAAAACGAAAGACACCGGTTCGATACTACAAGCGCCGATACAAACGACGCAACCGCATCGAGATCATGTTCGGCAGGCTCAAGGACTGGCGGCGCGTGGCGACACGCTATGATCGCTGTCCCAAGGTCTTCCTCTCTGCCATCGCTCTGGCTGCGACCGTCATCTATTGGTTACGAATCCTGACCCTAGTAGAGAGCCCTTCAGCTCGCGACACTAATTTGGACCCGATCTTCGCATTACCATACCGGCCGCGGCTCATGTGAAATGCCGCTTAAACAGGCCTGACACATGAGCGTACTCGATCACAGGTCTGAGCAGTTCAAAAGCCCCTTGCATCCGGGGCATCCACACATGACGTATGCTGCGATTTGCTAGTCTTCCCGACTGGCTATGGCCCTGAGTTCATAGCCTAGGCCGCCAGGGGGTGGATCAAAGCAGTTGGCGCCAAGACAGCCTACATTGGGCGAGGATCCCCTTGGGAGAACGGATACTGCAAAAGCTTCAACGGGCGAATGCGGGATGAATTGCTGAACGGTGAAATCTTCTATTCGTTACGCGAGGCTCAGATCATCATTGAAAGCTGGAGAAAACACTGCAATACTTAGCGACCCCACAGTGCATTGGGCTACCGCCGACCTGCGCCAGAGGCCATCGTCTCGATGGATCAAAGGCCAACCATGCACGGACTTTCAAACTGGACCACTCAAGTGGGGCTGCTCAAGATTACAGCATCAAGGCCATTAATTTTCAGTCGACCTTTTTCGGCACCGATACATTTTGATTTCCATCCTTGACAACCCTCTCTGAAAACTCTTCACCAAATTGCTTTGGAGTAACCCCAAATCTTCTCTTGAAACTTCTGTGAAATTGACTGGGTGTCTTGAACCCGCATCGGTGAGATATCTCCGTTATGCGACCACGAACCGGGAGCCCCATTTGAAGAATCTTTTTAGCAGATATCAATCTAATTTCGTTTATGACCTTGTGAACACCGCCTTCTTTTTCGAAGGCCCGGTAGAGCGTTGACCGTGACGTGCAGGCGTAACACGCTATTTTCCCCACCTCAAGATCCGGGTTCGTCAAGTTCTTTTCAATAAAGAACCGGGCGCGGCGGCGTATTTTCTCGTAATTATCCTTGGGCTCCAATTGGGATAGATTGGCGAGTAATTCCTGTACTATGGATCGCACAAATTGTGGAATAAAACTGTGTTCCGGCTGAGGTCCCGTCAGCGCTGTCTCTTCGAAGGCGCCTAACGCAGCCCCTAAAATTGTTCCTACTGGATCTCGGCTTTGAAACACAGCGACCCCGAGCCCCCTGAAAGCAACCTCGTCAAATGGACTAAAAGAGTACACAATCTTCGAAAAATTGGGCGCACAGCGTGATAAAATACACGGCCTTGAAGAGAATTTTCTGCAGGCATGTATGTAAATGTCACCAACCGACAGATTGTGCACCACTCCATCAGAGGCTAAGGTACCGTGCCCGCTAATGACGCGACAAACCCTTATTGTATCATAATCAGGGACGTCAGCCGGTTGCGGGGCGGTATGGGCCACGCCTGGTTCATCAGGTTGGCACATGAAAACTTCAAAGCCATTCCAGGCGTATTTCCGTGCTGACTTCAGTTTCATTTTTTCACTGGTTATTTGGAAACGCGCATCCTGTGATGGGGTGATCGGCAATCTGCAAAGATCACTTTTCTACCATTCCAGAGCACCTCCGCTTGGGCGCCCTCGCCGAAGGGTCCGGTTGAAAGGACCGCCAATACCTGCAAGCCGCACAGCGTCAAAGATCTCAAAACCCAGGCGCGGAAGCGCCCTGTTCAATCTTTCCCTTGCAGCGCGTGCGCCTTCTTCCACGGGCCCTGAGGATTGGATCGAGCATACGAATCTCTTCAGTACGCTCCTTTTTGGCGAAACGAATTTCCATAGCTCTGGTAGCCAATGTGGTCTCTGTCCCAACGTCAGCCGAAATCTCGATGCAACGAGCGCGGCCGGGCCAGCGGTCAGATCCGAATAAGATTGAAAACAAGCACTCAGTAGAATTGGACACCGAAGTCCGATACTTGAAGAGAAGCTCTGGAAAGTAAAAAAGCCGGTTTTAACGGGAAAACTGTGCGGATCAACCGGGAATGAATCACGGTTGATCCGCTTTAGCAACTCACAGGACACCGAACACAGTAAGAATAAGCGCAAAGAGCGAACAAATGCGCACCGGCTTACATGAGAGGGAGGCAGAACAAAATATGCAATTGAGTACTGATATCCTGCAAGCCACACGGCATCTAACATAATTGCCTCCTTCAACCATGTGCAAAATTTTTGGGAAAGTGGTTGAACTAACCGACGACAGCCAACGCCGTCTTTCGATTTTTGCGCCTAGTCTGCGCTTCCTTTATGGCTACGTCTCTCGCCAGCTGCGATAGCGTTTTGTCCAGCGCTTGGCTTTCATCTGATTCTTTATCAGCGCCAGAAACGGGAACCGTGGTGCCCGAGGCACCTTGCCGAGTGCCAAGCGCTCCAACTGGACATAGGCCAGCACCATGGACGCAAACCCCGCCAACCGCTTATTCTTCCAAGAAACAGTTGGAATTTCGATGACTGGCGTTTTTCCAGTTTTCCAGTTCTCCACCAGGTCAGGCTGAAACGCCATCGCCCGGGCGATCCCAAGGACGGACACACCGATCCCCCCAGTCTCACCAGTTAGCGCGTTTTCAGCCACTTCACGGGAGCGGATGCCGCCAGTGACCATGATGGGCATCGTGGCTTCTGCGGCAACGTCACGCGCGAAGTCGACAAAGTAAGCCTCTCGCCTTCCAGTGCTTGTGCCGTCCTCCCGGCGCCCCTGCATCGCCGGGCTTTCGTAGGATCCACCGGACACCTCGACCAAGTCGATGCTCATATCCCCCAGCTGGCTCACCACCCATTTGGCATCCTCCTGGTCGAACCCGCCCTTCTGGAAATCGGCCGAATTCAGCTTCACGGCAACAGTGAACTGCTCGGAAACACGCGCCCGCACCGCGCGCACAACCTCGAACAGGAACCGCGCCCGGTTCTCCAGCGGTCCGCCCCAGTGGTCCGTGCGGCGGTTGGTAAGGGGGGAGAGAAACTGGTTGATCAGGTAGCCATGCGCCGCATGGATCTGAACGCCGTCAAACCCCGCCTCCTCTGCCAGCTTGGCCGTGGTGCCGAAACGGGTGATCAGATCGCTGATCTCCGCCTCGCGGAGCGCACGGGGCGGGTTGAAGTTCTTGGACATGCCGGGGATCTTTACGGCAACATCCGAGGCTGAGACCGTCTCTTCGCCCAGCGATGCCATCACCTGACGGCCCGGATGGTTGATCTGCATCCAAAAGGCGGCACCTTCCGCGCGCCCGGCCTCAGCCCACTTCCTGAACGGCTTTAGATCCGTGCCCTCCTGCAGAACCACGCTCGCAGGCCCCGACAGCGCGTCGGGCGCGATCATCACGTTGCCGGTGATCAGCACCCCCGCACCGCCCCGGGCCCAGCGGCGGTACAGCCGGTGCAGCCTGGCATCTGGAACCTGGCCATAGGCCGCCAAGCTTTCCTCCATCGCGGCTTTCGCAAGGCGGTTTTTCAGGATCGCGCCGTTGGGCAGCACAAGCGGTTCAAAAAGCGGGGAAGCGGTCATTTCAGGGATCCTATTTTTTTTTGATCCCTCGTGATATAAACGTTCGACAGTGGTTGAAGGTCAAGGGCATGAAAATCGGAAAATTGGCTGAGGCGACAGGCGTCCCCGCGTCGAGCATCCGCTTTTATGAAAAACACGGGCTGATCCCTCCGCCGGAGCGTCAGAGCAATGGCTACCGCGACTATCCCGAAGAGATTGTCTCGCGCATTAGGACAATCGCAATGAGCAAGTCGCTTGGCTTTTCTCTGTCAGAGATTCGGCGCTTTCTGCCTGATGACCCGGCAAGCACGATCCCGCGTCCGGAGGTCATTGCCAATCTCGAAAATAAGCTGGTGGATGTGGATCGGAAGATCCGGGATTTGCACGAAATTCGCCAGAGCCTTCTCGAGATGATCGCGTACCTGAATGATCCGAAGACAAAGGGCTGCTAGGGGAATTTACACAATCTATGTGCGATACCTGCACCGCGACTTCTGTTACTTCACAGAATAGGAGCTGCGGCCCAGTTCTTCCATCATCTTCTCTCTGAATACCTCTGCAGGCGTCTTCCACCCGAGGGGCTCTGATGCTGTAACCACCCCCCGACGGCATCGACGTGCCAAGGTGGGATCGCAACAATCCATATTGGGAGGCGGTCATGTCGGAGGGGTAATCCCCCCGTTTTTGCGGGGGCTTGGTCGTAGAATTTACGCAGCCATCTTCAGTTTCTGTGCAGGTGTCATCCCGCCGTTGCCCATGTTCGGGCGTTCATGGTTGTAGGGCCAGAGCCACTCGGTGGCAATCTGCTGGACCTCTTCGATGCTTTCGAAAATGTATAAGTCCAGCCATTCGTGCCTGACCGTCCGGTTGTAGCGCTCGACATAGGCGTTCTGCTGAGGCTTTCCGGGCTGGATGTATGCCAAGGCAACCTTGTTGAAAACCAGGGATATGGCTTCCTGCACGCGGCGGTCCGGGTCTTTCTCAAGCCTGTCCCCGGCCTTTACGAAGCCGACAGGGGCGGCGACGACAAGTTCGCCGCGCCGCGCCTTCTCGTGGCGGGCGGCGAGGGAGCGTTGCCTGAGCAGGTCGAGCTCGTATTCGTTCAGGCTGCCCTTCAGGCCCAAAAGCAGCCGGTCATTGCCATCACGCGGCGCATAAACCGTTTCCTGATCGATCAGCACTGTGTCGACGACACGGCACATCTCGACGAGATGCTGCCAGTCCCGGCTGTTGCGCGCAAAGCGGGATACTTCACGCGCCGCGACGGCGCCGACTTTGCCGAGACAAACATCGGCGATCATCCGGTCAAAGCCTTCCCGCGCGACACCCCCGGCGGCAGAACGTCCGAGGTCGTCATCCACGGCCTCGATCCGGCTCCAGCCCAAATCCGAAAGCCGCTCCCGCATGGCATATTGCAGGGCGCTGCTTTCCCGGTTGTGCAGGACCTGGTGGGCTGATGACTGGCGGACGTAAAGGATCGCCTTGCGTTCCAAATGCTGCGGACCAATCTTCTCATGCTTCATGATCGCTCCCCCCGTCCGCCGCACCGGCGTGTTCTGCTATCAGGCGTGCCATCAACCGTGTCAGTGTTTGCTGCGTGTCGTCGGGAAGGCTTTGCCAAGGCGGTGTCTGTGTCACGGGTGCGGACTGGATGTCCGGGAACAGCTCGAGTTGCGTCGTCGTCATTTTGCGCGGCATGGGCCAACCTCCGAATCTCGTGTTCAGAGTCCGATGCTGCGTCATCGCGTGATGGGGAGCCGGATTTATTGAGCGGAACACAAGCGGCGTCGAATACCAGCCCCGCGAGAGCTCTTAGAGCCTCCAGGCCCACATGCGCAGAACCAGAACTGCGGCAGGAAGCACATGCTGCCCGGTCAAACATCCAAATGGGAACTTCCAGAAGCCGGTCCGACCGGCGACCGGTGAGATTGCACCGAAACACTGCATCGCCGGGCTTGTCGACCACAGAATGGACATAGACCGATCTGCCGAACCAGGGGTGCCATGGGTAAAAAACCTCGCGCCGGTCGGTAACGTTGGTGTTCTGGCGTTCAGTTGTATAACCGAAAACGCCCACATTCCGCCCTTGGCGGCAAGCCTCCCGCCATGGTCTATTGGCTGAGAAAAAATGAACCCCAAACCAATCAGCAGGAGCAGAAAGTGGCTTAAACCACGCCAGATCCTGTCCAAGCATTGGGGAGTAGCTCACTGGGAGGCCGGGTCTGGAGGCAATGGCAGCTGGGGGCTCTTCCCGTTCTTCAGCGAATGCTCAAAGGGAGCCGCACTCGTCGCCAGCCATCACAATCCAGTCCTGAAGGTCTTCTCTGACCGTCTTCGCGCCGCCGGAAAATCACATAAGGTCGTCATCACGGCTGTAGCCCGCAAGCTCGTCACACTCGCAAACGCCTTGTGCAAAGCTCGCCAGAAATGGACCGCTCAACCTGCCTGAAGAATACAGTTGCTAGCGGTGTAAGAGGCCGATCATGAGACATCGCGCACACCTTTCAACATTGACGAGTAGAGTTTGAACTTAGCCGCCCAACGCAGATCCGCAAACATCGATCCTACTATGAGCTGTCTCTACTCACATGAAGGCGCGCTACTCGCTGAACCTTTGCAAGCAGATCGATATCCTCATTCCGACCTCGGCGAACCGTGCGGGAAACGGCATCGGCGAACTGATCAATCGCGGAAGAATGTGAAGCAATGCGCTTTGTGCCGAACGACAGCACCTTAAGCAACAGCTCAGCGAGGGGAATACCCAAAACACCGGCAGCCTCGCCCGCGAAGTCGATCCGATTGATTTGGCCGCGACGTTTTCCAAACCAAGTTCCCATCTCAGATGCGAGCCGATCAGTCTCCGTTACCCGTGCTTCGGGCGGCAGATTAGCAAGGCGGGAAATCAAAGCAAGCGCCCTGGTCCGGTTGGAGCTACGTGTGGTCACGTCAAGTACATCGCGCAAACTCGTATCGTTCCGCCAAACCGTCTTTCAAACCGTCTTTTGAGGCTGAAACCTGCGCATGAACGCTGCCAGGTTTCAGCCGGGTTGTTCAGAACTTGAACTCAAGGTGCACCCACAGGTTTTCCTCATCTACTGTGTTGCGCGCCTTTACACTGTTTGTGTAGTTGAGCCGACCGACGAAAGGGCCAAAATTGTAGGATGCATGCAAGCCAAGCGCAAAAGCCTCGGCGTCGCCTGCCGCCACGCCGCCATAGTTGGTGCCATTATTCCGGTCGCTGGTTAGCTGGGTGGTGTAGTAAGCTGTCGGCCCGATCGAAAACTTGCCAAAGTTACGAACAACAGTAGCATTCAGGAACATTTCATTGCCGGACTTGTACGAAGTATCGCTGTTCTTGCCGTTGATGTTGAACACAGCCTGGCCAGTGAACTGCCAATCCTTGCTCAGGTAGCTGACGGCAAACTCAGGCTCAAGGATGTAGTCGAACTGGGGCGCCACATCATCGTCGCCGACAGGCAGATAGATGCCCAGGCCCGCCGAGGTGTGCCAGCCATTCTCGTGGTTCCAGGACAACAGATGTTTCCACATCGGGTTCAGCAGGCCGCTCGACGAGGACGAGCCGCCGGGCGTCGAAACATCGAGATCCACCATGTATGGGAAAGCGATGAAGGTCATGTAGCGGCCCCCGAACAGCTCCCAATCGGTAGAAAAGTTGATCTGTGTCGAGGCCACTTTGGCGTTCACGCTGACACCGATGTCGTTGCCATCGCCGTCGACGACATTGCCGCTGCTGTAATTGAACCGCTGCAGCACATAAGTGCCCGGCGGCGGCAAGGCGCCGGTCGGAATGCCGATGGTCAGCCCGGCCGGAAACGACGGCCCGACACCCGGCTCCCTGGCCTCGGCAGCTGAGGTGATCATCAGGCCGGCCAGCGCCATCCCGAGTATTTTTTGCAGTCCCATATTGCTCCTCCTTTTTTATGCGATCCGCCGGCCTGCTGGCCGCCGGTCAGGGTGTGAGGCCGTTGCGGCCTCTACATGGCTGTCAGCGCCATGTTCAGATCCTGGTTTCCGGTCTCTCCCAGGCCGCCGCACGCGCCTGACCAGAAAGCTTTGAAGCGTTGAGGAGGCACAGCTTCTCCCTTGACGGAAGCAGGGCTCCCGCCCTGGGCCTCCTAAAAAAGGCTTTCAGAGCGTCAGGATGAAAGAACGGTCTAGGTTAAAACGCCCCACCTGTCCGGTTCAGCTTGAGGTTCCGTCTAAAAGGCAACCTTGTCCCCGCCTTTCAGCGCCAGTATTTCGCGGGCCTCATCCGGAGTGGCCACTTCGCTGCCCAGCTCCTCGACGATGCGGCGGATCTTCTGCACCTGCTGGGCGTTGCTTTCCGCCAACTGGCCGCGCTGGATCAGCAGGCTGTCTTCCAGCCCCACACGTAAATTGCCACCCATCTGCGCCGCGGTGGCCGCCAGCCCCATCTGGGCACCGCCCGCCCCCAGCACCGACCAGCGATAATCCTCACCAAACAACC
Source organism: Leisingera sp. CC-HEC093 (assembly GCF_059429195.1). NCBI lineage: Bacteria > Pseudomonadati > Pseudomonadota > Alphaproteobacteria > Rhodobacterales > Roseobacteraceae > Leisingera > Leisingera sp. CC-HEC093. The sequence continues at coordinate 132,278 of NZ_JCAIJR010000005.1, read as the reverse complement.
GGTCGGCAGTGCGCTTCATGAACATCAGATTATCTACCTCCGGCCCGATGCCGCCAAGTATGCCAAAGATGAATTGGATGAAGACCGGCGCCTTGAACAGGCCAATGTCCATGCAGAATTTCAGGTTGTATAGATGGCCGACGTCATAACATTCATGTTCGAACTTGATGCCGTGCGGCGCCAGGGTTTCGGCAGCCTCGCGGATATCCCGGAAGGTGTTGCGGAAGATGTTGCCGTCGGAATTGGCGACATAGTCCTTCTCCCAGTCGAACTTCCAATCGTCATAGCGCTTGGCCAGCGGATGGAAGGAGAAATTCATGCTCCCCATGTTCATCGAGCACATTTCCGGGCTGAAGGTTTTTGCCGGGGTGATCCGCTCCTGGATGGTATGGGTCAGCGAGCCGCCGGTGCTGAGGTTCACCACCGCCTCCGTACCCTGTTTGATGCGCGGCAGGAACGGCGCAAAATCCTTGGGGTCCACCGAAGGGGCGCCGGTCTCCGGATTGCGGGCGTGCAGGTGGAGGATGGAGGCGCCGGCCTCGGCCGCCTCGACCGCCTGGGCGGCGATGCCGTCATAGGTATAGGGCAGGGCATCCGACATCGTTGGGGTATGGATCGCCCCGGTGATGGCACAGGTGATGATGGTCTTTTTCTGGCGGGCCATGTCAGCCGTCCTTCTTGTCTTTGGATTGCACGACGCGGTAGCCGAGCGGGAAGAGTTGCAGGTCAAAGCGCGCCCGGATCAAGCCCCAGACACCCTTGGGCGCCTTCAGCATCACCACGATGGCCACCAGCCCCATCACCATCAGGTAGATGGTGCCAAGGTCGGCGAGCGTCTCGCGCAGGGTAAAGAAGATGAGGGTACCGATGATTGGCCCTTCGATGGTGCCGATGCCGCCGATCACCACGATGAAGATCACGAAAGCCGTCCAGTCATTGACCGAGAAGGCCGCATCGGGCGAGATTCGCAGCTTTTGCAGGAAGATCAGCGCGCCAGCCAGCGAGGTGAGCGCAGCTGTGACCACGTAGACGGCAAACTTGGTGCGCCAGATGTCGATCCCCAGCGAACCCGCCGCCAGCTCGTTGTCGCGGATTGCGGTCAGCGCCAATCCCCGGCGCGAGCGCAGGAAAACATAGATTGCTGCGATCACCAGAACCACGGCCCCCAGCGCCAGCCAGTAGCTGAGGCTTTCGCGGCCCGAGCGACTGGACGCGAGGGATTTCACGACGCTCACCGGCAGCGAGGAGCCGGAGCCGCCGCCAAGCGCCGAGATCTGGGCAAAGGACAGGCGGAAGACTTCGGCGATGACCCAGGTGCCGATGGCAAAATAGGCGCCGCGCAGGCGGAAGGCGAGGAAGGCTGCGGGGATCGAGATCAGCGCCCCCAGGACCCCGGCCGCGGCAATGGCCGCCAGCGGATGCAGCCCGCCGAAGATCGTCAGCGCAAACAGCATATAGCCGCCAAAGCCCACATAGGCCTGTTGCCCGACCGAGACGAGGCCGGCATACCCGGCCATCAGGTTCCACAGCGAGGCCAGGGCCATGTAAAGGAACAGTTCGCTCATCAGGCGCATGTCGGCGCGGCCGGTCCACCAGGGCGCGGCAATCAGGACAACCAGGGCGATGGCGCCAAGGATGGCAGCGGCGCGGGCCGCGCTGGAGCTGCGGGTGACAGAGTAGGTGTGAAGACTCATCCGGTCATCCTCGGGAACAGGCCCTGCGGGCGGATTGCAAGAATGGTGAGAAAGGCGATGTGGCCTGCCAGAACCTGCCAGCCCGGGTCGATCTTGGCGCCGATAGTCTGCGTCACGCCCAGAATGACGCCGCCCGCCAAGGTGCCCCACAGATTGCCCAGACCGCCGATGATCACCGCCTCAAAGCCGAAGATCAGCCGCCCGCTGCCCGCCGCCGGGTCAAAGCTTGTTCGCAGACCCAGCAGGATGCCCGCGACTGCGGTCACCGCCAACGCCAGGGCCATGGCCAGGCCGAATATGTGGCGCTTGTTCAGCCCCATCAGCTGGGCGATGTCCTGATTGTCGGAAACAGCCCGGAAAGCCCGGCCCAAAGCGGTCCGGTAAAAGGTCCACTGCAGCCCGGCGATCACGGCGATAGCAATGCCGAAGGTCAGCAGTGGAAGCAGGCCGATAGAGAGCGGACCTACTGACAGGCTGGCAGTTTCCAGCGTCGGGGAGGCCATCTTTTGCGGATCCGCCGTGTAAACCTCCAGCAGCCCGTTCTGCAGGATAACCGACAGGCCGAAAGTGACCAGCAGTGGCGGCAAGAGATCGTCGCCCAGCGTATGGTTGAGCAATCCGCGCTGCAGCACATAGCCGGTGGCGGCCATGGCCGGCACCACTAGCACAAGGGCCACCAGCGGGTGCAACCCGGCGGCCGAAGTGACAGTCAGACCCAGGTAGGCGGCCAGAACGATCAGGTCACCATGGGCGATGTTGACCAACCGCATCACGCCAAAGATCAGCGACAGACCGGCCGCGAACAGCGCGTACAAGCCTCCCAGCAGCGTGCCCTGAATGATTGTGTTGAGCCATTCCATATTATTCCATCCCGAAATAGGCGCGCGAAATCTCTTCGCGGGAAACCGTGGCCGAGGCGCCTTCCAACGACACCCGCCCCTCCTGCAGGCAATAGACCCGCGACGAGACCGCCAGCGCCTTGGTGATGTCCTGCTCGACAATGACCGCGCTCATGCCTTCGCCGATGATGTCGGGCAAGGCCTCGTAAATGTCTTTGATGATGATCGGCGCCAAGCCGAGGCTGATCTCGTCGAACAGGATCATCTCCGGGTTCGACATCAGGGCCCTGCCGATGGCCACCATCTGCTGCTGGCCGCCGGACAGCGCTGTCGAGGGCACGTTGCGTCGCTCCGCCAGGATTTCGAACAGCGCATAGACTTTTTCCAGCGTCCAGGGGCCTTTGCGCCCGGCTTGCGCACCGATCAGAAGGTTTTCCTCAACCGACAGCGAGGGAAACAGCTGCCGGCCTTCGGGCACCATGGCCAGGCCGCAGGCGGCCACCTGATCAGCACGCAATCCGCTGATGTCCTGCCCCTTGAGCCAGATCTGGCCGGGGCCGTTGGCCAAAAGGCCGGTAACCGAACGCATCAGCGTTGTCTTGCCGGCCCCGTTGGCGCCGATGATCGCCAGCACCTCGCCGGGGGCCACTTGCATGTCCACGCCGTAAAGCGCCTGGAAATCGCCGTAATGGGCATCTAGGCTCGTTATCTGTAAAACAGGATCAGGCATCGGCTTCAATCCCCAGATAGATTTCCTGCACTTCTGGGCTTTGCATGATCGCCTCCGGCTCACCTTCCGCAATCTTCTTGCCGAAGTCGATCACGATCAGCCGGTCGACCACGGCCATCAGCGCATGCACGACATGCTCGATCCAGATGATGGTTACACCGGATTTATGTATGGCCGTGATGGTCTGCACCAGCGACACACATTCGCCTTCGGTCAGACCTCCGGCAATCTCGTCCAGCAGCAGCAGTTTGGGCTTAGCGCACAGCGCGCGGGTCATTTCCAACCGCTTGCGCTCTAGCAAAGTCAGGTTGGCCGCCAGCACATTGGCCTTGGACAGTAACCCGGTCTGCTCCAGGACCTGGAGGCAAAACTGTTCAGCCTCCTGTCCCTTCAGCCCGGCCGCCTGGGTGGCTGAAATCATCGCGTTCTCAAAGACCGTCATGCCGGAAAACGGCTGCGGCACCTGGAAGCTGCGGGCAATGCCGGCCCGGCAGCGCTTGGCCGCCCCCAGACCGGTTATGTCCCGGCCGTCAAAGATGACTCGGCCGCTATTGGCAGCCAGGGTGCCCGTAATCAGGTTGAACATCGAGGTTTTGCCCGCCCCGTTGGGGCCAAGCACGCCAAGTGCCTCACCCTGAGCCACCTCGTAACTGAGCTCCTGCGCCACTTTCACGGCGCCAAAGGACTTGCTCAGATTGTCCAATTTCAAAATTGTGGTCATGTTTTCTTGCCTTGAAGCGGGCGGCGCTTGGCTGCGCCACCTCCACTGTTATCCAAGCAGCTTCAGATCAGCCGTCAGCGGGATTTCAGGGTCGGCCTCATTGGCGACGATCTGCAGCTCAAAGGTATCGCCCGCCTTTTGCCACTGGCCGCCGACCAGCGGCGTTTTGGTGACATTGTTGAGCGGTCCCTTGGACCAGTTCACCTGACCAACGATGGTCAGCACATCGGACTTGGCAATGGCGTCCACGATGGCGGTGGGATCTTCCAGGTCCTCTGCCCGTTTCACCACATCCGCAACCACTTCGAACAGTGCATGCTTGAAGCCGATCGGCTGGGTCCAGGGGCGACCGGAAGCGGCCGTATACCCGTCCGCCAACTCTTTGGAAGTTTGCCTGGTGAGGGAGGAGGAGAACGGATGGTTCGGCGACCACCAAACCTCGGAGGTTAGCCCGTCGCCGCGGCCGCCCAGGCTCTCGATCACCGACGGGAACAGCAGCGCCTTGCCGATGGTGACGATTTTGGGGTTGAACCCTTGCTGCGCCGCCTGTGCCCAGAAGGTGGCAAAATCCGGCGGGATCATATTGCCGGTGACAATCTCACAGCCTGCCGACTTGAAAGCCGCGATCTGGTTGGAGAAATCATCCGACAGCGGCTGGTAGCGCCCCGGATCGGTCAGCGTATAGCCGGCATCGGCCAGCGGCTGGGGCAGGCCAAGCTGCGGATGCCCCCAGGCGTTGCCATCGGCATCATTGGGGAACAGGCCGCCGACTGTTTTCGCAACACCGGACTTGCCCCACATGTCGAGAAAGGCATCCATAACATCTTCAAGCCCCCAGAAGAAATGATAGGTCGACTGGAAGCCTTCACCCGGCACGCCGTTGCGACCGAAGAAATAAGGCTGCCACGGGCAATCCGTGGTGATGCAGGGCACTTCGTTCACCTCTGCCTGGTCCGCCACCGGGTTCACCGTGTCGGGAGTTGAGGCCGCGACGATGATATCAACCTCCTCGCCCAGGATGAGATCGGCGGCAACCTCTGCGGCGCGGTTGGGATTGGACTGGCTGTCTTTTGAGATAATTTCGACGTTCCAGGCTTTACCGTTGTTTACCAGACCGGCCGAAAACGCCTGCTGGACAGCAGAGAGCACATAGTCGTCCGCCTCGGCAAAACCTGCCAGCGGTCCGGTGCGAGGGCTTACATGGCCGACCCGCAGGGTCGGGGTGGCCGCATAGGCGCGGGTTGCGTTCAGCAGCGTCGGCGCCGCCAGCATGGTGCTGGCGCACGCTAGAAAGCTGCGGCGTGAAACAGGCTTCACTACCTTGATCATTGTATCCTCCCTTGACCGGGCTCATCCCGGTTTTTCATTTAGTCAAGCAAGATGCCGTCCAGTCGGTTCAGATGCCGTGCCACCCGGTTGCGCACATCTTCAGCCTCGGCCTTGGTCCATTTTAGAAAACCCTCGCCCGCCTTCATGCCCAGCCGACCCTCCCCGACCAGCTGTTGAAGATAGGGCGACGGGCCTTTCCTGCTTTCGAGGTCGTGCAAAACATTCTCGTGGATATCCAGCGTCAGGTCGGTTCCGACGAGATCGGCGTTTTCTAGCGGGCCAAGAACAGCCAGCCGTCGGCCAAAGCTGGACTTAGTCACTGTATCCACCGACGCTGCATCACAGATGCCGTTTTCCACCAGGCTAACCGCCTCTCGCCACAACGCATGCTGCAGACGGTTACCAATGAAGCCGGGAATGTCCTTTTCCACCATTACCGGGGTTTTGCCGGCGTCTTCCAGCAAGGCCATCATTTCGGCCGCGGCATCCGGGCAGGTCCATCCGGTTTTCACCACTTCCACCAGCGGGATCATATGCGGCGGGTTCCACCAATGCGTTCCCAGCGCCCGCTCGCGCAAGCGCAGGCCGGACATGATGTCCGTGATCGGCATCACCGAGGTGTTGGAAGCCATTATGCAACTATCCGGCGCGTGATCTTCTACCTCGGCAAAGATAGCCCTTTTGAGCTCCAGCTTTTCTGGCGCTGCCTCAAAGACCACATCCGCCTGCCGCACGGCTCCCGCAGTAGTGTTGAAGACCTCGATCATCTTCAGGCTCTTTGCAATCTTCTCTTCGCTGTCGCCCATTGCCACAAGGCTGGCCCGGATGCGGGCCGGGACGGTATCGCGCGCCTGCTGCAAGGGATCGGTGACCGCCACATACTGACCGGCACGCGCCAGTGTGAGAGCAATGCCATGGCCCATGAGGCCTGCTCCAATCACTGCGATCTGCTGTTTTTTCCGCACCATCGTTCAGCCCGCCGTATAGCCGCCGTCGGCATATAGAATATGCCCGGTGTAGAAATCAGACGCTCGGGAGGCGAGGAACAGCAGTGGCCCGGCCAAATCTTCCGGCTCGCCCAGCCGCCCCTTTGGCACCCGGGTCAGGAAACCGTCGCGCACTTTCTGCGACTCTTCGGTGTCTTCGAACATCCACGCGGTCAGCGGCGAACGGAAGACGGTCGGCGCAATGGCATTGACGGTGATGCCGGAATTGCCCAACTCGCATCCCAGTGCCTTAGTGATTCCGTCCACTGCCGCCTTGGAGGCGCAATAGGCGGTATAGCCGGCCGGATGGCCCAGCAGCCCGCGGGCCGAGCTGACCAGAATGATCTTACCGTAGCCCTGCTCCTTCATCTGTTTGGAGGCGGCACGGGCCAGCAGCCAGCTTTGGTTGACATTGGCGTCCATCACCTTGCTGAAGGTCTCAGGCGCCATGTCGTTGATCAATGCAACCTTGTTCATGCCGGAGGCAACAACCAGAATATCCAGCCTGCCAAAGTTGCGGACCGCCTCTTCGACCAGCGCGTCACAGGCAGCTTCATCCTCGGGGCGAGTGTTGACCGTGACTACGGCGGAGCCCAGCTCGCGGCATTCTGCGGCTGCCTGATCCAATGCGTCCTGATTGCCGGCCGCTAACACCAGGTTGCAGCCTGCGCCGGCCAGGTAGCGCGCAGCCACTATGCCAAAGGCGCCTGAGGCGCCGGTGATCAGCGCGGTATTGTCTTTCACGTCGAACATCGACAGCGGGTTAGTGTCCGTATTCATCTCTCAGGCCTCCGGCGGATAGGGGATTATGACCAGCATGGAACAAACGCTGTTGCAGCGGTTCTCGATCTTGCGGATTTCGTTTGGCGCGAGGGTGCAGCTGTCATATTTTCCCAAAGTGGTTTCCTGGCCGCCGATGATTACAGTGATCTCGCCTTCCAGTACCACGTAGACTTTCTCAAACGGTGTCGAGTCCGGACCGGCGCCGCCTCCGGGCAGGAAGTGACTCAAGCCCACCCATTGATTCTCCGGGCCGTTTTCCTCAAACCCTTGCAGCCGCAAGCCGTGGCATCCGAAGTGGTTCGGGGCATCATAGGGCTGGGCATCTGAAAACCGTTTTACGTGCATATGGCCGCTCGTTTTGCTGTTGCGGAAAAGCGGCTGCCGGTTGCCCGGCAGCCAGTCCGGGAAGTGCTCAGAAGCTCTCGCCTGCCTCGATCCGGTAGTTCTGTTCCTTGTCGATCATCGCCACCAGACGGATGATGCAACCGTCGCCACGGTCCCAGTTCCAGGGGAAGAAGGAAAAGGTGCATCGCTTTCCCGACACTGCATCCAGGTCGCCGCCGACGTTCTCGATGCCCAGAATGCCTTCTGCGAACAGCTTGTTGTGGACCGGCTCCCATTCCGGGAAATCGTCTTTCCAGTCACGGCCACCCGACCACTCCAGATATTCCTGTTCCAGATGCGGCAGGATCGGGCCGTTGCGCTGCGGGCCGATGGCGGTGGCCAGCGGATGGTCATTGGCTTGGGTGTCGTGGCCGACAACCTTGACGCCTTTTTCAATCATCCAATCCGCCGCCGAAGACACCAGGCCGGGGCAGTAGGCAAAGTAATCACCGTCCTCATACTGCTTGTGCCATCCCGTGTTGATGATCAGCACATCGCCCTTGCGGATGGCGTGGCCGCAGGCCCTTTCCAGGTCGTCGGCGGTGATCTGCTCCCATTTCTTCTTGGGGATGGAGACAACCAGCCCGGAGCCGAAGAAATGCGGCAGCGGCACTTCATCAATGAAGGGCGTACCCGGCACCACATGCGCCGGAGCATCGATGTGGGTGGTCACATGCATGGTGGTGGTGATCGTCTGCGACAGCACGCCAGATTTGGCCATGTAGTGCTTTCGATCGATCTGCACGTCTTTGAAATACGGCCAGTTCGGGCACTGGAAGCCGTAGCGGTGGCTCAGGTTGTAGAACTCCAGCCCCATGTCGTTGTCAGTGTTTGCCTGGAACTCTATGCCGCGGACTTTAACCATTAGGCACATCTCCTCTGTTCACCGGAATCCCGGTGCTGGTTGTTTCAAATTTGTTCAGGATGGCTCTTCACCTGTCCCGCATATTGATACACATGCACTGCAATACGGTCAATATTTAAATCACGATGCAGTTGACTTGCACCGCATTGTGGTGCAGTAACGGACGACATAAATCGCCGGAAAACCACGAAAAACACACTTGCAGGATATTTAGATGGCTGAAAAAGAAGTGAAAAATGACAAAGGTGGAATTCAGGTCATTTCTCGCGCAGCGGCAATCCTGCGCGTGCTCAAAGAAACTGATACAGGAATGAGCCTAGGGCAAATCGCAGACCGGGTCGGGTTGCCCCGCTCTACGGTGCAGAGAATCACGGGGGCTCTGGCTGCCGAGAACTTTGTGGTCAGCGATATCCAAGGCCGCGGGCTGAAGCTGGGCCCAGAGCTCAACACACTCGCCAAGGCGGCACAGTTCAACATCGTGGAACATTGTCGGCTGCTGCTGACGGAACTGACGCAGAAGACCGGGGAAACGGCGGACTTGTCCGCCCTGCGCGGGGCCGGCATGGTGTTTCTCGATCAGGTGCCAGGAACCCAGCGGCTCACCACTGTTTCAAAGGTCGGTGAAGTTTTTCCGCTGACCACAACCGCCAACGGCCGTGCCTGCCTGGCGCAGTTGCCCGAGGAAGAGGCACTCGAACTGATCCACGAAGAATGGCAGCGCACGGGGGCTCGCGAACGCGAGGAAGACATTCTGGAATTGCTGAGCAAAGTGCGGCAAACCGGCATCGCTTATGACTTGGATAATCACTCGGAAGGGATTTCCGCGATCGGTATAGCTTTCCGCGATTGGCACGGGGATCTGCACGCTATTTCTGTCCCGATGCCCACTTCGCGGTATGCCGACCGAAGCGGGGACGTCAAAAAAGCACTGCAGGCTACGTCCAGAAGCTTGAAGCAGTACTTTGCCCTGTAAGCAAAGTGCGAACTTTGATCTCATTCTCCCCAATACCTAGGTAATTGATCCCAAGATTTGATGGTGCGTTTCCTCAGCCTACGGAAGGATGTGAGCGGACCCACTTGAGTGGTCCAGGGTGAAAGTTATTGCATAGCTGGGCCTTGTTGCACAAATCGGATGAGGGATTCACTGTATGAATCCAGCATGTTAGCTGGATGATATGAGCAGTTGGGCCTCTACGAAATACAAGACCACGAACTGGTCGGCTTACAATGAAGCGTTGAAGCGGTGTGGATCGCTGACGGTGTGGTTCGATCCAGAAATGGTATGGCGGCCGCCACCGACCGGCAAGAGCGGTCGACAACCGAGCTTCAGCGACGCGGCGATCCAGACCTGTCTGACGATGAAGGTGCTCTTCGGCATGCCGTTGCGGCAAACGACGGGGTTCGTACAAAGCCTTTTGCGGCTGGTCGGCCTGGACTGGACCATGCCAGACTTTAGTACCCTGTGCCGCTGTCAACGAACGCTGAATGTGAGCACCCCCTATCGTGGCGGTACGGGGCCGCTGAATCTGCTGATCCCCTCTCGTGACGTCACTGCGTGATGCACTGCCGGGCAGCGGACAGCACCGGCATCAAGGCCGTAAGCGAAGGTGAATGGAACGCCCGCAGGCATGGTGACTCAAAACGCCGCATCTGGCGCAAGATACATATCCCTTGCCCGGCAGGGTCATGCGCAGCATGATCCCGAGAGTGGTATCGACGAGGAAACGTTGGAGGTTCGGACCGTCGAGATCACGGGCAGCAACATTGGTGACGCGCCTATGTTGCCAGAATTACTGGACCAGATTCCACCAGATCAGAAGATCGGCAGCGTCACCGCGGACGGCGCCTACGACACTCCGCCATAGGCTACCCAACCCCTGCGCAAGCATACGAAACCATGACTTGGAAAAGCGCAGCATAGGGTCAATAATCAATCTGTCCGGAAATCGGGACGAACTCCACTGCTCCGTGATGCGAACCTCCCGGACTGCATCAGCCCGCGCCATTCCTTGCCCGACAAGCACATCAACCTGCCACAGCTTCTGAACTATTTCCTCTGGCTTGTGCCGCTTGTTCGCCATTCTCTGTCCTCCGTTTCCTAAACATAACGGTGGACCAGTTCAGATGGGGCATTCCAATCTTTGTGAACGTGGCTGAGCGGCCAATTGATAGCATCAAAAGGCAGGATATTTCTGCAACACCTGTTCAATGACCAGTCTTACACGGTAACAAATGAAACAGCGGCCGTAACCTCCGGTCCAAGATGCATAGCATTCCGGAACGCAAAGCATGAAACAACTCAAACGCCACTTGCCGCCTCTGACTTCTCTACTTGCGTTTGAAGCTGCTGCCCGTCTAGGCAGTTTTACCGCTGCGGCGGAAGAGTTGAATGTCTCGCGAGAGGCCGTCAGCCGGCAGATCCGGGCATTGGAAAGCCATCTTGGAATTTCTCTGTTTGAGAGGGACGCGAACCGGGCGCTCATGGGGGCTGCCGGGGCGCGCTTCTTTGCAACGGTGTCACCCAATCTGACCGCCATTGCAGTTGCGGCCAGGGAACTGGCCGGAGAAATCAGCAATGGCCCTGAACTGGAAGGCACGGCCCCTCCGGGAGATGATGAAGAGCAGCCGTCGATTCTTGTGGTTGATGACACACCTCAAAACATTCACCACCTGCACGGCCTGCTAAGGGACGCTTACCGGATCATTCCGCAGACCTCCGGAAAAGCAGCCCTGTCTTTTCTCGCAGGAGAGTTGGCAGACCTGGTTCTGCTGGATATCCGGATGCCGGATATGGATGGCTACGAGGTTTGCCGGCAAATCAAATCCACGGCCAGCCTTGCTGATGTACCGGTGATATTCCTGACCAGTCTTGATGATCCGATGGATGAAACCAAAGGCCTGGAAATGGGCGCCTGCGACTTTATCACCCGGCCGATTGTGCCCGCTGTTCTGCGTGCCCGGATCCGCAGCCATATTGAACTCCGCCAGGCGAAAACGGCCTTGGAAAAACTGCTGGCTCGGCGGGCAGACCGGCTCGAGAAAGCCGAGCAGTTACTGGCCCAGATGTGTTCAGACATCGGACAGTTTCAGTCCTCGTGAAGAGAGCCCGCGAGCTGTTCTACAATTTGATCAGCCGTTTCGAAGTCCAGCACTTTCAAAGCCGCCTTAAGGCTTTGAAGTGCCGCCTTGGCAGTTTCCGGAAGATCCCCTGATTCCGTATTCAGTACTTCTTCAAGGGCCTGAATGTCACGGTTCCTGCTAAGTGCCCCAATCCTATCCAGCCTACCCGGGGAGAACGGCAATTCATGTGCAGAAAGAGGGCTGCGGGCGTCGAACTGCTCAAGCATCTGGGATAGGGCCTGCTCCACTGTTTCGATAGAGGTGTTTCCTTTCTCAGCGCTTGCCGCAAGTTCCGCCAGCCTGTCGGCTCCCACCGTGCCGGCCACCCCTTTAATGACATGAAGGAGATTGGCCACGCCCGGGCCTTCCGGGCTGTCAGCCTGGGCAGCCAGACCTGCGGACCATTCACTCAGACTAGCATGGAACCGGCGCAGGGAAGCTTCATAATGCTGCTGGTTGCCGCCCGCGTAAAACAGCCCCTTTTCCTGATTGATTACCGGCTCGGCGGTGACCGCAGCGCTTGGAAACAGCCAGCCTGCGCGAGTGAACCTGAAGGGCTGCACCGTGCAGGGGTCGGCCACCGGAGACTTGTCCTCTGAGCGGGTCAAGGTGCGTCTTATTTCCATGACTTGCGTTAACCGGCAAGGGGAAGTCCTGGAAACCAAGGTCGCGGGCTATATGGCGGGATCCGGCAAGGAAGGTGTGCGCGGGCACGTTGTGAGCCGTGAAGGGGCCAACGTCCGGAATGCGGCCATCGCCGGCGCATTGGGCGGTCTGGGCAAAGGTCTGAGTGCCGGAGCGACTGCCTCTCATCGCCACCGCTTTCACGGCCAACTCTCGGCGTTGAGCTGGCCGGATCATTTTTTTCCGAGCGCCTCCTTCAGCAGGTCGTTCTGCATGCTGACGTCAGCGTACATGCGCTTCAGCCGCCGGTTCTCCTCGGCCATCGCCGCTCGCCATTGTCCTCGGACCAATGGCGGACAATAGCTCGCTCTCACTGATGAGACTGGCGTCCATGCCGCCATACTTCGCCCGCCACTTGTACAGCGTGGCGCTGCTCATCCCGTGCTCGCGGCACAGCTCGGCGGCAGGCACACCGCCCTCCATCTGGCGCAGCACACTCATGATCTGAGCTTCTGTGAAACGTGTCTTCTTCATCGGAATCTCCTCGTTCATCCTGCCGAGAAAATTCTACTGCCGCATCCCCTTAAGATCGGGGGGATTACCCCTGGGCCAAGACCGTTGGCGGCATATCCCAGACCGTCTATCGCGGCGTCGAACGGGTGCGGTCGCGCTTCATCCTGACGCTCGCAGCCGGAAATTTCGCCCGGCTGCCCCGGTTGCTGGCGGAATGAGGCTGGAGGGGGGGGACGCAGGCCTGCTTCCAGCCACCCAATCCGGAAGAACGATGAGAGAACTCATTCCACCACGGAGAACAGCGTCCCACTGGCCTGACTAATTCAGCGGCCTGTTAGGGGCTTGTTGTAAACTCCTTAGACAGTGGCTTAACAGTCTTCTCGAGGACCCAACATTTCAGAAAGAAGCCAGGCGGCATGAAGCCGCCTGCGCTCAGAAATTTTGAAACGGATCAAAAAGCAGGCTAACCCCTCCGTCGCGCTTCTCTTCAGATTTCGATGTCCTCGAGAGACTTACCAGCTTCTAAGGCCTCATGAACCCAGCCAGGTTTGCGACCACGTCCGCTCCAAGTCTGCGAGGGGTCATTGGGGTTGGCGTACTTCGCGGCTGCTTTCGAACCTGACTTACGTCCTTTACCGCTGCGCAGAGCGACAACTTCTTCAAAGCTAACGCCGTGCTTTTCAGCAATGGCAAGCATCTCATTGTAAGCATTCTGCTTGGCCTCTTCAGCAACTTGGGCCTTGCGAGCCTCAATTTCCTGAGAGAGTGCTTCAAGTTCAGAAACGTTGAGGCCGGTAATATCAATCGCCATGGTTCACCTTTTTCAGTTTTGCACGGTCAAATCAGAAAAGTGACATCGGGGCAAGCTTAAGAGGTGTAGGGTGCAGGTTTTTTGCAACAAGATAAGATCAGTGATGCACGACGTGGCCCATTCGGCGACAGCGCTCAATTAAGGGATCGCCAGAACAGCATGACACAGTCAAAGTAGCTCCTCCCAAGGAGAAAGGAGCTTAGCTGGATTGGGTGCCCATCGCTAAAAGTAAGATTGGCACCCAATATGGTTCTTAAGGCTGTTCCTCATCGAATACGAAGGTGCCACAATGCCGCGCCTAGTACCATCTAGGATTTCGGAGACACGACTGATCTTTCCTTTTCCGGTCTGACAAGCATCCAGGGAACTTCTTCAAGAATAAACGCTGGAACCCGTTGCGTGTGATGAAAAATAACGGCCCGGACTGAAGCAACATCGGTTGAAGTAAACGGTATCGCGAAGTCATGGTATTCCTTGTTCGCCTTAATGGCCAGGCTCTGCTCTGAGGTCGAGCAGCTTGCCACAATTCCATTCCATACCAGCAGTGTTAAGGATTCCAAGTTTAGCTCGCCGAAAGAGCGGTCATGACCAAAACTTGCTAAATGCACCATTGGCGGGCGGCCAAAGTACGGGAGATGCGAAAACCAAACTCCCAAACCGCCCGGAACGCCATCTGCAGAGCCGAGTACGCTCAACTACATATTTAGCGAACTGGATTTTGTTCCGGAGCCCTCAAAAAGTGCATCTTCAGAAACCCTAACCGAGGCGCTCGGTAACCTAGAGCGAAAGACATCGGCAACCGAGTTCACACACCCCCATTCCCCATGTTCAGTGGCCCATGCTCCAGTGACAACGATTTCATTCGAGGCTAAGCTGCTGGAAATATACTCCGCTGCTTCCTCTTGGCCCGAAAATACCATAGGCTGAGTGCAGCTCCCAAAACCTTGCCAGCCTTCGAATGGCCTTTCTCCTCCATCACAGCCCCAAACACGCAATGCGGTGAAGGTCCCCAATTTCCCTGTCCTAGTTGCACAAGTAATTGCGTTAGATAATCCTGTTTGGATGACGTCTTCGAACTCGTCGCTAATTTCATCAGAAAGAAAACCATCGATGACAATGAAGTTCCCCTGGTGCCCCGCGATCTCTTCCATTATCCGGCTTCGGCATTCCCAGGCTGCACGCTTTCCAACGGAAAAATCGGCGCTCCAAAACAGGCTCCCTGGATGCACAACAACAAGTGTCTTCATATCGTTTCCTTCGTAATAAGTTCCTCCCCTTATTGACTTGGTAAGGTTTCGCTGGGTTTAAAAATGGGATGGGTTGGCGAACGGTAAGTGCCGCCTGTCAGTGTGGTTCAAATGTCGATTGGCTCGGCAATACTTGGGTTGAACGGTGGCTCGTTCAGCCGGCTTCGCTCCGGCTGCCGCAGCTATGCTTTCAGGGTGCTGAATATCATCGACGGTTTCAACCGGGAAGGTCTCACCATTAATGTAACCGGTGTTCCGACTCCACGTGACCTGCCCCCCGCGGGTCCCTCGCTCATGACGAGAGTCTGCGGGTTTGATTTTGGTAGTCGTCGGTTTCGGGCTTGGCAAGCGCGGCAGGCGCGGAGCCCTCAAATTGCTCAAGCGCCTGCCGCGCTTGCTTTGGCGTTCTGTTCCCCAACGAAGAGTGCGGCCTGACGTTGTTGTAATCGTAGCGCCACAGCGCCAGCTTGCGGCGGGCATCGTCCAGGGTATCGAACAGCTCTTCATTGAGAAGCTCGTCCCGCAGGCTTCCGTTGAATGACTCGATGAAGGCATTCTGCTGCGGTTTTCCGGGATCGATGTAATGCCAATCCACGCCGTTCCTGTCGGCCCATCTCAGGATTGCCCGGCTGGTGAATTCCGTGCCGTTATCACTGACAACGCAAACAGGTTTTCCGTAGATCCGGACGAGCGCGTCCAGCTCCCGGGCAACGCGCTCACCCGAAATGCTGGTGTCCGCGGCCAGGCACAGGTTTTCCCGGCAGCAGTCATCGTTTACGGCCAGGATGCGGAACTTCCGCGACGCGCCGAAGCTGTCTGCCAGGAAATCCAGGGACCAGCGCTGGTTGGGCTGTGTGGCTTCGGGCATCGGCGTTCGCGAGCCCCGGGCACGCTTGCGGCCCCGCCGCCGTTTCACCGCAAGGCCTTCTTCCCGGTAGAGGCGGTAGAGTTTTTTGTGGTTCATGATCATGCCTTTTCGCTCAAGCAGCACGCCGATCCGCCGGTAGCCGAACCGGCGGCGTTTGCCAGCGATCTCCTTCATCTCCTGGCGGATCTCGGGATGGTCGAGCGGGCGTTCGCGCCGGACCGTCTTGGGGTCGACACCGACAAGCCGACAGGCCCTGCGCTGCGAGATGTCATGATCCCGCATTGCATTGAGCGCTGCCTCTCGCCGCTCTTTCGGTGTCGTCAGCTTTTTCCCAGCAGGTCTTTCAAAACCACGTTGTCGAGCATCGTGTCCGCCAGCAGCCGCTTCAGCTTGGCGTTCTCATCTTCCAGGGCCTTCAGCCGCGCGGCCTCCGACACCTCCATGCCGCCATATTTGGACTTCAGTTTGTAAAAGGTCGCCGGGCTCAGGCCGTGCCGACGGCACACCTCCGCTGTCGGCATCCCGGCTTCCTGCTCTTTGATCATCCCGATGATTTGCGCCTCAGTGAAACGGCTCTTACGCATTCGTCTGCTCCTACATAGGTTGGGCAGACTCTACTTCATGGTGAGGGATTTTGCGGGGGGCAGGTCATGGCGACCGTCTATGTCTCGGAAAAGGTAGAACCTATCAGGAATATTCTCTATGACTTTTTTTGGCGGCGCATCGTTGCCTAAGGACCACTGTATTTCTTTGTACGGTGTCGGAACTTCGATTGCATTATATTCCTGCTGCCAACGCCTTAGGCGATCAAACAACTCGACCATCGGCGTGTACAACCAAGGTACCATGTACCCGGACATCTCACCGAACTCATGCGTTCTATCTGAAGTTTTGTTTGTGTTGACGTAGAAATGAAAGTCTTCACCTTCACGATTTAGGGTCAGGACCCATTGATTTCCGGTGGGTGGCGTGATTCACAGTTCGAAAAATGAGCGGTGATATGTCTGATCTTTTCTGGCTGACGGAC
Source organism: Leisingera sp. CC-HEC093 (assembly GCF_059429195.1). Classification (NCBI taxonomy): domain Bacteria; kingdom Pseudomonadati; phylum Pseudomonadota; class Alphaproteobacteria; order Rhodobacterales; family Roseobacteraceae; genus Leisingera; species Leisingera sp. CC-HEC093. The sequence continues at coordinate 115,737 of NZ_JCAIJR010000005.1, read as the reverse complement.
GCGCAGATGGCCCGTCTTGAGCCTTATTTTCCGAAGTCCCACGGTAAGCCGCGTGTTGATGACCGGCGTGTTCTGAGCGGAATTATCTTCATCAATCGCAATGGTTTGCGCTGGCGTGATGCGCCCAAAAATTACGGCCCGCACAAGACCTTGTACAATCGTTGGAAGCGGTGGAGCGACAAAGGCATCTTTGCCCAGATGATGGCCGGTCTGGCTGCTGATCACGGTGAGGAAAAGACTGTGATGATCGACGCAACTTACCTGAAAGCACACCGTACGGCCTCCAGTCTTGGGGTTAAAAAGGGGGGCGTGGGCGCCTGATCGGGCGCACTAAGGGCGGCATGAACACTAAGCTGCACGCAATCTGTGACAGCCAGGGGCGTCCACTGAACCTGTTCGTGACTGCCGGACAGGTCAGTGATTACACCGGTGCAAAGGCGCTGCTGAGTGGCCTGCCTGACGTCCAATGGCTTCTCGGAGATCGCGGGTATGATGCCGATTGGTTTAGAGAAGCTTTGAAAGACAAAGGGATACGCGCCTGCATCCCCGGTCGAAAGCAGCGCAAGAAAGCCATCAGATACGACAAACGCCGATATAAGCGGCGCAACCGCATTGAGATTATGTTCGGCAGGCTGAAGGACTGGCGGCGGGTTGCGACACGATACGACAGATGCCCAAAAGTCTTCCTGTCAGCAATCGCGCTTGCAGCCCTCGTTATCTACTGGCTTTGAAACTCAATGAGTCCAGAGCCTAGTTCGGAAAAATTTTCTCCTGAAGAACTATTGGGGCTTTAACTAGAATAGCGCAGCTCTTCATTGAGGCCTAGCACAATGAAAGTCAGCGCGCCCTTAAACAGAGTGGAAAATTCACAACGCGCTGTTTTTCCTGAAAATATGCTGACTTTTCGCGGGAGTCGCTTGGGACCAACGGATAGCCCGTCGGCTTAAGAAAAGGAAAGGATAGTGGCGCCCACGGGAGGACTCGAACCCCCAACAGCCCGATTAGAAGTCGGATATTCTATCCAGTTGAATTACGTGGGCGCACTTAAGCCGTTTTGGACGAAGCCTACGGCCATGTCAACTTAGTAGGAAGACTATTTGCCTACTAGAAAGTTATCTCTACAAAACAATGATTTAAGTCCATTCGGTAGAGGATAGGGGGTTAATTCTGCTCTATCCAGTTGAGCTAAGGGACCGCTTGGCGCCAGTTATGACAGGCTCCCGCCAAGGGTCAAGCCGCGGCGCGCAAATCCAGTCGCATAAACACCGACCAAGGGTCCTCAGCATAATCCGCATACGGCGGACAGGGCGCAAAGCCGAAGGACTCATACAGCCTGCGTGAGGGCAGGAAATCATCGGTTGAGCCGGTTTCCAAGCAGACCTCGGCTGCCTGTTCGCCGCGGGCAAAATCCAGCAGGAAGGCCAGCATGGCCCGCCCGGCACCGCTGCCGCGGGCCTCGGTCAGGGTGTGCATCGATTTCAGTTCCCGGATGCCGCCGCCCAAATTCTTGAGCGCGCCCATCGCCAGCGCCCGGCCGTCCCGGCGCAACAGGAAGAACTGCACCTCTGGCCCTTCCAGCCCGCTGCCACCGAGCGCATGGCAACTTTCCTCAGGCGATTGCGCCGCCATCTGCGCCAGGTGGCGGTTGATCAGATCAGCAGCTTCCGGGTCCGAAGGGCAGGCGGCGGCGATGTCGAAAGCGGGGGAAGCTGTGGCGGTCATCGCGGGGTCCATTTGTACTGCGTGCAGGCTGCGCTGCCGCAGCCGTCTGTCCCCTCGTTGTAGCGGGCGCAGGGCAGCCGGCAAACCCGGAAACGCGTTTGGATCATCCGCTGCGGCGCCAACTGCCTCATCTTTGAGCAACGGGCGCTTGGTTCAACCGTAGATGCCGCTCCAGGCAGCGGCCTGGGCTTGGGCTGCAGCAGGCGTCATTGCCAGCAGCAGCAAGGCGCCGCCGTCTGAGGCTGCGAGGATGTGCAACTGAGGCGAAACCGGCAACATCAGGCAGTCAGGCTTCGGCACCGGCATCCGGGCCGAGGCAGGGCGGGCGGTGCGGGCGGTGAGTGCACCGCGCACCGCCTCCAGTTGGGCAAGCAGCGGCGCGGGTCCAGCAGTTTCGATGGTGGCGCTGCCGCGCGGGCAATAAAGAGAGGCGGCGGCGTGTTCGGCCGACAGGGTGCGGAAGCGGTCCAGCGGCCCGAGGTCACCCGTAGCGCAAAGAGCCGCCTTCAGCATCTGCACGGAGCAGCAACCGGCACCCTGAGGCGCAGAGCAGGCACGACGGAGAAAGCGGAACGTGCGGCCTTCTGCTTCTGCCTCGAGGCGGCGCAGGCGGGCGGCAAACTGCTGCGCCGCCGCGGCCGGGTCCTCTATAGCGCGGGCGGGGTCTGCGGCGGCAGCCAGGCTGAGGTCTGCCAGCCTGCGCTGCGCAAGGGTGAAGCTTGCGGCAGGTTTTTGCCCGATCACCAGGGTCAGCTGGCGCGGCAGAACGGTTTCGCTGATTTCCTGCAGCACAACGGCGCTGAGGTTTTTCTGCCCGCCACTGGACCCGAAGCCTGCCGGTTGCGCCAGCCGGGCCAGCGCCTGCCGCAGCGCAGCCTCAGCGGTCTGCGGCTTCGGGACCTGACGCGCTGGGTCCGCCGTCATGTCCCACCGTCCAGGGCTGCCAGAAACTGCCGCGCCGGGAAGGCCAGCCTCGCGGCGGCTTCCGCATCCGCGCAGACACAGAGCACCGCGTCGCCGGAGCCGCCGGCGGCGCGCAGGAACAGCCGCGCCTCGCCCGGAGCCAGCACAAGCACGTCATCCCCCGCGGGGGACGCCGCGGCCCGGGCACCGGCATCCAGCGCCAGAAACCCGCGCCGGGCCTGCTGGCAAAGATCGTCAAGATACTCCTGCGGGTGACCTGCCGCGCTGCTGCTGCGCAGGACGATGCTGGCACTGAGATCGCCAAAAGCGGCCAGGCGGCAGCCAGGCTCCAGGCGGCGCAGGCCGTCGAGCTGGCGGGCCAGGGTCATCGGCCCCCTCCGCCGGGGGCTTGCATGGGCTGTGGCACGGGTCGTGGCGGCATGGCGTCCTTACTCGCTGTCAAACGGGGCTTCTGGAGGGAAACGGTCCGGCCGCGGGCTGCGCCGCGAGGGAGACGACACCCGGCGCGGCATCACCCGCGGGCCGCTATCAGCCTCAACAGTCTCCAGCGGCGGAGCACTGCCGCCGAGAGGGGCGGCGATGTCCAGCACGTCTGCCCGCAGGGCCTGGTCAGGCTGCAGCGGTTCTACCGCTACCGGTTTCCGGGCCCTTGTATGGCCACGCCCCGGCTGCGACCAGTTCAGCAACAGTTCAACCAAATACTCAATGAAGCCGTCGGCGCCGCTGGTCTTCCAAGCCTCCATGTCTTCGCCAGCGGAGAGCGCCTGACTGAGAGACAACGGGAAAATGGCATTGAAGGCATCGCCGGTTTCCTTCTGCACGCGGCGCAGCACCCGGTCGCAGTCGCGTGAGGTCTTCAGCTTGTCGAAATGGGTGATCAGCAGGGTGCTGGGGGCATCCAGGCGGGCCGCGATCTCTTCCCAGGCGGCGGCCTCTGACTGGCGCCAGGCCTGGGTGGCATGGGTGCACCAGATCACGCTGTCGACCTCCGGCAGCAGGTTCTGCCAGACGCTGGCAGGCATATTGGGATCGGAAATGCCTGGCATATCGATGAGGTCACAGAGTTCCAGCGCCTCGGCAGGCAAAGTCAGGCGGATCAGCGCGGTGGTTTCCAGCGGCACATTATCCAGATCCTCCAGCGGCACCGGTGTTTCGCTGCCGTCGGTGCCGACAAGGCGGGCGCCCTCCGCCCCGTGGGAGATCCACACCGGCGGCAGGCGGGTGGCGGTGACCCTGGTCGGCAGCGGCTGGCGGCCGACCAGCAGGTTAGTGAGGGTGCTTTTGCCGGCGCTGAATTCGCCCATCAGCGCCAGCCGGGGCTTGCGCGCCGCGGCAGTTTCGGGAGCGAAGGGAGCAGGGGCGGTCGCCTGCGAAGCAGTCTGATACGTCATGCGGAGAAACTCCTGAGTGTTTCCAAGGCAGTAGAGGTCTGGGACTGACGGCGGCAGGCCTCATCCCCCGTAAACAGTGCCTGCATGTCGCCGCCGCCGCGCGAGCAATCGGCAATCTCTAGCAGGATGTCGCGCTGATCGTCGAAGAAGGTCTGCAGCCGCGCAAGGATTGCGGCGCGGGCGTCCGCTGTCTGCACCGTCTTGAGCTGGGTCATGAAATCCTCAGTTTCTCCCGCGATCAGGCTGCGGAAGCGCTTGGCAAAGGCCTTGTAGCCGCGCGTCCGGCGCCACCAGGCGGACCACCAGCTGTCGTTGAAATCAAGCGCGATGGACTGCGCCAAAGCCACCGGAGAGGAGGGCTGGGGCACCTCTGGCACCGCCAGCTGGATGCCTTCGACAGCCTGGCCGAAACCGTCATAAAGCAGCTCCGCCACATCCTGCACCGCAGCCTCATAGCGGGTCAGAGCGGCGGACTGCAGGCGGCTTGTCATCACTGAGTATGCAGAACGCAGGAGCATTCGCAGCCCAGCGGGATCGTATTCCCAATGAATGTCCTCGCCCCATTTCTCCAGATGATCTATCAGCGCATGGGTGGCACGGTCGGTGAAGGTGGCATGGGCCCGGTCGGCGCGGTCGTGAAAGGTGTTGAGCACCAGCTTCACCTCTGTCTCCAGCGCCTCCATATGAGTCTGGCAGATACTCTCGAAGGCACTGCGGACGTCGTGCATGTTGACACCGCCGCCGCCGCTGTCACCCCGCACCTGCACAGCATTAGCGGCCTGCTGGCCAGTGGCAGCGGTGGTGGCGGAGGCCGCGATGCGCTGGAGCAGCGGCGCACCGAGGTCGGCGGCAATGCGTTCGGAGACCGCACGGTTCAGGGCCGGGATACCTGACAGCTCCCACACCATATTCTGTGCCGAGGCCTTGGCGTGGGAGGCATTGACCGAAGCCTCGGCCAAGTTAATCAGCGCGGCGGAGCTGGCCGGATCCATGTCCTCCAGCCCGCCGGTCAGCACCTTATTGGCCCAGTAGGCGCTTCCGAAGAGAATGGTCGCCTCCTGCGGCCCGTGGTGGGTTTCCAGGGTCTGGCGGATACTGGCCTCGATCTCGGCGATCTGGTTTGCCGGGTCGGCCAGTTCGTCGATGCGGTTGACGAAGATCACGACCTCGCGCGATTTGAGGTTGGAGATCATCCGGATCAGCCCCATGTCGACCGAGGACAGCGCCTGGCCCGCCGAAAGCACCACCACGCAGATACGGCTGTCGCGGATTGCCTGGATGGTGATCTGCTCACGCATCATGAAGGTGTCGTTCACACCCGGCGTATCGCGCAGGCAAAGGCGGTGCGGTACGCTTTGGCAGTTCAGGTACAGATCGGCGGCGCGGGTGATGTCGGCAAAGCGGCCTTGTTCATCCACCGTGCCCGGCTCGTCGCCCGCGAAGTCATCGCCAAGACAGATGTAGCGTTCGATCAGGTTCTTGTCGAAATAGCCGTAGTCGTGCTTCTGCCCCATAAGAAGCTCGAACTTCCGGCCCAGACGCTGGCGGGAGCGCTCGCGCATTTCCTCGATCTGCGTGCGGATCTTTTGCAGCTCGCTGTCCGCCCCGGCGCGGCCTGCCAATTCGCCTATGCGGCCGCCCTTGCTTGTCAGACGGTCCCATTCCTCTTCGGTCATGAACTGGAAGCTGGCCTTGTTTTCGGTGCGGCTGTCGCCCGGCTCCAGGTGCAGCGAGGTGACAACCGAGGTCCAGGGGTTCACGTCCGAGGGCAAGAGGTCGGCCCAGCCCGCCATCGCATTGACCAGCGAGGTCTTGCCGGATTTGACCTGCCCCAGCAGGGTGACGCTGGGCTCGAAGGCGGCCAGTTCCTCCTGCAGCCGGGCTAAGCTGCGCTGCAACCGCTCGCCGGCGACGCCGTGCAGGGTGGTGAGCGCACCGTCCAGCCGCCGCGCCTGGCGGGCATAGGCCGCCAGCGGCTCCATCCCGGCGCTCAGGTTGGTGGGACGCGCAGAGGCGCGGATGTCGGTTGCACTTTCGATCTGGTTTTCCATGTTCATGGCGGAACCTGCTGTGTCCTGCTTTGGCGTTTCTTTTGCTGGCCCGCCCGCCGGCGCAAGAGGGCAGCACAGGCGGGCAGGGGGCGGCGAGCCTTATCCGGGCGGATCCCCGGACAGCTCCTTCTTCAGTTGTATGAGCAGCGTCACCGCGTCGACCGCTGCGTCCTCGTCCTGCTCCAGCTGGCACAGCATCAGCATTTCCTCGCCGTCCTGCACCGCCTCGCGGGCAGCATCCGCCGTGGCACCGGGGGGCAGGGTGCCGAGCGATTGCGACAGGCCGCGGATCAGCTCCATGCACTGCGCCAGAACTGGTCCGGCTTGGGGGCCGCCAGCGGCCTCAGCTTCTGCAAGCATCTGCTCAGCCCCCTGCTGCAGCTGGTCAAGCGCGGCCGCCAGGCTGTGGGGCGGCGCGAACGCGGATGCGGCAGCGGGTACCGATGGCGCGGCTTCGGCCGGAAGGGAGCCTCCGAACTGCCGGATCAGCAGCTCCGCCTGATCCACATCCGAGGCCCGGCCCAAATCCACCTGCCGCAGCATGTCGCCGCTCAGCTGCTTGCCGCCACTGGAGCGCCAGAGGCCGTCCTGCGGCGCCCCGGCGGTGCGGGCGGTCAGCCCCTGGATCGCGGCCACCGGGTAGACGCCTAGGAACTCCTCCGCGGCAACCGGCTCCAGCGCTTCGATCAGTTGAGGCAGGGTACCGCGCATCACCTGGCGGTCGGCCATGGTGAGCACCAGGAAGCTGTGGTCCTTGGTGCTGTCGGGCACCGCCGCCCAAAGCGCCTGCTCAGCGGCGGTGAAGTCCTGGCTGCACCACAGAATTATGTCCGCCGCAGCGGCCGCTTGCAGCAGCGCATCCTGACGGTGCTCCTGCGGCCCGGCCAGCGGCAGCTCTCGGTAGCTGTGCCAGCGCAGCTGCGGGTCTGGCAGGATTTGGCGTGCACGGCGGGTCCCTTCCGGCACTTTCAACCGGGCGAGCACACCTGGCTGCTGAAGGCGCTCGCCTGCGGCAGTCTCAAACACCACGGCCTCCTGCGGACCATGGCAGATGTCGACCAGCAGGCCGCTGCCGTTGCGGCCAATGACCACCCGGCCCAGCAGCATGTCGATGAGGGCGGATTTGCCGGCGCCAGGGGCGCCTGCGACCGCTACCTGCACCGGCTGGCGCAGGCGCTGCAACAGCTGACTGCCCCAGCCGCTGACTTCCGAGGGAAGAAGCCCTGTGCTGAGCGTCCGCTCCAGCTGTCCCGCCAGCGGTGTTATGTCTCTCTGGGGTAGGCTCACGCGGATGCATCCGTCTTGCTGCGGCCGTCGCCGGGCGCGTCGCGCCAAGTTGCGGATGCCAGGAAGGTGATCACCCGGCGGCCGGTGCGGGGGCGGGCCGGAGCGGCGGGCTGGCTGCCCGGCAGCGGCTCAGCCGCCTCCGGCTGTGGTTCAGCCGCCGGGGCTTCGGCAAAGTGCGGCGGGGCGGGCAGTTCGGGGGCGGCCTGCGGATCGAAGGGCTTGATCACGCAGAAGGCGGCGTTGTCCTGCTCTGGCGCGTCCAGCGCCTCCAGCGCCCGCATCAGCGCGGCACCGATGCGGGCGCTGGGACTGTGGCATTCGGCGGCCAGCACTTCGGCAATCTCCTCCTCTGCCAGAAACAGCAGCCCGTCGCTGGCGGCCAGCACAATATCGCCGTGCTGCAGCCGCAGCGGGGCGCTGCGGCAGTCGACCAGCGGAATGCCGGCGCCAGTCAGCACCGAAGTCACGCAGTGGCGGTCCGGATGGGCGGCGGCTTCGGCCGGATCCATGCGGCCGCGGGCCACCAGCTTCTCCAGCTCCGCCGCCATCGTGTGGTCAGCATTGAGGCGGGTCAGCGCGCCGTCGCGGAACAGGTAAAGCGGCGAGTCGCCTACCGATATCCAGTAGAGCCGTTCGCGGAACAGCACCGGTGCCAACAGCGTGGCCCCCATACCCTGGGCCTGCACCTGCGGTTGATGGCTGGCATATTCACCAAGGCAGGCGTTGGCGCCGTCGGCAGCGCTTTGCAGCACTTCGGCGATGGCAGGTTCTAGCTGCTCCGGCTCTCCTGCGCGCAGCTTCAGCTCGCTGAACACCTCAGTGACCACGATCTTGGCAGCAACATCGCCAGCCGCATGGCCGCCCATGCCGTCGGCCAGCACCGCAAAGCCGGTACCGGCGCCGGCCAGGAAATCAGCCGCCACGGCATCTTCCTGACGGTCGCGGCGGCCCTGGCTGATGGCCGTCGCGGCGTCATATTCAAGCTCAGCTGAATGCAGCATGGGAGCCGTCGCCTTGCTGTGGCTGGTCCCAGCCGAAATCGGCGCCGCAAAGCGGCACGAAGCGCAGGGTGGTTTCACCAATGCGGATCACATCGCCCGCCGCCAGCTCCTCAGTGCTGAGCACCGGGCGGCCGTTTCGGCGCACCAGGTTCGCCTTGCCGCCGTGACCGATGTAAAAGGACTTTTGCTCCGGATCGTAGGCGATGGCGGCGTGGTTGTCGCGCGAGATGCTGTTGTCGCCGAAATCCAGCCGCACGGTCTGGTCCTCGCCGCGTCCGATTACGGTGACGCCGCTGAACAGGCTGAAGGCAGCGCCGCGGCCCGGACCCTGCACCACCGCCAGCCAGCCGACCGGGAACTGGGTGTAGCCGGGTGCGTCAGTTTCCGTGTTGCGCGCGAACGGGTCGCTGCCGGGGGCCTGCGCCGGGCTGAAACCGAGAAGGCGTGTTTTGACGCGGCCCGCGCGGCTGGCGCCGCGGCCCATTGAGGGGGCAGGCACATCGATCGGCGCATCCGTGGCGGGCGGCGCCTGCGGCTCAGCAGGCAGTGGCGCCTCAGCGGCCGGCCGGGGCGCCGGTTGCTGCGCCGTCTGAGGAGCGGGCTGTGCCACAGGCTGGTGCCGGATCATACCCTCTGGGGCATCATCGGCTGCGCAGGCTGGATCCGGCTGCGGCTGTGGCTGCAGGTCCGGCTGCTTTCGAGTTTCAGGTTGCGGACCCGGCTGCGGTGCGGCGGCCACTGGTGCCTCACCGGGTCCTTCAGGCGCGGTTTCGGGTTCGCCAGAGCCGCGGGCCGCATTGCGGCGGAAGATCCGGTAGGCCCCCGGCCGTTCAGCTGCCGGCTCTGTTTGCTGCAAGCGATCGAAATCAGCCTCAGCTTTGAAGGCGTCAGGAAAACCCTCTTCTTCCCCGGTCAGATTGGCGCCAGGATCGTCTTCCTCAGCCACGTGAGCGTCTTCCGGCACGTAGGCCTGTTGCTCCGGCTCCTCGGCGGCTGCGCCAAAGCCGTCCAGCGTGTCCGGGTGCGCCGGCTCATGTCCTGGCGCGGAGGTGACCTGCCCGGCAGAGGAGGGTGCCGGCACTTGTGCCTGCTCGCGGGCAAAGAAGGCTGCGATGGCGTCCTCCTCGGGCGCTCCGTTTTCCTGGCTAACGGCGGGGCCCTCTGCCATGTCCTGCGGAGCGGCGGCCGCTTCAGTGTCCTCTTCGTTCGCGTCCGGGGGGCTGTCGTCCAGGAAATCCTCCGGCACGAAGAACTCCTCAGAGGCGTTCTTTTCCGGCTCCGCGTCCAGCAAAAAGCCGCGGTCCAGGCTGAACGCCGCGCCGCTGTTGCCTGCCGCTGTCTCTGCCTCGCCGGAGGGCGAAGCGAAAGGGTCCTGCGGCGGCGGCTGCACCGGTTCCGCGGCAGGCGCGTCTATCCTGATCCGTTCCCGCTTTTCGCCTATGATATCCTTGATGAATTTCATGACCGTTTCCTTCAGTTCTTAACTGTTTCCGGGCTGCCGCTCTGAAACCCGAAGATCTTGCGCAGACGGCCTGCAAATGTGGGTATTGCAGGTTCTTGCCCCAGGGCAGGGGCCGCAGGCGGCTGTCCGGCTGCAGGGGCTTTTTTGCTGCGCCGTGCCAATGCGTCCTCCTCTGCAAGCCAGGCTTCCAGATCGCTGACCGGCTCGCCGAACAGATTGACCAGCGGACGGGGCTTGTCCTTTGCCGGTTTTTGCGCCGCGTCCGGCCGCGCGGCGCGCGGCTGGCCAGGGGTTAGGCTTACGTTGGTAGCAGCGACAAGGTTGGCAATCGCGGCATCCAGCGCGCCGCTGTCCGCCGCCGCAGCGGCGGCCTGAGGCAAGGCCGTGGCATGGGGCGCCTGGTCCGCGGCATCGTTTTCCGCAAGCAACCCGGCCCAGTCACGGGTAGACTGAAAACGCTCGCCCGGCAGCACCGACATCGCCTGATCCACGGTTGCCAGCAGCGCCGGGTCCACTGCCCAGGGCCCGCCCAAAAGCGGAGGGCAGGGGTCCGGATTGCCAGCCGTCACCGCGGTCAGCCGCTGCTGGCTTCCGGCCGGAACCTCACCCGTAATCAGGTAATAGAAGGTGGCGCCAAGCGCGTAGATATCGCAGGCCGGGCGCTGCGGCAGGTCGGGTTTGTAAAGTTCATGCGCAGAGTAGCCATCCTTGACGGCGAGCAGCATCGGCAGCGCGGTGTCGTCCCGCGGAGTGCTGCCAGCGGCAGCACCGAAATCAATCAGCGTCAATGTCCCGTCCTTGCCCAGCAGCAGATTGTCGGGCGAGATATCGCGGTGCAGGATGCCCAGCCCATGCAGGCATCCAAGCGCCTCCAGCGCTTGATCAAGGACCTGTCGCAGCAGCGGTGCGGTCAGCCGCTCCGGCTGCTCCTCACGCACTGTCAGAAGGTCCAGCCCGTCGATAAATTCCATCGCGATATATGCGGTCTGGTTTTCCTTGAAGACCTGGTGCACGCTGACGATCCCGGGATGTTCTGCGCGGGCCAAAAGATGCGCCTCGCGCAGAAAAGCGCGCAGAACGTTGCGGCAGGACTTTGCGTGTTCCGGCGCAGCCGGCGCCACCTCATAGCCGTCGCGGCAGCACAGGCCCGCGGGAAAGCACTCCTTGATCACCACCCGCCGCTCCAGGCTGTCGCGGGCCAGGTAGGTGATGCCGAAACCGCCGCTGATCAGCGGCCGCTCGATCTGGTACTGGCCTTGGAGCAGCTTGACGCCGCTAGGCAGTTCGCAGACCGGTGCCGGTTCGGCAGGAGATGTGTCGTGAGGCACGTTGGCATTTCCTTGTGGCAGCAGGGACGCAGCCGGAACAAGCGGCTGGACCTTAACGCTGCCGGCGGAATGGGGAATGTTCGCGGCCCCATTCGGGCAATTGAGGCAGATCCGCCCGAATTCCGCCGCAATTATTCCGAAAGGTCAGAAAACATTGGGTTAATGCGCCGCCGGCTAGTTGTATTGAAGTTAGTTAAACTGCGTGGCTATCCAGCCGGACCTAAGCGCGGCATTCGGACCTGCCTCAATGTTAAAGAGCGCTGTACCCCTTTATTTTCTGTACTGCTGCCCCAGTACAGGCCCTGTCGCGTACTGGGAGACGCGGGCTGACTGGCTGAAGACTTGAGGGCGGGAGGTGCCGGCGGGGCGGATTCTAATAACCCACAGGGTCAGCTGCAGCCTGACGGCAGCGCGGGCGGCGCTGACTCGTCCCGGCGATACCGTGAGGGCAGACGAGATCACCCATCACCTGCTGGTCTCAGCCTGTGCCAGCCGGTGCTGTCTCTTGCCGGGCCGGAAACAGATGGCGATGAATTGCTGCCGGATTTGCCGAAGGACTACTGCCGCAAAAGCACGCCAAAAGTAATGTTTTGCTACCCCCCCCTGGCAAATGCGACCGCTGGAACGATGCCGGAGGACTGGTCCCGGAGGGAGGCGTCAGCGTTGGCCTTTTGAGTGTCACGTTACAAAAAGAATTTGACTCGCAGGGCAAGCCTTTCCAAGGCTCGTTCAGGCCATTCTCGCCGCGCTGGAATCAACGGGTCCGGTGCAACCTGCGGCGGGCCTGACCGATCATCAAACTGTAAAGACGAGAGGCTGATGAAAGAGAAGCTCGCCCTGCAGGGTGGTTACGCCGCCCGGGCGCGGACATCCCGAGGTATCCTCCGGGCCGCCCTGATGGAATCGCCCGCGCTGAGCCCGTTCAGAGGCGAGCAGGTGGTGCCGAAGCTGGAACCCAGCCAGGTTACCCGCTGTGTCAAGCGACGCAGCGCCGCCAAGACGGTGTTGCCGCTGATAAACACGCAGCTTGCGGCGGCGGTTGTGGGAATCTCCACCGGCAACCAAATGTACGGGCTGGCTTTTGCCGCTGCGGGCACAGCCCAGGACCGCCGGCCGGACAGCAGCCTGATCATTGCCGACCTGACCGGCACCGGCGTACAGAACACCGCCATCGCCACCCTTGAAAGTCCCCGGGCTGAGGCCGCAGGGGCTGGCGCCACTTTCACCAGCTGATCAACCAGGATGAACGCATATGGCAAATCCCACGCTGTATTTCCCGCACGCTGAATATCAGGCGCGGCTGCACAAGACCCGGGCCGAGATGGCGCGCCGCGGGCTTGATCTTCTGATCGTCACCGATCCCTCGAACATGAACTGGCTGACCGGTTATGACGGCTGGTCCTTCTATGTGCATCAATGTGTTGTCGTAAGCATGGACGGAGAGCCGCTGTGGTACGGCCGGGGTCAGGACGCCAACGGGGCGCTGCGCACCTGCTACATGGCGCCGGCCAGTATCATCGGCTACCCGGATCACTATGTGCAGTCCTCCGAGCGGCATCCGATGGATTACCTGTCGGCGCAGCTCGCAGACCGCGGGCTGGACAGCGGCGTGATCGGTGTCGAGATGGACAACTACTATTTCACCGCCGCCGCCTTCATGTCCCTGCAAAAGCATCTGCCCAACGCGCGCTGCGCCGATGCCACCGCGCTGGTCAACTGGCTGCGGGCCGTGAAATCCGAGGCCGAGCTGACCTATATGCGCCAGGCCGGGCAAATCGTCGGGCGTATGCACCGGCGGATTGTCGAGAAGGTCGAACCGGGGATGCGCAAATGCGATCTGGTGGCCGATATTTACGACGCGGGCCTGCGTTATGACGCGGAGCTTGGCTTCGGCGGCGACTACCCGGCGATAGTGCCGCTGCTGCCTTCCGGCTCTGACGCCGCCGCGCCGCATCTGACCTGGGACGATTTGCCGATGAAATCCGGCGAGGGCACGTTTTTCGAGATCGCGGGCGTGGTGCACCGCTACCATTGCCCGCTGTCGCGCACCGTGTTCCTAGGCAAGCCGACGCAGACCTTCCTGAGCGCGGAACAGGCGGTGCTGGAAGGCATGGAGGCGGGCCTGGAAAAAGCCAAGGCCGGCAATACTTGCGAGGACATCGCCAAAGCGTTTTTCAAGGTGCTTAAGAAATACGGCATCGAAAAGGACAACCGGACCGGTTACCCGATCGGTGTCAGCTACCCGCCGGACTGGGGCGAGCGCACCATGTCGCTGCGGGCGGGCGACACCACGGTGCTGCAGGAAAACATGACCTTCCATTTCATGACCGGCCTTTGGATGGAGGATTGGGGATTTGAGATCACCGAGAGCATCCGCATCGGGGAAAACGGGCCGGAGTGCCTGTCAGATGTGCCGCGCAAAATGTTCGTGAAGGACTGAGCAATGAAGAAAAATCCGATTTCACCCACCATTCCGCTGGACCAGGACGGGGTGCACCACGGTTTCCTGAAACTGCCCTTCAGCCGCGACGACAGCGCCTGGGGCTCAGTGATGATCCCGCTGACGGTGATCAAAAACGGTGACGGGCCTACCGCGCTCTTGACCGGGGCCAACCACGGCGATGAATACGAAGGCCCGATTGCGCTGCACGAGCTGGCCGCCACTACGAAGGCCGGGGATGTAACCGGCCGGCTGATCATCGTGCCGGCCTTCAACTACCCGGCGTTCCGGGCCGCCAGCCGCACCTCACCCATCGACAAGGGCAACCTGAACCGCGCGTTTCCGGGCCGTCCCGACGGCACCGTGACTGAGAAGATCGCCGACTACTTCCAGCGCACGCTGCTGCCGCTGGCGGATCTGGCGGTGGACTTCCACTCCGGCGGCAAGACGCTGGACTTCGTGCCGTTTGCCGCCGCGCATATCCTCGATGACAAGGCCACGCAGGAGGCGTGTTTTGCCGCGATGAAGGCGTTCAACGCGCCGTATTCGGTGGAGCTGTTGGAGATCGACAGCGGCGGCATGTACGACACCGCGGTCGAGGAGATGGGCAAGGTGCTTGTCACCACCGAACTCGGCGGCGGCGGGTCATCGACGGCGCGCAGCAATGCCATCGCCAAGAAGGGGCTGCGCAATGTGCTGATCCACGCAGGCATCCTGAAGGGGGAAATGCAGATCGACGCAACCGTTAACCTGACCATGCCGGATGATGACTGTTACCTGTTCTGCGAGGGCGACGGGCTGTTTGAGATCATGACCGACCTGGGCGCGCCGGTGGCCAAAGGCGATCTGCTGGCGCGGGTCTGGCCGCTGGACCGCACCGGCCAGCCGCCGGTGGAGTACCGCGCCCGCCGCGCTGGCCTCCTGATCAGCCGCCATTTTCCCGGGCTGATCAAGTCCGGCGACTGCGTTGCGGTTGTCGGCGTCACCGGCGGCTGATAGGCGGACCACATGCTACTGGATCAGCGCGACCTCGACATCCTGCGCGTGCTCTCGACTGAGGGCCGCATCACCAAGGCCGCGCTGGCCGAGCGGATCGGCCTGTCGCCGACGCCCTGCTGGGACCGGCTGAAAAAGCTGGAACAAGCCGGGCTGATCGAAGGTTACGGCGCCCGCATCAACCTGCGCAAACTGGCACCGCATGTGACGGTGTTTGTCGCGGCTGAAATCGCGGACCACACCGCCGCAAGCTTCCGTGCGTTTGAGGCGGCGATGCAGCGCTATGACGAGGTCACCGCCTGCTGGGCGCTTGGGGGCGGGTTCGATTACCTGTTGCAGATCGTCACCCGCGACATCGACGCCTATCAGCGGCTGATCGACGAGATGCTGGACGCCCGCATCGGCCTCAGCCGCTATTTCACCTATGTGGTGACCAAGCCGGTCAAAGGCGCGGGCGCGCCGCCGCTGGATATTCTGCTCGGGCAGGGGTGAACCCCGCACGAAAGCACCTGACTGGCAGCTGTTTCCTCTGATAGCCTGCCAAACTTCAGTCACTTCCTCTGCTGCGGACAGGCACACTCCTCTGCAAGACATGAGGAGGACAGCCATGACAGAGACCGCTCTCTCAGCCCGTGCCGAGATTGCCGACAGGGCCTTGGTGCGCTCATTTTCCTACATCGGCGGCAAATGGTGCGCCGCCGCCAATGACGAGACCTTCCCGGTTTGCGATCCGGCCGACGGGGCGGAGCTGGGCCATGTTGCCAGCCTCTCGGCAGAGGAATCCTCTGCCGCGGTGGATGCGGCGCAGGCGGCGTTTCCGGGCTGGGCGGGGATGCTGCCGCAACAGCGCGCCGCCGCTTTGCGCCGCTGGTTCGAATTGCAGCAGGAACACAAGGAAGACCTCGCCCGCATCATGGTGCTGGAACAGGGCAAGCCGCTGTCCGAGGCGCGGGGCGAGATCGACTATGGCGCAGCATTTGCGGAGTTCTACGCGGAGGAGGCCAAACGCCCCAATATCGAGGGCGTCACCAGCCACCTGCCGGATGCGGAGGTGGAGCTGTGGCGCGAACCGGTGGGCGTGGCGGCGCTGATCACGCCCTGGAACTTCCCCTCTGCCATGATAACGCGCAAGGCCGCCGCCGCGCTGGCGGCAGGCTGCACCGTGGTCGCGCATCCCTCAGCCGAAACCCCGTTCAGCGCGCTGGCGCTGGCGGAACTGGCGGAGCGCGCAGGCTTTCCGCCGGGCGTGTTCAATGTGGTCACAGGCGACGCTGCAATGGTGGTGAAACCCTGGACAAGCGACACTAGGGTGCGGGCGCTGTCCTTCACCGGCTCCACCGAAGTGGGCAAGCTCCTGTACCGCCAGTCGGCGGACACGGTGAAGCAACTGGTGATGGAACTCGGCGGCCACGCGCCGGTGATCGTCTTCAAGGGCTGCGATCTGGACAAGGCCGTCAGCGAAACCATCAAGGCAAAATTCGCAACTTCCGGCCAGGATTGCCTGGGTGCCAACCGGATCTTTGTGGAGCGGCCCGTCTATGCGGAGTTCTGCGCCAAGTTTACCGAAGCCGCCCAGGCGCTGACCATTGGCAAGGGCATGGACGACTGCGACCTTGGCCCGCTGATGAACGAAAAGGCGGTTCAGAAGCAGGAGGAGCACGTTGCCGATGCGCTGGCCAAGGGCGCAATGCTTGCCTGCGGCGGCAAGCGGCATCCGCTGGGGCCGCTGTTCTATGAAGCCACGGTGCTGACCGATGTGCCCGCCGGCGCGCGCATTATGTCGGAGGAAACCTTTGGCCCCGTCGCCCCGGTCACCCCCTTTAATAGCGAGGAAGAAGTGGTGGCGCTCGCCAATGACAGCGAATACGGGCTGGTCGCCTATGTCCACAGCCAGGACCCGCGCCGCATTTACCGCCTCAGCCGCGCGCTGCAATACGGCATGGTGGCGGTGAACCGCACCAAGGTGACCGGCGCGCCGATCCCCTTTGGCGGCACCAAGCAGTCCGGCCTGGGCCGCGAAGGCGCGCGGCTGGGCATGGAGGCCTTCACCGAGATCAAATACGTCTGCCGCGACTGGGCGTGACGAACAGAAATCTTCGACGATTTTTTGCCACGAGATTTCGAAAATCTCTTGGCTGCAGAACGCTAACGGAAGGAAAATTCAATGCTGAAGAACGACCAGCTTGACCAGTGGGACCGCGAGACCTTCTTTCACCCCTCGACCCATCTGGCCCAGCACGCCCGCGGCGAAAGCCCGAACCGGGTCATTAAAACCGCCTCCGGCGTGTTCATCGAGGACCGCGACGGCAACCGACTGCTGGACGCCTTTGCCGGGCTTTACTGCGTGAACGTTGGTTATGGCCGCCAGGAGATCGCCGAGGCGATTGCCGATCAGGCCCGGGAGCTGGCCTATTACCATTCCTATGTCGGCCACGGCACCGAGGCCTCGATCACGCTTGCCAAGATGATCCTGGACCGCGCGCCCAAGAACATGTCCAAGGTCTATTTCGGCCTTGGCGGTTCTGACGCCAATGAAACCAACGTCAAGCTGATCTGGTACTACAACAATATCCTTGGACGGCCAGAAAAGAAAAAGATCATCTCCCGCTGGCGCGGCTATCACGGATCGGGGCTGGTCACCGGCTCGCTGACCGGGCTGGAGCTGTTCCACAAGAAGTTCGACCTGCCGGTGGAGCAGGTCATTCACACCGAGGCGCCATATTACTACCGCCGCGCCGACCTGGATCAGAGCGAGGAGCAGTTCGTGGCCCATTGCGCGGCGGAACTGGAAGCGCTGATCGAACGCGAAGGCGCGGACACCATCGCCGCCTTCATCGGCGAGCCGGTGCTGGGCACCGGCGGCATCGTGCCACCGCCCGCAGGCTACTGGGCGGCAATTCAGGCGGTGCTCGAGAAGCACGACATCCTGCTGGTGGCGGATGAGGTCGTCACCGGTTTCGGCCGCCTCGGCTCTATGTTTGGCTCTGACCATTACGGGATCGAGGCCGATATCATCACCATCGCCAAGGGCCTCACCTCGGCCTATGCGCCGCTGTCGGGCTCGATTGTCAGCGGCAAGGTCTGGAAAGTGCTGGAGCAGGGAACCGACGAGAACGGCCCGATCGGCCACGGCTGGACCTATTCCGCGCACCCCATCGGCGCAGCGGCAGGGGTGGCGAACCTGAAACTGATTGATGAGCTGAACCTTGTCAGCAATGCCGGTGAAACAGGCGCCTATCTGAACGCCACCATGGCAGAGGCGCTTTCTGGCCATGCTAATGTGGGCGACGTGCGCGGCGAGGGGATGCTGTGCGCGGTGGAATTTGCAAAGGACAAGGACAGCCGCACGTTCTTTGACGCTGCTGACAAAATCGGACCGCAGATCGCCGCCAAGCTCTTGGAGCAGGACAAGGTGATTGCACGCGCTATGCCGCAGGGCGACATCCTGGGCTTTGCGCCGCCGTTCTGCCTGACCCGTGCCGAGGCTGATCAAGTGGTGGATGCCACCCTGCGCGCGGTCAAGGCGGTGCTGGGCTGAGCTTCAGACCGTTCAATTGCGGCAAATCTCAAGGACGGCGCGCAGGCCGCGCCTGCCGTCCTCGAAGTACAGCCGTCCGCCATGCTGTTCCGCCACCGTTGCAACAATCGTCAGCCCCAGGCCAAAGCCGTCGATGGCCCGGGTGTTGTCGCCGCGCCGGAACGGGGCAATCACTTCGCTGATCTCTGCCGCCGTCATCCCGGAGCCTTCGTCCTCCACCGTGATAATGGCGTGATCGGCAGTGGCGCTGAGGGTGATGGCGGCGCGGCGGCCGTATTTCAGCGCGTTGTCGATCAGGTTGGTGACCGCCCGCTGCAGCGACACGGGGCGCGCCACCACCAGCATCGGCCGGCCCTCCGGCACAGCGCTGTGGCCGGGGGCAGAGGTAAAGACAGACCGCCCGCCCGCCGCCACCTGCGGTTGCGCCGACAGCAGTTCCACCGGTTTTCCCATGTCCTGATAGTCGGCGGCCAGCGCTTCCACCAGAGAGCTGAGAGACAGGCGGCGCGGGGTTTCGGCGCTCATCTCGGCGCGGGTGTAGGTCAGCACGCTTTCGATCATTCCGGTCATGGCGTCCAGGTCGGTCTCGAACTTCTGACGCAGTTCCGCGTCCTGGATCAGCGCTGCGCGCAGCCGCAGCCGGGTGGCGGGTGTTCCCAGGTCATGGCTGACACCCGACAGGACCGCGGCGCGGCTGGCAAGCTGTTCGCGCTCGGTCTCCAGATAGCTGTTCACTGCCGAGACGATTTCCTGCAGCTCGCCGGGGCCCTGCATCGCATAGGCGTCCGGCCCGCCCAGGCGGCGGCGGTGGCGCAGGGCGCGGGCAAATCGGTCGAAATGGGCCGAGGTGTCCATCACCATCGTGGCCAGCACCGCCAAGGCCAGCAGCGACAAGAGAACCGCGGGCAGGCGGTAATCACGCGGCGCCGCGGAACAGCTCCAGATGGCGGTGCCGTCCACCCGCTGCCACGGCCCGTAACCGGCGCGGGCAAAGATCACCGGTTCGCTGCAATAGGTTGCCAGCAGCCGGGTGACCGCCCCCAGTTTCTCCGCCGCAGTTGCCCCGCCCGAAGGCGGCAGCTCTGCCACCGGATAGCGCAGGGCAGGGGAAGCGATGACCAGCGCCAGAACCTCCCCCGACAAGGGATCTGCACCGCTATCGATGATTGAGACATTTGTGAAAAGGGAGGGCTTCGCGATCCCCTCCAACCGCAAATAGTCACCTGCGGTCAGGGACGCCTCCTGATCCGGCGCCATCGGCGTCACCGCCACCCCTGCAGGCGCTGGCGCACCGCGGCGCAGGGTGCCGTCCAAGGTAATGCCGGCAATGGCGGCGCGGGTCAGATGCGTCTGCCAGCTGGCGCCGGAATGGAACCAGCCCCAGGCGCCGCCCAGCCCGGCGGCAAAGGCCAGCGGCAGCAGGATCAGCCCCCGGGTGCGAAAACGCAGTGCCACCCGCCTCAGTCCCTGCCGGTCTCGACATCCACCGCCAGGACATAGCCGGTGCCCCGCTCGGTGCGCAGCAGCCGCGGGTCCTTGGGGGTGTCTTCGATCTTAGAACGCAGGCGGCCCACCAGCACGTCAATGGCGCGGCCGGAGCCCTCCTCCGTTCCGCCCTCGCCGGTCACATCCAGCGCCGCGGCGATCTCCTCGCGCGTGAGCGGAATATGCGGGTTGGCGAGGAACACCTTGAGCAAGCCGGTCTCGCGCCGCGACAGCGCCACTTGCACGCCCACGGGGGAAATCACTTCGTCCCGTTTGGCGTCATAGGTCCAGCCGCCAAAGCGGAAGGTGGCCACGCTGCGCCGGTAGATCAGCGACGAGGACCGCCGCGCCCTCTGCAGCACCGCGCGGACGCGGGCCAGCAGGAGGTCGGGGTTGAACGGTTTGGCGATATAGTCATCGGCGCCGGATTCATAGCCCGCCATCCGCTGGTGATCGGCGGACAGCGCCGACACGAGGATGATCGGCACATTCTGTTCGGCGCGCAGCCGGGTGCAGATCTCCACCCCGTTTTCATCGCCCAGCATCACGTCGAGCAGGATCAGGTCGATCCGGCCCGCGCCAATCTGCTCGCGGATCTCCGCCTCGCTGCCGCAGGGCAGGGCGGTAAAGCCGTTCTGGCGCAGATACTGGGTCAGCATCATGCGCGTCTCAACGTCGTCATCCACCACCAGAAGCCGCGGAATCGCCATCTGTTGCTCTCCTCCCCGAAAACCGCCCCTTGCGGCTATCCCGGCTGTTTGTTTGTAACATCATGCAACAAAATCAATTGCTGCGTAACAACAGGTAACAGCTTGGCGGAAAAACTGCTTTGGCACCCGCGCCGGGCGGCGCAGGGCAATTGAATTGCGGCACCGGGAGCGGGCAAGCTGATTGGAGAAGGCTGCGGGGAGCAGCCGTCACATAAGGGAGGAATGAGCGATGAAATACACCGCTTTTGCGACCGTATCGGCCGTGGCACTGGCCTGTGCGGCACCGGCAGCGGCCGGGCCGGAGGCCGAAGTTCTGCACTGGTGGACATCCGGCGGCGAGGCCAAGTCGGCCGCGGTGCTGCAACAGGAATTTGCCGACAACGGCGGCACCTGGACCGACATGCCGGTGGCCGGCGGCGGCGGCGATGCGGCGATGACCGCGCTGCGCGCCCGCGTCCTGTCCGGAAATGCACCCACCGCGGTGCAGCTCAAAGGGCCCGCCATCCAGGAATGGTATGAGGAGGGCGTGCTGGCCGATATCTCCTCCGTCGCGAAGGCCGAGGGCTGGGCAGACGTGCTTCCAGGCTCCATTGCCGAGCATATGAAATGCGAGGGCAAATGGTGCGCCGCACCGGTGAACGTGCACCGGGTCGACTGGATTTGGGCCAATGCCGCACTCTTGGAGGCCAGCGGTATCGACATGCCCCAGACGTGGGAGGAGTTCAACGCTGCTGCTGACAAGCTGCTGGCGGCGGGCGTCACCCCGCTGGCCCATGGCGGCCAGGCCTGGCAGGACGCCACCGTGTTCGAGGCGGTGGCCCTGGGCATTCTGGGGCCGGAGGATTTCCGCAAGGCGTTTGTCGAATTGGACATGGAGACGCTGAAGTCGGACAAGATGGTCGCGGTCTTTGACCAGATGCGAAAGATGCGCGGCTATGTGGACGCCAACTTCCCCGGTCGCGACTGGAACCTGGCCACCTCGATGGTAATGAACGGAGAGGCGGCCTTCCAGATCATGGGCGACTGGGCCAAGGGCGAATTCCTTGCCGCAGGCAAGGAGCCGGGCAAGGATTTCCTGTGTGCCTCGGTGCCGGGTGACGGGTTCCTCTATAATGTGGACAGCTTCGCCATGTTCGACGTTGACGGCGAGGACAAACAGGCCGGGCAGGACCTCTTGGCCAAGCTGATCGTCGGCCCGAAATTCCAGGAGGTGTTCAACCTCAACAAGGGGTCGATTCCGGCGCGGGTGGATGTGAAGCTGGATGCGTTCGACTCCTGCGCGCATCTGTCGGCCAAGGAAATGGGCGAAAGCGCCGAGAACGGCTCGCTGCTGCCCAGCTATGCCCACGGCATGGCGCTGCGCGGCGCGCAGTCCGGGGCGATCACCGATGTGGTGACCGCGCATTTCAACTCGGACATGTCCTCGGCTGAGGCCGTTCAGATGCTGGCCGACGCCGTCGCCAACTCCATGTGAACCTCCCCCCGGGCCTCGCGTCCTCCGGGATGCGGGGCCACTTATTCAAGGGCCGCTAAAATGTCCCAATGGCTTGAACGTCATATTCCGAAGATGGTGCTGGCACCCTCCTTCGCTGCGGTGCTGGTGTTTGTCTACGGCTTCATCATCTGGACCGCCTGGGTCTCATTGACCCGCTCCAAACTGCTGCCGAAGTACGAGATTGACGGGCTGATCCAGTACGAGCGCCTTTTCAACGCCCCGCGCTGGGACACTGCGATGTCGAACCTGTTTGTGTTCGGCACCCTGTTTATAGTGATCTCGATGGTCCTCGGCCTGATGCTGGCAATCCTGCTGGACCAGAAGATCCGCACCGAAGGCGTGCTGCGCACCATCTACCTCTACCCCATGGCGCTGTCGCTCATCGTGACCGGCACCGCCTGGAAATGGATCATGAACCCCGGATTGGGGATCGAGGCCATGGTCCGCGGCTGGGGGTTCGAAACCTTCACCTTCGACTGGGTGATCAACCCGGACAAGGCAATTTATGCGGTTGTCGTCGCAGGCGTCTGGCAGGCGTCCGGCTTTGTGATGGCGCTGTTTCTGGCCGGATTGCGCGGGGTGGATGGCGAGATCATCAAGGCCGCGCAGGTTGATGGCATCCCCGCCTGGCGGATCTATACCGCGATCATCATCCCCTCTATGGCGCCGATCTTCCTGTCCGCTTTCATCGTGCTGGCGCATCTCGCGATCAAGAGCTTCGACCTGGTGATTGCCCTCACCGGCGGCGGCCCCGGATATGCCACCGATCTGCCCGCCACCTACATGTACACGATGGCCTTTTCCCGCGGCGACATCGGCCAGGCGGCGAGCTCTGCCATGGTGATGATGGGTGTCGTCTTTGCGATCATCGTTCCCTACCTCTACTCTGAGCTGAGGGCCAAACATGACTGACCTGACCCTTGACCCCGCCCGCCCCGCGGCAACGAACTGGAGCCGCATCGCCTTGCGCTGGCTGCTGTTCACCCTCCTGGGCCTATTCGCCCTGTTCTACCTGATGCCGCTCTTTGTGATGATCACCACCTCGCTGAAAAGCCTGGAGGAAATCCGCACCGGCAGCCTGATAGCCTTCCCGCGCGAGGTCACCTTCGACGCTTGGCGCACCGCCTGGTCGGAGGCCTGCACCGGTATCCAGTGCGAGGGCCTGCGCCCGTTCTTCTGGAACTCCGTGGTGATCGCGGTGCCGGCGGTGGCGATCTCCACCATGCTCGGCGCAGCCAATGGCTATGTCATCGCGCAATGGCGGTTCCGCGGCGCCAACCTGATCTTTTCGCTGATGCTGTTCGGCTGCTTCATCCCGTTTCAAGTGGTGCTCTTGCCGATGGCCCGGATGCTGGGGCTGATGGGTCTGGCGGGCAGCATTCCGGGGCTGATCTTTGTCCATGTGATCTATGGCATCGGCTTCACCACACTGTTCTTCCGCAACTTCTATGTCACCATCCCGCAGGATCTGGTGAAGGCGGCCAAGGTCGACGGCGCGGGCTTCTTCCGCATCTTCTGGTCGATTTTCCTGCCGCTGTCGCTGCCGATCATCGTTGTGACCGTGATCTGGCAGTTCACCCAGATCTGGAACGACTTCCTGTTCGGCGTCTCCTTCAGCCAGGCAGGCACCCAGCCCGTGACCGTGGCGCTCAACAACATCGTCAACTCGACCACCGGCGTGAAGGAATACAACGTCGACATGGCCGCCGCGATCATCGCCGCGCTGCCGACGCTGCTGGTCTATGCCGTTGCCGGCAAATACTTCATCCGCGGCCTGACCGCTGGATCCGTAAAGGGGTAAATCCATGGCACCTATTCTGGACATCACCAATCTGCGCAAGAACTACGGCGCTACCGAGATCCTGAAGGACACCAACGTCAGCATCGAGCCGGGCGACTTTCTGGTGCTGGTCGGCCCCTCGGGCTGCGGCAAGTCCACGCTCCTCAACTGCATCGCCGGGCTGGAGCCGATCTCCGGCGGGCAGATCGAGATCGGCGGCCGTGACATGACCCATGTCAGCCCCAAGGACCGCGACATCGCCATGGTGTTCCAATCCTACGCGCTCTACCCGACGATGACCGTGGCCAAGAACATCACCTTCGGCATGAAGGTGCGCGGCGCCGATGCCGCCACCCAGGACCGCAAGCTGAAGGAGGTCGCAGCACAGCTGCAGATCGAGGCGCTGCTGGACCGCCGCCCGGGCCAGCTCTCTGGCGGCCAGCGCCAGCGGGTGGCGATGGGCCGCGCACTGGTGCGCGACCCCAAGCTGTTCCTGTTCGATGAGCCGCTGTCGAATCTCGACGCCAAGCTGCGGGTGGAGATGCGGACCGAGATCAAGAAGCTGCATCACAATCTCGGCGCCACCATGGTTTATGTCACCCACGACCAGATCGAGGCGATGACGCTGGCGACCAAGATCGTAGTGATGAAGGGCGGCGTGGTGCAGCAGATCGGCACCCCGGCGGAAATCTACAACAAGCCCGCCAACTTGTTCGTGGCCGACTTCATGGGCAGCCCGGCAATGAACCTGATCCCGGCCCGTGCCGAGGCGAATGGCGAGGGCACACGGATCGAGATGGACTGCGGCGGCAGCGCCCCCATCGTGTTGAAAGACACCCGCGCTACCGGCCTGCCGCAGGACGTGATCCTGGGCGTGCGCCCCGAAGACATTGCTGAGGCGGGCTTTCGCGCCGGCGAGGGCGTGCAGGAGGCGGCCTGCCTCATCGACATGGTGGAGCCCGCGGGCGCCGATACCTATGTTGTTTCAGAGCTGGGCGGCAAACAGGTGACCGCACGGCTGCATGCGGAAACCCGGGCGCAGCCGGGGCAAATGCTGGACCTGGCCTTTGACTTGTCCAAGGTCTCCTACTTCTCGCCCGCAACCGGCGAGCGGCTGAATTGACCCGGCTGCGGCTGGCCGCCGATGTGGGCGGCACCAACACGCGCATCGGTCTGGCGCGGGACGGTGTGCTGCTGGCGGACACGGTGCAAAGCTTCCGCAACGAGGCCTATGCCGGCTTTGCGGACGTGATGGACCAGTACTTGCAAGGGGCCGCGCCCGGCGGGGTATCCGAGGTAGCGATTGCCATCGCCGGTCCGGTTACCGGCGCCACCGCGCGGCTCACCAACCGGGATTGGTACTTTGACGCTGCAGCGCTGTCGCAGCATCTGGATGGCGCTCCTGTGCATCTGCTGAACGACCTGGCCGCGCTGGGGCAAGCCTGCCCGCATCTAGGGGCAGAGTGCCTCGATACGGTGATCGCACCCGCAGACGATGCGGGCGGAGACGGCCAGAGGCTGGTAGTGGGAATTGGCACCGGCTTCAACCTTTCGCCGGTGCTGGGCACTGGCGGACAAGTGCGGTGCCTCAACGTCGAATACGGCCACGTCAGCCTGCCGCAGGACGTGGCGGCGCATCTGCGCAGCGGCATCGGCGCTGCAGCTGCAGCGTTTGACACAGTGGAGCACCTATTTTCTGGCCGCGGTCATGCGGCAGTGCGCGCGCATTTTCCAGAGGGGGATGCCGGCGCACAGGACTTTCAGGCTTTCTATGCAAACCTTCTGGCACTTCTGGCGCGCAACCTGATGCTGGCCTTTCTGCCTGCGCAGGGTGTCTATTTCGCCGGCGCCGTGGCCCGCAGCGTTCTCGCATCCCCGGCGCGGGCGGTCTTTGCGGAGCGGTTCCAGCAACCCTTCGAACTGGACGCCCGCATCGCCGCCCCGGTGCATGTCATTCTGGATGATGCCGCCGCGCTCAAGGGCTGCGCCGCCCTGCATCTGCCGGGCTAAGGCGGGGGCACACTTTTATTTACATAACCCGCATTACAGGACGCTCGTTTACCGGTGGTACTGTGCAAAAGGCTGGCCGCCCAACTGGGTGATTGCCACCGGTGTCTGATAGAGCAAGCTCAACCGTTCCGCAGTGGCCGCCTCTGCCACCGGCCCTTGAAAGGCCACCTTCCCGTCCCGCAGCGCCACCACGTGATCGGACCAGCTGATCGCATAATTCAGATCATGCACCACGATCACGATGCCCTTACCCTGCGCCTCTGCCAATTGCCGCAACTGCGCCATCAGGTTGCGGGCGTGTTGCAGGTCGAGGTTGTTCAACGGCTCATCCAGCAACAGCCAGTCGGTGTCCTGAGCATAGGCCATGGCGATGAAAGCCCGCTGCCGCTGGCCGCCCGACAGCTCATCCAGAAACCGCTGCTGCAGATCGCCCAGATCAAACAGCTCCACCGCCCCGGCAATGGCCGCATGATCCTCAGGCCCCAGCCGCCCCGCACTGTGCGGCCAGCGGCCAAAGCCAATCAGGTCGCGCACCCGGACCCGGCTGGCAACGCTCAGATGCTGCGCTACCACGGCCATCTTGCGGGCCAGTTCCGCAGGGGTTGCCTGCGCCAGATCCATCCCGTCCATGCGGATGCTGCCGTCCGCGGCGGTCAGCTGCCGTGCGATCAGCTTCAGCAGCGTTGATTTGCCCGCGCCATTGGGACCGATCAGCGCCGTCACCCGGCCCGCTGGGATGTCAACACTGACGTCCTGCAGAATGGGATTTGCCGCGGGACCATAGGTGAGGTCAGAGACTTGGATCACCGAATTTTTCCTTTCACCAGCAAGAACAGAAACAACAGGCCGCCGCAGAACTCAATGACAACGGCCAGGGTGGATTGCAGGTGCAGCAGCCGTTCAAAAACGGTTTGGCCCGCCACCAGGATCAGCGCGCCGATGAGCGCCGCGGCGGGCAGCAGCAGTGCGTGGCGGTGGCTTTGCATCAGGCTGTGTGCGAGGCTGGTGACCAGCAGGCCAAGAAAGGCCAGCGGCCCCACCAGCGCGGTTGCCACAGACACCAGCGCCGCAATCAGGCACAGCACCCGCAGCTGCAACCCGTCATAACTCACGCCAAGGCTGCGCGCCGGGGTGCGCCCCAGCGCGGCCACATCCAGCACGCGGTGATTGCGCACCAGCCACAAGGCCGCCAGCGCCATCAGCCCCAGCCCCGCCAGCAGAGCAGAGCGGTCAATGCCGCTGAACTGGGCGAACATCCGCGCCTCGACCATGGTGAATTCCGAGGGCTCCATCAGCCGCTGCAAAAAGGCGGTGAGGGTACGGAACATCACCCCCAGCACCACGCCGGCCAGCACCATCAGCTGGATATCGTGGCGGGTGCGGCTGAGCAGGCTGGTGAACAACAGCAGCGCCGCTCCCAGCATCACCGCGGTCTCCAGCGCAAAGCCCGGCAGGCCGCTGATCCGGCTGGCGCCCGCAGCCCCCAACCCCGCCACCAGCCCGGTCTGCAGCAGCAAAAACAGCGCATCAAACCCCATGATCGAGGGCGTCAGGATACGGTTCTGGCTGATGGTCTGAAACAGCACTGTTGCCACCCCGGCTGAGGCGCCGACTGCCAGCAGGGCCGCCAGCTTGACCAGCCGCAGCTCCAGAATATAGGCAATCGGGCCGCGCAGGCCCCAGAACAGGAACAGCGCCGCCGCCGCGGCCAGCAGCGCGCTTAAGGCGATCAACCGCCGGTCAGCCATCGGCCCGCCGCCCGAGCAGAAGGTACAGGAAAACGGCAGCCCCAAAGATACCAAAGACGGTGCCCGCCGGGATCTCATAGGGGTAGCGCAGCAGCCGGCCCAGAATATCGCAGATTAGCAGCAGCCCGGCCCCGGCGGCGGCCACCACCGGCAGGCTTTCGCGCAGGTTGTCGCCCATCAGGCGCGAAACCAGATTGGGCACCACCAGCCCGATGAAGGGCAGCATCCCCACCGTCACGATCACCAGGGACGACACCAGCGACACGGTGATAATGCCGAACCCCAGCACCTGACCGTAGCGCAGGCCCAGATTCAGGCTGACATCCCGGCCCAGCCCGGCAATGGTGAACTGATCGGCGGCAAAGTAACTGAGCAGCGCCAGCCCGCCCGCCAGCCAAAGCAGCTCATACCGGCCCGCCAGAATGCCAGAGAACTCGCCGCTCATCCAAACGCCAAGGTATTGCAGCAACCCGCCCTCGATGGCGATGAAGGTGGCGACAGCCATCAGCAGGCCGCCATAGACCAGCCCGGACAATGGGATCAGCAGCACCTGATGCGGCGGGATGCGGCGGGCCAGCAGCATGAAGACACCGGTGCCCGCCAGCGCCGCACCGGCGGCTGCCAGCATCTTAACCAGAATGGGCGCGCCCGGTGCCAGCAGCGTCACCGCCAGCAGCCCCAGCATCGCCGCCTCGCTGGTGCCTGTGGTGCCGGGTTCGACAAACTTGTTGCGCACCAAGAGCTGCATAATCACACCCGCCACCGCCATCGCCGCACCGGTCAGCAGCACCGCGGCGGTGCGCGGGATGCGGCTGACGGCCAGCACCTTCAGCGCCTGCGGATCGCTCAGCAGCGTACTGAACGAGAGCGGCCCGGCCCCCACAAGCAGGCTGACCACGGCCAGCGGCACCAAAAGCGCCGCCGCCAGCAGCAGCCAGCGGCGCGGCGCAGCCGCAGCGGGGGCGGCCAGATCAGCCACCGGCTTTAACGCCCTGCGCAAACCCGGCTTTGATTTCTTCCAGCGTGGCGCTCATCGACTGGATGCCGCCGCCCGCCACATAGATACTGGCCGGGTTCAGATAGATCACTTGGCCCCGCGACCAGGCCTTGGTGCCCGCCACCAGCGCGTTGTCCAGCGTCACCTCTGCCGCCTGATTTCCCTGCCCCAGCGCCACGGCCCGGTCCACGACGATCAGCCAGTCGGGATCGGCGGCGGCAATGAACTCAAACGAGACCGCCTCGCCATGGGTCTGCGCATCCAGATCCGGCACCGCCTCCGGCAGCTCCAGCGCCTGATGCAGCCAGCCGAACCGCGACTGCGCCCCATAGGCCGACACCCGCGGCCCGTTGGTCATCACGATCAGCGCATCGCCGCGCCCCTTCACCGCCGCTTTTGCCGCTGCCAGGCTGGCCGCAAACGCCGCCTCCAGCTCTGCCGCCTGTGCTTCGCGCCCTGTCATGCGGCCATACTCGCGCAGCCGCATCACCGCCTGCTTTGCCAGATCGGTGCCCCAAATCGTCATGTCGACGGCCGGGGCAATCTCCGAGAGCGGCTCAACTTGGGTCGACGACCGCCCGCCCGCAACGATCAGGTCCGGCGCCAGCATGGCAATCGCCTCGAAATCCGGCTCAAACAGCGTGCCGGCAGATTCTGCACTCTCCTGCAGATCGTCCAGATAGCTCACGAACATCTTCGCAGGCACCCCCACGGGCTGCACCCCAAGGGCATCCAGCGTATCCGCCGCGGCCACGTCCAGAACCACGATTCTTTCTGGGTTTTCAGGCAGCTCGACACCGCCCCGCGCTGTCTCAACCGTCACGCCTTGGGCTGCCGCAGCACCCGCCAGGGCGAAAAAAACCGGCGCCGCCAGTTGCAAAACCTTCCAATGTGCCATTTCCTGTCCTCTGATGAGATGGAATTCGGCTGGCTTTGAAGGCTTGCAGAAAATCAAGGGGGGCTTACCGGCACATGCTGCAAAAGTCCAGACGCGCCATTCGGCTGCCTCTGCGGCAGCCCGCAGATACAGCCGCCCTGCGAAGGCGCACAAATCACCGTCCTGCCTGCAGAAAACCTCTTGATGCAGCAGACCCCCGATTGTAAGGAGGCGGCCACCGCACGGTCCTGCACCTGATAAGGCTTCGAACCGAACCGTCAGCTTTGCACCTCCCAGCCCCCTCGAACTCTGGACAGAAAGGCCCCGCGATGCCGCACCGGCTCCCCCTCTCCGATTTCCCGAAACGCCCGGCACAGGCGCAATGCCGATGAGCAGCGGCGCTGAGACATACGAGAGCCTCTATGGCCTGGATGCCTGGGGCGGCGGCATGCTGGAGGTCACCCCGGACGGCGCAGTCGCACTGCGGCTGCCGCAGGACCCGGACGCCAAGCCGACCCCGCTGCCGGAGGTGATCGCCGCGATCGAGGCGCGCGGCATCTCCGCCCCGGTGGTGCTGCGGGTGCACCAGTTCCTGGAACAGTCCCTGAACCAGCTGCATGACGCCTTCAACGGCGCGATTGAGGCCGCGGGCTACAAGGGCCAGTACCGCGGCGTGTTCCCGATCAAGGTGAACCAGCAGGCCGAGGTGATCGGCCATCTGATGGCCGCGGGCCAGAAATTCAATTACGGGCTGGAGGCCGGCTCCAAGCCAGAGCTGATGATTGCCCTGTCGCAGCCCCTGCCCGAAGATGCGCTGCTGATCTGCAACGGCTCCAAGGATGAGGCCTTCATCCGGCTGGCGATCCTGTCGCGCAAGCTGGGCCACAACACGGTGATCGTGATCGAAACGCTGGACGAATTCGACATCGTCCGCCGGGTGGCCGAGGATCTGGGCATCCGCCCGCTGCTGGGTGTGCGGGTCAAGCTGACCGAACGCGTCACCGGCAAATGGCAGGAAAGCTCCGGCGACCGTTCCACCTTCGGCCTCGGCGCGCATGATCTGGTGACCCTGATGGACCGTCTGCGCGACAGCGGCTTCCTCGATTGCCTGGTGCTGCAGCACAGCCACCTGGGCAGCCAGGTACCCAATATCTTCGACATCCGCCGCGCCGCGGACGAGGCCTGCCGGTTTTTTGTGGAACTCACCCGCATGGGCGCGCCGCTGACCCATATGGACCTCGGCGGCGGCCTGGGCGTTGACTACACCGGCGCGCGCCGCCCGGACGACAACTCAGTCAACTACACCGTCAACGAATACTGCACCAATATCGTCGAAACCATCCGCTACGCGCTGGATGAGGCAGGCCTGCCCCACCCCACTATCGTCACCGAAAGCGGCCGCTTCGTGGTGGCGCATTCCTCGATCTTCATCTTCGAGGTGCTGGGCGCCACGCTGTACGATGCGCCGCAAAAGCCGGAAGTGCAGCCCGATGACCACCATCTGGTCTCCGACCTGATGGCGGTGGAGGCCTATATCGGCGCGCCGCGCTTCCAGGAGGCGCTGAACGACGCGATCTATTACCGGGATGAGCTGCGGGCGCTGTTCCGCCGCGGCCAGATCGGGCTGGCGCAGCTGTCGCGTGCCGAACAGACGTTCCTGTATCTGGCCGGCCTGTTCAAGGCCGCCGCGCGCGCGGATGAGAGCCTGGCCGAAGCCGCCAGCGCGCTCGGCGCCTTTACCGACCACTACCAGGGCAACTTCTCGCTGTTCCAGTCGCTGCCGGATGTCTGGGCGATCGACCAGCTGCACCCGATGATGCCGCTGCAGCGCCTGAACGAACTTCCCTCCCGCAATGCGATGATCACCGACATCACCTGCGACAGCGACGGCAAGCTGGATCACTTCATCCTTGCCGACGGCACGTCCAATGCGCTGCCGGTCCACGACCTGCGCGAGGATGAGCATTACCTGATCGGCGTGTTCTTTGTCGGCGCCTACCAGGAAACCCTCGGCGACTTGCACAACCTGTTTGGCGATGCCAACGTGGTCACCATCTCTCTGGACGGCCAGGGCGGCTTTGATATCGAGCACGAGACCGAGGCCGATACCATCGCCGAAGTGCTGTCCTATGTCGAATACGACCCGCGCCAGTGCCTGGAGACCTTCCGCAAGCGGGTGGAACGCGCCGTGAAGGCAGGCAGGGTCAACGCCGCGGAGCGCCGCCAGATGATTGCCGCCTACAAGGACAGCCTCGCGGGCAGCACCTATTTCGACTGAAGCCGCCCCCCGGAAGACACCCCAGGGGCACATCGGAACACCGGGGCCTCGGCCCCTTCTGCAAAGGAAAATACACATGGAAAAGGTTCTGGTTGTTGGCGCCGGCGGCGTCGGATCCGTATCGATCACCAAGATGGCCATGCACCCGGAGATCTTTAAGGAGATCACCCTGGCCAGCCGCACGGTCTCCAAATGCGAGGAGATCGCCGCCAACGTCAAGGAACGCACCGGCGTCACCATCCGCACCGCCCAGCTGGACGCGATGAATGTCGCCGACACCGTGGCGCTGATCAAGGAAACCGGTGCCGAGCTGCTGGTGAACCTCGCACTGCCCTATCAGGATCTGGTGCTGATGGACGCCTGCCTTGAGGCCGGCATTCACTACCTCGACACCGCCAACTATGAGCCCGAGGACGAAGCCAAGTTCGAATACAAATGGCAGTGGGCCTATCAGGAGCGCTTCAAGGAAGCGGGCCTGACCGCGATCCTGGGCGCCGGTTTCGATCCGGGCGTCACCTCGATCATGGCAACCTGGGTGCGCAAGCACAAGCTGGAGGGCATCCGCCTGATCGACGTGCTGGACTGCAACGGCGGCGACAACAGCAAGCCGTTTGCCACCAACTTCAACCCGGAAATCAACATCCGCGAAGTCACCGCCCCGGCGCGCCACTGGGAAAACGGCGCCTGGATCGAATCCCCGGCGATGACCCATAAGTACGAGTTCGACTTCCCCGCCGTGGGCAAAAAGAACATGTACCTGATGTATCACGAGGAACTGGAGTCGATGTCGACCCACTTCCCCGAGATCGAGCGCGCCCGCTTCTGGATGACCTTCGGCGACGCCTACATCAACCACGTCACCGTGCTGCAGAACATCGGCATGACCAGCATCGAGCCGGTGATCCACAACGGCCAAGAAATCATCCCGCTGCAATTCCTGAAAACCGTGCTGCCGGACCCTTCGGAACTGGGTGAACTGACCAAGGGCAAGACCTGCATCGGCGACATCATCACCGGCCCGGCCAAGGACGGCGGCGCAGAGAAGACCTATTACATCTACAACATCTGCGACCACGAGGAATGCTACGCCGAGGTCGGCAGCCAGGCGGTGGCCTATACCACCGGCGTGCCGGCCATGATCGGCGCCGCGATGGTGATGAACGGCACCTGGCGCGAGCCGGGTGTGTGGAACACCGAACAGCTGGACCCGGATGTCTTCATGGACATGCTGAATACCGACGGCCTGCCCTGGCAGGTGGTCGAACTGGACGGCCACCCGGAGTTCTGATCTCCATCTGACACCGGCTGCGGGCATCCTTTGCCCGCGGCTGACCAAGCGGGCTGGTTTCTTCAGAAGCCGGCCCTTTCCGTTCCCGCCGCAACGAAAGACCCCGCCATGGATATCAAAGCGCTCTCCACCGAAAGCTTTGCCCGCTTCGACCTGCACCGCGTGCCGTCGCCCTGTTTTGTGGTGGATGAGGTGGCGGTCGAGCGCAACCTGACGATCCTGAAACAGGTGGCGGATGCCTCTGGCGCCAACGTCCTGCTGGCGCTCAAGGCGTTTTCGATGTTTGCCGTGGCCCCCTTGGTACGGCGCTACCTCTCCGGCACCTGCGCCTCCGGCCTCTATGAGGCGCGGCTGGCGCGCGAGGAATTCGGCGGCGAGGTGACCACCTATTCGGCCGGCTTCAAGGCGGACGACCTGCCGGAGATCATCCGTCTGTCGGATCACCTGATTTTCAATTCCCCCGCCCAGCACCGCCGCTTTGCGCCGCTGATCGCAGAGGCCCGCGCGGGTGGCGAAACCATCTCGATCGGCCTGCGCGTGAACCCCGAGCATTCCGAAGGCTGGAACGAGAAATACGACCCCACCGCCCCCTGCTCGCGCCTCGGCACGCCGGTGTCGCAGCTGAGCGATCAGGACTGGGAAGGCGTCGAGGGCCTGCATATGCACACGCTCTGCGAACAGCTGTTCGAACCGCTGCAGCGCACCTTCGCCGCACTGGAAGAGAAGATGGGTAACCACCTCAAGCAGCTGAAATGGATCAACCTCGGCGGCGGCCATCACATCACCATGCCGGACTACAACCGCGACGGGCTGATCGCCCTGATCCGCCACATCCGCGAAACCTACGATGTCGAGGTTTTCATCGAACCGGGTGAGGCTGTGGCGCTGCATTCCGGCATCCTGGTGGGCGAGATCCTGGACGTGGCCGAAAACGCCATGCCGCTGGCGATCACCGATATCTCCGCCACCTGCCACATGCCCGACGTGATCGAGGCCCCCTACCGCCCCGACCTATTGGGCGAAGTCTCAGACGTGCCGCCGCACCGGCTGGGCGGGCCGTCCTGCCTGGCGGGCGATGTGATCGGCGACTACGGCTTTGCCGCGCCGCCGCAGCCCGGCGACCGCATCGCCTTTCTCGACCAGTCGCATTACTCGATGGTCAAGACCAACACCTTCAACGGCGTTCCCCTGCCCGCGATTGCGCTGTGGAACTCCGAAACCGACGCGCTGCAGATCCTGCGCACCCCCTCCTATGACGATTTCAAGGACCGCCTGTCATGACCTACTTCCTCGAAGGTGAACTGAGTGCCGCCGAACGCGATCCCGCCACCGCCCGCTTCCGGGTGATCCCGGTTCCGCTGGAGCGCACCGTCTCCTACGGCGGCGGCACCGAAGGCGGCCCGGAGGCCATCCTTGAAGCCAGCGTCGAGCTGGAGCGCCTCTATCGCGACAGCGAACCCTGCGCCGCCGGCATCGTGACCGAAGAGGCCGTCGATTGCACCGGCCCCCTGCCCGAGGTGATGGAGCGTATCGCCGCCCGCACCGAAACCGCGGTGGCCGCAGGCGCGGTGCCGGTGACGCTGGGCGGCGAGCACGCGCTCAGCTATGGCGCGGTGCGCGGTGTCGCCCGCGCGCTGGGGCGCCCGGTCGGCATCGTCCAGATCGACGCCCACGCCGACCTGCGCAAGGCCTATCAGGACGAACGCCACTCCCACGCCTCGGTGATGCAGCTGCTGGCTGAGGAAGACGGAATCCCCATCGCCCAGTACGGCGTCCGCGCCATGAGCCAGGAGGAAGTCGACCGCCGCACCGCCTGCAACGTGATCTCCATCGACGCAGAGGAGCTGGTCACTGGCAACATCCAGTCCGTCACCCTGCCCGCGGATTTCCCGCAGGACGTCTATGTCAGCTTTGACGTCGACGGGCTTGACCCCGCGATCCTGCCCGCTACCGGCACCCCGGTTCCCGGAGGCCTTGGCTATTATCAGGCGCTGAACATCGTGCGCTCTGCGCTGGCGGGCCGCAATCTGGCAGGTTGCGACGTGGTGGAGCTGGCCCCAAACGAGGACAGCCGGGTGTCGGAATTCACCACCGCCCAGATCACCTATGCGCTGATGTCCTTCGCATCCGCCACGTAACGCACCGGCGGCCGGGGGCCATGTGTTTCCGGCCGCATCCCTTGCGCGGCAAAACTGCAACAGCGCATAGCAAACTAAATTACTCAACAATACATCCTTGCGCCCGGCGCAATCCCTCCCTATCAGGCCCAAGCCTTTGAAAAGGCAAGCCAGGTTTAACCCAAGCTAACAGCTCCAAGAACACGGGTTAATCATGGCACGAACTTCCAGCATCCGCCTGTCCGGGCTGCTCTGCAGCACCGCGCTTTCCCTCATCACCGCCTCCGCCGCCCTGGCAGAGGACGACGAGGTCCTGTCGCTCGACCCGATCGTGGTCAAACAGCGCGACCCAATCGGCAATGCCGCCGACCGCGCCACCTCGATCTATGTGGCCGACGCCGAGATCGAACGCGCTGCCATGGGCGACCTCAAGGACCTGTTTGCCGGCATCGCCTCGGTCTCCGTCGGCGGCGCCATACCGGTCGCGCAGAAGATCTTCGTCAACGGCGTCGATATGCTGCAACTCGCAATTCAAGTGGACGGCGTCAGCCAAAACAACCGTATCTTCCACCATGTCAGCGCCAATGCATTCGATCCCGGCCTGATGAAGTCGGTGCGCGTCGATCCCGGCGTGGCCCCCGCTGACGCCGGCCCCCGCGCGCTGGCGGGCCGGGTGGTGATGGAAACCATCGACGCCGAAGACATTATCGAAGACGGCGAAACCTTCGGCGGCCGGTCCCGCCTGTCCTATTCCAGTAACGGCGGCACCGCCCAAGGCTCGCTGACGCTGGCGGGCCGCAGCAACGGCTTTGAAATCCTCGGTTACGCCAAACGCGCCACCGGCGACAGCTTTGAAGACGGCGACGGAAATGAAGTGCCGGGTTCTTCCGCCAACCTGACCGCCAGCCTTTTGAAATTCGCCCACGAGAGCGACCAAGGGGACCGGATTGAGCTGTCTCTGCAGCAGGTTGAAGACAACGCGCTCCGCAACTTCCAGCCGAACTCCGGCAACACCAGCCGTGGGCAATTCGAGTACAACACCAAGCGCCGCATTGCCGCGCTGAGTTATGAAAGCGGGAACGAAACCGGGCTCTGGGATCCCACCGCAAGGCTCGGTTTCTCTGACATCAGCGTGGACCGCCCCCTCGATCCCTGGGGCGACTCCACACACAGCACGGCGCAAACCTATTCGCTGACACTGCAGAATGATTTCCACCTGTCCGACAGCAACACCATCACCGCCGGTGTCGACTATCAGGTCCGCGAAACCTCCGTGAACGCGTCCTGGACCAACGGCAAAACCGGCGAGGAAAGCAAGAACGTCGGCCTCTTCGCCCAGGCCCGGTTGGAACCCACAGACCGGCTCAGCGTCTCGGCCGGCCTGCGCTATGACTGGCAGGATTTCACCGGACAGGACTTTGCCCAAAGCGGCAACGCCTTCACCAATGACGTCTCGGGCGCAAGCGGCAACCTGTCGGTAGTCTATGACGTGACCGATTCGCTGTCACTGCGGGCAGGTTATTCCAATGTCTTCGGCGGTTACGATTTGGAGGACAACTTCCTGTTCTTCCGGCCTTGGGATTACACGGACATCCGCTCGTCCCGCGCCCAAAACGTCGTCGTCGGGGCGGACTGGCAGCGCGGCAATTGGACTCTGGGCGGCGAGCTGTTCAAGACCAGCATTGACGACGCCCGCAGCGTTTCCCGGGCCGGGATTGTTTCCGGTGAGAATTTCGAAAGCAAGGGCTTCAACGTCGCCGCCACCTACGGCTGGAACAGCGGTTTTGCACGGTTCACGTTCAGCAAAAGCGAAAACTATCTGAATGGGGAAATCGCTTCTGCGCCAAATCTTGTCGACTATGGCGCACCCTTGGGTGAAATTCTGGCGCTTGAAGTGCAACAGGAAATTCCAAGCCTGAACTTACTGGTCGGCGGCAGTATCGACGCTGCACTGGGGTATGATAGCGGGGCCAACGATCTGCCTCCCGGGTGGCTTCCGCCTGTTGCTATGGACTCCTATGAAGTGCTGAACCTCTTCGCAGAGTATACCCCCCCTGCATACAACAACGTCAGCATCCGCGCTGAAGTGAAGAACGTATTTGATAAGACATATGCCGACCGTGCCACTTGGGGAGCCGATAACGGTGAGATTCAAACACTGAATGAACCCGGCCGGACATTCTCTGTTGTAGCCACCGTCAAGTTCTAACCAACCCGCGGCAGCGCCTGTCCCGGCGCTGCCGCTCGGGCATCATGTTTCGGCAGATTTCCGCGGAAAACCGCAAACCTCAGTAAAATAGTCGGAAATCCCTTTTCCCGCTCCGCCGAACAGGTTAAACAGGCGGCGTGAACGTCACTTCACATCCGGCGCCCAGCTCTTTGCCAGCGCCGCTCCGCAGCCAGCTATCCCGCTAGTTCTTGTCGAAATCTGACCCGGCCCGCTTGCTGGCCCGGCACTGCGCCGGGACCGTTCTCGCGGACCGGCTACGGGACCCGTTTGCACCATGCACACTGCCTCTTTCCCCTCCCTTCCGGGAGGCCCGCGATGAGCTTTCAGCCCCCATTCCACCCCGGCCCCTGCGCCGCCGCTGCGGCGCAAACCGCCTCGCTGCAGGCGTTGCTCAACACCTATCTGCGCGAAATGGCCCCCGGCAGCGCTATCCTCACCGGCAGCCGCGATGCAGTTGAACTGCCGCTCAGCCACATTCCCGCCCGGCTGCGGGTCAAAATCGCCTACTTCTCCGAGACCGGCCCGCACCGTTTTGGCCAGGCGCAAATCCTCTTCGACGGCTCCAGCACTTGGCAAGCCGCGCCGCCAGTGCAGGTCCTCACCTTGATCGCCCAGGACTGTTTTGCACGGTTGAACAGCCGCGACACAGCAAAGCTGCCGGAATTCCTGCGCGCGCTCTTCAACAGCAATGGAGAGATCGAAAACATCCTGCGCTGCCACGCGGACGCGGATGAGCCGGACAGCTTCCTGACAGCGGAGCAGGCGCTCAGCTATGGACATTGGCAGCACCCCACACCCAAAAGCCGCGACGGGCTGCCGCTTTGGCAACAGTCGGCTTATGCACCTGAATACTCGGGGCAATTCCGCCTCACCTTCTTTGCCGCAGACGAAAGCCTCGTGTCGCAAGGTGCGGCACAGGGCGCGGCCAGCGACCTGATCCGGCAGATCCCCGGCCTGGACGGCGCCTTCCGGCTGCGGTCCGATGAGGTGCTGATCCCCGCCCACCCGCTGCAGGCGCAGATGCTGCGGCTGGACCCGGACGTGCAGGTGCTGCTGGCCTCCGGCCGCCTGCGCGATTTGGGTGAGGGCGGCTGCGAATTTGCCGCCACCTCCTCTGTGCGCACACTCTATGCGCCCGGCTGCCCCTGGATGCTGAAATTCTCAATCCCGGTGCGGCTGACCAACTCCCTGCGCGTGACCAAACACAATGAACTGGAAACCGGCGTCTCCATGGCCCGGCTGCTGCACCACCTGAACGCGGACAGCCTCAACCCGCGCTTCCGCATCCTCAACGACCCGGCCTTTCTGACCCTGTCCCTGCCGGGCCGCCGTGAAAGCGGGTTTGAGGTGATCTTGCGCGAAAATCCCTTCATGGGTTCCGCAGGCAAGGGCATCTACAACCTCGCCGCCCTCACCGCCGACCCGCTGCCGGGCCGCAGCGCCCTCTTGGCCAGTCTTATTCAGCGGCTGGCGTCAGAGCGCGGCGAAGCCCCCAGCGACACCGCCCGCCTTTGGTTCGACGCCTATCTTACCTGCATGCTCGACCCGGTGCTGCAGCTTTATGACTGCCACGGCATCGCCTTGGAGGCGCACCAGCAGAACAGCCTCCTGGACCTCAGCACCGGCTTGCCGTCCCGCGGCTACTACCGCGACAACCAGGGCTATTTCATCGCCCAGGACGCATTGCCCCGCCTCAGCGCGCTGGAGCCGCCGCTGGCAGACCAGCCCGCACTGGTCTACCCCCGCGCGCATATCAATGAGCGGCTGGCCTATTACCTGGTGGTCAACCAGATCTTCGCGGTGATCCGCCGCCTGGGCTGCGACGGTTTGGTGCCGGAGCCCGCGTTGCTGCTGCAGCTGCGCCGCCGCCTGACCGCTGCCGCCAGCCGCCTCAGCGGCGCCGGGGCAGAGTTCGCCCAGTATCTGCTGGCCGCGCCTGCGCTCACCGCCAAGGCCAACCTGCTGACCCGCGCCCGCAACGTGGATGAGCTGGAAACCGAAGCGCAAGAGGGGCTGTTCCTGCAAATGCCAAATCCTATCGCCGCGGTGCAGCCGCAGCCTATGCAGGATCGTACCGATGTCCCTGCATGAGAGCTTGAGCCGCACCACCTCCGCCCCTCGCGTGCTGCGCCAGCTGTGCGAGGCGCTGCTCAGCGAAGGCTGGGCCGCATCGCTTGAATTGGATCGCAGCCGGACCGTCAGCTGGTCCCTGCGCGGGACGCAGTTCCGCGCCCGCGGCCGCCGTGGTGCTTTCGGCCGCTACCGTCTGCAGGAGGGCAGCATCGAAGTCCAGGACGGCAGCACCTGGCGCCCCGCCTCAACCGCAGACGTGCTGGCAGCGGTCGCAGACCCCTCGCCCGCGCTGGAGATCCTGCGCGCCGACCTCAGCCACACCGAACACCTCAGCAACCTCACTGCACGGCACATCCCCGCGGCAGCACGGCGGCACCGCCTGAGCATTTCCGCGCTGGAAACCGCCCTGCACGAAGGTCACCCCTATCACCCTTGCTTCAAGGCCCGCAGCGGGTTTTCCGACGCTGACCACTTGTCTTACGGGCCGGAGGGCGGCGAAACCTTCCGCCTGACCGGCGTGCTGTTCCGTTATGACCTGGTGCAGCAGGTGCTGCCCTGTAAAGACTTCTGGCAACGGGAGCTGGGCACCGCCGAATGGCATCGCATCACCGCACTGGCGGAAGAACAGGGCGCACCGCTCAGCACCCACCGCCTGCTGCCTCTGCACCCCTGGCAGCACGCCAATCTGCAGGACGATCCGCTGTTCACCACCTGGCGCGAGGCCGGCCAGCTGGCAGAAATCGGCCCCATCGGCGAGGTTTACCGCGCAACTCAGTCAGTCCGCACTCTAATGAACGCCGGAACCCCCGCCCGCGCCCATGTGAAAACCGCAATGGCGATGCGCAATACGTCCTCCTTGCGCACTCTCGCGCCGGAATCGGTCGCCGTCGCGCCCGCGATCTCCTGCTGGCTGGCGGATGTGCTGGACAGCGACCCCCTGTTCACCAGCCGCTACCCGCTCACCATCCTGCCGGAATACGCCGCCATCACCGCGGGCCGCGGCACCGCGCTGGACGGGCATCTGGCCGCGATCTGGCGGCAAAGCC
The DNA here is from genome assembly GCF_059429195.1 of Leisingera sp. CC-HEC093. NCBI lineage: Bacteria > Pseudomonadati > Pseudomonadota > Alphaproteobacteria > Rhodobacterales > Roseobacteraceae > Leisingera > Leisingera sp. CC-HEC093. The sequence goes on along the minus strand of NZ_JCAIJR010000005.1, from coordinate 75,463 downwards.
CAGAGTCGCTTGGCCTGCCCGCAGACAGCATGATGCCCTTCAACGGCCTCGCCTTGACGGAACCCGACGGCACCCCCCTGATCACCCCCTGGATCGAGGCGCATGGGCTGGACGCCTGGCTCGCCCAGCTGATCGAGGTTGCCGTGCTGCCAATCTGGCACCTCATGGCCGCCCACGGCATCGGGCTGGAGGCGCATGGCCAGAACCTGATCCTGCACCACGAAAACGGCTGGCCAACTGGTCTGATTGCGCGCGATTTCCACGAAAGCCTGGAATACGTGCAGGACCTGCTGTCGCGACCCGATCTCTGCCCGGACCTTGCGCAGATCGATCCAGCCTACCAGGACGCGCCGCTGGACCAATTCCACCGCATGTCCACTGCTGAGGAATTGCGCTGGCTGGTGATGGACACGCTGTTTGTCTTCAACCTCGCTGACGTCTCCGACCTTCTGCAACGCCACTACGGCCTGCCGGAAACCGTCTTCTGGCGCCGGGTGCGCAACCGGCTGGACCGCTACGCGGCTGAGCACGGGATGCAGGACCGTCAGGCGGCCTTCGCGCCCTTCACCCCGCAAATCCGTGCCGAAAGCCTGATCACCCGCAAGATTGACCCTGACGCCCCGCTGCACGGCCACCTGATCGCCAATGCCCTGGCCACCGAGAAAGGATGACTGCCTTGTTTGTTCTGAACGACACCCCAATCGACCCCTCTCAGCTCGCCGCGCGGCTGGACCGCGTCCTGATTGATCCCGCCACCCGCCGCTACGGCCTGCACATGCAGAACGCTGGCGCCGCGCTCTCGGCACTTTTGTACCTGCGCGCGCAAAATGCCGGCGTCTTCCCGATCCACCCCGGCATCCCGCCGGAGACCGCCCGCGATATGGCGCAGGCCGCGGGCTGCGATGTGATGCTCAGCGACGGTCTGAAACAGACCGCGCTGCAGCAATCCGGGGACACGCCGCGCGGCGGCGTGCTGGTGCAGATGAGCTCCGGCACCACAGGTGCGGCCAAGGTGATCACCCGCACATGGGCTGAAATCGCGGCAGAGGTCGAAAGCTACGCCGCCTTCTTCACCGCCAGCACCGCGATGACACCGGTCATCGCCTGCCCTGTCACCCATTCCTACGGGCTTATTGCCGGCGTTTTCGTGGCACTGCACCGCGGCCATGTGCCGGTCGTGCTCGACAGCCTGAACCCGAAATACATCCTGCGCCGCCTGCGCGAAACGGATCAACCGCTGCTCTACACGTCGCCTGCGATGCTGCACACGCTGGCGCGCCTCCTGCCCGCGGACCAGCGGCTCTACGCTGCCAACACCTCCGGCACCGTGCTGCCAGAGGCCTGGTTCCAGCTGATCCGCGCCCGAACCACCTATCTGTTCCAGCAGTACGGCTGCTCCGAGGCCGGATGCGTCGCCATCAACCAGGATCTGCAGAACCCCTATGACGTCGGCCAGCCGCTGCCCCATGTTGTTCTGACAGCAGGCCAAAGCGGCACCCCGGAGGCCGTGCGAATCACCATTGCGGGACAGACGGTCGACACCGGCGACCTCGGCCACCTGAACGGCAGCGGAATGCTGGTCTTCACCGCCCGCGCAGACGACATGATCAACGTGGCGGGCCTCAACGTCTATCCGCAGGACGTCGAAAAGGCAGTAATGGCCCTGCCCGGTGTCTCCGATGCAGTTGCCTTCCGCCTCACCGACCCGCATTCCGGCGCCCGTGCCGGCCTGCTCTACTCAGGCACGGCAACCGAAGACGCCATCCGCCAGGCCTGCCGCAGCACACTGGCGGACTACCAGCAGCCCGCCTTGATCAAACACTTGCCCGCCCTGCCCCGCCAGGCCAACGGCAAGATCAGCCGCCGCGAAATCTCGGCCCAGTACGCACAGGAGGCGGTTCCCGCATGACTTACGACAGTATTCTCGAGGCCGTCCGCCGGACACTGGCCGGACCGCTCGCCAACCCGCATATGCAGAATTTCTCCGCGCAGGCGGTGTTGAACGACGACCTGCACATCGACTCGGTGGTCCTCATAAACCTGATGCTGCATCTGGAAACGGACCACGGCATCGAAATGCCTGAACGCGAGCTGTCCAAGGATGACTTCGCCACCGTCGACGGACTGATCCGCATGCTGCTGGGTGAGGCTCCCGAACCCGCCGCAGACACCGCCCCCGCCCCCAGCGAAATCACCGTGCATTGCTTCGTCAGCTGCCTCTGCGCCGCGATCCGCCGCCACGAACACCTGAACTTCCGCCCCTTCTACTTCGGCACCTGGGACAGCAGCTTTGCGGTGACCCCGGCGATGCAGCTCGCCTACCACAGCGAGGAAATCACCCAGGATCATTTCGCGGCTTGGGTCGAGCGGCTCTACAATATCCCGGTGCGCGAATGGTACGACCACACCAAGACCAAGGAAGCGAACCTCATCCGCTTCGAGCAGCTCCTCTCGACCAAATCCGACGACGAGCAACTGGTGGTGTTCCTCGACATGTTCCACCTGCCGGAGCGCGAGAATAAGTACAATCAGAACCCCTTCCCGCATTACGTCATCATCGAGCTGACCCACGACCCTGACCTCTGGCACCTTCACGACCCGGACTACCGCTGGCGCGGCGACCTGCCGCGCGAGACCATCCTGAACGCCATGGCGCAGCCCACCGTCGCGGGTGGATACATCCTGAACAGCGGCAACGCCCAGGCACCGCAGCCACAGGATCTGGCCGCTTATTTCACCGAGACCTTCCGCGCGGACGGCAACCTGCTGACCTCCGCCCTGCGGGGGATCTTTGAATACCACTGCGACCCTGCCCGCCCGCTGGCACTGGCGGACCTGGGCCGCGCGGTGCGGGAAATGCCGGTGCTCTCCCTGCGCAAATACGCCTATGAGCACGCCTTCGCCTTCTTCTGGCAGGAGCTGGACACCGCGTTTGAACCCTTCGACGCCGAATGCGACCGGGTCGAGGCACTCTGCGAAGGCTTCCGCAGCCTGCACTTCCTCGCCGCCCGCATCGCCCATACAGGCGACCGCGCCATGATCCCCGACCTGTTCGCGGCGCTGGATGCGCTGGACCAGCTCGAATTCACCATCAAGGCGGCGCTGCACACCCAGTTTGACATCTGGTGCGCCGCCAACCTGCCAGCCCAGCCCAGTTTTCCGGCCAGCTCCCAACTGGACGACACCCAGCCGCAGGAGGTACCGGCATGAAAATCTCGCTTTGCACCATTTCCTTCCGCCACCAGCTGATCGGGCTCAAGGACATCGCCTTCTGGGCCCGCGACAACGGCTTTCAGGGCATCGAGCTGTGGGGGGTCCACGCCCGCAACCAGTCACCTCTGGCCATTCACAATGCGCAATGGATGGCCGCGCAGGGCCTGTCGGTGCCGATGATCAGCGACTACCTGCCGCTGCATGACCCCGATCTGCTGCGGACCCGCACCCTGGCGCTCTGCACCCAGGCCCGCACCTGGGGCGCCGCCAAGATGCGCACCTTCGCAGGCCAGCAGTCCAGCGCCGCCGCCACGCCTGACGAGCGCCGCCAGACCATCCGCGCCCTGCGCGAAGCCTGCATCATCGCCGACGACCACGGGCTGCGGCTGCTGGTAGAGACCCACCCCGGCACCCTCGCCGATACGCTGGCCGCCACCTGCGACCTGATTGACGCCACCGGCCACGACGCGCTCGCCATCAATTTCGACGCGCTGCACGTCTGGGAAGGCGGCGACGACCCGGTGGAGGCCCGCCGAATTCTCTTGCCCCGCATCGCGCATTACCACCTGAAAAACGTCTCCGCCCGCGACCGTTTGGACGTCTTTGCCCCCGGCAACGTCTACAGCGCCGCCGGCAGCCGCGACGGCATGGTGCCACTGTTCGAAGGCGCCTATGACTACAGCACCCTGCTGGCCGCCATGGCCGGGGACCCGATGTGCGAGGCCTCGCTGGAGTGGTTCGGAGATGCGGTGTTCCAGACCCTGAAAAGCGATATTGATCAGATCCGCACCCGAACCCGGCAGGACATTCCCGAGACCGCCGAAGCGGTCTGAAACAGCCTCTCCTGCCCAACATGAATACCCGGTGCGCCCAGTCCGGTGCACCGGAGTTTGTGAAATAGCATCTTGCGGTATATATTAGCGGTACCCAGACGGAGCATACGCCATGACCGCCACCGCCAAACGCAAGACCTCCCTGACGCTGGACGCCGGCGCGTTGGACCACGCCAAGACGCTCGGGATCAACGTCTCAGCCGTGGCAGAGGCAGCATTGCTTCAGGCCGTCTGCGAGGCACGGCGCAAGCAATGGCTGGAAGAAAACGCCAGCGCCTTTGCCGCACAATCCGACTGGCACGAACAGCACGGCCACCCGCTGGCGGACATCATGACCGCACCAGGGGCATCCTCGTGGAAACCCTGACCCGTTTCGACGTCGCGGAGTACAACGGCGTTTCAATGGTTGTTGTGGAAAGCGACCTGCTGCCGCCCGATCCCTCCGTCGTTGTCATCCCGCTGCTGGTAAACTACCCAGCCGTGACGCACCTGAACCCGGAAATCACCCACAACGGCCAGCGCCTGGTGCTGGCGACCCGGCTGATCGCGGCGGTGCGCCGCGCCAGCCTGCGCCGCACCGGCTCTGTTGCAGATCAGGGCGACCTGATCACCCGCGCGGTGGATGTGCTGATGGCGGGCGTCTAGCCCTTACACCGCCTCCGGCACCCGCTCCGCCGTACCGGCCTGACGCTGCCACAGCCCGGCATAAACACCCCGTCGCGCCAACAGCTCCGCGTGGCTGCCGTCCTCGGCGATTTCACCTTCCTGCAGCACCACAATCCGGTCCATCTGCGCAATCGTCGACAGCCGGTGGGCGATCGCAATCACCGTCTTGCCCTGCATCACGTCCAGCAGAGTTTTCTGGATCGCCTCCTCCACCGCGCTGTCGAGTGCCGAGGTCGCCTCATCCAGAATCAGGACCGGCGCGTTCTTCAGCACCACCCGCGCAATCGCGATCCGCTGCCGCTGGCCGCCCGACAGCGCCACGCCGCGTTCGCCAACATGAGCGTCATAGCCTGTCCGCCCCTCATGGTCGCGCAAGCCCATGATGAACTCATGCGCCTCCGCCCGCTTGGCGGCGGCAATCATCTCCGCCTCGGTCGCGCCGGGATTGCCGTACATGATATTGGCCCGCACCGAGCGGTGGATCAGCGAGGTGTTCTGCGTCACCACCCCGATCCGGCTGCGCAGGCTCTCCTGCGTCACGCCGCGGATGTCCTGCCCGTCGATCAGGATGCGCCCGCCCTCCGGGTCGCGGAACCGCAGCAGCAGGTTGATCAAAGTCGATTTCCCAGCCCCCGACGGACCGGCAATGCCGACCCGCTGACCCGCGGGGATATGCAAGTCAATGCCATTCACCCCGCCTTGGGTGTTGCCGTAATGATGCCGCAGCCCCTCGACCCGCACCTCGGCACTGTGCACCTCCAGCGGCTTTGCCTCCGGCGCATCCGTTACCTCATGTTCCGCCGACAGGGACCGCAGCCCCTCACGGATCACCCCCATGTTCTCAAACAGCCGGATCGTCACCCACAGGATCCAGCCGCTCATGCCGTTCAGCCGGATCGTCAGGGCTGAGGCCGCCGCCACCTCGCCGACGCTCACGTGGCCATGCATCCACAGCCAGATCGCAGGCGCCACCACGATCAGGATCAGCACGCCATTAATGGCAATGCTGCCGAACGCCAGCCGCGTCATCATCCGCAGGAACCGCTGGTACCGCGTCCGCAGCCGCCGCAGTGCCGACAGCGCATAGGCCTGCTCCTGCCCGTCGCGGGCAAACAGCTTCACCGTCTCGATATTGCCATAGGCATCGACAATCCGCCCGGTCGCGGCGGACCGCGCATCGGACCATTTCTCAGCCGTCGCCGCTACATTCAGCGCGGTGTGCCGCACATAAAGCGCATAAAGACCCACCCAGGCCACCAAGGGCACCGCCAGCCGCCAGTCGATCTGCGACAGCACCACCACCGCGCCGATCATATAGGTGACGGCAAACAGCACCGCCTCGAACAGCATATGCACGCTGTCCTGCACCGCAGGCCCCATCTGCATCACCCGGTTGCTCAGCCGCCCGGCGAAATCGTTCTGAAAGAACCCCGCCGACTGCCCCAAGAGATGCCTATGCGCCTGCCAGCGGACCTGCTCCTGCAGGTTCGACGACAGCGTCTGCTCCAGCAGCAGATGGTTCAGCCCCACCAGCGACGGCCGCAGGATCAGTACACAAAACAGCGCCAGCAGCATCTCCCGGCCATGTTGCGCCCAGAACGCCCCTGCGCCGGTTCCGGCCATCAGATCGACCACCCGGCCGGAATAGAAGATCAGCCCGCTCTCCATCAGCGCGGTCAGAACGCCGGTGGCAAACATCAAGGGCAGCCATTTGCGGTAGGGCGCCAGCTGCTGCGCCAGATAGGCCCGCAAGGCGGGCCGCGGCGGCGCCTGATGCGCAGGCGCAAATGGATCGACAAGGTTTTCAAAAGCCCGGAACATTTTGGAGGCCTCTCAAGGATTTTCATGGAACCGCTTGAGATGTGGGTCGCCGTATCCGCCCGGCCCTTGGCCCCTGGTTCAGAGACTTACTTGGGCAAGGGCGCGGATCCTGCCTGCACCGCAGCGTGGCCCTTGTAGGCGCCCATGCCCCGCTTGTCAGCAGCGAAAATCGCGCCGCGCTGGTAAAACAGCCATCGGATTTCCGCTTGCGGCACGCCCCCGGCGCGCTATTGTGCCGCAATCTGAGTAAAAGACTAAGGATTGTATCATGCTCACCGACCAGGGCCGGTTCGAAACCCCGAACGCCTCCAAATACCTGCAGCAGCTGTGCAAGCACTTCGCCCACAAGGTGGCCGTGGAACACGACGACGCGCGCGGCACCGTGGCACTGGGAATGGGGCCTGCCACCCTGCACGCCGCCGATGGCGTCCTCACCGCCGAGGTTACCGCGCCGGACGCGGCAGACCTGGCCGAGGCGCGCGATATCATCGACCGCCACCTCGCCCGCTTCGCCTTCCGCGAGGAATTCGAGGCGATGACCTGGCAGTCCGCCGCTGCCTGATCCCTAAATCTTGACAAAACGGGTTGGTTTTCCTACCCGTGCCCCCGCGTTTCCCCGGGACGCATCCAGCAAGGCACTCCCCGTTCCCTCAGGGGCCGCCCAGCCATTTCCGAAAAACTGACGCCGCTGCCCTTGCAGCGCCTCTGGCTGGAGACCGGTCCATGACCCTTCGTTTACCCGCGGCCGCGGCTGCCTTTCTGCTCATGGCCCCCTTTGCCGCAGCGCAGGACACCCCGGCAGCTCCAATTCCTGCCATCACCGCAGACACACCCGCCGCCGCCGAAACAGCGCCAGAGCCGTCAACCCCTGTTACTCCGGCCCCTGCTCTTCCCGCAGATGCAGAAATCCCGGCCGCGGACGCAGCAGCCCCCCCTGCCCCGCAGCCCGTGGCTGAACAGCCCGAACTGACGCAGATGGCCAATGATGCCTATGCCAAGGCATTGAAGTTCCTGCGCGACGGCGGCCCCTCGATCTGGGCCATTGCCGCGCTGTCAATCATCACCCTGGCGCTGATTCTGTGGAAAATCTGGCGGCTGGCCCTTATCGGCGCCTGGTCCCGCGGCAAGGCCGCCGATGCCGTCGCGGCCTATGAACGCGGCGACCGCACCGCCGCACTTGCCATCGTGAAAAACCGCATCGGCGTGCGCTCCAAGGTCGTGACCGCAGCCCTCAACGCCACCGCCGCCCTGCCAGAGGACCGCGCCCGCGAAGAAACCGCGCGGGTCGCCAAACTGCATCTGGCCAGTGCCGCCACCGGCCTCGGCGCGCTGGAGCTGATCGCCACCATCGCGCCCCTCCTGGGCCTTCTCGGCACTGTTCTGGGCATGATCGCCGCCTTCCAGGCGCTGCAGGCCGCAGGCTCCAAGGCCGACCCGGCCCTGCTGGCCGGCGGCATCTGGGAGGCGCTCCTGACCACCGCCGCCGGCATGGCGGTCGCCATCCCCGCCTCCGCCGCGCTGACCTGGTTCGAGGCCGTGATCAGCCGCATCCGCCGCGACCTGGAGGACAGCGCCACCCGAATCTTCGTCGCCTCCCGGCCCGACCAGCTGGCGCTGGCCGCAGAGTAACCCCATGCAGCTCGCCCCCGCACCGCGCCCCCGGCGCAAACCCAGCCTGACGCCGATGATCGACGTGGTGTTCCTGTTGCTGGTGTTCTTCATGCTGGCCTCGCGCTTTGGCATGGACACCGTTCTGCAGCTGCCGCTGGCCGGACAGGGCGGCACCTATGACGGCCCGCCCCGGCTGATCGGCGTCGGCCCCGGCAACCTCGATGTGAATGGCGTGCCGGTGGCGGACAGCAACCTGGCCCAGGCGCTGGCCCCCCTGATGAAGACCCCAGCCGACATGCTGATTCTCAGGGGGCGCGACGGCGCCAGCCTGCAGCGCATCACCGACGTGACCGCGCTGCTGCGGCAGGCGGGTCTCAGCAACGTTGTTCTGGTGGAGTGAGGGAATACCCATGGACCTGACAGATCCCCCCCGCCGCCCCCGCGCCGAATCCATCGTGCCGATGATCAACGTGGTGTTCCTGCTCTTGATCTTCTTTCTGATGACCTCCCGGCTGGCCCAGCCCGACCCCTTCGACGTGACCCCGCCCGATGCCGCCTCCGAAACCGCGCCAGAGGCCGACCCCGTGCTCTATATCGACGCCGCGGGACGGATGCATTTCGACGGGGCCGAGGGCGAGGCCGCCCTCACCCGCCTCGCCGCCGCCAGTGCAGGCAGCCCCAACGTCCAACTGCGCGCCGACGCCCGGCTGGAGGCCAAAACGCTGGCCCGGATCCTGCGCCAGCTGGCAGAGGCCGGTCTTTCCAGCGCCGAACTGGTGGTGCGCCAGCCATGAAACGCGCCGCTGAATTCACCGTCTTTGCGGGCCTTGCAGGCCTCATTCACATCGCGCTCTTTGCCAGCGCACCGGAAAGCGGCGCCCAGTCCAGCGGCGCGGGCGGTGATGCTCTGGTTTCGATCCAGCCCGCCAGCGCCGAGGTCGCCCGCATGGCAGAGGCCTGGCAGAAACCGCCCGAAACCACCCCGCAGATCGACATGCCGAACACCGAACCGCTGCCGCAGGCCAAGGCCCCGGCGCTGCCGCAGATCGAGCTGGCCCAGGCGCCCCGCGCCGCGGTACTGGCCCCGCTCGCCAAACCTGCAGCCGCCCGTCCGGTACAGGCGGACACCGCCCCGCCACCGCCACCGAAACCGCGCAGGCCGGAACCGGAGCCAGAGCGAAAACCGGAACCGCAGGCCAAGCCGCAGCAGACACCGCCGCCCAAGGCGAACTCTACCCGCAACGCCGCTGGACAGGCAGGCCAGCGCGCCGCGGGTGCAGGCGGCGGCGCAGAGGCCGGACAGGCAGGCGGCGCCCGGACCGCCACCGCCAATCCGGGCCGCGAAGCCAAGCTGCGCAATGTCTGGGGCAACAAGATCCGCGCCCGCATCGAGCGGCGCAAGCGCTACCCCTCCGGCGCCCGCGGTCAGGCTCAGGTGGTGCTGCGCCTCACCGTCGCCCGCGACGGGCGGCTGCTGGATCACAGGATCGCCAAATCTTCTGGGATTGCCGCCTTCGACCAGGCCGCCCTCGCCGCCGTCGCCCGGGCCGGCCGGTTTCCCGCCGCCCCCAAACAGCTTGAGGCCAGCCGGATCAGGCTCAACCTGCCGATCAGCTTCACCCGCTAAGCAGGCCTGCCGCACCTCTCTTACAGCCACGGCCTGCAGCCTGAAACCCGCCGCAGCCGCCTCACTCTTCCAGCCGCTTGGCCCATAGCAGCGGCTGGTCGAAATTGTACATCACCAGCTCGCCCTCCACGGTCACTTCCATACGGTTGACCAGGCGCATCTGCTCCAGGAACTCCCGCTCGGCAATCATCGTCTCTTCGTCGCACAGCCCGCCGCCGATCTGGAACGGCGACAGCATCAGGTTTTCCAGCCCCGGCCCGAACGTGGTGGTGAAGCTGCGGCACGGGCTGGAGCCGTACAGCGTGCCGCCGTCGAAATCGAACCGCAGGCCTGCAGCCTTCTCCAGCCCCTCGCCGCTGGCCTTCTGCACGATCCAGGCGCCGTCAAGATCTGCTGCCGTGGTTGCGCTCATGGAACTTCCTCCGCTGTGTCCGGTTCCGCTGTCAGAGGCAAACGGCCACACGGCCAGCCCGGCGCATCCCCCCGCAAAGACCGCAAAAACCGCGGCCCGGGCAAGGCGCGGCCCGTTCATTTGGCGTCCGCGGCCGGGTGGAAAACCATCATCGTTTCACCTCGATGCACATCGCGTTCGAGTGTGACAAGCTAGCGGTGATTGACAAGAAAAAAATCTTGCCGGACTCCGGCTTCCATGCGACCCTTGCAAATATGGCAACTTAAGCATCTGGTTTTAAATAGTTTTTCAGTTCAGGGAGCTGCCCCATGCCTCTTGACGGATCCGCTGCAAAAGAAATCAAGCAACAGATGGCAATCGCCCGCAAGCGCGCGCTGTCCTTCGGGTTGTGCTTTGGCAAAAAGATCGAGAATTCGATTTTTCTCACCCACAAGACCAAGGCCGCAAAGGTGCTGGGCAAGCAGGCGAAATCCGATGGCGAAACCCCGCAGTTCACCTTCGGCAGCCTCAAGCTGGACGGCAAGGAACTATCAATGTCGGTCGAGGGCAAGATCGTGCCCGGCATGGCCCGCAAGGCCAAGAAGATGTTCATGGTGGTCGGGCTAAAATACAAGATCCTCATTCTCGATCCCAGCGGCAATGTCGTCGAGTCGGAGGATGATGACGAAGATCAAACGGCGCAGGACGCCCCCCAGGCTGCTCCGGCCGCCAGCGGCGACACCGTCACCGATACGCCGCCGGAAGCACCAGCCGCCCCCTCTGCCGGGCCGGACCCGGCAGAGGCCAAGTGGAAAACTACCGCCGCCAAGGTCGAGGCCAGCATGGCCAAGCTCCGCGACATCACCGGTATCGATCTCTCCAAGGCAGAGACATTGTGGAAAGCGATCCAGGCCAAGGCCGAGGGCAGCGGCTTTGCTGCCGCGCTGGAACATGTCGCCACGCTCTCGGCTGAGATGAAGACCGCCGCCCAGGACGCCGCCGCCCGCGCCAAGCGGCAGAGCCTGCTGGAAGGCAAGTGGCGGCAGGCCGCGGCCAAGCTGGAACCGCTGATCGAAGAGGTGCTGGCACTGAAAACCGCGCAGTCGGAGAAGATCGAAACCGTCTGGACCCAGATCAAGGCCCGCGCCGCCGCCAGCCCGCCGGATTACGAGGGCGCGCTCAAGGCGGTCGGCCCGCTGGCGCAGGCGATTTCCAAGGCCCGCCAGGCCGCCGCGGAAACCGGCAGCGGCGACGCAGTCCCGGCCAGCGCCAAGGCAGCGGCGGCAGGTGATGGCGATACAGTTACAACCGCCAAGCCAGCGGCCCCGGCCAAGGCACCTGAACAGGCTGCCCCGCCCTCCGGGGACACTGGCGGTGATACCGCGGACGCCACTGCCGACGAACAGATCGCCCGGATCGAGTCCGCGCTCAAGGCGCTGAAGGACGGGCCGGTCAAGGCCTACAACACCATGGTGCCGGAGGCGGTCAGCCAGACCCCGGATAAATGGAAGGCCGCGCTCGACAAGGTCGCGGCACTGGCCGCCCAGGCCAAGGCCAAGCCCGAGGACGCCAGCGGCGCCAAGCTGGATGCCGGTGCAAAGGCGCTGGACGCATTGCAAAAGGCGGTTGCCGCCGACACCCAGAACAAGACCGCATTCCAGAAGGCGCTGGAGATCTTCGATCTGCGGATGGTGCCGCTGACCAGCCACCCCAAGGCCGCAGCACCCGAGATCGCGCCGGAGATTACCCGCATCAAGGGCTTGCGCACCGCCGCGGTGGACAGGGCCAAGGCGCACGACCTGAAAACCGCCACGGCGGATCTTACCGCGGCCGAGGCCGAGATTGCCAAGGCCGAAGTCCTGGCGGATGCGTTCGCCCATTTCATGGCGCTCGACCCCGACCGCAAGGCGCTGGCCGATGCCGCCCGCGGCGTCACCGTCGGCGACCCGGCGGTGGACGACGCCGCGCGGGAGATGGAGCGGCTCTACGATGCCGCCCAGCAGGACAAGGCCGCCAAGAAATTCAAGGACGGCATCCAGAAGCTGGACGAGATCGCCAAGGTCCACGAAAGGACCGCCAAGGTGCGGGCGCGGCGCAAACGCTATGAAACCGAGCGCCCGAACGCCAAGACCTGGGTCGACAGCTGGGCCGGGCTTGCCGCCGCGGTCAAAAACCTGCTCAAGGACAAGCTGGACGAGGCCAACGGCTATTACACCGATTCAGACGTGGCCACCTCCAAGGACTACACCGAGTCGCTCAAGAATCTGGACAAGTTCTGGAGCGTGCGGCCCTTCATCGAGAAGGAAATCCCGGTTGTTCAGCAATACGGCCCCAAGCTCACCGCTTTCGAGGCCAAGCTGAAGGCGTTCAAGGAGCACGACGGCGCCTCCGGCATCCAAGCGCTCATCCTCAAGATGGAGGCCGACCTTGCCTCCGCCAAGGCCGAAGCAGTGCTGCACAAATACTCCACCGCCCTGACCCTGCTGGACGCCACCCAGGGCGATTGGCCCGCCGCCACCTCCCAGGCGGACGCTTGCAAGGCCTACAAGGAAAAGCGCGTGGCGGTTCAGGGCAAGATTGACCCGCTGAAAAACGTGCCGCAGGCGGCAACCCTGCTGGAGGACGCCAAGGCCCTGATGGCCGAGGCCGCAGCCGCCGCGCTGAAACTGGACTTCGCCGCCGCCAGCACCTGCCTGGCGGACGCCGGGAAACGGGCGGACAGCGCCAAGGCCGCGGCAGAGGCCGCGGTGGAGCTGGACGGGATGACCGATACCGCCGCGCTCGACGATCTGAAGAAAAAGTGGGATCCGGCCTTCAAGGTCTTCACCGGTATCCGCGACAAGGTGGTCGCGGCCGATACCGGCAATGATTTCACCGCGCTGATCGCCAAGGCCCAATTGCCCGCGGCAGAGGCCGAAAAAGCCAAGACGGCCAAGAAATACGACGATGCAAGGGCGCATCTGGACAGCGCCATCTCAAATCTCAAGCAGGCGATGGTGCTGATCCACCAGCACCGCGCCTACGGCGAGCTGAAGGCCTCGCTGGCGGCGCAGATTGCCGCGCTTGCGCCGCTGAACGATGCCAATTGCCTGCAGCCGCACATCGGCGACGCCAACAAGCTAAGCGGCGAAGCAGACGATCTGATCAAGCCGGAGGCCTATGACTACAAGGGCGCCGAGGCCAAACTTGGCGCCGCCCGCAAAATCGCCGAACAAGCCCGCGCCGACGGCGAGCTGTTCAAGACCATCAAGGCGGACCGCACCAAGGCTGCCGCGATCATCGCCAAGATCACCACCCAAGGCGGCGATGTCGAAGCCCAGCTGACCCACCGCAAGACCGAAGTCCAGGCGTTGCTCGACGAAAGCACAGCCAAGCAGACCGCCCGCGACTTCAAGGCCGCCGCCGGGAAGGCCAAGGCTGCCGCGGGCTGGGAGACAGCCACCGATGCCGACATTCAAATGGTCAAAACAGTGCTGGGCTGGGAGGATCCCTTCTTCAACAACCTGCGTCCGCCGCTGGTCGGCGCGGGCAAGGAAGCCGGCCGGCATCTGATCACCCGGGCGGATGCGGATTTCGCCAAGTACAAGGCGGTTTTGGCGGCCCGCACCTATCCCCTCGCCCGGCCAATGTTCGAGAAGGCCTATCAGAAACTCCTGGCCTGCCAGCGGCTGCTGGCAGCAGAAGCCCTCTACACCCCGGCGCTGACCGATGCCCAGGCGGCGGTGGACGCGCTGGCACCGGAAAACAACGATGCCACCCAGGACCGGATCAAGGCGCTGACGGACCGGCTGGCTGCTGCAAAACTCGACGCCGCGCGCACCGATCTGGCCGACAACGACTACACCCAGGCGACCAAACTTCTGAAGCAGATCACCGAAGACGCCAAGGCGCTGCTGAAATCCATCGAGGGCTCGTCCGATTACGAACCCGCCCGCGCCGCCGCCGAGGCCAAGCTGGCAGAGGCCAAGGGCCACAAGCACGCCGATGCGATCGAGGCCCAGCTGACCCGGCTGACCGCGAAGTACGGCAACCTGGTCAAACTGGCCCCCAGCGACTACGCCACTGCCAAGACCATGGCTGAGGAAGTGGCCAAATCCGCCGAGGAGGCGATCAGCTCCGCCAACACCCATGGCATCCTTGAAGCGGTGAACTCAGCCATCGGCGGCGACGAGGACAGCGCCCCCTGGTGGCCGCAGGTGCAGGCGGCAAAACTGTCGATCAAGGTGGTCGGCAGCCGCGAAAACGCCGCCGTGGCCAAAACCCATCTGGACACCGCCAGTACCGAAATCGAGAACTGCCAAAAGGACGGGCTGGACGCCAAGACCGCCAAGGGCCACCTCAAGGCCGCGTTGGAGGCCTGCAACACCGCTGACGAGGTGATCTCGCAATATGCCTTCATCGCGCAGGAAATCACCCGCGCCCGCGCCGCCCTGCCCCCGGTCACCGGCCACGCTGAGGCGGCTTATGTGAAGGACGAGACCGACGCAGCCGCAAAGCTGCTGGACGGTGCCGAAACTGCTGCCAAGGACGGCCAGAACTACGCCAAGGTCAGCAGCGATATCGAAGCCGCCATCGCCCAGACCAAGACCGCGCTGGAAATGGCCGGGCAGCACAAGCAGTACAAGGAACTGCGCGCCAAACCGGAGGTGGAGCCGCGCCTGAGCGTGCTGGAAAAACACGAGCACCGCTATGCCATCAAGCCCAGCATCGACACCATGCGCAAGAAGCTGGCTGATGCCGCGGCCGCCGTGGCCGGCAAGAAACCGGGCGATGCGATCAAGCTGCTGGAAGAGGCCCGCGCCATCGGCACCAGCGCATTTGTGATGGCGGAAATGCGCGCCAACACTCCGCCCAAAGAGGAAGACATCAAGGAAATCCTGTCGCGGCCCAACGGCACCGATGAACTGGACGCGATGATCGACAACCTGGAGCCGGAAGCACAGCGCGCCGTGGTAAAGGTCGCGTTCAAAGCGCGTTTCGGCTGCGATATCAAGAACTTCAACAACGAGAACCTGGCACCCGCCTCGCAGATTGCGGACGCCAGCCTGAAGGGGCCGAACATCGTCGCCTTCTACAAGGCGATGCAGGATCTGCCGCTGGACCACACGCTGAACAACGACTCGCTGCAAAAGTTCGCCATCAACGAGGCCGACAAGGGCGGCTCGATGTACCAGGGCAACGAAAAGCGGATCGTGATGCATGAAGGCGACGCCGGGGTCTCCCCGAACTATGCCTTCGGCAGCGACGACGCGGTCGGCAGCCTGGACGATGCCGCCACCCCGGAGGAACGCGCCGAGCTGGAGAAATGCAAACCCGCCAATGACGAGCCGATCACTTTCTTCAACTGGAACACCCTGCATGAAGTCGGCCATGCGGTCGACGACAAGCACGGGTTCATGAACAGCAACGGCAAAAAGAAGGAGTTCGGCGGCTGGACCGAACACGGCATGGATATCTCCGGCATCGCCGAAAAGATCGCCACGAAGTTCAGCTATGACAAGGCATTTGTCATCGAATACATGGCCCACAACAAAAGCGCCCATGTGCCGCCCAGGCCGGAGGACGAAACCTGCACCGACGAGGAATGGGATAGCCGCCGGGTCCAGATGCAGGCCTTTGTCGACATGGCCTCGGAACCCGCCCAGCCCTGGTCCAGCATGGCCACCGCCAAAAAGCTGGCGATCGGCGGGGTTGTCTACCAGGAAAGCTATCCCAGCACCTGGAACTCCTACCTGCTGAGCGAGCGTGCCAAGGGGATCACCGGCTACCAGTTCCGGGCGCCCGGCGAATGGTTCTCGGAGCTTTATGCTGCCTTCCACTCCGGCAAACTGAAGCCGAACCACCCGGCCGCTGACTGGCTCTCGAAACTCTGACCCCATCGAAAGGCTGCTGACCGATGTCCCTATTTCACCCCGTCAACCTGGTTTGCCCGCACTGCGAGGCACCGGTGACCATGATGGCTGTGGGCAGCGTGAACGCCGACCGCCGCCCCGACCTGCGCGAAGACATCCTAAAGGACCGGTTCCAGGACACCGAATGCGGCACCTGCGGCGAAGGCTTCCGGCTGCAGCCGCAGTTCAACTACCTTGATGCCGGCCACGGCCAGTGGATCGCGGCAATGCCCGCCAGCCGCCTGCGCGACCACCTGGAGCTGGAGGACGAGGCCAAGGCGCTGTTCGACACCAGCTACGGGGCGCAGGCCCCGGCGGCGGCGCGCGACGTCGGCAGCGGCCTGGCGGTGCGCCTGACCTTCGGCTGGCCCGCGGTGCGGGAGAAACTCCTGGTCAGGCAGCTGGGCCTGGATGACACGATTGTCGAGATGATGAAGCTGCACATCCTGCGCAGCGTGGAGTCTGTGCCGATGGCCGAAGGCATCGAACTGCGCCTGGTCGAGGCGGATGAAGATGCAGACGGCTATGTCTTCGCCTGGCTGGAGACCGCGTCCGAGAGATACATCGAATACATGACCGTCCCGGCAGAACTGTACCGCGCCATCCAGAGCAACCCGGAAGGCTGGGCGGCGGTCCGCAGCCGCCTGGAAGCCGGCTGTTTCGTCGACATGCAGAAGCTCTACATGGGCGAGGGCCGCCACCCGGGCTGACCATCCCGGCGCCCCCTACCCCGCGGCAGCCGGGCAGCGCTAGCGGGCGCCCAGCTCGATGACGCGGGTGGCCGCGGTGTAATCGCTTTCGATCAGCAGGATCACCAGCAGGCCGATCAGCGCCAGCGGCGGCAGCAGGATGGCATAGCTCAGCGCCAGCCGCTCCCAGGCCATATGCATGAAAACAGCGGTGATCAGCCCCGCCTTCAGCACCATGAAGATCAGGATCAGGCTCCACCGCAGGATGCCCTGCAGCCCGGCATAATCGACATAATACGACGCCGCGCTCAGCACGAACAGCAGCCCCCAGACCAGCAGGTAAAGCTTGATCGGATGCTGCTGGCCGCCGTGCTCATCAACTGCAGCTTTGGCGTGCGTCCCACCGATCTCTGATGAATGTGCCATTCCGTCCCCCTACCACAAATAGAAGAATGCAAAGATGAAGACCCAGACCAGATCGACGAAGTGCCAGTAGAGCCCCATGATCTCGACGCCCTCATAGTCGCCGTTGCCGGCCGACAGCCAGCTGCGCTGGCCGCCGTCGAAATCGCCGCGCCAGACCTTCCGCGCGATAATCACCAGGAAAATGACCCCGATCGTGACATGGGTTCCGTGAAAGCCGGTGATCATAAAGAAGCTCGCCCCGAACTGCTCCGCCCCCCAGGGGTTTTCCCAGGGCCGGACGCCTTCTGAAATCAGCTTGGTCCACTCAAAGGCCTGCATGCCGACAAAGGCGGCCCCCAGCGCCGCGGTTGCCAGCATCAGCAGCGCGGTTGGAACGCGGGCCTTGCGGTAGGCGCTGTTGACCGCCATCGCCATGGTGCCGGAGGAGGAGATCAGCACAAAGGTCATGATCGCGATCAGCAGCAGCGGAAAATTATGGCCGCCGATGTGCAGGGCAAACACCTCGCTTGCGTTCGGCCAGTCCACGGTGGTTGAACTGCGCGCGGTCATATAGGCGACCAGGAAACAGGCAAAGACAAAGGTGTCGCTCAACAGCAGGATCCACATCATCGCCTTGCCCCAGGAGACCCGCTTGAACACCCGCTGATCGGACCCCCAGTCGGCGGCAAAGCCGCTGTGGCCCTGCTGCAGCAGGGACTGGTCCTGGCCTTGGAATTTGCTCTCCATGTCTATCCCCCTAACTCACGGCAGCGCGGCACAGCGCCAGAAACGCGTTGCCCCAGCCCTGCAGCAGCGCAAACAGCATCAGCCAGAACGCCAGCAGCACGTGCCAGTACAGCGCGCAGGCCCGGACGCCTGGCAGCAGCGCCCTGACATCCCCTGCCCCGGCATGGCGCAGGCACACCGCCGCCAGCGCGATGATGCCGCCCAGCAAGTGCAGCCCGTGCAGGCCGGTGATCAGGTAAAAGAAACTCGCTGCCGGGGCGCCGTCCAGCCGGTAACCGCCCGCGGCCAGCGTGATCCACACCTGCACCTGGCCCGCCAGAAAGGCCAGTGTGGCGATGCTGGCGGCAATCAGGCTGGCGCGCAGCCAGCGCGCGGTGCCCGCCCGCGCCGCAATCACCACGAACTGCAGGCAGACGCTGGCCAAAAGCAGCAGCGCGGTATTCAGCCAGACCCGGCCCGGCAGCGGCACCAGCTCCCAGGGGGTCTCCTCGATCTGCATGACAAAGGCGCTGCCCAGCATCGCAAACAGCCCGCCGGCCACCGCCAGGAAGACCACGATAAAGACAAACCCGGGCGCCCGGCCCGGACCATGGCCCGCCAGCGGCGCAATACCGGTTTCCAGCCAGGGTTTGGAGGCCAGCCGCTGCTGCGACAGCCACAGCCCGGCAGCCAGGGCGACCAGCGCCAGAAAGGCAAGGATGACCGTCACAGCCGCCTGCCCTCCCCGTCCGGCACCCAGGGATCGTTCTGGGCGACGTAATCCTCCGGTGCGCCGGGCACGCTGTAATCATAGGCCCAGCGGTAGACATCGGGCAGCGCCTCCCAATTGCCGTGGCGCGGCGGGGTCTCGGGCGTCTGCCACTCCAACGAGGCCGCCCGCCACGGATTGCCGCCCGCCGCGCGGCCGCGGCGCAGGCTCCAGAAGATGTTGAACAGGAACAGCACCTGCACGGCCCCGACAATCAGCGCGGCAGAGGAGATGAAGGCGTTCAAGCCATCCACCGGCGCGGTCAGGAACTCAGGCTCGCCAATCTCGAAATACCGGCGCGGCACCCCGACAAGCCCGACATAATGCATCGGAAAGAATACCGCATAGGCGCCGATGAAGGTGACCCAGAAATGGATCTGGCCCATCGCCTCGTTCAGCATCCGGCCGGTGATCTTGGGATACCAGTGGTAGACGGCGCCAAAGATCACCATGATCGGCGCCACCCCCATCACCATATGAAAATGCGCCACCACGAACATCGTGTCGGATAGCGGCACATCGACCACCACATTGCCAAGGAACAGACCCGTAAGCCCGCCGTTCACAAAGGTCACAATGAACCCAAGCGCAAACAGCATCGGCAATGTCAGATGGATATCGCCCCGCCACAGGGTCAGCACCCAGTTGTAGACCTTGATCGCCGTCGGAATGGCGATGATCAGCGTGGTGGTGGCAAAGAAAAAGCCGAACCACGGGTGCATGCCGGAGACATACATGTGGTGCGCCCAGACGATGAAGCTCAGCGCGCCGATAATGACGATGGCCCAGACCATCATCCGGTAGCCAAAGACATTCTTGCGCGCGTGCACCGCGATCAGGTCCGAAACGATGCCGAAGGCGGGCAGCGCCACGATATAGACCTCGGGGTGGCCGAAGAACCAGAACAGATGCTGAAAGGCAATCGGGCTGCCGCCGCCGTAGCTGAGCTTTTCGCCCAGCTCCACCAGCGCCGGCATGAAGAACGAGGTGCCCAGCAGCCGGTCGAACAGCATCATCACGCAGGCCACAAACAGCGCCGGGAACGCCAGCAGCGCCATCACCGTGGCGGTGAAGATGCCCCAGACTGTCAGCGGCAGCCGCATCATCGTCATGCCGCGGGTGCGGGCCTGCAGCACGGTGACCGCATAGTTCAGCCCGCCCATGGTGAAGCCGATGATGAACAGGACCAGCGACACCAGCATCAGGATGATGCCGCTTTGCGCCCCGCCCGGGGTGCCCGACAGCACCGCCTGCGGCGGGTACAGCGTCCAGCCCGCGCCGGTCGGCCCGCCGGGGACAAAGAAGCTGGCCACCAGCACCAGCACCGCCAGCAGATAGATCCAGTAGCTGAGCATGTTGACGAAGGGGAACACCATATCGCGGGCGCCGACCATCAGCGGGATCAGATAATTGCCGAAACCGCCAAGGAAGATCGCGGTCAGCAGGTAGATCACCATGATCATCCCGTGCATGGTGACAAACTGGTAATAGGCCTCGGCGGTGATGAAGTCGAAAGTGCCGGGAAAGCCCAGCTGCAGCCGCATCAGCCAGGACAGCACCAGCGCCACCAGGCCGATCGCCGCGGCTGTGCCGGAATACTGAAGAGCAATGTACTTGGCGTCCTGCGAAAAGACGTACTTGCCGATCCAGCTGTGCGCATGCGGCGGCATCACGTCGGCAACTTCGCGCGGCGGCAAAGTGCTGTCTTGGTCAGGCAGGTAGTCGGTCATTGCAAGACTCCGTTACTGTTACGCCCCGCCTGGCCGAAGGCCGGGCAGCGACCGCCCGCCGCCACGGGCGGGGCACTTTGTTTCCGCCCCCGGACGGACCCTGCCCTCTTCGCGTTAAGGCACAGCCTTCATCGTGCGGCGAATTGGGTCCCCGGGTCGCGTGCACGGGCGTAGTCTTCAAAAGTCAGCTGCTCCTGCAGCCACTCCTGGTATTCGCCAGCCTCCACCACGGTCACATAGCCGCGCATAAAGGGATGCGCGGTGCCGCAGTATTCGGCGCACAGCACCTCAAAGCCGCCGGTGCGGGTCGGGGTGAACCAGATGTAGGTGACCATGCCCGGCACCATGTCCATCTTGGCGCGGAACTCCGGCACATAGAAATTGTGCAAAACGTCGATTGAGCGCAGCAGCAGCTTCACCGGCCGGTCCACCGGCAGATAGACCTCGCCGCCCTCAATGATCAGGTCGTCTTTGCCGAACCGGTCATGCGGGTTGATGCCCAGAGGATTCTCGCCGCTCACCCATTCTGCATCCGCGGTGCCCAGCACCCCGTCAGCACCGGGCAGCCTGTAGGACCAGCTCCACTGCTGGCCGAAGACCTCAAGCTCGGCAGCGTCTTCCGGCACCGTGACGAACTGCTTCCACACGAACAGCCCCGGCACCAGCATCGCAGCCACCCCAACGGCGGTCACCCCGGTCAGCCACCACTCCAGGCGCTTGTTTTCCGGGTCGAACACCGCCTTGTGCCCCGGCCGGTGCCGGTACTTCAGCACGCAGTAGGCAGTAAACAACACAACCGCAGCAAACACCGCCCCGGTAATCCAGAAGGTGATGACCAGCGTGTTGTCGATATAGTCCCAGTTCGACGCGATCGGTGTCCACCACCATGGGCTGAATAGATGGAACGCGATGGACCCTACTACGATCAAGACGAGCGCGACCACTATAAGCATCCCGCCCCCTTTCCCTGCACTGCGGAACATCCGGGATGCCCGGCCGGCAAGACTGTTGGTAAGCCGACCCACTATAGTCAATTTTGGCACATTAATCCAGTGAACCGCGCTGCCAGGTTGAATGCGCTGCTGGCCGGACCGCCGCCCGGCCCGCCCCCGGCCGGTGCCTGACTGCTGCCTGACAGGTGCCTGACCGGCAAAACCCGGCCTCCGCCATCAACGCAGCGCCACCGCCCCCGCGGCCGCGGCCCGCCTTAGCCAGCCAGCCGTGCAGCCGCCCCTTCCGCCGCAACCGCGGCCGGAAAACGTGTTCTGAGCGTAAAAATGAGGAAACCTTTGCCGTGCGCCCGCAATGCGCGAGCGCCTTTCCATCAAGCAAAGGAATAACGATATGGAACACAACAACATCCTGACACACATGCAGGCCATTGCAGACCGGTTCGCAGCAGAGGGGCTGTCGCTCTACGTGTGCACCAGCCCGGCAGAACTGCCGGGCCTCCTGGAGGAAATCGGCAAAGAGCGGGTTCACCCCATGTCCGAAGTCAGTGACCAGGAACTGCGCTCGGACCGGGCCTTCTGGCTGTTCCTCAAACGCGGCAGCAAATGCATCACCTGCATCTCCGCCAAGCGCGTCGTTTTGGACGGCCAGGACTTCGGCAACTATTTCCGCAGCCTCGCTGCATCCCGCTACGGCGGACGGGACGGGGTCGTGGAAAGCGTCTCGCAGCCGCTGATCGATGAGCTGCAGGGCAGGCTCATCTACTTTGGCGGCATCGAAGTCGCTCCTGACGAACGGGGCGGCATCCGGCGGCTCGGCGACTTCGCCCAGTACGTGAAACTGCTGGCCGCCCTGCGCTGGGAGTTCGACTGGATGTACACGATCATCGCCTACAAGCACCGCCGCCTAGCCGACGACTACGGCTTCAACGGCAAATACCGCAATGCCATCAGCTGGGCTGAACCGGTCCCGGAAGGGCTGTCGAATGATCAGATGATCCTAGGCCTCAACGCTGTCCATTTCTCGCACATTGTCAGCAGTGTCGAGCCAGGTCAGCTTTGAAAAAACTGCAGTGACCGGCGCCCCTTGGGGGCCGGTCACCCTCATGGTCACCTTGCGGTAGCCGCCCTTCACCCGCAGCCCCTTGATGATCACGTCCAGCTCCTCGTCGGTCACCAGATAGGGCACCTCATCCAGCATCCGGTGCGAATGCATGGCGCGCTGGATGATCTTCTCCTCAAAGGAGCCGACGATGCGGTAAAAATCCCGGTTTCCCGCCAGCATCAGCCGTTCAGCGGTCGGGCTGCGCTTGCCGATCTGGATCGGGTGCATCATCTGGTCCGTGGCCTCGATCGGCTTGTAAAGGTCAACCTGGTCCTCGAACCACTCCCAGTTTTTCAGCTGGCCGCCTTCCTGATGGTACCAGTCCAGAATGTGGTCGGTAGTCACGTTGAAGCCGGCCCTGCAGCAGGCCGCGCGCTCCGCATTGGCGCGATCTGCCGCCCGCCACCGGTTGAGCCCGCCCGCAGCCCCCCCGGCACCGCCGGGCGGGTCAAAGAAGAACTGGATTGGAATGCCCAGACCCGCCGACAGCAGCGCCACCGAAGAGGCAGGTATTTCGCGGTTGTTCCGCATCTGGCTTCTCAGCGTGCCGTAATTGACGCCGGAAATCGCGCAGGCCTTCATCAGCTTCACCCCTGCGACCCGGCAGGCGGCATCAATACGGTCAGCGATCATCGGCACCTCAAAAGTTCACATATGTGACTTTTTCTTCGAACAGTTGACACTTGTCAATCAACCTATCAACAATCAAGGCGCGCGAACTTTTCCGCAATAGGCGAGTTTCCATTGGAACAATCGGACGATAACCCGCACCGCTCCGGGGGCACTGGGGCTGACCTGCCCTCCCGCAGCAGCGATCTGGAACTTTTGCAAAAGGCCTGCCAGGCCTCAGGAAGGAATCTCAGATTCTGGGCCGATCTGACCGATGGGATGGACCCGGCCTCGCTGGCCCTGCTGGTGTCGCGGGCCCATCTGGTCTCGACGGAATTTTCGTCCACCTGCGAGCCTCTGCAGCGGGACCAGCGCGAAGCCGTTTCCCTGTTTTCGCAAATCGGGCCGCGCGACCGGAACACCTTTCTGACCGGGCTGCGCAGCCTGGTTGCCCGCCGCAAAGGCCAGCTGAACTAACCCGCCGCCGCACCCAGCAAGCGGCCAAGGATCCGGTAGCAGGACGGATCCTGCATCTGGCTCACATTGAACCGCATGAAAGACGAAGCGCTCTGCGTTGCGCTGAACACATTGCCCGGTGCCAGCACCAGCCGTTCCTGCAGCGCGGCGCGGGCAATCTCCGCTGCATCCGCGCCGCCCGGCAGTTCGCACCACAGGTAGAACCCGCCGCGCGGCCGCACCCAGGGCCGGATGCCCAGATCCAGAAGCCGGCTCTCCGTTTCGGCCCGGCAGCGGCCCAGCCGGTCCCGCAGCCCATCCACATGCCTGCGGTAGCCGCCTTCGTTCAGCACCCTGCACAGCAGCTCCGCCACCATCGGGCTTGGGCCGCTGAAATTCACCGCCACCTGCAGATCCGTCAGCGCCTCGATCCAACCGCCGCAGGCAGCGATGTAACCGCAGCGCAGCGAGGCCGACAGCGTCTTGGAAAAGCTGCCGATCCGCACCACCCGCTCCAGCCCGTCCAGCGCCGCCAGCCGCGGCGAAACATCCGGCTCGAACTCGGCAAAAATATCGTCCTCGACAATAATCATCTCATGCGCTGCAGCCAGGGCAAGCACCCGGTGCGCAACCGCGGCGGAAATGGTTGCACCGGTTGGATTGTGCAGCGCCGAATTGGTCAGGTACAGCCGCGGCCGCTGCGCCGCCAGCGCCGCTTCGAACGCCCCAAGATCCGGCCCCGCCGGCGTATAGGGCACACTGACGATGCGGATCTGATGTGCCCGCAGCAGCGCTTGGAAATTGAAGTAGCAGGGATCGTCCACCAGCACCGCATCGCCCGGCCGCAGCAGCAGCCGGCAGATAAGATCCAGCGCCTGCGAGCCTGAGCCCGTCAGCAGGATGCGGTCCGGCTCCGCCTCCAGCCCCTGGTCGAACAGCCGCCGGGCGATGTGCCGCCGCAGCCCCGCCTCCCCCTTCGCGCTGCCATAGGTGGTGAGCACGGCGCTTGGGCCCGCCGCCAGCGACCGCATCGCCCGGCGCAGCGCAGAGACCGGCATCCAGTCATCCGGCAGCCAGCCGCATCCGGGCATCGGCACATCCTTGCGGGAATCGATCGACTGGCGCGCCACCCAAAGCGGGTCCACCTCACGCGCCAGCTGCGGCCCTGTTTCCGATACCGTAAAGGGCTGCGGCTTGTCGGCGACGTAAAAACCCGCGCCGCGCCGCGCATAGATCACCCCTTCGGCAGCCAGCTGGTCATAGGCGTCCGCCACCGTCGACGGAGACACCCCCAGCCGGGCCGCGCAGCCGCGGATGGACGGCAGCTTATCCCCCGCCGCCAGCGCCCGCGAGGTGATGCGCCTCTTGATGTCATGGACGACCTGTTCGCGGCGGGATGGGGACGCCATGTGCTGCCTCGTTGCCCTGTCATACCAGCCACTACAATTCTAGGAAATTGTATGGCTCCGCTTGTGTCTACTGCATCAAATGCCCTGTGCAAATGCCAATTCAGCTTAATTGCGGCCGCCCTGCCCTCCCCGGCAACTCCACCAATTCCTTCCGCTTCCCGTCTCTGCACAGTTTCTGCACGAAAGCCCCCTGAAACCTGCGCAGACCGCCCCCCAAAGATGCAAGTGCAGCCCGCATCACTGCAGGCAAGAAAAACAGCAAGCAGGAGACAGGACATGAGGCAGGAACTGGTGATTCACGGAGTGCCCGACAGCATCCGGCTGGACGCATGGTGGCTGGAAACGGCGGCGGCCCCGCCCCCGGCGCAGAACGGCCGCCGCAAGGCAGGCGGCCCGCTGCTCGCTTCGCTGCGGATGCGCCACGCGATCCCGCTTCTCGGGGCCTTGGTTGCGCTGGCCGACTGGCTGTTCTGGGATCAGCCCGCAGGCATATCCTTTGCGGTCTTTGCGCTGGTCCTTTCCGCCGCCATCCTGGCCATGAAGCCCCGGCGGCCAACCGCCCGGCAATGGGCCGCGGCGCTCGGCTTTGCGGTGCTCAGCAACTTGCCCGCAGCCATTGAGCTGCAGTTCCTGTCCGTGCTGTTCAGCCTCGGCGGGCTGGCCTGCCTTGCGGCCTGGGCGGTCTACGGGCCTGCCGCCGGCGAACGGCTGGTGCTGCGCCTTGCCCTGCGCCTGCCGACCATCGGCGCCGCGCTGATGCTGCGCAGCGCGTTTCGCGCCCTGCCCGCCGCGGGCCTCGGCTCCGGCGCCCGCCGCCAGGCGGCGTCACTGGCGCTGCCGCTGCTCATGGGCACGGTTTTCCTGATGCTGCTGGCCTCCGCCAACCCGGTGCTGGAGGAGCTCCTGGCAGAGCTGGACCCGGGCCGCCTGTTCGAGCTGCAGTTCTGGCTGCGGCTCCTGTTCTGGACCGTGACGGCGGCGCTGCTGTGGCCCTGCCTCAACCTCAGCGAGACATGGCTGGGCAACGCCGCGCGCCCCGCTTCCGTGCAAAAGGCAGGCCCCAGCCGGGCCGCCTTTCTGATCAATCCAGTGTCGGTGCGCAATTCGCTGCTGCTGTTCAACCTGCTGTTCCTTGTGCAGACCGTCATGGACATCGGCATCCTGACCGGCGGCGTGTCCCTGCCGCAGGGGATGAGCTATGCGTCCTACGCCCACCGCGGCGCCTATCCGCTGGTGGTAACCGCGCTGCTGGCGGGCGTATTCACACTGGTGACCCGCAGCATGATCGGCGCCGACCGGACCTTGCGCGCCCTGGTCTATCTGTGGCTGGCGCAGAACATGTTCCTGGTGCTGACCGCGGCCATCCGGCTGCACCATTATGTCGGGGCTTATGCGCTGACCTATCTGCGGGTGGCCGCCTTCATCTGGATGGCGCTGGTGCTGGCGGGCCTGCTGCTGACCGTGGTGCAGATCCACCGAGGGCACGGCACCGCCTGGCTGCTACGCCGCTGCTTTGCCGCACTGCTGGCCACCCTCTACACCTGCGGCTTCGTGAACTTCGCCGGCGTGATCGCCAGCTACAATCTGACCCGCGCCAGCACCCTGGCGGAACCGGACACCTATTACATCTGCAGCCTCGGCGCCGGTGCCTATCCCGCCATCCACGCCCATGAAAGTGAAACCGGCCAGCAGGTCTGCGGCAGCGGAATGCAGTATGATCCGGCCAGGGACGCCACCACCAACTGGCGCGAATGGGGCTTTCGGAGCTGGCGCATCCAAGCCTATTATCAGCAGCAGAATTGAAGGACCCCATTTGATGCCAGCCCGCATTCTTGTTGTCGATGACGATCCCGATATCCTTCAGGTGACAGGGTTCGCGGTGGAAAAGGCAGGCTACGAGACCCTCTTTGCCAGCGACGGCCTCGCCGCCCTCAGCGCCAGCCGCGACGACAATCCCGACCTGATCGTGCTGGACATCGGCCTGCCGGAAAAGGACGGGCTGGAGGTCTGCCGCGAGATCCGCAAATCCTCCGACGTGCCGATCCTGTTCCTGACCGCCCGCGATGACGAAATCGACCGCATCGTCGGGCTGGAGCTGGGCGCCGACGACTATCTGACCAAACCCTTCTCCCCGCGCGAACTGGTGGCCCGGATCAAGGCCATCCTGAAACGCAGCGCCCCTGCCCCGGCACAGCCCGATCCGGTGCTGTCTCAGGGCAGCCTTCAGCTCGATCCGGAACGCCACCTGTGCCGCTTCGCTGCCACGCCGGTGACCCTGACCGGATCAGAGCTCCGCCTGCTGGCAACCCTGATGGCCCGCCCTGACCGCGTCCTGTCGCGGGCGCAGCTGGTGGATGCGCTTTACGGCTACAACATCCATGTTTCCGACCGCACCATCGACAGCCACATCCGCAACATCCGCGCCAAGCTGGCCCAGGCCGGCTGCGCCGAGGGGATCGTGACCGTCCACGGCGTCGGCCTCAGGATGGGCGCATGCACGCCAGGCTGAACCGCAAATGGCGGCCGCGGCTCTGGGCGGTGGTGCTTCTGGTGCTGGCGCTGGTCCTGTGCCTGCCGTTCGCCGGGCTGATCCTGTTCCGCTTTTATGACAGCCAGCTGGTGCAGCAGACCGAGGAAAGCCTGCTGACCCAGGCCGCGGTGATGTCGGCGGCCTACGCAGAACTTTATGCAGGCGCGGCCGGCACCAAGCCGCCCCGCGGACGCCCGGTTTCCGGCGAGCACGCGGTGTTCCCGTCGCTGTCGGTCAACCGCGAAACCGTCCTGCCGCCGCGCCCTGACGCAAAACCGCTCTCCGGTCCTGCCGGTGCCCCTTACCGGAAGATCGCAACCCCGCTAACCCGCATCGCCAATGCCGCGCAGGCGCAGACGCTGGCCGGCTACCGCTTCCTTGATGCCCGCGGCAACGTGTTTGCAGGCACCGCCGAAACCGGCACCTTCCTGGGCCATGTGGATGAGGTCAGGGGCGCGCTGGCAGGTGAAACCGTCTCTGTCGCCCGCACCCGCGTGCGTGCGGATGCGCCGCCCGCGCTCTACACCCTCAGCCGCGGCGCCCGCGTGCGCGTCTTTGTGGCGATGCCGGTCTTTGCGGACCAGACCCTGATTGGCGCGGTCTACCTCAGCCGCACACCGAACCACATCTTCCGCTTTCTCTATGGCGAGCGCTTCAACCTGGCCAAGGCCGCGGGTTTTGTCGCCCTCTCCACTGCGCTCATCGGCTATGTGTTCTGGCGGTTCATCACCCGGCCGATCCAGCTGCTGATCCAGCGCAGCCAGTCCGCGGGCCACGGCAGCCAGGCGTGGGAGCCGCCGGACCAGCTCGGCACCCGCGAAATCGAGGATCTGAGCCTCAGCTTCCAGTCGCTGACCGACCGCCTGCAAAGCAAGCAGGACGCGCTGAAGACCTACACCGCCCATGTGACGCATGAACTGAAATCGCCGCTCACCGCCCTGAAAGGCGCGGCGGAGCTGCTGCGCGACGACGATCTGCCCCCGGCGCAAAAGCACCGGCTGCTCGACACCGTGGACAAGGGCGGTAAACGGATGGAGGATCTGCTGGCCAACATGCGCGCCTTCAGCCTGGCGGATCAAAGCGCCATGGCAGGAAGCTGTTGCCTGGACGGTATCGCGCCGCAGATGGCGCGCGCCTTCCCTGCCCTCGCGCTTACGGTGGAAAATGGCAGCCTGCCGCTGCCGGTGGCAGAGCCCACCCTGGGTATCCTGCTGACCCACCTGCTGGAAAACGCCCAGCAGCACGGCGCCCAGGAGGTTCTCCTGACCGCCTCGCGGGACGGTGCTGCCACCTGCCTGCAGGTGCAGGACGACGGCCCCGGGATCAGCGAGGGCAATGCCGGCAAGATCCTGCAGCCCTTCTTTACCACCCGCCGGGACAACGGCGGAACCGGCATGGGCCTCAACATCGTCAAGGCCACCGCCGAAGCCATCGGCGGCCGCCTCAGCATCGCCGCCTCCAGCCGCGGCGCCTGTTTTCAACTGACGTTCAGCTAACGGCCCGGCGTGCCCTTTGCGGCAGCATTCAGCGCAGTGGACAGCGACCAGGGGCGCCGCCTATCCCCCGTTTCCGCCCCCTCGCCCATCTGAGCCGCCCGCCACGGGAAAGCTGCGTTCGACACATCGTCGCCAGTCAGCGGCTGCGGTAGATCTGGCTGCTTTCTGTCAACATCGCCGCATCCGGGACATAAAAATCGATCTGGCCCCGCAGAAGCGAGTCAGATTCCGACTAACCCATTGTATTACTGTGATAAATATAGAAATTGCGATCAAAATCCCCGAGAAACCCTACGGCCTGCCCCGGATGAGCTTTCTGGCCAGCATTTAGGCTGCAGCCTGTTCCACCGGTTCCGCCTCAGGGTTGGAATGACCGGGAACGGCACCTACCTTCTGGTCGCTATCCAGCGTGGCCTTTAAGGGATCAGCGGCACGTTTGAAACTGCTGGTGCGCGCACAGCACAGCCGCAGCTTGATGACGATCCGCCCGACCACCGCCGCCAGCTCCCTATGGCAACCCCGCGACTGACACATTTCTGGCGCAGCTACGAGCATACCCAGGTCACCCAGATCATCAGCAACACCGGCTAGACCGACTGGCACGCCTGAGCACAATGCCGCCCAGCCTTGCTCTACACCGCAGGCCACCCTTGCAGGCCCCGCCGCTTTACCTGTAACTCGCGCCATGCCTGCAAAGATATTCTCAATGGAGGCGCGGGAAGACGGCGGTGCCCGGCTCGCGCTGAACTACAAGCACGCCGGCCGTAGCGGCATCCAGCGGATTTCCTGCGACCTGCCGCAGGCCGGCCTTTTGCAACTGGTGCTGTTTGCCGAGGCGCTCAGCCTGCGCAAACGCTTCGGGCAGCAGGCCGCGTCCGAAGTGTCAATTGACGGGATGACGTTGTCCTTTGACCCGGCTCAGGCGGATCTGCATGTCGTGCGGCAGGCGGGCTACTCCAGCCAGACCGCCCGCCTTCCGGCGGAGGCTTTCCTATCGGCTATGGCAGAGATGACAGACCTTTGCATCTCCCGGGCCGAGGCGTCGAAACACGGGTCCGCCCTCAAGCATCTGCTGGCCGAATGCCAGCCCCCGCCAGCGCTGGCGGCGCAGTTGGGTCGGGACGAGGGCGATCTGGCCGTGCACCAGCTGCGTGAAATCGCATTGCTGCTGTTGGCGCAGGACGCCGCCGCCCGAGGCTCCACGCTGGCCCGCAAGCTGCGCAGTAAGAAATCGCAGGATCAAGCCCAGGCTGAAGTCGGCGCACTGCTCCATATGCTGGCCGCGGAACTTATACCAATCCCGGCCTAACACCGCTGCAGCGCCATGTGCGCTCGGGACCGGTTTCGGCGTAAGTTCCACGAGGCGTGAGTTCACAGCTGTGAACTTCTACGCTGCGGCCTTGCGGGCGAGGGCCATGACCATGGGAGTACTGGAGAAGTTCTCGGACACCGCCTTGGCGCTGAGATGCCGGAGGTAACCGCTGGGCGAGCGGATATCGGAGAACCGCTCCAGCAGGGCGGCGAGCACAGTCGCGGCTTCTGCCGCGCCCATGGCGGTCTTGGCTTCTTCCCAGACGACCGCGGAAATTCCCATCATCGGGCGCACGGTGTCGGCGGCGCGCAGAAGATCGGCCCAATGGCGGATGGCACCATCGGCGTAGCCTTGAATCTCGCCGCAGGCGGAGAGGATCAGGCGGAGCGGCAGGTTTGGGCCGCTGGAGCGAGGGGCCATTGGCGGGCGGGGCGGCGTTTCACTGGGCACGGGCCTTTCTTCCTGGGGTTTCTCAGCATAGCCGGTTTCGTCTTGCGATTCCGTTTGAGGTGCGTGCGCTGCCTTAACGGCCTGTTCAGATTCAAATGAGTCTATCTTTGAATTCTGATAGTGGTGCTCATTTTGAACGTCACTGGTGCCCGGTTCTTCTGCAAACAAAGGCTCTAAATGCTGCTTAGTCTCATTCAGTGCGGCGGCGAGACGGGCCTTGATCTCTGCCAGGTCTGCCAGTTCCAGCTTACGGCGCAAGCTACGGGCGGTCAGCTGGGCGAGGTCATTGTATTGGTCCCAGATGGCAAGCTCAGGACGCTCTGCCGCGCCGAGGAGTGCGAGGTTCAGGAGGTCGCGGCGCATCAGGCTGACGGTTTCGCGCAGCTGCTTGATCCGGGCCGTCAGGGCGCGCTCAGCCTCGGCAGCCTCTGAAAATTCGGCGTAACGGCGGGCGAGGGGGGAGAGGTCGAAACCAAAGGCCATGCGCTCCCCCTGGCAGCGGCGAACGTAGCGTTTGCCGTTGGGGCTGTCACGGCGGATCAGAATGCCAGCAGAGACCAGTTTGGCCATGTGGCGGCGCATGGTGGAGTTGGGCATGCCGTTTAGCCGCTCGCAGATTGTCCGGTTGGAGGGGTGCACCACCGTGACGCCGGGCCGGGGATCGACCTCGGTGCCGGGCAGGAAGCTGACCAGTGCCTGAAGAACGGAGAGGTCGCGGTCGTTCAGGCCATAAGCCTTGCGTGCGGCGGCGAGGTCGCGCAGCGCGTCCCATTTGCTGACGCTGGATTGCATAGAGGAGTGTTCAGCGGCGGCCTGCTGGTGTTTCAGCAGGACAGCATCCACCGTTCGCCCGAAAGGCGTGAGGGGCATATATCCCATGTCATCATCACGAAAGACAAAAAAAGAGCGGCCCGCGAATCGCTTTGGACTTGCGGTCAAAGGCTCCGGCCACTAACTTGAAGGTGCTAGAAACAAGTTGGTCTCGTGGAGCTTCGGTTTTGCGGGGCCTTCTTTTTGCCTGCTCTGTGCCTCCTAAGTTATTGTTATCATTTACTCTTCGCCGCGCGACTGCCAGCGCGCGTGAAGCTCTTCAATTACATTCTGGGCCTCGGTCTCCAGCCAGTCGGCAAAGCCGCCGCCAGGAAGTTCCAGGCTGACGCCCTTGGCGGTGCGGCGCAGGGTGGCGCTGCGGCGGCCATCCACGGTGAGCGGCTGGCTGAGGGTGCGGGCCTTGGGTGCCTTGGCCTGTTTCTGCGGGGCAGGGGAGGGCACCGCGGCCCGGAACACTGCCTCAAACGCCAGCACAGAGGGGTCGGCGGGTTCAGCCTCAGCGGTGCCGTTGACGGCCCGCATGGTGAACTCATCATATTCCTTCTGGGCGATGGCAATCAGCCCCTCTTGGCTGGCGCCGCTGCCGGCAATTGCCTTGGCCAGCGCGTCCCAGCGGGGGCGGCCGATGCCCTGGGCCGGGCCGATGGCGCGGATCAGATCGGCGCCGATTGCCTCGGCAATGGCGATGGCCATGGAGACGGAGGATTTGGTGACGGTCAGCACCTCGGCGACCTGCGACTGGTTGCCGAAGCCGTTTTCCACCAGCTCCTGCGCGAACAGCGCCTTTTCGATGAAGGAGAGGTCGCGGCGCGCCATGTTTTCCGAAATCTGGGCGCGCACGGCGGCGTCCTCGTCCAGATTGGCGACCAGCGCCCGGACCTTGGCCACTTTGTCGGACGAGCGGATCGCCTCGAGCCGGCGGCGGCCGTAGACCAGGAGGTAGCGGTCGGCCTCGGACGGGTGGCGGCGCACCAGGATCGGCACGGTCTGGCCGTTTGCCTCAATCGCGTCGCGCAGGTCGAGCACGTCGTTCGGGTCGAGCCGGTCGTGGACGCGGGTGTCCTCAATCTGGTGCGGCTCCAGATCCCAGACCCGGTGCGAATCCACCGCGTCGCGGGCGGAGCGCAGGGCGCGGTTGCTGGACATCATCGAGGCCGCCGGGGCAGGGGAGGCCACGGGCGCGCCGGCGGCGGCCAGGCTGTCGAGCATGGAGAGACGGGATTTCTTGCTGCTGGTCATGTGCGCCCCCAGGTTTCCTGAACGAGCTGGCTGATTTCATCGTTGACCGCGTTCAGGCTTTCGACCGCGCGGTCATAGGTGGAACGGGTGAAGGCGCTGCGCTCCACCTCGTATAGAGTCTGTTTTGTGAGGCCGGCGTCGGAAATCGCGGTGGATTTCAGCATCGGCGCGTTCAGCACCTTGTCGCCGTACATGGTGCGCAGGAAGGCAACGATGCGGTTCTGCGGCGCGTCCGACGGCTCGTAACGGGTGAGCAGATAGCGCATCCAGTCGTGCGACATGTCGGCGCCGGACTGGGCGATCACGTCCATCAGGTCGGCGGTCATGCGCAGGAATTGCGACATCGACATCACGTCCAGCATTTCCGGATGGATCGTCACCAGAACGCCGGTAGCAGCGGAGAGCGCCGACATGGTGAGGAAGCCAAGCTGCGGCGGGCAGTCGATCACCACCACGTCATAGTCGGAATCGACCTGTGTTAGAGCCTCTTTGACCCGGAAGAAGAACAATCCGGCGCTGCCCTGCGCGAGGGCGCGGGGGGTGTCGTGCTCAAACTCCATCAGTTCGAGGTTGCCGGGAATGAGGTCGAGATTCGGGATATAGGTCTTGCGGATCACTGAGGAGATCGGGGCCGGATCGTCATAGCGGATGGCGTCGTAAAGCGTGCCGCCGTCTTT
The DNA here is from genome assembly GCF_059429195.1 of Leisingera sp. CC-HEC093. NCBI lineage: Bacteria > Pseudomonadati > Pseudomonadota > Alphaproteobacteria > Rhodobacterales > Roseobacteraceae > Leisingera > Leisingera sp. CC-HEC093. Next base: position 42,027 of record NZ_JCAIJR010000005.1, on the reverse strand, counting down.
GAGGTCGAACTCCGGCTGGACGCCGTGCAGGGCGGTCAGCGAGGCCTGCGGGTCGAGGTCGATCGCCAGCACCCGGTAGCCCTTGAGCGCCAGGCGCTGTGCCAGATGGGCGGAGGTGGTGGTCTTGCCGGAGCCGCCCTTGAAATTCATCACGCCGATGATCTGCATGTGATCGGCATAGCCCTCGCCGCCCTCCGGACCGGTACGGCGGCCGGGCAGGTAGTCGCCGGGCTTGCGGGCGGTTTTCTCCAGCAGCTCGCGCAGCTCTTGGATGTCCTCGGCGGAATACTGGCGGCGGTTGCCGGCCGTCAGTTCGGGCGAGGGGCCCTTGCCGTCCAGATGCAGCTTGCGCAGGTAGGAATCGTTCACTCCGAGCAGGGCCGCGGCCTCGCCGGAGGTGAATTTTCGCATGGTCTTGGAGGCGTTCGGGGGGAACAGGCTTTCGCGCTGCGCATGCAACTGGGCCGCAATCCATTCGGAATGCTGCCGGATCACCGCATTGAGATCCTCAGGTGTGTATGTATGATCCATATGCCCTTGTGCCTGCCATCTGCGCCGCTCTGCCTTTTACCCGTGTCTTTGCTGCCTGGCGTGTTCACGGAAATTGGCGTTTGCCGCCTCTTTTCCGTGACTATTGGCCAAAGAGCGGGATTCGTGCAAGTGTTTTCTATAGTTGGCCGGTTCAGCGATGGCTGCGGGCGGGGACGGCGGCACTGGCCTATCCGCTGCAGAAGGGCAGGGGGCTGGCTGCCGGTCATTGTTCCGGTGCGGAAGGAAAGTACTCCGGCCGGGCACCCGCCTTGGCGAGCAGGTCCATCACCTCGGTTTTCCAGCCGTCCTTGATTTGCAGTGCCAGCTGCGACAGCGGGCGGAACACGGGGGAGATGATGGTGTATTCGTAGCGGAAACTGCCCTCCAGCTGGCGGAAGACCACGCGGCCGCCGGTGCTGTCGACCTCATGCTCTGTCACTGCGGTCAGCGGGTCGACGACCGACAGGCACCGCCCGGCGCTGATGAAGGGCATCATCGGCAGGAAAAACTGGCTGTCGAGGACGACGTTGGGGGTGCCGCCGGCGCGGCGCAGCTCTGCTACGGTTTTCTGGTGCGTGATGTGGCTGCTTTGCAGCAGCCCCAGCGGCACGTTGTCGAGATCCTTCCAGGCGATCACCTGTTTTTGCGCCAAGGGGTGGTCCTGCGGAATGGCGCAGAAGCAATCGGCGCCGATGGTTTCCTGACGGAAGGTCTGGGCCGATGGCTCGCGGCCGATCATGTCGGCAAAGCCGAAGTCGAGGCCCTGGGTTGCGGCCAGTTCGCGGATCTGCGGCGAGGTCCGGGACGACAGTGAGATGCGGATGCGGGGATTGCTGCCGGTGAAGCGGCTGATGTAGCGCGGAAACAGGAAGGTGGACGGCCCCGGCATCGAGGCCACGTTCAGGCTGCCGCTTTGGCCGGCGGTCAGGCTTTTCATGGTGCCTGCGACGCTGCTGAGCCGGTCCAGAATGTCACTGGTCTCGGCGTGCAAGTAGTGCGCTTCGGGCACCGGTACCAGCTGGCGGCCGCGCCGTTCGAACAGCTTGAGGCCCAGCGTGTCCTCCAGCGACCGGATCGCCAGGCTGACGGCGGGTTGCGTCCGGCCCAGTTTTTCGGCGGCGGCGGACAGAGACGCAGCCTCCATCACCGCGCGGAAGGCGGTCATTTGGGACAGATTCATGCGGGAACCCCATGTCATTGCTGCAGCCGGGCCAGGCGCCCTCAATACATAAGCAAAACTTTGGAAAACTGAAAATATTAAAATTTGTTTTTATCACAACTCTGGCTCATCCTTTTGCGACAGCGTTCCCGGGACCAAACCCGGGCCAGACCAACAGGAGAGTAAGATGACCATGATGACACGGCTGAGCGGGGCGATCCTGGCAGCGTCGCTGTTGGCGGGTGCCGCCGCAGCCCAGAGCCCGACCTTTTTCCGCATTGGCACCGGCAGCGCCGGCGGCACCTATTTTCCGATCGGCGGCACCATCGCAAACGGCATTTCCGCGCCGCCCGGCTCGCGCCCCTGCGATGAGGGCGGCCAGTGCGGCGTGCCGGGGCTGATCGCGATTGCGCAGTCCACCACCGCGTCGGTGTTCAACAACACCGCGGTGCAGAACGGCGAGCTGGAGGCCGGCATGGCGGCGGCGGATGTGACCCGGTCGATGTATCTGGGCGAGGGCAAATTCGACGGCAAACCGCATGAGAAACTGCGCATCGTTGCAAATCTGTTCCCGGAAGACCTGCACCTGGTGCTGCCCAAGGGCCAGACGATCAGCGGTCTCGGCGATCTTACCGGCAAGCGGGTCGGCATTGCGCAGGCCGGTTCCGGCACCCAGGTTGCGGTGCTGCAGATGCTGGAGGCCTGGGGCGTGACCCGCGACAATATGGACGAAGCCGAACTGAACAACAGCCAGTCGGCAGAGCGCCTGGCCGACGGGCAGCTTGACGGCTATTTCTACGCCGCAGGCTGGCCGGTGTCGGCGATGGTTCAGCTGGCCACCACCAAGGGCATGGAGCTGCACAGTTTCACCGACGAGGACCTGGCGAAGATCAACGAGATCATCCCGGCCTACATCCCGTCGGAAATCCCCGCCAATGTCTATGAGGGCGTGGATTACGAGGTGAAGACCCCGGCGGTGTCGGCGCTGCTGGTTGTCTCTGCGGACCTGCCGGACGAGCTGGTTTATGGCATCACCCAGGCGATGTGGAACGACAATACCCGCAATCTGCTGGACAACGGCCATGCCAAGGGCAAGCAGATCACGCTGGAGACCGCGCTGGACGGGATCGGGTCGCTGGGCGTGCCGCTGCATCCGGGTGCCGAGAAGTTCTACCGCGAAGCCGGGGTTCTGAACTGATCCGGCCTCTCTCCCCCCGGACCAGAACAGCGGGCGGCGTCCTGACGCAGGCACGCCGCCCGCATTGATTTTCACGTTACTCAGAGCAGGAAGGTTCGCTATGAGCGACGCGCCTCCGCAGAACGCCCCGGAACTCTCGGCCGAGGAACTGGCTGCGATCGAAAAGAAATACGACGAAGGCGCCGCCACGCGCGAAGTCTCGGCCCTGTTCAGCGCCTTCCTGCGCTATGTCGCGCTGGCTTTTGCAGGCTATCACTATCTGACAGCCGGGTTTGCGCTGCCGCCGGATTACTGGCACATGGGCTGGCATCTGTCGGGGCTGTTCATCCTGATCTATGCGCTGTTTCCGCATCTGAAGAGCAAGACCGCCTTTGACCTGAAAACAGGTGCCTTTCACCTGGGCGGGGTGCCGTTCCTGGATGTGCTGCTGATGGTTCTTGGCACCGCCTCGGCGCTGTACCTCGGCTTTGCCTGGCATGGCATTCCGATGCTTGGCATCGAAGAGCAGACCTTCCGCATGGGCAACCCCAACAGCTATGACATGGTGTTCGGCTGCATTCTGATCGTGCTGGTGCTGGACATTGCCCGGCGCACGCTGGGCTGGATTCTGCCGCTGATTATCTGCGTGTTCATCGCCTATGCGCTGTTCGGGCCGGTGTTCCCGGGGATCCTGCAGCATCCGGGCGTCAAGTTCCGCACTTTCGTGTCGTCGATGTATTTCCCGCAGGAAGGCATTTTCGGGGTGACGCTGTGGGTGGTGTCCACCATCGTTTTTCATTTTGTCCTGTTCGGCGTTATCGCGCAGCGCACCGGACTGGGGCAGTTGTTCATCGACAACGCAACCATCCTGGCGGGCCGCTACACCGGCGGGCCGGCCAAGGTGTCGGTGGTGTCTTCTGCCTTCTTCGGCACGATTTCCGGCTCCTCGGTGGCCAACACCGTCTCTACCGGTGCGCTGACCATCCCCAACATGAAACGGCTGGGCTATCCGGGCCATTTCGCGGGCGGGGTTGAGGCCGCGGCCTCAGCCGGGGGGCAGATCACCCCGCCGATCATGGGGGCTGCGGCCTTTATCATGGCGGAATTCCTGGAGGTTCCCTACACCACCATCGTCATTGCGGCGATCTTCCCGGCGCTGCTGCATTACACCGGCGTTTTTGCCGTGGTGCACCTGATGGCGCGCCGCCTGGGCTTGAAGGGCATTTCCAAGGACATGCTGCCCAAGCTGGGCGCGGTCTGGCGTGACGGCTGGGCCAACCTGGTGCCGCTGGTTGGTCTGCTGACAGTGCTGTTCTCCGGCTACACGCCCTATATGTCGGCCTTTTGCGGCATCTCGCTGGCGCTGATCGCGGGGATGAGCCGGGTGAAGGCGCCGCTGACCCTGGCCTATCCGGCGGCCTTTATTGCCTTTGTGCTGTGGAAATACACTGGCGGCGGCTTTGATCTGCCGATGTCGCTGATGCTGATGGGCGGCGCGGTTCTGGCCTGTTTCAACCCGCAAGAGCGCACCACGATGCCGCAGATGGCAGACACGCTGGAGACCGGGGTGAAATACGCGCTGGCGGTCGGCGCGGCGGCGGCGGCGGTCGGCGTCGTCATCGGGGTGATCAACACCACCGGCGTCGGTTTCCGCATCGGATTCATGGTCACCCAGGCGGCGGCCAATCTGGGCGGCGATCTGCACGGGCTGTTCAGCATCGGCAGCTTCGAGCTGTTCAGTGTCGAGGACCTGACCCTGTTCATCAGCCTGGTCTTCATCGCCATTGCCTGCATCCTGATGGGGGCGGGGGTGCCGACCACGGCGCTGTACATCATGCTGGTGTCGGTGGCGCAGCCTGCGCTGGCGCAGCTTGGCATCCCGCCGATCGCCAGCCATATGTTCGTGCTCTACTACGGGGTGGTGGCAGAGATCACGCCGCCGGTCTGCACCTCGGCCTATGCGGCGGCGGCGATTGCCAACTCCAACCCGTTCCGCACCGGGCTGTCGGCGTTCTCGCTGGGGCTGGGCAAGGTGGTGGCGCCGATGGCCTTTGTCTATGCGCCGGTGCTGCTGTTTGTCTCCTCGACCGGCTTCGACTTTGTCGAGTTCACCTATACAGCGGCCAGCTGCATTGCCGGGGTTCTGGCGTTGTCGGCGGCGGTTGTCGGCTACTGGCTTGTCCCGATGGGTGCCGTGTACCGCATCCTGCTGGCGCTGGCCGGGCTGATCTTCATCGCCCCGTCGCTGCAGGCGGATCTGGCGGCGCTGGCGGTGGCCGGTCCGGCCATCATCAGCCAGCTGCTGCAGGCGCGGCGGTCCACGGCGGAGGCGGCCTGAGCACAATGCGCGATCAAGTCACGATCCTGGGTGCCGGTGCAGTCGGTCTGTGCACCGCGCTCTCTCTGGCCGGGCGCGGCGTGCCGGTGCGGCTTATCGACCGCGGCGAACCGGGGCAGGAAACCTCCGCCGGCAATGCCGGGGTGATTTCGCCCTGGTCCTTTATTCCGCAGTCGCTGCCGGGGATCTGGAAGAAGCTGCCGGACCTGATGTTCGGCGCCTATCAGCCGCTGAGCGTGCGGGCCGGCTACTGGCCGCGGATGGTGCCCTGGGGGCTGTCCTTCCTGCGCAACAGCTCAGCCCAGCGGGTGCAGGAGATCGCGGATGCGATGGAGCCGCTGTGCATGCCGTCGGTGGATCTGTACCGGCGGCATCTGGAAGGCACCGGTCAGGAGCATTTGGTGCAGGACTGCGCCTATGTCCATGCCTACCGGAAGGACGGCAAGGATCTGCTGCAGGCGATCGACTACCGCATCCGGGCCGAGAAGGGCGCCCGGCTGGAGCTGGTCGGACAGGACGAGCTGCGGCGCATCGAGCCGGCGCTGTCGCCCGGCTTCAAATCGGCGGTGCTGATCCACGGCCAGGCCCGGGCGCTGTCGCCGGGGCAGATTATGGCGGCGCTGGCGGCAAAGGCAGAGCGGCTCGGCATTGAGATCCTGGAGGCGCGTGTTGATGGCCTGCGGCGCGCAGAGGACGGCTGGCGGATCACCTGCGGGACGCAGACCTATAGCGCCCGGCGGGTGGTTATTGCCATGGGGGCCTGGTCGGCGGAGCTGCTTAAACCGCTGGGCATCACGGTGCCGCTGGCCAGCGAGCGCGGCTATCACATTGAGTTTCCCGAAGCGGGCATCGAACTGAACAATTCGGTGATGGATACGGATGCGAAATTCGTCGCCAGCTCAATGACGGGCGGGCTGCGGGTGGCCGGGCAGGCGGAGTTCGCGGCAATCGACGCGCCGCAGGACAGCCGCAAGCAGGCGCGGATGCAGGCGCAGGCCAAGGCGGCCTTTCCCGATCTGGTGACCGCGGCGCCGAAATTCTGGATGGGCCGCCGCCCGTCCTTTCCCGACACATTGCCGATGATCGGTGAGTTTGGCGGCCACGCGGGGCTTTATGCGGGCTTTGGCCACTCACACTACGGGCTGATGATGGCCCCCAAGACCGGGGAGCTGCTGGCCGACATGCTGACCGGGCGGACCCCGAACATTGATTGCAGCCCCTATGCCACCGGACGCTTCTGAGACCAGAAAGGATATTTTGAAATGACACCGCCGGCGGATACCGCCCCCATCGGCCTGTTGTGCCTGGACACCCGTTTTGCCAAACCGCCGGGACACATCCGCTGCACCAGCAGCCTGCCGTTCCCGGTGCGCAAGGCGGTGGTCAAAGGCACCACCATCGCGGAGTTGCTGGAGCGTCCCAGCATTGAGTTCTTTGCGCCGTTTTTGGACGCCGCGCAGGAGTTGGAGCAGGCTGGCTGTGCCGCGATCACCGGCAGCTGCGGGTTCATGGCGCTGTATCAGCAGGAGCTGGCGGAACAGGTTTCTGTTCCGGTGTTTTCCTCCAGCCTGATCCAGATCCCGCTGATGCACCAGATGGCCGGGCGGCGGGGCAGAGTGGGGGTGATCACCGCCCGCGCCACCGCGCTGACCCCGGCGCATTTCGCGGCGGTTGGGGCAGGAAAGACCCCGGTTGCGGTCATCGGAATGGAGGACAAGCCGGAGTTTTCGGAGGTCATCCTGCAGAGCAAGCGGACCGCGATAGACGAGATGAAGCTGACTGCGGAACTGGTTGAAGCCGGGCGGCAGCTGCTGGAGGAGGCGCCGGATGTGACCTCAGTCGTGCTGGAATGCACCGACCTGCCGCCCTATGCGCATGCGCTGCAGGCGGCCCTCGGCCTGCCGGTTGCGGATCTGACGACTTTGGCCACGATGGTGCATGCGATCACCGCGCGGGGCGGCTATGACGGGCGGGTTCAATACGATTAGGGGCCTTCCCCTGGATCAGTGGACGGATAGCAGGCCGCAGGTTTTTGCCCCTGCGGCCTGTTTTTGCCGGAACTGGCCTATCGTTAGGAAAACGGAGAATCAAAAATGCCTGCACATGATTACGAATCCGGCCGCCTGAACCTGCCTTTTGTCGGCATCGCCACGTTTGGCAAGAAGCCCTATGTGGAGGATTGGGACAACATCGATGCTGATGTTGCAATCCTGGGGGCACCCTTTGACTTTGGCTGTCAGTTCCGCTCTGGCGCGCGGTTCGGTCCGCGGGCGGTGCGGGAAGCCTCGACGCTGTTCAGCTTCGGTCATTCCGGCGCCTTTGACCACGAGGATGACGCCACCTATCTGGGGGCGGACGTGCGCATCGTTGACCTGGGCGATGCGGACATCATTCACACCAAGACCGAAGAAAGCCACGCCAGTATCGAATTCGGCGTAAAGAAGATCCTGGAGGCGGGCGCGCTGCCGGTCACCATCGGCGGCGACCATTCGATCAACATTCCCTGCATAAACGCCTTTGCCGGGGATTGCGCCAAAAACGGCCCGATCCATGTGGTCCAGATCGATGCGCATCTGGATTTCGTCGATGAACGCATGGGCGTTACTGACGGCCACGGCAACCCGATGCGCCGCGCGATCGAGAAAGATTATGTCTGCGGCATGACCCAGCTGGGCATCCGGAATGTCTCCTCCACTGCCAAGGAAGGCTATGCCGACGCCCGCGAGCGCGGGTCAGACATTCTGTCGGTGCGCCAGGTGCGCAAGCTGGGGACCGAAGCTGTTCTGGACCGCATCCCCCAAGGCGCGCGCTACTATGTGACCATCGATATCGATGCCTTCTGCCCGTCGATAGCGCCGGGCACCGGCACCCCCAGCCACGGCGGCTTCCTGTACTATGACGTGCTTGAAATCCTGCAAGGGCTGAGCAAACGCGGCGAGGTTGCGGGGATCGATCTGGTGGAAGTGGCCCCGGCCTATGATCCGTCCGAGAGCACCCAGATCCTGGCTGCACAGATCCTGCTGAATTTCATCGGCTTCATTTTCCACAACAAGTGCTAGGTCTCCTGCTGGGGTGCCTGGAGAAGCCGGCAGAGGACCCCGGGTGCGTCTGCCGGAAACAGGCGTGCTGCCGGCTGGGGATCATGGGCTGTTCTTTCTTTTCAGATGCCTGGCTCACGCTTGTGCCGTTTCCAGTTCCAGCCCTTGGCCCAGCAGGTCCCGGGTGGCGCGCTCAACGCCTTCGGTCAGAATGTCGAACATGGTGTCGATCTGCGCTTCGGTGATCACCAGCGGCGGAGAGAAGATCGCCATGCTGCCGTAGGGGCGGACCATCAGCCCCAGCTCCTGGCAGCGGGCGTCGATCACGGCGCCGATGGCGGCGTCGGTTTCAGCGCTGGCCTGGCCGCCGCGGGTCAGAGAGCATTCGATGCAGCCCACCAATCCGATGCCGCGCACATCCGCAATCAGCGGCAGCGCTTGCATCTGGTGCAAGCGTTTCTGGAAGTGCGGGGCCACCTTGCGGACATGGTCCAGGATGCCGTCGCGTTCGAAAATCTCAATGTTCTTCAGGCCCGCGGCGGCGCAGACCGGATGGCCGGAATAGGTGTAGCCGCTGGTGAAATAGACGCCCTTGGAGACTTCGCCTTCAATATCCCTGAACAGCCGGTCGGAGAAGATCGCGGCGCCCATCGGGGCATAGCCGGAGGTCAGCCCCTTGGCGCAGGTGATGATATCGGGGGTGATGCCGAACAATTCCTTGGACGCGAACCAGTGGCCCAGGCGGCCGAAGCCGGTGACCACCTCATCCGAGATGTAAAGAACGTCATGCTTGCGGCAGACCTCCAGGCAGCGGCTGTGATAGCCCGCGGGCGGTACAATCACGCCGCCGGAGCCCAGCACCGGCTCGGCGATGAAGGCTGCGACATTGTCCGCGCCCAGGTCCAGGATGGCGTTTTCCAGATCTGCCACCTTTTCATCCAAAAAGGCTTCGATCGTCATGCCCTGGGGGCGGCGGAAGGCGTTCACGTCGGGCAGGAAATGCGGGATGGACTGGTCGGTGTCGAGCCACTGGCGTTCGCTTGGCTTGCCGCTGAGCGAGGCAGTCAGGTAGGTGCCGCCGTGATAGGCATGCGCCCGGGTGATGATCCGCTTTTTCGACGGTTTGCCCAGAAGGTTGTTGCGGAAGTGGACAAAGCGGATTGCGGTATCCACTGCGGTGGAGCCTCCGGTCGTGAAATAAACCCGGTTGAGGTCGCCCGGTGCCCGGCCGGCGATGGCATGGGCGAATTCCGCGCTCACGGATGTGGCCTCGCTGAAAGGGGAGCAGTAGGCCATCCTGCGGGCCTGCGCGGCCATTGCATCGGCGATTTCCGTGTTTCCGTAACCCAGCTGCATGCACCACATGCCGCCGGGACCGTCGATCAGCTTGTTGCCGTGTTCGTCGTGGACATAGATGCCTTCGGCGAATTCGCTGAACGTCCTGCCGGCTTTTCCGGCACCCTGAACTTCCAGCGCTTCCCACGGGTGGAAGTAATTCTCCTTGTCCCAGGTTTGGAAGTTTTCGAAGCTGCTTTTGGGATTGGTCATCTCGGCCCTCTGTCAAGAGTTGCTATTTTAATGAATGAACGTTCATACATATGTTTAAGTGAATGATCGTTCATTGTCGATGGAAACCTGTTGCAATCGCGGGCAGGGTGCTGGAAAGGCAGCGGGCCGGTGGCATGGAGAAGAGGGGCGGGCAGATGGTAAGTGCTGAAGACGCCGGGAAAAAGCGGAAGGCGGGCAAGGATCTGCACCGGGAGGTTCTGCTGGAGGCTGCCGCCAGCGTGATCCTCCGGCACGGTGTCAGCGGCACCACCATCAGCCGTATTCAAGAGGAGTCAGGCCTGTCGCGCGGCATGATCAATCTGCATTTTCAGTCCAAGGACAATTTGATTCGTGAACTCGCGATTCACATGACGCGGCAGTACAATGACGCTTGGCAGAGCTTTACCAGCCAAGCCGCCGCAGAGGTGAGCACACCGGAAGATGCCGCCGCCCGTATGCTGGCGCTGTTTGTGACGGATTTTTCAGAAGCGGTGCTGAACAAGCGCAGCGCCCGGCTGACCTTTGCCTTTCGCGCCGAGCCGGACCTGCAAGTGCTTGGGTCTGGATACATCGAAACCCGTGAAACCGCCCTGCATGACCATGTGCGGCGTTGCTGCAAGGTGCTGTGCGAAGCCTGCGGCACGGAAGGCGATCCCGAGAGGGTGGCCATGGCGATCATGTCTTTGCTGGAAGGGCTGTGGACTGATTTTCATGCCCATCCGGACGAGTTCAGCCGGGAAGGCGCGGTGGAAATCTGCCGGACCACGGCGCGGGCTTTTTTTCCTGGGTATTTCTGAACCGCAATTGGACGGGAGCAACCTGAGGAGCGCTCAGTGTGTTTCCTGCCGCAGCCGCCGTGACTGAAACAAGTCTATGCGGCCAGCCTGCAGCGTTAAATCCGTTGCTGTAAGTTGCGCGGGGCATTGAGGCGTTTCGCAAAGGGGCAGGGGAGAAAATGCGCAGGGAGGAGAAATCCCGGCAGATTGATTCGCTTACTTGCTTAACGGCTCTTGCAATGGCTTATCTGATGTCGAACGCCGTTACTGCCAGGGCTGCAGACCCGGTCAAGTCTCCGCTAAGGCCGGCGAAGACATCTTGGGCCAGACGCCCGTTGCGGTTGCGGATTTGATGCAGCGGGCTGGGGCTGGCAATCGCAATCAGCATCTGCGCCGTGTCCCGGACCGGGCCGGCTAATGTCACCGGCACATCAAAGCGGGTGAGGTTCCCGGAATGCGACAGGAAGCGCTGCAGGTCCTGAACCACGCCATTGTTGTCCACCAGCAGGAGCGCGACGTATTTCCCGGCAGTGCCGCGCAGCACGCCAGTGAGCCGCTCACCGCTGGCGACTTTGCCGGAGTTAAGCCGGAGGCCCAGCCGGGTCGCCGGGTAATCGCGGTTGCGGCGGACGTATTCTGCTGCCGGGCATTGGCGTGGATCCAGCAGGGTCCGGGTCTGGCGCAGGGTGCTGTCGCTTTCACTGAGGACAGATTGGGTGAATTGCCCAAAGGCCGCATCGCGGGCGGCCAGCATTTCCAGGCCGATGCTGTCCTCACCGTCCCTGCGGGGCAAGGCCAGCAGACACTCCGGCCCGCCTTTTGCCCGGATTCGGGCAATCAGATCATTTGCAGCGAGATCCTGTGCGCGCGGCGGCGGCGGCTGTGTTTTCGCTGCGTCTGGCGGGTCTGCTGCAGCGGCAGGGTTCCCTGACAGCGCTGCCAGCGGCCGCAAGGCCGTGATGTTTCCATCGGCGGCAGCGACCGGTGCCACAGCAATGCCGGAGGCCACCGGGGCGAGGAGTTCCGGTTCCAGCGGGCCGGTCTCAACCGGCAGAAGGGGGGATGCAATATCCGTCGCCGGCGCAGGGGAAGCGGCGGTCAGCGGGACGGGAGACCGTTGGACCGGCTTGGCCGTGTCGTCCAGTCCTTCGAATGCCTGATCGCCTGCAAAATTCTCTGCCTCAAGACCATTGTCTGCGGCGGGCAAGAGCTCTGGCAAGCGGGTATCGCTGTCTGCGGAATCTTCCGCGCCGGCAAGGCCGTTCTGAATGGCAAGGCCAGCCAGAGTATCGGAGTCCAGCCGCTGCAGGGTGACACGGTACTCCGGTGTTGCATTCTGCGGGGCGGAGCGGCCCAGGAGAGGCTGCAGGCCGCCCAGGAGAAATGCACCCAGGGCAATATGAACGGCCAAAGAACTTCCGCTCGCGGTAAGCCAGCCTCCGCTGGCGGATCGGCCATAGGGAAGAGCGCTCATGCCCCGGCCTGACTGTGACGGGTGACCAGTTTGATATCGAGGTCCGCAAAGGGCGGCTGTGCAAGCAGCTCCAGCAGGTCCAGCGCGGGTGCGGTGCTGTCGATCAGCACATACAAAACCTGGCCGACAGAAAAGGCGCCTTGCAAAGCAGCGGCCGTTACCGCGGTGCCGTCAAGGTGCAGGCTGCCGTTCTGGCCGACCTCAAGGAGCGGGCTGGGCAAATGGCCGGCAGGCAAGTCCTGTGTTGCAGGCAGCTGCACGCGGGTTTCCGGTGCGGGCAGCAGGGATCCAGTGGCCAGGAAGAAGAACAGCAGCAGCAGCACGATATTGACGATGGCAAGCGAGGTGCCGGGCGTACGCAGGGCCTGATGCGGCGGCAGCAGGGATCGTCGGGACATTGTCAGCTGGCTCCTGCGCTGAGCTGGACCCGTGTAATCCTGGCGATGCGCAGCTGTTCCAGCACGCTGGCCACATCCTGAACCCGGGCCGAAGGTTTCACGATGACCACAACACCTGCCTCCGGGTTGTCCTCGCGCAGGGCTTTGGCAAGGCCGGGGAGCGCGTCAAAGGTGAATTCCTGCCCTTGCACCTGCAGCTTGCCGGCTTCCAGGTTCCACAGGGCAGTGCCGCCGGGGGCGGCTGGAGCCGGGGTCTCTGCGCTGGCGGCGGCCTGTGCCGCGCCTGCAGGGCGTTCAGCCACAGGGCCGCCGTTGTGCAGTGGCAATAACGAAAAGGGCGTAAGGCTGGAAGACAGCATGAAGAAGATCAGCAACTGGAACATGATGTCCGCAAGCGGCGTCATCGCAAAGGTTAAGCGCCGCTTGCGGGGAGGAAGGCCGAGCCGGCTGGCATGCATCAGAGCCGCGCCTGCGCGCCTGCAGTCTGGCCGACCCGGCCGTGCACGGCCGCAGAAACCAGAACCTCAATCAGATTGCGCTCCCGCTCGATCCGGGCGTCCAGCCAGTTGGCGAGGAAGTAGGCCACCAGCGCGATCGCAAGCCCCGCCGCGGTTGTGGTGAGCGCCGTCCAGATGCCGCCTGCCAGCGCAGCCGGATCTGCAGCGGCCTGCGACTGTGCCAGCACCGAGAAGGCATCGATCATGCCGATCACCGTTCCAAGAAGCCCCAGCATGGGTGCCGCCTGCACCGCCAGTTCCAGGGTCCGCATCCGGTCTGACAGTGTGGCAAGTTCGGCGATCGCGGTCTGCCGCCCCAGTTCTTCGGCATATGCGGTTTCGCCCGGGCGGGCCTGCAGGCCGGTAAAGACTGCATGCAAAACCCTGGACAGAACCGACTGCCGCGCAGCGGCCTGCTGCATGGCATCCTCTGCCTGGCCGGAAAGCCAGGTATCAATGATCTTCTCGGCGAGACTGCGCTTTCCCACGCCCAGGCGGGAGAACTGGAGCAGTTTGAAAAAGAAGACCGACAGCACCGTGAAGGACATCAGGAACAAGGCCGCAAATACTGTCAGCGTATAAGGATCAAACAAATCGCCCTGGAAACCGGACATGAAAATACTCCTTGGCTTGCCGCAGGCGGCGCGCCGTCATTGAGAGGCAGCGGGTGTCAGATGCCGAACTGGATGGGCGTGCGCGAGCTGGCCACGAGGTTAGCCATGCAAAGCGGGCTTTCGCTGCCGTCGCTGGCGGTGCAGGCCGGGGCGTCGTTGACGACAATTCGCGAGATCCCGCCGCAGGGCGTGCCGGTCAGATCGAATTGCAGGATCTTGGTTTTGCCTTCGACCAGGGCGCCGAATTCCAGAACCAGCAGACGGCTGACGACGCCCTCGCCGTCAAACAGGGCGATTTGGTAAGACGCGCGCTCCAGCGCGGTCGCGGACTGGTTCGCTGCAACGTAGGTCAGACGGCAGTCACCGGCTTCAGTCTCGGTGACGGCGTTCAGATCAAGTTGAAACTGATCGGTTTCCTGTGCGGCCAGGGCTGCGCCCTGGGCCAGAAGGGCGGCTGCCAATGCCCCGGGTTTAAGGGCAGATAGAATACGCATTTTTTCCTCAGTGGGTCTGGTCATCAAATCGCGGCTATAAGGGCGATAAACTGCGGCACAGGTCAACCGGGAAAATTCAGAAGAAAAAACCCGTTATGGCCGAGTCACCGGAAGACCCCGATAAAGAAACCGGGAAGCGCGGAATGCGGTTCCCTGCGTTTGAGCTGCGGCGGCAGTGAAGCCGCAGCCGGCTGTGCCCCGGCGACAGTGATGGTGTCCTGCGGTGCGGCGAGTTCTTCTGCGTGCGAAGGCTGCGCTTGCAGCTCTTGAACCGCAGGCCGGGGTGCGGGGGAGACCGTTTCCCGGTGCGCAGATGCCGGCCAGGAGCTCCGCGGAGCAGAGGATTCAGAGCAGCAGACTGCGGGAGCTGCGGGGTCACTGGCGGCAGGTTGCGCTGCCTGCACGGACGCGGCCTGGGCCTGAGGGCCGGGCAGGGCTGCTGTTGCAGCGGCTTTTGCATCCCGCCGGACCGCGGACGCAGCCTGTGCCGGAGGCAACAGGGCCGCCAGGCGCCGCTGGTCGGAAACCACATCGTGGCTTAGGACCAATGCAACTCCTGCGGCAACTGAAAGACAAACTAGGCCTGCGCTGATCGCGATATACCGTACCATGCCGGGCACTTTAGACATGCTGCTGTGCAGCGCCAGTGGATTCTTTCGCAGATCTTAGGGCCAGATCTGAAAATGTTGCCAATATCCCACTTTCACCCGCAGGAAGATGAGGTTAAGAAACGGAGGTAAGTAAAAATTTGCAACAAGTGCATGCAGATACGCCACCTTTTGCTCATCACTATTGCCGTCTGTTCGATGACTGCGCACCCCGCCAAGGCGGCGTTTACCGTCTGTAATCAGACCTTGGATGTTGCCAATCTTGCGCTCGGCGCCTTTGAGGACGGAGCCTTTGAAACATCAGGCTGGTGGGTTGTCGGGCCAAATCAATGTGCTGATGTTATCAGCCATAAGTTGCAGGCGCGCTTCGTTTATGTTTTTGCAAAAGATGTGTTCGGGCGGGTGCTTCTTGAGGGGGCGACACCCATGTGCGTGGACACGGAGCGTTTCCAGATCCGTGGCGAATCGGATTGCCTGGTCAGGGGCTATACCGGCGCGCGGTTTCATGAGGTGGACACGCAGCAGGCAGATAGCTGGACATTTTTCCTGCGCTCTGCGGCGCAATAGCCGGATATTCAGCTCCACTGAGATCGCCCTTTAGGATATGAAGCACCTATTGATCACCGCGTTTAGGTTGAAGCGATTGCGACCCGTCCATTTTCCCCTGGCCCGCCGGGCCGTCTCAGCCCTGGCTGCGCTGGTCTGCATCGGCAGCGGGCCAGCGGCGGCGCAGGAGTGGCGGGGACTGGTGATCGGCGACAGCGGCGGCGGCGCTGCACGGGCTTTTGCTGACGCGTATTATGCAGGCGAGGCAATCCGGGGCTGGAGCGGCGGTGACCTGGTGCTGTTGCGCAATGCGGCACATGGCGTTGTGGAGGAAACACTGGATACGCTGCAGGGAGCGGAACGGCTGGTTGTCTATTATGCGGGCCCGGTAAAGGCAGATGGCACAGTGCTTGCAGAAGGGCGCGAGCTGGCGCTGGCACCCAGAATTGAACCGCTGGCGGCAGCGGGGCTGTCGCATCTGCTGCTGCTGGTCGAGAACTGCGCCGGCACGGCAACGGAAGCCGCGGCGCTGCCTGACCTGTCTGTCGCCTCTGCAAAGGCGGGGGTCACATTGACGATAGCCGCAAGTGCCGGGGCCGGAGAGGCTTGTCCAACGGCAGATACAGGCGGACGGCTGAGCGATGCGATGAAAGCGGCGGCAAAGGCGCAAGGCACCGCCGCTGCGGATGTTTTGCAGCCGTTTCTGCAAAATGGTCCCGGAAATGGGCTGGCCTGGTTAAACAGCAAGACAGTCATCGCCGCCCCGGCCCGGCGCGAGCAGGCGGCCGTTGCGGATACGGTCAGCCTTATCCCGGCCCGGACGGCGGTTCGCCCGGTTGCTGCGGTCCAGCCTGCAGCGGCGCCGGCATACGGTCTGCGCGCAGGCGGCGCGGGGCGGCAGGACACCGTGGCAATATTCTCGCCCCCTCCAGCGTCGCGAATCGCTGCGTTGCCGCAGGAAGAGGGGTTGCCGGAACCTTCAGTTATTGTTGGGCTGATTGAGGGCGCGGACGGCACTGTTTTTGCAGCGGCGCAAGACGCGGCAGACCCGCAGGGCAATGAAATCGCCTATGACAATCTGGCCGCGCGGCGGCGTCTGCGGGACAGCGACCCGGCTCTGTTCGGGAGTCTGATTAATGCCGGGGCGTTCGATCCTCCGGCGCAGTTGCTGCCGCAGGCCCTGCAGAGCGAACTGGCCCGTATGGGGTGCTACACAAGCCGGATTGATGGCGACTGGGGGCGCGGATCGCAGGCCGCGGCACGCCGGTATTTCGAGGCCGCAGGCGGCGGCAGCCCTGTGACTTTGGCCGCGACGGCAGAATTGTTCCGCTTGATCATCAGCCAGGATGACGTTGTGTGCGCCCGCCCGGTCGCCACAGCCCCGCGCACAAACAGAAACAGCGGCGGTAATCGGCACCAAGTTCGCCGGACTGGGACTGCGCAGCCCAGTCAGCCGGCCCAGCTCATCACGCCTGGGACCACCCTGGGCGGGGTGTTCCGGTAGGCAGCGCGGTATCGATGGGCATCCGGGTCGATCCTGTCTTTCACAGAGCGAAAGCCAAGGCCGCGGCCCGGCGGCGGCGGCGGTTGTTGGCCAGGTCTGGCGCTGCTGCTGCGGTCCTTATCTTCGGGGTGGCAGCCAGTGTGTTTTGGGCGCAGAACCGCGGGATTGAGGAAGAAGCCGGCCTGACAATGGTGGCGGACAGCACAGCTGCAGCACCGGCACCGGCACCGGCACGGGAAAATGCGCAAAACCGGGCCATGCTGCATCTGCGCCGCGCGCCAATGCTGCTGCATCTGAAGGAAGACGGGCAGGGGGGGAGGCAGCGGGCGCTGCCGGGTCCGCCAGGGCTGCGGCCTGAGCGCGCAGGCCCGCCCGGGCCGCAGCGGCTGACGGTCCTGCAGGATGATTTGTTCGCAATAGGGCAGCAGCTGACGGTGCACCTGCCGTCGGAGCGCGATGATTTTGCGCTGTTTCAAGCACATAGGCGCCGGGCGCTGCCTGTGTCGGAAGAACCGGGTGCAGACCGGCCGGGCGCTGTAACATTGGCCCAGCCAGACGATGCCACCAGCGCTGCCGTGGTTGTCGCGGCGGCGGCGCGCGCGCATTTGTTCAAGGAGACGGTGCTGCGGCTGTCATCTGCGCAGACGCTGGGCGGACTTCTGGAGGGCCGTGGTTTCACCCCGCAGGAGGCGGAGAAGATTGCTAGCGCGGCGCAGCGGCTGATGAAGGTGGAGGGCGCGCTGGCACCAGGCAGTTTGGTGGCGCTGCGCTGGCGGCCGAGGCCGCTGGGGCAAACGGGGCGGGAGTTGCTGCAATTGTCCCTTTACGGGCCGCAGCGCTACTTAGCCAGTATCGCGCAGACCGGTCCGGGGCGGTTCCAGCCTGCAGCAGATCCTTGGGCTGGGAAGAACTTGCTTCAGCTTTCAGGGAGTGAGCCCTCGCAGGCGGCACAGGGCCAGCAGCCGCGGCTGCTGGATGCGGTCTATTCCACGGCGCTGCGCAATGGGATGGCCACTGATTTGGCCGGCGAGCTGATCGTGATGCTGTCCAGGCGCTTTGACCTGGAGCGCCCCGTATCCAGTAAAGACCGGCTGACGCTGGTGTTTGCCGCCAATCCCGGCCAGGAAGGGCGCGGGGCCGGCCAGGTTCTGTTTGCCGGGGTCGACGGCCCATCGGGGCAGATGCGCTGCTATATAACGGCGGGTTCCGGACCGGATAGCGGTTTCGGCTGTTTCGACTTTTCCGGAGGGGGCGGCATTGGCGTGGCGGGATTGCGCGCCGGGCTTTCAATTCCAGTCACCGGAGTGAAGACAAGCGTCTTTGGTCCGCGGCAGCATCCGGTGCTGAAGGAGATGCGCCAGCACAACGGCATTGACTGGGCCGCACCCAGAGGCACACCGGTTTATGCGGCGAAGGCGGGCCGCGTCCGGCGGGCGGAAGACAGCGGCACCTATGGAAACCTGGTGGCCATCAGCCACAGCGGAGATGCCGAAACCCGCTATGCCCATTTGAACGGATTTGCGGAGGGGATCGCACCGGGCAGCGAAGTGGCGGCGGGTGATCTGATTGGTTATGTCGGCTCAACCGGGCGCTCCACCGGTCCGCATTTGCATTTTGAACTGTGGCAGGGCGGGCAGCCGGTGGATCCGGCGCAGGCCGGCGGTGCGGCAGTGGATGCGCTGGTCAGCCGGATCGTGCAGGTGGAAAGCGCCGGGCGGGCCGATGCCAAAAACCCGCTGTCCACCGCGACCGGGCTGGGTCAGTTCATCGAGGGCACCTGGCTGCGGATGATGCGCAGTTACCGTCCGGATCTGGCCCAGGGTCTGGCGCGGGCGGAGCTTTTGGCGCTGCGGCTGGATCCGGCGCTGAGCCGGGAAATGGTGCGCAACCTGGCACGGGAAAACGAGGATTACTTGCGGGCGCGGGGCCACCGGACCACCGCAGGGCAGCTGTATCTGGCGCATTTCCTGGGGGCGGAGGGCGCGCATCAGGCCCTGTCCAGTGACCCCTCCCTGGGTGTTGGGGATGTCTTGGGCGCGGCAGTGGTGGCCGCCAATCCGTTCCTGGAGGGCAAGCGGATTGCGGATCTGCTGGTCTGGGCTGACCGCAAGATGCAGGGGCGGGGCAGGGCGGTCCCGGTGCCCGCCGAAGTGCTGGCCTATAAGGCGCAGATCGATGCGGTGCTAAGCGAACTGTGAGGGGCCTCAGCCGCCGCAGGCCAGCGGGCGGGGCGCGGTGAATTCGCGCAGGCCGAACAGGCTGAGGTCTGGAGTAAACGCATAACCCGCCGCCGATGCGCTGTATTGAAACACTAGGAATCCTCCTGCGGGCAGCATCAGGAACAGCGCGGTGATGGCGGCAAGCACCCGCCCGTGCCAGCGTCCGGGCAGGGGAGCGAGCAGCAGGAACAGGGGCAGAACCGCCAGGCCCAGGAACCAGAAGGCGCTGTTGTCGATCACCGCTGCTGCTGCGCAGCTCTGCATGGCGGTGAGGGCCGCGGAGATATCCGACAGCCCCCAGCCCGCCGCCAGCAGGCCGAGCAGGGAAAAACCGCCCAGGACGGCAACTGCCGCGCTTCTGGTCATCAGTGCGGCAGCGCGTTGCGCAGGGCCTGATTGACCAGGTGCCGCTCCCAGGCGTTGATCTGGCGGGCCAGCTTGCGCAGAGGGTTTTCAAAGGAATCCACCGTGTCCTCAATCGCGCGCACCAGGGTTTCGGTCAGGCCGAACTTGCGGTCCACCCGGTCCAGCAGGATCGACATGCCGATGCCGACGGCAATGGCCGCGATGACCGGACCTGCAGCGATGGTGGTGAGGGTTCCCACGGCTAGACCCGCCAGATAGCCCGCGCCTGCCGCGATGGCGAATTTGCCGACATCCGAGGCCACAGTGCCGATCAGCTGGGTGAGGCGCGGATCATTGTCCGCAAGCACGTGCTCGACCACCCGCAGCGCGGTGAAGGCGACAATGGCGATACCGGTCATCTTGGCCGCGCCCTTGGCCAGGTCCTTGCCGCTGAGCACCAGTTTGGCGACCTTGGGATTGCTGGCGAGGTAGCGGGTGCCCTGCAGGGTGGCGCGCTGACCGGGATAGCCCTTGATGATGATGTAATCCTTGCCGTTCACATGTTTGATGTAGGCCCGGCCCGTCAGTCCGAGACGGCGCACGATGCTGACAGCGCCGGCGCTGTCGATGCCCGCGGTTGCGGCGCTGACCAGATCGACGCCGGTTGCCTGGGCCAGTTCATCGTTGATCTCGGCCACATAAAGCAGGGTTTCCTCAATTGTGATTTCACGGCTGTCGGTGGTGACGGTGCAGCGGCCGGTGGCCAGGGTTTCTGCCATGGATACTCTCTCAAAAAATGGGTTTGCGGTCTAAATTCAGGACAAGGTGTATTCAAAGCCGTCCGGGCCGGTTGTGACGCTGACGCGGGCGATTTCCTGGCCGGAGCTGAGCGCCTGCAGCAGTTTGCGGCTGAGGTCCGGCAGAATGGAATTGGTGATAATGTTGTCGATCATCCGCCCGCCGCTGTCCGGGTCGTTGCATTGGGCGGTGATGTGGTCGAGCACGTCCTGGCCGTAAACCAGATCTGTGCCATGGGCGCCTTTGAGCCGGTCTGCAACGGCGGCAAGTTTCAGGCGGGTGATGCCGCCCAGAACCTCGCGGCTGAGCGGAACATAGGGGATGGTGACGATCCGGCCCAGAAGGGCAGGGGGGAAGACCTCCAGCAGGCTGGGTTTCAAGGCCAAGTCCAGCTGTTCCGGGCCGGGCTGATCATCCGCGTTGCCTGCCATCTGCATGATGACATCGGTGCCGACATTCGAGGTCAGCAGGATCAGGGTGTTCTTGAAGTTGATCAGGCGGCCGTTGCCGTCCTCCATCACGCCCTTGTCGAAGACCTGAAAGAACAGCTCATGCACGTCGGGGTGGGCTTTCTCAACCTCGTCCAGCAGCACCACGGAATAGGGTTTGCGGCGCACTGCCTCGGTCAAACGCCCGCCCTCGCCATAGCCGACGTAGCCGGGAGGCGCGCCTTTCAGCAGGGAGACGGTGTGGGCCTCCTGAAATTCGCTCATGTTGATGGTGATGACGTTCTGTTCGCCGCCATAAAGCTGTTCGGCGAGCGCCAGAGCGGTTTCTGTCTTGCCGGTGCCGGAGGGGCCGCACAGCATGAAAACGCCGATCGGCTTGTTGGGATTGGCAAGGCCTGCGCGGCTGATCTCGATCCGCTTGGCGATGGTGCGCAGCCCGTGGTCCTGGCCGATCACCCGTTCGCGCAGGGTGTCGGAAAGGGTCAGCACCGCCTCCAGCTCATCCTGGACCATCCGGCCCGCGGGGATGCCGGTCCAGTCGGAGATCACAGCTGCAACTGCCTGCGCATCCACATGGGCATAGACCATGCGGTCATCGGGGCTGGTGGCGTCCAGTTCGCCCATACGGGTGTGCATCTCGCTGCGCAGCGCCTCGGGGGAGGCGTCTTCGCTGCTGTCAGGGTCTGCGGATTGCAGCGAAGCCCGCAGGGCGAGCACCTGATCCACTATCTCCTTCTCGCGCGTGTAGCTGGATTGGATATCTTCCAGGCTGGCTTTAAGTGCGGTGATTTCTGCGGTGATTTCCTCCTCGCGCTCGGGGTCAGGCTCGCCGAGGTCGCGGGCGGCGGTTTTGCCCTCCAGTTCAGCCTCCAATGCGCCGATGCGGGCCTTGGTGTCCATGATGCGGGCGGGGACGGCTGACTGGCTGATGGCAACGCGGGCGCAGGCGGTGTCCAGCAGCGAGACCGCCTTGTCCGGCAATTGCCGCGCCGGGATGTAGCGGTGCGACAGGGTGACGGCGCTGACGATGGCCTCGTCCGAGATCCGCACGTTGTGGTGCTTTTGCATCGGCTCCAGAATGCCGCGCAGCATGTCGCAGCAGACCTCGACCGAGGGTTCATCCACATTGACCGGCTGGAAGCGGCGGGTGAGGGCGGGGTCTTTTTCGATGTGCTGGCGGTATTCGCTCCAGGTGGTGGCGGCGATGGTGCGCAGGGTGCCGCGGGCCAGCGCCGGTTTCAGCAGGTTGGCGGCGTCGCCGGTGCCCGCCTGGCCGCCCGCGCCGATCAGCGTGTGGGCCTCATCGATGAACAGGATAATCGGTTCGGGGCTGGACTGGACCTCATCAATCACCGATTTCAGGCGCTGTTCAAACTCGCCCTTGATGGAGGCACCGGCCTGCATCGACTGGATATCCAGTTCATAAAGGCGGGTGCCCTGCAGTTTGGGCGGCACGTCGTTGGCGGCCAGAAGCTGGGCAAAGCCTTCGACCACGGCGGTTTTGCCGACGCCGGCCTCGCCGGTCAGGATCGGGTTGTTCTGGCGGCGGCGCAGCAGCACGTCGGTGAGCTGGCGGATTTCCTCGTCGCGGCCTTTGACCGGGTCCATCTGTGCTGCGGCGGCGGTCATGTCCTTGGCAAAGCGGTCCAGCGCGGTGCTGCCGCCCTTGGCAGGGCTGCCGCTGCCGGTGTCTTCGGCAGTGGAGATGTTGGCGCCGTCCATCGGGCGCATCGTTTCCTCTTCGCTGCCGGCCCAGAGCGTGCGGCTGTCCTGGCCGAGCTGTTCGGCGGAGATACCTTCGAACAGCGGCGAGTAGCGCAGCAGCTGGCGGCGCAGGGCGGGGTCGTTCAAAAGCGCAGTCAGCACGTGGCCGGTGCGGATTTGCGCCTCGCCGAAGAACAGGGTGGCATAGGTCCAGGCATGGTTCAGCGCGTCAGACAGGTGATCGCTGATGCCGGGGGTTTCAGTCACATTCTTGTCGAGCCGGTCCATGGCGGCCGACAGATCCTTGAGCATGCGGCCGCGATCAAGGCCCAGCTGGCGCAGGGTGACGGAAATGTCGGCGTTCTGGTTGGAGACGGAATGGAACAGCCAATGGCTGAGATCGACATAGCGGTTGCGGGCGCTGCGGGCCTGGCGCATGCCCTGAAGGAAGGCGTCATAGCCCGCCCGGTTCATCTTGCCGGCGTATTTTTCAATGGTGATTTCTGTCATCTGTGTCTGCCTTAAATACGGGCGGCTGCGGGTTATGCGGCCTGGCTTTCAAATGCGGTTTCTGACTGGGGCGCTGGGAACAGCGGGTAGCGGCTGACCTGCAGGTGGCCGTCCTGGCGCGGGATGCCGGCGGCGGCGGCTTCTTCTGCCGGGCCGACACAAGCCAGCCAGCCGACCTGGGTGGTTTCCCCCAGCACCGCGGTTCGGATGTCCGGCTCCGGCATCCAGAGCGCGGTTTCCACTTCGATCGACTGGCCAAGGTACCAGAAGACAATGCCGCGCAGGCTGGCGTGATCCGGGCCGCCGGGCAGGAAACGCTGGTAGGAGGTCATGCCGCTGACGGTCACGTGGATGCGGATCTTGGCGCTGAGCGATTGCACGTGGCCGCCGAGGAAGGCGTTTTCGCCCAGGGTGCAGCCCTGTTCGCCCAAGAGGCATAGCGCGTCCGGTTCCAGTTCAAGCCGGCTGGGTACGTGTTCCTCAATGCGGAAGGCGGCGCGGTCTGCAAAATGCAGTTCCAGCATCTGGCGCAGACGCACCGGGCTTTTGACCCGGCCCGCGGCCAGCGGTGCCAGCTGCAGTTTGGCCATGTCGCTGAGGCCCGCGGTTTCGCGCAGGGCCGGGGTGCCGCAGCCGAGCAGGGACAGGATGTAGGTCTGAAAGCGGTCGCCGCCGTGATGGTCGAACTGGGTGATCGCCTTGGCATCGGACCAGGCGCGGAAGAACAGCTCCTGAAACCGGGCGGTGAAGATATCGCAGAAGGCGACAAAGCTCTCGTCGCCGGCGGCGAACCAGGATTCCACTTCCTCGGTCCAGTTGAGGGGCAGCGCGCCGAAAGCGCCGAACAGTCCCATGAACTGGGCCCGCAGGCGCGGGGTGCTGCTGGTCAGATCCACCCGTGCCAGATCGCGCGCCGGGAAGGCCAGCGCCGGATCCTGCCCCAGATGCACAATGGCGTCGCGCAGGCGGCTGTTTTTGCCGATGCGGGGTTTCCCGCTGGCACCGGCGCGGCGTTCCAGCTCGCGCAGCAGGGCAAAGAGGCCGGCACCTGAGGCCGCCTGTTCCTGCTGTTCGCGCCGGGCGAGGGTTTCGGCGGCCTGCGAAATCGGCTGGATCTCGTTCATAGCAGCGCTCCGCTGCCGGAGCAGGGGGCAAAGCGGGCAATCTCGCCGCGCTGCTGGCTGACGATCACAGTCTGGGTGAAGCTGTTGACGGCAGTGTATTCCGCAAAAAACCGGTCCAGCACCGCCCCTAACGGCACAATTCCGGTGCTTTCGAACTCAGTCTCGTCAAAGGTGACGCGCACCTCGATGCCGCGGGCGGTGTAATAGCCGTCCGGGGCGGCGACAGTGCGGGTGACAGGGGTGCAGTCGAGCCGCCGGATGCCGCTGATCTGGGCTTCGCTGACGGTATCCGACAGGTCGGCAAACAGGGACAGCACCTCGCGCAGGGCCGCGGCTGAGCCGTCGCCTTCAGGGCTTTGCAGCCCGTGGGTGCCAAGAGACAGGTATGAGATCAGCCGCCAGTAGGTGTCGCCCGCCCCGGCCCGGTGGCTGGCCGCGGCTTCCCTGTCTGCGAGGCTATCGAGCGGGGGAGTGGGCCCGGCCAAGCAGGCAAGTGACACCGACAGGTCGTCATTCAGCTGGAAGGCATCGGTACTGCCTGCGATCGGCAGGTATTCGGTAAGATGCCGGTTGGAGCAGAGCAGTTTGACCTGCAGCCGGTTCAGGGTGTCGTGGCCTTCGGGCTGATAGAAGCTGAGAAAGGTCTCGGTGCCGCGGTAGCTGTTGCGCGGCGCACCGTTGCGCTGTTCGCTCAGCGTCTGGCGGCGGGGCTTGCGGCGGGTGGTGTAGTAAAGCGTCTGGCGCGGGTCCTTGCCTTCGGGCGGCAGGGCATAGAGCGGATGCACCTCAGTCTTGCCCTTGCGATCACTGTAATGGGCCCAGACCTGGCTGACGTGATGCACCTCGTAGTGGGTGACCGGGCTTGAATTCGGCACAACCGCATATTCATGTCGCTTGCGGTCGAGGTGCAGCTGGCTGGACATTTCTTCGAACAGATTGACCGCAGGGGCGGCGTTCACCGCCAGATGATGCGGCTCCATCGCGGTGGCGAGCCGCTGGCGGGCGCTGCTGAACTCAAAAATGATCTGCAGCTTGCTGCCGCGGACATGGGGCAGCACGTCCTGCAGGCCGCTGAGGCGCAGGCCCAGAAATTTCCGCGGGAAGACGAAAAACTCGCGCAGCCGGGCGAAGCCGTCGAACAGGCGTT
Source organism: Leisingera sp. CC-HEC093 (assembly GCF_059429195.1). Classification (NCBI taxonomy): domain Bacteria; kingdom Pseudomonadati; phylum Pseudomonadota; class Alphaproteobacteria; order Rhodobacterales; family Roseobacteraceae; genus Leisingera; species Leisingera sp. CC-HEC093. The sequence goes on along the minus strand of NZ_JCAIJR010000005.1, from coordinate 17,029 downwards.
TCTGATGCGCAAACAGCCGCTCGCCAGATTCGAACCCGATCTTGTGCAACTGGCTGGGGGACAGGCGGGCAAAGACCGGATCGCCCTGCGCATTGAGCCAGCGCAGCGAGACGCGGGTGCAGTTGCAGAAGACCTGTTCATAGAGTGCCGCCGCCTGATCCATCGGGGCGGTGAAATGCAGGGTCAGGCTGTCCATCGCCAGAGTGCGGAAGCTGCCGGCCCCGGTGTCTTCACCGCCAAGCCGGGTGAGTTCCGCAACCAGCCCGGCCTTGGTGCCGCTGGCGATCTCCTGGCCAAGCGCGCCAATAGGCCCGGCGCTGCCGTGATAGGCCGCCTGGGTGACAGCGACCGGCCAGACAGAGAGGGGCGCTGCCAGGGCGAACCGGCAGGAAACCCGCTGCTGGGCGTCAAGGAAGCGCGCGTCCATGTAGCTGCCAGGCTGGAAATGCAGGCCGTTTTCAATGCCGGGGCTGTCGGCAGGAACATGGGCCTGGGCCAGCATGACGCTGGGGGTCGGGGCGAGCGCATCGGGAAAGATCTGCTCCAGCAGCTCGCGGGTGAAGGTCTGGTATTCCTCGTCCATCCTGACCTGGATACGGGCAGACAGAAAGGCGCTGCCTTCCAGCAGGCCCGCCACCGCAGGATCGAGGTTTTCCTCCAACAGCCCGCCCAGCCGGTCGGCAAGGCCGGGGTATTCAGCAGCAAACTCGGCGGCGCGTTCCTTGAGCAGTCCGAGTTCCTGGTTGTAAGCGTCGCGCAAGGCCCGTTTCATGCAGTCATCCGCAGCTTGGAAAGAGTCATCTTGCCCGCGCCAAGATCAACCTCGGCATCGAAGTCGAGCGGCACGTCTACGGGATCTCCCATCAGTTCGGCTGACACCACCACTGCAAGGTGGTGCTTGCGGCCGTCACCGTCGCGGATCTGCACATCCAGGCTGGCGGGGATGAGCCGGGGTTCGAACCGCAGCAGCGACTGGCGCAGGGTTTCGACCACGGCGGGGGTGTTCAGCTCGCGCGCACCCAGGCTGCTGAGATCGCGGAACCCGTAGTTCACGATGGAGCCGGCCACATGCGGCACATCATCCAGCGGGACGGCGGATTCCAGGTGGGTTGTGTTCAAAAGCGCGGCCAGATCGGCCTCAAGGTGGGCGCGCAGCTCGTTTTCGGAAACGCCGAAGCGGCGCTGCTTGCGGGCCTTGGTCAGCTGCGCGGTGCCGTCACCGGCCTTGCCGCGGTTGCGGCGGGCATCATGTTCCAGATGTGCGGCGCGGAAGACCTGTAGCAGCGAGGTCTTGGCCTTTCTGCCGGTTTGCCAGGGGCGGCGGGCAGTGTCGGAATTTTCTGCGTCACCCCGCGGCATGGCTGCACCTGAAATCTGGAAGTCAAACTAGGAACCGGCGGCGGGAAGGGGAAGGACGCCGCCGGCTGAATGCCCGGGCAGAAATACGCCCGGGAACTCTGATTTTTGCAGGACCTGCCGGTCCGGGCTTACTTGGCCCACTCGCGGTTTTCCGCGATTTCCCAGCCTGCCTGGCTTTCCGGGCCTGCGGCGCCGGTTTGCTCCTGGAAGGTGTAGGTCACCTGGAAGCGGCGGAAGTTGAGGGTCAGGGTTTCCTGGACGCGGTCCAGGCCATCCTTGCTGCCGCCGGTCTGGTAGTTGCTGATCAGGACATCTTCGAAGTCGATCTTCAGATAGTCCACCGGCGCGGTGCCGCCGGATTTGCGCACCACCAGCTGACCGGATTTGATGTGCTCACCCGAGCAGCAGCGCTTGATCAGGTCGTGGGTCGCCTTGTCGACGTATTTGGTGACCTGAATGTCCTGGACGTCGACCTTGCCGCCGCCGCCGCCGCCGCCCATGTGGGTGGTGCCGGACTGGGACATCGACCAGCCCCAGGACTGGATGTCGATCCAGTCTTTGTGTTTGTCGTCCTGGCATTCGCCGACGATGCCGTTATCAAGTTTCAAAAAACAATCAATCGCCATGAATAACTCCTTGAGGCGTTAAATACCGCTTCCAAATACCGGAAACGAATTACTTCCCAGAGGGCAGTTTGGATACCAGGCTCATGCCGATATCCATGCCTTCCAGCTGGAAATGAGGTTTGAGGAAGAACTTGCCTTGGTAATAGCCTGGGTTCAGTTCGTCCTCGACAACTTCAACTTTGGCGCCAGCCAGCGGCTTCTTGGCCTTTTCCATCTCGCTGGCGCTTTCGGGGTTGCCGGCCACGTATTTGTTCACCCAGGCCTGCAGGTCGCGCTGCAGCTGGGAGACATCGGGGCTTTGGCCGATTTTGTCGCGCACCATCGCCTTGAGGTAATGGCTGAAGCGCGACACCGCGAAGATGTAGGGGATGCGCGCCGACATGTTGTCGGAGGCGGTGGCCTGGTCATCCACATAGGTTTTCGGGCGGTAGAGGCTTTGGGCGCCGATGAACACCGCCTTGTCGGTGTGCTGGCGGTGGATCAGCCCGATCAGGCCGGCCTTGCTCAGTTCGCCTTCGCGGCGGTCGGTGATCGACACCTCGGTCGGGCATTTCAGATCCTTGGCGCCATCGCCGGTGTCGAACACATGGGTCGGCAGATTGGCAACTTCGCCGCCGGAGGTGACGCCGCGGATGCGAACAGTCCAGCCGTGTTCCTTGAAAGCGCGGTTGATGTTCGCCGCCATTGCGTGGGCCGAGTTCATCCAGGCGTATTGGTTGCCTGCGTGGCCATCGGTTTCCTCTTCGAAGTTGAATTCCTCAACCACAGAGTTGGAATTCTGGCTGTAGGGCTCACGCGACAGGACGCGGGGCAGCGTCAGGGCGACAAAGCGCGAGTTCTCGCTGTCACGCAGGCTGTTCCACTGGGCGTATTCCGGGGTCTCGAAAATTTCCGACAGGTCCGGCGGCGCCGCGATTTCGTTCCATTCGTCCAGCCCCAGCAGATTAGGGGAGGCGCCGGAGATGAAAGGCGCCAGCGAGGCTTCGGAGATTTTGCCGATTGAGTTCAGCAGGTTCACATCGGGCGAGGAGTGGTCGAAGTGGTAGTCGCCGACCAGGCAGCCAAAGGGCTTGCCGCCAAGGGTGCCGAGATTCTGTTCGTAGACGATGTTGAACAGCGGGGATTTGTCCCACTTGGCGCCCGGAAAGCGCCGCATCATCGCCTGCAGCTCCTTCTTGGAGACGTTCAGCACTTTCACCCGCAGCGAGGCGTCGGTTTCGGCATTGTTCAACGTGTAAGCCAGGCCGCGCCAACTGGCTTCGAACTTCTGGAATTCCTCGTTGTGGAGGATCGCGTTCATCTGGTTGGACAGTTTCTTGTCCAGTTTGGCCAGCATCGCGTCGACCGTGTCGATCACGTCATCGGCTACAACCGACTGATCGTCGAGCGCTTCGCGCACCAGCGCGACCACGGCGTTGTCCACCTCGCGGGCGGCGATGTCGCTGCGCGGTTTGATGGTCTGTTTCAGGATGTCGGAAAATTCCGACAGCTCATCCAGTTCTGCAGGAGCCTCGCCTGCCAGTACCTGTGCTTCATTGTCCATGGTAATCACCCGTTCCCGTCTATCGCCCAAGCGGCGTTCAGGCGTCTTCGCCGGTTTCGTCTTGTGCTGCGCGCTCTGCCAGGGCTGCCATCAGCTCCGGATCGTCCAGCAGCTTTCTGAGGTGGTCCTGCGCCTTGGGCTTGGAGGCCATGTAACGCTGCAGGTTGGCCAGCTGTTCGCGGGCCTCCAGCAGTTTTTTAAGGGCAGGCACCTGGCGGGCGATCGCCGCGGGCTCCAGATCGGCCATGCTCTCAAACTTGAGATCGACGCCGATCTTTTCCTTGCCGTCGCCGCCGAGGCGGTTTTCAGCCATGAAGGTCATGCCGGGCTGGATCGAAGCCATGTAGTCATCCATGGAATCCTTGGTGACATCCGCAAAGGTGCGGTCTTCGGTGGCTTCTTTTTCAACGCCCGGATTGTTGCCCGACAGATCCGACATCACCCCCATGACAAAGGGCAGTTCAACCATCTGCTCGCTGTCGAACGGGTCTTCGTACTGGATCTGCACGCGCGGCGGGCGGTTGCGTTTGATAAAGCTGGAACCTGAATCTGAGGCCATGAATGATACTCCCGTTACGTGCGGTTCGAAAAGGCTGGCTGCGCTGCTGGTGGCTGGAAGGAGCGGGTAAAGGGCTGTCTTTTCGAATGGATAGAAATTCTATTTTGCTACTCTAGGCTGTGTTTGTCTGAGGTATAAGTTCCGCAATCAGAGATTGAAAGTCCTTATCCAGATAACTTTGGGCGCGCTGAAGCAGAACGGGCACCGGACTGGACCGTTCGTGCTGCAGAAAAAACTGTTCGACAGAGCGGATTGCCTGAGACGCCTGCGGGGCGGTTGAGATTTTGATTGCAGGGCCGGGATCCTGCGGCAGTTCCGGCACTGTGGCGGCGCCTTCGGGCAGGGAGTTGCTCAGTTCTTCAAGCCGGCCGGCGCCCAGCAAAAAGCCGCTCGGCGACCCGAAATCAACAACGGCGGTTTCCGCATGGGCAGGCAGCAATGCGCGCAACGCCTCTACCAAAGGCTTGCCAATCAAAAGGCGCGCCTGGGTGACCAGCAGCAGTGCCGCGGAGGATGGCTCCGCCTTGCGGTAATACACTTCGCAGGCCTCAAGAATGCGGCGTGCGTGAAGCTGGCTGACCACTGTGCTTTGCGGCGCCGTCTGCTCCACCGCAGTCAGCACCGGCGGCGACTGCAGAGCGGGTTTGGCCGAATCATCCGTTGCAGCCGCAGCCGGCGGAGCGGGTTCGGCCGCGGCTGCCTTGAGTTCCGGGCGTGCTTCGGCAAGTGTTTGCAGAATCTCGGAAACTACGGGCCGGATCTGGTCGAAGTTGGGCGAAAACGGCCTGTCAGAGTTGCTCTTGCAGGCAACTTCAATCTTGGACAACGCGTTGGAAATCCGCATGAAATCCTGATGGCAAGCGTTGACCTTAGCGCTATTGGCAGGAGAGGCGAGGGCGTCCTGAAGCGGCTTGAGCTCCAGGTCCGTTTCATGCTGCAGCGGGGTGCTGCTGCCAGCGGCGGCACGGATCTTGCGCAGTGTGACTTCGGTGGTGCCTGTCAGCCCCATGAACATCAGCGGCTGCACAATTGTGGCAGGCTGGTTCAGGTCATTGATCGCATCCCGGCGCTCCGCCCCGCCGTCGTCCAACGACGGGTGAGCCTCCGACGGATAGTGCTCCAGCAGTGCGGCGATGTCTTCGATAGTGTCCGCCAGCGCGCCGCGCCGCCCGGCCAACGCGTCCCACTGCGCCTGCAAAACCAGCAGCCGCAAATCTCGGCTGCGTGCAAGAAGGGCATCCAGCGCCTGCTTTTCCGCGCGGTGATCAACATCTTTCGGGTCGAAGATCCGGTCCGGGGAGCGGCTGCCGTCAGAGCGTTCGACGCCGGGCTGCATGTAGAAGCCGGGAAGGCGCCCGACCGCACCGAAATAGTATTCCTCATACTCGGGGTCAAAGCTGGCGTTCAGGTCCGGCCCGCAAGGCAACCTCTCGGACAGCGGTACGGCTATTGCGCTGCGGTGCATCAATTAATCCCGTCCAAAATAAACCTGAGGTTTTAGAATGCGTTAAATCTGCGCCGAACTTAATCAACTTTAACATGTCGTCAAGGGTGACAGTTCAGTCGAAATTCCCATTTTGCTGCGCTGCGTCCTGATAGGCTTGTGCAAAGGCTTTTAGAAAGACGTCAAGCATCCCGTGATCTGCCTCTGCTGCCTTCTCATCCCAGCGGGCCACATAGCTATCCCAAAGCTTGCCGCGCCGGCTTCCGCCAAGCAGCGCGGAGCTGCCGCCGGCTGATTCGATCTCCTCTGGAGACAGGCCGTGCAGTACCGCTGCAAGAGCGGGCTGGAGTGCAGCAAAGACCGCCTGCTGGTGGTTGCGCAGATCCGTCAGGGCAGCCGCCAGGCTTTCCGGGCCTTCCATAAAGCCCTCGCGCGGGTTCAGGAACATTGCATCCAGCGCCTCATTTGTGTCTGGGAGGAATTTTAGCGGATTGTTGCCCTGGGCATTGCGCATGGTGCGCTCGCCGCCCTTGGTGAACTGCTTGACGTTGGCCCGGTCCTGCAGCATCCGCATGATTTCCCCTGCCGAGCCGCGCAGTGCTTGCCCGATAGAGCGGGCCAGCTTTTCCGGGTCGGTGTTCTGCGCAAGCTCCGGGTCCAGACCGGCCCCGTCGCAGAAGGCGCGCAAAATGTCCGTGCCGGGCGCAGCAGCGGGCGCGGCTGCGGCGTGGGGGCCGGTTGGAACGGGTTGCGGTTCGGGGGCAGCCGCAATTGGCGGGGGCGCCACCGGCAAAGCTCCTGGCGATGGCATGGGGACTGGTGCGACCGGGGGGTAGCCGCCCGGCGTTTCTGCCGGCCGGTGATCCGCCAGGGGTGCGGGGCTTGCTGCCGGCGCTTGCGGGGCAAACTGGAGGAACTCATGCGCGGCGGTGTCAAAAGCCCTGGGACCGTCCGTGCGGTGCGGAAGCGGATTCACTGGCTCCTGCGCCAGCACGCCCAGATCCCATGGGTCGGCCTCTTCATTTGAGTGTGTGCGTGCGACGGGGGCGGCAGCGCCGGCCTCTACAGCGATCACATAATGACCAGCAACCAGCCGCTCGCCGCCGCGCAGCTGCAGCGGTCCTTGCAGCCGGTGATTCTGCCCCAGCAGAAACGTGCCGTTGGTTGAGACGTCAGTCAGCCAGTAGCTGCCGTCGCGGTAACTGATGTCGAAGTGATGCCCGGACACGTGTCGGGTCGCATCGGGCAACACCCAGTTCATTGAACTATTGCGGCCAACGCTGGCGTCGCGGCCGTCCAGCGCAAGCCAGACCGGCCCGCCATTTTCCAGCGAGTCGAAGTTTTCCAATCTCAATGTCAGCGTCATGGCCGTTGTTTGCATAGGTCGGTTCCAGGAGCGTATGTGCCGGGCTTTCGGCCCGGTCAGAAAGTGCGAAACAGCGGTGCGGCCAAGTCAATGTACCGCGCCAGCCGCACCGGCCGCTCCGAAAGGGCTGCTTTGCTCAGGCAGGAAAGAACTGCCGAATTTACCGCCCGCGGCGCACGGTGGTCCGGCACCGGAGCCGGGTCATTGGGAGCAATCGCGCCGCCGGACCAGGCAACCGCCAATCCCAGAAACACCGCCGGGCTGCGAACAGGGGCGTAGAGCGCCGTTCTGGCGGCTCGGAAACGGTTTTCGTCATCCGGGTAAGTCGTCCAGGTGGCGACCAGTTCCATCATGTGCCGGTCTTCCGCACTCAGGCTGGCAGCCGCTTGCCGCAAGCATTCGTACCCCCACCAGACCGACATCTTCGGCTGCGCGGCGAAGGCGGTGAAGGTCACCGCGTCCTCTGGCGTTGTCGAGGCGCGCAACCGCATCAGAAAGGTCAGCCCATCCTCTGCCTCAAGCGGGCGGTTCTGCGTCAGGCGGCTTAGCTGGGGCATGCCTTGATACAGCTCGCAAGGGCTGTCGAACCGCAACGCGGACATTGGCGGTTGAGTTTTTTCACTGTCGCCGCTGTCAGCGAACGGGGTCCCGGCAGGGAGCATTTGTTCATGCATGTTGAGGGTCAAATCGTTTGGTTATCCAAAATTCCGGCGCCAAGTCGGTGGTTGCGCGCTGATGAGGTGTGCCGAGGGGCAGGGAAACGGTTGTTGCAGCGGCGCGGGTCAGTGCGAATTCGCTGCTGCATTGCAGCCAGGCAAATTGAGCCCGGGCGGCCCGGCCCGGCGCCTGCCGTCCGGGTCAAATCCGGGCAAGGGCTGTGTGAGGGAACGCCCATAGATTGCATCCTTTTGACGTCCCGGCAGCAAGGAAAGCGCTCTCAAACGATGTCTATCCCGCGTTGCTATCTCCAAAATTCAGGCAAACACAATGTGTTGCGCATATTCTGCGGCAAGCTTAGCAACCGGGGCCGGTGTGTGAAAGGGTGAATATTTTGCAAATCTCCCCACCATGTCCAGTTGACTTATCATTCTTAAATTGCATTTTGCGCGCATTTGCTAAAGCTCTCCGCTTGCCATCTTAGATTGAAATTTTATCTTAAACCGGTAGTCAAAACATGCGCATTCTTCTGCTTGGTACCACTGCAATCTATACAGGAATGGTGGCTTTTCCTGCGGGCTCTCAATCCTGGACCAACGGCAGCGGAACCGCGCTTTGGGGTGAGGCAGGGAACTGGGACACCGCAACAGTGCCGGATTCCAGCGCAGCGGCGGCTGTAATTTCCGGCGGCAGCGGACCTCAAACCATTCTGCTGCAAAACAATGACGGCTCCACCACCAGCTACAGCGCCAATACGGTGGATATTCAAAACGATACCCAGCTGTCCGGGGGCACCTTGGTCCTGGATGGCGCGGATGCCGGTCTCTCCTACAGCGGCAGCTTTGCCGGAGATGTGCTGGCTGGCGATTTGGTGCTGCAACTGGATGAAAGCGCGGAACTGGCACTGGACGCGGATTTCTCCGCAGCAGCCGGCGTAACCAGCACAGGCACCGCAACCCTGTCTGTCAACGCAGCAAGCGGCACAGAGGCCGAATTCTCCGGCACCATAGAGGACGGCAGCGGCCTGTTGTCCCTGGAACTAACCGGGGAAGGGAATGTTGGCCTTTCAGGCAGCAATACCTACACCGGCACCACAGAGGTTCAGTCCGGCAGCCTGGAAGTGACCGGCAGCCTCGCTTCTGAAACTGTGAACGTGGCGTCCGGCGCAAGCCTCTCCGCAGATGGCGGCGCGCTGGCGGCAGGCACTGATCTCAGCAACGAGGGCGCTGTTGCGATCAGCGGCGATGAGAGCATCGCCAGTTTGAACGGGGCAGGCACAGTGGCACTCAGCCCCGGCAGCTTGACGCTGACCGGCGGATCCTCAGCGGTGGATGGCGAAATCTCTGGCACCGGCGGGCTGACTGTCGCAGGCGGCGACGTGGCGTTGGCGGCACAGAACACCTACACAGGCGCAACCAGCGTGCAGTCCGGCAGCCTGGCGGTGACCGGAAGCCTGGCATCGCAATCTGTATCGGTCGCACCGGATGCGTTGCTGACCTTTGACAGTGCAACCGTTTCCAATGTGGGCGGATTGACCAATGCGTCCGAAAACGGAGGCTTGGTTGTGGAAGCCGGATCGGCGGTCACGGTATCCAGTGCTTCCGGCGGAACGGGCGCGTTGAGCAACAGCGGTTTGGTTTCTGTCGGGGCCGGCGGGTCGCTGGAGGCGGAGACGGTCAGCAACGAGGACGGGGCGGTTCTGGCCCTGGGGGCGGGGGCGTCGCTCAGCGGCACCGGCAACACGCTGACCAACAGCGGCAGCATCACGGTGGGCGACGGGGGCACGGTGGAAGACGCCGGCGCGATCATCAATACCGCCACCGGCAGCATCACCTTCACCGGCTCCGGGGTGCTGAACGCCGGCAGCGGCAACAGCGGCGCGGGGCTGACCAACGCAGGTGCGATCTCGACCCAGGACGGCGGCAGCGACACGCTGACGCTGGGCGGCGGCAGCGGCGACAGCTTCGCCAATACCGCGGGCGGCAGTCTCAGCATCGGCGCGGGCGACCGGGTGGAGGGCAGCGGCACGGTGCTGACCAACAGCGGCACGGCGGGGGCGGCCGCCACCATCACGGTGGGGGACGGCGCAACCCTGTCGGTGGCGCAGCTCAGCAACGGCGCGCACGGGGAAATCACCAACGCAGGCACCATCAGCACCAGCCACGGCACCCTCAGCAATGCGGCGGACGCGGTGCTGGAGAACACCGCCAGCGGCACGGTTTCCGATAATGTGGAGACCTCGGGCAGTTTCACCAATGCAGGTTTGGTGAGCGGCACAACCTCGGTGCTGGCGGGGACGGCCAGCAGCTCCGGCACCCTCAGCGGCGCTGTGACGGTTGCGGCGGGGGCGGAGCTGACCACCAGCGGCATTGCCGGGACGGTGGACAACGGCGGCACGGTCAATGTCACCGGCGGCAGCGTCGCCGGTCTGACCAACAGCGGCGATGCCACGGTGAGCGGCGGCACGGTTGCGGATCTTGAGAACAGCGCCGGCGGCGATCTGACGATTGCCAGCGGCGGCGAGGTGACGGCGCTGAGCAGCGCAGGCACCGCCACGAACGCAGGCACCGTGGGCACCCTGGACCAGACCGGCGGCAGCTTTACCAACAGCGGCACCCTCAGCGGGGCTGCGACGGTGGCGGCTGGCGCGGAGCTGACCACCAGCGGCATTGCCGGGACGGTGGACAACGGCGGCACGGTCAATGTCACCGGCGGCAGCGTCGCCGGTCTGACCAACAGCGGCAATGCCACGGTGAGCGGCGGCACGGTTGCGGACCTGGAAAACAGCGCCACCGGCGATCTGACGATTGCCAGCGGCGGCGAGGTGACGGCGCTCAGCAACGCAGGCACCGCCACGAACGCGGGCACCGTGGGCACGCTCGACCAGACCGGCGGCAGCTTTACCAACAGCGGCACCCTCAGCGGCGCGGCGGCGATCTCGGGCGGCATCGTGACCAACAGCGGTTCGATGGACGGGGCTGTGACCCTGTCGGGCGGCAGGCTGGTTGCCGAAGGCGGCAGCTTTGGCGGCGATGTCACGGTGGAAGGCGGCAACAGCGCCATCTTTGAAATCGCTGCGGACACCGAGGTAGACGGGAATGTCGTGAACAACGGCACAATCGCCTCCAGCGGCAGCGATACAGTGACCTTGAGTGTTGCGGACAGCCACAGCTTTACCAATACCGGCACCCTGGATGGCAGCGCTGCGGATCTGCATATCTCTGCAGATGACATCGTTCTGAGCAGCAGTTCCGTGGTGACGGACGGCGTGACGCTGACCGGCAATGTGACCAACCATGGCGATCTCTCCCTCAATACCGATCTGAGCGGCGATTTGCGTGCGGAGAGCGGATCCACGGCACAGATCTCCGGCGATGTGGACGCTGGAGGCCATGCTGTATCGGTGAATGGCGGCAGCCTTGAGGTGGCAGGCGGTGCGGCGCTGGAAAACGTCGGCGCGTTGAGCAACAGCGGTTTGGTTTCTGTCGGGGCCGGCGGGTCGCTGGAGGCGGAGACGGTCAGCAACGAGGACGGGGCGGTTCTGGCCCTGGGGGCGGGGGCGTCGCTCAGCGGCACCGGCAACACGCTGACCAACAGCGGCAGCATCACGGTGGGCGACGGGGGCACGGTGGAAGACGCCGGCGCGATCATCAATACCGCCACCGGCAGCATCACCTTCACCGGCTCCGGGGTGCTGAACGCCGGCAGCGGCAACAGCGGCGCGGGGCTGACCAACGCAGGTGCGATCTCGACCCAGGACGGCGGCAGCGACACGCTGACGCTGGGCGGCGGCAGCGGCGACAGCTTCGCCAATACCGCGGGCGGCAGTCTCAGCATCGGCGCGGGCGACCGGGTGGAGGGCAGCGGCACGGTGCTGACCAACAGCGGCACGGCGGGGGCGGCCGCCACCATCACGGTGGGGGACGGCGCAACCCTGTCGGTGGCGCAGCTCAGCAACGGCGCGCACGGGGAAATCACCAACGCAGGCACCATCAGCACCAGCCACGGCACCCTCAGCAATGCGGCGGACGCGGTGCTGGAGAACACCGCCAGCGGCACGGTTTCCGATAATGTGGAGACCTCGGGCAGTTTCACCAATGCAGGTTTGGTGAGCGGCACAACCTCGGTGCTGGCGGGGACGGCCAGCAGCTCCGGCACCCTCAGCGGCGCTGTGACGGTTGCGGCGGGGGCGGAGCTGACCACCAGCGGCATTGCCGGGACGGTGGACAACGGCGGCACGGTCAATGTCACCGGCGGCAGCGTCGCCGGTCTGACCAACAGCGGCGATGCCACGGTGAGCGGCGGCACGGTTGCGGACCTGGAAAACAGTGCCAGCGGCGATCTGACGATTGCCAGCGGCGGCGAGGTGACGGCGCTCAGCAGCGCAGGCACCGCCACGAACGCAGGCACCGTGGGCACCCTGGACCAGACCGGCGGCAGCTTTACCAACAGCGGCACCCTCAGCGGGGCTGCGACGGTGGCGGCTGGCGCGGAGCTGACCACCAGCGGCATTGCCGGGACGGTGGACAACGGCGGCACGGTCAATGTCACCGGCGGCAGCGTCGCCGGTCTGACCAACAGCGGCAATGCCACGGTGAGCGGCGGCACGGTTGCGGACCTGGAAAACAGCGCCACCGGCGATCTGACGATTGCCAGCGGCGGCGAGGTGACGGCGCTCAGCAACGCAGGCACCGCCACGAACGCGGGCACCGTGGGCACGCTCGACCAGACCGGCGGCAGCTTTACCAACAGCGGCACCCTCAGCGGCGCGGCGGCGATCTCGGGCGGCATCGTGACCAACAGCGGTTCGATGGACGGGGCTGTGACCCTGTCGGGCGGCAGGCTGGTTGCCGAAGGCGGCAGCTTTGGCGGCGATGTCACGGTGGAAGGCGGCAACAGCGCCATCTTTGAAATCGCTGCGGACACCGAGGTAGACGGGAATGTCGTGAACAACGGCACAATCGCCTCCAGCGGCAGCGATACAGTGACCTTGAGTGTTGCGGACAGCCACAGCTTTACCAATACCGGCACCCTGGATGGCAGCGCTGCGGATCTGCATATCTCTGCAGATGACATCGTTCTGAGCAGCAGTTCCGTGGTGACGGACGGCGTGACGCTGACCGGCAATGTGACCAACCATGGCGATCTCTCCCTCAATACCGATCTGAGCGGCGATTTGCGTGCGGAGAGCGGATCCACGGCACAGATCTCCGGCGATGTGGACGCTGGAGGCCATGCTGTATCGGTGAATGGCGGCAGCCTTGAGGTGGCAGGCGGTGCGGCGCTGGAAAACGTCGGCGCGTTGAGCAACAGCGGTTTGGTTTCTGTCGGGGCCGGCGGGTCGCTGGAGGCGGAGACGGTCAGCAACGAGGACGGGGCGGTTCTGGCCCTGGGGGCGGGGGCGTCGCTCAGCGGCACCGGCAACACGCTGACCAACAGCGGCAGCATCACGGTGGGCGACGGGGGCACGGTGGAAGACGCCGGCGCGATCATCAATACCGCCACCGGCAGCATCACCTTCACCGGCTCCGGGGTGCTGAACGCCGGCAGCGGCAACAGCGGCGCGGGGCTGACCAACGCAGGTGCGATCTCGACCCAGGACGGCGGCAGCGACACGCTGACGCTGGGCGGCGGCAGCGGCGACAGCTTCGCCAATACCGCGGGCGGCAGTCTCAGCATCGGCGCGGGCGACCGGGTGGAGGGCAGCGGCACGGTGCTGACCAACAGCGGCACGGCGGGGGCGGCCGCCACCATCACGGTGGGGGACGGCGCAACCCTGTCGGTGGCGCAGCTCAGCAACGGCGCGCACGGGGAAATCACCAACGCAGGCACCATCAGCACCAGCCACGGCACCCTCAGCAATGCGGCGGACGGGGTGCTGGAGAACACCGCCAGCGGCACGGTTTCCGATAATGTGGAGACCTCGGGCAGCTTCACCAATGCAGGTTTGGTGAGCGGCACAACCTCGGTGCTGGCGGGGACGGCCAGCAGCTCCGGCACCCTCAGCGGCGCTGTGACGGTTGCGGCGGGGGCGGAGCTGACCACCAGCGGCATTGCCGGCACGGTGGACAACGGCGGCACGGTCAATGTCACCGGCGGCAGCGTCGCCGGTCTGACCAACAGCGGCGATGCCACGGTGAGCGGCGGCACGGTTGCGGACCTGGAAAACAGCGCCAGCGGCGATCTGACGATTGCCAGCGGCGGCGAGGTGACGGCGCTCAGCAGCGCAGGCACCGCCACGAACGCAGGCACCGTGGGCACCCTGGACCAGACCGGCGGCAGCTTTACCAACAGCGGCACCCTCAGCGGGGCTGCGACGGTGGCGGCTGGCGCGGAGCTGACCACCAGCGGCATTGCCGGGACGGTGGACAACGGCGGCACGGTCAATGTCACCGGCGGCAGCGTCGCCGGTCTGACCAACAGCGGCAATGCCACGGTGAGCGGCGGCACGGTTGCGGACCTGGAAAACAGCGCCACCGGCGATCTGACGATTGCCAGCGGCGGCGAGGTGACGGCGCTCAGCAACGCAGGCACCGCCACGAACGCGGGCACCGTCGGCACGCTCGACCAGACCGGCGGCAGCTTCACCAACAGCGGCGCGGTCAGCGGCGCGGTGTCCTTGTCCAACAGCTCGATGGATAACAGCGGGACGCTTTCAGGCCAGGTCAATGTGTCGGCAAGTGCTGTGTTCACAACCAGCGGGACAGCTGGTGTGGTTCAGAACAACGGCTCCGTGGCAGTGACAGGCGGGACTGCTGCAGAAATCAGCAATGCCGGCAGCAGCAGCCTCACGGTGGCAAGCGGGGCTGCCGTGACGGAGGTTAACAACTCGGGAACCAGCACTGTAAGTAATGCAGGCACTATTGGCACGCTGGTTCACTCTGGGGGAGGCATTACGAATAGCGGCACGGTTGATACGCTGACTCAGTCTGGCGGGAGCATCAGCAACAGCGGCACGGTAACCGGTACAGTCATCGCAACAGGCGGAACTCTGGACAACTCGGGCACCATCAGCGGCCCGCTCACGTCGTCGGGAGGCACTCTGACCAATACAGGCGTCATGTCCGGCAATGTGCTGATCGGCGGGGCCGCGTCGCTGACCACCAGCGGCACCGCAGGGCAGGTTCAAAACTCAGGTATTGTGGAGGTCACCGGCGGGACGGTTTCAAACCTGAACAACACCAATACGGCTTCGGTCACCGGCGGGACGGTTGACGCCCTGGTGAATTCCGCCTTTGGCACACTGACCGTCACCGGCGGCGGCACGGTGACAGCGCTGAACAACAGAGGGACTGCGTCGAACGCAGGCACGGTTGGCACGCTGGAGCAGAATGGCGGCAGCTTTATCAACAGCGGCGCAGTCAGCGGCGCGGCGGTCATCTCCGGCGGTGCCGTGACCAACAGCGGTTCGATGGACGGGGCTGTGACACTGTCGGGCGGAACGCTGGACAGCTCCGGCACGCTGGACGGTGATGTGACGGTGGCGGCGGGGGCGGAGCTGACCACCAGCGGCAGCGCCGGGATTGTGGACAATGGCGGCACGGTGAGCATCACTGGCGGCAATGTCGCGAGCTTGACCAACAGCGGCACCGCCTCGGTCACGGGCGGCACGGCGGCGGCCTTGCAGAATAGCACCAGCGGCGGTCTGACTATCGCCAGCGGCGGTACGGTGACTGCGCTGAGCAATGCAGGCACTGCGTCGAATGCGGGTTCCGTTGGATCGTTTAGTCAGACCGGTGGCAGCTTCACCAACAATGGCACGGTCAGCGGCGCGGCGGTCATCTCCGGCGGTGCCGTGACCAACAGCGGTTCGATGGACGGGGCTGTGACACTGTCGGGCGGCACGCTGGACAGCTCCGGTACGCTGGACGGCGATGTGACGGTTGCATCGGGCGCGGAGCTGACCACCAGCGGCAGCGCCGGGATGGTGGACAATGGCGGCACGGTGAGCATCACCGGCGGCAATGTCGCGAGCTTGACCAACAGCGGCACCGCCTCGGTCACGGGCGGTACGGCGGCGGCCTTGCAGAATAGCACCAGCGGCGGTCTGACTATCGCCAGCGGCGGTACGGTGACTGCGCTGAGCAACGCAGGCACCGCGTCGAATGCGGGTACTGTAGGATCTCTGAGCCAGACCGGCGGCAGCTTCACCAACAGCGGGACAGTTACCGGGGCGGCGGCGATCTCGGGCGGCACCGTGGCCAACAGCGGTTCGGTGGACGGGGCTGTGGCCCTGTCGGGCGGCATGCTGAGCAACAGCGGCAGCCTGAACGGCGGCGTCTCCAATTCCGGTACCTTTGTGACCACAGGGGTGATCGCCGGAGATATGGTCAACAGCGGCAGCGGAACTGCAGATTTGTCTGGCACGCTGGACGGCAGCCTGACCATTCAGGACAGTTCAGCGGTCACCGTCTCAGGCGATCTGACTGGAATGGACAGCATCTCCAATTCCGGCAGCGGCAGGCTGGCCTTAACTGGCGGGACCACCACATTGGATGCTGGTGGAACGGTGGTTAATGACGGCTGGGTAGAGATGACCGGTGCCACGCTTGTTGGATCAGGGGGCACAACATTTGAGAACTCAGCAGCCGGCAGTCTGACGGTCGGCGGCAGCGCACGGCTTGAAATGCGGGTGGAGAATGCCGGCATTGCCGAAATCTCCGCAGGCGGCGATGTGATCGGAGACGTGGTCAACAATTCCGGCGCAACGCTGGATTTGGACGGGACTGTAACCGGTGACGTCACTAATCACGGTACAACAACGCTGGCCGGCGATGTTTCGGGTTTCTTCAGCAACAGCGGAACCCTGACCGTCGATGGGACGTCGGACGTGACCGGAGCGTTGTCCAGCACCGGAAGAATGTTCGTCGAGGGCAGCTTGTCCTTCAGTACGCTGGAAGTGAGCGGCGGCAGCCGCGCAAGGGCTGCGGGCATCGATCTGCGCGACGCTGCGCTGCAGGTATCAGGCAGTGGTGTACTGTCATCGGGCACACTGACCAACGAGTCGTCTCTTGGCCTGTCCGATGGCGCCACGGTTCACGCAGCTGTGGTGAACCGCGGGACGATCATTGCTGATGGGACAGTCACCGGAGCGGGCCGGCTGACGCATCAGACAGGCGCGGTAATCGACCTGGCTGACGGGGCAGGCGATGACGTTTTCAGAGTCTCAGGAGATGCGGTGCTTAACGGCACGTTTGAAATGGATGCAGTTTTCAATGACGGCGCAATTCAAAGCGATGTCATTGAAGTTGCCGGCAACGTGTCCGGCCGGGCCACCTTTAACTTCAGTAATACAGAGGATCTGACCAGCCGTCTGCCGGGCAGCATTGATGTTCTTAGTTATGGCAGTGGCGGGCTGGAGGGCGTCACCGTAAAAGGCCTGCCCAATACCGGGGCGGCGGTTTATGCTCTCGTCGACAACAATAGCGCCGGAGCCTACCAGCTTCAAAGCGCGGCGAACCCTGCGATCGGAGGG
>NZ_JCAIJR010000004.1:0-128361 GCF_059429195.1 Leisingera sp. CC-HEC093 | reverse complement strand
GCATGTCGTCTTTGGGCATCATGCGCCTCCCATGTCTTCAAGAGAAATCAACTCGCGGCGGAACCAGTCCGCATCGGCAGCAGCCGGGTCGCGTTCGAAATTGCGGGCCGCCAGATGGCCGGCGAAGACCGCATCGGCAATCAGGCCGGGGGCTGCGGCATCACCAATCAGCTCCAGCGTGGTGAAGCGGCGGGCGTGGTTTGCCTTCAGGTCGTCATAAAGCGCGGTGTCGCGCTGGCGGGAGGTCACCATCAGAACGCTGGCGCAGTCCACACGGCGGGTGCGGCTGGTGTAGACACAAGCCAGATCCGCGCCCGCGCCATCCGCGGATTGGAGGGAATGCAGCGCAATGATCTCGACACCCGCCTGAAGGAGTTCCGCCTGCACCCGGTGCTGCTCAAGTGTCAGATCGGTGAACGCGGAGGCAACCGCGCCCGGCGTCGCCAGCACCACCTTGCGGCCCGCGGCGGCCAGGTGACTGGCCAGCACCCCGCCGATGTAGCCCTGATCGTCGTCATAAAGCAGCACCGGGCCATTGTCCGGCGGCAGGGTGCCCGCCATCACATCATCAGGAGTAAGCACGGGCATGTCCTTGATATCCAGGGGCAGCGGCGACGTGCGCCCGCGCCCGTCCCGGTGCCATGTGCTGCCAGTGGCAAGGAAGACGTTGGGGATGGCCAGATCCGCGATCTCTGCCGCGGTGACCGGGCTGCTGGTGAACATCTGCACGTTGCCGCGCTGCTGCAGGTCCCACAGGCGGTTGTCCGCAACCCGTTTCCAGGCTGACAGGCCCTTCAGTCCGCTCTCCTTCAGCACCCGCCCGCCGAATTCCTCTGCTGCCTCAGTCAGGGTTACATGATAGCCGCGCTTGGCCAGCTGCATGGCGCATTCCAGCCCGGCGGGGCCGGAGCCGACCACCAGCGCGGCCTCTTCCTGCCGCCTGGGGGCAATCACCTCCGGGTGCCAATTGCGCCGCCATTCCTCGCCCATCGTGGGGTTCTGGGTGCAGCGGATGGGGACGCCCAGATTGTCAGCTGACACACAGATGTTGCAGCCGATGCATTCGCGGATCTCCTCGATCCGGCCTTCCTCTATCTTCTTGGGCAGGAAGGGGTCAGCGATGGAGGGGCGGGCCGCCCCGATCAGGTCCAGCACGCCTTTGGAGACCAGCGAGGCCATAAGGTCAGGCGAGGTGAAGCGGCCAACGCCCACCACCGGCTTGTTCGTCACCTGCTTTACGAAATCTGTATAGGGGATCTGATAGCCGTCTTCGGGCTGGAAGCGGGTGGTTTGGCTGTCGTTGCTCCAGTCGGCGACATTCACGTCCCAGAGATCCGGCAAGTCCGCCAGCATTTCCACCACGGCGCGGCCTTCCTCGCTGGCCTGCATGCCATCGGCGCCCATCATCTGGTCAACGGCAAAGCGGAAGGCAACAGCGCAGCGGCCGTCCAGCACCTCGCGGGTGTCTTCCAGCAGTTCGCGGGTGAGGCGGACGCGGTTTTCAAGGCTGCCACCGTATTCATCGCTGCGGGTATTGTATTGGGGCAGCAGGAAGTGATGGGCCAGCGTCATCTGGTGGCC
Organism: Leisingera sp. CC-HEC093; assembly: GCF_059429195.1. Classification (NCBI taxonomy): domain Bacteria; kingdom Pseudomonadati; phylum Pseudomonadota; class Alphaproteobacteria; order Rhodobacterales; family Roseobacteraceae; genus Leisingera; species Leisingera sp. CC-HEC093. Next base: position 126,780 of record NZ_JCAIJR010000004.1, on the reverse strand, counting down.
CGCGTAGACATAAACGATATCAAAGCCTGCGTCGCGCGCGCGAAGAGCGGCGTCGCGGTGCCAGCGGCGCAGGTCGCGGATGTCCTGCTTGTCCATGGCGCGGGCCTGTTTCGGATAGACCGCGTCAATCGAGCGGTCGCTGACCCCCAGCGCCGGGGCGCGGGTCAGGTGATTGGTGGCGTGGTGGCCGTTATGGGCCAGCTGGATCGCCGCCAGCGAACCCTTGGCGTGGACCTGTTCCGTCATCAGCCGCAAAGCCGGAATGTCGTGCTTGTCCCACAGCCGGTGTTCCGCATAGGGGCCAAGGTCAGAGGTCGGGTGAATCTCGGTCTCCTGGGTCGAAACCACGGACCAGCCGCCCTCGGCTTTCATCGCGCGCACCGCGGCCTCTGCCTGCGGGCGGACATGGCCCAGACCGGTGCAATGCGGCACCTGGAAAAAGCGGTTTCGGGCGGTGACGGGGCCGATCTTCACCGGCTCGAACAGAATGGAATACCCATTTGCGCCTGGCATGCTGGCACATCCTTTTGTGTCTTGGTTATTGGTGTCGGCGATGCGGCGGATGTCAGCGCCCGCCGCGCGCGTGGATCAGAAGCCGGCCTTGATGCGCTCGAATTCCTTCAGCATCCGGCCTTCCAGTTCCGGTTTCACTGCGTCAAAGAACAGGCTGCCTTCAAAGAACTTGTTCACATCGGCAAAGCCGTAAGTCTCGATCAGGCTCTGATCCGCGGATTTGAAAGCCTCCGCATTGGCATGCGCATAGCCCCAGTTCTCGATGATGTATTTGCCGCTGGCCTCAGCACTCAGCGCGTTCAGCATGTCATAGACCTGCTCGTCGCTTTGGGTGGAGGCGTTCAAATGCACATAGCCGCAGACCCAGGTGGCAATACCCTTGTCCACGTCGCGCATCATCTTGGCCGGTGTCTCGTTCCAGATCAGGTTCAGCTCGGACTGGTTCCAGCCCCATCCCATCAGCACCTCGCCGCTGGCGATGGCCTGATCCAGCTGGCCCGCGTCGGACCAGTAGAAGCGTACGTTCGGGTGGATCTGGCGCAGGAAGTCAGAGGCCTTTTGGAACTCCTCATCCGACATGTCGGTGTAGCTGGAAGCGCCGGTCGCCAGCGCCGCCATCGCATAGGCCGAGGAGGCCGCGTCGGGGATGGCGATCTTGCCCTGATAGGCGGGGTCGGCCATCAGCTGCAGGGAGACCGCGCTCTCGTCGATCTGGTCGGTGCGGTAGATCAGCCCGGTGTTGCCCCACTCAAACGGCACCATATAGGTGTTGCCGTCGATGGTGACGCCATCCACATCCTTGATCTGCGGCAGCAGATTGTCCCAGTTGCTGATTTTCGAGGTGTCGATGGGCTTCAGCAGCCCCGCCGCCACCCATTTGCGCAGACCGTCGGTGCAGGGGTGGGCAAGGTCGGCGGCAAAGCCAGACTGCAGCTTGGTGAAGGCCTCCTCGACGCTGCCGAAATAGGTGTAGCTGGGTGCGCCGCCGTATTTGGCGACGTAGTCGCCATAAAATCCCTGATCCTCGTAGCCGGACCAGTCAAAGACCGACAGGCTGGCGGCGTCGGCGGATGCGATGCCCGCCGAGGCGGTCAAGGCCGTGGCCGCGGCCAGTACCGTTGTAAAATGTTTCATTTTCTTCCTCCCTTTATTCTCATGCCTCGCGGGCGCCGAGGTCGATGACGGAGGCGTTCTGCACCCCCAGCCAGACCGGATCGCCCTGCTTGTGATCAACCGTGTGGAAGTAGTTTGGCACCGATACCGCGATGGGCTGCGAGAGCCCCTCGGCGGTGACGTGGTAATGCACGTTCTCGCCATAGAAGGCCGCGTTGGTGACAGTGCCCTGCAGATAGCCGTCATAGCCGTCGGGCTTTTGCGCCGAGATCTCCAGCTGTTCGGGGCGGATCCCCGTCAGCAACTGCTGGCCGCGCCGCACCACGTTGGGGTTCACGTCGATGGCAAGCGGGCCGAAGCCCTGCACCTGGGCGTGCAGTTTGCCGTTCACCTCTCCGGTGACAGCCGCATCCAGGAAATTCATGCCGCCAATGAAGGCCGCGACCTCCTGGCTGCAGGGGCGCGCGTACAAAACCTCCGGCTTGTCGACCTGCTTGAGCTGGCCCTTGAACATCACGCCGATGCGGTCGGACATGGTCATCGCCTCATACTGGTCATGGGTGACCATGACAAAGGTGATGCCGAGCTTCTGCTGCAGGCGCCGCATCTCGAACTGCATTGCCTCGCGCAGGTTCTTGTCGAGCGCTGACAGCGGCTCGTCCAGCAACAGGACCTTGGGCCGCATCACCAGCGCCCGTGCCAGGGCGACCCGCTGGCGCTGGCCGCCCGACAGTTCCGTCGCCTTGCGCGATTGCAACCCGCCCAGTTCCACCATCTCCAGCGCCTCGGCGACGCGGGCGTCTGTTTCGGCCTTGCCCAGCTTCAGCTTGCGCAGGCCAAAGGCAACGTTGTCGCCAACGTTCAGATGCGGGAAGATCGCGTAAGACTGGAACACCATATTGGTGGGCCGTTTGTTCGCCGGAATATGGGCCATGTCCTGACCGCCGATGCGGATGCTGCCGGCGTCGTGGTCCTGGAACCCCGCAATCATCCGCAGCGCGGTGGTCTTGCCGCAGCCGGAAGGGCCGAGCAGGGAAAAGAACTCGCCCTCCCGCAGCGTCAGGTTCAGGTCGCGCACCGCGGTGAAGGTGCCGAACCGCTTATCCACCCCGGAGATTTCGATGATGTTCTGACTGGTCATCTGGCTATCCTTCATCAGGCGGATTTGGCGGAACGGCGGCGGAAGTATTCCGCTGTCAGCAGCAGCATCACCGAGGCGAGCAGCAACAGCGAACCAAGCGCCAGCGTGTTCGGCAGCTTGGCCGGGAAGCGGATCTGGCTCCAGATATAGACCGGCAGAGTGGGCTGGTTGCCGGACAGAAAGAAGGCCAGCACAAATTCATCGAACGAGACGGTGAAGGTGACCAGCAGGCTGGCAACAATCCCCGGCGCCACGACCGGCAGGGTCACCCGGCGGAAGGTGCCAATCACACTTTCACCAAGGTCAAAGGCGGCTTCCTCCAGCGACTGATCGAAGTCGTCAAAAGCCGATTTCATGATCGAGACCGCAAAGGGCAGCGCGACAAACACATGGCCCAGGATCACCGTGGTCAGCGACGGCTTCAGCCCCAGCGAGATGAACAGCACCAGCATCGAAGACGCCACGATGATGCCGGGAATGACCAGGGGCAGCATCACCAGCCCCTCGGAAACCTCCCGCCCCTTGAAACGGTAGCGGACATAGGCGCGGGCGGCGAACAGCCCCAGCGAAGTGGCCACCAGCGCGGTAACGGCGCCGACGATCAGGGAATTGACCATCGCCTGCAAGAGCGTGTCCTGTTCGCCCAGCTGGGCGTACCATTTCAGGGTGAAGCCCTTCATTGGGAAGGCCACAATAGTGCCGTCGTTGAAGGAGAACAGCGGCAGCAGCAGCACCGGCAGATATAGGAAGATCAGGTAGCCGACCGCATAGGCCAACAGCCAGGGGAAACGGAGGGGTTTGCGCCGGGGTTTGCTCAAAGCGGAGCTCAGCGGCTTGTTCAGGGGTTCGTTTGCCGGAGCGCTCAACGGATCCTCCTCCCCAAAGCGGTCGCCAGGATGACGAACAGGATCGCCACGAAGCCGACTGAGGCCATCGCCACCAGCGACAGGGTTGCGCCCAGCGGCCAGTTGTTGGCCGGGCCGAACTGCACCTGGATCAGGTTCGCCACCATCTTGCCCTGCGAGCCGCCGACCAGCGACGGGGTGACGTAGTCGCCGACGGTGGGAATGAAGATGATCAGGCTGGCGGCGATGATGCCGGGCACTGTGAGGGGCAGGGTGACGCGGATGAACCGCTCCAGCTTGGTGAGACCCAGATCTGTGGCGGCCTCCAGCAGCGAGCGGTCGATCTTCTGCAAAGAGACATAGATCGGCAGAATGGCAAAGGGCGCCCAAGCGTGCGCCAGCGTCAGCACCACAGAGAACTCATTATAGAGCAGGAAGGTCAGCGGCTCGGTGATCAGCCCCGTCGAGATCAGCGCTGAGTTCATCACCCCGTTGAAGCCCAGGATCAGTTTCCAGCTGAACACCCGCAGCAGATAGCTGGACCAGAACGGAATGGTGATCAGCAGAAGCCACAGGGTTTTCTTATGGGTGCGGAAGGCGATGAAATAGGCAATCGGATAGGCCAGCGCCACGGTCGCGGCGGTCACCGCCGCGGCAATCAGGATCGAGCGCAGCATCAAGTGGCGCACCAGCGGGTCGGTGGCGGCCTCCAGGTAGTTGGCCCAGGTCAGCGTCTTGTCGATTTCGACATAGGTCTGGGTCCAGAAGCTGTAGGCGACCAGAATGCCCAGCGGCGCGGCCACCAAGAGCCCCACATAGAGCGACGCCGGGGCGCTGAGCGCCAGGCCTTTTCCAGCCTCGGTTCTGAAAAATCCGGCCATGTCTCTCCGTAGCTTGCAGGGTTTGCGGGCGGTCGGCGGCAAAAAAATGGACAATCGTCCACCAAAATCTGACGGCTGGCAGGGGGTTCTGTCAACAGGAATCTGAAAAAATGCACAAACGTCCATTTTAACTGGAGAAACCGCCCGGTCTGTGCCTAAACTGGGCTGGCAGCACTGCTTGCCGCACACGCATGAACCGCGTAACTGCAGTAAAACTGACCAGAACCCAGGGGACAAATGACCGGGAAACGGGAACAGAACCGCGAGCAGAACCGCCAAGCCCTGATCGGGGCGGTGCTGGATTCAGTGGCCGAGAAGGGGATATCGGAAACCTCTGTCAGTGAGATCATCCAGCGCGCCGGCCTGTCGCGCGGCATGATCCACCTGCATTTCGGCGGCAAGGACAACTTGGTACAGGCGGCGGCGCATCATTCGTCAGAGGAGTATTACGACGGGCTGGAAGCGCTTTTGCAGACCGCAGGTGACAGCCCGCAGGAGCGGGTTGAGATGATCGTGCGCGGCGACCTCAGCGAGCGGGTCCTGAACCGGCGCAATGTCAGCATCTGGTATGCCTTCCGCGGCGAGGCCAGGAACCGCAAGGCCGTTGCCGAGTATTCGGACACCCGCGACGGGCGGTTGCGCGGCATGATCCACAATGCCTTTTCACGGATCGTGCGGGAAACCGGTATCCCGGATGCCTCCGGCGTGGCGCGCGATGCTACCCATGGCACCCTGGCGCTGCTCGAAGGCATGTGGACCGACTTCCTGCTGCACCCCGACCGTTTCGACCGGGAGGAAGCCGCACGGATCATTTTCCGGTTTCTGGCGGCGATGTTCCCGGCGCATTTCTCGCTCAAGGGGGCGGTCCGGCCGGAGCAGGAGGCAGGAGCCGCAACCCCAGCCCCCGCAGCGTCAGATACCTGACTTTACCTTGGTCCAGGCGCGGGTGCGCTGACGCAGCGCTTTGGCGCCCAGGCTCTTGTCCGGGAACAAGCGGGCAAGTGTGGCTGCATCCGGGTAAATCCCGGGATCAGACAGCACTTCCGGCAGCACATGGGCATCTGCCGCGGAATTTGCATTGGCAAAGAAGACTGTGTTGGAGACATCGGCAATCACCTCAGGTTGCAGCATGTAGTCGATAAAGGCATAGGCCGCGTCCACATTGGATGCATCTTCCGGGATTGCCATCAGGTCGATCCACATCAGGGTGCCTTCCTTGGGGATCGAATACAGGACTTCGACGCCATTATCCGCATCCATTGCCCGGGCCTGGGCGATGCCCGCGTCGCCGGAATACATCACCGCCATGCAAACATTGCCGGCGGGCAGGTCAGTGGAAGGTTTCTGATTGCTGAAGTAGCTGATGTTCTCTGCCGCCGCGGCCAGCAGCTCCTGCGCCTTGGCGATTTCCGCCTTGTTCTCGGAATACGGATCGGCGCCAAGGTAGTTCAGGGCCACCGACAGCATCTCAACCGGGGAATCCAGCACCCCGATGCCGCAGTCCTTCAGCTTGGCGGCGTTGGCTGGGTCGAACAGCAGGTCCCAGCTGTCCACGGGCATGTCTCCGAGCCGCTCTGCCACCAGCGCCGGGTTGTAAGCAATGCCGATGGTGCCCCAAGTGTATGGGACGCCCAGCTGCCGCCCGCCCGGCACCTTGTCGAGCGAGGCCAGGATTTCAGGCCGCAGGTTGCCGTAATTCTTCAGCCGCGAGGTGTCGACAGGAAGCAGCGCGCCCGCTTGCAGCTGCCGTTCGGCGTTGGAGGCGGCGGGAAACACCACGTCATAGCCAGAACCGCCAGCCAGCATCTTGGTTTCAAGCACCTCGTTGCTATCAAAGTAGTCCAGCGTGACCTTGCTTCCGGTTGCCTCCTCGTAACCGGAAATGGTGGTTTCGCCGAAATAGTCCGCCCAGTTGTAGATCGCCAGATCGCTGGCAGAGGCTGGCGCCGCCAGAGCGGCGGCCAGCAAGGTTGCAGTCATAAGTTTGCTTCTGATCATTTCTTCCTCCCTGTAGCGCGCTGCCTCAGCGCTGGCCGGAGGGTCCGGCAGCGTAGAGGCAGAGCAGATCGTTGGCGATGGTGGCCGCCGCGATGGCGGTGATTTCGGAGATGTCATAGGCCGGGGCGACCTCAACCACGTCCATGCCCACCACGTCAGTGCCAGCCAGCCCGCGGATGATCTCCTGTGCCTGATAGGGTGACAGGCCGCCGATCACCGGGGTGCCGGTGCCGGGGGCAGAACCCGGCTCCAGCGCGTCAATGTCGAAGGTTACATAGGTCTTGTGATCCCCGACGATGCCGCGGATCTTTTCCGCCACCGCCTCCGGGCCCGATTTCTGCACCTCTATCGCATCGATGATGTTCATGCCCATCGTGTCCGGGTTGTGGGTGCGGATGCCGACCTGAACCGAACGCGCAGGGTCCACCAGCCCCTCGCGGATGGCGTGCCACAGCATGGTGCCATGGTCGATGCGGCCGTCCTCATCCGCCCAGGTGTCGGAATGGGCATCGAACTGGATCAGGCTCAGCGGCCCATGTTTTTCCACATGTGCCTGCAGCAGGGGATAGGTGATGAAATGGTCGCCGCCAATCGACAAGAGCGCCGTATCCGTGGCCAGAATACTGCGCGCTGCCTGGGCAATTTCGCCCGGCACCTTATGCGGGTAGCCATAGTCAAACTCGCAATCGCCATAGTCGACCACGCGCAGCGCCTCGTAAGGGTCTTTTTCCCACGGCCAAGGCTTGGACCAGGCAATGTGGCTGGAGCCTGAGCGCACCGCCCGCGGCCCCAGCCGGGTACCGGACCGGCTGGATACCGACAAATCAAACGGCACCCCCATTACCGCAACATCAGCGCCGCTGAGATCGCGGGAATAGCGGCGGCGCATGAAGCTGAGCGCGCCGGCATAGCTGGCCTCTGCCACCACGCCGCGGTCGTTGCTGCGGGTAAAGGCCAGGTCACCCTGCACAGGGTTCACGCTGGAGGAATCAGTCATCTGGGTCTCCGTCATCTTGAACATTCGCTGGGACCCAGTTTGACTTTTGCGTTTATGCCGGCAAACTTGGCCAAAGATATATATCTTTAGGCATAGGCATGAGCGATCCTTCCTTCCCTCGGCTTCCCGATGGCTGGGCCAAGGCAATGACGGCGCTGGCGGACAGCATCGCAACAGAACGCTTTCCCGGCGCGCTGCGTCAGATCCTGTCGCAATGCTGCAGCTTTGATTCCATGGTCATCTCGCACTACGCGGGCGCCCAGCCGCCGGTGCCGCTCTATCAGGATCTGGATGAGTTGCAGGCGGCGATCACGGTGGAGTTCTACGCCAGCGGCCCCTACCTGCTGGACCCGCTTTATCAGGCCTGCCGCAACGGCTGCGCGCCGGGCGCCTACCGGCTGATGGATCTGGCGCCGGAGGCGTTCTATCGCTCCGAATACTACCGCGCCTTCTACCGCAAGATCAGCATCAGCGACGAAATCGGCATTTTGGTGCAGGACGGGGCAGAGCGCTGGTTTATCGTGTCCCTGGCACGCTTTGCCCGCCAGCAGCGGTTTGAAGCCGCGGATACCGGGCGGCTGAACGCGGTGTTTGCGGTAATTGCCGCCGCCATCCGGCGGCAGTGGGGGCAGGCGGAAGACACCGCGGCGGCCCACCAGCCTGCCGACTGGGAGGACCGGATGCAGACCTTTGGCACCGGTGTTCTCAGCCCCCGGGAACGGGAGGTGGTGCAGCTGATCCTGCAGGGCCATTCCACCCCTTCCGCCGCCGCCTATCTCGGCATTGCCGAAGGCACCGTGAAGGTCCACCGCCACCATGCCTATTCCAAGCTTGGCATCGCGTCGCAGGCAGAGCTGTTTTCCATGGCCACCCGGCATCTCGCGGGCGCAGGGTAGGTCTGCACCGGACTTGAGGCACAGGCAAGTATTTCAGTTGAAAAGTCCGGCACTCGGTCATTTTCCAACTTTTTTGTTGACCATTTCCACATTTTCACAAATTTTGGCGCAAGTCAGCAGCGGCGGACCCTTTGCTGACAGCGCCTGTCCGCCGCCGGAAAACATGCCGTTCGCGGCGATAGAAAGCCAGTAAGATGCCCAGTACCGAAAGTTACGCAGAACACGCCGCCCGCATCGCCGGGATCGCCGCGAACACCGCCCTCGGCTTTTTCCGCGGCCGCCTGGGGGTCGAATTCAAAGCTGACGAAAGCCCGGTCACCCAGGTCGACAAGGCCGTTGAGGCAGAGGTGCGCGCTTATCTGGAGCAGCACTTTCCCGATCACGGGATCTATGGCGAGGAACAGGGTTTTGCAGGCGCGGACCGGGAAGAGATCTGGATCGTCGACCCGATCGACGGCACCCGCTCCTTCCTGTCGGGGCATCCGCTGTTCGGTTTTCTGCTCGGTTTCCTGCAGGGCGGTGTGCCGCAACTGGGGGTGATCGGCATGCCCGCGCTGGGAGAAATTTTCCTGGGCCTGCGCGGCCAGGGCGCAACGCTTAACGGCGCGCCCATCCGCGTGTCGGATCAAACCCTGCTGGACCAGGCAGTCCTCTATGTGAATGAAGGCGACAAGATCCACCGCGATCATCCGGACCTGTTCACCCGGCTGATGCAGGCAGGCCAGACCCGCCGTTTCGCTTATGACTGCTACCCGCACGCGCTGCTTGCGGCTGGCCATGTAGACGCGGTGATCGACTATGACCTGCAACCCTACGACTATTTGCCGGTATCAGCGGTTATCGAGGCCGCGGGCGGGGTGATCACCGATTGGCAGGGCAACCCTCTGGGGCTAGACTCGGACGGCCGGGTCATCGCCGCGGCAACACCGCAGCTGCATGCCGGAATGCTGGCGCTGATTAAGGGATAAACCCATGGCAATTCTGACCTTTCTCATCAGCCTGGCAGGCGCGACGATGCTGCTGCTTTACGCAGTGCGGATGGTGCGGACCGGGATCGAGCGCAGCTATGGGGCCTCGTTCCAGCGGCTGCTGACCGGGCGCCAAAGCCATCTGCAGGCGGGGCTGATGGGGCTGAGCCTTGCCATCGTGCTGCAAAGCTCGGCCGCGGTGGCGCTGCTCACCTCCGGCTTTGCCGCCAGCGGCTACCTTGCCTTCCCGACCGGGCTGGCGATTGTGCTTGGCGGCGACCTCGGCTCGGCGCTGATCATCCAGATCCTGTCGTTCAAGCTTGACTGGCTGGTACCGGTGCTCTTGGCGGCGGGCGGCTACCTGTTCGTCAAGACCGAGGCCAAGAAGGCGCGCCAGCTGGGGCGGATCCTGATGGGTATCGCCTTCATCCTGATTTCGCTGCGCTTTCTGCGCGAGGCGATGGACCCGATCCGCGACAGCGCATTCCTGCCCGCGGTCGCAGGCTATCTGGCGCGTGATTACATCACCGCCTTTCTGGTCGGCGGCGCGCTGGCCTTTGTGATGCATTCCAGCGTGGCGGCAATCCTGATGTGTGTCACCCTGGTGCAGATCGGCGCCATTCCCTTTGCCGCCGGGCTGTCGCTGGTCCTGGGCGCGAATTTCGGCTCCGCCTTCATCCCGGTCTGGCTCAGCCGCGGTATGGCGCTGCGGGCGCGGCGCATTCCCTATGCCAACCTGGCCCTGCGCGGCACCTGGGCGGTGATCTGCCTGTTCGGTGCCAATCTGGCGCTGCGCCAGGGCTGGCTGGGCGATCCGCAGGGCGGCCAGATGCTGGTCACAGCGCATCTCGCCTTCAACGCGTCGCTGCTGTTTCTGGCGCTGCCGGTCTGCACCCCGTTGGAAAGGCTGTTTGTCCGCAGCTTCCCCGAACCTGCCCAGCAGGAACCCGCGGCACCGGGCCAACCGGTCAGCGCGCTGGAGCAGGGCAACTACGGCTCTCCTGCCCAGGCGGTGGCCAACCTCAAGCGTGAGCTGTTGCGGATGGCGGATCAGGTCAGCACCATGTTCCGTCCGGTGCTGGACCTTTATCAGGGCGGCAGCAAGGCGCAGATCAAGGCGGTGCAGATGATGGACGGCGAGGTCAATGCCTGCCTCTCTGGCATCCGTCAGTACATTGCCGCAATCCCGGAAGAGACGTTCAGCAAGCCCCAGCTGAAGACTGCCCGCGGGCTGATGGACTACGCCATCCGGCTGGAGACCGCCGGCGATGTGGTGGCGCGCCGCCTGACCGTGCTGGCGGGCGATCTGAACCGGAAGAACCTCAGCTTTTCCCGCGAGGGCTGGCTGGAGATCACCCGCATGCATGAGGCGATCCTGGCCAATATGCAACTGGCCTCCAACGTGCTGATCTCGGATGACCTGGAGAGCGCGCGGCTGCTGAGCCTGGAGAAGACCGAGCTGAAGCGGATGGAGCGCGACAGCCGCAAGCGGCACCTGAGCCGGCTGCAGAACGGCGGGCGGGAGAGTTTCGATACCTCCGACATCCACCTGGAAACCCTGCGCGCCCTGCGCGAGTTCAACAGCCACATCGCCGCCGTCGCCTATCCGGTGCTTTACCAGAACGGACAGCTGCTGGAGACCCGGCTGATCGAGGAGATGCCGGAACAGGATGAGGACGCGCTGGAGGACACAAACCGCTGACATGACGCGACCCAAATTCCTTGACCAAGGAATTTGCCAAAACTTTTGCAGAAAAGTCTTGAGCGCCCCGCAGGGGCACCCTTGGACACGGATTGTTCAAAGCAGCACGCTGCCGGACAAGTCCGGGAAATCCTCCTTGTCCGGCGTCTCCAGATAGTTCCGCACCGTCGGGTCTATCCGGGTGCTGCGCACCGGGTAGACGCCGCAGGCGGCAACTGCCTCGCGCGCCGACACCCTCTCATCCAGCCGTTTCCAAATCGCCTTGGCCGCATAGGGCCGCGGGAAGGGGCGCCAAGCCACCCCCATGGTCATGCCGCGCAGGTATTTCAGCTGCTGCCGGTGCGCCGAGAACAGGATGGTCTGTGCCACGCTGCCCTCATGGGCGCGCTCGTGCTCGGTGATGAACAGCCGGTTGCCGCGCTGGGTCACCATGCCTTCATAGCGCGAGATCTGCCGGATGCTCTGCTCCGGATCATGGGCGATTTCCAGGTTGCGGGACAGGATGAACCCGTCCTTTTCGGTGAAACGGGTCAGCGAGCAGAAAATGCCCTCCCCCCAGGACGGCGTCCGGAAATAGGCGTGATAAAAGCCGAGGTAGCGTTTCAGATTGCGCTGCTGGCCCCGGAAGGGTTCCAGAAAGCTGTCGCTTGGGCCCGGCGGTGTCGTGCGGGCGGCATCGCTGAGCTGGGCCTCGAACTCTGCCTGCGGGGCAAACAGCCGCGCTTCGGGAATATCGAAATAGCGGGCAATGCGGCGCAGGTTGTGCGCTGCGGGCAGGCTGGAGCCGTTGAGGTAGCGGTTGAACTGCTGGCGGTTGATTCCAACCTCGCGGCAGATCTGGGCAATGCTGCCGTGTTCGGCACACAGCGAACGCAGGTTATCAGAAAAGTTTTCAGACACAGCCTGTATTCCTTCGCGAACTGACGCGAGGAGGATGCATCTCGCGCTGCTTCGCGCATGTTTGCACAGTTCCTCAATTCACGAAACAGGCGTTTTCTGGTCCCAAGACGCCTGGGTCTGGGGAACCCGAAACCTGCCGAATGACCTGACGCTCCTGCGCCGCCAGGTGCGGGCAGGCCGGAGGAACACAGGCGGAGCTGAACTGATCCAAGGGAGGACAAAATGAAAATCGAATGGACCAAGGCGCCGGTGGGGCGCCGTAAGTTTCTGAAAGGCGCAACAGCACTGGGAGCGGCGGCCGTGTTGCCCGCGGGCTTCGGCAGCCGTGCCATGGCGGCAGAGGGCGGGACCCTGAGAGTGCGCTCTTACGGCGACATGCAAAGCATCGACCCGGCCTTTTCCAAGGGGGTGATCGACGAGGAAATCCACGCCTCGATCTACAACAAGCTGATCCAGTACAAGCCGGGCCGCGAGTGGGACTGGCAGATGGATGCCGCCGCGATGATCGAGCAGGGTGACGATACCCACATCAAGTTTGCGCTGCGCGACGACATCGGCTTCACCAACGGTTTCGGTGCAATGACCGCCGAAGATGTGAAATTCAGCTTTGAACGGATCGTGGACGAGGCGACCGACAGCCCCAACAAGCCCGACATGGGCCCCCTGAGCCATGTGGAAGTCACCGGCGAGCGCGAAGGCACCATCGTGCTGAAGGAACCCTTTGCACCGCTGTGGTCGATCGCGCTGCCGTACATCACCGGCAATATCGTTTCGAAAAAGGCCTGGGAGGCCGCGGGCGGCAAGGCGACCACCGATCCGCTGGCGGAATCCGGCCCTTACCTGCGAGACAGCTGGTCGCCCAAGGAAAAGACCGTGCTCAAGCGCAACCCGGACTGGAAAGGCGAAGCCCCCGCCTGGGACACCATCGAAATTCTACCGATCGACGACGAAAACACCGCGGAGATCGCATTCGAGGCCGGGGAACTGGACTTTACCCGTGTGTCGCTTGGCTCAGTCGCGCGCTACCGGGACGGTGTGCCGAACGGCGGAGCGCTGCTGGAATACCCGTCGCTGTATTATGCCTGGCTGGGCATGAACCTGGATCACCCCAAGCTGCAGAACAAGAAACTGCGCCAGGCGATCCAGCACGCAATTGACGTGCCCTCAGTTCTTGAGGCTGCCTATTTCGGTGCCGTGGAGCCGTCGACCGGCATCATCGCGCCGGGGCTGGTCGGCAACCGGCCGCAATCGCTGGTGCCGCCGCAGGCAGATTTTGCCAAGGCTGCTGAATTGCTGGCGGAATCCGGTGAAACCAACGTGACGCTGAAGCTCGACACGCTGAACAAGACCACCTTCACCACCGCCGCACAGGTGATCCAGGCGACGCTGGCGCAGATCGGCATCACGGTTGAGGTCAACGTGCTGGAGTCCGGGGCCTTCTGGGCCAGTGCGGACAACGAAGACCTGCAGCTGGTGCTGAACCGCTACTCGATGACCCCGGATCCGTATTACGCCACCTCCTGGTTCATTACTGACCAGATCGGCCACTGGAACTGGGAGCAGTTCAGCAACGAGGAGTTCGACAAGATCCACGCCGAAGCCTCGCAGCTGACCGACCAGGCCAAGCGGGATGAGATGTACCGGCGCGCGCAGGACGTGATGGAGGAGAGCGGCGCCTACCGCTTCCTGACCCATGAGGCGACGCCGGTGGTTCACTCGGCAAGCGTGGTTCCGGCGCTGCGGCCCGATGGGCTGGCACTGCTGCGCTACTTCGGCAAGGCCTGACACTCCCCACAGGCCCGGTCCTCCCCCCGGGCCTGACCTGGCACGGCTGCAAAATGCGGCGCAGCCGTGCCGTTTTTCCGCACAGCGAAAACAAGGGAGCCATGCGGCCATGTTACTTTATGCAACCCGGCGGTTCGCGCTGGCACTGCTGATCCTGATCGTGGCGGTCACCGTCATGTTCCTGATGATCCGCGCCGTGCCCGGCGATCCCGTCCAGATCATGCTGGGCCCGCGCGCCACGCCAGAGCTGCAGGCGCGGCTGACGGCGGAACTGGCACTGGATCAGCCGATCTGGAAACAGCTGCTGATTTTCTATGGCAACCTGATGCAGGGCGACCTGGGGATCGACGTATTCTCCGGCCGGTCGGTGACGGCGATTGTCTTTGAACAGCTGCCGCACACGCTGGCGCTGATCTTTGCTTCGATCCTGTGGTCCGCGCTTCTGGGGATCGGGCTGGGCGCCTATGCCGCCGCTCATCCCAATACGCTGATCGACCGCATCGCGGCCGCCATCTCAGTCAGCTTTGTGGCAGCGCCCGCATTTGTGGTCGCGCTGCTGTCGCTGCTGATCTTTGCTGTGCACTTGCAGTGGTTCCCCGCCATCGGCGCAGGCGAAGGCTTCTGGGGCCGCCTTGACCATTTGGCGCTGCCTGCCTTTGCCATCGGCCTCAGCTGGGTGGGCTACATCGCCCGGCTGGTGCGCGCCTCGATGCTGGAGGTGATGGGCGAAAGCCACATCCGCACCGCCCGCGCCTTTGGCATTCATGAACGCCGTGTGGTTATGGTCTATGCCCTGCGCATCGCCATTCTGCCGGTGGTCACGGTGATCGGCGTCGGCATGGGATTCCTGCTCAGCTCCGCGGTTTTTGCTGAGATTGTCTTTGCCCGCCCGGGGCTGGGCAAGCTGGTGATCGACAGTATTACCACCCGCAATTACCCGATCGTGATGGGATCGGTGCTGATCTCGACCGGCCTGTTTGTGGTGTCCACAGCACTGGCCGATCTGATCAACGCCTGGCTTGATCCCCGCGCCCGCACGGCAGTATAAGGAGGGCGTGAGATATGGCAAAATCCCGTTCCGAACTGGGCCAGATCCTCACCGGCGTCGCCCGCGACCCGCTGGGGCTGATGGGTCTGATCATCGTCGGCACCATCGTGTTCTGCGCCATCTTCGCCTATTGGATCGTGCCCTTCGATCCGATTGGTATGAACATCAAATCACGCCTGCAGGGACCGTCATGGACCCATCTTCTGGGCACCGACCAGCTGGGCCGTGATACATTCTCCCGCGTAATTGCGGGCGGCCAGGTGGCGCTTCAGGTTGCCTTGCCGGCTGTCTTTGGCGCCATGGCCATCGGCCTGACGCTGGGCATGATTGCCGGTTACGGGCCGAAATGGCTCGACAACCTGCTGATGCTCCTTTTTGACACCATCCGCTCCTTCCCGACTGTGATGTTTGCACTGGCGGTGGTGGCACTGGTGGGGCCGAGCCTGCAAACGGTGGTGTTCGTGGTGATGGCGACCTCCATCCCGACCTATGGCCGGGTGGCGCGGACCCAAACGCTGACCTTGCGCAATTCCGAGTTCATCCTGGCCGAACGCTCCATGGGCGCCAGCATGAAGCGCATTCTGGGTGTTCACATGTTGCCCAATATCGTCGGCGTGCTGGCGGTGCTGGCAGCAATGGACATTCCCACCGTGATCGCGCTGGAGGCCGGGCTGTCCTTCCTTGGTCTTGGGGTGAAGCCGCCAACGCCCAGCTGGGGCGCGCTGCTGAAGGACGGATATGCGCTGATCCGCCAGACCCCCTGGCTGGTGGTGGGCGGCGGGCTGCCGATCATCCTGGCAACACTTGGATTCACCTTCCTGGGAGAGTCCCTGCGCGACGTGGTTGACCCGAAACTGAGGAAACAGCGATGACCGATACTTTACTGGAAATCGACCGCCTCAGCGTCGACTATGAGACCGCCCGCGGCGATCTGAAAGCACTGCGCGATATCTCCTTTGACGTCCGTAAGGGCGAGATTGTCGGCATCGTCGGTGAATCGGGATGCGGCAAGTCCACTCTGATCTCCTCGATCCTGCGGCTGACCGCCCCGAACACCCGCTTCCGTCAGGGGGAGGTGCGTTTCAAAGGCGAAGACCTTCTGCAACTGCCGGACCGCAGGATGCGCGACCTGCGCGGTGCCGATATCTCCATCGTGTTCCAGGACCCGATGCAGACCCATAACCCGGTGCTGTCCATCGGCCAGCAGTTGCTGGATATCCAGCACCGCTCCAAGGCAACGAAGGCTGAGAAACGCGCGCGCGCCGCGCAGATGCTGGGGGCCGTCGGCATCCCGGACCCGGAGGCGCGGCTGGACCAGTTCCCGCATGAGTTCTCCGGCGGCATGCGCCAGCGGATTGCCATCGCCATGGCGCTGATGTCTGAGCCGGACCTGCTGATCGCGGATGAGCCGACAACGGCGCTGGATGCAACGCTGGAAGTGCAGATCATTGAACGGCTGCAGGAACTGCAGCAGGAATTCGACTGTGCCATCCTCTTTATCTCGCACCATCTGGGGGTGATTGCAGAACTCTGCGACCGGGTGGTGGTGATGTATGCGGGCGCCGTGGTCGAAAGCGGCGAGGTGCGCGAGATCTTCCACGACCCCAAGCACCCCTATACCCGCCGCCTGATCGACTGCGACCCGGGCCACATCAAGGAGCGCGCGCGCGTTCTGCCAACCATCCCCGGCGAGGTGCCGGATCTGGCCAACCTGCCCGGCGGCTGCATCTTCCGCGACCGCTGCGACCAGGCGATGCCGCGCTGCGCGTCGCAGGTGCCGCCACTGACACAGCTTGAGGACGGCCGCCACGCCGCCTGCTGGCTGAACGAGAAGGAGGCCGCAGAATGAGCCTGCTGGATGTACAGAACCTCAAGACCAGTTATGGCCCGGTCAACGTGCTGGCCGGCGTCAGCTTCACCGTGGAGCCGGGCGAGACCTACGCACTGGTGGGCGAAAGCGGCTCCGGCAAGACCACGGTGATCCGTGCGATTGCCGGGCTGGCCCCGGCGCAGGAGGGATCTGTGAAATTCGAGGACCGGGAGATCCGCGGCGCCTCGGAACGGGAACTGCGCCCCCTGCGCAAGGACATCGCGATGATGTTCCAGGATCCGGTCGGCAGCCTGTCGCCGCGCCTTACGATCCGCAGCCTGATCACCGAACCCTACCGCATCCAAGGCATGAAGGACCGCGACCTGGACGCCGAGGCCAAACGCCTCTTGGAGATGGTGAACCTGCCTGCGCATTTCGCCGACCGTTATCCCTATCAGCTGTCGGGCGGGCAGGCGCGGCGGGTTGGCGTGGCCCGCGCGCTGGCGCTGGAGCCGAAGCTGATCCTGGCGGATGAACCCACTGCGGGGCTGGACGTATCGGTGCAGGGGGAGCTTTTGAACCTGATGAACGATCTGCGCGAACGGCTGGGGCTGGCGATGGTGATCATCACCCACAACCTCAACGTCGTGCGGCACGTGGCCGACCGGATGGGTATCATGTACTTGGGCCGCCTGGTCGAGGAAGGCACGACAGAGGCGATCTTTAAGGAGCCGCGCCATCCCTATACCCGCTGCCTGCTGTCGGCAAACCCGGAACCCGACCCCGACGCCCGGCTGGAGCGCATCGCCCTGAAGGGCGAGCCGCCCAGCCTGCTGAGACGCCCCAAGGGCTGCGAGTTTCGCGAACGCTGCCCCTTCGCGCAGGACATTTGCATTCAAACCCCGCAATGGGAGGTCGAAAACGGCCACGGGCTGCGCTGCTTAGCACCTCTCAGCTGACGGCCTTCTGCTCGAAACCCCTCAACATCTGAAAGACCATGACCAGCACATTGTATTTTAACGGCGCTGTCCTGACGATGGACGCGGCCAATTCCTGCGCCCAGGCGGTGCTGACCGAGGGCGAAGTCACCCGCGCTGTTGGCGCTGAGGCGGACCTGCGCGCGCAAATGCCCGCGGGCACGCATGAGGTGGACTTGCAGGGCCAGACCCTGATCCCCGCCTTCATCGACCCGCACGGGCATTTCCCCGATCCCGGTTTCATCCGGCTGTTCCGGGTAAACCTCGCCTCAGCCCCCAGCGGCGACTGTCCGGACATCCCAACCGCGCTGGACCGGCTGCGGGCCAAGGCAGCCGAAACCCCTGCCGGGGAATGGGTGATGGGAGTGCTGTTCGACAATACCGCCATTGCCGAAGGCCGGATGCCAACACGCGCGGAGCTGGACAGTGTCTCAACCGAACATCCCATCTGGGTGATCCATGCCTCCGGCCACAACGGCGCCGCAAACTCGCTCGCGCTGGCGCACTGCGGCGTGAACCGGGATACGCCCGATCCCCTGGGCGGCCGCTTTGGCCGCGACCCGGACACCGGCGCGCTGACCGGGCTGATCGAGGGTCTTTCAGCAATGGGAGAGATGGGCGATACCGATTTCCTCATTGACCGAGAACGCTTCTGGGCCGGGTTCAACAGCTGCCGCGACGAATATCTGGCGCATGGTGTCACCTACGCTCAAAACGCCTGGGCCACGCGCAAGATGCTGGAGCATTTCGCCTCACTGCCCGCGGACCAGGACCCGGGCTATGACCTGATGCTGCTGCCGATCGGGGAACTGGAACCGGAGCTGAGCAGCGGCCCCGATGCGCTGGACTGGCCCGGCAATCCGCATTTCACCCTCGGCCCGCGCAAGCTGTTCACCGACGGGGCGTTCCAATTGCAAACCGCCTTGCTAAGCGCGCCTTACCACAAACCAGTGGACCCGGCGCACCCCTGCGGGATGTCATATGCGGATGCCGCTGAACACCGCCGCGAAGTAAAGAAGCTGCACGATCTGGGCTTTCAGATCCATTGCCACTGCAACGGCGATGCCGGGGCGCAGATGTTCATCGACGCAGTGGCGGAGGCGCTGGAGGCCAACCCGCGCGTCGATCACCGCCACACCATCATCCACGGGCAGGCCTTGCGCGACGACCAACTGCAGCAGATGGCGAAACTTGGGATCACCGTCAGTTTTTTCCCTGCGCATGTGCATTTCTGGGGCGACCGCCATTACGACACGTTTTTGGGGCCAAAGCGGGCAGAGCGGATTTCCCCCTGCGCCTCGGCGGAACGGTTCGGCGTGCGCTACACCATCCACAACGACGCTTCTGTCACGCCGACCCGGCCCATCCACCTGGCCCATTGCGCAGTGAACCGGCTGACCGCCAGCGGGCGGCGGCTGGGAGAAGCGCAGCGGATCAGCGCCTTGTCGGCCTTACGCGCCCAAACCATCGACGCCGCATGGCAGGTGTTTCAGGACGACATCCGCGGCTCCATTGAAGCGGGCAAGCTGGCGGATTTCGCGGTGCTGAACCGCAATCCGCTGGACGATCCGGACCAAATTGAGACCACCAAAGTCACCCGCACCATCCGCCGAGGGCGGACCGTCTGGGAGCAGGAACGCACATAATGCAAAGCAAACCGCGGATCGCCATTGCAGGCTTTCAGCATGAAACCAACTGCTTCGGCACCACCAAGGCCGGGCTGGCAGAGTTCGAGATGGCGGATTCCTGGCCTGCCATGCTGCACGGGGCGGAGGTGATCCGCGAGACCCATGGCATGAACCTGCCTATCGCAGGCTTTGCCCATGCGGCAGAGAAGGCCGGAATGCAGCTGGTGCCGATCCTGTGGTGCGCGGCGGAGCCCTCGGCGCATGTGACCGACCACGCTTTTGACACCATCTGCGGCAGGATCCTGAACGCGCTGCGCGCAGCCGGACGGCTTGATGGCATCTTCCTCGACCTGCACGGCGCAATGGTGACTGAAAGCCACCCCGACGGCGAGGGCGAAATCCTGCGGCGGCTGCGCGCCTGGGCCGGGCCGGACCTGCCCATCGCGGTCAGCCTGGACCTGCACGCCAATATCTCGCCTGCAACAGTAGAGCTGGCAGATTACATCGCGATCTACCGCACCTATCCGCATCTCGACATGGCCGAAACCGGCGCCCGCTGCGTGCCGGTGTTGCAGCACCTTCTGGCAGGCGACAGGCTGCACAAGGCATTCCGGCAGATGGACTGCCTGATCCCGCTGCACGCGCAATACACCGGCGCCGCACCAGGGCGGGATCTGTATGCCGCGCTGCCGCCGCTGGAGCAGGCAGGCATGCTCGCGGACATCGCGCTGGGGTTCACAGCAGCGGATTTCCCGGACACAAGGCCTTCCTGCGTCGCTTATGCCCGGACTGCCACCGCAGCGGTGCAGGCGGCGGACCACATTGCCGGGCTGTTCGCCAGGCTGGAGCCGCAGTTCAGCCACCCGATGCTGACACCCGGGCAAGCGGCAGAGATTGCCTGCCAGCCGCGCACTGGCAAACCGGTGGTGCTGGCGGATGTGCAGGACAACCCGGGCGCAGGCGGCACATCCGACACCACCGGCCTGCTGGCCGCACTGGCGCGGGCAGGCGCGCAGGGCGTGCTGATGGGGCTGTTTCATGATCCGGCGGCCGCCGCGGCGGCACATGAGGCGGGGCAGGGCGGCATTTTCCGCACAGCGCTTGGGGGACGCTCAGGCGCGGCGGGCGACCAGCCCTTTGAGGCGGAGTTCCAGGTTCTCGCGCTTGGCGATGGCAGCTGCCGCTATACCGGAGAGATGTATGGCGGCGGGGTGGCTGCGCTTGGCCCCACGGCGGCGCTGCGGCTGACGGGAGCCGGGGCGGACATCACCCTTGTTGTCACCAGCCTCCGCAATCAGTGCCTGGACCGGGCGCATTTCACCCATATCGGGCTGGATCCCGCCGCATACCGCACCGTTTGCGTGAAAAGCACCGCCCATTTCCGCGCCGACTTCGCGCCGCTCGCCAGCGCCGTCCACCCGGTTGCAGCTCCCGGCGTGTTTCCCTGCGATCTGACTCGTTTTCCGTACCAAAACCTGCATCCGGACGTCAGAACCGCCCCGCGATGACTCTTGGCGCGGCCCGGGTCACAGGATGTCGAGCGACACCTTCACCCGGTCCATCACCACCGAGGACGTAAACCGGCTGACATTGGATTCATCAAAGAAATACTCCTGCGTGAAGGTCTCGTATTCCTTGATGTCTTTGACGATGACCACAAGGATGAAATCCGCCTCACCGGTGGTGTAGTAGCACTGCTGGACCTGCGGCGCCTGACGCATCCTGCGCTTGAAGGCGTCCAGGTGCATCCGGCTTTCACGCTCCAGCACCACTTGCACGATCACCGTCATCTCGCGGCCCAGCTTGGCCGGGGACAGAATGGCGATCTCTCTCTCTATCACGCCGGTATCGCGCAGCTTTTTCAGCCGCTTCTGCACCGCAGGCGCCGACAGGCCAACCTCTTGGCTGATCGCCTCGGCGGTCAGCTGCGCATTGGACTGGATCAGCCGCAGGATGTCGTGGTCTTTGTTGTCCATGGCTGATTTTTGGTCCGGTTCGGCGGAAATGACAACGCGAAAACCCGCCGCAGGCACAACCAGCCGGCATCCTTAACCCGGTTTTGCGCACTCTTCACTGATGTGAAATCATTCAATGTGAATATGTCGCGGCCTGACGGATTGCGCCACCCAAGTGCCGGCAAGCCAGAGCACCGGCGACAGTATACTCAATTTTTTATAGCCCACTTCCGAAGGGTTGCCGGTTTTATACACCGTTCAAATTTGCGGCATCCATTTTGCGGAAATTCCATAAAACTTCATTTGCGCCGGTCCAACGGTACACACTTTCTTCAGGACTTTCCGGGTTAAGTCTCTTCTAAGCCCCGGTCTGCCCGGGCGCGAAAGACCGCAGGAGACCCTGGCCAATGCCCCGACTAACGAAACTGCCGCTGAAACTGAAACTGCCGCTGATCATGGTGGCACTGACGGGTGTCTTCCTGGTCACCGTGTCCGTGCTGGTCTATTCCATGGCAGAGCGCAGCATCCGGGAAAACGCCTTTGCCGCCCAGAAGATCGAGGCCAAATCCGGCGCTCAGGCGCTGGGGTTCCTGATTAAGGCCGCGCGTGCGGACGTGTCCAGCCTTGCCGGCCAGCCTGCGGTGTTCCGCGCGATCAGCAACTTCGAGCGGGTGATCGGCATGGTCGAGGAAGAGGATCCCATCGCCTATCTGAAACAGACCTATGCCACGGAAAATCCCAACCCGGCGCACCAGCGGGAGGAGTTGACCGATGCGGGCGACGGCTCCTACTACAACCAGTCGCATGTCACCTATCACCCCACATTCCTGCAAAGCCTGAGCCTCAACGGCTATCAAGACCTCTATCTGATCACCCCCGCGGGGCAAGTGGTCTACTCAGTGAAGAAGCAGGGGGATTTCATGACCGGCGTTCAAGAGGCACCGGACAGCGGCCTGGCCCAGGTTTTCCAGACCGCGCTGGAGGCAGAAGCGGGAACTGTTGCAGTGGCGGATTTCGCCGCATACAGCCACAGTCCGGAGGCCGCCGCCTTCATGGCCGCCCCAGTGTTTACCAAACGCGGCGGCATTGCCGGGGTGATTGCCATCCAGCTGGGCACCACCGGCGTCGTCAAGGCCTTGACCAGCAACCTGTCCGGCGGCACCCACCAAAACATATATGTGGTCAGCAGCGACGGTGTGGCCCGCAGCCCGTCTTCGGTCGACGGTCTGTTCCCGGTGTTGCAGAAGATGCCGGATTTGCCGCAGATCCTGGCCGCCAAAAGGCGCGAGACAGGCCAGTTCGAGGGCGTGGCCTCCTCGCTGGGGGAACGCGCCATAGCCCAGGTGATGCCGCTGGACCTGCCCGGTTTTGACTGGTCGCTGGTGCTGGAAACAGATGAGCACACCGCCTTTGCCGTGGTGGAGCGCATCCGCCTGATTGCCGCCGGCATGATCGGCGCTGCGCTGCTGGCAGCGATCGGGGTTTCCTGGCTGGCAGCGCGCAGCGTGACCCGCCCGATCCACGCCCTGCGAGAGGCCACCAATGCGCTGGCCGACGCCGACTATACTTCCGAAATCCAGGGGCTCGCCCGCGGCGACGAGCTGGGTGACCTGGCCCGCAGCCTTGACACCTTCCGCGGCAAGCTGAAGGAGGCGGATGAGGCTGCTGCCCGCGAAGTGGAGGCCGCCCGCCACACCGCCGCCGTGGTCGAAAGCATGAGCGCTGCCCTGGCAGAGCTGCAGCGCGGCAACCTGGCCTGCGACATCCAGGCGCCTTTTGACGGCCACTACGAAACCCTGCGGGAGAACTTCAACCGCAGCCTGAAGCGGCTGCGCGGCTCTATGGCAGAGGTGGTCGGTGCCGCCGAAAACGTCGGCCGCTTCTCCGAGGAGCAGCGCGGCGCCGCCACCGAGATGGCGCACCGCACCGAAGGCCAGGCCGCCACGCTGGAAGAAACAGCAGGCGCCATCCGCGAGCTGACCGGCGGCATCCGCGACACCGCCGACCGCGCAGGCCGGATGGACGAGACCATGCGCGGCGCCCGCAGCGAGGCAGAGCAGAGCACCGATGTCGTGACCTCGGCGGTGGAGGCCATGGACCAGATCCAGCAGGCCTCGGCCGAGATTTCCAAAATCATTAATATGATCGACGATATCGCCTTCCAGACCAACCTTCTGGCGCTGAACGCGGGCGTCGAAGCTGCCCGCGCAGGCCCCGCGGGCGCGGGCTTCGCGGTGGTTGCCTCCGAGGTGCGGGCACTGGCGCAGCGTGCGTCCAATGCCGCCGGCCAGATCAAGGGGCTGACTTCTGCCAGCGAAGAACACGTCGCCAACGGCGTCGCCATGGTGGGCCGCGCAGGCGATGCGCTGACCAGCATCATCGAACAGGTTTCGGCGGTGTCGGGGCTGGTAACGGAAATTGCTGACGGCGTGCGCGTCCAGTCGCGCGGGCTGGAAAAAATCGATGGCGCCATGCACCAGCTGGACAACATGACCCAGCAGAATGCCGCCATGTCGGAAGAGGCCGCTGCCGCCAGTCAGCTTCTGCAGCATGAATCACAAAGCCTGACAGACATCATCGGCCGCTTCGACCCGGGCGGCACTGGCGCTGCAGCAGCCACCGGGTTCCAAAGCGAACCGCAGCGGCTGATTGCCTGAACACGCTTTCCCCCGGCGCCTGCCCGGGGGAAAGCGCTCAACGGCATCCGGCATTATTTAACATAAGCAGGATTATCGGAATTAACCCTGTCGCCGCAAAGCAGTAATGTCACCCATCAGCAAAGCCGACTCTGAGTTCACTCGATCATTGCCGCAGTGCAGCCCGTAAAACCGGACCTTGCTCCACGGTGCAGCAATTCTAAGATCAAAGTTGGACAAGCGAGACAGCACTGCATTCGGCATTACGGCTGCCGTCGTTGCCCGTCTTCTTCAAGCCAAATGTTCGGGCAATTCGCTCAAAATTTCGGCGCGCATGGGCTGCATGAAAACCGCACTGGACCAGTTACCTTTACAGCCTTCTTCCGCCCACATCATGCTGTGCCGCATGCCCGATGCCCTTTCCATAATAGTTGTCGAAGCTGACCGTGAGCGCGCGTTCATGATTGTGGATGGGCTGCGCGAAGCTGGAGAATTCGACATGCAGGTCCTTTCGGAACCGTCAGGACTTGCACGTCAGATCCAGCTGCGTGACCCGGATGTTGTCCTCATCGATGTCGAAAACCCGTCCCGCGATGTACTGGAGGAATTGGCACTGGCATCCGGCACCAAGGACAGGCCTGTGGCGATGTTTGTGGACAGAAGTGAAGACGGGATGTCTTCGGCCGCCGTAGAAGCCGGGGTTTCGGCCTATGTGGTGGATGGGTTGCAGCCTGCACGGCTAAAGCCAGTTCTGGACGCCGCCATCGCCCGCTTCCGGATGTTTCAGCGCATGCGCACAGAACTGGCTGAGACCAAACGCGCCTTGGAAGAGCGCAAGGTCATCGACCGTGCCAAGGGGATGGTCATGAAGGCCAGGGGCATCGGCGAGGACGAAGCCTATGCGCTGCTGCGCAAGGCGGCGATGGACCAGAACAAGCGTGTCGCCGAGGTTGCAGAGGCACTGGTCACCGCAGCTGAGCTGCTGGCATGAGCCCGACGCGGATCCCCACAGGCTATGTACCGCTGACCGATTCAGCACCGCTTATTGCGGCGCAGGAAATGGGTTTTGCCGCCGAAGAACGGCTGACGCTGGAGCTGTACCGCGCGCCCTCCTGGTCGTCGCTGCGGGATATGCTGGCCTTTGGCCGGGTTGACGCCGCCCATATGCTCGCCCCGGTGCCGGTCGCTGCGGCGCTTGGCCTCGGCGGCGCCAGCCCGCCGCTGTCAGTGCTGTCTGTACTCTCCGTCAATGGCACCGTCATCGGTGTCAGCAACAGCCTGGCTCGCAGGCTGGCCGATGCCGGTCACACGTTTTCCTTCAATGACGCTGTATCCGCCGGCAGAACCCTGGGGCTCCATGGTGGTGGAACAGGGGGCAGGCGCGCTGCTGCTGCCTGGCCAAGCGGTCTGGTCCTTTGCGCCGGAAAAGGTGCTGGCTGTCCGCAGCACCTGGGCGGAGACCGAACCCGGCCTGTCCGGCCGCCTGATCCGGGCGCTGTGGCGCGCGGGACGCTGGCTGACTAACCCGGCCTCCCGCGGGCTGGCGGCCGAAATCTTGTCCTCCCGGAGGTATCTCGATCTGCCAGCCGAAATCATCGAGCGGGCTCTCTCGGGGACATTCACGGTCTCGGCGCAGGGCCTGCAGCGCGATGCGCCCGGTTTCATCGGGTTCCATGACGGTGCAGCTGGCTTTCCCTGGCGCAGCCAGGCCCAATGGATCGCCCTGCAGCTCGCACAGCGGAACAGCCTGGACCGCCAGGCGGCGCTTGCAAAGGCCGTGCATGTTTTCCGCAGCGATCTATACCGCAACGCCCTGAGCGGGACCGGTGCGGACTTGCCCGGCGCCTCTTCGAAACTGGAAGGCGCGATCAGCGCCCCGCTGCTGGCAGCGGGAGAACCGGAAGCCGTCAGCTTGCTGCAGAACCGGTTCTTTGATGGTCGCGTTTTTGACCCTCTGGCAGCGGATTGATGAAAAATCAGGCAGTTTTCCGGCAGGTCATGCTGCAGTGCAGAAAATTGTGCTGCATCAGCAAGGGAACTGTTGGCGCATCCCCGTTCTTCCGGCAGTTTGAATACAGACAGGCAACGGAGCCTGACTGAGAATTTTCCCGAAGACCGGGTTTCACTGAGCAAAGCCGCTCGACCCACCGCCACTCCTCCCGGCGGTGCGTGTCAGCGGCTTTTTCTGTTCCGCCCACTGGGCCGGACACAGCTAGGAAAAGGAAACAACCCGATGAAGAAACTCATCATGGCGCTTGCGGCCTCCACGGCACTGACCGGACCGGCGCTGGCCGGAACACTTGATCTGGAAAAAGATGTGCTGACCTTCGGCTTCATCAAGCTGACGGATATGGCACCGCTGGCAGTGGCTTATGAACAGGGATTTTTCGATGACGAAGGGCTGTTCGTCACGCTGGAAGCACAGGCGAATTGGAAAGTTCTGCTGGATGGCGTGATCGACGGCACCCTGGACGGCGCCCATATGCTGGCCGGTCAACCGCTGGCCGCGACCATCGGCTATGGCACCGAAGCGCATATCGTCACACCATTTTCCATGGACCTCAACGGCAACGGCATCACCCTGTCCAATGAGGTGTGGGAAATGATGAAGCCGAACCTGCCCACGGACGCGGACGGCAATGTCGCGCATCCGATTTCAGCCTCTTACCTGAAGCCGGTGATCGAAGACTTCAACGCCAAGGGCAAGCCATTCAATATGGGCATGGTGTTCCCGGTCTCCACCCACAATTACGAGTTGCGCTACTGGCTGGCAGCCGGCGGCATCAACCCCGGGTACTACTCGCCCGAGGACGTGACCGGACAGATCGGCGCCGAGGCCTTCCTGTCGGTGACACCGCCGCCGCAGATGCCTGCGACACTAGAGGCAGGCACCATCTCCGGTTACTGCGTGGGTGAGCCATGGAACCAGCAGGCTGTGTTCAAGGGCATCGGCGTTCCGGTCATCACTGATTACGAGCTGTGGAAGAACAACCCAGAGAAAGTTCTCGGCTTCACTGCCGAGTTTGCCGAGGAGAACCCGAACACCACCCGTGCCGTGGTCAAGGCTCTCATCCGTGCAGCCATGTGGCTGGACGAAAACGAGAATGCCAACCGCCCCGAAGCGGTGGAGATTTTATCGCGCCCAGAGTACGTCGGTGCCGATTACGAGGTGATCGCCAACTCGATGACCGGCACCTTCGAGTACGAAAAGGGCGACAAGCGCAATGTCCCGGATTTCAACGTGTTCTTCCGCTACAACGCCACCTACCCGTTCTACTCGGATGCCATCTGGTACCTGACCCAGATGCGCCGCTGGGGGCAGATTGCCGACCCCAAACCCGACAGCTGGTATGACGAAGTCGCCCGGGCGGTCTACAAACCCGAAATCTACCTCGAAGCCGCAAAAATGCTGGTCGATGACGGCCTGGCAAATCCCGAAGACTTCCCCTGGGACAGCAACGGCTACAAGGCCCCGACCCCGGCAGAGGACATCATTGACGGCATTCCCTTCGATGGCAAAGCACCCAACGCCTACATCGACAGCCTGCCGATCGGGCTGAAGTCCGGCCAGACCGTCGTCGGCAACGCCGTTCAGGGCTGACACCGCACGGGAGGCGTGCGGGGCGATACACCTGCAATGGCAAGCAGCGCACCCTCCCCAGCAATCCCAGAGGACCAGACAATGACCACCGTTGACCCCGACACGCTCAACTCCGAGGCGCGCCGCGCCCGGCTCTTCACCCGCATCAACAAGATGGACGCCTGGTTTCAGGTTCTTGGCCTGGCCTGGCTCACCCCGGTTCTGAAAGCCGCAGCCGGTGACAATCCCAAGGCACAGATGAGGGAAATTTGGCGCCTTCTGGCGGTTCCGCTTATCGCAATCGCCGCGTTTCTTGTTCTCTGGGGCACATTGGCACCCAAAGTGCGGACCTCGCTGGGCGCCATCCCCGGCCCGGCTGCGGTTTGGACCGAAGCCGTGAACCTGCACCAGGATGCGCAGGCAAAGGCCGCCAAGGAGCGTTCCCATTACGAAAAGGTTGAAGCCCGCAACCAGCGGTTCATCGACCGCGGGCAGCCGGAACGGGTCAAGGACATCCCCTTCACGGGCCCCCCATCCTACTACCAGCAGATCTGGACCTCGATCCAGACCGTCTTTTTCGGGTTCCTAATCGCCTCCGCGGTGGCAATTCCGCTTGGCATTCTGGCGGGCCTGTCCCCGGTTGCGAACTCCGCTATCAACCCTCTGGTACAAATCTTCAAACCCGTGTCTCCGCTGGCCTGGTTGCCGATCGTCACCATGGTGGTCTCCGCGCTTTACGCCACTAATGACGGGCTGTTCTCCAAGTCCTTCCTGGTCTCCGCGATCACCGTCACGCTCTGCTCGCTGTGGCCGACACTGATCAACACCGCGCTGGGGGTGGCTTCCATCGACAAGGACCTGGTGAATGTCTCCAAGGTTCTGAAAATGAACACCTACACCAAGATCACTAAGCTGGTGCTGCCCTCGGCCCTGCCGCTGATCTTTACCGGTCTGCGCCTGTCTCTGGGTGTCGGTTGGATGGTGCTGATCGCAGCCGAAATGCTGGCCCAGAACCCGGGCCTCGGCAAATTTGTCTGGGACGAATTCCAGAACGGCTCCTCCCAGTCGCTGGCCAAGATCATCGTTGCAGTCCTGACCATCGGCATCATTGGCTTCCTGCTCGACCGCGTGATGTATGCGCTGCAATCGCTCTTTACCTTCTCGAACAACCGGTGATCCTTTATGAGCGTTCTTGAATTCAACAATGTTTCCAAGAGCTTCGGTGAAGGCACCGTCCGCACCGACGTTCTGAAAGACATCAACCTGTCCGTCGAGGAGGGCGAGTTCCTCGTGCTCCTGGGCTTCTCCGGCACTGGCAAGACGACGCTGGTAAACCTGATGGCGGGTCTGGAAATGCCCTCCAAAGGCTCGGTCGCTTACAGAGGCAAGGAAATCACCGGACCTAGCCCCGAGCGCGGCGTGATCTTCCAGAGCTATTCGCTGATGCCCTGGCTCACAGTGAACGGCAATGTCTCCCTCGCCGTCGACACGATCTTCCCAACCATGGGCAAAGCGGAAAAACAGGCGAAGGTGGACCGTTACGTGAAGATGGTCGGCTTGGGCCACGCCGCAAACCGCCGTCCGGCGGAACTGTCCGGAGGGATGCGCCAGCGGGTCAATGTGGCACGCGCCCTGGCAATGGACCCGGAGGTGCTGCTGCTGGATGAGCCGCTCTCGGCACTGGACGCGCTGACCCGTGCCAATCTTGCAGACGAGATCGAGGCGATCTGGGAGGCGGACAAGAAAACCTGTGTCCTGATCACCAACGACGTGGACGAAGCGATCCTGCTGGCCGACCGCATCATTGCGCTGAACCCGGATGGCAGCCTGGGGGATGAGTTCAGAGTCACTATCCCCCGCCCCCGCGACCGGTCCGCGATGAACACTGACGAGACCTTCAAACGCCTGCGGGTTGAGGTGACCTCCTACCTGATGGATGCGGGCATCGAGGCCAAGACCGAAGGGGCGCGGATCCTGCCCGATGTAACCCCGATCCACGGGCTGCCCGCAGCCATTGCCGAGGCGTCGAAGTCGCTGACCGAAGAACGCTTTCTGGACTTCTCGCAACTGTACAAGATCTACCCGACCCCCAAAGGACCGCTCACCGTGGTCGAGGATTTCAACCTCAAGATCAACAAAGGCGAGTTCATCTCGCTGATCGGCCACTCGGGCTGCGGCAAATCCACCGTGCTGACCATGGCCGCCGGACTGAACCCAATCTCCAAGGGGGCAATCAAGCTCGACAGGAAACACGTCGAAGGCGCCGATCCGGAACGCGCCGTCGTGTTCCAATCGCCCAACCTGTTTCCCTGGCTCACCGCGCGGGAGAACTGCGCCATAGGCGTCGACAAGGTCTATCCCAAGGCCTCCCAGGCCGAGCGTCAGGACGTGGTGGAATACTACCTGGAGCGTGTCGGTCTGAGCGATGCCATGGACAAGCCTGCCAGCGCCATGTCGAACGGCATGCAGCAGCGGGTGGGCATTGCGCGCGCCTTTGCCCTGTCGCCCAAGCTGCTGCTGCTCGATGAACCCTTCGGCATGCTCGACAGCCTGACACGCTGGGAGCTGCAGGAGGTGCTGATGGAGGTCTGGTCGCGCACCAAGGTGACCGCCATCTGCGTGACCCACGACGTGGACGAGGCGATACTGCTCGCTGACCGGGTAGTGATGATGACCAACGGCCCCCAGGCCACCATCGGCAAGATCACCGAGGTCGGCCTGCCTCGCCCCCGCACCCGCAAGGCGCTGCTGGAGCACCCGGACTACTACACCTATCGGCAGGAGGTGCTCGATTTCCTGGAGGAATACGAACACGGGGCCAAGCCGGCCCCCAAACCAGCCTCAGACAAGATTGCAGCGGAGTAAGACCATGACCCAGAAACTCGTCATCATCGGGGCCGGCATGGCATCCGGCCGGGTGATTGAGCATCTGCTCGATGCGGACCCGGACGCCTATGACATCACCCTCTTCAACGCTGAGCCGCGCGGCAACTACAACCGCATCATGCTGAGCCCGGTTCTATCCGGCGATAAGACCTATGAAGACATCGTCACGCACAACGATGACTGGTACGCGCGGAACGGCGTCACTTGCCGCTTCGGTGAGCATGTCACTGCCATCGACCGGGCGCGTAAGGTTGTCACCGGCGAAAACGGCGAGGTGCCATATGACAAGCTGATTGTCGCCACCGGCTCCGCCCCCTTCATCATCCCGGTGCCGGGCCACGATCTGCCGGGGGTAATCTCCTACCGCGACCTGGACGACACCAACGCGATGATCGACGCCGCCGCCAAGGGCGGCAAGGCAGTCGTGATCGGCGGCGGCCTTCTCGGGCTGGAGGCGGCTGCGGGCCTGAAGGAGCGCGGCATGGACGTGACCGTGCTGCACCTGATGGGCCACCTGATGGAACGCCAGTTGGACGAGGCCGCGGGCTACCTGCTGCGCAAGGATCTGGAGGCGCGCGGCATCACCGTGAAGACCCAAGCCTCCACCAAGGCGATCCTGGGCGAGGACCGCGCCCGGGCGGTGCTGCTGGAAAGCGGCGAGACGCTGGGGGCCGATCTGGTGGTGATGGCGGTGGGCATCCGCCCCGAAACCCGGCTTGCAACCGATGCGCATCTGGATGTGGCGCGCGGCATCGAGGTGAATGCGCAGATGCAGACCTCGGCCCCGGATGTCTACGCTGTCGGCGAATGCGTGGAGTTCGATGGCCACCTGTTTGGCCTGGTGGCGCCGCTTTACGACCAGGCCAAGGTTTTGGCAGACAGCCTGCTGGGTGAGCGGAAGGCCTTTGTGGTCAAGGAGCTAGCCACCAAGCTCAAAGTCACCGGCTGCGACCTGTTCAGCGCCGGGGATTTTGCCGAGGGCGAGATCCGCGAGGACATCGTCTTCCGCGACCCCTCCCGCGGCATCTATAAACGCCTGGTGATCGAGGAGGACCGGCTGATCGGCGCCGTGATGTACGGCGACACAGCCGATGGCAGCTGGTTCTTCGGGCTGATCAAGGACGGCACAGATATCTCGGACATGCGCGACACGCTGATCTTCGGCCCAGCCTATGAGGGGGGGGCCTCCGCGGACCCTTTGTCAGCCGTTGCAGCATTGCCGCCTGAGGCGGAAATTTGCGGCTGCAACGGCGTTTGCAAGGGACAGATCACCAGCGCCATCGAAGGCGGCGCAACAGACCTCGGCGCAATCCGCGCTGAGACCAAAGCCAGCGCCTCCTGCGGCACCTGCACCGGGCTGGTGGAACAGCTGCTGTCGGTAACGCTGGGCGATGACTACGCCGCCCCCCAGGCCCAACCCATCTGCGGCTGCACCAGCCACACCCACGAGGACGTCCGGCGCCTGATCAAATCTAAGGAACTGAAGAGCCAGGCTGCGGTCTGGCAGGAACTGGGCTGGACCAGTCCCAACGGCTGCCACATATGCCGCCCCGCGGTGAACTACTACCTGCTGGCGGACTGGCCGCTGGAATATCAGGACGATCCGCAAAGCCGCTTTGTCAATGAGCGCAAGCACGCCAACATCCAGAGGGATGGCACTTTCTCCGTGGTGCCGCGCATGTGGGGCGGCCTCACCACCCCGGACGAGCTGCGGGCAATCGCTGACGCCGCAGATAGATACGATGTGCCGACGGTCAAGGTCACCGGCGGCCAGCGGATCGACCTCTTAGGGGTGAAAGGCGAAGATCTGCCCGCCATCTGGTCCGATCTGAACCGGGCAGGGCTGGTCTCGGGCCACGCCTATTCCAAGGGGCTGCGCACGGTGAAAACCTGCGTCGGCACCGATCACTGCCGCTTTGGCACCCAGGACTCGACCGGTTTGGGTATCAAGCTGGAGAAACACCTGTGGGGCTCCTGGACGCCGCATAAGCTGAAGTTGGCTGTCTCTGGCTGCCCGCGCAACTGCGCCGAAGCGACCTGCAAGGACATCGGCGTGGTCTGCGTCGACAGCGGCTATGAGATCCACGTGGGCGGCGCCGCCGGCATGGAGATCAAGGGCACCGAGCTCCTGTGCAAGGCCGGAACCGAGGAAGAAGCGATCGAGGTGATCTCGGCCATGACCCAGATCTACCGCGAGAACGCCAAATATCTCGACCGGATTTACAAGTGGCTGGCCAAGGTCGGGCTCGACTGGGTCAAGGAGCAAATTGTGAACGACCTGGATAACCGCAAGGCACTGGCAGAACGGTTTGCGCTGTCGCAATCCGTCTACCGAAAGGACCCCTGGGCCGAACACGCGCAGGACAGAACCACCCGGGCGCAATACGCCCCCCTTGCCGACCTTACTCTGGAGGCTGCGGAATGAACTGGATCGACATCGGCCATATCGACGATATTCCCCTGCGCGGCGCACGAGTGGTCAAAACGCCGCTCGGCTGCGTCGCCCTGTTCCGCACCGGCCCGGACGAAGTCTTTGCCGCCGACGACCGCTGCCCTCACAAAGGCGGCCCGCTGTCCGAAGGCATCGTGCATGGCCAAAGCGTGACCTGCCCGCTGCACAACTGGGTTTTCGACCTCAACACCGGCGAGGCGCAGGGCGCGGATGAAGGCCGGATCAGCACCTACCCTGTGCGGGTCGATGGCCGGCGTCTCCTGATTGATGGCGTTGCAATCGGTAAACGGAGCGCCGCGTGATGCCGGGTGCCGGCTGTAAGGAAACCCGCTCCACCTGCCCCTACTGCGGCACCGGCTGCGGCGTACTGCTGCGCCCGGATGGCGCGGGCGGGCTGGAAGTGCGCGGCGACCCGGACCACCCGGCCAACCGCGGGCGGCTCTGCTCAAAGGGGATGGCACTGGGGGAAACCGTAGGGCTGGCGGGCCGTCTGCTGGCACCGCAAGTGCAGGGCCGCGAAACCGATTGGGACAGCGCGCTGGACCTGGTAGCCCGCAAATTCCGTCAGACGGTGGATCAGCATGGCCCGGACAGCGTCGGGTTCTACCTGTCGGGGCAGATGCTGACCGAGGACTACTATGTCGCCAACAAGCTGATGAAGGGCTTTCTCGGATCGGCCAATATCGACACCAACTCACGCCTGTGCATGGCCTCCACCGTGGCCGGCCACAAACGCGCCTTCGGCACCGATACGGTGCCCGGCACCTATGAGGATCTGGAGCAGGCGGATCTGGTCGTTCTGGTGGGCTCCAACCTCGCCTGGTGCCATCCCGTGTTGTACCAGCGCATCCTGGCGGCCCGCGAAAACCGCGGCTCCAAGCTGGTGGTGATCGACCCGCGCCGCACCGCCAGCTGCGATCAGGCGGACATGCATCTGAAGCTGCGCGCGGGTAGCGACGTGGCGCTGTTCAACCGGCTGCTGGCAACGCTCTACGAGGGCGGTGCACTGGACGCGCAGTACCTGAGAAATGTGAATGGGCTGAGTGAGACGCTGGAAGCGGCCATTGCAGCCGATGCCTCGGTCACCGGGTTGTCTAGCTGCGAAATTACAGCATTCTGCAGCCTTTGGATGCGCACCGAAAAGGTAGTGACCATCTTCAGCCAGGGCGTGAACCAATCAACCTCCGGTGCGGATAAGGTCAACGCAATCCTGAACTGCCATCTGGCCGCCGGCCGCATCGGCAAACCCGGCTGCGGACCGTTTTCGGTGACCGGTCAGCCCAATGCCATGGGCGGGCGCGAAGTCGGGGGGCTGGCCAATATGTTGTCCTGCCATATGGACCTTGAGAACCCGCAGCACCGGGCTGCCGTGCAAGAATTCTGGAACGCACCGACGATGCCGGAGCGGGCTGGCCTGAAAGCGGTCGACCTGTTCCGCGCGGCAGGTAACGGACAGATCAAGGCACTGTGGATCATTCACACGAACCCAGCCGTCACCATGCCCGAAGCAGATGCCGTATCCGCCGCCATCAGGGCCTGCGATTTCACCGTGGTCAGCGACATCACCACCGCGACAGACACCGCCCGGCTTGCAGATGTTCTGCTGCCCGCCGCCGCCTGGGCGGAAAAGGACGGCACCGTCACCAATTCGGACCGCACCATCAGCCGTCAACGGACTGTTCTGCCGCCGCCCGGTCAGGCTCGCGCAGACTGGGACATTCTGGCGGAGGCAGGCAGGCGCATGGGCTGGGACACGGCGTTTGACTACCAGACGCCGACGGAGATCTTCCGCGAGCACGCAGCGCTTTCGGGCCTTGCCGGCAGCTTCGGGCTGGATTTCGACATCTCCGGTCTCGCCGGGATCTCCGGCCAGGAGTATGACGATCTGTCTCCGCAGCGCTGGCCGGTCAGCCGCAGTCGCCAGGGCGGCCGATTCTTTGCGGATGGGCAGTTCTTTCACCCGGACGGCAAGGCACGCATGCTGGCTGTCCGGCACCGCGCCCTGGCGGCCATGCCAAGCCAAGATTTTCCGTTCCGCCTGAACACGGGCCGCATCCGGGATCAATGGCACACGATGACCCGCACCGCTCGGTCCGCCCGCCTGTCGGGGCATTTCGCGGAACCCTTTGCTGATATCCATCCCCAGGACGCCAAGGCGCTGGGAGTGAAACCCGCGGACCTGCTGCGCCTGCGCAGCCCGCATGGCCGGGTCATCCTGCGCGCACGGATCAACACAGATGTGCAGCCCGGCGACCTGTTTGTACCAATCCACTGGACCGGTGAAACCGCCCCCTCTGCGCGCATCGATACGCTCGTCGCTGCCGTTACCGATCCGGTTTCAGGCCAACCTGAAAGCAAAGCGGCGGTTGTTGCAGTGGAACGCTTTCAACCCGCCTGGTACGGCTTTGCCGTTTCCCGCCACCAGATGACCCCGCGAACAGAGTATTGGGCGGTGGCGCGGACCGGCACCGGATACCGTGCAGAACTGGCCGGGCTCACTCCCATTACAGACCCAGAAACCGCTGCGCGGGACCTGTTCGCCATGCCGGACGCCGAGGTGCAATTGATGACAGACAGCCGTAAAGGCATTGCCCGGCTGGCCTTGTTTCAGAACGGCAAAGTCATGGCGGCGCTGTTTACCGCACCGGAGCCGGTAGCGGTCAGCCGGGACTATCTGGCGGGCCTGCCGGGCACCAGCGCCGCGGGCGTTCTAACCGGCCTTCCGGCGGCGGACCAGCCGGACCCCGGCCCGGTGGTCTGCGCCTGTTTCAACGTTGGGGCCAACATCATTCTGCAAGCTATCGAAAGCGGCGGGCTGCTGAGCCTAGAAGACGTCGGCATTGCCTTGCAGGCCGGAACAAACTGCGGCTCTTGCCGATCTGACATCGCCGGCTTGCTGGCACGGCGCCCATTTCCGCAGGCCGCAGAATAGGAAGACTTCGAATGACAGACGCTCCAGCAACTCAAGAAGCACAAGGCTCGCTTGCCCTGGTGGGCGCCGGACCCGGCGCACGCGACCTGCTGACGCTCCGCGCGATGCAAAGGCTGCAGCAGGCCGATACGGTTTTCTATGACCGCCTGGTTGATGAAGAGGTTCTGGAACTGGCCCCGCCCGCGGCTAAACGGGTCTTCGTCGGCAAACACGTTGGGGCCCACGCCTGGCCGCAGGACAAGATCAACGCGGTGATCGTGGCTGAGGCGCTGAAAGGCCGCCGGGTTGTGCGCCTCAAATCGGGTGACCCCGGTATCTTTGGCCGCGTTGCCGAAGAACTGGCCGCCGCCCGCGCCGCCGGCGTAGAGGCCGAGGTCGTTCCCGGGGTCACGGCCGCCTGCGCTGCCGCCGCGCAGACAGGTATCCCGCTGACCGAACGCGGCGTGTCGGACACACTTGTGCTGACCACAGCCAAATGCAAGGCCGGCGACCCTCTTCCCGACTGTGCTCGCTATGCAAAGCCAGGAACCACGATTGTCTTTTACATGGCCGTCAGGCAGGCATCCCGGGTACGCGACGGGTTGCTCCGGCTGGGCATGCCTCCATCTACTCCTGTCACGATTGCAGCGGATGTTTCCAAGCCCAACGCGCGAACGGTATTTTGCAACATCAGCGCGATACCGGAAACCATAGATCTGCACGAAATTTCCGGCTGCGCAACAATCGTCATCACATACCCCAAGCCCAGATCCGGGCAGATACCTCCCCAGGCAGCTGGGTCACGTCAGCAAATGGCACGGCCTGATTAACGTCAAGTCAGCAACTTCCAGACCCTTCTCGGCTAGATCGTTGTGGAAGGATGCGGTCCTGTGGAAATACTTTTGCTTGTTGAAGCACCCTTCGACCCAGTTTCGCAGCAGCTAAAGTAACCAACCGGAAACGATGCATTTTTTGGAACTCGCGCAAAGAGATCACGGGGCGTATTCTTGCATTGAACGGCCGTTTGGCGCTGGCTTCGTCAAGCTGCTGCCCGCAACGGCTATCACGATGGCTTTTGACATGTGGCGGCCGCGAAGCAGTCAATTACCGTGGTGCACTAACTACCAGGTTTATGGCCCCTAGCGGAAACGGCCCATTGCAGACACCCGACACAACCCGCCGCCGCAATGCAGCGGTCGTCAGAGCAGTCATTGGCAACCGGGTGCAGCATTTCAAACCATCCAGCACCTCCCGCGGGACCTTCCAGTCGTTCGCTGCGGCTGCGAAAAACCGGCGCCAAACAAGCCTCTTCCCCTAGCGACGGGCGGGAGGACGAAGCCGCTATCGCGGCAATGGCGCTTGTTGCTGGCGTAATAAGCCGATGCTGACGGCGCGTATTTTGCGATCTTGCTGACCTGTCTGACGATTGGGGTTTCTCAATCTGATGACAGGAGGTTCCCATGACAGAGGAGAAAATGAGCCCGCTGCGTGCGCGGATGATTGAAGATATGCGCATTCGCGGAATGTCACCGAAGACCCAGCAAGGCCATATCAGGGCGGTCAGGTACTTGGCCGAGTTCATCGGCCGCTCACCCGATACAGCGACACCGGATGAGCTGCGCGCGTACCAGCTTCACATGACAGATAGCGGCGTCTCGACCGGTGTATTTAACGCCAGGATCGTGTCGCTGCGCTTCTTTTTCGGTATGACCTGCGGGCGCGAAGAGATGAAGCGGTACATGCAGTTCCGGCGCAAGGCGAAGAAGCTGCCCGTTGTTTTGAGCGTCGAAGAGGTTGGCGATCTATTGGCGGCGGTTCCTGGACCGGGGCTGAAGTATCGTGCCGCCTTGGGGATCAGCTATGGTGCCGGGCTGCGCGCATCCGAAGTCTGCAATCTCAAGGTCTCAGATATCGACAGCGGCCGGATGCTGATCCATGTCGACGAGGGCAAAAATGACAAAGACCGCAAGGCCATGCTGTCACCTGCCTTGCTCGATCTGCTCCGGGATTACTGGCGCGAGGCGCGCCCCGAAGGTTGGCTGTTTCCGGGCAAACCCAAGATCATGGCGCTTTCACCGCGCCAGTTGAACCGCGCGTTCACCTCGGCCAAGCACATGGCTGGGATCAACAAACCCGCCACGCTGCACACCTTGCGCCACAGCTTTGCCACGCATCTGCTCGAGGCTGGAACGGACGTGCGGGTGATCCAGGTGCTCTTGGGACATTCCAAGCTCAGCACGACAGCGCGCTACACGCATGTCGCGACCAAGACCATCCGCGGCACTGTCAGCCCGTACGAGATGTTGGAGAAGCTGCAGGACCACACCGTCAGGCGGGGACTGGAGTAGCGGCTCAGGCGGTTGCCGCGCCCCCGGCTGGAGATTGCTGACATCTTTCGGAAGTATGGACCCACATATCGACGGGCCAATATGGGTCATGTCAGTCTCGGTCAACTGAAGGTAATGTCGGCGATAGAGGCTTGCCGAACCGACGCGCTCGGCGGCCACGTGGCCGCTTGCACCAAGTGCGACCATCACCACATTGCGTACAACAGCTGCAAGAACCGGCACTGTCCCAAATGCCAGGGACCTGCCGCTCGCGACTGGATGGAGGCGCGCGCAGAGGATTTGCTGCCGGTCGAGTACTTCCACGTTGTCTTCACTTTGCCAGCCGAGATCACCCGTATCGCCTATTGGAATCAGAAGGCGATCTACGGTCTGCTGTTCCGCGCATCTGCGCAAACCGTGATGACCATAGCGGCTGACCCGAAACGCCTCGGAGCAAAGGTCGGCATGACCAGTGTCCTGCACACATCGCACCAGAGGTGCGTTTCCTAAAAAATGAGGCGCGCCTTTGGCGCGACGGGATCGGCGCTGACACACCATCCCCACATCCACATGATTGTCCCCGGTGGCGGCCTGTCACACGACGGCACGAGGTGGGTCGCCTGCAAACCGGGGTTCTTTCTGCATGTGCGGCTATTGGCGCGGCTGTTCCGCCGCCTGTTCCTGGAAGGGCTCATGGATCGGCACCGCGCAGGTCAACTCACCTTCTTCGGCGACCTCAATAGCCTGGCACAGGCGGACAAGTTCGCGCAGTGGCTCTCCCCGTTCCGTAAATCCGACTGGGTGGTCTATGCCAAACCGCCCTTTGGAGGGTCCGAGGCGGTGCTGGCATATCTGAGCCGGTACACCCACCGGGTCGCGATCTCAAACCATCGCCTCGTCAGCGCCGATGCCGACACCGTCGCGTTCCGCTGGAAGAATTACAGGATCAAGCGCGGTGATCGCCAAAAGGTCATGCGTTTGGCAACGCCCGAGTTCATCCGCCGCTTCCTGATCCACGTTCTTCCCGATGGGTTCCATCGCATCCGCCACTACGGCCTGTTGGCCAGTGCTGCGCGCAAAACAAACATCACGAAGGTCCGAGCGCTGCTCGGTGTTCAAAACGCCGGTCAAACCACGGAAACAGAGCCAGAACCCGAGACCACCCCTCTCACTTTGCGCGAACCTTGCCCATGCTGTGGGGGCGACATGCGCATCATCGAGATCTTCCGGCGCGGCCAAAGACCAATGTCGCGCGCCCCACCCAAGGAGCGGGCCGCATGACACCAGACCTGTTCAACCAACGCGACATCAGCCGGCTATCCTTGGATGATCGGTCGAAACCGCTTGCGACCATCATTCGAAATGACGGCATAAAACGCATCATGCGCCCTCAATCGTTGAAATACTTACGACCGGGGTTGCCGAAAGCAAATGCATCAAAGGCATCTAACACAGTCAACCGCGCGCCCATGCAAACGTCAGCCTCACCCGTCGGTGCTCTTTCCCCATAGCTCGATCCCAGACCCCCGCGGCTTCCTCCTTCCGAGGTTTGTCAACGCGGGCCGCGCGTAGCTCTGAAGGCAAAGTTGCACCCCGGCCCACATCGAAAAACCTTCAGGGAAACGGTAGTTCACTAAAATTCTGCAAGTGCGAAGCCCAGACAACAAAAGCGGACCAGCTTTGCTCCTTGTTGGACTTTGTTGCACAAATCGGTTTGTGAGCGC
Source organism: Leisingera sp. CC-HEC093 (assembly GCF_059429195.1). Lineage (NCBI taxonomy): Bacteria > Pseudomonadati > Pseudomonadota > Alphaproteobacteria > Rhodobacterales > Roseobacteraceae > Leisingera > Leisingera sp. CC-HEC093. The sequence goes on along the minus strand of NZ_JCAIJR010000004.1, from coordinate 87,107 downwards.
ACTTCCCCTTTCCCCGGACGGACTTATCCTACGGGCTCTGTGACAGGTATGCCAAGAGCCGTGTAGCGGTTGAGAACCGCGACGCGGACCTGGACTTCCGCGACTTGCCGCTCAAAGTCTCTCGCCATCAGGGATTGGCCGAGGAGTTTGATGCAGTTCATCTTGCTCTCGACGCGGCTTCGGCGGTGGGATCCGCTCCATCGTCGCCAGATCGCGCGGCCGAGGTAACGCGAAGCATTGACCGCTTCGTTGCGGGCGATGGCCCCGGCACTCGTGGGCTTCCAGGGTTTGGCATTCTTACGTGGCGGGATCACGGCATAAGCCCCTCGCGCCGCAATCGCGTCATGGCATTTGCGCGTATCGTAAGCGCCGTCTGCGGTCACCGATCCGACGCTCTGACCGGGTGGAATTTGGTCGAGTAGCTCCGGCAGCATCGGTGCGTCACCCACATTGCTGGTCGTGACCTCCACGGCCCGCACTTCCAGCGTTTCTTCGTCAATTCCTATGTGTATCTTGCGCCAGAGGCGGCGCTTGGGCGCACCATGCTTGCGCGCGTTCCACTCACCTTCGCCCTCCGCTTTGATGCCGGTGCTGTCCGCCGCCCGGCAGTGCATCACGCAGTGATGTCACGAGAGGGGATCAGCAAGTTCAGCGGGCCAGTGCCACCCTGGTAGGGCAGGCTCACGTTCAGCGTCTTCTGGCGGCGGCACAGGGTGCTATAGTCGGGCACTGTCCAGTCCAGTCCAACCAGCCGCAGAAGGCTTTGCACGACCCCGGTCGTTTGCCGAAGCGGCATCCCGAACAGCACTTTCAGCGTCAGGCAAGTCTGGATCGCAGAGTCGCTGAAACGCTGCTGGCGACCTCGCGTGCCGCTCGGTGGTGGCTCCCAGATCATCTCCGGGTCAAACCAAATCGACAGCGATCCGCGCTGCTTCAATGCTGCGTTATACGAAGGCCAGTTCCTGGTCTTGTACTTCGTCGGGGCCCAACTGCCCATGCTCCCCTGCTATCACTCTGGATCCACAAGATGAATCCCTCGCGGAATTTGTGCAACAAAGCCATTCGGACTGTTAATATACTCGCCGGTAAAATTCCCTTCCATTAAAGCAGTAAGAAATTCCAATTGCGCGTCACTCAATTGCATATGCCTGCATCCTTTCCATCACTTAATAGTTTGTTCACAGCGCCCTCAAGGTCACGAAGCGGGTCAATCCAAACTGACCAGTCCGCTTCTGTTGAACTCTCAGGAGGTTTCGGCCAATGACTTTCCAGGTCGCTTCCCGTAAAGAATGAGAACTGGACAGACACACCGCTAGATCTGACGGCTCCTCCCAAGCAGCTATGGGAATCCTTGAAGTTTGAATAAATTGGAAGGTTGGGCCAGCAGGTTATCTTCACGTCGTACCCGAAGAGATTTGGGTTCTGCAATAAGAACTCCTTTTTCCCGCCTTCTGATAGTTCAAAGAGCGGATGCCGATTTGGCCATTCGTCCAAAATCTCTTTACTCGCAATTCCGAATTTCAACTGCTGCAAACGGTAATTGCTCCCTCTCCCAAGCAGGGGCGTTGTTGCACAAAAGGTTGAGGGATTCACCTCGTGAATCCAATGTAGTAGCCGGAAGTCATGAGCAGACCTCCGAAGACGACCTACAAGACCACCAACTGGCAAAGCTACAATCAGGCACTGAGGCAGCGCGGATCACTGACCTTTTGGTTCGATCCCTCGATGCAGTGGGAGGCCATTCCGTCGGGGCGCCGCGGCCGTCAGCAGGCCTATAGCGATGCTGCGATCCAGGCCTGCCTCACCTTCAAGACACTCCTCGGGCTGCCGCTCCGCCAAGCGACCGGTTTCGTGGCGAGCCTGCTCGAACTGTCCGGGCTCGGCTGGTCCGCGCCGGACTTCAGCACTCTGTCACGTCCCATTGCCCGGCAGGCGATTTGCAAGGCAAATCTGCCGAGAGGGGCCAGAAGACCTTGAACGTGACGATCCCGTATCGCGGTTCCAAGGGGCCGCTGCATCTGCTCGTGGACTGCACCGGCATTAAGGTGGAAGGCGAAGGCGAGTGGCACACGCGCAAGCATGGCGGCTCGAAACGAAGGGTCTGGCGCAAGATCCACCTCGGGATCGATGAGGAAACGCTGGAGATCCGGGCGGTCGAGGTCACCTCCAGCAATGTCGGCGACGCGCCGATGCTGCCGGACCTGCTTGCCCAGCTGCCCCCGGATCAGGAGATCGCCACCGTTACAGCAGACGGTGCCGACGACACGCGCGCCTGCCACGACGCCGTCGCCGGCCGCGGCGCAGCAGCAATCATTCCGCCCCGCCGCAACGCGAGACCCTGGAAGCCGGACACGGCAGGAGCCCGAGCGCGCAACGAGATCCTGCGGACTTCAAAGTATCTTGGCCGGGCGCTGTGGCGGAACTGGAGCGGCTACCACCGACGTAGCAGGGTGGAGACGAAAATGAACTGCGTGAAGCTGCTCGGACAGAGGCTGATGTCACGCGACTTCGACCGCCAGGTTGCCGAAGTTCAGATCCGGGCGGCGGTCATGAACAGCTTCACTGCCCTCGGCATCCCGGTCACCGTGGCCCTGGGATAAGTGTATCCGGGAAAGGGGAACTGCGGTCATCAGCTGATTTGTGCAACAGCGCCACTCTCCTTGCATAAGGTAGCGAGGACGAGCGGACATGGACTGGTCATGGCTTCAGGCGCCATCGCCATGCTGATCCCGCCGCCCGAGCCTGAGCGGATGATTGCAACAGCAGCCTAGACCCCCAGGAACCGGTCCGCGGCGTCCGCGGGCAGCTCTGCAATCCGGCCCTCCCAGGCATTGCTGCCCTTGTTCAGGATCACCGCCCGGTCAGCGATGGCCGACAGCTCCTTCAGCGATTTGTCCACCACCAGAATCGCCAGTCCCGCCTCGCGTTTCAGCCGGGCAATCGCCGCCCAGATCTCCTGCCGCACCACCGGTGCCAGCCCCTCGGTCGCCTCGTCCAGGATCAAAAGGCGCGGGTTGGTCATCAGGGCGCGGCCAATGGTCAGCATCTGCTGCTCGCCGCCCGACAGCGACCCGGCGGCCTGCGCCCGGCGCTCCTCCAGCCGCGGGAACAGTTCTGCCACCTTGGCCATATCCCAGGGGCCGGGGCGGGCCGCGGCGGTCAGGTTTTCCTCCACCGTCAGCGGCGCAAAGCAGCGCCGCCCCTCGGGCACCAGACCGACCCCCAGCCGGGCGATCTTGTGCGACGGCAGCTGGCGCAGGTCGTGGCCGTCGAACCGCAGCGCCCCCTTGGAGGCCGCCAGCATCCCGCAGATCGTTTTGATGGTGGTCGATTTGCCCATGCCGTTGCGGCCCATCAGCGCCACCACTTCGCCCTCGCCGATCTCCAGATCGACCCCGAACAACGCCTGCGCCGGGCCATAGGACGCCTCAACCCCTTGCAATGACAACAGGCTCATGCGGCGTCCTCCTCTCCCAGATAGGCGCGGCGCACCTCGGCATTTGCGCGGATCTCATCCGCGGTGCCGGTGGCGATGATCTGGCCGTAGACCAGCACGCTGATCCGGTCCGCCAGGGCAAAAACCGCGTCCATGTCATGTTCTACCAGCAAGATCGGCGCCTCCTGCCTCAACCCGTCGAGGAACCCGGTCAGCGCCTTCGACCCGGCGGTGCCCAGGCCCGCCATCGGCTCATCCATCAGGAACAGATTGGGTTTCAGGGTCAGCGCCACCGCCACCTCCAGCTGGCGGCGCTGGCCGTGCGACAGGTCGGCGGTGCGGCGGTTGGCATCACCTGTCAGCCCGACCCGCTCCAGTGCCTCGCGGGCGGTCTCCTGCAGCGCCGCGTCCTTCATCACGTTACGGAAAAAACGGAATGGGCGGCCCTTCCCGCCAAGCGCCCCCAGCACCGCGTTCTGCAGCACCGTGTATTCCATCGCCAGCGCGGAAATCTGAAACGTCCGCCCCAGCCCCATCCGCGCCCGCGCCACGGTGTCCAGTGCGGTCACATCACGCCCCAGCAGCTCCACCGTGCCGCTGTCCGGCGCCAGGTTGCCCGCAATCTGCTTGATCAGGGTGGACTTGCCCGCGCCATTGGGGCCGATCAGCGCATGGATTTCTCCGGGCCGCAGGTCCAGCGAGACATCGCGGCTCGCCTGCAATGCGCCAAAGCTCTTATTCAGGCGCTCGGTTTTCAAGACCATATCAGCCATGCGCCTTCTCCCGTCCTGCAATCGCCCCGATCAGCCCGCCGCGGGCAAACAGCACGATGAGCAGCAGAAGCACCCCAAGGAAGATCTGCCAGTAGTCGCTGATGCCGCCCAGCAGATGCTCAAGCATGATGTACAAAGCAGCACCTGCGACCGGCCCGTAAAGCCGCCCCACCCCGCCAAGGATCACAAAAATCATGATCTCGCCACTGGTGTGCCAGCTGAGCATGGTGGGGCTGACAAAGCGGTTGAGATCGGCAAACAGGGCGCCCGCCAGCCCGGTGATGGCACCGGAAATCACAAAGGCCGTCAGCCGCAACGTGAACGGCGTGAGGCCCACCGCCTGCACCCTATCCTCGTTCTGCCGCGCCGCCGCCAGCGCCAGCCCGAAGGGCGACCGCGCCAGCCGCGCCGCAAAAACCAGCGCCAGGCAGAGGATCACATAAGCAATGGCAAAGAACTGGATCGGATCCAAAGTGTTGAGGCCGGGGAATTCATTCCGCACCCAGATCGACAGCCCGTCTTCGCCGCCATAGGCGCTCCAGCTGATCGCGAAGTAATAAAGCATCTGGCCGAAAGCGAGGGTGATCATGATGAAATAGACGCCAGAGGTGCGCAAGGACAGCGCGCCGATCACCAGCGCCGCGAGCGCGCTAAAAACAACCGCCACCAGCCAGATCAGCGGCATCTGATTGCTGCCCTCAAACAGAAACGGCCATTCAAACAGCGGCTCATAGTTCTGGGCGTGGGCGGCCAGGATTCCCATGGCATAACCGCCAATCCCGAAAAACGCCGCATGGCCCAGGCTGATCAGCCCGCCAAGGCCAAGGGCGATGTTCAGCCCCACCCCGGCCAGCGCCAGGATCGCCGCCTTGGTGGCCAATGTGATGATAAATGGCTCATCCAGGCTCCAGGCCGACAGCGGCACGATCAGCAGCGCCGCAATCATTGCCCAGTTGAGCAGGCTTTCCCGGGTCAGCATCATGCGCTCCCTCCATAAAGGCCAGAGGGGCGCACCAAGAGGATCGCCGCCATCAGAATGTAGATCAGCATCGACGCCAGCGACGCCCCGGCAGAGGCCGCGCTGGCCGGATCCATGAACAGGCCAAAGAGCTGCGGCAGGAACACGCCGCCCAGCGTATCGGTCATCCCAACCAACAGCGCCCCGGCCAAGGCGCCCTTGATGGAACCGATGCCGCCGATCACGATCACCACAAAGGCGAGGATCAGCACCGGCTCCCCCATGCCGACCTGCACCGACTGGATCGCGCCCACCAGCGCGCCCGCCAGCCCGGCCAGCGCCGCGCCCAATGCGAACACGAGTGTGTAGAGCTTGGAGATATCGACGCCAAGCGCGGCAATCATCTCCCGGTCGGCCTCGCCCGCGCGGATCTGGATGCCGATGCGGGTGCGCGCAATCAGCAGGAACAGCCCGGCAGCGACCCCCAAACCAATCAGGATGATCGTCAGGCGGTACAGCGGGTATTCAATGCCGCCCGGCAGGCTTATGGGTCCGGACAGATAGGACGGCACATCAAGGAACAGCGGGAAGGAGCCGAACAGCCAGCGCGTGCCCTCGGAAAAGATCAGGATCAGCGCAAAGGTCGCCAGCACCTGGTCCAGATGGTCGCGCCGGTACAGGCGCCGGATCACCACCAGCTCCATCAGCGCACCCGCAGCGGCGGCGGCAGCAAGGCTTGCCATCAGCGCCAGCAGGAAGGACCCGGTCCAGCCCGCCACCGCGGCGGCTGCAAAGGCGCCCACCATATAGAGCGAGCCATGGGCCAGGTTGATCAGCCCCATCACCCCGAACACCAGCGTCAGGCCAGCCGCCATCAGGAACAGCATGACGCCAAGCTGCAGCCCGTTCAGGATCTGCTCCAGAACAAGAATATAAGTCATTTGGAAGCTCTGCCGGGAGAAAGTCAGCGAACGCGGAGAGGCCAGCGCCTTCCCGCGCCCGGTTTCATCTTACATCTTGCACTCGCCTGCATAGGCGTCGGCATGATCGCTCAGGCCGGTGGCGATGATCTTATTGGTATAGACGCCGCCCTCCTTGATCACTTCGCGGACATAGATGTCCTGGATCGGGTGGTGGTTGTCACCGAATTTGAAATCGCCGCGGACCGATGCGAACTCCGCCGCCTTCAGTGCCGCGCGGAAGGCATCGGCGTCAGAGGCCTCCGCCTTGTCCAGCGCGCTCAGGATCAGGTTGGCGGTATCAAAGCCCTGGCTGGCATACAGCGACGGCAAGCGGCCGTATTTTTCCTGGAAGGAGGCGACAAATTCGGCGTTGGCCTCATTGTCGATGTCTTTGTTCCACTGCGAGGTGTTCTTCACCCCCAGCGCGGCATCACCCACCGCCTGCAGGATACCCTGGTCAAAGGAGAACGCCGGGCCGACCACCGGCAGATCGACGCCGCTGCCCGCATATTGCTTGAGGAAGGAAATCCCCATGCCGCCGGGAAGGAAGAAATAGACCGAGTCAGCACCTGAGGCGCGGATCTGCGCAATCTCGGCAGCATAGTCGGTCTGGCCCAGCTTGGTATAGATCTCACCGGCCAGCTCGCCGCCGTACATCCGTTTGTAGCCCGTCAGCGCGTCCTTGCCCGCCGGATAGTTCGGCGCCAGGATAAAGCTGTTCTTCAGCCCCGCCTCATTGGCATAGGCGCCTGCGGCCTCGTGCAGGTTGTCGTTCTGCCAGGCGACATTGAAGTAATTCGGATGGCAGCGCTTGCCCGCCAGAGCCGAGGGGCCAGCGTTGGGCGACAGGTAAAACACGTTCTGCGCGGTTGCTGCAGGCACCACCGCCATCGCCAGGTTCGACCAGATGATGCCGGTCATGATGTCCACCTTCTCGGACTGGATCATCCGGTCGGCGATCTGCACCGCCACGTCGGGTTTGCGCTGATCGTCCTCGATCACCACTTCGACGCCCTCCCGGCCGTCCTGTTCCATCGCCAGCATGAAGCCGTCGCGCATATCCACGCCCAGCCCCGCGCCGCCGCCGGACAGGGTGGTGATCATGCCGATCTTGGTGTCGGCCTGGGCCGCAGCCGCCAGCGCCGGGACCGCCGCTGCCATGGCGAGCATCCGAATGGTCTTCATTACGTCTTTCCTCCCTGAATATGCCCCGGCCCTTGGGACCTGGGTTCTTGATCAAATGCTTGCGACTTTAACGCCGCCCCGGCAGAAGCCAAGACCCGCCGCAGCCCGCATCCTTTCGGCTGATCTTGCGCCAGCCCTTGCGATAAGCCTACGCAGGCTTGAACATATATTTCAAGTATAAAATATATAGGGCAATTTTGTTTCCCTAATTGCCGCATTTGCGTGCTGGATCGCCTGTTGCAGATGCGAGGGGCCGGCCCCTCGCGCTCCCCGGAGCACTTTGGGAAAGATGAAACAGCGCTGCAGGCCCCGTGCTGGCGGCACCGGTCAGCCCGGGCCGAAACAGGCCGCCAGATGATCGATCAGCGCCCGGATCCGCGCTGTCAGGTGGCGGCTGGACGGGTAGACGGCGTACAGCGTTGCAGGATCGGTTTCCTGTTGTTCGAAAAGCACTTGCAGCCTGCCGTCGCGCAGGAACGGCAGCGCGGTGTAATGCGGGCAGCGGGCAATCCCGAGGCCGCGCGCGGCCATATGCACGACCGCCCGGGGCGAGTTGGCCCGGAAGCTGCCGCCGACGGCGATGGTCCGTTGCGCAGCCCCCTGGCCAAACACCCAGGCATCCGGCTGCGGCGAAGTCATCTGCAGCAGGCAGTTGCGGGCGGCCAGCGCCTCCGGTTCTGCCGGTTCGCCCTGTGCCGCCAGGTAGCCGGGCGAGGCCACCACCACCAGCCGCATGCTGCACAGCTTGCGCGCCACCAGCGTCGAATCCTTCAAGGCGCCGAAACGCACCGCCAGATCAACCCCCTCCTCCAGCATCGGCAAATGCCGGTCGGACAAAACCAGCTCCACCGAAACCTTGGGATGGGCCTGCTGGAACGGCTGCAGCGCTTCCACCAGCTCACGGCTGCCAAAGCCGGTTGGCGCGGTGATGCGGATGGGGCCTGCCAGCTCCTGCTGGCGCAGCTGCACCACATCCTCCAGCTCATCGAACTGCGCGAGCAGCGGCAGGCAGCGCTCCAGATAGGCCCGGCCTGTGTCGGTCAGGGTTACTTTGCGGGTGGTCCGGTTCAACAGCTGTGCACCCAGCTGCTCCTCCAGACGGGCGACGTATTTGCTGGCCAGCTTGGTGCTGATCCCCAGCTGCCGGGCGCCGGAGGTAAAGGAGCTTTGCGCCGCCACAGCAGCAAAGGCACGCATGCAGTCCAGCTTGTCCATCATGGGCCTCCGATGCCATCTATGAACAAGATGTACATAATCTTTCCCTGAATTGGAATATTATCGCCGAATGCAGCGCGGTGTATCTTCCCGGTGTCTTAGAAAACCAACGGCCCCTGCCGCAGCAAAGGACCCCAGACATGGCACTTCCAATCCGCATCCACAGCTTTCCCCTCTCCGGCCACGCCCACCGGGTGGAGCTGTTCGCCAGCCTCACCGGCATCGCCCATGAGGTGGTGAACGTCGACCTCGCCACTGGCGAGCACAAGCAGCCGCCCTTCCTGGCGCTGAACCCCGCAGGCCAGGTGCCGGTGATCGAGGACGGCGACACCGTCATCAGCGATTCCAACGCGATCCTGGTCTACCTCGCCCGTAAATACGCGCCCATCTGGCTGCCCTCTGATCCCGTGCAGGAGGCCGAGGTGCAGAAGTTCCTGACGCTGGCGGCAGGTGAAATCGCCTTCGGTCCGGCGGCGGCGCGGCTGATTACTGTCTTCAACGCCCCGCTGGATGCAGAATTCTGCGCCACCGTCGCGGCCCGCGTGCTGGGCAAGATCGACGCCCATATGGAGGGCCGCCGCTTCCTGGTCGGGGATACTCCCACCATCGCCGACGTGGCAGCATACTCCTACATCGCCCACGCGCCGGAGGGAGGCATTTCGCTGGAGCCTTACCCCAACGTCCGCGCCCTGCTGGCGAATATCGAGAGTTTGAAAGGTTTCAAGCCGATGCCCGCCACCAAGGTTGGCCTCGCGGCCTGATCCAGCAGGCGGCGGCCTCAGGGGCCGCCGCCGTATTTGTCCAGACACAGGAGGCTCCCATGCTCTATGACGCAGAAAGCCCCTCGCCCTTCCACGCGGGCGAACAGGAAATGCAGCGCCGCGCGGGCAAGCGCGACATGGCAGAAACCCTGGGCCGCCGGATGATCCGCCCCTTCATGCCTGATGAGCACCGGGAGTTCTTCGCCCAGTTGCCGTTCCTGGCGGCCGGCGCCGTGGACGATGACGGCTGGCCCTGGGCCAGCCTGCTCAGCGGTCCCCCCGGCTTTGCCGTATCGCCGGACCCGGAACACCTGCAGGTCACGCTGCGCGCCGCCAAGGGGGATCCGGTCCAGGCCGCTGTCCGCGCGGGCGCATCGCTTGGGCTGTTGGGGATTGAACTGCACAGCCGCCGCCGCAACCGGCTGAACGGGCGGGTCACGGCGGCAGGCCCGGACGGCTTCACCCTGCGGGTGGACCAGTCCTTTGGCAATTGCCCGCAGTATATCCAGGAGCGCGATCTGATCCCCGCCGCTGACCTGCCCCCTGCCCCCTCGCAGGCCTTTACCGGACTGCCGCCGCAGCACAGCGCGCGGATCGCACAGGCCGATACGTTCTTTGTCGCAAGCCACATCCCCGCCGCCGCAGACCCGGAACGCGAAGGCGTCGATGTCTCCCATCGCGGCGGGCGGCCCGGTTTTGTCCGCGTGGCGGGCAACACCCTCACCATCCCGGATTTTCGCGGCAACAACCACTTTAACACGCTGGGAAATTTCCTGCTGAACCCGCGCGCGGGCCTGGTCTTTCCGGACTTTGAAACCGGCAGCCTTCTGCTGCTGACCGGCACCGTGACGCTGCTGGAACCGGACCACCCGGATGTGGCCGCCTTTGAAGGCGCACAGCGCGGCTGGCAATTCACCCTGCACCAAGGCTTGTGGCTGGAAACCGCCCTGCCCTGGCGCACCGGTCCCGGCGGCTTTGCCCCTCAGACCCTGCGCACGGGCATCTGGGCAGAAGCCGGATCCGGTGCCGGGGCACCCGGCCCGTAACACACTCGCGGAACGCTCCCGCAGATTTCTCCGGACAAGACTGTCCAGGATCGCTGATGAATTGGACAGAAATGTCCAAAAGGAAGATTCGGGGCTGCTCCCCGGGTGTTCCGCGGCGGCAGACAGGGAGCAAGGCCATGAAGTCGCACTATCGTGCCGTTGTTATCGGGGGCGGCGTTGTCGGCGCCTCCGTCCTTTATCACTTGGCGAAATTAGGCTGGACAGACGTCTGCCTGATCGAACGCTCAGTGCTGACAGCCGGGTCCAGCTGGCACGCCGCCGGCGGCTTTCACGCGCTGAACGCGGACCCGAACATCGCCTCGCTGCAGGCCTATACCATCGACCTCCTATCGGAGATCGAACAGGAATCCGGCCAGACCGTCGACATGCATATGACCGGCGGCATGACGCTGGCAGGCACCCCGGACCGCTGGGAGTGGCTGCAATCGGCCTACCGCACCTTCCAGTCGATCGGTATCGACGACTGCCGCCTGATCACCCCGCAGGAAGCGGGAGAGCTGTGCCCGATCATGTCCACCGACGGCATCCTCGGCGGCATGTGGGCCGACCGCGAGGGCTATGTGGACACCACCGGCACCGTGCACGCCTATGCGGGTGCTGCCAAGAAACGCGGCGCGGAAGTGATTGAGAACAACCGGGTGCTGGAGCTGCACCAGGTGGAGGGCGGCTGGCAAATCGTCACCGAAAAGGGCACCATCCACGCCGAGCATGTGGTCAACGCCGCGGGCCTCTGGGCCAAGCAGGTGGGCCGGATGGCGGGCATTGAACTGCCGGTCTCGCCGCTCAACCATCACTACCTGATCTCCGACACCATTCCCGCGCTGGAGCGGCTCGACTTCGAGGTGCCGATGACCGTCGACCTCGAAGGCTTCACCTATATGCGGCAGGACCAGAAGGGCATCCTGCTGGGCATCTACGAGATTGACCACCAGCATTGGATGATGGACGGCGCGCCCTGGGAATACGGGTTCGAGCTGCAGCAGGAGGACCCGGACCGGATCGAGCGCGAACTGACGCTGGGCTTCGAACGCTACCCGGCGCTGCAAACCACCGGCGTCAAAACCTGGGTCAACGGTGCCTTCACCTTTGCCCCGGACGGCAACCCGCTGGTCGGCCCGGTGCGCGGCAAGCCCGGCTACTGGTGCGCCTGCGGCGTGATGGCAGGCTTTTTGCAGGGCGGCGGCGTCGGCAAGTCGCTGGCAGAATGGATGATCCATGGCGAGCCGGAGGCGGATGTCTTCGGCATGGATGTGGCGCGTTTCGGCGACTACGCCCAGAACAAGCGCTTCATTAAGGAAACCACAGGCCAGTTCTACACCCGCCGCTTTGTGATGACCTACCCGAACGAGCAGCTGCCCGCAGGCCGCCCGCTGAAAAAAGCCCCCGCCTATTCGGACATGACCCGCGCAGGCTGCCGCTGGGGCGCAAGTTACGGGCTGGAAATCCCGCTGTACTTTGCCCCGTCTGATGATTTCACCGAAACCCCGACCCTGAAACGCTCCAACGCGTTTGGGATCGTCGCAGACGAATGCAGGGCGGTGCGCAAGGCCGTGGGCCTTCTGGACATCTCCGCCTTCTCCCGGTTTGAGGTTTCAGGCGCAGGCGCCGAAGCCTGGCTCGACCGCATCATCGCCTCAAAACTGCCCAAACCGGGCCGTGCCAAACTGGCACCGATACTGTCGTCAGAGGGACGCCTCAAGGGCGATCTGACCGTCTTCAACTGGGGCGATGGCAGTTGGTGGATCATGGGCAGTTATTACCTGCGCGAATGGCACATGCGCTGGTTCCAGGACCACATGGACGAAGCGGTCGAGTTGCGCGATGTGACCGATGCCGTTACCGGCTTCAGCCTGTCCGGCCCGAACAGCCGCAAGGTGCTGGAAAAACTGACCGATGGCCCCATCGCTGACCAGCCCTTCATGGGCTGCGGCACCTTCGACATCGGCATGCTGCGCCTCAAGGTTGGCCGCCTCTCTGTCGCGGGCGAACTGGGCTATGAACTCCACTGCTCCTCTGCCGAACACATCACCCTGCGTGACACCCTGCTGGAGGCTGGCGCGGACCTTGGCATCCGCGAAATCGGCTTCAACGCGCTCCTAAGCCTGCGGCTGGAGAAAAGCTTTGGCATCTGGAGCGCAGAATTCACCCAAGGCTATACAGCGGCGCAGACCGGTATGGACCGCTGGATCGACTGGGACAAGGACTTCATCGGCCGCGAAGCAGCCCTAAAGGAACGCGAGACAGGCGGCCCCGCACAAATGCTGGTGACGCTGGAAATCGAAGCGACGGACGCCGATGCCAGCGGCTACGAACCTGTCTGGCACGGCGAAACCCGCGTCGGCTTTGTCACCTCCGGCGGCTATGGCCACACCACGGGCAAGTCGCTTGCCCTGGCCATGGTGGACCGCAAGGCGGCAGTAAAAGGCACCGAACTGACCGTCCATATCGTCGGCCAGGAACGCGCCGCGCGGGTGATTGCACCCTCTCCCTACGACCCATCCGGCACAGCGATGAGAGGCTGAGGCTATGACCATCGAAAACACCGGCGCCGCCCGCGGACGCAGACGGCGGGCGCGCGGGGGCGACGCCGCCCCTGCCCCGCAGCGCAATGTAAATTACCGCCAACTGAAAAACCCCTTCCCGATGATGGAGGTCTTCCCGCCGCATCAGATTGCGGAGATGCACGAAACCACGCTGAAAATGCTCGAGGAACTGGGCATGAAGGTGCTGCTGCCTGAGGCCCGCCGGATCTATGCCAACGGCGGCGCCCGCGTCGATGAAGACACCGAAATGGTCTATATCGGCCGCGACATCATCGAGGCGGCGCTGGCCACAGCCCCCCGCTCAATCACCTGCAGGGCGGGCAGCCGTGAACGCGACATCACGCTGGAACTCGGCAGCCTGGTGTTTCAGGCCGGTGCAGGCGCGCCCAATGCCACCGATCTGGAACGCGGCCGCCGCCCCGGCTCAGCCCGGGATTACCTGGAATACCTGCAGCTCACCCATCACTTTGACGTCTTCCACATGATCTCTCCCCAGGTGGAGCCGCAGGACGTCCCCATCCACTTGCGCCACTATTTCACCACCGAGGCGCAGATGACCCGGACCGACAAGTTCCCCTTCATCTTCTCGCGCGGCACGCCGCAGGTGATGGACTGTTTCGAGATGATCCGCGATTTCCGCGGGTTGTCGGATGCGGAATTCCGGTCTGAGCCGCGCTGCTACACCATCATCAACACCAACAGCCCGCGCACGCTGGACATTCCGATGGCGCAGGGCCTCATCGACTTTGCACGCCACGGGCAGGTTTCGATCATCACACCCTTCACCCTGATGGGCGCAATGGCACCGATCACCGTTGCAGGTGCCATCACCCTCAGCCATGCAGAGGTGCTGGCCGCCCTGACCCTCACCCAGCTGGCAAATCCCGGCGCGCCGGTGTGCTACGGCACCTTTACCTCCAACGTGGACATGAGATCCGGCGCGCCTGCATTCGGCACGCCCGCGCATTTTCAGGCTTCGCTGGCGGCAGGTCAGCTGGCGCGGCATCTTGGCCTGCCGTGGCGGTCGGCCTCAAACTGCAATGATGTGCAGGCGGCCAATGAAAACCAGATGGGCCTTTGGGGCTGCCTGATGGCCGGCGCCACCGTGATCATCCACTCCGCCGGCTGGCTGGAGGGCGGGCTGTCGGTGTCTTATGAAAAGCTGATCACCGATGCCGAAGTGCTGAACATGATTGCCGAGCTTTGCGCCGGCGCGCAGGCAGGCACGGAGGAAATCGGCTACGCCAGCGCGCTGACACAGGTGGAGCCGCAGGGGCATTTCTTTGCCGCGCCCCAGACCATGGACCGCTACAGCACCGAATTCTATCAGCCGGTTGTGCATGACTACGCCAATTTCGGCACCTGGACAGAACGCGGTGCCCTGGACGCCAACCAGCGCGCCACCCGGGTCTGGAAGGACATCCTGGCCCGTGATAACCGGCCCGCAACGGATGAAACCCGCGCCGAAGCCCTGAAGCGCTTCATCGCCAAGCGCACCGCAGAAGGCGGCGCCCCGCCGGAGAGCTGACATGGCCAGACGCGCCGCCCCGGTGCTGCACCGGGACAACCCCGATAAGGAACCCCTCAGCGGCCATGTGAAAGTCACGCCTGAGGACTGGCTGAACGTGGCGCGCGACCTTCTGGTCAGCGAGGGCGTGGCCGGGGTTAAGGTGCTGGCAATCGGCGAACGGCTCGGCGTCTCGCGCTCCAGCTTCTACTGGTACTTCAAAAGCCGCAACCACCTGCTGGAGGCGCTGCTGGACGATTGGGAGGCGCGCAACACCGCGCCCATCCTCGACCATTGCGATCTGCCCGCCGCCAATATCTCCTGGGCGGTCTGCAATTTCTTCCGCTGCTTTGTCGACCCGGACCTGTTCGACGCCAGCCTCGACTTTGCGGTCCGCGAATGGTCGCGCCGCGACGGTAAGGTGCGCAACCGGATCGACGCGGCGGATGCGCAGCGGCTGGCCGCGGTCACGGCCATGTATGAGCGCCACGGCTATGCCGCCTATGAGGCGGAGGCCCGCGCGCGCATTCTCTACTACATGCAATGCGGCTATCACGCGCTGGAGGTGCGCGAACCGATGCAGGCCCGCACCGCCCGGCTGGAAGGCTATCTGCTGGGCTTCACCGGGGTTGAGCCCGACCCGGAAGCCGTGGCCGCCGCCCGCGCCTTTGCGCAAGGAAAGATGCCCCGCTGACCGCACAGGCCGCGTTCACAATGGCTTGCAACGCGCGCCGCACAGCGCCTCAGGCTGGACAACTTTCCCCGCCTTGCCGCAGTACCCCCGCAGGGCCGCGCCGGGCGGAACCTTTGCGGGCCGCTGCACGTTACCAGTGGACAGCCGCCCGCCCGCGCCCGCGGCTCCCGAGGTTGTGACCGTCCCGTGGCTGCGAATCCCGCCGCAATGGCGCAGTCTTGACGGGTTAATGCCAGCCCCCCGGCCGGCCCCAAAGGAGCGAAGGAACCCATGTCCCAGCTATCCAGCACCGTCCTGGCGCTGCTCGAGTTTCTGTCCTACATCTTCATCTTTGCCATCGGCGCGGGCCTGCTGCTGGTTGCAGTGCTCTACATCCGCGACAAGACCCAGACCGCCAGCACCCTGCGCCGCAACTACCCGGTGATCGCCCGCTTCCGCTATCTGTTCGAGCATCTGGGTGAATTCTTCCGCCAGTATTTCTTTGCCCTGGACCGCGAGGAAATGCCGTTCAACCGCGCCGAACGCTCCTGGGTCTACCGCGCGGCCAAAAATGTGAATTCCACCGTCGCCTTCGGCTCCACCCGCGATCTGCGCCCGGCAGGCACCGTCTATTTCGCCAACGCGCCCTTCCCGGACCTCGAACATGGCACCACCCCGCCCGCGCCCGTTACCATCGGCCCCTATGCGCGCACGCCCTATACCACATCGTCTGTCTTCAACATCTCCGGCATGAGCTTCGGCGCCATCTCCGTCCCCGCCGTGCGGGCCTTGTCGCATGGCGCCAAAAAGGCCGGCATCTGGCTCAACACCGGCGAGGGCGGGCTGTCGCCTTACCACCTGGAGGGCGGCGCCGACATCGTGTTCCAGATCGGCACCGGCAAGTTCGGCGTGCGCAATCCGGAGGGCGGCTTTGACGAGGACAAGCTGCGCAAGGTGGCGGCGCATGACACCGTCCGCATGTTCGAACTGAAGCTTAGCCAGGGCGCCAAGCCCGGCAAGGGCGGCATCCTGCCCGGCGCCAAGGTGACTGAGGAAATCGCCGCCATCCGCGGCCTGACGCCGGGCAAGGACGCGATCAGCCCCAACCGCCACCCGGAGGCCGCCACCGTGGGCGAACTGCTCGACATGATCGCCTATGTGCGCGGGGTCACGGGCAAGCCGGTAGGCTTCAAGGCGGTGCTGGGCGCCCAGGGTTTCCTTGAGGGCCTGTGCCAGGAGGTCCTGGCCCGCGGTGCCGAAAGCGCCCCCGATTTCATCACCATCGACAGCGCCGACGGCGGCACCGGCGCCGCCCCGATGAGCCTGATCGACAACATGGGGATGCCCCTGCGCGAAAGCCTGCCGAAGGCGGTCGACGTCCTCACCCGCTATGGCCTGCGCGGCCGCATTAAGGTCTGCGCCAGCGGCAAGCTGATCAACCCGTCAGAGGTGGCCTGGGCGTTCTGCGCCGGTGCCGATTTCGTTGTCTCCGCCCGCGGCTTCATGTTCGCGCTCGGCTGCATCCAAGCGCTGCAATGCAACAAGAACACCTGCCCCACCGGTATCACAACCCATGACCCCAAGCTGCAGTTCGGCCTCGCCCCCCGCAGCAAAGCGGACCGGGTCGCCGCTTATGCCAAGAACATGGTCAAGGAGGCCACCACCATCGCCCACAGCTGCGGCGTGGCGGAACCGCGGCTGCTGAAACGCTACCACGCGCGGATCGTGCTGGACACCGGCCGCTCCGTCTCGATGGCGGAACTGTTCCCCGAACAGGCCGCCCAGCAGCACGCCGCGCAATAACCCCCGTTCCGAACCCGACAGGAGATTCCATGCCAGATTCCGCCCGCCCCGCCAAAGCCTCTGACCTGCTCGTCGCCGCGCTGGAGGCCGAAGGCGTCGACTATGTCTTTGGCGTTCCAGGCGAGGAAAACCTCGATCTGCTGGACTCCTTGCGTACCTCGAAAATCCAGCTGGTGCTGACCCGCCACGAGCAGGGCGCAGGTTTCATGGCGGCGACTTATGGCCGCCTCACCGGCAAGCCCGGCGTCTGCATGGCCACGCTTGGCCCCGGCGCCACCAACCTGGCGACACCCGCGGCCTATGCCCATCTGGGCGCTATGCCGCTGATCATGATCACCGGGCAAAAGCCGATCAAGAAATCGAAACAGGGCCGGTTCCAGATCATCGACGTGGTCAACCTCTTTGATCCGGTCTGCAAGATGTCCCGCCAGATCGTGCACGGCAACACCATCCCCGCCCTGATCCGCGAGGCCTTCCGCGTGGCAGAGGAGGAACGCCCCGGCGCGGTGCTGCTGGAGCTGCCAGAGGACATCGCAGCAGAGGAGACCGACGCCCAGGTCCTCTCCCCCACCCCGCGCAGTTACGCAGTGGCAAGCGGCAGCGTGCTCCAGGAAGCGGCGGAGATGATCCGCGCCGCCAAGATGCCGCTGATGCTGATCGGCGCCGGCGCCAACCGGCGCAAGGCGCGCGCGGCACTGTGCGATTTCATCGATCAGGTGCAAATCCCCTTCTTCAATACCCAGATGGGCAAGGGCGTGGCAGATGAACGCTCCGACCTGTTCCTGGGCACCGCGGCGCTGTCGGACGGCGATTACCTGCACTGCGCCATTGACCGCGCTGACCTGATCATCAACGTGGGCCACGACGTGGTCGAAAAGCCGCCCTTCTTCATGGAGCACGGCGGCACCAGGGTGATCCATGTGAACTACAAGGCGGCGCAGGTCGATCAGGTCTATTTCCCGCAGATGGAGGTGGTCGGCGACCTGGCGCAAAGCATCACCCAACTGGGCGAAATCCTCGGCGGGCCGCTGGATTGCGACCGCAGCTTTTACCAGCGCATGAAGGCAGAGACCGACACCCACATTGCCCAAGGCGCCGATGATCCGCGCTTCCCGGTGATCCCGCAGCGGCTGGTCGCCGACACCCGCAAGGTGATGGATGACTGCGATATCATCGCGCTCGACAATGGCATCTACAAGCTTTGGTACGCCCGCAACTATAAGGCCTACCACCCGAATACCGTGCTGCTGGACAACGCGCTGGCAACGATGGGCGCCGGGCTGCCCTCGGCGATGATGGCGGCGCAGCTGAACCCCGACCGGCGGGTGATGGCGATCTGCGGCGACGGCGGCTTCATGATGAACAGCCAGGAACTGGAAACCGCTGTCCGCCTGGGCCTCAATCTGGTGGTGACGGTGCTGAACGACAGTTCCTACGGCATGATCCGCTGGAAACAGGCGCATGTCGGCTTTGCCGACTGGGGGCTGCAGTTCAACAACCCCGACTTCGTGCAATACGCCGCCAGCTACGGCGCCACCGGCCACCGGATCACCCGGACCGAAGACCTGGCACCAACGTTCGAGGCAGCCTTTGCCGCAGGCGGCGTGCATCTGATCGACGTGCCGGTGGACTACAGCGAAAACCAGCGGGTGCTGATTGACGAACTGGCCGCCAAAACCTGCGCGATCTGACCGGCTGATCTGGCTGTTGCCCCTTTCCGCCGTAAGCTGCCGCCGCTATGACCGCGGCAGCTTACGCAAGGAAAGGCAGAAATCATGACCATCACCCGTATCGGCACCACCGCGCGCGCCAGCAAGATCGTCAAGCACAACGGCACCGTCTACCTCAGCGGCCAGGTGTCCGAGGCCGAAACCGCCGCAGAGCAGACCCGCGAAATCCTGGCCAAAGTCGACGCCCTGCTGGCAGAGGCCGGCAGCGACAAGACACGGTTGCTGCAAACCGTGATCTGGCTGTCGGACATGTCCTACTTCGCCGAGCTGAACGAGGTCTGGAACGCCTGGGTTCCCGAAGGCCACGCCCCGGCCCGCGCCTGCGGCGAGGCCAAGCTGGCGCGCGAAGTGCTGAAGGTGGAAATCATCGTGACCGCCGCCTGCGATTGACCCAAGCTGCCTGCCGCCGCGGCGGCCGGTGCACGGGGGGGTGCACAGAAGGTGTACAGGGGGTGCACGCACGGCACCCCCCGTTCCTACAGCAGGCCCATCTCAACTGCAGACCGCGGCGCAATCCCAAGATCGGTGAACCCCGCCATCCCCTCGCCTGCGGTATTGTCCTGCCGCATCAGCGCAACCTGCGCCGGGGTGATTGGCGGATGCGGCAGCTTTGCCAGCAGTGCCGCCGCAATCCGCCACAGCGCATAAGGCACCGGCAGAAGCAGGCGGCGGCGGCCGCTCCGGGCAGCCAGCCGCTGCAGGATTTCCCGGTAGGTAAAGACCTCCGGCCCGCCCAGCTCATAGACCTTGCGCTGCGCGCGGGGCCCGTCCAGCACACGGGCCACAGCCTCTGCCGCGTCGTAGACCCAGACTGGCTGCAGCCGGGTGCGGCCGGTGCCGAATAACGGGATAACCGGCAGTTTCTCAACGATCTTTTGCAAGTCCCCGAAAAAGGCGCCGCTGCGGCTGAACAGGACGCTGGGCCGCAGAATCACCGCATCCGGGCAGGCATTGCGCACCGCCACTTCGCCCTCGGCCCGCGCCCGCACATAGGCAGAGGGCGAATGCAGGCTGGCGCCGATGCCGGAGATATGAACCAGCCGCTGGCCGGGGGTCTCCTGCACCAGCCGGGCAATCCCGCGCGCCCCCGCCAGATGCACATCCTGAAAGCTCTGCTGCCGGGTCTCAGCGTAGAACCCGATGCAGTTGACCACCCAGTCCGCCCCTGCCAGTGCGCGCGCCATCACGCTCTGCTCCGCCAGGTCCAGCGGCACCTGCGCCACCCCCGGCGCCCATTCGTCCGGGACCGCCGCCCCGGGCGTGCGGGTGCCTGCGCTGACGCTGCAGCCCTGCTGCTGCAGCCGCCGCACCACCCGGCGGCCGAGAAAGCCCGTGCCGCCCAGCACAATCACACGCCGGGACCTGATCTTCATCTGAAAGCGCTCCCCTTCCGGGTCTGCGCCATCAGATAGCACGCCCGCCCCGCGGCGCCACATAGGCTCAGGGCTGCAGCCAAGCGTGGATCCCGCCTTCTTCTGGCCGGAAATATCCCCGGGGGAGCGCGAGGGGGCAGGCAGCCCCCTCGTTTCCGCCTGCGCAGATCAGCGCATCACAAAAGGGTCCGGGACCGGATCGTCGCTGGTGCGCAACCAGACCGTCTTGACCTTGGTGTAGTCCAGCGCCGCCTGCAGCCCGCCTTCGCGCCCGTGCCCGGACAGGCCGTGGCCGCCAAAGGGCGCAATCGGGCTGACCGCGCGGTAGGTGTTGACCCAGACAATCCCCGCCCGGATGCCCCGGATCATCCGGTGCGCGCGGGTGAGGTTCTGGGTGAACACGCCGGAGGCCAGGCCGAATGCGGTGCTGTTGGCAATCTCCATCGCCTCGGCCTCGGTCCCGAACTCCACCACCGACAGCACCGGACCAAAGAACTCTGTGGACAGGCAGGGCGCCTCCGGCGCATCGGAGCAATCCAGAACCGTCGGTGGGAAGTAGAACCCCTCCCCTTCTGCCGCCTTGCCGCCAGTGACCAGCTTGGCACCCGCCTCAACCGAGGCCTCGATCAGCCGCAGCGCATGGTCGCGTTGTTTCAGGGTGCAGAGCGGCCCGACCTCCGTCGCCATGTCATCCGGTGCGCCAATCACCACCGCTTCGGCTTTCTCCTTCAACCGCTTCAGAAACGCGTCCTTGATGCCCTTCTGGATCACCAGCCGCGATCCCGCGACGCAGCTTTGCCCGGAGGCGGCGAAGATCCCCGACACCTGTGCATTCACCGCGCTTTCCAGATCGGCGTCGTCAAACACGATAAAGGGCGACTTGCCGCCCAGCTCCAAAGAAGTGGAGGCAAGGTTTTCCGCCGAGTTGCGCACGATATGGCGCGCGGTCTCCGGCCCGCCGGTAAAGGCGACATGGGCGACCGATGCGTGGCTGGTCAGCGCCGCACCCGCCTCCGGCCCGCCGGTGATCACGTTCAGGACGCCAGCCGGGAAACCCGCCTGATCAAAGATACGGGCAAATTCCAGCATCGGCGCCGGGCCTACTTCCGAGGCTTTCAGCACCACCGTGCAGCCCGCTGCCAGCGCCGGGCCGATTTTCACGGCGGACAGGAACAGCTGCGAGTTCCACGGCACGATGGCGGCCACAACCCCCACCGGCTCGCGCCGCAGCCAGACCTCCATGTCCGGCTTGTCGATCGGCAGATGCGCGCCCTCGATCTTGTCCGCGAGGCCTGCATAATAGCGGTAGTAGTCCGCCACATAGGCGATCTGGGCCGAGGTCTCGCGGATGATCTTGCCGGTGTCGCGGGTTTCCAGCTTTGCCAGCTGCTGCGCGTTTTCCGCCACCAGATCGGCCAGCCGCATCAACAGCTTGCCGCGCTGGGTGGCACTCATCCCGGCCCACTCAGGGGAGAAAAACGCAGCCTCCGCAGCCCTGACCGCCCGGTCCACATCGCCTGCCGATGCGCTTGGCATCCGCGCCCAGGGTTTGCCGGTCGCGGGATCAAGGCTGTCAAAGGTTTCGCCTGCGTCCTCGAAAGCGCCGCCGATATACTGCTGGAAGGTCTGCATCAGCCCTCTCCCTTACTGAAACGCGGGCATCACTTGCGCGATGAACCGCTCAAGCGAGGCTTTCTTGCGCTCGAAACTCATGCTGCTGTCGATCCAGAACGCGTATTCATCATAACCCAGGGCCTCGTATTTTTTCAGCCGCTCGATCACCGCCGCCGGTTCACCGATCACCAGATCGCGCTCCATCGCCTCGGGCGAGTAGAACGGATGCGCGGCGATCTCCTCTTCGCTCAGCGGATCAATCAAGCCCTGGCTGACATCCCGCTTGTTCATGAACCATGCGCCAAAGTAGTTGTAGAAACGGTTCAGCTCCTCCGCCCCGCGTTTCACATCCGCCGCGCTGTCCGCGACATAGGTGTGCTGCAAGAGCATGATCTTGGGCCGCGGAACATCGCTGTGCTTGGCGCAGGCATCGTTGAACTTGCCCATCAGGTCGGCGATCTCCTCATCGCCCTTCCACAGCGGTGTCACCTGAACATTGCAGCCATTGGCCACCGCGAATTCATGGCTGTTGGGATCGCGCGCCGCGACCCAGATCGGCGGGCCGTTTTCCTGCAGCGGCTTGGGCGAGGAGGTGGTTTTCGGGAAGGAATGAAACTCCCCCTCCTGCGCGTAGTCGCCCCGCCACAGGCCCTGTACCGCCGGGATCAGTTCGCGCATCCGCTGGCCGGCCTCCCAGGCGTCCATGCCGGGCATCATGCGTTCATATTCGTAACTGTAAGCACCTCGCGCGATGCCCAGATCCAGGCGGCCATCTGTGATGATGTCGGTCATCGCCGCCTCACCGGCCAGCCGGATCGGGTGCCAGAACGGCGCAATCACCGTGCCGGTGCCCAGCCGCACGTTCCTGGTGTGCCGCGCCACGTCAATGAGGTTCAGGAACGGGTTTGGCGAGATGGTGAAATTCATCCCGTGATGCTCGCCCGTCCAGACCGCGTGCATGCCGCCGTCATCGGCGATTTTGCATAGCTGTATGAACTCGTCATACAGCTGCTTCTGATCCTGATCTTCGGAGATCCGCTCCATATGCGCAAAGAGGGAAAATTTCATGCGCCCTTGCTCCCTTTGGCAACGGGACGTACCTGCCCGCTGGTCTGATTGCCGTAATACACCCCGAAATTGCCCATCCGGGCCTCACTGGCGAACCGTTCCAGCATGGTGCAGACCGCCGCATCGGCGATATCCATCAGCGTGGATTGGGTCAGGGCCGTGAAAACGCCCTTGGCCGGTGTGCCGCCGGCCGATTGGCACAGGAACGAGATGTGCTGATGTTCGCGCGCTTCGTCCTCGAAGACTGAATAGATGAACCCCGGCTCCGCCTCGACGCCGGTTCCGGCAATCAGCCGGGCGAGCGCTGCGGAGGCGCCCTCCTTGCCCACCCGGGTTTCCGGCAGCGTCAGCTTGCCCTGATCGTTGCCCAAGAGCAGCACCTTGCCCTCATGCTCGATCAAGGCTGAGACGATCAGCTTGGCGCCCTGGCTGAGGGCCTCGGCCTCTGCCGCCGCCGTCACATAGGCGCCGCGGGCATAGCCCAGCCCCGGCGCGGGCGAGGTCTCAAACGCCTCCACCCGGCCGATCAGGATCAGGTGGTCGCCCGCCTCCACCCGGTTGTGCATGGAGCAGTCGAACCAGGCGGAAACGCCCGCAAATACCGGGCTGCCCTGCGGCCCGTTCTGCCAGCTGACGGCGGCAAAACGGTCCTCAACGGGCCGGGCAAAAGTGTTGGAGACGTCCTTTTGGTCCTCTGCCAGCACATTGACGGCAAAGCCCTCGGCCTGTTCGAACGCGGCGTAATTGCTGGAGGAATTGGCGATGCAGACCAGCACCAGCGGCGGGTCCAGCGACACCGAGGTGAAGGAATTGGCGGTAAAGCCGATGGGGTTTCCATCCGGGTCATGCGCCGTCACCACAGTAACACCGGTCATGAAGGTGCCAAAGGCGTTGCGTAAAGATCTCGGGTCGATATCGCTCATGACGGCTCCTCCCCTTCGTTCAGCCAGTCCCGCAAGGCGGCGTTGACCTCTGCGGGGGCGGTCAGGTTGACCATATGCCGGTGGCCGTCGATGACAACCGCCCTGCCCTGCGGCGCGGCGGCAGCCATGGCCTGCGCCATCTCCGGCGTCGAGTTCGGATCGCCATCGCCGGTCAGCGCCAAGAGCGGGCAGCGGATGCCGCCAAACCCGTCCGCATATGTGCTGTCGCCGCGGGCAAAGGCGGTATAGGCGGCGGCATAGCCGTTCAGGTTCACCGCCGACAGCCATCCAGCCACCTGCGCGCGGACCGCCTGGTCAGCCTCGCTCTCCCCGAACCACCGCGCCAGCGGCGTTTCCAGATCAAAACTGCCCGCGCGGATTTCCGCGGCGCGCGCTTCAACAGCCGCCCTGGCCTCGCCTGAGCGTTGGAACACCCCGTTCAGCAGCGCCACGCGGGACACGTTCTTTGGATGACTGACAGCATAACCGCCCGCAATCAGCGCCCCCATCGAATGGCCTGCCAACGACACAGGCCCCAAGTCCAGAGCCTGCAGAACGCCGTGCAGCCAGGCCACATAATCCGGCAGTTCCGCGCCATCAGGCAACGGCGCGCTGCCGCCGTGGCCGGGCATGTCCAGCGCGATCACCTGATGGGTCAAGCTCAGCGCCTCGACCTGTGGCCCCCAGGCTGCCGACTGCATGCCGACACCGTGGATCAGCACCAGCGGCGCCCCCTGCCCTGCCCTTACGCAGGTGACAGTGCCGTATGGTTCAGACAGCTGCAGGGTTGTCAGCGTCATGGCCCAGTTCCTTCAGGTCCTGATAGCGGTCGCCGATGCGGTGATGCGGCCGCCCGCCGATGGAGGCGCCAAGCGCGATCACAATCTCATCCGGCCCCGGCGCATCGGCCACAGACAGCTGGATGGTCAGGTAATGGCTGCGCCGCCCGCCGTCGTTCTTGTCCATCAGCGGGATCTGCAAGGGTGCATTGACTGGCCCACGGGTGTTGGTGAACGCGAGGTAGGATTTCGCCCCCACCGCCTCGCGGAAGTGGTTGCCGAAGCGCAGCGTGTGAATGAGGGCAGAGGCATGTTCCACCTCGCCATTGACGCCGACGATGGCGGATTTCCCGTAGCCCTCCACCCGGTCGCCGCCGCCTGCGGCCTCCAGGATCATCGCGGTCAGCTTCTCGCCCAGCCCCGGCGCGCAGTCTTGGATTGCCGGGCGCAGATCCTCGACAAACCCCTGCCCGGCCCAGGGGTTTCTGATCACCGCCACCGCGGCAATCATCTTGAGCGGGGTTTCCGCCGCCTTGCCGCCCTCGATCAGGGTTTCTTCGACATGCAGCAGCGTCTTGCGGATTTCGGCGGGCATGGGCGGATCTTTCCTGTCTGATTCCAGTTGCCGTAATATGGTATACCATCATACAGTATGTCAATGCAGACTTGTTCCGCCCTGCCCCCGTTGCTATCGGAAGAACCATGACAAGCCCCATCATGAGCAAAATCGACCACCCCCCGCAGACCCTGCGCGACATCGTGCAGGAGCGGATGCGCGAGGCGATCATCTCCGGCCAGTTCACCCCGGGCGAACGGCTGGTAGAGCGGCCGCTCTGCGACCAGCTCGGCGTCAGCCGAACCGTGGTGCGCGAAACGATCCGTTATCTGGAGGCAGAGGGGCTGGTGGAGATCCTGCCGGGAAAGGGCCCGATTGTGGCGCGGCTCACATGGGCCGACGCGCGGCAGATCTACGACATCCGCCAGATGCTGGAGACCGCCGCCGCCACCGCCTGCGCACAGAACATCACGCCGCAGCTGGCAGAGCGGCTGAAGGCGGCGCTGCTTGAGCTGCAAGAGGCGGTGGCCGCAGGCGTACCCACCCCGATGCTGCGCGCCACGACGGAGTTCTACCGGATCATCTTCGATGGCGCCGGCCACAACGTCGCCTGGGAAATCGCCCAGCGTCTGAACGGCCGCATCAGCCGGCTGCGGGCGGTGACGCTGTCGACCGCGGAGCGCCAGAAACCCGGCCCCGCCCATATGCAGGGCATCTGCGAGGCGATTGTGTCAGGAGATGCCGAAGCAGCCCGCACCGCCATCGAGCAGCACCTGAGCGACGCCAAAGAAACCGCAGAGCGGCTGCTGAGCGAAACATAGCCGTTTCCCTGCGAGGGAAACGGCCATGAAAAATCGATTTTTCATGGCAGAAATCCGCGCCGGATTTCTGCCTCCTTCAGATCAATCCAGGATGCCGGGCAGGTTCAGACCGTGCTCCCGCGCGCAGTCCTTGGCAATGTCATAGCCTGCATCAGCGTGGCGCATGACGCCGGTCGCCGGATCGTTCCACAGCACGCGGCCAATGCGGCGGTCGGCGTCCTCGCTGCCGTCGCAGCAGATCACCACGCCGGAATGCTGCGAGAAGCCCATGCCAACGCCGCCGCCGTGGTGCAGCGACACCCAGGTTGCGCCGGAGGCG
Organism: Leisingera sp. CC-HEC093; assembly: GCF_059429195.1. Lineage (NCBI taxonomy): Bacteria > Pseudomonadati > Pseudomonadota > Alphaproteobacteria > Rhodobacterales > Roseobacteraceae > Leisingera > Leisingera sp. CC-HEC093. The sequence continues at coordinate 61,041 of NZ_JCAIJR010000004.1, read as the reverse complement.
GTGTTCAAGAGCGCGTTCAGCAGCGGCCAGTCGGACACCGCGTCAGAGCCGTCCATCATCGCCTCAGTCTCGCGGTTGGGGGAGGCCACGGAGCCGGAGTCCAGATGGTCGCGGCCGATGACGACCGGCGCGGACAATTCGCCATTGCGCACCATTTCGTTGAACGCAAGGCCCGCCTTGTGGCGGTCGCCGAGACCGATCCAGCAGATCCGCGCGGGCAGGCCCTGAAAGGCAATGCGCTCCTGCGCCATGTCCAGCCAGCGGTGCAGGCCTTCGTTCTCCGGGAACAGCTCCTTCATCTTGGCATCGGTTTTGCGGATATCCTCCGGATCGCCTGACAGTGCGCACCAGCGGAACGGGCCGATGCCCTTGCAAAACAGCGGGCGGATATAGGCGGGCACAAAGCCGGGGAAGTCAAAGGCATTCTCCAGCCCCTCCTCTAGCGCCATCTGACGGATGTTGTTGCCGTAATCCACTGTGGGCACGCCCATGGCGTGGAAATCGCACATCGCCTTCACCTGCACCTTCATCGAGGCACGGGCGGCCTTCTCCACCGCTTTCTTGTCGCTCTCGCGGCGTTCCTTCCACTCGCCCATGGTCCAGCCCAGCGGCAGGTAGCCGTTCACGGGGTCATGGGCAGAGGTCTGGTCGGTCACGATATCGGGGCGGATGCCGCCTGCTTCCGCGCGCTTCACCAGTTCAGGGAAGATCTCTGCCGCGTTGCCCAAGAGGCCCACGGATTTCGCTTCGCCCGCAGCGGTCCAGCGCTCGATCATCTCCAGCGCCTCGTCCAGGGTTTCAGCCTTTTCGTCCAGGTATTTGGTGCGCAGGCGGAAGTCGATGCTGTCGGGGTTGCACTCCACTGCCAGGCAGGATGCCCCGGCGAATACCGCCGCCAAAGGCTGCGCGCCGCCCATGCCGCCAAGACCGCCGGTCAGGATCCACTTGCCGGTCAAATCGCCGCCGAAATGCTGGCGGCCGGCCTCGGCAAAGGTCTCATAGGTGCCCTGCACGATGCCTTGGGTGCCGATGTAAATCCACGAACCGGCCGTCATCTGGCCGTACATCATCAGGCCCTTCTTATCGAGCTCGTTGAAATGATCCCAATTGGCCCAATGCGGCACCAGGTTGGAGTTGGCGATCAGCACCCGCGGCGCGTCCTTGTGGGTCTGGAACACGCCGACCGGCTTGCCCGACTGCACCATCAGGGTCTGATCTTCCTCAAGGTTCTTGAGGGTCTCCACGATCAGGTCGAAATCCTGCCAGGTGCGCGCGGCGCGGCCGATGCCGCCGTAGACCACCAGCTCATGCGGGTTTTCGGCCACATCCGGGTGCAGGTTGTTCATCATCATCCGCATCGGCGCTTCGGTCATCCAGGACTTGGCGGTGATTTCCGAACCGGTGGGCGGGAAGATGTCGCGGGTGTTCTTGCGGGGATCGCTCATGCCGAGGGCCTCCAGTTTTTGAGATCAGTCAGGATTTTGGTCAGATGGGTGCGCAGGTTGTCCGCGCGCTCCGGCAGATAGGTCCAGGGGGGGCTTTCCTGGCAATAGGTGGCCTGCGCCAGTTCCATCTGGATCGCGTGAAACCCACCCGCGGGCCGCCCGTAATGGCGGGTGGTCCAGCCGCCCTTGAAACGGCCGTTGAGGGTAGAGGTATAACCCTCCGCCGCCTCGCAATGGGCCACGGTCAGCGCCTCAATGGCCGCATCGCAGGTCTGCCCCATGTTGGTGCCCACGTTGAAATCCGGCAGGCGGCCTTCGAACAGGAACGGAATGCCGCTGCGGATCGAGTGGCAATCGTACAGGATGGCAAAGCCGTGGATTGCCTGCACCCGTTCCAGCTCTGCCGCCAGCGCGGTGTGATAAGGCACGTGATAGGCATCGCGGCGGCGGGCGATTTCCGCCTCATCCGGCTCCTTGCCCTCCTGCCAGATCGGCAGCCCGTCGAAATCCGTGAGCGGCACCAAAGTGGTGGTGTTTTGCCCAGGATAGAGACTGATACCGGCGGGATCGCGGTTCACGTCGATCACATAGCGGTGGATGGGAGTGCGGACTGTTGTGATGCCCTCCGCCAGCCCGGCGTAAAGGTCATGGATATGCCAGTCGGTGTCGGCCAGCGCCCTGCCTGTCTCGTTCAGGCAGGCCCAGACCTCCGGCGGCACATCGGTGCCGGTGTGGGGCAAACCCAGCACCAGCGGCGACGCGCCTTGGGTCACCTCGATCATGCCGTCACCTTCACGCCCGCCGTATCCGCCACCCGGCCCGCGCGCACCATGGCGCTGGCGGTTTCAATGTCGGGCGCCAGATAGCGGTCCTCTGCCAGCGCGGGGATATCCTTGCGCAGCATGCCCAAAACATCCTGCAGGCGCGCGGAGGTTTGCAGCGGCGCACGTGCCTCCACCCCTTGCGCGGCACAGAGCATTTCAACGCCCAGGATCACCGACAGGTTGGCGTTCATCTTCGACAGCCGCAGCGCACCGTGGGCGGCCATCGATACGTGGTCCTCCTGGTTGGCGGAGGTCGGCGTCGAGTCGGTCACGCAGGGATTCGCCAGATGCTTGTTCTCGCTCATCAGCGCGGCGGTGGTCACCTCTGCAATCATGAAGCCGGAATTCAGGCCCGGATCAGGCGTCAGGAACGGCGGCAGGTCGTGGCTGAGGGTCGGGTCGACCATCAGAGCCACCCGGCGCTGCGCGATGGCGCCGATCTCGGCCACCGCCAGCGCAATCTGATCAGCAGCAAAACCCACGTATTCGGCGTGGAAGTTGCCGCCCGAGACAATGCGGCCTTCGTTCACCAGCACCAGCGGATTGTCGGTGACAGCGTTGGCCTCGATCTCCAGTGTCTTGGCAGCCATGCGCAGCACGTCCAGCGCCGCACCGACCACCTGCGGCTGGCAGCGGATGCAGTACGGGTCCTGCACCCTTGTGTCGCCCTCGCGGTGGCTCTCGCGGATCTCGGAGCCGTCCATGATCCCGCGCATCTGTTGCGCAACGTCGATCTGCCCGGCATGGCCGCGCAGTGTGTGGATATCGGCGATCAGCGGCGCGGTAGAGCCCATAATCGCGTCCGTGCTCAGCGACGCAATTGCCATCGACGCCTCTGCCATGCGCCAGGCGTCAAACAGTCCGGCGAGCGCACAAGCGGTTGAAAACTGGGTGCCATTGATCAACCCCAAGCCCTCCTTGGGACCCAGCACAATCGGCTCTAACCCGGCCTTTTTCAGCGCATCCGCACTGGACATGCGGGTGCCCTCGAACGTGGCCTCCCCTGCCCCGATCATCGCCGCCGCCATATGCGCCAGCGGCGCCAGATCGCCCGATGCGCCGACTGACCCCTGCGACGGGATCACCGGCACCACGCCGCGTTCCAGCATCTGCTCGATCTGCTCAATCACCAGCCAGCGCACGCCAGAGGCGCCGCGGCCCATCGACAGCAGTTTCAGCGTCATCATCAGCCGGGTCTTGTCCTCCGGCAGCGCCTCCCCTACCCCGCAGCAATGCGAAAGGATCAGGTTGCGCTGCAGAGTAGCGGTGTCTTCCGGTGCGATCTTGGTCGACGCCAGCTTGCCGAACCCGGTGTTGATGCCATAGACGGCGTCCTCACCCGCGGCAGCTTCCGCCACCATCTGCGCCGCGGCCTCCACCGGCTCACGGGCAGAGGCGTCCAGCTTGGCCGGGGTCAGGTTGCGGTAGATATCTTCCAGCGTGGACAGGGTCACTGTGCCCGGAACCATCTGAATCATCTCGATCATTGTTTGCCCTCATAGATACGGGTGTAAAGCGGGTTGAAGCCGATGCGGTAGGCGAGCTCTCCGGGCGTTTCCACGTCCCAGACCGCCAGATCGGCGCGCATGCCGGCGGCGATCTGGCCGCGGTCCGTCAGCCCCAGCGCGCGGGCGGCATTGCAAGTGACGCCTGCCAGCGCCTCCTCCGGCGTCATGCGGAACAGGGTGCAGCCCATGTTCATTGTCAGCAGCAGCGAGGTCAGCGGCGAGGAGCCAGGATTGCAGTCCGTCGCCAGCGCCATCGGCACGCCGTGGGTGCGGAAGTGGTCGATCGGCGGCATCTGCGTTTCGCGGATGGTATAAAACGCCCCCGGCAGGATCACCGCAACGGAACCCGCGGCAGCCATCGCCTTGGCATCGGCCTCAGTCGCGTATTCCACGTGATCGACTGACAACGCGCCGTATTGCGCGGCCAGCGCGGTGCCGCCTTGATGGCTCAGCTGCTCGGCATGCAGTTTCACTGGCAGCCCCAGCTCCTGCGCGACCTTGAACACCCGTTCGATCTGGGCGGGCGCAAAGGCAATGTTTTCGCAGAAGCCGTCCACCGCATCCACCAGCCCCTCCGCATGGGCGGCGCGCAGCGCGGGAATGCAGACCTCGTCTATGTAGGCGTCGTCCTGGCCCTTGTATTCGCCGGGCGTGGCATGGGCGCCGAGAAAGGTGGTTTTCACCGTTACCGGGCGCAGCTCACCCAGACGGCGGGCGGCGCGCAGCATGTTGAGTTCGGTTTTCAAGTCCAGCCCGTAGCCGGATTTCACCTCCACCACCGTGGCGCCTTCGGCGATCAGCGCGTCCAGCCGCGGCAGCGCGCCCTGCACCAGATCCTCCAGCGCGGCCTCGCGGGTGGCCGAAACAGTGGAAACGATGCCGCCCCCTGCCCGCGCGACCTCCTCGTATGACGCACCGTTGAGGCGCATCTCAAACTCCATCGCCCGGTTGCCGCCAAAGACGATATGGGTGTGGCAGTCGATCAGACCCGGTGTGACCAGCCGCCCGGCCAGGTCCACATGCTTCCAGGGAAAATTGTCAGCTGACAATTCCTGCCGCGGACCGGACCAGACGATTTTTCCGTCCGAGATTGCAACAGCGCCGTCTTCAATCAGCCCGTAAGGCGCGTCCGAACGGGCCATTGTGGCCAGCTTGGCGCCGGTCAGAACGTAGTTCCCTGTCACGCAAAACTCCCTTGAGTCGCTTCATTGCCGATCCAGCAATAAACTACTTATTTATGCCATTATGTCTAGTCATAAAATAAGACAGCCGCGGCCACCCCGGCGCTGTCAGATGCGCCCATCCCGCGGTATCTGGGGGTGCAGATCGTCGATAATGACTGGATGCGCATGCGGGTGGCCGCCCTGCAGATGCGGATGGTCCGGCGGCAGATCCGGGTGGCTGTGCGCCACCGGTGCGGCGCTGCCCTTGGGCCACAGTCGCTGTGCCGCGGCCAGCCCCGCGGCAGCCAGAAGCGCCAGCACCAGCATCGCTGCCCCCGCGCCCCAGGCCGCCATCAGCCAGGCCGACAGCGGATAGAAGATCAGCCAGCAGGCATGCGACAAGGTGAACTGCGCGGCAAAGATTGCCGGGCGGTCCGCCGCATGGGCCGAGCGCGCCAACAGCCGCCCCGAGGGGGTCAGCACGGCGGAATAGCCCAGGCCGATCACGAACCAGGCGATTGCCAGCCGTGCAAATCCCAGCGGCTGCATCAGCGTTGTCAGCGCCAGCACCATCAGCGCGCCACTGCCAAGAGCCCCGCCTGTCAGCATCACGGTCCGGTCGCTGAGCCGCTCCAGCAGGCGCGGCAGCAGCATCGCCGCCAGCATTGAGCCGCCGCCGAAACAGGCCAGTACCAGCGCCACCGCACTTTCGCCCTGCCCCAGGCTGCCGCGCACCAGTACCACGGTGTTGACCAGCACCATCGCGGCCATTGCCGAAACCACCCAGTTCATTGCCAGCAGCCCGCGCAGCCGCGGGGTCTGCAGGTAGTTGCGGATGCCGCGGGTGGTGCGCTGCCAGATGGGCCGCGGTGCCTTGGGTTGCGGCGACGGCATGGCGATGGAGAGCAGCAGCAAGGCAGAGGCGGCAAACCCCGCCGCAGTGCCCCAAAACAGCGTCGAGGATGCGACCAGAACCAGCAGAGCCGCGGCCAGCATCGGGCTGATGAGGCTTTCCAATTCATAGGCCATCCGCGACAGCGACAGCGCCTGGGTGTAGTCCTTCTCTGCCGGCAGCACATCGGGGATCGCAGCCTGAAACGCGGGGGTGAACCCGGCTGAGGCAGATTGCAGCACGAAGATCAGCACATAGACCTGCCAGACCTCGCTGACGAACGGCAGGCAAACAGCGACAGCCATCCGCACCATGTCCAGCACGATCAGCATTCTGCGCCGGTCCACCTGTTCTGCCCAGGCGGCGGCAATGGGGGCGACGGTGACATAGGCCACCATTTTGATCGTCAGCGCCGTGCCCAGCACCAGCCCGGCGCGTTCGCCCGCCAGATCAAAGGCCAGAAGGCCAAGCGCCACGGTCGCCAGCCCGGTGCCGGTCAGTGCCACAATCTGGGCGAGGAAGAGATGCCGGTAGGTCCGGTTACTCAAAATGGACAGCATGTGGCCGGGTCCTTTGGCTGGAGATTTCGCAGCCACTTTGGCCATCCGGAGCTGCCAAAGGCAATGGCCTGATACGCCGGAACGTTGGGGTTGAGGACAAATTGTCAGCTGACAATTTCCGGGCAACCCATGTGATTTGGGCGTATCTCTGGCTTCTGCCGCCCCGGTTTCCGCACATTTTCCAGCCTCGCAGGAGGCGCGTCAGGGGCTTGTCAGCTCAACTCCTGCGCAAGATTGTCAGCTGACAATTTCGCCAATCTCAATCCCAATCCCAATCCGTGCCTGCCGCGCCAAGCTGCGGTCTGAGTTGCACACCAGACGGGTATCCGGTTTGCCCAAGAAAGCCGGAAATAGCAAAAACGTGTCAGCTGGCAAGTTCCGCCCGGGCACCTGCCTGCAGCAGCGCGTTCAGCATCGGGGCGGTGGAAAACTGTCCTGCGCGCGCCTTTTGCGCCAGCCGTCTGAGATAAGCGCCGGGGCTGCGGATGGTGGCGAGTTTTTCCAGTATGCACATCACCGCCGTTGCCGCGTCCTTACGTCCCATCGCAGCACGGGCGTCGCTCAGAACCGGCATCTCAATTCCCATCATGGGTGACAGGGTTTCCGCGATACGGTCGGCATCCTGCCAGTTGCGCAGCGCGCCAGGGTAATAGCTCTGCACCTCAGGGCAGGCACGCAGAACGGTGGCGAGATCATTGTCTTTCTCTGCATTGCTGCCGCTTGCGTCTGATTGCTGGATTTGAGGGCAGGGCGCTTTGGCCTGCGCTGCTTCAGAGTCAGAATCTTTTTTTAATGAATCCTGTATGTGCCGCTCATTCTGGCTGTCACGACCGCTCATTTCGCGCGCAAGCAGGCCGGTTTCCTGGGATACTTCCTGTGGCGCACGGCTGGCAATCTCACCGCTCAGCGCCTCGGCCATCGCGGTCAGTTCCGCTTCGCAGGGTTTGCGGCGCAGCAATTTGCGGGCGGCGTTCAGCAGCGCCTCTGCCGTGTCATCCGCCAGGTCCAGCAGTTGCTGCCGCAGCATCGCCACCTTGTCACGCAGCACCGCCAGGCGTTCGCTGCGTGCCTTGGCATCCAGTGCCGCGCCGAAGATCTGACTGGCATGGCGGGCGAGGGGGGAAAGGTCAAAGCCGAAGGCCATCGCGGTGTCCTCGCCAACCCGGCGGGCATAGCGTTTGCGGTTGGGGCTGTTCTTCCGGCTGACAATGCCGATGCGGGTAAGGGCAGCCAAGTGGCGGCGCAGGGTGCTTTCGGGCATCCCGTTCAGCCGCTCCATCAGCTTGCGGTTCGACGGGAACACGATGGCGCTGTCCGGTTCCGCAGGCAAGGCGCGCTCCGGAAAGAAGGTCAGCAGCGCCTTCAAGACGCCAAGGGTGCGGTGGCTCAGTTCAAAGTCCGCGGCGGCGTGCGTCAGCGCAGCCAGAAGGTCCCACTTGTCGTGAGTACCCGCCAACCGGCCGCACGGATCCTGCCGCCCAAATGCGATTTGGGACGCCTGTTCCATGATATTTTCACGAAAGACAAAGAATTCCCGCCCCCATGCAGCGCATGGAGTTGACAGTGACGAGTCTGAAGGGCTATTCCAAAGGTGCTAAATCTGAGAACGGCCTTCTGGGATGTAATGTCCTGGGGGGCTTTTCTTTTGCCTGCTTACGTGCCTCCTGTCCTGTTTTCTCTGCTCTTGCTCAGTCTTCCGGCTGCTCGGGCTGGTCTTTTTGCCAGCGGCCGTGAAGCTCTGCCATGATCTCTTCCGCGTTTTCGTCGAACCAGGCATCAAAGCCGGGCGCGTCCTTGGAGGAGATCGTCAGGGTGATGCCCTTGGCGGTTGTCTTGATGCTTGCGACCTCAGCGCCATTGCTGCCGGGAAGGGGGCGGGTTTTCGGCGGGGCAGGGGCTGGTTTCACCTCCTGCCGGTCGTTCTGGGCATGTTTCAGAACCGCCTCGAACCGGCCATCGGAGTCAAAGGTCGTGAAGTCGGGCCGGTTGGTTCGGGTGATTGCCCGGGCCCGTGCCGCGGGGTCCTGGAACAGCTTTACCAGCAGCATCCAGCGGTCTCGGCCGATGCCGGGAGCAGAGCCGATTGCGCGCAGGAAGGGCAGCTCAAACGCCGTGCCGACCTTGAGCATCCGCGAGACCATCGGCAGGTCGATCGACAGCGCTGCGGCGATTGTCGGCCGGTCATAGCCGCCGTCCTGCAGCTGCGCCGCAAAGGATGCCTTCTCGATGAAACTCAGATCCAGGCGCGAGGTGTTTTCCTGCCCCTGCGCCATCACCAGCGCGTGGTCGTCCAACTGCCGCACCATCGCCTTGACCGGCAGACCCAGTTCCCGCAGCGCCATCAGGCGGCGGCGGCCATAGACGATCTCGAACCGCCCCGGCGCTGTGGGATGCGGGCGCAGCAGCACCGGCACTTGCTGGCCGTAGGTCCGCAGGCTCTCCACCAGCTGGAGGTGCGCCGCGCCATTGAGCCCCAACCGGTCCTCGTATCCCGCGTCATCGATCAGGGCCGGGTCGATCTCCTGCACCGCGCTTTCCTGCAGCTTGCTGAGCGAGGATTGCAGCGCCCCGACGGCGCCGCGGGGCATCATCTTGGGTTTCGGCCCGCCAGCGGATGCTGCCGGGCTGCTGAGTGCCGTGCTGAGAATGCCTTTGCGTGCCATCAACGCCTCCATGCTTGTTGAAGGAGCGATTCTATTTCATCGTTAACTTGATTCAGTGAATCGACCGCACGGTCGTAGGTTGACCTGTGAAACATGGACCTTTCGACCTCATAAACGGTTTGCTGGGTCAGGCCTGCGTCGGAAATCGCGGTGGATTTCAGCATTGGCGCGACCATCACTTCCTCGCTGAACAGCTGCCGCAGAAATGCAACCACCTGTTGCTGCGGGCCGTCATTCGGCTCGTACCGGTTGATCAGGAACCGCAGGAAATCGAATTCCAGCGCGGCACCGGCGTTGGAAACCACATCCAGCAGTTCGGCAGACATCTGCAGGAACTGCGACATCGAAGCGATGTCGAGCATGTTCGGCACCACGGTGATGATCACGCCGGTGGAGGCGCAGAGCGCCGACATGGTCAGATACCCCAGCTGCGGCGGGCAGTCGAAGATGATCACGTCGTAATCCTTCTCGACCTCCTGCAGCGCCGCTGCCATGCGGGAGAAAAACGCGGGCTGCACGTTGTTGATCAGCGCCTGCGGGGTCTCATGCTCGAACTCCTGCAGGATCAGCCCGCCGGGGGCCAGGTCCAGATTGGCGAAGTAAGTTTCCTGGATGATGTCGCGCAGAGGCAGGGGCTCATCATAGCGGATTGCGTCATAAATCGTCCCTGTTTCGAGGAAATCGACCTCTGGCCGGTAGCCGAAAAGCGTCGTCAGCGATGCCTGCGGGTCAATGTCCACCGCCAGCACCCGGTAGCCTTTGAGCGCCAGCCGCTGCGCGGTGTGGATCGACGACGTGGTCTTGCCCGATCCGCCCTTGAAGTTCAGGAAGGACAGCACCTGCACCTTGTCGCCCTCGCGCCGTCCGCGGAGGTAGGTGCCGGGGGTCTTGGCCGCGGCATCCAGGATCTTGCGCATTTCCATCAGGTCGGCGGCGGAATAGTGGCGGCGGCCGCCCGGTGTGGTGTGCACCTCGGGGAATTTGCCGTCAAAATGCAGCTTGCGCAGGAAACTGGGGGAGATCCCCAGCATCTCTGCCGCCTCGCCGGCGCTGAACAGGCGCAATTCCTTCCTTGCATCCGGCGCGAAACTGGCCAGCATGTGGCTGTTGAGGGCCGCACTGAGGTTCTCCGCGTTCTCGCGGATACGCTGATTGATGTGGAGTGCTACTGCCACCTGCTGCCCTCTCGATAGTAACGCTGTTTTGCGTCAGCGCCTTATTTATCGTTTCTATACGCAATGCGCGCAGTGTTTTGCAATAGATTCCTTCATTTACAGGTTGCAGAAGCGATCAGCGGAGGAGTGCAAGATTGCAGGAAGTTCTGCAAAGTGCCAATTAACACACTGTAATTTATGTAAAAAATATTTTCTTCGGAGAGAATGGCAAGGCCATCGCAAAACCGGGTGTGACTTTGCATTTTGCGCAGCGCAAGATCCGGGCTGAGTCGCTGGGACACGGGAAAACCTGCAATTTCAGGCTCTAATCAGTGTCTGTGCGGGGGGATGGGGCAGGGCCGGTAGCGCCAGGCCGGTTCCGCCAGACGGAGTGTCGGTTTCTGCAACCGGATTTCGCAATCCTGCAGGTGAAACCGCATTCCTTAGGTGAAACTCACCGTCAAAGGAGACCCTTGCGATGACTGAGCAAGCCACTGCCACCCGCGCCCGCTCCGGCGGCCGCAATGCCCGCCGCGCCCTGCGCACCGCCCCCAAGTTCGACATGCTGCCCGGCCTGACCCGCAATATCCCGCTGTGCGAGGTGATGGACGGCGCCCAGGTCGAAATGATCGACAACGCCTCGATGGACATTCTGGAGAATGTCGGCGTCCAGTTCCGCGACCCGATCGCGCTGGAGGATTGGAAACGCGCGGGCGCCAAGGTTGAGGGCGAGCTGGTCTATCTTGACCGCGGGCTGGTGCGCGAACTGATCAAGACCATTCCAAGCGATTTCACCTACCACGCGCGCGACCCGAAAAAGAACGTGCGCCTGGGCGGCGAGCATTCGATCTTTGTGCCGATGACGGGCGCGCCGTTCCTGCGCGATCTGGACGACGTGCGCCGCAACCCGATGCTGGAGGATCTGGCGATGTTCCACAAGCTGGCGCATATGATGCCGGCGCTGCATTCCTCCGCCCACCATATCGTCGAGCCTTACGACCACCCGATCAGCCAGCGCCACCTGCGGATCACCTATTCGTCGATGAAGTACTCCGACAAGACGTTCATGGGCATGACCACCAGCCCCAAGAACGCCGAGGACGTGATGGACATGTGTGCCATCCTGTTCGGCGAGGATTTTCTGGAGGACCACCCGGTCACCACCGGCAACTGCAATGGCAATTCGCCGCTGGTCTGGGATGAAACCATGCTGGGCGCGATGCGCGCCTTCTGCAAACGCAAGCAGCCGGTGCTGTGCTCGCCCTTTGTGCTGGGCGGGGCCAACACCCCGGCCTCGGTCCCTGCCACTGTGGCGCAGCTGAATGCCGAGGCGCTTTCGGCGCTGGCCTATACCCAGGTGATCCGCAAGGGCGCGCCTGCGATCTATGGCCATTACCTGTCGACCGTCAGCATGAAATCCGGCGCGCCGATGGCCGGCACGCCTGAGATTTCGCTGATGAACTTCATGATCGGCCAAATGGCGCGCTACTACGGCGTGCCGTGGCGCACCTCCAACACTCTGGGCGGGGCCAAGACGTTTGACGCGCAGGCGGGGTACGAATCCGCCACCACGCTGCAGGCGGTGGTCCATGCGGGCGCGAACTACATCTGGCACTCGGCAGGATGGAACGAGGCCGGCATGCACTGCTCGGTTGCCAAGTTCATCGTCGATGCAGAGCAATGCGCGATGGCTTACCGGATGGCGGAAGGCCCCAAGTGGCACGACTTCGACCAGGCGATTGCTGCGGTGCCGGATGTCGGTCCCGGCGGCCACTATTTGGGCCACCCGCACACTCAGGAGAACTTCCAGGAGGCGTTCTTCATGCCGGAGCTGTTCGACAACAACTCAATCGAGCAATGGCAGGCTGAGGGCGGTGTCGAGATCACCGAACGCGCCCTGACCCGCGCCAAGAAGCTGCTGGCGGAATACCAGGAGCCGAAGCTGGACGCGGCCAAGAACGAAGAACTGCTGGAGTATATCGCCCGGCGCGAACGGGAAATCCCGGCAGCGGATGAGCTGAACCAGACTTACTAGGCTTCCTCCCCGACTGGCCCGCCCCAACGAAGATGGGCGGGCCTTTTTTTCCCACAGGGCACAGAACATGAAAATCGCGGAAATCCATATTTATCAGCACGATCTGCCGGTGAAGAACGGCCCCTACACGATGGCCAATGCTGAGGTCTGGGCGCTGGACACGACGCTGGTGAAACTGGTCGCGGACAACGGGCAGACCGGCTGGGGCGAAACCTGCCCGGTTGGCCCGACCTATGCTGAGGCCCATGCCGGCGGCGCCCGCGCGGCGCTGATGGCCATGGCCGAGGGCTTGATCGGTGCTGAGGTGGCGCCCGCGACCCTGCACCGGCAGATGGACGGGCTGTTGAACGGCCACAGCTATGCCAAGGCTGCCATCGACATTGCCGCCCATGACCTTTTGGGCAAGCATCTGGGTGTCAGCGTCTCAACCCTCTTGGGCGGCGCAGCTACGGACCGCGTGCCGTCCTACTACGCCACCGGCGTCGGTGCGCCGGACGACATTGCGCGCCTCGCGGCAGACAAACTGGAAGAGGGTTATCCGCGCCTGCAGATCAAGGTCGGCGGCCGCCCGGTGGAGCTGGACATCGAGACCATCCGCAAAGTCTGGGAGCGGATTGGCGGCTCCGGCATGCGGCTGGCGGTGGACGGCAACCGGGGCTGGACCACGCGGGATTCGCTGCGCGTCAGCCGCGAATGCCCTGAGATACCCTTTATCATGGAGCAGCCCTGCAACACGCTGGAAGATCTGCAGAAAATCCGCCCGCAGATCAGCCACGGCCTCTACATGGATGAAAACAGCACCAGCCTGAACACGGTGATCACTGCCGTCGGCACCGGGCTGGTCGATGGCTTCGGCATGAAGGTGACACGGATTGGCGGCCTGCAGCCGATGCGCGCCTTCCGCGACATCTGCGAGGCCCGCAACCTGCCGCACACCTGCGACGACAGCTGGGGCGGTGACATCATCGCAGCTGCCTGCACCCATATCGGGGCCACCGTGAAGCCTGGCCTGCTGGAGGGCGTCTGGCTGGCCGCCCCGTATATCGAAGGCAACTATGACGCGGCAAACGGCATCCGCATCGACGGCGGCCATATCGCCGTGCCGCAGGGGCCGGGCCTGGGCATCACCCCGGACGAGAGCCTGTTCGGCGCGCCGGTAGCATCCTTCTGAGTGGAGAGAATGAATGGAATTTCAGGGAAAATCTGCGCTGGTCACCGGCGCGGCGGGGGGCATCGGCGCCTCGATCGTTGAACGGTTGAGGGCCGCGGGTGCCAGGGTGGCCGTAGCCGACCGGGACACCAGCGCTATCGAGGCCGAGGCGCATCTGCCCGGCGACCTTCTGGATGCGGATTATGCCAACACGCTGCCGCAGATGGCGGCAGAGGCGCTTGGAGGCCTGGACATCGTCATCAACAACGCGGGCGTCATCACCCGCGGCCCGGTGACCGAGACGTCGGATGCCGATTGGGACCTGTCGATGGGTGTCAATGTCGAGGCGCCGTTCCGTATTTGCCGTGCTGCAATCCCGCTGATGGCAAAAAATGGCGGCGGCGCCATCGTCAACACCGCCTCCTGCTGGGGCGGCAGGAACCCGGGGCCGAACCATGCGCTTTATTGCATGACCAAGGCGGCGATTGCCTCGCTGACCCAATGCATGGGGATGGACCACGCGCATCAGGGCATCCGCATCAACGCGGTTTGCCCGAATGAGGTGAATACACCGATGCTGCGTACTGGCTTTGCCAAACGCGGCTTCGATCCCGACAGCGCGGTGGCGGAACTGGGCCAGACCGTACCGCTCGGCCGGATCGCCGAGCCGGAGGATATTGCCGATGTGGTGATGTTCCTTGCATCGGACGCGGCCCGCTACATGTGCGGCGCGCTGGTGGAGGTCAATGGCGGGAAACCGGTGTCATGAAGCGGTTTCAGGGCAAGGTTGCGCTGGTCACCGGCGGACGCAGCGGCATTGGCCAGGCGATTGCCCGGCGGCTGCGCGATGAAGGTGCCCGCGTTTTCACCGCGCAGCGCGGCAGAGATGCGGAGTTCGAGGCAATCGCGGCAGATTTCACCGACCCGGACAGCCCGGCGCAGGCGGTGGCGGACGCGGTCAGCCGGGCAGGGGGCCTTGATGTGCTGGTCAATAACGCCGGCATGATGCAGGAGGCGGGCGTCGAAGAGATGACCCTTTCCGACTGGCAGCGCAATCTGGCTGTGAACCTCACCGCGCCCTTCCTGATGATCCAGGCGGCCTTGCCTCACTTGCGTAAAAGCAAGGGCAGCATCGTCAACACTGGCTCAATCGAGGGGCTGGGCAGCAACCCCGGCCACGCCGCCTATTGCGCGTCCAAGACCGGCCTGCACGGGCTCACCCGCGCGGTGGCGGTGGACCATGGGGCAGAGGGCATCCGATGCAACGCGGTGGCGCCGGGCTGGATCGACACCGGGCTGAACCTGGATTTCATCGAGGGGATGCCCGACCCGGACGCCTTCCGCCGCGATATTGGCCGCATCCATCCGGTTGCCCGCACCGGCAAGCCGGAGGAGGTGGCGGCGCTGGTGGCCTTCCTGGCGTCAGAGGATGCGGGTTTCATCACCGGACAGGTCTATACCGTTGATGGCGGAAGGATGGCCAAGCTGAGCCTGCCCTGACTCAGGGCCTGGACCCTGGACTTGCCGGTCCTCCCCTGTTCATCTTTGCAAAAATACTCCGGGGGAGGCCGCAGGCCGGGGGCAGCGCCCCCTTAACCTGCTATTCCTTCCCGGACCGCCATTCTTTCCAGCGCAGATAGGTATTGGCGCCAAGCGAAGCAAAGGGTTCCGGCGGCAGCCTGGGCGGCATCGGCTGGGTCAGGAAATGGCTGGCGATTTGTGATCCGCCCTGCAGCACCAATTCCGCAACGCCCATGCCTTGCAACGTGCCGCGGGCGATGCCAAGGCCGTTCTGGCAGCAGGCGGAATAGACGCCCTGGTTCAGTTCTCCGAAAGCCGCAGAGCCATTGCGGCTGAGGCAGAGCATACCGGCCCAGCGGTGCTCCATCCGCACATCCGCCAGTTGCGGAAACCGTTCCTTGAACTTGCGGCCATGCACCCGGCCGGCGCTGCGCAGGCGCGCTTCGCTGGTCTCTATCGACGGGTTGAAGCTGGAGCAGGTACGGATCAGAATCCGGTCGCCGTAACTGCCCGAAATCCGCCGCACCGACGTGCCCATCGGGTCCGCAGGCGTGATCGACCAGCGCGGTGCGCCGCCAAGCCGTTTGATCTGCTCCGGCGTCAGGCGTTCGGTCATCGAGGCATAAAGGCAGATGTGCATCAGGCGGCGCTGGTAAAAGCCGAAGCTTTCCAGGTGGCCGTTGTTGGCCAGAATCACGCTGCCGGTGCTGATGCGGCCCTTGGGGGTGCTGACCACCCAGGCGTTGCCCTGCTTCTCAAACCCCGTAGCGGGTGTGTTTTCAAACACGCTGATCTGCCCTGCCAGATGCGCCGATAGGGCGCGGATATAGGCGGCGGGCTGGATCATCACGGTGCCCGGCGCAAAAAGGCCGGAGGTGTAATGGGGGCTGCCGGTCAGTTCCTGCATTTCTGCTTGCGAGTACAGCGTATGCGGTTCGCCCAGCCGCTCCAAATGGGCGGCGAAATCGCGGTTGTGCCGGTCGCCGGCATGGGTGGCGGCGGCGTTGATCTTGCCTGCAGGATCGAACATTTCCTGCGGCAGGGCGCTGTCTTCGGCCACCTCTTTGGCAAAAGCGATGGCCTTGCGGTTGAAGGCGATGGCAGCCTTGTCCGCTTGCAGCCCCGTTCCCGCGTAATTGTCCGAGGCCAGATCATGCGGCAGGTCGATCATGAAGCCGGAATTGCGCCCGGCGGAGCTTTCGGCGAAGCGCCCGGCTTCCAGCACCGCCACTTTCAGGCCGGGGTCCAGCTGGTGCAGGCGCCGGGCGGCGGACAGCCCCGCAAACCCGCCGCCGATGATGGTCACATCGGCGGTCAGATCGCTTTCCAGCACCGGCAGGGGACCTTGGGGCGGCAGGATGGCATTCCATCCCGCCGCGCCCGTTTGCCGGGGCAGGCGTTTGGCGGTGTAGGCGCTCAATCCACAGCCTCGTCGGCGTCGTCGGCCAGGTCGATCCAGATGGTTTTCAGCTGGGTGTACTGGTCGTGGGCATGGACGGAGTTGTCGCGGCCGCCAAAACCGGACTGCTTGTAGCCGCCGAAGGGCGTGCTGATGTCGCCCTCGCCAAAGCTGTTCACGGTTACCGTGCCTGCGCGGATCATCCGGGCGCCGCGAATGGCGCGCTTGGCGTTGGCGGTGAAGATCGACGCGCAAAGGCCGTACTGGGTGTCATTGGCGATGCGGATCGCCTCGTCAAAGCCGGTGACCTCGATTACCGACAGGACGGGGCCGAAGATCTCCTCGCGCGCCAGCACTGCGTCGTTGCCCGGCACCTCGACCACGGTTGCCTCGACAAAGGCGCCGTCAAGCGCCTTGCCGCCGATCACCACGTTTTCGGCCTGTTCCAGATAACCGCAGACCTTGTCGAAATGCGCGGGCGAGACCAGCGCGCCCATGCGGGTTTCCGGGTCCAGCGGGTCGCCCGCGTTCCAGGCCTTGGCGTGGTGCGCGATGCGCTCCAGCAGCTCTGCCTTCACATCCTTGTGCACGATCAGGCGGGAGGAGGCAGAGCAGTTTTCACCCATGTTCCAGAAGGCGCCGTTCACGACATGCGCGGCGACCCGGTCCAGGTTTTCGGCGTCGTCCATCACGATGGCGGGGTTCTTGCCGCCCATCTCCAGCACCACTTCCTTGGCGTTGCTTTCCGCCGAATAGGTCAGGAAGCGCTTGCCAGTCACGGTGGAGCCGGTGAAGGAGACCATGTCGATGTCCATGTGGCGGCCAATGGGTTCGCCGACTTCGGCGCCGCCGCCCGGAACCACGTTCAGCACGCCGCGGGGCAGGCCCGCTTCCATTGCCAATTCGGCAACGCGCAAAGCGGTCAGCGTGGTTTCCGCCGCTGGTTTTACGACTACTGAGCAGCCCGCGGCCAGCGCCGGGCCGATCTTCCATGCCAGCATCAGCAGCGGGAAGTTCCAAGGCAGCACCAGGCCCACCACGCCAATGGGTTCACGCACCACCATGGCGATGTGATCGTCGGAGGCGGGCGACACCTGATCATAGATCTTGTCGATGGCTTCGGCATGCCATTTCAGGCAGTGGATGGTCTCCGGCACATCGACGGTTTCGCAGTCATAGATGGTCTTGCCGCTGTCGATGCTTTCCATCACCGCCAGTTCATGGGCGTTGCGGGTCATCAGTTTGCACAGCCGGATCAGCACGTCCTTGCGCGCGGACGGATGCAGGCGGGACCAGCGGCCGTCGTCGAACGCCTCACGCGCCTTTTCGACCGCAAAATCCACGTCCGCGGCACCGCAGGCGGCGATATCCGCCAGCTTCTCACCGGTGGCCGGGTTCACGGTCTCAAATGTCTTGCCAGAGGCTGCCGGGCAGAACTTGCCGTCAATGAACGCGCCCGCCGGCAGGTCCAGATTGGCGGCGATGGATTTGTATTCGTCCTGAGTAAGCAAAGTCATTCCTTAACCCTCCGCCTCGATATCTGCGATTTTCTGTTTCAGCACCCGCACGACCTGTTCCAGCGCGCGTTTGTCGTCCTTGTTCAGCCCCTTCAGCGGTGCCCGCATGGCACCGGCTTCGATGCCGTTCATTGTGACGCCGTGCTTGATGGTCTGGATGAACTTGCCGCCCTGTTCGAGGACGCGCATCAAGGGCATCATCGCTGACATGATGCGGCGGCCCTTGGCAAAATTGCTCTCCAGCACGCAGGCGTTGTAGAGCGCGACGTGTTCGCGGGGCAGGAAGTTCGACCCGCCGCAGACCCAGAAGGGCGCGCCCCAGGCAAAGAATTCCAGCGCCTGGTCGTCCATGCCGCAGCCCAGCTGGATATGCGGATAATCGCGGGCCAAGAGATGCACCCGGTTGATATCGCCCGAGCTTTCCTTGATGCCGCAGAAATTGCGCGAGCGCCCCACCCGGTCGAGAAACTCCTCGCCCATCATGGTGCCGGTGCGGTGCGGGTAGTTGTACAGCATCACCGGCAGATCGGCAGCCTTGTCGATAGCCAGCGCATTCAATGCGTTTTCGCGGTCGGTCGGCACCGAGTAGGGGGGGGAGGCCAGCAGGATCGAATCCGCGCCGATCTCCTTGGCGCCTTCCGCAAGTGCAATGGCATCGCTGGTCAGCATCGCGCCGGTGCCCACCACCAGCGGCAGGCGGCCCGCCAGCCGTTCATGGGTGAAACGGGCCAGGGCGATGCGCTCTTCCACGGTCTGGGCATAGTTCTCGCCCGTCGAGCCGCCGGAGATCAGCCCGTGCACGCCGTTCTCAACCAGGTATTCGATCACCTCAGCCAGCGCGTCCCAATTGACGCTGCCGTCTTCGAAATGGGGTGTCACCACAGGGGTGTATATGCCCTCGAACCGGAATATTGGGGTCATTTCGTCCTCATGCAGGGGTTTTTCGCGCCACCGTTCCCAACGGCAGGTCAAGCCCGGCGGGCATGACGAACAGCTCGATCTGGTCGCGCGACAGGTTCCAATGGTCAATCGCCAGCTGGCCCGCCGCCGCCTCGTCGCCGGCCTCGATGGCGGCGATGATGGCGTCGTGCTGGGCGCTGGCCTCGCCCAGGTTCTCCGCCATCTGGCGGTCCTGGGGGCGGTAGAAGGTCATGCCGATGCGGGCATGATCGATCAGCAGCCGCTGGAAGGAGGGGGCAAGATAGATGTTGTCGGCCATCTCGCCGGTGATCTCGTGAAAGCGGTTGTTGGCCATCGCCCGGTCGGCGCCGGAGCCGGAGCGCAGCGCCGCCTTGAAATCCTCCTGCGCCGCCTTCAGCGCAGCAATCTGCGCCTCGGTGGCGTTTTTCGCCGCCAGCTTCAGCACCGCGCCATAGATCATGGGCGCGGCCAGGAAGAAATCCCGCAGGGTCATGTGCGACATCTCGCTGACCCGCGCGCCGCGGTTTTCCCGCAGATCGGCATAGCCCTCGCCGGCCAGCTGGCGCAGCACCTCCCGCAGCGGGGTGCGCGACAGCTGGAATTCCTCCGACAGTTTCGATTCGTCGAGATCGGCGCCCGGCCGCAGGGCAAGCGTCATGATGGCCGTTTTCAGGTGGCCATAAAGCTCTGCTTTCCTGTTTTTGGACGCGTCCTTCATCTCAGTCTCCATCGTTGCATCTGAACCTGTGCGGGCAGAATGACCCGGCGGCACAGGCCTGTGCAACCTGATTGCTCATTTTGTGTTATGAGAAAATACAAATTGTGTACAGAGAAAAAATGTGCTGTATGCTAGGAAAGTTTTCTGGAGGAGGGGAACAGGTGACGACGCAAGCTGACGAGGCGGTGATCGACTGCCGTAATCTGTGGAAGATCTTCGGCCGCCGCGCGGATGAGGCGATGAAAGCCGTTCAGGAACAGGGGCTTGGCAAGCTGGAAGTGCGCGACCGCTTTGACTGCGTGGTGGGGGTGCAGGATGCGACATTCAGCGTCGGGCGCGGCGAGATCTTCTGCATCATGGGGCTGTCCGGGTCAGGCAAATCGACCTTGATTCGCCATGTGAACCGGCTGATCGAGCCGACCTCCGGCCAGCTGTTCATCGAAGGTCGGGACGTCAATCAGCTCTCTGCCAGGGAGCTGCGCGAGGTGCGGGCTGAGAAGATCGGCATGGTGTTCCAGAACATGGCGCTGATGCCGCACCGCACCGTGCTGGAGAACGTCTCCTTCAGCCAGGAGGTGCGCGGCCACGACCCCAAGGAGCGCCGCGACAACGCGATGCGCGCGATCGATGCGGTGGACCTCAATGGCTGGGACCAGAAATACCCGGATGAGCTGTCGGGCGGGATGCAGCAGCGGGTTGGGCTGGCCCGAGCCATCGCCGCTGACCCCTCCATCCTCCTGATGGATGAACCTTTTTCGGCGCTGGACCCGCTGATCCGCCGCCAGCTGCAGGACAAGTTCATGTCGCTGTCGGCAGAGATGAAGAAAACCACCCTGTTCATCACCCACGACCTGGACGAGGCGATCCGCATCGGCGACCGCATTGCCATCATGAAGGACGGCGCGCTGGTGCAGGTCGGCACGCCGGAGGACATCGTGACCAACCCGGCGGACGACTATGTCGCCGATTTCGTCGCGGGCATTTCCAAGCTGGAGCTGATCTCAGCCGCCAAGATCATGACCCCCGTGGAGCAATACGAGCAGATGAATGGCCCGGCCAATAAGGACGGCTGGCCCGAGGCCCATCCCGGCCAGTCGCTCGACGATCTGGTGAACCTGTCGGTCCGGACCCAGCACCCGGTTGTGGTCAAGGCCGATGGGAAGCCGATTGGCATCGTCACCAAGAATGCCCTGCTGCGCGGCATCCAGGGCGATGTGGCAGACGCGGCCAGCCTGAAGCACTGAGGAGACGGCACCATGGCAGAAAATGAATTCAGCATTCTCGACCCGTTTTCAGCGGTTGATCTGGGGCTGGCGGAATCGGCGGACGGGGTCAAGCAGTGGGCGATTGCCAACCGCGCGCTGATCCAGCCGGTGAAGAAGTTCTTCAACGAAATGATCGTTGGCATCGACACTGCGCTGAATGCAGTGCCGCCGCTGGTCATGCTGCTGATCCTGATTCTGATCGCCTGGCAGGCCGCAGGCCGCCGGGTGGCGATCCTGGTCGGCGTCAGCATGGTTGTGCTCGGCTTTTTGGCGCCGAATGCGTGGGGACTGGCGATGACCACCTTGGCCATCGTGGTTTCGGCGGTGATCATGAGCTTCATCATCGGCCTGCCCCTGGGGGTGCTGGCCGGCAAGAATGACCGGTTCGAGGCGGCAATCCGCCCCGTGCTGGACACCATGCAGACGATCCCGGCGTTTGTGTACCTGGTGCCGGTTGTCATGCTGATCGGCATCGGCAATGTCTCCGGTGTGATCGTCACTGTGATCTTTGCGCTGCCGCCGCTGATCCGCCTGACCAGTCTGGGCATCCGCGGGGTCAATGCCTCAGTCGTGGAGGCCGCGCGCGCCTTTGGCGCCAGCCCGCGCCAGATTCTGTTCAAGGTGGAGCTGCCGCTGGCCACGCCCACAATCCTGGCCGGTGTCAACCAGACCATCATGCTGTCGCTGTCGATGGTGGTGATCGCCTCGATGATCTCCGTCAAGGGGCTGGGCAATGAGGTGCTGCGCGCCATGGGCCGGCTGGATGCGGGCAAGGCGCTGGTCGGCGGCCTTGGCATCGTGATCCTGGCCGTCGTGCTGGACCGCATCACCCAGGGCATGGGCCAGTCCGGCCGCGACCGCGGCCACCGCCACTGGTGGCAGGGCGGCCCCGTCGCCGCCGTGCTGCGCCTGGCCGGCAAAAACTGAACTTCACTTCAACTGAACACTAAGGGAGGACTTACATATGTTCAGGAAAACCGCTCTGGCTGCGCTGGCAGCCTCGACCATGCTGGCAGGCACTGCGCTGGCGGCAGACAAACCCGGCGACGGCGTCACCGTGCGCCCGGTGATCCAGCCGATCGCCGAGGAGATCTTTCAGCACCGCATCCTGTTCCGGGCGCTGCAGGACTTGGGCTATGACGTGGCCGAGCCGGAAGAGGTTCAGGCGCAGACCCTGCACCTGGCCCTGGGCACCGGTGACGCGGACTTTACCGCGGTGCACTGGAACGGCCTGCACAACACTTTCTTTGAGGAATCCGGCGGCGACGCGGTTCTGGAGAAGGTCGGCACCCTGATCGACGGCGCCCTGCAGGGCTACCTGGTCAACAAATCCGCTTATGACGCGGGGGTGCAGAACCTGGGCGATCTGAAAGATCCGGCCAAAGCCGCGATGTTCGACGCCGATGGCGACGGCAAGGCCGATCTGGCGGGCTGCGTGCCCGGCTGGGGCTGTGAGCGGGTGATCGAGCATCAGCTGGACGAATTCGGCCTGCGCGGCACCGTGAACCATAATCAGGGTGAATATAACGCCATCATCGCCGACACCATCGCCCGCAATGAAACTGGCGAGAACGTGCTCTACTACACCTGGACCCCTTATTGGGTGTCCGGCGTGCTGGTGCCGGGCGAGAATGTTGAGTTTCTGGCGGTGCCTTATTCTTCGCTGCCCGATGGCGCGACCGCGGAAACCACCTTTGACGGCAAGGACCTGGGTTTTGCCGTCGACAGCATCCGTATTGTCGCCACCGATGAGTTCTTGGCCGCGAACCCGGCTGCGGCCAAGCTGTTCGAGCTGGCAAAGATCGACATCAACGACATCTCGGCCCAGAACAAGCTGATCGCCGATGGCGAGGACAGCTCTGACGACATCGACAGCCACGTGGACGCCTGGATCGCGGCCAACCGCGAAACCTACGACAGCTGGCTGGACGCGGCCCGTGCGGCCGCTGAATAATAGCAGCCACACCCGTGCAACCGGGCTGCGCGGGGCAACCCCCTCGCGCAGCCCAAGCCATTCTGGGGCAAGCCATGACCAAGACACAGCATTTTGCCTTTCTCCTGGTGGAGGAGTTTTCGCATCTGGCGTTTTCCTGTGCGGTGGAGCCGCTGCGGATTGCCAACCTTGTCAGCGGCAAGGATCCGTATGACTGGTCGTTCGGATCAGAGAACGGCGAGACCGCGACCTGCTCCAACGGCTCGGTGACGCTGGTGCACTACGGGTTTGATGCGATCCCGAAATGCGACCGGCTGTTTGCCCTGTCAGGCATCCATATGCGCAGCCATGTGACCCGGCCGCTGCTGGCGGCCCTGCGCCGGGAAAAGGCGCGCGGCATCGCGGTCGGCGCGCTGTGCTCCGGTGCCTGGGTGCTGGCAGAGGCCGGGTTCCTCAATGGCATGCAGGCGGCAATTCACTGGGAATACCACGACAGTTTCATGGAGGCGTTTCCGGAGGTGAACCTGGTGCGCAGCGTGTTCGTGGCCGATGAAAAGCACGTGACTGCCTCTGGCGGCACCGCCACGGCGGACCTGATGCTGCATCTGATCGAGCAAGAGCATGGGTATGACCTGGCGGTCGCGGTAGCCGACCAGATGGTTTATAATGCCGTGCGCAACGCCACTGCGGAGCAGCGGGTGTCGCTGCAGTCGCGCAACGGTATGCGCAACGCCCATCTGGCCCGCGCCATCCAGATCATGCACGACCACATCAGTGACCCGGTGTCGCCCGCGGTGATCGCCGCGGAGCTTGGTATTTCCACCCGGCAGCTGGAGCGGCTGTTCGGCAAATTCCTCAACACCTCGCCCAAGAAATACTCGATGGAGATGCGGCTGGAGCGCGCCCGCAACCTGCTGATCCAGACCGAGGCGTCTGTTACCGAAGTGGCGCTGTCCTGCGGCTTTGACAGCCCGGGGCATTTTTCAAGGGTCTATAAGGCGGCCTTTAACGTGACCCCGATGCTGCAGCGCGGCCGGATCAGTTAGAGACAGGTCCCGCCGCTGCAACATTTCGGATTGGCGGATTTTCCGCCAATCCAGTGGTGTAGCAGGGACAGGACCCGCGCTCAGATCGTGACCACGACCTTGCCCATGTGGTTTGCCGCCTCCAGACAGGCATAGGCTGCGTCCAGTTCATCAAAAGAAAACTCCCGGTCGATGACCGGCTCGATCCGGTGTTCTGCCATGAAGCGTGACAAGCTCTCCAGATACGCGCGGGGGCCGACCATGATGCCGTTGATTGTGGCGCTGGCCATGAACAGCCCGTTCAGATTGGGCTGGGCGCCAAAGCCGGTCAGCACGCCGATCTGCGAGATCACCCCGCCGCCTGCCACCGCGGCAATGGACTGTTCGAAGGTCTGCGCCCCGCCCAGTTCCAGAATGTGGTCGGCGCCATGGCCGCCGGTGGCATCCCGGACGGCTTGCGCCCAATCCGGCGTCTCGCGGTAGTTGATCCCGAACTCTGCGCCCAGGTCTTTGGCGCGTTCCAGTTTTTCGTTTGATGAAGACAGGACAATCACCCTGGCCCCGGCAGCCTTGGCAAATTGCAGCCCGAACATCGCCACACCGCCGGTGCCCTGAACCAGCAGGAAATCCCCCTTGCCGATGGGGCGGCCCCGTTCGAACAGCGCCCCCCAGGCCGTCACTGCCGCACAGGGCAGGGTGGCCGCCTGGGCAAAGCTGAGATGATCCGGGATCCGCACCAGAGACGCCGCCGGGACCACGATCTGCCCGGCCATCACCCCGTCGCGGCTGCCGCCCAAGGCGCCGCCGCTGGCGGCGGGGTCGAACCGCCCGTCCAGCCAGTCGGGAAAGAAGGACGGGATAACCCGGTCGCCTGTCTTCCAGGCGGTCACATCCGGCGCAACCTCGATCACCTCGCCGGCTCCGTCCGACAACGGGGCAAGGCGGGGCAAGGCGCTTGAATCCAGCCCCTGGCGCACAATCAGGTCGCGGTAGTTGAGGCTGGCCGCCTTCATCGCGACCCGGACCTGGCCCGGGGCCAGGGGTGCGGGGGCGGCGGGCACCACGGACAGATCCGCCCCGCCGTTGTCGAAGGAGAGCGAATAGGCGCGGAAACCGGTTGCTTGCATGTTCATGGCTGAAATTCCTTTAATGTAGTGATCGATACATAAATAGACGGCTTGCCGCAGCTGTCAACGCATTTTATAGTCATCGTTATGAAAACAGCATCCAAGCCCCGCGGCAGGCCGCGCAAATTCGACGAAGACCAGATCCTCGACATTGCCCGCGACCTTTTCTGGCGGCAGGGATACGAGGGCACATCGGTCAAGGAGTTGACCGAGGCGATGGGGATCACGCCGCCCAGTCTTTACGCGGCTTTCGACTCCAAGGAGGGGCTTTATGCACGCGCGCTGGACCGCTACGCGCAGACCTATGGCGCAAGCCTGCTGGAGGGCATGGCGGAGGAGCCGGACTTGAAGCGCGCCTTCGCGCGGCTGATGCACAATTGTGTACGGCAGTTCAGCTCAGGGGCGGTGCCGCCGGGCTGCATGATATCCACCGGGGTGCTGCGCTGCGCACCGGAAAACGATGCCGTGGCCCGCGATCTTGCGGTGCGGCGGCTGGCCACTGCGGATCTATTGCTGGACCGGCTGACGGCGGACCGCAGCCAGATGCCCGCGAATACGGATCTGGAGGCGCTGGCCAATTTCTTTGCAATGGCGGTGGAAGGCATGTCAGTGCAAGCCCGTGACGGGATCGGCCGGCAGGCGCTGGAGCGGCTGGCGGAGCGGATCATGGCCGCCTGGCCTTAGACCGGGCCGGGCAAGGCAGGAGAACCGGAGGCACAGGTGAAATCTTCGCTGGCCATCAAAGGCGCATTTCCCATATTGAAATGAAACGCCCTCAACCGAGCCGCCAGCCAGGAGCCGCAGATGTCCCGCCGCCATTACAACCTGCCGCCGCTCACCACCCTGGCTGCGTTCGAGGCCGCGGCCCGGCATCTGAGCTTCAAGAACGCAGCGCAGGAGCTGTCTGTCACCCCCGGCGCAGTCAGCCATCAGGTAAAGGCGCTGGAGGCGGAACTGCAGGCGCCGCTGTTCCAGCGCAAGCACCGCGGGGTTGAGCTGACGGAGGAAGGCGAGGCGCTGTTTGAAACCTTGGCCTCGTCGTTTTCCAAGATTTCGCTCAGCCTCAAGACCATCCGCGACCGGCAGACTGGCGACACCGTGACCATCGGGTCGACCTCGGCAGTGGCCTCGCTGTGGCTGTCGCCGTTGGTGGTGCGGTTCTGGCGCAAGCATCCGGACGTGAACGTCAATCAGATGGTGCAGGACCGGCCGTTCCGCAGCATGCCGGATGTGGATTTCTACATTCGCTACGGACGGGATAGGGGCACCAGGCTGGAACAGACGGAGCTGTACCGCGATCACCTGGTGCCGGTGGGCAATGCGGAGCTGGCCGAGACACTGACCGGCTGCCCGCTGGAGGAACTGGCGCAGCAGCGGCTGTTGCATCTGGAGTCCGACGACAAGAGCTGGACCACCTGGGCCGACTGGTTCCAGCAGCTGGGTTACAGCGGCCCCATCGCGCCGGGCGTGCGGGTCAACAATTATGCGGTGGCGCTGCAGGCGGCGCAGGACGGGGTCGGGCTGGTGCTGGGCTGGCAGCGGCTGCTGAATCCGCTGCTGACAACCGGCCAGCTGGTGCCGATCGGCCCGCATGTGCTGGCGGCGCCGCACGGGTTCCATCTGGTGGGCCGCCCGGATGCGGAATTGTCGGAATCCGCCCGATTGCTTCGCAATTGGGTCATCGACGAGGTCAATCGAAGCTCAGATGAGCTCAGCTAACCTCAGCGCGAAAATTCCTGATATTGAGTGAATCTGCTCTCTCCCTTCAATGGCGCAAAACGCGCACATCTTTTCCCTGGTTTGGAGAGACCCAGATGAACAAGCATGACACGCTTGCCCCGGTGATGGCTCCGGTCAACGTGGCCAACGGCCTGCCGAACGCCCATTATATAGACCCCGCCGTCTTTGCCGAAGAAAAACGCTCGGTGCTGTTTGCCAACTGGTCCGGAATCGGCTTTGGCAAGGACGTTCCGGAGCCGGGCTATGCCAAGCCGGTGGACTTTTTGGGCATGCCGCTGTTGATCGTGCGCGACAAGGACGGTGAGATCGGCGTCTTTCAGAACACCTGCCGCCACCGCGGTATGATCCTGGTCGAGAAGGCAGGCAAGATCCGGGGCGCCATCCGCTGCGCCTATCATAGCTGGTGCTATGGCCTCGATGGCCGCCTGGTCTCCACCCCGCATGTCGGCGGCCCGGGCAACAACAAGCATGAAGACATCAAGCTGGATGAACTGGGCCTGGTGCGCATCCGCTCCTATGTCTGGCGCGACGTGGTGTTTGTGAACGTCGACGGCGCCGCGCCGGAGTTCGAAGAAGCCCACGCTGGCCTGCTGGAGCGCTGGAAGGAGTTTGAAACCCAGGTGCATCACGGCGGCCAAGATTCCGGCTTCAAGCTGGAAGTCAAAACCAACTGGAAGCTGGCGGTCGAGAACTACTGCGAGAGCTACCACCTGCCGTGGGTGCATCCGGGGCTGAACAGCTATTCCCGGCTGGAAGACCACTACAACATTGAGGTGCCGGGGCATTACTCCGGCCAGGGCACCCTGGTTTACCGCCAGATGAAGGGCGAAGACGGCAAGGTGTTTCCGGATTTCGAGGGGCTGAGCAGCAAATGGGACGAGGGCGGCGAATATGTGGCCGTTTACCCCAACGTCCTGCTGGGCGTGCAGCGTGACCATGCGTTCGCAATTATCCTGGAGCCGGTCGACACGGAAAACACCGTTGAGCACATCGAGCTTTACTACGCGAAGTCCAACGAGGACACGCCGGAGCTGGAAGACCTGCGCACCGAGAACGCCAAGCTGTGGAAGACCGTGTTCGAGGAAGACGTCTTTGTCGTTGAGGGCATGCAGAAGGGCCGCCACGGCGAGCTGTTCGACGGCGGCCGTTTCTCCCCTGCGATGGATGGGCCGACACACAATTTCCACGCTTGGGTGGCCGATCAGGTGACCAAAGGCCGCGAGGCATGAGTTCTTTCCTGCAAGACGGGCTGGCCAGGAACTTCCTGGCCGGAGAGTGGGCCGAGGGCGACGGCGGTGCGCGCATGGCCGTCGAGGATCCGGGCAACGGCAGCCATGTTGGCGACTGCGCACTGGCGGGCGAAGAAACCCTCGCCAAAGCGCTGGAAGCGGCGCGGGCAAGTTTCGAGCGCGGCGATCTGGCCGGGATGCAGCCTGCCAAACGCGGCCAGCTGATGCAGCGCATCGCGGCGGAAATCCGGGGCATTGCGGACGAGGGTGCTGAGCTGCTGTGCAGGGAAAGCGGCAAGAGCCTTAGCGCGGCGCATGACGAGTTTGAAGAGGCCGCACAGTATTTTGAATACTACGGCGGCATGGCCGACAAGATCGAAGGCAAGTCGATCCCGCTTGGCCCCGACTACGCCGACTTTACGGTCTATGAACCCTATGGCGTCTCTGCCCAGATCGTGCCGTGGAATTTCCCGGTCTCGATTGCCGCGCGGTCGCTGGCACCTGCGATGGCGGCGGGCAACTCGGTGATCATCAAATCGCCGGAGCTGGACCCGATGGCGCTGGCGATGCTGGGCGTGGCACTGGAACGGGCCGAGGTGCCTGCCGGGGCGGTTTCGATCCTGAACGGTATCGGCTCTGAACTCGGCGCGCGGCTGGTCGAAAGCCCGGCAGTGGATCAGATCGTCTTTACCGGATCGGTGCCGACTGGCCAGGCCATCCTGCGCGCCGCCGCCAACCCGGTAACGCCCGCACTGATGGAGCTGGGCGGCAAGTCCGCGGCAGTGGCGTTTGAGGACGCCAATCTGGATACGCTGATGTCCTCCCTGCAAAGCGGCATCTTCTATAATGCCGGCCAGGTTTGCTCTGCCATGTCACGGGTGCTGGTGCACCGCTCGATCTATGACGAAGCCGTCGAACGCGCTGCTGCGCTGGCAAACGGCCTCAGCGTCGGCCACGGGCTGGAAAATCCCGGCCTGACCCCGGTGATCTCTGCCCGCCAGCTGGACGGCATCGAAACCCTGACCGCGACCGCCCGCCAAAGCGGCGCGCGCGTGGCCTCCGGCGGTGCCCGGCTGGAGCGGGAGGGCTACTTCATGGCGCCGACAATTCTGGCAGATGTGGACCCGTCTGCCCGCGTGGCGCAGGAGGAGATCTTTGGTCCTGTCACCTGCTTCACCCCGTTTGATACCGAAGCCGAGGCGATTGCCATGGCGAACGGCACCGAGTTCGGGCTGGTGGCCGGTGTCTTCACCCGCGATCTGGCGCGGGCGCACCGGGCGGCGAACCGTTTGCGGGCGGGGCAGGTGTTCGTGAACGAATGGTTCGCGGGCGGCATCTCCACCCCCTTCGGCGGTGTCGGCAAATCCGGTTTCGGCCGCGAAAAGGGCTTGGAGGCGCTGTATAACTATGTGCGCACCAAGAACATCGCGATCTCGCTGAAGGGGTGAGTGGTGGAGCGCGCGGAACTCGACCAAGCGTTGTTGAAGGCGCATGAGGACAAGGACAGCGCAGAGCTGGTGCGGCTCTACACGCTGGCCGGTGATCAGGCGGAGGCAGCGGGCAACATTGACGCGGCCTGCTTCTACCTGACCCATGCCTTTGTCTTTGCGCTGGAGGCCGGGCAGCCGGAGGCGAAAGAGCTGAACCGCCGTCTGGCGGCGCGCGGCCGCGCGCATCCGCTGGAGCTGTGATACACGTTTCAGGGTGTTGTCCCCGCGGGGAAAGCACCCTGTTTTGGCCGGCAGGGGAGGGCCGGCCAATCTAATTTCAGAAGGGGAGGTTGGGGCATGATTCCAACGAAGATGGCAGCGGTCCTGCTGACCGGTCACGGCGGCATCGACAAGCTTGAGTACCGCACCGATGTGCCGGTGCCGCAGCCCGGACCGGGCGAAGTGCTGATCCGCGTTGCGGCGGCGGGCATCAACAACACCGACATCAACACCCGCATCGGCTGGTATTCCAAGGCGGTGGATGCCGACACCAACGCAGGCGGCGCCAGCGGGTTCGACAGCGTCAATGACGATGACGCCAGCTGGTCCGGCAAGCCGCTGGAATTCCCGCGCATCCAAGGCGCAGACGCCTGCGGCCATATCGCTGCGGTGGGGGAGGGGGTCGACCCCGCCCGCATTGGCGAGCGGGTTCTGGTGCGCAACATGCTGCGCACTTACGTCGATTACCGCCCCTATGAATGCTGGACCTTCGGCAGCGAATGCGACGGCGGCTTTGCTCAATTTGCGGTGGCGCCTGCGCGCGAGACCCATGCGGTGAACTGCGATTGGTCGGACGCGGAATTGGCCTCGATCCCCTGCGCCTATTCCACGGCGGAGAACATGCTGCACCGGGTGGGCCTGGGCGCGGAAACCGTGCTGATCTCCGGCGCGTCCGGCGGCGTCGGCTCCGCTGCTGTGCAGCTGGCGAAACGCCGGGGTGCCACGGTGATTGCGCTGTCCTCTGCCGCCAAGGCGGACGAGGTTCTCGCGCTTGGCGCCGACCGGGTGGTGGACCGCAATGCGGATCTGATCAAAGAACTGGGCGAAGGGTCCATCGACGTGGTGGTTGATCTTGTGGCGGGTCCGCAATGGCCCGATTTTATGGATGTTTTACGGCGTGGCGGGCGGTATGCCACCGCAGGCGCCATTGCAGGGCCGATCAGCGAAATCGACGTGCGCACGCTCTACCTCAAGGACCTGACCCTGATGGGCTGCACCTTTCAGGAGGATGAGGTGTTCGCCGATCTGATCGCCTACATCGAAGCCAGCGAAATCCGCCCGCTGGTCGCCAAGACCTATCCGCTGAACGATATCGCCACTGCGCAGGGGGACTTCCTGAGCAAGAAGCACACCGGCAAGCTGGTTCTGATGATCCCGGAGGTGTCCGGGTGAAAATAAAAAAGATCGAGCTCTATCAGCTGGACCTGCCCTATTCCGGCGGCGTCTACACCCTGTCGGGCGGGCGGGAGTACCGCAGCTTTGATGCCTCTTTCGTGCGCATCACCACCGACACTGGGCTGGAGGGCTGGGGCGAGAGCACGCCGTTCGGTTCCACCTATATCGCCGCGCATGCGCTGGGTGTGCGGGCGGGCATTGCTGAGATTGCGCCCTATCTGCTGGGCCGCGACCCGCGGCAGATGGACCGCATCAACGAGGCGATGGATGAGGCGCTTGTGGGCCACAACCACGTCAAGTCCGCGATTGACCTGGCTTGCTGGGATCTGTTCGGCAAGTCGGTAAACCTGCCGGTCTGCGAACTGCTGGGCGGCTCCACCGGCAAACGCCTGCCGGTGATCTCCTCAATCTATGCGGGCAGCCCCGAAGACATGCGCGCCCGCGTCGCGCAGCACCGGGAGATGGGCTATCTGGGCCACTCGGTGAAAATCGGCGCGCTGGACGGCGAGGGCGGCCCGGCGCTGGATGCAGAGCGCATTCGCGCGTCTCTGGCCGATCGGCAGCCCGGTGAGTTCTTTCTGGTCGATGCCAACGGCGGGCTGACGCCGGAAACCGCCCTGCGCATGCTGCGGATGCTGCCCGAGGGGCTGGATTTCGTGCTGGAGGCACCCTGCAAGACCTGGCGTGAGACCATGTCGCTGCGCAAACGCTGCACTGTGCCGATCATCCTGGATGAGCTGGTTCAGCAGGATGAGGATATTGCCCTGATGCTGGCGGAGGACGTGGCGGACGGCATCGGCCTCAAGATCTCCAAGGCGGGCGGGCTGACCCATGGGCGGCGGCACCGGGACATGTGCCTGGCCGCGGGCGCCACGGTCAGCGTGCAGGATACTGTCGGCTCCGCCATCGCGTTTTCCGCGATTGCGCATCTGGGGGCGACGGTGCCGGAGCGCTCCTTGCGCTGCATTCTGGACTGCCGCGATATGGTGACGCTGAAAACGGCGGAGTTTAACGCACCGGTCAAAGACGGCGGCGTTCTGGTGCCGGATGCGCCGGGGCTGGGCATCACCGTTGACCGGGGGCTGATGGGCGCGCCGCAGGCCGTCTGGGACGCCTGAATACGCAGTATTTGGTAGAATCAGTTTCAACGGGTTGTTGAGACTGACAGGCAGACTGGCCCGCCCCGGCGGAGCTTGCGGGAACGGGGTTGCCGTTTCCGCCTGCCCGCATTGACGGTTTCCCGAGACCCGTGAGCGCCAACAGTCTGATAAAAGCGCCCAGTGCACAGGAAATTGGAGCACAGGCAGGGGCACAGCCTTGCCAATCGGCGCCGAATTTGATTCGAGTGCGCCGGATAATCAGGACAGGCTGTGCGGATGTGCGGAAAACGGCATTTTGTGCGTTTTCTTTGCCGCCGCTGCCGGAACGGGGTAAGAACCGCCACGGGATTCGGCCTTGGAGGGACGTAGCGCAAATATGAAGACATTTAACTTGAGAAAGGGGCTGGATCTGCCGGTGACAGGCGCACCGGAGCAGGTGATCCACGACGGCCCCGCCATCACCTCGGTGGCCGTGCTGGGCCCCGACTATGTGGGCCTGAAACCCCGCATGCTGGTGCAGGAAGGCGAGGAGGTCCGCCGCGGAACTCCGCTGTTCTGCCACAAGGATGCCGAAGCCGCGTTGATGGTTGCGCCGATGACCGGCAAGGTTGTTGCGATCAACCGCGGTGCGCGCCGGGTGCTGGAGAGCGTCGTGATTGCGGTTTCCGATGCCGAAGACACCGGCATTGATTTCTCTGCCACCGGCAATGCTGACACTGCCGAAGGGCTGACAGAGAAGCTGTGCGCCGCGGGCCTGTGGACCTCTTTCCGCACCCGTCCCTATTCCAAGATGCCGCAGCCGGGGTCCAAGCCCGCCGCGATCTTTGTGACCGCGATGGACAGTGAGCCGCTGGCCGCCGACGCCGCCGTGATCATCAATGATGCGGCTGAGGCGTTTGAGGCAGGCCTGAAGGCCGTGACCCTGCTGACCGACGGCACCACCTATCTGTGCCAGAAGACAGGCGACAGCATTCCCGGTGCGAACCTTGCCGGTGTCGAGGCTGCTGGTTTCTCTGGTCCGCATCCCTCGGGCCTCGCTGGCACCCATATCCACTTCCTGCATCCCGTCCGCGCGAACGATCAGGTCTGGACCGTTTCCTATCAGGATGTGACCGCCATCGGCCGCCTGCTGCTGAGCGGCCATCTGGACCCCTCCACCGTGGTTGCCATCGCCGGTCCTGCAGCACGTTCCCCGCGTCTGGTCCGCACCGTCGCAGGTGCCTCCACCGATGAGCTGACCCGCGGCGAAATCGCTGCCGAAGGCCCTGTGCGGGTGATCTCCGGCTCGATCCTGTCGGGCCGCCAGGCGGCTGGTCCGCTGGCGTTCCTCGGCCGCTTTGCACGCCAGGTTGCGATCATCGAAGAAGACCGCAAGCAGATCCCGCTGGGCTGGATCCGTCCGATGGGCGGCAAATACGCCGTGCAGCCGGTGCTGGGCTCGGCGCTCAGCCGCAAGCTGTTCGGCCTGACCAGCAACCTCAACGGCGGCCGCCGGGCGATGGTGCCCACCGGCACCTTTGAGCAGCTGATGCCGCAGGACTACCTGCCGACGCAGCTCTTGCGCGCGCTGCTGGTGATGGACACCGACACCGCACAGGCGCTGGGTGCGCTGGAGCTGGACGAAGAGGACATGGGCCTCGTCGGCTTTGCCTGCCCGGCCAAGTACGAATACGGGCTGGCGCTGCGCGACTGCCTGACCAAGATTGAAAAGGAGGGCTGAGCCGGATGGGATTGCGCAGCTTCTTTGACAGGATCGAGCCTCATTTCGAGAAGGGGGGCAAGTACGAAAAGCTCTTCCCCGTCTACGAGATGGTGGAGTCCTTCCTGTATACCCCGAAAACCGTCACCTCGGTGGCGCCGCATGCCCGCTCATACGTCGATATGAAGCGGATCATGACCTATGTGGTGATCGCCACCATCCCGTGCATCCTGTGGGGCATGTGGAATACCGGCTATCAGGCGAACTCGGCAATTGCCGCGCTGGGTGCTGACGCGGCCACTGGCTGGCGGATCGCCATCCTGCAGATGTTCGGCATCTCGCTGGATGCGGCGAACCCGATGGCCAATATCGCGCACGGGTTCCTCTACTTCCTGCCGATTTACATCGTGACACTGGTTGCGGGCGGCATCTTCGAGGTGATCTTTGCCACCGTCCGCGGCCATGAGGTGAACGAGGGCTTTCTGGTCACCTCGATGCTTTATACCCTGATCATGCCGGCCTCCGCGCCGCTGTGGCAGGTGGCGCTTGGCATCATCTTCGGCGTGGTGATCGGCAAGGAAGTCTTTGGCGGCACCGGCAAGAACTTCCTGAACCCGGCGCTGGTGGGCCGCGCGTTCCTGTATTTCGCCTATCCGGCAAACATGTCGGGCGACGCTGTCTGGACCCCGGTTGACGGCTTCTCCGGCGCGACCGCGCTGGGTGTGACTGCCGCCGACGGCGTGCAGGCGCTGGCCGCCAAGGGCATCGAATGGTCGGATGCGTTCTTTGGCATCATCCAGGGCAGCTTCGGCGAAACCTCGACGCTGGCCTGCGCCATCGGCCTGGGTTTCCTGCTGTTCACCAAGATCGCCAACTGGCGCCTGATCGTCGGCTGCTTGGGCGGCATGATCGCCTTCTCGATGCTGCTGAACCTGATTGGCTCCGACACCAACCCGATGTTTGCGATGCCGTGGTACTGGCACCTGGTGCTGGGCGGCTATGCCTTTGGCCTGGTGTTCATGGTGACCGAACCCGTGTCCGCATCCCACACCAACGCGGGCCGCTACATCTACGGTGCCCTCATCGGCGTGATGGTGGTGCTGATCCGGGTGCTGAACCCGGCCTTCCCCGAAGGCATGATGCTGGCGATCCTGTTCGGCAACGTCTTTGCACCGCTGATCGACTACTTCGTCGTGCAGGCCAACATCAAACGGAGGGCGCGCCGCCATGGCTGATACCCAAAGCAAGGGCCTGATTGGCCGCTTCCTCGCCGCATCGCCGGATTCCGTCGGCAAGACCATCGTCATCGCCGTTGGCGTCTGCCTGCTGGCCTCGATGATCGTGTCCTCCGCCGCCGTGTCCCTGCGCCCGGTGCAGGAAGTGAACCGCAAACGCGACAAGCAGCTGAACGTTCTGCAGGTTGCCGGCCTTTATGAGCCGGGCGTCAAAGTGGCAGAGGCGTTTGCCGCCTTTGAACCGCAGGTGCTGGATCTGGAAACCGGTGAGTTCACCGATCAGTTCGACGCTGCCAGCTTTGACGGTCTGGCCGCCGCGCAGGACCCGGAGCTGAGCCGCGCGCTCGAGAACGACCCTGCGGGCATCGGCCGCCAGTCGCGCTATAAAACCGTTTACCTGCTGCGGGAGGAAAACGGCGATCTGGACAAGGTGATCCTGCCGATCCACGGCTATGGCCTGTGGTCGACCCTCTATGGCTTCATCGCGATTGAGGAAAACGGCAATGACATCTTTGGCTTGCAGTTCTATCAGCACGGCGAAACGCCGGGCCTGGGCGCCGAGGTGGACAACCCGCGCTGGAAGTCCCTGTGGAGCGGCAAGAAGCTGCATGACGAAAGCGGCGAACTGCAGATCAGCGTTGCCAAGGCGCAAGGCCCGGCCGGGCCGGAGCACCACATCGACGCGCTGGCCGGTGCGACGCTGACCTCTGTCGGTGTGGACAACCTGGTGAAATTCTGGATGGGCGAAGAGGGCTACGCGCCCTTCCTGAAAGCCCTGCAAGCGGGAGAGCTCTGATGGCGCAGACCAAGAAGGAAATGCTGGTCGACCCATTGGTCGACAATAACCCGATCACGCTGCAGGTTCTGGGCATTTGCTCGGCGCTGGCGGTGACGTCATCCTTGCAGGTGGCGTTTGTGATGACCCTGGCGGTGACCTTCGTGACCGCGTTCTCGTCGATGTTCATCTCGATCCTGCGCAATCAGATCCCCAGCTCGATCCGGATCATCGTGCAGATGGTGATCATCGCCTCGCTGGTGATCCTGGTTGATCAGGTGCTGAAGGCCTATGCCTTTGAAATCTCCAAGACGCTGTCGGTCTTCGTCGGCCTGATCATCACCAACTGTATCGTGATGGGCCGCGCCGAGGCGTTCGCCATGAGCAACCCGCCGGTGGCCTCCTTCATCGACGGCCTGGGCAACGGCATGGGCTATGGCCTGATCCTGATGCTGGTCGGTGTGATCCGCGAGCTGTTCGGCTCTGGCTCCCTGTTCGGCATCACCATCCTGGAAACCGTGAACAACGGCGGCTGGTATGTGCCCAACGGCATGCTGCTGCTGCCGCCCTCGGCGTTCTTCGTGATCGGCCTGCTGATCTGGGCTTTCCGCACCTGGAAACCGAACCAGGTCGAAGAGCGTGAATATAAAATCCAGAACGTGGAGGCGCACTGATGGAAGGGCTGATTTCACTGGCCGTTAAGGCCATCTTTGTCGAGAATCTCGCGCTCTCTTTCTTCCTGGGCATGTGCACCTTCATTGCGGTGTCCAAGAAGATCTCCACCGCGCTGGGTCTGGGGATTTCGGTGATGCTGGTGCAGGCCATCACCGTGCCCACCAACAACCTGCTGCTGACCTACCTCTTGAAACCGGGCGCGCTGGCCTGGGCGGGCTTCCCGGATGTGGACCTGACCTTCCTCGGCCTGATCTCCTATATCGGGGTGATCGCGGCGATGGTGCAGATCCTGGAGATGATCCTCGATAAGTATTTCCCGCCGCTGTACAACGCGCTGGGGGTCTTCCTGCCGCTGATCACGGTGAACTGCGCGATCCTTGGCGGTTCGCTGTTCATGGTGGAACGCGACTACAACTTCGCGGAAGCAACGACTTACGGCCTCTCCTCCGGCTTTGGCTGGGCGCTGGCGATCACCGCGATGGCGGGCGTGCGCGAGAAGCTGAAGTATTCCGACGTGCCGGACGGCCTGCAGGGCCTGGGCATCACCTTTATCACCGCGGGTCTGATGGCGATGGCCTTCATGTCCTTCAGCGGCGTCAAACTGTAAGGGAGCGTCTGAAGTCATGGAAACTTTCACGCTCGGCGTTGTCCTGTTCACGGTGATCGTGCTGGCGCTGGTGGCCATCATTCTGGCCGCCCGCTCCCGCCTGGTCGCGACCGGCAACGTCAACATCACCATTAACGGTGAGAAAACCATCTCAGTCCCGGCTGGCGGCAAGCTGCTGCAGACGCTGGCGGCTGAGAAACTGTTCGTTCCCTCCGCCTGCGGCGGCGGCGGCACCTGTGCCCAGTGCCGGGTGCGTGTGCATTCCGGCGGCGGTTCGATCCTGCCGACTGAGGAAAGCCACATCACCAAGCGCGAGGCGTCTTGCGGCGACCGCCTGTCCTGTCAGGTTGCGGTCAAGCAGGACATGCAGGTCGAGGTTCCGGAGGAAGTCTTCGGCGTCAAGAAATGGCGTTGCAAGGTGCGCTCCAACGACAACGTGGCGACCTTCATCAAGGCGCTGGTTCTGGAGCTGCCCGAAGGCGAAGACGTGAACTTCCGCGCCGGCGGCTACATCCAGATCGAAGCGCCGGAGCACCAGCTGGCCTATACCGACTTCGACATCCAGGAGGAGTACCGCGAGGATTGGGACCGCTTCAATCTGTGGCAGTACAAATCCGTGGTCGATGAACCGGTCGAGCGCGCCTATTCGATGGCGAACTACCCGGACGAGAAGGGCATTATCATGCTGAACGTCCGCGTCGCGTCGCCGCCTCCGGGCAGCAGCGACATTCCGGCCGGTAAGATGTCGTCCTACATCTTCAACCTGAAGCCGGGTGACGAAGTCACCATCTCCGGCCCGTTCGGCGAATTCTTCGCCCGCGATACCCAGAAGGAAATGGTGTTCATCGGCGGCGGCGCCGGCATGGCGCCGATGCGCAGCCACATCTTCGACCAGCTGAAGCGCCTGCAGAACCGCGACCGCAAGATCAGCTTCTGGTACGGCGCGCGCTCCAAGAAAGAGATGTTCTTTGTCGAGGACTTTGACCAGCTGGCCGAGGAATTCGACAACTTCGAATGGCACGTCGCCCTGTCCGACGCCCAGCCCGAGGATGACTGGAAAGGCTACACCGGCTTTATCCACAACGTTCTGTTCGAGGAATACCTCAAGAACCACCCGGCGCCGGAAGACTGTGAATTCTACATGTGCGGCCCGCCGATCATGAACCAGTCGGTGATCAACATGCTGCTGGATCTGGGTGTGGACCGCGAGGACATCATGCTGGACGACTTCGGCGGCTGAGCTGGAGAAGAGAGCGGAAAATCAGAAAGCCCCGGGTGGAAATATCCGGGGCTTTTTGCTGTCTTCAGAAACGCGCCGGGCAGGGGGTGACATCTGTACCCCCCCCGTGCACCTGCGGGGCGCTGTTACTCTGCCTTCAGCTCGCTGACGATATGGATGGTGATCGGGCCGGTGGAGAAGCCGCCGACGCCGAACGCCTGATGGTCGATGGTGGTGGTGGCCTCAAACGCGGCCCAGTCGCCCTGGTAATATTCGACCGCGCCGCCCAGGGGATGCGGGCCGAAGTGGGTCATGGTGGTGTCCAGCACCACGGGCTGGGTGGTGCCGTGGATGGTCAGGTCGCCGGTTACCTTGGCTGTGTTGTCGCCGGTCTTCTCGATCCCGGTGCTGACAAAGGTGATTTCCGGGTAGGCCGCAACCTCCAGGAAGTCGGCGCTGGACAGGTGGTCGTCCAGCGGCCCGAACCCGGTGGCGACGCTGTCCGCCTTGATGGTCACATTCAGGGTGGAGGCTTCGGGGTTTTCCGGATCCAGCACCAGGGTGCCCTGGGCGTCGGTGAATTCACCGCTCTGCATGGAAACGCCGGCGTGGCTCCAGCTGAAGCGGACCTCAGTATGGCCTTGGTCGGTCTTGTAGGTGCTGGCTGCAAAGACGGCGGGGGCGGCCAGCAGCGCGGCGGCGGCGAGGGAGGCAATCCTGATCATCATGGCAATTTTCCTGTCGGATGGAGGTCGGGCCGGTAAAGGCTCTTGTTACGTGAGGATGCGATTGATCCTGGATCAATGCTATGACATCTATTTTCGTGCATCCACCAGCAACGGCGGCACCGCCGCAATGTTCACCAACTCGTGAAGACCGAATGACCCCCAGCAAACGCGAAACCGCAATCTGGATCCTGTTGAACCGCGCCCACCGGCAGGCGCACCGCGACATGGAGGCAATGCTGCGCCGCGCCGGGCTGCCCGGCTTGCGCTGGTATGACGTGCTGTGGGGGATCGAAATGGCCGGGGAGGACGGTGTGCGGGCCTATGAGCTGACCCGCAACCTGTTGTTTGAGCAGTCCAACCTGTCGCGCATTCTGGCCCGGATGGTGAAACAGGGGCTGGTGCGCGAAACCGTGTTCGAACAGGACCGCCGCGGCAAGCTGCTGCATCTGACGGAAGACGGCGCGGCGCTGCGGCTGCAGATGTGGCAGATCTACGGCCCCGCGATCAAACAGGTGATGGCACCGCTGGACAGCGCGGAGGATCTGGAGGTGTTTCTGGAGCGCCTGCAAAAGACCGGCGGCGGGCCGTTTCTATGACCATCAGGCGCCGGGCTGAATATGACTAGGTCAGAACTGACAGAACCTTGGATCGCTGATTACAAGGCTACTTTGAGGCGAACCGGGCATTCAGAACGGGACATGCTAGAAATTGAATTGCGGGACTTTGCTGCCATTGACTGCTGACCTAACAAAAAATATCCACAAAGAATGGATGTGGTAAAAGTGTTCCCATATTTCTCAACTGACCGAGTTCACTCGGAACGCCGTTTTGCGATTGTGAGGCGGTCGGACGGGCTTTTTGCCATTGCCGATCAATACTATTACAGATCCGCTGACGAGGATGGTTCAGTCTATGCAGAGGGCTGGGCATCACTACCAGCTGATGGAATCTTCGCCAAGGAAGCTTTGGCTGAACAAGAGATCAACACACGAATAGCGGTTTGGGGCTGACGGCTTCGGGCTCAAACCGGAGTTTCGCTGCATCAAGCGTGAATGGCAGCAAAGCGTGCTGCCAGAATTGGTCCGCCCGAAGGCGGACCATCCGGTATGAGCCTCAGCCGACGATCATCTGCCTCATGCGCAGGGCTTCGTACTCCAGCTCTTTCAGGCGGAAGTTCACCACGTCGCCGACGGTGATCATGCCCGCCAGCTTACCGTCCTTGAGCACAGGCAGGTGGCGGAAGCGGCCCTCGTTCATTACCTTGGCCACGTCGATCAGCAGGTCGTCAGGCGCGCAGGTCTGGACCTCGCGGGTCATGATCTCCTCGACCAGCTGCGGCAGGGTATGGCCCGGTGTGTCCGCCAGGCGGCGCACGATGTCGCGTTCCGACAGAATGCCCTGCAGCGCGCCGTTCTGGTCGGTGACCACCAGCGCGCCGATGCGTTTCTCCTTCAATGCTTCCACCGCGTGTCCGACCGTGTCGTTGGGGCGGATCGCAAAGATCGCATCGCCCTTTGCCTCCAAGAGACTGGCGACGGTTGACTGGCCGTGCGACAAATTCGACTCGGCCGACTGGCTGTGGCTTTCCTGCCCGGCCTTGTCGCCCCGGGTGGGAGGCTGGTATGAGAACGGTGCCATGCGCGGGGTCTCCTCCTGTATCCTGCATCAGGTCATACCCCCATCTTAGCGGCGGATTATGATCGGGGAAGGGGCGAAATGACGCGAGCGCTAACAACGGCGGAAAAACAACATGTTCGAAACCCTTTACCTGACCCCTGAGACCGGCGCGCTGACGGTGTTCCTGGTGGTGGTTTGCGGCCACCTGTACCGGCAGAACTGGAAGACTGAAGCGCCGGGCGCGCGGTTCCGGTCCTGGCTTTACGGGGTGCCGGCTGCGATCGGCCTGCTGGCGCTGGCCTTTTTGCCACTGAAGTTCTGAGGCCTGACGCCGCGCGCGGTTTGACTCTGGCACGGGGCGAGGGCATAGCAGCGCAAGTTTTGCTGCCGGAGGTTGCCCTATGCCCAGCCTGACACCCAGAAAGTTCCTAGCTGCCCTTACCTTGCCCGCAATGCTGGCGGTGTCCGGCTGCTGGTTCGGCAGCGACCCGGAAGAGGTGCGGCTGACGGGCGAAACCATGGGCACCACCTACAGCGTGGTTGCCATTGGCGAAGATCTGGACCCGGAAGCGCTGGGGTCCGCTGTGGAAGGCACCCTGGCGGCGGTTAATGCCAAGATGTCGAACTGGGATCCGGCGTCGGAGGTTTCCACCTTTTCCGCTGCCCGCAGCACTGCGCCGGTGCGGGTGTCGCCGGAGTTTGCCCATGTGCTGGCGGCGGCGGGCGACGTGCACGCCAAGACCGGCGGCAAATTCGACGTGACCCTGGGACCGCTGATTGAGCTATGGGGCTTTGGCCCGCGCAAGCCCGAGGACCCGGTGCCATCGGATGAGGCCATCGCCAAGGCGCTGGAGGGTGTCGGCCAGGCGCGGCTTCTGGTGCTCGATGCCAGCGCCGGCACGCTCAGGAAATCCGCGCCGGAGACCGGCATCAACCTGTCCGCCATCGCCAAGGGCTATGGCGTCGATGCGGTGGCCGAAGCCCTGCACGGCTTCGGTGTCGAACACTACATGGTGGAGATCGGCGGCGATCTGGTGACCAAGGGCGAAAACGCCAAGGGCGAAGCTTGGCGCATCGGCATCGAAAAACCCGATGCGGCGGCGCAGACCGTGCAGCTGATCGTGCCGGTCAGCAATCACGGGCTGGCGACCTCCGGCGATTACCGCAACTACTTTGAACATGACGGCAAGCGCTATTCCCATATCCTTGATCCCGTTGCCGGGCGGCCGGTGACGCACAGCACCACTTCGGTCACGGTGATTGCGGAAAATGCCATGCTGGCCGATGCCTGGGCCACCGCAATGCTGGTTCTGGGCCGCGAAAGCGGGCTGAAGGTTGCCGAAGAGCATAAACTTGCCGTGTTTTTCATTGATCGGGACGTGCAAGCCGGCGCGGATGCCTATATGACAGCCGCAAGCAGCGCGTTCGAGGCGCTGACCGGAAACTGAAGCCGCGCCAAGCCATTCTGCGAGGGACCACTATGAGCACCTTTCTTCTGGCCTTCATTCTGCTGCTGATCGTC
Organism: Leisingera sp. CC-HEC093; assembly: GCF_059429195.1. Taxonomy (NCBI): domain Bacteria; kingdom Pseudomonadati; phylum Pseudomonadota; class Alphaproteobacteria; order Rhodobacterales; family Roseobacteraceae; genus Leisingera; species Leisingera sp. CC-HEC093. Next base: position 19,190 of record NZ_JCAIJR010000004.1, on the reverse strand, counting down.
ACCCTGGGCATGTCGCTGGGGGTGATCCTGATGGGCAAGAAAATCAAGGGCAGCTGCGGCGGCCTGAATGCGATTTCCGGTGCCGACAAATGCGTTGTCTGTTCCAAGGACGTGGACCCCGACAGCCCGCTGCGCGACAAGCTGCAGTGCAAGCGCGCGCGCAAGATGGTCGAGCAGATGGAGCGCGAGGCGCAGCAGGCCTGAGCCAGGCTGCGGGTTCCAGTTTCAGCTTATTCTGAAGGTTTCACCGCCACCACGGCGCTGCCCGGATCCTGGTGCGGCGCCCAGCCCTTGCCCAGGGAAATCTGCAGGCTGGCCCAGGCCAGCGCCAGGTCGCGGCGCGCGGTGATCAGGTTCAGCTCATTGTCGCGCAGCGCCTCTTCGGTGTTCAACAGGTCGAACAGGGTGATTTCGCTGGCGCGGAAGGTTTCGCGCGCCAGATCGGCAACCTTGACCCCAAGCCTGACGGCCCGGGCCTCGGCGGCGGCACGCTCGCGGACGGCGCGCAGGCTGCTCTGCTGCACCTGGACCTCCTCCACGGCGGAGCGCAGCGCGGCGCGGTAGTCGAATTCGGTGGCCTTGGCTTCGGCGATGGCGCTTTGGCGGGCGGCGTGCAGCACCGGGCGGTTGAACAGCGGCAGGGTCAGCTCCGGACCGATGGAAAAGAGATCGTTGACACCGCGCACCGCCTGAACCGAGCCGGTGACCGCCAGTGACGGGTACAGTTCAGCCTCGCTGACGCCGATGCTGGCGGTGGCGCTGCGCAGCTGGGCCTCGGCCAGCAGCACATCGGGGCGGTTGCGCAGCAGTGCCGCGGGCACCCCCAGTTCCGGCTGGCTGGCCGGGTAGGGCTGGCCGGCGCTGCCCTGCATCATCGCAAACACCTCAGCGGCGTCGCGGTCCAGGAGGGTTGCCAGGGCAAAGACCGACGCCTCGTAGCTGGCAACGAAGCCGGGCAGATCCGCCTTGGCGCTGACAACCTGCAGCTTGGTGCGTTCCACATCCAGCGCCAGGGCCGCACGGGCCTCCTGCAGTTCCAGCACAGTTGCCAGGATCTGTTCGCGCAGCTGGATGGTCTTGCGGGTAACAGCGGCGCCGCGCTGAAAAAAGCGGGCCTGGATATAGGTGCGGGTGATGGCGTCGATGATCGCCAGCCGGGTGGTGGCCATCTGGTAGAACTGCGCATCGCGGCCGGCCACCGCGCGTTCGGACCGGCGTTGAAACCCGCCAAACAAGTCAAAAACATAGGTGGCGTCAACCTGGGCCGCATCGGTGTTGCTGGAGCCATCGTCGGATTCCCGGCGCGAGAAGGTTGAGCCGGCCTCCAGACCGCCGCTGGCCTGCTGCGGGCGGCCGGTGCCGCGGCGCAGGGCCTCAGCCGCCTTCAGCCGTTCCTTGGCGGCCTTGAGGCCGAGGTTCTGCTGAAGCCCTGCTGCCACCAGTCGGTTCAGCGTGGCATCGTTCAGCTGCTGCCACCAGGTTTCGCTTGCGCCTTGTGCGGCGGCATAGGTGCGCGACTGGTAATAGGCCGCAGGCACCGCGAAATCCGGGCGGTGGTAGTCCAGGCCTGCGATGGTGCAGCTGCATAGAAAGCTGCCCGCCAGCAGCACGGATCGGGCTGTCCAATGGGGTCTGCTCATGTTCTGCCTCAGGGCGCCCTTATCGGCGGGCTTTGACCCAGCTTAGCCGCGGTTTGGGCCTGCCGCGAAACGGTTCCTGCGCCCGGCAGTCTGTTTGCCCGCTACTGATGCGCCCGGCCCACAGGCGGGCCTTGCGGAAAATAGCGGTTTTCTGGCGGTTTTGGCCTGTTCTGTGCGCCTGAAGCCGGGCAGAGTGCCAGGCCAGACCTGCCAGTCGGCGGGGCAGGAGGCGGCTGAGGCCCTGATCCGGGCCGCACCGGGAACGCAAGAGGGAGACCGGCCAGATGGACCTGCAGAAATTCTACATCGGCGGCGCCTGGGTGGCGCCGCATTCAGCCCGCGGATTTCCGGTGCTGAACCCGGCCACGGAACAGCAGATCGGGACCATCATCCTGGGGGATGAGGTGGATGTGAACACCGCGGTTGCGGCTGCCAGGGCGGCGTTTGACAGCTTCTCGCAAACCTCGCGCGCCGAACGAATCGCGCTGCTGGAACGTCTGCTGGAGATCAGCCGGGAGCGGCGGGAGGAATTGGCACAGGCATTGTCTGCCGAGATGGGCGCGCCGATCACCATGGCGCGGGACGCGCAGGCCGAGTCCGGGATCGGCCATCTGGAAGGCATCCTGGAGGCGCTGAAAACCCAGGAACTGCGCGAAACCCTGCCCAATGGCGATATCCTGGTGCGCGAACCGATCGGGGTTTGCGGCCTGATCACGCCCTGGAACTGGCCGGTGAACCAGATTGCGCTCAAGGTTCTGCCGGCGCTGGCAACAGGCTGCACCTGCGTGCTGAAACCGTCAGAGCATACGCCCATGTCGGCAGCTGTCTATGCGCAGATGATCCATGACGCGGGCTATCCGGCGGGTGTGTTCAACCTGATCCACGGTGACGGGCCGACGGTCGGCGCGGGCCTGTCACGGCACAGGGACGTGGACATGATGTCGTTCACCGGCTCGACCCGGGCGGGCATCGCGGTCGCCAAGGACGCGGCCGACACCGTCAAGCGGGTAACCCTGGAACTGGGCGGCAAGTCCCCGAACCTTGTGTTTGCCGATGCCGGCCTGCAGGAGACCGTCACCGCCTCGGTGCTGGAGTGCATGTACAACACCGGCCAAAGCTGCGACGCGCCCACCCGGATGCTGGTGGAGCGCAAGTGCTATGACCAGGTGCTGGAAATCGCCAGAGCCGCGGCCGAAGGCCAGGCGGTGGGCGACCCTGCGCAGGAAGGCGGCCACATCGGCCCGATGTTCGACCGCATCCAGTTCGACCGGGTGCAGGCCATGATCCAAAAGGGCATCGGCGAGGGCGCCACCCTGCTGGCGGGCGGCCTTGGCCGCCCCGAGGGGCTGGACACCGGCTGGTACGTCCGCCCCACCGTCTTTGCTGATGTCACCAATGATATGGCGATTGCGCAGCAGGAAATCTTTGGCCCGGTTCTGGTCATCATTCCCTTCGAGGATGAGGACGACGCCATCCGTATCGCCAATGACACGCCCTACGGACTTGCGGCCTATCTGCAGACCGGCGATCCGGAGCGGGCAGAGCGCGTCGCCGCACGGCTGCGTGCCGGCGCGGTGCATATCAACGGCGGCGGCTTCAACTACGGCTCGCCCTTCGGCGGCTACAAGCAGTCCGGCAATGGCCGTGAAGGCGGTATGCTGGGGCTTGAGGATTATCAGGAGGTGAAAACCCTGCACTTCGGCTGAGGCACGCAAGGTTTCATCTTTCCCCAAATACTCCGGGGAGCGCGAGGGGCCGGCCCCTCGCATGCGTCTGGCGCGTGCCGTAGGCCTGCCTTGCTGGCCGGGCGGCCGGCTTATGCTGCTGCAGTGCCGTAGAGCAGCCGCCCCAGATCGGAGAATGTGCTGGCCTCCGTGGTGAAGCCCAGCACCGCATCGCGGATTTCGCCGGCCCGGGCCACCCCCAGCACGGGCGCGGCGAATTGCATGAACTTGGCGGTGATCTCCTCCTGGCTGAGCGGCACCTCGCTGCCGCCGCGGGCGTGGATATCGCCTGAGCTGAGCTGCGCGCCATTGGTCAGGGTGACGGTCACATCAGCAGTGCGGCAGGCCGGAAAACGGGCATTGTGCGCATCGGTTTCGGCCACTGTGATGCGCGCGCGGATCGAGGCCGTCAGCGGGTCTGTCAGCCCTGCGCCGGAAATCTGCTCTGCCCCGATCCGGCCATGGGCGGCATAGGCGGCCACCGCGAAGGGCAGCGAGTACTGCGCCTGGCTGGTGGTGGCGGGCTGGCCCTGGAACAGGCAAGTGCCCTCGCGGAAGGTGTTCACATGGATGCGGGCGATCTGTTCATGGTGCAGGCTGTGTTCCAGCATCACCTGCCGCAGCCCGTCGATGGCGGCATGGGCCCAGCGGCAGATCGGGTAGGGCTTCACATACTGCTGCTCCATCAGCCAGTTCCGGCCAAGGTCCTGCCAGTAATGGGCGACCCGGTCCTCCTCCACCGTGATGGCGGGCGCGCCGGTAAAGCCCTTTTCCGCCAGCACTGCGGCAGAGATCCCCGCCAGCGCCCCCCAGGCAGAGCCGTCGTGCAGCATGGTGGGGCTGGCGATCTCGCGCATCATCTGGCTGCGGGGGCCGTGGTATTCGGCAATCCCCAGCGCCTCGCGCAGCCGGGCAGGGGTCAGGCCCCGCATGCGGGCGGCGATGGCGGCCACCCCCAGGGCGTTCCAGGCGCCCGAGGTGTGGTAGTCGCTGACCGTATTGTGCAACGACAGCGCCGCGCGGCCTGAGATTTCATAGCCCAGCGTGGTCAGCGCCAGAACCTCCGGCCCGGAGAGGTCCGGCACGGTTTCCGCCAGCGCCGCAATTGCCGGGATCACCACCACCCCGATATGGCCCTTGGCCGGGTTGAAACCGTCGTGGGCGTCCAGATTGTCGGTGGCCGCTGCAGCGGCATAGGCGGCGCCGGCGATGCTGACCCGGCGGCCGTCGAACAGCATCCGGGCGCTGAAGCCCTCTTCGCTGCTGCCATAAAGCGCTGCGGCGGTGTCGCGGGCAATGCAGCCGGCCTCCATCGGGGTGGCGCCGATAGTGATGCCCAGCGTGTCCAGGAACATCAGCGCTGCCGCGGTGCGGGTGGTTTCGGGCAGGTCTGCGGGGGACAGGCCGAAGGTGAAGTCTGCAACGCGGTTGAATGTGTCGGTCATTTGGGCGGTCCGTTTGCCAGGCTTTGACCAAGGGTAGGGGCAGGTACCGCCGGTGACCCGCAAATAAACCGGGGTCATTGGCCTGCATTATTTCGTGAAGTGAAAACTGGATACCGTTTTCCAGCGTTTCCGGAACGCGCACCCTTTGGAATTGCAGCCCCGGGCGAAGCATGGAAACATCAGCCAAAACCGCAGCCGGACCCATGATGAAGAATCTCCCTCACTTGACCTTCCTGCGCTCGTTCGAAGCCGCGGCACGCTATCTCAGCTTTACCTCGGCGGCGGACGAGCTGAACTGCACCCAGTCGGCGGTGTCGAACCACGTGCGGAGCCTGGAGGAGTTCATCGGCCGCCCGCTGTTCGTGCGCCATCCGCGGTCCCTGTCGCTGACCGATGTGGGAGAGGCCTATCTGCCCTCGGTCCGCCACGCGCTGCAGGAAATTGACAGCGCGACGCAATTGCTGATTTCGCAAAGCCACAAGCGGGAGGTGGTGATCTCCTGCCCCGTCAGCCTGGCGGAACGCTGGCTCTTGAAGGTGATCGAGGGGTTCTCAGCCGCGCATCCGGATATCGACCTGACCATCCACAGCACAATCTGGGTGGATGTGGAGACCAATGTCTCGGACATTTCGATCACCATCAACCATGTCGATGACGTGATTGGGCCGGCGGTCAAGCTGTGGGATGAGAAGCTGGCGCTGGTGTGCGCGCCGGGCTTCACGGTCGCGGGGGAGGTGCTGACGCGGCCTGAGCAGTTGGTGCAGGCCAAGCTGATCCACATCCTGGGGCGGCCGGTTTATTGGGAGAAGGTCGCCAAGCATTTCGGGCTGACCGGGATTGAGCTGAAGGGGGGGCTGCAGACCAATTCCTCTAACTTGGGGCTGGAGTTTGCTGCCAATGGGCTGGGCTGCGCGGTGCTGCCGAAAACACTGGTCCGGTCCCATGTGGCAGACGGGCGGCTGATGGAGCCGTTCGTCTTTGACGTTGATTGCCCCTGGACCTATTTCGCAACCTTCAAGGACAAGGCGGCGACACCTTCGGTCAAGCATTTCAAAAGCTGGCTGTTGAATGCAGCTGAAGAGATGCAGCTGTAGCCCGCCGGCGCTGACAGCGGCAGCATTGAATTTTGGCGGCGCCTGGCGTATATACACACATATATACACATGGAAGCTGCCAATGATTGAGACCAAGATCAGAAAAGTCGGAAACTCTGCCGTTATCACCCTGACGACGGAGATGCTGACGATGCTGGACGCCAAGGAAGGCGACACGCTGTTTGTGGTGCGCGGCGATGACGGCAGCCTGAGGGTGATGGCGCATGATCCCGCGGTGGCCGAGGCGCTGGCCGCAGCGGAACTGGTGATGGACGAAAACCGCGACCTGCTTCAGGCGCTGGCGTGAGCAAATTCACCTGGGTGCCGCTGGCGGCGGTGACCATCATTCATGACCGTCAGATTTCCCGCCATGGCGGTGCATCGGGGATGCGCGACAAGGCGCTGCTGGAGATGGGCTGTGCCCGGGCGATGAACCTGGCGGCCTATTCCGATGCGGGCGTGGCAGAGGTTGCTGCGGCTTATGCGTTTGGTATCGCCAAGGCGCACGCATTTGTGGATGGCAACAAGCGCACGGCCTTTGTGACCGCGGTGACGTTTCTGCGCCTTAATGGCTGCCAGTTCCGCCCCGACCCGGTGGAAGGCGTGCGGATGATGGAGGACCTGGCCACAGGGGATGTGGATGAGGCCGGATTTGCGCAGTGGCTGAAGGCTGGGATGCAAGCACTATAGAACAAAGCCGCCCTTTTGGGCGGATTTGCTGTTTTATATCAGGCCCGCAGCCGTGCACCCGAGGGGTCGAAGGCGGCGGCTTTCAGGATGCGCGCCTTGTGCGGTTTGCCGAGGATATAGACCTCAACCTCATCACCCGGCTGGGCAACCTTGGGGTCAGCATATCCCAGCGCCAGCGATTTGCCGACAGAATAGCCATAGGCGCCCGAGGTGACGCGGCCCACAGGTTTGCCGTCAGGGGTGAAGACAGGCTCGCCGCCGGAGGCATCGGCATCGTTCACCGCGTCGATTTCAAAGGCAGACAGCATTTCGCGCGGGGCATTGTCCTTTACCTTGAGATAGGCGTCCTTGTTGAGGAAATCCTTGTCCAGTTTGATGAGCCCGGCCAGGCCGACCTCCTGCGGCCAGTATTCCTGGCTGTATTCGCGGCCCCAAGAACCATAACCCTTCTCGATCCGCAGGCTTCCCAGCGCACGGCCGCCGACCGGGCCGCCGCCGAACTCCGCTGCGGCTGCGAGCAGGGCGGAGTACAGCTTGACCTGATCGCTTTCGGCGCAGTGCAATTCCCAGCCCAGATCGCCGGTGAAGGAGACGCGGATGGCCAGGCATTCCACACCTGCCACGTCGATGGTGCGCGAGCGCATGAAGCGGAAGTTTTCGTTCGTCAGGTCGGCATTAGTCATTCGCTGGAGCATCTCGCGCGACTTCGGACCCGCCACGTTGAACCCTGCAATGCGGTTGGTGGCGACCTCAAATGTGGTGCCCTCCGGCAGCTCAACCATGTTGAAGAAGCGCTGGTGATAGCGTTCCGCCATGCCGGAGCCGACCATCATGTATTCATCGTCGGCAACCTTGGTGATGGTGAAGTCGCCGGCCACGCCGCCGCGGACCGAGATCAGCGGTGTGAGGCAGGAGCGGCCCACCTCAGTCGGCACCTTGTTGGCGACCAGTTTGTCCAGCCAATTAAATGCACCCGGGCCTTTGATCACATAGTTGGCGAAGTTCGAGATGTCGATCACGCCGACGTTTTCGCGCAGCATGCTGACCTCGCGGCCGACCGGCTCCCACCAGTTTTGGCGGGTGAAGCTGTTGGTGTCCTGGGTGCCGGGAGTGCCGGAGAACCACAGCGGATGCTCCCAGCCGCAGTTCAGGCCAAAGACGCAGCCCATTTCCTTTTGCAGCTCATATGCGGGGCGCACACGGGCCGGACGGCCGGCGCTGCGTTCCTCGTTGGGGAAATGGATGGCGAAGCGGTGCGCGTACTGATCCTCGACCCGGGCCTTGGTGAATTTCTTGTCCGCCCAGTCGCCAAAGCGCGCCAGATCCCAGGCGAACATGTCGTACTGCGGCTCGCCCTCAATCATCCACTGGGCTGCCAGCAGGCCGAGGCCACCGGATTGGGAGAAGCCGGGGATGATGCCGGTGCAGCAGAAGTAGTTCTTCAGCTCCGGCACCGGACCCCAGATGGCGTTGGAGTCGGGCGACCAGATCATCGGGCCGTTGATGACACGCTTGACGCCTGCGGTCTCAGCGCAAGGAACGCGTTCGGTCGCGCGGATCACGTTTTCCATGATCCGGTCCAGATCGTCGGGGAACAGTTCGTGGGCAAAGTCCAGCGGCGTGCCGTTTTCGGCCCAGAACCGCATGTCCTTTTCATAGGCGCCGATCAGGAAGCCGTTGCCCTCCTGCCGGAAATAATATTCGCCGTCACGGTCGGCGATCGAGGGCAGGCGGCGGCCCAGCTTGGCGACCTCATCGATGGATTCAGTGACGAAATACTGGTGTTCGGTCGGCTGCAAGGGCAGGGTGAGCCCCGCCATCGCCGCCACCTCGCGGCCCCAGAGGCCGCCTGCGTTGACCACCCATTGCGTATGGATGTCACCCTTTTCGGTTTTCACAATCCAGCTGCCGTCGGGCTGCTGTTCGGTGCCGGTCACCGGGCAGAAGCGTTCGATCTGCGCACCCATGGCGCGGGCGCCGGCGGCATAGGCCATGGTGACGCCGGAAGGGTCCACATTGCCGCCATCGGGTTCGAACATGATGCAGCGGATGTCGTCGAACTGGGCCAGCGGGTGCAGTTCCTTGGCCTGCTCGCGGCTGACTTCATGGAAGTTCAGGCCGTAGTATTTCGCCTTGGCCTCCTGCAGGCGCAGCTGGTGCTCGCGCTCTTCGGTCTTGGCCAGATACAGGGAGCCGGGCTGGAACACGCCGCAGCCCTGGCCGGTTTCCTTCTCCAGCTCCTTATACAGATTCATCGTGTAGTGCTGGACACGGGTCACGTTGTTGTTGTCGTGCAGCCCGTGGATGTTGGCCGCCGCGTGCCAGGTGGAGCCTGCGGTCAGCTCGTCGCGTTCCAGCAGAACCACGTCCTGCCAGCCGAGTTTCGCCAGATGGTAGAGGATCGAGCAGCCGACCAGCCCGCCGCCGATGACAACTGCCTGTGCATGGGTTTTCATGCGTCATGTTCCTTTGCCTGCGTGCCTGAAACGGCGCGCCCTGCAGACCGGGGCGCGCCGCTAATTCCTTCCGGGCGACCCTAGCGGCGGCTGGCCTGGATGACCCGTGAAGAATTCAGGCCCAATGGCCCCGGATTCGATGGGTCATCCGGCGATTACCCGGTAATCTCTTTCATCACGCCCAGGAACTTCGCCACTTCACCGATGCTGTTGTAGTGGCACATGGACACCCGCACGCAGCTGTCCATGCCCAAGGGTTTCAGGATATTGCCAGAGTAATGGTCCGGCTTGCGCAAGTGGGTGCGGATGCCCTGTTCGTTCAGGTGTTTTACCACATCCACCGAAGGCACGCTGTCCACGGTCAGCGACACAAGCCCCTCGCGCGCCGGGTTGTCCGGACCGCCGAGGATGGTGACGCCTTTCATCTCCGCCAGGCCGGGCAGGTTGCCGGTGCCGTGGATCATCGCGTTGGTCAGCGCCGTTTCATGGGCGTGGATTGCTGCGCCTGCCGCCACGAATTTTTCGCGCCGGTCCGTGGCACCGCTGACTTCGCCGCCGAGCCATTCCAGATAGCCGGCCACATCCGACAGCGCCGCATAGCTGCCGGTGTCGCGGGTTCCCATTTCCCAGTTGTCCGCAGGCCCGCCGGTCAGCACGTTATGCGGCAGCTTGGTCAGCCGGTCCGAGATCCAGGCGAGCCCGTAGCCGTGGCGCGAGAACATCTTGTAGGGAGAGATTACATAGCCATCGACACCATAGGCGGTCAGGTCAATACGACCATGGGCGGCGTGCTGGATGCCGTCAACGATGATGTAGCATTCCGGTGCCACCGCGCGGATGGCTGCGGCGCAGGCGGCCACATCCACGCCCATGCCAGTGACCGGGGAGGTATGGACGATGGTCGCGACGACAGTGCCCGGCGTGACCGCCTGTGCATAAGCTTCGGCTTTGATTGTGCCGCTGGCGTCATCATGGGGGATCAGGACGTGGCTTTGCCGCGCCACCCCGGCCCAGCGGGCGCAGGCGGAGCGGGTCGCAGGATGCTCCAGCGTAGAGCCCAGCACGGTGCCGCCCCCGGCGGTGGCGAGGCAGGCGTTCATGATCAGCCGGAACAGCAGCTCTGTACCGCTTTCGCCAACAAAGAACTGGCCGCCGGGCGCGTTCATCATCACGCGCATGTCCTCTTTGGCTTTGTTGATCACCCGCGCCAGTTCGTGGCTGCCGGGGTTGTCGCGGCCTTGGTTGTCGGGGATCGCGGCATAGCGCGCGGAGGTCTCCACCACCGAATTCAGTGTCAGCGCGCCGCCGGCGTTTTCAAAGAAGACGCGGCTACCCTGCTGCGGGCAGTCCTCCACCTGGGCAAAACGGGTGCGGATCTGATCCAGCAGGGCGTCAGTGATCTGGGGCATGGCATGTCCAACCGGGAAAGTGTTTGATTTGCCGCTACAGTAGGGCGGTTCCGGGCCAGCGGCATGCGAAAAATTCCGGGGCCGAGGGGCAGAAATCCCTGTGGCTGACTGCGCGCTGATTTTGCCTTCACATTTATCTACATTATTGTATACAGTCTGGAGCACGAATCCCGGGCTCTCCCCGGGGCAGGTTTCACGCAGGTTTTGGGGGTCCCCATGAAGAACACGATGAACGGTGCCGAGGCGATGGTGCGCTCATTGGAGGCGCATGGGGTCACCCATATCTTTGGCTTGTGCGGTGATACTACGCTTCCCTTTTACGATGCGATGAACCGGCTGGAGCACGGCATCACCCATGTTCTGACCCGGGATGAGCGCAGCGCGGCCTATATGGCCGACGGGTTTTCCCGTGTGACCGGACGGGTAGGTGTTTGCGAAGGGCCGTCCGGCGGCGGCGCCACCTACATCCTGCCGGGGCTGATCGAGGCCAATGAAAGCTCCTATGCGGTGCTGGCGATCACCACCGACATTTCCGTGGGCTCCTACGGAAAATACCCGCTGACCGAGGTCAACCAGGAGGTCCTGATGGGGCCGCTGACCAAGTTCAACACGGTGATCAAGCGCGGCGACCACATCCCGCGCATGGTGCGGCAGGCGTTCCGGGCGATGGCCACCGGCCGCTCCGGCTCAGCGCATCTGGGGCTGCCTTATGACATCCAATATGACGCCGTTCCGGCCGATGACATATGGGGCGACCCCAAGCACCAGAGCTACCCCGCCTACCGCGCGGCGCCGGAACCGGGCGCAGCCGAGGCCGCGGTTGAGGCCATCCTCACCGCAAAATCGCCGCTGATCGTCTGCGGCGGCGGCGTGGTGATTTCCGGCGCGACGGAAGAGCTGGGCACGCTTGTCTCCCGCCTCGACATTGCCGTGGGCACCTCGATCTCCGGCAAGGGATCGCTGGCCGACACCCATCCGCAGTCGCTGGGCGTGGTCGGTTCCAACGGCGGCACGGATGAAACCTGGGAGATGATGGAAGGGGCCGATCTGGTCGTCTTCATGGGCTGCCGGGCCGGGTCCACCACCACCTCGCGCTGGGAAGCCCCGAAGCCCGGCCAGAGAATCGTACATTTCGATAATGACCCGATGACCATCGGCGCCAACTACCCGACTGAGGCCGGCGTGGTGGCCGATCTGAAACTGGCGCTGCAGGCGGTGAACACCTATCTGGACAGCCGCGAGGGCGACCTGCCGTCCTTTGGTGCTGCTGCGAAAATCGCCGACATCAAGCAGCGCAAGTTCGCCAAGTTCGAGGAACTGGCCAATAGTCAGACCGAACAGGTCCTGCCGGAGCAGATTGTTCATGCTCTGAATCAAAACCTGCCGGAAGACGCCATTGTGGTGTCCGACCCCGGCACCAGCTGCCCCTATTACAACGCCTATTCGCAGCAGAAGCATCCGGGCCGCCAGTATATCACCAACCGTGCCCATGGTGCCTTGGGGTATTCGCTGTCAGCATCGCTCGGCGCGTGGTTCGGGCGGCCCGGCTCCAAGGTTGTGGGGATGATGGGCGACGGTTCCTTCAACTTCACCTGCGGCGAGCTGGAGACCGTGGTGCGCTGCAATGCCCCGATCACCTATGTGGTGTTCTCCAACGCGAACTTCGGCTGGATCAAGGCGAGCCAGCGGGACGATTGCGAAAAGCGCTATTACAATGTGGATTTCAACCGCACCAGCCACGCTGCGGTGGCGGAGGCGTTCGGAGTCAAAAGCTGGCGGGTGGAGCGGCCGGAGGATCTGGACCAGGCGTTCAAAGAGGCCTTTACCCATGACGGTCCGACCTTGATCGACGTGGTCTGCCAGGCATTGGAGGACTCCGCCGCGCCGGTGCGCCGCTGGATGGGCTGAAGCCGGTCAAAACAGATGGAACAGAAGGCCGGGAACCTTGCGTTTCCGGCCTTGTCTCTTTCGCCGGACGCCCGCTATGACTCTGCGGATCCCGCAGTCTGGAAAGGCGACCCAATGGACAAACCCACCGCTCCTAAATCCGGTGCCATGCTGCACCTGCGCGGAAACTCCTTGGCAGAGGGCGACCCGGTGGCGCTGCCGCTGACGCAAAGCTCCATGTACCACCTGCCCGGCGACTGGACCGGCGGCCCCAGCTATGGCCGGGTAGACAATGCCACATGGGAGCATCTGGAGCACGTGCTGGGCTATCTGGAGGACGCGCCTGCGCTGGCGTTTCCATCGGGCATGGCGGCGATTTCGGCGGCGCTGTTTGCCACCTTGAAAGCAGGGTCGAAACTGCTGATCCCGTCTGACGGATATTATGTGACCCGGCGGCTGAGCGAGCGGTTTTTGCAGAACCTTGGCGTGGAAGTGCACCAACGCACGACCACCGGTTTTGCCGAGGGCGGTTTTGACGGCTTTGACGTTGTTTTTGCAGAGACGCCTTCGAATCCCGGACTGGATCTCTGCGACCTGCGTGCGATTGCCAGTGCCGTGCACGCCGCAGGCGGGCTGCTGGTGGTCGACAACACCACCATGACCCCGCTGGGCCAGCGCCCGCTGGAGCTGGGCGCGGATGTGGTCGTCGCCTCTGACACCAAGGCGCCGGGCGGCCATTCCGATGTGCTGATGGGGCATCTGGCCACCCGCAATGGAGATGTGTTGCAAGCCGCGCGTGAATGGCGGCAGTTCGGCGGCGGCATCCCCGGCCCGCAGGAGGCCTGGCTGGCGCACCGCGGGCTGGAAACTTTGGAGGTGCGCTTTGACCGGATGTGCAGCACCGCAGAGGTGCTGGCCGAACGGCTGGCGGCGCATCCGATGGTACAGGGCATCCGCTTTCCGGGGCTGGCATCCGACCCCTCGCACGAACTGGCGAAACAGCAGATGGTGCGGTTCGGCTTTCTGATCTCGATCACCCTGGACAGCGCCGAACAGGCCGACGCCTTCATCAACACCTGCCCGCTGATCCGCTCCGCAACGTCGTTCGGCGGGGTGCATACCTCGGCTGAGCGCCGCGCCCGCTGGGGCGATGCGGTGGCGCCGGGATTCGTGCGGCTGTCGGTCGGCACCGAACCGGCAGAAGAGTTGTGGAGCGCAATGGCCGCCGCGCTGGACACGCTGCAAGGGTAGCGGCGCAGAAGGGGGGATCCGGGTCAGGTCAGCGCCTGGTACAGCGACAGAAGCCAGTTGCAGAAGGTTTTGACCTCCTCCCGCTGGCCTGCCCGGTCATTGACCACAATGTAATGCGAACGCCGTTTCGGCAGCTTGTACGCGGTTGGGACAACGACCAGCCCCTGCTCGATGTATTGTTTGGCAAAGCTTTCCAGCACCATCGTCACCCCATGGCCCGCCGCAACGGTCTGCAGCGCCAGCAGGGAGGAGTCCGCCTTGAGCCAGTCCGCAGGCGTTTGCAGGTTCAGCCCGTGCAGCTCCGACAGGCGGCCCCAGTCGGTTTCGGAGCCGAAGATCTGCACTACATCAGACCCTGCCAAATCGTGGATGGAAGGACTGCCGCCCAGATCGCGCAGGTACCCGGGGCTGCAGACCGGCACCGCATTCTCGTGGCCCAGATGCAGAACCTCGTTCTCCTGCCAGTCGCCGCCATAGCGGACGTCGATGTCCAGCCCTTCCTCATCAAAACGGCTGGCCCAGACCGATGTGGTCAGCTGCACCAGAATTTCCGGGTGCGCCGCCTGAAAGCGGCCAAGCTGGGGCGCGATGACCAGTGCCGCACAGGAGATCGACGCCCGCACCCGGACCACACGCTTGCGTTTTTGGCCGAACAGTCCGGCCGTGGCCTGCTGCATGTCGATGAAGGATTTGCGGATCGGCTGGGCATAGGCCTGGCCGGTGTCGGTCAGTGCCACCCCGCGGGGCAGCCGTTTGAACAACTGGGTGTTCAGGTGCTTTTCCAGCAGCCGGATCTGCTGGCTGATGGCGGCGGGGGTCAGGCCCAGCTCCTCGGCGGCGGCAGAAAAGCTGCTGAGCCGCGCAGCAGCCTCAAAGGCCTTGAGCCAGGTGACATGGGGCAGATCGGTCATGGACAAGCTTTAAGCACAGTTAGGCCATAGGGGCAAAACGCATTGTTTGATTTACGCCTAATGCGCTGCGCAATCTGATGGAAAACCAACGGAACCGGGCGTGCCATGGCGCAGACATTTGACTTCATCATCGTGGGCGCCGGATCGGCAGGCTGTGTGCTGGCCGACCGGCTGACCGCCAATGGCCGCTACAAGGTGCTGCTGATCGAGGCCGGCGGCAGCGACCGGCGGTTCTGGATCAAGATCCCGGTGGGCTATGGCTTCACCTTCTCGGACGCCAGGGTGAACTGGCGCTATTCCGCCGCGGCGGATCCGGGGCTGAACGGGCGTGCGGCCTATTGGCCGCGGGGCAAGGTGCTGGGCGGTTCCAGCTCAATCAACGCGATGGCCTATGTGCGCGGGCTGCCGCATGATTTTGATGATTGGGAGGCGGCAGGCGCCGCCGGCTGGGGTTGGGAGAACGTGCGCCGCAGCTATGAAGCGCTGGAGAGCAACGATGAATGGCACCAGGGCCGCCGCCGGTTGCGCGGGGCAGGGCCGGTACGGGTCAGCGACCTCAGCGAGCGGATGCATCCTTTTGCCAGGAACTTTTTGGCGGCAGGGCAGGATATGGGCTGGCCGTTTCTGCCCGACATGAATGCCGCGGCGGAGGCTGGGGCTAATACCCTGCCCAGCGAGGGCATGGGCTATGTCCGCAGCACGGTAAAGGACGGGCGGCGCTGGTCCTCGGCCGATGCGTTCCTGCGGCCTGCAATGAAGCGCGGTAATCTGTCCGTGATCAGCGGCGCGATGGTGGAAAAGGTACTGACCGCAGGCGGGCGGGCCACCGGGGTGTCTTTCCGAGTGAACGGCCAGCCGCAAACTGCCTTGGCAGCGCGCGAGGTCATCCTAAGCGCGGGGGCGGTGAACTCTCCGCAGCTCTTGCAATTGTCCGGCATCGGCCCGGCGGCGCTGCTGCAGCGGCACGGGATTAAGGTGGCGCAGGATCTGCCGCAGGTGGGGCAGGGGTTGCAGGACCATCTGGCGGTTTCGCATTTCTTTTGGGCCAATACCGCGACGCTAAACAACCGGTTGGGCAGCCTGGCCAAACAGATCAGGGCCGGGATGCAGTATGTTCTGACCCGCAAGGGGCCGCTGAGCGTGCCGGTGAACCAGTGCAGCGGCTTTGTCCGCACGGCGGGCGCGGCACTGCCGGATGTGCAGGTTTACTGCAACCCGGCGTCTTATTCGACGCAGGCGAACGGCAAACCTCAGATCGACAAGGACAACGGCTTCCTGCTGTGCGTGCAGCCCAGCCGCCCCGTCAGCCGCGGGCAAATCAACATCCAGTCAGCCGACCCAATACAGGCCCCCTTGATTGAGCCGAATTCGCTTTCGGCAGAGGAGGACAAGGCCACGGCCATCCGCGCCAGCCACCTGCTGCAGGCGCTGGCTGCCACCCCCGCTATGAAACAGGTAACGCGGGAGCGGCGGGTGCCGGATATTGCCGGGATGGATGACGCCGCACTGCTGGACAACTTCCGCGAACGCGCAGGCAGCGTGTTTCATGCAAGCTGCACGTGCCGGATGGGGCATACTGCTGCCGACTCGGTGCTGGATGCCCGGCTCAGGGTTCACGGGATGGCCGGTTTGCGGGTGGTCGACGCCTCGTCATTCCCGAATGTGACCTCAGGCAACACCAATGCACCTACCATGATGCTGGCCGCCCGCGGCGCGCAGATGGTTCTGGACGACAATGAAAACAGGCCCTTGGCGGCTGAATGACAGGGATTTTCAGATGAAGCTCGACAAGATTGAAACCTTTGTGTTCGGCAACCCGCCGCCGCGCCACGGCGGGCGTTATTTCATCTTTGTGCGCCTGACCACCGCCTGCGGCATCACCGGCGTGGGGGAGATTTACAACGCAACTTTCGGCCCGGACCTGTGCTGCGCAATGGCAAAGGAGATGTTTGCCCGCCAATTCGAAGGCTGCGATCCGCACCATATCGAGAAGCTGTGGCGCAAATCATATGGCGCCGGGTACACGCTGCGGCCGGATGTGACGGTGATGGGGGTCTTGAGCGGGCTGGAAATGGCCTGCTGGGACATCATCGGCAAGGCTGCGGACAAGCCGGTTTACGAGCTGATGGGCGGCCAGGTGCATGAGCGGCTGCGCAGTTACACTTACCTCTATCCGGCAGAGGGCGATGTGTACCCGGACCCGGACACGCCCAATGTCTACAACGACCCGGACATGGCCGCTGAAGTTGCTCTGCAGCAGGTGGAGCAGGGCTTTACCGCGGTGAAGTTCGACCCCGCCGGGCCGTATACGATCTATGACGGCCATCAGCCGCGGCTGGAGGATCTGGAGCGCAGTGAGATGTTCGTGAAGCGCATCCGCGAGGCGGTTGGCACCCGCGCGGACCTGCTGTTCGGCACCCACGGGCAGTTCACCGTCTCTGGCGCCAAGCGGATGGCGCGGCGGCTGGAACCCTATGAGCCCCTGTGGTTCGAAGAACCGGTGCCGCCGGAAAACCCCGCCGACATGGCAGAGGTGGCACGGTTTACATCCGTGCCGATTTCCACCGGCGAGCGGCTTTGCACCAAGCATGAGTTCGCCCGGGTGCTGGAGGCTGGTGCGGCCTCAATCCTGCAGATGGACTTGGGGCGGGTCGGCGGCCTGCTGGAGGCCAAGAAGATCGCATCCATGGCCGAAACCCGGCAGGCCCAGATCGCGCCGCATCTTTACTGCGGGCCGGTGGTGGCGGCGGCGAATATCCAGATTTCCGCCTGCAGCCCGAATTTCCTGATACTCGAGTCGATCGGCACCTTCGAAGGCCCCTATATGTCCTGCCTGAAATCCGCGATCACCTGGGAAGAGGGCTATGTGATCCCCTCCAAGGAGCCGGGTCTGGGCGTGGAGCTGGACGACGAGGCCATCGCCGCCAGCCCCTATACCGGCAGTGAACTGCACCTGGAATTGGCGCAGGAGCCGGTGGTTCAATAAGCGTACGCCCCGGCATTATCTGCCGGGGCACATGGCACCCGGCAGCAGTTTGACAGGGAACTTGGCGCGGACCTCTGCGTCGAGCTTGCTGCCGAAGTAGTTCGGGTAATGCTCGCCCAGGATCCTGTCCGGAACCTCGCGGTCGATCATGATCTGCTTGCCCGCCTTCCCTCAGGTATCCGTCAGCTCCCGGTCCATCAGGCCGGGGCAGACATATTCTGTCTCCGTATACTGCGGCGTCTGGGTGTTGCCGAGGAAATGGCCCGGGCCGGTGGCACAACCGCGGATCACGTCGGCTGAGAGGGTGTCGTCGCTGACCTCGATCCCGCGCAGGGTGCGGAAAGCACAGGCGGCCGTGTTCGCTGAGGTAGGCGCCCATGGACAGCACCAGCTCCAAGTGTTCCTCTGCCGGGCCGCCGCTGCGGCGGCGGGTTCGGGTCTTGGTGACGTCAAGCAAATAGCGGCCTCCGGGGCAGGGTCAGGGCGGATCCGGGCTAAAGGGTAGGGCAGATCTGCTCAGATCATGTTGAAGTAGCTGCGGTAGAAGCCGGGCAGGCTCCATTCCATTTCCGACAGCGGACCGGGCACGAAGCGGTGCGAGTTCACGCCCTCCTGGTTGTGGCGGATGATGCGCTCATCATCGAGCGAAGTGACATGCCACAGCCAGGTCAGCGCTTCCTTGTCATAGTCGCGCCCCTCGTCAGCATCGCCGCGCACGTACCAGGCAATCTGAATGTCGGTCTCCTGCAGGCCGCGGGGGACAAAACGGTAGCCCACCAGATGGTCGGCATAAATCAGGAAGTAGTTCAGCGTACCGATGGCCAGATCTGTGGCTCCGCCGTCATGGCCGCTGAGCGCCCCCAGCGGCGGCGCCAGCGGCTCGCCGCTCCTGCTGCCGGTCTGGTAGCCGGGAAACAGCGGGTAGCGGCGCCAGTAGACGTCGGCGCCGGGCGCCTGCGCATTGGGGCCTGTCAGGTCCAGTTCTTCTACCGGCAAACCTATGGCAGCGGAACGTTCGCGCAGTGCCTCGCCGTATTTCTCCACATCCGCCGGATCCTTGAGCGAGTGGCTGCGGGAATACTCCTGATGCGATGGGGCGCAGTGATAGCACTCCAGGTAATTCTCCAGCGCCAGCTTCCAATTGGCGGGCACCGGATAGGAGGCTTCATGCGCGAGTTTCAGGTTCTCCAGCTGCATCGGCGCAGACAGCGGCGCAAGCCGGTTCAGGCTTTCCTCAAGCGGGGGCGGATTGTCATCGGCGCAGACAAAGATCAGCCCCTGGAAGATCTGCACCTGCACCGGAAACAGCCCGTATTCGGAGGGGTCGAAATCCGGCCCCATGGCGCGGCCGCCGCGCAGTTTCCCGTCCAGCCCGAAGGTCCAGGCGTGGTAGGGGCAGGAGAACACCCGCGCAGTGCCCTGTTTTTCCAGGCACACGCGGGAGCCGCGGTGGCGGCAGACATTCAGATGCGCGCGGACGTCGCCGTCGCGGTCGCGCACAACGATCACCGATTCCGGTCCGTAGTCGAACAGGAAGTAATCGCCCGGCTCCGCGATCTGGCTGACGTGGCCGACCCAGATCCAGTTGCGGTTCCAGAACATCTTTATGTCGTGTTCATAAACCGCTTCCGAGGTGTAGAAATGGCGGTCCAACGCAAAACCCTCGCGGTGGCTGTCCATCAGCTCACGCATCACTT
>NZ_JCAIJR010000003.1:0-114998 GCF_059429195.1 Leisingera sp. CC-HEC093 | reverse complement strand
GCAGCCATATCCTGCTGGGCCTGCTGGCATTGTCCATCGTGACCCGCATCCTTGTGCTGCCGGTGGCACTGAAATCCGAACGCGACCAGATCATCACCAATGACACCGCGGATGAGATGAAGGCGCTGAAGGAGAAACTGGCCCACGACCCGGTGCGCAAGGCGCGCGCGGTGCAGGCGTTCTATAAGGACAAGGGCCTGACGCCGATGAAGAACCTCACCGCGCTTCTGTTCCTGCCGGTGATGATGCTGGGCGTCTCCGCCGCACAAGAGGCCAGCGCCAGCCTGCAGACCCCGTTCCTGTGGATGGCCGACCTCGGCGCAGCCGACCCGCTGTTTATCATGCCGGTGCTGTTCTGTGCACTCGCCGCCGTCTACCTCTTGTGGGCCGTGGCCAAGACCCCGCGCCAGAAAACCCTGTGGATGGTGCTTGGCATGCCTGCGCTCTTTGCCATGGTGTTCACTCTGACAGCCGCCGCAAACGCCTATCTCAGCTTCAGCCTGACGCTCTTGCTGGTGCAGCGCGCCTATGTCACCGGCATGCACCGCCAACTGGGCGAAGCACTGTCCCTGCGCGCCCACAAGCGCCGCCTCGCCAAGCTGCCGCGCGGCGTGATCCCGATGGGCTACACTGAGGAGCTGGAGCACGCAGGCAACAAGGCCCTGCGCCTGTCGATCCTGCGCAACGCAGGCCTGCCGGTGCCCGGCGGCGTGATCGTGCGCTCCGACGCAATCCACGATTACCGCGAAATGTCTGATGCCAAGAAGGACGCCTTCGCGGCCAAGGTCTTTGCCCTTGCAGGCGGCAAGCCGGTTGCCGTGCGGTCCTCTGCCAGCAACGAGGACGGCCACGACCAAAGCTTTGCCGGCGTCTTTGAATCGGTGCTCGACGTGACCGCGGACACCATGCGCGCCGCACTGGACGAGGTGGTCACCAGCTTCTCCTCCGAACGCGCCGCCAGCTACTCCGGCGAGGGCGACAGCACCGATCAGGGCAACATAGTGGTGCAGGAAATGGTGCAGGCCGAATACGCCGGCGTCCTTTTCACCCAGGACCCGATGGCCCCCGGCATGGCGATGATCGAATGGGTCGAAGGCTGCGGCGAGGATCTGGTGTCCGGCCGCGTCACCCCGACGTCCTTGCGCTTTGGCCGCTACACCGGCCTGCCGGCGGATGCCGATCAGGACCGGACGCTGGACATGGCGCCCCTGCTGGCCCTTGGCAAGCAGATCGAGGAGACATTCGGCTGCCCGCAGGACGTCGAATGGGCCTATGCCAATGGTGAATTCCAGATCGTGCAAAGCCGCGACATCACCACGCTGTCCTTGGGCACCGAGCAGGAACAGACCCGTCTGGCCGAATGGCGCGATCTCTTGGACCGCTACGCAGACGCAGACCCGGATCAGACCATCCTGGAACAGGACGAAATGTCAGAGGTCCTGCCCCGCCCCACCCCGCTCTCCTTCTCGCTGATGAGCGAGCTGTGGGCGCCGGGCGGCAGCGTTGACCTGGCCTGCCGCGCCCTTGGCGTGCCCTATGGCCTGCCTGAGGGGCGCGACGGCCATCTGGTGAACCTGTTCGGCAAGACCTACGTCGATGTGGCGCTGAAACAGGGCATGACCCTGAAACTCACCGCAGCCAAGGCCAAGCAGCTGCGCAAACAGGCGCATCCGATGATCACCCGCTTCCGCAACGATGTGATGCCGTCCTTGCGCGATAAACTGGCGATCTGGCAGGCCGTGGACTACACCGCCCTGCCCCAGGACAAGCTGCTGGAGGCGATCTCCACCCTCAAGCGCATGTTCATCCAAGAGGTCTATCTGGAGGCCGAGAAGATAAACATCCTCGCAGGCTTCACCATGGGTGAGGCAGGCACCGCAGCCGCGGGCGACCCGGCCCTGCGCGCGCATCTGATGCACGCGGAGCTGCCCAACGCGCCCTCCAGCCTGCTCGCCTCCTGCACCGGCAAGGATGCCCAGGACCGCGCCATGCAACTGATGGGCCACCGCTCGATCTTCGACTACGAGCTGTCCTCGCCCCGCTACGCTGAGGCGCCGGCGCTGCTGAACTCCCTGCTGGGCAATTCAGTAGAGCCGATCGGCGCCGTGCCGGTCCCGGCCAACCTGCCGGATGAGCTGGACGATACCATCGGCATCGCCATCGCCTATCAGGACCTCAAGGAACAGGCCAAGCACGAGGCCCTGCGCGTCGTCGCCGAACTGCGCCGCGCCCTTCTGGCGCTGGGTCAGACCAGCGGGCTGGAGGATCTGGTGTTCAGCCTTACCTTCGACGAGGTCCTCTCCGGCGACTGGTCCGCACCTGCACAGCTGCGCGAATTGGCTGAGGCCCGCGCCGCGAAGGAAGCCCTCCGCAAGAAATCCGCGCCGACCGACGTCGCCCTCACCCTGCGCGACTGCGAGCTCTTGTCGCTTGGCGCCCAGGCCCAGGCCCAGGCAGGCGACGGCAGCATGGGCGGCACCTGCGTCGCGGGCAGCGGCAGCGCCACCGCCCGGGTGTTCTGGATGGAGGACGACAGCTGCATCGACCCGGCGGCCTTTGAAGACTTCCAGGACGGCGATATCCTGGTCTGCCGCATGGTGAACCCGGCCTGGCTGCCTTACGTCCAGCGCTCCGGCGCGGTGCTCAGCGAGGTCGGCGGCTGGCTCAGCCACATGGCCATCGTCGCCCGCGAAAAGGACGTCCTGATGCTGGTCGCCTGCAAGGGCCTCGACAGCCTTGAGCATGGTGAACGGGTGACCGTCAGCGAAGACGGCAGCATCCAGCCGCTGGAGGAAAAGGGCCTCAAGGTGGTCTCCGCCTGATTAAGCAGGACAAGTTTAAAGAAAAGCCCGCACCATCTGGTTGCGGGCTTTTTTACGTAGGGTGGGCGATTGCGCCCACCACTCCCCTCCTCTTGCAATCATGGCAAAGATTGCCATATCCTGTTCCAGCGAAAGGAGCCCACCGATGGCCACCATGAACGTCTCCCTGCCGGAGCAGATGAAGACTTGGGTCGAGGAACAGGCCCGCACCGGCACCTATTCCAATTCCAGCGACTATGTCCGCGACCTGATCCGCCGCGACCAGGCCCGCACCGCTGCGATTGCCGAACTGCAATCCGCCCTTGATGCAGGCCTCGCCAGCGGCGCGGCAGAGGCGCTGACAGCCGAAAGCTTCAAGGCCGCCATGCGCCGCAATGGCTGAGCCGCGCTGGCGGATCCGTCCCGCCGCCCGCGACGACCTCGCCGGCATCTGGCGCTACGGGCTGGAAACCTGGGGCGAAGCGCAGGCCGACGCTTATGCCGACAGCCTGTTTGCCCTCTTTGATCTGCTGGCCGACTTCCCCGAAATGGCCCGCGAGCGGCCTGAGTTCACTCCGCCCGTCCGCATCCACCCCACGGGCGCGCATCTGGTGATCTACCGTCTGGAAGCAGGCTGCCCGGAAATCATCCGCATCCTGCACGCCCGCCAGGACCTGATGGCGTTCCTGTCGGAATAACATCCGTTCCGCCCTTGCCATTTGCCGCACATCTGCTCTGATACGGCGCATGGACCCGCATCTCGACCCCCGGAAAACCGCCCGGCTGATCCAGCATCTGAAGGACCAGATGGAGCAACTGCCACCCAAGCTGAAGGCGGCGGCAAAATACGTGATCGACAACCCCGGCGACTTCGGCCTCGACACCGTGCGCACCTCGGCGCAGAAAACCGGCATCAGCGCCAACGGCTTTGTCCGCCTCGCCCAGCATCTGGGCTATGACACGTTTGAGGCCTTCCGCGCCCCCTTCCGCGCCGCGCTGACCACCGCGCATGAGGCGGACCTCGGCCAGGACTGGCTGGAGCGCATGGGCACCGAAGGCCCGGCAGGCAAACTGCAGGCCGCCGCCGCGCGCAACCAGCTCAACATCACCTCCCGCTCGTTGCGGCTGATGACGGCGGAACGAACGCAGGCCATCGTGGACACCCTCACCGCCGCCCGCCGAAGCTATGTCACCGCCACCCGGTCATCTTATGCGCTGGCCTATTACTTCCACTACGTCGGCCGCAT
Source organism: Leisingera sp. CC-HEC093 (assembly GCF_059429195.1). NCBI lineage: Bacteria > Pseudomonadati > Pseudomonadota > Alphaproteobacteria > Rhodobacterales > Roseobacteraceae > Leisingera > Leisingera sp. CC-HEC093. The sequence goes on along the minus strand of NZ_JCAIJR010000003.1, from coordinate 110,950 downwards.
GGCGCTGCCGGGGCTGGAACTGGTCCCCCGCCACATGGGCGCTGCACTCGACGATCTTCTGGACATCGGGCCTGAGGACTGCCTGATCGCCCTCACCTTCGCCCCCTACTCCGCCGGCACCATCCAGGCGCTGCGGCTGGCCGGCGAACGCGGCGCATCGGTGATCCTGATCTCCGACAGCGAGGTGATCGCCCCCGGCATCCGCACCGACCACGTTCTGGCCGTTGCCGCCAATTCGCTGCACCCCTTCGGCGCTATCGGCGGCGCCATGGCGGTACTGGAATGCCTGCTCACCCATCTGATTGATGCCGGCGGCGAGGACGCCCGAAGCCGGATCGAGGCCTATGACGCCCTGCGCCAGGACAGCGGCGCCTACTGGAGCGGCCCGAAACTGCCGCGAGTGGGCCGCTAACGCCAAGCCTCAGACCGGAAAACAGTTGCCAGCCGTGGTTTGCACGCGTCTTATACCTGCACAACAGGCGGAGGGCATTTCCATGGAATTGACGATGGCACTGGCGCTTGCGGGCGCAACCGCGCTTCTGGTGGCGGTCCCGGGGCCGAATGTGGCGCTGATCATTGCCAATACGCTAGCCCGCGGTTTCCGCCTTGGCGCATTGACCGTGCTTGGCACCACTGCAGGCGTGGCCCTGCAGCTTGCGGCCGTGGTGCTGGGGCTGGCCGCAGTGCTGGAATTTGCCGCCTCCGCCTTCCTCTGGCTGAAATGGGCCGGCGTCGCCTATCTGCTTTATCTTGGCGTGCACTCCTGGCGGCAGGGCGTTGCCGGCATGGAGGAGGCCAAGGCCAGCCCCAAACCCAGCCGCACTATCTTTTGGCAGGGCCTGCTGCTGGCCCTCATCAATCCGAAAACCCTGCTGTTCAACGCAGCCTTCCTGCCACAATTCATCGCCCCAGGCGCAGGATCATCCGCCCTGCTCACCGCCGCCGCGATCTACCTGGCAGTGATATTCGCAGGCGACATGCTCTGGGCGGCCTCCGCACAATCTGCCCGGCCCGCGATCCTGAGGCTCGGCCGCCTGCGCCACCGGCTGACCGGTGCGCTGTTCATCACCTCCGGCCTCGGCTTGGCACTGGCCCGCACAGACCGCTGAGGCGTCCCAGCCCCTCAGACATCGCCGTCAATAAACGGGTTCTGCGCCTCATAAGCGTCCCGCGTCGTCCGCTTGTGATCCCCTTCCAGCCGCACCGACGCCATCGCCCGGTCAGCATAGATCTCCGACCTCAGCGGCCAGGACAGCGCGTCATCAAACAGCCCCGGCATCAGGTCATAAGGGCCGCCCTCCTTGTCCACGTCCCGCATCCACAGATGCGATCCGCAGGTCGCGCAGAACGCCCGTTCGGCAAAGGCGCTGGACTGATACCGCACCGCCGGCCCCTCAACCGTCACGGCGTCCGCACCGGCCTCGAAACACAGGAACAGCCCGCCGGTCCAGCGCTGGCACATGCGGCAGTGGCAGGCGCCGGCGCGCGGATCATGCGCGCCCTCAACACGGATTTTCACGGCACCGCACAAACAGCGGCCTTCCAGATTGTCGCTCATGACTGTCCTCCCTACCGGCAAAGCAAGGATACAGCATTTCGGGCAAGCCGGGAAAAATCCCTGTCAGAGCCGCAAATCCGCCTCCTCCGGGGCCAGCACATACTTCAGATCATAGACCAGCGCGCCGCCGCACCCCAAGGCGCGGACAGCCTCCGCCCCCATCGCGCGGAACTCGGAATGCGCAACCGCCAGAACCACCCCGGCATAGGCCCCCTGCCCCGGCTCAGATACCAGCGAAATGCCGTATTCCTCCTGCGCTTCCTCCGGGTCCGCGTGCGGATCATACACATCCACCACCGCACCGTATTGCTGCAGCTCGCGCACCACATCAATCACCCGCGTGTTGCGCAGGTCCGGGCAGTCTTCCTTGAACGTCAGCCCCATCACCAGCACCCGCGCGCCAGCCACCGGCAAGCCGCGCTTCAGCATCGCCTTGACCATCTCGCCTGCCGCATAGGCGCCCATGCCGTCATTCAAACGGCGGCCCGCCAGCAGGATCTCCGGGTGATAGCCCAACTGCTCCGCCTTGTGCGTCAGGTAATAGGGGTCCACCCCGATGCAGTGCCCGCCCACCAGGCCGGGGCGGAACGGCAGGAAGTTCCACTTGGTGCCAGCCGCTTCCAGCACTGCCTGGGTGTCGATCCCCATCTTGTTGAAGATCTTGGCCAGCTCATTCACCAGCGCGATGTTGATATCCCGCTGGCTGTTCTCGATCACCTTCGCGGCTTCCGCCACCCGGATGCTCGCGGCCTTGTGGGTACCTGCCGCCACCACCTCGCGGTACAGCGCATCCACCCGCTCTGCCACCTCCGGCGTCGACCCCGACGTGACCTTGACGATATCCTTCAGCCTGCGCGCCTTGTCCCCGGGATTGATCCGCTCGGGCGAATAGCCGGCAAAGAAATCACGGTTGAATACCAGGCCGGAGCGCGCCTCCAGCACCGGAACGCAGTCTTCTTCTGTGGCGCCGGGATAGACAGTGGATTCATAGATCACCAGGTCACCGGCTTTCAGCACCCCGCCAACAATGGCAGAGGCCGACAACAGCGGCCCCAGGTCAGGCGTGTGATTGGCATCCACCGGCGTCGGCACGGTGACAATGTAGATGGCGCAGTCCGCAATCTCCGCCGGGTCCGAGGTAAAGCGCAGGAACTCCGCCGCGGCCAGTTCTTCGCGGTCCAGCTCCCGCGTGCGGTCCTCGCCACGGCGCAGGCCGGCAATGCGGGAGGGATCAATGTCAAAGCCCACGACCTCCCGGTGCTGCCCAAAGGCCGCCGCCAGCGGCAGCCCGACATAGCCAAGACCAATGACACAGATCTTATCTTGCGCGCCGCTCATACCGGGCTGCTCCTTGTTCCGCGGGGCCTGTCACGCCAGGCCCCCTGCCCGCCCACATAATGCCCTGCCCCTAAAAGGTTCAACCATATGGGCAAAGTTTCCGCCTCACGCCTCTACAACAATCGCGGAAACCTCCCCGTCCACATCCCGGCAGGCGGCCAGCAGTCGCGGCATCAGATGCGACATCACATAATTGGCATGGAATCTGCTCGGCGCCTTCAGCACCAGCCGCCCCCCTGCCCTGCCTGCGCGCTCCAGCCCCTGCACCCAGGAGGCATAGTTGGCCGGGTCCTCCGCATGCAGCACCGCCTTGGCCAGGCTCCACTCATGGCCGTCCGACACATCCGGCGCTGGCGGCACCGCGCCAGGGCGCAGGGGCACCACGTTCGGCGCCGGTTCATCGCTGCCTTGCATCCGGTGTTCAAAGTCCGGTCCCACGGCGCCCCAGCGTTCCTGCGTGTCTGCCAGCAGCCGGTCCAGATCAATGCCGTATTCCGTGACCCGCCCGCGCGCACCCTGGCGTTTCACCACCAGCCAGCCCCAGCCGCGCAGCTTGGCCATCTCACGCTTCACCGTGCGCTCGTCCACATCCCACAGCCGGGCAATCTCCCGCTGCCCCACGGCCAGCTCATCGCGCTGCCAGTTGTAGCGCGCGGTCATCAATGTCATGAATCGCAGAACCAGCTTCTGCGCTCCCTTGCCCTGGCCAAGCGCATATGCCCCCATCGCCGTGAGGATGTCATACTTCAATGCAGAGGCGTTGCGCCCCGCAGGCCGTTTGGCAAGCATTGCTGCCCCCGTTTCTCCCTCCCTGCCCTCCTGGGCCGGGATATGCTGCCTCAAGTGCTCTCAGCCTGTTTGCTGAGAATTGCGCTGGCCGGTTTAGCCCCGAACTCAACGCTATTCGTTTGTTGTACCCGATTTGCGTCCGGAATTCCGATTCTGTCAAGCGCTGGCGGGAATTGAATTCAACCCTAATCCCTTTTTCGAAAGAAAAATTGGTATCAATGGTATAGGGGGACATCCAGGGTGACCCCTAATAGCGCCAAAATGTCCCCCAATCTGCTGTGTCCGGCGCTGGGGTGTCCCCCTAAATCTGGCGTCTGAACCCCAGAAAAATCCAGTGAAACGAATCGCTTGGTCTCCGCCTTCCGAATCGCTGCGGCCCTTATTTACCGGGGCCTTCCGCAAATGTGTCCCCGCGGGGACAGGACGCTCTTCGCAACCATATTAGCTTTTGCGTTTTTTGCAAATTCGGCGTAAATGGATATTGAGGCTGAATTAGCGTCCTGAGCAATTGGGCGCGGCCATAAAGAAAAACGTGTGAGGCTAAGGAGCAGCGATGTTTACGCACGAAGACCTGTCCAAGATGCAGGCCCAATCATTGAAGATGCAAAGCTGGATCCGCCAGCAGACCTTCTCCCCCGAAATGGAAAAGACCCTGCGCCGGTTCTCCTCCTGGGAAGTGGCGGAGCTGATCTTCCGCGTCAACCAGTCAACCTTGCGCGGCCGGCTCTCCACCGATCCCTCCCTGCCTCAGGGCCATGTGGAGGAGGACGGCCGCCAGCGCTGGTATTCGCTGGAAGAAATCAACGAGCTGCGCCGCCGCATCAAGATCAACCGCAAGTCCCTGCTGCCCAAGCGCCCCGCGGGGAAACGCGCGTTGCGCGTGGCGATCTCCAACTTCAAGGGTGGTGCCGGTAAGTCGACCGTGGCGCTGCATTTCGCCCATGCCGCGGCTCTGGACGGCTACCGGGTGCTGTGCGTGGACTTCGACCCGCAAGCCACCCTGTCCCACTCCATGGGCCTCAGCGATGTTACCGAGGATTACACCGTCTGGGGCATCATGGCCCGCGACCTGGTGCGCGAGACCGAACGGATGAACGCGGTCTCCCAGGGCGCCGAGTCCGGCGCCGCCCTGCCCCAGCGCCAGCTGCCCGACGCCATCACCGGCATGGGGCTGCAGGACCTGCGGGTCAGCGATTTCGTCAAACCGACCAGCTGGCCGACCATCGACATCATCCCGTCGTGTGCCAATGCGGCCTTTGTCGAATTCGCCTCTGCCCAGTACCGGCACCTGAACCCGGAATGGTCGTTCTTCGCCGCGGTCTCCCGCTACCTCGACCAGCTGCCGGCCGAGGATTACGACCTGATGATTTTCGACTGCCCGCCCGCCATCGGCTACCAGTCGATGAACGCGGTGTTCGCCGCCGATATGCTCTATATCCCCTCCGGCCCCGGCTATTGGGAATATGACTCCACCACCTCCTTCGTCGGCCAGCTCTCTGAAGCGTTGGAGGATCTGTCGGCCTTCAACGGCGTTGTCCCCGCGGGGACATTTGCTTTGCCCAAGGTTTTCCAGGACGTCCGTTTCCTTCTCACTCGTTACGAAAGCGGTAACGATTTGCACCGTGCGATGCGTTCGGCATTTATGAAGGTTTTTGAGGGTAGAATGACCGAGCACCCGATCGAGATGACCCGCGCAGTCGAACAATCGGGCAGATTCCTAAGTTCCATCTACGAAATCGATTACCGGGATATGACACGCGAAACCTGGCGTCGCGCGCGGGCGTCGTTTGATCAGGCCTATGACGAGTTTAAGGCCTACGCGCTGGAAGCCTGGGAAAAACTGGAGGATGAGGCATGAGCAAACGCAGAGTCTTCGACATCGACTTCACTCCTGACACCGCCGCTGTCCCCGCGGGGACAGCCCCGGAAAAACCGGCGGAAAAACCCGCTGAGACCCGCCGCGGGCCAATGGCCACCGCGATCTCCGAGAACGCCGATGCGCTGCGCACCCGCGCCGAGGCGGAGCAGAAAATCCGCGCCGAAAACGACCGTCTGGCGCATGAGTTCGTGCGGCTGAAGAAGCTGGGCTTGATGGTCGACAGGATCCCGATCGGCCGCATTGCCGCAACCAAGCTGATCCGCGACCGCCGTGAAGGCCGCGACCCGGACCTGGACGAACTGAAGGCGTCGATCAAATCCATCGGCCTGTCGAACCCGATCCGGGTGGAGGAAAACGACGACGGCACCTATGAGCTGATCCAGGGCTACCGCCGCCTGCGCGCCTATCTGGAGCTGTTGCGGGAGACAGAGGATGAGGCCTATGAGCATATCCCCGCGGGTCTGGTGGCCAAGGGCGACACGCTGCAGAGCCTCTACCGCCGGATGGTGGATGAGAACCTGGTGCGCCGTGACATCTCTTTTGCCGAAATGGCCCAGCTGGCACTGAGCTATTCTCAGGACGAGGGCACCAGGGCGAAATCCCTCGAGGAGGCGGTCACCGACCTTTATGCTTCGGCGGGACGTCAGAAGAAGATTTATATCCGCCATTTTGCCCAGCTGCTGGGTGCGGTGGGCGATCTGCTGAAGTTCCCGGAGGCGATCCCGCGCGCGCTGGGGTTGGAATTGCGGAAACGGCTGGAGGCTGATGCGGCACACATTCCGGAGTTGCGGGAGGCGCTGACGCGGGCAAAGGCCGAAACCGAAGAGGCGGAGCTGAACGCGCTGCGCGGTTTTCTCGAAGGCAAGCGCAAACCCGCGCCCCGCGCCGCCGCTGCACCGCGCCCGGGGGTGGCCAAGACCACGTTGCGCTGCACTGTCCCCGCGGGGACAGTCCGCTGCCAGGCCCGCGACGGCAAGATCGAAATGGCGATGGAACGCGACTTCTCGGAGATCGACCGGCACAAGCTGGAAGACGCCATTGCCGCCTTCTTTGCGGCGCTGGAAGACGACGGCTGACACAGTTGTCCCCGCGGGGACATCACCAACGACACAAAGGCCCGGCAGAATTGCCGGGCCTTTTTCTTGTCTAATCCCTGTGTTTGGGTCTGTGTGCCGCAACTGTCCCCGCAGGGACAGATGCGCGGATTTTCCGGTCTGAAGAGTAAAACTGTTATGCCTTCTGATCGGCGCGGGCACTGGGAGGATACGTATTCGCCAGGCAAATGCTGACCGCTCATTAACGTGTCCCCGCGGGGACACGTTGCCGGAACGGGGCAATATACCCGTAGAATTCCGCCCTGTCCCCGCGGGGCAAGGGGGAGGGCAGGGGATAGAAAGATCCTCCCAGTGTCCCCGCGGGGACACCTGAGCCAGCCCCTCGCCGGAACCTTGCGCCCTGCAACAGAAAGACCCGGCGCCGGGGCCGGGTCCTGTTGCGTTGGTTGCTGCTGTCCCCGCGGGGACAGCAAGAGGGCTCGCGGATCAGGGGCGGATCAGTTCAGCACTTTGAACTCGATCCGGCGGTTCTTGGCCCGGTTCTGCACCGTGTCGTTGGCGACCAGCGGCGTGGTCTCGCCGTAACCAACCGCGACCAGGCGCTCTGACGGAATGCCCCTTTGCTGCAGGTACTGGTTCACTGCCGCGGCGCGCTTCTCGCTCAGGGTCATGTTCCAGGCGGCCTTGCCCTGGCTGTCGGTGTGGCCGCCGACCTCAACCACCATTCCGGGGCAGCGGCGGATGATGTCCGACAGACTGTTGAGGAAGTCGCGGGAGTTCGCATCCAGCCGGGCGGTGGAGGGCGCAAAATTGACGCTGCGGCCCTGCGACAGGATTTCAAACCGGCCGGTGCAAGCCTCGCGGCTGAAATCACCGCTGGCTTCCAGCGCCGTGGCAGCGCCGGCAGTCACTGTCCCCGCGGGGACAGCTGCGGTGCCGCCGCCGTTGCGGTCAAACAGCAGGTCCATGCTGACAAGGCCCACGGGGGTGATTGTGACACCTGCCGCCTCCTCCAGCTTTTCGCGGCCGGCTGTCAGGTTGAAATCCTCCAGCTTCAGGATCACCGGCTGCACAGTGGCCACGGCGACGCGGTTGCTGCCTAGCAGTGTTACCGCTACCGGAATGGTCAGCCCGGCCTCGACCCCGTGCAGCGACAGGGTGACCGGCAGGTCGATCTGTTTGCGCTGCGCCGCGGTAAGATCCGCGATCTGCGCCGGATCGATGCGGGCCGTCACCACCGCCTCGGGGTAGGTGAAGGTTTCAAAGAACAGGAACCGCATCCGCACGTTGCGCAGGTCGATGGAGGTGTCGACGGAGTCGAGCGCAATGCGGATTTCTGCCTCGCCCGCCTCAGAGATGCCGCCGGAGAAGGCGGCGAAACGGCTGGATTCCGCAATGCTGCCCTTTTTGATCGATATGAATCGGATGGCCGAGGATTCGGGCGTCAGCTGCCAGCCGCCCTCAAACGGGCCGGCGGCCAGGGCCGGGCGGACGAGAAGCAGAAAAATTGTTATGATTGAAAGGGTTAAACGGAGCATGCAGAATCCAGTCAAGTTACCGAAAGGGTCATCCCGGCACGCGGGGCCGGGCGGGAAACGATGCGCCCAGACTAACAGCAGTCTTGCCGCCCGGTGCAAGGGACGCGATAGTTTGGTAACCAAATACCTTTAAGAAATAGGATGCAGCCCCGCAGGACGAAAACCGCGGGCGGGAATTGGAGCAGGTGCGTGCGAAATTTGATGATCCGGATCCGGCTGATGCTGCTGGCGGCTGTTGCGGCCTGCTGGGGCGTGACCGCTCTGGCAGAGGAACGGCTGGCGCTGGTGATCGGCAACTCGGCCTATGGCGCGGTCTCAACCCTGGACAACCCGGTGCGTGACGCCCGGCTGATTGCCGAAACGCTGGAAGGGTTGGGGTTCGAGGTGACGCTGGCGGCGGACGCCAAGCAGCTTGAGATGAAGCGCGCCATTGCCCAGTTCGGCCGCAAGCTGCGCGGGGCAGGGGCGGAGGCGACCGGGCTGTTCTACTATGCCGGCCACGGGGTGCAGAGCTTTGGCAGCAACTACCTGCTGCCGGTGGATGCCGCGCTGGCGGATGCCGCCGACCTGGATCTGATGGCGATTGAGGCGCAGTCGGTCCTGCGGCAGATGGCCTCGGCCCGCAACCGCACCAATATCGTGATCCTGGACGCCTGCCGCAACAACCCGTTCAAGACAGTGGCGGATCTGAATGAGAGCGGTCTCGCGGAGATGAAGGCGCCGACCGGCACCTTCCTGGCCTATGCCACCGCGCCGGGCGATGTGGCACTGGACGGGGAAGGGGCGAACAGCCCCTTCACCGAAGCGCTGGCGCGCGAGATCACGGTGCCGGGGGCACCGGTGGAGCAGGTGTTCAAGCAGGTGCGCCGCGCGGTGCTGGAGCAAAGCGGCGGCAAGCAGACGCCCTGGGACACGTCGTCCCTGGTGAGCGATTTTGTCTTTGCCGAAGCCGCGCCGGAGGCGGTGATGAGCACTGCAGAAATCCAGGAGGCGCAGGTCTGGGCCTCTGTTCAGGAGTCGCGGGATGTGATGCAGATCATGCTGTACCTGCGCGGTTATGGCGATGGCAAATATGCCGGTGCGGCCCGGACGCTTCTGGCAGAGCTGATGGAAGAGGAGCTGCACGGCGGCGCCGGGGCAGTTGCGGCGGCTGCACCCGCACCAGCGGCACCGGCGCCGGCCGCGGTTCAGGATGCGGAAACCGCGATGTTCCAGGCGGCGCAGGCGGATGGCAGCAAGGCCGCCTATGACGCTTATCTGATGGCCTATCCGGAAGGGAAGTTTGCGGAAGCGGCGGCGGCGGAGGCGGCGGCGCTGAAAGCCGGCGCCGGGAAAGATCCGGCGGCGGGCGGGGCGGCCCCTGAAATTGCAAGGAAACCAGCAACTGAACCTGCGCAGTTGGCGGAGGCCGGCCCGGTGACCTATGCCAGCCCGCTGCAAAGCGGTGTTGCGGAGATTTCCGGCCTGACAATTGCCGAGGCGGTGACCCGTTCCCCCTCTTTCCCGCCCATCGAGGGCTTGCCGGACAGCTATTGGAAGGGGCAGTCCTGCAGCAGCTGCCACCAGTGGACGCGGGAGCGGCTGTGCGCCCAGGGCAACACCTACCTGAGCCTCAACATGCAGCGGTCCTTGGGCAAGCAGCATCCCTTTGGCGGCGCGCTGAAACAGGTGCTGAAAAGCTGGGCCGCGGGCGGCTGCCAGTAGGTTCACAGGCTTTGAAGCAGCAGGGCAGGGGGCTCCCGCCCGCGCGGGTGCATTTGAAAAATACACCCGTCCGGTTGGGCGTGGCGCTGTGCCGGGGGGAAGCCGGGTTTTCATTTGCTGAGAGGCGCCTTAAGGGCAGGTTTGCCCTTAAGGCGCCATCCCGATGATATACCGCCGTTTTCCGCCTCAAGGGTGAACCGCGCAGCCTGCGCGGCTGCTGGCGCAGCCCTTGACCCGGAAAACAGCGGGGCGGCGCGCTGCGCGTGAGCGCAGTGCCACGCCCAAGGCCGCCAAGGCCTGGCGGCGCCAGCCGCGGGCCTGCGGGCGCGGGAGTACTGCCTGTGCTGCCTGAGATCAGGGGGCGTGGGTGGTGATCAGGAAATAGACCCATTCGCCCTTGAAATCAGCATGTTCGGCGCGGGCCGCCGCGACCCGGGTGCGCAGGAACTCCAGATAGGGCGCGGCGGGTTCGCTGAGCGGGCGGCTGCCCTCATAGAGCGGGTGGGAGGCTGCGAAGGCGACGGCGATTTCCTGGCCGTAGGGCGGGGCGACGGTGATTTGCAGGCCGGGGTCACCGGCCTCCTTGGCGCCGACACGCAGGGCGCTCTTGGGGGTGGCCGCCGCCAACGGCACCAGTTCGTTCGGTGAGAGATGCAGCACCGCGCCGCCAGCGTCGAAATAGTCCACATAGACATAGGAAGGGTAGTCTGGTGCAGTGAGGTCGAAGAACAGCCGCTCGCCGCCGGAATAGTCGAGCACCCGGGCATGGGTGTCGCTGCCGACCAGCAGCGGATTGGTGATCTGGTCGGTGCTTTGCGGCAGGCCGACGTTTGAAATGCCCGCCAGCGCGCCGCATTGCGGGCGGGGCAAGAGACGCATCTGGTCGGAAACGGTGATGTCACCGCCCATTTGCGCCTGCAGTGCTGCCAGAACAGGAGAGCGCATGCCGTCCTCAGGCAGGTGGCCGCGGACCTCCAGCGTGGCGGTTTCCGGGATAAAGGCCACCTGCAGGCGGGAACAGTGCACCGCAGAGAGGATGCCGGAGACGCCATCGCGCAGGGGGTCGCCCTGTGCCGCCGCATCGCCGGGCTGCATGAAGCTTTGGAAGGCGGCGAGGGAGACCGGGTCGATGTCGCCGGAGCCGCCCTGAAAGGCCAGCGCGGCCTTGATGCGGGGGGCGTCGGGGACGGCGGCCGTGGCCGGCTGCGGGTCGGGGTCGGTGCCGGGCAGGGGGGCGGTCTCAGGCTGTGCTTCCGGGCTGGGCTGGCTGGCCGGGACCGCTTGCGGCAGGGCTGCCGGGGCAGGTTGCAGTGGGCGCGCGAAGGCCAGCGGAGCAGCAGTATCGGGCAGCGGGACAGCGGGGCCTTCTGCGGCGGCGAGGAAGACCGGCTGCGGCGCTGCGGAGGGTGCTGGCTGGACGGCAGCGGCCGCCGCGGCCGCCTGCGGTGCAGATGGCGCGGCAGTTTCAGCCGGCGTGCTTTGCGGGCGGGCAGCCGACAGGCTGTCGGCGGGCGCTGCCGCGCTTGCGAGGCGGTCTGCTGAAGCCGGTGCTGGGGCAGCCACAGGCGCTTGCGGCGCTGCCGCTGGCAGGCTGGCTGCTTGCGGGGCAGCAGAGGCGAGGCTGTCTGCCGCAGGGGCTTGGGGCACGGCCTTGGACTGCGGGATGCTGCCTGCGGAAAGGCCCTGGCTTTGCAATTCAGATTCAGGGGCTTGCGCGCCTTCGGCCGGCTGCGGCACCGCGTGGGACCGGGGGATGCGGTGGGCCTGCAGGTTGAGGCTGCTTTCCGGAGCGGGCTGCTGCGGCGGCGGGTCGGGAGTGAGCGAGATCAGCAGCGCGCCGGCCCCTGCGGCGTGGACCAGGGCGGAGGCCGCAAGCCCCAGCGCCCATATGGCGGGTGGGCGCGTCACCCGTCCGTTTCCGGGGTGACCACCAGCACCACGTCAGTGAACCCCAGCGCCTCGGCCCCGGCCACCAGCGGCAGCACGTTGCGCAGTTCGGCGGCGCGGTGGGCGTTGATACGCAGGCGTAAGGCAGGGTCGCCTGCCAGCAGACCGGCGAGGGCAGGGGAGAGGGCCGCGCGGGGGAGTTCCATGCCGTCGAGGGCCAGGTCTCCGGCGGCGGAGACCGCGAGGGTGATGCCGCCTGCGGGCATGTCGCGGCCGGTGACGGCGGTGGCGGGGCGGACGTCGAACGGGGCGGTGGCGTCCATGCGGCCGATCAGCATGAAGAAGACCAAAAGGAAGAACACCACGTCGATGAGAGCGATGATGGTTTCGGAATGCGGGTTGCGGGCCGGGCGGTTGAGCTTCATTGCGCCGCCTCCAGCCGCAGGACGCGCAGGCGGGTGGCACCGGCCAGGGCGGCGGCGTCCATCACGGTGATCAGCGCCTGCGTCTGCGCTGCGCCGGAGGGGAGGATGACCACTTGGGTAAGGGGTTCGTCTGCAACGGCGGCGGCGAGTGCGGATTGCAGGGTTTCTGCGTCCAATGCGGTGCCGCGCAGAACCGGCACGCCATCAGCACCGAGGCGGATCATCACAGTGCCGGCCGGGGATGCGGCGCTGCGGGCTGTGCCCTCAGCGGGTTTTAGCGCGGGGATCATGTCGAGATTCAAGTACGTGGAGGTCACCATGAAGAACACCAGAAGGATCAGCATGACGTCGATCATCGGCACCAGCGAGATCAGGGCGCGGGGGCGTGCTGGCCGGTTGATCATCATGGCAGCGACCCCCCGTGTCAGCGCGACCCGTCGATCAGCAGCAGACGGCCTGCGGCGCTTTCGACGGTTTGGGCGGCGGCGTCGATGCGGGCCGCAAACAGCCCGGCGGCGACGGCCGCAGGGATCGCCACCAGAAGGCCCGCGGCAGTGGTCAAGAGGGCCTGCCAGATGCCGCCGGCCAGCACCGAGGCATTGGCCGCACCCTGTGCCAGCTCCAGTTCCTGAAACGACTGGATCATCCCCAGAACGGTGCCGAGCAGACCCAGGAGCGGCGCGACCATGGCGATGAGCTCCAGCAGGCGGATGAGGGAGTTCATCCGGCTCACCTCCTCATTGCCGCGGCGTTGCAGCTCATCCTGCAGCAGCGGGCCGCGCAAACCCTCCTGCAGCGCTTGCATGGCGTAGCGCATCACACGGTCAGCGGGCGACTTGCCGTCCGCAATACTGTCCTGGGCGCGCTTGCGGTCGCCGTCCTTCCATTGGGTGAGCGCCTGTTCGCGGGCGTCCTGGCCCGAGCGCACCGGCCAGAGCTGGATCAGCTTGACCGCAATCACAGTGACCGACAGCAGCGACATCAGCGCCAGAAGCGCAATCACCGGACCGCCGGTGCCGAGCATATCCCAGGTGCCGGACATGGCCTATTTCACCAGCTGCGCGGCGGCGCGGGAGCCGAGCTCCAGGATTGGGAAACAGTCCATCTGCTCCTCGTTCTGGGGCTGGCAGGCGGTGATATCGTGCAGCAGGATCTCGGAGATATTGCTGCAGGCGATTCCGGGGATTTCGAAGAGTTTCAGGGTGGTGCGCTGGACGGGCAGGGGGGCGGCGTCGATCGACAGGAGACGGTCAATCACCCCCTGGCTGTCGAGGATTGCGAGCGACATTTCGAAGCCTTCAAAGCTTTTGCCGGTCTGGTTGCGGAACAGGAAAAAGGCGCGGCAGCCGCCGCCCTCGATCTCTTCTGCCTTGTTCAGCTCAACCCGCAGCGGGCCGGTTTCCGCCGCGGCGGCCAACGGCAGGAAGATCAGGGCGAGGGCAGTCAGCAGGCGTTTGAGGGGCATCACTGTCTCCGTATTCCGGGGGCGGTGCCCAGCCCGCAACCGCTGCGGGCCGGGCTGTGTTCGGGGTCAGACCAGGGCAGTCAGGGCCTTTTCGATTTTGTCCATGGCGTCGCGGGCTGACTCAAGATCGCGGCGTTTGAGATGCCGGGCGGCGACATGCAGGGCGCGGCCCAGGCGGTCGCGGACCTTGCCCGGGGCGCGGGCGACATTGGCCTGCAGGGACTGGGCGCGTTTGACCTGGGCGCCCAAGCTTCGCTGGTCCATTTCGCGCTGGCCGCGTTTCATCGACTTGGCTTCATCTTCGCGGTCAGCGCCGATGCGGGCGACGGCGCGTTCGATCACCACGATCATGGTTTCCGCCTCCTGCAGGCGGCCATCGTTGATCAGGCCGACGGATTTGGCCAGCGCGCGTTTCAGTTTCAGCTCCAGCGGGCCGGGGGCAAGGGTGATGCGCGGCTGGATCCGTTTCAGCCGCCGTTTCAGCGGCGCAATGGCCTTGGCGTCGATGCCGGAGCCGGAGATGTCGGAGGCGTCCTCCTCTGTCACCTGGCTCTCGGGGGCCTCGGGTTTGAGGCTGTCCAGGAGGTTGCCGCCGTCGTCGTAAAACAGCACGTTGACCTTGGCCGGATTGCGCTTGAGAAACTTCTTGAGTTCCGTGACCATGCGCTGCGGCGCGCTTTCGCAGATCACCTCCATATTGCCGGAGCGCACCACATAGGTGCCCCAGGCCATGGGCGGGCCGCCGCCCGCTTTTTTCATCGGCGTCTTCAGTGTTTCCGGTTTCTTGCCGGGCTGGATCATCAGGAGCGGGTCCTTGCCCTGGTCCAGGCAGAAGGCAAAGCTCATCCTTTTCTTGGCCCCCTCGCGGACCATCTCTTTGACTTCTTTGCCAGAAATACGATCAATACTCATCAATCCGCCGCCGTGAAAAGCTGGGAAAAGGTTTGACTTTAGGATGGCGATAAGGCTCACTTGGGGTCAAGTTATTGTTTGAGGTTTCCGCGGGTTTAACCACCAGTCAGAAAAAGAGTGGCTCTCGCTTTACGTTGCGTTACCACACGGTAACGTGACCAATAATCAATGCGCCCAGGGGGAGCGAAAGACGATGGATCCTGCAGTATTTCTGCAATCCAAAGGGGATGATGCCCCTAGCGGTGAAAACCTGGAATACGATCCGGCCTTCACCGACATGGAGCTGGCGGCCCAGCCGGGCGAGGAATCGGTGGTGGGCAACGAGACGATCGAAGCCACCGACCCCGATTACCGCGAAGTTCAGAAGAAAGCGCTGGAAGTGCTGGAGCGCAGCCATGACCTGCGCGCGGCAGTGTTTCTGGGGGATGCGCTTTTGCATTCCGAAGGGCTGACCGGCTTTGCCGATGTGACCGCCTATATCCGCGGCTGCCTGGAGGAGTTCTGGGACACCTGCCATCCGGAGCTGGATGAGGATGACGGCGACCCGACCATGCGGATCAACGCCATTCAGGACCTGTGCGGCCAGCCGGACGGGATGGCGGGGGCGTCGCCGCTTTACCGGTCTTTGCGCCGGGCGCCGCTGAGCGAGAGCCGCGGCTTCGGTCGGTTCTGCCTGCGCGACATCGAGATTGCCGAGGGGCTGATGACAGCGCCGGACAGCATGGAGCATGTGCCCGACACAGCCACCATCGGTGCCGCGTTTCAGGACAGCGACGAAGACACCGTTGCACAGCGGCTGGCAGCGGTGGAGGCCGCGGAGCAGAACGTGCGGGCGATCTCGGCGGTGTTTGACGAGCAGACGCCTGGGCAGGGCCCGGATCTGAGCGCGCTGATCAAGCTGCTGCAGCAGATCGCCAAGCGCATCCGCGCGTATGCGGGTGTCGCCGCGGATGAGGCGGCTGAGGATGGCGGCGAAGAGGATGAGGCCGCAGCGGACGGGGCGGCGGCCCCGGCAGCGGGTACTGCCGGGCGTCCGCCCGCGGCGCCGGGGGCCATCAACTCGCCCACGGATGTGTCCAACACGCTGGACCGGATCATCAGCTATTACCGGCGCGCGGAACCGTCGAGCCCGCTGCCGATCCTGCTGGAGCGGGCCAAACGGCTGGTGGGGGCCGACTTCCTCACCATCATGAATGACATGGCGCCGCAGGGGGTGGACAACGTCCACCTCATTGGCGGCATCGAAGAAGACGACGACTGACCGACACGGGGCAGGCCGCGGCCGGACTGGCTGAGGAGCCCGTGAAAGCAAGACGAGTAAGGAGACCTAGATGGCCGGAAGTTCACAGAAATTCATTGCCCGCAACCGGGCACCAAGGGTCCAGATCGAATACGACGTGGAGCTGTATGGCGCCGAGAAGAAGGTGCAGCTGCCGTTTGTGATGGGCGTAATGAGCGACCTGGTGGGCAAATCCGAAGTGGAGCAGCCCGCGGTGGCGGACCGCAAGTTCCTGGAAATCGACGTGGACAACTTCGATGACCGGATGAAGTCGATGGCGCCGCGCGCCGCCTTCACCGTGCCCAACACGCTGACCGGCGAGGGCAACCTGGCGGTCGACATCACGTTCGAGAGCATGGACGATTTCCAGCCCGCAGCGATTGCCGCCAAGGTGGAGCCGCTGCGCGAGCTTTTGGAGGCGCGCACCCAGTTGTCGAACCTGATGACCTACATGGACGGCAAGACCGGCGCCGAGGATCTGATCTCTAAGATCATCCAGGACCCGAGCCTGCTGAAAACCCTGGCGGCGCAGCCGAAACCCGGCAACGAAGCCGACAGCGAAGAATAAGAGCGGAGGACAAAGATGGCTGAAGAAGAACTCCAGGCGGAAGCCGCTGCCGGTGAAGCCGCCTTTGGCTCTGCCGAATTCGCAAACTTGCTGCAGAAGGAATTCCGCCCCAAGTCGGACCAGGCCAAGACAGCCGTGGAAAGCGCGGTCAAGACCCTGGCCGAACAGGCGCTGGCAAACTCTGCGCTGATTTCCGATGACGCGCTGCGTTCGATCGAGAGCATCGTGGCGGAGATTGACAAGAAGCTGACCGAACAGGTCAACCTGATCCTGCACAACGAGGAATTCCAGCAACTGGAAAGCGCCTGGCGGGGCCTGCATTATCTGGTCAACAACACCGAGACCGATGAGCAGCTGAAAATCCGGGTGATGCCGATCACCAAGAAGGAGATGTCGAAGACCCTGAAGAAGTTCAAGGGCACGGCATGGGACCAGTCGCCGATCTTCAAGAAGATCTATACCGAGGAATTCAGCCAGCTGGGCGGCGAGCCCTACGGCTCGCTGGTGGCCGACTACCATTTCGACCATTCTCCGCCGGACATCGAACTGCTGGGTGAGATGTCCAAGATCGCCGCAGCTGCGCATGCGCCGCTGATCACCGGCGCCAAGCCGACCCTGTTCCAGATGGACAGCTGGGCGGAACTGTCGAACCCGCGCGATCTGACCAAGATCTTCCAGACCCCGGAATATGCCGCCTGGCGCTCCCTGCGGGACAGCGAGGATGCGAAATACGTGGGTCTCGCGATGCCGCGCTTCCTGGGCCGTCTGCCCTATGGCTCCAAGACCGATCCGGTTGAAGAGTTCGCCTTTGAAGAAGACACCGCAGGTGCCGGCAGCGAGAAATACGGCTGGGTCAACGCCGCCTATGGCATGGCGGTGAACATCACCCGCTCGTTCAAGATGTACGGCTGGTGCTCGCGCATCCGCGGGGTGGAAAGCGGCGGCACGCTGGAGAACCTGCCGAGCCACACCTTCCCGACCACCGATGGCGGCGTCGATCAGAAATGCCCGACCGAAATTGCCATCGACGACCGGCGCGAGGCGGAACTGGCGAAGAACGGCATGATGCCGCTGATCCACCGCAAGAACACCGACGTTGCGACCTTTATGGGCGCGCAGTCGCTGCACAAGCCGGCCGAGTACGACGATCCGGACGCCACCGCCAACGCCAACCTGGGCGCGCGGCTGCCGTATCTGTTCGCCACCTGCCGGTTCGCGCACTATCTCAAGTGCATGGTGCGGGACAAAGTCGGCTCGTTCAAAAGCCGTCAGGACATGGAATCCTGGCTGCAGGACTGGATCAACAACTATGTTGATTTCAACGCGGATATCTCCTCGGAGAACGAGAAGGCGCGCAAACCTCTGGCCGCAGCCGAAGTGGTTGTGGAAGAGGTCGAGGGCAACCCGGGGTATTACACCTCAAAATTCTTCCTGCGCCCGCATTACCAGCTTGAGGGGCTTTCCGTCTCGCTGCGGCTGGTATCGAAACTGCCCTCGGAAAAAGGAGGCTGATTACCCACTCCCGGCCTCAACACTCATAGTGCAGTAGAGATCTTAAATTTTGAAAGGATAGAAAAATGGCTGCAAATATGTTCGTGCAAATTTCGGACATCGAAGGCGATGCAACCGAGGAGCAGCACAAGAAATGGATCGTTGTCCAGTCGGCAAGCTGGAACGTGGAACGCGCAGTTGAGATGACCGATCTGGGTTCGACCCAGCGGATGCATGCGAACTCCAATTTCGGCAAGGTTGAGCTGACCTCGCAGATGGGCAAAGCGTCCAATGACCTGGCTCTGTCGGTTGCCAACGGCACCGTGCGCCCGGA
Source organism: Leisingera sp. CC-HEC093 (assembly GCF_059429195.1). Classification (NCBI taxonomy): domain Bacteria; kingdom Pseudomonadati; phylum Pseudomonadota; class Alphaproteobacteria; order Rhodobacterales; family Roseobacteraceae; genus Leisingera; species Leisingera sp. CC-HEC093. Next base: position 92,728 of record NZ_JCAIJR010000003.1, on the reverse strand, counting down.
AATCATCATGCATTGGTGCCGCTCCGGCGACAGCGCCAGCCAGGGCCTGCTGGTCTATTCGATCTGGAAGTTCAAGGATGTGGTGGTTGACAGCTATTCCATCTCTGCCAGCGAAGACGGCATCCCGGAAGAAACCTGGTCGCTGGCCTATGCTTCGCTGGAGCATGAGTACAAGTCGACCAACCAGAAAACCGGTAAACTCACCACTGAAGGCACCTTCAAGTGGAACGTGCAGACCGGCAAGGTCGAGTAAACCATTTGACTGGCCCCGGGCGTATTGCCGCCCGGGGTCCGTTTTTTCTGACGTATTTGCAGCATTCATCCCCGTTGCGGAGTAGAGCCCCATGACACCCGAAGAGCATCTGAAAGCTGGTGATCCCAAGGCGGCGCTGGAGGCGCTGCAGGCCAAGATCCGGGCGGACGCGAGCAATGCCAAGCTGCGGGTTTTCCTGTTCCAGCTGCTGTGCGTTCTGGGCGACTGGAACCGGGCAATTGCCCAGCTGAAGGCGGCCGCGGGGCTGGATGAAGGCGCCACGGTTATGGCGCAGGCCTACCGTGAGGCGATCATCTGCGAGGTCTACCGCGAGAAGGTGTTTGCCGGTGAGAAGTCGCCGCTGATCCTGGGCGAGCCGGAGGAGTGGCTGGCGCATCTGATCGAAGCGCAGAAGCTGCTGGCAGCCGGCAACCCGAAGGAAGCCGCGGAGCTGCGCGCCAAGGCGTTTGATGCAGCACCTGCCAGCCCCGGCGAGGTGAACGGCAAGCGGTTCGAGTGGATCGCCGATGCCGACATGCGTCTGGGGCCGGTGCTGGAAGCGGTTGTGAACGGCAAGTATTACTGGCTGCCGTTTTCCAAGATCGTCTCGTTCGAGGCGGAGGAGCCGAGCGACCTGCGCGATGCGGTCTGGACCGCCGGCACGCTGACCCTGGCGGGCGGCGGCGAAGTGGCGGCGATGATCCCGACCCGTTATCCCGGCAGCGAAAAGGCCGATGGTCTGTCGATGCTGGCGCGGGCAACGGTGTGGCAGGACGCTGGCGGGGAAACCTATACCGGTCTGGGCCAGCGGCTGCTGGCAATCGGCGATGAGGATATTGCCATCATGGACGTGCGCACACTCCGGATGGACGGGCACGGCGAAGAGAATGGCTGACAAGACACTGGCCGAGCGCCTGCAGCCTTCGCTGCTGGACCGGCTGACCGACAATGCGCCTGGCGATCTGAAGGAAACCCGCGAAAGCCGGGTGATTGACCTGGTGCGGCTGCGGGAAATCATTCAGCGCGATCTGTCCTGGCTGCTGAACACCCAGAATGTCGAGAGTCATTTCGATGCAGAGAAATACCCGTCGGTCTCGGCCTCGGTGCTGAATTACGGTCTGATCGAAGTGGCGGGGGAGGCCTCGACCACCGAGAAGGCCGAGGCGATCCGCCGGTCGATCAAGCAGGCGATTGCCACCTATGAGCCGCGGATCATCGAAGGCTCTGTCGATGTGCGGCTGCAGGATGGCACCGATGCCACCGAGATGACGGTGGGTCTGGAAATCCGCGCCGACATGTGGGCGCAGCCGATGCCGCTGGAGCTGTATCTGCGCAGCAAGGTCGATCTGACCACCGGCGAAGTGCAAATGGAAAGGGCCATGTGATGGATACACGGCTGCTGACCCATTACGAGAATGAGCTGAATTACCTGCGCGACATGGGCGCGGAGTTTGCTGCCGCTTATCCCAAGATTGCGGCGCGGCTGGGCATGGAGGGGGTCGAAGTTCTTGACCCCTACGTGGAGCGGTTGCTGGAAGGTGCGGCCTTCCTGACCGCGCGGGTGCAGCTGGAGCTGGAGCTGCAGTACCCGAACTTCACCTCTAACCTGCTGGAAATCATCTATCCGCATTACCTGGCACCGACGCCGTCGATGATGATTGCGGCGTTCGAGCCGGATGTGGCGAATTCCGCGGTGAAAAGCGGCTATGTGCTGAAGCGCGGTTCCACCCTGCGGTCGCGGCTGACTGAGGGCGAGCAGACGCCTTGCGAGTTCCGCACCTCTGCCGATCTGGCCATGTGGCCGATCCAGATCACCGAAGCGCAGTATATCGACGGCCGCGGCGAGCTGGTGGCGGCGGGTGTTGCCACCGGGTACGACGCCCGCGCAGGCATCCGGCTGCGGATCAAGCGGATCGACGGTGACCCGATCAGTAAGCTGGAGATGGACAAGCTGACGCTGTACCTGACCAGCGAGGCGGGCAACAGCTGGCCGCTTTTGGAGCTGCTCTGCACCCAGGTGCAGGGGATCGTTGCACGCTCCACCGACCGGCGGGCGGACTGGCAGCTGCCGTTGCGCGGCGCCAAGGTGGTGCAAAAGGGGTTCAGCCCGGAGGAAGCGCTGCTGCCGATGCCGCGCAGGGTTTATGACGGCTACCGCTTGCTGCAGGAATATTTTGCGATGCCGGAGCGGTTCCGCTTTGTCGAGCTGCAGGGGCTGCAGGCGGGCTTGCAGAAATCTGAGGGCAATGAGGTCGATCTTTATATCCTGCTGCGCGAGGGGATGCCGGAGATTGCGCCGATCGTGGTGCCGGAGGTGTTCAAGCTGAACGCGGTGCCCGCCGTGAACCTGTTTGAGAAACGCTGCGACCGGGTGCGGATCGCGCCGATTGATACCGAGCATCATGTGATCCCGAACCGCACCGCGGGCCTTGATTTCGAGATATACGGGCTGCAGAGCGTGACCGGCATCAGCGGCGAGGGTGAGGATGACGTGGTATTCCGCCCGTTCTATTCCGCCAATGATTTCACTGCCGCGGGTGAAAGCCACCCGGCCTATTACACCGTCAAGCGGCGGATGCGGCAGCGCTCTGAGAAGGAACGCCTGCGCGGGGTGCGCAGCTCCTATCTGGGTTCGGAGGTGTTCCTGACGCTGGTGGACCGGGCGCAGGCGCCTTATTCAGCCGGGCTGGAACAGCTGGCGGTCAATGCGCTGTGCACCAACCGCGACCTGCCGATGCTGCTGGCCACCGGAAATGATGATGTGTTCCACCTGCCAGAAGGCGGACCGGTGCAAAAGGTGACGCTGCCGGTGTCGCCGACCCGTCCGCACCCCACCCTGGCGCAGGGCGATACCGCCTGGCGGCTGATCTCGCACCTGAGCCTGAACTACGCGTCGATTGCAGAAACCGGCAAGGGCCAGTCGGCGGAGGCGCTGCGCGAGCTGGTCGGGCTTTATGCGCCCTTGGGCGACCGGGTGACAGAGAAGCAGCTGGAGGGCATCCTGTCCGTTGCCGCCCGGCCCATCGTGCGCCGGATGAGCGATGAGGTGCTGTCCACCGCAGTGCGCGGGCTGGAGATCACCCTGGGCTTTGACGAGAGCTTTTTCGAGGGCAGCAACATCTATGCGCTGGGGGCCGTGCTGGAGCGGTTCTTCCGCGGTTATGCCAGCATCAACTCATTCACTGAGACAGTCCTGAAAACCGAAAAACGCGGGGAAATTGCCAGATGGCGACCGGAAAAGGGCCTTGGCCGGATGATCTGAGCCTGTATGGCCGGCTGGCCATTGAGCCTGAAAAGCACCACGTTTTTCAGGCGCTGAGGGTATTGGAGGCGCATTTTGATGACGCCCCGCGCCTGGGCGAAAGCCGCCGTCCGCGCCAGGACAAGCTGCGGCTGGGGCAGGAGGCGGAGCTGGCGTTTCCGCCCTCGACCATTGCCGCGTTCAAGCCGGCCGAGGGTGATAAGCCCGCGGTGCTGACCAACCGGTTCTTCGGCCTGTTCGGGCCGCAAGGGCCGCTGCCGCTGCATTTGACCGAATACGCCCGCGACCGCAAACGCAACCACCGCGACCCGACGATGGTGGCCTTTGCCGACATGCTGACGCACCGGCTGATGAGCCTGCTCTATCGGGCTTGGACGCAAGGTTCGCCCGCGGTGAGCTTTGACCGGGCCGATGATCCGATGTCGCGCAAAGTGTCGTCGCTGATCGGCTATAACGGTTTCAAATTCAGCGACCGGGATGACATGCCGGATCTGGCCAAACTGCATTTCGCGGGCCACCTGGCCAAGGGAGCCAAGAATGCCGAGGGTCTGGTGTCGATCCTGTCAGCGTTTTTCGAGGTGCCTGTCACCCTGGAGGAATATGTCGGCAGCTGGCTGGAGCTGGAGCCGGATGACCGCTGGCAGCTGGGCTATGGCGGGCTGGGGCAGACCACCAGCATCGGCGACAAGGTCTGGAGCCGCTCTGCCAAGTTCCGCATTCGCATCGGACCGCTGAAACTGGAAGACTACGAGCGGCTGCTGCCGGGCGGCGCAGCACTGGACCGGCTGCGGGCGATTGTGCGGTCCTATGCGGGCGATGTCCTGGACTGGGACGTGAACCTGGTGCTGGCGGGCGACGAGGTGCCGCGGGCATCCTTGGGCGGCACCACACGGCTGGGGCACACCAGCTGGGTACGCTCGCGCCCGGACCCGGATGCCGACCAGCCGGACGTGAATGATTTATACCTGTACCCGGGATTAGGCGCCGGGGCTGAAGAGCGAGTAGAGGGAGGGATTTGAGATGACCGAGATCAGCCGCGTGGCGCTGTTTGGCAAATTGAACAAGCTGGGGTACCAGGCCGTCGAAAGCGCAACCGTGTTCTGCAAGATGCGCGGGAACCCCTATGTCGAACTGGTGCATTGGATGCATCAGCTGCTGGCGCAGCAGGACAGCGATATGCACCGGATCATCCAGCATTATGATCTGGATGCGGGCAAGATTGCCACCGAACTCACCCGGGCGCTGGACATGCTGCCGCGCGGGGCCTCGACGATCTCGGACCTGTCGGATCATCTGATGGATGCGATGGAACGCGGCTGGGTCTGGGGCTCGCTGCTCTATTCCTCGGGCCAGGTGCGCAGCGGCCATCTGCTGCTGGGGATGCTGAAGACGCCGGCGCTGCGCAATATCCTGTCGGCCATGTCGCCGGAGCTGGCGAAGATCGGTGCGGATGATCTGGCTGACAATTTCAACGAGGCGACCGACGGCTCGCCCGAGGAAACGCTGGGGGCGCAGGACGGCTCCAACGTGACCGGCGGCGGCGCGGAGCCGGGCGAGACGTCCGGGTCGATGGCGCCGGGTGCGATGGGCAAAGGCGAGGCGCTGGAGCAGTTCTGCACCGACCTGACCGAACAGGCCCGCAATGGCGAGATCGACCCGATCGTGGGCCGGGATGAGGAAATCCGCCAGATTGTCGACATCCTGATGCGCCGTCGGCAGAACAACCCGATCCTGACCGGCGAGGCGGGTGTCGGGAAAACCGCGGTGGTCGAGGGTTTTGCCCTGCGGATTGCGCGCGGCGACGTGCCGCCCAGCCTCAAGGACGTGCGGCTGATGGTGCTGGATGTGGGCCTGCTGCAGGCCGGGGCCAGCATGAAGGGCGAGTTTGAAAACCGCCTGCGTCAGGTTATTGACGAGGTGCAGGCAAGCCCGGTGCCGATTGTGATGTTCGTGGATGAGACCCACACGCTGGTTGGGGCAGGGGGTGCGGCGGGCACCGGCGATGCGGCCAACCTCTTGAAACCGGCACTGGCGCGCGGGACGCTGCGCACCATCGGTGCCACCACCTGGGCCGAGTACAAGAAATACATCGAGAAAGATCCGGCGCTGACCCGCCGCTTCCAGGTGGTGAAGGTTGATGAGCCGGGCATCCAGAAGGCAATCCTGATGATGCGCGGCATCGCGTCGATGCTGGAAAACCACCACCGGGTGCAGGTTCTGGACGAGGGGATCGAAGCCGCCGTCAGCCTGTCGGCGCGCTACATCCCGGCGCGGCAATTGCCGGATAAGTCTGTGAGCCTGCTGGATACTGCTTGTGCCCGTGTCGCCGTCAGCCAGCACGCGGTGCCGGCCGAGGTGGACGACAGCCAGCGCCGGATCGAGGCGCTGACCACAGAGCTGGAGATTATCGGCCGCGATGAGACCGCAGGCTACGAGGTTGCTGACCGGCGCGAGGCGGTGGAGGCCGCCAAGGCTGCTGAGGAGGAGCGGCTGGCCGGTCTGACCGAACGCTGGGACAAGGAAAAGGCGGTGGTCGAAGGCATTCTGGAACTGCGCGCCAAACTCCGGGAGGGGGCCGCGCCCGTGGATGCGCCGGCCGATGCAGGGGACGACGCGGCGGAGGGCGCCGCCGATAGCCCGTTGTCGGATGAAGAACGCGCCAAGCTGATGCAGGAGCTGAAGGACAAGAATGCAGAGCTGGAAGCGCTGCAGGGCGACAGCGCGCTGATCCTGCCGATTGTCGACCATCAGGCCGTCGCCTCGGTGGTGGGCGACTGGACCGGCATTCCGGTGGGCCGCATGGTCAAGGATGAAATCGAGACCATCCTGAACCTGGAAGAGCGGCTGGCCCAGCGGGTGATCGGCCAGGACCATGCGATGAAGATGATCGCCAAGCGCATTCAGACCAGCCGCGCGGGGCTGGACAACCCGAACAAGCCAATCGGGGTGTTCATGCTGGCCGGTACCTCCGGTGTTGGTAAGACCGAAACCGCGCTGGCGCTGGCTGAGGTTCTGTATGGCGGCGAGCAGAATGTCATCACCATCAACATGTCGGAATACCAGGAGGCCCATACCGTCAGCTCGCTGAAAGGCGCGCCGCCGGGCTATGTCGGCTATGGCGAGGGCGGAGTGCTGACCGAGGCGGTGCGGCGCAAGCCCTATTCCGTGGTGCTGCTGGATGAGGTCGAGAAGGCGCACCCGGATGTGCATGAGATCTTCTTTCAGGTGTTCGACAAGGGCGTGATGGAAGACGGCGAAGGCCGCATCATCGATTTCAAGAACACGCTGATCCTGCTGACCTCCAATGTCGGCACCGAGACGATCATGGACCTGTGCTCCGATCCGGAGCTGATGCCGGATCCTGAGGGTATGGCGAAAGCGCTGCGCGATCCGCTGCTCAAGGTGTTCCCGCCGGCCCTGCTGGGGCGTCTGGTGGCGATCCCCTATTACCCGCTCAGCCCGGAGATGATCGGCGAGATTACCAAGCTGCAGCTGGGCCGCATCCAACGCCGAGTGCAGGAGGCGCATGGGGTGCCGTTCGAATATTCGGATGGAGTGGTCGAGGAGATCGTCAACCGCTGCCAGGAGCTGGACTCGGGCGGCCGGATGATCGATGCAATTGTCACCAACACCATGCTGCCGGAAATTTCCAACGAGTTCCTGCGCCGCCTGATGGACGGCGCGGAGGTCGAGAAAGTCGCCATTGATGTAAAGGACGGAGAGTTCACCTACGCGTTTGATTGATTGAATGCAGAAGCAGCCAGGAGGAAAGTGACATGGCCACGCAGTACAAGACGATTTTCCTGGGTTCTGGCGGCGGCGAGAACGTTGCCAGTGCCGACATTGCCAAAATGGCGATGGCAATCGGAAAATACCTCAAGGATAAGGGAATGCAGGCCCAGGGCATCAAACTGCCCGGGCTGAAAAAGGCGCAGGCTCTGGTTGCCAAATGCGCCAAAGTTCAGCAGGTCGCGCAAAACTCTTCCCAGGTGAAGGATCTGGGCTTCACCCCGGAACTGAGCGTGGTTGGCGGCATTGACACGTCTGGCCACCTGTCGGTTTGCATTACCGGAATGCTGCCGCCGCCGAAGGAAGGTAAGCCGCCTGTCAATTTTGACAAGACTGAGGTGATCCGCAAGGATTGGGCCAAGCTCGAGGCGGAACTGGCTGATGAAACCAATGTAGTGGTGAACCTGACGAAAAAGAACCTCTCTATCATTGAAGAGGCGCTGGACAAGCTGGTTGCCAAACATGATGGGGATCTGAAGAAGGTCACCAAGGACAAGGTTTATGCGGCGCTGCTGGCGAAGTTCAAAGGCGGCGACAAAATAATCAACGGGGCTGCCAAGAAGCAGGCTGCAAAGTACAAGACCAAGACCGTGAATACGGACGAGGCTGACTTTGGAGAGCTGACGACCGGAACGGTGGCTCTTTGTGCCCATGGCTCGCGCGAGAAGATCAACGGTATCTGGCTGGGCACCAAGCTGGGCAAGAAATCACCTGACCAGATCGTCGATCTTCTGACCGGGAACAAGGATAAGAAAAAGAACCTGTCGAAGGATTTCAAGGGAACAGTTCTGCTGTCCGGCTGCTTTACCGCGGCAGGCGGCATCGCCCCGCCGGGTGACAAGTACGACTACGATACCTATGCCGGCAAGGTCTGGCGCCTGCTGAAGGCCAAGGGCATCAACTGCAAGGTTGTCGGCCAGCCGGGGACAGCCTCGACCAATGCCGACGGATCCAAGAATTCCGTGATGCCGACTAAGCAGGACGAGAAGGATGCCTATAAGGCCGAGATCAAGGCACTGGAGAAAGAGCTGAAGAAAGTTGAGAAGAAGCTGAAATCCGGTGACAACGCGGCCAAGAAATCGGCGACCAAGAAGGCGCAGACGCTGTACAGCAAGATTAAGGACGCCAAGAACAAGTCGGCCCTGACCTGGATGAAAGACTTGCAAGTCAACTACGGGCTGGACCCGTTGCGCTAAGGCCGGCGGCCGTGGCGGCTGGAGTTGGTCCGGGCGCTTCTGCGGTGCCCGGCAGAATTGAAAGACCAGGTGGAGAATGACCGTGGACAGCAGCGCGCAGACCGCAGATACGCTTCGGGACCGGGCCCGCGAATTTGTCGAGCGCCGGTGGGTGACCAATACCATTCTGGGCATCATCATCTTTAACGCCATCACGCTGGGCCTTGGCACCTCTGCCGCGGTGCGGGCGCATGCGGGCGGGCTGCTGGATGTGATCGATACTGCGGTTCTGGCGATCTTTGTGCTGGAGCTGGCGTTGAAGCTGTTTGCCTACGGGATGCGGTTCTTCTCCTCTGCCTGGAATATCTTCGATCTTGTCGTGGTCTCTTTCGGCCTGTTCCCGGACAGCCAGGGACTGTCGGCGCTGCGCGGTTTGCGGGTGGTGCGCGCCCTGCGCCTGCTGTCCGTTATTCCGCAAATGCGCGCTGTGGTGCAGGCGCTGCTGGATGCGCTGCCGGGCATGGGCGCGGTGATCGTGATGATCTCCATCGTATTCTATGTTTTCGGCGTGATGGCGACGATGATGTACGGCGCCGCCTTTGACGAATGGTTCGGCACGTTGGGCCGGTCGCTCTATTCGCTGTTCCAGATCATGACGCTGGAAAGCTGGTCGATGGGCATCGTGCGCCCGGTGATGGAAGAGTTTCCGCTGGCCTGGTCGTTCTTTGTGCCGTTCATCGTGATCACCGCGTTTTCGGTGCTGAACCTGTTCATCGGTCTTCTGGTCAACACCATGCAATCGGCGGTGGAGGCTGATGCCGAGGCGGAGTTTGAAAAGCTGCGGGACCTGGTCAAATCGGAAACGGATGTGGTCGACGCGCATGTGAAAGAGCTGCATGAGGAGATCAGGGCGCTCCGGATGGAGATTGCCGAGCTGAAAGGGCAGGGCAATGGCTGACAGCTCGCAGAAGTTCATTGCCAGGAACCGGGCACCCAGGGTGCAGATCGAATACGACGTGGAGCTGTATGGCGCCGAGAAGAAGGTGCAGCTGCCCTTTGTCATGGGGGTGATGAGCGATCTGGCCGGCAAGTCCAGGGTCGAACAGCCCGCAGTGGCGGACCGCAAATTCCTGGAAATCGACGTCGACAACTTTGATGAGCGGATGAAGGGGTTGGCGCCGCGCGCGGCCTTCTCTGTGCCCAACACGCTGACCGGCGAGGGCAATCTGGCGGTGGACCTGACGTTTGAGAGCATGGCGGACTTCTCGCCCGGTGCAATTGCCGCCAGGGTTGATGCGCTGCGTCCGCTGCTGGAGGCGCGCACCCAGCTGCAGAATCTGATGGCCTATATGGATGGCAAGACCGGTGCCGAGACGCTGATCGAGACGATCCTGAACGACCCGTCGCTGCTGGCTGCGGTATCGGCCCCGGCTGCGGATGCGGAGAGCGCGGCGGCACTGGATTCGTTGCGCGATCTGGAGCTGCCGGAGGAGGAGCAGGACACCACGGGCGATGTGCTGGCCGGTCTCGCTGCGCAGGCACCGGCGGATGCAGCGCCTGAAGATGCCGCCGGCGGGGTGCTGGGCGCGCTGCGCGAGGCCGCGCCGGAAGCTGACGAACCGGAGGACACCTCCGCGGATGTACTGGCCGGTTTGAGCGCAGCGGCGCCTGAGGATACAGGCCAGCCGGATGAGGCCGCAGATGCTTTGGCGTCGCTGGCGGCGTCTGAGGTTCCGGAGGCTGTTGAGGAAGATGCCTCTGCCGCTGTGCTGGAGGGGCTGGCCCAGGCCGACCTGCCGGAAGAAGCCGGGGCCGGGGATGCTGCTGGCAGCGTTCTGGATGATCTGCGGGCGGCCGAGCCTGAGGAGGCGGACACAGGCGACGAGTCCAAGGATGTGCTGGCAGGCCTGAGCGCCGCCGCGCCGGAGCAGGAAGATCAGGGCGATGAAACCGGGGACGCGCTGGCCTCTTTGGCAGGCGCTGAGGTTCCGGAAGCGGAAGAGGCCGATCAGACGGGTTCCGTTCTGGAAGGGCTGGCGCAGGCGGAAATCCTTGAGGAGGAGGACGACACCTCCGGCGATGTGCTTGCCGGGCTGGCAGCGCAGGAGACCGAGGAAACCACTGAGGAGGATCACTCCGGCGTGCTGGATGCGCTGGCGGATCTGGATGTGCCGGAGGCCGCTGATACAACCGCTGACGATGCGCTGGAGAGCCTGGCGTCTATTGAGATTGGCGATGACGCGGAAGAAGACCATTCCGGCGTCTTGGACGCGCTTGCGGATACCGCGGTGGAGGCAGCAGCGGACACCGCTGCGGAAGACGCGCTCGAAAGCCTGGCGGCTCAGGAGGTTGAAGACGCGGCGGAAGAGGACACTGCCGGCGCGGCCTTGGAGAGCCTGGCGGCCTTGGATGTGCCGGAGGCGGCGGCAGAAGAGGATCCTTCTTCGGTTCTGGATGAGCTGGCCTCGGTTGAGGTCGAAGATGAGGCAGAGGACGCCGCGGGCGCGGCGCTGGAAAGCCTCGCCGCCGCTGAGGTGGAGGAGCCGGACGCTGCGGATCATTCGGACATTCTGGAGGGGCTGGCGGAACTGGAGCCGGAAGCGGCGGAAGACGAAGACGGCTCTGGCGCGGCATTGGAAAGCCTTGCAGAGGCAGCCGTTCCGGAGGCCGAGGAAGAAGAGGACCTGGACGATGTGCTGGGCGGCCTGCTGGAGGATGCGCCCGAAGCGGATGAGGTGGCGGGCGAAGACCTGAGCGCCGTTCTGGACAGCCTGGATGCGCCCGAAGAGACCGAAGCGGCGGATGCCGCTGCGGATGTGCTGGCCGGGCTGGCGGATGATCTGCCGGAGGAGGAACCGGAGGGGGGCACGGATCTGGACGATATTCTTGGCAGCCTCGATGAACCGGAAGAGGATGCTGGCGAAGAGGATCTGAGCGCTGCGCTTGATACGCTGGAGGCTCCTGAGGAAACGGAGGCCGGGGACAGCGGGCTGGATGATCTGCTGGCGGACCTTGGCAGCGATGAACCGGAAGCGAGCGTGGCAGACGAGGCCGCTGATGTGCTGGAAAGCCTTGCCGCTGATGCCGGCGGTGCGGAGCCGGAGGAGGTTTCAGATCCGGACCTCGATTCGCTTTTGGCGGATGCGGATGACGCAGAGGGGGCCGGGGAGGACGACGATCTCGACAGCCTGCTCGGGGATCTGGCGGAAGATGACGGGGCTGCGGACGAACTGGATGCGCTTTTGGGGGACGCCGCGGACGAACCAGCTGCAGGGGCTGATGAAGACGAGAGCGGTTTGGACGATCTGCTTGGCGATCTGGATGCCGCGGAGGATGAAGACGGGGACAGTTTCAGCCTGGATGCGCTGCTGGCTGGAGATGAAGATTCCGAAGATGACGGCGGCGATGATCTGGACGCCTTGCTTGGCGGTTTGGATGACGACGCCGGCGCGGAGACTGAGGATGCGGCGGAGGAAGATCTGGACGCGCTGCTGGGCGGGCTGGACGGCGGGGATGCCGAGGACGATGCCGACCTGGACGACCTGCTGGGCGATCTGGGGGCTGATGAGGATGAGGACGGCGATCTGGACGGTCTGCTGGCCGGCCTAGGGGATGAAGCGGAAGCCGAAGAGGCCACGGATGCGGAGAGTGCCGAGGACGATCTGGATGCGCTGCTGGGCGGATTAGAGGATTCCGGTGACCTGACAGAAGATGACGGGGACATGGATCTGGACGATTTGCTTGGCGATCTTGGCGGTGAAGATGAGGACGCCGCGGAGGACGGCGGTGATGATCTGGATGCGCTTCTGGGGGATCTGGACGAAGGCAGCGAGGTGCCGGAGGCTGCCGCGGCGGAGGCTTCGGACGAGCCGGAGTTTGCCTATGGCACCATGGGCGCGGAACGGCCTGAGGCGCAGAAGCTGGAGCGCAAGCGGTTCCGGCTGGCCATATTGGGCGATTTCTCTGGCAGGGCTGCCAAGGGGCAGTTGGAGACCGGCGACACCTTGGCTGCGCGCAAGGCGATCCTCTTGGACCCGGATACGGTCGAGGATGTGATCGAAAGCTTCGCCACCGAGCTGGTGCTGCCGATCGGAAAGGACGGGGCCGGGATTGCGGTCAAGCTGGAGGACTTGGACGGGCTGCATCCGGATGAACTGTTTGAAAACGTCGAGCTGTTTTCCGAGCTGGTAGCCTTGCGCAAACAGCTGCAGAGCGGCGCGACGGCGGATCATGCTGCAAACACGCTGAAGGCTTGGGCAGAGAAACACGGCACCAAGGCGCGGGCGCCGAAGCGGACATCGGCAGGGAACGCGGTGCCTGCGGACAAGCGGCTGAGCGCCTTTCAGCAGCTGATCAAGGACACCGGAATAACGCCGCGCGCCGCGTCGCCGGTGGAGGAGCTGCTGGCGCGGGTGGTTGGCCCGCATATCCGGGCGCTGCCGGACCCGGACGTCACGGCAATGCAGAAGGCGGTGGACGAAGCGCTGTCTGATGCCATGCGGCTGGTGCTGCATCACCCTGAGTTTCAGTCGGTTGAGGCGCAGTGGCGGTCGCTGGATCTGATGGCGCGCTCGATTGAGGCGGACGATACGCTGGATGTCATGCTCTATGACATCTCAGCGGAGGAGCTGGCGGCGGATCTGGCGGCTGAGGACGATCTGTCCAAGACCGGCCTGGTGCGGCTGCTGACGGAGGAGCCGCTGGACGAAGAAAACGGGCGCGGCGGCTATTCGGCGCTGATCGGAATGTACCAGTTCGAGGAAACACCGCCCCATGCGGAGCTGTTGGGGCGGATAGCCCGGGTGGCGGCACATGTGGACGCGCCTTTCTTTGCGGCGGTGTCGCCGGAGTTTCTGAAAACGCCCAAGGCGGAACGGCCTAAGCTGGTGGCAGAGGCCTGGGACACCCTGCAGGGCATGGCCGAGGCCGGGCATCTGGGGCTGGTCAGCCCGCGCTTTCTGCTGCGCCGCCCTTATGGAGCGAAAACCGAGCCCTGCTATGAGTTCGATTTTGAGGAGTTCACCGAAGCGGAAGGCCTGAGCGGCATGCTTTGGGCCAATCCGGTGGTGCTGGTGGCGATCCTGCTGGCGCGGTCGTTCAAGGAGAACGGGCCGTCGCTGCAGCTGGGCAAGATTATGTCTCTGGGCGGGATGCCCTATCATTATGTGAACGATAAGTTCGGCGACCAAGTGGCGCTGCCCTGCACCGAGCGGAACGTTGATTTGGACAAGATCGCGCTAGCGCAGGAGCGCGGCTTTATGGCGGTGAGCGCGGTCAAGGGGCGGGACGAGGTGCGGCTGACCTCCTTCAACTCGCTGAAGGGCAATGAGATCCTGGGGCCCTGGACCGGATTGCCGGCGCCGGAGCCGTCGCCGCCGGATCCGCGCGGGCTGCCGAAGCCCAAGCCGCCTGCGGATGGCGGAGATGACGATGATCTGGATCTGGACTTGGATTCGGACGGAGATGATGAGGACGATCTCGGCCTGGATGATCTGGATTTCGGAGATGATGACGGGGATGATGACGGCCTCGGGGATCTGGACGATTTGTTGTCGTCGTTTGGGGATGACAGTGATGACGATGACGGGGATGACGACGAAATGGATGCGGACCTCGCCGCGCTTTTGGATGATTTGTGATGCGAATGTTTGAGAACACAGCCGGCAATTTCCGGCCCCGTTCCCTTCGCGGAAAGGAGGAGTCATGGTTGTAAGCAAGGGCCATGAGAGCGACCTCGCCTGGATGTCGGGATCCTATTCCACCGACGGGCTGATGATGAGCCGGGCGATTGTGCGCGAGGGGCTGAGCAAGCTCACCGAAACCACGATCGAGTTTGCCGCAACCAAGGCGCAGCCCAAGCTGGAAGACCTGGTCGGCAAGCAGATGAACGTGCATGTGATGCGCCAGCAGACGGAACATCAGTTCAACGGCATGTGCGTCTCAGTCGAGCATCTGGGGTTCCGCAACGGGTACGAGATGTATGTGGCCGAAGTGCGTCCCTGGTTCTGGATGCTGACCCGGACATGCGACCTGCGGGTGTTTCAGGAAAAGACCACGGTCGACATCATCAAAGACCTGTTCAATGAGTACGGCTTCAGCGATTTCACCGACAAGCTGAGTGAAAGCTATGAGCAGCGGGAATACTGCCTGCAATACCGCGAGAGCGATTACAATTTCCTGTGCCGCCTGATGGAGGAGGAAGGGATCTACTTCTACTTCGACAGTTCCAGCAGCCCCGAGAAGCTGGTTCTGTGTGATGGTGTCAGCGGCCACAGTCCGATTGCGGGCGGTGCGGATGTTGAATTTCATGCCCGTGATGACAGCGACCGGCGGCGCGAGGAGCATATCTCCGAGTGGACCAAGGATGAGCGGATCACCCGTGGCAAGGTCACATTGAATGATTTCGATTTCCTGACGCCGACTGCCGACCTCAAGGCAACCTCGGCGATTGCGAAGGGAAAGCATTCCTACAAGGACTATGAGGTCTACGATTACCAGGGCCACTACCGGAAGAACTCCGGCCTCGGCACCAAGCTGTCGCGGGTGCGGATGGAGGCCGAAGCGATCAAGCATATCCGCTGGCGCGGCGCCTCCAGCGTGCCGACCCTGGCCACCGGCTGCACCTTCACCATGAAGGAGCACCCGGTGAAAGAGAACAACAAAGAATATCTGGTGATCGATGCGGAGCATCACATCAAGGTCGCCTGGGACTATGGCGAGCGTGAGAACCAGCGAAAGAGGGCTGACACCGCCAAAGGCGCGATGCGCCGCGATCTGAAGCCGAAGAACATGGATGTGCCGGAGGAGATGGAGCATGACGTTTACGCTTCGACCTTCAGTGCGATCCTGAAGTCCGACCAGTTCCGTGCGCCGCTGGTGACCCCTTGGCCTGAGGTGCAGGGGCTGCAGACCGCCACCGTGGTCGGCCAGAGCGGCGAAGAAATCTGGACCGATGAGCACGGGCGCATCAAGATCCAGTTCCATTGGGACCGGGAAGGCAAGAGAAACGAAACGTCGTCCTGCTTTGTGCGGGTGATGACACCCTGGTCCGGCAAGAATTGGGGCATGGTGGCGATCCCGCGCATGGGCCAGGAGGTTGTGATTCAGTTTGAAGACGGCAATCCGGACCGGCCGATCTGCACCGGCATGCTTTACAATGCCGAAACCATGCCGCCCTATACCTACCCCGACGATCAGACCCAGCTGGGGATCAAGACGAATTCCTCAAAAGGCGGGGGCGGCTATAACGAGCTGATGTTCGACGACAAGAAAGACAGCGAACTGATGCGGGTGCAGGCCGAAAAGGATCACCAGATGCTGGTCAAGGACCGCTCAACGGTGACGGTGGGCATGGATGCACCTGACCCTGAGGTGACTTCGGCGGATGAAAAGAGCTATGTGTTCACGGTCCAGCAGCACATGACGGAAACCGTTCATGAAGGCGACAGAACCGAGGTGGTGGAGACCGGCGACAAGTCGGAGAATATCCAGACCGGAAACATGACGCTGGATGTGGATACCGGCAACCTGACCGAAACTATTGCCAAGGGGGACCATACGGAAACGGTCTCTCTGGGCAATCTGACTGTGGATGTGACCGCGGGCAAGATCGCCATGAGCGCCGGCCAGGAGATCAAGCTGACCGTGGGGGCTTCCTCGGTCAAGATCGACAACTCGGGTGTCACCATCAAGGGGCCGATGATCAAGATTGAGGGCACCGGGATGGTAGAAGCCAAGGCCCCCATGACCACCGTGAAGGGCGACGCGATGCTGACCCTGAAGGGCGGCCTCACGATGATCAATTAGGCGGGTGCAGATGTCGGCAAGATTTGAAAAGCTGGTGAAAATGCCCGCCGACCCGGTGGCCAAGCTGCTGTCACGGGCAAATGTCATCCTGAAAACCCCGCTGGAGGCGCCGCCGACGGCGCTGGCGGGCGCTGTGCTGGAGGAGCTGGAGCGCAAGGGGGCGCTGGTCGATCTCTTGCGCACGCTGGCGGTGCTGCTGCCCCCGCGTGAGCGGGTGTGGTGGGCCTGCCTGGCGGCGCGCGATTACATCGGGCCGCGATCCGACAAGGATCCGGCCTCGCTGACCGCGTCCGAGGCCTGGGTATTTGAGCCCAGCGAGGAGAACCGTGACAAGGCGCGGATCACCCTGGACCATGCCTATGTGGATGATGACACTGTGAATTGCGCGCTGGCGGTGCTTTATGCCGCGGGCACGCTGGGACCCGGAGAATTGAATCAGTATCCTGCCCCGGCAGGGGCCTCTGAGGCGGCCGCCTTTGCCATGAATATGGTGGCCTTGGGTCAATTGTCTGATAAGTTTGAAGAACACGGCGGCGTTCTGGTGGAGCGCGCGCTGGATATTGCGCGCGGCGGCAAGGGGCAGGTGATCGAAGTCCCCCAGCACGCGGTGCAGGGCTGACAAGGAGGAAGTAACAGATGGGAATGCCACAGGCCCGGATGACGGATCTGCATGCCTGCATGCTGCCCTCCACGCCGCCGCCGCCGGTGCTGCCGGTGCCAACGCCGATCCTGCCGCCCTGCGCGGTGACTGTGCTGGTGGGCAATCTGCCCGCCGCGCGGCTGGGCGACATGTGCACTGCCGCGCCGTCGCCGCACCCGATCATCAAGGGGTCGGCCACCGTGCTGATCAACAACATGCCGGCCGCGCGGATCTTGGACAACACCGCGTGCGGCGGCATGGTCGTCAAAGGGGAATTCACTGTGCTGGTGGGAGGATAGGCCCAGGCATGGGAGTGACACTGAAATTCCAAAGCTCGGGCGCGATGCCGGGCGATGCGGCCCCTGTCCCGATGCGGGGGCCGAGCCTCACCGTGGGGCGCGGGGCCAGCTGCGATCTGGTGCTGCCGGACCCGGACCAGATGCTGTCGCGCAACCACTGTGTGATCGAGGACCACAACGGCAATGTGGTGGTGGTCGATCTCAGTTCCAACGGTACCTTTCTGAACTATTCCAAGATCCCGCTGGGCCGCACCCCGACGCCGCTGAACAATGGCGATGTGCTGTGTGTCGGCAACTATGAGCTGGTGGTGGAAATCCGCGATGACCTGGCGGATGTGGGCGGCATGATTGCGGCGCCTGCGGCGCAAGGGCCTGCCTCGCATGGCAATGCCGCCAACGCGCCCGATCCGCTGCAATTGCTTGAGGATGCCGGGCCGGGCGGCGATTTTCTGGATGACCTGCTGGGGGAAGGGCCAAAGGGGCCTGCGCAGTTCAACCCGGTGGACCCGATTGATGAGCTGCTGCCGCCGCTGGGCGAGGACGAGGATCCGTTCTTCCAGAAGGCCAGCGACGGGCGCGAGGGTGAGGGGGCCAGCCTTCCCAACCACAATCCAACCGCTTCGGACGGGTTTGCTGCACCTGCGTCCCAGTCGAATTTGATTCCCGATGATTGGGATGATGACTTCCTGTCTGGGATAGGCGAGCCGGAGGTGCCTGCGCCCCAGCCTGATCCGCAGCCTGCCACGCCGCCGCGTGAGTTGCCGGAGCCGCCAAGCGAGGTGCCGCCCGTAGCACCGCCGCAAGAGGCCCCGCCTGCGCCGCCGCAGGAAATTCCGCCGCAGCACGATACCGGCGAGAAGACCGCAATGCCGCCGGCCGCGCCCTCGCAGATGGCACAGGAGGCTGTGGCTGCATTCCTTGATGGCGCCGGCGCAGAGGTCAGCATCGATCCGGCGGATCACGCCAGCACCATGGCGCGGATGGGCCGGGTGATGAAGACGCTGGTCACGGGCTTGCGCGAGATCCTGATGACGCGGACGTCGATCAAATCCGAGTTCCGGATTGAGCAAACGATGATTTCGGCCGGCGGCAACAACCCGTTGAAATTCTCGATCACCCCGGAACAGGCGGTGGAGGCTATGGTGCGCCCGGCCACCCGGGGCTATCTGTCGCCGGAGACCGCCGCCGAGGAGGCGCTGCGGGATATCAAGGCGCATGAGGTGGCGATGGTCACCGGCATGGAGGCGGCGCTGAAAGGCGTGCTGTCGCGGCTCGATCCCAAGGCGCTGGAAGCGCAGATTGAGGACAAGGGCGGCTTCACCGGCCTCTTGCGCGGCAAGAAGGCGCGGTATTGGGACGTATACGAACAGCTTTATGCGGAGATTTCCGATCAGGCTGAGAATGATTTTCACGACCTGTTCAGCCGCGAATTTGCGCGGGCCTACAAGGATCAGCTGGACAGGCTGAAGGAATGATCGGCACCGCGCCCCGGGCGCGTGCCCGCAAGTGAGAGGAGAGCCCGGTGTCCTGGGACAGTAAGGTACTTTGGACGGAGGGGCTGTTTCTGCAGCCGCACCATTTCCAGCAGTCCGACCGTTACAACGAAGCGCTGGTCAGCGGCCTGGCGCGGCGGCTCAGCCCCTATGCCTGGGGTGTGAACGGGCTGGAAATTGACCATGAGGCACTGAAAATCGGTCAGTTTGCGGTCAAGTCCTGCGAGGGGCTGACCCATGATGGCACTGTGTTCCGGGTGCCGATGGCCGACCCGCATCCGCCCGCGATGGAAGTGCCGGCCACCGTCAAGGACTGCATCGTCTATTTGACCGTGCCGCAGCGCCGCCAGGGCGCCACCGAGGTCGACCTGAGCGGCGCCGAACGCTCTGCCAGCCGCCTGCGCCCGGATGCGGTGGAGGTCACCGACGTGACCTCCACCGAGCGCAAGCCGGTGCAGCTGGACGTCGGCAAAATGCGCCTGCAGTTCGCGCTGGAGGTGGATGATCTGGCCGATCTGCTGGCGATCCCGGTCGCGCGCATCATCGAGGTGCGCCCGGACAAGGAGATCGTGTTGGACCAAGCCTTTATCCCGTCCTGTCTGGATGTGCGGGCGGCACCGGCGCTCAGCGGTTTCCTGCGCGAGCTGGAAGGGCTTCTGGCACACCGGATGGAAGCGCTGGCGGGCCGCCTGTCCGAAGCGGGCGGTGCCCGCGGGGTGGCGGATGTGTCCGACTTCATGCTGCTGGCGGTGGTGAACCGGCTGCTGCCGCAGGTGCGCCATCTGCGCAATATCGAGAACCTGCACCCCGAACGGCTGTTCACCGCCTGCGCCGGGCTGGCGGGGGAACTGTCGGTGTTCATGTCGACCGAAAAGCAGGCGCCGGAGTTTCCGCCCTATACCCATGACAACCTGATGGCCTGTTTTGCGCCGGTGATCCGGGTGCTGCGGCAGTATCTGAGCTCGGTGCTGGAGCAGACCGCGATCCCGATCAAGCTGGAGGCGCGCAAATACGGCATATCGGTCGGGGTCATCGCCGACCGCAAGCTCTTGGGCAACGCAGGGTTTGTGCTGGCGGTCAGCGCCGACATCCCGGCCGAGGACGTGCGCAAGCATTTCTCGGGCCAGGCCAAGATCGGCCCGGTGGAGGAAATCCGCCAGCTGGTGAACTCGGCCCTGCCGGGGATCACCCTGCGCCCCTTGCCGGTGGCGCCGCGGCAGATCCCCTATCATTCCGGCGTGGTCTATTTCGAGATGGATGCGGACAGCCCTTATTGGCGCAAGATGACCACTTCGGGCGGTATCGCGGTGCATGTGTCGGGTCAGTATCCGGGGCTCAAGATGGAGCTTTGGGCGATCCGTAATGCATAAGGGAAGGCGCTGAGATGGCTGATTATGACGATCCCTTTGCCGAACCCGGGGATACCGACAAGACGGTGATCAAGCCGAACCCGGGCGGGCGGCGCACGGCCACGCCGATGCAGCAGCCGGAGGTGCCGCAGCAAACCCAGCCCGCCCCGGAGCAGGTGGCGGAGCCGGATCTGGATGCCTATGGCGTGCCGCAGGCGGCGGCGCCGAAGCCGCAAGCCGCAGCAGGCAGCGCCAAGGCACCGAAGATGGCGCTGACCGGGATGAACCAGCTGACCGCCTGCGCCTCGACCCTGTTTGCGCTGATCAGCCGAATCCGCAACCGGGCGCAGCACATGGATCCGGACGGCCTGCGCAAAAATGTGGTGGCCGAGGTGCGCGCGTTTGAAAACCGTGCCCTGCAAGCGGGCATTGCCGCGCAGACAGTGAAGGTTGCGCGCTATGCGCTGTGCGCGACACTGGACGATGTGGTGCTGAACACGCCCTGGGGCGGGCAGTCCTCCTGGGGACTGCAGTCGATGGTGGCGACCTTCCACCGTGAGGTGGTAGGCGGCGATCGTTTCTATGACCTCTTGGCACGGCTGGAGAAGGAGCCGGGTGCCAATATCGACATGCTCGAGTTCCTGTATATGTGCCTGTCGCTGGGGTTCGAGGGCCGTTTGCGGGTGGAGCAGGGCGGTTCCGAGAAGCATTTGCAGATCCGCGGCGCGCTGGCCCGGATCATCCGCAATCAGCGCGGCCCCGTCGAACGTGATCTGTCGCCGCATTGGGAAGGGCTGGTCAAACCGTTCAAGGCGCTGTCGGTCTGGCGGCTGGTGTGGATCACAATGGCTGCCACCTGCGCCATTCTGGCGCTGCAGTTCCTGGGGCTTAGCTGGATGCTGTCGAACCAGACCGAAAACGTGGTCGGTCAGCTGACCATTGTGGACTCCGGCCCCAAGGCAGAGCTGGAACGGCGCGCGCCGCCGCCGCCGCCGCCGCCATTGGCGCCGACGACCGAAGAACAGGTCGCAAAGGTGTCCGGCTTCCTGGAACCGGAAATCAAGGAAGGCATCGTGCAGGTCTTCCAGAAAGGCAACACGCTCATTATCCGGCTGGCCGGCTCCGGTATGTTCGGCTCCGGCTCGGATCAGCTGAGCAAGGCGTTCCGCAGTCCGGTGAACCGGGTGGCCGAGGCGCTGAATGACGAAAAAGGCAAGATCATCGTGGCAGGGCATTCCGACAATGTGCCGATCCGCTCCTCCCGTTTCCCCTCGAACATGGCGCTGTCGCTGGCGCGGGCGAAATCGGTGATGGCGGGCATGGCCAAAGTGATGACCGATCCGGACCGGCTGTCGGCCGAGGGCCGCGCCGATAAGGAACCGATTGCAGACAATAGCACCCGCGCCGGGCGGGCCAAGAACCGCAGGATCGAAATCCTGCTGGTTCAGGAGGTTGAAGGATGATCCGCCGTTATATCATTCCCCTGTTTCGGTCGATCTATACCGTTCTGCTGATCCTGGCCGCGGTTCTGTCGGTCTGCGTGTGGTATTTTGCGCCCTTCATCGGCAGCGATGACTGGCGCCCGTTCGACGGCGTGATGGCGCGGCTGATCGCCATCGGCGTGATCTTCCTTTTGTACTTCATCATCATCGGCATCATCTTCTGGCGGCGCCGCCGCAAGGACAAAGAGATGACCGAGGAGATGGCAGAGGCTGCCGACACCTCGGAAGACGATGTCTTGTCAGAGGAAATCGGCGAGCTGCGCGGCAAGTTCAAGGACGCGATGAAGGAGCTGCGCAAGTCCAAGGGCGGGCGGCGCCACCTGAACGACCTGCCGTGGTACATCATGATCGGCCCGCCGGGCGCCGGCAAGACAACGGCCATTGTGAACTCCGGCCTGCAATTCCCGCTGGCAGAAAAGATGGGCAAGGCAGCCATTGGCGGCGTTGGCGGCACCCGCAACTGCGACTGGTGGTTCACCAATGAAGCGGTGCTGATCGACACTGCGGGGCGTTACACCACGCAGGAAAGCGATGCCGAGGCTGATAATGCGGCCTGGCTGGGCTTCCTGGGCCTCATGAAGAAGTACCGCAAGCGGCAGCCGATCAACGGTGCGATCATTGCGATTTCATTGTCGGACCTCAGCTTGCAGGATGAGATCACACAGAAAAGCCACGCCGCCGCCGTGCGCCGCCGTCTGGCGGAACTGCGCGAAAAGTTGGGCGTGCGCTTCCCGGTTTATGTGCTGTTCACCAAGGCGGACCTGATTGCCGGCTTCCAGGAGTTCCACGACAGCCTGGGTAAAGAGGACCGCGAGCAGGTCTGGGGCTTCACCTTGCCGCTGCCGAAGGGCAAGAAGGAGCAGCCGCCGATTGCCGGGTTCGACGAGGAGTTCGGCCTGCTGCTGGGGCAGCTCAACGCGCAGCTTCTGGAGAAGATGCAGACCGAGACCGACCATCAGCGCCGGGCGCTGGTTGCCGGCTTCCCGGCACAGGTGGCCTCGATGCGCGCGGTGGCGCGCGAGTTCCTGATGGAGGTGTTCCAGGACAACCGCTATGAGCAGCGCCAGATGCTGCGTGGTGTCTATTTTACCTCCGGCACCCAGGAAGGCACGCCAATCGACCGGCTGATGCTGGGCATGGCGCAGACCTTTGGCATCGGGCGGCAGGCGATTGGTTCAGGGCAGGGGACCGGGCGCAGCTTCTTCCTGACCCGGCTGTTCGAGAGTGTGATGTTCCGCGAGGCCGGTCTGGTGTCGGCAGACGACAAGGTCGAGCGCCGCTACCGCTGGACACGGCGGATTGCGGTTACCGCGACTGTGCTGGTGGCCATCGCGATGGGCACACTGTGGGTGCGGTCCTACCTCAAGAACACAGATATGATTGCTCAGGCTGAGGGGCAGGTTGCGGCCTATCAGGCCGCTGCGGCACAGCTGCCGCCCAGCCCGGTCGGTGATACCGACCTGGTGCCGGTGGCAGCAGCGCTGAACAATCTGCGCGACATGCCGGGCAACCCGGTTCTGTCCGATCCTGAGCCTGACGGCGCGATGACCTACGGCCTGTATCAGGGCGAGGTGATTGGCACACAGGCCGCGCAAACCTACCGCGGTGCGCTGAACCAGCGCCTGCTGCCGCGGCTGCTGGTGCGGCTGGAGCAGCAGATCGAGGGGAACATGAACAACCCCGATACGCTGTATGAGGCGCTGAAGATCTACCTGATGCTGGGGCTGCAGGGGCCAATGAACCCCGATTTGGTCAAGGAATGGATGCGGCTCGACTGGGAAAACATTGCCTACCCCGGTATTGCCCGCAACCAGCTGCGCGCCGATCTGATGGACCACCTGACCGCGCTGTTGTCGCAGCCGATGGAGGAGATTGCCCTCAACGGCCCGCTGATCGCGCAAGCGCAGAATATCCTGTCTGAAATGCCGCTGGCGCAGCGGGTCTATAACGGCATCCTGAATTCGCAGCAGGCCACGGCACTGCCGAAGTGGCGGATCACAGACGTTGGCGGCCCGTCGGTCAGACGGGTGCTGGTGCGCAGTTCCGGCAAGCAGCTGAACGACGGGATCGAAGGCATCTTCACCTATGACGGCTTTCACAATGTGTTCCTGCCGGAGGCGGTCAGCGTTGCCGAGCGGGTCCACCGCGAGGCCTGGGTGCTGGGCGAGCAGAGCGAAGCAGCGCAAAACCAGGCCGTGCTTCTGAAGCTCAGCCGCGATGTTCTGGATCTCTACTACAACGACTACATCAGCCGCTACGATCAGATGCTGGGGGATATCGACATCATCCCGCTGGAATCGCTGTCCCATGCGGTGGAAGTCACAAATGTGCTGTCTGGGCCGACTTCGCCCATCGTCAACATCCTGACCGAGGTCAGCAATGAGACCCGCCTGAACGAAGACAAGTCAGTGCTGGACTCCGGCTCTCTGGCGGAGGGCGCGCAGCAGGTTGCGGCGATTGAATCGCGGTCGAACCTGTCGATCCAGGGACAGATCTTGCTGGAGGCGCTGGTAAACTCTGCGGCCAATGCGCCGGGCCAGGCTGCCAAGCCGCCCGGGGCCTATGTGCAGGAGCGGTTCCAGTGGCTCTTTGATCTGGTGAACCGGCCCGAAGGCCAGCCGTCGCAGCTGGACGATCTGA
The DNA here is from genome assembly GCF_059429195.1 of Leisingera sp. CC-HEC093. NCBI lineage: Bacteria > Pseudomonadati > Pseudomonadota > Alphaproteobacteria > Rhodobacterales > Roseobacteraceae > Leisingera > Leisingera sp. CC-HEC093. The sequence continues at coordinate 68,520 of NZ_JCAIJR010000003.1, read as the reverse complement.
TGGGGCAGCTGCAGCTCGTCTATCAGGAACTGAACAAGATGTCCTTCTCCGGGGTGGCAACCGGCGGCCAAAGCGGCCAGGCCCTGCTGCAATTCCAGCAGACCGCCAGCCGGATGGGCGGACCGCTGCCCCGCTGGGCAACACAGATTTCGGCAGGGTCTTCGGGCATCACGTCAGAAGGCACCCGCGCCTCGATCAACGCTCGCTGGCAATCGGCGGTGCTGCCGTTCTGCGAGAAGGCCTTGGCCAACCGCTATCCGTTCAACCGCTCGGCGCGGGCTGACGTGGCAATGGCGGATTTTGCCAAACTGTTCTCCCCGGACGGCATGATCGACAGCTTCTTCAACGAGCATCTCCTGAAATATGTCGATACCCGCAGCCGGCCCTGGACCTGGAAGCGGGTCAATGACGTGGACCTGGGGATCAGCCCCGCGGTGCTGCAGCAGATGCAATACGCGGCTGAGATCAAGGAAGCGTTCTTTGCAAACGGCCCGCAGCCGGCGGTGAGCTTCCAAATCACCGTCAACGCGCTGGATCCCAAGGCCAAAGAGGTGCTGCTGGAAATTGACGGCACCAAGGTGGCATACAATCACCGCTCTGGCGCGCCGACGCCGGTGGCGGTGACGTGGCCCGGTTCAGTCGGTCTGGCGCGGCTGACCCTGCTGCCGCAAAAGCGCGATGCTGGGAACGTGTTGTCGCGGGACGGGCCCTGGGCCTGGTTCCGGCTGCTGGACGCGGCAGAGGTGCGCCGCACCAACGTGTCCGACCGGCGGCGGGTGAACTTCCGCGTCGGCGGCCGGCTGGCATTGTTCGAGTTGCAGTCCGGGTCGGTCATCAATCCCTTCGCCCTGCCGGCGATGGCCAAGTTCAGCTGCCCGAAGTCGATGTGATGGCGGGGTTCGGCGCATTCGGCAAGATGCCTTCGGCCGGGGATTTTTTCCGGCTGAACACTCCGGGCGGATTTGTGCGGGTATGGGACGCCTGGCTGCAGCAAGTCCTGCTGGACGGCAGAACGGTCTATGGAGCCGGCTTTGACGCCCATTACATGAGCGCGCCGATCTGGCGGTTCACCTTGCCTGCGGGCGTTGCGGGGGCTGCCAGGACCGCGGGGGTGATGATGCCGTCGGTCGACCGCGTCGGGCGGCGGTTCCCGCTGACTCTGATGGCGGCGCTGCCCGGAAACGATCCGGCAGGACTGGGCCATTTGGGCGCGGAACCGGTGTTTGAGCGGCTGGAGGACCTGGCACTGGATGCATTGGAGGACACGATGACCAAGGACAGCCTGGAAGAGCGGCTCGCAGCCATTCCGGTGCCCGATGAGGGACAGGCCCCGGCAGCTTTGGCTGATACGATGGAGGCGGTGCTGGCCGGGCCGCAGGGGTCAGAGCGGCTGGCTGGAACAGGGGCGGAAGGACAATTGGTTCCGCAGCTTTCCGGCTGCAGCCTGTGGACCGCGCTGCTGGATGGCGGGCCGCGGACGCTGGCCTGCAAGGGGCTGCCATCGGGGGCTGCGGCGCTGGGTCTGTTCGATCTTGGGGCACCGGTCTGGACAGGTGCTGAGGTGGCGGGATGAACCAGTTGCGCAAATACCGGTATATTGCCAAAACCCATGTGGGGCTCAAGCGCAAGGTCAACGAAGACGCGGTGCTGGCGCTGCCGGAGCATGATATCTGGCTGGTCGCCGACGGCATGGGCGGCCATGACGCCGGGGATTATGCCAGCCGGCTGATCGCTGATGCAGTCGCGATGATTCCGCTGGGCCTGGACCCGGCCGCACGGATGCACGGGCTGCGCGATGCGATCCAGAACGCGCACAAGGCGATCCGGGCCGAGGCCGAGGCCCGCGGCGGCGGCACCATCGGATCCACCGTTGCGGCGCTGATCATGGCGAACCAGCACTTTGTTGGTCTTTGGGCCGGCGACAGCCGCATCTACCGGTTGCGTGACGGCCACATCGAGATGCTGACCGAGGATCATTCCGCGGTGGCAGAATACGTTCTGGCCGGCAAAATGACCTGGGACGAGGCGGAGCAGCACCCGCATTCCAATGCCATCACCCGCGCCGTCGGGGTGGGGGAAGAACTGGAGATCGACAAGATCCGCGGCAACATCGAACCCGGCGACCGGTTTCTGATCTGTTCCGACGGGCTGACCAAATACGCCACTTTCCAAATCCTCGAAGACGTGCTGGGGAGCACACCGCTGGAAACTGTCGGGGACCGGCTGATCCAGGTCGCCCTGACCGGCGGCGGGGCAGACAACATCACCGTGATCGTGGTGGATGTGCTGTAGCGCACCGGAGGCGTCGGCCCCCTCCGCTGCGCCTGTCAGGGTTTGGCAGTGACCAGGATACGGCTGTCGAGCGAACGGATGCGGCTGGAATCCGCCTCATAGCTGGCTTTCAGCGCTTCGGCGAACCCCACCGCACTTTCCGACGTCGGCCGCATGCCGTCAAACAGCGGCTCTGCGGAATGCAGCACCAGTACCTTGCTTTTGCCCAGCGTGCTGTCATCTACCTTGAATGCGATGCCGCCGTTGGACGCAGATTCCTCCAGGCTGTAGGCGACCCGCACCGGAACCTCCCCCGCAGCACCGTCGCGCAGGTTTTCAATTGCGTTGTCCCCGCGCGAGATATTGGGCAGCAGGTGGAATACATTGCCGGAAACATCAAGAATCGAGACGGTCAGATACCCGTCTGTCACATCGTCTGGCAGCACCACGTCGATCACCGGGTTTTCGCCGACAAAAAACCGGCCTGAGGGGTTCGGCTCCACCGTGTCGCCACCAACCGCAAACGCCACTTCTGCGCCACCGGAGGGTGCCTTGGGCAGGTGCTGCTCCACCACGCACAGCGCATCGTTCAATACCTCGACGTCCAGCACCACCTGCCGTTCGTGGGCCAAGGCGCGCAGTGCATCGAACAGTTCCAGCCGGGTGGCGGTGCTGGCGACCCGGCCGCTGATCAGGATCGGATCGTTGGGGCCGTAACCCTCGAAATGGCCGTTGCCCTGCCGCATCAGGGGGCCGCAGTCGGCAAAGGAGGCCATGATTGCCTTGACCTCTGCCACAGGCAGCATCGGCAACTCAAACCGGATCTCGGCCTTGCCTTCCAGGGCACCTGGCAGGCCGTTGCGGAACATCTCGTTGAGCATCTCCGCGACATTGGGATCATCGGTGCTGCCGCTGAGCCGGGCCTTGTTGTTGCTGATAACCAGCCGCCATTCACGCAAGCCTTCCAGCGGCTTCACCGTGTCCAGCACATCGGCTCCCCAGGTCTCTGCGATGGCGCCGGTGGCGAGCGTCAAGTCGGCCTCCTGCGACAGCGCCAGCAGCCCGTCGCGCACCGTCTCTGACGGGACATTGCCGACTATCTCCACCGGGCCGTCGGGCTGCTTCTCTGCAATCAGTGAATAGGGGCGGACCTCCGGATAGGTGGGGCCAAGGAAACCGTCGAGAAAGCCGCCGAAATAGGCGCCGGCCCCGCCGCCAAGCACCAATAGAACCGCCAGAACTGCCCAGAGCCCGCCGCCGCCGTTCTTTGTCTTTTCCGGCGCCGGTCCAGAGGCGGGCGGGGACTGCGGCGGGGCAGGTTTGCTGGTTTTCGGCACGATGATGGTTGCGTCTTCAGCCGGGGCATCCGGCAGCTCCCGCTGGTTGCCGCCGTCGGGATTGTCCAGAAACGCAAGCACCTCGCCCGCGCTTTGGAAGCGGTCGGCCGGGTCCGGTGCGCACATACGGTCGATCAGCGTCTTCAGCGGCTCCGGAACCCCGTTGGTGTCCACTGGCTTTTTCTTGTTTTCAACCACTTCCATAGGGTTGGCGCCAAGCTTGGGCGCTGCGCCGCGGAAATTCGCCAGTAGCAGCGCGCCCAGCGAATAGATGTCGGAGCGGGCATCGGTGTCGCCGCTCATCTGTTCCGGCGCGGCATAGGAGTACTTGCCGGCGAATTCATTGCCGACAATGGTTTGGGCACCCGGATTGGTGTCCTTGGCAATGCCGAAGTCGATGATCACCGCCTCTGCAGGGTCGCCGCCGCGCAGAATAATGTTGTCGGGACTCAGATCGCGGTGGACGATATTGCGGGCATGTGCCGCCTGCAGTCCTTCGGCCACGCGGCGGCAGATCACCAGCAGATCTTCGGCCGCCATCGGCCCCTGTTTCAGGCGCTTTTCGAGGCCAGGGCCGTCAACGTAATCCATCAGCAGATAGATATGGCCGTCCGGTGTGCGGTGATTTTCCGAGTAGCGCACTACGGCAGCATGCCGGATTTCGCGGATGTTCTCTTCGCGCGCCATCAGGACAGTGAAATCCTCGTTGGCGGCCAGCTCCTGCTTCAGCACCTTCAGGGCCACAAGATTGCCGGAAATTTCCGAGCGCGCCTTGTAGACGTCGGACGTACCGCCGCGGCCCAGCAGGCATTCGATCCTGTAGGTGTTGTTGAGCAGATCACCCGGCTGGAACAAGTCGCCAGGGCGCGATTCAAGCATGGAGGTCTCCCTGGCCTTGGATCCGGCGCGGGCCCGGGCTGTTGTCAGCCCAGAGCCTGGAACTCAACGCGCCGGTTTTCGTCGGCACGGGTGTTTTCCTGATTGAAGGGTGCAGTTTCGCCCATGCCGATGGCTTTGAGCATATCCTCGGCCACGCCGCAGGAGCTGATCAGGTGACGGCGGACTTCCTGCGCACGCAGCAGCGACAGGCGTTCATTGTACGCCGCCGAGCCAGCGCTGTCAGTGTGGCCGATGATCTGGAACACGGTGCCGTCAAGCGCCTTCATCGAGGCGCACATATTGGCCAGTTTCGGTTCCTGGTCGGCACGCAGGGCGGCGCTGTCGAAATCAAAGGAGATCTGGACATTGATTTGGGTCTGGCGGTCAACGGGAGTGTACTCCTCTGCCGCTGCCGCAACGGTCGCGGTCTCCTCCGCCGTGTTATCAGCCGCGCCGGCGCTGCTGGGCACAATTACCAGGCCGCGGGTTTTCTGTTTCTTGAAGGCTTCGGTGATTTCCTCAACCGAAAGTTCGCTGCTGTTCGATTGCGCCTGGGCCAATGGGGCGAAAATCAGCCCGGCCCCCAGAACGCTTGCAAAAATTCCTTTCAGGCGGTTCATGCCCGGCGCCCTCCCCTACCGTTTCAACATTGCAGTCAGTTTATACCAGCACCTGCAGCCTGCCAATGGCGGGCGGTGGCCAGCGCCGGAAAAAAACACGGCGTTTCCGGCAAGTTGTAAACAGGGGCTTTACTGCCGGCCGGCGAAAGTTTGAAAATGGGCGCAAAATCGGACAGGAGGAAAAATGCGGGTTCTGCCAGCTGTGATTATCGCCCTTGGCCTGGTGCTGGCCCCTGCCATCTGGTTCGGGCTCAGCTGGCTGCTGAGCGAGGAGGACTATCAGGGGGGCGGCGGGGTGGATTCCACCGCGCGGATCGAGATCGAAATGCTGCGCCAGCAGGTCGAGGATCTGCAGGCCCGGATGACGGATCTGCAGAACGAGGTTGCCAGCCTGCCCGCCGGAGGGGCAGGCACCGGCAGCCCTTTCACCGATGACGCGGCCGGCGAAGCCGCGATTTGGAACCAGACCGGCGGTGCAGACCTGGACTATGCCCAGGTGGTGCTGATCGCCGACCGGCTCAACGTGAACCGCGGCCTGCGGGTGACCGGAGGCAAGTACCTGACCGAGAAACTGGGCCGCCCGCGGGAGGATCTGAACGACACCTGCCAGCCGATGACCAACCCGGAGCTGAAAGAGAAGCTGGTCACCGAACAGGTCGGGCCGATCCGGGTCAGCATGCTGCGCCCGGCGATCGAAAGCCTGAAAGTGGTGTTCGAAAACATCCGCCAGGCGGATCCTGATCTCTATGCCCGCATCAATACGGCGGGTGCGCTCTGCGTGCGCCGGATCCGTGGCACCGCAAATTCTCTGTCCACTCACAGCTATGGCCTGGCGGTTGATCTGAACATCGATGGTAAGCTGGACAATTTCACCGACGGAAAGACCCAGCTGGGCCTCACCATCATGGCGGATTTTTTCTATGATCAGGGCTGGGTCTGGGGCGCCGGGTTCCGGCGCGAGGACAGCATGCATTTCGAGATCAGCCGCCGCCAGCTGGATGAATGGCTGGCAAACGGCTTGCTTTAAGGTGCGGAGCAGGCGTTAGCTGGACCGCAGCAGAACTTTGCTGGAGCCGATCGCGGCTGCAATCTGCTGGTATTGCACCGACCGGGACGCAGAATTCGCGGCAGAGCGCAGCAGGATCGTTTCTGCCTCCTCCAGCACTGCGGCCGCCGCCGCTATTGCTGCAGCCTGCCGTTCCGGCGCCACTGCAATAACCGGACGGTGCGAGGTCTGTTCGGCATCCGCGGAACGCAGCTTGATTCTGGGCTGCTGCGGATCGCGGTTCTCGCGGGCTATGGTCCGCAGGCTGCGCGCGGTCTGGCCCAGAACATCGCGCACCTGTGCGTGTCCGGGCAGCAGCGCCATATCCTTTTCCAGGGCCTCAAAGCGTTCGGCCAGGCAATCGACCGTATAGGGACCGATGCCGCTGCACAGCGCGGTGATTTCCGCGATACGCGCAGGCACGTCCGCCGGGTCCGTGACCCGGGTGGCGGCGGAGCGGCCTTCGGCGTTTGCCCCGCCTTCGCCGCCATGGCCTCCATCCGCCCCGCCGTCATGGCCCTGTGACCCGCCGCCGTCTTCTCCGGCGCTGTCTCCTTCTGCGCCTTCGCCGCTGGTGCCTTCGCCTTCACCGCCTTCTTCCCCGTTTCCGCCTTCGCCGCCGGTATCCTGCGCATATACGGGACCGGCAAGGCAAAGAGCCGCCAAAATTGCAAACAAAAGACGCTGCACAATCAATTCCTTACATGAGTTTCAGGTTTCATAGTGAATTGTCAGCTTTCGAGTCCATAGGCTTGGCGGATCCCGCGCTGGGTGCCCGGGCCGAAGTCGCCGTCAATCGAGCCGGTATAAAAGTTGTTTTCCTTCAGCTGCTGCTGCAGGGCGCGCCGGGTTGCGGCAGTGAACATCTTCGGCCGCTCGCTGAGCAGGTTCAAGACGTCGGAGCTTCCGCTGCGCAGTGCAGCATAGAGGTAATGCGCTGAATCCTCAGGGCCTTTCGATGGAATCAGCCCATCGTCAATCAGTGCCGCAAAGTTGAACTGTGCCTGCGGATGACGCAGGTCGGCAGCCCGCTCAAAGAAAGTCAGGGCCTTCTTCGGATTGGCCGGCAGGCCCAGCCCGCCCTGGTAGTGCAGGAAGCCGAGATCATTGATTGCATCGGCAAAGTCCTGCGCCGCGGCAGCCTGGTAAAGCTCCAGCGCCTTGGCCGGGTCGGCCTCGAGCCCGGTGCCCCGCTCGTACAGTTTGGCCAGCTCAAACTGCGCCTCGGGAGAGCCCGCATCGGCGGCACGCTGCAGGAAAGCCACCGCTGCCTTGGGGTCAAACCGTCCCTCATTCGGGTTCAGGCGGATATAGGCGAGGCCCAGCATCGAACGGGTGTCGCCAAGCTCAGCCAGCGCCAGCAGCTGTTCCTCCTGGTCCGGTTTCAGCGCCGCCCAGGCAGCAGAGGCATCGGCAATGGCCACCGGGGCGTCATTTTCACCCGGCCCGGCCAGATAAAAAGGCACGCCGGTCAGAGAACCGTAGGTATGCGGCTCCTGCAGGTTGGCGGTGCTCTGCAGCACCTTATCCCGCACCTGGCGGAACATCAGGCTGATTTCCAGCCCCGGCTGCACCATTTTTTCCATCAGCGCGGTGGCATAGGGCGAATTGCTGCCGCTGCCGTCCAGCGCCACCTGGCCGTCTTTGGCAGCAAAGGCCACCAGGGTGCCGCGGTCCGGGTCGGCCGGTGCCATGCCGCCGCCGCCGCGGGTGGTCTGCGCGGTTTCTTCTGTCTGGCTGCTGCTTTGATTGACAGCGATGGAATCGCCCAGCGGGTTGTCGCGGCAGCTGTCGAGGATCACGATCCGCATCTTGCGGGCCCGGTCGACCGCTTCCAGCAGCTGTTTCAGCGACAGCGACTGGCGCTGCACATCGCGGTTGCTGGTCACCTTGGCGTCGGCGGGGATCAGGAAATTCTCACCCTGCACTTCAATCCCGTGGCCGGCGAAATAGACCAGCGCCAGGTCGGCGACCTCGGACCGGAAGGCAAAATCATCCAGCAGCTGCTCCATTTCAGAGGTGCCCGGATCCAGTGCCAGGCTGACGTCAAAGCCGATCCCCTCCAGCGTGTCCGCCATGGCGACAGCATCGTTGCGGGTGTTCTCCAATGGCGGAAGGTGCTGGTATTCCGCCACTCCGATAACCAAAGCAATGCGGTCGCTGGCCGCCTGCGCCCCTGCGGCAAGCAGCAGGCAGGCAGCGAAAATCAAGGGTTTGAAAAGAAAAGACATGCGGGCACCCGGGATGGCAGTTTCTGCTAGCCCCAATGTAAACTGCCGCCGCGTCAAAGAAAAAGGAAATTCGCCGCGGACCGCGGTGCAGACAGCCCTGCCCCGTTTCCGGGGCAGGGCCATAAGGTATCAGGTATCGGCCATGCTGCCGGCCGAGCGCAGCCGGTCGCGCAGCTTTTCCAGGGTCACCCCCGCCGCAGCGGTAGGCAGATCCGCAGGCCCGGCCTCATCGACCTGGGCCTGAACCCGCCGGTAGAACCCGGAGAGCCCGGACAGGGTCTGGATCACCAGATCGAAGTCCTGCAGCGAGCGCAGCTCCTGGCTGGTCGGCGCGGTGCCCCGTTCCAGCACATCCAGGACGACATCCTCCAGCGCTTGCATCTGGCTGCGCAGCTGCTCCATTTCCCACGCCGAAGCGGCGCACAATTCGCCCAGGGCTTTGTCGGGACGTTCCATGATCAGAGCCGCCCGACGACCTGTTCGATGGCCTGCTTCATGGTTGCCACCGTGAACGGCTTGCGGACGATGTTGTTCAGGCCGATCTGCTTGCCGACCTGGATGATTTCCGGTGTCGGCTTGCCGGTGACCAGGATGAAACCGACCCGCTGGGTCACTTGGTGGCTCCGCAGCGCCTTCAACAGGCCCAGCCCGTCCATGCCCGGCATATTATAGTCCGAAAGCACCAGGTGAACTGGAGTTTGGGTCAGTTTCTGATAAGCGCCCTGGCCGGAGTTTTCGACCATATAGTTTTTGATGCCGATCTCATCCAGGCTTTGTGTGATGATCCCCCGGCTTGTCGACATGTCATCGACAACCATGACGCGAAGAGAGTCTTTCAAGCTCATTTTTGTTTCCTTCTGCTCTGCTTGCAGCCGTGGACAGGGTTACCTGCCAGCGGGTGAGTTGACATAAGTGGTGATCCCGGCCGTCTTCAGGTGCTGCGCAGCCGGGCCAGACATGCGCTCGGAATGACCTATGAAGAGGGTGCCGCCCGGGTTCAGGGCATTCTGGAAGGCGCTCCAGACTTTCTGCTGGGTCGGGTTGTCGAAATAGATCGCAACATTCCGGCAGAAAATCGCATCGAACTTGCCCCGGAACGGGAAGGGTTCGATCAGGTTCAGCACTCCAAAGGTGATCAGCTTGCGCAGGCTCTCCGGCAGCCGCCCGTCCGGATCGCGTTTCGGCACAAGTTTGCTGTACTTGGCATCGATCTGGGCCAGCTCATCCTCAGGATACTTGGCTGCCTGGCCATGGCGCACCACCACCGGATCGATATCCGTACCCAGAATCTTGATATCCAGATTGGCCGCCTCCGGACACACATCCAGCAGCGTCATGGCAATCGAATAGGGCTCCTGCCCGTTGGAACAGCCGGCCGACCACAGCCGCACCCGGCCGCCGCGCCGGGCCTGTTCCACCAGCGGCGGCAGCACGTCGTTGCGCAGGGTTTCGAAGTGATGCGGTTCCCGGAAGAAATGGGTCACATTGGTGGTCAGCAGCGACAACAGTCCGCTGCGCTCCTGGTCGGCATTGGGGCCGTCCAGGCTGGCAAGGTAATCCTTGAAATTGGTGATGTTGCGCTGGCGCAGCTTGCGGGCCAGGCGCGATGACACCAGCGGTTTCTTGCTTTTTGCCATCGCCAGGCCGAAGTTCTTGTGCGCAAACTGCGCAATGGCTTCGAATTCCTGGTCGCTGAGCGTGAAGCTGTCCGCCTGGGTAGTGATGGTTCCTTCTGCGCTCACGGCATCACCTGCTCCGGAGCCGAGATCACCGCATCAAGATTGATGATGCGCACCATAGTGTCATCATGCGAGATGATGCCCTGGATGTACTCCATCGTGTTGCGGCTATCCACCGGCGGGGTGTCCTGGATGTCGTCCGGGTTGATCGAAATGATCTCGGAGACCGACTCGGCCAGCAGCCCGACCGGTTTTCCGTGCACCGAAACAACAATGACCACGTTGCGTTCGCTGGCCTCGGTCTGCTGCAGGCCGAAGCGAGCGGAGAGATCGTAAATCGGGATCACCGCGCCGCGCAGGTTCATCACCCCCAGCACATCGGCCGGGGCATGCGGCAGGATGGTCACCGGCGACCAGCGCCGGATCTCCCGGATCTGGGTGATCTTCAGGCAGAAGGCCTGCCCGGCCACCGTGAAGCTGACAAACTCGCTGTGCTCGGCGTGTTTCACTTCCTGATCGGTTTGCTTCACTTCAGCTTGCATTGCTTATTCTCCGCTCGGGGTCAAAGGCGGCCGCTGTGGGCGAGGCCGCAATGATGCTTTCTGGATCCAGGATCATGGCGATTTTGCCGTCACCCAGGATGGTTGCCGCGGCGACGCCGGGGATTTCCCCGCACACGCCGTCCAGGCTCTTGATCACCACCTGGCGCTGATCGTGGATGTCATCGACTGCCAGCGCGCAGCGCTGGCCGGTTTCGGTTTCCACCAGCAGGTAAACACCGGCCTGCCGATCGCTTTCGCGGTACAGGCCCAGGGCACCCGCGACATCGCAGATCGGCACGAAGTTGCCGCGGATCGACAGCAGGGTGCCATCGGCGCCCAGGCTGTTGATCATGTCATCGCTGCCGCGCATGGTTTCCACGATCGAGGTGATCGGCACCACCATGGTCTGATCAGCCACTGACACCACCATGCCGTCCATCACTGCCAGGGTCAGCGGCAGGATAATGGTAAAGGTTGAGCCTTTGCCGGGTGTCGACGAGATGTTGATCCGCCCGCCAAGACCGGTCACGGCGTTTTTGACCACATCCATGCCGACACCGCGGCCGGACAGGTTGGAGATCTCCTTGGCCGTCGAGAAGCCTGGCGCAAACAGAAGGTTGTCGATCTCGCTGTCCGTCAGTTCGGCGTTTTCCGGGATCAGCCCTTTTTCGATGGCGATCTGTTTGACCCGCGGGCGGTTCACGCCGGCGCCATCGTCCTTGATCTCGATGCAAACACTTCCGGAGCGGTGCGATGCCGACAGCCGGATTTCACCGGTTTTTGACTTGCCCGCGGCTTCGCGGTCATCGGGCTTTTCGACGCCGTGGTCGACCGCGTTGCGCAGAATATGCGTCAGCGGGTCGGACAGCCGTTCGATCACCGTTTTGTCGACCTCGGTGTTTTCGCCTTCGTTGACCAGCTTGCAAGTCTTGCCGGTCGCGGCAGAGGCCTCACGGACGATCCGCGCCATGCGCTGGAACAGCGGCTTCACCGGCTGCGCCCGGATGGCCATGACGCCTTCCTGAATGTCGCGTGCCAGGTTTTTGAAGCCTTCCAGCTCGGTCTCCACGTCCCTTGTATCGGGCACGTTGAGATTGGCAATCTGCTGGGCCAGCATCGAATGGTTGATGATAAGCTCCCCGACAGCGTTGATCAGCCGGTCCACCCGCTCAAGCTCGACGCGGAGAGTGGGCTTGGGACCGCCGCGCTGCTCCTGTTTGCCGCTCTCGGCTTTCGGGGCCGATGCCTTTTCCCCGGCTGCTGCCGGCTTGGCTTCGGGTTCAGGTGCGGGGACCGGCGGTTCAAAAGGGGCGGCAGGGGTATCCTCGGTATCCTCGCCTGCTGCCTCAGCGGCGGGCGGAGCGGCAAACATCGCATCAAGCGCTGCCAGCGCATTGGCTTCCGCCTCGGAATCCCCGTCGCCATCAATCGACAGCTCGCACAGGCCTTCGACGAATTCAAACACGGCTTCGACCACCGAGCGCTGCTCCTTGGTGACCAGCACCAAGTTCCAGGCCAGATAGCTTTCGCTGGTGTCCATCGTGTCAAAGCCGGGCAGCTCGTTCTCGTCCAGCTGGACGGTCAGCTCCCCCATGTCCTTGAGCGCCTGGAACAGGAAGAACGGCTCGTTTCCGGTACCGTACATTTCCTTCAGCGGCTGAAAGCGGATCCGGTAGGTCTCTTCCTGCGGTTCTGCCGGGGCAGTGCCGATATCGCCGAGATCCATCATGGGTGCCGGGCCGCCAAGACCCATCGGCTCGAAGGTGAGGTCTTCCTCTTCTTCGGGGGTGTATTCATCCAGCGCCGCCAGCAGGGTGTCGTGATGCGCCTCGTCGATCTGGCCGCCGTCGCGGGCGGCTTCGACCAGCGCGGACAGATGATCGCTGGCGCGCAGCAAGAGCTGAACCAGCTTCTCATCCAGATCCAGCCGGTTTGAGCGCACCTCGTCAAACACGGTCTCGAACCGGTGGGCAAAAGCCACCAGATCATCGAGGCCAAAGGCTCCGGCGCCGCCCTTGATCGAGTGCACGGCCCGGAAGATTGCGTTGACTACCTCAGGGTCCTGATCGCCTCCTTCGATGGCGGTCAGCCCCTCATCCGTTGCTTCAAGGAGCTCTTCGCACTCCTCAAAGAAGGTATCCTGAATCGACCCCGACATCTTAGGCCGCGGCTCCGGTTACGCGCTTGAGGGCAAAGATCAGCGACGCGTCGTCAAACGGTTTGGTGATCCAGCCGGTGGCGCCGGCGCCGCGGGCCCGGGCCTTCAGCTCCGGTGCGCTTTCGGTGGTCAGCACCAGGATCGGCACTTTGGAGTTGATGCCGTTGCCGCGCAGTTCCTCAATCACGCCAAAGCCGTCGAGATTGGGCATGTTGATGTCGGTGATCACCACGTCCGGCGCCACGTCCGGGTACATGTCCACGCCCTCGCGGCCGTCAACCGCGCAGTGGTATTCAAAACCGGCTTCTTCCAGGGTTGCGGCCAGCAGATTCCTGATTGTGCGGGAATCGTCGATTGCCAGAACTTTGGTCTTCATGCTGTTTCCTCGTCTTCAAAACGGTTGGGCTCCAGCCCCAGAAGCGTCAGGGACTTGCGGCAGGTTTCGGTGATATTGGTGACTGAGAAGCCTACCCCCTCGGACCGCCACTGCTGCTCTGCGCTGAGCAGGAGCTGCAGGCAGCGCGACGGCATCAGCGCAACGCCGCGGCAGTCAACTTCAACTGCCTGGGCGCGGGCGCCTTGCAGGAAGGCGATCAGCGGATCCAGCTCCGCGAAGGCGTTCGGCAGGTTCAAGATGTGCTTTTGCGTTTCCGTAGTCATTTTCGGCGATTCGCACCCCCCGTTATCGGCGATCAATTCGAGTTCGATGAGCCAATTCTTAGGCGGCGGGCCTTAACATTTGATTGCCGAACTGAACGCACAGACAGGGATTCATAAGGAGGCCCGCAGCAAATCCTCTGCGGAAATACCGTCAATTTTTAGCAGTGTTTCCGGGCCGGCAGAATCACCTGACGGCGCAGCAGCAGGCGTCTTTCCGGTGCCGTGCACAGCCTGCGGATGCATTTTAACCGGACTTTCAGAAAGTGACGCCCGACCGCGGCAGATTCCGGCAGAATTCTGCACCGGAAGGGGCCAGGCCGCACGCCGCGTAAGCGGCAAATTAACATATGCGCTGCAAGCTGACTGGCATCACTTTTGCGGTGGCCTAGACCGCATCGCTCTTAGGAGGACGGAATGAAAGCGTTCAAATCGCTCAAGCTGGCACACAAGTTGCCGCTGTTTGTTGTTGGATTCGGTGTGCTTGTGACGGCGATTCTCGTCACCATCAGCACAATCAGTTTCCAGCGCAGTGCCGAAGAAAATGCAGAGGACCAGTTCCGCTCAATGGTGGCGGACCGGAAGTATTCTGTGCAGACACTGATGACCGGTATCCGGGCGGATGTGCAGACCCTATCCGCGGTGCCGTCCACGTCTACCGCCATCGAATGGCTGACCATGACCTGGAATGATCTGGACGGGAATCCGGGCCAGATCCTGCGCCAGGCGTATATCGACGACAATCCGAACCCGCTGGGAGAGAAGCACCTGCTGCTGCGCGGCGAGGGCGAGTCGCCCTATCACATGCATCACGAGACCTTTCATCCGGCCTACAAGACCCTGATCGAGAGCAAGGGCTATTATGATGCCTTCCTGATCAACCTGGCTGGCGACATCGTCTACTCAGTCTTCAAGGAAAACGACTTCGGAACCAATGTGATGACCGGGCCGTTCAAAGAGTCCGGCCTGGCAGATGTCTACCGCAGCGCGCTGGAAGGCAGCCGCGGCGAAGTGTTCTTTGCCGACATGCAACCCTATGCGCCCTCCGGCGGTGCGGCCGCGGCTTTTGCGGCCTCTCCTGTTGTGAACGACGCCAATCTTACTGTTGGTGTGCTGGTGGTGCAGATCCCGGTGGATTTGCTGGGCACCATCGTCAACAATGAGCAAGGCATGGGCGAAACCACCCAGGTCTACCTGGCAGGCGAAGACATGCTGGCACGGACCGGCTCCCGGTTCGAAGGCGGGTTTGAAGTGCTGTCGCAGCTGCCGGAGTCGCAGCAGGTGCAAACTGCCTTTGATGGCGAAGCCCATGTTCATCACGGGGTAACCGGCCTCAGCGGCCAAAAGGTTCTGGCCTATTCGGAACCGCTGCCGCTGGAATTCGGCAATTGGGTGATCATTGCCGAACAGGATTGGACCGAACTCACAGCGCCGGCCGTTGCAAAGCGCAATATGCTGCTTCTGGCCTCTGTGATCTGTGCCGGCGGCATGTCGGTCTTCGGCTGGCTGTTTGCCCGTTCGGTGACCAGGCCGATCGACCAGATCTGTACCGACATGGAGGCTGTGTCCTCCGGCGAGCTGGACGTCGAGATCGCGGCCGCCCGCCGCGGCGATGAGATCGGCAAGATCGGCAAGACGCTGGTCTCCATGCAGGACGACCTGAAGCTGGCCCGCGCTGCTGAGGAGGAGCGCGCCGAAATGCAGCGCCAGCAGCAGCAGGTGGTCGAAAGCCTGAGCAACGGATTGGTGCAGCTCGCGGACGGCGATTTCTCGCAGCCGATCACCTCTGTCTTCCCGGCGGAATACGAGCAGCTGCGGCAGAATTTCAACAGCACCGTCAGCAACCTTAGCGGCACCGTGCAACAGGTGATCGAGGCCTCCGGCAGTATCCGTAACGGTGCGGCCGAAATCAGCCAGGCCTCCGACGATCTGTCGCACCGCACTGAAAGCCAGGCCGCGACGCTGGAACAGACCGCCGCGGCGCTGGATGAACTGACGGCGAGCGTGAAATCCGCCGCCGACGGCGCCCGCAGCGTTGAGTCCACCATGGCGGAGGCCCGCACCGAAGCGGAGAACAACCGTCAGGTGGTGCAGAGCGCGGTGGCGGCGATGACCGAAATCGAGCAGTCGTCGAACCACATCAGCCAGATCATCAGCGTGATCGACGACATTGCCTTTCAGACCAACCTCTTGGCACTGAACGCAGGCGTCGAGGCGGCGCGGGCGGGTGAGGCCGGCAAGGGATTTGCGGTGGTCGCGAGCGAAGTGCGCGCCCTGGCGCAGCGCTCCTCGGATGCGGCGATGGAGATCAAGACTCTGATTTCCGACAGCTCCAAGCAAGTGGAGCGCGGCGTCGACTTGGTCGGTAAGGCCGGCGAGGCGCTGCAGAGCATCGTCGAGCAGGTGACCCATATCTCGCAGCTGGTCTCCGGCATTGCCGAAGGCGCGGCAGAGCAGTCCACCGGCCTCAACGAGATCAACACCGGCGTCACCCAGCTCGATCAGGTGACCCAGCAGAACGCGGCAATGGTCGAGGAGGCCACCGCGGCCGGCCACATGCTGAACACCGACGCGGGCAAGCTGGCTGAGCTGGTGGCGCATTTCCGAGTCACGGGCGGCACCGTATCCGCCCGCCCGGTCCCGGCCGCAGCACCTGAGCCGGCCGCCAAGCCGACGCCCTCGGCGCATGGCGCGGACGACTGGCAGATCGAAGCAAGCCCGGCCCCCGCTGCCGCAGCCGCAAGCGGCAACGCGGCACGCGATCTCTGGCAGGACTTCTGAATATTCACCGGAGGCGCCGCGGCGGAATCTGCGGCGCCTTCAGACTATGGCAACCTGTGCCCGCATTTCCCAAAGGCACTGCAATTTGACTGGGGAACCCATTGTCTTCGCGAAACTTATTGATCATTACAACAGACCGCACCTTTGCCCGCACACTGCAAGGCTACATGGAATCCGCCTATCCCGGCATGAAGGTGCTGTTGGCCAACAACCTGATGATGGCCTACAATCAGGCAGAGGCTGCACAGCCGGTCTTTGCCTTTGTGGAAGACGGGTTTACCAAGCTGCCCGAATTCGAAATGATGATGGCGCTTTTCTCCGCCATGGATACCCGCTGGGTCTCTGTCATGGACACCCAAGCCGCCACACCGGCCCGCAAATCCTCGCCGCTGCTGGATGTTGGCGCCGGCATCTTCGAGCTGACAAAGTCCGATCACCCCAGTCAGTTTGCCCAGTACTTCGACATGATGATCAATGCGCCGCGCCGCAGCCCCGGGGCGGCGGCAAGCGCATCGCAGGCCCGGCCCGCCTCTGCAGGCAGCAACAAGAAGCTGATCCTGATCGGCTCTTCCACCGGCGGGGTGGAGGCCCTGCGCAGCGTGCTGGTCGGCTTTCCCTTCGACTGCCCGCCAACCCTGATCGTGCAGCATACCGGCAAGAACTTCGGCAGCGGCCTGGTGTCACTCCTGGACCGCATCTGTCCGGCCCGGGTCCGGGCCGCCGAAGACGGCACCAGCCTGGAACCGGGGTATGTCTATATCGCGGCCGGGCAGCGCCGCCACATGGGGCTGACCAGCCGCAAGCCGCTGCGGCTGCGGATGAAAGAAGGCCCGGATATTTCCGGTCACACGCCTTCTGTTGACGCTCTGTTCACCTCTGCCGTGCCACATGGAAAGAACATTGTTGCCAGCATCCTGACCGGAATGGGCCAGGACGGTGCCCGCGGTCTTCTGGAGCTGCGCAAGGCCGGTGCCACGACTTTTGCCCAGGATGAGAAATCCTCGGTTGTCTACGGCATGCCCCGGGTGGCCTGGGAGATCGGCGCTGCCCAGCAACAGGTGTCCCTGGCCCGCATGGCCAGCACTCTACTCCAGGCCAGCAAGGCCTGACCGAACTGCAGGAAGGAACCTGACTTTGACAACTGTTTTCGCCAACTCAAAATCCGTAACGGTTCTGCAAGGGGAATACCGGGTGAGCACGGATCAGAAGACCATGTTTTCCACGGTTCTGGGCTCTTGCATCGCCGCCTGCATTTACGACCCGGAAAATGGTGTGGGCGGAATGAACCATTTTCTGCTGGCCAACGCCCGCGAGGGCGGTGCCGCCAACGCCCGCTACGGGATCCACGCGATGGAACTGCTGATCAACGGCATTCTCAAGAAGGGCGCCGCCCGTTCCAACCTGAAAGCCAAGGTGTTCGGCGGCGCCAAAATGTCAGCCAACCTGTCAGATATCGGGGCCGCCAATGCCGACTTTGTCCAGCGTTTCCTGCGGGATGAGGGGATCCCCTGCATCTCCTCCAGTGTCGGCGGCACTTCGGCGCGGCGGGTCCGCTTCCACCCCTGTACCGGCGCGGCGCAGCAGACCCATGTCAAAGACGACCGCAGGCTGGGTGAGTTGGAACAGAGGGCCGCCGCACGTCCGGCACCCGCCCCGGCCCCGGCGGCCGCAGGTGCAGGCGTCGTCGATCTGTTCTGACCTGCCGGCGTCCTTGGTGCTGCGTCCGGGACAGCAAACCCCTGAGTGCCGCGCAAGAAATACCGTTTGCCCGCACCGGCCGGCAGGGGTAGTCCCTTAGGGGACATGAGCGCAAACTTGGCTTCATTTGTGAATTCATTGGCTTCGCCGGTTTTCTGGCGGAGCCTTTTGGCCGCTGGGGCGTTCACTCTGGGCCTGTCCGGCCAGTCACTGTCTCAGGCCCCGGCCGGAATAACCGTGTTTGCCGCTGCCAGCACCAAGACCGCACTGGACGAGGCTGCCGCATCCTACGAAGCCGTCTCCGGCAGGGACGTCACGCTCTCCTATGCAGGCTCGCCCGCGCTGGCCCGGCAGATCCAGCTGGGCGCCCCGGCGGATGTGTTCATTTCAGCCAATCCCGGCTGGATGGATGTCCTGCAGAAGGAGGGCCTGATCGACGCCGCATCCCGCCTGGACCTGCTGGCAAACCGCCTGGTGCTGGTCGCGCATGGCCGCGGGGTGCCTCCGCTGGATCCGGAAACCGCCGATCTGGCCGGGCTGCTGGACGAGGGCCGCCTTGCCATGGCGCTGGTGGATGCGGTGCCTGCGGGCATCTATGGCCGGGCTGCCCTGACGGCGCTGGGACAGTGGCAGGCAGTCGCACCGAAAGTGGCTCAAACCGCCAATGTGCGCGCGGCGCTGGCGCTGGTCGCCTCCGGCGAGGCGCCGATGGGGGTGGTCTATGCCACCGATGCCGGGGCGAGCGATGGCGTCACAGTGATTGCGGCCTTCCCGGAGGACAGCCATCCGCGGGTGATCTACCCCGCTGCCGCTGTGTCCGGCGGCGATGCTGCTGAGGCCCGCGCCTTTCTGGAGTTTCTTAGCAGCCCGGAGGCCCGCACCATATTCCTGAATCACGGGTTCGGAGTGCCGGGGAAGTGAATGCTGAGACCGCATGGCTGGGACCCGAGGAGTGGCAGGCGGTACTGCTGTCGCTGCGTGTCTCAATCTGGGCAACCCTGGCGTCGCTGCCGCTGGCGGTCTTTGTGGCATACGCGCTGGCGCGCTGGCAGTTTCCCGGCAAGCAGATCGTGAACAGCCTGGTGCACCTGCCGCTGATCCTGCCGCCGGTGGTGACCGGCTACCTGCTGCTGATGGTATTCGGCACCAAGGGGCCGGCTGGCGGGGCGTTGCAAGAAATCGGCATCGTCTTTGCCTTCCGCTGGACCGGGGCGGCGCTGGCCGCGGCCATCATGGCCTTTCCGCTGATGGTCCGGGCCATCCGCCTCTCGGTGGAGGCTGTGGACCCCAAGCTGGAGCAGGCCGCCGCCACACTGGGCGCCTCCCGCCTGATGTGTTTTGCCACGATCACGCTGCCGATGATCCTGCCCGGGCTGATCGCCGGTGCGGTGCTGGGCTTTGCCAAGGCTATGGGCGAGTTCGGCGCCACCATCACCTTTGTCTCCAGCATCCCCGGGCAAACCCAGACGCTGCCCTCCGCGATCTATACGTTCCTGCAGGTGCCCGGCGGGGAGACCGCGGCACTGCGGCTGACGCTGGTGTCGATTGCAATCGCCCTGACCGCTCTGCTGCTGTCAGAACTGCTGGCGCGCCGGGCGGCTGACCGGGCGGAAGGGCGCTGATGCTGACCGTGTCGCTGCAACACGCGCTGCCGGGGTTCGGATTGGACGTGCAATTCGAGGCACCGCCGGGCGTCACCGTGCTGTTTGGCCGCTCCGGCACCGGCAAGACGACCGTCATCCAAGCGGTGGCCGGGCTGCTTCGGCCGGATCAGGGCCAGGTGGCACTGGAG
This sequence comes from Leisingera sp. CC-HEC093, assembly GCF_059429195.1. Lineage (NCBI taxonomy): Bacteria > Pseudomonadati > Pseudomonadota > Alphaproteobacteria > Rhodobacterales > Roseobacteraceae > Leisingera > Leisingera sp. CC-HEC093. The sequence goes on along the minus strand of NZ_JCAIJR010000003.1, from coordinate 48,830 downwards.
GGTGAGGTGCTGTGCGACACCAGCCGGGGGCAATGGCTGCCGCCGCACAAGCGCCGCATGGGCTATGTCTTTCAGGAAGGACGGCTGTTTCCGCATCTGACGGTACGGCAGAACCTGGCTTTCGGGCAGTGGTTCGCACCGCGGCATGCAAAGCGCGAAAGCCTGGATCAGGTGGTGGAGCTGTTGGGCATCGGCCCGCTGCTGCATCGGCGTCCCGGGCGGCTGTCAGGCGGTGAAAAGCAGCGGGTTGCCATTGGCCGGGCGTTGCTGGCCGCGCCGCGGATGATCCTGGCGGATGAACCGCTGTCGGCGCTGGATGAGGCCCGCAAGGCGGAAATTCTGCCCTATTTCGAACGGCTGCGCGACGAGATCGGCATTCCGATGCTCTACGTCAGCCATTCCGCCGCGGAGGTGGCGCGGCTGGCGACCACCGTGGTAGTGCTGCAGGACGGCAGGGTGCTGCGGCAAGGCACCGCGGCGGAGGTTCTGGGCGATCCAGCAGTCCTGCCCGCGGGCGTCCGTGCGGCTGGGGCATTGCTGCAGGCGCGGGTTGCCCGGCATCACAGTGATGGGCTGACGGAGCTGGATGCAGGCGGCGTGCCGCTGTTCCTGCCGCAGATCGCCAAAGCGCCCGGCAGCTTGGTCCGGGTGCGGATTTCGGCGCATGAGGTGATCCTGTCGCGCCAGCGCCCCGAAGGGCTGTCGGCGCTCAATATCCTGCCAGGCACGGTAGAGCACCTGCGCACCGGCGGCGGCCCGGGGGCCATGGTGTCGCTGCAAACACCTGCGGGCCGGGTGCTGGCGCGTGTGACCCGCCGGTCGGCGCAGGCGCTGGGGCTGGAAGCCGGGGCAGGCTGCTTTGCCATTGTGAAAACCGTTTCCATCGCGCCGGAGGATATCGGCGGCGGCTAAACAGGTTCTGCCCGCCTTCAAAATTTCCGAAATAATCCTTCAGGTAATCTTGATACGGAAATAAGTTCGATTGCGCCGGGCAGGCGGGTATCAATGGGGCAGCACTTCAGCAGGAAAGGCAGCCCATGACCAATCGATCCTACTATGCGCCCGAAGGCGGGCTGCCGCCGCAGACCCAGCTGCTGACCGACCGCGCCATGTTTACCGAGGCCTATGCGGTGATCCCCAAAGGCACAATGAGCGATATCGTGGCGAGCCTGCTGCCGTTCTGGGACAAGGCGCGGTTCTGGGTGCTGTCACGGCCCCTGTCCGGCTTTGCCGAAACCTTTTCGCAGTATATCGCTGAGGTGCAGCCCGGCGGCGGCAGCGACCATCCGGAGACTGAGCCAGGCACCGAAGCAGTGCTGTTCGTGGTGCAGGGCGCCATGACCCTGACCATCGACGGAACCCCGCATGAGGTAGAGGAGGGCGGTTATGCCTTCCTGCCCCCGCAGGCCAGCTGGAGCCTGCGCAACAACGGCGATGCGCCGGTGCGTTTCCACTGGATCCGCAAGGCCTATCAGCCGGTTGCAGGACTGGACGCGCCGCAGGCTTTTGTCACCAGCGACAAGCACGTCGATCCGACCCCGATGCCGGGAACCGAGGGCAAATGGGCAACCACCCGGTTCGTCGACCCCAATGACCTGCGCCACGACATGCATGTGACAATCGTCACCTTTGAACCCGGCGCGGTGATCCCCTTTGCCGAAACCCATGTGATGGAACACGGGCTTTATGTGCTGGAGGGCAAGGCGGTCTACCGGCTGAACCAGGACTGGGTCGAGGTTGAGGCCGGCGATTACATGTGGCTGCGCGCCTTCTGCCCGCAGGCCTGCTATGCGGGCGGCCCGGGCAAGTTCCGCTATCTGCTCTATAAGGACGTCAACCGCCACATGCCGCTGGCACCGCTGCGCTGAGAGGCAGGGGAGCGCCCGGCCCTGATATGTGCCCGGACGCTGCCCGGCTGTCAGCCGGGCGGGGTGTCCCCCGCTGCAGGCGCGCCCAATCCATAAGACAGTTTCTGCGCGGCGTCCTTGACCAGGGCGCCGATTCCATTGATGCCCCCGTCGGGCATCCGTGCGGTGGGGCCGGAAATGGAAATCCCCGCCTGCACTTCGCCCTGCATGCCGAAAACCGGCGCCGCGACGCAGCGCATGCCCGGCGCCTTTTCCTCATCGTCGAATGACCAGCCGCGGCTGCGGATTTGCACAAGGTCGGCGCGCAAAGCGTCTGCGGAGGTCAGGGTTTTCTCCGTGAACCGCTCCAGCGTGCGCCCGCGCAGGAAACGGGCCAGCTGATCCTCGCCGAAACAGCTGAGCAGCGCCTTGCCAATACCGGAAGCATGCATCGGTGAGGTGGTGCCGGGCGGGAAGAAGGCCCGGATCGATTCATGGGTTTCCACCTGGCTCACGAACATCACGTCGCCGCCCCGTTCGATGCCGAGGTTGGAAGTCTCGCCCGTCGCTTCCATCAACTCCCGCATTACCGGCCGGGCGCGTTCTATCACGCTGGAGCGGCGCAGGAAGGCAGAGCCGAGACGGAAGGCCATCGCGCCGATGTGCCAAGTCTGCGACAGCGGCTCCATCTCGACAATCTGGCGCGCCTCCAGCGTGGCCAGCACCCGGTACATGGTGGCCGCCGACTGATCCAGCGCGGTGGAGAGTTCCGTCAACGTCATACCGCTGGCGCCGGCCAGCGCATCGAGCACATCCAGCGCCCGGTCAAGCGACTGGATCGTGGCCGGCTGGCTGGCGGAATCAAAGCTTTTGGGGCGGCCCTTGCGGCGCGGCGTCTGAGACAATTTCAGGTCTTTCTTGGCAATTCAAGCAGCTGCTTATGGATAAAACTGAAAATCACTTCTGTACAGTGAAAAAACTAAAGTATCTGAAATTATGAAAAAATCGCTGTCTTGCTGATTTTTGAAAGCTTTTTTCAAAAAAGTTCCCCTGCTGACTGCTTCCCCTTAAAGTGAAGGAAATCGCCACAGGAGGGCACGACATGAGCTTTCAAAATCCGGTTTTCATCCCCGGTCCGACCAATATGCCCGAAGTACTGCGCAAGGCGGTGGACATGCCGACGCTGGACCACCGCTCGCCGTTGTTCGGTCAGATCCTGCATCCGGCGCTGGCCGGTGTGAAAAAGGTTCTGAAAAGCGAAACCGCCGAGATCTTTGTGTTTCCGTCGACCGGCACCGGCGGCTGGGAAACCGCGATCACCAACACCTTGAACGCAGGCGACAAGATTCTGGCCGCGCGCAACGGCATGTTCAGCCACCGCTGGATCGACATGTGCCAGCGCCATGGCTTGGACGTTCAAGTGGTTGAGACCCCCTGGGGGGAGGGCCTGCCGGCGGACCGCTACGAGGAAATCCTGACCGCCGACACATCGCACCAGATCAAGGCAGTTCTGGCGACCCACAACGAGACCGCAACCGGCGTGAAGTCCGACATCGCCGCCGTCCGCCGCGCGCTGGACGCCGCAGGCCACCCGGCGCTGCTGTTTGTCGATGGCGTGTCCTCCATCGCCTCGATGGACTTCCGGATGGATGAATGGGGCGTCGATATCGCCGTCACCGGTTCGCAAAAGGGTTTCATGCTGCCGCCGGGCCTGGCCATCGTCGGTTTCTCGCCCAAGGCGATGAAGGCGGCGGAGACCGCGACCCTGCCGCGGACCTTCTTTGACATCAAGGACATGGCCAATGGCTATGCCAACAGCGCCTATCCCTACACGCCCTCCGTCGGCCTTCTGAACGGTCTGAACATGGCTTGTGGTATGCTGCTGGATGAAGGGCTGGAGAACGTCTTTGCCCGCCACCACCGGATTGCCGAGGGCGTCCGCGCTGCGGTCCGCGCCTGGGGGCTGGAGCTGTGCGCCGTGTCGCCGGATGTCTATTCCGACAGCGTCAGCGCCATCCGCACGCCGGACGGGTTTGACGCCAATAAATTCGTGAGCCTGGCAGCCGAGAAATACGGCGTCGCCTTTGGCACCGGCCTGGGCGAGGTCGCGGGCAAGGTGTTCCGCATCGGCCACCTGGGCAGCCTGACCGATGTGATGGCGCTGTCAGGCATTGCGACCGCCGAAATGGTGATGGCCGACCTGGGCCTGGACATCCAGCTGGGTTCCGGCGTGGCAGCGGCACAGGACTACTACCGCGGCAACACCGCCGGTCGCGCCAAGGCCGCCGCCTGATGAAGGATACCGCTATGTATATCCCAACCTATGAGGACATGCTGGCTGCGCATGAGCGCATCCAGCCCCATATCCGCCGCACGCCGGTGCGCACCTCAGCCTATCTGAATGAACTGACCGGGGCGGAGCTGTTCTTCAAATGCGAGAACTTCCAGGAGCCGGGCGCCTTCAAGGTGCGCGGCGCCAGCAACGCGGTTTTCGGGCTGGATGAGGCGCAGGCCGATAAGGGCGTGGCGACGCATTCCTCCGGCAACCATGCCTCCTGCCTGTCTTATGCGGCGATGCTGCGCGGCATCCCGTGCAACGTGGTCATGCCGCGCACCGCGCCGCAGGCCAAGAAGGACACCGTGCGCCGCTACGGCGGCAAGATCACCGAATGCGAGCCCTCGACCAGCTCGCGCGAAGAGACCTTTGCCAAGGTGCAGGCGGAGACCGGCGGCGACTTTGTGCATCCCTACAATGACCACCGCGTGATTGCGGGGCAGGGCACCTGCGCCAAGGAATTCGTGGAGCAGACCGACGGCCTCGACATGGTTGTGGCCCCCATCGGCGGCGGCGGCATGATCTCGGGCACCTGCCTGACGCTGTCGACGCTGGCGCCCGAAACCCAGGTGATCGCGGCGGAGCCGGAGCAGGCCGACGACGCCTACCGCAGCTTCAAGGCAGGTTACATCATCGCTGATGATGCGCCCAAGACCATCGCCGACGGGCTGCTGGTGCCGCTGAAGGATCTGACCTGGCATTTCGTCAGCAACCACGTCAGCGAGATCTACACCGCGTCCGACGTGGAGATCATCGAGGCGATGAAGCTGATCTGGAAGCACTTGCGCATCGTGATGGAGCCGTCCAGCGCGGTGCCGCTCGCCACCATTCTGAAAAACAAGGACGCCTTCGCGGGCAAACGCGTGGGCCTGATCGTCACCGGCGGCAATGTCGACCTCGACAAGCTGCCCTGGATGAACAGCTAAACTGGGGAATATCAAAATGAACGCACAGACCAAATTCGAAGAGCTTGAAGTCGGCTATGACGTCCCGGCGATCCCGGGCATGGACGAGGCTGACATCCAGACCCCTGCGCTGGTCCTCGACCTGGACGCGCTGGAGCGCAACATCAAGAAGATGGGCGACTATGCCAAGGCGCACGGCATGCGCCACCGGGTGCACGGCAAAATGCACAAGTCGGTGGATGTGGCCAAGCTGCAGGAGACCTTGGGCGGTGCCGTCGGCGTCTGCTGCCAGAAGGTGTCCGAGGCTGAAGTCTTTGCCCGCGGCGGCATCAAGGACATCCTGGTGTCCAACCAGGTGCGCGACCCGCAGAAGATCGACCGTCTGGCCCGCCTGCCCAAGCTGGGCGCCCGCACCATCGTCTGCGTTGACGATCTGGACAACGTGGGCGACCTGTCGGCGGCGGCCCAGAAGCACGGCACCGAACTGGAAGTTTTTGTCGAGATTGATTGCGGCGCGGGCCGCTGCGGCGTAACCACCACCGAAGCGGTTGTCGAGATCGCCAAGGCGGTGAACGCATCAGAGAACCTCAAGTTTTCCGGCATCCAGGCCTATCAGGGCGCGATGCAGCACATGGACAGCTACGAGGACCGCAAGGCCAAGCTGGACATCGCCATCGCGCAGGTTGCCGATGCGGTCGAAGGCCTGAAGAAGGAAGGCATTGAATGCGAGCTGGTTTCCGGCGGCGGCACCGGCTCCTACTACTTTGAATCGAACTCTGGCGTGTACAACGAACTGCAGTGCGGCTCCTACGCATTCATGGACGCGGATTACGGCCGTATCCTGGACAAGGACGGCAAACGGATCGATCAGGGCGAGTGGGAAAATGCCTTCTTCCTTTACACCCAGGTGATGAGCCACGCCAAGGCCGACAAGGCCATCGTGGACGCCGGCCTCAAGGCGCAATCGGTCGACAGCGGCCTGCCCTTCATCTTTGGCCGCGACGATGTGGAATACATCAAATGCTCCGACGAGCACGGTGTGGTGTCCGACCCTGACGGCGCGCTGAAGGTGGGCGACAAGCTGCGTCTGGTGCCGGGCCACTGCGACCCGACCGCCAACGTGCATGACTGGTACGTCGGTGTGCGGAACGGCAAGGTCGAAACCCTCTGGCCCGTCTCGGCCCGCGGCAAGGCCTACTAACCGAACCATCCCCGAACTGGCGGAGGTGCGCATGCCGCCCTCCGCCGGCTTTTTTGTTGAGGAGAAACAGACATGTATATCGTTCCGGAAAAGGCGATTGCGGACCTGGTGACCCGCGAAGCCTCGTTCGATGCGGTCGAGAAGGTCTTTGCCGCCATGGCCGCAGGCGATGCCTACAACTTCCCCGTGGTGCGCGAGGCAATCGGCCACGAGGATGCGCTTTACGGCTTCAAGGGCGGCTTTGACCGCGCGGGCCTGACCCTGGGCCTCAAGGCCGGCGGCTATTGGCCGAACAACCTGGAAAAACGCGGGCTGATCAACCACCAGTCTACCGTTTTCCTGTTCGACCCCGACACCGGCAAGGTGAAGGCGATGGTGGGCGGCAACCTGCTGACCGCACTGCGCACCGCCGCGGCGTCTTCGGTGTCGATCAAGCATCTGGCCCGTAAGGACGCCAAGGTGATCGGCATGATCGGCGCTGGCCATCAGGCGAAGTTTCAGCTGCGGGCCGCCTTGGAGCAACGCAGCTTCGAGAAGGTGATCGGCTGGAACCTGCACCCGGAGATGCTGCCGAACCTGCAGGAAGTTGCGGATGAGGCGGGTCTGCCCTTTGAAGCAGTCGAACTGGACGGCATGCGCGAGGCGGATGTGATTATCTCGATCACCTCGTCCTTCGATGCGATCCTGAAGGCGGATCAGGTCAGCCCCGGCACCCATATCGCCTGCATGGGCACAGACACCAAGGGCAAGCAGGAGGTAGATCCGCAACTGCTGGTCGCCGCGGACGTGTTCACCGACGAGGTGGCGCAATCCATCTCCATCGGTGAGGCGCAGCACGCGGTGGCCCAGGGCCTGATCCAGGAATCCGATGTGGCCCAGATTGGCGCAGTGATCAACGGCACCAACCCGGGCCGCACCTCGGACGGCCAGATCACCCTGTTCGACGGCACTGGCGTCGGCCTGCAGGATCTGGCCGTTGCGGCCTCTGTGGTGGAAGTTTCTGTCGAAAAAGGCATCGCCATCGAGGTCGATTTCTAAGCCCTAGCCAGAAACACATTCTGCAAATATCCGCATAGCGGAGAGGCAGGAGAGAGGTGTACCTCTCTCCTGTTTTTCGTTGAGGGACTGAACAAATGTTTCTGGGATTGAGCCTGCTGGTGGTCGGCGTGGTGCTGTGCCTGAACGGCCTCTGGCAGATGGGCCGGATCGAGGACCGCGAGATTATCCTGATCAACGCTGTTGCAGCACTGGTGTTCTTCGCCACCGTGCTGCTGATCGCGCTGGCGGCGCGGCAGCCGGCGGACCTGCTGGATGCGGGCATGACACTGCTGTTCGGTACCACCTACCTGTGGGTCGCCTATAACCGGACCTTTGCCTCCAGCGGCGAAGGGCTGGGGTGGTTCAGCGGCTTTGTCGCGCTGACTGCAGCGCCCATGGTGGTGCGGGTGCTGGCGCAAGCGGACGGTTTGTTCGACGTCTGGCTGGCCGGTTGCTGGGCCGCTTGGTCCGGGCTCTGGTTCCTGTATTTCCTGAATCTTGCCCTCAAACGCGGCAACCCCCGGCTGACTGCCTCAGCAACGCTTTTGTGCGGGATCTTCACCGGCTGGCTGCCGGGACTGGCAATGCTGCACGGGCTGGCCGGCTGAGTAACGAAAAGAACCGGCCCGCAACGGACCGGTTCTTCGATTTAGTTTACCTGACGCGCTGCGCTTCAGGCGTGATCCTCCTGCGGCAGTGAACCCTTGCCGTGGCCGCTCATCCCGCCTGAGACTTCTTCGGTGGCCTCACCTGCCAGTTCCTGCGGCAGCACCAGGTTCAGCACGATGGCAATCAGCGCTGCCGGCAGCAGGCCGCTGGTCAGCAGGATGCGCGCGGTATCGGGCATATGCTGCAACGCGCCGGGTTCCAGCTGCAGGCCGAGGCCGATGGACAGCGAGATTGCAAAGATCACCATGTTGCGGCGGTTCCAATCCACGTCCGACAGCATCGACACACCGGCCGCAACCACCATCCCGAACATCACGATCACGCCGCCGCCCATCACCTCAATCGGCACCGTGCGGATCACCGCGCCCACCTTGGGGATCAGCCCGCAGACGATCAGGAAAATGGCGCCGCAGGTTACTACATGGCGGCTCATCACTCCGGTCATCGCGATCAGGCCGACGTTCTGACTGAAGGAGGTGTTGGGGAAGGCGCCGAAAAAGCCCGCCACGGCAGTGCCCACACCATCGGCATAGGTTGCACCTGCGATCTCCTCCTCGGTGGCCTCGCGGCCCGCGCCGCCCTTGGTCACACCAGAGACATCGCCGACGGTTTCCACCGCAGAGACAAAGCTCATCAGGCAGAAGCCGATTATGGCAGCGGCGGAGAATTCAAAGCCGTATTTGAACGGCTGCGGCAGGGCAAAACCCGCGGCCTGCGACCAGGAACCGGTGACAGCCTCAAAGGTCAGCATGCCGGTCATCAGCGCATAGATGTAGCCCACGATCAGGCCCAGCAGCACGGCAGAGACCGACAGCATGCCCTTGGTAAAGAACTTGAGGCCGAGGGTGACAATAATCACCACCAGCGCCGCTGACCAGTTCAGGAGCGAGCCGTATTCCGGCGTGCCGATGGCCGGAACCCCGCCCGCGGCATACTGGATGCCGACCTTGACCAGCGCCAGTCCGATCATCGTGACCACCAATCCGGTGACCAGAGGTGGCAGGGCAAAGCGGATCTTGCCGATCACCGTGCCGAGCAGGCCATGGAAGATACCGCCGACAATGACGCCGGTGAAAAGGGCCGCCAGCCCGTCTACACCCTTGCCCGCAACCAGCGGGATCATGATCGGCAGGAACGCAAAGGAAGTCCCCTGCACAATCGGAAGCGCCGATCCGATGGGCCCAAGAGTTATGGTCTGCAGAAGCGTAGCGATGCCCGCAAACAGCATCGACATCTGGATCAGATAGAGCAGTTCCGGGAAATCCGGCGAGTTGGAGCCGAAACCGAAACCAGCGGCCCCCGCCACGATGATGGCAGGTGTCACGTTTGAGACGAACATCGCCAGCACATGCTGAATACCCAGCGGCACCGCCTTGTGCAGGGGCGGCGTATAATTGGGGTCGCGCAGCTGCGCTGGCGTCCCGATTGAAGTGTCAGCCATGAAGGGATTCTCCTGTTGGTCATGGGGGTCTTGCCGCTTCTTGTTTTTTTGCTGGCGGCTTCGAGGTGTGCGGTCAGTCAGCGACCACAGTAAAAGGCTCCTTGAACCAGTGTTCTTCGAGATTGGGCGAGGTGCCGATCCGGTCGACAACGATGTACTGGCCGGGCGCGCCAAGGGGTGCGAGCACCCCGTGCCAGGTGCCGCGGTGCAGGTTGATGGACTGGCCCGGCTGGCTGATGAAAGCCTGCAGATTGACCGGCTGGCCGCCGTCATCATCTGCCACCACCACCAGCATCGGCACACCGCTGACCGGCACAAAGGCCTGGCTGCCCTCGGGGTGGCGCTCCACCATATCCACCTTGTGCGGCAGATGGCGGGCCTTGGCGTCGAACAAGCTGATGCCCGCCCGGCCGTCCGGGCCGAAATCCATGGCCGCGCGGTCGTGGTGGCGCCCGCACATGCCCTGATTGATCATCTTGTCCGGCGCGCCCGAGACCTCAATCACGTCGCCATAGGGTGCAAAAGCCGCCGCAGTCAGCGGCTTCGCTGTCAGCCGCCCGCTCACGGCAGCAGGTCCTGCAGGCGGAACTGGGCAATGCGCTCAACCTGGCGGCAGGCCTCCTCAAACTCGGTCGCCCGGTCATTGTGGATACGGCGGTGGAACGCCTCCATGATCGACGCCTTGTTGTGGTCGCGCACCGCAATGATGAAGGGGAAGCCGTGCTTCTCCACATACTCGGTGTTGAGCCGGGTGAAGGATTCACGCTCCTCGTCCGTCAGCATATCGAGGCCGGCACTGGACTGTTCCGAGGTGCTCTCCGCTGTCAGACGGCCCGCGGCGGCCAGTTTGCCCGCCAGATCCGGGTGCGCAGTCAGCACGCCCAGGCGCTCGTCCTCGCTGGCGGTGCGGAAGATGCGGCACAGCGCGTTGTGGACACCGGCGGCGCAATCATGCGCCGGTCCCAGCTCCAGGTCAAAAGCGCGGTCGGCAATCCAGGGCGAATGCTCGAAGATCGAACCGAACTTGGCGACAAAATCCTCGCGCTCCATCCGGCTCGGGCGCTCGCGCTTTACCGGCGGATGGGTCTCTGCCCAATGCTCGGCAATGTCGATGCGGCGCGGGCACCAGACGCCCTCGAACCCCTGGATGTACTCAATGAAGCGCTTGAGCCCCGCAATCTTGCCCGGGCGCCCGACCAGCCGGCAATGCAGGCCGATGGTCATCATCTTCGCAGCACCTGCTTCACCCTCGGCATAGATCACGTCAAACGCATCCTTCAGATACTGGAAGAAATGCTCGCCCGTGATCCAGCCCGGCGAATTGGCAAACCGCATGTCGTTGGCTTCCAGCGTGTAGGGGATGATCAGCTGATCACGTCCGCCGGTTTCCAGCCAATAAGGCAGGTCGTCGTCGTAGGTGTCGGAGATGTAATCAAACCCGCCCTCCTCGGCCACCAGCCGCACCGTATTGGCGCTGCAGCGCCCGGTGTACCAGCCGCGCGGGCGCTCGCCGGTCACCTCGGCGTGCAGGCGCACCGCTTCGGCAATCGCGGCGCGTTCCTCATCGTCAGCCATGTCCTTGTGCTCAACCCATTTCAGGCCGTGGCTGGCGATCTCCCAGTCCGCGTCCTTCATCGCCTGCACCTGCTCAGGGTTGCGGGCCAGGGCGGTGGCAACGCCATAGATGGTCAGCGGAATGCCCGCGCCGGTGAACAGCCGGTGCAGCCGCCAGAACCCGGCGCGGCTGCCGTATTCATAGATCGACTCCATATTCCAATGGCGCTGGCCGGGCCATTGCGCGGCACCGGGAATATCGGAAAGAAACGCCTCAGAGGCCGCATCCCCATGCAGGATGCAATTCTCGCCGCCTTCTTCATAGTTCAGAACAAATTGCACGGCGGCCTTGGCCCCATTGGGCCACTGCGGGTCAGGTGCGGCAGCACCGTATCCGCGCAAGTCACGAGGATAGCGCGTCACGTCAGGTCTCCTGTCTTTTTATTATGTATAGAACAGATAATCCGGTTCAGCTTTCAGTATATTTTTGAAAGAACTTTTTGACTCTTCCTTCTGTATGCGTTGGCCTGAACCACGCATACCTAGGGAAACGGAATTGAGAGGAGGCTGGAATGGCCGGATTTCTGACCACCCATGTGCTGGACACCGCCCGCGGCTGCCCGGCGGAAGGGCTGAAGATCGACCTTTACCGGATCGAAGGCAAGGAGCGCATTCACCTGCGCAGCCTGACCACCAATGACGACGGGCGCACCGATGAACAGATCCTGCCCGCAGGTGAATTCGCCACCGGCACTTATGAGCTGGTGTTCCACGCAGGCGGTTATTTGCGCGCCACCGGCCAGGCCGGCGCCGACCCGCTGTTCCTGGACGAGGTGCCGCTGCGCTTTGGCATGAGCGAGGCTGACAGCCACTACCACGTGCCGCTGCTGCTGTCGCCCTACGGCTACTCCACCTACCGCGGCAGCTGAGCCGCACTCCCTGACATAGCTCTCCTCCCGCTTGGCATCTGCCGGCGGTGCCCGTCCCGGGAAACCGGGGCGGGCTTTTTCATTCCGAGGGGAGGGACGCCTGGATGTGGTCCACCATGAAATCCATGAACAGCCGCACCTTGGGGTCCTGGTGGCGGCGGTGGACATAGAGGCAGGCCATCTGGATCGGGATCGGCGGCTCCTCTGCCAGCACCGGCACCAGCCGGCCGGAGGCCAGGTGTTCCGAAATCTCAAACACCGGCTTCAGGATGATCCCGTGCCCGTCCAGCGCCCAGCTGGTCAGCACGTCGCCGTGGTCGGACTCAAACGGCCCGGTGACAGTCACCCGCTTGACCCCGTCCTGGCTGCGCAGCGGCCATTGGAACTCCGGCGCGCCGGGGTAACGCAGGTTCAGGCAGTCATGCGCCTCGGTCTTCAGCTCGTCGCTGCTGTTCGGCCGGCCGCGCCGCTTGATGTACTCTGGCGCCGCACACAGCACCCGCGGGCAATCAGCGATTTTACGGATACGCAGGTTTGAATCCTCCGGCACGCCCAGGAAAAACGCCGCATCCAACCCCTCTGCTGCCAGATCCAGCTTGCGGTCCGACAGCCGCAGCCGGATCGAAATCAACGGATAGGCTTCGTTGAACTTCGGCACTGCCGGCGCAATCAGCCGCTGCCCCAACCCCAGCGGGGCCGCCACATAAAGGGTGCCGCGCGGCGTTTGCGTCACGCTGCTGATATCGGCCTCGGCCTCGTCCACCGCTTCCAGTATCTTGACAGCACCATGATAGAACAGGTTGCCTTGTTCTGTGGGATTGAGCAGCCGGGTGGTGCGCTGGAACAGCCGCACATTCAGGTGATCCTCCAGCTGCGAAATCCGCGACGATGCCACCGCCGCCGAAATCCGCATGTCGCGCGCGGCGGCAGACATATTGCCAAGTTCATAGACGCGGACGAAGGTGCGGATGTTGTCGAGATAGGCCATTCACGTATTCTTTGTGTTATTTTGAAACAGCTTGGGTTTTTTACCTAATACATGAAAATAACACCATGCTCTAGTCTCGGATCAAAGCTTATGAGGAGAGAACAATGGAAGAGCTTGTGATCATGTGGGACTGGCTGGGCTTTGCGGTCCGCTGGCTTCACGTCATCACCGCCATTGCCTGGATCGGATCATCCTTCTACTTCGTCGCGCTGGACCTTGGCCTGCGGAAAGTTCCGCATCTGCCGGTCGGCGCGCATGGCGAGGAATGGCAGGTCCATGGCGGCGGTTTTTATCACATCCAGAAATACCTGGTGGCGCCGGAAAACATGCCGGAGCATCTGATCTGGTTCAAATGGGAAAGCTACGCGACCTGGCTGTCCGGCGCTGGCCTGCTGATGATCGTCTATTGGGCGGGCGGGGAGCTGTACCTGATCGACTCGACCAAGGCCGATCTGGCCCTGTGGCAGGGCATCCTGATTTCCGGCGCATCGCTCAGCATCGGCTGGCTGGTCTACGACTATCTGTGCAAATCGCCGCTGGGGGAAAAGCCGACCTTCCTGATGGTGCTGCTGTTTGTGCTGCTGGTCGCCATGGGCTGGGGCTACAACCAGATTTTCACCGGCCGCGCGGTGATGCTGCACCTGGGTGCCTTCACGGCGACCATCATGACGGCAAACGTCTTTTTCATCATCATGCCGAACCAGCGCATCGTGGTGAAGGACCTGCAGGAAGGCCGCACACCGGACGCTAAATATGGCAAGATCGCCAAGCTGCGGTCGACACACAACAACTACCTGACGCTGCCCGTTGTGTTCCTGATGCTGTCGAACCACTACCCGCTGGCCTTTGCCACCGAGTACAATTGGCTGATCGCGGCGCTGGTGTTCCTGATGGGCGTGACCATCCGCCACTACTTCAACAGCAACCACGCGGGCACCAGCAACCCGACCTGGACCTGGCCGGTGACCGCCATCCTGTTCATCGGGATCATGATCCTGAGCCAGGCGCCGCTGCAGCAGGACACCTACGAAGAGTCCGAGGCGCGGGAGCTGAACAAGTCCGAGCAAGTGTTTGCCAGCAATCAGCATTTCGAGGACGTGATGAATGTGGTGCCGGGCCGCTGCGCCATGTGCCACGCGCGGGAGCCCTACTATGACGGCATCCGCCGCGCGCCCAAGAACGTGCTGCTGGAAACTCCGGCCGATGTGGCGAAATACGCCAAGGAAATCTACCTCCAGGCCGGTGCCACCCATGCGATGCCGCCTGCCAATGTGACCTACATGGAGGACGAGGAGCGCGCCCTGATCCGCCGCTGGTACGGCAGTGCCTCCAAGGACCTGCCGCTGACGCTGGCTGCGAACTGACGCAAAAGCACCCCGCCTAACCAATGGCCCCGCCCCCAAAGGCGGGGCCATTTTCCGTCCGGCACCATCCGTGCACCGCCCGTGCAGCATGGCGATGGAACCAAACAGCCCTGCCGTGTGTTATACTGGCACAGGGTGCGCCCATTTGCGCCGGATCTCCGGGGCCTTCCGGCCTGTTCAACCACAGTGCCAATCCCTTTCGGGCACCCTTCACCCGGCAGCACAAGCCGGGGACTGGCCGTTTGGGACCGCGGCAAAACTGCGGGATTTGGACGTTGAAGGAGGTAACACGATGTTTGGGAAAACTATCGCCATCGGATTTGCACTTTGCACCACACTTGCGGCCTGCGGTGACACCACCGGCGAGCGGCTGGTCTATGGCGCCGGCGCCGGCGCTGCTGGTGCTGCTGTGCTGGACGCAAACCTGGTGACAGGTGCTGCTGTCGGGGCTGCGGCCAACCTGGTTTACTGCGAGGAAAATCCGCACCGCTGCTAACGCGAGAACCCTCGTTATTGAGAGGCGGGCCAGCGGTGCCCGCCTTTTTCTTTGGCGCCTATCCGCCCGCGTCGCTGCGCCGGAAGGCAGCCAGCCCATGTTTCACTGCGTAATCGACAAACAGCCGGATCTTGGGATCCTGCAATTTCCGGTGCGGGTAAAGGCAGCCGAAAATCGTCGGCTCTGGCGGGGTGTCCGGCAAAACCTCCACCAGCGCGCCGCTGCGCAGGTGCGCGGCCACGTCAAAGCGCGGCTTGTTGACGACGCCGCGCCCGTCTAGAGCCCACGCAGTCAGCACATCGCTGTCGTCGGCATCATACTTTCCCGACACTTCCAGCTTGCGAGGCCCCTCCGGCGTTACCAGCGTCCAGTAATATTCGGGTGAGCGCGGGTAGCGCAGCAGCAGGCAATTGTGGCCGGTCAGCAGATCCTCCGGCAGCTGCGGGGTGCCGTGGCGCTCCAGATAGTCCGGCGCGGCGCACAGAACACGGGTGCAATCTGCGATCTTGCGCATCTTCAGGGTGGAGTCATGCGGGGTGCCGATAAAGAACGCCACATCCAGCCCGTCGGCCAGTATATCGACCTTGCGGTCCGACATCCGCATGCGGATTTCGGTGGCCGGGTAGTCCTCGACGAAACCCGGCACCAGCGGTGCGATGATGCGGCGGCCCACGCCCAGCGGCGCGGTCACCCGGATTACCCCACGCGGCGCTTCAGAGAACTGCGAGACCACCGCCTCGGCGTCCTCAATCGATTCGAGAACCTTCTTGGCCTCGGCATAAAACAGCTGCCCGACCTCGGTTGGTGTCAGCGATCTCGTGGTGCGGTTGAACAGACGGACGCCAAGGTGCTTTTCAAGCTCCTTGATCCGTTTGCTGGCAACTGCCGGGGTCAGCCGCAGATCCCGCCCGCCAGAGGTGATGCTGCCCAGTTCAACGACTCGGGTAAAGACCCGCAGAGATTCCAGATAAGACATGGTTCACAGACCTTTACGGGGCGCATCTGCGGCTTGCACAAAGCGGTGGCAGGCGGCAAATACGCCGGTTCCGGCATCTATTAGCTTAATCATTTTCAACAAGGTGTTGAAAGCCTTTCGCGATTGCGGCCGTTAACCGTGGCAGTCAGACAAGGTAAAAATAACATAAGCGGGCCAGCACGGCCCCACAGACATTCGGGAGGCCCCATGGCACATCAAACCGGCATACGCTTTCTTCTGAACGGCAAGGACATTGTGCTGGAGGACGTGAAGGCGACCACCACCCTGCTGGATTTCCTGCGGCTGGAGCAGCGCCTGACCGGCACTAAGGAAGGCTGCGCCGAGGGCGACTGCGGCGCCTGCACCGTGCTGGTGGGCCGTCTGCAGGGCGGCGCGCTGCGGTATGAGGCGGTGAACGCCTGCATCCGCTTCCTGGCGTCGCTCAACGGCTGCCATGTGGTGACGGTTGAACACCTGTCCGGCCCCAAAGGCCGTCTGCATCCGGTACAGCAGGCGATGGTCGAATACCACGGCAGCCAGTGCGGCTTCTGCACCCCCGGCTTTGTGATGTCGCTTTATGCGCTGTGGATGGAAAACCCGCAGCCGAACGAGGCCGAGGTGGAAACCGCCGTGCAGGGCAACCTGTGCCGCTGCACCGGTTATGAGCCGATTGTGAAGGCGGCACTTGCGGTGAATCAGTACGGCACCCCGGCCAATGACTACCTGACCACCGAGCGCGACAGCCTGACCGCCAAACTGAAAGCGATCCAGCCCGAGGCCCGCGTCGTGACCGGCCCCGAGGACGACCGCGCGATCCTGCCGCTGGATGCAGCGGATCTGGCAGAGGTGCTGGCCGAGAACCCCAAGGCGACCATCGTGGCAGGCTCCACCGATGTGGGCCTGTGGGTAACCAAGTTCATGAAGCCGATCTCTCCGGTGGTGTTTGTTGCCCACCTGGAGGATCTGAAGGCGGTGGAGCTGACCGATGATGCGCTGACCATCGGTGCCGGCGTCACCTATACCGAGAGCGAAGCGGCGATCCGCGATGCCTTCCCGCACCTTGGCCCCTTTTGGGACCGCATCGCCGGCTGGCAGGTGCGCAACATGGGCACCATTGGCGGCAATATCGCCAACGGCTCGCCCATCGGGGACACGCCGCCGGTGCTGATCTCCTTGGGTGCCGAAGTGACGCTGCAGAAAAAAGGCGGCTCCCGCACCCTGCCGCTGGAAGACTTCTTTATCGACTATGGCAAGCAGGACCGGGAGCCGGGCGACTTTGTGGCCTCGATCCGCATTCCGCAGCCTTCGAACGGACAGATCGACGCCGCCTACAAGATCTCCAAGCGCCGGGACGAGGATATCTCCTCGGTCGCCGCCGGGGTCAGCGTGACCGTGAAGGACGGCACGATCACTGACGCCCGCATCGCATTCGGCGGCATGGCGGCAACGCCCAAGCGCGCCGCTGGTGCCGAGGCCGCACTGGTCGGCCAGCCCTGGGGCGAGGCCGCGTTTGACGCAGCCGCCGAAGCGGTGAAGCAGGACTTCACCCCCTTGAGCGACTGGCGCGCCTCTGCGGAATACCGCGCGCTCACGGCCAGCAACTTGCTGCGCCGCTTTTACCTGGAACATGACGCGGAAACCGCCGGTGCCGTCCGGCTGGCCGTCGCCTGAGGAGGATTTGCGATGAAAGACCATCAGACCATCAGCGGCGCCGTACACCATGACCGCCAGCACGACAGTGCAATCAAGCATGTGACCGGCCGCGCCGAATACACCGACGATATCGCCGAACCCTATGGCACGCTGCATGCCTATCTGGGTGTGTCCACCGTGGCGCATGCCAACATCAAACGTATTGACCTGTCTGCCGTGCGCGCCGCACCCGGCGTGGTGGATGTTCTGACTGCCGATGATATCCCCGGCGTCAACGACATCAGCCCCACCGGCAAGCATGACGAGCCGGTGTTCCCGACCGGGAAGGTCGAATTCCACGGCCAGCCGATGTTTGCGGTGATTGCCGAAACCCGCGACGCCGCGCGCCGTGCGGCTGAGCTGGCACAGGTGGACTATGAGGTGCTCCCCCACGCGCTGGACCCCGTCCAGGCGCAGGAAGCCGGCTATCCGATGATCACCGACCCGCTGAAGCTGGAGCGCGGCGATGTGGAGGCGGGCCGCAAGGGCGCATCGCACCGCATCAAGGCGCAGATGACCGTCGGCGGCCAGGACCACATGTATCTGGAAGGCCATATCGCCTTTGCCATCCCCGGCGAGGACGAAGACGTGACCGTGCATTGCTCCACCCAGCACCCGAGCGAAGCGCAGCATATGGTGGCGCATGTTCTGGGCGTGGCGAACAACGCGGTGACTGTCAACGTGCGCCGGATGGGCGGCGGCTTTGGCGGCAAGGAAAGCCAGATGAACCTGTTCTGCGCGGTGGCTGCAATCGCTGCGAAGAAGCATAACCGCCCCGTCAAGATCCGCCCGGACCGCGATCAGGACATGACCGCCACCGGCAAGCGTCATGACTTTGTGATCGACTATGACGTGGCCTTTGACGACGCGGGCCGCATCCAGGCGGTCGAGGGCGGCTTTGCCGCGCGCTGCGGCTATTCCTCGGACCTGTCGGGGCCGGTCACCGACCGCGCGCTGTTCCATGCGGATAACGCCTATTTCTACCCGAACGTGCTGCTGAAAAGCAGACCCATGAAGACCAATACTGTCTCCAACACTGCCTTCCGCGGCTTTGGCGGCCCGCAGGGTGTGGTCGCGGCGGAGCGGATGATCGAGGAGATCGCCTATGCCCTCGGCAAGGACCCGCTGGATGTGCGCAAGGCCAACTTCTATGGCGAGGAAGGCCGCGATCTGACGCCTTACCACCAGAAGGTGGAGGACAATATCCTCGACCGGCTGATCGGGGAGCTGGAGGAAAATTCTGAGTACCGCAAGCGCCGGGAAGAGATTGTCGCCTTCAACAAGGAATCGAAGATCATCAAGAAGGGCATCGCCCTCACGCCGGTGAAATTCGGCATCTCCTTCACCGCGACCTGGTACAATCAGGCGGGTTCGCTGATCCACGTCTACAACGACGGCTCAATCCACCTGAACCACGGCGGCACCGAGATGGGGCAGGGCCTCAACACCAAGGTGGCGCAGGTTGTGGCCGATGCGTTCCAGGTCGATTTCGAGCGCATCAAGATCACCAAGACCACCACCGAGAAGGTGCCGAACACCTCTGCCACCGCGGCCTCGTCCGGGTCGGATCTGAACGGCATGGCGGCGCTGGATGCGGCGGAGCAGATCATTGCCCGGCTGACCAAATTCGCGGCTGAAAAATATGAAGTGTCCGAAGCGGAGATCGAATTCCTGCCCAACCGTGTGCGCGTTGGCAGTGAAGAGATCCCCTTTGATACGCTGGTGAAAGAGGCCTATATGGCCCGCGTCCACCTGTCGGCTGCGGGGTTCTACAAGACACCGGAAATCCACTGGGACCGCGCGGCGGGCAAGGGGCAGCCGTTCTTCTACTACGCCTATGGCGCCGCCTGCTCCGAGGTGTCGGTCGATACGCTGACCGGCGAGTACCGGGTGGAGCGCACCGACATCCTGCATGATGTGGGTCGCTCACTGAACCCGGTGCTGGACAAGGGCCAGGTGGAGGGCGCGTTCATTCAGGGCATGGGCTGGCTGACCACAGAGGAACTGTGGTGGGACGGCGAAGGCCGCCTGCGCACCCATGCGCCCTCGACCTACAAGATCCCGCTGGCCTCCGACCGGCCGCGCATTTTCAACACGCAGCTGGCCCAATGGTCGGTGAACAAGAAGCGTACCATCAAGCGGTCCAAGGCCGTGGGTGAGCCGCCGTTCATGCTGGGCATCTCGGTGTTCGAAGCACTGTCGATGGCTGTCGCCAGCACCGCGGACTACAAGGTCTGCCCGCGTCTGGATGCGCCGGCGACGCCGGAGCGCGTGCTGATGGCCATCGAAACCCTCAAAGGGCAGGGCTGAGCCATGGCCCGCCGCCCCTCCCTCCAGGATTTTCTAGCCAGCCGCAAACATGTGGTGCGGGTCGCGCTGACCCGCGTTCGCGGATCCTCCCCGCGCGAAACCGGCACCTGCATGTTTGTAGCGGCGGAAGGCCTGTGGGGGACCATCGGCGGCGGCCAGCTGGAATATATCGCCATCGACCACGCCCGGCGGATGCTGAAGCAGGGTGTGATCAGCGACACGCTGGACGTGCCGCTGGGGCCGGAAATCGGCCAATGCTGCGGCGGCCGGGTGGAGATGTCGCTGGCGCAGATGCGCGAAGCCGACCGCGAAGATGCCATTGCCCGCCAGCAGGCCGAGGAACTGGCGCTGCCGCATGTCTATGTGATGGGCGCAGGCCACGTGGGCCGGGCGCTGGCAGATCTGTTCCAGCATATGCCGGTGCGCTGCATCCTGATTGACCAGCGCGCCGAAGAGCTGGCCCTGGCACAAGCGGATGTGGAAATCCGCCAAAGCGCAATTCCCGAGATCGACATTGCCACCGCCCCGGCGGGCAGCGCCTTTGTCGTTCTCACCCATGATCACGCGCTCGACTTCCTGCTTGCCTCCGCTGCCCTGCAGCGCGGCGATGCCGGTTATGTCGGCCTGATCGGATCGGCCACCAAGCGGGAGAAGTTCCGCCGCTGGTGCCGGAACAATTGCGACGGTCTGGGAACCGACCGTCTCATCTGCCCCATCGGGGCAGGCGGCAGCCGCGACAAGCGGCCCAGCGTCATCGCGGCCTTCGTGGCGGCGGAAGTGATCGCTGATTTGACCTCTGAAACTGCCGCGTCCGCTCCAGCACGGAGCAAGGAATTGCCCCAAACGGGCAAGCAACCGGACGCAGAGGGAGACACGGCTGGAGCAAACAGCCGTTAAGGACTGCGTCCTCTGATAGGAGGAGGCCGCCATGACCACAGGGCGGAGCTATACGTACAAACTGTTCGCGCGGAATGACTTCAGTGCATTCTGGGCGCTGTTCACCGACAACCTGATCAACCTGATCGTGCTATCTGGCATCTGTCAGTTTGTGTTCAACATGCCGGCGGACATCGTGTTCGGCCGCATTGTGCCCGGCGCCGCAGTGGCGATCCTGGCCGGTATCGCGGTCTACACCTGGCTGGCCAAGCACACCGCCGAGAAAGAAGGGCGCGACGTGACCGCGCTGCCCTATGGCATCTCGACCCCGGTGATGTTCGTCTATCTGTTCGGCGTGATCGGACCGATCTACTGGTCGACCAATGACGCCATGCTGGCCTGGCAGGTGGGTATCGGCGCGGGCTTCATGGGCGGCATCGTCGCCGGCCTTGGCGCCATCGTCGGCCCCTGGCTGAAACGGGTGACCCCGCGCGCCGGCATGCTCGGCACCCTGTGCGGCATCGCGCTGGTGTTCATCGGCACCGTGCCGCTGGCGACGATCTTTGAGGATCCGTTCATCGGCTTTGCCTCGATGATCATCATCCTGTGGGGCCTGGTGGGCCGCCACCGGCTGCCGTTCAACATCCCGGCGGGCCTTTTGGCGCTAATCGTCGGCACCGTTGTGGCGCTGGCGATGGGCAAGGCCTCGGTCTCGATTGAGGGCGTCGGCGTCTACCTGCCGGTTCCTTACTTTGGCGACCTGGTTGCAGGTATTCAGCATCTGTTTGCCAACCCCGAGCTGTTCCTGGTGCTGGTTCCGGTGCAGATCTACAACTTCATCGAAACCATGAACAACGTCGAAAGCGCCGAAGCGGCAGGCGACCACTACCCGGTGGCCCTGTGCCAGGTGACCGACGGGGTCGGCACCATGATCGGTGCGGTGTTTGGCTCGCCATTCCCGACAACCGCCTATATCGGCCACCCCGCGTATAAGCGGATGGGCGCGCGCTCCGGCTATATCATCGGCGTTGGCCTGGTGATCCCGATTGCAGCCTTCTTTGGCCTCCTGGCGTTCCTCAACACCCTGATCCCCGTGGCCGCTGCCGCACCGGTGCTGGTGTTCGTGGCGCTCAGCCTGGTGACCAATACTGCGCATTCGGTGAAGACCGACCATATCGCTGCGGTGACCATTGCGATGATGCCGCATGTCTCTGCCTTCCTGGTGATCAAATGGGGCGCACTGGCCGGCGCATTGGGCGCACTGGGCGCCACCGGTATGGCACAGCTGGGCGATCCTGAACTGACCGCAGCACTGCTGCAGCAAGGCGCGCATTACGAAGGCCATCTGGCGCTCAGCCAGGGTGCGATCCTGACCGGTCTGATCTGGGGTGCCATCGTGGCCAGCGTGATCGACGGCGATTTCCGCAATGCGGGCGGCTTTGCCCTGGCGGCGGCGGTGATGTCGCTGATCGGCGTGATCCACTCTGCCAGCCTGCATTGGCCCGAATTCAGCGGTGTTGCCATGGGCTACCTGATCGCTGCCGGCTTCCTGTTTATCTATCCGATCTTTCACAAGGCGGATGTGCAGGAAGAAGCTGAAGGCGACGGTATCAAACCGCATGTGCCGCATCTGCCGGCAGGCGAATAATCCAACCCGACAAGGGGCAGGGGGCCGCGCGCCCCCTGCCTGCGAACCAAGGACATCAAAGACATGACATCGAAACAGACGCTGCTGCGCGGCCGGGTGCTGAGCTTTACCGCCGAACCGCAAGGGGCTGAGGACACCAGCGCCTATGAGTTCATCGAAGACGGCGCGCTGCTGGTCGCGGACGGCATGATCCTGGCCAAGGGCAGTTATGATGCGCTGGCCCAGCAGGCGGCAGAGGCGCAGGTGATCGACCACCGCCCGAACATCCTGATGGCCGGTTTCATCGACACCCACCTGCATTTCCCGCAGGTGCAGGTGATCGCCTCCTGGGGCTCGCAGCTGCTGGAATGGCTGAACAACTACACCTTCCCTGAGGAGGTCCGGTTTGCCGAAGCCGGCCACAGCGCTGAGATGGCGGGGCATTTCTTTGACTTGCTGACCAGCCACGGCACCACCACCGCCGTTGCCTATTGCTCAGTCCACAAAACCTCCGCCGAGGCCTATTTCTCCGAGGCCGCACGCCGCAACATGCGGATGATCGGCGGCAAGGTGATGATGGACCGCAACGCGCCCGAGGGCCTGCTGGACACGCCCGTAAGCGGCTATGACGACACCAAGGCGCTGATTAAAAAATACCACGGCAAGGGCCGCGGCATGTACGCGATCACCCCGCGGTTTGCCATCACCTCCACCCCGGATCAGATGGAAATGGCCGGCGCGCTGGTGAAGGAGCACCCGGATTGCTACGTCCAGACCCATCTGTCGGAAAACCACGATGAGATCGCCTATACAGCAGAGCTTTATCCGCAGGCCCGGGACTATCTGGACGTCTACCAGTCCTATGGGCTGCTGACGGAAAAGATGCTTCTGGGCCACTCGATCCACCTCAAGCCGCGGGAAATCGATGCGCTGGCGGAGACAGGCGCGAAACCTGTGTTCTGCCCGACCTCCAACCTGTTCCTGGGCAGCGGGCTGTTTGACGACGCAGGCCTGCGCGCGCGCGGCATTACCAACGCCATTGCCACCGACATCGGCGCGGGCACCAGCTATTCGATGCTGCAGACCCTGAACGAGGGCTACAAGGTCCTGCAGCTGCAGAACCAGAAACTGCACCCCTTGCGCGCTTTCCACTGGATCACCCGCGGCAATGCCGTTGCGCTGGGGCTGGCGGACAAGATCGGCACGCTGGACGCCGGAACCGAGGCCGATATCGTGGTGCTCGATTCCCGCGCCACCCCGGCGATGGACCTGCGGATGCAGCGGGCGGAAACCCTGTTCGAGGAGCTGTTCATCCTGCAGACCCTGGGTGACGACCGCTCAATCGCACAGACCTATGTTGCGGGTAAACCGATGAAGGGCTGACTGTTCTGCCAGGAAGCCAGACCCTTGAGCGCCCGCCAAACCAGACCGCACCCGCGCCGCAGGCATCCGTCTGCGGCGGCTTCTTGCGCCATTCACTTAACATAACCCGCATTACAGGCTGAAAATTCCAGGCCAGGCTCCGGTTAGAGCCTGGCCTGAGGACATCGCGGGCTACCGCCGGTTTTCCAGTCCTGGCACGAGGTAAGGGCCCATTCCCGGAGCGCCGGCGGAAACCCGCGATGTATCAGTATGCCGCCCCATCCGTTCTGTCAGAACATCCTGGCAAGCACGCCGTATCCGTTTGCCGCCAGGCGGCAGAATCCGGATCGTTGCCGGTTGCAAACGCGGCCAATTCGTAAAGGTTCCAGAAAAACTTCCATAGCTGGAACTTTTTTGCAGAAAACAGAAGCGATTTGCGGGCACAGCCCCGGTTTCATGCGCTCCATCAAGAAGCGAAGATCTCAACCCGCACGGCGTACACCCTGCAGGTGCCGCACGCGGGATTGCGGGCGGCCCGGCTGCCCCCGCCTGCAGGTGTTCCAGTCACTCAACAGGCAGATAACACCCCGATCCGGAAAACTGGAACTGGCAGACGCAGAAAGAGAACGCGAGGCAGCGGTCTTCGCCTCAGGGCTTCCTTTCTGATGCTCAAACGGCGGCCGAAAAAACACCAAAACTCCCGGAACCTTTTTGCAAGTCAGGCGTCTTAACTGGGATAGCAGCCTGCCGCTGCTTCTGGACCCGTCCCCTTCCGGTCCGCCGACTTCGCCCCCGCTGGATTCCTGCGGGGGCTTTTTCTTTTTGTGTTCATACGGATGCGGAAACCCGGCTTCGTCAGCCTTTATCGCAGCCCGGATAAAAAAAACGGGAACCCGCTCGCTTTGCCGTGCGTTGACCAGCCAATGCAACCCAAGAGGAACGTGTTATGAAGCCTTCCATTATTATCGCCGTCATTGCCGCTGTTGTTGTGCTGGCATTTGCAATTTTCATGATCGACATTGATCAGACCGAAGAAACCCGCATGCCGGACGTCGATGTCAGCGTCGAGGGCGGTCAGCTGCCTGAATTCGATGCCGACGTGGGCGATATTGAAACAGGCACCAAAGAAGTGACCGTGACCGTCCCTACCGTTGATGTCCAAAGCCCGGAAGAAGATGCAGCCGAAGAAGGCAGCGTGCAAGCCGAAGAAGACGCCGACAAGGAAAACTGATCCGCGCTCCCAGGCACCTTCCGCAGTTCGCAAAGCCGCGCCCGCAGCGCGGCTTTGCCGCGTTCAGACCTTGCCGAAAGACGGGTAAAAACAACAAAAATCAAGTATTTGTCCGACTACGGGAACCAAAGCCAGGCAGCGCGCGTTACTCATGCATACCGCTTAGGCAAAGGGAGAATATTATGGAATATGGTCTGATTGGCCTGCTGGTTCTGGCTGCCGACATCTACGCAATTATTCAGGTCCTGGGGTCCGGGGCCTCAACTGTTGCGAAGATCATCTGGGTGCTGGTCATCCTCGTCCTGCCGGTGCTGGGATTCATCGCCTGGCTGATCGCCGGCCCGCGGTCCTCTGCCGCGAGCATCTGAACCGTGTGTTCCTGACACCGCCCGGCCCGGCTCCAGCAGCCGGGCCGTTTTTGCTTCATCAGGGAACTTGCGGCCGCCCCCGCACGTTCCCCCTGTGACAGCCCGACAGCAGAAAGGCAGATGACATGACCGATACGTCCGATCTGGAACAGCAGGCGCGCAGCCAGGCCGCCGGTCTGGGGCGCCAGGCCAAAGGTGCCGTGGAGGAAAAACTCCGCGCAGGCGCCGGGGCCGCGCAGGCGCAGGCCGCCGGGGAGGTTCAAGCCACCGCCGAGGCCGCTGAGGCCGCGGCGCAGGCCTTTGATCCCGGCAGCATGCAGGCGCAGGCGGCCCAGGCCGTGGCCGGCCATCTGGAGGACGCCGCCCGCCAGGTGCGCAGCCTCGATCTGGAGGAAACCGTGCAGGAGGTGAGCGCCTTTGCCCGCCGCAATCCGCTGCTGTTCCTGAGCGCCGCCGCGCTGGCTGGCTTTGCCGCCACCCGCTTTCTCAAGGCGAGCGCGCCGCAGCCCGTAACGCCGCAGCCTGCCGCACCGCAGCCCGTTTCGCCGCAGCCCGTTTCGCCGCAGCCTGGCGCCGCCGCTGCCGCGCCGATCCATCCGGAGGCGCCCGATGCCGGATCCTGATCTGCGCCAGGCCCCCGAACTGTTCACCGAGACGCTTCGCCGTTTCGCCGCGCTGCTGCGCAGCGAGGCCGCCCTGGCCAAGGCGGAGCTGAAAGAGAACGCCGCCCGCGCCGGCACCGGGCTGGCGCTGATTGCCGGGGCTGCGCTGCTGGCGCTGGCCGGGGTGCATGTGCTGGCGGCGGCGCTGGTTGCCTGGATCGCCGCCGCGGGCCTTGCCCCCGGGCTGGCGGCGCTGATCGTTGGCGGCGCGCTGCTGGCGGCGGCGCTGGCGCTGGTGCTTGCGGGCCGGGCGCGGCTCAGCAGCGGCGCGCTGCTGCCCGGGCGCACGCTGCGCAACGTCAAACAAGATGCCGCCACGATCAAGGAGGCCGCTGATGCCCAGCACTGACACCCTCGAACAGCAGGTCGAAGCCGACCGCCGCCGCCTTGCCGCGTCGCTGTCCGGGCTGACCGGCGCGGTGGCGCCGCAGGCCGCGGCGCAGCAGATTGCCGCCGCCGCCAACGGCTATGGCGGCGAACTGGGCCGCCAGGCGATGGCCGCCGCGCGGCGCAACCCGGCCGGGCTGGTCCTGGCCGGCGCCGGGCTGGCGCTGATGTTCACCGGCACCGGCCGCCGCCCGCCCCGCGCAGCACCCGCCCCCGCGGCGGTGCCGCCCGCGGCCGCCATGGGCGGGTTTGACGCCCGCGTTGCGGCGGCAGACGCCGCCATCAAGAAGGAGATGACCGGGATGAGTGACGAAAACTTCCGCACCAGCAAGATGCGCGAGACCCTGAACGCAGGCCTGGAGGCGCTGCCCGATGCGGCCCGCAAACGGGTGCTGGCGGCGCGCACCGCCGCGCTGCAGGCGCAGGAAAAGGTCGAGGCCCAGGCCGCCCGGGCGGCGGCGCGCGGCCGCAGCTTCTATGACGACAACCCGCTGGCGGCCGGTGCGATCGCGCTTGGCCTTGGCGCCCTGATCGGCGCGCTGCTGCCCGCCACCCGCCGCGAGGACGAGCTGCTGGGCGCGCACCGCGACGCGCTGGCCGCCAAGGCCGAAGCCGCCCTGCGCGAGGAGATGGACCGCCTGCACAGCAAGGCCAGCGCACGGCTGGAAGCCGCCGGGCAATAGCCCGCGGCACCCCCTGGCGCAGCGCTGTGCCGTCACGGCCGGCGAACCGGAGGCCGCCAGCAGGCTGCTGCAACAGACCATGCTGGCAGCGCGCTGGCCGGGCATGCTGCTGACAGGCAATGTCGGTGTCAGCGTCCTTCACCAGCTTGGCCCCGACCGCCCTGCCGGCGACCGCACCTGGATGACCAATGGTGCGGTTGCCGCCTTGCCTGGTATGGTTTGCCGCCAGCGCAGCGCCCGGCACTTTACTCAGCAAATTAAGGAACTCTGCAGCCGCTGAGGCGTTCTCTATATGACGCCGCACTGCGGCGCAAATTCGCAGACACCACGGAGGACACGACATGGACGACGACCGCATCACCGGCAAGTGGACCGAACTCAAAGGCCGCCTGCGCGAATCTTACGGAGAGCTGACCGACGACGAATTGGAACAGACCAAGGGCGAACGCGAGCAGCTGGAAGGCTTGCTGCAGCAGCGCCTGGGCAAGACCAAAGATGAAGTCCGCCAGACCGTCGACCGCATTCTGGGCGCTCTCTGAAATGGCCCGCAGACCCGACAGTCAAGAAGACGCCGCCGCCCAGCTGTGGAAACGGCTGGAGGACACCCGCGCCGGAATGCTTTCGGTTGACGGAAGCCGCCAGCACCCGCAGCCGATGACCCATTTCGCCGACCCGGACAGCGGCGCGATCTGGTTTATCACTTCTGCGGACACGGATCTGGCTGGTGCAATTGGTCTCGGCGGCGAGGCAACCTTTGTCTACCAGTCGCAAAAGGGCGATTACCACGCCTCCGTCAAGGGGCCGATTGCCGTCAGCGAAAGCAGCGCGACTCTCGACCGGCTCTGGAGTCCGCCGGTTGCCGCCTGGTTTGAGAAGGGGCGCGACGATCCCAAGGTCACCCTGCTTCAGCTGACCCCGCGCGAAGCGGCGGTCTGGGCCTCGGATTCCAATCCGGTCCTGGTCGGGCTGAAGATGCTGAACGCGGCTATGCGGGACGATGTAAAGGAGCCGGACGTCGGCACCCATTGGGTGATTGATTTCACCAGAACCGGCTGACCGGCCGGCTGCTCCGGCAGCCAGCACAACGACCCAGGCCCGGCGGACCTAACGGCCGCCGGGCCTGATATGTTGCAACCCAAGCCGCCCCGTCTGCGTTGAGTACCTGAGGCCTGACGCAGCCAAGGCCGAAACGGCCAGGCAGCACCAGGCTCCGCCCTGTCGCCGCTACGCGGGGGCGGGCGTTCCGGAACCACAGAAAGCGAGGACAAGATGGCACTGAAAGTTGAGAGACTGGAAGAGATTCACGCAGAACTCTGCGGGCTGCTGGCCGAACGCCAGGGCGAGATGGCCCGCACCGCCCCAGCCCACAAGGAGTCCGCCACGACAGAGATCGAGGCAGCGACCGCCGATATTGCCAGCTGGTCGGACGACGCGGCAAAAATCGACTCTGCCGAAGGCGCAGACAACGAGTCCGCGATTGCAGACCTCGTGGAACGCGCCAGGGATATCCGCTGGCGCCTGAGCAAGGACCGCTAAATCCGGCACGGCGCAGTCCTGCGCGCACAGACCGGCAGCCGCCGGATATTTCCGGCGTTGCGAGGCATTAACGCTGCGCCCGAATGAAAATCCGGTACACTTGCCCCCATGGATCTTTCGCATTTTTTTGAGTTTGCCCCTTATCACGTCATGCTGGCTGCTGCGGGCGGGGTGATCATACTGGCCCATTGGATACCGCGGCTGGTTTCCACACGGGAGCCGGCAGCACCGCCGCTGCTGATCCTGTTGGGAATGGCGGCTTACTGGCTGGTGCCGGAAAGCCCCGCCGCCCCGGACCCGCGCCTGCACCCGAAACCCTGGGAGGTGGTCAGCGAGCTGACGGTGATCGTAGCGCTGTTTGCGGCCGGCCTGCGGATCGACAGCCTGCGGCCCTGGAAGCAGTGGGGCGCAACCCTGCGGCTGCTGCTGATCGGCATGCCGCTGACCATCGCCGCGGTCGCCTTGCTGGGATGGGGGGTCGGCGGCATGACCGCAGCCGGGGCTGTCCTGCTGGGCGCCGTGCTGGCCCCGACCGATCCCGTTCTTGCAGGCGACGTGCAAGTCGGCCCGCCGATGGAGGGCGACGAGCACCCGGTGCGCTTTACCCTGACAACCGAGGCGGCGCTGAACGACGGGCTGGCGTTTCCCTTTGTCTACCTGGGCCTGATCGTGGCCCTGCAAGGGCTCGACCCGCAGGGCTGGCTGCTGGATTGGCTGGCTATCGACGTTGTTTACCGGATCGCGGCGGGCGCGGCGATGGGTATCTGCGGCGGCTGGGTGCTGGGACAGGTGCTGTTCGTCTATCCCGCACATGCGGCGCTGGCCAACACCGGATCTGGCGTGGTCGCGCTGGCCGGCGTGCTGCTGTGCTACGGCTCCACCGAACTGGTTGAGGGCTACGGCTTCATCGCTGTGGCAGCGATGGGGCTGACCCTGCGCCGGATCGAGAACGAGCACCGTTTCCACCGCCGCCTGCATGATTTCTGCGAGACCATTGAACACGCCCTGACGGCACTGCTGCTGGTGGCGCTCGGCAATGTGCTGCCGGTCATTTTAGGCGACCTGTCGCCGGCCCTGGTGCTGATCGCGGTGCTGCTGATCGTGGTGATCCGCCCGCTGGCCGGCTGGCTGTCGCTGGCCGGATCGCGCATCACCCGCCGCGACCGGCTAGTGGTTTCCGTCTTCGGGGTGCGCGGCATCGGCTCTATCTACTACCTGTGTTATGCCGGTGCCCACATCGAATTCGTGAATGAGCCGGAGCTGTGGTCGCTGATCGGGCTGACCATCCTGCTGTCGACCATGCTGCATGGCTTCACCGTCGGCCGCGCCATGGATGAAATCGCCAAATAGGCAGGCAGCGGCCCCGTGCCGCCGCCTGCCCGTAAAGCACCGCCAAACGGTGCCTAACTGTGCGCCCGGTACTGCTCCACCGGCAGGCCGCCGATGCCCCAGTCCTCCAGCGGCACTTCGTCGATCACCACAAAGGTCGTCGCCGGGTTCTTGCCCAGAACCTCCTGCAGCAGGCGGGACACGCCGTCGATCAGCTGCGCCTTTTCTTCGGCCGAGGGACCGGTGCCGTCCGGGCCGCCTTCTCGGGTCACCTTGATGTTCACATAGGGCATGGCTCAGTCCTTCCGCGGCAGATAGGTGAAGGCCTTGGTGACGATCCGCCATTCGCCGGAATGGCGCACCAGGGTCAGGAAATCGAGGTAATCGCGCCCCATCATGCTCATCCGCGCGGTGACGCGGGCGATGCGGGGGCTGCCAAAGGCGATCTCCAGCAGCGCCTCGTCGCGCGGGTCGCCGCGTCTGGCAGGCGGCTCGCGCCCGTCCACTCGCGCCATGTAGGTTTCAAGATCCAGGTACAGTTCATCCCCCTCCGTCGCACAAACATACGAAAGGTTTGGATGAAAGACGCGGCGCAGCATGGTGCTGTCCGCCTGGTAGAGCCCCTCGAAATAGGCGTCCATCAGCGCAACCACCTGGGCATGATCGGCGCCGGTCACTGGATCAGCCCTTCCGCCTTCATCGCTTTCTGCGCCGCCGGACGCGCGGCAACCCGCGTCACCAGTGCCGCAATGGCGGGCCAGCGGTCCAACCCGATGCCGGTGAAATTGGCCCAGTTGGCAACGGCAAAGAAATAAGCATCCGCAACCGAGAACCGCCCGTCCACCAGCCAGTCGCGCCCGTCCGACAGCATCGCTTCGGCCCGGTCGAACCGTGCGGCCACGGCCAGCTTGGCAGCGGCCTGTTCCGTTTCCGTGCTGCCTGCGCGGAACAACGGCCCGAAGGCTTTGTGCATTTCTGCCGAAATCCAGTTCAGCGCCTCATGCAGGCGGGCGCGCGCAAGGGTGCCCGCCGCCGGTGCCAGTCCGGCCTCCGGGAACGAGTCAGCGATAAACTGCAGGATCGCCGCGCCTTCGGTCAGCACCGCGCCGTCCTCCAGCTCCAGCGCCGGCACATAGCCGTTGGGGTTGATCGCGGCAAAGTCGCGGCCGCTTTCGGTGCGCCCCTTGTCCGTATCGACGGCCTCAATCTCAAAGGCGGCGCCGGTTTCATACAGGGCGATATGGCTGGCCAGCGGGCAGGCACCGGATTTGTAGTAAAGCTTCATGATCAGTTCTCCTGTTGACATGATGGCTTTTGCTACCCCGCATCATCATCTATTGATAATATTGAATTCTCAGCAACATGATCGAAAAAATACATCATTATGAAACACGATCAGCTCCTCGCCTTTGAGGCCATCGTCCTGACCGGCACCTTCCGGCAAGCCGCCGAACGGCTGCACAAATCGCAAAGCGCCGTCAGCCATGCCATCCGCCTGCTGGAGGAGGAGCTGGAGCTGACACTGTTCTCGCGGGACGCATACCGGCCGCGGCTGACTGCGGAGGGAGAGGTGTTCTACAGTGAAGCCACCCGCGTTCTCGCCCAGATGCGCGAGCTGCAGGCCACCGCCGCCCGGCTGCGGGCGCGGGAAGAGGCAGAGCTGTGCCTGGCGGTCAGCGCAACGCTGCCGCTGGGCATTCTGCTGCCGGTGCTGGAACGCACCGGCGCGGCCTATCCCGCCACCCACATCCGTCTCACCACTGAAATGATGGGCGGCCCGATTGCCCGGCTGATGGAGGGCACTGCCGGCATTGCCATCGCCACCCTGGACGGCGTCCCGCTGGAGGAGGTGGAGGCCCGCAAAATCACCGAAGTGACAATCCGCCCTGTCGCCGCTCGCGGGCTTGCCGAACAGCTGGGGCCTGGTGCACGCGCCCGGCAGGAGATGCAGGCACTGCCGCAGATCGTGGTGGCCGGCACCGGCGGCCCGGACAGCAGCCAAAGCCGCGACCTGCTGCCCGGCGGGCGCAAGTGGACCGTCTCCGACTTCGCCGCCAAACGGCAGGTGATCCTCGCCGGGCAGGGCTGGGGCGGCATGCCGGACCATCTGATCCGCGGCGACCTCGACGCTGGAACACTGGTGCCGCTGCAGGTGGAGGGCTTCCCGCCGCGCCGATCGGAGCTTTGCGCCCTGCGCCGGCGCGACCAGGCGCCTGGGCCGGTGGCCGCCAGCCTGTGGTCGCTGCTGACAGAAGCCGGCCAGTGACTCGGGAGGCCGGCGGCAGGCCGCCAGAACAGGCTTTGGCGGTGTTTCTCTGCGCGCGGCTGCCGGGCTTTCAGCTGTCCTGTGCAGCGCAAAACAGCGAGAAACGGATCGTCCGGCAATAATTGACAAAATTAGTAAATTATAATAACCGCCGCGCTCGAAGGAGTTGCGGATGTTTTTTGAGCTGGCCAATTTGCACGCATTCGGCGCCCGTCCCTGCCTGATCGCGGCGGACGGAACCACGTTATCCTATGACGCGCTGGCGGATGCCGCCGAACAGTTTGCCCGTCAGCTGCCGCTGGACCGGCGTCTGATCGCAGTCGAGGCCGCAGCCGATCCGCAAGCCATCACCGCCTATCTTGGCGCGTTGTCCGCAGGTCACGCAGTGATGCCGCTGCCGGCCGGGGATGAGGCAACCGCCGAACGGCTGGAGGAACGCTTTCGCCCCGCCGCCAGCTTCCGGCGCGCAGGCGGCAGCTGGCAGCTGCTGTCGCATTCCCACGATCCCGCCACGGTGCATCCGGACCTGACCCTGCTGCTGCAAACCTCCGGCAGCACCGGCCACGGCCGCGGCGTGCGCTTGTCCGGCACGGCCGTGGACAGCAACGCCTGCGCCATTGCGGAGTATCTGGAGATTCGCCCCCAGGACCGCGCCGCGCTGATCCTGCCGCTGCATTATTCCTATGGCTTGTCGGTGCTGCATTCGCATCTGGCCGCCGGCGCCAGCCTCTGGCTTGCCCCAGGGTCTGTGCTGGAAGCCGGTTTCGCTTCTGCGCTGGCGGCCTCCGGCGCCACCAGCCTAGCTGGCGTGCCGCATCACTTCCGGCTGCTGGACAGCGCAGGCCTGTCCCGCGCGCTGCCCGAAAACATCAAAACACTCACCGTTGCCGGCGGCGCCATGGAACCGGATCAGGTCCGCACATGGGCCGCCCGGATGCAGGCCCGCGCCGGCCGGTTCTTTGTCATGTACGGCCAGACAGAGGCCACCGCCCGGATCAGCTACCTGCCGCCGGAACAGGCCTTGGAGGCCCCCGGCGCCGCCGGGCGCGCCATTCCCGGCGGCCAACTGCTGCTGCGCGATGCGGGCGGCAGGGAGATCACCGCGCCCGAAGGCGAGGGCGAGCTGATCTACCAGGGCCCGAACGTAATGATGGGCTATGCCGAAGACAGCACCGATCTGGCCAAAGGGGCGGAGCTGAAGGAACTGGCCACCGGCGACCGGGCCCGGCGCGATGCCAGCGGCCTCTATCACATCACCGGGCGGCTGTCGCGGATGTCCAAGATCGCGGGCCTGCGCATCGGCCACGACGCCATTGAGCGCGCCCTTGCCGCCCAGGGGCATGAGGCCGCAGTTTGGGGCGATGACGCCCGCATCTCCATTGCCATCTGCGGGCCGCAGGACGGTATCGCCGCGCTGGCCGCCAAGCTGACCGGCGTCGGCCAGCAGCATTTCACGGTCATGCCGCGTACCTCTCTGCCGCGGCGCGCCAACGGCAAAATCGACTATCCGGCACTCAAGGCACAATGCGCCAAGCCGCAACCGGCCAAGGGCGTGCTGGCCGCCTATCAGGCTGCTTTTGCGCCGCAGACCGTGGGGCGCAACGACAGTTTCGCCTCGCTCGGCGGCGACTCGCTGCGCCATGTGGAGCTGTCGCTGGCGCTGGATGAGGCTCTGGGCGGTGCCCCCGCCGGCTGGGAAGACATGCCGGTCAAGGATCTGGAACAGGCCGCCCCGGCAGCCTCGGCCAGCCTGCCCTTCGATCTGGTGGCCCGTGTGATCGCCATCCTGGCAGTGGTCACCGCGCACCAGACGTTCTGGCCGGTCTACGGTGGTGCCGCAGCAATGGTGATCCTGATGGGGATGAGCGTTGCAGGCTTCCGCTGGGACGCGCTGAAATCCGGCAGCATGCGCAGCTTTTTCAAACCGGTGGCGGCGGTGCTGATCCCCTATTACCTGATCCTGGCGGGCTACGCCGCGGCGTGGGAGCAGGTGCCCTGGGCCTCGGTCTTCCTGGCGGGGAATTTTGCCCTGACCACCCCCGAGACCCATTTGATGCTGCCCTATCTCTACTGGTTCATCGAGGCCTATCTGCAGATGACCCTGCTGGCGGCGCTGCCGTTTGCGCTGCCGCCCGTCCGGCGCTGGCTGGTGCAGCAGGGCGCCTTCCGCACCGGGCTCTGCTTTCTGGCATTTGCCGTTGCCATCCGCCTGGCCGCGCCGGAAATCTGGCAGATTGGCGGCCGGGCGCAGTTCACCGTGCCGTGGGTCTTCTACCTGTTTGCCCTTGGCTGGTGTATCACCGCCGCCGGCACGCTGCAGCAGCGGCTGCTGGTTCTGGGGGCGGCCTGCGTGATCATGCCGTCGGCGGCCTATCTCGGCGGTAACTGGTACGGCGGCTGGATTAAATACATGTGGCTTCTGGCACTGATTGCCGGGCTGCTGTTCGTTACCCGCCTGCCGGTGCCGCGGTTCGCCGCCCGCCCTGTGATGCGGCTGGCGCAGGCGGCCTTCCCCATCTACCTGCTGCACCGCTTTGTGCCGGAACTGCTGATGCCGATGATCGGACTGGAGGGCCGCAGCCCGCTGAACGATGCGCTGGCAATCTTCGGCGGTATCGCCCTTGGCCTTGCTGCTGCCGCGCTTCAACGCCAACTGGTGCAGGCCTGGTCCAACGCGCGCAGCCGCCGCCAGCCCGCCATGGCCGAAGCCTAGCTGAGCGCTGCCACCGCTTGGCCAATCCGGCTCAGCGCCGCGCGCAACTCGGCCTCAGACGTGGCATAGGAAATCCGGAAATAAGGTGAGATGCCAAAGGCGCGGCCCGGCACCACCGCCACATGGTGGTGATCCAGCAGATAGGCGCAGAAATCCGCATCTGTCTCCAGCACCGCGCCCCCGGGCGCGCGCTTGCCCAAAAGCCCTGCGCAATTGGCAAAAGTGTAAAACGCCCCTTCCGGCACCGGGCAGCTGATCCCCTCCATGGCGTTCAGCGCCTCCACCACCAGATCGCGCCGCGCCTGGAAACTGGCCCGCCGCTCTGCCAGCACCTCCTGCGGGCCGTTCAGCGCCGCCGCCGCTGCCGCCTGCGAGATTGAGGACGGATGCGAGGTCGATTGCGACTGCACCACCTTCATCGCATCAATCAGCGCCTTCGGCCCGCCGGCATAGCCCAGCCGCCAGCCGGTCATCGCATAGGCCTTGGAGACGCCGTTCACCGTCAGCACCCGGTCCTTCAGCCGCGGCTCCACCTGCGCGGGCGTGGCAAACTCAAAGCCGCCATAGGTGATGTGCTCATACATATCATCGGCCATCAGCCAGACATCCGGGTGCCGCAGCAGCACCTCCAGCAACGGCCGGTAATCCGCGGCGCTGTAGCCCGCGCCTGCCGGGTTCGAGGGTGAGTTCAGCAGCAGCCAGCGGGTGCGCGGGGTGATCGCCGCCGCCAGCTTCTCCGCCGTCAGCCGGAAGCCGGTATCATCACCGCAAGGCACCAGCACCGGCTCCCCGCCAGCGATGCGAATGATGTCGGAATAGGAGGTCCAATAGGGTGTTGGCACGATCACCTCATCACCGGGGTTGAGGCTGGCCATGAAGGCATCGAACAGGATTTCCTTGGCGCCGGTGCCTGCAATGATTTCATCCAGCGCATAGTCCAGCCCGTTGTCGCGCTTAAACTTTGCCTGTACCGCCTGCCGCAGCGCCAGCGTGCCACCCAAAGGAGTGTATTTGGTCTCCCCCGCCCGCATCGCGGCGGCGGCAGCGTCCTTGACGTGGTCCGGCGTGTCAAAGTCCGGCTCCCCCGCGCCCAGGATGATCACCGGCGCGCCCTGCCGCTTCATCTTTGCCGCCTTGGCACCGATGGTCAGGATTTCCGAGACCTCAATCGGGTCAAGACGGGCGGCGCGGCGGAATTGGGCCATGACGAAGGCTCCCTGCTGGATGAATGACTCCGCCAGCATGAAACGAAAGCCGCGCTTCGGAAAACCAGCGCTTTGCGACACAACACATTCCGGATTGGCATCTATCGCCAAGGGCTGCACCCGCCCCGGCGGAGGGACGGGACGGACTCGGCCCGGCGGTGCCGCCGGGCGGAACATGTCAATCCAGCCCGGCCTTCAACTGCTTGCGCATCCAGGCTTCCAGCTTCCGCACCGCCTCCGGCACAACTCCATGGGGGCGCACCAGGTAATAGCGCTTGCGCGACGCCAGCGCCGGTCCCGGGATCCGCAGCAAATCCCCCGCCGCGATCTCGCGCGCCACCATGTCATAAGGCACGATTGCCGCACCCAGGCCCGCCAAGGCCGCCGCGATCACCATCGAATGCTGGTCGAAGTAGCGCCCGTCCTGCCGCGGCGCCCCCGCAAGGCCTGCGCGCTCAAACCACTCCGCCCAGGAGCCCGCCCGGCTTTCCAGATGCAACAACGGCGCCTGCGCCAGACTGCCCGTCTGCTCCAGATGGTGCGTGGCATGAAACCCCGGCGCGCAGACTGGCACCATTTCCTCGCCGAACAGGGGGGCCATATGCGTGCCGGGCCAGTTATCCAGCCCGTAATGCACCGCCAGGTCGAAATTCTCGCGGGCAAAATCAAACGGCTCCAGCCGGGTGGAGAAGCTCAGCTCCACCTCCGGGTGACGCTCAAAGAAATCCGGCAGCCGCGGGATCAGCCAGAGGTTGGCAAATGCCGGCAGCACTGCAATGCGCAGGGCCGACCGCCCGGCCCCGGCCGCCGCCGCCTTTTGCAAGGTCGCCCGCAGCCCCGCCAGATCCAGCTCCAAATCAGCCGCAAGCCCCTGTCCGGCCGGCGTTAGCACCACGCCCCGGCCCGCCCGCTGGAACAGATCGAACCCCAGATCCGCCTCCAGCTCCTTTACCTTCTTGCTGACCGCACTTTGCGTCAGCCCCAGCTCCTCCCCCGCAGCGGTGAAGCTTTGATGCCGTGCAGCGCTCTCAAAGCAGCGCAGATGGGTCAGACTCGGCAGCCGCATGTCAGGTCTCCTCCAGCTGCAACAACAGCCACTCGCGGAACTTGATCAGCGGATACTCCTCCGTCTGATCTGCGGGCCACACCAGAAAATACTCACCCAGGCTCACCGCGCCGCCCTCCGTCGCCAGCGCCAGCCTGCCTTGCGCAATCTCGTTCTCCGCCAGGAAATCCGGCAGCAACGCCACCCCCAGCCCATGCACCGCCCCCTGCGTCATGGCTGAGGACTGGTCAAACAGCATCCCCCGAAGCTTGGCCGCCGGCACGTCATGCAAGTGAAACCACTGCTCCCAGCAGTCCGGATGCGTCTCCAGATGCAAGAGCGGATAGTTCAAAAGCTCCGCCGGTCTGCCTACCGGCCCCGCCATCAGCCCCGGCGCGCAGACCGGCAGCACATGTTTCGGCATCAAGGGCAAATATTCCACCCCCGGCCAGTCCCGGATGCCGTAATGGATCGCCGCTTGCGCCGTGCCGGTATCAAAACTGAACGGCAGATTGTGGGTGTGCAAATTCACCGTGATGCCGGGATGCGACGCCGCAAACCCCTTCAGCCGCGGCGCCAGCCAATGCAGGCCAAAGGACGGCAGGATCGACAGGGTGAAACTGCCGCCATCCGGGTTCGCCCGCAGCTTGACCGAGGCCTGCGCCAGCCGGGTCAGGATCGCGCGTGCTTCCTTGGCAAATCCCGCGCCCGCCGTCGTCAGCTGCATCCGCATCTGGTCGCGGGCAATCAGATCCACGCCCATCTGCTCCTCCAGCTGCTTCAACTGGCGGCTGATGGCGCTTTGCGTCAGCGACAGATCTTCTGCCGCGGCAGAGGCGCTGCCCAGCCGGTCCACAGCTTCCAGCGCCAGCAGAGACGGGATTGAGGGCAGAAAGCGGCGCGGGGCAATCATATGATCTTTGCTCATATCTTCAGGATTTAGTTTCAATAGCAATCCGCACCCGACAGTGCAATTTTTATATCAAACCGACGCCCGGCGGGGCATTTCCACAATCCACCCTAAAGTTTTGCTCATGACCCGCCCTCGCATCAAAAGGACGCCAATATGCCCCATTCCGATATTCTCGCCGCAGCCGGCCTCACTCAGGCCGAACTGACCGGCGGCAGCCTCTCTGTAACTACGCCCGTAGACGGCAGCGAAATTGCCCGCCTGAAAACCCACACCGCGGCGGAAGCCGACGCGCAGATCGCCGCGGCCAAATCCGCCTTCAAATCCTGGCGCCTGGTGCCTGCCCCGCGCCGCGGCGAACTGGTGCGCCTGCTGGGTGAGGAACTGCGCCGCGAAAAGGAAAACCTGGGCCGCCTCGTCACCCTGGAATGCGGCAAGATCTACCAGGAGGGCTTAGGCGAAGTGCAGGAGATGATCGACATCTGCGACTTTGCGGTGGGCCTGTCGCGCCAGCTTTACGGTCTCACCATTGCCTCCGAACGCCCCGGCCACGCCATGCGCGAGAGCTGGCACCCGATGGGCACCTGCGGCATCATCACCGCCTTCAACTTCCCCGTCGCGCCCTGGTGCTGGAACGCGGCGCTGGCGCTGGTCTGCGGCGATCCGGTGATCTGGAAACCGTCGGAGAAAACCCCGCTCACTGCGCTGGCAGTTCAGAAGATCTGCGAGCGCGCCATGGCAGCATTCGGCGAGGACGCCCCCGAGGGCCTCATCCAGGTTCTGATCGGCGAGCGTGACTTGGGCGAGGCACTGACCGCCTCCAAGGACGTCGCCATCATTTCCGCCACCGGATCCGTGCCGATGGGCAAGGCGGTATCTGCCGACATGTCAAAACGCCTGGGCCGCACCATTCTGGAGCTGGGCGGCAACAACGCGATGATCGTGGCCCCCTCCGCCGATCTGGAAATGGCCCTGCGCGCCATCGTCTTCTCCGCCGTCGGCACCGCCGGCCAGCGCTGCACCTCCCTGCGCCGCCTGATCGTGCATGAGGACATTTATGACGCGCTGATCCCGCGCCTGATCAAAGCTTACGAGGGCCTCCCCATCGGCGACCCGCTGGCCGAAGGCACCCTGGTTGGCCCGCTGATCGACCGCCACGCGATGGACGCCATGCTGCGGGCGCTGGAGACCGCGCAATCCGAGGGCGGCACCGTTCATGGCGGGGCCCGGGCGCTGGCGGACAGCCACGCAGACGCCGCCTATGTGCATCCGGCCATCGCCGAGATGCCCGGTCAGACCGCCATCATGCACACCGAAACCTTCGCGCCGATCCTCTATGCGGTGAAATACTCCGATCTGGACCAAGCCATTGATATGCAGAACGAAGTGCCCCAAGGCCTGTCGTCCTGTATCTTCTCTACCGACGTGCGCGAATGTGAATATTTCCTCTCGGCAGCGGGCTCCGACTGCGGTATTGCCAACGTGAACATCGGCCCCTCCGGCGCTGAAATCGGCGGTGCTTTCGGGGGCGAGAAGGAGACGGGCGGCGGCCGCGAAAGCGGCTCCGACGCCTGGAAAGGGTACATGCGCCGGCAGACCAACACCGTGAACTACTCACGCGAGCTGCCGCTTGCTCAGGGGATCAAGTTTGACATCTGATCTGGCGTCCTGCCTCTGGCACCACACCTGCCAGGAAAACCCAGCCTTCCCGGAATTCTCCGGGGAGGCAGAGGCCGATCTTGTTGTGATCGGCGGCGGCTACACCGGCTGCGCTGCGGCGCTGAAGGCCGCCGAACTGGGCGCCTCGGTCCGCCTCATAGAGGCGGAGGAGATCGGCAGCGGCGGCTCCGGCCGCAACGTGGGGCTGGCCAACGCCGGCCTCTGGCTGCCGCCCGAGGACATCAACGCCAAATTGGGCACGGAAACTGGAAGCCGCCTGTCAGACCTGCTGGCAGGCGCACCGGAAATGGTGTTTGCGCTGATCAAAAAACACGCCATCCAGTGCGAACCGGAGCGCAGCGGCACCCTGCACTGTGCCCATGCGCCCGGCGGATTGGACGACCTGCAGCGCCGCCACACCCAACTGACCGCCATTGGCGCACCAGTGAAACTGCTCTCCCGCACAGAAGCCATCCGGCGCACCGGATCAGAAGCCGTGCATGGCGCCCTGTTCGATCCGCGTGCAGGCACCATCCAGCCGCTGGCCTATGTGCGCGGCCTTGCCCGCGCCGCCGCTGCGGCCGGTGCCGCGCTTCACAGCTATTCCGCCGCCGCCTCCATCACCCGCGAAGGCAGCATCTGGCATGTCACCACTGCCAAGGGCAGTATCCGCGCCAGGCATCTGATCATGGCCACCAACGCCTATACCCGGGACATCGCCGGCTACACCGCACCGCAAGTGATCCCGGTGCATTACTTCCAGGCCGCCACCAATCCGCTGCCCGTCGCCCTGCTGGAAAGGATCCTGCCAAACAAAGAAGGCTGCTGGGACACCGCCCTGATAATGTCGTCATGGCGGCTGGATCAGGCCGGGCGGCTGGTGATCGGCGGCATGGGCGCGCTCAACCATTTCGGCAGCGCCCTGCACCGCAGCTGGCTGCCCCGCAAGCTGGCAGCACTGTACCCGGAGCTGAAAGATGCGAGACTGCACAGCCACTGGCACGGCCGCATCGCCATGACCACGGAACACCTGCCCAAGATCCTGGACCTGCAAGGCGGCTATGCCTGTTTCGGCTACTCCGGCCGCGGCATCGGCCCCGGAACCCTGTTTGGCGCCGCCATGGCCGAGGCGCTGCTGACCGGTGACAGCACTTGCCTGCCGGTGCCGCCTGCCCAGGGCCACAGCCTGCCTTTTGCAGGCCTGCGCAGCACCTATTATGAAACCGGTGCCACCCTGACTCATCTGATTAGCGACAGATGAAAAAGGCGGGCCAAATGGCCCGCCCGGATTGATCAGCAGCCGGCAATCGCCGCGCCGATGTCCTGCAGCAACGCC
Organism: Leisingera sp. CC-HEC093; assembly: GCF_059429195.1. Lineage (NCBI taxonomy): Bacteria > Pseudomonadati > Pseudomonadota > Alphaproteobacteria > Rhodobacterales > Roseobacteraceae > Leisingera > Leisingera sp. CC-HEC093. The sequence continues at coordinate 7,890 of NZ_JCAIJR010000003.1, read as the reverse complement.
GGATAAAAGCCCGCTCCCGGTTCCAGCTTGGCACCCAGCGGATCCAGCACCGCAGTGCCCGCGCCGGTGCCTTCCAGAACGGTGGCAACCAGGCCGGGATTGAACTGCGGCTCCGAAAACACGCAGGCCACATTCAGATCGGCCACCACATCCCGCACCTCGGCAATCCGCGCCGGGCTGGGCTTCACCGCATCGCTTAGCGAGATCGCCCCGGCAGCACTCAGCCCGAAGCCCTGCTCGAAATACTGATAGGCATCATGGAACACGATGAACGGCTTGGCCCGGAACGGCTCCAGCGCTGCCGAGACGCTGGCCACAGTTTCCGCGATTTCCTGCTTGCCCGCCTCCGCATTGGCCCGGTAGGCCGCCGCGTTGTCCGGGTCATGCTCCGCCAATTCTGCAGCAATCACGTCCAGCCAGGCCTGGGCATTGGCGGGCAGCAGCCAGGCGTGCGGATCAGCGCCATCGTGATCGTGGCCGGCATGAGCATCGCCGTGATCATCATGGCCTTTTTCCTCCGCATGCTCGTCATGATCATGCCCTTCATGGCCATCGTGGTCCGCATGGTCATCGTGGGCTTCAGCCGCCTCATCATGACCGTGGCCGTCATGATCCGCATGATCTTCATGGCCGCCGTGATCATCATGATCCTCGTGACCGCCGTGTTCATCTTCATGCGCATGTGCCTCAAACCGGGCCCCCTCGCGGAACGGCAGCACCGTGGTTCCCTCGGTTTCCAGCAGCTCGATCCGGTGCGCGCCGCCCGCCAGCTCCTCCAACGGGCCTGCCAGCCAGGGGGTCAGCGGCGCGCCCAGCCAGAACACCAGATCCGCCTGATCCAGCGCCCGCGCCTCCGACGGGCGCATCGCATAGCCATGCGGCGACGCACCCGGCGGCACCACCAGCGACGGCGCGCCCAGCCCCTGCATCACCCGTGCCACAAGACCGTGCACCGGTGCGATATCCGCCGCCACTCGCGGCACCTCCGCCCAGGCACCGCCTGCCAGCAAAGCCGCCGCTGCGCTGCCTGCCCACATTCCCGTTTTCCGCATGACACGCTCCATGTAATCTTATAACATCACGCCGCTTGATAAACGTCATAACATAACATATCAAGAGGCAAATCCGCCGCCGCGCAGAAGGACCCCGCACATGGACTCCATCGGCTTTGCCCCGCACGACCACAGCAGCTGCATTCAGGACGGCATCGCCGCCGTGGACGCCCAGTGCCGGGCAGAAGGCCTGCAATTCACCCCCGTCCGGCGCCGGGTGCTGGAAATCCTCCTGCAGGAGCACCGCGCGCTGGGGGCCTATGAGATCCTCGACCGCCTGCGCGAGGAGGGTCTCGGCTCGCAGCCGCCAGTCGCCTACCGGGCCCTGGATTTCCTGGTGAAAAACGGCTTTGCGCATAAGATCGAGCGGCTCAATGCCTTTATCGCCTGCACCCATCCGGGCGAGAGCCACGCGCCGGTCTTCCTGATCTGCCGCGCCTGCGACGCCGTGGCGGAGGCGCAGCGCGAACCCACCCAGGGCCAGCTTGGCCAGGCCGCCCGCGACGCCGGTTTCATGATAGAGCGCGCGGTGATCGAGGCCGAGGGCCTGTGTCCCAAATGCCAGGGAAAGCCCGCCGCATGACCAGCCTGATTTCCATGGACGGCCTTACTGTGGCGCACGGCGGCAACACGGTTTTGTCCGGCGTCAGCCTGTCGATCGCCCCCGGCGAGATTGTCACAGTGGTCGGCCCCAACGGCTCTGGCAAATCCACCCTGTTGCGCAGCGTGATCGGCGCGCAGAAGCCCGCGCGCGGAACGGTTACCCGGGCGCCGGGGCTGCGGATCGGCTATGTGCCGCAGAAGCTGCACATCGATCCCACCCTGCCGCTGACGGTGCGCCGTTTCCTCAGCCTGCCAGAGCGGGTGCCAGACACCCGCGCCGCTGAGGCGCTGGAGCAGGCCGGCGCCGGCGATCTGGCGGCGCGGCAGATGTCCAGCCTGTCCGGCGGCCAGTTCCAGCGGGTGCTGCTGGCCCGCGCCCTTCTGTGCAATCCGCAGCTGCTGATCCTGGACGAAGCCACCCAAGGCCTCGATCAGCCCGGCTCTGCCGCCTTTTATCAGCGCATCGAGAAGGTGCGCCAGGAGCTGGGCTGCGCGGTGCTGATGGTCAGCCACGAGCTGCATGTGGTTATGGCGGCCTCCGACCGGGTGATCTGCCTCAACGGCCATGTCTGCTGCGAAGGCGCGCCGGAACACGTCGCCTCTGCCCCGGAATACCGGGCGCTGTTCGGCACCGGCACGCAAGGCGCTCTGGCGCTTTACCGGCATGAACACAACCACAGCCACGACCACGACTGCGCCCGCAATCACGGGACCGGGCACCATCACGAGGCCGCAGAATGACCCTGCTTGACGATTTCCTGATCCGGGCCGCGCTGGCGGGCATCGGCGTGGCGCTGGCTGCCGCGCCTTTGGGCTGTTTCGTGGTCTGGCGCCGGATGGCCTATTTCGGTGACGCCACTGCGCATGCCTCGATCCTCGGTGTGGCGCTGGCGCTCAGCTTTGATGTCTCGGTCTTTGCCGGCGTTCTGGCCACCGCGCTGACGATGGCCACCACGGTATCGGCTCTTGCAGGGCGCGGCTATGCCATGGACACGCTCCTGGGGGTGCTGGCGCATTCCTCGCTCGCCTTCGGCCTGGTTGCGGTTTCCTTTCTGCAGGGGGTGCGGATCGACCTGATGGCCTATCTGTTCGGTGACATCCTGGCGGTGGGCCGGGCGGATTTGGCGGTGATCTGGGGCGGTGCGGCTTTGGTGCTGGCCCTGCTGTGGTGGCGCTGGTCAGCACTGCTGACCGCCACCCTGAACCCGGACCTGGCGCATGCCGCAGGCATCGATCCCCGGCGCGAGCAGATGGTGCTGACCGTGGCGCTGGCGCTGGTGGTGGCAGTGGCGATCAAGGTGGTGGGGGTGCTGCTGATTGCTGCAATGCTGCTGATCCCGGCCGCTGCCGCCCGCCCCTTTGCCGCCACCCCGGAGCGGATGGCCGTAATCGCAGCGCTGCTGGGCATGCTCGCGGCCGTTGGCGGCCTGCAGCTGGCCTTTGCACTGGATACACCCGCAGGCCCCAGCATTGTCTGCCTGGCAGCGGCGCTGTTTGCCGCCTCCAGCCTGACCGGGCTGCTGGTCCAGCGGCGCGGCGGCTGACCGCCGCCCGCGGGCGCGGGCTGCCGGGCCAGAGCACACCCGTCAGCTGCCGGTGCGCTGCAGATCCGCGGAACCCGTCCACTTGCTGATCGCCTCGGTCAGCGCTTTCTTGTTGATCGGCTTGCTCAGGAAATCATCCATCCCGGCCTGAAGGCATTTCTCACGGTGGGTTTGCAGCGCGTTGGCAGTCAGCGCCACGATCGGTGTTTTAGGGCTGCCGCTCTCTGCCTCGATGCGGCGCATTTCGGCAGTGGCCTCTATGCCGTCCATCTCCGGCATCATCATGTCCATCAGCACGATATCCGGCCGGGCCGACTGGAACTGTGCCACCGCCTCAAGCCCATTCTTGGCGATGCTGATTTCCAGCGGCGCGTCCTTCAGCATCTTGGTGACCACCAGCTGGTTGGTGCGGTTGTCCTCGGCCAGAAGCACGTGCATCAGCCGGTCCGGCGAACGGGGGCTGTCCTCGCCACGATCCCCGGACACTGCCGTTGATCCAGGCTGGCTCAGCACCCGGCCAAGCACCTGCCGCAGCTGGGCCGCCCGCACCGGCTTGAGCGCGAATTCGCAAACGCCGATCGCCTCGCAATCCGCCCGGCTCAGCGCCTGCTCCACCGACGACAGGATGATCAGCGGCACGGTTTCGAAGCCGGGCATCGCCCGGACGCGCCCGGCCAAGGTGCGCCCGTCCATAACCGGCATCTGGAAGTCGAGGATGAGAAAGTCGAATTTGCGGCCGTCCAGCTGCGCATCCGCCAGGATCTCCAGCCCCTCATGCGCCGAGGCCGCCAGGGTGCAGGACACCCCCCAGGAGCTCAGCCGCTCCGACAGGATCACGCGGTTCAGCTCCAGGTCGTCCACCAGCAGCCCGTTCATCCCGTCGAAATTATGCCGGCCGCCAGCCGACTGCGACGCCACCGGCCCGCCCGCCTGCAGCGGAATTTCTATGGTGAAGACCGAACCATTGCCCGGCTCCGACTCCACCTGCACGGATCCGCCCATCAGGGACAGCAGCCGCGACGTGATCGCCAGCCCCAGGCCCGTGCCCTCAAAGTTGCGGGTGGCAGCATTGTCGGCCTGTTCGAAGGCGCGGAAGATCTTGCCGACCCGGTCCTTTGCGATACCGACCCCGGTATCGCGCACCCGCAGCCGAAGAAGATGGCTGCCGGCGTCCAGACGCTCTCCGGTCACTTCGATATAGACATACCCCTCGCGGGTAAACTTGACTGCGTTGCCGGCCACATTGGTGATCACCTGGCGGATCCGGCCGGCATCGCCCTCGAACACTTCCGGCAGGGCCGGGTCATAGCGCATGGTGATCTCGACCCCCTTCTCCGCCGCTTTTGGCGACAGCAGCGTCACCACGTCTTCAACCGCAGTCTGGAGATTGAACGGGGCGATGCTGAACTCGACCTTGCCGGCCTCGATCTTGGAGAAGTTCAGGATGTCGTTGATGATGGTCAGCAGCGCCGAGCCGGATTTGGCGATAGTTTCCGCATACATCTTCTGGTCGTCATCCAGTTCGGTGTCCTGCAGCAGCTCCGCCATGCCGATCACCCCGTTCATCGGGGTGCGGATCTCGTGGCTCATATTGGCGAGGAACTCCGACTTCGCCCGGTTGGCGATATCCGCTGTCTCCCGCGCCTGCTCCATCGCAAACTCGCGCTCATCGCGCTCGGCAAAGGTTTCCTCGAGCACCCCGACCGAAAAATCCAGCGCCCGGAATTCACGCGAGGCATACCAGGGCAGCCGTTGCGCCGGGCTGCGCAGCCCGGCGATCGCATCCGACATCCGCTTGTGGATCATCTGCAGCGGACGCAGCGCCAGCACATGCACAAGCAACAGCACCAGCAACGACAGCGCCAGCACCGGCACCACCGTCCAGATAATGATCTGGCGCACCTTGGCGGCCACCATCACCTCGCCGTCGCGGGTCGACCACTCCACCACCATGGTGCCGAACACCGCGCCCTCCAGTTCGATAGGCCGCTCATACATCACCCGGCCGCTGTCCGGCTGCGCCTCCGGCGCCTGCGCCGACGCCAGCAGTTTTCCCGCCGGGGTGCGGATCTTGATCGACACGATCTGCGGCTTGCGCGTCACCGCCTCAATCAGGCCGGTTTCCAGCACCGGCACATCTTCGACGATGATCGATTCCAGCATCAGCCCGCTGAGCAGCGACACCGTCAGGTCGGCCTGCTCGGCCAGCTGTTCCTCCAGCCGCTGCACTTCCTGGCGCTGCGCCAGATCGCCAACCGCGAAACCGACCGCAGAGGCCGCCAGCAGAAGCGACAGCACAATCTGGAACAGGATGCTTGAACGTTTCATGGTGTTACGCGGCGCCTCAGAAGGCCAGGCTGCGCTCCATCGCCCGGCGGATGATGTCATAATCCTGGTCTTCCCCCAGCAGGAAGCCGTTCCTTGAAATCCTGCGCACAATCTCCTCGTGTTCGGAGGACAGCATCACCTTGCGCATCGCATCCAGCACGTCCTGCGGCATGTCTGCAGAAGCCAGCCAGGGTTTGGTGACATTGTCAAAGGACGCCAGCACCCGGATCGGCACCCCCTTGGCAACCAGTTTCTTGTAGGTGCTTTCCTTCAGCGCGCCAGCGGTATAGCGCCCGGCGCCCACCGCTTCGCCCACCAGGTCGTGGCGGCCGAGATAAGAAAACTCCAGCAGGTCCGCGCTGCTGATGCCGGCATCCAGCAGATATTCCTGCGCCAGGTAGCGTCCGATTGTCGACAGCTCATCCCCGAAGGCAAAGCTCAGCCCTGCCAGATCCTCAACCGACTGCACGCTGCTGTCGGCATGAACAACAATGACCCCCTTGAACCGCTTCTGGCCGTTTTTGGATTCCATTGCGATGATCCGGATGTCCGGGTTTTCTTTCATAACATGGACGTAGGACGCCGGGCCGAAACGGGCGAAATCCACCTCGCCGCGGGCCAGCTGGCGGATGCCTTCACCGTATTCCTTGGCGATCTTAAGGCGGATCGTCACCGGCTCGCCCATCTCCTCGCTCATCCGTCCGGACAAGAAGGAGAGGAACGGCTGGTACTGTTTGACCGTTGCGGTTGGTTTATCCGCCGCATAAGTTCCGAAAACCAGTTCTGTTCCGGCCGTAACGGCTCCGGGAAACACTGCCGCAAACCAGGCAGCCAGCAGGGCACCGGTGACAGACGGCCTTCGCCGCTGCCGGAAAAAATCAATGATACCAACGGTGCACTCAAACAGTTTCACGAGTCTAGCCTCCTGACTGACTTCGGCAGGCACAGCTCACAAGCCGCGTCTTTTCGTTACATGGCAGAGAGTTGAGAATACAATGTTAACGCACTTGCAATTCTCTGAAAAATTTTGCGGTTCTTTTATTCTCCGGGGTCTATGTTAACCCTTCTGTAAGGTTTTCGTAATCTTTTAGGCGAATTCGCCATAATTTAAGACAAACACTCAGTTGGCTCGACAGGAACCACCGTGAAGAAATCGCTATTGCTCACCAGGACCGCCCGGTCTCTCCGCCGCTCAGCACAACTCTTTGTGCTCACGCCGCTTTTTGCGGTCCTCCCGGTCGCAGCGCTGGCCATTCCATCTCCAGAACTCGTCATTGGTTCGGTTTCGTCATTATCGCAGGTGCTGGCCGTGGGTATTGCCATGGTTTCCGGTCTCGGCGCTGTCATTGCGGCAAAACTGGGTTTTACCCCCAAGCCGGGCAACCCGCCGCGCCGCTACCCGGTCAAGCTGATCTCCGTGCTGGTCCTGGCGGCCATGGCACTGGCGGCTGGGAACTACTGGCAGTATTCCTCGCATGCGCAGGCCGAGCTGGCAAGACTGCAGGCCACGTTGACCCGGCCGGCGCAGTTTGACGGCACCAGCATTAAGGACGCGTCGCTCAAGGAAACCAGCTTCTCCAAACAGGAGGACCATCCGCTGGCGATGAGCACGACAGACGCGGCAGCGGCGCTGGAGGACGGTTCCACCCTGTTCTACGACATCCGCGAAACCGGCGAGAACGCCATGGGCACCCTGCCCGGCGCCACCCATATCCGCTTCCCGGACTTCCTGGAAACCCGCCCGGTGCAGCCGGGCCAGAAGGTCGTTCTGTTCTGCCACAACGGCAACCGCTCCTCGGAAACTTGCGCCAAGCTGGCTGCGATGGGCATCGACTGCAGCTTCATCGCGGGCGGCATCGAGAAATGGATCGTCGAGGGCCGCGACTTCTCCGACAAGGACGTGCAGTCCCTCTCCGACCTGCGCGCCATTCCCGAATACCCGGGCAAGGACGTGCTGCTCAGCACCGCTGATTTTGAGGCGCTGCTGACCACAGAGGATCTGCAAATCGTCGACACCCGCTATCCCGGCGATTTTGAGGCGGGCCACCTGCCCGGTGCCGTCAACATCCCGATCCGCAAGATGACCACCGCGGACCTGATGGACCGCATTGCCGAACTCGATCCGGACAAGCCCACTATTGCCGCCTGCTATGACCGCCGCAGCTGCTTCATGAGCCAGGTTCTGGGGCTGGAGCTGTCGCAGCAGGGCATCGACTTCCGCGGCCGCTACACCCTGCCGTGGGAATATTTCGTCGCGCCCAAGCCGAAACCGCATGTGCAGGACTGGCTGGCCGAGCAGCAGACCGGCCTCTGGGACAAGGCGATCTCGGCCCTGGCAGCCGCGCTGCTGTGGGTGCATGAGC
>NZ_JCAIJR010000002.1:0-163337 GCF_059429195.1 Leisingera sp. CC-HEC093 | reverse complement strand
GGATGGGTAATTAACCTCGCTTTCAGGGGGGGGACATGAAAGAGATATCGGGGCTCTCATCGCCAGAGCTCGTGAAAGGGGCGTCGCCTGACCGGGCCCGAAGTTTGGCTTCCTGCGCGGGCGACAGATCATTCCTTCTATCGAAACGGATCTTCGATATTGCCGTCAGCCTGCTTGCGCTGCCTGTGCTGCTGGGGATTTGCAGCGTTCTGCTTGTGCTCAATCCGGTTTGGAACAAGGGCAGCCTTTTCTTCACGCAGCGGCGCACCGGCAAGGACGGCAAGGATTTCGTGATGATCAAGTTCCGTTCGATGTCACCGGCGGGCTCCAAGCTGCGCGGGGCGGACGATTCCCTGGAGCAGCATCGCATCACGCCGCTGGGGCACTGGCTGCGGCGCACGAAAATTGATGAAACCCCGCAATTTCTGAACGTCCTGAACGGCGACATGAGCCTGATCGGGCCGCGTCCCGAAGCTGCCGCGTTCAAGCAGGCCTATCTGGCCGAGATTCCGTTCTATTCCCTGCGTTGGGCGGTGCGGCCGGGCATCACCGGCTATGCGCAGGTCACGCAAGGCTACACGGACAGCATTGAGATGGTGCGCCGGAAGTCGGAGTTTGATGATTACTATATACGCAACATGGGGTGGCGGATTGATCTGCGCATTATCGTCAAAACGATCAAGATCATTTTTGTGCCGCAGACGGACGCCTGAAGCGGCCCGCCGGACCGCGCCTGCCCCGCCAGGCCGGCGGGCGGGGGCGCTCCCGGCATTCGGGTGCAGTTCCCGATGACGGTCTTTCGCTTCCCGCAGGCCCTGCTTCTGGCATCTGCCGCCCTGGGCGCCGTGTTGGCCGTCATTGCCGGTGTTGTGCCCGAGGCTGGGCGGTCGCACTCGACGGCGCGCAATTTCCATTCCAGCGACCTCAACTGGCAGCCCGGGGGGGATGTGACGGCCGACTTCGCCCGGTTTGCGGCAAGGGTGATCCGCCCGGGCGAGAGTCTGGTTCTGGATCACATGTACGGCCTGGATGCCGGGGCAAAGATCCAGCTGCCCGACAACGTTACCCTGGCTGCCAAGAACGGCGGCGGCTTCGACCTGCAAAGGACCGGCGCCTCCAACCGCAGCACGATCCTGATGGGCAATGGCGGCACCCTCAGCAATATCACCATCACCGCCAGCGGCGCCCCCGACACCGATTTCGAGGGCCTCAACCCGATGCGCGGCATCGATTTCGATCCGGCCCGGGCGGTCGGCATCCACGGTGCTGACAACGTGACGGTGATCAACAGCAGCTTTTCGGGCAATATCGACCAGTTCCTGAATGTCCACAACAGCGACAACCTGATTGTGCAGGGCACCCGTTTCACCGGCGCGCGGACCCAGCTGCAGATGAGCGGCAACGTGGCCGGCGCGCTGATCTACCGCAGCCGTTTCGCGGGCGCGCTCGGGGACGGGATCAAGACGCTCGACGGCAACAACACCGGCACCCGGGTGATCGAGAGCCTGTTTGAGGACAATAGCCGGGACGGGATCGACACCACCGGCGGCTTTAAGGACGCGGTAGTCCGGGGCACGGTGTTTTACAACAACTCCAGCGCGCTGGACATCAAGTCCCCGATCCATGACGCGGGCGACCTGACCCGGCCGCATGTGAACAGCAACATCCTGATCGACGGGGCCTATATCACCGGGTCGGGCAATGCGATCGTGACCACCTTCACGGATTACACCGGCCAGGTCACCGCCGCGACTGCCGACAGCTATATCCCGCACGACATCACGGTGGCCAACTCCACCTTCGAGAATGTCGGCCGGGCGTTCCTGATCAAGGACGGCTACAATATCACCTGGTCGGATCTGGTGTTCCGCAACGTGGACAGCGAAGCGCGGATCATGAACAGCGACGCGCCCGATGGCTGGCACCGGCTGAGCGGCGGCCGCCAGAACATCGGCGGCGGCTACTCGACCGCGCCGGTGCAGAACCTGACCGCAGACGCGCTGTGGGGGTTTGAGGCGGGGGCCGGGGGCGGTCCCCCGTGACCCACCCCCGGGCAGGAGGGTTTTAGGGCCGGCTGTTCCGGCCTTGCGGTTCCTGCCTTGCAAGCGCCCTGCCGGGGCGGCGGAACGGCACCGGAAAACACGCATCTTTGAGGCGGAGAAAGAAATGCAGCTTTGCGCACAACTGGCAGGATCAGGCAATGTCTGAAACGAGACCCCCGAAAGTCAGCATCGGCCTGCCTGTCTACAACGGCGCAAGGTACCTGGCAGAGGCGGTCGGCTCCGTTCTTGCCCAGGACTTCGCAGACTTCGAGCTGATCCTGTCCGACAATGCCTCGAGTGATGAAACCCAAGAGATCTGCATGGCCTTTGCCAAGGCGGATTCCCGGGTAAAATACGTGCGCCATCCTAAGAACATCGGGGCCGCCAAAAACCACAATTACACCTTCCTTGCAGCCTCCGGCGAGTTCTTTCAGTGGTTTGCCCATGACGACGTTCTGGGGCCGCAGTTTCTGTCCCTGTGCCTCAGCGAGTATGAGCGCCGCGAAGCCGATCCTATGCTGGTCTATCCGAAGTTCGCATTCATTGACGAGAATTCGAACGTGCTCGACCGGCCAAGACGGACGGTGGTGGCCACGGCTGAAACCGCCTCGGAGCGCCTTGTCCAAACGCTGGATTCCATTGGCGCGATGGTTGAGGTCTACGGCTTGTTCCGGAGAGAGTCCCTGGCCAGGACGCGGCTGGTAGGCAGCTATGTCAGCTCCGACATCTTCTTTCTGGCCGAATGCGCGCTGGCCGGGCCTATCGTCTGCGCCGAAGGCGAGACGCAGTTCTTCCGCCGCATGCATGGCGGCAGTTCACGGCAGGCCAACACAACCGATGAAACCGTTCTGCAATGGTTCGATCCCGATGCGGCAGTCCGCAAACCCGCCAAATGGAGGGCCCGGTCGTATGATTATTACCTGCAAAGCGGGGTTGAGGAGTATTTGAAGGCGGCGCTGCTGGTCAGGGGCATTCCCTTTTCCCAGCGGGCCGGCGCCGTCGCGGCACTGCTGGGCCGCCGCATCCGGAACAAGTTCCGGCGGCGCAGGAGACCTGCGCCCAAGTACTCCCGGCCGCAGCCGTGACCGCGCTGCCGGCGTTTGCCTTCAGAACGGGGCTCTCCCCGGCGCCTTTCGGGGCCGGAGAGGCCTTGCGTTCTTGACGCAGCCCGGGCGCGCGGACCGGGCCGCCGTGTATCTGCGCCGCCGTGCGGCGGTCAGAAGATGAAGTCGCCGGCGTCCAGCATGCTTTCCGCCACACCTGCCAGCGTCATCGTGTTGCCGAGACCATCGGAAATCACGGCCTCAGCGCCGCCGGACAGGTGATTGGCCTTCAGGTCGGCGAAACCGGTGATCCCGGCGACGCCGCTGAGATCAATCTGATCGCCCGCCTCAAAGCCGTCCACCAGATCGGCGCCGCTTGAAAACACCAGCGTATCCGCCCCCGCGCCGCCGCGCAGGGTGTCGTTGCCGCCGCCGCCGTTCAGGACATCCGTGCCGCTGCCGCCTTTCAGGACATCCCTGCCGCGGCCGCCGTGCAGGCCGTCGCCGCCGCTGCCGCCGTGCAGAAAGTCGTTGCCGCGGCCGCCGTGCAGGTCATCGTTGCCGCTGCCGCCGCGCTCCCTGTCGCGGCCGCCGCCGCCACGCAGAATGTCGCCGCCGTCACCGCCGAAGATCAGGTCCCTGCCGGTGCCGCCGCCGATCTCGTCGCTGCCGCCTTTGCCGTCGATGGTGTCATTGCCGGCGCCGCCGAAGAAGATATCCTGTTCCGCGCTGCCCGTGATAAGATTGTCGCCGCTCAGATCGCCGGGCTCGCCGCCGCCGTCACCGCCGTCTCCGCTGCCCAGTGTGCCGCTGGCGCCCGCTTCAAAGCCCCACAGCGCGTCGGCGGAGCGGTTCTGCACCGGCGCGGTCGAGTAGTCGCCGCCGATGTTCTGGCTGCCGTCGCTCAGCCGGTGCCAGCCGTTGGGCGCGTCGCTGTTCATGATCCGCGCTTCGCTGTCCACATTGCGGAACACCAGGTCCGACCAGGTGATGTTGTAGCCGTCCTTGATCAGGAACGCCCGGCCGACATTCTCGAAGGTGGAGTTGGTCACCGTGATGTCGTGCGGGATATAGCTGTCGGCGTTCGCGGCGGTGACCTTGCCGGTGTAATCCGTGAAGGTGGTCACGATCCCGCTGTTGGAGCCGGAGATATGGACGCCGTCGATCAGGATGTTGCTGTTCACATACGGGCGGGTCATGTCGCCGGAATCATGGATCGGGGACTTGATGTCCAGCGCGCTGAAATTGCGGTAGAAAACAGAGTCCTTGACCACCGCGTCCTTAAAGCCGCCGGTGGTGTCGATCCCGTCCCGGGTGTTGTTCTCAAACAGGCTCTCGATCACCCGGGTGCCGGTGTTGCGGCCGTCGATCGTCTTGATCCCGTCGCCGACCGCCTCTTCGAAATGGCTGCGGTAGATCAGCGCGTCCGCCACGTCGCCGCCCATCAGCAGCTGGGTCCGCGCGCCGGTGAAATGGGTGTTCTCGACAACCAGGTTGTCGCTGTCGTGGACATTCAGGAACTGGTCGATATTGCCCGCAAAGCTGCTGTTGATCACCGTGACATCATCAGCGTCGTGGATGCCGATCGCCCGGCCGCGGTGGAAATCGGTGCCCTGCTGCGGGTTGAGGCCCTCGAAATCGGTGTCCGGGGCGCCGCTGGCGGTGATGGTGATGTTGTTGAGCGTGCCGCCATTGCCCATCAGGATCGAGCTGCGGTTGGAGGCATTGGTGTTCTGCAGGTCAAAGCCGCCGCCGTTTTCTGCTGCCAGGGTGACATTGTCAGGCAGCTGGATCTCCATACCGGCGTTCAGGTCGTGCATCCGGTCGAGCACCAAAGTGTCGCCAGGCTTCAGAACCTTGCTGACCAGCTCCGCAAGCTGGCTCGTAACATTCTGACCGGCTGCCCAGCCCAGGTCGGAGGAATAGTAAACAGTCATAGATCTTCCTTTCGCGGACGGCCGTTCAGAGCCGTTTTGCGAGTGTTCAGTCATTGGCAGGGAAAGCGGGCTTTGCCTGATCCCTCTTGTTTTGCGCAGCGGGGTCGCATGCGCAGCTTGGCACCATGGGCTTGATGGCCCTGTTTACACTTCGAATGAGGCAACTCGAAGGCGGGATCATGACTGTTCGAAAGCGCCCTTAGGGACAACTGCAATCCCGGCGCAGGTCCTGATCCGGCGCGAAACCGCCGAGTTCGGGGGAACGGCGGCGGGGGATTGCTGAATCGGGAGGCGGGCGGCACGCCATGCCCCGGGCCGCCCGTCCCGGTGCCGACAGGGGGGCGGAGGAGGGTCTGCTCAACGCGGCAAGGCTGCTGGAACCGCCGCGCAGAGATCTCCGGTCAGGCATATCCCCGCCTATTTTGTGCCTTGCAGTTTAATCAAGCCCTCCACACTCCGCCTCAAATATACTAAAGTGGTAAAAACTGACCTTAAGAGAGTGTTAATCTCGCGAATATACCCTGTTCGACTAAGGTGTTTCTGCTGAAAAAGGAGCAGTGATCTTGGGACTTATGCTGGTTGGCATACTTGTCGGGACAGTGTCGGCCGCGGCCGCATTGATCGCCGGATACTCGCTCTTGGGTGCATTCGCCATTTATCTTGGCAGCAGCTGCTTGAGCATGCTCATTGCTGCCGCGGCAGCAATTCTCATTTCTGAACGCAAGCTGTTTGCGAAAGATCCGCAAAACAAAGCCCTCCGTTCTTGACCCAGGGCCTGCCCGGGCGGCCTCTCTCCCTGCCTTCTGCCGGTTTCTGCCGCGCCAGGCCGGTACAGCACCGCTGCTGAGACCTGAGCCCTCGCCATCGGCCGCCGCTGCGCCATTGGCGCGCGCAGGCGGTTTGCCCTCAGGCATTTACCTGATGTGCTGCATGCGCGGGCCTGCCGGATCAGGGCCGGAAGACGAGATCCCGGCGCATCGTGAAAAAGACGGAGTGGGATTGCGCGCGCGGCTCTGCCAGCTCCTCGCGCAGGCGGTAGCGGTAGCCAAGATCCAGCCCCCAGTCCCTGGTCAGGGCGTGCCGGTATGAGACCGTGAAATCCCCGATGTCGGTCTGGTCGCCGGTTTCCTCGCTGATCGAGTAGCCGGCATTGAGGCCGATGGCTGAAACACTGTTGATGTCGTGGGCATAGTCAAGGAACAGGGCGGTTCTCAGAGTGTTGCCGTTTTCTTCATCAAAGCTCACGGAACGGTCGAACCGCGCGCTCATTACGCCGCTGGCAAGCTCCTGGCTCCAGTCAAGGGAGCCGATGACATCGGCGCCGCCCGCATCGGTGTCCGCAACACCAAGCGTAACCGCAAAAGCGCCGGTCTTCATGTCGAGGCTGCGCCCGGCCCGGAAGGTGCGGATGTCCCCGTCCTCTGTCACGATCTGCTCGATTTCGGCATTGACGGTTCCATTGGGCATATCCCGCACCAGCCGCAGGAAACCGGACGGGCCCTGGGTTTGCGTAACGGTGCCGAACTCCCGCGTGTCGATGGTGGTATAGCCCAGCTGCGTCTGAAGACGCAGGATCGGGGATACCTCAAGGTTCAGGCCCAAATACCCGGTTTTGGTTTCCCGCCGCGTCTGCTCCTCATCCTCGGCATCATACACCTGGTAAGCGGCCCCCAATGTGCCTGTCACCAGCGGCGTGAAGCGCAGGGAAACATCCGCATCCAGATTGCTGAGGTCGTTGTCGAACAGGCTCGGGTTGGTTGTGTCGGAATAGCGCAGCGCAAGATACTCGCCGCTGAGCGCCGCCCCGACCGGCGCGTCCTCGCCAAGCTTGAGATTGAACCCGGTCTGGTAGCGCTCACGGGTGCCGGTTCCGTTCAGATCGTCCAGATCGGGCGGCAGATCGATTTCGCCGGCGTCATTCTCGAAATCCTCAAGCGGGCGCAGGAATTCGATGTCCGACTGAAAATAGCTGGCATTGAAATCAAACGCGGATTGCGCGCCTGTGCGGCCGTAGCCCAGTTCAAGGCGCTGCTCGTCAAGCCCCGATTCCGCCCCCGGCCCGTTCACCGCGCGCAGAGTGCCGGAAGCGGTCAGCCCGAACCGGTCCAGCGGCGTTTCACGCAGCAGCCCGAAAGACAGGCCGGTGGAGGCGAAGGTCGTGCTGCCCAGGCTGACCGGATCCAGGCTGAGATTGTCGCTGCTCTCAAAGCTCTGGCTGAAGCCGTAAGCGATTTGAGTCTCATTGCCCTGAACTGCGGCGGGCAGCAGGCAGCCCGCAAAACAGGCGCCGGCTGAAAGGCTGCGATAGATTAGATGCCGTCCCACGATTGCCCCAACTCTTGCTGTCATCGTTTTTATACTTTGCTTCCGCCGCCGCAGCCAGTGTTGCCTCTGGCCGCCTGCAGCCTGTCGTCCTGCATTCCTATTATACGGATTCCATAGCCTTGCGCGCGGCACGTCCGCGAATACAGCCGCTGGCAGGATCTTTGCCCCGCGCCGTATTGAAATTGCAACATATCGGGGGGCGGTTGAGCCTGCGGCCCGGCTGCAGGCCTTGCGCCGGGCGGCCAGGCTGCTTTCAGGATCTGTCCTGCCCTGCCGGCGGGAACAGCGGCCCGGGTGCGAAAAAAACGCCCTACCTTAGGGCAGTTCTGAATAAAATCTAGGCCTTACAGTGAGGCAAGACACGCGCTAAGCTGTCCCAATAGCCACAAACCTTGTGAGGACCAGCCATGTTCAGGGTTCTGTTAGGAATTTTTGCCGCGCTGCTTTTTACGGCCGCAGCTCAGGCGCAAAGCAGCTACCGGATCAAATCGGGCGATACGCTCAACGTTGAAGTTCTTGAGGATTCGACCCTCAACCGCAGCACGCTCGTGCTGCCGGACGGCTCCATCAGCTTTCCGCTGGCGGGCAGCGTTCCGGCCGGCGGGCGCACCGTCGACCAGGTCCGGAGCGACCTGACACGGAAACTGTCCTCCACTTTTGCCTCGCCGCCGACGGTGTTCGTATCGGTCGGCGCTGTCGGCGTGCGCCCGGCGGCCGCGGTTTCGGCGGCTCCGGCGACCAGGGCAATCTACGTCACCGGCGAAATCGCCAATCCGGGAAAGCTGGAGGCAACCCGGGGCACCACGCTTCTGCAGGCGATTGCGCAGGCTGGCGGGCTGACCCGGTTCGCAGCGGACAAGCGGATCCAGCTGCGCCGCGGGGACAAGATTTTCCTGTACAACTTCAGAACAAACGGCGGCAGCCTCTCCGGCAGTACGGTTCTGGTTCCGGGCGATGTGATCGTCGTGCCGCAGCGGCGTCTGTTTGAATAGGGCTGCGGCCCTCCCGGAAATCTTTGGGAAAAAGGCGCGGCCCGCGGCCGCTCAGGGGCTGCCGTCCCGCCCCTGCCCGCTCCGGCCGCCCGGCGGCAGCCGGAAGTCAGGCAATCGTGTCGCTGAAAACAAACTCGTCACCGGTGATCGAAAGGCCGTAAGTCCCCGCCAGAACCCCGATCAGCTCGTCTGCGCTGCCCGGCGCCCCGCGCAGCCAGACCGCCGTGCCGTCAGGCAATCCGGCGGCGTCCTCGGACAGGACGTAATCCGATGCGCTGCCGTGCAGCTGCACCTGGTCCTGGCCCGCCGTGAAATCCCAGACATAGGCGTAATCGTCGAGACCGGCCCCGGTTGTGCCGTCATCGTAGTAGACGAACGTGTCGTCCCCCAGCAGGAACAGGTCGCCGCCGCCATTGCCGGCAAGGATATCGAGTTCGCCCTGCCCCGGGGCGGCCGACCCCGTATCCACCGCCGACAGAAGGTCGCTGGTGCCGGTGCCTTTCACAATGTCGCTGCCGCCGATCTCGGTGACGGCTATGTCATGGAAGGTCACGTCGTAATAATGGCTGAGCAGCGCAAAGCCGCTGGTAATCGGCGCCTCCGATGCAATGATGCGCTGGAACAGCCAGTCCACAGGCTCAGCAGTGCCTTCTTCCCAGACTTTCACGCTGTACAGCCGGTCTATGACATTGGCCTGCTCCACCCGGATGGTGAAATTGTATTCCGTGTCTTCTTCCAGCTTGACCGGATAATTGCCGCCATCGTTGAAGAACCGGAACCGCCCGTTCGGATCGCCGTTGAAATAGAACAGCCATTCTGAAGGGTCGTATCCGGATTTCGGCTGCCAGCCGGACAGCGGATCATCCGTATGCCCTTCCCACCACGGGCCGAATCCGAAGGTGCCGCCGTCACGCCCCCGGGGATCCTCGGAATACAGATCGTGCCCGGTGAAGGACAGGTTGACCTCGTAATAATCCCAGCTGTCGTCGCCCAGAACCACGAACCGGTCATAGCCGGGTTCCGTAAGCCGGAGGCCGTCACCGGTCAGGGCCCAGTGCCCGTCGACGACCTGCACAACATCCTGAACATTGGTGACCGTGCTCCAGTCGATCGAGTAATCGGCCGCCCAGGTGCTGCCGCTCTGGTATTCGATCGTCACGTCCTGGGTATGGGACGAACCGTCATCATAGCGCGCGATGATCGAAATCTGATCGTCCGCGGCGCTGCCATCAAGCTCGGCAAAGTCGATATCGATGTTGAAATCGCCCTCTTCGGCAAGGCGCCGTGTGTCCGGGCCGATTTCAAGGGCGCGTTCGGCGCCGCCATTGAGCGTGTAACTCAGCGAGGTGAGATTGGTGGCGACGGCATTCCCGAGGACGTTGATCCAGCGCTGCGCTTCTCCAAGAAGCCCAAAGGTCTGGGTATCGCCGTACCACACGTGGATCGGGCTGCCGACATTGATGGTTGCGGTTGCGGTATCGCTGCCGGTGCCGTCGCTGACCGTGTAGGTAAAGCTGTCGGTGCCGGTGAAGCCCGCGTCCGGCGTGTAGGTGATGGTGTTGTCGGCATTGATCACTGCCGTGCCGCTGGCGGGGGCGGTGACCGCGGTAACGCTGAGCGGATCGCCGTCCGCGTCGCTGTCATTGGCCAGCACATCCAGCACCACGGCGGTGTCCTGGGCCGCATTGGCGCTGTCATCACCCGCCGCAGGCGGGGTGTTGCCCGGCGGGGTGACCGTCACCGTTGCGGTTGCGGTATCGATGCCGGTGCCGTCGCTGACCGTATAGGTAAAGCTGTCGGTGCCGGTGAAGCCCGCGTCCGGCGTGTAGGTGATGGTGTTGTCGGCATTGATCACTGCCGTGCCGCTGGCGGGGGCGGTGACCGCGGTGACGGTGAGCGGGTCGCCGTCCGCGTCGCTGTCATTGGCCAGCACATCCAGCACCACGGCGGTGTCCTGGGCCGCATTGGCACTGTCGTCACCCGCCGCAGGCGGGGTGTTGGTGCTGCCCCCGTCCTCATTGGCAATCGGCGCTGCGGTGTTCTCAAAGTAATCGGCCTCGGCGATGTAGCCCGGCGCGCCGCCGCTGCTGTTTGACATCAGCCCCACCGCCGTCACCGTGATTGCTTCGGTGAAGCTGCGCGACACCGTCCAGTTGCTGCCGTCGGCAGACAGCTCGAAGGTCCACCTGTCCCCGTCCCGGGTCAGCCGCATATAGGGCATCTCGGCGGTGCCCAGGCTGAGGTTGAACTTGGTGCGGGTGTCGCCGCCGGTTGTCGCCGCGCCATAGGCGAACAGCCCGGAGCCGTTTGAGTAGATATCAAAACGCAGCCAGGTGCCCGCGTCCTGCTCCACCAGGAACCCCTGCCCCTGGTACTGCGCGTCCGGCGAGGTCAGCCAGCGCGTGACGAGCTGGAAATCCTCGTCCGCCGCCGCCTGGACAATGCGCGCGCCGTTGTTGGTGTCATAAGGGTTGAAGTCGCCCGCCGGCGTCTCCAGCCGGATAAAGGCCTCCTCGCCGGCCGTGCCGGACGCCGCCGTGGCCCCCGCAGGCGCCACAAAGCTCCAGACAAGCGGATCAAGCGCGCCAGACGAAAAATCGTCAGAGACGATTTCTCCCGGCGGCGGGCTGACCGTCACCGTTGCGGTTGCGGTATCGCTGCCGGTGCCGTCGCTGACCGTGTAGGTAAAGCTGTCGGTGCCGGTGAAGCCCGCGTCCGGCGTGTAGGTGATGGTGTTGTCGGCGTTGATCACCGCCGTGCCGCTGGCGGGGGCGGTGACCGCGGTGACGGTGAGCGGGTCGCCGTCCGCGTCGCTGTCATTGGCCAGCACATCCAGCACCACGGCGGTGTCCTGGGCCGCATTGGCGCTGTCATCACCCGCCGCTGGCGGAGTGTTGCCCGGCGGGCTGACCGTCACGGTTGCGGTTGCGGTATCGCTGCCGGTGCCGTCGCTGACCGTATAGGTAAAGCTGTCGGTGCCGGTGAAGCCCGCATCCGGCGTGTAGGTGATGGTGTTGTCGGCATTGATCACTGCCGTGCCGCTGGCGGGGGCGGTGACCGCGGTGACGGTGAGCGGGTCGCCGTCCGCGTCGCTGTCATTGGCCAGCACATCCAGCACCACGGCGGTGTCCTGGGCCGCATTGGCGCTGTCATCACCCGCCGCTGGCGGGGTGTTGCCCGGCGGGCTGACCGTCACGGTTGCGGTTGCGGTATCGCTGCCGGTGCCGTCGCTGACCGTGTAGGTGAAGCTGTCGGTGCCGGTGAAGCCCGCGTCCGGCGTGTAGGTGATGGTGTTGTCGGCATTGATCACTGCCGTGCCGCTGGCGGGGGCGGTGACCGCGGTAACGCTGAGCGGATCGCCGTCCGCGTCGCTGTCATTGGCCAGCACATCCAGCACCACGGCGGTGTCCTGGGCCGCATTGGCGCTGTCATCACCCGCCGCAGGCGGGGTGTTGCCCGGCGGGGTGACCGTCACCGTTGCGGTTGCGGTATCGATGCCGGTGCCGTCGCTGACCGTATAGGTAAAGCTGTCGGTGCCGGTGAAGCCCGCGTCCGGCGTGTAGGTGATGGTGTTGTCGGCATTGATCACTGCCGTGCCGCTGGCGGGGGCGGTGACCGCGGTGACGGTGAGCGGGTCGCCGTCCGCGTCGCTGTCATTGGCCAGCACATCCAGCACCACGGCGGTGTCCTGGGCCGCATTGGCGCTGTCGTCACCCGCCGCAGGCGGGGTGTTGGTGCTGCCCCCGTCCTCATTGGCAATCGGCGCTGCGGTGTTCTCAAAGTAATCGGCCTCGGCGATGTAGCCCGGCGCGCCGCCGCTGCTGTTTGACATCAGCCCCACCGCCGTCACCGTGATTGCTTCGGTGAAGCTGCGCGACACCGTCCAGTTGCTGCCGTCGGCAGACAGCTCGAAGGTCCACCTGTCCCCGTCCCGGGTCAGCCGCATATAGGGCATCTCGGCGGTGCCCAGGCTGAGGTTGAACTTGGTGCGGGTGTCGCCGCCGGTTGTCGCCGCGCCATAGGCGAACAGCCCGGAGCCGTTTGAGTAGATATCAAAACGCAGCCAGGTGCCCGCGTCCTGCTCCACCAGGAACCCCTGCCCCTGGTACTGCGCGTCCGGCGAGGTCAGCCAGCGCGTGACGAGCTGGAAATCCTCGTCCGCCGCCGCCTGGACAATGCGCGCGCCGTTGTTGGTGTCATAAGGGTTGAAGTCGCCCGCCGGCGTCTCCAGCCGGATAAAGGCCTCCTCGCCGGCCGTGCCGGACGCCGCCGTGGCCCCCGCAGGCGCCACAAAGCTCCAGACAAGCGGATCAAGCGCGCCAGACGAAAAATCGTCAGAGACGATTTCTCCCGGCGGCGGGCTGACCGTCACCGTTGCGGTTGCGGTATCGCTGCCGGTGCCGTCGCTGACCGTGTAGGTAAAGCTGTCGGTGCCGGTGAAGCCCGCGTCCGGCGTGTAGGTGATGGTGTTGTCGGCGTTGATCACCGCCGTGCCGCTGGCGGGGGCGGTGACCGCGGTGACGGTGAGCGGGTCGCCGTCCGCGTCGCTGTCATTGGCCAGCACATCCAGCACCACGGCGGTGTCCTGGGCCGCATTGGCGCTGTCATCACCCGCCGCTGGCGGAGTGTTGCCCGGCGGGCTGACCGTCACGGTTGCGGTTGCGGTATCGCTGCCGGTGCCGTCGCTGACCGTATAGGTAAAGCTGTCGGTGCCGGTGAAGCCCGCATCCGGCGTGTAGGTGATGGTGTTGTCGGCATTGATCACTGCCGTGCCGCTGGCGGGGGCGGTGACCGCGGTGACGGTGAGCGGGTCGCCGTCCGCGTCGCTGTCATTGGCCAGCACATCCAGCACCACGGCGGTGTCCTGGGCCGCATTGGCGCTGTCATCACCCGCCGCAGGCGGGGTGTTGGTGCTGCCCCCGTCCTCATTGGCAATCGGCGCTGCGGTGTTCTCAAAGTAATCGGCCTCGGCGATGTAGCCCGGCGCGCCGCCGCTGCTGTTCGACATCAACCCCACCGCCGTCACTGTGATTGCTTCGGTGAAACTGCGCGACACCGTCCAGTTGCTGCCGTCGGCAGACAGCTCGAAGGTCCACCTGTCCCCGTCCCGGGTCAGCCGCATATAGGGCATCTCGGCGGTGCCCAGGCTGAGGTTGAACTTGGTGCGGGTGTCGCCGCCGGTTGTCGCCGCGCCATAGGCGAACAGTCCGGAGCCGTTTGAGTAGATATCAAAACGCAGCCAGGTGCCGGCGTCCTGCTCCACCAGGAAGCCCTGCCCCTGGTACTGCGCGTCCGGCGAGGTCAGCCAGCGCGTGACGAGCTGGAAATCCTCGTCCGCCGCCGCCTGGACAATGCGCGCGCCGTTGTTGGTGTCATAAGGGTTGAAGTCGCCCGCGGGCGTCTCCAGCCGGATAAAGGCCTCCTCGCCGGCCGTGCCGGACGCCGCCGTGGCCCCCGCAGGCGCCACAAAGCTCCAGACAAGCGGATCAAGCGCGCCAGACGAAAAATCGTCAGACTGAAAGGTCATCGGCCCCCCCAAGCGATACACAACAAACACAGTCAGCAGCTAACCCAAGGCCGCTAGAAAGCAAGGCATGCGGGGCGCCAACCCTTACCGCCGCATTGCCACAAGGCCCTGCCAACACTATCAGTTACAGCCCGTTCTGCCAAGCTGGGGAGGTTTTTGCGGACAGCTGCGATGAGGGCTCCGTCCGGGATCTCAACCCAAAAGCGAATTGCCCGCGGATGGTGCGGACAACCAGGCAGGACAGCCCGTATCCGGCCTTCATCTCATGCGGGCAGCTCATGCGGGAAGGAGCGCTGCCGGGCCGCCGCAGGGGCTGGAGGGCATGTTCTCAGAAGCGGTATCCGCCCGGGCGGGGGCAGGTTTCTCCAGAGTGCCGGCAGACATGAAAAACGGGCCCGAAAGGCCCGTTTCCTTGAAAGCATTCCAAGTGCCCCGGAGGGCAGCCGGATCAATCGGTGGTGGTGGTGCTGGTTGCGTTGTCGTCGTCATTGGCAACCACGCCAATCACAACCACGCCGGCCACGATGCCTGCAGTGGCACCGGCGCTCAGGCCGCCCAGGGCAAAGCCGTTTGCAGCACCTGCGCCGCCGGCACCTGCACCTGCGCCGCCGGCGCCTGCGCCGGCACCCGGTGCAGCCGGTGTAGCCGGCTGCTGCTGCGCCGAAACGGCAGTGGCGGATGCCAGGGCTGCCAAGGTCAGGGCGGTCATAAGTTTCTTCATATCAAACTCCTTCGGAGAACTGTGGAACAGGCCGTTGATCGGACCTTAGGGGAGGCGGGTTTTCATTTCAACGTGGAGAATAGCTGCAAAACTGTTGAAATCCGGTTTGCAGCGCGGATTTTTTCCGTCCGTTGCCGCAATGCCGCTGGTGCCGGGGGCAAGGGTCAGCGCCGCAGCTGGCGGATCCGCACATAGCCGATTTCAGCGCCTGCCCATTGCCGCGACTGCCACACCAGGGTGCGCCCGGGGCGGGAATCGACCCAGTAATCGTTGACCACCGCCCCGCCGCCGCCCTCGCAGTGCTCCTGCAGATGGCGGGCGGGATGGGTGATGCCGACGATCTCCACCGGCACCAGGCCCAGATCCTGCAGGCTGCAGGCCATGTTCACGATGGTCTGGCCGTTGCCTTCGGCACGCAATGCATAGCGGCGGGCGCCGCCGCGGGCGGGGCCGCCAATACCCTCTGCCGCAGGCACCTGCGCCGACAGGAGGCCGCCGCCGAGGCCGCGGGTGGCGATCAGCATGCCCTGGCGCAGAGCGACCGAGACATTGTCCTGGGTGCGCCAGACCTCGATCTGCCCGGGATGGCTGTCGCGGCGGCTGAGCGTCCGGCTCAGATAGGCCTTGGCATCGCGGTTCTCGACGGTGACCTCGATATAGTCCTGGGGCTGCTGGTCCAAGAGCGCCCGGGTCAGCTGGGCCGGCGGCGGCGCGTCGCCGCGGCGGCTGAATTGCTCGCCGACAGCCTGCAGCACCGCCAGCTCGGCCGGCGCCTCGTCGGGGCCGCGGGCGCATCCCCCCAGCAGCAGGGCGGCGGCCAGGACGGCGGCAGCGGCACGGATCATGCTCATTCCCAGAACCTCGCACGCTGGTTTTCCAGGCTTCTGCGGTGGGCTGCGCGCACCGGCGCGTAAAGCCGGCCCGGCACGATCACCTTCTGGCCGCCGTCGCGCTGGGTCGGGCGGATGGTCAGGCCGAAGCTGGAGCGTGACGGTTTGCCCAGGAGCCAGTCCACCGGAATGCGGAAACGGAAGCCCTTGTCAAAGGAGCCTTCGCCAAAGTCCTCGGACGAGACATCGGTGAGGGTGAAGAAGGCGCCGACCAGGAAGCCGTTGTTGAACTCGCGGTTCAGGCTGACGGTGCCGCCGTAATCGCCGGCCAGGTAGCGCCCGGCATCCAGCTGCAGCTGGTAGCCCCGGTCCAGCTCGTAATAGGCCGAGGCATGGCCGGTGAAGGTCCTGTAGTCGCGGAAGGAAAACCGCTGGTCGAAATCACGCTGCACCACATAGTTGGCTTCCAGCCCGAGGCCGAGGCGGCTGTTCACCGGCTTCCACAGCACCTCGCCGGAAACACCGCCGTACATGCTCTCAAACAGGCCGGCAGTGGCGCGGGCATAGAGATTGCTGCCCGGCTTCCACAGGCGGCTGACATAGAGGTTTTCCAGCGTGGTGCCGTATTGGGCATATTCCGCCTGGTCGGTGCGCACATGCGGCAGCACCGAGTTGGAGGCGCGGCCGCCTTCCACATTGCCCCAGATCCGCTGGCGGATGGCACCGGCGATGCGCCAGCCGGGCGCGGGCGCATAGGAGGCGGCGAAATCGACCCCGGCATCCAGGCGGAACGGCTGATCCGGGTCGAAATAGGCCGGCTGGGTGTAGGGGCTGACCGAGGTGGCAAAGGCCGGGTACAATTCATCCGAGAAGATCGCATCCTGCGGCAGCGGGCCTGCGTCCCTGATCCCGGCGGCAGCCAGCAGCGCATCTGCGGCCTCCGGGTCGAACTCCAGCGCCTCCAGGTCGGAACGGCGGATCTCGACCGCCGCCAGGCCGGTGCCGCGGCGCACCGGCACCAGGCGGAAGGTCTCCACCGAGGGCGGCATGGTCTGCGCCAGCGCGCGGGCGGCGCGGCCGGCGGCCTGCGATTCAGAGCGGTAGCGCAGGTTGCGGTAGCGCAGCTCGGCCTCTGTGCCGGTCAAGGTGACCGCCTCCAGCACCAGCCCGTCCGCCTTCAGCGCCTCTGCCGCCAGGTCGCGGATCTGGCGCTTGCGGCTGGCGCTTGCGGCCCAGTCCCGGGTCCAGTGCGCCTGTTCGGTGGCCCATTGGGTCCGCGGCACAACCGGGTGCGGCGCAGGCACGGCCAGCGGGGTGGGCGGATGTTTCGGATTGAGCTGGATCTGCGCGTTGAAGCCGAGTTCTGATCCGTAGAGGTAATAGGCGCCGAGCCGGACCCGGTCGGAATACTGGTATTCCACCCCGAAGTTGGCGGCGGACTTATGCTCGAACACATCCGAGTCGCGGGTTTCGATCACATAAGCATCGGTGGAATATTCCGCCTTGAAGCTCCAGCGCTCATCCGGCTGCCACTCAAAGCCTGCAAAAGGGGACACCGTGCCGCGGAACCACTGATCCGTGGACAGTTCGCCGCCGGTGTCGCCGGCGGCAAAGGCCGGGCGGGCGCCGCCGGTGGTGGCGATGCCGCCATTGCTGCCGAGCCGCCCCCAGCCGAAGCCGCCGGTGAGCTTCAGCCGCCCCGGCCCGCGGCCCCAGCCTAAGGCGGCGGCCTCAAAGCGCTTGGTGGCGACGAAATATTCCGCCGCATAGATGCCGGTGCCGGCAAAATCCTGCAGCCCCATGGTGACCTCGGGCAGCCAGCCCCGCTCGCGCCAGAGCCGGGCGCGCACGTCGAAGCCGCGGTCGTAATAGGTGTCAAAGCCGAACAGGTTCAGGTTCTGGATGCCGTTGTAGCGGAAGCTGGCCGACAGCCAGGGCAGCGCCTGAAAGGTGAGGTTGTAGCGGCTCTGGCCCGCGAACCAGGAATAGCTGACCGCGTACTGGCCGTCCGGCAGCATCTCCGCGCTTGGCATGTCGATGAGACCGGGGCTGCCATAGAAGTTGAGGCTGGGGGGCGGCAGCGGTTTCAGCCGCGGCGCGGCAGCGGCGGTGCCGGGTGCCGCCGCCCCGTCCGCGGCCCCGGGGTCCAGCGCCTGGCCCGGCAGGGCTGCCAGGCACAGCGCCGCCGCCGGGGCGGTCCTGCGCACGAGGGATTTGATCGGGGTCACGGGAAATGCCTGCCTTCTGGTGCTGCCTGCCGCCGGGTGCTGTTGCCCGGGCGCTGTTATCTGCTGCCTTGCTTAGACCATGACGGCGGGCCGGATCAATTGCCCGCAGGCCCGGCGGCGGCGGTTTTGCGGGGATTGCAGCCCCGGCGCCGCACTTGCGGCGGCCGCCGGATCAGGAGCTTATGCGCCCTGCCGCCGCGGCCTGGCCATAGCCCTCGACCCAGTGCCGCACCACCTGCAGCGCCGCCGCCTCGTCGCCAGCCGCCACCGCCTGGCGCAGGCTGCGCAGGAAGCCCGCGACCTCGATCTCCGACAGCACGGTCTCGCGGGCGCAGAAGATCTTCGGGTGCCGGGTATGGATCAGCTCCGCGCTCAGCGTCAGCTCCTCCTCCATCTTCTCGCCGGGGCGCAGGCCGATAATCTCGATGGCGATGTCGCCGTCCGGATTGTCCGCATCGCGCACAGAGTGGCCGCCGCTTTCGATCACCTGGCGGGCCAGCTGCAGGATCGGCACCGGCTCCCCCATGTCGAGCACGAAAACCTCGCCGCCCTGGGCCATGTCGCCTGCCTGCAGCACCAGCTGCACCGCCTCGCTGATGGTCATGAAGAAGCGTTTCACATTCTGGTCGGTCACCGTGACCGGACCGCCGCGGCTGATCTGCTCCTGAAACAGCGGCACCACCGAGCCGGAAGAGCCCAGCACATTGCCGAAGCGCACCATGGTGAACACGGTGCCGGTGCCGAAGCGGGTGGCCAGGTCCTGCACAATGAGTTCCGCCATCCGCTTGGAGGCGCCCATTACATTGGCCGGGTTCACCGCCTTGTCGGAGGAAATCAGGATGAAGCGCTCCACCCCCGCCCGGGCTGCGGCGCGGGCCAGGATCTGGGTGCCGAAGACGTTGTTGGCAAGGCCCGGCAGCGGGTTTGCCTCGACCAGCGGCACATGTTTGTAGGCGGCGGCATGCAGCACAACCTGCACCTGATGGGTATTGAGCACCAGCCGCATCTGGCGCGGGTCGGTGATTGTGCCCAGGACCGGCACCAGCTCGATGCCCGCCTCTGCGGCCACCGGCCCCAGTTCCTGATGCACCGTGTAGAGCGCCAGTTCCGAAAGCTCGAACAGCACCAGCCTGGAGGGGCGGCAGGCCAGCACCTGGCGGCACAGTTCCGAGCCGATCGAGCCGCCGGCGCCGGACACCAGCACGGCCTTGCCGCGGTAGGATCCTGCGGCTTCCTGCAGCGGCACGGTGCAGGCGTCGCGGCCCAGGAACGCTTGCGGCGCCACCGGCGTCAGCTTGTCGACCAGCGCCTCCTCGCCAATGAGCTGGGCAAAGGAGGGCAGCGCTTGCACCTCCAGCCCCAGTTTCTGCAATCGCTGGATGATCTGCGCCTGGCGCGGCTGGCGTTGCGACGGCATCGCCAATAGCACCCGGCGGATCTGCCGGGTTTCGACGATTTCGGCAATCCGCGAGGGCGCATAGACCGGCAGCCCGACCAGTGTCATCCCCTGCAGCGAGGAGTTGTCATCGGCAAAGGCGATGGGGTCGATGCCGCCATGCGCCTTCAGCGCCTGCGCCAGCTGGGTGCCGGTATTGCCGGCCCCGTAGATCAGCACCCGGCAGCGGGGGTTGGCGCGGCGGTAGACCATCAGCACCAGCTGCAGCATCACCGCGCGCGCCGCCGCCATGGCCAGGAAATAAAAGATCGCAAAGGCCACATAGGTGCCCGGCCCGAGCGCCGGGCCGAAGAAGCGGGCCAGCAGGGCCAGCACCAGCGCGCTGGCGCCCGCCAGCACCCCGCTTTGCACCGCGGCATGGCGCTCGTAGGCGTTGAGCTGCACCCGCGGCAGCCCCAGCCACAGCGCCAGCAGCGCGGCGGCGGCCAGCACATAGGGCAGCAGCGGCAGCAGCAAAACCAGGGTCGCCAGCGCCGGGTCCGGCAGCGGCTGCACCTCCAGCGTGAACAGCAGCGCCAGCGGCAGCAGCGCCAGATCCACGGCCAGGAAGACGTAGGATTTCTGCTTGCGCGACAGCGCGCTGATCACATTGTACATGCTTGTCTGCCCCTGCGCCCGGGTGTTTTCCCTGTTGCATTCTGCTGGCCTGTCCTGGCAGCCCTGCGGGTGCCGTACAGCAGAAAAAGTAAATAAAAACTTACCGCCAAGCACCCGAACCCGTTGCCAAATCCGCGGCGCGGCCGTTTGGCCGGAAATTCTATCATACCGGGTTTGCGCCGCACCGCAAAACCGGCAGCGGCGGAAAACCGCCGCACTGTGGCCCCCGCGCCTACCGGCGGCGGAAGAGGTTGCCGATGGTCTGGAACACGATGTCGAAATCAAAGCACATGCTTTGATGGCGCTGGTAAATCAGGTCCAGCCGCGCCTTCGCCGGCACGCAGAGCCGGGAATAGACCGCATCCGTCTCCCCGGCTGTTGCGCAGCGCGCCAGGAGCGCCGCCTCATGCTTGTGATAGGTGATCGAGGCGAGCCCGGTGACGCCGGGGCGCGATTTCAGCACCCGGGCATAAAGGTCCGGATGCGCCTCGACATACTGGCGGAGCGGCGGCCGCGGCCCGACAAAGGAGAGATCGCCCTTGAGGATGTTCCACAGCTGCGGGAATTCATCCAGCCGCTTGGAGCGCAGCCAGGCGCCGGTCCTGGTGATGCGCGCCGCCTTGTCGCCGCCCGAGACCCCGGTGTCCGCATCCGCCGCCGTCATGGTTCGGAGCTTCCACAGGTTAAATGGCCGGCCGGGCGCCTTCATCCGCTCCGCCACATAGAACAGGGGCCGCCCCTCCTTCCACAGGAGCCAGCCGAGCAGCAGCAGCAGCACGGGGCCAAGCAGCGCAATCAGCAGGGTGGCAAAGAACAGGTCGAACAGCCGTTTGCGCCAGGTCATAACGTGGGTCTCCTCTGCGTGTCCGCCTGTTGCCCGCCTGCCGTTTCCAGCCCTGACGCGGCCCAGTCCGCCGCCATCCGGGCCGGATCC
Organism: Leisingera sp. CC-HEC093; assembly: GCF_059429195.1. Taxonomy (NCBI): domain Bacteria; kingdom Pseudomonadati; phylum Pseudomonadota; class Alphaproteobacteria; order Rhodobacterales; family Roseobacteraceae; genus Leisingera; species Leisingera sp. CC-HEC093. Next base: position 142,705 of record NZ_JCAIJR010000002.1, on the reverse strand, counting down.
GCCGCCGCCAGCGGCACAGGCAGCAGCGCTTGCAGCCGGGCCGTGTCCAGCACCACCTCTGCGATTGCAGCGGGCGGGGCAGGCTGCCAGCTGAACCGGCGCCCGGCCGCCCGCAGAAGGGCCGCCATCTCCACCGCCCCGGGCTGTGCGATGTTGAGGGCCGCGGGCAGCCCGGGCCGCGCCAGCAGCGCCGCCAGCACCTGCGCCAGGGCCTGCAGCCCGATGTAGCTGCGCCGCGGGCTGCGGCCATCGGCGAACCGGTCGAGGGCAAAGCCCGGCCGCCAGCCGCCCAGGGCCGCGTCAAAGCCTGCGATATTGCCGATCCGCAAGGCACAGGCCTGCACCCCCAGCTCAGGCGCCAGCGCCGCGGCGCGGGCCTCCATTTCCGCTTTGGCTGCGCCATAGGCATTGGCAGGGCGCAAGGGCGCCTCCTCCGGCAAAAGCCCGGACTGCGCGCCATAAACCGCGGCCGAAGAGGCCAGCAGCACCCGCGCGCCCGCCGCCGCGCCCGCGCGCAGCGCCGCTTCGCCGAGGCGGATGTGGTCCTGCATGCCTGCATCCCCCTGCCCCGGCCCGGGCACTGGCCCGGCCAGGCAGAGAATGGTCTCTGCGCCCGCCGCGGCACGGGCCAGCGCGGCCGGGTCCGCCAGCGGATCGAACACATGCCAGTCCCCGCCCGGCCAGCCCCCGCCCGGGCTGCCGGGCAGCGGCGGCGCCCGGCGCGCCTGCAGCCGCAGCGCCATGCCCTTTGGCGGCGCCAGCTGCAGCAGCCGCCCGATGCGCCCTGTTGCACCCAGAACCAATACGGCGGGAATCCTCATGCCTGCGGCCCGTTTCTGTTGAACCCTCTGGCTCAGCCCAGTATCCTTCCAGCAGAAAAAAATCAAAGCGGTTCCGCAACAGGCTCTTCATGCTGAAATTCCTTCCCTGGCTGGCGGCTGCCGGCCTTATCCTTCTGCCCGCGGCCTGTTCCCGCCTGCCCGGCGGCGCTCCGGCCAGCGAAGAGATTCTGAGGGAATCAGGTGAGGCGGATGCCAATTTCGCGCTCTACAAGGTGAACCGGGCCTTGCTGCCCACAGTGGCGGCCTGGCCGCCCACCGGCAAACAGGAGCGCTTGAACTGGCTGCACGCCCACCAGGGCGCCAAGACCCAGATCATCCAGCCCGGCGATCTCTTGTCTCTCAGCATCTGGGACAGCAACGACAATTCGCTGCTGACCACCGCTGAACAGAAAATGGTGCAGCTGCAGGGCATGAAAGTGGCCGCCAACGGCACCATCTTCATGCCCTATGTGGGCGATGTGAACGTCAACGGGCTGACCCCGGCAATGGCGCGCATGAAGCTGCAAGAGGCGCTGGAGCCGGTGGTGCCGTCAGCGCAGGTGCAGCTGGCCATGGCCGAAGGGCGCGGCAATTCGGTGGACCTGGTGTCCGGCGTCGCCCAGCCCGGCACCTATCCGATGCCGGACCGCAATTACACGGTGATGGGGCTGATCTCGGCCGGCGGCGGCATCAGCGCCAGCCTCAACAACCCGCAGATCCGGCTGGTGCGCGGCCAGTCGATCTATGGCACCTCGGTCGACACCCTGCTGAACACCCCCCGTCTCGACACCCTTCTGCGCGGCGGCGACCGGGTGTTCGTCGAGGAGGACGAGCGCTATTTCCTCTCCTTCGGCGCCACCGGCGAGGAAGACCTGCACATCTTCTCCAAGGATGAGATGTCGGCAATGGACGCGATGTCGGTGGCAGGCGGCTTCCAGGACGGCAAGGCCGATCCCAAGGGGCTGCTGATTCTGCGCGAATACCCGGCAAGCGCGGTGGCGCCCGGCGTGCGCGGGCCGCGCCAGCAGCGGGTGGTGTTCTCGCTCGACCTCACCTCTGCCGACGGGCTGTTCTCGGCGCGCCAGTTCAAGATCAATCCGGGCGACCTGGTGATGGCCACCGAATCGCCGGTTAACGACGTGCTGACCGTCTCTAACATCTTCGGCAATTTCTTCGGCGTCTTCAGCCGCGCCGGGGTGATCAACTAAGGGCCTGGCGCCTGCCTGCTTGCGGCCCCCAGGCCGCAGGCGCAAAAAATGCTGCAAAACCAACAAAACTCTTAACATTTTACTTTTACGTCAGGTAATACTTCTTGAAATGAGCGTATTTCCGCCGGTACAGGCCATGCAGACCGGCGGCAGAGCAGTTTCTGATGAAAAATGCACAACGGGAGACATGCCATGCGGATGACATTCCGGGCTTTCGGGTTTTGCCTCAGCCTCAGCCTGGCCAGTGCGGCAGCGGCACTGGAGGCGGATCCGGTGCAGCAGCACAATTCCAATGCGATCTGGTTCGAGAACTGGATCGGGCTCAGCAATGCCACGCTGGTGGTGGTGGCCCCGAACGGCCGGGTCACCTCGATCCAGGCGGCCTCCGGCACCCCGGTCTATGAGCTGGAGCGCGGCGCAGTGCAGGACGGCACCTACCGCTATGAGCTGAGCGCCGCCGCCAGCGAACAGGAAGAGATCGTCAATCCCATCGACAACGGCCGCGGCGAACCCGCCACGTCCCGGGCCAGATCCTTCACCATGACCGGATCCTTCACAGTGTCGCGCGGGGCCATCATCACCCCCGAAACCGTGACCGAAGACTGAGCCTCAAAAGACTGCCGCGGCCGCCGCCGCCCCCTGTTTGAAAGAAAAGGAATTTGACATGAGCCGCAAACCCCAACGGATTCTGGCTGCGGGCGCCAGCCTTCTGGCCCTGGCCGCAGGTGCTGCGCAGGCAGACCAGGTGTTCAGCGACGATGTGGTCGTGACGGGAAGCCTCTGCGTCGGCGTTGACTGCGTATCTGGTGAAAACTTCGGCTTCGACACCGTCCGGCTGAAGGAAAACAACCTGCGGGTTCATTTTAACGACACATCGGTCTCTGCCAGCTTCCCGACCCGCGACTGGACGCTGATTGCCAATGACAGCGGCAATGGCGGCGCCAACTATTTTGCCATCGAAGACCGCGATGCCAGCACCAAGCCGTTTCTGGTCGAGGCTGATGCGGGCAACAATGCGGTCTATGTCAAATCCGGCGGTGAGGTCGGCTTTGGCACCTCCGCGCCGGTTGTCGAGCTGCATGTGGCAGACGGCGACAGCCCGACCCTGCGGCTGGAGCAGAACGGTTCCTCCGGCTTTACCCCGCAGACCTGGGATATCGCGAGCAACGAGACCAACTTCTTCGTGCGCGATGTGACCAACGGCAGCGAACTGCCGTTCCGGATCGAACCCGGTGCGGATGACAACTCCATTTACATCGAGGCCGACAACGACGTCGGGATCGGCACCAATAATCCCTCGGCAAACCTGCATGTCAGAACAACCGCTGCCGGCGGGGTGACGGCAGGCTATGACGCCAATGACACCGGGCATTTTCTGATTGAGAATGCCAATAGCTCACCCTCTATCCGGACCATGGCGGGCCTGAAGAACAACGGCGATTCCGCCTTCAACTTCATCAACACCGCAACCAGCAAGACCTGGAAGCTGGCAACGATCAACAACGCGTTCACCATTCTGTCGCCGGATACGGCCGGCATTGAATTCTCGCTGTCCAATGCCGGGGATCTGACCGTTCTCGGCAACTTCATTTCAGGCAGCACCACGCTGAACGTGCCCGACTATGTGTTCGAGGACAGCTATGAGCTGCGCCCGCTCAGCGAAGTCGCGGCCTACATTGAGGAGAACGGGCACCTGCCGGATGTGCCTTCCGCGGCGGAAATCAACAACACTGGCCTGAACATGAGCGCTATGCAGATGGTGCTGCTGCGCAAGGTGGAAGAGCTGACTCTTTATACGCTGGAGCAGGAGCGGGTCATCGCGGAGCTGAGCAAGCAGCTGGACTAACTGACGCTGCCGCTGGCGCCGGGGCCGTCCCGGCGCCGCTTTTCAGCTGGCCGCAGCGGCACAGGCGCGCTCTGTCAGAAACAGATCCAGGACGGCCTGCCCCCATTCGATACTGCCATGCATCGTGTCCGCCTCATTGGCGTACCGCGCGGCCAGGCACGGGCCGTCCATCGTCTGCGGCCGGTGGTCCAGAAAGACTGCACCGGTCTTGCAGACCTCGCGGATCAGAACCGTTTCACTTGCCGCAAGAAGCTCCCGCAAATGCGGTGCAACACGCTGCGGAGAGCAGGTGAAATAGACCTCCCGGCCATGAGCCGCCAGCAGCCGGTAGAATGCCAGCGCGGTGCGGCGCGCCTCAAGGACCGCCTGCTCAAACACCTGCCCGGACATGGCCTGCCGCCAGTCCTGGATCCCCGCTGCGCTGCAATATGCGTGGATCTCTCCGGCAAGCCTGTGCGAATTGAACCCCAGGGTGCTGAGAACCGGCAGAGGGCTCGTCAGGAGCGGACGGAACAGCGGCCGCAGCGGACCGGTGCTGGGCAGCGTAATGATAAAATCGCCACCTTCCACACGGTAAAAGGGTTTCTCCAGCCGGGCGCCTGCGCCCAGCGGGCCGCCAGTCACCGCCAGGCCGGCGCGGCGGGCGGCCTGGCCGATGGCCACAGTGTGCGAATCCCCGGTCAGAAACAGGCTGTCAGTCACGGTAGTAATCCAAAATCATCTCCTCGCAGACCAGTTCACCATCCGCCAGAGCCCCTGCAGCGCCGCCGTCGGCAGCCTCCCCCTCTCCGTGACCGCCGAAACAGCTGAAGAAGTGCTGCATGACAAAGGCAACCCCCTGCGCCGCCACGGTCCGCTTGTTCGGCTCGAAAAACACGCCGCCGAAAGCCGGGGCCGTGAGCAGCTCATACGACGGGAAATAATCGGTCCAGTCATGCGCCGCAGCCAGGCTGCCGGCCGCGGCCCGCAGCACCGCCTTGGTAAAGCCGTTGGCGGACAGGGCATGCGCGCCTGGAACCGCCGTTGCGGTCAGCGGCACCGGGGACACCGTGAGCAAGACACGCAGTTCCGGGTTGACCGCGCGCAACAGCGCCAGTGCTGCCGCCATGTTCTCCTGCACCGCTGCCGCATCCTGATTGACGAGCTTGTGCAGGCCGGGGTCGAACACGCCAGCCTGAGTGCCCGGGCACATCTGGTAGACCAGGCCGCTGCGGCCATTGATCCAGGTTTCGGTCTGCCCCATCGTGAAGATAAAGACCTGGGCTTCCCGGACGGCGCGCCGCAGCGCCTCCAGCGTGCGCCGCCGGGCCTGGCGCACCTCTTCAGCGCTGGCAAAGCCGCCCGGTTCGGCAGCCGGGCGCACGGGGTCGAACCAGCGGCCGTCCTGATGCCAGATTTCACAGTCCTCCTCGCGCTGGCCAAAGGCCCATTCCAGCCACTGCCGCAAGAGCGCCGCCGAATAGATATTGCCGGTCCGGCAGGAAAACACGCCATAGCCGAAGCGCCGCGCCGCGGCGGCGGACATCATTGGAGGCGCCGGCTCCGCATCGAGCCAGTTGTATCCGCTGCCGGCAAGCGCCGTGCTGACATGCTGGGCAAAGCAGGAACCCGCGGTGATGATGCAATCCTGCGGGCTGATCCGGAATTTCGCCTGATGCAGGTCCTGCACCCCGAAAAGGCCGGGTTCGGCCACGGCGGTGCGCCAGAAACTCTGCGGCGGCAGGTCCTGGTACGGGTTGCCCGGACGGGCGCGGCGGCTGGGGTCATGTGTCAATAGAAATGCTCCGGCAGACTGGGAATGAGGCGCAGCAGCACCCGTTCTAACCGGGCCGGCCGCGCATGACTACCCGGGCCCGGCATTGCGGCCCGCACGCGGCTTTCCGCAAGAAAATTGCATTTACCGGGGAACGTGGTACGAAAAGGCGTTCGCCTCTTCCGCCTTCCATTCAAGTCTTTTCCATGCACGCTTTCATCGCCCCTCCCCACCGGAAACGCTTTCTCCTTGCGCTCTTGATCCTCGGTGCCCTGGCCTATCTGTTCTGGACCGGCTCGCGCTATCCGGCACTGAATGAAAAGGCGATGATGTCAGGGGCCATCCAGCTCGAGGACCCCTTGAGCTTTGAGGCGAAGTACCCGCTGAGTGCGGCGATGGGCACGCTGGAGCGGATCGGCTATTCGACCCTCAACTGGATCCACACCAACAAGAAGGGCATGGCCTTCGGCATTCTCTTTGCCGCCGCCATCATGACCCTGCTGTCCTGCCTGCAGACGCGCAGCTTCCGCGGCCGGTTCGCCAATTCGGCGCTGGGGCTGGCGGTCGGCGCGCCGCTGGGGGTCTGCGCCAATTGCGTCGCGCCGATCGGCAAGGGGATGTATGCCTCCGGCATGCGGGCCGAGACCGCGCTGTCGGCGATGGTGGCCTCGCCCACGCTCAACGTGGTGGTGCTGTCGATGCTGTTCTCGCTGGTGCCCTTCTACATGGCCGCAGCCAAGCTGGCGCTCAGCCTCTTTGTGATCCTGGCCGCGGTGCCGCTGATCTGCCGCTTCCTGCCGCAGGTGCAGATCGCCCCGGCAGAACCCGCGGCCCAGACCCCCTGGAGCACCGGCGAGCTGGCCGCCGGGGCGGCGCCGGGCGAAAGCCTGCCGGCAGCGGTTCTGGGCGTGGCCCGGGTCTATCTCAAAAACCTCTGGTACATCATCCGCCTGACGGTGCCGATGATGCTGCTGGCGGGATTTCTCGGCGCCGCGGCGGGCACGCTGTTCCCGCAGGATCTGATCACCGGGCTGGGCTTTGGCATCGGCGCCCTGATGCTGCTGACGCTGGTGGCGCTGTTCCTGCCGGTGCCGATGGGGTTCGATGTGGTGCTGGCGGGGGCGCTGATCGCCGCCGGAATGGCGCATGGCTATGTGATGGCAGCGCTGTTCACGCTGGGCAGTTTTTCCGTCTATTCCTTCATGATCATCACCTCGGCGCTGGGGCTCCGGGCGGCGGCGCTGATGGCCGCCGTCATCGGCTCCTTGGGCTTTGCCGCCGGGCTGGGCACCCATGTTTATCACGAGTGGCAGAGCCGCCGCGCGCTGGAGCAGCTGCTGGGAGACGGCCCGCAGGCGCCCGCCCCCTGGGGCGCAGCCCAGGCCGCCGGGCTGGAGGCGCCAGTGCTGGCCGCGGGCGCAGGCGCAGGCGCGGCGCGTATCACGGTGGCCGCCGCCCCCTTCACCCCGCCTTCGCCCGCCGCTGCCGCAGGCTTTACCCGCGCCGAGGCCGCCACGATCGGCATCACCAAGCCGGTCGAGTTCACCATGCGCGACATGTGGCCGCCGTTCTGGGAAGGCCGCAGCCTGGCCTCGGGCGATATCGACAACGACGGCGACATCGACCTTGCCGTGGCTTCCACCGAGGCGGGCCTCTACCTCTATGAAAACGACGGCAGCGGCCGGTTCACGCCCGTGGCCCTGGACCTGGGGGGCCTGGCCGGGGCGCCGGTCTTCAATGCCGCCCTGGCCGATATCGACAATGACGGCTGGGCCGACCTGTTCCTGGCCACCTACCTGCAGGGCAACTACTGGTGGCGCAATGCGGAGGGGCGCTTCGGCGCCGAGCCGCCGCGCCCGGTCGCAAACCGTGCCGATGCGCCGCTTACCATGGCGCTCTCCTTTGCCGACATCGACCGCGACGGCCATCTGGATGCGGCGCTGGGGAACTGGGCGGCGGGCTGGTACCGGCGCATTCCCGGCGAGGAATCCCGCAACCGGGTGCTGTTGAACCCGGACGGGCAGCTGACCGGCGCGCAATTCACCGAGCTGCCGGGCATCCCCGGCGAGACGCTGTCGGTGCTGTTTTCCGATTTCGACGGCGACGGGACCCAGGATCTGATCGTCGGCAACGATTTCGATATCCCCGACTACTTCTACCGCGGCGACGGCACCGGCGGTCTTGCCATGGTGGCCCAGCCCGAGGGCGTGATCCCGCACACCACCACCACCACGATGGCGGTGAAGACGGCGGATCTGTTCAACCAGGGCCGCCCCGCCATCTATCTGGCGCAGATCGCCGGGCGCTCCTCCGGGGTGTCGGAGCGGCTGAAGATGCAGCCGCTCAGCCGCTATTGCGATGCCATCCAGGCGGCTGAGGCCAAGGCGGTTTGCCGGCAGAACATGGCGATCAAGGCTTGGTACAAGGCGGGCAACAGCTTCGATCCCGCCTATGCCGGGCGCTGCCAGCAGCTGAGCGGCCGCTATCAGGCGGAATGCAAGGCGATGCTGATCAAGGATCTGGCGATCCAGAAGCGCGACGCCACGCTGTGCGCGCTGATCCCCGCCGGCCAGCCCGTCCCGCGCGCCTATTGCGATCTGCATTTCAAGCCCGCGCGCCAGCCCAAGGCGGAAGAAATCGCCCTGACCCACCCGCAGATCCTGCGCTCCAACGTGCTGCTGGAGCCGGAGGGCGCCGCGTTCACCGACACCGCCGCAGCGCGCGGGCTGGATGTGGGCGGCTGGAGCTGGGACACCAAAGTGGCCGATTTCGACCAGGACGGCTGGCAGGACGTCTATATCGTCAACGGCACCTGGGTGCCCAACGAGGTCTCGCCCTCCAACCTGTTCTTCCGCAACACCGGCCAGGGCCGCTTTGAGGAGGCCTCGGGCCCGTTCGGGCTGGAAGATTACCTGATGACCGCCGCCGCCACCCAGTTCGACATGGACGGCGACGGCGATCTGGACCTGGTGACCCACCCGGTGAACGGGCCGCTGATGGTGTTCCGCAACAACACCCAGAACCCGGGGCTGGCGTTCCGGCTGCAGGATCTGGCCGGCAACCGCGCGGGCATCGGCGCCCGCATCACGCTGCTGGGCCGGGACGGCAGCCGCCAGATGCGCGAGATCCAGCTCGGCGGCGGCTTCATGAGCTTCGATGCGCCGCGCGCCCATTTCGGCCTGGGGGCGCAGGACAGCGCCGCGGGCGCCCTGATCCGCTGGCCGGACGGCCTGGAGACCCGCCTGGACGGGCCGCTGCAGGCCGGGCAACTCTATACGGTCACCCGGCAGCCGTAACGGCAGACCGAAAAACAACCTTGAGTTTAATTTTGGCTGGGCTTCTGCCTGGCGTTCCGCGACGGACCCGGCGGCGGCGGCGGCAGATTAATGCCTTGATACACCGGGCAATTGCATAGCTGCTACAGTGCATGAAACTTTGTTTTTTTTCACATTGCAGAGTTGTGGCGGATTTCCGCCTGCAGTAGCGTACCCCAATGGAGGGCCATGGCTGGCAGAGACCGGGCCGGGCCCCGTCCGAGGGATAGTTAAGGAATTTCGATGACCTGTTTGCTGCACCGCGCCCTGCGCCTGCTTTCCGTTGTTCTGACCCTTGCGCTTCCCGCGGCCGTTCAGGCCCAGTCCGCCCCCGGTTTCAGCGCCGCCTTCTCGCCGGACTCGATCGCGCCGGGCGGGGACTCCACGCTGACCTTTACCATCGACAACAGCAGCTCCGGCACCCCGGCAAGCAGCCTTGCCTTCAGCGGCACATTGCCCGCGGGTGTGACCATCGGCAGTTCCAGCAGCTCGGACGGCTGCGGCGGCACCCTCACCGCCAGCGCCGGCGGCAGCACACTCACCTACGCCGACGGCCGCCTGGGCAGCAGCAGCAGCTGCACGGTGTCGCTGCCGGTGACCTCCAGCACCACCGGCAGCCATGTGCTGACGACCGGCGACCTGACCTCATCTTTGGGCAACAGCGGCACCGCCTCGGACACGCTGACGGTGACGGCTTCGTCGGTCAGCGTCACCCAATCGGTCGCCCTGGCCACGCTGGATCCGGGCGGCAGCACCACGCTCACCTATGTCATTGAGAACAACAGCGGCAGCGCCACGACGGTGTCGCTGTCGCTGCCGCTGCCTGCCGGCCTGGAGCTTGCCACGCCGGCAAACGCCACCAGCAGCTGCGAGGGCACGCTGACCGCCAGCAGCGGCGGCAGCAGCTTCGCCTTTTCCAAGAGCGGCGCATTCTTGGGTTTTGACGGCGGGGTGCCGCAATACGACAGGCTGGAGGACGGCGCCAGCTGCACCGTCACCGCCGGTATCAAGGGCACTGCGTCCGGAGACTACGACCTGACCACCTCCTGGAGCGCCTCGGCCGGCGGCTCCGGCAGCCTCAGCACTGCCGTCACCGTGAACGCGCCGCCTGAGAACGGCATCGGCCTGTTCAAGGCCTTCGACGTGAGCCAGGCCAGCGCCGGGGACACCGTCACTCTGGACTTCAGCCTCAGCAATATCAGCCGGGACAACAGCGCCGCCGGGATCGCCTTCACCGATGACCTGGATGCCTTTCTCTCCGGCACCGCGTTTTCCAGCCTCAACAGCGACAGCTGCGGCGGCAGTCTCAGCGGCAGCTCTACCCTGTCCTACTCGGGCGGCAGCCTGGCGTCCGGCGCCAGCTGCGTGGTGTCGGTGGAGCTGGCATTGCCCGCCGGCGCTGCAGCCGGCACCTACACCAACACCACCAGCGCGGTGACCGCCACCGATTTCGGCGGCAGCGCCTATACCGGGTCCACGGCCTCCACCACGCTGCGCATCCTGGCCGATGGCGGCCTGCCGGTGACAATTGCCAAGACCTTCACCGACGGTCCGGTGCAGCCGGGCAGCACCATCACCGCGCGCTACACCCTCAGCAATCCCAACACCGCCCTGGCGGCTTCGGACATTGCCTTCAGCGAGCCTCTGGACGCCCCGGGCGGCATCGCGGTCAGCTCCTTGCCCTCTGCAAACTTCTGCGGCAGCGGCAGCGTTGCCGGCACCGCCAGCTCGGGCGGCACACTGTATCTCAATATCTCGGGCGGCACGCTCGCAGCCGGCAGCAGCTGCGATGTCGATGTGGTCTACCAGATCGCCGACGGCACCGCGCCGGGCGATTACGCCACCGCCACCGGCGCCGTCACCGCCACCGTCAACAGCGCTTCGGTGTCCAGCACCTCCGGCGCCAGCGCCACGCTCGCCATCGAGGGCGGTGCCAACCTGTCGCTGGTCAAGGCCTTTGGCAGCGACACCGCTCAGGGCGGCGGCACCGCTGCGCTGACCTTCACGGTGTCCAGCAGTGCTGAATCCGCCAGCACCGCCACCGCAATCGCCTTCACCGATGACCTGGATGCCTTCCTGTCCGGCACCACCCTGTCCAGCCTGACCAGCAACAGCTGCGGCGGCAGCCTCAGCGGCAGCTCCACCCTGTCCTACACCGGCGGCAGTCTGGACCCCGGCGACAGCTGCACCGTCGTGGTGGAGATCGCGCTGCCCTCCGGCAGCCCCGGCACCTATACCAACACCACTTCCAGCCTGACCGCCACCGCCGGCGGCGAGGCCACCACCGCCGCTGCGGCTTCGGACACGCTGCAGGTGCTGGAGGCCGCGGCGCTGATCACCGCCAAGAGCTTCAGCCCGGACAGGGTCCTGCCTGGCGAAACCATGACGCTGACCTACACGCTGGAGAACCCGGACAGCAGCTTCACCTATTCCAGCGTCGTCTTCACCGACAGCTACAGCACGGCGCTGTCCAGCCTGGCAGCATCCTCATCGGCGTCCTTCAGCGCCGGCTGCGGCGGCAGCCCCGCCTTCTCCGGCACCACCACCGGCATCTTCACTGGAATCGAGATCGCGCCGGGCGCAACCTGCACCATCGGCCTGGACCTGGCGGTGCCCGCCGGGGCCGCGGACGGGGATTACGGCTCGGTCAGCTCCTCCGTCAGCGGCACCGTGAACGGCAGCGGCGTGACTCTTCCGGCGATCACCGCCAATTTCAGCGTCAGCACCAGCGATTTGCTGGAACTGGGCAAGAGCTATTCCAGCAGCACCGTCACGGCCGGCGGCGCGGTGGACGTGCAATACACGGTCACCAACCTGAGCAGCAGCTATGATGTCAGCGCCCTGGCCTTCAGCGACAGCTTTGATGCCGGCATGGTGGTGGCAGCCACCCCGAATGCCGCCACCACCTGCACCGGCGGCACCCTGACCGCCGCCGCAGGCGCAAGCAGCATCAGCTACTCGGGCGGCAGCCTTTCCCAGGGCAGCAGCTGCACCGTCAGCGTCTCGATGACCGCCCCCACCGCCGCGGGCAGCTACAGCGGCGAGACCAGTGAGATCACCGGCACCGCCAGCGGCGCCTCGGTCACCGGCACCGCCGCCAGCGCCACGCTGACCGTGCAATCGGCCAACCCGCCGGCGTTCAGCAAGAGCTTTACCGCCAGCGCCCTGGCGGCGGGCGGCAGCACCACGCTGACCTATCAGATCAGCAACCCCGCGGGCGGCAGCAGCCTCAGCGGCCTGCGCTTCAGCGACGACCTGGACGCCATGCTTTCCGGCCTGGCGGTGACCGGCGGCACCGGCAGCGATCTGTGCGGCAGCGGCTCCAGCGTATCAGGCAGCGGCACCGTGCTGCTGACCGGCGGCAGCCTGGCGGCAGGCGAAAGCTGCTCGATCGAACTGACCGTCAGCGTTCCGGCGGCGGCGGCCACCGGCAGCTACAGCGGCAGCACCAGCGAGCTGACGGAGAACGCTAGCTTTGCCGCCGCCGCCGCCAGCGCCGCCTTCAGCGTCGAGCCGGCCCCGGATTTCGCCAAGGCGTTCAGCGATGCCGGCATCGTGCAGGGCGGTACCACCACCCTGACCTTCACCGTGGACAACAGCGCCTCGGCGGTTGCCGCCTCCAGCCTGGATTTCACCGACAGCCTGCCTGCGGGCATGGTGGTGGCACCGGTTCCGAATGCCGCCGCCACCTGCACCGGCGGCACCCTGACCGCGACGGCCGGATCCGGCAGCATCAGCTACTCGGGCGGCACCGTGGCAACGGGCGCGTCCTGCACCGTCAGCGCTGATGTGCGCGCCACCTCGACCGGCACGCTCAGCAACACCAGCGGCGCCCTGACCTCCTCCTCCGGCACCTCCGGCACCGCATCAGCCAGCCTGACAGTCAGCGCAGCGCCGGTGCCCGGTTTTGCCGCCGCCTTCGGCGATGCGACCATCGCCCAGGGCGGCACCTCCACCCTGACCTTCACCGTCGACAACAGTTCCGCCCTGATCGATGCGGCCGCACTGGATGTGACTGTGCCGCTGCCTTCAGGGCTGGTGGTGGCGCCGGCCCCGAATGCCTCTGCCAGCTGCAGCGGCGGCATCCTGACCGCCGCCGCCGGCAGCAGCAGCCTGTCCTACAGCAGCGGCACCGTGGCGGCGGCCTCCAGCTGCACCATTGCCGTGGACCTGCGCGCCACCGGCACCGGTTCGCTCAGCGTCACCAGCGGCGATCTGACCTCGGATCTCGGCAATTCCGGCTCCACCTCCGCCAGCCTCACGGCCAGCGCGGCGCCGGTGCCCGGCTTTGCCAAGAGCTTTGCCGCCGCCAGCGTGCCGCTGAACGGCAGCACCACGATGACCCTGACCATCGACAACAGCAGCGCCCTGATCGAGGCCAGCGCGCTGGATGTGACCGACAGCCTGCCCGCAGGCATGGTTGTTGCCAGCCCGGCCAATGCCTCCGCCACCTGCACCGGCGGCACCCTGACCGCCGTCCAGGGCAGCACCACAGTCTCCTACAGCGGCGGCACCGTGGCGGCGGCCTCCAGCTGCACCATCACCGCCGATGTGGCCGCCTCGGCCACCGGCGCGCTGGTCAATACCACCGGCAGCCTGAGCTCCTCGCTGGGCAGCTCCGGCACCGCCACGGCAACCCTCACCGTGCCCGCGCTGAGCCTGGCCGCGCCCATCGCGGATGACGATGTGGTCAGTGCCTCCGAAGCGGCAGCGCTCAGCCTGTCCGGCAGCACGGATCAGATCGAAGACGGCCGGAGCGTCTCTGTCACTGTCACCGACAGCAATTCCGCCAGCGTCAGCAGCAGCACCACCGTCACCAGCGGGGCCTGGAGCCTCAGCCTGGATGTCTCCAGCCTGGCGGATGGCAGCCTGACGGTCACCGCCGATGCTTCGGATGCGGCAGGCTCTGCCGCGCCGCAGGCCAGCGCGGCCATCAGCAAGGACGCCACCGCGCCCGCGGGCTACAGCGCGGCCTTCGACCAGACCGCCGCCAATGCCGCCAATGAAAGCGCGATCAGCTTCACCTTTGCGGATGCCGAAACCGGCGCCGCCTACAGCTACAGCATCAGCTCCAGCGGCGGCGGCAGCGATGTGACCGGCGCCGGCAGCATCGCCACCGCCAGCGATCAGATCACCGGGCTCGACCTGTCCGGCCTGGCCAGCGGCACCCTGACCCTGTCGGTCACCCTGACCGACACCGCCGGCAATGCAGGCGCAGCGGCCACCGATACAATCGCCAAGGACATCACCGCCCCCAGCCTGGCCTTCGGCAGCCCGCTGGCCGGGGATGACGTGGTGAACGCCTCCGAGGCGGCCTCCCTCACCCTGTCCGGCACCGCCGGGGATATCGAAGACGGCCAGAGCGTCGCTGTCACCGTCACCGGCCCCAGCGCCGCCAGCGCCAGCGGCAGCGCCACCGTCACCGGCGGCGCCTGGAGCCTCAGCCTGGATGCCTCCGCCCTGGATGACGGCAGCCTGACGGTCACCGCCGATGCTTCGGATGCGGCGGGCAATGCCGCGCCCCAGGCCACTGCTGCGCTTTCCAAGGACACCGCGGCCCCCGCCGGTTACAGCGCAACGCTGGACCAGGATCCGCTCAATGCCGCGGAGGAAGCCGCCGCCAGCTTCACCTTTGCCGGTGCCGAAACCGGCGCCGCCTACAGCTACAGCATCAGTTCGGACGGCGGCGGCAGCGATGTGACCGGCTCCGGCACCATTGCCACCGCCAGCGATCAGATCACCGGGCTCGACCTGTCCGGCCTGGGCGACGGCACCCTGACCCTGTCGGTCACCCTGACCGACACCGCCGGCAACGCGGGCGCAGCAGCCACCGATACAATTGCCAAGGACATCACCGCCCCCAGCCTGGCCTTCGGCAGCCCGCTGGCCGGGGATGACGTGGTGAACGCCTCCGAGGCGGCCTCCCTCACCCTGTCCGGCACCGCCGGGGATATCGAGGACGGCCAGAGCGTCGCTGTCACCGTCACCGGCCCCAGCGCCGCCAGCGCCAGCGGCAGCGCCACCGTCACCGGCGGCGCCTGGAGTCTCAGCCTGGATGCCTCCGCCCTGGATGACGGCAGCCTGACGGTCACCGCCGATGCTTCGGATGCGGCAGGCAATGCCGCGCCCCAGGCCACTGCTGCGCTTTCCAAGGACACCGCGGCCCCCGCCGGCTACAGCGCAACGCTGGACCAGGATCCGCTCAATGCCGCGGAAGAAGCCGCCGCCAGCTTCACCTTTGCCGGTGCTGAAACCGGCGCCGCCTACAGCTACAGCATCAGCTCCAGCGGCGGCGGCAGCGATGTGACCGGCTCCGGCACCATTGCCACCGCCACCGATCAGATCACCGGGCTCGACCTGTCCGGCCTGGGCGACGGCACCCTGACCCTGTCGGTCACCCTGACCGACACCGCCGGCAATGCAGGCGCAGCGGCCGCGGACACGGCCAGCAAAGATACCGGGCTGCCCTCGGCCACGCTCAGCGGCCCGGACAGCGCCCAGAGCGACCCCTTCGCGGTGACCCTCACCTTCAGCGAGGATGTGACCGGCTTTGCGCTCAGCGGGCTGACGCTGGACAATGGCGCCGCTTCGGGTCTTTCCGGCTCCGGCGCCAGCTACAGCTTCACCGTGACCCCGGATCATGACGGCACCGTCACCATCACCGCCGAGGCCGGCGCCGCCGCCGATGCCAGCGGCAATGCCAGCACCGCCTCCGCGCCGCTGGAAGTGACGGCCGCGCTGACAGGCACGCCGAATCCCAGCCCGGAGGCCGACAGCGATGGCGACGGCACCCCGGATTCCTATGAAAGCAGCACCGCGGACCGCGATGGCGACGGCATCCCGGATGCCGAGGATTACGACCCGCAGGGCTATTTCTACTGCGAGGATGACGGCCGCATCCTGACCGGCGGCTCGATCACCGTGACCGGCCCGTCAGGCTCAAACAGCAGCACCGGCATCAGCAATGACATCAACATCGTGCGCGACGGCTCCAGCGGCGAATACCAGTGGTTCGCGCTGCGCCCGGGCACCTATACGGTCGCCTACGGCTACCCGTCCGACGGCGGCGCCGCCAGCACCGCGCGGCTGTCTTCGGGCAGTCTCGACGTGACCTCGCTGCTGCCCGACAACCCGGCGGTGATCGGCTCCACAGAGGTGGGTTCGACCGGCTACCTGGCCGATGCTTCGCTCTCTGCCAACCCCGCCTTCTACGACACCTTCGTGATCGAGGCCGGCGACCCCAACGTGCTGGCCAACAACATCCCGATGACCCAGTGCTCGGAAAACGCGGTGACAGTCAGCGCCGTGCAGAACGGCGCCGAAGCCAGTGGCGGCACCCCGGATGCGGCGGTCTTCACCGTGTCGCTGGCGCGCGCCGGCGCGGTGGACACGGTGATCAGCTACACGCTGGCAGGCACCGCCGCCGGCGGCGATGACTACACCGCGCCCTCCGGCACCGTGACCATCGCGGCAGGCGATACCGAGGCCGAGGTCGAGGTGCCGGTGCTGGATGACACCATCGTCGAGGGCGGCGAGACCATCGAGCTGACCCTGACCGCGGTGACCGCGGGCGACCAGGGCACCGTGCTCAGCAGCACCGCGTCGGAGCTGACCGGCAGCGCCACCATCACCGACGACGATTTTGCGGCGATTGCGGTCACCAATGACGATCTCACCGCATCGGAGAACGGCGACGACACCGCTGCGATGTCCTTCAGCCTGTCGGGGGCGCCCCTGGCGGATGTGGTGCTCAGCTTCAGCGGCGACAGCCAATGCACCGTCTCGCCGTCGCGGATGACCTTCACCCCCGGCAATTTCGCCAGCGCCCGGACCCTGACCATCCGCGCCATCGACGACGAGGATGTGGAAGGCACCCACAGCTGCCAGCCGTCGGTTGCCGTCAGCTCCGCCGACACCAGCTTTGACGGCTATGCGCTGGCGCTGGCCGAGGTGCAGGTCGCCGACGACCTGGTCGACCAGATCCGCGAACAGCTGACCGAAGTGCTGAAGCGCGACCTGGAAGCCACGGTAAAGACCCAGCAGCGCTACTTCAGCCGCCTCTCCAAGGGCGCGCTGGACCGGCTGCAGGCCGGCCGCGAGGATCTGCGCTGCGGCACCATCCGGGCCTTCGACACCGACGGCAACGTGCAGCTGCAGGACGGCAACGGCTCCAGCGACGGCAGCTTCGGCTGGGAGACCTACAACTGCAACCGCGGCAGCCGCGAGATCCTGGACGGGGCCTTCTCGATCAGCCACACCGACGGGCTGGGCACCCAGGCGATGCTGCAGGTCTCGCGCCAGAGCGAGCGCTTCCTGTCGGACCGGGATCTGCGCGGGTATTTCTGGGGCGGTTATGCCAGCCGCACCAGCGTGCAGGATCTGGCCGATGGCGCGATCACCGGGTTCGGGCTGAACACCGGGATCTACGGCGCCCGCAGCCTGAGCGGCGGGCTGTTCCTGGATTATTACGCAGCAGCGGCGCTTGGCCATCACCGCTTTGACCTGGACTTTGCCGCCGAGGCCGCACCGATCCGGGCCGAGGGCGATTACCAGTATGCGGCGGGCTTTGCCGGCGCGGCGCTGTCGGGCAGCCGCACCTATGACAGCATGACCGTCAGCCCGCGGGTGGGGCTGGATATTGCCTATGCGGCGGCCAGCGATGCGGATGTGACCGCCACCCAGCTGTCGCAAAGCGACACCGGCTCGATCAGCATTCCGGATTACAACGGCGCCCGGCTGTTTGCCGAGCTGGAGTTTGCCGGGTTGAAAGCGCCGGAGGGCAGCACCCCGCCGGGCGTCACCCTCACGCATCTGTCGTTCGCGCCGCGCTTTGCCTGCGAGCTGTCCTCCTTCGGCGGCAGCAGCTCTGAGACCGGCTGCGGCTTCGGCTTTGCCTTCTCGCAGGAGATGCTGAACCTGTCGCGCGGGCTGAGCTTCGGGCTGGAGCTGGATTACGAGCATCTCGACGGCAGCGACCGGCTGTCGCTCGGCGTCACCCGCGAGCGCCGCTTTGCCGGCGGAAAAGGCGCGGTGGTGACCCGGCTGACAGCGCCATCGGCGGACAGCCTGGCCATCGAGCACGGCATCCGGCTGGACTTCTGAACCGCCGCCGCCCCTCTCCGGGGGCGGCGCGCTCCTGCAGCGGGGGTCAGTTGCTGGCGGTGTTCCCGGCGGCACGGGCCGCCGCCATCCTCTGCGCCTCAGCGATCTGCGCCGCGGTCATCCGCGGCGACAGCGCCGCCCCCAGCTGCGGCGCCGCGTCAAAACCGGCGGTGCCAGCCAGCACCAGCCACATGTAGCCCAGCACATAGTCCTGCGGCAGCGCCCGGCCTTCAAAATACATCAGCCCCAGGTTGGCCATCGCCGCCGGGTAGCCGGCCCGGGCCGAAGCGCCAAGCAGCCGTGCCGCCTCCTGCAGCTGCGGCTGCGGCACGCTGTCCGGCTCCGGCTGCAGGTAGAGCCAGGCCAGCATGAACTGCGCCACCGGATCCCCGGCCCGCGCGCCGCTTTGCAGCTGCTCCAGCGCCTCCGGGCCGGAGCCGGGCGGCAGCAGCCGCGGGTCATAGACGCTGGCGGGCAGAGTCTGGCCTGCCGCCCCCGGCGCGCCGCCCTGGCCCGCCTGCCGGTACAGCTCTGCCGCGCGCGCCTCGTCCAGCGCCACGCCAAAGCCGTTTTCATACATCACGCCAAGGTTGCCCATCGCCACCCGCAGCCCCTGCGCCGCCGCCGCCTGGAACAGTTCCGCGGCGCGGGTGTAGTCCTGCACCGCGCCTTCGCCGCGCACATGCATCAGGCCGAGGTTGTTCTGCGCCCGCGGATGGCCCGCCGCCGCCGGCCCCTCATAAAGCTGCCGCGCCCGCTCCAGGTCCTGCGCCACCCCGGTGCCGTTCTGATAGAGCACGCCGAGGCTCACCGCCGCATCCCTGTGGCCGGCCTCTGCGGCGCGCTGGTACAGCGCCGCGGCGCGGGCGGCGCCGCCGGGCTGCGGCTCCAGCACTGACGCAAGGTCGAACAGATACTGCGGCTGCCCGCCCGCCGCGGCCTGCTCCAGCCAGCCCAGGGCAGCTTCGAGGTCGCGTTCCACCCCCAGCCCGCCATGATAGTACTGGCCCAGCCGGTTCTGCGCGCCGGCATGGCCCTGGGCCGCAGCGCGGGCCAGCCATTCGGCGGCCAGGGTATAGTTCTGCAGGATGCCGCGGCCCTCCTCAAGGCGCATCGCCAGCGCATATTGCGCCTCAGCGCCGCCTGCATCCGCCGCCTGCTGAAGCTCTGCCAGCGCCGCCGCCTGCCAGGGCCCGTCCTCTGCCGCAGCTGCCCCGCCGCTCAAGAGCGCCGACAGCCACAGTGCCGCCAGCGCGCTCCGCCGGCGGCTCATTGCGAGGCCCCGGCGTCTTGCTGAACCTGTACCGGAGGCGCCGCCTGCTCAAAAAAGACCCGCGCCGCCGCCTGCGCTTCGGCCAGCTGCTCCGGGGTCATCAGGTCGCCCGCCACCGCGCGCATCTCCAGCGCTTTCGCATGGCCGCCCGCCGCCGCGATGTTCAGCCATTTGTGCGCCTGGACATAGTCCTGCGGCACGCCCTGGCCCTTGATGTGCAACAGCCCCAGCTGATGCTGGGCTTCGGTGTCGCCGCCCTCAGCCGCCGCCTGGAACAGCCCGGCCGCGCGGTCCGCCTCAGCCTCCGGCAGATCCTCGCGGGCGCTGATCAACAGCCCCAGCGCGGTCTGCGCCGGGCGCAGCCCTGCGCCCGCCTGATCCTCCAGCCAGCCCTGCGCCGCCGTATCGCCACCCTTGGCCGCGGCCAGCGCCCAGGGCACCGCCCGGTGCGGCGCCATCAGCCCGTCCAGCCGCCCGGCACCCGCCAGCGCGCCCAGATGCAGCACCGCCGCTTCGCTGCCCGCCTCCGCCGCCTGCCGGTACAAGGCAACCGCCTGTTTCAGATCCGGCGGGCCGCCCTCTCCCGCCTCGCGCATTCCGGCCATCTCAAAGGCCGCCGCCGCCAGCCCCGCCCCGGCGGCCTGGTCCAGCAGGCCCCAGGCCCGCACCGGATCCGCCGCCACGCCGTGCCGGCCGCGCAGCGCCGCGCCCAGTTCCGCCGCCGCCGCGGCACTGCCGCCTGCCGCCGCCGTGCCCAGCCAGCGCTGCGCCTCGGACGGGCTGGCCTCAGCGCCGTCGCCCTTCAAATACTTGCGCCCCAGCGCCAGCTGCGCCTGGGCAAAGCCGCCCTCTGCCGCGCGGCGCAGCCAGTCCAGCGCCTGACCGCGGTCCTGCGCCGCCCCCTGGCCGCTGTCCAGCGCATAAGCCAGATAGAACTGCGCCTCCGCATGGCCGGCGCCGGCCGCCTCCTGCAGCCAGCGCAGCGCCTCATCCCCGTTCAGCGCGGTGCCAAGCCCGCGCGAGTAGGCCCGGCTCAGCTCGAACTGCGCCCCGGCATGGCCCGCCTCAGCGGCCGCCAGGAACCAGGTGAAAGCATCCCCGCCGCTTTGCGCCACCCCCTCGCCTGCGCGGTGCAGCAGGCCCAGGTAGTACTGCGCCTCGCTGCGGCCGCGCGCCGCCGCACCCTTCAGCAGCTCCGCCGCCCGCGCCGGATCGCGCTGCGGCCCGCCCGGCACCCCCGACAGGTAAAGCCGCGCCAGCAGCACCGCCGCGTCGGCATGGTTTTGCGCCACCGCCTGCTCCAGCCAGACCTGCGCCGCCGCCGGATCGGCCGGCCCGCCGCGCCCCTCCAAGAGCACCCGGCCATAGCGGTACTGCGCCAGCGGCTTGCCGGTCTCCTCGGCATGGCGCTGGAGGCCCTGGCGGACAAAAACAAAATCCCCCGCTGCCCAGGCCTGTTCAATGGCCGCCATGTCCGGCCGCGCGGGCACCCCCGCCGCCGCCGCCGGAGGGGGCACGTCATCACCGGCTCGCAGCGCCTGCGGCAGCAGCGCAGGCAGAGACAGCAGGGGCAGCAGGAAAAGCGTCTGGAAACGGGGCATTATCTCTCACGTGGTCAGGAAACAGGGGTAGGGGACGCGGCGGACCCTAAGCGGCAGCCGGGACAAGATCAAACCAATCCTCACCCGCTCAGCCCGGCAGCAGCGCAGCGGTTCTGAGAAGCCACAGCAACGCCGCCGCGGCACAGAGCGCGGCGCCGAAAGGCAGCGCCTGCTGGCCCAGCGGCACAGGCTCCGGCTGCCGGTGCAGCAGAGCGCGCGGCAGCGCCGCGGCCAGCGCACCCGCCGCCGCCAGCAGCACCAGGAGCGGCAGGTCGTAAGGGCCGGCAAAGGCGCCGAGCCCGGCCATCAGCTTGACATCGCCCAGGCCCAGCCCCTCGCGCCCGCGCAAATGCCGGTAGCCCGCGCGGATCAGCCAGAAGCTGCCCGCCCCCAGCACCGCACCCAGGCAGGCCGCCGCCAGTGCCTCCGGCCCGGCGGGCCAGGCCAGGGCCAGCGCCACGGCACAAAGCGCCGCCGTCAGCGCATCCGGCAGCTGCAGCCACAGAAGATCCGCCGCCGCCAGCGCAATCAGCAGCCACAGGAACAGGCAGCTGAGCAGCACGGCCCCCCAGGGCCCGCCCGCCGCCAGCGCCAGCACCGCCGCGCCCGCCGCCAGGATTTCCACATAAAGGAGCCAGGCCGGCAGCACCGCGCCGCAATGGCGGCAGCTTCCGCGGCACAGCGCAAAGGACAGAATCGGAACCAGGTCCCGCCCGCCCAGCCGGGCACCGCAGCTGCGGCAGGCAGAGCGCTGCACCAGCACATCCTCGCCGCGCGGCAGACGGTCCGCCAGCACCCCCAGAAAGGAGCCGATGGCCGGTGCCAGCAGCAGCAGAACCACCTCCGGCACGGTCACCGGAGACACAGGCAAGAGCTTATTGCGGCAGGCATTCTTTCCCCTCTTTTCCGCCCCCGTCCGGATCGGCTAAGGGTCGGGTCAGCAGATCCGCATCCCCTCTATCATGCTGCCGGAGAAAAGAAAGAGAGCCATGCCGCATCCCCGTTCCTGCCCTGCCCGCCGCCGCCAGCCGGCCCGTGACGCCGGCTTTTCGCTGCTGGAACTGATGGTGGTGGTGGTGATCCTCTCGGTGCTGGCGCTGGTGATCGTGCCGCGGGTGATCGACCGTCCCGACCAGGCCCGCGCGGTGCGCGCGCAATCCGACATCGCCGCCATCTCCAGCGCAGTGAAGCTCTACCGGCTCGACAACTACCGCTACCCGACCACCGAGCAGGGGCTGGCGGCGCTGGTCAGCCGGCCCGCCTCAGACCCGGTGCCCGCCAACTGGGCCTCCAACGGCTATATGGACCGGCTGCCGGTGGACCCCTGGGGCCAGCCCTACCAGTATCTCTCGCCTGGCGTGCATGGTGAGTTCGACATCTTCACCTATGGCGCCAACGGGGTGGCCGGCGGCACCGGCGCGGATGCGGATATCGGCTCTTGGACCCTGCAATAGAGCCTGAACGCGGGACCACGGCCGGCTTCACGCTGATCGAACTCTTGGTCTGCGTTGCCATCCTGGCGGTGCTCGCCGTGGCGGCCAGCCTGGCGCTGCCGCGCGGCAGCAGCCCCGGCAGCCGCGACCGGGCGCTGTTCCAGAGCCAGTTCGAGGCCGCCCGCCAGCTTGCCGTCTCCGGCGGCCAGAGCCGCGGCCTGGCCATCACCCCGCAGGGGCTGCAGCTGGTGCAGCGCACCGCCGCGGGCTGGCAGGACCCGGGGCGGCTGCAGCGCTGGCAGGGCAGCGCCGTCTTTGCCCGCCGCGGGGCGGCGCCGCCGCCGGGGGTGCCGCAGATCCGGTTCCTGGCCAACGGCCGGACCAGCGCCTTCCGCCTGTCCTTCCAGGACGGCAGCCTTTGTGAAAGCGACGGATGGGCGGGGCTCAGATGCACAGGCGGATAAACTGGCGGATGACAACAGGCAAGCGCACGGGCAGACCCACGGGCAGGGCCAGCGCCGGGCTGACGCTGGTGGAGCTGGCGGTGGCGGTGCTGATTATGTCGATCGCCAGCCTTGCCGCCTTGCGGGCGGCGGACCAGTCGCGGGTTGCGGCCGGCGGCGAGGCGCCGCGTCTGCTGGCGCGGATTGCCGCCCGCAACCGCGCCGAGGAGCTGCAGCTTTACGGCACCATTCGTCCCCTGCCGGGGCAGGTCACCCAGGGCGGCCGCACCATCACCCTGGAGACCGCCACAAAGGCGGCGGCCAGCGGGCTGCTGCAGGCCACCGTCACCGCACGCGCCGACAGCGGCGAGGGCGCGCAGCTGGTGCTCTACCTGGCACCGGGACGGGCGCAGTGAAACCGGATGGAATGAAACCAGCGGCGCGCGCGCCCCGCAGCCGGGGCCTCAGCCTGATGGAACTGGTGGCCGCGATGGCGATCTTTGCGCTGGTGGCGGTAATGGGGGCGCAGGCGCTTGGCGGCATGATCCGGCTGCGCCAGGGCATCGCCGGACGCAGCGCCGAGGCGGCAGCGCTGGACCGCACCGCCAGCCTGCTGCGCGCCGATCTGGCTGCGGTGGTGCCGATGCTGTTTTACCCGCCGGGCCGGGCAGCGCCGCAATCGGCGCTGCGCTTCCGGAACGGCGGGCTGGCGCTGTCGGCGGGCGGCCAGCCCAGCCTGGACAGCGGCCGCGCCGGCACGCCTGGGCTGCAGCGGATCGAATGGCAGCTGGCAAACGGGCAGCTCAGCCGCCGTTTCTGGACCGCGCTGACACCGGCCTCCGCCGCCGCGCGGCAGCCGCAGATGCCGGTGCTGGACGGGGTCGCCGGGCTGCGCCTGCGCAGCTACTGGGACGGGACCGGCTGGCGCGACGGCGTCCAGCCGCTGGCCCGGCCCGCCGCCCCCGGCAGCGCCGACAGCGACCAGGCCGGCGCCGCGCCCGAGGTCTATTCCAGCACCCTGCCGCTGGCGGTCGAGGTGACCCTGGACACCCGCGCCTTTGGCCGCATTACCCTTGTGGAGACCCTGAAATGAGCCGCCGCCGCCCCCGCGACGCAGGCTTCGTGCTGGTCAATGCGCTGGTGCTGGCGGCGGCGCTGGCAGCGGCGGCGGCGCTGCTGCTGGCGCGGGCGGAAACCGGCCGCGCCCGGCTGCAGGCGGGGCAGCAGGCAGCGCAGCTGGTGCTGGCGCTGGACTCGTTTGAGGCACTGGCGGCCGCCCGGCTCAGCCGCGGCGCACCGGACAGCACCGCCTGGGCCGCCCCGGTGGAGGCGGCAGAGCTGGCAGGCGGCGCGGTGCTCAGCGGCGGCATCAGCGACTTGCAGGGGCGCTTCAACGTGAACTGGCTGGCCGATCCCGAGGACAGTGCCGCGCAGGAAGGATTTGCCCGGCTGCTGAAGCAGCTGGCGCTGCCGCCGCAGGCAGGCGCCGCCATCCGCAGTTTCCTGCAGCCCGGCGGGCCAAAGAACCGCGCCGCCTGGGCCCGGCTCGACCCGCCGCTGGACCCGGTGGGCGGCGCCCTGCTCAGCACCCGCCAGCTGCAAGGCATCCCCGGCCTGTCCCCCCGCGCCTATGCGCGGCTGCTGCCCTTCATCTCCGCCCTGCCGGGGGACGCCCGGCTCAACGTGAACACCGCGCCGCCGCAGGTGCTGGCCGCCCTGCTGCCGCAGATGCCGCCCGCGGCGCTGAACCGGCTGGCCGCCCGCCGCCGCCAGCAACCGTTTCCCTCGGTGCAGGAGTTCCTGGCGGCGGCCGGGCTGGAACAGGCTCAGGCTGAACAGGAGGGCGCGGGCACCGGCAGCAAGGACGGCCCGGCTTCGCTGCTGAGCGAGCACCGGCTGGCCGTATCCTCGGACTGGTTCGAGGCCGCATCGGCAGCGCAGCTCGGCGCGATGTCCGGCCGCCGCGTGACCGTGCTGCACCGGCAGGGCACCGGGCAGCAGGCGGCGGTGGCCTGGCGGTTGACCACCCGCCCCTGAGCCGCCATGACAGATCAGAACCCCCTGCCGCAGGAGACCCCCGCCATCGCTTCCGCGCCCGCACAAGCCTCTGACGCACCGCCGGAGTTCCTGCCCCTGGACGGCGCTGCCGCCGCCGGGCCGCGCCAGATCGTGCTGGTGCCGGGCGAGGAG
Organism: Leisingera sp. CC-HEC093; assembly: GCF_059429195.1. NCBI lineage: Bacteria > Pseudomonadati > Pseudomonadota > Alphaproteobacteria > Rhodobacterales > Roseobacteraceae > Leisingera > Leisingera sp. CC-HEC093. Next base: position 117,721 of record NZ_JCAIJR010000002.1, on the reverse strand, counting down.
GTGCCGCTGTTTGCGCTCGACCTGCCTGCCGGGCTGCGCGGCCAGGCCCGCGAGCAGGTGGCCCGGCGCCAGCTGACGGGTCTGCTGGGCGCCGCCGCAACGGCAGCGGAGGGCGGGCTGGAGCTGCGCCCCTTCGCCCCTGCCCAGGGCAAGGCCGGCAGCCAGAGCACCGCCGCCTGGACCCGGGTGCAGGCGGCCGATGCCGCCTGGCTCGCCAGCCTGCGCGGGCTGCCCGGCCGCGCGGTGCTGCCCGACTACCTGTCCTTGCCCGCCGCCGAGGGCATCTGGACCCTTGCCGCCGCCCCGGACGGCCGCATCCTGGCCCGGCTCGGCCCCGGTGACGGCTTTGCCGCGGCGCCGCCGCTGGGCGAAGCGATGCTGAAACGGGCACTGGAAACCGGGCCTGCGCCCAAGGCGCTGCTGCTGCAGGACCCCCTGCCTGCCCTCCGCGCGCTGGCCCAGGAGCGGGATATCCCGGTGGCGGACAGCCCGGCGGCCGCGGCGGCGCTTGGCCTGCCGCAGCCGCAGCTGCTGGGCCACGGCGAACTGGCCTGCGACCTGCGCCGGAACCCGATGGCGGCGCGCGCCCAGCTCGCCGCCCGGGTGCTGCCCTGGCGCTGGCCCGCGCTGGCCGCCGCCCTCGCCGCGGTGCTGTGGAGCGCGGCGCAGCTCACCGCAATCAGCCGCCTGGAGGCAGAGACACAGATGCTGGCGGCAGAGACCGGCGCGCTGGTGCAGCAGCATTTCACCGGCGGCGCCCCGGTGCTGGACGCCCGCCTGCAGGTGAGCCGCGCCCTGGCAGAACTGCGCGGCGCCGCCGCGGGCAGCGGCCCGGACCCGCTGGAAATGGCCGCCCGCACCGCAGAGGCCGCCGCCGCCTCCGGCGGCCAGACCGAGCGGCTCGGCTACCGGGACGGCGACGGGCTGACGCTGGCGATCCGCCTGCCCGGCTTTGCCGCCGCCGACGCCCTCGCCGCCGCCCTGGGTGACGCCGGGCTGCAGGCGCAGCTCACCGATTCCCGCACCCTTGGCGGCGCTGAAGGGGTGCGAACCGAATTTTCCATCACCGCGGCGGAGGCCCGGCCATGAGCGCGCGGCTGATCGATCTGCTGCTTCAGCTGAGCCGCCGCGAGCGGCAGCTGCTGGCCGCGCTGGCGGTCCTCCTGCCGCTGGCGCTGGCCCTGGCGCTGCTGCTGCCGCTGCAGGAGCGCCGCCAGCAGGCGGCAGCGGCGCGCGGCGATGCGCTGGCGCTGCAGGCCTGGGTGCGGGCGCGGGTGGCAGAGAAGGCCGCGCTGGACGCCGCCCTGCCGCTGCCGCGGGGCGCCGCCGGGGCGCCGGCCGGGCTCAGCGGCCTGGAACAGGGTCTGAAAACGGCCGGCCTGCGCGCTGCGCTCAGCGAGCTGGGCAGCGAAACCGGCGGCGCGGTGACGCTGCGCTTTGACGCGGTGGATTTCCTGCGCCTGGCCAGCTGGCTGTCCTCAGTGCATCCCGGCTGGGGCTACAGCATCCGCAGCTTCCGCTTCGAGGCGCTGGAGGATGCCCCCGGCAAGGCCGCCGCCCGGATCACCCTGGAGCCCGCAGAAAGCTGAATCCTGCCGCCGCGAGCAGGCCGGAACAGGCTCTAATAAGGCGGATCAGAGGGTTTTCAGCCGGGCCTCGATGCTGGCGCGGCGGCCCGCCATCGACCCCAGCGGGTCCAGCTCCGGATAATTGTCCAGCACCTCGGCCAGCGCCGTGCGGGCGGCTTCCAGCTGCTGCCGCCCGGCAGCCGCCTGGCCCTGCGCCAGCTGCGCCAGTCCCAGCTCATGCAGCGCCGTGCCCTGCACCGCCAGCGCCGCCGCGCGGGCAGTGCCGGACTGGCCCTGCGCCAGCTGGCCAGCGCTGCGGGCGGCAGCGGCAAAATCGCCGCCGCGCAATTCGGCATGGGCGTATTCCAGCTGCAGCCGCGCCGCCAGCGGCCCCGGCTCCTGCAGCAGTTTCCGGTAGCTGCGCCGGGCCAGGTCATATTCGCCGGCCTCCAGCGCGTTGCGCGCCACCGCATATTGCGCCTGGAAACCGGTCTGGCCCAGCGGGCTGCCGCCGCAGCTGCCCAGCAGCAGCACGGCCACGCCCGCCAGCGCGGCTTTTGCAAAGGGGATCGCCTGCATTTCTGCTCTTTTCGTGTTTATTTATGGGCCGGTTTTTATCATGGTTGCGCCAGCCCGTCTATGCTTGGGCTGCGGCCGGATTTTCCGGCCGCCAGGATCTGCGGCTGATGTCCGGGAAAGGCTCTAATGCGTCTGATTGCTGCAATTTGCACCCTACCGGCCCTCGCTGCGGCGGGTTGGTCCGGCCATCTTCTGTGGCAGGAGCTGGCCCCCGGCGGCGCAGATGGCAGCCGGGCGATGGCTTTTACCGCCGCGGACCCTGCTGCGCAGCCCCCGGAACCGGCGCCGCCGCGCCGCGGGAGCCGCCGCTGGCCGCCGCTGTTCGGGGAGCCGCAGCCGCCCCGCCCGGCCGCAGCCGCTGCTCCGGCGGCCGAGCCGCAACCCTCCCGCCCGCCGCTGGCCAGCCTCGGCTACAGCCTGCGCGGCGTGGTGCAGTCGGGCGGCGCCACCTGGGCGGTGCTGGCGCATCCGGCAGGCGCGCAGATGGTGCGCGCGGGCGACCAGCTGGAAGGCGGCACCGGCGTGGTCCGCATCAGCGCCGAAGGGGTCTGGCTGGCCCGCGGCGGCGGCGCGCCGGAACTTTTGGGGTTTGCCGAGTAGGCCCGGCCGGCCCGGTTCAGCCCGCCAGGCTCAACCCGCCACTGCCGCCTGCAGGTCAAAGACCGGCAGCAGCACCGCCAGAACGATCACCAGCACCAGCCCGCCCACCAGCATCATCAGCACCGGCTCCAGCAGGGCCGCGAGCCGCTTGCGCTCGGTGGCCAGCCGGTGCTCGGCCAGGGTGGCGGCACGGCCGGTCATCCGCGCCAGCTGCACCGAAACCTCGCCCGCGGCAATCAGCTGGCGTGCAGCCGGCGGCAGAAAGCTCAGCCGGGAAAGCGCCGCCGCCAGGCTTTCGCCCTGCCGCACCGCCCCAGCCACCGCCCGGCCTTCGGCCTGGAAAGCGGCGATGGTCAGCACGCCGGCCGCACTTTCGGCAGCACTCAGCACCGCATGGCGCGAGCCCAGCACCAGCGCCAGGGTGCGCATGTACTGCACCGCCTCCGCCAGCCGTGCCAGCCGCCCCGCGACCGGCAACCGCAAGAGCAGCCGGTCGCGCGCCGCCCGCAGCGCCGCCACCCGCGGCACCGCCGCCGCCAGCATCAGCCCTGCCAGGGCCAGCGCCGCCAGCAGCCAGCGGTTGGCCAGCACCGCGTCGGAGACCGCCATCACCGCCACCGTCAGCGGCGGCAGCGGGCGGCCCGTCAGCTCAAACATCGCCACGATCTCCGGCGCCACGCTGGTCATCAGGATGCCGCAGACCAAAAGCGAGACCGCCGCCACAAAAGCCGGATAGACCAGCGCCGCCGCCACCTGCGCCTTGCCGGTGCCCTGTTCCTCCAGATGCGCGGCCAGGCCGGAAAACACCGGCGCCAGCTCGCCCGCCGCCTCGCCAGCCTTCAGCGACGCCAGGTAATAGGGCGGAAATCCTGCGCCTGCCTGTTCCAGCGCCGCCGACAGGCTGGCCCCGTCCAGGAGTGCTGCCCGCGCTGCAGCCGCAGCCGCATCGAGCGCCGGATGGCCGCCCGCGCGCACCGCCTCCAGCGCCGCATCGGCCGGCAGCCCGGCCTCCAGCATCACCGCCATCTGGCGGGTGAACACCGCCTGCAGCTCAGCATTGAGCCGCCGCCGGCCGCGGCCCCAGCGGCCCGCTGTCCCGGGCTGCGCCTCCCCCAGCTCAGCGGCAAACAGCTCCTGCTGCGCCAGCTGGGCGGCGGCATCCGCCTCGGTCTCCGCCACCACGGTGCCGGTGCGCCGCCGCCCGCGGGGGGTATAGGCAACATAGGAATAGGCCTTCATGAGGCATCCCCCGCCACCCGCAGAACCTCCTCCAGGCTGACGGTGCCAGCCGCGGCGGCCGCCAGCCCCTGGCCCGCCAGCCGCGCCGCCGGTGCCAGCGCCATGTCCGCAATCTGCGCCTCATCCGCGCCGCCTGCGATGGCGCTGCGCAGCTCTGCCGGGATGGCGGCAATCTCGTAAATCCCGAACCGCCCGGCATAGCCGCTGCCGCCGCAGGCAGCACAGCCCTGCGCCGCAAACAGCTGCGGCGGCGGTTGCAGCCCGTGGCGGGCAAACAGCGCCGCCTCCTCCGGTTCCACGGAACGCGGGCTGCGGCAGTCCGCGCACAGCCTGCGCAGCAGCCGCTGCGCCAGCACCCCGCGCAGGGTGGCGGCAATCAGGTAATCCTCGACCCCGAGGTCGCGCAGCCGCACCACCGCCGCCGCGGCGCTGTTGGCATGCAGGGTGGAAAACACCAGATGCCCGGTCAGCGCCGCCTGCGCCGCGGTCGACGCGGTCTCGCCGTCGCGGATCTCGCCGACCAGGATCACATCCGGGTCCTGGCGCAGCGCCGCCCGGAGGCCCGCGGCAAAGCTCATGCCGATGCCGGCGTTGATCTGGCTCTGCGAGATGCCCGGCAGGTCGTATTCCACCGGGTCCTCGACGGTGACGATGTTGCGTTCGGCCCGGTTGGCCAGCTGCAACAGCGAATAAAGCGTGGTGGTCTTGCCCGCGCCGGTCGGCCCGGTGGCCAGGATGATGCCGTTGGGCAGCGCCGACAGCCGTGCCAGCTGCGCCTGCTGCTCCGCGCTCAGCCCCAGCGCCTCCAGCGGCATCAGCCCGGCGGAGCGGTCCAGGATCCGCAGAACAATGCGCTCGCCGTGGTGGCCCGGCAGCGAGCTCACCCGTGTGTCGATCTGCCGCCCGGCCAGCGACAGCGCGATGCGGCCGTCCTGCGGCAGCCGGGTCTCGGCAATGTCCAGCCCCGCCATCACCTTCAGCCGCGACACGATCCGGCGCACCGGCACGTCCGGGCGGTCCATCATCTGCTGCAGCATGCCGTCGATCCGCATCCGCACCCGCAGGCCGCCCTCATGCGGCTCCACATGCAGGTCCGAGGCACCGCTCTGCACCGCCCGGCGCAACAGCTGGTTGACCAGCTGAATGACCGGCGCATCGCCCGGCTCGTCCAGGAGATCGCGCTGGCGGCGGGCAAAGGCGGCTTCCTCCAGGTCAAAGCTGATCTCCGTCGCGGCCGCCTCCGCCGGGCTGCCCTGCTGATAGATCCGCGCCAGCGCCGCCTCAAACCCGGTCCGGTCCAGCATCTCCACCTCCGGCACCGCGCCCGCGCCCAGCCGCCGCTGCGCCTCGCGCAGGCCCAGCTGGGTCGCCTCCGGCCCCAGGATCAGCCGCGCCCCCTCCAGCGCCACCTGCTGGCCCTGGGCAAAGGCAAAGGGCAGCCGTCCGGCGGCCCGGACCGGCTCAGTTGCCGCTGTTGAAGCGGAGCCGGCTGGGGAGCGGCGGGAAGTTTCGGCTTTGTGCAACGTCATCAATGAATCCGGCATCAAACGGCTGGTTCAGATCGGCGCCGTCAAACGGCAGCGCACCGATCTGCGATTTCGGGAAGCCGCCGTCGTCCAGCGGCGCGATCAGGGCGCTGGTGCGGCGTGCCTTGCGCGCCAGCGTCCTGGAGATCCGCTGCGCCTCAGCCTCCGAGGTAATCACCTGCGGCCGCAGCAGCACCAAGAGCACCCGCTGGTTGCCGGTGGCATTCTTGCCGCGGAACAGCTTGCCCAGCACCGGCAGTTTCGACAGGCCCGGCACCCGCTGGTCCACCGCCCCGGCGCCGTTTTCCAACAGCCCGCCCAGCATGATCACCGAGCCGTCGCGCACCAGCACGGTGGTCGACAGCGACCGGCGCGCGGTGATCTCGCCGCCCGCCGAGGCAGTGTTGCTGGTCAGGTTGGAAACCTCCTGCTTGACCAGCATCTTGACGGTGCGGTCGGCATTGATCTGCGGCGTCACGTTGAGGGTGAGACCGACATCCTGGCGCTCGATGGTCTGGAACGGGTTCTCCACCGCACTGTTGCCGACGGTGGAGAAGCTGCCGGTGACAAAGGGCACATTCTGCGCCACCACGATCTCTGCCTCCTGGTTGTTCAGGGTCAGGATCGAGGGGGTCGACAGCAGCCGGGTGGAGGTGACCGAGGTGATCGCGGTGATCAGCCCGGCGATGCCGTCGCCGTTCTCCCGCCGGGCGCCGCCAAGGGCGCCGCCACTGCCGGTGTCCACGGAATTGCCGTTGTTCGCGGCAGAGATCAGGCTGATCAGGCTGGTGCGTCCGGGCAGCGCAAACTGCACCCCGCCGACCAGCGCATCGTTCAGCACCGCGCCGAACTGCACCGACAGGTCCGACAGCCCCTGCACCGACATCTCAAAGATCACCGCCTCCACCAGCACCTGGGCCGGGCGGCGGTCCAGATGGCGCACCATCTGCAGGATATCGTCGATCCGCTCCTGCGGCGCCGATACCAAGAGCGTGTTGGTCTGCGGCTCCGGCACGATGCGCACCGGCGCCCGCACCGCGCTGCCGCTGTCATCGTTCAGCGCCCGCATCACCACATCGGCCAGCGCCGCCGCATCGGCGTAGTTCAGCCCGATGCTGCGCGACACCACGGTGTTGCGCTGGGTGTCCAGCTCCTCTGCCAGCACCCGCACCCGGTGGCGCAGCGCCTCGGGACCGGAGACCACCAGCGCATTGGAGCGCCGGTCGACACTGACCGCGGCGCCCTCGGGCAGGATCTGCATCGCCTGCACCACCTGCATCACATCCGCCGCCGCCGCCGTGCGCAGCCGGATGATCTCCACCGGATCGGGGCGCTGCGGCTGGTCCAGCTTTTCGATCAGCCGGGTGATGCGCGCCAGATTGGCGCTGCGGTCGGACAGGATCAGCCGGTTCGAGTCCGGCAGCGCGGTGATCACCGCCTCGGCCGGCAAGAGCGGGCGCACCACCTCAACCACTTCTTGCAGCGGGATGTCGCGGACCCGGATCACCCGGGTTTCAAACCCCGCCGCCTGGCCCGCCGCAGCGCCGGAGGACAGCTCCCGCGCCGAGGACATCGGCACGATGCGGCTGGCGCCGGCGCTCTCGACGATGGTCAGCCGGTTCAGCTCCAGCACCGACAGGAACACCTCATACAGGCTCTCGGGCGGCAGCTCCTCGGGCGCCAGAACCGTCACCGTGCCGCGCACCGCCGGGTCCAGCACAAAACTGCGGCCGGTGGCCTCGGAAACGATTTCGGCAAAGCTGCGCAGATCCGCATCGCGCAGGTCCAGCGCCACCTGCGCCCGCAGCGGGGCTGCCGCCTGAACCAGCAGCAGCGCTGCCAGCCCGGCGGCGCAGATCCAGCCCCGGATCTGCTCCCAGCCCCCCGGCCCGGCCGCCGCCGGTTCTGTTGCTGCAGGATATGTCATGATCTGCTCTCTGTTCCCCGCGGCGGGCGTCCTGGACCCCGCCGTGCTGTTTCTTTGCAGCAGCATATAAAGGGAACCGGCGCCTGAACACAGGGGATTCTCCGCCCCCGGGCGCGTTTCCCGCCACGGGTGCGGCACCGCGCCAACACCGGCGGCAGCTGAACCCGCGGCTACTTCAGAAGCCGCTCCAGATAGGCCCCATAGGCGTTCTTGGCGAACTGCCCGGCCTGCGCCTGCAGCTGGTCCGCGGTGATCCAGCCCCGCCCGTAGGCGATTTCCTCCGGGCAGCCGGCCTGCAGCCCCTGGCGCTCCTGCAGGGTGCGCACGAAATTGCCCGCATCCAGCAGCGAGCCGTGGGTGCCGGTATCAAGCCAGGCATAGCCCCGCCCCATGGTTTCGACCCGCAAGCGCCCTTCATTCAGGTAGCTTTGCAGCAGATCGGTGATTTCCAGCTCGCCGCGCGGCGAGGGCTGCACGGCGCGCGCGCGCTCCGGTGCCGAACCGTCCAGGAAATAAAGTCCCGTCACCGCATAGTTCGACGGCGGCACCGGCGGCTTCTCAATGATCTCGCGGGCGGTGCCGTCCGCGCCGAAGGCCACCACGCCATAGCGTTCCGGATCGGCGACGTGATAGCCGAAAACGGTGCCGCCCGCGCCCTGCCCGTCTGCCGCGGCCAGCAGCTCCGGCAGCCCGTGGCCAAAGAAGATATTATCGCCCAGTACCAGCGCCGACGGCGCCCCCGCCAAAAACGCTTCGGCCAGGATAAAGGCCTGCGCCAGCCCGTCGGGCGAGGGCTGCACCACATAGGTGAGTTCGATGCCCCATTGGCTGCCGTCGCCGAGGGTCCGGATGAACTGCTCCTGGTCCTGCGGCGTGGTAATGACGCAGATCTCGCGGATGCCCGCCAGCATCAGGACAGACAGCGGGTAGTAGATCATCGGCTTGTCATACAAAGGCAGCAGCTGTTTCGACACCGCCATGGTGATCGGATAAAGCCTCGTGCCGGAACCGCCTGCCAGGATGATGCCTTTTCTGCCGGATGCGGTGCCTGCGCCGGACGTGCCCTCAGTCATGCCAATTCTCCCAAATCCCTCAGAATATCCGTCAATCCCATCCGCCAATCCGGCTGCGGAAGGCCAAAAACAGTTTCTAATGCTGCGCCATCGAGGCGCGAATTCAAGGGCCGCGCCGCCGGCACGGGGTAAGCGGACGCAGGAATATCCTCCACTTCGCAAGCCAAACCTGCGGCGGCAAAGATCTCCCGCGCGACCCCCGCCCAGCTGGTTTCGGGCGCCCCTGCAAAATGGTAGGTGCCGGATTTGGCCGGGTCTGCCTGCAGCTGCCGCGCCACCGAAAGGCAGGCGGCGGCCAGGTCCCGCGCCGGGGTCGGCGCGCCGATCTGATCCGCCACGACGCTGAGACAGCTGCGTTCTTTCCCGAGGCGCAGCATGGTTTTCACGAAGTTACTCCCATGCGCCGACACCACCCAGGAGGTGCGCAGGATGGCATAGGCGCCGCCCGCCGCCCGCACTGCGTCTTCACCCGCCAGCTTGGAGCGGCCATAGGCATTCAAGGGGCCGGTGGCGTCCTGCGGCCGCCAGGGCGCATCACCGCTGCCGTCAAAGACGTAATCGGTGGAAACGGTGACAAAGGGGATGCCCAATTCCGCGCAGGCCGCCGCCATCGCGCCCGGGGCTTCGCCATTGATCACGGTTGCCAGCGCTTCTTCCTCCTCGGCCCGGTCAACGGCGGTATAGGCCGCGGCATTGATCACAGCTGCAGGCGCATGGGCGCGGATGGCTGCCGCGCACCCTGCCGGATCCGACAGATCCGCCTGATCGCGGCCCAGGCAGGTGACGCCCTGCGCCGCCAGTTCGCGGGCCAGCTGGCCGGTCCTGCCGAAAACCAGGATGGTCATAGGGTCTGCCCCGCTCCGTTTCATCTTTCTCCAAATACTCCCGTCCCGCTGCCCGGCAGGCGGCTTTGCCGCCGGGAGGGGGGCAGGCTTTCCGCCCGGAAAGCCTTCACTTGCCCGTCCCCAGCCGCCGGCCGACGCCGTCGCGGTCCTGCAGCGCCCGCCACCAGGTCTCGTTGTCCAGATACCACTGCACCGTGCGCTCCAGCCCCTCCTCCACCGTCACCGAGGGCCGCCAGCCCAGCTCCTGCCGGATGCGGCTCGGGTCGATGGCATAGCGCGCGTCATGGCCCGGGCGGTCGCTGACAAAGGTGATCAGCTCCTTGTAGGACCTGCCGTCTTCGCGCGGGCGTTTTTCATCCAGGATGGCACAGAGCGTGTTCACCAGCTCCAGGTTCGTGCGCTCATTTTCGCCGCCAATGTTATAGGACCGCCCCAGCCTGCCCTGCTGCACCACCAGCAGGAGCGCATCCGCATGGTCCTCCACGTAAAGCCAGTCGCGCACGTTGGAGCCGTCGCCGTAAATGGGCAGCGGCTTGCCCGCCAGCGCATTCAGGATCACCACCGGGATCAGCTTTTCCGGAAAGTGGTACGGCCCGTAGTTGTTGGAGCAATTGCTCAGCACCACCGGCAGCCCGTAGGTCTCGTGCCAGGCCCGCACCAGATGGTCGCTGGCGGCCTTGCTGGCGGAATAGGGCGAGCGCGGATCGTAAGGTGTCTCTTCGGTGAACTGCACGGCGGGGTCGGCGGGCAGGCTGCCGTAGACCTCGTCCGTTGAGATATGGTGGAAGCGGAAGGCGTCCGGGCGGCCCGCCTCTGTCCAGTATTTCCGCGCCGCCTCCAGCATCTGATAGGTGCCGGTGATATTGGTCTCGATGAAATCGCCCGGCCCGTCGATCGAGCGGTCCACATGGCTTTCCGCTGCCAGATGCATCACCGCATCCGGGCGGTGGCGCTCAAAAACAGTGTCTAATGCGGCGCGGTCGCGGATGTCGGCCTGCTCGAAGGCATAGGCCGGGCTCTTTGCCGCTTCCGCCACATTCTCCAGGCAGGCGGCATAGGTCAGCACGTCGAGGTTCACCACCTGATGGCCGCGCGCCACCGCCAGCCGCACCACCGCGGAGCCTATGAAGCCGGCGCCGCCGGTGACCAGGAGCTTCATGCCGCCCCCTCCCACACAAACGGGCTGGCGAAATCCGCCAGCCGCGGGGCCGCCGCGTCCTTTTCGGACAGCACCGGTGCGCCCTCAAACCCCCAATTGATGCCGCAGCTGTCCCAGGCCACCGCGCCGTCGCAGTCCGGCGCGTAGTAATCGCTGCATTTGTAGATCACCTCGGTGTCCGGAACCCGGGTGATGAACCCGTGCAGAAACCCCTTGGGCACCAATAGCTGCCTGCCGTTTTCCGCTGTCAGCTCAATCCCGAACCATTCCCCGTAACCGGGCGAGCCCCTGCGGATATCCACCGCCACGTCAAACAGCGCCCCCCGGCCGCAGCGCACCAGTTTGTCCTGGGCATGGGGCGGCGCCTGGAAATGCAGGCCGCGCAGGGTGCCCGCCGCCGCTGACAGCGAATGGTTGTCCTGCACGAAATCCAGATCGATGCCCGCCTCCTGCATCCGCCGCCTGTTCCAGCTTTCGCTGAAAAAGCCGCGCGCATCACCAAAGCGCTGCGGCGTCAGCACCTTCAGCCCCGGCAATCCGGTTTCCTCAACCTGCATCTTATCCGCCCCGGTTTCTGGGTTTCTGTCTCTTCTGACAGTTGTACCCGCTGCGCGCGCCCGGCGCCAGCACGGCGCGCGCGCAGCGCTGCAACAGCGGCCCGCAAAGGCCCAGCCCGCGCTTGCATCCCAGCCCCGGCCCCGGCAAGCATGGATCCATGAAAATCTTGTTTGTGCATCAGAACATGCCCGGCCAGTACCGCGAGCTTGCCCCCTGGCTGGCAGCGCAAGGGCACCATGAGATCGTCTTTCTGACCCAGCGCAAGGGCGTGCAGCTCCCGGGCATCAGATCGGTTGTCTACGCGCCCTTCCACACGCCCGCCAAAGATGCCTTCGGCCTCTCCAAGGACTGGGAGGCAGCCGCCGGCACCGGCCTCGGCGCGGCGCTGGCGGCGCGGCAGCTGAAGGCGCAGGGCTTCACCCCCGACATCATCATCGGCCATACCGGCTGGGGCGAATTGCTGTTCATGAAGGACCCCTATCCGGATGTGCCGGTGATCGGCTTTTTCGAGTATTTCTACCGCACCTCCGGCGGGCTGGTCGGGTTCGACCCGGAAAACCCGCCTAACGACCAGGCCTATTTCTTTGCCGAGGCGCGCAACACCGTGCCGTATGCCAGCATTGAACAGGTCGATCTGGGCCATGTGCCCACCGCCTGGCAGCGCGACCGGTTTCCGGCCAGTTTCCACGACCGCATGTATCTGTGCCATGACGGCATCCGCACCGACAGGCTGGGCCCCGATCCCGCCGCCTCGGTGGGGCTCGGGCGGCTGGAGAAACCGCTCAGCCGCGAAGATGAGGTGGTCACCTATATCGCCCGCAACATGGAGCGCGCCCGCGGCTTCCACATCATGATGCGCGCCCTGCCCCGCATCCAGGCGCAGCGCCCCAATGCCCGCATTCTGATGATCGGCGGCAATGACACCTCCTATGGCGCCGAAAGCAAGCATCCCAAAGGATTGCGCGGCGAGATGGAGGATGAGCTGGGGGACAGCGTCGACTGGAGCCGGGTGCATTTCCTCGGCAAGGTGCCCTATGACGACCTCTGCCGGATCATCCGGATCAGCCGCTGCCATGTCTATCTGACCATGCCCTTCGTGCTCAGCTGGTCGCTGCTGGAAGCGATGGCGATGCAGGCAACGGTGGTGGCCGCCGATGTGGCGCCGGTGCGCGAGGCGATCACCCATGGCGAGACCGGGCTGCTGACCGGTTTCTTCAGCCCGGAGAAGCTCGCCGATCAGGTGGCGGACGTGCTGGCCCATCCCGGGGACTATGCCCATATCGGCCCCAATGCCCGCGCCCATGTGGTGGAGAAGTATGATTTCCTGACCCGCTGCCTGCCGGAGCATATCGCACAGATCAATGCGCTCGTGCCGGAGGCACGAAGGATCAAGGTCTAGCCGGAGGCACGGAGGATAAAGATCTGGCCGGAGGCGCGGAAAACCAGGCTCTGATACAGCCAATACCGCCTGTTCCGGGTCACCGGCGGCGCAGACATGGGTTTCACCTGCACGCTATTGCAGCAGCCCGCGCCAAGTGCTGTGCCTGCCCTAGGCTGGCTTCCGGATTCCGGTCCAAACTAGCGGATCCAGCGGTGGCTGGTTGAAACATCAACTGCCCCCCGCTCAGCCGGCACGCCCCGCATGCCGCAGCACGACCGCTGAAGACGGCAGTACCAGCGCACCGCCGGAAGGATAATCTCTTTCGGGAAATGGCGGCCTTGAGAAAATGCCGGACACCCCGTTGAACGGCGAAGTGCGGGCGATGCTTGGCAATTCGGCCAACGCCATGAAAAGCCTCGTTGCAGTCTGCAAGGACACTCTGGGCTTGTGATACATGAGAATATCACTATGAGGTTCCGACATCGAATTTCTAAGAGCTGCACTCATGAAACTCTCCCTAAGCAAACGCAGGGCAACCGCTACCACCGGTCAGGGCTTCATTTTTGCCACCACCGGGACAGACTACACCGATCTTGCCCGCCGGACTGCGCGCACTCTGCGGCTGGCCATGCCCGACGCTCAAATTGATTTGTTCACGGATCAAGAGATTGAAGACACTGTCTTTGATAAAATTCATCCGATCAGGGAAGGCGGCCCGCGGCCGAAAATGCAGGCTTTGCAATCTTCGAGGTTCAAAAAAACAATATACCTCGACGCCGATATTGTTGTTTTGGAAGACCTCAGCGACGTGTTCGAACTGCTGGAGATCACCCCTATTGCAGCAGCTCTTGGCGTATCCCGTAACCGGGTTGAAATGAAGTCTTACCTCCAGACTATCCCTCACTGTTTTCCCGTTTTCAATTCGGGGGTCCTAGCGGTCCGGAAATGTGCGGAAACAGAGGCGCTGATCGAGGACTGGGACAAAAATTACCGCGCTTCAACGCTGTTAAAGGATCAGCCTGTCCTGAGAGGCACCCTGTACCAGCGCAAGCTCACGCCTATGGTGCTGCCGCCCGAATACAACCTGCTGAAAATGTCTATGCTCAAGACATGGGGCCCCAAAAGCGGGGGAGTGCGTTGCCTTCATGTCCGGGCCCTGCATGATGTATCTAACGCCATGACGGATGAGCCGGTCAGCCTGCACGAAGTGGTCGATGATGAGGTCTTCCAGAACCTGGTGGCGGCGCGGCAGGGGGATCACTCGCTCACTGGCGAAAGTCCTGTATACAGCCTTCCGGCGATACGCCCTCTCGTGAAACCCGACCGGAAAAAACGCAAGCAACGCAAGCGTGACTTGCTGGGCGCAGGCGCCGGACCGGCAACGAAGGCCGTGCCTGAGCAGTAAGATCAAACCGTTCGCGCGGTACAGGCGCCCGTTGCCGCCGCTCTGCCCCAAGACGGCCGGGGCCTGTTACGTCAGGACCCGCCTCGCAAAATACATGCCCTCCTTTTGCTGCGGTCATGGAATTCACCATGCATCGCCGCAGCCCGTTCAAAAGCCGCACCCGCCGGCCTTGAGACCTTTGGCGCCATCAGAAAGGCCTGGTCCGGGAACCGTGAAACCGGTGTGCAAAGGTTTTCAGGCAAACCTTCGGCGCACCGGCCGGATGCGGGCGGGCCCCGGCCCCGCCCCGCATCCGGCAAGCGGCGCCTCCGGCCTGCAAGGCCGGGACGCCTGTTGCATGCCCGCCGGGCGCCTGCTGCCGTCCTCCTGCCGCGGCCCGCGGTCAGTGGCGGCGCGGCTGCGGCGGCAGCTGATCAGAGGCCCAAAGCGCGGCCTGGGTGCGGTTCTTGGCACCGATCTTGCGGAAGCAGGTGCGCAGATGCACCTTCACCGTGGCTTCGCAGATGCCCAGTTCATTGGCGATGCTCTTGTTGGTGGCCCCTTCGGTCAGCTTCGCCAGGATCACCTGCTCGCGGTCCGACAGCCCGTGCCGCTGGCCCTGGCAGGCGGGTTCCGGCGCATCCGCCGCAGGCCGCAGCGCCCCGTTCACCGCCTCCGGCGCCTCCCCGTCCGCCCCTGCCGCCCCGGACAGCACGATGCGGTAGCCGTTGCGCACCACCTGCAGCGCGGCAATCAGCGCGCCGGCGGATTTGCGCTCCGGGATCACCGCCTCAGCATACTGGCTGAGCCGCGCCTGGGCGGCGTCGGGGCAGTCGTCGCCGGTGATCAGGATCAGCTGCGCCGCGCGGTTTCCGGCGCGGAAGGCCTGCAGCTCCTGCAGCAGCCCGTCCCCGGCGTCATGGCTGTAGAACAGGATCATATCCCGCGCCGGCAGCTGCGGCAGTTCTGCCAGGCTGCCGCAACAGCGCCCGGCCTCATAGTCATTTGCTTCACAGATGGTCAGAAACATGTCCCTGAGAAGCCTGCTTTCCCCCACAATGTGCACAGGCATCAAAAAACTCCTTTACTCGTAACATGCCGGATCTGCATCCGGCCCGTCCCCCTGGAGCGCGCTGTTATGGCGGCCCACCCCCGCAGGCCGCCTGTCTGGCAATGCGCCGCCGCACCCCGGAACACACTACACCTGCCTGCTGCCGCCTGGGCCCCGGCGGCCCCTGGGCGCCGCCGTTTCCGGATCGTGATAAATACAGAACACGCCCGGGAAAAACGTCCCGGGCCAGGCCGCGCACGCAGGCAGGAAACACTTCTGATGCGCATTGCTGTGGATAAACCGTAGCGAATCTATCCTTTATTGTTAAGAAACTTCCCCGCCCGGGGCAGCGCTTTTTGGCAGCCCCGCCCGCCCGCTGCCCCCGGGTTCGGCCTATCCGGCTGTTTTTGCACGCAATCCGGCCCAGGCATCTTACACCTTTGGCATTGTCCCCATTGGGGAAACGGTGCGTTTCCATGCGGGTTCCTGCAATTTTAAGACAACGTTATCTTTTCGAAAAACAACCCTAAGCTTCTTCGATTCGCCGCTTCCGCCCCCGGCGGCTACCCCCATGGTGGTATTTTCACCCGCCGCACCGGCCCCGGACCGCCTGCGGCCCGGCCTTTGGCGTACCCCCTCTGCCCGGTTTGACGCCGCCGGCATCGTGCTACCCTCAGGACATTCATTATGTCATGCCGGGGGGCAACATGGTTATGTTGAGTGCGTCCGTTTCGCAAACGGGCAGGTTGTTATTTTCAAAGTCTCTGCAAAGGCAAATCTCTTCTTTGACACAATTGGCGCTGGTGCAGCCGGGACACCGGAAGGCCCCGGTGCTGACCAGCGATGCGGCCTTGGGATCCGCTTGCACCGCCGCCGCGGCCGCGGCGCTGCGGCGCCAGCTGCAGCCCGGCGCCGCCAAGACGCTGCGCCCGTGCCGCCCCGGGGGGAAGGCGGCGCTGGCGCTGGCGGCCCAACTGCCGGAGCAGCTGGCAGCGGAGCTGGCCGCGGGCCGCGGCTGGGCGCTGTTTTCCTGCGGCTTCGAGGACGGCAGCGCGGACCTGATCGCGCTCAAGCTCGGCGGCGGCCCGCATGACGCCCATTGCGCCGACATCCTGCAGGCGATCTGGCCGGTGCTGCGCGAGGATTCCCTGCGCGAGCTGGCCGGCGAAACCCAGGCCGCGGTGACCAGCGCGCTGTTGTGGACCATCTCCGAAAAGACCGACAGCGCGGTGCTGGTGCTCGACGCCGAAGGCACCCTGCTGCATTGCAATGAATCGGGGCGCGACATGCTCGATGGCGGCGATCTGCTCAGCGGCAGCGGCGGCCGCCTCAGCTGCGCCCGCCCCGGCGACACCGCGGGCTTCTATGCCGCGGTGGCCGAATGCGCCCGCTCGCGCCGCGGCAGCAGCAGCCATGGCCCGCGCGAGCTGATCCTGTTCCTGGAGGACCGCAAAAGCGGCATGCGGCTGCCGGTGTCGCTGACCCGCTACCGCTGCGCCGGCGCCGGCCAGCCGCTGGTGGTGGCAATCCTGCCGCGCCAGCCCGGCCGCCGCCGCATCGAAATGCTGGCCCAGAAAATGGGGCTGTCGCCGGCCGAGGCGCGGGTGGCAGCGCTCATTCAGCTGGGGCTGACCAACCGTGAGGCGGCGCATATCGCCGGCCTCAAGGAGCAGACCTTCAA
This sequence comes from Leisingera sp. CC-HEC093, assembly GCF_059429195.1. Lineage (NCBI taxonomy): Bacteria > Pseudomonadati > Pseudomonadota > Alphaproteobacteria > Rhodobacterales > Roseobacteraceae > Leisingera > Leisingera sp. CC-HEC093. Next base: position 101,150 of record NZ_JCAIJR010000002.1, on the reverse strand, counting down.
CACCTATGCCAAGCGGGTGCTGGCCAAGCTGCAGGCCGGCGGCCGCGCCGAGATGGCGCAGCGGCTGACCTGGCAGGCCTCGCTGGGGAGAGCGTCATGAACAAGCTGACGCTCGACGCGCCGGTGCAGGGCCCGCCGGCGCCGGCCGGCAGCCCGCAGCCGGTCCAGACCGCCCAGACCGCCCAGGCCAAGCCGGACCCCCCCGCGCCGCAGCCGGCCCCCGGCCGCAGCGGCGCCGGACCGGGCAGGTCCGCAGGGCGCGCAGCACCGCCGGGCACCGCACAGGACGCCAAACTGGACGCCAAACTGGACGCCAAACAGGCTGCCGCCGCAGAGCCCTCCGCGGCAATGCCGCCGGCACAAGCGGCACAGGCGGCACAGGCGGCACAAACTGAACAGAGCGCACAAGCCGCACAAGCCGCGCAGGCGCCCGGCAAGCCGGATCAGCCGGTGCAGCCGCCGCGGCTGAGCGCCGCGGTGCTGGCGCAGATTGCCGCCGCCCTGCGCCAGGGGGTCCCGGACGGCGCGCCGCTGGCGGCGCAGGCCGATCTGGTGGCGCTGCACAAGCGCATCGCCGAGATGTTCACCACCCTTAACGAGGGGCTGGGCGCGCAAGCCGCGCAGAAGGCCGCCGCCGACCGCGCCGCGCTGAGCGCCCGCATCGACCAGCTGGATGAGGCGGTGAACCGGATGGAGGGGGCGCTCAGGATCGAATTGGAACCGGTGCTGAAAGCCGCTTTGGCCGAAACCCTGGCGGCGGCGGCGCCCAAGCCGCGGCGGCGCTGGCGCGGGCCTCTGGCGGCGCTGGCCCTGGCCGCGGCCGCAGCAGCGGCCGGAATGCACTGGCACGCGCCGCTGCAGGCGGGCGTGCAGGCCGCGGCGGCGGCACTGGCCGGCCTGACTGGCCTGACTGGCGGGACACCGCCCCTCTGAAGCTGCATTTTGTCCCCATTTGGGGGCATCGGCCGCGGCGCGGATGCGCTGCAATACAGCCTAGAAGGCACCACGGCGCCTTTTTTATGCCAGCCCGCCCGGGGGTGTTTCCCGGACAGCGGCCCTGGCAGGGGCACGGACCCGGGCAGCCGCCCGCTGCCCAGCCCCGTACCGTTAACGAGGAGGAAATTCACCATGGGTATCCAAGACCAGAACCCGGACTGGGAAGTCTGCAATCCCGACTGCGACATCCGCTTCAGCGATGACAAGCACGACCCGGATTACAACGACGGCACCACCGAGCGCGGCGGCACCGACGGCAATGTGATCGATCTCAACGACCACGACGCCGGCGACAACGCCAAGGCCGGGGCCGGCGATGACGCCGTCTACGGCAACGAGCGCAACAACCGGCTCGATGGCGAAGCCGGCCAAGATTACATCGAAGGCCAGGACGGCGACGACCTGATCGAAGGCGGCACCGGCAACGACTACCTGTTCGGCGGCAACGCTGACGGCAAGGGCCACTATGAAACCGTGATCACCGGCTATGAGACCCGGGTCGATCCGGAAACCTGGAAAGAGTACCAGGTGCCGATCTACGGCAAGGTCTATGTCGATGACGGCGACGACTGGATCGACGGCGAGGAAGGCTGCGACTACATCGACGGCGAGACCGGCAATGACACGCTGCTCGGCGGCGAGGAAAGCGACACCGTGTTCGGCGGCAAGGGCGACGACCACATCTTCGGCGACGATGCAGACGGCGACTACAGCTACGAGGACGGCGACCGCGGCGACTACCTCTATGGCGAGGACGGCAACGACTGCATGGACGGTGAAGGCGGCGACGACTGGATGTGGGGCGACGACGGCCAGCGCGACCTGAACGGCGCCGGCGACAGCGACCACTCCAACAACAACGACACCATGTACGGCCGCGACGGCGATGACCGCATGCACGGCCAGCAGGGCAACGACCGCATGGCCGGCGGCCTGGGCGACGACCTGGTGATCGGCGGCGTTGGCGATGACGAGATGTTCGGCGACGAACGCCAGTCGCAGAATGACGACCTCGACTTCGGCGCCGACAGCCCCACCGGCAACAAGACCGACGACGAGGACGGCGACGACTGCATGCTGGGCGGTGACGGCAACGACACCATGGACGGCCAGGGCGGCGACGACACCATGTTCGGCGAAGCCGATGACGACCTGATGCAGGGCGGCCGCGGCAACGACCTGATGGACGGCGGCTCCGGCGAGGACGACGTCAATGGCGGCGCCGGCAACGACACCATGCGCGGCGGCTCCAACAACGACGTGCTGGAAGGCGGCGCCCAGGGCGACCTGATCTTCGGCGACCATGGCAGCAACCTCGGCGCCGATGTCGACGGCTACGACATCGACTGGAGCTGCTGCGACGACGATGAGCAGTCCGCTTCGGCTGAAAACCATGCCCAGATGGAAGACGGGCTGAAAGAGGTCGACTGCCCGGATTGCTACACGCCGATCGACGAAGGCCCGGACGGCAATGACCGCATCCGCGGCGGCTCCGGCGACGACACCATGTTCGGCGAAGGCGGCAATGACATTATCGTCGGCGGCCGCGGCGACGACCTTGGCTTCGGCGGCTCCGGCAACGATAAGCTGATGGGCGGCGCCGGCGGCGACAAGCTGCACGGCAATGACGGCGACGACTGGGTGCTCGGCAATGCCGGCCACGACCGCCTCTACGGCGATGCCGGCAATGACACCATCAAGGGCGGCGCTGACAGCGACAAGGCCTTCGGCGGCACCGGCAACGATGTGGTCAAGGGCAACTCCGGCGATGACTTCCTCTATGGCGAGGACGGCAACGACGTGGTCAAAGGCGGCACCGGCAATGACGTGGCCTCCGGCGGCAACGGCGACGACACCGTCAAGGGCAACGCCGGCGACGACCTGCTGCACGGCAACGACGGCAAGGACAAGCTCTACGGCGGCTCCGGCGACGACGTGCTGAAAGGCGGCGAAGGCCATGACTACCTCAATGGCGGCAGGGGCAACGACTGCCTCTACGGCGAGAACGGCAACGACGACATGGACGGCGGCAAAGGCTCCGACTTCCTGGATGGCGGCGCCGGCAACGACTGGCTGCATGGCGGCGCGGGCGACTACAACGACTTCCTGAAAGGCGGCGAAGGCGATGACCACCTGACCGGCGGCGACGGCAAGGATGTCTTTATCATCGACCTGACCTGGGACGGCGCCACCTTCTCGTCCACCGACGGCACCGACAAGATCCTGGACTTCGACATCGACCAGGACCACGACGTGCTCTTGTTCCGTGTCACCAATGTCGGCGCAGGCCTCGGCACCTCGGCGCAGGACGCCTTCGGGGCGCTGGACGGCGGCGGCGCAACCGTCACCGACAACGGCACCGACACCCACATCTCGGCGGGCGGTGCCACGGTGAAGATCCTCGGCCTGACCGGCCGCGAGGCGCCGTTCTCCTCGCTGGGCCAGGACGCCATCCCGATCGGCGGTGTCGGCATCAACGCGGTGACCACTGGCGATGCGGGCTCTTACGAGGCGATCCGGGTGCTGGCATCCGATGACGGCTTCGATGACAGCTACGACAACATCTGGGGTCACACTGTCGTCTGAGCCTTAGGAACGGCGGGCCCGGGGGCAGCCCCGGGCCCGTCCAGCCCTGGTTCAGGACAGCGATTTGGTCCCCGGCCAAGGATTGCATCCTTGGACCAGGGCGCTGGTCTCCAGATTTCATAACTTCAATTCGTGCAGCCGGGGGGCTACGACAATGAAGGTAAGACGGGTATTTGACGGTCAACGGGGTGTGCTTGCCGCCATCTTCACAGCAAGCATCTTTGTGAACCTGCTCATCCTGACAGCGCCGCTCTACATGCTGCAATTGTTTGCCCGGGTCATGGCCTCGGGCAGCATTCCCACTTTGATTGCCCTGACCGCCGGCGCTGCGATTGCGCTGGTGTTCTTTTTTCTGTTCGACATGATCCGCCAGCGCCTGGTGGCGCGGCTCGGCTCGCGGCTCGAGGCGCGGCTCAGCCCCGCGGTGCTGGCGGGCATGATCGGCGGCCGCCTGCCGCCGGCCCTGGCCGGCGCCGAACCCATCCGCGACATTCAGGAGCTGCGCGGCTTTGTCACCAGCCCGCTGTTCCTGGCCATTCTGGACGCGCCCTGGTCGCTGCTGTTCCTGGCGCTGATCTTCCTGTTCAGCCCGGTCCTGGGAGGGGTGGCGCTGATCGGCCTTGTGCTGCTGTTCAGCCTCGGGCTGATCAGCGAAATGGCCGCCCGCCAGCCGATGGCGGAAGCCACCAAACAGGCCGCCGAGACCAATACCGCGGTGGCGGAAATGATGAACAACGCCAGCCTCATCCATGCCATGGGCAAGACCGGGCCGCTGATCGCCCGCTGGCAGGTCAAGGCGTTCTCGGCCCTGGTGTTCAACACATTGGCCACCGACCGGGTGGCGCTGATGACCTCGCTGGCCAAGGCGGTGCGCATGGGGCTGCAGATCGCGGTGCTGGGCGTCGGCGTGGTGCTGGTGATCAACAACCAGCTGTCGCCGGGGCTGATGATTGCCGCCTCGATCCTGCTGGGCCGCGCCGCGGCGCCGGTGGAACAGTCGATCGCCGGCTGGCGCGCCTTTCTCAAGGCGCGCAGCGCGCATGGGCGGCTGAACACCTTCCTTGCCCATCTCGACGAGGCGCCGGAGCGGCTGGCGCTGCCCGATCCCGACGGCCGCCTGGTGGTGGAAAACGCCACCGTGGTGCTGCCGGGGCGGCCGGAGCCGCTGCTGCTGGACATCAGCCTGGAGTTGAAGCCGGGCCAGTCGCTGGGGCTCATCGGCCCCTCCGGCGCCGGCAAGACCACGCTCGCCCATGCGCTGGCCGGGCTGCAGCCGCTGGTGCGCGGCCATATCCGCATCGACGACGCCGCGCTCACCGACTGGGACCCGGCGCAGATCGGCCGGCATATCGGCTTCCTGCCGCAGCGGGTCGAGCTGTTCCAGGGCACGGTGGCGGAAAACATCGCGCTGATGGACCCCGATGCCAAGCCCTCGGATGTGGTGGCGGCGGCCAAGCTGGCGCAGGTGCATGAGATGATCCTGGCGCTGCCCGGCGGCTACAACGCCGAAGTGGGCCCGCGCGGCGAGTTCCTGTCGGCCGGCCAGCGCCAGCGCATCGGCCTGGCGCGCGCCTTCTTCGGCGGCCGCAAGCTGATCATCCTGGATGAGCCCAACGCCAATCTCGACCCCGAGGGCGAAGAGGCGCTGGCCTGCGCCATCGAAGCCGCCTGCGCCCGCGGCGCCGCGGTGGTGGCGGTGACCCACCGGCTCAGCCTGTTGCGCCGGGTCAGCCATGCAGCACTGCTGCAGGAGGGCCGGATCATGCGCTTTGGCGAAGCCCGCCAGGTGATCGAGGCAGCCGCGCAGCCGATGGCAAGCAGCCCGGCCCGCCCGGGCGACCCCAAGATTGCCCCGTTCCGGCACCGCGGCCCGGAGGACCGCGGCCCGGACCAGGAGGCGGACAGCCCGGGCCATCAGGGGACAGCCCGCCGGACTGAAGGAGAACGCGCATGAGCCTGGTGGAACATGAGACCCGCAGCCCTGCGGACACCGGGCGCCAGTCCGGCCAGCCCGGCCAGGGCGGTTTCCGCGACCAGATGCCGGCCGCCCTCAGCCTGGACGTGCCGCTGCCCAAACACCCGCCGACCCGGGTCCGCCAGCTGGTGCTGTGGATGGTTGTCTGCGGCTTCGGCCTGTTCGGCGGGCTGGTGTTCTGGGCCACCCAGGCAGAGCTCACCAGCGCAGTGGTGGCGCCCGGCGAATTCAACGTGGCCGGCGACCGGCTGGCGGTGCAGCATCTCGAGGGCGGCATCCTGCGCGAGCTGACTGTCGCCGAGGGCGACCCGGTCAGCGAGGGCCAGGTGATCGCCCGGCTCGACGGCAGCCGGGTGCAGGCGCAGATGGGCATCCTGAACGGCCAGCTGGCCAGCCTTCTGGCGCAGCGGGCCCGGCTCACGGCAGAACTGAAGGAGCGGGACAGCCTGCAGCCCGGCGAAGAGCTGGAGCAGCTCATTGCCCAGGCGCCTGAGCTGGAGCAGCTGGCGGCAGTGCAGCGCGACCTGCTCAGCTCCAACCGGGCGCTGTACCGGGGCCAGATGGAGATCATCAGCGGCCGCATCACCCAGCTGAACGATCAGCTCAAAGGCCGCGACGCCCGCATCCGGGCCACCGAGGAGCAGCTGGCCCTGGTGCAGGAGGAGCTGGCGGACCTGGCCGGGCTGTTTGAAAAGGGGCTGGTGCCGAAGACCCGCATCAGCCAGCGGCAGATGCAGCAGAGCGGTCTTCTGGGCACCCTCGGCGCGATGGAAAGCGACCGCGGCAATGTGCTGGAGCAGATCGGCGAAATGAAAGAGCGGCGGCTGCAGGCCGGCCGCGACCGGGCCGCCCGGCTTGCCGCCGAAAGCCAGTCCGTGCAGGAGCAGATCCTGGACCTGCGCCAGCGGCTGAACGCCACAAGGGACGTGCAGGACCGCCAGACCATCCGCGCGCCGCAGAGCGGCCGGGTGGTCGGGCTCAGCATCAACACCCTGGGCCAGGTGGTGGACGCCGGCCAGACCATCCTTGAGCTGATGCCCGCGGATGCCGGGCTGCTGGTGGAAACCCGGGTGGCGGTGGCTGATATCGACGAGGTTGCCGAGGGCAGCCAGGCGCGGGTGCAGCTGACCGCCTACAGCTTCCGCTCCACCCCGCCGGTCAAGGGCGAAGTGGTGATGGTGGCCGCGGGCAGCAGCCTCGACGCAGCCACCGGCCAGCCCTTTTACCCGGTGCACATCCGCATCGATGAGGCCGAGCTGGCAGCGCTGCCCAATGTGAAGGCACTGCCCGGCATGCCGGCCCAGGCGATGATCGAGACCGGCCGCCAGACCCTGGCCGACTATCTGATCAGCCCGGTGCTCTCCAGCATGTCGCAGGCTCTGAAGGAAGGCAGCGGCTAGGGGGAGCCGCCGCACGAAAGGCAGCGGCCCCGGGGGGAGGACCGCCGCCTGCCAGGCCCGCGCCCGCCGCAAGGCAGGGGCGGGCCTGTTAGTCCGGTCAGTCCGGGTCCGGCCCCGCGCCCCGCAGCCCCCTGCCCCGCTGCCGAAAAAAAGGTCCGATCCGGACCAAATGTTTCGCGCGCGAAACATTTGGTCACACATGCTGACCTATATTGGACGGCGCTTTCCGCAGGTATCAGAGTCTAAAAAGGGCTTTCCCTGGAAAGCCCTGCTGCACAGACGATGGCGCAGCGGCCCCTATTCCGCGGCGCGTTTGCGGACCCAGCCCAGAAAGGCCGCATCGGGTGCCCGCAGCCGCGGGCTGCCGGAGCGCAGCCACATGGCGCGCCACTCCGCCTCCAGCGCATAGGCGTCTGCGCCGGGGATCAGGGCGCGCGCCTCTTCCAGCGTCTGCGGCTTCAGGCTGGGCGCATTGAGCACCGCCTCGGTCACAGCCGCCTTCTGGGAAAACCGGATCAGGTCGCCCTCCAGCTCCTCCAGCGCGTAATCGGGCAAGGGCTGCGCGTCGATCATGTCGCGGATCATCTTGCGGAACACCCGGCGCGGGCTGGCGGAGCCGGATTTCTTCAGCAAGGTCTCCACCGAGACCTGCCAGCTGTTCTGCCGCCCGCAATGCTTGCGCGCCAGTTCGTAGATCCGCCGCTCCAGCGGTTTCCTGAGACGGAAGTAATCGCGCGACAGCGTCAGCACCGATTTCGACAAGACCGCGCGGTACAGCCAGTCGCTGAGCGTCACCGCCACGCTGACCATCTTACCGCCGCGGGCCTTGCGCACGATCTCCCATTTCTCGATCAGGCCGAAGCCGGTGGTCACCTCCTGGCCCCCGGTGACGATATTGGTGGTGATGCGGGTGCCCGCCAGCCGCTCGAACGCCTCGCGCAGGCGGCGGTAGGCATCGCCGGAGGTTTCGCGGTTGCAGGCGACCAAGAGGTCATGCGCCTTCAGGTGCAGGGTGCGGCTCACCTGGCGGCCGGCATTCAGCGCCGCCATCAGCTGGCTGATGCAGAAGATCAGGATGTCCTTGTCGTGGATTGTCGCCAGCCCCTTCACGGAGGGCGTCACGGTGATCTCGGCGCCGTTGTGCTGGTAGTTCAGAATGCGCCGGTCCGGCCGTGTGCCAAGCGAGAACAGCGGATGCTCCATCGACGCCAGATCGTTTTTCGGGATCGCCCCGAAGATATCGCAGAGGAAGAAATCCCCCTGCCCCTCTGGCGGAATCGCTCCCGCCGTCAGCTCTGCTGCCATCTGCCTGTCCGCCGTCTGCTCAGCCGTCCGCCGGATTCTTCTGCCCGGTCCCGCGACTCGTTTTATCGTGGTTTTGATTACACTCACCCTAAGGTTATCCACAGCCGGCGGCAACGGGGGTTCGGAATCGCTTTGCCGGGGTTTCGGAGTCATTCCATCGGGGTTTCAGAGTCGCGCCCGCGGCAAAATCCGCCCCCATCGCCAAGGAAAAAAGGGCTTTGCGCACATACCCTTTGCCCTGTAACTAATAAATAACTCATAATTAACTTGGCAGATTTTTTTGCCGGCCCTGAAACAGCCCTGTTTCACCCCCTCCCAACCCTTGGATTTGCTTAGAAAAAGCAGGAGGCATGCGCATTATGCTTCCATGTGCGGTGTTTTTGCGTATTCTGTCAGAAAGGCAGCACATCAGGCGGCCAAGCAGAACAGCAGCAGCAATTCACACGGGCAGGGCCGGACGGCCCAAGGACAGCAGGCAGATCCTCATGGCGCGAGATATCCACAAGGCAGGCAGCAGCCTCCCCCCCTATTTCAGCATCGACCCGGACGCCGCATTGTCGGAACTGGACGCCCCCGCCAGCACCGCGGGCTTTGCCAAGATTGCCGCCGCCTGCGCACAAGGGCGGGCCGACCTCGCCAGCCGGGGCATGAACGAGGACGGCCGCAAGGAGCTGCGCCTGTTCTCCACCTGGGAGATCACCCGCTACCTGATCCCGGTCGCCCAGGCCCATTTCCGCCGGGTGCTGAAGGCCAACCCCGATCTGCCCCAGGGCCGCAGTGAGACCGAGGGCGGCGCCAAGTGGTTCACCCTGGATGAGGTGCTGCGCCTGCGCGCCTTCTTTGCCGCGCAAGGGTCCAAGGCCAAGGACTACACCCCCTACCGCCCCGAAGGCCTGCCCGCCAAGATGGTGGCGGTCGCCAACTTCAAGGGCGGCGTCGGCAAGACGTCGACCGCGGCGCACCTGGCAATGTCGGCCGCGCTTGACGGCTACAGGGTGCTGGTCATCGATCTGGATTCCCAAGGGTCCATGACCTCGATCTTCGGCGGCCGCGTTGAGGACGAATGGCAGACCGCCTTCCCGCTCCTGGCGCGCCACTACGGCGAGCATCTGCGCACTGAAAACCAGCGCCGGCTCGACCGCGGCGATGCCCCGCAGCCGCTGGACGAAGCCCTTGATGCGGCGATGGAGATGACCGCGGCGGATGTGATCCAAGAAACCCACTGGCCCAACATCGACCTCATCGGCGCCCAGCTGAACCTCTACTGGGCGGAGTTTCAGATCCCGGTCTGGCGGATGGCGGCGCGGTCCTGGAAGCTGTGGGATGCGCTGACAGAGCGGCTGGAGGCCGACGGGGTGCTGGACCAGTACGATGTGATCTTCATCGATACCCCCCCTGCCCTCGGCTATCTGACGATCAACGGGCTGTCAGCGGCGGACATCCTTCTGGTGCCGATGGGGGCGTCGTTCCTGGAGTTCGATTCCACCGGCCGTTTCTTTGACATGCTGCATTCGACCTTCGCCTCCATCGAGGAGGGCGAGAACCTGGCCGCCCGGGCGCTTGGCCGCCCCGGCCTCTCTTTCGAATGGGACGCGGTGCGCGCCGTCATCACCCGCTACGACAGCGCCCAGCAGGGCGAGCTGGCGGCCCTCATGCAGGCCTATATGGGGCGGGTGCTTTCCCCCCACAAACAGGATTTCACCGCGCTGATCGGCCAGGCCGGCGAGCAGGTGAGCGGCATCTACGAGGCCGACTACCGCGACTTCAACCGCGAGACCTATGCCCGCGGGCGGGAAACCTTCGACGAGACTTACGCCGCCTTCAAGAAGCTGCTGATCGGCGTCTGGCGGCGCGAGGTGTTGCAGCAAGAGGCGGAACAGCGCGCGGCCGGCTAAGGCGCGGGCAAGATATCCGGGGTAGTCTGGCTGCCCCAACCGGAAAGAGGCACGAGGAACATGGCAAAACGCAAACGGCTCTCCCCGGCGCAGACGGGCTACCTGACAGCCGCCCCCGCCGGCAAACCCGCGCTTGGCACCCCCTCCAGTGTCGGCGCCGCGCCGATTGCCCAGGTGGCCTCCGACGCCTCCGCCCAGGCGGCGCTGCAGGAGCTGTCGGGGGTGCTGGAAAACGCCCGCGCCAAGGGGCTGATGATCGAGGAGCTGCCGCTGGCGGCGATCGACGAAAACCACCTGGTGCGCGACCGCATCGAGCAGGACGAGGAAGAGCTGCAGTCGCTGATGGACTCGATCCGCGCCCGCGGCCAGCAGACCCCGGCCGAAGTGGTGCCGCTGGAGGATGCCTTTGGCGGGCGCACCCACGGGCTGATCTCCGGCTGGCGCCGCCTGACCGCCCTTCGCAGGCTCTATGAAGAAACATCAGACCCGAAATTCGCCACCCTCAAGGCGCTGGTGATCAAGCCGGACAGCGCCGAGGCCTCTTACGTGGCGATGGTCGAGGAAAACGAGATCCGGGTGAACCTGTCGCATTACGAGCGCGCCCGGATCGCGGTGCGGGCCTATAAGGAGGGCGTCTTCACCCGCCGCAAATACGCGCTGCAGGCGCTGTTCGGCAACGCGACCCGCGCCAAACGCTCCAAGATCGGCAGCTTTGTCACCCTGGTCGAGGCGCTGGATGCGGTGCTGTTCTACCCCACCGCGATCAGCGAGAAGCTGGGCCTGGCATTGGTGCGCGCGATCGAGGCGGATGAGGGGTTCGCCGAGCGCGCCACCGCTGCGCTGCAGGCCGCTGACCGCAGCACAGTGGAGGCAGAGCTGGCGGTGCTGGCCCGTCTGGTGGAGGCGCCGTCTGAAAAAAAGCCCAAGTTAGAGCCTGATTTTCCCCCGCCCCCGCCGTCCCTTGCAAAGGTGGCAGCCGAAAACGGCACCCTGCCCCCTGCCCCGCCGTTGCCTGCGCCGCCCAAACTGCCCCCGGTTCCGCCGCTGGTCAGCGCCCCGCGGGTGCGCGGCACAGGCGACTGGGACGCTGCCATGCCGGGCGAGCGGATCTCCCTGCCCGCGCCCCGCCGCGGCGTGCAGCTGGCCTATACCCCCAGCGAGCAGAAGATCGAAATCAGCGGCGAGGCCGTCAGCGCCGCCCTGGTCAAAGAGCTGCAGGCCTGGCTGAAAAAGCTCTGATCAGAGCCTGAAGGAACAAAAAAGGGCGCGGTGACCGCGCCCTTTTTTGTGCTTGTTAGAGCCTGATATTAGGTCAGCCTGTCTGACCAAATGTTTCGCGCGCGAAACATTTGGTCCGGTCCGGACCTATTTCGCGGCCTGCTTGGGGAAGGCGCTCAGGCGCCCCGCCCCACGGCCGTATAGGTCTCAAACCCGGCCTGTTTGGCGGTGTCGGGCGAATAGACGTTGCGCAGGTCCGCCATCCGCGGCTGCGCCATGCCCTCGGCCAGCTTGCGCAGATCCAGGGCGCGGAATTCGTTCCACTCGGTCAGCAGCACGATCAGGTCGGCATCCTGTGCCGCCTCATAGGGGTCCTCCAGCCAGGCGGCGCCGGGCAGCAGCGCCTCGCCTTCGGCGCGGCCCTGCGGGTCCACCACCCGCACCTTGGCGCCGCCGCCGATCAGCGCGGGCACGATGGTCAGGCTGGGCGCGTCGCGCATGTCATCGGTGTTGGGCTTGAAGGTGACCCCAAGCACCGCCACGGTGCGGCCGTTGAAGGAGCCGCCGCAGGCATCGCGCAGCTTCTCGACCATCCGCGCCTTCACCTCGTTGTTCACCTGCATCACGGTTTCGGTGATCCGCATCGGAAAGGCATGGTCCTGGCCGATCCGCGCCAGCGCCGCGGTGTCCTTGGGAAAGCAGGAGCCGCCGTAGCCGGGGCCTGCGTGCAGGAACTTGTTGCCGATGCGGCCGTCAAAGCCGATGCCGCGGGACACTTCCTTGACGTCGGCGCCGACCCGCTCGCACAGGCCCGCGATCTCGTTGATGAAGGTGATCTTGGCGGCAAGAAAGGCATTGGCCGCGTATTTGATCATCTCTGCCGATTCCAGGTCGGTGGACAGGATCGGGAAGTCGCGCAGATACAGCGGGCGGTAGATCTCCGACATCACCTCTGCAGCGCGCTCGGTCTGGATGCCGACCACCACCCGGTCGGGTTTCATGAAATCCTCGATCGCGGCGCCTTCGCGCAGGAACTCCGGGTTGGAGGCGACGTCGAAATCGGCGTTCGGGTTGGCCTTGGCGATCACCGCCTGCACCTTGCGGTTGGTGCCCACCGGCACGGTGGATTTGGTCACCACCACCGCATAACCGGTCAGCGCCCCGGCGATCTCCTCTGCCGCCGCCATCACATAGGTGAGGTCGGCATGGCCGTCGCCGCGCCGGGTCGGGGTGCCGACCGCGATGAACACCGCGTCAGCGCCGTCCACCGCCGCCGCCAGATCGGCGGTGAAGCTGAGCCGCCCGGCTTTCACGTTCTTTTCCATCAGCTGGTCGAGGCCGGGCTCGTAGATCGGCACCTCGCCGTTGTTCAGCCGGGTGATCTTGCTTTCGTCCTTGTCGACGCAGATCACGTCATGGCCGAAATCCGAAAAACAGACGCCGGATACCAGTCCGACATAGCCGGTGCCAATCATCGCAATACGCATGGGATGCCCTTTTTCCGTTCCTTTTCCACCAGGCCTTGCGCCTCAGGTGGTGGTTGTTCAGAGAGAGACATATACGCAGCCGGGCGGGCCGGAAACCGGAATTTTGACACCGCTGCCCGCGGCACAGAGATAGGTCCGGTTCGGACCAAATGTTTCGCGCGCGAAACATTTGGTCAACCATGCTGACCTATTAATGCCGTCCCTGATCGTGGCCTGAGCGGGCCCGGACCAGGCCCCGACGGGGCTCAGAGGCGGTAATACTCCCGGTACCAGGCGGCAAACCGGGCCACGCCCTCGGCGACGCCGACCTGCGGCTGATAGCCGGTGAGATCGGTCAGCAGGCGGGTGTCGGCCCAGGTGGCAGGCACATCGCCGGCCTGCATCTCCATCATGTTCTTCTGCGCCGGGCACCCCAGCGCCGTCTCCAGCGCGGCGATGTACTCCATCAGCGGGGTCGGTTTGCTGGCGCCGATATTGACCACCCGGAACGGCGCCACCGGGCTGAGGCTGTCTTGCTCCGAGACCGGCTCTGCCCCCGGCACCGCGCCGATCAGGCCGGTGATGCCGCTGACCAGATCGTCGATATAGGTGAAGTCGCGGCTCATCCGGCCGTGGTTGTAGACGTCGATGGGCTCTCCCGCCAGCATTGCCTTGGTGAATTTGAACAGCGCCATGTCGGGCCGCCCCCAGGGGCCGTAGACGGTGAAGAAGCGGAACATGGTGACGGGCAGCGCATAAAGATGGGCATAGGAATGCGCCATCGACTCATTGGCCTTCTTGGTGGCGGCATAAAAGGACATCTGGTGATCGGCCTGCTGGCGTTCCCCGAACGGCATCTCGGTGCTGGCGCCGTAGGCTGAGGAGGTCGAGGCCATCAGCAGGTGCTGCGGCGGATAGGCGCGGGCCGCTTCCAGCAGCTCGAAGGTGCCGATCAGGTTGGCCTCCAGATAGTCGCGCGGCGCGTCGATCGAATGGCGCACCCCGGCCTGGGCGGCCAGGTGGATCACCGCATCCGGCCGGTGGGTTTCAAACAGTTGCATCAGCAGGCCGGGGTCCTCCAGCTTGCCGATGACCGGGGTGAAGCCCGGGGTCTGCGCCAGCATGCCGTGGCGGCGTTCTTTCAGCGCCACGTCGTAATAGGGCGACAGGCAGTCCAGCCCGATGACCCGCCAGCCTGCCGCCAGCAGCCGCGCTGCCAGGTGATATCCGATGAAGCCGGCCGAGCCGGTGATGAGAGCTGTCTGCATGCCCTTTAGGTGGCGGCTTCCAGCCGCCCTGTCAAACCCTTTGCCGCGGCTATGGATTTGACAGGGGCCGGGATTTATGAGCTTTCGGAGCCGCGCAGGCCGCATCAGATTCCATCAGACAGGCAAGGAGCCCCGGGTGAACACAGCACAGGCAATCGGCACCGCTGCGGCGGACCGGGCGGGCACCGGGACTGGACGCGGGGCCGGACAGGACGCTGGGCAGGGAACCGGGCAGGGCGCGGGCCGTCTGGTGGCGGTGGTGGTGACCCACAACCGGCTGGACAAGCTCAAGGCGACGCTGGCGCGGCTGCTGGCCAGCCCCGCGGACGAGCTGGCGGCGGTGGTGGTGGCCGACAACGCCTCCTCCGACGGCACCGGGCAATGGCTGGCAGCGCAAACCGATCCGCGGCTCGACATCCGCACCAGCGCCGAGAACCGCGGCGGCGCCGGCGGGTTCGAGATGGGCATGCGCCGGGCAATGGAACACCATGCGCCGGACTGGCTGGTGGTGATGGATGACGACGGGCGGCCGGCGCCGGGCGGGCTGGCGGCCTTCCGCGCGCTGGCGATGCACCGGCAGGCGGACCGGGAAACGGAGGGCGGCTGGGATGCGGTGGCGGCGGCGGTCTATTTCCCCGACGGCCGCATCTGCGAGATGAACCGCCCCTCGCGCAACCCGTTCTGGCACGCCCGCGCGTTCCTGCGCACCCTGTTCGGGGGCGGCCGCTCCGGCTTTCATGTGCAGCCTGCGGACTACGAGGGGCCGGGGATGCAGATCGATGTCACCTCCTTTGTCGGCTTCTTTATCTCTGCCGCCGCGGTGCGGCGCGCCGGCTATCCGGACCCGCAGCTGTTCATCTATGGCGATGACGGGCTTTATACCCTGGGGCTGAGCAAGGCGGGCGGCCGCATCGGCTTTGAGCCTTCGGTGCGCTTTGAGCATGACCTGTCGACCTTCCAGGCCGGGGGCGCAGACCCGCAAAAGACGGATGCGGCGCAGCGCGGCCGCTTTGTGCCGCTGTGGAAGGCCTATTACTACCACCGCAACCTGCTGCTCTTGTACCGGATGGCGGCGGGCTGGCTGTTCTGGCCGGTGCTTTTGGTGATCGTGCCGAAATGGCTGATGAAGGCGCGCCAGCATCCGGGCGCGCGCCGCATCTTCCTGCGGCTGCTGGCCCATGCGCTGCGCGACGGGATCCTGCGCCGCACCGCGGTGCGCCATGCGCGGGTGCTGGAGCTGAGCGGCGAAGGCTGACAGCGAAGGCCGGGCAGGGGGTGCCATTTTTCTGCCGCAAAGCTGTGGAAAGTATCATTAAAATTCAATTAAAACTGGATGTGCCACGATGCATTCCGCACGTATAAAGTGTGACCCCTTGCTGAAGCGCCTTGCCGTTCAAGGGGGGTGCGATGCATGATTTTGCCCTCACCGCCTTTGCCGTCAATGCCGCCGCCAGCCGCCCCGCGGGCCGGATGCGTTCCGGCTTTTATGGCCGGGCGGGCAAGCGGCTGTTCGATCTTGGCCTGGCGCTGCTGCTGCTGCCCCTCCTGGCGCCGGTCATCCTGATCCTGTGGGGCATCGTGCGCCTGGATGGCGGCCCGGGGTTTTTCGGCCATGTCCGGGCGGGGCGGGGCGGCAAGCAGTTCACCTGCTGGAAGCTGCGCAGCATGGTTGCGGACGCCGAAGCGCAGCTGCAGGCGCATCTGGACGCCAGCCCCGCAGCCGCCGCGGAATGGGACCGCGGCCGCAAGCTGGCCAATGATCCGCGCATCAGCCGGTTGGGCCGTTTCCTGCGCAAGACCAGCCTGGATGAGCTGCCGCAGATCTGGAACGTGCTGACCGGCGAGATGAGCTTTGTCGGCCCGCGCCCCGTCGTCGCCAAGGAGCTGGAGAAATACGGCTCCAGCACCGCCGCCTATCTGGCCCAGACGCCGGGCATCACCGGGCTGTGGCAGGTCTCGGGCCGCAATGATGTCAGCTATGATGAACGGGTGGCGCTGGATACCGCCTATCTGGCCCGGCGCAGCTTCTTCGGCGACCTTGGGATTATCCTGCGGACCGGCGCCGCCGTCCTGCGCAGGACCGGCTGCTGAGCCGCCGCCGCCGGGCTGCAGGACTTTCTTCTGAAGGCGGCCCCGTGTATGCGGAATATGATGCGTCCGGCAGGCGCGCTTCATGAACGACGGTAATCGGGTAGCCATGCAACAAACGCCTTTGAATGAAGCTTCTTTTCCGGTCCAGCGCCCGGCGCCCGCGGACGCGCAGGATGACGATGTCATTGATCTGGGCGCCCTGGCCGCCACCCTGTGGCGCGGCAAGTGGATCATGGCGCTGGCAACCCTGGCGGCCATTTTCATCGGCGGGGTCTATGCCTTTTTCATCGCGGTGCCGGTTTATACCTCCAGCGCCGTGGTGATGCTGGAAACCAAGCAGCAAAGGGTGGTTGATCTGCAAAGCGTCGCCAGCGGGCTGACGGGCGATTACGCCGAGGTCAATTCAGAGCTGGAGGTGCTGCGCTCGCGCGGGCTGATGAGCAAGGTGGTGGACAAGCTCAGCCTGATGGAGGATCCGGAATTCAACGGCGCATTGGCCGAACCCTCCGCCCTGGGAACGCTGGTCTGGACGGTGAAGTCGGGGGTCAAGTCGCTGCTGGGGCTGCAGCGACCGCCCGTGGAACTGCCTGAGGACCTGGTGCAGCAGCTGATCCGGGACAGGGTCGTGTCCGCCCTGCAGAGCAGGGTATTTGTGCGCAGCGTGCCGCAGACACTGGTGTTCGAGGTGATGGTGGAGACGCAATCCCCCCGCAAATCGGCGCTGATCGCCGATACCATCGTGGAGCTTTACATTCTCAATCAGATCGAGGTGAAATTCGAGGCCACCGAACAGGCGACAACCTGGCTGACCGGCCGGGTGGCGGAGCTGCAGGCGGAGCTCGAAGCCGCCGAGGCCAAGGCAAATGCGTTTAACGCCGCCACCGCGCTGGTCTCGCCGGAAGCCCTGCAGGCGCAGGAGGTGCAGCTGAAGGATCTGCGCGAGCGCATTGCGCAGGCCAGGACCGCGGCAGCGGCTGCGCAGGCCCGTTATGACGGGCTGCGCGGCGCGGGCACCCGGGCGGCGCAGGCGGAGATCAGCCAGGACCGCCGGTTGCAGCGGCTGCTGGATCAGGCCGGCACCGCCGCGGGCGGGGCCGCCTTTGACACCGCCTTTCAGCGGCTGCTGGCCCGGGCGGCGCTGGAGGCCCGCCGCGCCGCGCAGCAGGTGCAGACACTGGTGCAGTCGGAAGCGGACCTGGGCGCGCAGACCGCTCAGCAGAGCGCCGATCTGATCACCCTGCAGCAGCTCAGCCGGGAGGCGGAAGCGGTGCGGCTGCTCTATGAGTATTTCCTTGCCCGCCTGAAGGAGACCTCTGTCCAGGAGGGCATCCAGAAGGCCGACAGCCGCCTCTTGTCGCGGGCGGTGATCCCGCGGGCGGCTGCGGCGCCCCGGAGATCCCTGGTCCTTGCCATGAGCGGCATGCTGGGGCTGTTGCTGGGCGGCGGCGCCGTGCTGCTGATGGAGGCGCGGCGGCAGGGGGTCCGCTCTGCCCGGGAGCTGGAGCGCAAGACCGGCTGCAGCGTGCTGGGCCAGATCCCGCTGTTTCCGGCCAGCGGCCGCCGCAGGGTGCTGGAGTACCTGGCCGAAAACCCGTCTTCGGCAACGGCGGAAGCGGTGCGCAACCTGCGCACCTCGCTGATGCTGTCCAATGTCGACCAGCCGCCGCAGGTGGTGGTGATGACCTCCTCGCTGCCGGGGGAGGGCAAGACCACCAATGCGCTGGCGCTGGCGCAGAATTTCACCGGCATCGGCAAGAAGGTGCTGCTGGTCGAGGGCGACATCCGGCGGCGGACCCTGACCGGCCAGCTGAGCCAGGTGCCGCCGCAGGGCATTGTCTCTGTCCTGGCAGGAGAGATCCCGGCAGAGGACGCCATCTTCCGGGAGCCGCTGTTGGGCTGCGACATCCTGGCGGGGGAACAGACCTCGGCCAATGCCGCCGACCTGTTTGCCTCGGAGCGGTTCCGGGAGCTTCTGGACGCGATGCGGCAGCGGTATGACGTGATCCTGATCGACACCCCGCCGGTGCTGGCCGTGTCGGACGCGCGGCTGATCGCCCGCAATGCGGATGCGGTGCTGCTGGCGGTGAAATGGGACGGCACCGCCGGGCAGGATCTGGCGGAAACCCTGCGGCTGTTCAGGACCGACAACCAGCGCCTGACCGGGATGATCCTGAGCCAGATCAACACCCGCAAGATGAAGCAGTACGGTTACAGCTACAGCAACTACGGCTCGAAATACTACGTCAGCTGAGGCACCGGGCCCGGCCGGCCCGCTGCACACGAAAACGGCGCGCCCGGCTTGGGCGGCGCCGTTTTCTTATCTGGTCCTGGCCGGATCAGCTGGTGCCGGATCAGTTGGTGCTGACGGTGCTTGTGGTGGAGGGGGTCGCACCGCCGCCTGCCGCGGCGGCAAGCCCGGCTGCGGCCGCGGCGGCCCCCAGCGCCGGCGCGATCAGCGGCACAAAGCCGGTGACGCCTTCCGCTTCCGCAGCGGCGGCGGCCTCGTTTGCGTCCAGCAGGGCAGCAATGCAGCCGTCATTGTCTTCGTGATTGGCCTGGTTTTCTTCGCAGTCATCCTGCCCGTTTGCGGAGCCGGCAGTCTGGGCGGCAACGCCGCTTGCGGACAGGGCCAGCGCCAAAAGGGTCATCCGGATCATCGTCAGTCTCCTAAACCTGTTCGGTGCCAAGCTATCATGCCCGGCCGGCTCTGAGAATGCCGCACCGCTGCAAAGCTGCGCCCGCCGCCCCGGAAAACAGCGTTTCCAGCCGCGTTCCGCCTGAAGCGCGGCGGCCGCACGGCGGATCCGCTGCATGCTCCCGCCGCCACGCTCCGGAGAGGGGTGCGCTGCCGCTTCAAAACCGGAAAGAGACAGGCAGATTCGCCACAAGAGAGAGACATTTCCAGCCTTTTTGCCGGCCGGCAGGACAGACCGCCGGAAAACCGGTAAGGGGTGGCCGGGCTTCAGTCATTATTCAAACGTTGTGAAGAAACCGATGTCACAGGGACGGTACAAGCTTTTGGCGGCGGCGATTGCTGCCCTCCCGGCATTGGCGCAGGCGCAGACGGTTTCCACCTACGGCACCCCTGGCCTGATCGAAATCCCGACAGCAGAGATGTTTGAAGATGGCACCCTGGCCTTTTCCGCGGGGGTGTTCGACAGAACCTTGCGCACCACGATGACCTTCCAGATGCTCCCTTGGGTGCATGGAAGTTTCCGTTACGGAGCAATCGCGGATTACCTGCGCAGCGAGACTGGTGCCGGCAGAATACTTTATGACCGCAGCTTCGATATCCATTTCCTGCTGCGGGAGGAAACCAGCGGCGGGCCCGCAATCGCCCTGGGTTTGCGCGACTTCGGCGGCACCGGGGTGAACGCGGCCGAATATGTTGTCGCGACCAAGACCATTGGCGGCCGGCTGAAGCTCTCGGGCGGCATCGGCTGGGGGCGTATGGCGGGGCGCGGCAGTTTTTCGAACCCGCTGGGCCTGATTTCCGGCGGCTTCGACACACGGGAAGCGTCCGGAGCAGGCGGCATTGCCGAGACCGGCCAGCTGGATTTCGGAAACTGGTTCCGGGGCGGCGCTGCATTCTTTGCCGGGGCGAGCTGGCAGCACAACAGCCGCTGGACCTTCATGGCCGAGTATTCCCCGGACCTGTATACTCAGGAAGTCTTCAGATCCGGGTTTGACGTCAATTCCCCTTTCAACTTCGGGCTGCAGTACAGGTTCGGCAACGGGACGCAGCTGGGCGCCTCCTATATGTATGGAAGCACCCTCGGCTTCACCTACAGCTATTTCATCGACCCGCGCCAAACCGTGGCGCCGGGCGGGCAGGGGGCGGCACCGCCGCCCTTGCTGCCGGTCCGGCAGGCGGCGCTGGCCAGCTGGAACCTGCCTGAAGACGCCCCCGCCGGCCCCGCTGCACCGGCCCGCCGCCAGCAGGTGCTGGCGCAAAAGCTGCAGCAGGAAGGGCTGCGGCTGGTTTATCTGGAGGAGGCGGGGCAGGCCCTGCGCATCGGGGTGGAAAACGCCCGCTACGGCCAGGCCGCCCAGGCCATCGGCCGCACCGCGCGGGTGCTGGCCAATACCCAGCCCGCCGGAACGCAGGATTTCGACATTGCGCTGATGGCAAACGGGGTGCCGCTCAGCGCGGTGCGGATTGCCCGCAAGGATCTTTATGAGCTGGAGCATGACCCCGACGGCGCCTGGCGCAGCTTTGCCCGTGCCGAAGTCTCTGACAGCCTGGCGCTGGCCGCCGGCGGAACCGCCGCCGGCGCCTATCCGCATTTCCGCTACCGGTTCGGCCCCTATCTGCAGGCGTCCTTCTTCGACCCGGACGAGCCCTTCCGCTATGAGGCCGGTGCCCAGCTGGGGGCCGATTACACGGCCGTCCCCGGGCTGACCCTGTCCGCCGGGCTGCGCCAGCCGGCGGCCGGCAATCTGGATGACAGCCAGCGCCAGTCGAACTCGGTGATCCAGCGGGTGCGCTCGGACTGGGGGCTTTATGCGCGGGCCTCTGATCTGAGGGTCGAGCATCTGACCGCCGAATACATCTGGCGGCCGGGGCCGGATCTGTTTGCCCGCGCCACGGCGGGCTACCTGGAAACCATGTACGGCGGGCTGTCGGGCGAGCTTTTGTGGTTCCCGGTCAACAGCCGCCTGGCGCTGGGGGCGGAGCTGAACTATGTGCGGCAGCGCGATTTTGATGTGCTGTTCGGCTTTCAGGATTATTCAACCGTGACCGGCCATCTGTCGGCCTATTACGATCTGCCGGGGGAGTATCACCTCCAGGCGGATGCGGGCCGCTACCTGGCCGGCGATTATGGCGCCACGCTCACGCTGGACCGGGAATTTGCCAACGGTTTCAAGGCCGGCGCCTTCTTCACTTTGACCACGGTGGGGTTCAGCGATTTCGGCGAGGGCAGCTTCGACAAGGGGATCCGGCTGGAAATTCCGGTGTCCTGGCTGACCGGCCGCCCGTCGCGCGACCGGCTGGCGCAGGTGATCCGGCCGGTGCTGCGCGATGGCGGCGCCCGGCTCAACGTGCGCAACCGGCTTTATGGCGTCACCCGCGAGGCGCGCGCCCAGCAGCTGGTCAAGGGCTGGGGGAGGTTTATGCGATGAAACGCCTGTGGCCCGTGCTGTCCGCCCTGCTGCTGCTCGCCTGCGGCGAGGCAAAAGACGATCTCGACCTGTTGCGCGGCGCGCTGCAGCCAGAGGCGCCGCGGTTCCACCCGCGCGCCTCGGCGCTGGCCGCCATCCGGCCGCTTCCGCCGCGGCTGGAGGCCGGGTTTCCGAGCCGCGGTCTGAGCGGTGTCATGCTCCTGGAGACCGAGCGGGCGGGCGTGCAGACCTGGCTCACCGCCGATGGCGCCACCATCACCCTTCGGCAGGGGTTCCTGACCTCGGCCAAGGGCTTCGGCTCCGGCCTGGCCGCCTCTGATGTGCAGCAAAGCGCCGCATTGGTGCTGGCGGGCCGGGAGGGCAGGGCAGAGCGGTTCCACAGCTTCCTGAACGGCAACGACCAGATCGAGCTGCACGCCTACCAATGCGCGGTGGCGCATCTGGGGGCAGAGGAGATCTTCCTGCGCGGGGTGCCGGTGCCGGTGCAGAAGCTGGAGGAGCGCTGCCACGGGGTGGCGGAAAGCTTCACAAATACCTATTGGATACGGCAGGATCCCCCCGCGGTCGTGCAGTCTTCGCAGTGGACCGGCGGCTTCCTTGGCAATCTGTTCCTGAAGGCGGTGCCGGATGATATTTGACGTTAAGCTTAGTGGAGGACGCACCGTGCGCCGCATTTCCATCGCTCTCAGCGCCCTGGCCGTGGCGGCCCTGGCGGCCGGCTGCTCCACGATCTACCGCAGCCCCGCGGTCAAGGCGGGGGTGTCTGACGCCGGCAAGGTCCGGGTGGTGGCGGTGACGCCGGAAACCGTGCTGGTGGCCAACCGCGCCGCCTATGAGCCCAAGGCGCTTCCGGCCGTGTTCCAGCTCTCTGCAGGTTCCGGCGCGGGCGCCGGCCCGCGCGGGGCGGGCCCGCTGCCTGAGGCGCCCTCAACCCAGGACGGCGGCCGCCAGGGGCTGCGGCTGGATCCGCCGCCGGCTGCGGACCCGGGCCCCTATACCATCGGCACCGGCGATGTGGTGGTGCTGTCCACGCCGTCGACCCGGGGCACGGTGGCTGAGCTGTCGGGGCTGCTGGCGGCGCAGAACAGCCGCAACGGCTATACGGTGCAGGATGACGGCTCAATCAACATACCGGACGTGGGCCGGGTGCGCATCGCCGGCCTCACCGTGGACGAGGCCGAAGCGCTGCTGTTCCAGCGGCTGGTGGAAAGCCAGATCGATCCGACCTTCAGCCTTGAGGTTGCCGAGTTCAATTCCCGCCGGGTCTCGGTCGGCGGCGCCGTCGGCAAGCCCGGCGTGCTGCCGGTCACCCTGACGCCGCTCACCCTGGGCGAGGCGCTGGCGGCGGCGGGGTCGGTCTCGGTGGCGGATATCGACACCAGCTCGGTCAGGATCTACCGCGATGGCGCCATGTACCAGATCCCGCTGGAGGATCTCTATGCCCGCTCCGACTTGCAGCGCCTCAAGCTGCTGGCGGATGACTCGGTGTTTGTGGATACCGATTACGATCTCAGCCGCGCCGAGCGCTATTTCGCCCAGCAGATCCAGCTGCAGCAGACCACCCTGGCGGCCCGCCGCGCCGCAATCGACGAGCTGACCGCGGCGCTGACCCTGCGCCGCGCCGACCTGGATGAGCGGCGCCAGACCTTCGCCCAGGCGGTGGAGCTGGACGCGGTGGAGCGGGACTACGTCTACCTCAGCGGCGAGGTCCGCACCCAGGGCCGCCACACGCTGCCGTTCGGGCGCAGGGCGGCGCTGGCGGATGCGCTGTTCGGCACCGGCGGCGGCATCGCCAAGGAGACCGGCGACGCATCCGAAGTCTATGTGCTGCGCGCCTCGCAGGACATCCGCGAGTTCGGCGCGGTCACCGCCTGGCACCTGAACCTGCGCAACGCCGCGCATCTGCCGCTGGCCGCCCGTTTTGAGCTGCGCCCCGGCGACGTCGTGTTTGTGGCCGAGAACCCGGTGACCCGCTGGGGCCGCACCATCGACCAGATCACGCCGTCGCTGCTCACCGCGCCGGTCAATGCGATTGCGGATTGATGGTTGAGCAGCCGTCTGGATCCAAGCGCGCCTTCGGGTATGCTTTGCCGCAGGGCCGCCCGGATCTTTCGAGAAAGGAACAGTGAGGGAAATGCGACAGGAGAGACCGGGCAGCCGGCCTTCCGGAAAGGACACCGGGCGCAGCAGATTCCGGGCCCTGATCAAGGATGCAATAAAGCCGTACCCTGCTCTCTTTGCTCCCGTCTTCCGCCATTTCGGCCCCAAGCACGCGCGCGGCCTGCTTATTGGCCCGGCGACGGAAGTTGTGATCGAAGGCTTTCCGCGCTCGGCCAATACTTTTTCAGTGGTTGCCTTTCAGTCCGCTGGAAACAGGTCGGTCAAGCTGGCGCACCATCTGCATGCTGAAGCGCAAATTGCCGCCGGTGTCCGGCGCGGCCTGCCGGCAATGGTGCTGATCCGTGCCCCGGAAAGCGCGGTGCGCAGCTACTGTGTTTTCTATGAGGGCGCGGACGAGAACAAGGCATTGCGCCTTTGGATCTCTTTCTACCGGCGGATGCTGCCGCTTCGGGACCATATCTATATTGCCGACTTCAGGAGAGTGGTTTCCGACTTCGGAGCGGTGACTGCGGAATTCAATGCGGCGTTCAAAACGAACTTTGCCTGCTTCGATCATTCTGAGGAGAATGTTGCAGCCGTTTACGCGGAAATTGAGGAGATCGCGCGCCGCACCCATAAGGCGGCGGAGCGCCGCATTGCGCGCCCGTCAGAGGCCAAAAGCAGAGCGCAGGAGGCAATCGCATTTAACTTCGATCCTGGTTTGCTGGAGCAGGCCAACGCGCTCTATGCCCGTCTTCTGAATGACCGGAGCAGCTATGATGCCGTGCGGTGACACGCCTTGGCGCCCGCGTCCCCGGCAGCGGCGTGTCACGGCCCGGCCGGCCCGCAAGGCGAGGGGGGCCATGATCCTGCAAAGGCATTCGGCATCTCAAGGGCCGCTGCCGCGGGCGGGATGCCCGGTCCGGGCAGGGCGGTTTTGCGGTGCGGCGCTGCCGCAGCCGGGAGCGCGTGTTCCCGGCCGGCTGCTTCCAGGCCTTGCGGCGGTTTCATATGATGGCAGACCGTACCGGCAGGCGCATCATTCTTGGCAGCGCGGCCAACGGCGCGGGTCTTCTTGCCCGGGTGGCAGAACAGCTGCTGATGGTGCCAATACTTCTGGCCTTCTGGTCTGCCTCTCTCTACGGCGAATGGCTGCTGGTCGCAGCCGTTCCCATCTATCTGTCCCTTTCCGACTTCGGTTTCGTCACGGCATCGTCGAACGAACTGGCGCGCCGAAGCGCAAACGGTATCAGCGCCGCAGCCAGGTCCTTTTACAGCGACGTCCTGTCCGCCTTTGCACGATGGTCGCTGCTGCTGTCCGTGCTCTTGGCGGGCGGCGCCTTTCTTGTGCCGCTATCAAGCTGGCTCGGGCTGTCGCTGATGACGCAGCTTGAGGCGGGCGCCGTCTTTGCTCTCCTCATTCTGAATGTGCTTCTCAATCAAAACGGTTTGGTTTTTCAGGCCGGGCTGCGCGCCTGCCGCAATGTGCATGCCGCTTTCCTGGTCCGCGCCGCCGCCGCCTTCATCCGGATAGGCATAATTGCTCTGGCTGTCAGTTCCGCCGAAGCCGGGCCGGTAGAGGTCGCGGCCCTGACCGTGGCCGTGCGGGTGCTGGAAGTCTCTGTTCTGGCGCTTTTGTCGCATCGCAACGGTCTCACCCCTCGGGTGCGTTTGTTCACGATGCCCGCCGAAAGAATGGCCAAGTATATCGGCCTGGGGATCGGGTTCACCCTGATCCCGCTGGCGGAGGCGATTGTGCTGCAGGGCATGGTTCTCATCGTGGGGGCAACGATGGGGGCTGTCGTGGTTGCGGTTTTTGCGACCCACCGGACCCTGACACGCCTTGCTTTTCAGATCGTCCGCCTTGGGGTGCAGCCGCTGACAGCGGAAGCAGGCCTGCTGCAAGGGGCCGGGAACCGGGAAAAGCTCCGGCAGCTGGTCAGTGCTGTTTCCCGTCTGACGTTCTGGGCCTCCCTTGCGGCCGCAGCATGCCTCATGATCGCCGGACCTGTGATCTTTTCAGCCTGGACACATGGCCGGATAGGCTTTCTGCCGTTGCTGTTCGCGCCGCTGCTGCTTGCAACAATCCTCGAAGGGATCTGGCGCGTGCCCTCGGCGGTGCGTTTGGGAACCAATCAGCACCGCCCCCTGGCGTGGGGGTTTTTCCTGCTGAGCCTGCTGGGGATCTGTGCGGCTTATGTTCTGTCGCACCCGTGGGGGCTCATTGGCGTGGCCTGTGCGCTTGTTCTTGTGCATGCCGGCATGTGTGTGCTGACGCTGCATTTTAATCAGGCTGTGCTGGGGGCAGGCATGGGGCAGTTCATCAGGGATCTGGCAACTCCGCCAATTCCGGAGTTCTGCTATGCTGTGCGCAAACTCGCGTCGAGGAAAAGCAAATGAGTGCGGCCTTTCCGGGGGCACACCGCCGCTGGGTGGTGCCGCGCAGCGTCTTTGCGCCGGCGCATGTGCTGTTGTTTCTCCTGCCGGCCCTGACGGCGTTCCGGTTCAATGCCGTCGGCCAGCTGATGGTGTCGGATTTCCTGGCGGCCGCGCTGTTCGCCGCATTGCTCGCGCGCGGCAGGATCAATCTGCGGCAAGCCTATCTGCGCCCGGTTCTGGTATTTTATGCGCTCTGGGTTTCCGGCATGCTCTGGTCAGACATCGTCAACCAGTCCCCGGCGGCCAACATGGCCAAGGGATGGGCATTGGTAGGCCTGTTCGGGATATACCTGGTTGTGGCCTTCACTCTGGTGGACGGCCGCCGCGACCGGCTGTTCTATGCAATGGCCGGGGTCGGCGCGGCTGCCCTGCTGACGTCTTTTACCGACAATGCCCGGGGCGCGTTTTTCGGTTTGCAATGGAAATTCGGGGCCGGGCTTTCGGTTACGCTGCTGTTGCTTCTGGTGATGCGTGCTGCTGGCCTGGGGCGCCGTAAAACGGGGGCCTGGCTGATGGCGGCCGCGCCTCTGCATCTCTTTCTGGGAGCGCGGTCTCTTTTCCTTCTGACCTTCCTGTCCGGTGCCCTCAGCGCTTTTTCCCTGCATTTCAGCAGGCCGCGCGACAGGGTTTTTGCGATCGGCCTGGTGATCATGCTGCTGTTCGGCGGCATGATCGCAGGCGAGGCGGTGTTCAGTGAAATCGTTAAGACAGGTGTGCTCGGGCAGGAAATGCTCTACAAGCACCTGGCACAGACGGCAGGCGGGCGGAGCATTTTCTTCGGCGGGCGGCCAGAGAGTATCGTGGCCCTTCGGGCAATTTCGGAAAGCCCGCTGCTGGGGCATGGCTCCTGGGCTGAAAAGCCGCAATACCGCTATTTGCTTTACCAGCTCCTTCAGGCGCAGGGCGCCTATGTGAACTGGAATGCCGAGTATCTCACCCGGGTCGAGACCATCCCCAGCCACTCGATCCTGCTGGGGACATGGGTGCAGCACGGCGTGCTTGCAGGGCTGTTTTGGGCATCGGTTCTGGTGCTGGCGTTCCGCGCTCTGCTGGCCGCCGCCATCGCAGCCCGGCCAGGCTGGAGCTACGAATTCCTGGCTGTTGCGACGTTGCTCTGGGATACGCTGTTTTCACCCTTTGGCGGAGAACGGCGTTGCATAACTGCGCTTTTCATCGTCATTGCCGCCACGCTTCTCGCAGACCACCTGAAATCAATGAAGAAGGGCCAGGGGGATACATGAAGATTTCTGTTGTCACGAACGCCTTCAACCAGGGCCGGTTCCTGCGCCGTTGCATGGAATCCGTCCTGACCCAGCAGGGGGTGGAGCTGGAGTATATTGTGATCGATCCTGGCTCAACGGATTCCACCGCTGCGGTCCTGGCAGAGTATGAGGCGCGCGGAGACCGCCGCCTGCAAATCATCCGGGAACCGGACAACGGGCCTGCCGATGGCCTGAACAAAGGCTTTGCCCGCGCCTCTGGGGATTGGTTCATCTACCTGAACGCAGACGATTTCTTTCTTGCCGGGGGGATGGCGCAGGCGGCACGTGCAATCGCTGCCAACCCCGGGGCGGATTGCATCTTCGGCGACGGGTATCTTACCGGTATCAGCGGCGTGCCTTACCGCCGCGTGCTGGCCACCCCGGCCTTCACGGCTGAGCGCTACGTGCACTACCGCACGCTCTGGCTTCAGCAGTCCACGTTATACAAGGCCGGAAGTTTCCGGAAAGCGGGCGGTTTCAATGCCGCGAACCGGACCTGCTGGGATGGCGAAATCCTGGTTGATATGGCGCTGGCCGGCATGCGGTTTGCGCATGTTCCAGGCTTTTGGTCGGCCTTTGTTCTTTATGGGGACAGTATCACCGGCAGTCAGCGCCATGCTTCCGAGGACCGGCGCAACCACGAGCGCATCTACAGGAAGGTGATGGGGCGGGACAGAACCGAGGCGGACCTCAAGGCAATGCGCCGGCGGCATCTTCTGGACCTTCTGGCAAGGCCCCGGCGTCTTTGTTTGCGCATCACGGACGCGCTCCTGCCGGGCAAATTGCCCGTTATCGCGCAGCATCTGCCGCCGGTTGAGGACCTCTGAGGCAGATCACCTTTTCAGTTTGAGCCGGGACACCGTCAGCATGACCGCAGCCCTTAACGCGAAATCCGGGGACACGGCCCGCAAGGCGCCCATCGGGGCCTTCGTGCACCGGGACGCCCGGCGCGCCGGCGGAATGGCAGGAGCGTCCTCCGCCCGCAGAGATGAAGACAATCATGAAAACCGCCGGACCGGCCGCCCAGCGGCCGGGCTGCCGCGGAACCGGTGAAACCAGAGAGGCCATCCTGTGAAGATCCTGCATCTTATCCGTTCTGCCGATCCCGAAGGGGGCGGGCCGATTGAATATGCACGTGTCATGGCTGAAGCGCATGCCCGGCAGGGTCATGAAAGCATCTTTGTCACGCTTGACGATCCGCAAGCGCCCTTTCTGAAGGACTTTCCTTTCCAGGTGGAGGCGGCGGGCCCGGTGCGCGGGCCATTGCGCCGGGCCCCCGGCTTCGGCGGACGTGTCTCCGGCCTGCTTGCCGGTGCGGATGCCGCGGTCATTCATGGCTTGTGGAGCCATGCCGCAACCGGCGCTTACCGCGAGATGAAACGCGCGGGGTTTCCGTGGCTGGTTTTCACCCATGGCATGCTCGATCCCTATTTCCGCCAGGCCGGCCGGTTGAAGCACCTTCTGAAACAAGCCTATTGGACACTGTTTCTGGGGCGGGTTCTCAAGGACGCCCATGCGGTTCTGTTCACGTGCCAGGAAGAAGAGCGCCTGGCCCTGGGGGCATTCCGCGGATACCAGGGGTACCGTTCGAAAGTGCTGGCATTCTGCGCCGCCGACCAGCGCAGGCCCGAAGCCGAGCAGCTGCAGGGCCGCAGCAGTTTCCGGGCCCGGCTGCCGGACCTGGGGGACCGCGATTATCTTCTTTTCCTGAGCAGGATACATCCGAAAAAGGCCTGCGATAACCTGATCCGGTCTTTCGCCGAGGCCGCGGCGCGCCATCCGCAGCTGGACCTGGTGATCGCCGGCCCGGATCAGGTCGGGTGGAAAGCGGAATTGGAAGCGCTTGCGGAGCAGCTCGGGATTGCCGCCCGCATTCATTGGCCGGGCATGATCAGGGGCCCGGAGAAATCTGCCGCCTTCGCCGGCGCCCGCGCCTTTGTCCTGCCTTCGCATCAGGAAAACTTTGGCCTTGTTGTTGCAGAAGCGCTTTCGGCCGGCACCCCGGTTCTCATCTCCGGCAAGGTCAATATCTGGCGGGAGGTCGTTGAAGACGGCGCCGGCCTGTCCGGCCCCGATACGGTCGCGGCAACAACGGCGGTGCTTTGCCGGTTCCTGTCGATGCCGGCTTCGGAAGCCGCAAAGATGCAGGCCAACTGCCGGCCCGCCTATGAGGCGCGTTTCTCGGTCGGCAGCGCCGCCCGGGATCTGCTGGACGCAATATCCGAAGCGGCGAACCGCGGTTAACTGCTGGTTTCGAGATCCCGCCGCCGGAGCGCTGCGGCCGGATTTCCGGCATAGACCGTCCAGGGCTGCAGCTTCCCTGTAACGACCGCGCGGGCGCCGATCACGCACCCTTGCGGAACCGTGACCCCCGGCCCGATGAAAGCCTCTGCAGCAATCCAGACATCGTCGCCGATCTCGACCGGGCGCGTCACAAGGGGCCGGCTGGCACGGGTGAAATCATGTGTGCCGCCGCAGAGGAAGGCCCGCTGGGAAACAACGGACCGCGCGCCGATGACAATGAGATCCATGTTATAGCATTGAACGCCATCGCCAAGCATCGCATCTTCCCGCATGACCAGGTTGGGCGGGTACCAGACAGCCGCGCTTGAGCGCACCACGGCGCCGGCCGCGATCCTGGCACCAAATGCGGACAGCAGAAAACAGCGCCAGCGGTTTAACTGCGGAGGTGTCCAGGACGCCAGAAGCCGCCATACGGTCATCCAGGCAAGGCGGTAAACCCGGTGGCGCAACGGGAACCGCGCAACCGAGTGCCCCTTGACGGGCTTTGGCGGGGTAGGGGACGTCAGGTTCGAGCTGTTTGCCATGCTGCCGTATTCTGCTTTGCACTATGATCCAGCGAACCATATCCAAACTTATCCGCTTGCTACAGCCCCAGGCTGCGCCTATCTTTTGGCACCTGCAACCGGCGGCGCAGGGCTGTCCGATCAGGTGCGGCAGGGAGGCAGCAAGCCTCCTCCAGGGGGCGCCCTGGTGAAGATACCCGCGCGTCTGTGCCTGCGCCAAGGCGTCCCGGACAAGGGTCTTGCCAAGGCCCGCGAATACCGGAACGTCTTTCGCAGCAATAAACAGGGAAACTGGTACAGGATGAATTTCGGCCGCCTTGCAGACCACCCCTCGGTACGTAAATCCCCTGTTGTCAGAAAGGGAATTGCCCTCCTGCGGCGCCCCGCTGCGGCTTTGGAAAGGAGGGCTGTGAGACCTGAGGCCTATGCAAATTGCCCGCCTCTTTTTGTGAATTCGCTCCCCAAAAGCGGCACGCATCTTCTGCTGCAGGTAACGCGGGCCCTTCCCGGTGCCCGCTACCTCAACCGCTTTATTGCAACCAGCCCGTCCCTAACGCAGCGGGAACGGGCGCCGGATGATCTGGCGCGGCGGATTTCCGCAGTGCTGCCGTCGGAAACCCTCGGCTGCCATCTGTACTGTTCCCCCGAGGCGAAGGCCGCCCTGCAAGGCATCAACGCCTTGCATCTCTTCATCTACCGCGACCCGCGGGACGTGATTGTGTCAGAAGCCTATTACCTGAGCGAGATGAACCGCTGGCACCGGATGCACAAGCATTTTGCCAAGCTGGACAATGACCGGGACCGGCTGCAGCTGGCTCTGAACGGGCTGGACCGCCGCTACCCGGAATGCAACAGCCGCCTGCTGCCCTATTCCGGCTGGCTGCAGGACCCGGATACCCTTGCCATCCGCTACGAAGATATCGCAGGCGCGGGCCGCGACAGCCAGCTGTTGCGCATTATCGATGCTTACACTGCCCGCACCGGCGGTCTGGCTGAGGACCGCAGCGCCCTTCTGCAGGCGCTGAAGACGGCCATTGATCCGGGAAAGTCGCATACCTTCCGGCGCGGCGGCACAGGCAAGTGGCGCAAAGGCTTAAGCGACGCTGAAGCGCGCGCAATGACCGAACAGCTTCGCCCGTCCCTGGAGGCATTCGGGTATACTTAGCCTGCGGCTGAAGACACCGCGCAGGAACCGGGCCGGTTCCGGGCTGCCGGCGGCAAGGGCTTTAATCCTGGCAATGCGCGGCCCCCCGGGAGGCGCCGGTCAGGCGCTGCAGGATGGCCTCGTACTTGCTGAATATGGTGCCGCGGTTCATGTGCTGCTGCACGAAGGCGCGGCCGGCATCGCCCATGCGCTGCTGCCGCGCCGGGTCGCTCAGAAGCCCTGCCACCTCCTGGCAGAGGCGGGCCTCGTCATCCGGGAAAACGCAGATGCCCGCGCCGGACTCCCGGGCCAGGGCATCAAGCGGGCTGCCCGGTTCGGCAATGCAGACATAGGGGCGGCCTGCCGACATGATCGAGAAGATCTTCGAGGGCAGCGCATAGTCCGCCACGTTCAGGGCCTGGGGCACAAGATGGACATTGGCACTCTGCAGCGAGGCCATGAACTCCCCGGCGGGGGCCAGCTCCAGGAAACGGGCGTTTGCGATGCCGCGGCGGGCGGCCTCGGCTTCGATCCGGGCGCGCTCCGACCCGCCGCCGCGCATCAGGATCTCAACCTCTGGCATCGTGTTCGACACATGCGACAGCAGCGGCAGGATCTGGTCCAGATTCTGTTTCTTGCCGAAGTTCCCGGAATACATCACCCGCACCGGGGCGCCCGGATCGACCGGAGCTTCTTCGGCCGCTTGCGACCAGATCGGCAGCACCGTGATGGGCTTCCTGCAGCCGACCTTCTCAAGTTCCCGCTTCATGCCCTCCGTCAGCACAACAACCTCATCCGCGAAGTTGAGGCCAACCCGCTCCACCAGGCGCATGATCTTCAGCACCAGCGGATTGGAGGCGATGCCAAGCGAGCCGGCAAGGCCGCTTTCGATATCGTGGACCACGGCAATGACAGGCGCGCCGGAGCGCAGCTTCAGCGCCTTGGCGCCGTAAAGAGCCAGAACACTCGGAATATAGGCAATGATGGCGCCGGTCTTGCGGTGCGTGCCGCGAAGCGCATGCCAGGCTGCCCTGCGCAGGAAGCGCAGATCATTGCCGACCCGGGTCTTGAACCCGCCGGAGCCGCGCGGGTTCACCGGGACGCGTTCGATTGCGATCCTGCCCAGAGCTTCACGGTCGCGCGCCCCTCCCGCCCAGTCTCCAAAGGGGCCGCAGCTGGGGTAATGCGGGCGGAAGGCGAGCGCCGAGACGGCGTACCCCTGGTCCGACAAGTGCTCTGCCAGTTCCCGGCAGTAGGGGGCAGAGCCGATCTCTTCCGGCCAGAAATAGGGCGACAGGTAAAGAACCGAACCCGAAGATGCGCTCATTCGTGAATGATCTTTCCAGTTGTCCGCGCATAAATGTCTTCGCAGCGCATGATGTCAGCCTCACCGGCACGTTGCCCGGGCTCTCCATCCGGGTGGATGGCGCCAAGCGGAATGTAGACACTCTCGTTCCCGGCCGCCAGCGTCTCCTTGCCGTTCAGTGCCGCCTTTGCGGTGAACCGCAGGCTGCCGCTCATGCGGTGATCCGCTCAATGCCGGGGCGGCCAAGATCGCGGTCCCACATGCGGAAGCGGCCAAGGCTGCCGTTGAACACCGGTGCCAGGCCGATACCGGCTGCCGCCAGGTCCGGCAGCGCGGATGGTGCGGGCGAGGCGGGGAAGGTCTTCCCTTTCTCCGCCAGCTCCAAAAGCGCCGCCTGGTGGCGGGCGGCAAATCCGGCAGGCACATCAAGGCCGGCTGCGTAAGCGGATGCCGCCCCGCTGGCGGTGCTGGCGGCACCGGACTGTCCGCTGGAAACCCGGATCCGGCCGGTTGCCGGGCTGCTGGCGCTCAGGTCTGCCCTGAGGAAGCTGCCCGCATCAGCCCGCCAGTCGAAGAACCGGGCTGCTGCACCGGATCCGCTGTCTGCAAAACTCATGCGGCCATCCATGGCAAACGACACCGTTTCCGGCATGGCGGCGGGCAGCACAGAGGCGCGGATGGCCAGCGTCTCTGCCGGGCGGGTGACCGGGCTGCCAGCGGTGGGGATGAAGGAGGAGGGGGTGTATCCCGGTTCAAGCTGGGGGCGGCGGAAGTCCGCATACATGCCTGAAGCTGAATCATTCCAGACAGGATACATGTTGAAGGATGTTACGGTCCCGGCGGTGAACGTCATTGCCAGCCGGTAGACGCCGGGGGAGACCAGCTTGGCCGCCGGGGGATAAAGGGCCGGAGCGGCCGCCAGTTTGGTGAATGCCCCGGTGCTGAAATCAAAGCGGTAGGCAACGGAGTCGCTGCCGCCGCTGAACCCGCTGCCAAACGCCCTGATGGTAAACCCGCCGCTGTTGCCCGCACGGACCTCGACCTGCGCGGTATATACGCCTGCGCCGCCGCCGACATCCCGTCTTTCGGTTCTGGGAAAGCTGCCCGTGCCGTTTGAAGTTATCCGCACGAACCCGCCGGGCACCTCCTCAAGGGTGCTGTTGGGAGAGGCCCAGTTCCCGGCGGGCGCGATGGCGTGCCGCAACAGGTTCACCGCGGCGCCGCTTTCGATCTTAATCCCTGCCGGCGCACCGTTTTCATACGCGTTGCGGCGCGCCTTGAAGACCGGTGAGGCACTGGACGGGACATAGGTCTCAAAGCCTGCCCCCAGGGCGTTATCCGGGTTGTCCGCCATGCCGCCGAGATCGGAGCGGTAGAGCCATTGCGCAAATACGTCCACCGCCTCAGTGCCGTCCGGATCCGTCACCAGATGCGCTGCCGCGCTTTCTGATACGCCCGCACTCAGCGTGCCGGCCGGCGCAGATCCATCCATGGCAAAAGCAATGCTGCAGATGAAACTGCCGTCGGCCAGCGGCTGGATTTGCGCAAGGTGGCCGGTGCCCTGGCTGGCAACCGCCCCGTCCTGCAGATCGAAAAGGGAAACGCCCTCTGCGCCGGTGCCGTAGCCCGCGGAGGCCATGGCAAGGTAGCGCAGGTTCACCTGCCGGACATGGGCCGCGTAGGTATAGGTGCCCGCATCCGGCAGCGTTACCCCTGCCCGCAGCGCCTCAGGCGCCCGTGCGCCTGTGCCTGCCGCGGCCGTGAGCCGGGTCCCGGACACCGACGCGTCCCTTGCGGCGCTTTGCATCAGATCGCCGGAATGGGCCAGCAGGTTATGCGCCGCCCAGAGCAGCTCTCCCGTCTTGCCGGTGAAGGTGCGCAGGCCGGTGCCGTTGTAGGCGCAGATCTCGTCAAAGCGCCTGGCGGCGCCTGCCTGAAAGTAGCGGTCCTGCCGGAAGTCCAGGTCGGTCAGGGGCGCAGGCGGCGGCTTGCGCCCCTGCACGGCCTCACCCGTCATTGAAAGGCCGGTACCCAGCATCAGTACCACCCCGCGACAGTTGCCGTTGTGCCGGTTGCTTCGATCCCGGCGGCCGAGAAAGTGAATGTCTCGCCTGAGGCGACCGGGTAGACAATGATGGTTCCCGCGGAATCCCGGACCGCCAGGTCCCCGCCCGAGACAACCCGCAGCACCCGCGGGCGCACCGGCAGGTCGGCCCCGTCCTGCGGGGTGATTGCAAAATGGGTGGCAGCCGGGCTTGAAAGCCCGCGGCGGTGGCGGGCGAACGGATCGGTTTGCGGCATGGGTGAACTCCTGAAATTGCGGGCCTGTTGCAACGTGCGTCCCGATTCCTCCGATGGGCTGAATGATGGGATATCCGGGTTAAGGCTGGAACAACCGGGCGTGCGCCGGTTCGCCCGGCGGCGCAACGCGCGCTGCGGCTTGTGCCCTGAAACGGCGCCAGGGCC
Source organism: Leisingera sp. CC-HEC093 (assembly GCF_059429195.1). NCBI lineage: Bacteria > Pseudomonadati > Pseudomonadota > Alphaproteobacteria > Rhodobacterales > Roseobacteraceae > Leisingera > Leisingera sp. CC-HEC093. Next base: position 66,302 of record NZ_JCAIJR010000002.1, on the reverse strand, counting down.
CCCTCACCGGTGCAGCCCGGTCCGGAATTGCGGATCCGGCAGGCACCGCAAGCCTGATGGCGGCGAATGCCAGCGGCTGGATCTTGCGGGAGACCCTTGAACATGCGGCCGCCTTGTTTGAGAAGAGAACATCCCTGACAGGGCAGGGCAGGGGCTGCGCCCCCCTGTTTTCAAACGCGTGCTCAAGGAGTGACCATGAGGCAGGGGCTGGTTGTTATGCCTGTATCCGGGCGCCTGGCTGTTTTTTTGCTGGCCGCTGTGGCCGAAGCTGCGGCCATCCGCCTCCTGACCCATGAGACGGAGCAGTTTTCCTGCAGCAATGTGTCCGTTTTTGCGGTCTGCCGGCTAATGAGAACGCTTCCTTTGAGCGTTTTCCTGATGTGTCTGGCCGTTGTCCTGATGAACATTTTCGTTCCCCGCTTCTGGCGCAACTATTTGTATCTGGCGAAAACCGCCCCGCCCCGCAGCCTCTTGCCGGCTGCATTGCACCTGCTGGGGCTGGCGCTGCTGCTGACGCCGCTGTGGCGTTTTACCCTGCCGCAGCTGGAGGCGCAGTTCAGCCAGGCGGCGCCGCTGTTCCTGGCAGGTGCGGCGCTGGCGTTTCTGGGCGCGGCGTTCTGGCTCCTGCCCTGGCGGGCCTGGAAGCAATGGCTGCTTGGCAATGACGCCTTGCTGCCGCTTGCGGCGGCCGGGTTCTTTCTGCTGCCGCTGGTCGTGGAGGCCGCGGGCTGGCTCTGGGGCGAAAACCGCGCTCTGACCCGGCTGACCTTCGAGGCGGTTGCCCTGGTGCTCTCCCTGGCGGGCACGGCGGTCTCCAGCCTTCCGGGCGACCGCATCATCGGCCTCAATGACTTTGCGGTGCGCATTGCCACGGGCTGTTCCGGTGCCGAAGGCATGGCCCTGGTGGCGGTGTTCATGGGCATCTATGCGCTGCTGGCGCGCAGCACGCTGCGCATGGCGCCGTACTGGATGGTCCTGTTCCCGCTGGCAGTCGGCCTCAGCTGGGTGTTGAATGTCCTGAGGATCGCCGTGCTGGTCTGGCTGGGGGCCAATGTCTCGCCCCAGCTGGCGGTGGACGGGTTCCACTCCTATGCGGGCTGGCTCCTGTTTTCGCTGCTGGCCTTTGCGGTTCTGGCGGCCGTTCACAATCTGGATGTCTTCCATGACAGGGCTGCGGGCCCCGCCGCCCGGACAGGCCCGCCCCTGGCAGCGGATCCGCTGTTTGCCAGGATCGTGCCCTTCATCCTGTTCATGCTGAGCGGCACGCTCACCCCGCTGATCTGGCAGATCCCCGCCGATGGCTATCCGCTGCGGGTGGCGGCGATGCTGCTGGGGCTGGCGCTGTTCTGGCCTGCGCTGAAAACCTTCAAATGGCAGGCCGGGCCGCTGGACTGGCTCACGGGCTGCGCGGTGGCGGCGCTGTGGCTCTGGACCGCGCCGGAGGCCGCGGCCGGCGCCGCGCAGCCGGATCCGTTCTGGATTGCCTGCCGCCTCTTCGGCACGGTGCTGCTGGTGCCGGTGATCGAAGAGCTGTTCTTCCGCGCCTATGTGCTGGAGCGCATCGCCGGCGGCCCGGCGGCGGCGCCCTGGCGGGCCTTTGCCGGACTGGCGGTCAGCAGCCTGCTGTTTGCGGCGCTGCACGACCGCTGGCTGGCGGGCGCCCTGGCAGGGGCGGCCTTCGGGCTGCTGTATCTGCGCAGCCGCCAGCCCGGCGGCGCGGTGCAGGCGCATATGCTGGCCAATGCCCTGATTGCCGCCGCAGCCATCGCCATAGGGGATTTCGCGCTGATCTGATCTGAGCGGACCTCGTGGCGGGTTCTTAAAATTTTCCTAACATACGACCTAAAGTGTTGATAATGTGCTAATTTTTGCCACACCCTGACCGCGCTCCGCCCGCTGCGGTTTTCTACTCAGTCTCCAGCACCTGTTTTACGCAATGGAGATCTGACCATGCCGGCCCTTGTTCCCGCTTTCCTCTCCCGCGCCTATTCCGCCCTGAAACCGGCGGCCCGGGCCGCTGCCGCCTGCGGCCTGGCGCTGATGCTGCTGCCGCCCGCGGGCGCCGCCGCGCAGCAGACCTATGTGGTGGGCAGCGACCGCGGCGGCTATCTGCATGACCGGCTGATCGAGCTGAGCAACCTGCAGAAGCGCGGCGTGCGGGTCGAGATCCGCGGCAAGGTCTGCTATTCCACCTGCACCATGTTCCTCGGCCTGCCCGGCGCCTGCGTCGATCCCGGCACCACCTTCGGCTTCCACGGCCCCTCGCGCGGGGGGCGGCGCCTGACACAGGAGAAGTTCGACTATTTCAGCCGGGTGATGGCGCAGCATTACCCGGCGCCCCTGAAGGCCTGGTTCATGGCGGAGGGGCGCAACCGGATTTCCGGGGTGCACAAGATCAAGGGCAGCGAGATCATCCGCATGGGGGTGCCGGCCTGCCGCCGCGCCTGAGCGGGCGCTTGCCCCGCGGCGGGCGGGCGGCTATCACCATCTGACGGTTTTGCCCCGGCGCGCGGCCCCGCGCCGGGAATTTTTTGCTCAAGGGGCCGCCGGGAGGCCTGGCATCGGTGCTGTCATCCTTGTTCAACAGGTTCTGGCCGGGGGCCCGGTTTGCGGATCCGGCACCGGCTGTGCCGCTGTGCGTGATCGGCGACGTGCATGGCTGTCTGGGGCTGCTGGAGCGCATGCTGGCGCAGGTGCCGCAAGGCCACCGGATCGTGCTGGCGGGCGACTACACCGGCCGCGGCGAGCACAGCGCGGAGGTGCTGCGCTGCCTTAGCGCGCGTCCGGATCTGACCTGCCTGATGGGCAACCACGAGGCCATGCTGCTGGACTTTCTGCAGGACCCGGCCGGCGAGGGCGGATGCTGGCTGCGCAATGGCGGGCTGCAGACGCTGGCCTCTTTCGGCATCCGCGGGGTGCGGCCGCAGATGACGGCGGCAGAGCTGCGCGCCTGCCGCGACCATCTGCAGGAGGGGATGGGCCCGGCGCTGATCGCCTGGCTGGCCGGGCTGCAGACCTCGGTGCTGTCGGGCAATGTGCTGATGGTGCATGCCGGGGCAGACCCGCGGGCGGCGCCGGATGCGCAGCCGGAGGAGGTGCTGATGTGGGGCCATCCGGAGTTTTTGCGCATCCCGCGCCGGGACGGGATCTGGGTGGTGCACGGGCATAGCATCGTCAGCAGGCCCGCGGCAGAGCAGGGCCGGATTGCCATCGACACCGGTGCCTATGCCAGCGGGGTGCTGTCGGCGGTCTGCCTGGACGGCGGCGCGCCGCGGTTCCTGCAGGCGCGCCTCTAGCCGCGCCCGGGGCCGGTGCATCCCGGAGACAGCCGGGCGGCAGAAACACGTCCGGGCGGCTCCGGAAATTGTGCCCGGGCCGGGAAAATGCTATCGGTGGCCGGAAGGCAATTGTAATCCAACCTTTTGAGGCCAAAGCAATGAGATCTCTTCTGACCGCTGCAGGCACCGCGATTTTTACCAGCTGCATGACCCTGTCTGCGGCGTTTGCCGCTGGCCGGGGCAACGGGAACGGCAATGGCAATGGCGGCTGGGGCAACGGTAATGGCAATGGCAATGCCGGCGGCAACGGCTGGAACAACGGCGTCGGCAATCCGCATAACACGCCGGAAATCGATGCAAGTGCGGGCCTGCTGGCCGTTGCGGCGGTTGCAGCGGCTCTGGCGCTGGCCTGGGAAGTGAACCGGCGCCGCCGCGCCTGAAACAGGGGCTGGATTTCCGGAGACCTTGCCGCCGGGCGCCCCTGCGGGGGGGGGCAGCGGCTGAAACCAGCCGGTATCCTGCGGTCCGTTTCCGGGACCGGCCCAGTCTCCGGGGCCCAGTCTCCGGGCCTGCGCCTCAGCGGTTCAGGATGTCGCGGTGGTAGCGGCCCATCAGCACCAGCCCCAGCGCCAGCAGGATCAGGCTGATGAGCAGCACATAGGTCACGCTGGCGTAAGAGGCGGTATAGCTGGGGTAGAAGCCGCTGCGCATCAGCCCGGTGATATGCATCAGCGGGTTGTACCACAGGATGTCCTGCGCCAGCGGCGGCAGATCCTTGTAAAGGAAGAAGACCCCGGAGGCGAGGAACAGTGGCCGGGTGATGATCGACCAGGCGACTTCCCACAAGGGATAAAGACCCATCAGCGCGCAGTTGAGCGTGCCGACACCTAGCCCCATCCCCATCGTCAGCGCCATCGCCAGCACCGCTGCCGGCAGGTCCAGCACCGCGCGGCTGTCGATGACCGCCAGCACGCTGCTGATCAGCAGAATCGTCACCAGGGCGCCGGTGAGACTGTTCAGCAGGAAGCGCGCGAGTATGGCATCCAGCCAGGTCACTGCCGGGAACTTCAGCAGCGGCTTGGAGAAGCTCACCGCCCGGGCGATGATGCTGGCAAGGGTGTTGTAGAGGCTAAACGGCAGGTATCCGGTGGCGTAAAACAGCAGGAAGCTGGTGCCCAGAGAGGGGGTCCGGATCACCAGCGAAAAGCCGATGGAAAGAAACAGGATCGCCGCCAGCGGCTCCAGCACCGCCCAGAGATAGCCGCCAGGGGTGCGGCCGTAGCGGGTCGACATCTCGCGCAGCACCAGCGCCGCCACGGTGCGCAGAGAGGCAAAGCGGCGCGCCCGCCCGGCAGCGGGCCGCAGGGCCGGGTGCTGGGCTGCAGGCAGGCCGGAGGGCGGGGCCGCAGGTGGTGTGGTGGTCATGAATACCCATTGTGAATATGCGCGCTGCAGGCGATACTATGGTGGAAAGACGAGGCAATTACAAACGGCTGCAGGCCGGGATAAGCAGATTATGAAACAGGATCGCCCGGCGGCGCGGCAGAAGGCCGCCGCTCACTTCCGCACCGGCCGCAAGGGGGCTGGCACAAGCGCTCCGGCGGAGCCGGAGACGGAGACGGCAGAGACCGGGACTGAGGCCGGGCAGGACGCTGCCAATACGGTCCAGCAGCCTGGCCCGGCGGCCCGCCAGGGCGGCGGCGGTAAGAAGCTCAAGAAGCTGCGCCGCAAGATGCGCGCGGCCGAGGCCAAACAGGCGGCGCTGGCCGATAAGGCAGGCCGGCTGGAAGAGCAGATTGCCCAGACCCCGGCCTATCCGGTGGCCCGGCCCGCCCATATGAAGGCGCGCCACCGCGGGCTGATCGCCAGCTTTGCAGTTCTGGTGCTGCTGCCGCTGGCGGCGGCCGTGTTTTATCTGTTTGCGGTGGCAGAGGACCAGTATGCCTCCACCGCGGGCTTCACCGTGCGCAGCCAGGAAAGCTCCGGCGCCAATGACCTCCTGGGCGGGCTTGCCACATTTTCCGGCGCCTCCACCGCCTCGGACAGCGATATCCTTTATGAGTTCATCCAGAGCCAGGAAATGGCCGAGGCGGTCAATGCCCGGGTGGACCTGCGCGCCCATTACAGCCAGCACTGGCCCGGCGACTGGGTGTTCTCGATCTGGCCCGATGCCACCCTTGAGCAGCTGGTCTGGTTCTGGCAGCGTATAGCCCGTATTTCCTATGACAGCGGCTCTGGCCTGACCGAGGTGCGGGTCACCGCTTTTGATCCGCAGAGCGCCCAGGCGATCACCCGCGCCGTGGTCGAGGAAAGCCAGATCCGCATCAATGCGCTCAACGATCAGGCCCGCGCCGATGCCATGCGCTATGCCGAAACCGATCTGGCTGAGGCGGTGGAGCGGCTGAAAGGGGCGCGCGAGGCGCTGACCGGGTTCCGCACCCGCACCCGCATCGTCGATCCCGCGGCCGATATTCAGGGCCGCATGGGGGTGATGAACAACCTGCAGCAGCAGCTGGCCGAGGCGCTGATCGAATACGACCTGCTGGCAGGCTCGGTGGCAGAGAGCGACGTGCGGCTGAAAAAGGCGCAGCAGCAGATCGAGGTGATCCGCAGGCGCATCAATATCGAACGCCAGACCTTTGCCTCCAGCAATACCGACACCGGCGGCGTCGGCGAGGATTATCCGACGCTGATTTCCGAGTTCGAGCGGCTGACGGTGGACCGCGAGTTTGCCGAGGAAAGCTACCGCGCGGCGCTGGCGGCGCTGGAGGCGGCGCGCGACGATGCGGCCCGCCAGAGCCGCTACCTGGCCACCTATATCACCCCGACCCTGGCCGAGGAGGCGGAATATCCGCGCCGGTTCATGCTGGCGGGGCTGGCCGGACTGTTCCTGCTCTTGGGCTGGTCGATCGGGGCGCTGGTCTATTACTCGGTCCGCGACCGCAGCTGAGGGCAGGGCGATGATCCGGCTGGAAAACCTGACCAAGAGCTTCCGGCTCAAGGGCGAGCGCAAGGTGGTGATCGACAATCTGAACCTGACGCTGCCGTCCGGGCGCTCGCTGGCGCTCCTGGGGCGCAACGGCGCGGGCAAGTCGACGCTCTTGCAGATCATCGCGGGCACGCTCAGGCCCGACAGCGGACAGGTGGTCTCGGACGGCACCATCTCCTGGCCGGTGGGGCTGGGCGGCTCGTTCCACAAGGATCTGACCGGGGCGGAAAACGTCCGCTTCATCGCCCGGATCTACGGGGTCGACACCGATGACCTGGTGAATTTCGTCGCCGGTTTCGCGGAACTGGGAAAATTCTACCATATGCCGATGCGCAGCTATTCCTCCGGCATGCGCTCGCGGCTGACCTTCGGCGCCTCGATGGGGATCCATTTCGACACCTATCTGGTCGATGAGGTGACCGCGGTGGGCGATGCCGCCTTCAAGCGGAAAAGCCGCGCCGTCTTTGCCGACCGGATGAAGCTGTCAAGCGCCATCATGGTCAGCCACTCAATGAACCAGATCCGCCAGTTCTGCGATTCCGGCCTGGTGCTGGAAGCCGGGCGGGTGCGCTATTTCGACGACCTGGAAGAGGCCATCGCCATGCATGAGGAAATGCTGGCCTGAGACCGCGGGGACTGCCGGGGCTGCCGGGTCAGGCGGTTTCCCCCGCCGCGGCCTTGGCCGGGGCGGGGGCGGCCTGGCCCCGGTCTTCGGCCAGGGTGGCCTGCCAGTAATCCCGGGTGGTCATTTCGGCATAGCCCTTGCGGTAGTCCGCCTTCAGCGCCGCATGGCTGCGGCGGAAGGCGGACAGGGTTTTTGCCATCCGCCAGGCCAGGCTGAAGAAGCGCCGCTTGGAGTGCCGCACCGTATAAGCCTTGCTGCCGTCGGTATTGACATAGGTGAGCCGGGCACCGCCGAAGGCCGGGTACACCAGGCCGCGGGCGGCGATGTCCAGCACCAGCCGGTCGCCGAGCGCGCTCCAGAACGGCAGCAGGTGGCCATTGAGGGTGAACAGGCCGAAATAATGCCGCAGCCGCCGCGGCATCCGGCTGAACAGGCGGCGCTGGCCCTGCTCCAGCCCGTCTTCCGCATCCTGCCAGGCCTCGTCCCTGACCAGTGCCTTGATGGCGGCGCGGCGCGCGCTCATGTCGATGTTCTCGTCAAAGAACCCGGGGCCTTGCATCACGTCCTGCCAGGCCAGCAGCTGGGCTTCGGCGCTTTCGTATTTGCAGCGCAGCATCGAGCGCATCATGAAACGCAGGGCGATCTTTGCGGTGCCGAAGGCGCTGCGCTCCAGCCGTTCGAACACCAGATGGTGGATCAGATGGTTGCGCAGATCCAGATAGAGCGTCTGGGCGCTTTCCTTCTCGGTGAAGTCATCCTGGAAGGACACCACGCCGTTGAGCGTGAAGATCCTGAAGTCATTGGCCAGCGAGAAGCTGATGTCGTCGCCGCGCACGAAGAAGGGGAAGGGGTGGCGGCGGACCTTGGCGACCGGGAAGGCGAAGAACCACCAGCCGCCGTAGAGGGTTTCCGGGGCGGAGCGGGCGGAGCTGAACTCCATCTCCGTCACCTGGCCAAGGTCGCGCAGGTCGAGCCCGTTATGGAGCGGGCGGCAGGAGCCGTCGAACCAGGCGCCGTTCTCCCACATCGCCCATTTGTGGGTGTTGTTGATCATCGCCCCTGCCAGCGCGGTTCGGGGGTCGCGGGCGAAGGCCAGGAACATGAAGGCGCGGGCGATGTTCTCCATGTGGAAGGAAGCATCGTCATCCATGAACAGGCAGTGGCTGCAGCCCGCCGCCTCTGCCTCCAGGAGGCCGCGGGCAAAGCCGCCGGCGCCGCCCAGGTTGCGGTTGGGATAGGGGGTGACGGAGGTGCTGGCGGCGATTTCCGCGCTCTGGCCGTTGTCGACCACCTGCACCCGGATCCGGCTGCCGTGCTCGAAATCCGCCAGAAAGTCCTCCAGCCGGGCCACGGTGCTCTGCACCTCCGCCTCGCGCTTGAAGGTGGTGATCGAAACCGCCAGCCGCGGCAGTTCCGCGGGCGTCTCTGCGGTGGCAAAGCGGCCGCCGCGGAGGGTGACTTCCTCTCCCAGCGCCAGCACCTCGGCATAAAGCGCGCCTTCGGTCTCTGCCTCCGCGAATTCGCTGAGATCGATCACATGCGGCGCGCCCTCCTGCAGATCGGCAATCTCGCAATAGACCACCTCCCAGGAACGGCTGGGCCGGGCGTGGATGATCTTGATCTCTGCCTTGCCGCTGCCCGACAGCTCGGCAAACAGGCTGTCCAGGCGGCAGCCCCGGTTCCATTTGCCCAGGCTGAACAGGTTGAAATAGCTGCCAAAGCTGATCCGGGTTCCGGCAGGCAGCAGATACTGGCCGCGGCTTTGCGAAAAACCGACTGCGCCATGGGCCTGGTAGTAGAGCGCGTGCTCGGTGCAGATCTCCCGGTCCGGGGTGATGAAATTCTGCAGGGTAATCATAACGGGAACCTTTCGGGAGAAACCTGGGGGGTGCGGTCAGGCGGTGTGTTCGAGACCGGTGATAAAGCTGCGCAATTCGGGCCCGGGCAGTGCTGCGGGGTCGAGCGCGGCCAGCAGTTGTGCGGCCGCTTCGGCCTCTGGCACCGGGCGGAGGCGGCGCATTTCCTCGATATCGGGGAAAAAGGCCTCCTGGCCGGTCAGCTGGCTGAGATAGGCATGGATCGGGGCAAAGGCCTCTGCCAGCTCTGCCCGCCGGGCGCTGCCGAACAGCTCGACATCGCCGCTGGGGACCGGGCTGATGCCCTGGGGGGCGGTCAGGAAGAATTCGCGCAATGCCTGCGCCTGGTCCGGCGGCAGCGTGTGGTTGGCGCGGCGGATGATTTCATAGGCTGCCCGCGGCAGCCCCTTGTTGGAGGGCCCCTTCTGCGGCAGGCCTTCGGGGAAGCCGCAGCTGACCTGGGCGGTGAAATCCTGCACCGAACCGCCGGCCGCCAGGATGTCGCTGTAATTGCGCAGATGCAGCCGGCAGCCGCTGAACTCGCGCACCCAGGGCTCCACCATGCGGCGGTAGTCGAAATGGATCGAGCCGGTCTTGGTTCCGCCGGGGCTGGACAGCGGTTCAAGCTTGTGGCCGAAGCGCAGCCGCTGGCCGAACCAGGAGGCGGTGTATTCATCGGGCCGCCGCAGCGCGCAGTAGAGCTCGGCCTCCGCATCCGGGAACAGGCTGTGCAGCTTTCTGATCATGTCCTCATGGCCGGCGCCGAGGTTGGCAAACACCTCGGAGCACAGGATGACGGTTTGCGGCTGCAGCACCTCCACCTGATGGCGCAGGGCGTTCAGCATCGCCTGCAGGCCAGGCAGCGGCCCGTGCCAGGGCGGGGTGCTGCCGCCGGTCTTGACAGCCAGCATGCGGAAGCCAAGCGCGTTGTGGGGCTCGCGCACGTTCATGCAGCCCAGGACCGGTTTCTTTTGCCTGCCCAGGGCCTGCGCCAGCAGATGCGACATGCCTTCGCTTTCCACTGCCGGGTAGAGGATGCCCTGCTCCAGCAGGGCCAGTGCATTGCGCGCCAGAAAGGCCTGCAGCGCGGTGGAGCCGACCTTGTGGTGGCCGAAATAGAGGATGACTTTCATGCGGCGGTCTTCTTGGGTTGTGGCTTATTCGGCGGCATCGGCCTTGCGGGCCTTGCGGGCCTTGCGGGCCTGTTCCACGTCGCGCACCCGTTTGGCATGCAGGAAGGCCGGCCAGTTGACACTGGTTTCCTCGAACAGCCCGGCGATCATGCCGGACATCAGTTCCAGCGAGCGCAATTCGGAGGCGCTGAGATAGTCGGCCGGTTCGGTGGATTGCGGTTCGGCGATGGCTTTCTCCACCGCCGCGTGCAGCTCGTTTTCCAGCAGCGGTTCCCCGCCAAAGAATTCCCGGTCCATATTCCGGGCATCGGCCATGTAGGTGTCGCGGATGTCCGCGGCCAGGCGCTTGTGCAGCTGCAGCCTGGTGCGCGCGGGCGGCGGCGGCAGGTGTCCGGCCAGGCGGGCGATTTCCCAGCCTATTTTAAGCCGGAGCTCTTGCGGTGCCTTCAGATGCGCCTGCAGCACCTTCAGCCGCATCAGATCCTCCAGGCAGAGTGATTCATTGGCCTGGCTGTCGCCGGTGATGGTGAATGGAATGCCGCCAAAGGCATGATGGATGAAATCGCTGACCACATCGCCCTGGTGGAGCTGGCTGCGGATCATCGGGCGCAGCGTGAAGGCTTCGCCGAAATGTTCCCGCCAGGCGGCAAACCGGGGCAGATAGATGAACTCCTGCACCTTCTTGCGCCTTTCGGCAAAGGTTTCGAGATCCGCTTTCAGTGTTTTCGGCACCCCGGCTTTGGTGCGCTCCGAAAAACTGGACGTCAGGCGGGCAGCATGCGGGCGCACGTAGCAGAAAACCCGGATCTCATCGGCGGCATCGGCAAAGAAGGTATCGATCACCTCCCGCAGCAGTGCGGCAGGAATTTTCTCAAAGGCTTCCGCCGAGATCAGGGTGAAGTCCGCTTGCGAGTTCCGGACCCGCTCCGCCAGATTCACAATTGGTTTTGCCGCCGCCTGCCTGGCTTCGGGGGTCTTGGCTTTACCGTAATTCAGGCATTGGTCCCCCAAGGCATTACGGGCCAGCTTTGCAGGGTAGAAGACACTGTGCCCGTGCAGCGTGACCAGTTGTTCGGCAAAGGCCAGCTGGATCGAGGTCGAGCCCGTCTTGTGATCTCCGATATGGAAGATGAGAGTCTTGCGGTTCGGCATCTGGCGGCGGGTCCCTCGTTGATACACAGGTCCCGCCTGCTTTACGGCATTCGCGGATGCGGAACAATCGCTTCGGTCCTGCCCGCCGGTGGTTTGCTGCCGCTTTGCCGCCCGCCCCCTTGCGGCAGGGAGGCAGATCCCGTTTAACCGGGAAAGGCACAGGGCCCCGGGCGGGGGGCAGATGGAACAGGACAAGCACATGAACATTCTATGCGTGGGCGCGGGGCTCTCGGGCGCGGTCATCGGGCGGCATCTGGCAGAGGCGGGCCACAGCGTCACCGTGGCGGACAGCCGGGACCATGCCGGCGGCAACTGCCATACCGAGCGCGACGCGGAAACCGGCGTCATGGTGCATGTCTACGGGCCGCATATCTTTCACACCGACGACGCTGAGGTCTGGGAGTATGTGAACCGTTTCGAGACCTTCAAACCCTACAAGAACCGGGTGAAATCCACCACCCGCGGGCTGTCGGGGGAGCAGGAAGTGTTCTCGCTGCCGGTCAACCTGCACACCATCAACCAGTTCTTCCGCAAGACGATGCGCCCGGAAGAAGCGCATGATTTCATCACGCAGGAGCAGGCCGACACCACCATCGAGGATCCGCAGACCTTCGAGGAGCAGGCGATGCGGTTTGTCGGCAAGGATCTCTACGAGGCGTTCTTCAAGGGCTACACCGTCAAGCAATGGGGCATGCACCCTTCCGAGCTGCCCGCCTCCATCCTCAAGCGGCTGCCGGTGCGGTTCAACTACGACGACAACTATTTCTTCCACCGGTTCCAGGGGATGCCGGAGAACGGCTATACCGCGATGATCGAAAAGATCCTGGATCATCCGGGCATAACCGTCCAATTAGGGACTGTTTTCGAGCGGTCCCAGGCGGCGGAGTATGACCATGTGTTCTATTCCGGGCCGCTTGACGGCTACTTCGGCTACGAGCTGGGGCGGCTGGGCTACCGGACGCTGGATTTCGAGCGCTTCACCCATCAGGGCGACTACCAGGGGTGCGCGGTGATGAACTACGGCGAGGAATCTGTGCCTTACACAAGGATCACCGAGCACAAGCATTTCAGCCCTTGGGAAAGCCACGAGGGGTCGGTCTGCTACCGCGAGTTCTCGCGCCTGGCAGAGCCTGGCGACATTCCCTATTACCCGATCCGCCAGGTGAAGGAGAAGGAGCTGCTGGCGGCCTATGTCGAGCAGGCGGAGGAGACGAGCGGCGTCACCTTCACCGGGCGGCTCGCCACCTACCGCTATCTGGACATGGATGTGACCATCCGCGAGGCGCTGGATGCGGCGCGCGGCTTTCTGGACTGCCAGGACGCGGGCAAGACGGCACCGGCGTTTTTCGCAAGCCCCCTGTAAGGGCGGCCCGCGCGGGGGCAGGCGTGCCGGTTCAGGTGCTTTGGCGGCGGATGAATTTGCGCAGCCGCGCCCGGGCCTCCTCGTCCAGCAGCTCCGCCCGGCTCCAGTCCTGGCTGCGGGCGGCGCAGAGCGCATCGGTGCGGGTGGCAAACAGCGCCGCCAGCTGGCCGCGTTCGGCCTCCAGCCGCCGGGTGATCTCCTCTGCCATGGCGGCGCTCAGGTGCAGGCTGCTGCCGCGGGCGGGGCCGGGCGGGGCGCCGCGGGTGAAATCCCGTTTCAGCAGCTTCGGGCGCAGCTGCGCATAGACCGGCTGGCTGACCCGGGTCTGCACATATTCGATTTCGGCCAGCTTGCGCGGCTGGATGCGGCTGTTGCGCCGCTCTGCCGCCCCGGGGGCAGGCAGGCTGAGCAGGCTGCAGAAATCGCTCAGCATGTCCGGCGCATCCAGGTCCGCAGGCTCGTTCGAGCGCAGCATCAGGCTGCCGGCCGGAAGCCCGTCCAGCAGCATCCGGGCAAAGCCGAGCAGCGAGGGCAGGGGAAAGCCGTAGTTCTCCTCGAAACAGCTGAGGTAGCGGCTGATGCCGGGCGGGCCTGCGGCGAAAAAGGCCGCCTTGTCGATCCCGAACAGCCCGGCGCGCAGGAACTGCGCATAGCTGGATTCGGCGAAGCCGTAGGGGTTGCGGAAATAAGCAACCAGACGGATCTGCCAGTCCGGCATCTGCTGCTGCAGCGCCTCCGTCAGCGCCGCCAGCCTGCCGGTGTAAAACGCATTGGTCCAATGCTCGCAGGACAGCAGGATGCGGCGGCAGCCGTGGCGGTCCGCCTCGGCTTCGATCTCTGCCAGGGCGGCGGGCAGGTCTTCTGCCGCCATCCGGTCCAGCGGGATGTGGTTGCGGTAGCCGGTGGCAGAGCGGTGGCTTTGCGGGTAGCAGAGGCCAAGCTGCAGATGCTGTTCATAGGTTTCGGCCATGTGGCGCTGGATCGTGGTGGAGCCGCATTTGGGCAGGCCGATGTGCAGCCAGACCTGGCGCGGGCGGCGGCGGCGGGGAAGCAGGGCACGCAGATCCATGGCAGGATCAGGCCCGGCGGCGCTCTGCGGCGGGCGGCTCCTGCAGGCCGGGCAGGTTGGCCGGGGCATGGGCGGCGATCAGATGCAGGATCCGCTCATAGGCCTCCGGCTGCAGGCGGCGCAGCTCGGCCCGCTGCGCGGCGGTCTGGTTGTGCTCCAGGAAACCGGCGGCGGAGGCGGCCAGGCGCGGATGCAGGCCGGGCTGCATCCGGTCCCGGATCCAGCCGATCAGCCCCAGGGTGAAGGCGTAGAACGGCAGGCCGAGGCCGCGCTCCGGTGCGCGGCGGATCTCCTGCGCGATGGCCTCGAAGGCCTGGAACACCTGCAGCCGCTCCGGGCCGAACCGGTTGGTGAGCCGCTGGCCGGCCTCATTGACGAAATGCACCACGCCGATATGGTCGCTGGCCAGGATGCGGCCGGCTTTGAGGAAGCTCATCCAGTGCAGCTCGACGTCGTTGTGCACCGAAATCTCGGTGCAGGTGATGCCCTGGGCGTGCAGGAATTCGGTCCGGTAGATCTTGTTCCACGGGTAGTTCGCGGTCTGCGCCAGCTGCGCGGCGGCAGCGTCGGAGACCGGCGCCAGCGCCCCCCGGGCCAGGCCCGCGGCAGCCCAGAACGCCTGGTCATGGCAGGGCTGGCCGAACAGGCGGTCTTTTTCCAGGCGGCTGTCATGGTGCTGGAAGATGCAGAAGTCGAAGTCCCCGGCCTGGGCCAGGGCAGCGCAGAGGCAGCGCAGTTCGCGGGTGGGCCGGTCATCGGCGTCGAGGAACAGCAGGTGCTGCGTGCGCACTTCGCGCAGCGCCAGGTTGCGGGCGGCGCCGGCGCCGCGGCTGGGTTCCAGGCGCAGCACCGTCAGCCGCTCTGCTGGAAAGCCGGAGGCCCGGGCCAGGGCGGCGGCGGCCACCGGTTCGTCCGAGCCGTCATCGGCCACGATGACCTGGTGCGCCAGGTCCAGCGCCGCCAGGCCGGCCAGCAGCTGGATCAGGTGGCTGGTGTCATTGCGGACCGGAATGGCAATGGTCAGGTCAAGCGTCATGGCAGCAGCTCATAGCGCAAAAAGGTAAAGATGATGCAGATGGATCTGGAAATCCTCGCAGGGGAAGAACAGCACCAGCTCGCGCCAGGGGGCGGTCAGCGGCAGCTCCTGGCAGCTGTCGAGGTAGAGCGCATCCAGATGGCTGGCCGGACGCTCTGTGGCGAGGATGTGCTTGCCGAAGAAGGTGTCGGTGAAGCCGCCGTCCGCCAGCCCTGAGCGCAGGCAGGGGCGGATCATCCAGGGCTCGGGGCCCGCGGCGCGGCAGGCATAGCCCAGATAGGTGATGTCTTGCAGCCCGCCCAGCGGCAGCGCCAGATGCAGCGCCACCCATTCACCGCGGCCCGCCGCCCTGGCCTCCAGCTCCAGGAACCGCCCCGGCGGCGACCGCCAGCGGCCGGAAAGCCCGAGGCCGGGATCGGCATTGAAAAACAGTCCCGGCGCCAGCTCCGTGGTCTCCGGCGCCAGCGCACCGGCATTGCCATGGTCGTGAAAGCGGGTCAGCTCCGGAAGCGGAAGCAGGGGCTCGGTCAGCATGGGTCAGTTGTCCGGGATGTGAAGGGGGCAGTCAACCTTTGATTGTTCTGTCGGCAGAGGAGACGGGGCACATCCGGCAGGGCTGATCTGCAGCCCTGCCGACCAGGATGGGTGCGGCTGTGGTCAGGCTGAGGCGGGAAGGTCAAGCTGCAGTTACCTCCGGTACTGCGGGTGCGGCGGCAGGCGGTGTTTGCATACAGGCTTCCAGTGCGGCCACAACGGCACCGGCCACCCGCTGCCTTTCGGAGGCGATTGCTTCCACGTCCGTAAACCGCTTTTGCAGGGTGCGGGCGGTTTCGAGCCAGGCTTCGGCAAAAGCCGTGTCGGGGGTGAAACTGGCAATCCGCCCGGCTGCCGTTGCAGCGTCTTGGCCGTAGGTGTTGATCATGCAGCTGTCTGGGACCAGTTCCAGCACCCGGTGCCGGGATCCTGCATAGTAAGTAGGGATGCCGCCAACCACGAAGGCGTCGAAGATCTTTTCCGAGATATAGGCATTCTGGTGGGTGTTCTCATAGGCCGAGGCGATGCGGACTTGCATGTCCAGGGCGGCGAGCTTGTCCAGGTGCCAGTCCGGCAGCGCCTGGCGCGGGGCGTCCGAATGCCAGCCTTTGCCGGCCCTGACAGTGCCTGTCAGTTCCACCTGGCGGGCCACTTCGGTGCGGTACACGCTGAGCCCATGCACCTCTTGTTCCGGCCAGGACCTGCGGTAGGGCTCGCCATCGCGCACCTCGGCGTAGAACGCTGCTGGGATGGCGGCATCCTGCCAGTGGCGGCAGAGCGCTTGCGGGCTCAAGTCCGTGTGGCGGGCCAGGAGCAGCCCGTAGCGGGCCTGGAAATCCTCGCGGGTCAGCAGAAAATAGGGAATGTTCTGGAAATCGAAGATCTCCGAGTTCGAATGGTTGAAGAAGCTGTAGCCGAGTTCCGCTCCGTCATGCTGCAGCAGCCGGTCCCGTTCGGCGAAGCCGCCGCTCCAGACTGAATCCCACAAGGGTTCTTCTGATATCACCGCCAGCCGCAGCTGCGGCTGGACGCGGGCGGCCTCTTGCAAGGCTTGCGCATTTTCCCGCAGATCCAGGTTGAAACCGGTCAGCACCAGATCGGCGGCGGCGGGGTCCTGAACGAAGTCCACCTTGCCCTGCACCAGCTTCCGGAACGGCGCATAGGCGAGCGGGGTGCGGTTGGAATGGCGGCCGAAGAGGCAGACCCGCAGGCCGCTGCCTGCGCCAAGGGCCGGAGCGCTCACCGGGGTGCGCGCGGCGCGGCGCCGCAGCAGACCCAGCACCCGGTCCAGGTGCTGCAACTCGGCCGAGTCTGCCGCCAGCAGGCCGCGGGCGGCTTGCTCCATGGCGGCCGCGCGGCGGTCCTGTTCATGCGCCCGCAGGGCGTCGGGGCCGCCCAGCAGCAGGCTGGTGGCCAGGTTTTGCAGCAGGAAGGCGGCATCGTCCCGGCTGGGGCGGTCCTGGCGTTCCAGATTGTCCTGCAGAGCCGCAAGGAAGGCCGGGCGGGTGCTCTCCCCGGAGGCGGGCTGCACGGCAGGCTGCGGCCGGTCCGCGGCTTCGAGCATGAACTTCTGCAGGTCGTAGATGAAGGCGTGCGGGCCGTAGAGCGCCCAGAGCTGCCGCCCGGCGTGGCGCATCCGCGCCAGGGCGTCCGGATCACTTGCAATCTCTTTCAGGCGGGCGGGCAGGGCCCGGATGTCTTCAGGGGTTTCGCGGCAGAAGACCGCCGCCTGCTGCCACAGGTCCGGATTGCCCGGCGGGGCGTAGGTGTCCGCCAGGATCACCGGGATGGCGCCGGCGCCGAGGCTTTCCCACAGGCGGATGGAATTGGGGCCGGACCCGGACGGGCACAGCGAGAAGACGCTTTGCGCCAGCGAGGCCTTGAACTGCTCGGAGGCCGACTGGTTGATCAGTTCGTCGCCCTTCTTGGCGTTGCCTGTCACCTGATGATCGTAGACCACCTTGTTGTAGTGCCAGCTGTCGCGGCCGATGATCAGCCCTTCGGAATGGTCCTTTAGGATGTCCAGGATCCAGGCGCGGGAATCAGTCAGATAATGCTGGTTGGACTTCGCACCGATAAAGGAGAACAGGTAGGGCCGCTCGGGCTTGGCGTATTCCTCGGTCGTTTCGGTCACCTGCACCGGATAGAGCGGGAACGGGCGCAGGGCCGGGCCGGATGCGCTCCCGGCCCCGGCGCTTTCCATGTCCGCATGGGTGCAATGGGTCCAGAAGATGCGGGAGACCCCGGCGTCCTCGAAGAGGTGCAGGAACTCTTTCATCTTGATGTGCTGGCAGACGGTGACCTTGATGGTGTCTTTGGGCAGCAGCCGGCAGAACGCGCGGAAGGCCTCCAGGTGCTGCTTGTGATCGGCAGCCTTGCGCTGCAGCTTGTCGATCAGGGTGGCCCAGGGGTAGGCGGCATAGGTGATGCCTTCCGGCACGGCGCCCAGATCGCGCAGCTGATGGAAGGCGTGCTGTTCGGTGATGGCCGGGAACTGCCAGTCCCGGTCGAACGCCAGAATGTTGTCCTTGAAGGTGATACTGTCCTCAAGGGGCGGCGCTGCAGCCGGGCGCGGCGCCGGCCTGGTCTCTCCGGCCGGGCGGGGAGTGCCGGTGTGCAGGACAGCTGCATCCGTTTTTTTCAGGTGCCCGGGTTTTCTGCCAAACACAGCCATGTGGTTCTGCTCCAGCAGCGCTCCTTGATCTTCCCGGGTAATCCGCATGCTCCCATCGCTGCTGGACAGCACCAGCAGGCGGCGGCTGGCGCCGGTGCCGGGCAGCGCCTGCAAGGCCGCCTGGCGCTGCGCCGCAGGCAGGATGGCCTCCAATGCTTGGTCCAGATCCTTGGGGCGGTCCTGATGGAGAGCAAGAAGCACCTGCGCTTGCGCCAAGGAGGCACGTTGCGCAAACTGCCGCCAGATATTCCAGTCAGCGGCCTGCTTCAAGGGGATGATGTGCTTTTCCGGTTCGATGGCATCCCACAGCCACCTGCGGAAAAAGACGCCTTCCGGTTGCAGAGCAGCCCAATGCCTGCCGTCGCAAAGGCCTTGTTTCATGGCTTGGGTGGAAACCGGCGCATCTGCCTGGGGCAGCGGCATGCCGTCCCGCAGCGGAGCGGACAGACCGCTGATCCAGGAGGCTTCCTGAGGTTGGAACTGCCTGGCGGCTGCGGCAATAAAGGCCAGGGCGCCCGGGGCGAGCATGCTGCCGGCGGTGATCCAGGTAAGAAACCCGCTGCTGGAGGCCTGGAGGGCGCTGATGCCCTTGCACAGGGCATCGTACATACCCGCATCGGGTTCGGAGCTGTAGCTGAACTCCAGGCCGGCGCAGTGCAGCGGGATGCGGCTGGCGGCCAGTTCCTTCTGCCACCAGGCCAGCCGTTCAACGGTGCCGTCATCCGAACCGCCGTCCTGCACATGATACCGGATATAAAAACCGCCGCCCTGGGTGATGACGCTCTGAATGGTCTGGTCCAGGGTTGCGGCGGCGTTCAGACAGGGGGTGGTGATCGAAATGGTGGGAAGCATGGCACTCGGCAATCAGGTCCGGGAATAGGCCCCAGCCCTCTAGCACCGGGAGGGCGGGCGCACAACCATGGGATAAGTGCGGGTTGAAACCGGCAGATTTTTACCGGACTCTGAGGCCCGCATACGATACTGAAAGGATCTTTAAATGGCGCCCGCCGGTTCTGCTCCCCCGTTTCCCTCCCTTGCGTTTTTGCACGGCCAGATTGCGGAGCTGTCTGCGGCGCCCGCCAGGCAGGTGCGCGCAGGCCATGTGAACCTGGGGAAGGATATTTGGCTGTCCTGCGACCCTGGGGGACAGGCGGGCATGGCAGTGCGGCCGGACGGGGAAAGCGGCGGTTTCCTGCTTGAGGTGGAGAATGGCGGCAGCGGCCGCTGGTGCTGCCTGGGCATGCACCTGCCTGCCCGGGTCCTGCGGCAGGTGCGCTACGCCGGCCTTCTGGCGCGGCTGCACAGCGATTGCCTGGTCGCCTACATTCCGGTGCTGCGGTATTTCCGCAAAGCAGGCGGGCTGCAGGATGTGCGGGCCGCGGAGGCCGTCGTGATGGCCCCGGGCACGCGCGAAAAACTGTCCAGCATCCCGGTCGATGCCGGGCTGCTGGAGCAGGCGGACAGCTGCGAGCTGAACCTGTTCTTTGAAAGCAGCCGGTTCAGCGCGGCGGTGGCCCGGCTGGAGCCGCTGCTGATCCTGTAAGGGGGGAGCGGCGCCGGGCCGCGCGCAGCCGTTCAGCCGCCATCCAGAATCCCGGTGAGTTCCGCCAGCAGCGCAGTTTTCAGGCGCTGGCGCTCCTGCTGCCAGTGGCGCGGATTGCACAGCAGGGCGGCAAGGCGGTGCTGTGCCGCGGTATAAGCCGCGCAGGTTTCCCGAACCCATGCGCGGCTGTCCCACGGCAGCCCGTCGAGCCGGGCTGCGGCTTCGTCCGGGGTGAGCCCGTGGAGGTTCAGCCAGGAGCCTTCCGGCAGGCCGAACCCATGCATCCGGTGTCCCGGCGCTGCCCAGTAGGCGGGCAGGGCACCGCAGGCGAAAGCGTCAAAGATCTTTTCCGTGATGTAATCGGGGTGATGGGTGTTCTCAAACGCCGCCAGAGTCCGCTGGCGTCTGTCCAGAAGCGCCAGCTTGTCCAGGTGCCAGTCGCTGAGCTGGCGGCGGTCCGGGCTGGCCTTGTTCCAGCTGCGCCCGAAGTGTTCAATGGGGCCGGCCTGGCAGCGCTCTGCCACCTCAGTGCGCCAATGGCAAAGCCCGGCCAGCCCGGCCTCTGGCCAACTGACGGAGTGAAAGGATTCGGGGCGGCGTTCGAACATGAATGAGAGGCGGGTGGGGCGGCTGGTGAAGGCATCCTGCCAGTCCTGCGCCGACAATTCACAGTTGCGCTTGAGCCGTGCCGCATAGGCATTGGCAAAGCGATGGTTGGTCAGCAGGTAGTAGGGGATCTTTGCAAAGCGGAAGATGGAGGAGGTGCAATGGTTGAGCTGGTGGACCGGAAGCAGGCCGAAGCGGCTGTCGAGGGTGCGCTGCCGCGCCAGCGGCTGGCGGCCCCAGATGGTATCCCAGAAGGGTTCCTCGGAGAGCAGAACAACCGGGCGCCGCCGTTGCCGCCAGTCTTCAACCAGCTCGGGGCGCGCGTTCTCGATGTCCAGGGGATGGGCAAACACATAGATGTCCGCCTGATCCGGACGTTCGGCATGGTCGATCTCGCCGGAAAACAGGGGCGCGAGTGCGGAATAGCTGAGCGGTGTGCGTTGTGCATGCGCCCCTGTCCTGAAAACCCGTATCATCCGCCTGCTGTCCTGCCGTTTCCGTCCATTCGCGGCGGGGCTATAGCAGAGCAAGGCGGACACTGTCCCGCTCAAAAGCGCGATTGGGGGGGGCGCGGCTTGCCATTTGACAGTGGAGGCTCTTAAGAAAGCACGAGATGAAACGAGGGCAGGCACGGCAGAGTCGGCGAACCGGCAGCGGGTTCAGCCCTGGTTTGAGCGGGGCGGGCGCCGAGTGCATTGATTGAGGTGGTGTATTTATGACAGGTGAAGCAAATGGGCGAACTTTGCAATCAGTGATTGATTCGGTCCAGCGTGTGGTGCTGTGGAGCCCTGCAGGGGAGCTTCTGGCGGCTCCGGTGCAGGAGCTGCTGAATACCCGTTATGCGGTGGACGCCGCCGTGGATTTGCCGCAGCCGACTGCCGGGGAGGTGGTGCTGCTGATGTGCCGTTCTCCTGCTGAGCATCTGTGCCAGGCGCTGGTGCAGGATCAGAATCCTGGGCTGGCCCTGCAGGCGTGGCAGGCACAGGCGCAGGCGGTTCTGGCTCTGCAGCGGCGGAACCGGCGCCAGGTCTGCATTTTCGATGCCGGTCAGATCAGCCGGGCGCCGGAGGCGTTCCTGGCGTATTTCGGCCTCAGCGGCAGCGCTGCGGAGCTGGTCCGGCTGGCAGATCAGGACGCGCCTGATCCCGTCTTGCTGGCGCTGGCCGCAGAGCGGCTTCGCTCGGACCCCGGGCTGGCGGCCCTGGCCGGGGAGTTCGCAGCCTCCCGGGTGCCGCTTGCTGAGGCCGCTGCAGGGTCGGATGCGGCGCTGGAGGCCTATCTTGAACAGCAGGAGATGATGCTGGAGCTAAGCCTGCTGCAGGACCAGCAGCGCAGCATGTATGAGCAGGCAGAAGCGCTCTACTCCGCCAAACTGGCGGCCGAAAGGCAATTGGAGGAAGCGGAGCTGCAGGCTGAACAGCGGCTTCAGCAAATGCGCAACGGACTGGACAGCTATCAAAGCCAGGTGGAGGCCCTGCAGGCGGAGCGGGACAGGTTGCGCGCAGATACCGCCACAGCGCAAGAGCGGCTGCAGTCGAAACAGGCGGTGCTGGATGCGGCTAGCAGTACAATTGCCGAATTGGAGGCCGTTGCCGGGACCCGCGCCCGTGAGGTGCAGGAATTGAAAGAGCAGATCCGCCGTTTTGAGGCTTCGAAGTCTTTCCGGATCACAGCTCCTTTCAGGCGGTTGCGGCAGATTATGAGCCTGAAAGGGTATGCCTGATGGATTTCAAGCTGTCTGTGCCGGTCACCCATGTCTTGCATATTGGTGCAGGCTGCGGAGCCGAAGCCGAGGCCTATGCGGCGGCGGGGCTTAATCCCGTTGTTCTGGCGGATGCGGATCCGGCGGCGGCTAGGCAGCTGCAGGCGCTGGCGGGGCGGTTTTCAGCGGTCAGGAGCGTGCAGGCTGCGGTGACCGCTCGCAAGGATGCCCGGACGTTCTTCCGAACCAACTTTGCGGATTTGAACAGCCTGTCGCGCCCGGATGGATTGCGCGGATTGTTCCCGGGGTTGGAGGTTTTAGCCGAGGAGCCTGCCGAACCGGTGTGCCCGCTGCAACTGCTGGATGGGTTGAATTTGCCGGAAGGCGGCGCCGGCCTGTTGGTGCTGGAGACGCCTGGTGAAACAATGGGCATTCTCGCAGCGCTGGCGGAGGCTGGGCGGCTGGCGCAGTTTTCAGCGATCCGCATTCAGGAGGGGCTGGAGTCGCTCTATGAGGGGGCGCCGGGGATGGCAGCCATCCGCGCGCAGTTGCAAGCCCTCGGCTATGACACCTGGATGGACGCAGCTTCAACTGATCCTGACCGTCCACATGTACTGGCATGCCGGAGCCGTGCCGGGGGCGAAGCGGAGAAGCTGACGGCGTGGGTGGCGGAGCTGGAAGCAGAAAACCAGTGCCAGGCGCAGGAATTAGAAGAGGCGGCGTCCGCCCGCAGCGCAGCCGCGGTGGAAGCGAAGAAGCTGGCTGCGCGGATGGCGGAGCTGGAGGCGGAAAACCAGTGCCAGGCGCAGGAATTGGAAGAGGCGGCATCCGCCCGCAGCGCAGCCGCGGTGGAAGCGGAGAAGCTGGCTGCGCGGATGGCGGAGCTGGAGGCGGAAAACCGGCGCCAGGCGCAGGACCTGGACGAGGCCGCCTCTGCCCGCAGCTGTGCCGGGGGCGAAGCGGAGCGGCTGGCTGCGCGGGTGGTGGAGCTGGAAGCGGAAAACCAGTGCCAGGCGCAGGAATTGGAAGAGGCGGCGTCCGCCCGCAGCGCAGCCGCGGTGGAAGCAGAGAAGCTGGCTGCGCGGATGGCGGAGCTGGAGGCGGAAAACCGGCGCCAGGCGCAGGAATTGGAAGAGGCGGCGTCCGCCCGCAGCGCAGCCGCGGTGGAAGCAGAGAAGCTGGCTGCGCGGATGGCGGAGCTGGAGGCGGAAAACCGGCGCCAGGCGCAGGAATTGGAAGAGGCGGCATCCGCCCGCAGCGCAGCCGCGGTGGAAGCGGAGAAGCTGGCTGCACGGGTAGCGGAGCTGGAAGCGGAAACAGCGGCTAGTTCTGAGGCCCGGCAGGCCGCAGAGGACAAAGCGGCTGCAGCCGGGGGCGAAACCCGGCAGGCGCAGCAGTCCCTGGCAGTGGCGCTGCGGCTGCAAAGCCGCCGCGAAGCGGATCTGAAAGAATTGCAGAAGCGCTACAGCGCTCTCCTGCAGCGCCAGGAGGCGCAGGAGGATCTGCTGCGCCGCACCAGCGCCTGCCTGGGCTATCTGATGGATGACAGCGCGCCGGAAGAGGCCCGGCCGGTGCTGGCCGCTGCCGCCGCCCTCAGCAACGGCAGCGGCGCATGAGCCGTTTGGCCCCGCCGCAGCCCCTGACACCGGCCTCGAAACGGGCCCCGGCAACGGATCTGGAGCGGCAGCTGGCGCTGACCGCCGCCGCCGCCCAGCAGGATGCCGCCCTGGCTGGGCGGCTGCAGTCCTCGGCAGAGCTGCCGGAGCTGCTGGCAGAAGGGGAAGGGCTGGCGGGCAGGCCGCAGCCGCCGCTGCTGCGCACGGTGCATCATTTCGCCTGCACCGGCGGCACCCTGATCAGCCGCTGCATTGCCGCGATGCCCTGCACCCGGCTGCTGAGCGAGGTCGATCCGCTGAGCACGATGACCCACCGGCACGGCTTCCTGCCCGCCGATCTGATCGGCCTGGCCAAGCTGGGCTCCAGCCCGCCGGAGCAGGAGACGCTGCTGCGCATCTTCCTGGCCGGGCTGGCGGCGCTGGCGGCGGACACCCGCGCCGAAGGCCGCGACCTGATCCTGCGCGATCATGCCCACAGCCATTTCTGCTGCGGCAGCGCCATCCCGGAACGGCCGTCGCTGCGCCAGATCCTGGAGCAGGGCGGCTACCGGCTGCAGAGCCTGGTCACCGTGCGCCATCCGCTGGATTCCTATCTCAGCCTGCTGCAGCGGGACTGGGTGCATTGGCAGCCTGCCACGCTGGAGGAATACGCCTGCCGCTATCTGGCTTTCCTGGATCACTACGCCGGGGCGGAGCTGCTGCGCTACGAGGATTTCGTGGCCGAGCCGCCGGTGCGCATGCAGCAGATCTGCGATATCCTCGGGCTGGCCTTCAACCCGGACTTCCAGGATGATTTCGCCGCCATAGCGCTGTCCGGCGACAGCGGCCGCCGCGGCGAAGTGATCGAACCCCGGCCGCGGCGGCCGGTGCCGAAAGAGCTGGTGCAGGAGGCCGGAGCCTCTTCCGCCTATGCCAGCTTGTGCACCCGCCTGGGCTATGACCCGGAACCGGGCCGGGAATCCGCCTGAACGGGAAACCTGCTCTTCTCTTCCCGGCGCATCTGCCCTAATCACAGGGCTAGCGTTTGAGGCAGACAGTACAGGGTTTTGCAATGAAAAAAGCACTCATCACCGGCATCACCGGCCAGGACGGTTCCTACCTGGCGGAATTCCTTCTGGAGAAGGGGTATGAGGTGCATGGCATCAAGCGCCGTGCCTCGCTGTTCAACACCGAGCGGGTGGACCACATCTATCAGGACCCGCATGTGGACAATGCCCGCTTCAAGCTGCATTACGGCGATCTGACCGACAGCTCGAACCTGACCCGCATCCTGCAGGAGGTGCAGCCCGACGAGGTCTATAACCTGGGTGCGCAGAGCCATGTGGCGGTCTCCTTCGAGAGCCCGGAATACACCGCCGACGTGGATGCCATGGGCACACTGCGCCTCCTGGAGGCGATCCGCTTCCTCGGCCTGGAGAAGAAGACCCGCTTCTACCAGGCCTCGACCTCGGAGCTTTACGGCCTGGTGCAGGAAACCCCGCAGCGCGAGACCACGCCGTTCTACCCGCGCTCGCCTTATGCGGTGGCCAAGCTCTACAGCTACTGGATCACAGTCAACTACCGCGAGGCCTACGGCATGTATGCCTGCAACGGCATCCTGTTCAACCACGAGAGCCCGCGCCGCGGCGAAACCTTTGTGACCCGCAAGATCACCCGCGGCCTGGCAAATATCGCGCAAGGGCTGGAGCCGTGCCTCTATATGGGCAACATCGACGCGCTGCGCGACTGGGGCCATGCCAAGGACTATGTGCGGATGCAGTGGATGATGCTGCAGCAGGAGGCGGCCGAGGATTTCGTGATCGCCACCGGCAAGCAGTATTCGGTGCGCCAGTTCATCGCCTGGTCCGCCGCCGAGCTGGGCATCCACCTGGAGTTCTCCGGCACGGGCGTTGACGAGACCGCCACCGTGGCCATGGTCGAGGGCGATAAGGCGCCGGCGCTGAAGGCAGGCGATGTGATCATGCGCATCGACCCGCGCTATTTCCGCCCGGCAGAGGTGGAGACGCTGCTGGGCGATCCCGCAAAAGCCAAGCAGAAACTGGGCTGGGAGCCGGAGATCACCACCCAGGAGATGTGCGCCGAAATGGTCGCCGAGGACCTGAAAACCGCCCGCCGCCATGCGCTGCTGAAGGAGCACGGCTACGATCTGCCGGTCAGCGTGGAGGGCTGAGGCGATGGCGGCAAAGATCTACATTGCAGGCCACCGCGGCATGGTCGGCGGCGCCATCCTGCGCCGCCTGGAGGCACGCAAGGCGGCAGGCGAAGACCTGGAGCTGATCACCCGCACCAGCGCCGAACTGGACCTGACCGATCAGGCCGCAGTGCGGGCGTTCTTCCAGGCGGAGAAACCCGATCAGGTGATCCTGGCGGCGGCCAAGGTGGGCGGCATCGTTGCCAACAATTCCTACCCGGCTGAGTTCATCTATAAAAACCTGATGATCGAATGCAATGTGATCCACGCCGCCTTCGAGGCGGGCGTGCAAAAGCTCTTGCAGCTTGGCTCCTCCTGCATCTACCCGAAGATGGCGCCGCAGCCGATGGCGGAGGATGCGCTGCTCACAGGCGTGCTGGAACCCACCAACGAGCCCTATGCGATTGCCAAGATTGCGGGCATCAAGCTGTGCGAAAGCTACAACCGGCAGTACGGCGTGGATTACCGCTCGGTGATGCCGACCAACCTCTATGGGCCGGGCGACAATTTCCACCCCGAGAACTCCCACGTGCTGCCGGCGCTGATCCGCCGCTTCCACGAGGCGGCGCAATCGGGCGCCGGGAGCGTCACCATCTGGGGCTCGGGCACGCCGCGGCGCGAGTTCCTGCATGTGGACGACATGGCCGAAGCCTCGCTGTTTGTGATGGATCTGGATACGGAAACCTACCAGCGCGAAACGCAAGCGATGCTCAGCCACATCAACGTCGGCTGCGGCGCGGATGTGTCGATCCTGGAGCTGGCGCAGCTGGTGGCGCGGGTGACCGGCTTCAAGGGGGAGATCCTGACCGATCCCTCCAAGCCCGACGGCACGCCGCGCAAGCTGATGGACGTGTCGCGGCTCAAGCGGCTGGGCTGGCAGGCTTCGATCAGCCTCGAGGACGGGGTGCGCGGCACCTACGGCTGGTTCCTGGGGCAGACGGTCTCTGAACTGCGCAGCGCATAAACAAAAAGGAGTTTCAGATGCAACGGTACTTTTCCAAGGATGCGCTCCGCATTGCGTTTAAGAATAAATTCAAGCGGTGGGTGCCAGTCGTCGAAGCGGAAAAAACAGATGCGAATACCGCCATGGCGCGCTTCAAGACCGGCAGTTACATGCCGGTTCATGTGGATCCCAAGTTTTTCATTCCTGAAACTGCTTCAGTTTTCACCATCGGCTCCTGCTTCGCACGGAATGTCGAAAATACCCTGGCCGCCAGCGGCGTAGATGTCATCACCACCCGTTTCGATTTCGATCGGGAATTGCTGATGAGCAGTGTCGGGGCTTTGAACAACAGGCCGAATCCGAGGTCTTTGCTCAACAAATACAGCACCCAGGCTATCTACAGCGAACTGGAGCGGGTGCTGGAAGGCACCAATCCTCCGGACCATGGTTTCTTGGAGGTCGAAGATGGCAAATGGGTCGATCCTCAGCTTGCTGCGATCCTCAAGCCCTTGCCGTTTGACGTGCTTTCCGCACTGCGGGATAAGGTTGAGCAATTGGTTCTGCAAGTGCGCGACGCCGATGTTGTTTTTATTACGCTTGGGTTGAGCGAAACTTGGTTTGACACCGTGTCGGGGCTGTTCTTGAATTCCAGCCCGCCGCCCCGCCTGATGAAATCAGCGGGCGAACGCTTCGAGTTCATCAACAGCAGCTATGACGATTGCTATACTGCGATCGCCAAGGGGATTGAGCTGATTCGGAAGTACAGCCGCAAGGATGTATCCTTTGTGTTGACTGTGTCGCCTGTGCCGATGTCTACTACTTGGAGCAGCGTTGACGTTATTACTGCCAATACCTATTCCAAATCCCTGCTGCGGGTGGTCGCGCAAAGCCTGGCGGGTAAACATGAGTACATTGATTATTTTCCCAGCTATGAGATGGTGACGAATTCGCCTCGCAATCTGGCCTGGGGCAGTGATGAGCTGCATGTGGCGCCGGACATGGTAAATTTTGCGGTTTCCCGTTTTATGGCCAGTTACGTGAAGTGAAGATGCAACAGGTTTTGGTTCTGGGCTTCAGTGTGACCGCTGAGAACCCCGGGTACATCGAAAAGGTTCAGGGAATCCTGCAAGATAATGCAGGTGTAGCTTTGCGCAAAATCGGTCTCGGCGGGATGCAGCCTTTCCATTTGCGCCATCTCCTTGAAGAAATCGTAGAAGATTTTGCCCCGGATCATGTTGTTGCGGAATTCGCGACACCGGGCTTCCGGCAATTCTCGCGTTTGCCTGCGGATCACAACGAAACGGTGAATAGCTTGCTGCATCTCTGTGCGGCACGTGGAATTGCACTGTCCTTCCTCGATCTGCCTCGTGCGGACGTGAATGCGGAAACGGATTGGGTTTATGAGATGCATGCTCAGGCATGCCGCATGGCCGGCCTGACTTACCGTAAGGCCCCCGAGAAAGAGGGGCTGCTGCGTGACGTGGTCCACCCGACGCCGGAGGGAGTGGATGCCTATGCCGGAAGCCTCTTGGAGTTGCTGGAGCAAGAGCCTGCGGTGCCTGTCCGGAATGGCGGCCAGACAGCTGCGACAGGCGGCTATGGTGCCATTAATATCGGTCGTGCCCTGTGCGGCGGGGCGGGCTTGAGGACCTTTTCCCGAGGGGGGTATGAGGTGAGCTGCTTTCCCTTGCCTGCAGGCGAGGCGGTGACGCTGGAACTGGAGGCCCCGGTCCGCATCTGCGGCATGAATTATCTCATGGGTCCCTGCACAGGCACGGTCCGCCTGTCGAATGGCGCCGCGGAACGGTTTGTAAAATGTTATGATCAGTTCTGCTATTACGAGCGTCTTGGCTCGCAAACCTTCGAACCCGTGACCTGGGATCGTATCACATTCGAACAATTGCCTGAATTGCCCGAAGTTCCTTTGCTGAAAGGAGAAGCAGACAGCTCAGAGCGTTTCGGTCATGTGGTGCATCTGCTTACGTTGCCCTGAAGCATATCCGGTAGTATTTTCTTCCTCTTGTTCCCAGCGAAAGTTCCTCTGGCATGATTACCCCCATCCTCCTCTGCGGCGGCTCCGGCACCAGGCTGTGGCCGCTGTCGCGCAAAAGCTACCCCAAGCAGTTTGTGCCGCTCACTGGCGAAGAGACGCTGTTTCAGGCCTCGGCGCAACGGCTGTCCGGGGACGGCTTTGCGGCGCCGCTGGTGCTGACCAATTCCGATTTCCGCTTCATCGTGACCGAGCAGCTGGCCGGCGCGGGCATCGATCCCGGCGCCATCCTGATCGAGCCCGCGGGCCGCAATACCGCGCCGGCGGTGCTGGCGGCGGCGCTGTGGCTGGAACAGAGCGATCCGGACGGCCTGATGCTGGTGGCGCCGTCGGACCATGTGGTGCCCGATGCCGCCGCCTTCCGCGCCGCGGCGGCCGCGGGCGAGGCGGCGGCGCGCGCGGGCCGGCTCGTCACCTTCGGCATCAAGCCGGACCGGGCGGAGACCGGCTACGGCTATCTGGAGCTTGACGGTGATCCCGGCGCCTTCGAGCCCAAGCCCATCGGGCTCAAGCGGTTTGTCGAAAAGCCGGATCAGAAGGCGGCGGAGAAGATGCTGGCCTCCGGCCGGTTCCTGTGGAATGCGGGCATCTTCCTGTTTTCGGTGCAGGCCATCCTGGCCGCCTTCCGCCAGCACGCGCCGGATCTGCTGGCGCCGGTGCAGGCGGCGGTGGATCAGGGCCAGTGCGACCTCGGCTTCCTGCGGCTTGATCCGGAGGCCTGGGCGGGGGCCGCGGACATTTCCATCGACTATGCGGTGATGGAGAAGGCGGACAACCTGGCCGTTGTGCCCTTTGCCGGCGGCTGGTCGGATCTCGGCGGCTGGGACGCGGTCTGGCGCGAGGGCGCGCGGGATGAAACCGGCGTTGCGGCCTCCGGCCCTGCCACCGCGATTGATTGCGAAGACAGCCTGCTGCGTTCGGAGGATGATAACCTCGAGCTGGTCGGCATCGGCCTCAGGAACGTGATTGCGGTGGCGATGCCGGACGCGGTGCTGGTGGCGGATGCCTCCCGCGCCCAGGACGTCAAGCAGGCGGTGGCGGCGCTGAAGGCGAAGGCGGCGAAACAGGCCACCGAGTTTCCCAAGGACCACCGCCCCTGGGGCTGGTTTGAAAGCCTGGCGGTGGGCGACCGCTTTCAGGTGAAGCGGATCCATGTGCATCCCGGCGCGGCGCTGTCGCTGCAGAGCCATCACCACCGCTCAGAGCATTGGATCGTGGTCGAGGGCACCGCCCGGGTGACGGTAAACGACGAGGTGAAACTGGTGACCGAGAACCAGTCGGTCTACATCCCGCTGGGCGCGGTGCACCGGATGGAGAACCCGGGCAAGGTGCCGATGGTGCTGGTCGAGGTGCAGACCGGCAGCTATCTGGGCGAGGACGACATCATCCGTTACGAAGATGTCTATGCCCGCGGCCAGGGCGCCAAGGGTTAGGGCTGTGCTGCTGATGGACGGGCAAGGGGCTGCACTGCAGGAGGGCTGGGCGCCTTGCCCGGCCTTGCCCGGCCGGGCAAGGCCGCTGCTGCGCGCGGGGCGGCGGGCGCTGCAGGACGGGGCCAGGGCCGAAGGGCTGGCGCTGATCGGGGCGGCCTGCGCGCTGGATGCGTCGCTTGCCTGCCGTCCCTGGGGGCTGCTGCCGCATCTGCAGACCGAAGGCCGGGACGGCCTCCGGCAGCGGATGCGGGCACGGCTGCAGTCCTGGTACGGGAGCCCCCGCAGCCAGGTGCATGCGCATACCGCGGCGCTCAGCCGCAAGACGGCGATGCGGACCTATATCGAAGACCTGGGCCTGCCGCTGCCGCGGCTGTACCAGGCGGCCTCCGGGCTGGAAGCGCTGGATTGGGCGGCGCTGCCGGAGCGGGTGGTCATCAAGCCGCAGAATGCGTCCTCCTGCAGGGGGGTGATCGTGGCAGCGGCAGGCTGGGACCATATCGGGCGGGCCGCCTGCGGCGGCGATCTGCCGGGCTATGCCCAAGCGCTTTACGGCCGCAGTTTTAAAACCCCGGTGCCGGTCATGGCCGAAGAGCTGCTGACGGATGTGCAGGCGGCAGAAGACCCGGCGCTGGTGATCCCGCGCGATTTCAAGGTGTTTGCCGCGGGCGGCCATGCCGGCTTTGTTTGCGTGCATGACCGCAACGCCCCGGACGGAAAGCGCAGCCTGGCCACGGTGGACCGCGAGGGGCGCCGCCTGCCGCATGCGGAAAAAGGCTGGCCCGAGGCGGCGGCGTTCACGGTGCCGTCCGGCTATGGTGCGCTGATTGCCATGGCCGAGCATCTGTCGCGGCGGCTGCCCTGGCTGCTGCGGCTGGATTTCTACCTGACCACGCAGGGGCCGGTGTTCGGCGAGCTGACCACCTATCCCAATGCCGGGGGAAAGTTCACCGGTTTTGCCCGCCGCACGCTGCTGCAGATGTGGGAGCTCTGGCCCGACTGACCTGCCGCGGGCGCAGGCCGGGCCCGGCGTTAGCGGACCAGCCACTCTTCCACCTCCGGCGCGGCCTGCCGCATCCGGATCCAGCCCGGCGCCGCCGGCTGGCCGCGGCGCAGGCGCAGCTTGCCCACCAGCCCCACCAGCGCCCATTCCGGGCGCTCTGCCCGCGGCACATAGGCCCGGGCCGGATCATAGGCGGGATTTGCCAGCGGGTGCCCTTCCGCATCGCGCAGCAGCGCGCCGTAGGCGTCGCGCTGCCAGCGCCCTTTCCATCCGCCCATGTCGCCGTCGCCGATCACTGCCGGGCTGGCGCTGATCACGCCGGCGGGCGTCTCGCCGGGCTTTGCGGGGCGGATCTTGGCTCCCGCCAGCACCACCGAGATCCCGCGGCGGTCCTCCGCCCCGGGGTTGCCGTCTGCCCATTCGAACCATTCGGCGTAATCGGCGCCGCCGCCGGTCCAGGCGCCGGTGCAGCTGCCGTTGCCATCGGCGCCAAGCCGGAAATCCGGGCTGCCGCTGCCGGCCAGCAGGTAGTCGGCGCTGCCGCCGGCAATCTCCAGATGCGCCGCCGGGCTGGCGGTGCCGAGGCCGGCATAGCCGCTGGCTGCGGCCACCGTCAGCGCCGTGTGCCAGCTGCTGCCGTCGCCGGAGACCTTGACCGAAAGGTCGTCGTTGCCTGCGAGTCCGATTTCGGCGCGGCCGCTCCAATTGGTCTGCAGCAGCAGCGCGGCGGTGCCGGCGGCGGCGGCCTTGTTGATCTTCAGCTGATGGCCGCTGCCTGCATGGGTCAGCAGTGTCGCTGGCCCTGCCACCGACAGCGGATTGGCGGCATCCGCGGCGGTTCCCACCCCGACGCGGGCGAGGTTCTGGGTTCCGGCGGGCGGCAGGATCCAGGCGCTGCCGTCCCAGATCCTCAGCTCGCCCTCAGCCGCGCCCCAGGCGCGCCAGCCGGGCCGCGGCGCCAGGAACAGCCAGCCTTCGCCCTGCCAGACCGCGATCTGCTGCCCATGGCCGGCCCAGGCGCCGCCAGGGCTGGCTGCCAGCACATGGGTTTCGCCCAGGCCCGGGCTGGCGGGGGGCGTGACAGCCTCGAAGCCTTCGGCACTGAGCTGCACCAGCGCATCCAGCATCTGCAGCGCCTCATTGTGGGTCACATGTTTCTGCGCCTGGGACGGCATCAGATAGGGCAGGGAGAGGGTCGGCGAGGCCTGGGTCATGGCTGGGCTCCTGTTGCGGGGCGGATGGGGATCTTGCGCGCCAGAGTGCCAGAGCCGCGTCAAGGCGGCGCTAACGGGGCGTACGCTGCTTGCGCAACACCCTCTCGGCGCGGACGCGCGGGCTGCGCCTGTTCCGCCCCCGTTCCCGCCCTGTTCGCGCAATTGTCGTCAATCTGTAAACAATGTCCCTGATTTTGCCCGTTTTGCTTCCCGTTTTGCGCCGCGCCCGCCCGCCAGTTTCGGCCCCGGGTTTGGAGACGCAAGGGAGCGGGTCATGGCATTGGCATTCAGCGGACGGTTCGGCGCAGGGGATTTGATTTTCGGCAGCGATCTGCGCGATCTGGAGATCGCGGTGCAGGACGGCCAGGCCATGCTGTACGCGATCACCGGGATGAACGGCGGCATCAGCTGCTGGCGGCTGGATGGCGGCAGCCGGCTGCCGCAGCTGCAGGAGCAGGCGCTGCACGGGCAGGCCTCCCTGCGCACCGGCAGTTTCCAGCTGGCAGAGACGGGCGGCGGCCTGCGGCTGGTGCAGGCGGGCACCGCTGACGGCGCCTTCACCTCCTGGGGGCTGCAGGCGGACGGCAGCCTGGGCCGCCAGGCCAGCACGGCGCTGACGGCGGCGGAGCCGGGCGGGTTCGGTGCGGTGGCGGTGCTGCAGCTGGGGGATGGCAAGAGCGCGTTCTATGGCGTCTCCCAGGGCAGCGGCCAGCTGCAGGGCTGGCGGCTGGATGCGGCGGGTGCGGCAGAAGCGGCAGCGGGCCGCGCGGGCGGCGATGCGGCCTATGCGCTGGAGGGTGCGGCGCTGCTGGCCGCGGTGCAGGGGCCGGGCGGGCCGGTGCTGCTGGCGGCGGATGCGCAGGGGCTGCGGAGCTACCGCGCGGCGGCAGACGGCGATCTGTCGCCGGCCGGGGAACTGGGGCTGGAGCAGGGGCTGGCGGTTTCAGCCATCACTGCGCTGGAAACCGTTGAGGCGGGCGGGCGGACCTGGGTGCTGGCGGGCGCGGCGGGCAGCAGCTCGATCAGCGTGATGGAGCTGGACGCAGGCGGCGGCCTGCGCTTTGCCGGCCAGGTGAATGACACCCAGGAGACCCGGTTCGGCGGCCTGGCGGCGCTGGAAGTGGTGGAGGCGGATGGCCATGTGCTGGTGGTTGCGGCTGGCAATGACGGCGGGCTCAGCCTGTTCCGCCTGGCGCCGGACGGGCAGCTGATCCACATCCGGGCGCTGGAGCAGGCGCCCGGGACGGGGCTGCAGAATGTGACCGCGCTGGAAGCGGCGGCGGTGGACGGCCAGCTGCAGGTGTTTGCCGCCTCCGGGGCGGAGGGCGGCGTCAGCCGGTTCAGCCTGCCGCTGGCGGAACTGGGCGTGGTGCAGACCGCTGAGCCCGGCGCCGGGCAACTGGCGGGCAGCGGCGGGGATGACCTGCTGATGGGCGGGCAGGGCAGCGCGGATCTTTTCGGGCTGGGCGGCGATGACGTGCTGGTGGCGGGGGCTGGCGGCGGGCGGCTGACGGGCGGTGCCGGGAACGACATCTTTGTGATCACTCCGGACCCGGCGGCGGTGACGGTGGCGGATTTCACCCCCGGTGCCGACCTGCTGGACCTGTCGGCGTTTGACCGTCTCTACAGCCCGGCGCAGCTGGCGGCTGAGGAGACCGCCCGCGGGATTGTGCTGCAGGCCGGGGAGACCCGGATCACCGTGAACAGCGCCGAGGGCACGCCCTTGACGCTGGAAGATGTGTTCGGCCCGGCGCTGCGCTTTGCCGCGCCGGACCGGCAGGACCTGGGGGTGAGCCTGCCGGGCGGCAGTTTCTGGGGCGGCAGCGGCGGCGACCGCTTGTCGGGCAGCAGCGGTGCCGACGCGCTTTACGGGCTGGGCGGCAGCGACCGGTTGCTGGGCGGCGGCGGGCGGGACACGCTCAGCGGCGGCGGCGGCGATGACCTGCTGGAGGGCCAGGGCGGGCGCGACCGGCTGGCGGGCGGCAGCGGCAGCGATGAGCTGGCGGGCGGCGGCGGCGGCGACTGGCTGCGGGGCCAGGGCGGCCGTGACACCCTGCTGGGCGGCGGCGGCGGCGACCGCCTGTGGGGCGGCACGGCGGCGGATCAGCTGCGCGGCCAGGCCGGGGCGGACAGGCTGCTGGGCGGCGGCGGAGCCGACCGGCTGTGGGGCGGTG
This sequence comes from Leisingera sp. CC-HEC093, assembly GCF_059429195.1. Lineage (NCBI taxonomy): Bacteria > Pseudomonadati > Pseudomonadota > Alphaproteobacteria > Rhodobacterales > Roseobacteraceae > Leisingera > Leisingera sp. CC-HEC093. The sequence goes on along the minus strand of NZ_JCAIJR010000002.1, from coordinate 32,121 downwards.
GAGGCGCAGACAATCTGCTGGGGCAGGGCGGGCGCGACCGGATTTGGGGCGGCGGCGGCGATGACCGGCTGAATGGCGGCCGCGGCGATGACCGGCTGGCGGGCGGCGCGGGCGCCGATGAATTTGTCTTTGCCGCCAGCCACGGCCGCGACACCATCGCGGATTTCACCCCGGGCAGCGATTTGATCAACCTGGGCGGCACTGCCGCGGCCGGGGTCCAGGACCTGGAAATCAGCGGCCACGACGGCGGCACGCTGATCCTTACCGGGTCGGGGCAGGTCTTCCTGCAGGACCTGCTGCCGGAGCAGCTGGCGGCGGATGATTTCCTGTTCTGAGCCGCAGGCGTCCCGCCACCTGGCCGGCGGGTTTTGCCGAATGCGGTCCCGGACCATGGTTCCACAGGGCAATTCGCGGGCCGGGACCATAGATCCGCAGTCCAAGGTGGCTGATGCAAGAGAGGCGCAGCGCCAGCAGGCAGATTGCTTTTGATTGAAATACCGTCCCGGAAGAAACAAGCGCAGACCTGTTTGCCTTCTGGCCGGCACTGCAGGCTTGCAGCTTTGGCTGCAGCCAACGGGCCGGGGTGGAGCAGCTGCGCAATGACGTAGTGGAGCTGCGCCAGCAACTGCGTGAGTTTGCCCGGGGCGGCTGGCGTTGGCCGAATAGGAATTCAGCGGCCGCTGCAACCGCGTCCCGGCGCCTCACCGGATATACCGCATCCGCATGTGCACCAGGATACTCCAGGTCGCCATTGTGCGGTTCTGGCTGCGTTTTCACCGTTCGCGTTCCTGGAAATCTTCGCTCAGTTGTAAAGTCGAGGCCTGTAGATTTTGAAAGTTATTTACATAATCAGGATTACCCGGTTTTGCCTGCCGCCGTGTTTCATCCGGGAGGCAGCCACAGGCGCGCGCTCGGCCGGCCGGCGAGAGAGCTTTCCTGCCGGAAACAGCAGCCCGAAGCCTGCCGCGGCTAGGCCTGCGGCGGGCCGCCGATGCTGATCTTGCGGGCATAGAACCCTTCCGCCAGATGCTCCGGTGCGTTGCATTCCAGCCCGCGCAGCCGCATCAGCCCCCGGAATGTCAGGTCGTCGAACCAGTGTTTGTCCGCCTGGGACGCAAAACAGGATGTCAGGACCGCGATCTTGCGGTCGGTGTCGGCGGCGGAGGCGGGCACGAAGACATTCGGGGAGCCGAGGCCGCCATCCCATTTGGGGATCTCGTATTCCAGGATGGTGTGATTGCGGAAGGTGTTCCATGTCGCCTGCGACACGGCCCGGTGGTCCTGGTGCAGGTCGTCGCCGTAATGGGTCAGGATCAGGTCCGGATCAAGCGGCTTCAGCGCCTCGAAATAGCTCTTGAGACTGCTCATCTGCGCCGGGAAATGGCCGTCCCGGAATTCGCCGAGGCGGATGTCGGACCCGCCCGCCCCCTGCAGGAACCGGCGGGCGCTGTCCGCGGCTTCGCCGCCGCGCACCCCCGCGGCCGAACACACCACCCAGACCACCCGGGCCGCCGGGTTTTCGCGCACCAGCCGGAGCAGGGTTGCACCGGCGCCGATCTCAATGTCGTCGCTGTGCGCGCCGAGGCAGAGGATGGTCCGGAGGCTGCCGAAACGGAGGCCCTGCATGGCTAGTCCGTTCTCCAGACCCGCCAGGGGGTATCCCCGGCTGCGACCCGGTCGTCGAGCGCCTGCTTTTCCTTGAAGGTGTCCATGCAGGTCCAGAACCCCTGGTGCTGGTGGGCAAAGAGCCGCTGTTCCCGCACCAGGCGGTCGAAGCCTTCGATGACCAGCTCTTCGCCTTCGTGCAGCTTGTCGAAGATTTCCGGGCGCAGCACGAAATAGCCGCCGTTCATCCACATGCCGGACTCCTTCACATCCGAAATGCGCGAGATCAGCCCCTCGTTGCCGAAGGACACCAGGTGGAACGAATAGGGCGGCTTCACGCAGCAGAAGCCGGCCACGGCGCTGGTGCCGGAGAATTCGGAGATCATGGCGTTCAGGTCCATGTCCGTCAGCGTGTCGGCGTAATTGGCAAGGAACATCTCCTCGCCCTCCAGATGCTCGCGCACTTTCAGAAGGCGGCCGCCGATATTGGTGCTTTGGCCGGTGTCCACGAAGGTGATGCGCCAGTCGCTGATATCATTGCCCAGCACCTGGATCTTGGCGCCGCCCTGCTCGAGAATGAAATCATTGGTGAGGCATTCGTCGTAGTCGAGGAAGAACCGCTTGATCGTCTCGCCCTTGTAGCCGAGGCAGAGGATGAATTCCGTATGCCCGAAAGCGGCGTAGTAGCGCATGATGTGCCACAGGATCGGGCGTCCGCCCACCGGCACCAGCGGTTTCGGGATCTGGTCGGAATAGTCGCGGAGCCGGGTCCCCTGGCCGCCGCAAAACAAGACTACCTTCATCTGCCGTCCTCCGTTTTTTGTCTTCCCCTGCGCGGTCCCTCCGGATCAGGCGCGTTTGGGGAGGCGTGCGTTCAGCGTCTCGACCTCCGGCACGAAGCGGACGATTTCGGCGCCCCATTCCGCGGTGTAGGAGAGCTGCTGCGAGATCTCGCCGAAAAAATTCCAGGGCAGGACGGCAATGACGTCCGGCCGTGTTTCCGCGATCTTTTCCGGCGCGAAGACCGGGATCCGCGAGCCGGGCAGGAAGCGGCCCTGCTTGTAGGGGTTGCGATCGACGGTATAGGCGATCAGGTCGGTCTTGATGCCGCAGTAATTCAGGAAGGTGTTGCCCTTTCCGGGAGCGCCGTAGGCAACCACCTGCTTGCCGGCCCGGTTTGCCTCAATGAGGAAGGCAAGCGCCGCGCGTTTGGTTTCGCGCACCTGTTCGGCAAAGGCGGCATAGGTTTCGATCCGGCCGAGCCCGGCCGCGGTTTCGCGCTCCTCGAAGGCGCGGAGCCGGGCGGTGGCCGGCCTGCCGCTGTCTTCGCTGCGGCAGCCGAAAACCCGCAGCGAGCCGCCGTGCGTCGGCAGTTCCTCAACGTCGAACAGCGTGATCCCGTGATGGGCAAAGATGCGTTTGGCCGCGGTCAGCGAGAAATAGCAGTAATGCTCATGGTAGACCTGATCGAACTGGTTGCCTTCCATGGTCGCCAGCAGATGCGGGAACTCGATGGTCATCACCGCGCCGGGGCGCATCATGATCTTCAGCCCGGCCACGAAATCATTCAGGTCCGGCACCTGCGCCATGACATTCTTGCCGAGGATCAGATCGGCGCCGCGCCCTGCGTCCGCCAGCCGCCGCGCGGTGTCCGTTCCGAAAAACGCGACCTCGGTCGGCACCCCCTTCCCGATGGCGGTCTGCGCGACATTGGCGGCGGGTTCGATGCCGTAGCAGGGCAGGCCCATTTCCACGAAATGCTGCAGCAGGTATCCGTCGTTGCTGCCGACCTCGACCACCTGGCTTTGGGCGTCCAGCCCGAACCGCGCCTGCATGTCGTGGCAGTACTGGCGGGCATGGGCGACCCAGCTGTCGGCAAAGGACGAGAAATAGGCATATTCCGAGAAGATATGCTCGGCCGGAACAAACTCGTCCACCTGGGCCAGAAAGCAGCTGTGGCAGACAAAGGCATGCAGCGGGTAGAACGGCTCCATCTTGGCGTAATCCGCGGCTGCGACGTAGCTTTCGCACAGCGGCGACATGCCGAGATCAACAAGCGAGTGGCGGACCTGTGTTCCGCAAAAACGGCAGGGAAATGAACCAATTGGAGCACTCATAAAATCACCATTCCATACAAAATCACGCGTCAAAGAGTACAGGCCCCATACCCATCCGCGCAAGCGATTGTTCCACTTCGGACCTGTAGACCGGGTTCATCAGCACCACCGTGTCGGGCGGATCTGCCGCCAGATCTTCGGGCGAGACGATCCGCTGCCCGGTGCCGGCCAGGAATTTCCCGCGCTTGAACGGGTTGATGTCGATCACCTGCCGGATCACGCTGCTGTCCGGCAGCATGTTGAGAAAGCCGACGGCCTTGGCGCCGCCGCCCCAGATGGCCACGGAGCGCCCCTCCTGCTGCCAGAGCTGCAGGCGCTGCTGCCAGGTCTCGCGCTTTTGCTGCTGGCCCTGCGCGAAGCTGCGGACCTGCGCCCGCAGCTGTGCCAGGCTTTCCCCGGTGCCGGGGCCGCTGCCGGCACCGGCCGGGTTGGCGCGGGCCTCGATTGACAGGAACTGCCGCTGGTAAGGCTCGCTGGTCCGCAGCACGTCGAACCCGGCTTCGGTGAAGGCGCGGGTCAGCGAGGCCGGGGCGAAATAGGAGCAATGCTCGTAGATGATGTCCCAGACCGACCCCTGCCGCACGATCAGGTCGATATTCGGCACCTCGAAGTAGATGGCGGTGCGGGAGGGATCCGGGATCGAGCGGTGGATCATCCTGAGAAAGGCGATCGGGTCGGGAATATGCTCGAACACGAAGCGCGAGGTCAGAAGGTCGGCCTGCAGCTTTGCGTGTTCTTCCGAATAATAGCTGTTGCTCCAGACAACCCGCTCAAAGCCCGGGGCACTGGGCCGCTCGCCTTCGAAGGACGGATCGAAACCGTAGCCCCGGTTCGGGCCGGCCGCGCAGAGCATGGCCAGGAAATCGCCCTTGCCGCAGCCGATGTCGACAATGGTCTTGCCCTGCAGCGCATAGGTTCCGGCCAGCCGGGCGACCAGCGTTTCGCTGTAGGCCTGGAAGGTCGGCGAGAAATGCAGGGAATTGTCGTAGCGCTGGTCATAGTCGAGGAGGCCGGGGTCGAAGCGGGTGTTCCAGACGAAGCCGCACTCCGGGCAGAAGGCCAGGGAGATGTCCCCCTTGCGGCAGGCCCGCGCCGCGCCGGCCTCCTCCCACAGCAGGCCGATGAGCACCGGCTGGCTGCCCAGTTCAAAGAAGATGTCTGCGGTTTCTGCGGCGCAGACCGGGCACGGCGGGACGCTGTTCATGCGGGCACCCTTTCGGACGGGCCGTCATTGGCGGTGCAGACCTCGGGGGAGAGGCCGCGCTGCGCCAGGGCGGCGGTGATTTCCTCGCGGTAGACCGGGTTCATGACAATCACCACGCCGGGCGCAAACCCGGGCAGATCATCGGGGCTGACGATCGGCATCGGGCAGCCGGGCATATAGGCGCCGTGCCGGGCCGGGTTGATGTCGGCCACGCAGACAACGCTTCCGGGCAGCCCGATGGTGGTCAGGAAGCCGACGGCCTTGGAGCCGGAGCCCCAGAGGGCAACCCGCTTGCCTGCCTGCTGCCAGGCGGTGAACCGCGCCTTCCAGGCGGCGATCCGGCGGGTGGCCGCGGCGGTGAACTGCGCAATCAGCGCCGCCGTCTCCGCAGCGTCATCCGCCTCCGGCGGCAGCGGGTCCGGGACGGCCCCGGCCGGGGCCGCCTCAAGCACCAGATACTGGTCCTGATAAACGCGGCGCACCCGCAGCACATTAAAGCCGGCCAGGGCAAAGGCCCGGGACAGGGAGCCGGCGGTGAAATAGGAGGCGTGCTCGTAGTAGATATCCCAGAACGCGCCCTCTGCCAGGATCCGCCGCAGGTCCGGCACTTCGAAGCCCAGCCGCACCGCGCGGCTTTTGCAGGCGCGGCGCACCAGGCGCAGGAAGCCCGCGACATCGCCGGCATGTTCCAGCGTGTGGCGGCAGACAATGAAATCCGCATCGGCCGGAACGTGCCTGCTGGTGAAATACTCTGGGCGGATGCGGATGTTCTCCGCAGTTTCCGGCGCCCGGCCCGGGCGGAAGGCCGGATCGAAGCCGGTCCCGCGGGCGTCCGCGGCGGCACAGATGAGGCGCAGGAAATCGCCGCCGCCGCAGCCGATCTCAAGAATGCGGCGGCCGCTCAGATCATAGCGCCCGGCCCAGTCCTGCGCCAGGCGCCCGGCAAAGCCGGCAAAGGTCTGCGAATGGCTCTGCGAATCCTCGTAGCCGTCGCCGTAGGCGACGAGGCCCGGATCAAATTCCGCATTGAAGGCGAGGCCGCAGGCCGGGCACCAGTGCAGCGCCATATTGCCGGAGGGAAACGCGCTTGCGGCCTCCGCGCCGGGCAGCAGCACGGTGCTCTGGGCCGGAATGTTGTCTGCCCGGTACAGCGCGGCGGTCCGGTCCGCCTCCCCGCAGGACGGGCAGCGGGTGCCTGCATCCCTGTTCTGGCCGGCGGTTTCCATCGCTCAGTGCGCCTGCGGCCGGGGGCCGTTCCAGCGGAGGTCCTTGTCCAGGGCCGCGCGCTCAAGGTGATCCTTCAGTGTCTTCAGCCGGATGAAGCGGCTGCCTTCGAAATCTTCCATCCTGAGACCGCTCCGGCGGTAGGAGGCCAGCAGCTCCTCGATGCCGGCGGGCACGGTCCAGACCGGCTCGAACCCGGGCAGCCCGGTCTCGGCCCGCGAAAAGTCGACGCGGTAGCATCTGGTATCGGGGCCGCCGCCGGGCTCGTAAACGATCCGGCTGTCCGGCACGATCCGCGCCACATGTTCGGCGACATCCCGGACCTGGTAATTCTCCGATGACCGGCCAATGTTGAAGGCGGTGTCATGAACGGCGCCGGCCGGCGCCTCCAGCGCTGCGAGCACCGCCCGGCAGATATCCTCGACATGGACCAGGGGGCGCCAGGGCGTGCCGTCGCTCTTGATCAGCACTTCGCCGCTCAGATGCGCGTAGCCGACCAGGCTGTTGACCATCAGGTCCGCGCGCAGCTTGGGCGAGGCGCCATAGGCCGTTGCATTGCGCAGATAGACCGGCGAGAACCCGGGGGCCGCGAGCTGCGACAGGACCGCCTCGCTGCGGACCTTGGATTCGCCATAAGGCGTCACCGGGTTGAATTCGGCATGTTCATCCAGCACGTCATCGGGGCTGGCCGCCCCGTAGATCGAGCAGGAGGAGGCAAACACGAACCGCGGCACCCCCGCCGCCTTGGCCGCCTGCCCCAGAACCGCCGTGGCATCGGCGTTGATGTCATAGGTGCAGGCCGGGTTGATATCCCCCATCGGGTCGTTGGACAGGCCCGCGAGATGCACGACCCCGTCGGCGCCGTCGAAATCGGCGGCCGTGACCGAGCGGATATCCTTGCGGATGATCCGGTCCGGGCGCGGCACATCCGACAGTGCGCAGTCTTCGAAGTAGAAGGTGTCGAGGCCGGTTACCTGGTGCCCGCGTTCCTTGAGAAAACCAACCAGAACGGCCCCGATATAGCCATCGTGGCCTGTCACAAAAACTCTCACGCTAAAATTCCCTAATCCCCGTTTCCTTGCCAGACAGCCGCAGTCTTCGCCCTTTGGGGCCGCGCGCGCCGGCCCCCGCCGGAACAGCCGCCTGCCGCCCATGCAGCCCCGCCGCGCATCAGTCTCGTTAAAGGGATCGCGCGGCCAGGAGTGCCTTATAAAACTCTACTTAGCCTTGCCGCATCGCAGGTAAAGAAATTCCCTGCTTTTCGGCAGCACTGTCGGCCAGGGGTCCGGCGGACAGGGTCAGCCCGGGGGCGGCCGGGCGCCAAGCCCCTGAAATGCTGATGTTTTGGCACCAGCGCTGCGCCGGTGCCAGGCCGGCCTTAGATTTTTATCCACGCGGACACCGTCAGCGCCAGCCGCTCGAACAGGCCGGACCCGGGGCCGGGGGCGGCGGATTTCCGGAGCCGGATGCCCTGGCTGCGCGCATCGTGTTTGGTGATCCGGACATTGCCGGTGAAGGCGTGGGCGTTTGAGGTGTCAATCACGTTGCCGCCGCTGATCCCGAAACTGACGGCGGTGCCCAGCCAGGCCCCGATCCGGCGCTCCACCGCCTGCGGCGCATCGCAGAAATCATCGTAGCTGACCTCCAGGTACTCCTCCTCCCGCATCCTGCGGGTCAGCCGCCTGATGGCGAACCGGTGATAGAGAAGCCAAAGCACATAGACCGGTGCCGCCAGGGAGGAATACCGCGGGTTGCGCCTCCGGGCCCGTTTGAGGCGCGACGCCAGCAGGCCGGGCGCCCGGCGTTTGAGCACAATCACCCGGATCTCGAGGTCCGAGTAGAGCCGGAGCGCTTCGAGCCGCCGCAGGTTCTTGGAGGCATCGACAACGGCACGGGCCCCGAAGGCCTGCGGCAGGGACCGGATGAAGGTCGCTGTGCGCCCGGCGTAGTCCCGGAGGTCGCTTTCCGGGAAAACCGCGTGCAGCGGAACCCCGAGAGTGATCAGCAGGCGCTTGCGGGCCGGCAGGTCCCGGCTGTCCAGGAACCGCAGCCCGGACTGGTTTTCAAGCTGCAGCGACGGGGGCGCGGAATCCGTTCCGGCCCCGGTCAGCCGCTTCGCCTTGCTCCAGAACGGGCAGTCCGCAAGCGTCTTGCGGCAGAAGCACTGCCGGTCGTCGTGCCAGTCGTTTTCGAGAAAGTTGGCCTCTCCGAGGTTCAGGAAACCGGGGCTGTTTCCCAGGGCCATGGAAAAAACCGTTGAGCCGGAATAGGGAAAGGACGCGATATAGATCAGCACCGGCCCCGTCTGTTTTTTCATTGTTCCAATTGCCCGCTCGTGCTGTTTGGAGAAAGACCGTGAACGTGAAATGCCGTGCCGCCAGGCACGCGCCCGCATTCATTCTCCCATAAGTTTCATGAGGCAGGCCTCTTTCGTCAATCCGTTTTATTGCGGCCTGGCTGCAGCCGGGGCGCAGGGACCGGGGCCTGGCCCTCCGGCATCTCAGCCCGGCCAAGCCGCCCCGCCGGCGGCCATGGGCGAACAGAGCCTGATACGGGCCGGCAGAGCCGGATGCGGCCTGGGTCTGACCCGGGGGCATCCGCGGAAATACACCAGCCGGACAGGCCGGACCGGCGGTTTCACGCCTGATCAGGGCCTGTGCCGGGATTGGAGTTGTCCCAGAGGGCGCTTTCGAACAGTCATGGCCCCGCTATCGAGCAGGCACATTCAAAGTTTCCCGGGGGCAATCGGACCCGCGGTGCCAAGCTGCGCATGTGACCCCGCTGCGCAAAACAAGAGGGATCAGGCAAAGCCCGCTTTCCCTGCCAATGACTGAACACTCGCAAAACGGCTCTGAACGGCCGTCCGCGAAAGGAAGATCTATGACTGTTTACTATTCCTCCGACCTGGGCTGGGCAGCCGGTCAGAATGTTACGAGCCAGCTTGCGGAGCTGGTCAGCAAGGTTCTGAAGCCTGGCGACACTTTGGTGCTCGACCGGATGCACGACCTGAACGCCGGTATGGAGATCCAGCTGCCTGACAATGTCACCCTGGCAGCAGAAAACGGCGGCGGCTTTGACCTGCAGAACACCAATGCCTCCAACCGCAGCTCGATCCTGATGGGCAATGGCGGCACGCTCAACAACATCACCATCACCGCCAGCGGCGCCCCGGACACCGATTTTGAGGGCCTCAACCCGCAGCTGGGCACCGATTTCCACCGCGGCCGGGCGATCGGCATCCACGACGCTGATGATGTCACGGTGATCAACAGCAGCTTTGCGGGCAATATCGACCAGTTCCTGAATGTCCACGACAGCGACAACCTGGTTGTCGAGAACACCCATTTCACCGGCGCGCGGACCCAGCTGCTGATGGGCGGCGACGTGGCGGACGCGCTGATCTACCGCAGCCATTTCGAAGAGGCGGTCGGCGACGGGATCAAGACGATCGACGGCCGCAACACCGGCACCCGGGTGATCGAGAGCCTGTTTGAGAACAACACCCGGGACGGGATCGACACCACCGGCGGCTTTAAGGACGCGGTGGTCAAGGACTCTGTTTTCTACCGCAATTTCAGCGCGCTGGACATCAAGTCCCCGATCCATGATTCCGGCGACATGACCCGCCCGCATGTGAACAGCAACATCCTGATCGACGGCGTCCATATCTCCGGCTCCAACAGCGGGATCGTGACCACCTTCACGGATTACACCGGCAAGGTCACCGCCGCGAACGCCGACAGCTATATCCCGCACGACATCACGGTGACCAACTCCACCTTCGAGAATGTCGGCCGGGCGTTCCTGATCAAGGACGGCTACAACATCACCTGGTCGGACCTGGTGTTCCGCAATGTGGACAGCGAAGCGCGGATCATGAACAGCGACGCGCCCAACGGCTGGCACCGGCTGAGCGACGGCAGCCAGAACATCGGCGGCGACTACTCGACCGCGCCGGTGCAGAACCGCTCCGCCGACGCGCTGTGGGGCTTTGAAGCAGGTGCCAGCGGCACACTGGGCAGCGGAGAGCCTGCGCCCAAGCCGACCCCCGAACCGGCGCCTGAGCCGGCCCCCGAACCGGCACCTGAGCCGGCTCCCGAACCGGCGCCGGAGCCGGGCCCCGCGCCGGAAACCGGCACTGGCGGGACCGGAAACACCCTGTTCCAAGTCCAGGGGGACACGGAATTCCGCGGCAGCAACGCCTCTGTGATCGAGGTTGCGCCCACGAACAGCCTGAAGGCGGATGCCGCCACCATTTCGTTCACCTTCAACGCGGATGACCTGAAAGGGACCCAGGGGCTCGTGTCCAAGGATGCCTCCGGCTATGAGGCCGGCAGCGGGCATTTCACGGCCTATCTCGACGGCAGCAGGCTGAAGGTCCGGTTCCAGGCGGATTCCGGCGACGAGACATTTGTGGTCAGCAATATCGGCGCAAACACCAGCTACGAGGTCACGGCGGCCTTTGGCGGCGGCAAGGTTGCGCTCTGGCTCGATGGCGCGCTGGTTGGCGAGGCCGCCTCGGACATGACCTGGACAGGCAACGGCGAGTATCTGCAGATCGGTGCCAACGGCTGGGCCAGCGGCGCCGGCAAGGCGGGTTTCAGCAACGCCTTCGACGGCACCATCTCGGACTTTGCAATAACCGAAGGCTTTGCCACCACGCCCTCCGAAGGCGGCCAGACCGAACCGGCGCCCGAACCCGAACCGGCGCCTGCACCGGAACCCGCGCCCGAACCGGCACCGGAACCGGCGCCTGAGCCTGACAATGCCGGGGTGCTGTTCGAACTGGCCGGGGCCACCGAGTTTGACGGCAGCAAAGGCTCTGTGGTCGAGGTTGCGCCAACGGAGAGCCTGATGACCGACAGCGCCCTCCTCTCGTTCACCTTCAACGCGGACAGCGTCAGCGGCCGCCAGGGTCTTGTCTCGAAGGATGCCGCCGGGTCGGACGCGGACAGCGGCCACTTCACCAGCTACATCGATAACGGCAAGCTCAAGATCCGGTTCCAGCAGGACGACGAGGACATGGTCTTTGTGGTGAACAACATCCAGGCCGGCCAGGACTATGATGTCGCCGCCGGCTTCAGCGGCGGGCAGGTCGGTGTCTGGGTCAATGACGAGCTGGCCGGCCAAGCCGACTTCGGCATGGATTGGTCCGGCAATGCCGAATACCTGCAGATCGGCGCCAACGGCTGGGCCAGCGGCACCGGCAAGGCGGGATACCGGGACGTCTTCGACGGCACCATCTCCGACGTTCTGATCACGGATCCGGACCTGGTGTCCAATCAGGCCGGCGACCTGTTCTGATCCGGTGCACGGCCCGGGCCGGCGGTGTCAGGCCGCCAGCCCGGATACATACGCTAACCGGCGGCGCGCTGTTGCGCGCCGCCGGCCGCCAGCCGGTCCAGCACGGCGGTATAGGATTGAATGACGAACCTCTCGTCGTATTGCGCCTCAATCAGGGCGCGCCCGGCGGCCCCCATGGCGGCGCGCTCGGGCAGGGTCATGCGGGCCATCTCCAGCATCGCCCGGGACAGGCTGACGGCATCCCGGGGCGGTACAAGGAAGCCGCTTGTTCCCTCTTTCACCACATCCCGGCAGCCCGGCATATCGGTGGTGATGAGCGGCCGGCCGCAGGCTGCGCTTTCCAGCAGGATCCGGGGCGTCCCCTCGCGGTAGTAGCTGGGCAGGACGACGCAATCGGCAGAGCGGATACAGGGAATGACATCCCGCACCGGCCCGGCATAATCTACGATCCCTTCTGCGGCCCAGCCCGCAACCGTTTCCGCCGGAACCGCCGCGGCGCCCGGGGTCTCGGGGCTGCCGATAATCCGGAAGGTTGCGCCGGGGATGCTTTTGCGGACGCTGCGCGCCGCCTCGACGAACTCTCCGATGCCCTTTTCCCAAAGCAGCCGCGCCGCCAGCAGGAAGACAGGCGGGCCGGATGGCGGCGGCAGGGGCAGAACCGCAAAGCGGGCAAGGTCGACGCCGGATCCCGGCAGCACGGCCGCCCGCCCGGGCGGCACGATGCCGGCGGCCAGGAACTGGCTGCGGTCCTCCCGGTTCTGGAAAAAGACCACGGGCGCGGTCCGGAAGGCGGCCGCATAGAGTTTCCGGATGCTGGCATTCAGGAAGGATTTCTTTGAAAACACCGACCCGAGACCGGTGATATTGGGAATGAGCGGAATGCCCAGATGCCGGGCCGCCAGCCCCAGGTAGAGGTTGTTCTTGATGGTGTAGCTGAGAACCGCGTCCGGCCGGATCCGGCGCAGATGCCGGTAGGCTGCAGCAAGCGTGGCGGCTTCGCGCGGCGGCGAGACCCCGCGCCGGTCCATCCGCAAGCCGACGACCTGGCAGCCGGTTGCCTCCAGTTCGGCGGTGTAGCCGTCGAACGGCGCCAGCAGGACGATCTCATGCCCGTCCTGCTGCAGCGCGCGGATCAGCCCGGCCCGGAAATTGACGAGGTTGAAGGAGGTGTTTGCAGAGATCAGGAGTTTCATTCCGCCTGCCCTCCTGCCTGTCCTGCCGCCTGCTCTTCTGCCTGCCCCCGGCGCGGCGCGCGGCTGCGGAGAGCGGGTTTCAGCCGCTGCCGGAGCGTTCTGAGGGCCGCGTGCCCGGAGACGCCGATCAGCTGCGGCAGCTCCGGCCAGCCGGCCTGTTTGGCCGGGGGCCGGTCTGCCACCAGGGAGTGAAACAGCGCCGCCCATTCCGCCTGGCCGGCCTCGGGGCCGTAGGCCCGGACCGCTTCGGCCCGGCTGGCCGCGCCCGCGGAACTGCGCAGGGCCGGGTCGGCGGCCAGCCGGGACAGCGTGGCGAACCAGTCCTCCGTGCTTCGGCACAGAAAGCCGGTCTGCCCGTCCGCAATCGCCTCTGCAAAGGCGGGGGACGGGGAGGCCACCGTCGGAACCCCGAAGGCGGCGGCTTCGATGAACTTCAATTCGCTGCGCGCGCGGGCGAAATCGCAGGCCGTGTCGAGCGGCGCCAGGTTGATATCAATGCCGCCGAGAAGCCCGATGAACTCGGCATAGGGGCGAAACGGCTCTATGCGGAACCGTTTGCCGAAGGCGTGGAAGTCCGGACCGGCCTGCAGCTTGCCGCCCACAACCAGCCGCACGTCCGGATTGGCCTGCAGGAGCTTCAGCAGCGCGGGGGCGATCATCGCGAAATCCGCATCGTGATGCGCAGAGCCGCTGAAATAGCCTATGGTGACAGCCCGCCCCGGCCGCCGCGCCCGGGCCGCCGCCGCGCCCGTCTCGATCACTGTCCGGGACAGCTTGTTGCGCAGGATCCGGCAATCCGGATGGAAGGCCGCCACCCGGCTGTGCAGGACGCTGCCGGACACCGTGACCGTGTCGCACAGCCGCATGGTCTGTTCGATGGAGGGGGCGAAGGAGGTGCTGCCGGGCGTTTCGGTCACAAAGTCGTCGATGTCGAAGACGATCTTCGCGCCGCGCCTGCGGGCCAGGGCCACGATCCGGCGGGTCAGGGAATCGCAGCGCACCCGGTGCAGCACCAGCAGGCGGCAGCGCGCGGCCGGCGCCGCCAGCAGATGGCTGGCCCGGGCCGACAGCCCGGCCGCGGCCAGAAACCGCTTGGGCTGCATGCAGCGGATTTCGGTGGTGCCGTAGCCGAGCATCGGACGGAAGGACAGGAACTGGACATCGGCCGTCATGCCCTGCCCCCTTTTGCGCGGCCGCGCTTCACGGCGCCAGCCCGGCATAGATCTGTTCCATGACCCTTGCGCAATCCGACCAGCGGTAGCGCCGTGCATGGGCAAGCCCCGCTGCCGCCATCCGGTCGCGGGTTGAGCGGCACAGGCAGATGGCGGCGAGGTCGGCGGCAAAGACCTCAGGGTCTGTGGTGTCGGTAAGCCGTCCGGCGCTGCCGGCAACCTCCGGCAGCGAGCTGCGGTTTGACGCCAGCACCGGGGTTCCGCTGGCCATCGCCTCCAGGACCGGAAGGCCGAAGCCCTCGTAGAGCGAGGGGTGCACATAGAGATCAGCAGCCTGGTAAAGCGCCCGCAGCTCTGCGTCGGACACAAAGCCGGCCAAATGGACACGCTCCTTGAGGCCGGGGGATGCCAGTTCTGTCTGCAGCGCGTCATGGTCCCAGCCGAGGCCGCCAACGAGCACCAGATGGTGGGGGATCTCCTCCTGGACCCGCGCGAAGGCCCTGAGCAGCCCCTGGATGTTCTTGCGCGGGCTGATGTGGCCGGCGGACAGGATGATCGGCACGCCGCCGGGCACGCCGGGCAGCGCCTGCAAAAGCGCCATGTCCGCGGGTTCAAAAAACGCCTCCGACACGCCTTCCGGCACGACGCGCAGCCGGTCCTCGATTGCCGGGCCGACATAGCTGCGGACCTCATCGGCGGTGGTCTGAGACACGCAGACGATGACATCGGCCTTGCGGACCGCCTGATCGAGGCTGCGCTGCATGACCCAGGGCCGCGTATTGCGGAAATATTCGGGATGGGTGAGCGGGCCCAGGTCATGAATGGTGACGGCAAAGGGCTTGCGGGTTGCAACCGGGTAGCCCAGCGAGACCGCGTGGACCACATCCACCGGCAGCCCGAGGCGCGTCTCGATGGACGGCCAGTCGAGAAAGGTCCACAGCAGCGAGGTGCCGCGGCGCCCCAGTCCGGTCAGGCGCAGCCCGGTCTCTGCCGCGCGCTGTGCGAAGGCGTCAGGGGGCAGCGAGCTCCAGCCGGCAACGGGAATGATATTGGGGCCATTCAAGCGGCGCAGCGCGGTGAACAGCTCGCGCGCATAGCGCGCCAGCCCATGACCGGCCCTGTCGGCGAACTGGTTGGCGAAATAGGCGACATTGGGAGCAGAGGCAGAGGCCGCCGCTGCGGCCGCGGGCCTAGTGGCTTCGTATTGCAAGAGCAGTCCCTCCGAAGATGGCGTTCCATCCTGCGCGCAGCGGCCTGCGCAGCCCGGCCGGCAGGAAGGCGCCGAGCAGCGCGGCCCAGGTGCCGACGGCCGGCGGCCAGAGCGCGAGCGCCGTCAGATAATGGCCGATGGCGCGGCCGCGCCGGTTCAGATAGTGCAGATGAACCCGCCCGGCCCGGCGGTGGTAGCTGGCCAGCGCGGCCAGCCGGACGCGCAGCCCCCGCGCCTGCCTGAGCGGCGCGTATTTCCCGAGAATGCGGCGGTAGGCGGCCAGTTCGCGGGTCGGGTCGGACACGGTCCGCGGACCGCCATGCTGGCGCAGATCGACCAGCGCTTCCGGCACGCACCCGATCTTCGTGCATTGCGCGAGGCGGATCCACATGTCCCAGTCCTGCCGCGCCATGAGCTCCTGATCGAAGCCGCCGGCCTCCTCGAACAGGGCGCGCCGCGCGATCCAGGCCGAGGTCGGCGCGGTCACATCGCTGACCAGCAGCGCGTCCAGCAGGTCGCCTTCGGGATAGGCGTGCCGCGGTTGCGAGATCACCGCGCCGCTCCCGGCATCGGTTTCCCGCAGGCCGGTGTATGCGGCGCCGAAGCCGGGGCGGGCCTCAAGCAGCGCCACCTGCTTGCGCAGCTTGGCCGGGTGCCAGAGATCGTCGCTGTCGAGAAAGGCGACGTAGCGGTGCTGCGCCAGCGCGATGCCGCGGTTTCTGGCCGCGTTTCCGCCCAGGCGCTCCTGGCGGACGAGGTGCACCGCGAACGGCGGCTGGCTGTGCCGGCGCCATTGGCCGATCCGCCCGGCGGTGCCGTCGTCCGAGCCGTCATCCACGATGATGACCTCTCCGGGCGGCAGCTCCTGCTGCAGGATGCTGTCCAGCGCATCGCAGATCAGATGCGCCCTGTTGTAGGTCGGGATCACCACCGAGACCAGCGGCGCGCGGGGGCCGTCAGAGCTGTGCATCTGTCTGGCCCTTTGCTGAGACCTGCCGCTCGAGCGTGCCGCGCTCCACCCGGTTCTGCCGGTCCCAGACCAGCGCCCGGACCCGGAACACCGAGGTGGCCGAATGCAGCGCGGCGATGAGCCCCGGGGTGCCGTCGAGAAACCCCCGCTGCAGCACATAGCGCTTGGCGAACTCGACGAGCGGGCCCGCCAGCAGGCTGAGGCCCCGGATGCGGGTGCCGGTGCGGGCGAGATCCTCGGCGTTCATGGCAACATAGCGCGCGCTTTTCTGCAGGCGCTCCGCAAAGGAGCTTTCGTTGAGATGGGCGATCTTGCGGGTGAGCTGGCCGGTCCGGGGCCCGCCGCCGTCGATCTCGCAGGCTTCATGAAGGCGGCCGGTGAACCGGTGGCAGCCGCGCCGCGCCAGCTGCGGCCGGTTCCAGGAATCCCAGCCGCCGTGGTTCACCGGCCGGTGCAGAAAGTAATTCTGCCGCCGGTACCTGTAGGCGTCAAAGGCGCCGCTGCCGATGCTTTCGGAAATTTCCCGCGCCAGCCCCTCCGGAACCCGTTCATCGCAGTCCAGATGCAGCAGCCAGTCGCCGGTTGCGGCGTCAATGCCGGCGTTGCGCTGGCCGGCGTACCCCCCGGCCTCGGTCATGGCATGGGAGATGAACCTGACCTTTTCCCCGGCCGCCTGCGCGATCCTGGGCGTTTCGTCGGTGGATCCGTCATCCACGATGACGATCTCGTCGGCCCAATCCGCGAGGTTGCGGAGCAGATGCGGCAGGTTTCTCTCTTCGTTGCGGCTGATCACAACAGCCGAAAGCGTCGGCCGGCGGCCGGGGGTCTGGGCTGGCATCTTCACGGGTCCTTCTGCAGGAGGGCACGGAGCCGGAAAAAAGCCGGGCGGACGAAGCGGTCGCGGCAGCGGTTCGCCCAGAGGCGCAGCCTGCGCCCGGGCGGTGCGGCGGGAAAGGCCGCCGGAGCCGGGCCGCCGTCCGCGGCCGCGCGGCCGAGTGCGGCGTCCGGGTAGCCCAGGAACCGCGCCATCTGCCGGACCGCCGGATGCAGCCTGAGCCGGTAGCCGGCATCGTTGCGCCACTTTTCCCCCGTCCCGGTGCGGGTTCCCGAGCCCATCGCGCTGTCCGGGGCAATGCCGATGAACTGCGCAATATCTTTGAACCCGTCCTGCGGCGATGCGGTCAGATCCTCGTAGCGCACGCGCATGCAGCTGCCTTGCGGCAGCATCTGCTCTATTGCCAGCAAGTTGCGGCAGCCGTTGAGCCAGGCCAGCTGCCGGGTCTCCGGATCGGTTCCGAACAGCTTGGCCGCCGAATACATCACCCCATGCGGATTGCGCACCAGCCCGATGACTTTCACCGGCAGATCGGTCTGCTCCACCCATTCCAGCAGCAGGCTGAGCGCCGCCCATTGCGCCAGGATCTGCGGCGATTTCTCAAAGAACACCGGGGCCGGGCTGTTGCGGCAGAGCGCCTCCCAGCCTTCGAAGACAAGGGCGCGGTCCGCTGCGGGCGGCGCGAACTGCGGAACGCAGCGCGCCAGCAGATCGACCATCAGGGCACGCGCATTGCCGCGGCTGCCGTAGCCGGCATAGCGTTTGCGGGCCGCAAACAGCGGCCCCGGCAAATCCAGCAGTACGGCCGCCATCAGCCACCAGTGGGTCTCCAGGTACCGGTGCGGCGAATAGGCGGCGGTCTCCACCGCCGGATGGCGGCAGAGCTCGTTCTGGAACATGGTGGATCCGGAACGCTTATCCGAAAGCAGGATGACGACGGTGGTCATGGCTCTGTCTTATGCTGGGGCGCCGGCGGGCCGGGGCGCGGAAACGGGATGTTGCGGAAACGAGGCCGATGATCAGAAACAGGAGCATGGCCCCGCGCGGGGTGGAGACGGGGGCGTGGCCGAACATGGCCCATGGCACGATTGCAACGAGGGACAGGAACAGCGGCTGTGCGAGAAGCTTGTCCATCGTCTTGCGCCGCTGCAGCGCCACGCTGCCGATGCGGAACAGCGCCCGGGCAATCAGGCTGATATAGAGCAGCGCCGCGAGCATGCCGTAGGAATAATAGGCCATCGCGAACACCGCATGGGTGGCCTGGCCGTTCTGTTCCGCCCGGGCGCCCGCGGAGGTGTACCGGACGGCCGTGCCCTCGCCGGCCAGCAGAAAGCCGGGGTTCTTCAGGGCATGGGTGAACGGTTCGGAATAGGCCAGCGACCGCTCGCTTTCGCGGCTGTGCTCGTAAGGGCTCTCGATCATATTGCCGACGCTGCGCTCCAGGCGCTCAAAATAGAACACCTGCGAGCCGATGCCGACGAAGAAGACGATGCCTGCCCCGATGGCAACCGGCAGGAGGATCCCGCGCTTCATCTGCCAGAGCCCCAGGAAAAAGACGGCGATGACGACCAGGGCGCTGGCCATGAGCGGGCCGCGCGAATAGCTCATCAGAACCCCCATCGGCGCCAGCAGGCAGGCCGCGAACGCAAGCCTGCGCCATTCCCCGATCATCCAGGGCCAGCGCAGCAGCAGGGCCGCGAAGGGCCAGCAGACGTTGATGAAGGTTGCCCCCAGGATCGACACGCCGACCAGCGTCCGCCCGCGGATCCCGCGCTCGGGCGTGTCGCCAAGCATCTGCTGCAGCTGGTTGGCCGCCGGCTCCAGAAACCGGCGCGAAAAGATCAGATCGCTGACCGTTCCCCGGGTTGCGGGCAGGGAGGTGAGGATCATCAGCGATGAGGTCACGATCACCCCGGCCACCATCGCCTTGAGCAGCAGCTCAATGTCCCCGCGGGAGCGCACGTAGACCGGGGCCAGGAAGAACAGGCTGAAGGCAAGCGCCGTGCGCCCCATCACATAGGCGGATTCCAGCAATGTGCCAAAGCTGATCATGCCCGAGATCTCGCTGATGAGGGCGATCACGAGGAGGGTGCTGACAGTGCCCGAATACCTCAGCCGCTGCTGCGGCAGCCGGGGAAGTTTCTGCGCCGAGACGAGCAGGAGGAGCACAAGCACATCGGTCAGATAGACGGGCAGCGGCCCGATCTTCAGATTTGCCTTCGGCACCGCGACAAGCACGAAGATAAGCAGGGCAAACAGCTTGATGCCCGGTGTCAGATCCTTATGCAACATGGGCCGGCCTCGCTTTCAGGCTCTGATAAAGTGTTCTGTGGGCCGCAGCAAAGCGGGCGGTATCATATTTCTTCGCCGCCTCGAACCCTGCCGCGCCCATGCGGCGGCGCAGCCCGGGATCCTCTGCCAGCCGCTGCAGCGCCGCGGCGATGCCCGCGGCATCCGCGGGCGGCACCAGCAGCGCGGCCGCGCCGTCGCGGCCGACGGTCTCGCGCAGGCCCGGCACATCCGAGGCAACAACCGGCAGCCCGGCGTTCATCGCTTCGACGGCAGCCAGCCCGAACCCCTCCCACGCCGAGGGGATCAGGAAGATGTCCGCCGCTGCAAGCAGGGCCGGCACATCCTCCGTATGGCCCAGCAGATCCACGTGATCGGCAATCCCCAGTTCGGCAATCAGGCGCTCCAGCGCCGCGCGCTCGCTCCCTTCGCCGGCAATGGAATAGCGCCAGCCGAAGGGGCCCAGGCGCGCCACCGCGCGCAGGGCGGCGGCATAGTTCTTGGCCGGGGTCAGCCGCCCGGCAGACACGATCCGCAGCGGTCCCGCTCTGCCGGGGCGCTGCGGCAGCCGGGCAAATGCCAGCGGGCAGCCGTTTGCGATCACGGCGGTGCGCCCGGCCAGCCAGGGGCGCGCGGCGAGCAGCTCTGCCTCGACGCTGCCGCTGACCGCGATGACCTTCTCGAAGGCGCGGTAGACCCGGTCGTCGATCAGGCCGCCCAGGGCGTGGCCGCGGCGGCGGTTGGAGGTGCTGTGCTCGGTGAAGATCAGCCGCCCGGGCAGGCGGCCGGCCTGGGCCAGCAGGGCGGCATGGGCGCTGGCGGGAAAGAGATGCACATGAACGATGTCCCCGGGCGCAATCCCGCGCGCATAGGCGCCAAGGCGCAGCAGCGCCCGCGGATCGTAGGGGCTTGCCAGC
This sequence comes from Leisingera sp. CC-HEC093, assembly GCF_059429195.1. Classification (NCBI taxonomy): domain Bacteria; kingdom Pseudomonadati; phylum Pseudomonadota; class Alphaproteobacteria; order Rhodobacterales; family Roseobacteraceae; genus Leisingera; species Leisingera sp. CC-HEC093. The sequence continues at coordinate 12,081 of NZ_JCAIJR010000002.1, read as the reverse complement.
CCCAGCGAAACGGCGCCGTCGAGACCATCGGTGCTGCAGGCCTCAAGCGCCACCAGCCGGGCATCGGCGCCCGCCTTGCGGAGCTCGCCGTGGAGCAGCCGGGCCATGCGCTCGGCGCCGCCGCGTTTCAGGTCGATACTGTTGATGATCTGGTGGACCCGCATCGTGCCCGCCGCCCGGGCGTCGGCCGGCGCGGCCCCGGCCGACGGCGCCGCAGGCCCCCTGCCCCGGCCTTGCAGCCTGGCTGCCATGCTGCGCAGGGCCTTGTAGGAGCGGTCCGGCAGCAGCTGCGCCATCAGGCGCGGGCGGAACATCGGGTCGGGCGCGAACCGGTGCCAGGGAACCGGGGTCCAGGCCGGCGGTGCCTCGGCAAGGACCGTCTCGAACAGTGTTTTGTACGCTGCTGCGCAGGCGGTGTGCGAGAAGCTGTTCCGCGCCGCCGCCGCCACTGCCCGGCTCATCCCGGCCAGCCGGGCGCGGTCGCCGGCCAGGGCCGCGATTGCGGCGGCCGCGGCCTCTGTGTCGCCGGTGTTGCACAGCAGGCCTGTGCGCCCGTCCTCCAGCAGGTAATCGGTGATCCCGGGCAGCCGCCAGCTGACCGGCACCGCGCCGGCCATCATCGCCTCCAGCAGCGCGTTGGGGCAGCCCTCGAAATGCGACGGGAACAGGAACACGTCGGTGCGGGCGAGAAACTCCGGAATTCCGCCGGGCAGCAATGCGCCGGCAAAGCGCACCCGGCCATCGGCGGTCCGGCTGCCCAGGGCCGCGCGCAGATCCGGCTCGTGCTTCCCTTTCCCGGCGATGTCGAGACGGTAGCGGACGCCGAGCGCGTCGAGCCGGTCCAGAATCGGCGGCAGGTGCATGACGCCCTTCTGCCGGTGCTCCAGCCGCCCGAGAAATCCGAGCGACAGCGTCCCGCCGGTGCCGCGGGCACGTGCGGCGGCGGCTGCAAACCGCGCGGCCGATGTTCCGTTCGGGATCAGCTCGATCCGTTCGGGGCTGATGCCGCAGCGGCCGGTGAGCTCATCCCGCAGCCGGGGCACCAGGGCGATGAAGCGGGCGGTGCGCTCCTGCCCCATCAGCGCCATCCGGTAGCCTTCGTCAAAGCCGTTGGCGCAGCGCGACAGCACCCTGATCTTTTCCGGCAGATGCGGCAGGGCGCTGAGGATCGCAGGGGAATTGACCCCGATCACGATGTCGACCGCGCTGTCTTCGCACCATTGGGCGAAGGCCATCGCCTGCTGTTTGAGGCTGCGGGTCTCCGCCGCGAGCTGCACGCAGCCCTCGTCGATGAACGGCGGCTCGGTGATCTCAGCCTGATCGCGGCCGGCCGACACGCAGCGCAGGTCGATGCCATGGCGCAGAAGCTCGGGCCGCAGGTTGCGGTATAAAGTGAAGGTGCCGCCGTCTTTCGGCACGGATCCAAAGGCGACCCGGATCATATGCCGGCCTCCAGCGGCCCGGGCTGCGGGCATGCGGCGGGGGCTTCATCGCCGAAGATCGCTTGGCGGAGCTGCCGCGCCAGCCGGTGCGCGTCGAAATATTCTTCGACCCGGGCCCGCCCGGCCTGCCCCAGCATGCGCGCCAGCGCCGGGTCCCGGGCCAGCCGCAGAATGCCGGCGGCCATTGCCCCGACATCTTTCTCCGGCGACAGGAACCCCGTCTCCCCCTGTATGACGGTTTCGGAAAAACCGTTGTGGTCGGTGACCGCCACCGCGGCGCCCGATGCCATCGCCTCGAGCAGGGAAATCCCCTGGCTTTCCTGGTCGCCGTTGTCTGCGGTGACCGAATGCTGGATGAAGACCGCCGCCCGCGCCAGGCGCGTCTTCACCTCGTCATGCGGGCAGGCGCCCAGCATCGTGACCGCGGCCTCAAGCCCCAGTTCGCCGATCACCGCGCGGCAGGCCTCCCTTTCGGGGCCGTCGCCGATGATTTCGAGCCGCAGCGGCGGATGCTCCTGGCGCGCCCGGGCAAAGGCGCGGATGGCCAGGTCGGGCCGCTTTTTCCGGGTGAGCCGCCCTACCGCAAGAACCAAGCCGGGATCCTTGCGGCTGTGTGCCGAAAATTCGCCGGCTTCGATGCCGCAGGGGATGACTGTGATCTTGCGGTCCGGAATGCCGATGCTTTCGAGCACGCCTGCGAAATGGCGCGACCCGCAAAAGAAGCCCTGGGCGCTCTGCGCCAGCATCCGGTAGGCAAGCCGCATGTCCCGCCGCCGCCCGAGGACCGTTGCATCATGACCGTGGAAATTGACGAACAGCGGAAGCCCGGCCTGGCGGCAGAAGACGCGCAGCGCGCAGCCGGTGGTGCCGAACTCCGCAAGCACCGCGGTGGCGCCATGGGCCTGCAGGAAGGCCCCGAGCCCGGCCTCCTCCCGCCGCGACAGCGAAGCGCGGTAGCCCGTCCGCAGGAACCTGGCCAGCGTTCCGAGCCGGTTGCGCCTGGAGGGGCCCCCGGCGCGCACGCAATGGAAGGGGATGCCCGCCGGCGGCGGCTCCTGGCAGGCCAAGCCGATGCCGACGGTCTGCCCCGGCCGGATCAGGCGCATATGCTGCCGGACATAGGTCTCGGCAACGGCATTCGGGTTCTGGGTCGCGATTGCCAGACTCATCGCCGCCCCTCTCTCTCGGCGCTGCACAGGCGGCCGTAGAGCGTATCGCACAGCAGCTGGATCTGCGGTGTCAGGAACGACGGCTGGCGCACCCGGGGGGTGATCCGGCGGGTCGTGAGCGGGAACGCCAGCCAGGGCCGCGCCAGCCCGACCGATTGCCTCAGCGCCCCCGTGCAAGCATCGGGCCTGTCGAGCAGCGAGCGGTAGTCCAGCGGCCTGATCCGGCTATCCCTGCTGAGGCCGAGATCGAAATACGCCTCATTCCGCCGCAGCCAGTAGAGCGCGTAGATATCCCGCTGGCGGGCGGCGCTGCCGGGTTCTGCGGCGCTCATTTCACCGGCCGAGGCATGGATGCCCTGCCACAGGCCTTCGAGGTCCCAGTGATTGCCCGCATCGGTCTCGACGCGCCGGGACACCGCCTCGAAATCCCCATCCCACTTGCGCATCATCGACGCCACCACCTCATCCGCGCGCCGGAACATCCAGACCGCCCGCGCGCCCTCGACGGCATCGAGGATCTCTGCCGCCCGGTGCGACGCCAGCAGCGAGCGGGCAACGGCGAAGCGGCCGCGGGCGGTCTTGAGCCGGGCGCGCAGCTCCGGCGGCGGCGGCCAGACGGTCTTGTCCCGGTCAATCGACAGGTCGCTGAATTCGCCGAACACCACCGAGCGGGGGTCGGCGCGGAACAGGCGCTCCAGATGCGTGGTGCCGCTGCGCTGGCAGCCGAAGATGAACAGCGTGGCCCTGGGCTGCGCCCTGGTCAGGCCGTGGAGCACCCGCTTGCTGCTTTCGAACAGCTGAAAGGACTGCGCGGAGATCCGGTATTCGAGTGAGTTTCTGATGCGTTCCATGGTCAGCGGGTACTGCATCGGCGCCCCCTAACCCTGGAGCGGGACCGGTGCGGCCGGCCCGGCGTCCGGACCAGGGGCCTGGCCATTGGCCCGGCGGGTCCCGGCGCCGCCGTCCTGATCCGTCAGATCCTCGTAAGAGCCGATCCCGCTGATCCGGCCGGCCTCCAGGGTGACCACCGTGTCGCAGCTCTGCACGGTTGCCAGCCGGTGCGTCACCATGATCAGCGTCCGTTCTCCGGCCAGCTCGCTGATCTGGTCCATCACCAGCGTCTCGGTGCTGTTGTCCAGCGCGCTTGTCGCCTCGTCGAACGCGATGACCTTGGGCTGGGTGTAGAGGGCCCGGGCAATGGAGATCCGCTGGCGCTGGCCGCCGGAGAGCCGCACGCCGCTTTCGCCGACGAAGGTCTCGTAGCCGTCCGGCAGTTCCTCCTGGATGAAGGTGTCGATCTGGGCCATCCGCGCCGCCGCGCGCACGCGGGCGTGGTCGACCTCGGCCCTGGGGAGGCCAAAGGCGATATTCTGGGCCACCCCGGTGTCGTAGAGGAAGACTTCCTGCGGCACATAGCCGGCATTGGCCCGCCAGGCGCGGATCCGGCTGTGATCCAGCTTCTGCCCGTCAATCAGCATTTCGCCTTCAGTGGGCTCGATCAGGCCGAGAAGCAGGTCCAGCAGGGTCGTCTTTCCGGCACCGGTCTGCCCGACGATGCCAAAGGAGGTTGCCGCGGGGATGGTCAGGCTGATGTTCTTCAGGCTGGGTTCGGCGGCACCGGGATAGGTATAGGAGACGTTGCGCAGTTCGATCGATTTTTCGAACGGCATTGGGGCGATTTCCGACCCGGGCAGCTCCTGCAGGCCGGAGCTGTCGGCCAGATCCTGGTGAATGGCCTCGGCGGCCACGGCGCTCAGGCGGATGGCGACAACCGCCGTGTAGCCCTTCTGGAAAGCCGGCATCATGCGGTAGACGGCAAGGGCGAAGACGCCGATCACCGGCAGCACCGCCGCCATGCCTGCGCTGCCGATCCCGCCGTTCTGCCGCATCAGGGCAAGGGTCAGGATGACAATCCCCCCGATTGCAAACAGCTCGATGATGAACTGCGGCACCTGGCGGACCGTGCCGGATGCGGCGCTGTAGGCCGCGAACTTGACGGAATGCGGGTGGTAGCTGCCGATAAGCGATCTTTCCCGGTTGAACAGCTTGGCCAGCTTGCTGCCCCGCAGCGCTTCCCAGGCCACCCGGTAGCGGGCCCGGTTTTCATCATACATGACCTGGCCGAACCGGCTGGTCAGCCGCCGCACCGTCAGGAACAGAATGGAATAGAGGACGCCGAAGATGGCAAGCGACAGCAGCGTGATCGCCGGGTCGACATAGAACAGCAGGGCCAGCATCAGAATGATCGACACCAGCGATTGCGCGATGTTGAACAGGGACCGGAACACGTCGCCGACCACGCGCCCGGTCTCGGCAAGCATGTTCGACACCAGCTCGCTGCTGTGGCGCTGCAGCATGAATTCATAGGGCTGCCGCAGATAGGTTTCCAGGAGCCGTGCCGACAGGCTGTGCTTGCGCATCTCCAGCCAGCGGTTCACCAGGTAGAGCGTCAGTATCTTCATGCCGGCGCTCACCAGCAGCACCAGCAGGAACACCACGCCGATGGCGATGGCGAAACTGTCCGCGCTCTCGAAGCCGCCGGCCGAATAGGCCCGCGACAGATACGTGTTCTCCTCAATCAGCCCCGGATTGCCGATGATCCGCAGGAACGGAAAGATCAGGCCGACGCTCAGCACTTCCGCGAAACCGCGCAGGCAGATCAGCGGCAGCAGCCTGGCTGCCGACGTGCGCTCTGCAGGCGTCAAAAGGGAAAAAACGGTGCCCAGGCTCTTCATGCCGCGCCCCCGCCGGAGGGGCCGGGGATCAGCGGGCGGCGGGCGGCGGAAAGCAGGGGGCCGGAAGACTGTCCGAACATGTGGACGCGGAAACTCACCAAGAACTCTTATCCTTCTAAACGCAAACAGCGGCAGCCGGGGCCGCCCAATTCAAAACACCCTTTCCGCCCGGCATCACAACCGCATTGGCAGAGACCCTACTAAGACTGTTCCGCTGCGGGCAAGTATCAAGGCTCCGGGCGGAAAAGGAACGCCCCGCCTGCGGCAAGCCCGCGCGCCTCCAGGATCTTGCGGATCCGCGCCCGGTGATCCGGCCGCAGGCTGTTCACACGTGCGCTGTGAATTGAGAAGACGCTCCTGGACCTGTTCTCGACCATCGTGATCATGCTGTCGACCGTTTCGTCATCCATGTTCCTGTTGATGCCGGCCGCAGGTTGCAGCCCCTCATCGAACAGGTTCTGCCAAGCGCCGTGGTGACGTGTGACATAGGCGTAAATCAGCATGAACTCCGACGCCTTGCACCCCGATCTACGGGCGAGCGGCTTGTGCCCGAAATACACTTGAACGGGTCCAAACTTTTCTTCGGCCTCGGTCAGACAGCCCCTTAGAACATCTGCCCGGACGCAATAGGGTGTTGTGCTTGGCGGAATGGGCGTCTGATCGGAAGGCGCGGGAATTCCAAAGACGCGGAAGGAATTCTCCATCCACGTCCGCTGCGCCTTGCCGGGCATTTCGAGGAAGCTGAGCGCCTTGCCCTCTGCGGAGATGAAATCGGACCGGCCCGCCTTGCGGACAAAGAAGTTCTTGGCATCGAGGATCAGGACAAAACCGTCCGGCACAAGCCTGGCGGCGCAGAGCTTGAAGGCCTGCTGCATGAGCCAGCCGTTATTGCCGCGCCACCCGGCTTTGACCCGGAACGGGATTCTGTCCCGGTTGTGGACCACGGCGCGCTTCAGGGCGCCTGCCGCCCCGCCGCCCCGATCCGAGATGATGTCCTCCGGCACGGAAATCCGGACGCGGTCCGCCAGATCCCCGTACAGAGGCAGCGCCTCGCGGACCTGGCGGACGCATTCCTGCTGCTGCCGGTCATTGATGATGATATGAATTGCGGACAGGTCGCCGGGCTCAAAAAACGCAGCCACGGATTGGGCTTGCAATCTGAGGTTTCTGAGCTCCTCCAGATACACCACTGTAACGATAGTTATTTTTTTTGTCATTGGAACCGACACCAGCTGGTTGCTGGGAGAATGTTTCAAGGATACCGTCAAGTTAGCTCACCCCTGGCAACATCAATCAAGGATTTTTCCTCCAGGCGGCGCTCCCAGCGGTTCGCGGCGCGCAAAAGTCCAGAGGGCATGTGCTGAGGGCAACCGGCTTTTGCAACTCTGAACCAAAATGCCGTAGCTTCCGAAGATCAGGTGGGAAAGAATTCAGGCAGTGTTCGCTCAAAATGTTCGATTGTCCAGCGGAGCCCTTTGTCGAGTGGAATTTTTGGTTCCCACCCCAATTGTTCTTTGGCGGCACTGATGTTCGGTCTACGCCGTTTGGGGTCGTCCAATGGAAGCGCTTGTTCTATTATTTGTGAACTGGAGGCGGTTTGCATGACTGTCTTTTCCGCCAGTTCCCGGATGGTAAATTCACTCGGGTTTCCCAAGTTAATAGGGCCGGTAACACTTTCCTCGCTATCCATCAAACGGAGGAGGCCATCCACGAGGTCACTAACATAACAGAACGATCTTGACTGGCTTCCATCACCGTAAATCGTTATTGGTTTGCCAAGAAGAGCCTGTACAATAAAATTTGATACCACACGGCCGTCGCAATGATGCATTCTCGGCCCATAGGTGTTAAAAATTCTGGCAACTTTGACAGCAAGTCCTTTTTGCCTATGGTAATCAAAGAATAGGGTTTCTGCACAACGTTTTCCCTCATCATAGCAGGACCGAGGCCCTATGGGGTTTACGTTTCCCCAATAATCTTCTTTCTGCGGGTGAACCTCAGGATCACCGTAGATTTCGCTTGTCGATGCCTGCAAAATCTTGCAGTTAAGGCGTTTGGCTAATCCAAGCATGTTGATCGCTCCATGCACGGACGTTTTGGTTGTCTGCACTGGATCATGCTGATAGTGAATAGGCGAGGCTGGGCAAGCCAAGTTATAAATCTCGTCCACTTCAACATAAAGGGGAAAGGTCACATCGTGGCGCAGGAACTCAAACCGGCGATGATTGTGAAACTTTTCTATATTCCTCTTTGTGCCTGTGAAGAGGTTGTCCACACAAAGAACTTCGTGTCCTTGGTCCAGCAGGCTGTCAATCAAGTGGGAGCCAATGAAGCCGGCGCCGCCCGTGATCAAGATGCGCTTGCGGCTCTCGTAAAGTCTCGCCATAGATGTACATCCCTATGTTCGCACTCTTTCTGCATGAGCGCGCGTTCTCAACCGATCGAAGGTAAAGAGGCAAAAAAACTACGCGTTTCGCGTGCTACCATGTGGGATTTGGCGCACTCATATGAAAAGGCAATGCTGGAGACAGGCGAAGGGACCTTGGGATGTAACTTTTCGGTCTCTGTAACCTAGTGAGGGACAACGGGCTATTACTACTTGTCCGCCAGAATGCACGGGCTTTGACGCTGTAACCGCCCCCGACGGCATCGGCGTGCCAAGGTGGGATCGCAACAATCCATATTGGGAGGCGGTCATGTCGGAGATAATCACGGTCGGACTGGATCTGGCGAAGAATGTGGTCCAGGTCCATGGTACAGACAGCAATGGTAATGCTGTTTTACGCAAGAAGCTCAGAAGGGCCCAGATGCTTGAATTCTTCGCCAAGTTGCCGCCCTGCCTGGTGGCGATGGAGGCCTGCGGGGGGCGGTTACAGCATCAAAGCCGAATGCACGCCACAAACCCGATTTCTTCAGAAAGGAGAAGTCCGTTTTCCGGTTGTCTCAGGGGTTTGAATCCAGCGCAAAGCTTTTCTTCAGTTTTGGAGTCGCAGGTCGAAGCATCAACATCTTTCTTACGGCTCTTTGCAGCGAGCCACCGAATACAAACTGTGTCCCGGTTAGATTGCCGCCATAGGCGATGTTCTTGACGGCGGCAGGAAAGGGAATGAACTGATAGTCGAGATCACGCTGACCAAGGACGATTCTCGCGTTTTGATGACCGTTCATAATTGGGGCAAAACCTCCCAACAAGTCATCAAGATTGGAGATAATTACACTTCCACATAGCCTGTCGAATGTAGTCTTGTGGTGTCTGACCAGAAGCGATCCGTTGTACACGAAACCGTTATTCACGATGAAACGGTCGCATGCGCTTTCTTTTACGTGCTCGCATAATTTTCGATGGACACGGTCATCGGCATCCAAGCTCATGTAAAGAAAGCTCGGATTGGATTTGTATTTTTCCAACCCCAGGGAGATCTTATTGCCTTTGTCTAATTTGTAGCCCCGCTGTGTGTCCGGAATTGGCAGATCAACCGACAAGGTCGTAATTCTGTCGTCGGCTGGAAGACCATGCGGCGGCTCGTGGCAGACAATAATGCATCGCCAGGAACGCAGTGTTTGATTTTGAAGCGAGCGGAGAGTGCCAATGCAGGCGCGCGACGTAGCCAGCCAATCTGTGCAGGTCTCTCGAGACCTGAATGGCACTATGAAAGTGATATTTCTATCCATAAACGGTTCGCCTGATACAATCGTGAGCATCGCATTCATAATGGTTTTGTCAAGCTTGTGATGTGCCGCGGCCGGAGTTCGCGCGCTTTCATCATGCTCACGGGCTGGCGCCGTGAACGGACTTATGCAGCTGAGGCGCCCGCAATCACAATCCCGCCTCTTGTGGTCGCCGTGCTTCTGCCCCGGCGGCGCCGGCCGCAGAGCAATGCAATAGTGCTCTTGGAGAGGACCTCGCGGCCAGAAAGACCGCCGCGCATCCTAGCTGAAATAGCTGCCGTAGCGGCGTTTGTAGGTGAATTCGTTGTCGGTGTATTTCCTGGCCTGCGACTGCGACACCAGCGTGAAGACGCATCCCGAGACATGCGCATTCATCGAGCGCAGCTCGCGCAGCCCTTCGCGCACGGCGTTCTTGCTGGTGTGGTTCCAGCGCACCAGGTAGATGACCGTATCCGACAGTCTGGCCAAGAGCCGGGCGTCGGTCACCGCCAGGGTCGGCGGGGTGTCGAGGATCACCAGGTCGTATTCTTCGCGCAGCTGCTCGATGACTGCAGTGAACCGTTCGGATGACAGAATGTCGGCCGGGCTTTCGCAAAGCTTTTCTGACCGGGAGAGGGCGAGGATATCCAGGCCCGAGGCCGGCTCTCTGGTCAGCGCTTGCGCGAGTGTGCACTCCTTGCGCAGATAGCTGGCCAATCCGGGGCGCATGTCCCGCAGCAGGCGGCTGCGCCGCAGTAAGGAGACGGTCCACTGGCGCTTGTGCTGTTCGGTGACCCCCGGGAACCTGGAGTAGACGATGGCATTGCTGTCATCCCGGAAATCGCAGCACACCAGGATGGTCCTGCGGCCGGTGCCCTGGCTGGCCAGGCCGGTCAGGAAGGACAGCGAGCTTTTGCCCTCTCCGGGAATGGAGGAGGTGAACATCACCACCTTCGGCTCGCGGGCCGGGTCGCTGTAGAGGATGCTTGTGCGCAGGTTGCGGATGCTCTCTGACAGCAGGCTCTTGGGGCGCGCCATGAATTTTCTGCCGAGCGTCTTCAGGTTGCGCCGCATGCCGGTCATCGGGATCGAGTTCAGCACCGGCAGCTGCGAGACGTCGGCCAGATCGCGCGGCTCCCTGATGACCTGGCTGGTGTGCTCGCGGATCAGAAGCCACAGAAAGCCCAGGAACAAGCCGCCGCCGACCGCCGCCATCATGGTGCGGGCGCTCACCTCGTAATCGGGGGTCGCGGGCGCGTCGGCGGTTGACAGGATACGGGCGTCCGCCGATTGCAGGTTGGCCTGTTCGGTGATTTCCTTCTGCCGGGTGACAAAGGTCTGCAGCAGCGTCTGGTTGGACAGGACCTCCCGCTCCAGCCGTTCGATGGCAAGCTCGTCCGCCGTCTGCTCGATTGCCGTCACCTCGAGCGTGCGCACCATGCCTTGGAGCTGGGTTTCGCGCTGTTCGAGCGATTCCACCTCGAACTCGAGCGCGGCCACGATATAGCCGGCCTCCTCGCGGATGCTCTCGTAAAGCTGCTCCAGCAGGGCCGAGTTGCGCATGTTGTTCCGCATCGCGCTGCCGCCCGCGATGGCATTGTCGCCGGCCATGTTCTCGCGGATGCTGATCTCGCGCCGCCGGAACTCCGCGATCAGTGCGGATTCCCGGAACTCGGTGACCGTCCAGAGGTTCTCCTCGGCGGCCAGAGCCTGCTTGGCCCGGTCCCGGCGGGCCCGGGATTCCGCGATGCGCAGGCGGATGGAGGCGAGCTCCTGGTTCAGGGCCGTCAGCTGGACACTTGTCATCTGCGAGCTCTGGGCCTGCCGGTTGGCCAGCTCCAGGCGGGCGGTTTCCAGGTCTTCCTCTGAGGAGGCGACGTTTTTCTTCAACTCCTTGATGCGTTCGTCGACCAGCTCGACCACCGTGACGACATCCCGGTTTTTCGAGTCTTTCAGGAAGGAAATATACTCGTCGCTGATCGTGTTCACGATCCTGGCGGATTGCGCGGGATCGCGGGAGGAGTAGGCGATCTCGATCACACCCGATCCATTGACCTGAAAAATATCCATGCTGGCGCGCAGGGTGTCGATTGCAGTGCGGGTGCCCTTGGCATACTGCTCCTCGGCTGTCAGCGGCACCGGCGCAACCGGCGGCGGAGCGGCGGACAGCCCGAGCGCCACCAGCGCGCCTTTGACGGTTTCCTTGGCCAGCGCCATGCCGGTTTGCGGTGCCTCATCGGGGGGCGCGGTGACTGTGCCGTCCTCATTCAGCGTGACAAGCTCAAGCTGTTTGACCACCTGTTCAAGCAAGGTGGTCGAGTTCAGGATCTCAATCTGGTTGCCGATCGTGGTTCCGTTTTCCGGTTTGGTCAGAACATTCGAAAGATCGACGATCTGGACCTGCTCGGGTTCGAACAGGATGCTGGTGGAGGCGGTGTAGACCGGTTCCTGACGGGCCACGATGACGGCGCCGATCAGCATTCCGATCAGCCCGCAACCCAGGATCGCGAGCTTGCCCCGCCACATGAGGGCTGCAATTTCCCGCAGATTCAAGCCGTTGTCGGACGGGTTTTCATATACAAGGTCGAAAGATTCAAATTCGGGGGCGCGTGCCTGGCCCGATCCTAGACTATTCACTTTAACTGGCCTCGCAACTTGTTAACTGGCCTCAAAACTTGCGGCATATGCCTATATATATGTCCCAGGGTCCAATAAGCCAAAGCTCCATGCAATAATCTGTCTCCGGCCTGCCAGAGCCGTTTGCGGCGGGCCGCAGCGGTGCCCGGAAAAGCCTTGGCGTCTGCGGACCGGCAGGCCCGCTCCGGCAGGGCTTGCATTCCGGACTTCCCTTCTGAGGGCGGGCTTGATAAAATTAACGTTACGCCGGGAGTGTCCGGCTGGGGGGATCAGGGGATTGGATTGAATGGCGCAGGCCCGGCCCGGGCCATGAAGCCGCTAAAACCCCGCATCACCTGCGTCTAAAGACGGTTGCATCTGAGTTTTCCGCGAATTTCTTGCGGGAAGTGTAACTGGCCCTACACTGTTTTAAAGGGCCGGTGGTTTTGAGTTTCCCGCGAATTTCCTGCG
>NZ_JCAIJR010000001.1:2560000-4089016 GCF_059429195.1 Leisingera sp. CC-HEC093 | reverse complement strand
TACGCTGCTGGGCCTCGTCCAGTAAGCGGGGCATCAAACAATAGAAAAGGCGCTCCATCCGGGGCGCCTTTTCTCATTCGCAGTCTTCTTCTGGCCTGAAATATCCCGGGGGAGGCCGCAGGCCGGGGGCAGAGCCCCTTCTTGGCAAGCCGTTGTATACCGTTGCATTCCGGTAACGTGTTGAAACAAAACATTTCTGTACATGTTTTGCTGCCCGCAGTATGGTCGCCGGCATTGCCCCGGAGACCAAGAATGCCCCCGATCCAGGACCATCCGCTGCGGTACCAGCTAACGAATGAGCTGCACGCCCGCCCGTTCCCGACCATGACCTCTCCCTGCACAGTGGTCTACCTGGCGGTGAAACAGCCGCAGGAGGCGGTGCACCGGGACCGGATGCAGGACATGCAGCATCTGATCCAGCTCCTGGACCGCCATGGCGCGCCGCATCCCCAGCCGGGGGCGACCCACCATACCGCGCAGATCGGGCGGCACATGATCAAATGGGAGCAGCATACCGAGTTTGTCAGCTACACCGTCTACTGCGACGGGGTCAGCGCGCGGCCCTTCGATCCGGCGGACTTCGATGTCTTTCCGGCGGACTGGCTGGCGGAGGCACCGGGCCAGCGGATCACCTCGGCGTTGATCCGGGTGGTGCCGCGGGCCGGTCCGGATCAGCTGAAGGCAACGCTGCATGACTGGTTTGTGCCCGAAAGCCTGGCGGTGTCGCAGGTGCTGGACGACAGCGCCGTGGTTGCGGGCGACTTCCGCATCGATCCGGCCGGCCACGTGCGCTTTGCCATCTTCCCGAACCTGGATACAGGCAGCCAGCGGGTTGGCCGGGTGGTGCAGCGGCTGTGCGAGATTGAGACCTACCGGGCGATGTCGATGCTGGGGTTTTCCCGCGCCCGCGGGCTGACGCCGGTGATCGGCAAACTGGACACCCGTCTCAGCGAGATGATGGCGGAGATGACCACCGGCACCAAGCCGGCCGAGGAGATCCTGACCCAGCTGCTGGCGGTTTCGGCTGAGCTGGAGGCGATGGCAGCGCAATCCGCCTTCCGGTTCGGGGCCACCGGCGCCTATGATGCGCTGGTCAGCCAGCGCATCAGCCTCTTGCGCGAGGAGCGCAATGAGGGCTTCCAGACCTTTGCCGAGTTCATGCTGCGCCGTTTTGAGCCGGCCATGCGGACGGTGAACTCCACTGAAAAGCGGCTGGATACCCTGGCCAGCCGGGCACGCCGGGCAGGGGAGCTGCTCCGGACCAGGGTGGACGTGGAACGCTCAGCCCAGAACCAGGCGCTTTTGGCCAGCATGGACCGGCGCGCGGATATTGCGCTTAGGCTGCAGCACACGGTGGAAGGCCTGTCGGTGGTGGCCGTCAGCTACTATGCGATATCGCTGGTCTCCGACTTCCTGTTCCCGCTGGCCGAACGCTACGGCATGACCAAGAAGGTGCTGATTGCATCAGTCACCCTGCCGGTGATCGCACTGGTCTGGCTGGGTATCCAGCGGATCAGGAAAAAGCTGCATTGAGTCCTGCCGCGACAGGGCAAAATAAAAGGGCCGCCTGATGGGGCGGCCCTCTTTCGTTTCTGAAACGCCTGCTCAGCGGCCCCGGATCCGCGGGTCCAGTGCGTCGCGCAGCCCGTCGCCCAGGTAGTTCACGCTCAGCACCGTCAGCGAAATCGCCATACCGGGCCAGAACACGCGCTCAGGATACTGCTGCAGGTAATCGGTGGCATCGAACAGCAGCCGCCCCCAGGTCGGGAAATCCGGCGGGAAGCCGAGGCCAAGGAAGGAGAGCGACGACTCGGTGATGATCGCGGTGGCAATCCCCAATGTGGCCGACACCATGATCGGCGACAGCACGTTGGGCAGGATGTGCCGGGTGATCAGCCCTCTGTTGGTGGTGCCGATGGAGCGCGCTGCCATCACGAACTCGCGTTCTTTCAGCGCCAGCACATCGCCGCGCACGATCCGCGCGGTGGGCATCCAGCTGGTGACGCCGATAGAGGCCACGATCAGGATGAAAATCCCCTGTTCCGGCCCGAAGGCCGCGTTCAGCGGTTCCCGGAACAAGAGCATCATCACCAGCAGCAGCGGCAGCAGCGGCAGCGCCAGGAACAGATCCGTCAGGCGCATCAGCGGCCCGTCCAGTTTCTTGAAGAAGCCGGCCAGAACGCCAATGAAGGAGCCTAGGAACAGCGCCAGCAGCATCGCCGTCAGGCCGACGGAGACTGAGGTCGCGCCACCCGCCATCATCCGCGCCAGCATGTCGCGGCCCAGCTGATCAGTGCCGAAGGGATGCGCCCAGCTGGGGCCTTGGTTGCGGGCGCGGATGTCGATCTTGGTGGCCTCGATGTCCCACACCAGCGGGCCAAGATAGACCGCGAGGATGATGATCAGGAACAGCGTCCCGCCCATCAGCGCCCCGCGGTGGGATTTGAACTGGTCCCAGACATCCAGCCACTGGCTGCGCGGCGGCTGGTGCAGCTCTTCCATCTGCCCGGCGGCAGGGACTGCGGTCGAAGCCGGCGCCATGCCCTCATCCGGCACAAAGCGTTCCTTGTCAGTCATAGCGGATCCTCGGGTCAAGAATGCCGTACAGCACGTCGGCGATCAGGTTGAACAGCACGATCAGCACCGCAAAGATAAAGGTGAGCGTCTGCACCATCGGCAGGTCATTGGCCTGGATGGCGCCGATCAGCAGCTGGCCGATGCCGTTCACCTTGAACACCTGCTCAGTGATGATGGCGCCGCCAAAGATCGACGGGATGCCGAGCGCGATCACGGTGACCACCGGGATCATCGAATTGCGCAGCACGTGGACCATTACCACCACATACTCGCTCAGGCCCTTGGCGCGGGCGGTGCGGACGTAATCCTGGTTGAGGTTGTCGAGCATCGAGGCGCGCATGAAGCGGGAGAGCTGGGCGGTGATCTGCAGCGCCAGCACCATCACCGGCATGATCATCTGCTTCAGCTGGTAGACAAAGCTGTCCCAGCTGTTGACCACATGGGTGGTGTCATAGATTGACGGGAACCAGCCCAGCTGCACTGAGAAGATCACGATCACCAGCACGCCGGAGAAGAACGGCGGCACCGAGAAGCCGACCATCGACACAAAGGTGCCCATCTGGTCGAACCAGCTGTACTGGCGGTAGGCGGAATAGATGCCGATCGGCAGCGCGATCAGGATGGCGACCACATAGGCAGTGCCGACCACCCACAGGGTCTGCGGGAGACGCTGAACCACGATGTCCATCACCGGCGAGCGGGTCTGCCAGGAGATCACCCGCAGCTGCCCTTCGGCGAGGCTGGTGCCGAAGATATTGTCGATCAGCACCTGCGGCTCGATCCAGAAGAACTGCACCAGCCATTTCCAGAACCGGATATGCATCGGTTCGCCAAGGCCCAGGGCCAGGCGCATCTTTTCTTTGACCTCAGCGGGGACGGTCAGGGGAACCTGCGCCATCGGGTCGCCGGGGGCGAGCTCCAGGAGCAGGAAGATCACGAGGCTGATGAACAGCAGTGTCGGTACTGCCAGGATCAGCCGCCGGATTGTAAAGGTCAGCATCTGCTAAGCGCCTTTGCAACTTGTATTGAATTCGGAACAGGCGGGGCGGGGTCCCCGCGTCCAGACCATGCACAGCGGCCGGTGGCCAGCCCCTGCAGATGGCAAGGGGCCCCGGCGTCGCGCCGGGGCCCCGGGGAAGCAAGCAGTGCTTACTTGATGCGGTACCAGTCAGCTGCGTTCCACAGCTCGCTGTCCCAGACGTTCAGGTCGACACCGCCCAGGGTGTTGGAATGCGCCGACAGGCGGCCGCGGTGCACCAGCGGGATCATGCCGCCGTTTTCGACCATGATGTCGTTCAGGCGGCGGCCGATTTCGGCGCGCGCTTCCAGACCGGCGGTCTTGGCCAGCTCGGCGTGCAGCTGATCGAACTCCTCGTCGCAGAAGCGCGAGATGTTCTCACCCTGCCACTGGGATTCCGGCTTCGGCGCCTTGTCGCACAGGCCGTTGCCCAGATAGGACTGCGGGTCGGTGCCGTCGAAGTTGTTGGCGTACATTTCGACGTCGGCATAGAAGCGCTGGAAGGTGTCGGGCGAACCCGGGTCGCCGCCAAAGAAGACGGAGGCGTTGACGTTGCGCAGCTCGGTTTCGATGCCGATCTGGCTCCACCATTCCTTGATCAGCGCCTGGAAGTCCTGGCGCACGGCGTTGGTCGAAGTCTGGTACAGGATCTTCATCGGCTTGCCGTCCGGGGTCTCCCGCACGCCGTCGCCATTGGTGTCCTTGTAGCCTGCCTCTTCCAGCATCGCCTTGGCGCCTTCGATGTCCTGGTTGGAGCAGTCAAAAGTGTCAGAGGCAAAGGCCGCAGGTGCCGGCACCCAGTTGCAGCTGACCTTGCCGGCCTTGCCATAGCCGATTTCCACCAGCAGCGGACGGTCGATGGCCATCGACATCGCCTTGTAGACCGCCGGGTCCTTCAGGAACGGGTGCGGATGCTTGGCAGTGGCGCGCTCGCCTTCCGGCAGCTCCGGCGACGGGTCGGTCTGGTTCAGCATGATGCGTTCCACCAGCGAGCCGAAGCCCGCAACCGGCTTGCCCTTGCCGCCCGCTTCCATCTGAGCGATCACTTCCGGCGCCAGCTGCAGGTTCCAGGCATAGTCGAACTCGCCGGTTTCCATTACGGCGCGGCCGGCCGCGGTTGCGTCACCGCCGCCCTTGAACAGCACCTTGGCAAAGGCCGGCTTGGCCGGGTCGCGGTAATTAGGGTTGGCGGACATGGTGATCACGTCGTTCGGCTTGAATTCATCCACCACAAACGGGCCGGTGCCGATCGGGCCAAAGTTCGCTTCGGTGCATTCTGGTGCCTTGGCGCCGGTGCAGTTCTCGAACTGGGCCTTTTGCAGGATCGGGCTTTCGCCGCCCACAAACGGGCCGTAGGGGAAGGGGGTCGGCTTGTCGAAGGTGACCTTGACGGTCAGATCGTCCACCACCTCAACGCCGGTAACGCCCTGGAACTTGGTCAGCTGGGCGCAGCCGCCTTCGGGATGCATGCAGTAATCGGCGGTGAATTTCACGTCATGGGCGGTGAAGTCGGTGCCATCGGACCATTTGATGCCCGGCGCCACCTTCCAGGTGATCGAGGTCAGGTCTTCGCTGACGCCGCCGTTTTCGACCGTTGGGATTTCCGTCGCCAGATAGGGGACCATATTGCCCTGCGGATCGTAGCGCGCCAGCGGTTCAATCACCAGCGATGCCGACTGCACGTCCTTGGTGCCGCTCGACAGGAACGGGTTCAGGATCGACGGCGCTTGCCAGTAAATGATGTTGACCTGGCCGTCTGAGCCGCGCTCGGCGAAGGCCGCAGGCGCTAGCGAGGCCGTGGCAACAGCACCCATCAATAGGGATTTCAAGTTCATCGCACTCTCCTTGTCGGACACGTTGTGTGTCTTTTTGTTGGCCGGGCCGGGTAAGGCCCGGAAGTTTGCCGCATTGCTGCGGAGGTGTCGCATTGGGCACTGCAAGCCACGTTAAGCTGCTGAAAGAACGCAGCTTTAACGGTGCGCCGGACACACCGGCGCATGCCGCCTGCAGGCAACCACAGGGGTATCGAAAACCTTTTGCCGCAAAAATGCAAATTCCAATTTCGAAACGCTCATGCATAATTTGCATGAGCTTTTTTGTGCAAAGTAGAGTTTACTCCGGAACCTGAGGCCGCCTTTTCCGGCGGATCAGAGGAAAAAACCAGGGAGCCGTCATGCTGGACAACGCCATTGCATCCATAAGAAATCTGCGGGTGGAGTTTCAGACCAAGGATGGCCCGGTTGTCGGGGTTGAGGATGTCTCATTTGACGTCAGCCCCGGCGAAACGGTTTGCATCGTTGGCGAATCCGGCTCCGGCAAGTCGGTGTCCTCGCTGTCGCTGATGCGGCTGGTGGAATTCGGCGGCGGCGAGATCGCCGGCGGCGAGCTGCTGTTCAAGCGCCGCGAGGGCGAGCGCGCCAATCTCGCAACCACCGAACAGGAGCTGATGAAGCAAATTCGCGGCAACGAGATCGGCATGATCTTTCAGGAGCCGATGACCGCGCTCAACCCGGTGTTCACCGTCGGCCGCCAGCTGACCGAGGGCCTGCGCATTCACAAAAACATGTCCAAGGCCCAGGCCGAGGACCGCGCGCTGGAGCTTCTGCGCCAGGTCCGCATCCCGGAACCGGAACGGCGCCTGCAGCAGTATCCGCACGAACTGTCGGGCGGTATGCGCCAGCGGGTGGTGATCGCCATGGCCATGGCCTGCGAACCGCGGCTTCTGATCGCGGATGAGCCGACCACCGCGCTGGATGTGACCATCCAAGCCGAGATCCTGGCGCTGATGGACCGCTTGAAGCGTGAAACCGGAACCGCGGTGATGTTCATCACCCACGACATGGCAGTGGTCGCCCAAATGGCCGACCGCGTGGTTGTCATGTTCCGTGGCAACAAGGTTGAAGAGGGCACTGTCGAGGAGATCTTCGAGAACCCCAAGCACGACTACACCAAGGCTTTGCTGGCAGCGGTGCCAAAGCTGGGTGAGATGCGCGGCAAGCATTACCCCGAACCAATGAAGCTGATGGGCGTCGAGGATCAGAAGATCGAGCCGATCAAAGGCACCGAAGAGGTGCTGCTGGACGTGCAGAACCTGACCACCCGCTTCCCGGTCAAGGGCGGCCTGCTGCGCCGCACCATCTCCAATGTGCATGCGGTGGAAGATGTGTCCTTTAAGGTTTTCAAGGGCCAGACCCTGTCGCTGGTGGGGGAATCCGGCTGCGGCAAATCCTCGGCCGGCCGCTCCATACTGCGGCTGGTGGAACCGCAGTCAGGGCAGGTGAACTTCGAAGGCGAAGATGTGCTGCAGTTCAGCCCGTCCCGGATGCACAAGGCCCGCCAGGACATGCAGATGATCTTTCAGGATCCCTTTGCCTCGCTGAACCCGCAGATGCAGCTCCTGGACCAGGTGGCGGAACCCTTGCGCAATTATGGCCTCGCCTCCGGCTCCGAACTGCACGACCGGGTCGCCAGCCTCTTTGACCGCGTCCACCTGCCGCGCAGCTTCATGCGCCGCTACCCGCACGAAATGTCCGGCGGCCAGCGCCAGCGGATCGCCATCGCCCGCGCCCTGGCCCTTAATCCCAAGCTCATTGTCGCGGACGAAGCCGTCTCGGCGCTTGACGTGTCGGTGCAGGCGCAGGTGCTGAACCTGATGATGGAGCTGCAGGCGGAGCTGGGCCTGTCGTTCCTGTTCATCAGCCACGACATGGCAGTGGTGGAACGCGTCAGCCATCAGGTCGGCGTCATGTATCTGGGCCGCATCGTTGAGCTCGGTCCGCGCGAACGCGTGTTTGAAAACCCGCTGCACGCCTACACCCAGGCGCTGATGAAAGCGGTCCCGATCGCTGATCCGCGCCAGCGCAAGTCCGAGAAAGAGCTGAATTTCAAACCAATCCCGTCACCCATACACGAGGTCGGCTATCAGCCGGAGCCGTCGGAGTATCTGGAGCTGGAGCCCGGCCATTTCGTGCTGACCACCGACAGCGGCTACTGATCATGGCTGCAAAACTGACGCCGCTGGAGATCATGCAAAAGCTGGTCTCCTTCCCGACCGTGAGCCGGGACACCAACCTGCCTCTGGTGGACTGGGTGCAGGAGTATCTTGGCGCCCACGGCATCGACAGCCACCGCTGGGTGGATCCTGACCAGCCGCACAAGGCCGCCGTCTTTGCCCATGTTGGCCCGTGGGAAGAGGGCGCTGTGGTGCTGTCAGGCCATACCGATGTGGTGCCGGTGGACGGCCAGCCCTGGGACACAGACCCTTTCACAGTGGTGGAGAAAGACGGCAAATACTTCGGCCGCGGCACCTGCGACATGAAGGGTTTTGACGCGCTGGCAATTTGGGCGCTGGTGGAGGCGCACACCCAGGGTGTCATACGCCCGTTGCAGCTGGCGCTGAGTTTTGACGAAGAGATCGGCTGCACCGGTGCGCCGCCGATGATTGAGGCGATGCAGCCCCTCCTGCCCAAAGGTTCGGCAGTGATCGTCGGGGAGCCGTCCATGATGCAGGCCGTCACCGGCCACAAGGGCGGCACCGGATACGACACTCATTTGGTCGGGTTCGAGGTGCACTCCTCGCTCATGCACACCGGCGTCAGCGCCATCATGCAGGGCGCGCGGCTGATCGACTGGGCCAACCAGAAGAATGCGGGAAACATGGCCAAGGAACCGGGAGAGGTGCAGGCGATGTTCACCCCGCCCTGGACCACCTGCCATGTCGGCATGATCGAGGGCGGCACCGCCCATAACATCACTGCCAAGGACTGCCGCTTTATGATGGATTTCCGGGTGGTGCCCGGGGAAAGCGCCGATGATTGGGAAGCCGCCTATCTCGCCAAGGTGCGCGAGGTCGAGGCGGAGATGCAGGCCATCCACCCGGAGGCCCGCATTGACGTGTCCAAGCACTTTGACGTTCCCGGGCTGGTGCCGGAACAGAACGGTGAAGCCGAGGCGCTGGTGCGCCGGGTGACCGGCGACAACGGCTCCCATGTGGTCAGCTACGGTACCGAGGCGGGCCAGTTCCAGCAGGCAGGCTATTCTGCGGTGATCTGCGGTCCCGGCGACATCGCGCAGGCGCATCAGCCCAACGAGTACATCACAGTGGCCCAGTTCAACGCGGGCCACGACTTCATGCGCAAGCTGGTGGAGAAGCTTGGCGGATACTTTCCTTTGCCTTGAATCCGGGCGCTTCGTGCTCAGATAAGAGCTGAGGGTGTACAGGGGGGGTACGGACGGTGCACAGGGGGTGCACGCATGTCACCCCCGCGCCGGTGCGTTCCGCCGCGTCCCGTTGGAACCGGATACTTGCGAAGCTAAGTTTTTTCGCGGACTGTCTGCCGCGACGGAACCTGAAACAAAAAAGGGGAGGGGAAAATGCCGGCCAAGAACCGCTTTGCCGAGATGCACCAGGAGATCACCGCCTGGCGCCATCACCTGCACGAGAACCCCGAACTGATGTACGAGGTGCACCAGACCGCCGCCTTTGTGGTGGAGCAGCTCAAGGAATTCGGCATCACCGATATCACCACCGGCGTCGGTCAGACTGGCGTGGTGGCGGTCATCGAGGGCAAGACCAACACCTCCGGCCGGGCCATCGGACTGCGCGCCGATATGGACGCCTTGCCAATCCCCGAAGCCTCCGGCGTGGACTATGCTTCCAAGACGCCCGGCGTGATGCACGCCTGCGGCCATGACGGGCATACCTCGATCCTGCTGGGGGCGGCCAAGTACCTTGCAGAGACACGGAATTTCGATGGCAAGGCGGTGCTGATCTTCCAGCCGGCCGAGGAAGGCGGAGCAGGCGGCAAGGCGATGTGCGATGACGGTCTGATGGACCGCTGGGGCATTCAGGAGGTCTATGGCCTGCACAATATGCCGGGGCTTCCGGTGGGCGAATTTGCCATCCGCCCCGGTCCGCTGATGGCGTCTTCGGATGAATTCACAATAACTGTCACCGGCAAGGGCGGCCACGCTGCCGCCCCGCACGAAGCGATTGATACGACCCTTGTTGCTTCGCAGATCGTGGTCTCGCTGCACTCGATTGTGTCTCGCAACGTGGACCCGATCAAGCGTGTGGTGCTGACCGTTGGCACCTTTGAGACCGACAGCACCGCTTCGAACGTGATCGCCCATACAGCCAAGCTGCAGGGCACCGTGCGCACGCTGGACCCGGAATACCGTGCCCAGGCCGAGGACTGGGTGCGCCGGGTGGCGGAGAGCACCGCCATGGCCTTTGGTGCCACGGCGGCGGTCGAATGGGCTCCAGGCTATCCCGTTACAATCAATGATGAAAACGGCACTGCCCACGCAATTGAGGCGGCGCGGGCGGTGTCGGCCAAAGTCGATGCCGAAACCCCGCCAATCATGCCCTCCGAGGATTTCTCCTACATGCTGGAGCAGCGCCCCGGCGCCTATATCTTTCTCGGCAACGGCGACACCCAGATGTGCCACCACCCGGCCTATGTCTTTGACGACGAAGCGATCCCGCTGGGATGCAGCTGGTTTGCCGAGCTGGTCGAACGAAGAATGCCCGCGGCCTGAGGCTGCGGGGAAAGACAATCAAAGGAGTGAGAAATGCCGGTCAAGAACCGCTTTGCCGAACTGCAGGATGAAATCACCGCCTGGCGCCGTGACATCCACGAAAACCCGGAAATCCTGTTCGAAACCCACCGCACCAGCGCACTGGTGGCGGAAAAGCTGCAGGCGTTCGGCTGCGACGAGGTTGTGACCGGCATCGGCCGCACCGGTGTGGTTGGCGTCATCAAGGGCAAGGCGGACACCTCCGGCAAGGTGATCGGCCTGCGCGCCGACATGGACGCGCTGCCGATCCATGAGCAGACTGGCTTGGAGTATGCCTCCAAGACCCCGGGCGCGATGCATGCTTGCGGCCATGACGGCCATACCGCAATGCTGCTGGGCGCCGCCAAGTACTTGTCGGAAACCCGCAATTTTGACGGCACCGTAGTGGTGATCTTCCAGCCCGCCGAAGAGGGCGGCGGCGGCGCCAAGGTAATGTGCGACGACGGGCTGATGGACCGCTGGGGCGTGCAGGAGGTCTACGGCCTGCACAACTGGCCGGGCCAGCCGCTGGGCTCGTTCGCGATCCGCCCGGGTTCCTTCTTTGCCGCCACCGACCAGTTCGACATCACCTTCGAGGGCCGCGGCGGCCACGCCGCCAAACCGCATGAGACCGTGGATACGACCGTGCTGGCTGCCCAAGCCGTGCTGGCGCTGCAGACCATCGCCTCGCGCAATGCCGACCCGGTACATCAGATTGTGGTCTCCGTGACGTCTTTCGAGACATCGTCGAAAGCGTTCAACGTGATCCCGCAGAAGGTGCAGATCAAGGGCACCGTGCGCACCATGTCGGGAGAGATGCGCGACCTGGCTGAAAAGCGGATCAACGAGGTTTGTACCGGTATTGCAGCCACCTTTGGCGGCACCGCGGATATCACCTATCACCGCGGCTATCCGGTGATGGTGAACCACGAGGAGCAGACCGAATTTGCCGCCAAGGTGGCAGAGAGCGTTTCCGGCGCCTGCGGGGATGCGCCGCTGGTGATGGGCGGCGAGGATTTTGCCTTCATGCTGGAAGAGCGCCCCGGCGCCTATATCCTGATGGGCAACGGCGACACCGCGATGGTGCACCACCCTGAGTACAACTTCAACGATGAGGCCATTCCCGCCGGCTGCAGCTGGTGGGCGGAGATCGTCGAGCAGCGGATGCCTGCGGCTTAAGCGATATAAGGGAGGGGGCTGTCTGCCCCCTCTTGAGCCTGCGGCTCATTTCACCCCCGAGAATATTTTCGGCCAGATGAAGGAGCGGGCGGGCTTTAGTGCTCCAGAAGTTCGCGGTAGATGGCGACCAGGGTCTCGGCCTCCTTTTCCAGCGCGAAGTTGGTCATGGCGTGTTTGCGGGCGGCCACTGACCAGTCCGCCAGCCGGCCTTTGGCGGACAGCACGTCATTGATCGCCTGAACCATTTGCCCGGTATCACCGGGGTCGATCAGCAGGCCGGTTTCACCGGGCGCGATCAGTTCTTCAAAGGCGCCAACACGGGTGGCCACTGCAGGCACGCCGCAGGACATGGCTTCGAGCGGGGTGAGGCCGAACCCCTCCCAGCGCTGGGGGGCAACGTAAAGATCCAGCGCCTGGTACCAGCGCGAGACCTCCCAGACCGGCACCTCCGGCGGGAACAGCAGCCGGTCCGACAGGCCCGCGGCTTCGGCCTTGGCGCGCAGGCCCTTTTCGAACGCTACATGTTTCTCAGTCGCGCGGCCCATCACGATGCCGGCTGCATTGGGGTGCGCATTCAGCACCTCCAGCATGGCGTCGACAAAAACGTCGGTTCCTTTCTGCGCCCGGATGCGGCCGTAGCAGCCGATCAGGATGGCGTCTTCCGGCAGGCCCAGCTCGCGCCGCAGGGCGGCCTTGTCAGCGGGCGGGGAGAATTCTTCGGTGTTGATTCCGTGATGCACCACCTGAACCGGCTTCTCCAGGTAGGCCGCGCCCTTGGCCGAGGTGGCAATCACCCGGTCCATCTGAGAGATCAGCCACTTGGTATAATCCGAGTGGTGCCGCTGCGAGGCGGAGGTGAACAGGAGTTTCAGCCGCTTGCCCAGAAGGTACTTGAGCGCCAGCCCGCCCAGCATTTCCACGTTTCGCCGCGCGTGCCAGACGCGGGCGCCAGCCGGTCCGTTGCGGCGCATCCGGACGAGCTGGGACAGCGACAGATGCGGCATGTCCCCCGGCAGGCCGCTGCCGGCGGTGGCAATGGCGATCTGCTGCCGCTGCAAGGGCACCAGCCGCACAATGGTGGAGGTGACGCCGGACAGGCGGCGCTTGAAGTTCGGTGCGATGACTTCGACCGTGTTGGCGTCAACTTCAGCCATTCCGGCCTCCTTCGCGGGGCAGCAGCGCCAGCAGGGCGTCCACCGTCTTGTCCAATTGATCCGACTGCTGCGAGATGAAAGCCCCAGCGGCCTCGCGGGCAGCCTGGAACGTCTCCGGTTGCTCCAGCCACTTGGCAACCTGATCTGCCAGCTCCGCAACGGATCGGATCTCTGCCGCAGCGCCAAGCGAGGTCAGCTCAGCATAGGTCTCGGCGAAATTGTAGTACCCAGTGCCGGTGATCACCGCGGCGCCTGCCTGCATCGGTTCAAACGGGTTGTGGCCGCCGATTTCTCGCAAGGAGCCGCCCAGGAACACCAGCGGGCAGAGCTCGTACCAGGTGCCGACCTCGCCCAGCGTGTCGGCGAGATAGACCTGCGTCCGGGTGCCGGGCAGCACGCCCTTGCTGCGGCGGGCGCAGCTGAACCCGGCGTTCTTGACCAGCTTTTCAACCGTTTCGCCGCGCTCCGGGTGGCGGGGGGCGAGCAACAGGCAGAGGTCCGGGTGCTGTTTCAAAAGCGCCTGATGGGCTTCAAGCACGGTTTCCTCTTCGCCCTCGTGGGTGGAGGACGCGACCCATACTGGGCGCTCGCCGATGCTGCTGCGCACCTCGGCGAGGGCGTCCTGATCAATCGGCAAAGGGGCTGAGACGGCCTTGAGGTTGCTGCCGGGGCGGATGCGGCCCGGGGCGGCGCCCATCCTCTGCAGATTGGCGGCGGTTTTCTGGTTCTGGGTGACCAGCAGGGTGAATTGATCCAGGATGAACCGCGCGGTGTCCGGGCGTTTTGTCC
Organism: Leisingera sp. CC-HEC093; assembly: GCF_059429195.1. Classification (NCBI taxonomy): domain Bacteria; kingdom Pseudomonadati; phylum Pseudomonadota; class Alphaproteobacteria; order Rhodobacterales; family Roseobacteraceae; genus Leisingera; species Leisingera sp. CC-HEC093. The sequence goes on along the minus strand of NZ_JCAIJR010000001.1, from coordinate 4,075,741 downwards.
AGCCCTCCACCGATTTGTCCGACAGGCGCGCGTTCAAAAGCACCAGCGGGCAGCCGGTTTTCCGGGCACGCACCAGCATCTGCGGCCACAACTCGCTTTCCACAAACACACCCAGATCGGGCTGCCAATGGTCCAGGAAACGGTCCACGGCGGCAGCGGTGTCCAGTGGCGGGAACTGGTGGCGGCAGCGCGGCGGCATTCGTTTGGCAATCAGTTCGGCAGAGGTGGGCGTGCCGGAGGTGATCAGGAACTCCGCGTCCGGGGCCTGTTCGCCCATGCGCGCAATCAGGGTCAGCACCGACAGGCTTTCGCCGACGGAGGCGGCGTGGAACCAGATAAGCCGCCCGGCTGGGCGGGGCAGGGAGGCGTGGCCAAGGCGTTCGCGCACCCGTTCCTCCGGCAAGCCGTAGTCGCGCAGCTTGCCCGCGACCTTGCGCCAGGCAAAGGGGGCAATCAGCGCGCTGGCGCCGCAATAAAGGGAATAGAGCAGCGTCCGTTGCGCTGGAGCAGTCTGGGCCATGATCAGCCGCCAGTGTGGCTCATATGGCGGGACATCTGGCCGCCGGCCTCCTGCCGGGAGTAGTCGAAGTCATGGCCGCGGGGTTTGTCGCCGATGGCGGCGCGGATCGCGGCCTCCAGCACGCCGGTGCCTTCCTCGTTGGCGCGCAGAGGCGCCCGCAGGTCGGCTTTGCCCTCCTGGCCGAGGCAGGTGTAGATCTCGCCCGTGCAGGTCACCCGCACCCGGTTGCAGCTTTCGCAGAAATTATGCGACAGCGGGGTGATGAAGCCGATCTTCTGGCCGGTTTCCTCCAGCCGCACATAGCGGGCCGGGCCGCCGCTGCGTTCGGCCAGGTCGGTGACGGTGTAGCGGCTTTCGTATTCCGCGCGAACGTCCTCCAGCGACCAGTACTGGCCGATGCGTTCCATGGCGCCGATATCCTCGCCCATCGGCATCACCTCGATCCAGGTGAGGTCGAGGCCGCGCTCGGCGCACCAGGCCGTGATCCGGGGCAGTTCTTCCTCGTTGAAGCCCTTCAGTGCCACCGCGTTGATCTTGACCTTGAGGCCCGCCTTCTGCGCCGCATCGATACCCTTCATCACCTGCGGCAGGCGGCCCCAGCGGGTGACATCGGCGAATTTCTGTTCGTCCAGCGTGTCGAGCGAGATATTCACCCGCCGCACCCCGGCGGCATAGAGGTCATCCGCGTATTTCACCAGTTGCGAGCCATTGGTGGTCAGCGTCAGCTCTTTCAGGGCGCCGGTTTCCAGATGGCGGCTCATCGACTGGAAGAAGGTCATAATGCCGCGGCGCACCAGCGGCTCGCCGCCGGTGATCCGCAGCTTTTCGACGCCCAGCCGAATGAACGTGGAACAGAGCCGGTCCAATTCCTCCAGAGTCAGCAGGTCTTTCTTGGGCAGAAAGGTCATGTTTTCCGACATGCAATAGACACAGCGGAAATCGCAGCGGTCGGTGACCGAGACACGCAAGTAAGTGATTGCGCGGGCGAAGGGATCAATAAGCGGAGCCGTCATGCCTCCTAGGTAAAGCGGGGCACCGCCCGCGGCAAGGGGGGACATCTTTTGTGACTGGCAAAGAGTTTCGCGGCTGGCTAGGGTTTGCCCATGCGTATGACAGTTATTTCCCTTGCTTCGATTTCCCTGCTGGCCGCCTGTAGCGGTATCCAGCTGAACTCCTCCCTTCTGAACGGCGGCGGCGGGCCGGCGGCGGCTGACCCGCAGGACCCGGTGCTGCAGCCCGCGCCTGGCGTCGATGCGGCCGAGGCCGATCCGCTAGCGCCTGCGGCTCCCTCTTTCCGGGGCTCTGCGTCGACGGTGGCCTCGCTGGGTGATCCTTCGCTGCCCGGCATGTGGATGGAAACACCGCTGGTCGCGGCAGAGCAGCAGGCGCTGATCCGCTCCAGCCGCAATACCCAGGCCGTGGTTACGCTGCGGCCCGCACCGGGCGAGGCCTCAGGCGGCAGCCGCCTGTCGATTGACGCCATGCGGGCGCTGGGGCTGCCGCTGACAGAACTGGCCGAGGTGCAGGTGCTGCCCGCGGGTTGAGCCTGGCAGCATCCAGGCACAAGGCAGCCACAAGCCGGACCGCAGCGCGACCCGGCTGAACCGGCATGCCTAAGCGTCTTTCAAATACTTCGCCGCTTCCTTGCGGGCGAAACCCTTCATGGCATCGCCATGTTCCGCCAGAAACGTGCGGGTGCGGTCCGCGTCATGCTTGCTAAGGTCGCGCAGCCACCAGGCCACAGCCTTTTGAATGAACCAATCGCGGTCGGGCACATAACATGCGGCCCAGCCCAGGATACGCTCACGGGCCGCGCTATCGGCGGGCTTCAGGTTGTTCATCTTGGCCCAGGGCAGAGTCGCCACCAGTGCCGCGCGGCGGGTCCACATGTGGTCCGATTGCGACCAGCCTTCCACCGTGTCCAGGCGCGCCGGATCCGCTAGCAGCCGTTTTGAGATGGCGGAGCACACATGATCGGCGATGGCCCAGCTGTCGAACTGCGGCACCCAGGACTGCAGCAGCTCCCAGACCGCCGCGTCGTCTTTGATCCGTGCCTGTGTAAGCAGCTTGCCTGCGGCAATGCGGGCCTCAAAGATATCGGTGTCCCACAGCGCGCGGGCCAAGTCCACGCGCTCAGCAATGCTAAGCGATTGCCGCCAGAACTTGGTCAGCTCATTGGTGGCCGGGTTGGGTACGCCCAGCACGGCACGGGTCTGCTTGTGATAAGCGGCCATCTGCTCTGCCCGGCCGGGTTCGGCCTGGGCTTTCAGCGCATCAAGATAGGTCTCGAACATGTGTTTCCTTGAACCCGGCCGTTACACCGGCACGCCGGTGGGTTTGCCATCGATGGTGGTCTGGTTCTTCTCTTCCCAATAGGCGCGGATGTCTTGGTCCGACTTGCCGTCGGCCCATTTCTGCATGGTGTCGCGGTCGGACTGGTATTCCATGAATGGCACCGCATAGCCGCAGGAGGTCTGCACCAGATCGACCGAAACATCAAAGATCTGCCGGGCGCTGCGGTGGGCGGGGAAGAGCGCGGCCAGACCGTCCCAGCCGCTGTCGCCGGCATGCAGAACATTGGCAGTGCCGTAGGCGCGCAGGATTTGCGGGCGGGCGGTGAAGGAACACCACATCAGGGTAATGCGGTTCACCTCCAGCAGGTGGCCCGCGGTTTCATTGCCGCTGCCAGTCAGGTTCATCCAGACGATCCGGTCCGGCCCCAGCACCCGCAGCGAATCCATCCCCTTGGGGGAGATGTTCACACGGCCGTCCGGCCCGGCCGAGCCGGTAAAGAACATGTGCTGCTCTTCAATGAACTTGCGGTGCGCCTCTTCGATCTGCGGGAATTGCTTAGCCATGGCTCACTCCACTGTCACCGATTTGGCCAGGTTGCGCGGCTGGTCCACATCGGTGCCTTTGGCAACCGCGGTGTGATAGGCCAGGAGCTGCGCCGGAATGGCATAGAGGATCGGCGACAAGGCCTCTTTGATGCGGGGCATCCGGATCGCGCACCAGACATCCTCGCCGGCCTCGTCAATACCGTCCTGATCCGAAATCATCAGCACCTTGCCCTTGCGGGCCAGGACTTCCTGCATGTTGGAAACCGATTTGTCGAACAGCGTGTCCCGGGGGGTCAGCACCACCACCGGCATGTTCTTGTCAATCAGTGCGATGGGGCCGTGCTTCAGCTCGCCGCTCGCATAAGCTTCGGCGTGAATATAGCTGATTTCCTTCAATTTCAGCGCGCCTTCCAGCGCCAGCGGGAACATCAGGCCGCGGCCCAGAAACAGGACGTCGCGGGCTTCGCTCACCTTCAGGGCGGCCTGCCGGATCGCCTCGTTCTGTTCCAGCGCAGAAGACATCACATTGGGCAGGCCGCGGATCGCGGTGGCGTAACCGGCCATTTCCTCCGCACTCAGATGGCCGCGGTCGCAGGCCGCCTTGAGCGCCAGCGCCAGAAGCACGGTCAGCTGGCAGGTGAAAGCCTTGGTGGAGGCAACGCCGATTTCCGGCCCGGCAAAGATCGGCAGCGCCAGATCGCTTTCCCGCGCGATGGAGCTTTCGGGAACGTTCACAACCGACAGGATCTTGTCTGCCTTCTCCTGGCAGTAGCGCAGTGCCGCCAGGGTGTCGGCAGTTTCGCCCGATTGCGACACAAACAGGGCCAGTGTCTTGCCGGGGATCGGCGGTTCGCGGTAGCGGAACTCCGAGGCGATATCGACCTCAACCGGCAGGCGGGCGATTTGCTCGAACCAGTATTTCGCGGTGACACAGGCATAATAGGCGGTGCCGCAGGCCACCATGGTCAGCCGCTCGACCTTGGAGAAATCCACCTCGCCGGGCAGGCGCACGGCGTCTTCTTCGACCGGCAGGTAGTGGCGGATCGCCTCAGCAATCACATGCGGCTGCTCGGCGATTTCCTTGGCCATGAAATGCTTGTGGCCGCCCTTGTCGACCTGGGCGGAGTCGATTTGGATCGTCTTGGTCTCGCGGTTGACCAGTTCGCCGTGCCCATTGCGGATTTCAGCACCCGCGCGGGTGACAACGGCGCGGTCGCCTTCCTCCAGGTAAGTGATCCGGTCGGTGAGCGGCGCCAGTGCGATGGCGTCGGAGCCCACGAACATCTCTCCTTCACCGTGGCCGATCGCCAGCGGAGAGCCCTTGCGGGCGGCGATGATCAAGTCTTCCTCGCCATCAAACAAGAAGGCCAGCGCAAAGGCACCCTCCAGCTGGTCCAGCGTTTTGAAGGCAGCATCCACCGGAGTGTGGCCTTCCTTCAGATACCGCTCCGTCATCAGCGCGACGGTTTCGGTGTCGGTTTCAGTGCGGAATTCCATACCGCAGTTCAGAAGCTCTGCGCGCAGCTCCTTGTAGTTTTCGATGATGCCGTTGTGGACCACGGCCACGGACCCGGCACGGTGCGGATGGGCGTTGCTGACAGACGGCGCGCCATGGGTGGCCCAGCGGGTGTGGCCGATACCGGATTTGCCGGCCAGCGGCTCATGCACCAGCAGGTCGCTGAGGTTCACCAGCTTGCCCACTGCGCGGCGGCGGCGCAGGTCGCCATTGTTCACGGTGGCTATGCCTGCGCTGTCATAGCCGCGGTATTCCAGCCGCTTCAGCGCCTCGACAAGGATCGGGGCAGCTTCGTGATTACCCAGAACACCGACAATTCCGCACATCACTTGGTTCCCTTTTGCAGGCGGGCCTTCTTGGCGCGCAGCATGTCCATCAGCTTGCGCGCGTGGCCCTGTTTGTTGGTCTGTCCGGCCCGGCCGATGGCCAGGTCCCCGTCTTCGACATTCTTCGTCACCACCGTCCCCGATGCGGTCATCGCCTCGCTGCCCACCCGGACCGGAGCCACCAGCATGGTGTTTGAGCCGATAAAGGCGCGCGCTCCTATCTCGGTGCGGTGCTTCAAAACTCCGTCATAGTTGCAGGTAATTGTGCCTGCGCCAATATTTGCGGCTTCGCCGACAAAGGCATCGCCGATATAGCTAAGGTGGTTCACCTTGGCGCCTTCGGCAATCTCAGAGTTCTTGATTTCCACGAAATTGCCGATGCGGGTGTTTTCGGCCAGCTCTGCGCCGGGGCGCAAGCGGGCAAACGGCCCCACCTCGGCGCCGCGGCTGATGTGGCAGCCCTCAAGATAGGTGAACGACCGGATCTGCGCGCCGCTTTCCACCGTCACGCCGGGGCCAAAGACCACATTGGGTTCGATCACCGTGTCGCGGCCGATTACGGTATCAAAGGCGAGGTAAACGGATTCCGGCACCATCAGGGTGACCCCAAGCTCCATCAGTTCCGTCCGCGCCCGTGTCTGAAACAGTGCGTCCGCCTGTGCCAGTTCGGCCCGCGAGTTGACACCCAGCGTCTCTGCCTCGTCGCAGTACACTGCGGTTACCTTGAAGTCTTCTTGACGGGCCAGTTCCACAAGATCGGTCAGGTAATACTCGCCAGATGCGTTTTCATTGCCAACTTTGGCGATCAGGTCGAAGACCGTGCTGGCCTTGCCTGCCATCAGGCCGGAATTGCAGAAGGTAATGGCGCGTTCTGCTTCGCTTGCGTCCTTGAATTCGACAATCCGCTCCAGATTGTCGCCGTCCATCACCAGGCGGCCGTAGCGGCCCGGGTCGGCGGCCTGAAATCCCAGAATGACCAGATCGGCGCGCTGGCGGGCACCGGCCATTCGCTCCAGCGTCCCGGCACTGACAAAAGGCGTGTCGCCGTAAAGGACAATCACATCGCCCTCGAACCCTTCCAGCGCGGCGCGTGCCTGGTCCACGGCATGGGCCGTGCCAAGCTGTTCCTCTTGCAGCACAACCTCGGCGGTCTCGTCGATGCCGGCCACTGCTTCGCGCACTGCCTCAGCCCCGTGGCCCGCCACGATGATGGTGCGCTCCGGCTCCAGTGTGCGGCCTGCGGCCATCGCATGCTCCAGCATCGGCGCCTTGGCAATCGGGTGCAGCACTTTGGGGAGTTCGGAGTTCATCCGCGTGCCTTTTCCGGCCGCCAGGATGACAAGGGCAATGCTCATAATCGCTTTTCTCTTTGTCTTTTTAGCGCTCCCGTTTTATCCGCTGGGGGGCGGGGCGCAAGGGATAGCGCCATCAAACAAGATTGCGGGCTGCAATATGCGGCGGCGGAAAAGTGCCGAAAGGGCAGGATATGCGAACGGTTATCTTCGATCTGGACGGCACGCTGGCGGATACTTCGGGTGATCTTCTTGCGGCGGCCAATGCCTGTTTCCGGCAGATGGGTCTGGGCGATGTGCTGGACCGCCCCGAAGATGCAGGCGTCGCCCTGCGCGGCGGGCGCAACATGCTGGCAACAGGATTGACGCGGGCAGGCCGGTTTGATCAGGCCACGGTTGACGAGTTCTACCCGGTATTGCTGGAGGCCTACCGCGATGCCATCGACCGCCACACCGTGCTCTATCCCGGCGCAATGGAGGCCGTGGAGGCCCTGAAAATTGCGGGTTTCGGCGTTGGAATCTGCACCAACAAGCCGGAGGGGCTGGCGGACCAGCTGATGCGCAGCCTTGGCGTGCGGGATGTTTTTGCCTCGCTGGTCGGGGCTGATACGCTGCCGGTGCGCAAGCCCGATCCGGAGCCGCTGTACGAGGCTGCCCGCCGCGCCGGCGGCGACCCGGCCCGCACCCTGCTGGTCGGCGACAGTGACACCGACCGCAGCACCTCGGCAAATGCGGGGGTGCCGTCGGTGCTGGTGACCTTCGGACCCTCGGGCGATGATATGGAAGCGCTCAAACCCGATGCGCTGTTGCACCGCTTCGAGGACTTGCTGGACGTCGCGGAACGGCTGATTGTGTGATCCCGCAACTTAGTTCCGGGAAATCCATCCGCCAGGGTTCGTACTTGACGCGTCGCTGGCGGCGGCTCACAAACGCCGCATGAGCGAGACATTTTCCGGGTCTTTTACCCAGCAGGAACCCATCCCCGAGGACGCCATCGCGGCCGCGCTTGAGGTGCTCCGCCACGGGCGGCTGCACCGTTACAACGTGGCGGACGGCGAAGAGGGTGAAACCGCGCTGCTGGAGCAGGAATTCGCCGCCCGGATGGGTGCGAAATACTGCCTGGCGGCGGCCTCTGGCGGCTATGCACTGGCGACCTCGCTGCGGGCGGTAGGGGTGAAGCCCGGCGACAAGGTTCTGACCAATGCCTTCACCCTGGCGCCGGTGCCGGGATCCATTGCCTCAGTCGGGGCTGAGCCGGTGTTTGTCGAGGTTACCGAAGGGCTGACCATCGATCTGGAGGACCTGGCCGCCAAGGCGGGGCAGGCCAAGGTGCTGATGCTGTCGCATATGCGCGGGCACCTGTGCGACATGGACCGGCTGATGGAGATCTGCAACGCGGCCGGCATCACCGTTATCGAGGATTGCGCTCACACTATGGGCGCCTCCTGGAACGGGGTGCTATCGGGCCGCCACGGGGCAGTCGGCTGCTATTCCTGCCAGACCTACAAGCATGTGAACTCGGGCGAGGGCGGATTGCTCATCACCGATGACGAGGAAATAGCCGCCCGGGCAATCATGCTGTCGGGCTCCTACATGCTTTATGGCCGCCACTTGGCCGCGCCGGGGCCGGAGGTGTTCGAGCGGGTGAAATACGAGACCCCCAACATTTCGGGCCGGATGGACAACCTGCGCGCCGCCATCCTGCGGCCGCAGCTGCGCGATCTGGACGCCCAGGTGGAGCGCTGGAACGACCGCTACCGCGCGGTTGAGGAGGGGCTGCGCGGCACCCCGGGCCTCACCGTGGTGCCGCGCCCCGCGCAGGAGGTCTATGTCGGCTCCTCGATCCAGTTCCTGCTGTTGGACTGGTCCGAGGAGGCCGTGCAGGAGGCCGTGCGCCGCTGCGCCGCCCGCGGGGTGGAGCTGAAGTGGTTCGGCACGCCGGAGCCGGTCGCCTTCACCTCCCGCTATGACAGCTGGCGCTATGCGAACACGCCGCGGCTGCCGCAAAGCGACCGCGTCCTGGCGGGTATCATAGACATGCGGGTGCCGCTGACCTTCAGCCTGGAAGACTGCGCCCAGATCGCCCGCATCATCCGGGCCGAGGTTTCTGCCGTCTATCAATCCGCCTGATACAGGGGCACCGTCGAAATTGAGACCTTGGCCGAGCCGTCGGTCAGCTCTGCCGCATGGGCGGCATAGATCAGAGTCTGATTGGTCTCGTCGAAAATCCGCTTCACTCGCAGCGACTTGAGGATGATGGAGCGCGAGGCGCGGAACACATCTTCGCCATCGCGGCTGCGGTCAATGTCTCCTATCGTGATCGGCCCGGTCTGGCGGCAGGCGATAGAGGCATTTGAGGGATCCTCGAACCAGTTGCCCTTGGACAGCCGGTCAAGCAGCCCGCGCTCGAAATAGGCGATGTGGCAGGTCACACCTTTGACTTCGGGGTCGGCGATGGCCTCGATGATGATGTCGTTCCCGACCCAGTCGACACCGATCTGGCCGACCTCCTCGGCGGCGGCGGGCAGGCTCAGCAGGCAGAGGGCAGCGGCCAGGGTTGGTTTCAATCGTGTCATACGGTGCTCCTGTCGGTGTTTGGGGCGGGTGTCTGCCCATTCATAAAGTGACTACGCACAGAACCTATTAAAAGATCCCGTTAAAAGATCCCGGGAACCTTTCTCCAAAAGTGGACGTTGAGCACCCGCAATGGCGCAACAAGGCGCCTCATTACAGAAATGGCATTGAGGAGAATACGATGCATACGTCCAAAATCGCCCTGACCACGTCCGCTCTGGTTATGCTGGCAGCGCCGGGCTGGGCCGGTGTCCAGGCGCAGGCCGTCACTGATCTGAACCTGCGTGCGGGTCCGGGGCCGCAGCACGAAATCGTCGGTGTCATTTCAGCAGAAGGTGCTGTCGATCTTGAAGGCTGCATCGAAGAAAGCAACTGGTGCAAGGTCAGCTACGAAGGTGCCGACGGCTGGGCCTGGGGCGAATATCTGACCGGCACAGTGACCCAGGAATACGTTCCTGTTGTCGCCAAGGAAAGCCCGGTCAAGATCAGCACTGTGACCTATGAAAAGACCGGTGAGCATGACGCGGAGCTGGGTGCTGTTGGCGGTGCTATTACCGGCGGCCTGATTGCCGGTCCGGCTGGCGTTTTGGTCGGGGCGATTGCGGGTGCCGCAGCCGGTGAAGCCGCGGTGCCGGATGAGCAGGTGGTGACCTATGTGCGCAGCCATGCGACCGAACCAGTCTATGTCCAGGGCGAAGTGGTTACCGGAGTAATGATCCCGGAAGAAGTGCAGTTGACCGAGGTTCCTGAGTCGAACTACCGCTATGTCTACCTGAACGGCCTGCCGGTGCTGGTTGAGGCGGACAGCCGCACAGTTGTCCATGTGATCCGCTAACGCGGCTTAATGCGGAAGTGTATTGCGGGCGGCCCCTGGCGGGGCCGCCCGCTGCCGTTCTGGTGGCCCAGGAAGGAAGCTGATTGACCCGAATCGAAGGCTCCTCTATTGAATTGAACAACTGTTCATATAATCGGCTCTGGCCTGGAGGATCTGCGGGATGTTCAACGCAAGCATGACTTTCGATCTTGGTGAGGACGTGAACGCGCTGCGCGATGTGATTCACCGCTGGGCGCAGGACCGCGTCAAACCGATGGCGCAGGAGATCGACCAGAAGAACGAATTCCCGGCGGAGCTGTGGAAAGAGATGGGTGAACTGGGCCTTCTGGGCATCACCGTGCCTGAAGAGTTCGGCGGTGCCGGCATGTCCTATCTGGCGCACACCGTTGCGGTTGAGGAAATCGCCCGCGCCAGTGCGTCCGTATCGCTGTCCTATGGCGCGCATTCCAATCTTTGCGTCAACCAGATCAAGCTGAACGGCAATGCAGAGCAGAAAGCGAAATACCTGCCGCGGTTGCTCTCCGGCGAGCACGTCGGCGCGCTGGCAATGTCCGAAGCAGGCGCCGGTTCCGACGTTGTGTCGATGAGCCTGCGGGCGGAAAAGCGCAACGACCACTTCCGTCTGAACGGCAACAAATACTGGATCACCAACGGCCCCGATGCCGACACCCTGGTGGTCTATGCCAAGACCGATCCGGAAGCCGGCTCCAAAGGCATCACCGCCTTCCTGATCGAGAAGGAGATGAAGGGCTTCTCCACCTCTAAACATTTCGACAAGCTGGGGATGCGCGGGTCCAACACGGCTGAACTGGTGTTTGAGGACGTGGAGGTCCCGTTCGAGAACATTCTGGGCGAAGAGGGCAAGGGCGTGCGCGTGCTGATGTCCGGCCTCGATTACGAGCGCGTGGTGCTGGCCGGTATCGGCACCGGCATCATGGCCGCCTGCATGGACGAAATGATGCCCTACATGAAAGAGCGCAAGCAGTTCGGCCAGCCGATTGGAAACTTCCAGCTGATGCAGGCCAAGATCGCCGACATGTACACGGCAATGAACACGGCGCGGGCTTATGTCTATGAGGTTGCCAAAGCCTGCGACAAGGGCACCGTGACCCGTCAGGACGCGGCAGCCTGCTGCCTCTACGCTTCCGAGGTCGCCATGACTCAGGCGCATCAGGCAGTGCAGGCCTTTGGCGGTGCCGGCTACCTGTCTGACAACCCGGTGGGGCGCATCTTCCGCGATGCTAAGCTGATGGAGATCGGCGCCGGCACCAGTGAAATCCGCCGGATGCTGATCGGCCGGGAGCTGATGGGCGCCATGTAAAAAAGACCCCGCGGCTCCAGAGGGGCAGCGGGGTCTCCAAGCGGGCCTGGCGGCGCACAGATGGCCGCCAAGCCTAAACCGGATCGCAAAGGATCAGAAGCGGTGCACGTAAGCCAGGTTCACGACTACCGGATCAATCTCAGCGGTGCCCAGATAGGCGCCGTCCAGGGTTGCGTCGGTGTCGATGTCCATCCAGCGGACGTTGAACCGCAGCGCACCGTTGTCAGAGATCTGGTAGTCGGCGCCGGCATTGACCGCGATGCCGAAGCTGTCGTCCAGCTCAAGGTTGCCGAGGGCGGTCTCTTCTTCGAAGAAGGTGGTGTAGTTCACACCCAAGCCGAGGAACGGTTTGATCGCGCCCTGGGTCGGGAAGTGGTAGTTGATCGACAGGGTCGGCGGCAGCTGTTTGGCCGAAGCAGCGTAGCTGCCGTTCAGGTTGATGTCGTGCTCGAACGGCGACGCCGCCAGCAGCTCGACACCCCAGTTATCGCGGAAGAAGTACTCGACGGTCAGCGACAGCGCGTTGCCGTCGTCGATATCGGCGTCCAGGCCGGCCAGGGTGCCGTTGCCGGATTTGGGGTTCACGTTGGCGATGCCGACGCCGACGGTCCAGTCGCCTTGCTCTTGGGCAAAGGCGGGGGCGGCCATTGCGGCCAGGGCGGAAGTCAGCGCAAGCGCGGAAACCATGCGTTTCATGGGGTGCGTCCCTTTTCTTGTGTTCACGCTGACGTGATGCCTGCCAAACCCAGTGCAAGCCCTGATCTGGATCAATATTGTGCAGCCTTAGCCCTTGATAATGCCCCGAAAAACTGCATATCCGACATGCGTTTCAGGAATGTCTAAACATGCATGAAAAGCGTAACATTCCAGAACTTCGCGCAGACGGCAGCTGGGACTTGCCGGAGCGGTTGAACATGGCCGCGCAATGCCTGGCGCGGCCAGATGATGCGCTGGCGCTGATCGACATGACCGGCCCTGCACGCCGCGACATCTCCTGCGGCGAACTGGCAGCAATGACGGACGGGCTGGCGCGCTACTTGTTAACCCGCATCCAGCCGGGGGACCGGGTCGGGGTGCTGCTCAGCCAGTCGCCCTGGTGCGCGGCGGCGCATCTCGCCATCTGGAAGGCCGGCGGCATCTCTGTGCCCTTGTTCAAGCTGTTCAAACGCGGCGCGCTGGCATCGCGGGCTGGTGACGCCGGGGTGCGGTTTGTCCTGACTGATCCGGAGGGCGCGGAGCTGCTGGGCGACTTGGCTGAGGCGGTGATGGCGGACAGCGCAGGCTTCGACGGCCCCCCGGTGCCCTTTGCGGATACCGCGCCTGAAACACCGGCGGTTCTGATCTACACCTCCGGCACCACCGGCAGCCCCAAGGGCGCACTGCACGGCCACCGTGTGCTGACCGGCCACCTGCCGGGGGTTGCCATCAGCCATGACCACCTTGGCCAGCCGGGCGATGTGCTGTGGACCCCCGCCGACTGGGCCTGGATCGGCGGGCTGTTCGACGTGCTGATGCCGGGCCTGGCGCTGGGCGTGCCGGTGGTGGCCGCGCGGCTGGACAAGTTCACCCCCGAGGCCTGTGCAGATCTGATTGAACAGGCCGGGGTGCGCAACATCTTCTTCCCGCCGACGGCCCTGCGGATGCTCAAGGCAGCAGGGCAGGGGCTCCATGGCCTTCGCTCCGTTGCCAGCGGCGGAGAGCCCCTGGGCGCCGAAATGCTCGCCTGGGGCCGGCGTCAGCTGGGCGTGACCATCAACGAATTCTACGGACAGACCGAGTGCAACATGGTGGCCTCCTCCTGCGCCGCGGATTTCGAGCCGCGCCCGGGCTGTATCGGCAAGGCGGTGCCGGGGCACGCGCTGGCGGTGATCGACGCGGCAGGTAACTCCACGGAGGATGAGGGCGACGTTGCCATACGCCGCGGTTCTGCCGCGATGCTGCTGGAATACTGGAACCGGCCCGAGGAGACGGCGGCCAAGTTCCGCGGGGACTGGCTGGTGACCGGCGACCGCGGCATCTGGGAGGATGACTACCTGCGCTTTGTCGGCCGCGAGGATGATGTGATCACCTCGGGCGGCTACCGCATCGGGCCGGCGGAGATCGAGGATTGCCTGTTGACCCACCCGTCAGTGGCGACGGTGGGTGTGGTCGGCAAGCCCGACAGCCTGCGCACCGAGATCGTTAAGGCCTATGTAGTGCTGAAATCTGGGGCGGAAGCATCAGAGAGGGAGCTGCAGGACTACGTCAAGGACCGCCTCGCGCATTATTCCTACCCGCGGGAGGTCGCGTTCGTGGACGCGCTGCCGATGACCGTAACCGGCAAGGTGATCCGCAAGGAGCTGAAGGCGCGGGCGGCAGGGGAAACCGAATGAAACAAGGTGTTGCATACCCGGCGTACGCTGCCCCAATCGGAATGAAAGACTTTTCCCGTATAACGGGATCCAGCCTAACCCCTACAATGGGAGAGTGGACATGAAACTCACATCCAAGGCGATGCCCTCCTCGGACGGCTTCAAGCAGAACCGCGAGGCGCATCTGGACGCCCTTGCGCAGATCAGCGAGGCGGCAGAGGCCGCGCGCATGGGCGGCGGCGAGAAATCCCGCGCCCGCCATGAAAGCCGCGGCAAGATGCTGCCGCGCCGCCGGGTGGCGAACCTGCTGGATCCCGGCTCTCCGTTTCTGGAAATCGGCGCCACCGCGGCGCACGCCATGTATGACGGCGCCGCACCCAGCGCGGGTGTGATCGCGGGCATCGGCCGGGTGCATGGGCAGGAGGTCATGGTGGTCTGCAACGACGCCACCGTGAAGGGCGGCACCTATTACCCGATGACGGTCAAGAAACATCTGCGGGCGCAGGAGATTGCGGAAGAAAACCATCTGCCTTGCATCTATCTGGTCGACTCCGGCGGTGCCAACCTGCCCAATCAGGATGAGGTCTTCCCCGACCGGGACCATTTCGGGCGCATCTTCTACAATCAGGCACGGATGTCGGCCAAAGGCATCCCGCAGATCGCGGTCGTCATGGGTTCCTGCACCGCGGGCGGCGCCTATGTGCCTGCGATGTCGGATGTCACCATCATTGTAAAGGAACAGGGCACCATTTTCCTGGCCGGCCCGCCGCTGGTGAAGGCTGCAACGGGCGAGGTCGTCAGCGCCGAGGACCTGGGCGGCGGCGACGTGCACACCCGCCTCTCCGGCGTGGCCGATTACCTGGCCGAGGATGACGCCCACGCACTGGCGCTGGCGCGGCGCGCGGTGCAATCGCTGAACATCACCAAGCCGCTGACGGTCAACTGGGCCAGCCCCGAGGAACCCGCCTATGATCCCGAGGAAATCCTCGGCGTAGTGCCCGGCGACTTGCGCACGCCTTACGACATACGCGAGGTGATTGCGCGGCTGGTCGACGGCTCCCGCTTCGACGAGTTCAAGCCGCGCTTCGGCGAGACACTGGTGACGGGCTTTGCCCACCTCAAGGGCTGCCCTATCGGCATCATCGCCAACAACGGTGTGCTGTTCTCGGAAGCTGCCCAGAAAGGCGCGCATTTTGTGGAGCTGTGCAGCCAGCGCAAGATCCCGCTGGTGTTCCTGCAGAACATCACCGGCTTCATGGTTGGCCGGAAGTACGAAAACGAGGGCATCGCCCGCCACGGCGCCAAGATGGTGACGGCGGTGGCCACCACCAACGTCCCCAAGATCACCATGCTGGTCGGCGGCTCCTTCGGTGCCGGCAACTACGGCATGTCGGGCCGCGCCTATTCCCCGCGTTTCCTGTGGACCTGGCCGAACTCCCGCATCTCGGTGATGGGCGGCGAGCAGGCAGCAGGCGTGCTGGCGACGGTGAAACGCGACGCCATCGAACGCCAGGGCGGCAGCTGGAGCACCGAGGAAGAAGCGGAGTTCAAACGCCCCACCGTTGAGATGTTCGAGGAGCAGAGCCACCCGCTATATGCCTCCGCACGCCTCTGGGATGACGGCATCATCGACCCGCGCAAATCCCGCGATGTGCTGGCCCTGTCGCTGAGCGCCGCCCTGAATGCCCCGATTGAAGACACACGCTTCGGCGTTTTCCGGATGTAAGATCCGCTCTTCTTCTGGCCAGAAATATCCCCGGGGGTCCGGGGGCAGGCAGCCCCCGGTCCAGAGATCCAGACAAAGGACCAACCCCATGTTTGACAAGATCCTGATTGCCAACCGCGGCGAAATCGCCTGCCGCGTGATGGAAACCGCCCGCGCTATGGGCGTGCGGACCGTGGCTGTTTACTCCGACGCCGATGCCGCTTCCAAACATGTGGCGCTGGCGGATGAGGCCGTGCACATCGGCGGCCCGGCCCCGGCGGACAGCTATTTGAAGGGTGATGAGATCATCCGCGTAGCACAGGAAACCGGTGCCCAGGCGATCCACCCGGGCTATGGCTTTCTGTCGGAAAACCCGAAGTTCGTCGAGGCGGTTGAGGCTGCTGGCCTCTCCTTCATCGGGCCGTCGGCGGATGCGATCCGCAAAATGGGCCTCAAGGACGCCGCCAAGGCGCTGATGGAGGAGGCCGGCGTGCCGGTGGTGCCGGGCTACCACGGCGCCAATCAGGACCCGGAGTTTCTGGCTGGCGAGGCGGAGAAGATCGGCTATCCGGTGCTGATCAAGGCGGTTGCCGGCGGCGGCGGCAAAGGGATGCGGCTGGTCGAAAAACCCGGTGAATTCGCTGATGCCCTCAAAAGTGCCCAAGGCGAGGCGACCACGGCCTTTGGCAACCCGGACGTTCTGATCGAGAAGTACATCCAGCAGCCCCGCCATATTGAAGTACAGGTTTTTGGCGACGGGACCCACGCGGTGCATCTGTTTGAACGCGACTGCTCGCTGCAGCGCCGCCACCAAAAAGTGATCGAGGAAGCGCCTGCGCCGGGCATGACCGAGGAGATGCGCGAGGCGATGGGTCTGGCCGGCGTGCGCGCCGCCGAAGCAATCGGCTACAAAGGCGCGGGCACTGTTGAATTCATCGTTGACGGCTCTGACGGTCTGCGTACCGACGGGTTCTGGTTCATGGAAATGAACACCCGCCTGCAGGTGGAGCATCCGGTCACGGAACTGATCACCGGCGTCGATCTGGTGGAATGGCAGCTGCGCGTCGCCTCAGGCGAGAGCCTGCCTGCAGAACAGGAAGACCTGACCATTACCGGCCACGCGTTCGAAGCGCGGCTTTATGCGGAGGACGTGCCGAAGGGTTTCCTGCCTGCAACCGGCACGCTGACCCATCTGTCCTTCCCGGCTGAGTGCCGCGCCGACAGCGGTGTGCGGGCAGGGGATACCATCAGCCCTTGGTACGACCCGATGATCTCCAAGGTGATCGTGCATGGCTCCACCCGCAAGGTGGCGCTGTCGCGGCTGGCCCGCGCGCTGGAGGAAACCCAAGTCGGCGGCACCGTCACCAACCTCGCCTTCCTCGGTGCACTGGCGGCGCATGAAGGGTTTGCGGGTGGAGAAGTGGACACCGGCCTGATTGCCCGCGACCTGGATGCTCTGACCGCTGCACCGGAAGTCGAACTGCGCCACAAGGCGGCCGCCGGCATGGTGGCGCTGGATCTGGTGGAGGCTGCGCCGGACACCGGCTTCACCCTCTGGGCCCCCTTGCACCGGGCCGTTACCCTTTCCCATGCGGGTGAGGCATTCACGGCGGACGTGCAGGTGGACGGGCCGGACCGGCAATTGTGGACCGTTGCAGGCGAAACCGTTGTGGCCGAACGCAGCCAGGGCCAGTGGCGCATCGGTGAGCGCCGGATGCCCGCGGTCTCGCAGTCCGGTGCGCTGATCACTGTGCATGACGCCTATGGGCTGGAGTTCACCGCGATTGATCCGCTGGACCGCGATGCGGCGGCAGGCGGAGACAGCAACGTGATCGAGGCGCCGATGCCCGGTCTGGTCAAGGCGGTCTTTGCCGAGGCCGGCCAGACGGTGAAGGAGGGCGACCGGCTTGCCATTCTGGAAGCGATGAAGATGGAGCATTCGCTGCTGGCCGCCCGCGACGGCGTGGTGGCGGAGGTGCTGGCCGCTGCCGGCGACCAGGTCGAGGCCGGCGCGGCGCTGGTGCGGCTGGAAGAAGAAGACGCCTGATCCGCAGCAGGGGCGGAGCGTTTGCCGCCCCTGCTGCGGATTGAGTATTTATGGAAAGATGAAGCCGGAGGGCATTCCCATGGGCGAATTTGCCGAAATCTTCGAGGTTGGCCCGCGCGACGGGTTGCAGAACGAAAAGCGCGAAATTCCGGTTGCGGAAAAGGTGGCGCTGACTGACTGCCTGAGCCGGGCCGGGTTCAAGCGCATCGAGG
The DNA here is from genome assembly GCF_059429195.1 of Leisingera sp. CC-HEC093. Taxonomy (NCBI): domain Bacteria; kingdom Pseudomonadati; phylum Pseudomonadota; class Alphaproteobacteria; order Rhodobacterales; family Roseobacteraceae; genus Leisingera; species Leisingera sp. CC-HEC093. The sequence continues at coordinate 4,058,202 of NZ_JCAIJR010000001.1, read as the reverse complement.
TCGCCAGCTTCGTGTCGCCCAAGTGGGTGCCGCAGATGGCGGGCAGCGCGGAGGTGCTGGGTGGCCTCACCCGTGCACCCGGCGTCCGCTATGCGGCGCTCACGCCCAATATGCGCGGATACGAGGATGCGGTGGCTGCCAAGGCGGATGAAATTGCGGTCTTTGCCTCCGCGTCCGAAGGGTTTTCCAAGGCCAATATCAACGCCTCCATCGAAGAAAGCATCACCCGCTTTCTGCCGATCCTGGAGGCCGCCAAGGAGACCGGGCTGCCGGTCAGGGGCTATGTCTCCTGCGTGACCGACTGCCCCTATGACGGGGCCACCCCGCCCGGGAAGGTGGCAGAGGTGGCTGAACGGCTGTTCTCTCTCGGCTGTTATGAGATTTCGCTGGGCGACACCATCGGCCAGGGCACCCCGGAGGCGATCACTGCGATGCTCAAGGCTGTCACCGCGCGGGTGCCCGCCGCACAGCTTGCTGGCCACTACCACGACACCGCGGGCCGGGCGCTCGACAATATCGAGGCCTCGCTGGCGCAGGGCTTGCGGGTGTTCGATGCGGCTGTCGGCGGCTTGGGCGGCTGTCCCTATGCGCCGGGGGCGGCGGGCAATGTGGCAACTGAAGCGGTGCACAAGCGCTTGACCGGACTGGGCTATGACACCGGCCTGGATGCGGAGGTGCTGGAAGAAGCCGCGGCGCTGGCCCGGGCCATGCGCGGCCTGCAATAAGATTTCACCGGAGACACGAGATGTTCGAAACGATCACCCTGGACACCGACGCCCGCGGCGTCTGCACTCTGACCCTGAACCGGGCCGAGAAGCACAACGCCATGTCCGGCCAGATGCTGCAGGAACTGACCCTGGCGGCGAAGCGGCTGGCGGAGGACGAGACCGTCCGCGTGGTGGTGCTGACCGGTGCAGGCAAAAGTTTCTGTGCGGGCGGCGACCTTGCTTGGATGAGGGCGCAGATGGATGCCGATGCCGAAACCCGCGCGCGTGAGGCGCGGGTGCTGGCGGAGATGCTGATGGCGCTCAACACTTTGCCCAAGCCCTTGATCGGCGCCGTGCAGGGCAATGCCTTCGGCGGCGGTGTTGGAATGGCGTCGGTATGCGACGTGGCCATTGGTGCGGACCATCTGAAGATGGGCCTGACCGAGACCAAGCTGGGACTGATTCCCGCCACCATCGGCCCCTATGTGATCGCCCGGATGGGCGAAGCCAAGGCGCGGCGGGTGTTCATGTCGGCCCGCCTGTTCGGCGCTGCGGAAGCGGTGGAGCTGGGATTGCTGGCCAAGGCAGTACCTGCGGACCAACTGGCCGAGGCGGTCGAGGCAGAGGTTGCCCCCTACCTGAACTGCGCCCCCGGCGCAGTGGCGGCAGCCAAGAAACTGGCCCGCGATCTGGGTCCGCGGCTGGATGACGGCGTGATCGACCATACAATCAAGGCGCTTGTGGAGCGCTGGGAGGGACCGGAGGCTGGCGAGGGTATCGCGGCGTTCTTCGAAAAACGCAAACCGGTCTGGCAAAGCTGAAAACCGGTATTACTGACTCACGTTTTCACGGCGGCTGCAGCTTCCCCTGCAGCCGCTTTTCTTATGAAAACACTTGGGAATTATCCCTGTGTTGCAACAGTGCTTTTTCTATCCAAACCCCTGTGGATTAACCTCGCTTTAGTTGACGCTCCGCAGGCGCAGGGGTATGCACAGTCCAAATCAACACGCCAATTGACGCCGCGCGGAAATCCGCCCGGGGAAAGGAGCTGCTCTTGGAAGAGATGTTGAGGGAATACCTGCCGATCCTGGTCTTCCTGGCCGTCGCGGCAGGTCTGGGGATTGTCCTTATCCTGGCAGCCGTCGTCCTGGCGGTCCGCAACCCGGACCCGGAAAAGGTCAGCGCCTACGAATGCGGTTTCAACGCCTTTGACGATGCCCGCATGAAATTCGATGTCCGGTTCTACCTGGTGTCGATTCTCTTCATCATTTTCGACCTGGAAATCGCCTTCCTGTTTCCCTGGGCCGTCGGTTTCAAGGACATGAGCGACCTCGGCTTCTGGTCGATGATGGTGTTCCTGGGCGTGCTGACCATCGGTTTTGCCTATGAGTGGAAGAAAGGGGCCCTGGAATGGCAGTGATGACCGGACCCAACACGGCGGGCGTGGACAAGGAAGTTGTCACCCGGACCATCAATGCCGAGCTTCAGGACAAGGGCTTCCTGCTCACTTCGGCCGAGGACATCATCAATTGGGCGCGCACCGGTTCCTTGCACTGGATGACTTTCGGTCTCGCGTGCTGCGCGGTGGAGATGATGCACACCTCGATGCCGCGCTATGACGCCGAGCGTTTTGGCATCGCGCCGCGCGCCTCGCCGCGCCAGTCGGATGTGATGATCGTCGCGGGAACCCTCACCAACAAGATGGCACCTGCGCTGCGCAAGGTCTACGACCAGATGCCCGAGCCGCGCTATGTGATCTCGATGGGTTCTTGCGCCAATGGCGGCGGCTATTACCACTACAGCTATTCTGTGGTGCGCGGCTGCGACCGGGTTGTGCCGGTCGACGTTTACGTGCCCGGCTGCCCGCCGACGGCTGAGGCGCTGCTGTATGGCCTGATGCAGCTGCAGCGCAAGATCCGCCGCACCGGCACCCTGGTGCGCTAAGGAAGGGCGGAGGCAAAATGAGCGAAGCACTGAAAGAACTGGGCGCCCAGATCGAAGCTAAACGCCCCGACTGCGTGGTGGCCTGGAATGTGTCCTTCGATGAGCTGAACATCGACGTCACACCCTCGAACATCGCGGGTCTGGTGGAATTCCTGAAGCTGGACGCCAACTGCAAGTTTTCGACCCTGGTGGATATCACCGCGGTGGACTACCCGGACCGCGCCAAGCGGTTCGACGTGGTCTACCACTTCCTGTCGATGTACCGGAACCAGCGCATCCGTCTGCGCGCCGCTGTGCGCGAGGATGAGATGGTGCCCTCAATCGTGAATGTTCACCCCTCGGCCAACTGGTTTGAGCGGGAAGTCTACGACATGTTCGGTATCTTGTTCTCCGGCCACCCGGACCTGCGCCGGCTGCTGACCGACTACGGCTTCCGCGGCTACCCGCTGCGCAAGGATTTCCCGACCACCGGTTATACAGAGGTCCGCTATGACGAGGCGCAGAAGCGCGTGGTCTACGAGCCGGTGAAGCTGGTGCAGGAATACCGCCAGTTCGATTTCATGTCACCGTGGGAAGGTGCTGAGTACATCCTGCCTGGCGACGAGAAGGAGGGGGCGCAATGATGTGGTTTGAACCCCTGGCCGAAGTGGGAACGTTTCTGGCGGGATGTGCAACCGCGCTGAATGCGGCGAAAGCACATTTTAAAAAAAATCTACGAGTTACCAATCTGGTAACAGGCCGCTATAGACACAGTGCAATTGCTGGAGGTCGGGTATGATGGACGGCTCCAAATTTGACGACGGCAGCGTTGATGCGCTGAGCGGCGAGCAGAAGATCCGCAACTTCAACATCAACTTTGGCCCGCAGCACCCTGCGGCGCATGGGGTTTTGCGTCTGGTGCTGGAACTGGACGGCGAAATCGTTGAGCGCTGCGATCCGCATATCGGCCTGTTGCACCGCGGCACCGAAAAGCTGATGGAAAGCCGCACCTACCTGCAGAACCTGCCATATTTCGACCGCCTCGACTACGTGGCGCCGATGAACCAGGAGCATGCCTGGTGCCTGGCCATTGAAAAGCTGACCGGCACCGTGGTTCCGCGCCGCGGCCAGTTGATCCGGGTTCTGTACTCGGAAATCGGCCGGGTGCTGAACCACCTTCTGAACGTCACCACGCAGGCGATGGACGTCGGCGCGCTGACCCCGCCGCTCTGGGGCTTTGAAGAGCGCGAGAAGCTGATGATCTTCTACGAGCGGGCCTGCGGCGCACGCCTGCACGCGGCCTACTTCCGCCCCGGCGGCGTGCATCAGGACCTGCCGGACGACTTGCTCGATGATATCGACCTTTGGGCGCTGGAATTCCCCAAGGTGCTGGACGACATCGACGGCCTCTTGACCGAAAACCGCATCTTCAAGCAGCGTAACTGCGACATTGGTGTGGTGAGCGAGAAAGAAATCCAGGACTACGGTTTCTCCGGCGTCATGGTGCGCGGATCCGGCTTGGCTTGGGACCTGCGCCGCGCGCAGCCCTATGAATGCTATGACGAGTTTGAGTTCCAGATCCCTGTCGGCAAGAACGGCGACTGCTACGACCGCTACCTCTGCCGGATGGAAGAGATGCGCCAGTCGACCTCGATCATCCGCCAGGCGATTGCCAAGCTGCGCGAAGCCACCGGCGATGTGATGGCGCGCGGCAAGCTGTCCCCGCCCAAGCGCGGCGACATGAAGACCTCGATGGAAAGCCTGATTCACCATTTCAAGCTCTACACCGAAGGTTTCCACGTCCCCGCGGGCGAGGTCTACGCCGCCGTCGAGGCGCCCAAGGGCGAGTTCGGCGTCTATCTGGTGGCGGACGGGTCCAACAAGCCCTACCGCTCCAAGATCCGCGCGCCCGGGTTCCTGCACCTGCAGGCGATGGACCACGTTGCCAAGGGCCACCAGCTGGCCGACGTCGCCGCCATCATCGGCACTATGGACGTCGTATTTGGAGAGATTGACCGCTAATGCTTCGCCGTCTGCATTCCGAACAACCCGACAGCTTTGCCTTCACCCCGGCCAACCGGGCCTGGGCTGAGGCACAGATCACCAAATATCCTGAGGGGCGCCAGGCCTCCGCGGTCATTCCGCTTTTGTGGCGGGCGCAGGAGCAGGAAGGCTGGGTCACCAAACCCGCCATCGAGCACATCGCGGACATGCTGGACATGGCCTATATCCGGGTGCTGGAAGTCACCTCTTTCTACTTCATGTTCCAGATGCAACCGACAGGGTCCGTTGCCAATATCCAGATCTGCGGCACCACGTCCTGCATGATCTGCGGGGCAGAGGACCTGGTTGCGGTCTGCAAGGAGAAGATCGCCGGGACGCCGCACACCCTGTCGGCGGACGGCAAGTTCACCTGGGAAGAGGTCGAGTGCCTCGGCGCCTGCACCAACGCCCCGATGGCACAGATCGGCAAGGATTACTACGAGGACCTGACCGTCGAGAGCTTCACCAAGCTGCTGGACGATTTGGCGGCGGGCAAGGACGTCACGCCCGGCCCTCAGAACGGCCGTTATGCGGCGGAGCCAAAGTCAGGCCTGACCACACTGACCGACTTTGACAGCGGCAAGACGCAGTACAACGCGAGCGTGCAACTGGCGATGGACATCAAAGATGGCGTCAAGCGCATCCAGGGCGATGAAGTGCCGCTGCTGACCCCGTGGGTCGGCAAGGACGGCGTCGTTGCCGGCCGCGCCGCCGAAGGCCAGCCGCCAAAGGCGCCGGAAGCCCCCAAACCTGCTGTGAAGCAGGCGGAGGAAGCGGCCAAGGCTGCCCCGAAGAAAGCGGACACCGCTGAACCGGCTTCGCCCGAGGGCGCTGCAGCGAAACCTGCAGCTGATAGCGCTGAAGTGGAAAGCCAGCCGGAAATCCTGAAAGAGGCCCGCGGCGGTCTGCCGGATGACCTGAAGCTGCTGAAGGGTGTCGGCCCCAAACTGGAAGAAAAGCTCAACGAACTGGGTTTCTTCCACTTTGACCAGATCGCCGAATGGACTGAGGCCGAAGTCGCGTGGGTCGATGCCAGGCTCACATTCAAAGGCCGGATCGAAAGGGACGGCTGGATCACACAGGCCAAAAGGCTGGCGGTGGGTGACGAGACCGAGTTTGCGAAGCGTGCCAAAGAAGAGCACATCTACGACGAAAAAGAAGACTGATCGGATGCGGCCCGGCCGGGCTGCCTGCGGGTGATAGGGAACAGATGAGCAAGGAACAGGAACAGGCCATCGCAGCAAAAGGCCGGCACATCGCATTGGTGATTGCTGGGACTATCTCGCTGTGGGTCGCCGTTTCGCTGTTCATCGGCCCCATGCTGGGGCTGCCGGGGCGTTATGCGCTCTTGTTCGACTTCGCCGCGCTGGCGGGCATGATCTATGCCCTGGTCAACATATTTCAACTCTGGCGCATGCGTCAGGACAGCCAAAGGTAGGCACACATGCTGAAGGATCAGGACCGGATCTTTACCAACCTTTACGGAATGCACGACCGCAACCTGGCGGGCGCCAAGGCGCGCGGCCATTGGGATGGCACCGCCGGCATCATCGAAAAGGGCCGCGACTGGATCGTTCAGACCATGAAGGACAGCGGCCTGCGCGGCCGTGGCGGTGCCGGTTTCCCAACTGGCCTCAAATGGTCGTTCATGCCCAAGGAAAGCGATGGCCGTCCCGCGTATCTGGTGATCAACGCCGATGAATCCGAGCCTGGCACCTGCAAAGACCGCGAGATTATGCGCCACGATCCGCACACGCTGATTGAGGGCGCGCTGATCGCCTCCTTCGCGATGAACGCGCATACCTGCTACATCTACCTGCGCGGCGAATACATCCGCGAGCGCGAGGCGCTGCAGGCCGCCATCGACGAATGCTACGATCAGGGCCTCCTGGGCAAGAACGCGGCTGGTTCAGGCTGGGACTTCGACGTCTTCCTGCACCACGGGGCAGGGGCCTATATCTGCGGCGAGGAAACCGCGTTGATCGAAAGCCTTGAGGGCAAGAAGGGCATGCCCCGGATGAAGCCGCCGTTCCCGGCAGGCGCGGGCCTTTACGGCTGCCCGACCACGGTGAACAACGTGGAATCCATCGCCGTTGTCCCGACCATCCTGCGCCGCGGCGCCGACTGGTTCGCTTCCTTCGGGCGCCAGAACAACGCGGGCACCAAGCTGTTTGCGATCTCCGGCCATGTCAACAACCCGTGTGTCGTTGAAGAAGCGATGTCGATCGGGTTCGAGGAGTTGATCGAGAAGCATTGCGGCGGCATCCGCGGCGGCTGGGACAACCTCTTGGCAGTGATCCCCGGCGGCTCGTCGGTGCCGTGTGTGCGCGGCGAGAACATGCGCGACGCAATCATGGATTTCGACTACCTGCGCGGCGAGCTGGGCTCGGGCCTTGGTACCGCGGCGGTCATCGTGATGGACAAGCAGACCGACATCATAAAGGCGATCTGGCGCCTGTCCAAGTTCTACAAGCACGAAAGCTGCGGCCAGTGCACCCCGTGCCGCGAAGGCACCGGCTGGATGATGCGCGTCATGGACCGCTTGGTAAAGGGCGAGGCAGAGCTGGAAGAAATCGACATGCTGTGGGACGTGACCAAGCAGGTCGAAGGCCACACCATCTGCGCCCTCGGCGATGCGGCGGCCTGGCCGATCCAGGGCTTGATCAAGAACTTCCGCGAGGAAATCGAAGACCGTATCAGGGCCCAGAAGACTGGCCGCATGGGCGCGATGGCGGCGGAATAACTGATGGACGTCTTTGCTGCATATTCCCACGCTCTGGCCGCGCTGGTGATCTTTACCCTGATCACCCTGGCGCTGTCGCCGTTTTCGGCGCTGGCCAAGCAGAAGGCGGGTCTCGCACCGGGGGCCACCCCGCGGGAGGATTATGCGGATAAGGCCTACCGGCTGAACCGCGCCTATCTGAACGGCTGCGAGACGTTGCCTGCCTTCCTGACTGTGACACTGGTGGCAATTCTGGCGGGCGCGGCACCGTTCTGGGTGAACCTGCTGGCCTCTGTGGCGGTGGTTGCCCGGGGTATCATGATTTTCATTCACCTGCAGGGCACCGGCAAGCCGCATGGCGGTCTGCGCTCTGTATTCTACGTTACCGGCTGGGCCTGCATGGCAGGTTTGGCAATCCTGGCATTGGCGGCAGTATTTTGAGCATGATGAAGACATACCGGATGGCCGTGCCTGCGGCCTGCCTGGCGGCCTTGGCGCTGGTCACGGCCTGCGGCACCTCCGTCACCAACAAGAGCCGGACGCTGTATGACGGCGTGCCGTTCAAGGCCAAGGCGAAGCCGATCGACAAAAAAGCCGATCCGGCCTTGTTTCAGATCGACATCAAGGGTGTCGAGCGGTCGCTGGCGGGCGCACGCGAGGCGGCGGCCCATGGCGGCACCACCTATTGCGTGGTGAACTTCGGCTCCTCCAAGATTGATTGGGCCAACGACCCGCGCAACGAAGACGTGCCGCTGACCATCACCGATGGCCGCGCCCTCTTTCAGGGAACCTGCACCCCGTGAGCGGATTTCCGGCATATCAGGGTCTTGCGGCCCGGCTGCTATTGCATAGCAGCAGCGCGCGGCTGCGCATGGGGGCTTCGAAACTGAAGGAGACCCATGCCATGCGTGCCCTGATTGCCGTTGCCCTGTCCACCATTGTTGCCCTGCCGGCCTCGGCGCTGGCCAAGCCGTCGCTGCGCGATGTGCAGGAAATCGAAGACCCGCTGTTTGCCGTCGCCGTGGCCAAGGAAGTCTCGGATTACTGCGACGATATCTCTCCGCGGTATCTGAAAGGGCTGGGCGAGTTGCGCCGGCTCAAAGCGCGGGCGAATGAACTGGGCTATTCGGACGCGGAAATCCGCGACTACATCGAAGCCGATGCCGAAAAGGACCGCATGCGCGCCAAGGGCGAGCAGCTCCTGGAGCAGAACGGCGTTGACTACGGCAAACCCGAAACCTTCTGCGCCTATGGCCGCGCAGAGATTGAGAAAAACAGCGCGATCGGCGTGTTACTGAGGGCGAAATAGACCATGTCTGACCTCCGCAAGATCAACATTGACGGAACCGAGATCGAGGTGGATGGGGCGATGACCCTGATCCAGGCCTGCGAAGAAGCCGGCGTCGAGATCCCGCGTTTCTGCTACCATGAGCGGCTGTCGATTGCCGGCAACTGCCGCATGTGCCTGGTTGAGGTTGTTGGCGGCCCACCGAAGCCCGCCGCGTCCTGCGCGATGCAGGTGCGCGATCTGCGCCCTGGCCCCGAAGGCCAGGCGCCGCAGGTGAAAACCAACTCGCCGATGGTCAAGAAGGCCCGCGAAGGCGTGATGGAATTCATGCTGATCAACCACCCGCTGGATTGCCCGATCTGCGACCAGGGCGGCGAATGCGACCTGCAGGACCAGGCGATGGCCTATGGCCTGTCGGGCAGCCGCTTCAAGGAAGCCAAGCGCGCGGTGGACGATCTGGACCTTGGCCCGCTTGTCGCCACCACCATGACCCGCTGTATTTCCTGCACCCGCTGCGTGCGCTTCACCACTGAGGTCGCGGGCATCACCCAGATGGGCCAGACCGGCCGCGGTGAGGATGCAGAGATCACTTCCTACCTGAACCAGACGCTGCAGTCGAACCTGCAGGGCAATATCATTGACCTGTGCCCGGTCGGCGCTCTGACCTCAAAGCCGTACGCCTTCTCGGCCCGCCCGTGGGAGCTGACCAAGACCGAAACCATCGACGTGATGGATGCGCTGGGGTCGAACATCCGCGTGGATACCAAAGGCCGCGAAGTGATGCGGATCCTGCCGCGCAACCACGACGGCGTGAACGAGGAATGGATCAGCGACAAAACCCGCTTTGTCTGGGACGGCCTGCGCCGCCAGCGCCTGGACCGCCCCTACGTGCGCGTCGACGGCAAGCTGAAGCCTGCCACCTGGGCCGAGGCCCTGTCAGCGGCCGCCGCAGCCATCAAGGGCAAGAAGGTTGCCGGTCTGATCGGCGATTTGGCCCCGGTTGAGGCCGCTTTTGCCCTGAAGCAGCTGGTCGAGGGCCTGGGCGGCAAGGTTGAATGCCGCACCGACAACGCCCGCCTGCCGATTGGCAACCGCGCAGGCTATGCCGGCACCGCCACAATCGAAGACCTCGATGACGCAGAGATGATCCTGCTGATCGGCACTAACCCGCGCGACGAGGCGCCGGTGCTGAATGCCCGTATCCGCAAGGCCTGGGCCAATGGTGCCGAAGTGGCGCTGATCGGACCCGCAGCGGATCTGACCTATGAATACTACCACGCCGGCACCGGCCGCGACGCGCTCAGCGATATGATCGACAAGGGCGTCTCGGAAGAGACCCGCGACAACAAGAAAACCTTGATCATCGTGGGACAGGCCGCCCTGCGCGAGGCCGATGGCCTGGCCGTGATGGCCGCCGCCCAGAAGATGGCGGAGCTGTCCGGCTCCAAGCTCATGGTGCTGCACACTGCCGCCTCCCGCGTGGGTGCGATGGACGTCGGCGCCGTGACCGAAGGCGGCATGGAAGCAGCCATCGACGGGGCAGAGGTGATCTACAACCTCGGCGCCGATGAGGTGGAAATCGATGCAGGCGCATTCGTGATCTACCAGGGCAGCCACGGCGACCGCGGCGCGCACCGCGCCGATGTGATCCTGCCAGGTGCAGCCTATACCGAGGAAAACGGGTTGTTTGTGAACACCGAAGGCCGCCCCCAGCTGGCAATGCGTGCTGCATTTGCGCCGGGTGAGGCCAAGGAAAACTGGGCCATCCTGCGCGCGCTGAGCGCTGAAGCGGATGCCAAGCTGGGCTATGACTCGCTGGCACAACTGCGCCAGGCGCTGGTGGCAGAGGTTCCGCATCTGGCCCGGATCGACGAAGTGGCGGAGAAAGACGGCGAGCCGCTGGAGCAGGACAAACTCGGCAACGCCGATTTCCTGCCCGCGATCAAGGATTTCTACCTGACCAACCCGATCGCCCGCGCATCCCAATTGATGGCGGAACTGTCGGCAGGCGTGAAATCCCGCGAAACCGGGAAGCTGGCCGCCGAATGATCCGCTTCGCCCTCATAACGCCGTTTCTGCTGGCCGCCTGCGCAATGGCGCCAGGCACAGAAGGCGCACGGCCCGCTCCTGTCTACGAAGGGGTGGAAACCAGTCTGCTGGAGGGCGATCTGGTGCAATTTCACGTCTCCATGCGCGGGACGCGCACGGACGGCGATCTTGATAACTATGCGGAATGCGCCGCCGCGCAATATGCGCTGATCCGGGACTACGGGTTTGCGCGCCATGTGCGCACAACAATGACACAGGCAGGGGGCAGCCGGACCGCTGACGCGGTCTATCTGATTTCGCCCTCTCTGCCGCGCGGGCTGCGCACCATCGACGCCGAAGTCGTGGTCGCGGATTGTGCGGCAAACGGAATACCCACGGTGTGAGGACCTATGGCTGATTTCTTTAACACTCCAGGCGGCATCGCTGTTCTGATCCTGGCGCAAGTGCTTGCAGTTGTTGCCTTTGTGATGATCTCGCTCCTGTTCCTCGTCTACGGGGACCGTAAGATCTGGGCCGCGGTCCAGATGCGCCGGGGCCCGAACGTGGTGGGCGTCTACGGCCTGCTGCAATCGGTGGCCGACGCGCTGAAATATGTGGTCAAGGAGGTGGTGATCCCGGCCGGTGCCGACCGTACCGTCTTCATCCTGGCGCCGATGACCTCCTTTGTGCTGGCGATGATCGCCTGGGCGGTGATCCCGTTCAACGACGGCTGGGTTCTGTCGGACATCAACGTCGCCATCCTCTATGTCTTCGCGGTCTCCAGCTTGGAGGTTTACGGCGTGATCATGGGCGGCTGGGCGTCGAACTCGAAATACCCGTTCCTCGGCTCCCTTCGCTCCGCCGCGCAGATGATCTCTTACGAGGTCTCCATCGGCCTGATCATCATCGGCGTGATCATCTCCACCGGTTCGATGAACTTTGGCGACATTGTACGTGCGCAGGACGGCGATCTGGGCCTTTTGAACTGGTACTGGATCCCGCATTTCCCGATGGTCTTCCTGTTCTTCATCTCGGCGCTGGCAGAAACCAACCGGCCGCCGTTCGACCTGCCGGAAGCGGAATCGGAACTGGTCGCGGGCTACCAGGTGGAATACTCGGCGACCCCGTTCCTCTTGTTCATGGCCGGGGAATACATCGCCATCTTCCTGATGTGCGCGCTGACAACCCTGCTGTTCTTCGGCGGCTGGCTGTCCCCGATCCCGGGCCTGCCCGATGGCGTCCTGTGGATGGTCGGCAAGATGGCGTTCTTCTTCTTCCTTTTCGCAATGGTAAAGGCGATCACCCCGCGCTACCGCTACGACCAGCTGATGCGCCTGGGCTGGAAAGTGTTCCTGCCGTTCTCGCTGGCCTGGGTGGTTTTCGTGTCCTTTGCTGCAAAATTTGACTGGTTCTGGGGCATCTTCGCCCGCTGGACCGTGGGAGGCTAACTGATGGCGAACATCGACTACACCCGCGCCGCCAAATACTTCCTGCTGCAGGATTTCTGGGTCGGCTTCAAACTGGGGCTGAAGTACTTCTTCGCCCCCAAGGCCACCCTGAACTACCCGCACGAGAAGGGCCCGCTGTCGCCCCGCTTCCGCGGTGAGCACGCGCTGCGCCGTTACCCGAACGGCGAAGAGCGCTGCATTGCCTGCAAGCTGTGCGAGGCGGTCTGTCCGGCGCAGGCGATCACCATCGACGCGGAACCGCGCGAGGACGGCAGCCGCCGCACCACGCGTTATGACATCGACATGACCAAATGCATCTACTGCGGCTTCTGCCAGGAAGCCTGCCCGGTGGACGCAATTGTCGAAGGCCCGAACTTCGAGTTCGCCACCGAGACCCGCGAGGAGCTGTTCTACGACAAGGACAAGCTGCTGGCGAACGGGGAACGCTGGGAAGCCGAGATCGCCCGCAACCTGGAAATCGACGCGCCGTACCGATGACCGCAGACGCGCTTCATACCGATACCTATGCCCGCGGCAAGGCTCTGTCCGAACAGGTCAACCCCGGCATGGAGGAGGCTTTGCAGGCCCGTTACGACGCTCTGGTTCCGGGGCTGTCGCGGACCATTGTGGATGTGGCCTATGGCCAGTTCTACACCCGCGGCACGGTGGATGAGAAAACCCGCCTGCTGGCCACCGTGGCGGCATTGGCTGCGCTTGGCGGCCAGACCCGTCCGCAGCTGAAAGTGAATGTCGCCAGCGCCCGCGCTGTGGGGGCAAGCCGCGAGGAGATCTCCGAGATCATCTTTCAGATGGCGCTTTATGGCGGGCTGCCGTCGATGATCAATGCGCTGAACGCCGCAATCGAGGTGTTCGAAGCGGAGGAGGCCGCGGATGACTGATCCCAAGAACCCTTTCGAGGCCATGATGGCCCAGATGCAGACCCAGGCGCAGGAGATGGCCAAGGCCTTCAATCCGGCGCTGGAGAACTTCTCGCCCTCCGAGGCGTTCAAGGAGTTCGAGGCGCTGTGGCCCACCATGCCCAAAGAGGTCATGGAAATGATGTTCGGCAACACCGTCAACAAGGACGGGCTGGATGCCAAGACCCGGCTGCTGCTGACATTGGCCGGGCTGACGATGCAGGGCGCGCAGGCTGACAGTGCCGTGCGCCAGACCGTGCGCCACGCCCTCGCGGCAGGCGCCAAGAAACAAGAGATCGTGGAAACGATCGGACAGATGTCGGTTTTTGCCGGCATTCCGGCCATGAACCGGGCGCTGGATCTGGCGCAAGCGGTCATGGACGACAACAAGGACGATGAGACATGAGCGTTTTTGCCTTCTACCTCTTCGCCATCAGCGCCATCACCGGCGGGCTGTTCACCGTGATCAGCCGCCAGCCGGTGCATTCGGTGCTGTGGCTGATCCTGGCCTTTCTTTCCTCGGCCGGACTGTTTGTGCTGCTGGGGGCGGAATTCGTCGCCATGCTGCTTGTCATCGTCTACGTGGGCGCGGTCGCGGTGCTGTTCCTGTTTGTGGTGATGATGCTGGACGTGGATTTTGCCGAACTGAAGGCGGAGATGGCGAAATACATGCCGTTGGCGCTGCTCATTGGCCTGGTGATCCTGATGCAGTTCGTGATGGCCTTCGGCGTCTGGGAAACCGCGCATAAGGCGCCGGAACTGCTGGCCAATCCGGTGCCCGCCGACCGCCACAACACCGAGGCCCTGGGCCTCATCATTTATGACCAATATTTCCTTCTGTTCCAGCTGGCGGGCCTGATCCTGCTGGTGGCGATGATCGGTGCGATCGTGCTGACCTTGCGCCACCGCACCGACGTCAAGCGCCAGGACGTGGTTGCCCAGATGATGCGCGACCCGGCTGTTGCGATGGAGCTCAAGGACGTGAAACCGGGGCAGGGGCTGTGAGCACATGATCGGACTTGAACATTATCTGACCGTTGCGGCGACGCTGTTCGTTATCGGCATCTTCGGGCTCTTCCTGAACCGCAAGAACGTGATCATCCTCTTGATGAGCATCGAACTGATGCTTCTGGCGGTGAACATCAACCTGGTCGCATTCTCCAGCTTCCTGGGCGATCTGGTGGGGCAGGTCTTTACCCTGTTCGTGCTGACCGTGGCCGCGGCTGAGGCCGCCATTGGCCTGGCGATCCTGGTCTGCTTCTTCCGCAACCGCGGCACCATTGCCGTGGAAGACGTCAACGTGATGAAGGGCTAAAGAAACATGGAAACCATCCTCCTCTTTGCCCCGCTGGTTGGCGCAATCATCTGCGGCTTCGGCCACAAGATGATCGGCGAGAAAGCCGCCACCGTGACCGCCACGGCGCTTCTGTTCCTGGCGGCATTGCTCAGCTGGATCACCTTCCTGTCGTTTGACGGGGGGACTCAGAACATCGAGATCTTCCGTTGGATCGAAAGCGGCTCACTGTCGACCTCCTGGGCGATCCGGCTGGACCGGCTGACCGCGATCATGCTGATCGTGATCACCACGGTGTCGTCGCTCGTGCACCTCTATTCCTTCGGCTACATGGATCATGACCCGCAGTGGAAAGAGGGTGAAAGCTACAAGCCGCGCTTCTTTGCCTACCTGTCGTTCTTCACCTTTGCGATGCTGATGCTGGTGACGTCGGACAACCTGGTGCAGATGTTCTTTGGCTGGGAAGGCGTCGGTGTCGCCTCCTACCTGCTGATCGGCTTCTACTACCGCAAGCCTAGCGCCAATGCGGCGGCGATGAAGGCCTTCATCGTCAACCGGGTCGGCGACTTCGGCTTTGCGCTGGGGATTTTCGGCCTGTTCTTCCTGACCGACAGCATCAACCTGTCCGACATCTTTGCGTCGGCCCCGACGCTGGCAGAAACCCAGGTGTCCTTCCTGTGGTCTGAGTGGAACGCAGCGAACCTGATTGCCTTCCTGCTGTTTGTCGGCGCGATGGGCAAATCGGCGCAGCTCTTGCTGCACACGTGGTTGCCGGACGCGATGGAAGGCCCGACCCCGGTGTCGGCGCTGATCCACGCGGCAACCATGGTGACCGCGGGCGTGTTCCTGGTCTGCCGCATGTCGCCGCTGATCGAATTCGCGCCTGAGGCCGCGGCCTTTATCACCGCCCTGGGCGCGGCAACCGCGTTCTTTGCGGCCACTGTCGGCCTAGTGCAGAACGACATCAAACGCGTCATCGCCTATTCGACCTGCTCGCAGCTGGGCTACATGTTCGTGGCGGCTGGCGTCGGCATGTATTCCGCGGCCATGTTCCACCTGTTCACCCACGCCTTCTTCAAGGCGATGCTGTTCCTGGGCGCCGGTTCGGTGATCCACGCCATGCATCACGAGCAGGACATGCGGAACTACGGCGCGCTTCGCAAAAAGATCCCCTATACCTTCTGGGCAATGATGATCGGCACGCTGGCCATCACCGGTGTCGGTATCCCGCTGAGCGGCTGGGTTGGCTTTGCCGGCTTCGTGTCCAAGGACGCCATCATCGAAAGCGCCTATGCGGGCGGGTCCATGTTCGGCTTCTGGGCGCTGGTGATTGCGGCCTTCATGACCTCCTTCTACTCCTGGCGCCTGATCTTCATGACCTTCTACGGCGAGGCACGCGGCGACAAGCACACCCACGACCACGCCCATGAAAGCCCCTGGACCATGCTGGTGCCGCTGGGCGTTCTGGCCTTGGGCGCGATCTTTTCGGGCATGCTGTGGTACAGCAGCTTCTTCGGCCACGCGGATCAGGTTGGCAAGTTCTACGGCATCCCGGTGGCGGAAGCATCCGCTGCGGCGCATGGCGAGGAGGCCGGGCATGGCGAAGAGGCCGCGCACGGTGAAGACGCTGCCCACGGTGAAGACGCGGCGCATGGCGGCGAGCATCACTATGTGTTTGACGGCAAGCCGGGCGAGGGCGCGCTGTACATCGGCAAAGACAACCACATCCTGGAGGATGCCCACGCGGCGCCGAAATGGGTGAAGCTGTCGCCGTTCGTGGCAATGCTTGGCGGTCTGGTACTGGCCCTGTGGTTCTATATCTGGAACCCGACGCTGCCCAAACGTTTGGCCGAACAGCAGCGTCCGCTGTACCTGTTCCTGCTGAACAAGTGGTATTTTGATGAGATCTACAATGTGATCTTCGTGAAACCCGCTCTGGCCATTGGCCGCTTCTTTTGGAAACGCGGCGATGGCAGCACCATCGACGGCTTCCTGAACGGTCTGGCCATGGGTGTTGTTCCCTTCTTCACCCGTCTCGCTGGACGCGCACAGTCCGGCTACATCTTCACTTATGCCTTCTGGATGGTGCTGGGCATAGCAGCCCTGGTCACCTGGATGTCGATCGGCGGAGGAGCGCACTGATGGACAATCTCCTTTCTATTGTCACTTTCATCCCGGCGCTCGCGGCGGCCATCCTGGCCCTGTTCCTGCGCGGCGAGGATAAGGCGGCGCAGCGCAACGCCAAATATGTTGCGCTTTTTGCCACCACGGTCACCTTCCTGGTGAGCCTGGGCATCTATTTCGAGTTCGATCCCGCCAACACCGGGTTCCAGTTTGTCGAGGACCGGGAGTGGATCCTGGGCCTGAAATACAAAATGGGCGTCGATGGCATTTCGGTTCTGTTCGTGATGCTGACCACCTTCATCATGCCGCTGACCATTCTGGCCAGCTGGTCGGTCACGGACCGTGTGAAGGAATACATGATCGCCTTCCTGCTCTTGGAGACCCTGATGCTGGGCGTCTTCATGGCGCTGGACCTGGTGCTGTTCTACCTGTTCTTCGAGGCAGGCCTCATTCCGATGTTCCTGATCATCGGCATCTGGGGCGGCAAAGAGCGGATCTACGCCTCCTTCAAGTTCTTCCTCTACACCTTCTTCGGCTCGGTGCTGATGCTGGTGGCGATGGTCTTCATGTATGTGGATGCCGGCACCACCGATATCGAGGTCCTGTTGACCCACAGCTTCTCTGCGGCGTCCTTCGACGTCCTGGGCATCCATGTGCTGGGCGGTGCCCAGACACTGATGTTCCTCGCCTTCTTTGCCTCCTTTGCGGTGAAGATGCCGATGTGGCCGGTGCACACCTGGCTGCCGGACGCGCACGTACAGGCGCCGACTGCCGGTTCCGTGGTGCTGGCGGCGATCCTGTTGAAAATGGGCGGCTACGGCTTCCTGCGCTTCAGCTTGCCGATGTTCCCGGTGGGTGCGGACGTGATGACCGATGTGGTCCTGTGGATGTCCGCGATTGCGGTGGTTTACACCTCGCTGGTGGCGATGGTGCAGGAGGACATGAAGAAGCTGATTGCTTACTCCTCGGTTGCGCACATGGGTTTTGTCACCATGGGCATCTTTGCGGCCAACCAGCAGGGCATCGACGGCGCCATCTTCCAGATGCTGTCGCACGGCTTCATCTCTGCCGCGCTCTTCCTTTGCGTGGGCGTGATTTATGACCGCATGCACACTCGCGACATTGACGCCTACGGCGGCCTGGTGATCCGGATGCCCGCCTATGCGCTGGTCTTCATGTTCTTCACCATGGGCAACGTCGGCCTGCCGGGCACAAGCGGCTTCGTCGGTGAGTTCCTGACCCTGATGGGCACCTTCCAAAAGAACACCTGGGTCACCGCGGTGGCGGCCACCGGCGTGATCTTCTCGGCTGGCTATGCCCTGTGGCTCTACCGCCGGGTGGTCTTCGGCGACCTGATCAAGGGCAGCCTTGCGGGCATTCGCGACATGAATGCACGTGAGCGTTTCGTCTTTGCACCGCTGGTCGTGATGACCCTGCTTCTCGGCGTTTATCCCTCGCTCGTCACCGATATCATCGCGCCCTCGACCGAGGCGCTGATTGCAAACTTCAACCAGTCTCTGGCTGCTGCGGACACTGCGCCCGCCGCGACCCGGATTGCTTCGCATTAAGGGAGCATCAGGCAGATGATCCAAGCTGATCTTACCGTAATCCTGCCAGAGATTGTTCTGGCGCTTTACGCCATGGCGGCGCTGCTCGGCGCCGTCTATACCGGCAAGGACAAGCTGGCGGTGCCGCTGGTCTGGAGCACAGCGGCTCTGCTGGCTCTGGTCGCGTTCTGGATCGCGTCCAGCCCGCCCGGCACTCAGACAGCCTTTGGCGGCATGTTCATCGACGACGGCTTCTCGCGCTTTGCCAAGGTGGCGCTACTGCTGGGTGCATCCGCAGTGCTGCTGATCGGCCAGGACTACATGGCACGCCGCGGCATCCTGCGGTTCGAATACCCGATCCTGGTGGCGCTGGCCGCTGTTGGCATGATGATGATGGTCTCCGCCGGCGACCTGATGTCCCTCTACATGGGGCTGGAGCTGCAGTCGCTGTCGCTCTACGTCGTGGCAGCGATGCGCCGCGACAGCGTCAAGTCGACCGAGGCGGGCCTCAAGTACTTCGTGCTGGGCGCGCTGTCCTCCGGTCTGCTGCTTTACGGCGCCTCGCTGGTCTACGGCTTTGCCGGCACCACCCAGTTTGCGGGCATCATCCAGGTGGCAGAGCAGGGCCATATGTCCATCGGTATGCTGTTCGGCCTAGTCTTCATGATCTCCGGCATGGCGTTCAAAGTCTCGGCGGTTCCGTTCCACATGTGGACCCCGGACGTTTACGAGGGCTCGCCGACGCCGGTTACCGCCTTCTTTGCCACCGCGCCCAAGGTTGCGGCCATGGGCCTGTTCGCCCGCGTCCTGTTTGACGCCTTTGGCGGTGCGGTCTCCGACTGGCAGCAGATCATCGTGGTGCTTTCGGTTCTGTCGATGTTCCTGGGCGCCATCGCGGCAATCGGCCAGCGTGACATCAAACGCCTGATGGCGTTCTCCTCCATCGCCCATATGGGCTATGCGATGATCGGTCTGGCGGCGGGCACCGAACAGGGCATCACAGCGATGCTGGTCTACCTGGCGATCTACGTCACCATGAACATCGGCACCTTCTCCTTCATCCTGATGCTGGAGAAGGATGGCAAACCGGTCACCGACATCCTGGCCTTGAACCAGTTCGCCTCGCGCGAACCGGGCAAGGCGCTGGCGGTGCTGATCCTGATGTTCTCGCTGGCAGGCGTGCCGCCGATGCTGGGCTTCTTTGCCAAGCTGGGCGTGTGGCAGGCAGGTGTGGACGCGGGCCTGATGGGGCTGGTTATTGCCTCCGCCGTGGCCTCCGTCATCGGGGCTTTCTATTACATCCGTATCGTCTTCTACATGTACTTCGGCACTGGCGAGGACGATGTGGAGGCCAAGGGCTCTCCGATCCTTGGCGTGGCGCTGATGGCCTCAGCCGCGCTGATGCTGGTGGGTGTGGTCTACCAGTTCGGCATTGACGGCGCTGCCGCTGCAGCTGCAGCAACCCTTGTAAATTGATCTGCTTTTCAGGCAGGCTGGAAAGGCCCGGTCGCGCGACCGGGCCTTTTCGCACTTTCTAAGGAATGCAGATGAGCTGGCCAGCTGGATATGGAAAACGGGTGCTCGATGAGGTGGACAGCACCTTGAACGAGGCCGCCCGCATCGCCGGGGAACTGGCGGGGCCGGAATGGATCCTGGCCCTGCGCCAGACCCAGGGACGCGGCCGCCGCGGACGCGACTGGAAAGACCCCAAGGGTAACTTTGCCGCCACACTGGTGATGCGCCCCGACGGCGCCCCGGATCAGGCCGCGCTGCGCAGCTTTGTGGCGGCACTGGCCGTCTATGACGCCTGCGTCGCGGTGACAGGCCGCAGCGAAGGCCTGTCGCTGAAATGGCCCAACGATGTGCTCCTGAAAGGCGGCAAGCTGGCCGGCATCCTCTTGGAAAGCGCCGGCAACGGCAAAGGGGTCAATCACCTGTTTGTCGGCATCGGCGTCAACCTGGTGGGAACCCCGATGAAGGAGTGGCTGGAGCCCGGAGCGGTCTGGCCGGTGTCCCTCTTGTCGGAGACCGGCGTGCAGGTTTCGCCGGAGGAGTTCCTGGAGGCGGTGGCCGAAGCCTATGCCCGCTACGAGCAGCAATTCGCGACCTACGGCTTCGAGCCGATCCGCACCGAATGGCTCGCCCGTGCGGCCAAGCTGGGCGAGGTGATCACCGCCCGCACCGCGTCATCAGAGACCGAGGGCACTTTTGAAACGGTGGACGTCAGCGGCAACCTTGTCCTAAACACCGCCAAGGGCCGCGTCAGCATTCCCGCGGCGGACATCTATTTCTAGGAAGGAGCAGCAATGCTTCTGGCAGTTGATTGCGGCAATACAAATACCGTCTTCTCGATCTATGACGGCGAAAAGTTCATCGGCATGTGGCGCACCTCCACCGAATGGCAGCGCACGGCAGACCAGTATTTTGTCTGGCTGAATACGCTGATGCGGCTGCAGGGGATCGAGGCGGATATCACAGACATGATCATCTCCTCCACCGTGCCGCGGGTGGTGTTCAACCTGCGTGTGCTGGCGGACCGTTACTTCAACACCCGGCCGCTGGTGGTGGGCAAGCCCGAATGCCTGCTGCCCGTCGCTGTGCGGGTGGACGAGGGAACCGCCGTCGGCCCTGACCGGCTGGTCAACACAGTTTCCGGTTTCGACACCCATGGCGGCAACCTGATCGTGGTGGATTTCGGCACCGCCACCACCTTTGACGTGGTGGCCGAAGACGGCGCCTATGTGGGCGGAGTGATTGCGCCCGGCGTGAATCTCAGCCTGGAGGCGCTGCACCAGGCCGCCGCCGCGCTGCCCCATGTGGACATTTCCAAGCCGCAGAAGGTGATCGGCACCAACACCGTCGCCTGTATGCAATCCGGCGTGTTCTGGGGCTATGTCGGCCTCGTGCGCGAGATCTGCACCCGCATCAAGGCAGAGCGGTCGGTGCCGATGAAAGTAATATCGACAGGCGGACTGGCGCCTTTGTTCCAGCAATCTGCTGATCTGTTTGACGCATTTGAGGACGACCTCACCATGCACGGGCTTCAGATCATCCATAAATACAACAAGGATAACGGTACTGACGCATGAGCAGTGATAGATTGATCTACCTGCCCCTGGGCGGGGCAGGCGAAATCGGCATGAACGCCTATGTCTACGGCTATGGGCCACAGGGCAAAGAACGGCTGGTCCTGATCGACCTGGGCGTGACTTTCCCGGACATGGACACCACCCCGGGCGTGGACCTGATCATGCCCGACATCACCTGGCTGAAGGAGCGCGCCGACGGGCTGGAGGGCATTTTCGTCACCCACGGGCATGAGGATCACATTGGCGCCATCGCCCATCTTTACGCGCATTTGAACGTGCCGGTCTATGCCCGCGCCTTCACCGCCAACCTGGCGCGCCGCAAGATGGAAGAAGCAGGCCACGATCCGGCCAATGTGCACACCGTGCAGGCCTGGCCGGAAGTGACCAAGCTGGGTCCTTTCACTGTTGGCGTGGCCCCGATGAGCCATTCGATCCCCGAAAGCGGCGCGCTGGTAATCGACAGCCCGGCGGGGCGGGTGGTGCATACCGGCGATTTCAAGCTGGACGCAAATCCGCTCGTCGGTGAACCCTTTGACCCGGAAATGTGGTCTGAGATCGCTAAGGACGGCATCCAGGCGCTGGTCTGCGATTCCACCAATGTGTTCTCGCAGCACCCGGGCCGCTCGGAATCCGAACTGCCGGAAGAAATCACCAAGCTGTTCTCCGAGGCGAAAGGGTTGGTTGCCGCCACCACATTTGCCTCCAACGTCGCGCGGGTGAAAACCCTGGCTGAGGCCGGGGTGAAGGCGGGCCGCTCCGTGGTCCTGCTGGGCCGCGCCATGCGCCGGATGATCGAGGCCGCGGTGGAAACCGGCGTGCTGGTGGACTTCCCCAAGACGATCAGCCCGGAAGACGCCAATAATGTTCCGCGCGACAACCTGATGCTGATCACCACCGGCAGCCAGGGGGAGCGCCGTGCTGCCACAGCACAGCTGGCGCGCGGCAAGTACCGCGGGCTGGAGCTGAAGGCAGGCGACCTGTTCCTGTTCTCCTCCAAGACCATTCCGGGCAACGAAAAGGGCGTCATCCGAATCATCAACCAATTCTCCGAAATGGGGGTGGATGTGGTTGATGACAGCTCCGGCCTTTACCACGTTTCCGGCCATGCCAACCGCCCGGACCTGGAAGAGGTGCACCGGCTCTTGAAGCCCAAGATGCTGATCCCGATGCACGGCGAGCACCGCCATCTGCGCCAGCACGCCCGCCTGGGCGAGGAAAAGGGGATCGCCAATGCCGTTGTCGTGAACGGTATGATGATGGACCTGACCGGCGATGCGCCGAAAGTGACCGAGTGGATCGAGACCGGGCGCACCTATCTGGACGGTTCGGTAAAATACGGCGCAATGGACGGCATCGTGCGCGACCGTATCCGGATGGCGCTGAACGGCCATGTGCTGGTGACGGTTATCCTGGACGAAGAAGACGAGCCGCTGGGCGAGCCTTGGTGCGACCTCAAAGGTTTGGCCGAAACCGGGACCTCCAATGCCGCGCTGGTTGATGTGCTGGAGGAGGACTTGAATCAGTTCCTGATGCGGGCTGGGGCCAAAACCCTGCGCGACGATGACAAGCTGGAGCAGGAACTGCGCCGCATCACGCGCCAGACCGCGCAGGCCGAGATCGGTAAGAAGCCCGAGGTAACGGTGGTGGTCAGCCGGATGCGCTGACCCTTCGGGGCCGGAAAAAGACAGGGCAGGGCGGTTCTCCCGCCCGGCCCGTGCCGCATCTAAAGATGCCGCGGGCCCCGTTGGGCCTAGCGCCGCGTGCCCTGACGGGACCGCGGCGCGGCCGCAGAACGCAAATCCAGAAACTGAAAAACGCCGCGGCCCGATGGGGCACGCGGCGTTTTCTGATCAGGGTGCTGCCGGAGAGCCGGCTGCGGCCTCAGCCGTGCAGCGGGCGGGCGCAGCTGGGGCAGGAGACCACCTTGCGCGGGGCGCTGAAAATGGCGCGGAACAGGCTGCGCATCATGGCGGCAAACGCCTGGGCGCGCAGCTCGTGGGCGCGGGCTTCGATGGCTTGGTATTGGGAGATGGTCAGGGTTTTGGTGTCGTTGGTATTCATGGCAAGGCCCATCATCATGGCGCGTTTCTCAGTGTTGCGAACCCTATACGCCTGTTGTTGCGGGCTGACACCGGCCAAGATCGAAGACCCGGTATGCTGCAAATGCAAAGGTGGTTATGCTGCGTGTGCATGGTGGGCGGCGCCGGGATGCACAAAAAAGGCCGCCCCGGCGGGGCGGCCTCAAATTCTGCCTGGCAGGCCGGATCAGCTGGCGCGGCGTTCGGCAAAGCTGAGGGCGATGAAGCTGGGCAGGTGGTCGCCCATGCCGACCACAGCCTTGTCATCGCGTTTGCCGTGCTTGCCGCGGCTGGATGCGCGCTCAGCCTTCTGCACAGGCTTTTCGTCCCTGCGGCGTTCGCGGCTCTCGTCCTTGCGGCGTTCGCGGCTTTCTTCCTTGCCGCTCTCGCGGGGGACCTCTGCCTCCGCCTTGGCGGCGCGGGCCGGCTTTTCCTTCTTGGGTTCCGGCTTGGCCGGATTCTCCAGACGCGGAATTTCTTTCTGGATCAGCTTCTCCACCGCATCCAGAGCCTTGTCGTCGCGCGGAATGCAGATGGTGATCGCCTTGCCCTCGCGGCCGGCACGGCCGGTGCGGCCGATGCGGTGGACGTAATCCTCAGCATGGCCCGGCACGTCGAAATTGAACACATGGCTGACGCTGGGCACGTCCAGGCCGCGTGCGGCGACGTCGGAGGCCACCAGGATGCGCAACGACCCTTCGCGGAAGCCGTCCAGGGTTTTGGTGCGCTGGCTCTGGTCCAGATCGCCGTGGATCGGCGCTGCGTCATAGCCGTATTTCTTCAGCGATTTGGCGACGATATCCACGTCTGTCTTGCGGTTGCAGAAGATGATGCCGTTGGTCAGCTTTTCGCCTTCGGCGTCGATAAGCGCCCGCAGCACCTTGCGCTTTTCGCTGCCCTCGCGGTCGCGGCGCGATGCCTTGAACTGCACCACGGCCTGTTCGATGGTTTCCGACGCGGTGGCCTGGCGGGCCACTTCGATACGGGCAGGACCCGACAGGAAGGTGTTGGTGATCCGTTCGATCTCTGGTGCCATGGTGGCAGAGAAAAACAGCGTCTGGCGGGTGAACGGCGTCAATGAGAAGATGCGCTCAATATCCGGGATGAAACCCATGTCGAGCATCCGGTCGGCCTCGTCCACCACCATGATCTGCACGCCGGTGAGCAACAGCTTGCCGCGCTCGAAATGGTCCAGCAGGCGGCCCGGGGTGGCGATCAGCACGTCGACGCCTTTGTCGATCAGCGCGTCCTGCTCCTTGAAAGACACACCGCCGATGAGCAGCGCCTTGGTGAGTTTCACATGCTTGGCATAGGTGTCGAAGTTTTCCGCCACCTGGGCAGCCAGCTCGCGGGTGGGGCACAGCACCAGGCTGCGCGGCATCCGGGCGCGAGCACGGCCGCGGGCCAAAAGCGTGATCATCGGCAGCGTGAACGACGCGGTTTTGCCGGTGCCTGTCTGGGCGATTCCCAGAACATCACGCCCCTCCAGCGCCGGGGGAATGGCCCCTGCCTGAATCGGGGTTGGGGTTTCGTACCCGGCTTCCTCAATAGCCTTGAGGACCTTGGGATTAAGGTTCAGATCGGAGAATTTTGTCATATGCATCCGTGATTGCGGACACTGACCTGGCCCGCGCGTGTGTGTTGCAGCCGGCTCCGCAAAAGGTCATGCGGTGTGGCAGCTGCCGGCTCGTGGCGGGGCATAGCAAAATCCCATGCGCAGGTCAATTAATGGCGGATTTTACAAGGTTTTGGTTCCGGGAGCGGGCAAAATGGAAACAAATCAGCCAAAATCAGGGAAGTGTTTCTGCCTTTTCTCCGCCAGACGGAGGCGGCGAATCCTCAGCAGCCCGCGTTCCTGCAGCCTGCGGTACACGTCCGGATCCCGCGCGCTAACCTCGTCGAAGAAACCGCGCAGGCCTTCGGAACCGTGCTCCTCCTCAATCAGCGACAGCAGTTCATGCGCGCTAAGCCCGCCCAGCCGCCGGGAAAACCCCGCGCTCAACCCGGGCCGGTAGGAGCCGCGCCGCAGCCGGAACCGGTAGACGGCCTGCCAGTGCTCCCAGCTGGCGGCGTGGCAGTGGCACAGCTCGGCTTGGTCCAGTTCGCAGGTGGCGTCAGCCTTCTCGCCATCCAGGTACAGGTTGTGGATTCGCAGCCCGGCGTTTGGCAGGCCAGTCCTGGCAATGACCTTGCCGGCGGTGTGGCTCAAAAAGCCGCCTTTCAGGAAGCTGCCGAAGGCCGGGTAGACCGCGCGAACCTCCGCCTCGCGGTCCGGCCCTTTGGGAACCATTGCCTTGAATTCCCCGTCCCTGCCTGCCAGCGCCTCGACCGGGCGCACCCGGGCGCTCTGGATGCTTCTGGGCAGGGCGGCCAGCATCTGTCCCAGGTCTTCGGCCGGCCACAGAAACTCATCCGCGTCGATATGGGCGATCCAATCCGTCTGGATGCGCTCATAGGCGTGGGTGGCGTTCAGCGTCTGGCGGAACTGGTGCTTGGCGGGGCGGTTTCTGTTGTGGCGCTTCCAATAGGCGCTGTCGCAGACCGTGACACGCACTTTAGGGTGCTGCTTCAGATGCCCATAGGCCTCCGGGTTGGCCTCATCCAGGTAGATGTGCAGCCGGTGGGCGCCCAGGTCGAGGTGGTGGGCGGCAAAATCCAGCACAGTCCGGGCGTCAGCCTTGATTGTGCTGACTATGCCCCATTTGACATCCCTGTCTGCCATTGCCTGCCTCTTGCCCTGCTGTTTGCCCCAACCATTTCCGCGGTCAGGAGAAAGCGCAAGCCCCGCAATGGAAAACGCCCGGGAAACCCGGGCGTTTCAATCAGATCATCATTTCCTTGGTCGCGGTCAGGTTCAGTTCGGGATAATCCCGCACCACGCGGTCGATGTCCCATTGCAGACGGGTCAGATAGACGATGTCGCCATCGTGGTCATGGGCGATGTGCTGCTTGTTGGCATTGATGAACTTGTCCACTGCCGCCTTGTCGCCGCTGACCCAGCGGGCGGAGGTGAACTGGCTGGCCTCGAACCGCACCGGCAGGCCGTATTCCATTTCGATCCGGCTGGCCAGAACCTCGAACTGCAGCTGGCCGACCACGCCGACGATAAAGCCGGAGCCGATCGAGGGTTTGAACACCTTGGCGGCACCTTCCTCGGCAAACTGCATCAGCGCCTTTTCCAGGTGCTTTGCCTTCATCGGATCGCCCGCCCGAACCGTCTGCAGCAGTTCCGGCGCAAACGACGGGATGCCGGTCACCCGGATTGCCTCGCCTTCGGTCAGCGTGTCGCCGATACGCAGCTGGCCGTGGTTGGGGATGCCGATGATGTCACCGGCCCAGGCTTCCTCCGCCAGCTCCCGGTCAGAGGCCAGGAACAGTACCGGGTTCGACACCGCCATCGGCTTCTTGGTGCGCACATGGGTCAGCTTCATGCCGCGCTTGAAATGGCCCGACGCCATCCGCACGAATGCCACCCGGTCGCGGTGCTTGGGGTCCATGTTGGCCTGAACCTTGAACACGAAACCTGCGACCTTCTTCTCCTCCGGCGAAACCTGCCGCGGCTCGGCAGATTGCGGCTGCGGCTCGGGGCCATAGGCGCCGATGCCGTCCATCAGCTCCTTGACGCCGAAGGAGTTGATCGCGGAGCCGAACCAGATCGGGGTCATATGCCCCTCAAGCACCGATTGCGGGTCCAGCACGGGCAGCAGCTCACGCGCCATCTCGACCTCTTCCAGCAGTTTGTCCAGCAGATGCGCAGGCACATGCTCGGCCAGCTTGGGATCGTCCAGCCCTTTGATTTCGATGCTTTCCGCCACCTTGTTGCGGTCAGCGCGGTCCATCAGCTCCAGCCGGTCGCGCAGCATGTCGTAGCAGCCGATGAAATCGCGGCCCACACCGATGGGCCAGCTGGCCGGGGTCACGTCGATCGCCAGCATCTCCTGGATCTCGTCGATGATCTCAAAGGTGTCGCGGCTTTCGCGGTCCATCTTGTTACAGAAGGTCAGGATCGGCAGGTCGCGCAGCCGACAGACTTCGAACAGCTTCTGGGTCTGGCTTTCCACACCCTTTGCGCCGTCGATCACCATCACCGCCGCATCCACCGCCGTCAGCGTGCGGTAGGTATCCTCGGAAAAATCCGAGTGGCCGGGCGTGTCCACCAGGTTAAAGCGGAAGCCGCTGAAATCAAAGGACATTGCAGAGGCCGAAACAGAGATGCCGCGGTCCTTCTCCATCTGCATGAAGTCTGAGCGCGTGCGCCGTGCCTCGCCCTTGGCGCGCACCTGTCCAGCCATCTGAATCGCACCGCCGTACAGCAGGAACTTTTCAGTCAGCGTCGTCTTGCCGGCGTCCGGGTGCGAGATGATCGCAAAGGTCCGGCGCCGCGCGATTTCGGCGGGCAGTTCGGGGCGGTTTGCAGCGGTGTCCAACATGCGGCTGGCCATAGCCACAAACCGCGGCAGAGGCAAGGAAAACGGCAGCCCCGTGCCGTTGCCGCAGATCCGGGCCCGCGGCGGCGGTGCTTAGTTTAGCCTGTAAATCGCTAAAGGTTTTCCTGTAACACAGGCGCAAGGTTTGTGTGTTACTGGATTTCAAATCCCTTCCCGTTTCAGGAACAATACGTGCAACAAGATGAACTTTCGCATCAATTTGAAATTCTCGACGCTATCGGGATTGCGGTGATCGTTCTGAAGGTGGGGGAGGACGGGCTGCCGCGCTATGTTGCCATGAACACCAAATCGCGGGAGCTTACCAAGTTCGGGCGCAAGGATTACGTGGGCAAGACGGCGCTTGAACTCTATGGCGGGGCTACGGGCCGCCGCGCCTTGAACCAGCATCTTTCGATCATCAGCAGCGGCAAGGAAGCGACCTATGACATCGTCCTTCCCGCGCCGAACAAGGAAAAACACCTCAGCACCACACTCCGGCCCGTGTTCAATGCAGACGGACGCCTGGTCTATCTGGTGGGCTCCTCCAGCGATGTAACCTCTGAACGGGAACGGGACGAGGCACTGGAGCTGACCAGGATGGCTCTGGACAAGGCAGAGGAGGCGAGCCAGGCCAAGGAACGGTTTCTGGCCAACATGAGCCATGAAATCCGGACACCGATGAATGGCATCATTGGCATGTGCGAGTTGCTGCAGGAAACGGAACTGGACGCGCAGCAGCGGCTGTTTGCCGACACCATCTTCAACTCTGCCACTGCGCTGCTTGGTGTCATCAACGACGTGCTCGATTTCTCCAAAATCCAGGCTGACAAAATCTCGCTGCACGACGCGCCGTTTTCCTTGCTGGATCTGGTGCAGGATGTGGGCACCCTGCTGTGGGCCAAGGCCGCCTACAAGGGGATCGACCTGCGCACCGTTTACCCCGAAGACATGCCGCATGAGTTCAACGGCGATGCCAGCAAGATCCGCCAGATTCTGATGAACCTGCTCGGCAATGCTATCAAGTTCACGGAAGACGGCCATGTGGCTGTCAGCGTCAGCTATGACCCCGGCGCGACGGCGCTGCCCTTTCGCCTTCAGGTCTCTGACACCGGCATCGGGATCGCGCAGCCGCAGCTCAATTGGATATTCTCTGCCTTTGAACAGGTCGACCGCCGGTCTGCACAAGTGATCGAAGGCACCGGCCTGGGGCTGGCGATCACCCAGGCGCTGGTGGAGCGGATGGGGGGCACGATCACCGCAAGCTCGGTGCCGGGGCAGGGATCGGTGTTCACGGTTGCCCTGGACCTGAAGCGGCCGGCGCTGCAGGCGCCGGAGCCCTCAGATGCCGGCGCCCCTGCGTTTCTGGACCACAGGCAGGCGCTGAGCCTGCAGCCGGGCCTGCCGGTCCCGGACTTGCCGCCGGGGGCGCTTGAGGGCCTGCGCATTCTGGTGGCGGAGGACAACAGGACCAACCAGCTGGTGGTCCGCAAGATGCTGAAATCCACCGGCGCCGGGCTGCGGTTTGCCGGGAACGGGCGGATTGCGCTGGAGACCTGCATTTCCGAGGGGTGCGACCTGATCCTGATGGACCTGTCGATGCCGGAAATGGGCGGTCTGGAGGCCGCCCGCAGGATCCGTGCCCATGAACGCGGCGCGAGGCTGCCGGAGTGCCCTATTGTCGCCATGACCGCCAACACCCAGCCCAGCGATGTTGAGGCGTGCCTGGCGGCGGGAATGAATGATTTCCTGTCCAAGCCCTTCCGCAAGAAAGAGCTGCTGGCCCGGATCCTGCGGCAGCGCAGTTAGGGCGGCCGCCGCCGGTATGGCCGCCGGGCGTTTTATCCGCAAATCCTGTTGAAAGCCGGAAAAACGGGGGTGACATGCGTGCACCCCCTGTGCACCCCCTGGTGCCGGACGGCGGGCGGAGAGGCTGGACCGGCGGTGTTGCGTCTGCACCGTACGCACCGCTGGCGCGAAAATAACCGGAGCGGGGCAGGATGGGATCAGCGCGGGAGTGCCGCCCCGCGCCGGAACCGCCGCCGCAATGGGAGGGTGCGATGCCCAGCAGGCGATACTATGACAATGAAATGCAGCTGGAACTGGACGAACTGCAGCAAAACCTGCGCCGCGACTGGCTGGACAAGAGCCTGCCGGATGACTGGGACGGCGTCCTGAGCTGGGAGCGGATCGACAAACCCAAGACAAGGGTGACGATCCGGCTGGACGAAGACATGGTGAAATGGTTCCGCAAGCTTGGGCCGAACTACAGCCGCCGCATCAACTCGGTCCTGCGGATATACTGGCTGGCGCTGCTGGCGGCCCGACAATTCAGCTGAATGACCCAGCGGCAAAAAATGAACGCAGTCTCATCAGATGATGGCTTGGCAGATCACCCCTCCGCCGGCGGCACGGCCCGCTGGTAAAGATGCCACGTGGTGTGGCCAAGGACCGGCAGGGTAATGATCAGGCCCAGAAACGCCGGAACCAGCGACAGCAGCATGGTGACTGAGATGATTGCCGCCCAGGCGAGCATGACAACCGGGTTTTCCGTGACGACGCGGATGGACGTCAGCATGGCGGAGACAAAGTTGGTTTCCCGGTCGAGCAGCATGGGCATGGCGGCAACGGTCACCGCGAACAGCACAGCCGACAGAAAAGCGCCGACACAGGTGCCAACGGCAAGAAAGGTCCAGCCCTGCGGTGTGAAAAACACTGTGTTAAAAAAACCGTCAAAATCCGAGAAAGATGCATTCTGCAGGATGATCGCAAGCCAAAGCCGGACCTGGTAAATCCACACCCAGAATATGAACAGGGTGACAAAGGCCATCCAGCCCATTTCACGCTTGCGTTGATTGGCCATGACGGTGAGGATTTCAGACCAGCCGAAACTTTCCCCCTTCTGCAGGCGGCGGGACATTTCATAAAGCCCGGCAGCAGCGAAGGGAGCGACCAGCGGGAAGCCTACGACGGCGGGAATGATCATCCAGATTTTACCGAGCCAGACCAGGCACCACACAAGCAGGATACCGAAGACCGCATAGAACAGTCCGAAAAAACTGCTCATCAAGGGGCGGGCCAGAAAGTCGGAAAACCCGGCCTTCAGCGCCGCGGCGATGTCAGCGGCTGTCACCGTGTTGACCTGGGGGTTTGCCCGCTGCTGCGGTTTCAGATTTTCCGGTGGCGGGGAACCTGCGGTCCCGGACGTCATGACACATTCCTTCCCAAACATGGAACCGCGCTGGTCCGTTTGCTGATGGGCCAAGCGGTGAAACAGACATCCCTCCTGCTTTGGCAAGTTTGCATCAGGCACGGCATCACGGCAAGGGAGACTGTGGCAGCTTTGCCCTGCTTGCGCTTGCAGACGCTAGTTGGATTTTTCCTGCCCTGAGGGGGCGGCGGCGGAGCCATGTCGCGGCCCCCTTACCGCAGCGACGCCCGTTTCAGCAGCGGCACCGCATCGGGACGGTCCAGGAGCGACCGGCTCACGTCCAGTCCGTGGGCACCGTGTTTATGGGAGACGGGCAGGGTGCCATTCTGGTTTTCTGTGCAGCCGGTCCAGAAATCCTCAGGCAGGACGGGCCGGGTGACGGGGTCGAGAAAGGTGCTCTCTGCCGCGATCCCTTCAGCGTAGATGATATGGTGCTGGTCAAAGAGGATCTGGAAGTAGTCGGCAAAGCCGCCGTCCAGAACCACCACGCTGCTGCCGTTCACCAGGTCGCGGGCGCGGACCAGGATCTCCGGGGCGCCGGCGCCGATTTCGTCGCTGCGCTGGTAGACCATCAGCCGGTGGCCGGGGCTCACGATCAGGTCTTCGGCGTTGTTCAACGCGCCCTTGCGGATCAGGATCGGAGCCAGGTCGCCCACCGCGCGCAGGGTGGACTGGCCGACCCAGCGCACCTCTTGGATGCCGTCGTCGCGGGTCAGCACCCGGTCGCCCGGGCGCATGTCCTCAATCGCGCGCTGGGCGCCGGTGGACAGGGTGATGCGGGTGCCGCGGGTGAAGGAGACGCAGGCCGATTGCGCCAGCTTGCGCCGGGCCGGCTCGCGCTCAGCCTTGACCAGCGTGTAGGGCACTTGCGGCTGCAAGGGGGCCAGCGGCACCAGGTAGACGGCGGCGATATAGCCCTCGGCGTCGGCCTCGACCATGACCAGAATTTCGGTGTTGGGGCCGCGGTCGGGCATCAGAGTGAGCAGGCTGTCCAGATGCAGCGCGGCACCCGGCGTGCCAAGCGCGGTATCGCCGGCGATGGTGAAACTGCCGTCGTGATGGGCGGCGATGGCAAGCCGCTGCGGCGATGCGGGGCTGGTCAGCAGATAGATGTCGTCCAGCACCAGATCCTCAAGCACGCCGAGCGGATCGCCCATATTGGCGCCGTATTCAACGCGGAAACGTTCGGCCGGGTAGGCCTGGACGGAAGAAAGGCTGGCGGTCACGGTGTGTCCCATATGCGGGTGTTCTGAATTCCATATGCGCAGGGCGCAGGTGCTGTCCAATAAGATTGCCCGCAGATTGTGGCGAAATGGCGGTGGGAAGGGCCAGATTTTCCGGCAGCTTGACGATTGTGTCAAGCACCGGCCGGGGCTGGCCTTTGGCAGGCCGGCGGTGCACTCTCCGGCAAACGGTGGAGAATCCGGAGGGAGGATGACGATGGATCTGGGTATTTCGGGCAAGCGGGCGCTGGTCTGTGCCAGCAGCAAGGGGCTGGGCCTTGGCTGCGCGGAGGCGCTGGCGGAGGCAGGAGTGAACCTGGTGATGAACGCCCGCGGAGCAGAGGCGCTGGAGGCGTCGGCGCAGATGATCCGCGGCCAGTATGGTGTCGATGTGGTGACGGTGGCCGCGGATGTGGCCACGCCGGAGGGCCAGAAGCAGGTGCTGGATGCGGCTGAGGGCGTCGATATCCTGGTGACCAATGCGGGCGGGCCGCCGCCGGGCATGTGGACCGACTGGGACCGCGAGGATTTCATCAAGGCGCTGGATGCCAACATGCTGGCACCGATTGCGCTGATGAAGGCGCTGCTGCCTGGCATGATGGAGCGCGGCTGGGGGCGGGTGGTCAACATCACATCAGTCTCAGTCAAGGCGCCGATCCCGGTGCTGGGGCTGTCGAACTCGGCCCGCGCGGGCCTGACGGGCTATGTCGCGGGCACGTCGCGGCAGGTGGCGGGCCATGGCGTCACCATCAACAACCTGCAGCCGGGCATCCATGCCACCGACCGCGCCGCGGCGCTGGACGGCGGCGCGGCCAAGGCGCAGGGGATCACAGTCGAGGAAGCGCAAACGCAGCGGTTTGCCACCATCCCCGCGGGCCGCTATGGCACCCGCGAGGAATTCGGTGCCGCCTGCGCATTCCTGTGCTCGCAGCACGCAGGCTTCATTGTCGGGCAGAACATTCTGCTGGACGGCGGCGCCACCAACACCACGATGTAAGGAGGCGCGGCGCGTATGGATGGCGGGTTTTCCCTGAAGGATCAATTGTTTAACCGGGGCAAGGTCCGCTACCTGGCGGGGCTGTTTGCTGCTGCGGATGCGGGTTTTGATGCCGAAGCGTTCGAGGCACGGGTGATGGCGGATCTGCCGGCGCTGGAGCTGAAGCAGCGGATAACGCTGATTGCGGATGTGCTGGCGGATCACCTGCCGGAGGCGCTGCCCGAGGCCGCGCCGGTGCTGCTGAAGGCGTTGCCGCCGCCGCTGGACCCGTCCAAGACAGACGATGATTTCGGCGATTTCATCTTTGCCCCCTTGGGTGAATATGTGGCGGCCAGGGGGATCGAGGCGCACCCGGAGCTGTCGCTGGACCTGCTGGAGGAGATCACTCAGCGGTTTTCCATGGAATGGGCCATCCGCCCCTTTCTGAACCGCTGGCCGGCAGAGGTGCTGGCGCGGATGAAGGATTGGGCCAGCCATTCCAGTTATCATGTGCGCCGTCTGGTGAGCGAAGGCACGCGGCCGCGGCTGCCGTGGGGCGAGGCGGTCGGGCTGACGCTCGACCAGCCGCTGCCCTTACTGGACCAGCTGCACGGGGACGGCACCCGCTATGTCACCCGCTCCGTCGCCAACCACCTGAACGACATTGCCAAGAAGGATCCGGATCTGGTGATGGACCGGCTGGAGCAATGGCAGGCGGCTGGCCGGCAGACAGGTAAGGAGCTTGGCTGGATGACCTCCCACGCGC
Source organism: Leisingera sp. CC-HEC093 (assembly GCF_059429195.1). Lineage (NCBI taxonomy): Bacteria > Pseudomonadati > Pseudomonadota > Alphaproteobacteria > Rhodobacterales > Roseobacteraceae > Leisingera > Leisingera sp. CC-HEC093. The sequence continues at coordinate 4,024,394 of NZ_JCAIJR010000001.1, read as the reverse complement.
TGCGCGGGCTGGTCAAGGCGGGCCACCCGCGGGCGATGAAGATGCTGGGGTATGACCCGGATCTGGAGCTTGGCGCCGAAATTGCGCTGACATCGCAAAATGTGCGGATTGGCGATGCCCTGGCGTTCTTTGTGCAGCTGGCGGGTCCGGCGGGTGCGCCGGTTCTGGTGGATTACATCCTGCATTTCCAGCGGCCTGGCGGAAAAGTCTCTGCCAAGGTGTTCAAGCTGAAGCAGGCAAAGATCACCGGCGGCAAGCTGGAGCTGAGCAAGACACATAAGCTGAAGGGCAACGCCACAACCTTCAAGCTGGTGCCGGGGCCGCACCGGATTGAACTGATGGTGAACGGCAAGGTGCGGGCCGAGGCGGCATTTGAGTTGCTGCCAGCGGGGTGAATTTCGAAGCATTGGCGCGACCCTATCCGGTTATACTGCACGCGCCATCACAGTTGCGTCAGACCGCGGGCCGGCCCAATTGCCCGGTTGCCCGGGGGGCGCTATCCCTTTGCTCCTGAACCATCAGGAAGGGCGCCCCCATGAAACATGAAAACGTGCAGACCTATTACGGTGAGGTGCTGCAGGGCAGCGACGACCTCCAGACCAATGCCTGCTGCACGCCGGACGACATGCCGGATCATGTGAAGGCGGTGCTGTCTAAAATCCATGACGAAGTGCTGACCCGCTATTACGGCTGCGGCCTGATTGCGCCCGAGGCGCTGGAGGGCGCGCGGATCCTCGACCTTGGCTGTGGTGCGGGCCGCGATGTTTATGCGCTGTCGGCACTGGCGGGTGAGCGCGGCAAGGTCGTGGGGGTCGACATGACGGAGGCACAGCTGGAGGTGGCACGGCGCCATCAGGACTACCACGCCGAGGCTTTCGGCTATGCCAGGTCCAACGTTGAATTTCATCACGGCTATATCGAAACGCTGGAGGAACTGAACCTGGAGCCGGGCTCCTTTGACATCATCGTTTCCAACTGTGTGATCAACCTGGCCACCGACAAGGGCGCGGTCCTGCGCGGGGCGCATCATCTGCTGAAAGAGGGCGGGGAGATGTATTTCTCTGACGTCTATGCCGACCGCCGCGTGCCGCAGGCAATGGCGGAGGATGAGGTGCTTTATGGTGAGTGCCTGTCCGGGGCGCTGTATTGGAATGACTTTCTGTCAATCGCCAAGGAGGCCGGGTTCAAGGACCCGCGGATGGTGACCTCCCGCCTGTTGACCATCGAGAATCCGGTGCTGGAGAAGCGGGTGCAGCCGCTGAAGTTCCTGTCGGCCACTTACCGGCTGTTCAAATTGCCCGCGCTGGAGCCGGCCTGTGAGGATTACGGCCAGGCGGTGATCTACAAAGGCACCATCGACAATGCGCCGCACCGTTTCATGCTGGATGATCATCACGTGATTGAGGCGGGCAAGGTATTTCCGGTCTGCGGCAACACTTGGATGATGCTGCAGGATACCCGTCTGGCACCGCATTTCGAGTTTATCGGCTCGTTTGACGCCCACTATGGGATCTTTGCGGGCTGCGGCGGCAATTCGCCCTTTAACGGGTTGGAGCAGGACGGCGCCGCGCCGGGGTGTTGCTGAAAACGTCCAGAGAGGTTGGGATGAACCGACTGGCCGATAGGCCGGGCAGCGTTCAAGGCGCTGGTGGCAGGTCTGACCGCTTGCGGCCCTGCCGCAGGGTTGTTATCCCGGCGTGAACCCAAGCGTTTTCATCGGAAACAGCCCGAGGCCTCATGAACACTGCCCCTGCTGGCATCAGCCGCACGATTGCCCCGCCGCGGCTGGAAATCCGCAACATCCGGCGCTTCTTCGAAGGCCGTGCGGTGGTGGACGACGTTTCACTGCAGATCCAGGCGGGGCAGGTGACCTGCCTGCTGGGCCCGTCGGGCTGCGGCAAATCCACCACTCTGCGGATGATTGCGGGCGTGGAGATGCAGGACAGCGGCGAGATTTATGTCGATGGCAAGCTGGTCTGCGACACGGTGTTCCGGGTGCCGCCGGAGCGGCGTGAAATCGGGCTGATGTTTCAGGACTTTGCCCTGTTCCCGCACCTGAGCGTCGCCGATAACGTCGGCTTTGGCCTGAAGGGCAGCAAGGATGAGAAACGGGCCAGGGTCGAGGAATTGCTGAACCGGGTGTCGCTGAAACGTTTCATCGACGGCTACCCGCATCAGCTGTCGGGCGGCGAGCAGCAGCGGGTGGCGCTGGCCCGCGCGATTGCGCCGCGCCCTCGCATCATGCTGATGGATGAGCCGTTCTCCGGTCTCGACAACCGGCTGCGTGACGGCATCCGGGATGAGACGCTGAGCCTTTTGAAGGAAGAGGATACCGCCGTTCTGCTGGTCACGCATGAGCCGGAAGAGGCGATGCGGATGGCCGATGAGATCGCGCTGATGCGCGGTGGCAAGATTGTGCAGCAGGGCGCGCCCTATAACGTCTATACCCACCCGGCGGACAAGGCCGCGGTGGCGTTCTTCAGCGATGTGAACGTGCTGCAGGCAGAGGTGCGCGGCGCGCTGGCCGACACCGCCTTTGGGCAGTTCCTTGCCCCCGGGGTGGCGGATGGCACCGCGGTGGAGATCGTGTTCCGCCCGCAGCATCTGCGCATCGACTTTGACCGCGGCGGCCAGGGGCCGCTGCCGACCCCCAGCGACGGGGTTCCGGCGCGGGCAGTGGTGGAGCGCGCGCGCTTTCTGGGCAGCGAGAGCCTGGTGGAGTTCCGGATGGAGTTCGACGGTTCGATCCTGAAGGCGACGGTGCCCAACGTGTTTCTGCCTGAACAGGGCCGGGTGATGTGGCTGACGGTGCGCCGCAACCGCTGTTTTGTCTTTCCTGCCTGACATTTAACGGGCATTCTGCGCCTGCGGAAAGCGGAGGTGCAGATGCAAAGCAGCTATCAGATCAGGCCCCTGTCCGGCGCAGAGATCCAGGCCGCCGCGGGCTGGGCCGCGCGCGAAGGCTGGAACCCCGGCCACCGGGATGCGGCGTGTTTTGCCTGTGTTGATCCGCAGGGGTTCTGGGGCGGGTTTCTGGACGGGCAGATGATCGCCTGCATCTCGGTTGTGAACTACGGGCAGGCGTTCTCCTTCCTCGGCTTCTATATCGTTGTGCCGGAGCATCGCGGCCAAGGGTATGGCTATGCTTTGTGGCAGAAAGCGCTGGAACACGCCGGGAGCCGGATTGTCGGCCTTGACGGGGTGGTGGACCAGCAAGGGAATTACCGCCGCTCCGGCTTTGAGCTTGCCTATCGCAATATCCGCTTTGGCGGGGTGCCGTCTGGCGGGCTGGAGGTTTCGCCTGAGTTTGATCTGCAGCCGCTGACCGCCCCCGCGGCGGAGCTGGAGGCGCTGGACGCCCGGGTCTTTCCGGCGGCGCGCAGGACCTTCTGGCAGCAGTGGCTGGGGGCGGAGGGGCATCACGCCTTTGCCGCGTACCGGGACGGGAGTCTTGCCGGTTTCGGCACGCTGCGCCCTTGCGTCAGCGGCTGCAAGATCGGGCCGCTGGTTGCGGTGTCGCGCCCGGCGGCCGAGACGGTGCTGGCGCGGCTGCTGCGGGAGCTGCCAGCCGGGCAGGAGGTGTTTCTGGATGTGCCGGACCCCCATACTGCGGCGGTGGAGCTGGCGCGCGGCCTGGGGCTGGATCCGGTGTTTGAGACCGCCCGGATGTACCGCGGGACAGCGCCGCAGCTGGAGACGGGTCTGATTTTCGGTGTGACCACATTCGAACTGGGGTAGGGGGCGCTGCCCCCGCCGCCGCTGGCGGCTCCCCCGGAGTATTTTGAGCAAGATGAAGGAGCTTAGCCCTTGTCCCCGTAGGGATCATAGTCCTGCAGCCGCTTGCCGGGTTCGTCCACGAACAGCTCGGGCAGGGCAGAGGCATCTTCGATCAGGTCCACCCGGAACACCCGGAAATCCCCGCGCGTCTCGCACCAGGCGGTGAGGGTCCAGACACGGCCCCAGTATTCCATGTGCAAGGGACGGATTTTCCGGTCTGTCAGAGTGCCATCAATGCGCCGGTAGCTGAGCTGAAGCTTCTGGCGGGCTTTGATCGCCGCGCGCAAAGCCGGCATGTGAGCAAGGGCGCGGGCGGCGTCGGAGAAGGGGTAGACCGCAAATTTCCACGCCTCGGCCTCGGTTATGGTCTGCTCCGGCAGCACCGCGTCCACCTTGGCCGCCAGCGACAGGGCCGCGGCCTTCAGGTCCGGGTCGGCGGCCTCTGCCACGATGGCCATGCCGAGGTTCAGCGCCTCCAGTTCCTCCGGCGTCAGGGTCAGCGGCGGCAGGCTGATCTGCTCGCGCACCATGTAGCCGACGCCGCGCTCCCCCTCCACCGGCACGCCGGACGCCACCAGCGTGTCCATGTCGCGGTAGATGGTGCGGGTGGACACCTCCAGCCGTTCGGCAATGTCCTGCGCGCGGTGCAGTTTCCCGTCGCGCAGGATCTGGATGATTTCAAAAAGGCGGTCGGTGCGGCGCATGGGGCTAGCCTTTGCGCGGTGGCGGCAGGAGGTCAAGGGCTGCGCCCGGCCCGCAGGCGCAACCTGCTTTGTTTCCGGTCGTCAGGCACAGCCCGGAAGGCTTAAGGCGCCATCTGCCACTGCACCTCTTCATGGCGCATGCTGGCGCTGTCCGGTGCAAGGGCCGCCGCCACCTCAGGCGCAAACTCCTGCTGCATGAAGGTCTGCGCCACCTTTTGCGCCGTGGCCATGTCCTTCCAGACCACGTAGTCGGCCCAGCTGCCGTCTTCGCCCTGGCTTAGCTGACGGGTGACAAAGCCGTCCTGGGCGCGCACGAACCCTTCGGTGCGCAGCATCAGTGCGGTGAAATCCGCGGGACTCACGCCCTCGGCCAGTTTGAAGGTCACGATTTCGGCGACATGTTTGCTCATCACGTTTCTCCTGTTGTGGTGTGATGGGGTGGATTTACCGCCCTGCAACTGACATATACCTGTCAGTTGGGTGCGAGGCGGCGGCAAAAACTGCAAAAACCGCGCTTTGCGGGGGCGCTCAGGGCGCGGAGTTGCTTTTGCTCAAAGCACCGCCCGCGCTAAACCCGTAGCAACTAATTCCACCGGCGCCGCCAATTCGCGCCGGATCAAGCAAGGAGAGACTTACATGCTCAACAATATCGGCCTGCCTGGCCTGCTGCTCATCGCCGTCGTGGTTCTGGTCCTGTTCGGCCGCGGCAAGATTTCCTCGCTCATGGGCGAGGTGGGCAAAGGCATCACCTCGTTCAAGAAAGGCATCAATGAAGGGTCCAAGGAGTTGGAGCAGGACACCGCAGAGGGTGCCAAGGACGTGACCCCCGAGGCCGAAAAAGACAAGGCGTAAGCGCGGATGTTCGATCTTGGGTGGACCGAACTGCTGGTCATCGGCGTTGTCGCGCTGATCGTTGTCGGCCCCAAGGACCTGCCGGTGCTGTTCCGCAACGTGGGGCGGTTTGTCGGCAAGGCCAAGGGGATGGCGCGCGAATTCAGCCGGGCAATGCACGACGCGGCGGATGAGGCCGGGGTCAATGACATGGCCAAGGGCCTGAAAGCGGCGTCGAATCCGATGAGCACCGCGATGGACGGGGTCAAGCAGGCAGCGCAGGAGATGGCGTCGTCGATTGATCCCGCCAAATACGACCCCGGCAGCGAAACCGGCAAGCTGGCGGCGGAGCGCGCCGAAGATGCCAAGAAGATCCAGGCGTCGACAGCACGCGCCGCCGCCGAGCGCAAGGCGCGCGAGGCTGAGGAAGCGCTGGCCAAGGCGGACGCCGCTGAAGCGGCGCTGAAGCCTGTGGCAGCGAAGGAAGAAGAGGCCAAGTCATGAGCAAGACGGATGAGATCGATGACTCAACCGCACCGCTGATTGAGCATCTGGCCGAGCTGCGGAACCGGCTGATCCATTCCGTCGCGGCCTTCATCGTCGGCATGGTGATCTGTTTCACCGTGGCGACGCCGGTGTTCAACTTTCTGACCGCGCCCCTGTGCGAGGTGCTGGCCGAGAGCGGCCAGGACTGTGCGCTGATCTTCATCAGCCCGCAGGAGGGCTTCTTTGTCGCGATCAAGATCTCCTTCCTGGGGGGATTCATTCTGGCGTTCCCCTATATCGGTTTCCAGCTGTGGCGGTTCGTGGCGCCGGGATTGTATAAGTCCGAAAAAGGCGCGTTTCTGCCGTTTCTGGCGGCCTCGCCTTTTATGTTCCTGTTGGGGGCCAGCTTTGCCTTCTATGTGGTGACGCCGCTGGCCTATGACTTCTTTCTGGGCTTCCAGCAATTCGGCTCCGGCGGCGAGGCGGTGGTCGGCGAGGAGGTGAACCAGGGTCTCAGCGTGGTGTTCCAAGGCTCCGCCCAGGAATATCTGAACCTGACAATCAAGTTCATTGTGGCCTTCGGCCTGTGCTTTCAGCTGCCGGTTCTGCTGACGCTGATGGGCAAGGCCGGTCTGGTCAGCGCCGAGGGCCTGGGTTCGGTCCGCAAGTACGCGGTGGTGGCGATTCTGGTGCTGGCAGCACTTGTGACGCCGCCGGACGTGATCACCCAGGTAATTCTGTTTGTGGTGGTTTACGGGCTGTACGAGATTTCGATCTTTCTGGTGCGCCGGGTGGAAGCCAAGCGCGAGGCGAAACTGCGCGCCGAAGGCTACTATGATGATGAGGACGAGATGGAGATGGAGGCGCATCCGGATGATCCGGTGGCCGCTGACGCCGAGGACAGCAAGGGCTAGCAGGCTTGCAGCAGTTCGAAGAGGAAAGACGCGCCAGGAATGGCGCGTTTTTTTTTGCTGGCGTGAAAATGCTGGTTTGCTGTGTGGCCGCTGCGGAGACGGCAAGTTCCAGCTGCCTGTGCACGCAGCGCGGAAGCCGCTGCATGTGCGCAGCCGCCCTTGCTGCGGCGCCAGCATGAAAGCTGCCATTCTGGCTGGCCGCAGTGAGATTTTGCGCCCCAACCCAAAGGTTGCGGGATGGAGTGAACCTTCGCCGCAACCGCATTGAGGACGGCCCCGTGTTCGCGCATTGCGCTGGACGCTCTCTTTTGCCTGGTCTGCGGCAGTTCGGTGAAGCGGACCCTGGGCCGCGCCGGCATCCCGGGGGCGCATAGGCGGCACATGCAGGCAAGCACGCGTTTTCCCGGCAGCGATTATTGACACGATCAACCGCAGGGTCTTATCGTTGCCGCACTATCTCCCTTGTTTGATGTTGCTGTTCTGTGGGGTATTTGGGGAGGGTAATGGTTCCGGCCATGGGCAGGGCCTGCGCAGGGCAGGTTTGCCTTGATATTTGTGTAAGCATGCAACCGCGATTTCCGTGCGGCTTTGGCGGCCGGGGTCGGGTATGTTCGCCTATCAGGAAAACGCCAAGTTCACCCGCAGTTCCGCTTCCCGGTGATGGGGGAGTAATGACTGCCCGCGTCTGCCGCGGGGCGGCGATTGCGCTGCCGCGGCACGCCTGAGGCAGTCCTATACGCACGCCATGCAGGCCGTGCAGTTCGACAGGGGGACACTATGGCGACGATCAGCATCACATCTGCAGACGCAATCGAAAGCGTGGGATCCGGTTTTGGCGGGTTCGTGACCTTCACGGTAACCTTGTCCGAGGTGCCCGCTGATGTGGTGACGGTTCAGTACCGCACCCTGGGCGGCAGCGCGGACGAGCATATCGATTACCCGCAGGAGGACGGGACCATCACGTTTGCACCGGGCGAGGATACCCAGACGGTCGAATTCCGGGTCCGGCACGACGCGCTCGACGAGACCGACGAGGGGTTTGCCCTGGAGCTGTTCAACCCCAGCGGCGCGTCCTTCGCGGGGCGTGCGGCGGTGCTGCGGCAGACCGCCTTTGTGCTGGATGACGACGGCGCGGGGCTGGACCGCGCTGTCTTTGTCTCCTCGCCGGTGATCACAGAGGCGAACGGCGGCACCCAAAAGGCGGACTTCACCATCCGCCTGTCGGAACCTTCAGCCTCCAGCATCACGCTGGACTACCGGACCGAAGATGGCAGCGCCACGGCAGGCGAGGACTATGTGGCGAAGTCAGGCAGCGTGACCTTTCAGCCGGGGCAGACGGAAAAAACTGTCAGGGTCGACCTGAAGGGCGACAAAGCGATTGAGCCGTCCGAGTTCTTCCATTTGATCGTCAGCCCCGATGCCAGCCTTGCCGGAACCGCTGAAGGGCTCGCAGGGACTGCCACCATACTGGACAATGACGGCGGCGGCGGCCAGCCGCTGCTGTCGCTGGCGTCGGCGGATGCGGTTGAGAGCATCGGCTCAGGGTTTGGCGGAATTGTTGTCTTTACGCTGATGCTGTCGCGTCCTTCAGCAGATGCGGTCACGGTGAACTACCGGTCGCTGTCCGGCGCTGCCGATGCGGACATTGATTTTCCTGCATTTGACGGCTCAGTGACTTTTGCCCCGGGCGAAACCGTGCAGAAAATCGAAGTGCGGGTCTCGCATGACAGCGTGGATGAAACGGATGAGGATTTCGGCATTGAGCTGTTCGATCCCAGCGGCGCGGCCTTTGCCGGCAAGGCCAAGGTGCTGCGTGCCTCTGCATTTATCCTTGATGACGACGGTGCCGGGGTTGACCGTGCGCTGACGGTCTCGTCCCCGGTGATTTCCGAGGGCAACGGTGGCGCCCGCAGCGCGCTGTTCGAAGTGCAGATTTCGGAAGCGTCTCCGACGCTGCTTGAATTCGACTATGCAACCCGGAACGGCAGTGCCACAGCGGGTGAGGATTATGTGGCGCAAAGCGGCACCCTGCGGTTTGCCCCCGGCCAGACCAAAACGGTTGTCGAGGTTGAGCTGACCGGCGACAAGGCGGTGGAGCTGAGCGAGTTTTTCCATCTGTCAGTCACCCCGGGCAGCGGGCTTGGCGCCTCGGCCAAGGGGCTGACGGGAACGGCAACGATTCTGGATAATGACGGCAGCACCCAGCCGGTGATCTCGCTGGCTGCGGCGAATGCGGTGGAAAGCATCGGATCGGGTTTCGGCGGCACTGCGGTGTTTACAATCACCCTGTCGAAACCTTCGGCGGACACTGTAGAAGTGCATTACCGGTCGCGGGCCGGGTCCGCAGATGAAGATATCGACTATCCCGGCTTCGATGGCACGGTGGTCTTTGCCCCTGGCGAAACCTCGAAAACAGTCGAGGTGCGGGTCCGGCATGACAGCGTCACCGAAACCGACGAGAGCTTTGGCATAGAGCTGTTCGATCCGGCAGGGGGGATCTTTGCGGGTAAGTCCAAGGTTTTGCGCGCAGATGCTTTCATCCTGGACGACGATGGCGCCAATCTGGACCGCGCTCTTATGGTCTCTTCGCCGGTGATCGTGGAGGGCCGCGGCGGCGCCCGCAGTGCGTTGTTCGAAGTGCAGATTTCAGATCCGGCCGCCAGCATGCTGGTGTTCGACTACACGACGCTGGACGGCAGCGCCGTGGCCGGTGACGATTACACAGCGCAAAGCGGCAAGCTGCGCTTTGCCCCTGGCCAGACCAAAGCGGTGGTCGAGGTGGAGCTGACGGGTGACAGGACGGTCGAGCCGTCTGAGTTCTTTCAATTGGCGGTGACCCCGACCAGCGACCTTGGCAGCACTGCCGAAGGGCTGGTGGGCACCGCAACCATCCTGGATGACGACGGGGCTGGCAAGCGGCCGGTGCTGTCTGTTTCTTCAGCTGATGCAGTCGAAAGCATCGGATCGGGTTTCGGCGGCACAGTGGTGTTTACCCTGACCCTTTCGAAACCCTCAGCTGATACAGTCGAAGTGGACTACAGTTCGGTTTCAGGATCGGCCGCCGCAGGCGTCGATTTCCCAGCCTTTTCCGATACTCTGGTCTTTGCCCCCGGCGAAACCTCGAAAACTGTTGAGGTGCGGGTTCTGCATGACAACATCATCGAAAGCGATGAAAGCTTCGGTATTAAATTGTCCGGCCTTTCCGGGGCGGAATTTGCGGGCGGGGGCAAGGTGCTGCGCAGTTCGGCCTTCATCCTGGACGATGACGGGGTGAACCTGGACCGGACAATTCAGGTGACGGCAACCCAGGCAGAGGAACCCGCGGGCGGCGGCCGGTTTGCGGTTTTTGAGATTGCCCTGTCCGATCCCTTCAGCGAGACGCAGAAAATCCGGTACACAACCAAGGACAACTCTGCCACGGCCGGTAGTGATTACGTGGAAACCAAGGGTGTTCTCACCTTTGAACCGGGCCAAACCAGGGCTGCGGTCAATGTGGAGCTGCTGCCGGACTACCGTGCCGAAGGGACAGAGGCGTTTTCGCTGTTGCTGAGGACAGGCAGCTTCCCGGCCACGCTGAATCCAGACAGCAGTGTTTTAAGAGCCAGGGCGCAGATCCTTGACGATGATATCAAAGGCACCGGGCAGAACGACGTGCTTAGGGGCACTGGCGGGCCTGAGGGCATCTTTGGGCTGGGCGGCGCTGACAGGCTTATCGGTTTTGGCGGTGCCGACCGGCTGGACGGCGGCAAGGGCAGCGACCAGCTGATCGGCGGCAAGGGCGGTGACACGCTGCTGGGGCGCGCCGGAAAAGATGTTCTGCTTGGCGGTAACGGAGGCGACAGCCTGATCGGCGGTTCGGCAGCGGATACTCTGACTGGCGGGCGCGGCGCGGATGAGTTTGTTTTCAACACCGGGCATTCCGGCCCTGGTGCGAACAAGCGGGATACCATCACTGATTTCAGCAGGCAGCAGGGCGACAAGGTCAACCTCAGCGGAATTGACGGCGATCAGGACACGGCGGGGTTCCAGGCCCTGTCTTGGATTGGCCGGGATCAGGAATTCACAGGTGCGGCTGAAGTCAGATACGACACGGACCGTTCGCTTCTGGAGATCAATCTGGACAGCGACCTGGATGCTGAGATGACAATCGACCTTGACGGGTTGAACATTTTTGGAGGCCAAGACCTGCTGCTGTGAGAGCCTGATGAGTGACGGCCGGAGCAGATTCCGCATCCTCAGCCGGTGCTGCTGTCTTCCGGCTCTGGAACCCGAAGAGGAGGGAGGCGGGCAGGCGGCCTACTTTTTGCGCACGGCGCTGAACCATTCTTCTAAAAAGCGCCGGCGTTTTTCGGTGTCCTGATAGACCAGCAGGCCCGGACCCAGTTGGATGGGCCGTGCCGGGCTTGCGGTATCGACAAACGCAACCGGCGGCTTGCTGAAGGGGTAATCGGCGGCCGGCGGCTGCGACCAGGCCGCGGTAATCAGATGATCCACAAAGGTCTTGGCAAGCTCCGGCTGGGCGCTGCCTTTCAGCAGAACCGCAGACCGCATCATCAGGTGCGTATAGTCTTCGGGATCCACGACAATAATCTTGTCTGCCAAGTCCCGCCGCGCCCGCGCATAGCTGCCAAGAACATTGTAAGCCATCAGGATCTCACCTGAGGCGACACGTTCTATCATACTGGCAGAACAGCAGAGCAACCGAGGCTCCAGGCTGCCCAGCACTTCCATCAGGCGCCAATAGGTTTCCGAAGTGCGGGCATCCTGTGTCGCAAAGAGGTACCCCAGACCGCTGAGCGACACATCATAGGTGGCGACTTTGCCGTGGAACCGCTCTGGCTGTGCGCGCAGCAAGGCAATCAGATCCTGGCGCGTGCGCGGCTGGCTGCCGCCGGAAAATGCTGCCGCAGAGAGCACGATTGACGCAGGCTCCAGCGAAACCGCAAATACATGGCTTCGCCATTCCCCCCACTGCGGAACCAAAGCAGTTGCGGCGGAGCGGTGCGGCAGGGTGAAACCGTCGTTTGCCAGTTTGGTTTGCAGGTCCATGGCCGAAGACAAAGCAACATCGAACTTCTCATCGCCTTCCAGGATTGCTTTCATCACCTCGCCGCTGTTGGCAACCGTGTATTCCACCGCAATCCCGGGATGGTCCTGCAGGTAGCTTTCGATCAGCGGGGCCAGAATTTCAGTGTCGGTGGTCGAAATCACCCGCAGCGGCGCACCGTCTGGCGGTCCGATCCAGTGCCGTTCTTCAACTTCAAACCCGGACGCGGCCTGCCCGGCAAAAGCAAGAAGGGTCAGGGCAAGGGAAAACATAGCATTACGCAAGCGCCGGCTCCTGTTTTGCTGCTTTCAATTTTCAGTGTTCCGCCGTGGGCCTCAGCGACTTCGCGGGCGATTGTCAGCCCCAGACCGGACCCGATAGTGCCGGTGGCATTGGCGCCGCGGACGAACCGGCGGGTCAGTGCCTCAGTGTCCTCGTCTCCGAACCCGCCAGCCTGATCTTCGATTTCTATGCAGCTGTGGCCGCTGGATCCGGACACACGAACCCAGATCCGGCTGTCCTCCGCGGAGTATTTGATGGCATTGTCCAGGATATTGCGGACCGCGTTTTGCAGCAGAATGCTGTCGCCTGTTGTTTTTGCAGGGCTGCCGCTCTCAAAATGCAGGGCAATGTCCTTCAGCTCGGCCACCGGCTGCAGCCGTTCGGTCAGATCCCAGGCGAGATCGGTCAAATTGACCTCTTCCTGCGCCAGGCTGTCCGTGCGGAACGACACCATGGCGTGATCCAGCAGCTGCCCGGCGGCGCGGGAGCTTTCGTCAATGGCTCGGATCATTTCGCGCAGGCTGGCCCGGTTGTTCTCTTCTTCCACCCGCAGCAGCGTGACTTCGGCCTGGGTGCGAACCGTAGCCAGCGGCGTGCGCACCCGGTGCGCGGCTTCAGCGATGAAGTCTTCGGACCGGGCCAGCGAGGTTTGCAGCCGGCTGATAAAGCTGTTGAGGGAAGACACCAGCGGGGACATTTCAGAGGGCACCGGACGGGTGACCGGGCGCAGGTCTTTCGGGCCGCGCCGGGAAATTGCTTCAGTGAGCGACCGGAGCGGTTTGATACTGGACTGCGCCGACCAGAAGGCCAGCGCGGAGGCCAGCACAAAAAAACCGGCGCCGATGTATAGCGCCGACCAGGACAGCCGTTCCAGCAGTGCCGCCTGGCCCGACCGGGTTTGGGCGACCGAGACTTGCACCGGGACCGGCGCCCCCTTTACGGACAAACGGCGCGACAGGGTAACAGCCCGGATGCTTTCTGATTTGTATTCGACGGTTTCGAATTGCGGCTGGCCGGGCCGGACCGGTGCCTGGCCTGCCGGCAGATCCGGATACCCGGTTAGAACGCCGCCGGGGCTGGCGATCCGGTAAAACACCCGGTCGTCGCTGACATTGCCCAGCATGGACAGGGCCGCATAGGGAACATCGGCAGTGATCCCGCCGGACTGAACAGACACGGAGTCGAGAATGGATGTTGCCGAGGCAAGCAGGATCCGGTCGTGGCTTTCTTCTGCGACGTTGCGGACGAAGCCGAGAACGGCAAAGAACAGCAGTGCCGCCAAAAGCGCGGCGCTTCCGACAAGCTGAGCCAGCAGCCGGCGGCGGATCGAGCCGCTGAGGTTGACCCCGGCGCTCATTCCAGCGAAAGCCGGTAGCCAAGCCCGCGCACCGTCGTGATCTGCACGCCGGACCCTGCCAAATGCTTGCGCAACCGGGCTACATAGACTTCGATTGCGTTTTCCGAGACGTGTTCGTCATAGGAAAACAGGCGGTCCACCAGTTTCGATTTGGGTAAAATCCGGTCCGGCGCGTTCAGAAACACCTCCAGAAGACGCAATTCCTTGTTGCGCAGCGCCGTTATTTTGCCACCGGCAGAAACCGTGCCTGCCATCGGATCGAACTGCAGGCTCCCGAATCGCCGCAGGTTGGAGCTGCCGCCGCCACGCCGCCGCAGCACTGCCCGGCAACGGGCCTCAAGCTCCGAAAAGTCGAATGGCTTGGTGATGTAATCGTCGGCCCCGAGGTCCAGCATCCCGACCCGGTCCGACACTTCGGAACGCGCGGTTAGGACGATGACGGGGGTCTCTTTCCGGTTCTCGCGATGGGTTTTCAGAAAGCTGCGCCCATCCCCGTCTGGAAGCATAATATCCAATAAAATCAAATCGTAATCAGTGGTGTCGGAAAATGCAAAGGCGGTGCTGACGTCTGCTGCATGGTCCACGACATGGCCATCAAGCCGCAGCCGGTCCAGGATGGCGTTTGCCAGGCTGTGATTGTCCTCAACCAGAAGGAAGCGCATGGTTCCGGGTCCTTTCCATGCTGTTCCTGACAGGCCCGTGACAGGTCCATGTCAGCTTACTGTGCTCTCTTTCAGTCATGGGCGGCGCGACCGCAATTTGTCAAATGGGAGGACACAATGATCAAATGGACCCTGACGCGACGGGCCGCGATTGCGGCGGCGGCGGCAGCGCTGGCGTTTGGCGCACCGGCACAGGCGGAAGAACAGGTGCTGGACAGCATCCACTTTCTGATTCCGGGCGGCGCCGGCGGGGGCTGGGACGGCACGGCCCGCGGCACCGGCGAAGCGCTCACCGCCGCTGGGCTGGTCGGCAAGGCGTCTTATGAGAACATGTCGGGGGGCGGCGGCGGCAAGGCCATCGGCTACCTGATCGAAAACGCCGGCAGCCATCACGGCACGCTGATGGTGAACTCCACCCCCATTGTGATCCGTTCACTGACCGGAGTGTTCCCGCAGAATTTCCGCGACCTGACACTCGTCGCAGGCACCATCGGTGATTACGCGGCCTTGGTGGTCGGCAAGGACAGCCCGATCAATTCAATGGAGGACCTGCTGGCGGCCTACAAGGCGGACCCGCGGGCAACAGCCGTTGGCGGCGGTTCGGTGCCGGGCGGGATGGATCATCTGGTTGCAGCCATGGTGATGGAGGCCGCAGGCGAAGACCCGACGGCTGTGAAGTACATTCCCTATGATGCGGGCGGCAAGGCCATGGCAGCGCTGCTGTCCGGTGAGATCGCCGCGCTCAGCACCGGGTTTTCCGAGGCCATCGACCTGGCAAATGCGGGTGAAGTGAAGATCATCGGCGTCACCTCAGAAGAGCGCGTCGACAGCTACCCGGATGCCCCAACGATGAAGGAGCAGGGCCTGGACACCACATTCGTCAACTGGCGCGGTTTCTTTGCGGCGCCAGGCCTGCCCGAGGACAAGCTGGCCGCGTATCAGACAGCGCTGGAGAAAATGTACACAACGGCAGAATGGGAAGAGGTGCGGTCCCGCAATGGCTGGGTGAACATCCACAATTCCGGCGATGACTTCCGCAGTTTTCTGGAAGGCCAGGAACAGGCCATCGGCGATCTGATGAAGAAGCTTGGCTTCCTGTAACGCATCAGCCGTGCCGCGGCTTCGCGGCACGGTTTCCTGCCGGGCGGCCTAAACCGGAAGCCAGCAAATCCCAAAATCAAAGGAGGAGGACATGGCACTTGACCGCTGGATTGCCCTGGTCATCCTGTTGATCTGCCTCGCCTACGGCTATGCGGCGTTTTTCACCATGGACGCAGCGCTGCCGCCGTTCATGAAACGCAACCCGATCTGGCCGAGCACGTTTCCCAAGATCCTGTCGGTCATGGCGGTTCTTGTCTCGCTCTATGTGTTGCTGGGACTGGAAAAAAGCGCAGGCAGCCGCGAACCGATGGACATCAACTACCGGCGGCTGACGGACTACAATCTGGGTCAGGCGCTGTCTCTGCTGGGGCTGATGGCCGCCTATGCGCTGCTGCTGCGGCCTGCAGGGTTTCTGCCGGCGACAACTGGCTTTCTCGTTGCGGGCGCCTGCCTGCTGGGTGAGCGCAAGCTGCACATTCTGCTGCCGGTCGCTGCGGGAGCCGCAGGCGTGGTCTGGTATCTGGTGCAGCAAGTGCTGGGGATCTTTCTCAGCCCCTGGCCCGCAATTCTGACGAACGGAGGCTGACATGCTCGAAGGCATCATGGTCGGGCTTGGAACCGCCTTTTCCCTCACCAATCTGCTGATGGTCATCGGCGGCTGCCTGATCGGCACATTCATCGGAATGCTGCCGGGACTGGGGCCGATGTCGATCATCTCCATCATGATCCCGGTGGCGATCTCCATCGGCGATCCCTCGGCTGCGCTGATCCTGCTGGCGGGTGTCTACTACGGCGCGATCTTTGGCGGTTCCACCTCGTCTATCCTGATCAACGCGCCGGGTGTCGCCTCAACCGTGGCGACCTCCTTCGACGGTTATCCGCTGGCGCGCCAGGGCAAGGCCGGCAAGGCGCTGACGGTCGCCGCCATCGCCTCCTTCTCGGGCGGCACCATCGGGGCCATCCTGCTGATGATCTTTGCCCCTGCGCTGGCAACCGTGGCGCTGCTGTTCCACTCGGCTGAATATTTTGCGCTGATGGTCGTGGGGCTTTCGGCGATTGCCGCCTTTGCAGGCTCCGGCCAGGTCGGGAAGGCGCTGCTGATGACCCTGCTGGGGCTGATCATGGCCACGGTCGGCGAAGGCGCGCTGTTCAACATGCCCCGCTTCACCATGGGTGTCATGGACCTGCAGTCGGGCTTTGGCTTCATCACCCTGGCGATGGCCATGTTTGCCCTGCCAGAGGCGATGTATCTGGTGCTGGACCCCTCCCGCTCCAGCTCGGGCGGGGAGAGCAGCGAAATCAAGGACCTGCGCATTTCCAAAGAGGAGGCAAAGGCGATCACCCCGGTCATCGGCCGCCAGTCGATCCAAGGGTTCCTGATCGGCGTGCTGCCAGGCGCAGGGGCCACCATTGCCTCCTTCCTCGGCTATGCGGTGGAGCGCAACATCGCCTCCAAAGAAGAGCAGGCGCAATTCGGCAAGGGTTCGGTCAAGGGCCTGGCCGCGCCGGAGAGCGCCAACAACGCCGCCTGCACCGGCTCTTTTGTGCCGCTGCTGACCTTGGGCATCCCCGGCTCCGGCACCACGGCGATCCTGCTGGGCGCGCTGATTGCGCTGAATGTTTCGCCGGGGCCGCGGCTGATGGTGGATGAGCCGCAGATCTTCTGGGCGGTGATCATCTCGATGTATCTGGGCAACCTGATCCTGCTGATCCTGAACCTGCCGCTGATCCCCTATATCGCCAAGGTGCTGGCAGTGCCGCGCAACTACCTGATCCCCTTCATCCTGTTCTTCACCCTGATGGGGGCCTACATCGGCCAGAACAACGCCACAGAACTGCTTATCCTGGTCGGGCTGGGCATCTGCGCGACGGTGCTGCGGTTTGCTGACTACCCGCTGGCGCCCCTGCTGATCGGCTTTATCCTTGGCGCGATGCTGGAGGACAACTTTGCCCGTTCCATGCAGCTTTATGACGGGCTCGGGTTCCTTCTGGAGCGGCCGATGACCCTGGGGCTCCTGGCCCTGGCCATCATCCTGATGGTTTTTCCCAGTTACCGCGCCCGGCGTGCCCGGCTGCGGGCAGAAGGCGCTGCTGACGCAGACTGAACGCAGCAAATGGGAGGCTTCGGCCTCCCATTTTCATTTCCAAAACCGTTTCAGAACACCGTTGATCCTGCGCCGCCGAATGGCGGCTGCGGCAGGGGCAAGGAAGCGCTGACGCTTTCCGCAGATGGATTGGCCGCGGCTGCAACAGGCGGCACCGTCCCGCTTTGCTGCCCGTCACCGTTTCAATAGCTTAGTTGTCCCCCCGCCTTGGAACCCGGTCAATCCGTCGCGCCACCCGCCCAACACGCTTTCGTGAAACGCCGCCTGCCGGCATATCATTGCCCCGCCCCATGCGGCATCCTGCGGCCAGTCCTGGAGAAAGGGAGGTTTCCATGAACAAGTTTCTCGCTGTCCTGACCTGCACAGCCGCCTGCGCGCTGGCGTCTGCGTCCTATGCCGAAGACCCGCCAATGGGGTTCTTTGTGACCTCGGTTGGTCTTGGCGACGGCGGCAATCTGGGCGGCCTCGAAGGCGCGGATGCCCATTGCGCCAGCCTCGCAGAGGCGGCTGGCTCCACGGGCCGCACCTGGCGCGCCTATCTTAGCACCCAGGAAGAGGGCCAACGCGGCGTCTCTGCCCGCTCGCGTATCGGCACCGGCCCTTGGTACAACGCCAACGGCGAGCTGATTGCCGTGGATCTGGACCAGTTGCACATCATGCCCAATCTTTATACCCGCACCGCAGTGGATGAGAACGGCAACCGCATTAAGGGCCGCGGCGATGATCCGAATGAGCACGACATTCTGACTGGCACGCAAGAAGACGGCACCGCCTACTTCCCCTGGCAGGAAGGGGACAAGACCTGCTCGAACTGGACCTCTAACGGCGAGGGTTCGGCCACGGTCGGCCACCACGACCGCCACGGCGGCGGCAACACGTCCTGGAACGCCGCCCATAACTCCCGCGGCTGCAGCGCCGAAAATCTGCGCGCGACCGGCGGAAACGGCTATTTCTACTGTTTCGCAGCGGATTGAGGCGGCAAGAGCGAACAGGCTGGAGATGGCATGAAACAGAATGGCGTGCCTGATCGGGCGCGTCTTTCTATGCCGCGGCACCGCGCAGGAAGAAAACCTCCACCGGACCGGAAACACCGCGGAGGCTGTGGCGGCCGCAGCTTGCGAATAAATCGGGCGCAGCCGCGGCGACGGCTGAGGATGCGAGGACGGAGTGCCCTGCCGGTTTTGTCAGGCCTTCGATCCGGCTTGCCAGGTTGACCGCGGCGCCGAGCACCGTGAAATCCAGCCTGCCTGAACTGCCGATGTTGCCATAGCTGACCAGGCCCGCGTTTATGCCGATACCGATCTCCAGCGGCGCCCTGCCAGTTTCCGCGCGGGCGATGTTTGCTGCGGCAAGCCCGGCAAGCGCTTTTTGCGCAGCCTTTGCGGCCTGCACTGGTCCGGCCGGCTGTTCCCGTCAGCGCATGGAAGATGGACAGAATACCGTCGGCCATGAACTTCAGGACATCGCCGCCCGCTTCCTCAACCGCCTGCACAACCACGTCAAAATAGGTGTTGAGGGCCTCAAACACCTCTTCCTCGCTGGCGCTGACAGACAGGGCGGTGAAGCCGCGCAGGTCAGTGAACATGACCACAGCCTCCAGCGCCGCGCGTGATGGAGCCATTCCAGACAGCGTCCGAAGGTCCAGCCCCAAGATAGGTCCGCAACAGGCTGCGCGACGACTTGCGCATGGTGACAGGTTCCAGCGCAGAGGAGAGGCCGGGCAGGGAAGCTTCTATCATCGCCAGGTTTTCCGCAGTGAACCCGCTGTCCGGCTGTGTGACAAAGGTGCAGCCGTGCAGCGACCCGTCGCCGTAGTGCAGCAGTGTTGCATAGTAGTCGGTGCCGCCGCGCTCCGCGAACTCCTGATAGGAAATATGGTCCGTCTCAGGGTCAAGCGCGCGCAGGCTTTTGTGCAGCGGGCGGTGGTGGGTCAGAATGTACTCGAACGAACTGCCGACGTAGCTGTCTGTCAGCATCACATCATGGGTGACGTCGTAACTTTCTGCGCCTTCGGGCGTCCACACAATGCCCCAGGCAATCAGCAGCGGGTTTGCAAACCGCTGGCCGATGTTGACGCGCCACAGCGGCACACCGGCCTCCTTCAGGGCTGTGCAGTAGTGCGACACGACCTTGACCGGATCGCCGCAGCAGCGGCCTTCGGTGATCATCCAGTCGGAGAGTTCGGTTAAGAGGGCCATCTCACTAGGCTAGCCTGAATGCCCGCTTCCGAACAGATGCTGTCTCCCCCTTGCCGCTTGCCCCTGAACATGCTTTGAAAACCGGCAACTGACGGATGGAGGCACCCTATGGACCAGATCGCATTGACCCGCATTGCCGAGGCGCTGGAGCGGATGTCGCCTGCGCCTTTGGAACCCCCTGATTTCAACGCCGCCAGCGCCTTTGTCTGGCATGTGGGGCCGGAGCGGCTGGAGCCGGTGGAGGCGGTGAACCGGGTCGATCTGGATCTTCTGGTTGGCATCAACCGCTCCCGCGATACGCTGCTGGAAAACACCCGCCGGTTCGCGCAAGGGTTTGCCGCCAACAACGCGCTGTTGTGGGGCGCGCGGGGGATGGGGAAGTCGAGCCTGGTGAAGGCCGTGCACGGTGCGCTGGCGGCGGATCACCCGGATCTGAAACTGGTGGAGCTGCAGCGCGAGGATCTGCCGTCGGTGGCGCGGCTGTTGAACCACCTGCGCGGCTCGGAGCACCGGTTCATCCTGTTCTGCGACGACCTGTCGTTCAGCCATGACGACCAGCACTACAAGAGCCTCAAGGCGGTGCTGGACGGCGGCATCGAGGGGCGGCCGGAAAACGTGGTGTTCTACGCCACCTCCAACCGCCGCCACCTGATGCCGCGGGACATGATCGAAAACGAACGCTCCAGTGCCATCAACCCGTCGGAGGCGGTGGAGGAGAAGGTGTCACTCAGTGACCGGTTTGGTCTGTGGCTCGGGTTCCATCCCTGTGATCAGGACGAGTACCTGATGATGATCGAGGGCTATTGCGCGGCGTATGGCGTCACCGTGGACGCCGAAGAGCTGCGCGCCGAGGCGGTTGAATGGCAGGCCACCCGCGGCGCGCGCTCAGGCCGGGTGGCCTGGCAGTTCTTCACCGATCTGGCCGGGCGGCACGGGGTGGCGCTGCGCTAAGGCACTGAGACACAGCGGCGTCCTGCAAGCGGCAGGCGCTGGGCTGGCGGCTTCGCCCTGGTCCGGGCCCGGATGTGCCCTGTGCAACAAAAAAGCCCGGCCAAACAGTCGGGCTTTTCTTTATTAACAGAGACTTGCCGCTGTCAGTTCAGGTAGTTCAGCGGGTCGATGCTCTCAAATCCGTCGCGCACTTCGAAATGCACATAGGCGTCGTCACCGCCGCGCAGCGACGCGATGCGCTGGCCGCGGGCCACGCTTTCACCCTTTTTCACGGTGATGTTGTCGACGTTCTGGTAAACCGTCAGCAGCTTCTGGCTGTGGCGGATCACCACGATCGGCACGTTGCTGGAATCTTTGGTGATCGCCGCCACGGTGCCGGCTTCGGCCGCATTCACCGGCGCACCGGCCGTGCCGGCAATGTCGATGCCGTCATTGCGGCCTTTGGAGTAGGTCTTGATGATTTTACCCTGCACCGGATAGTCCATGGCTGCGCTGCTGGCACGGGTGGGGGCCGGCAGCTTCGGCTTGGGCAGGGTCTCAGCGGCGGGCTTGACCGCAGCCGGTGTGACCTGTTCCTCCGGCAGCGGTTTGCTGGCGCTGGGCGGCACCGGGGTCTCGGACCCGCTGCCCGGCTCGGTCACCACCACGGGCGCTGCCGCCGGGGCCAGCCGGGCCGCCGGTTCCTCTTTCAGCGGGATCAGCAGGAACTGGCCTTCGCGCACCGCAAAATCGCTGCCCAGGCCGTTCCACTCCGCCAGCGACTTCACTGGCACCTGATACAGCCGCGAAATGGTATAGGCGGTCTCGCCCCGCTTCACCTTGTGGCGCACCGGTTCAGGCCCGGCCTGCACGCGGGCGGGCTGCGGCTGGGGGGTGGGCTGGATTTCGGTGGTCGTCACCGACCCGGGGTTCGGGGAGGTGAGCGGTGCGGTATCGATGGCCTGGCCCGCCAGGGTGGCGATATCCACTGATCCGGGGGTGCCGCCTCCGGGCAGGCTGCCGGGCGCGCGCCGCGGCAGCGCCAGAACCTCGCCCTGGCGCATCTTGTCGCCGGCCTGCATGCCGTTGAAGCGGGCGACGTCTTGCGGCGGCAGGCCGATGCGGGCGGCCACGTCGGCAACCGTGTCGCCGCGCTGGGCCACTGCGACCTGGTAGGAGGGGTATGTGATCAGCCCGCGGGCATCGGGGGACGGGCGGCTGGCGGTGGCGGACTGGGCCGCGTTGGTGGTGTTGAAAGCGCCAAGCTGGCCGCGCAGGTCGTAATCCAGCGGGCCCTGGCAGGCAGCCAGCACCCCGGCCAGCGGCAGCAGGGCCAGCAGCCGAGCACGGGGCAGCCCGCGGAATGCGGTCCGGGAGTGGGGGGTCCGGGTCATGTCGCTCTCCTCAAAACACGGTTCCCCTTTTTCGCGGGGATTCTCTCGCGTCAATCACTATAGCCCATGCGGTTGGCACATGCGCTGAATTCCGCCGCCAGTTTACGTGTCTTTCCCCAGACCCTCAAGCAGGGGCACAAACCGGACCGGGCGCAGTTCGTCATACTCCAGCCCGTCGCCGGTCTTGCGCACCCGGATCAGGGTCTGCACGTGGTCGGACTGGCCCACCGGCAGCACCATGACGCCGCCGGTCTTAAGCTGCGCCAGCAGCGGGCCGGGCGGGTCCTCGGCTGCCGCCGTCACGATAATGCGGTCAAAGGGCGCCTGTTCGCTAAGGCCGTGGCTGCCGTCGCCCACCAGCGAGGTCACATTGGAAAGCTGCAGCTGGTCAAAGACGGCCCGCGCCTCGCGCACCAGCCGGGCGTGGCGGTCGATGGTATAGACCCGGCGCGCCAGTTTCGAGAGGATCGCCGCCTGGTAGCCGGAGCCGGTGCCGACCTCCAGCACCGTGTCGCGGGGGCTGATCTGCAGCGCCTGGGTCATCATGCCGACGACAGAGGGCTGCGAGATGGTCTGGCCGCAGGCGATCGGCAGCGGCACGTCCTCATAGGCGCGTTCTGAGAAGATGCCGCGCACGAACAGCCCGCGGTCGATCTCTTCGATCGCTTCCAGCACCCGCTGGTCGGTCACCCCGCGCGAGCGCACGGAAAACAGGAACTGCATCTTGGTTTGCGCGTCGGGCCCGCTCATGCGCCGGTGCTCTCAATCGCTTTCAGCGCCTCCATGGCGTCCCGCGCGGTCAGATCGGCGCGCATCGGGGTGGCAGAGATATAGCCATCCAGGTTCACCGCCGCGTCAGAGCCGGGGGCGGTCTCCACATGCTGGTTGCCGCCGCGGATCCACAGGCAGCGGCGGCCGGTGGGCGACAGCTGCTCCTCGGCCGTAAAATGAGTGCCGCGGCGGAAGCCCTGGGGGGCAACGCGGGCGCCTTTTACATCTGCCGCGGGCACCGGCGGAAAGTTGATGTTGTAAAACAGCCGGTAGTCCTGGCTGTCCTGCGGCTGGGCCGCGAGGATCTTATTGACCAGAGCTGCGCCATGCACTGCAGCGGCTTCGAACGGGTTTTCGGTCTCGCGGTTGGCGGGGCCGTAATATTGCGACAGGGCCATCGCCGGGATGCCCTGCAGTGCGGCCTCCATCGCGCCGCCCAGAGTGCCGGAATAAAGCGCATTTTCAGCCGAGTTGTTGCCGCGGTTCACGCCGGACAGCACCAGGTCCGGTTTTGCGCCATGCATTGCCACGTGAATGCCCGCCAGCACGCAGTCGGCGGGCGAGCCCTCAGCGGCAAAGCGGCGCGCGCCAAGCTGGCTGAGCATGGTGGGGCGGGTGTAGCTGATGCAGTGGCCGACGCCGGACTGCTCGAACGCGGGCGCCACGGTCCAGACCTCGCCATCCGGGCCTGCAACCTCATGGGCGATGGCGTCCAGAACCTTCAGCCCTTCGGCGCTGATGCCGTCGTCATTGGTGATCAGAATGCGCATGGGGTGCCTGCCGTCTTCAACCGGGTTTTCGATTGAATAGGACCTGTGCCAGAAGGGGGCAAGGTTTTCGCAAGGAGAAGCCGCATCCGCCGCAAAGCGGGGCAGGGAGGCAACAGGCGGGAGGCGCCGGAATGCACCGGCGCCGGTCTCAGGCGTCAGTCCGCCAGGATCAGCGGCAGGAGGCGCGCGACCTCGTCCTGGATCGGGGTCAGCGCATCGCGGTCCTCGCCCGGGTGGAAACGGGCGCGCAGCGCAGTGGCCATCGGCTGCGGCTCCAGGATTTTCACCACGGGGCCGGTGCGCGCGGTCTCAGCCTGCCAGCTGCGGGCCAGCGCCATCTGCGCCGCCTTTGTGGCGCCATAGGTGCCGTAGAATTTTTCGCCTGCGCGCGGGTCGTCAAAGAACACTGCACGGCCTGACTGACCCAGCAGCGGCGCCACGTAGGGGATCAGCACAGAGGCGGCAGTGGCATTGATCGCCACGGCCTTGGTCCAGTCCTTGGGCGCAACCGACGGTGCCGGGCACAGCGCAGTGGCATGGATCGCGGTGTGCAGCCACAGGTCCAGCTTGCCCCAGCGGTCATGGATGCCGCGGCAGAGCGTCGCCATCGCTTCTGGCACGGTGATGTCCATCGGCGCCAGAGTGGCAGAGCCGCCCGCCGCCTTGATGCGGTCGTCCAGCTCTTCCAGCGCGCCGGTGGTGCGGGCGACGGCAACAATGTGATGGGTGGGCGCAAGCGCCTCGGCCAGGGCCGAGCCCAAGCCGCGCGATGCACCGGTGATGAGAGCGATTTTGTCTGTCATGGCCGCCTTCTTGGGCTGCCCGCGCGGGCAGGTCAAGGGGCGGCGGCCCGGCCCAGGAATTTTCGAAAATTCCTGGCAATTTTCTTTCAGGAAATTTGCGCTGAACGCGGCGTTGTCAGCTGCCCGGCACCACCAGGCGCTTGGTTTCGCCGCGCTGGTTCAGCACCAGACCGTGCATGTCGACGGCGATAACCTGGCCCTGCGACAGGCGGGTGCCGCGGGTCACAGCGCGGGTGCGCCCGGAGGGCAGGCGAACCAGTGCGGTCATGCTGTTTTCCGGCCCGTAGATGCCCAGCAGGCTCAAGTTGCTGCGGTTCACCGCGTTGGGCTGGGTTGCCAGCCCTGCCACTTTGGCGGAGGTCTGATCGTTCGCCATCTTGTCCGTCCTTCGTTGATCCGGATGGCATCTGGCGTGTCGGCGCAGGTGTTTCAAGGAGGCGAACCGGGTCTCGGCGGAAAGCCGCAGCAGGCTGAGAGGAGGACCGCCGATGACCCGCGTCAGGGTGCGTGCGCCAGGTCTCGCGCCGGGCTTCGCGTCAGTCCTCAGTCCTCAGTCCTCAGTCCTCAGTCCTCAGGCGTCAAACACCAGGGATGGCAGGTCGTGGCCATAGGCATAGAGCAGCTCCAGCAGCTCCTCCAGCGCGGCGCCGTCCTTTTGCAGGGGGTAAAGCGGGTGGTTCTGCTCGGTGACCTTCAGCTCCGGATACTGGCCGCCGGGGCGCATTTCCAGCATGCAGCCCGCAGGCATCGGCATATCCGGCGGGATGGCATTGGCCAGCCAGGCAGGGCGGTCGCCCAGGTTTTCGGTCTCGCGCATCTCGAAGAGATCGAGATAGGCGTCGAAATCATCCCGGCTGAGGCTGGCCCAGGTGCCCAGGATGAACTCCTCGCCGCGGGTGCCGGACAGCGGAATCGCCAGCACCGCGCGGACAAAGCGCAGTTCGCCAAGGCGGCAGAAATCCTCGGTCAGGATGTCGCCGCGGGTGGCCAGCACCGCAGAGTTGTCCTCTACCTCCATATCCTCGGAGCAGATATCGGGCCGGTCGCAGCTGAGGCTGAGCAATTGCGCAAACGTCGCGCCGCAGCAGCGGCACTGGCGCGGGGAGGTCAGCATGCGGGCAAGATGCGCGTCCAAAGGGAGGCCTTTCGTCAGGAGCATAGGAAAAGGCGCGGGCCGTCATGGCCAGCGCCTTTCCATACAGAATTCCCGGCCCTCATACGCGGATGCGGACGGAAGTTCAAACCCCTGTTGGCGGAGCCTCAGCCAGTGGCCAGTTTGGACGCGTTCCACGAGGCGCCGGGGGCCGGCATGTCCTGGATCTTGGCGCTGACGCGGCTGCTGCCTTCCAGTGCGGCCAGGTATTCACCGGTGACGCCGGTGATGTAGTTGCCGTCAAAGCAGGAGCAGTCAAAACCCTGGATGTCCGGGTTGCCTTCCTGCGCCGCCCAGATCAGGTCATCGAGCTTCTGGTAGAACAGCGCATCCGCACCCAGCTCGTCGCGGATTTCCTCGATGCTGAGGCCGTTTGCGATCAGCTCGTGCTTGGTCGGCATGTCGATGCCATAGACATTCGGGTATTTCACCGGCGGCGAGGCAGAGGCGATATAGACCTTCTTGGCGCCGGCTTCGCGGCACATCTGCACGATCTTCTTGATGGTGTTTCCGCGCACGATCGAATCGTCGATCAGCAGCACGTTGCGGTCCTTGAACTCCAGCGGGATCGCGTTCAGTTTGCGGCGCACCGATTTCTGCCGCTCTGCCTGGCCCGGCATAATGAAGGTGCGGCCCACATAGCGGTTCTTCACCAGCCCCTCGCGGTAGCGGATGCCGGTGGAGTTGGCGACTTCCAGCGCCACGGGGCGGGCCGAATCAGGCACCGGGATGATGCTGTCGATTTCCAGGCCTGACTCCTGGATCTGCTTGGCCAGTGCCTGGCCCATGCGCAGCTGGGTCTTGTAGACGGACACGCCGTCCATCATCGAGTCCGGGCGCGCCAAGTAGACATATTCGAAAATGCAGGGGGTCAGTTTGCCCTCGACCGCCTGGAAGGTATGCAGCTTGCCGTCCAGGTCGATCAGCACCGCTTCGCCGGGTTTCACATCGCGGACTTTTTCAAAACCGTTGATGCCGAATGCCACGTCCTCAGACGCAATGCAGTAATCGTCGCCGTCGCCCTGCGCCGGGCGCTTGCCCAGCGACAGCGGACGGATGCCATGCGGATCGCGGAAGGCCAGCATGCCGACACCGGCAATCATGCACAGCACCGAATAGGCGCCCTGCACCCGCTCCATCGTCATCTTCACACCGGCAAAGATGTTGCGGATCGGCTCGGCATTACCATTGACCTTGATCGCATCGGCGACCTTGTCGGCCAGCACGTTCAGCAGAATTTCCGAATCCGAGGTGGTGCGCAGGTGACGGCTGTATTTGCCGGTCACTTTCTCGCGCTGCTCGGCGGTGTTGGTGATATTGCCGTTGTGGACCAGATAGATGCCGTAAGGCGCGTTCACAAAGAACGGCTGCGCCTCTGCCGCGCTGAGCGAGCCTGCGGTGGGGTAGCGCACATGGCCCATGCCGACGCGTCCAGTCAGGGTGTCCGCGTCGGCGGGGCCGAACACATCCTTGACCAGCCCGTTTGCCTTGCGCTCGCGGAAGAACTCGCCGGTGTAGGTTACGATACCCGAGGCGTCCTGACCGCGGTGCTGCAGCATCAAAAGCCCGTCATATATCTCTGCAAAGACTTCTGTGTCCCGGCTTGCGATCCCCAAAATCCCGCACATTGGCTGGCTCCAATCCCGATTAGGTCGATAGCTGATGGAAGCGGTGGTGGCGGCAGTCTAGCGCATTTTTCCGCGCCCGCGCCATTCTGGAGGCACCACAGCAGCTTGCCGGCAATACGTCCGGAGCCTGATGGCCGGTTGCAGCTCTGATCCCCGGTGCCAAGCGCATCAGGTCAGGTCCACAAGGGCAGGCGGGCAGCGTCTGCAGCAGCGGCAAGGCGGTGTGGCTCCGAATCCGTTTCCTGTTCGCGCCCTCACATAGAGGCTTTCGCTGCGTCTGTCATCAAAGGATCACATTTCCCTTCTGCGCTGCGGCAATAGGGCGGGCAACTGTGCTGGCCTGCCCAGGCTGCCCGCATCAATGCAGCGTCAGCAGTGACACCGCGCCGACCAGGACCAGGCTCAAAGCCCAGACCAGATCCAGGTTGAACCAGCCCCTGGACAGGAACTTCAGCCCCAGCCAGTGATAGATGCCAAAGGCCATCGCGCCGCCCGCCAGCGTCATCGCCAGCGTATGCGCCACGGCCACCAGCGCGGCGATGCCCGCGCTGCCAGTCATCAGCGCCCCTGCGGCGGCGTGGCCCGTGCCGAATTCCACCGTGGCGCATATCCCCAGGTAGATCGGCACCAGCATCAGCCCGGCGCCGTGCGCCATCGCCGCCAGGAACGACCACAGCGCCAGCCGCGACGGCGGCACCCGCGCCAGCATACGCGGGTGGCGGCGGTTCCACAAAAGGTACAGCCCCAGCGCAATCACCAGGCAGGCGGCGCCGATCTGGATCTCGCGCTGCCACTCTGCCAGCACCAGCAGCGCCGAGAATGGAAACAGCACCGCCGCCATTGCCAGCAGATGCCCCGCCGCCAGCGCGGCCAGCGCCCGCCACAGGCTGCCCTGCGACCGGTCCATCAGCGCGGCTGAGACCGCCAGCGGCCAGCCCATGCCGGGGTTCACACCGTGATACACGCCCGAAAGCGCAACGGCCCCCCACAGGGCCGCCGCCGTGCTGATCTCTGCCACGCGTCAGACGGAGGGGTAGCAGAAGCTGTCAGTGGAGCAGTCGCCGCCCTCCAGACGGATCTGGTGGCTGCGGTAGCCCTCGGGGAACTCGACATAGAAGTCCTTGTCCAGCTCCAGCCCGCCGTTTTCGCCGACGTTGGCCATCACCATCTGGCCGCCGCCGCTGTCCGGGTAGAACTGGTCGTCCCAGGTGGAGTAGAGCGAATTGGTCCAGTAGACCCGCTTGCCGTCGCGGCTGATCTCCACCATCTGCGGCCCATAGGCAAAATCCTTACCGTTGGGATGCTTGGCGCCCCGCGCAATGCCGCCAAGCTCCACCTTGCCGGCCAGCTTGGGGTTCATCGGATCGGAGACGTCGTACTGGTGCATCTCGCCCAAGCCCAAGCAGGCGACGTACAGATACTTGTCATCCAAGCTCAGGTCGATGTCGGTGACCAGCGGCGGCACCGCCTCAAACCCCTGCAGCAGCGGCGGCAGGTTTTCTGCCTGTTCCGGGCGCGGGTCGATGGTGATGGTTTTTTTGGCTTCAAACGTGCCGTCGTCCTTCTGCCACCAGGTAAAGATCGAACCTTGCAGGTTGGTGGTATCCACCACCACGCCGCAGAACCCGTAATCGCGCGAGGGATCATGGGCGGGCCGGATCTCCAGCGCCATCTGGTGGTTCTCACCCAGGTCGATGGTCTGCACGTTCTTGCGCTGGCGCAGGTTCCAGAAGTGGATCGAATGGCCATACTTGTTGCTCAGCAAGTCCTCTGCCACGATGCCATTCTCAAACTGCGGCGGCAGGCCCCATTCTGAACTCACCATGTAGTCCCGCGGCAGGTTCCACCAGAAATCGTAATGCTTGTCCTGCTTGCCGCGGTCCATCTCGTAACGGCCCAGGATCTCGAAGGTTTCGCAATCCATGATGAAGATGCCCGGCGGCCCGTCGGTGCCATCTTCGCCGCCGCCGCCCAGGGTCGAGACATAGATGCCCTCCGGGCCGCAATGGATGGTGTGCGGGCGGGAGTAGCCGGTTTTGGCAAAGACTTCCTCCGGTTCGATGATCTTGTGGATCTTCGCCTTCAGCGGCTCCTTCACGTCCACCACGTAGATCCGGCTGGAGCGGATGCCGGGAATGATCAGGTAGCGCCGCTCCAGGAACGCATGGCCCGACAAGGGGGACAGGGAGGAAGAGCAGGCGTTCCATCCGAAATGATGAAACTCATCGCCCTTGTTGGGCATGATCAGCTGGTGCACGATCTGGCCGTAGGTGTCTGACCCAGGGTCGACATCAACCACCGCCAGCCCGTCCGGTTGCGAAAAATCGGGACTCAGCATCAGGGTAAACGCCAGCTTTTCCGCCGGGGCCTCCATCGCCAGCTTGGGTGTTGCGTGAAATGTTGGGTCAGGCCGCAAATTCATCGTCAGATCCTCCCTTGGTACTGGCGCCGGGTGCTCTGCGGCGCCAAAGGAAAGGCCCGCACGAAGGCGGGCCCGAGGGGGGGAGGAATAGCGGGGGGCTCAGGCTGCCAGAATACGGTCCAGCAGGTTGTCGAACGGGCCGGGCAGGCGGGCATCAACTGCACCCATGCCGGTTTGCGACAGCGCGCGGCCTTCGTCGCTGGCCAGAACCTGGCGGGTCTCGGTCAGCGACAGCTGGTGAAAGGCAGACTCCAGGGCCGTGTCTGCGGCGGGCAGCAGCATGCCGCTTTCGGCCCAGATCAGTTCTTCTTCCTCGAACTCAAAGTGGATGCGGCCCAGGCGCTCCGGCGCCGCGGCTTTAATGCCCTTATAGCCGCTCAGCGCGATCAGCTTGGCGACCACCACCGGCAGGCCGAACAGCCGTTCCGCGGTGTCCATCTCCAGGGCCACTTTCTGGTCCGAGGGCAGCATCAGGTCGGTGTCGTTGCCAAGCGCGCCTGCCGGGATATGCATCAGGGTGGTCAGGCGCGGCACTGCATGACGGACCGCCTTCACTTCCTGCGCGCCGCCATCAAAGGTGAACACCATGTCGCCGGGTTTCACGTCGCGGGCCTGCTTGAAGCCTTCTTCGGTCTCTACCAGCGTATCGGGCAGAAAGCCGCCGCTGCGGATGCGGGCGCGTTTCGGTGCCGGGGCAGGGGTGCGCGGCAGGGGATTGTCCAGCAGCAGAACATCAACCGGCAGGTAGTCGGCGAAATCTGTGGTGTGATCCAGCTGCATTTTCGTGTCCCTTCTGAGCGTCTTTAGCCCGGCGTTTTGCCGTTGAAGCCATGTGGCCCCCGAATTGGGACCAAATTGGGGCGGGCTTGCGTCCCATTTCGGGATGGCGCGATTTTTTGGCGACAAAACCCGCTTTTTCAGGGGGATTGTTAACCTTTTGACCGGCGAGGGTGAGGATTTGTTAATTTTTGCCGCAAATTTGACGGTCCGGAAATTTGCCGCCCGATCTGCGATTCTCTTTGGTTAACAATGTCTTAATGAAAAGTTGCGCCGTTAACGATTGCGCCGTCCGCCCTGTGGATAACCTTGTGAACACATTGAAACCAAAGCAAAACGGGCGCCCAAGAGGCGCCCGCGTATCTGGCTTTTTGGGGTAATCCCTTGGACTTACTGGCCGCAGGCGCCGATCAGCGATTCATATTGCTCAGTGACCCAGCCCAGGGCCTGTTCCGGATTGCGCTCCTCAATCTTGCCGGTCATGCGCTCGAACACCACGGCAGATCGGCTTTCGTCAACAACTGTAAAGCTCTGGCCGGTCATCACCACGTCATAAAGGAAGAAGGCAATAGCGACCAAAAGGATGCCGCGCAGCACACCAAAGAAGAAGCCGGCACCCTGGTCCAGCCCGCCAAGCGCCGAACGCTGCACCAGGGTGGAGAACAGCGGGGTGAAGAAGGAGACCACGATCAGCGCCAGGGCGAACACCGCCGCAAAGGCGGCAATGATCGACAATTCGCAGCTGTCAGCGATGAACTCGCCAATCACCGGGATTTCCGCCATCAGCGGCTCCACCTGCGGGGCGAAGAGGAAAGCCAGCACACCGGCGGCAATCCAGCCGGCAATTGCCATCGCCTCGCGCACGAAACCGCGCGAATAGGCCAGCAGTGCCGATACGACAATGACCAGGGCGACCACCCCGTCGATGATTGTGAAACCTTCCATGTCCCTCGCCTGTTTGCCTGCGATCTCAAATTTTTTGCGACTTTAACCGGCCCCGAAGAATTCGCCAACAAAACCTGCCAGATCGCCCGACTTTCGCAAAGAAAGGCCGTTTACGGACACGGTTTTGCTGCCGCCAGGGGCAATCGCCGCCGTGAAACCAAGTTTTTGCGCCTCTTTCAACCTGTTTTCGGTCTGCGGCGCGGGCCGCAGCGCACCGGATAGCGAAATTTCTCCGAAAACCACCGTATCGGCGGGCAGGGCGACGTCTTCCCGCGCACTCAGCAGTGCTGCCGCAACGGCAAGGTCGGCGGCCGGTTCAGAGATCTTCATGCCGCCCGCCACGTTCAGATAGACGTCCAGGCCCGCAAAAGGGATGCCGCAGCGCGCCTCCAGCACCGCCAGGATCATCGCCAGCCGCGAGCTGTCCCAGCCAACCACCGCCCGGCGCGGCTGCGAGTGGGGCGAGGGCGCAATCAACGCCTGCATCTCGACCAGCACGGGCCTGGTGCCTTCGATGCCGGCAAACACCACCGATCCAGGCGACGGTTCGCCGCGCTCTGACAGAAACAAAGCAGAAGGGTTGATCACTTCGCTGAGACCGCTGCCGGTCATTTCAAACACGCCGATTTCATCCGCCGGGCCAAAGCGGTTCTTGACCGCGCGCAGGATGCGGAATTGATGGCCCCGCTCGCCCTCGAAATAGAGCACGGTATCGACCATATGCTCGACCACCCGGGGGCCGGCGATCTGGCCCTCCTTGGTGACATGGCCGACCATGATAATGGAAATCCCGTGCCGCTTGGCAAATGTGGTCAGCTCATGCGCCGCGGCGCGCACCTGGCTGACGGATCCCGGCGCGCTGTCCACATGGTCGGCCCACATGGTCTGGATCGAGTCGATGATTGCCAGCTGCGGCTTCTCCGCCTCCAGCGTGGTCAGGATATCGCGCAGGTTGGTTTCCGCGGCCAGTTGTACCGGTGCATCCGCCAGCCCCAGCCGCTGCGCCCGCATCCGCACCTGTGCGCTGGCCTCTTCGCCGCTGACATAGACGGTTTTGACGCCGGCCTGGGCAAACCGTGCCGCCGCCTGCAGCAGCAGGGTGGATTTGCCGATGCCCGGATCACCGCCCACCAGGATGGCGGAGGCGGCAACCAGCCCGCCGCCCAGCACCCGGTCAAGCTCGCCAACGCCGCAGCAGGCGCGCGGCGGCGGTGTTTCCCGCGTCGACAGGTCGGTCAGCTGGATAGTGCGGCCCCGCTTGACGCCCAGTGACTTTTTCGAGGGGCCGGAAGACAGCCCCTTGTCTTCAGTGATGGTATTCCACTCGCCGCAGCCCTCGCAGCGGCCGGACCATTTGGAAAAGCTGGCACCGCAAGCGGAGCAGGAGAAAGATGTTTTTGCCATGCTGGATCAGTGGCAGATGTTTCTGTTTTGTTCAAGGGGCTGCGGGTTCTGGACCGGCAGATGCGAGGCTCTGCCTCGCGCTCCGGGATATTTGGGGCCAGATGAAGAGGCGGGCTTCCTTCTTCTGGCTGGAAATATCCCGGGGGAGGCCCGTCAGGGCCGGGGGCAGAGCCCCTTTATCAGCTGCGAAGTGCGGCAGGTCAGTCGGCGCGCCGCGGCGGCTGGATCGGCACCACGCTGCTGCCCTCAGGGCCGGAGCCGTCCGGCTGGCCCTGCAATTGTGCCCACAGTTCCGGCAGCAGTTCGAACAGCTCGCCGCGCAGCCGTCCCAGATGCGACTTGGCGATGCTTTCCTCAATCTCCACGTCGCGGGTCCATTGGCGCAGCTCATGCATGATGATCTGCGCATCTTCCAGCCGCGCCTTGAAGGTCTCCAGCTCCTCTTGGCGCTGTTTCAGGAATTGCCGGGCGCGGGCGACCTTGGCATCGGAATAGGTTTCCGCCAGCTCGCGGCTGACCTGGCTCATCTGCGCGGCGATCTCCAGCACATCCGGTTCCAGCCCGGACAGATCCGGGTGAGACCGCAGAAACGCCAGCCGTTCCTTCACCGCGTCAAACTCCGAGGCCAGCGTGAACACGCCCGCGCGGTCGCCGGCATGAGCCAGCTGATAGGCCTGCAGCACGTCCTCCATGCTGAGCGCAAACCGCCGGTGCGAGGTCTCCAGCGCCAGGATGCGGGTGTTTGCGGGCAGAAAGAACACCAGCATCACTGCCAGCGCCGTCAGTGCGATCTGGGCCAGCATGCCGGCCTGCGGCATCACCTCGCCATCCAGCCCGGCCTGCAGCGACAGCCAGGGCCAGATCCCCAGCGCTGCCATCGCGGTAGCTGCCAGCGCCGCCGCGGCGGCAAAGCAGATCAGCAGGAAGGACAGCCGCATCAGCACAGTCTGCGCGGTGAACAGAATAGGTAGAATGCCGGACATAGCGCCCCCTCCAGCAGCAATACAAAACAAATGCCGGACCCGGCGGCCGGAGGGGGAGCCCAGCAGAAGGGCGCAGCAAGCCGGTCCCGTGCGAAACAGGTGTCGAAGTTTATGAAATGGGGCGGTTTACTGCCGGATCAAGGGTTTACCCCGTCTGCCGCTGCGCCCTGGCGGCGCGCTCCGTCAGCAGCCCCAACACGATTGAGGCAAGGATGCAGGCGGTGAACAGATAAAGCCCCCAGGCGGTCTCAACGGTGGCAAGGCCAATGCCCTTGGCCAGCGTGATGTAAAGCGCGATCAGGAAAATGTCGGCCATCGCCAGCTTGCCCAGCACATGCAGCACTTTCTGCACCCGCGCGTCCATCAGCTGCCACTGCACCAGAGCGGTGCCGATGGTTTTGAGGTAGGGGGCAAAGATCGCAAAGAAGGTGACGATCAGCGCCAGCACCGCGTCGCTGCCCCACAAGGACTGCAGCCCGGTGATCACTGAGATCTCGCTGAGGCCGAAGATCGGCAGCAGCCCCGCCCGCATCAAGGGCGCAAACCAGGCGAGGGGGTAGAGGATCAAGAGCGACAGGGTGAGGAGGCGGAGGGTCATTCGGCCCCAGTGTCTCGCTTGTCTTCGATCTGAAGAGGATCGGCATCCTTTTCAATCGCAGTTGCTTGTTTTCTCTGCCCTCTAATTGCGTTGGCAAGTTGTTCCACTCTGTCGAATGCCGGTTTTGCTTTCTTACCAGCTTTCCCTAGAGCCTCCCCCAAATCCACAACCTTTCCCAGAACTAGGTGAAAGTTGCTGAGTTCCTTATCGACTTCGGCTTGAACTGAGTTAACTGAACCTAGAACTCTTTGTTTTCGCTCGTCGCCGAGCCAATCACTCTTATAAACGACTTCACGCAGCTCTGAGATGATCTTGTGAATGCTGGTTTTGTGGTTCGTATCAAAGACAATGGCTTCCGAGAACTCACTGTTTGTTTCTTCATACTCGAGTGCAGCTTGAGCTTCGAGTTCAACAGCCAGAATTCTTGTCCTCCAATTCTGAACGTGCTCGTCGAACCGTTGTAGGATTTCTCCCATTTGGTCCTCCTCGCTACCAGTTGGCAAGTCCTCAGGGTACTCAAAGCCCGCCAGTTTTGCGGCTTTTCGGAAGCGAATGTCAGCAATTAGAAATGACTGATAAAAACTGGTATCCCAACTGTTGTCGTTGCTGGCCTTTTCTTCACCGTGCTTAGCTTCCTCGAATTCGTTAATGTGGCTAAGCAAAACTGAAAAATGATGCATTCTAAAATCCTTTGTCTACCGCACCGCCTCGATCGGACCCTCCGCGCGGCCGTGGATGAACTGCTCCACATAGGGATCGCCCGACTGGTCCATCTCGGCCACCGGGCCGGTCCATTGGATCACTCCGCCATGCAGCATCGCCACGTTGTCGGCAATGGCGCGCACGGATGTCATGTCATGGGTGATGGTCATGGCGGTTGCGCCCATCTCCACCACGATCTCGCGGATCAGGTCGTTGATGACGCCCGACATGATCGGGTCGAGGCCGGTGGTCGGTTCGTCAAAAAAGATGATCTCCGGCTCCGCCGCAATCGCGCGGGCCAGGCCGACACGCTTCTGCATCCCGCCCGACAGCTCGGCAGGCAGGCGGTCAGCAACATCTGCCTTCAGACCCACCCGGCGCAGCTTCTCAATGGCGATTTCCCGCGCCTCATCCGCCGGGCGTTTCAGCGCGCCGCGCAGCAGGCGGAAGGCGACGTTCTGCCAGACCGGCAGCGAGTCAAACAGCGCACCGCCCTGAAACAGCATGCCAAAGCGGGCCAGAAACTTGTCGCGGTCACCCGATCCGGCAGGTTTGCCATCGACATAGATCTGGCCCGAATCCGGCTGGATCAGCCCCAGAATGCTTTTCAGCGCCACCGATTTGCCGGTGCCGGAGCCGCCGATGATCACCATCGAAGTGCCCTGGGCGATCTCCAGGTTCATGCCGTTCAGCACGCGGTTGCCGCCAAAGGCCTTATGGACGTTTTCCATGCGGATCATAGCGAGAAGAACACCCCTGTGAGGACAAAGTTGGCGGCGAGGATCAGCACCGCGGCGGATTCCACTGAACCCTTGGTGGCGCGGCCCACGCCCTGGGCGCCGCGGCCCGACTGCATGCCGTAGTAGCAGCCCATCAGTGCCGCGATGGTGCCAAAGGCCGCGCCCTTGACCAGAGAGGAGATAATGTCGAGCGCTTCCAGGAAGTCGACCGTGTTCTTGAGATAGGCCGCCGGGTTGAAGCCGAGGTTCTGAACCGCCACCGTGTAGCCGCCCATGATGCCAATGACATCACCTGCGCCGACCAGAACCGGAACGGTGATCAGCGCGGCCAGCACCCGCGGCGCCACCAGGTATTTCATCGGATGGGTGGAGAGTGTCACCAGCGCGTCGATCTGCTCGGTCACCTTCATGGTGGCGATCTCGGCGGCAATCGACGAGGTGACGCGCGCGGCGATCATCAGGCCGACCAGCACCGGACCCAGCTCGCGCACCATGCCGATGGCCACGATTTGCGGCACCACGGCTTCGGCGTTGAAGCGGGCGCCGCCGGCATAGATCTGCAGCGCCAGCGCGCCGCCGGTGAAAATCGCGGTGAGGCCGACAACCGGCAGCGACAGCCAGCCGACGTTCAAGAGCGCCTGCAGGAATTCGCGCGGGTAATAGGGCGGGCGAACCATATGGCTGAAGGCCGAAAGCGCAAACAGCGCCGCGCGGCCAACCGCGGCCAGCGACGCCAGCGCCGTGCGGCCCAGCCGGGCCAGGAGGGCAACAGGGGTCATCCCAGATAGGTCCTTGCGGAGCGGTGGCCGGAGGAGGTCAGAATCTCATAACCGATGGTGCCGGCCGCATCGGCAAGCGTGTCCACCGTCTGACGCTCGTTAAGGATCGCCAGCATATCCGGCACCTCTGCCAGATCAGTGACATCCACGGTAATCAAATCCATCGAGACGCGGCCCACAACCGGGCAGGGGGTTTCGCCTGCATAGACGTGAATGCCGCCCGCACCCATCGCCCGGTGCAGCCCGTCGGCATAGCCCGCGGCAACGGTCGCGATGCGGCTGGGGCGCTGTGCCACCCAGGTATTGCCGTAACCGGCGCTTTCGCCCGGCTCCATATCGCGTACCTGAATAACCGGCAGATCCAGCTGCACCACCGGCACCGCATCGGTGAACGGCAGCCCGCCATACAGGCCGACGCCGGGGCGGCAGAGGTCGAAGTGGTATTCCTTGCCCAAAAGCATGCCGCCGGTCGCCGCCAGCGAGCGCGGCACCTCCAGCCCGTCGGTCATCTCTCGGAACACCTGCAGCTGCTGCGCGTTCATCGCGTGGCCCGGCTCATCGGCGCAGGCCAGATGCGACATCAGGAGAACCGGGTTCTGGCCCAGGGCGATCTCAGCCACCGCGGCCCATTCGCTGTGTTCCATGCCCAGCCGGTTCATACCGCTGTCCAGCTGCACGCCAAAAGGGTGGCCCGGCAGCGCCTCGAAATGGCGCAGCATCTGGTCCAGCGAGTTCAGCATCGGCGTCAGCTGGAAATCCTTCAAGAGCTTGGCGTCGCCCTCCATATGGCCGGAAAACACCGAGATACCGGGGCCCGGCCCCAGCGCGCGGCGCAGCGCGCCGCCTTCCTCGGCTGCCGCCACAAAGAAGTTGCGCGCACCCGCCTTGGCCAGCGCTTTGCCCACCCGGCCTGCATCCAGGCCATAGCCGTTCGCCTTGACCACGGCTGCGGTCTCGCAGCCGGTCAGCGCATCCAGATTCCGCCAGTTGGTGACCAGCGCATCCAGGTTGATTGTCAGTTTTGCCGTGCTCATGGCGTGTTCATGACATGGGAGGTGCGCAGGTCAAGGGGGAAAACCCGCCAAACTGGCCGATTGTTGCCTGCTTTCAGAGGGGTGAGCGGCCTGCGGCAGGTGCTTCAAGCAGGCATCTGCTGAGTGGCGCAATGGATGCCGCCGCCGAGTTCTGCCTGCAGGTCAGTATCGAGCAACACCAGTTCGCGTCCAGGGTAGAGGCGGCGCAGTGCCTTTGCGGCCAGCATCATCAGCACACGGTTTCCGCCATTCCCGATCCTCCTGCCGAGGACAGCGTGGCAGTCCCCGCAGCACCGGCCCCGGCCAGAAACCGGCGGCAGTTAATAGCCGCCGTCCTCGTGACCCTGCTGCCAGGCCTTGGCGAGGTTGCCGAAGCGGGTGAACTGCGCCTCGAACGACAGTTCCACCGTGCCGATGGGGCCGTGACGCTGCTTGCCGACGATCACCTCGGCCTTGGCGTGCAGCCGCTCCATCGCCTGCTTCCACTCTTCCATCTTCTCCAGCTCGTGGTCGCCGGGCTTTTCCCGTTCCTTATAATATTCCTCGCGGAACACGAACATCACCACGTCGGCGTCCTGTTCGATCGAGCCCGATTCCCGCAAGTCGCTGAGCTGCGGGCGCTTGTCCTCGCGGTTTTCCACCTGGCGCGACAGCTGCGACAGCGCGATCACCGGGATGTTCAATTCCTTGGCAATCGCCTTCATCCCCATCGAAATTTCGGCAATCTCGTTCACCCGGTTGTCCGACATGCCGCGGCACAGCTGCAGATAGTCGATCACCAGAAGGTCCAGACCGTGCGTCCGCTTCAGGCGGCGCGCCCGCGCGGCCAGCTGCGAAATCGGAATCGCCGGAGTATCGTCGATGAACAGCGGGCAGCTTTCCAGATCCTTGGCCGCCTGCACAAAGCGGCGGAATTCGCTTTCGGTCATGTCGCCCTGGCGGATCTTGTGCGAGGAAATCTCCGACGCCTCCGCCAGAATACGTCCCGCCAGCTGCTCGGCGCTCATCTCGAGCGAGAAGAAACCTACCACGCCGCCATCCAGCGCGCCTTCGGATCCGTCGGGTTTCACCCCGCGTTTGTATGCCTTGGCAACGTTGAAGGCGATGTTGGTCGCCAGCGACGTTTTACCCATAGAGGGGCGGCCTGCGAGGATAAGAAGGTCCGAGGGATGCAGGCCGCCAAGTTGTTTGTCGAGGTCTGTCAGGCCCGTCGAGACACCGGCCATGCCGCCGCCCCGCTGATACGCCTCGTTGGTCACATTGACCGCTTCTGTGACGGCCTTCAGGAATGACTTGAAACCGCTTTCCGTCTGGCCCTGCTCTGCCAGCTGGTAAAGCGACTGCTCTGCCTCAACAATCTGCTCTTTAGGTTCTGATGCCACGTCTACGCGGCGCGCCTTTTCTGCAATCGATTGGCCCAGGGCAATCAGCTCGCGCCGGATTGCCAGGTCATAGATCATCTGCGCGTAATCCCGCACCGCAAAGGCAGAGATTGATGCGCCGGCGAGCTTGGCCAGATAGGCAGGCCCGCCCAGTTCCTTCAGCCCTTCGTGGTCCTCCAGGAACGCCTTCAGCGTCACTGGCGACGCCAGCGCGTTCTTGGAGATCCGCGCCGCCGCCACCTCATAAATGCGGGCATGGACCGGATCATAGAAATGCGACGAGTCGATGATCAGCGCGATCTTGTCATAGACCTCGTTGTTGGTCAGGATCGCCCCCAGCAGCTGCTGTTCCGCCTCCACCGAATGCGGCAGCTCGTTGTCCGGCATCGCCTGGCTTGCTTGCGCAGGTTCAGGCATCGGGGCGGGGGGCGGCATATCGCCGTCAAAGGGGGTAATCTCGTTCATCACTGCTCTCGTCACTCGGCCCGCTTATACGGTGCCGCGCGGGTTTCTCCTATCTGGGAATCTCTGTGGATGCCCTGTGGATAACCGCGCATGGTTTGTGGGCCGTTTACCATGTTAGGCCAGTAAGCCTGTCCTGCTCAGGCTACATGATGCGGTATAATCTGGAAAGGCCCCAATATCTGTGTCTCAACCTGAGCGGGAAGCGATTCGGGCCGGGCTTGTCCACAGCCCGGCCTGTAACGCTTTCCCCAGCGTCAGGCGGTTCGCCGCCTGTCCGGCCGCTGACCGCAGAGCGGCGGGCAATCCGCCCGCCCTCCGAAGCCTTTGATCCGGTTTAGGCTTTATGCGCTTCCTGCCAGGCGCGCGGATCCTTCAGGAATTTCTCCACCTCGGCCAGAGTTTCCTCGCTGAAGCTCTTCTGCGCTTTTGCCTCGGCCAGAACATCCCACCAGGTGCACAGGTAATGCAGCTCAACGCCGTGGTCGCCCAGGCGTTTGGTGGTTTCGGGGAAGATGTCGTAATAGAAGATCACCGCGGTGTGGCCGCAGGAGGCGCCGGTTTCGCGGATCGCATCCACAAAGGACAGTTTGGAGCCGCCGTCAGTGGTCATGTCCTCCACCAGCAGCACCCGCTGATCCTCGGTCATCACCCCTTCGATGCGGGCATTGCGGCCATAGCCCTTGGGCTTTTTGCGCACATAGGTCATCGGCAGCGCCATGCGCTCGGCCACCAGCGCGCCAAAGGGAATGCCGGCCGTTTCGCCGCCCGCAATATTGTCAAACGCCTCGAAACCGGCGTTGCGCATCACGGTCACCGTGAGGAAATCCATCAGCGTGGTACGGATCCGCGGAAATGAGATCAGCTTGCGGCAGTCGATATAGCTGGGCGAGGGCAGGCCGGAGGCCAGCGTATAGGGTTCATCCGTATTGAAGTTCACCGCGCCGATTTCCAGCAGCATCCGGGCCGACAGGCGGGCGATTTCTTCTTTGGACGGGTACGAGGTGGGGATCATGTGGCAGCTCCGGAAATTGAATATCTTTCCCCTTGCGCAGCCCAAACGCTGCGCAGGTTTGCGCCCGGCCCGGGGGCGGGGGCGTATTCGCGCCCGCCCTGGGGGGCGGGTCGGGCGCAAACCGGACCGCAAGCGGTCCGGGGGATTTTCGCAATGGTCACGCCTGAACCGACCAGTAGACCGGGAATCCCGGATCAAACACGGTGACAGGCCCGTCGCCGCTCTCGATCTTCTCGGGGAATTGCACCGGAGCATCGCCCTTGCTCAGCGTCAGGCTCTCGCCGCTCACCGGCAGGCCATAGAACGCCGGGCCGTGTTCCGAGGCAAAGCCCGCCAGCTTGTCCAGCGCGCCCTCTTCCTCGAACACATGCGCCAAGAGGGACATGGTGTTGGTGGCGGTGAAACAGCCGGCACAGCCGCAAGCGCTTTCCTTGTTAGGGTCGGTATGCGGCGCCGAGTCGGTGCCCAGGAAATAGCGTGCATCGCCAGAGGTGGCAGCGGCGCGCAGGGCCAGACGGTGCTCTTCGCGCTTGGCCACCGGCAGGCAGTAATAATGCGGCTTGATGCCGCCGACCAGAATGTGGTTGCGGTTGATGATCAGGTGGTGCGTGGTGATCGTCGCGCCCAGATCCTTGTCCTGGCTCGCCACATACTCCGCAGCGTTTTTGGTGGTGATATGCTCCATCACCACACGCAGGCCGGGGGTTGATTTGCGGATCGGGTCCAGCACCCGGTCGATGAACACCGCCTCACGGTCAAAGATGTCGATATCGTGGTCGGTCACCTCGCCGTGGGTGCACAGCGGCAGGCCGATCTCGGCCATCTTCTCCAGCACCGCGCGGACGTTATCGAAATTGGTCACACCCGAGGCCGAATTGGTGGTCGCGCCTGCCGGGTACAGCTTCACTGCCTTGACCAAACCGCTGGCATGGGCCGCGGCGACATCGACCGGATCGGTGTCCTCGGTCAGGTACAGCGTCATCAGCGGCTCAAACGCCATCCCGTCCGGCAGCGCTGCCAGGATACGCTCGCGGTAGGCCGCGGCCTGGTCCCCGGTCACCACCGGCGGCACCAGATTCGGCATGA
The DNA here is from genome assembly GCF_059429195.1 of Leisingera sp. CC-HEC093. Taxonomy (NCBI): domain Bacteria; kingdom Pseudomonadati; phylum Pseudomonadota; class Alphaproteobacteria; order Rhodobacterales; family Roseobacteraceae; genus Leisingera; species Leisingera sp. CC-HEC093. The sequence continues at coordinate 3,983,152 of NZ_JCAIJR010000001.1, read as the reverse complement.
TGATCGCACGGCCGAAATGGCGGGCGGTTTCGGGCAGCACGGCCTGCAGCATGGCGCCGTCGCGCAGGTGCAGGTGCCAGTCATCGGGGCGGGGGATGGTCAGCGTGTCGGTCATGCGCGTGCGTTAGCACATGGCGGCGGCGAAACAAAGCGGCGGATTGCGCCGATGCTGCAGGTGGTCAGCGCTTTGGCGGAATCCGGAATTCACCGCTTTCTGCGCGCTGCTCCAGCTCCTGCAGGCGGCGGCGGAACCGCGGCGCCCGCATCCGCTCGGTCACATTGCGGCACAGCAGCGCCACCAGATAGCTGCGCTCCTCCCGCTCCAGCCGGCCCAGCAGGCTGCGCAGGTAAAAGGAGTTGTTGCGGCGGCTGCGGAACAGCTTGCTGAAGGCGGCGCCGCTCAGCCGGCCGCTGCCGGCCAGCGACAGGATGTGATAGAGCATCTCCATCTCGATCAGCCGGGTTTGCACCGCGTCACCCATATAAGGCGCCCGCAGCAGGGTTACGTTCGCGCGGGCAAACAGCGACGCATGCATGGCGTCCAGCCGCTCCTGCGGGTCGTAGATCACATAGGCCTGGCCGGCCGCATCGACCATGTCCGGCGCATAGCCATAGCGGTCAGTAAAGGACAGGCGGCGCATCTCGGCAAAGCGGTCGTCCCATTCGGTCATCCGCGGGTCCAGCGTCGCCTGCGGCTGTACCGCCACCACGGTGGCGCCGGGCGCGGCCACCGAATAGGCCGCCGCCGCATAGCCGCAGGGGCCTGCGCCGTAGAAAATCACATTGTCGAACTCGTCAAAGAATCCGTCGTCGATCAGCTGATCAAAAAACCCGTAGATGAGATCATCGCGGAACCAGGTGTCGCCGTCAGAGATCACGCACATATGCGACCAGCCCAGGTTCTTCACCAGGTCGAACCCCAGGGGCTGCGCCTGGTCCGACAGGTTGTGGATGCCTTGAATGGTCTCAAACGTCACCAAAAGGGTGTTGCCCTGGTCGATAAAGGTGGCGAAATGCTTGGCTCCCAGCGCCTGGTACATGCCATGCTCTTCGGCCAGCGCTGCCATCCGCGCCTTCCATTGGGCCGGATTCAGGCCGGAGAGATCTTCATCCAGATTTTCAAGTCCGTCCTGCATGACTTCCACCTTTGGTACCCCCATACGCCTCGCGGCGCGTTTGTATGTTTACGGTTAGGTGACAAATAAGGCTAAAATTGGAAAATCTCAGGCCGCTTTACTGTCTGGCGGGCTGCCGCCGGCGGGCAATTGCCGGCCGCTATTCCGCCTGCCTGCCGTCCTCCGCGGCCTGGCCAAGCAGCGCAAAACGGCGCATCTGACCGCCCTGAGCCGCATCCAGGGGCCGCGCGGGCGGTGTCATCAGCAGCCGGGCGAACAGCGCCCGGTTCTCCTCCGCCAGCATCAGCTCCCGGAACCGCGCCTTGCGCCAGTCCACGGCCTCGCGGTGCAGCTGCGCCAGCCGGGCATCCGCCATCAGCCCAGCCTGCAGCGCGCCGCGCGGGGCGGCATAACGGGCAATCGCGCGGTCCTCGCAGGCGGCGTAATTGCGCTCCACCCAGTAATCCATGCCCAGCCCGGCCTGCCGGTTGACCCGGCCGCGGTCGGCCTTCACCACATAACTCTCCATCGCGCCGAGCGGATAGTGGTTCAGCTGCGCCAGCCGCGTGTTCGGCTGGCCGTAATCTGAAAACAGCCGCTTGGTCTTGAAGGCCGCGCCCAGCTCCCGCCCCTCGCAATCGAACCAGCGAAAGCGCTCCAGCCGCGCCTTGTCCTTCAAACTGCGGGGCCGGTGGACGCCGCATTTCCCATAGGTGCCATCGTTGCGGTAGAGCGTCTTGAACATCACCGCCCGCCAGGGCCAGTGGATCACCTCCGGTGCGCAGCGGGTAAACTGCCCGGTGACCGGGCGGTCCTCATAGTCCACCACGCCGCCATTGCCGAACAGCCGCCAGGTCAGGGTGATGGCATCCGCATCCGGCAGTGCCGCCAGCAGGTCCGCCACCGTCCCGCCGCCGGTCTTGATGCAGGGAAACTCGTCGATATCCGCGACCAGCACCCAATCCGCCGCCTGCATCAGCGGGTGCTTGTCCGCCATCTTCAGCGCGGTAAACTGAATACCCTCGCGTCCATAGGGCCCGTCGTTGCGCACATGCACCAGCTGCCCCGTCTTTTCCAGATGGTCCAGCATCACATCCGTGCCGTCCTGGCAATCGTTGGAAAACACCAGAAAGTCGGTGAATCCCGCCGACCGGTAATGGGCCAGCCATTCCAGAAGAAACGCGCCCTCATTGCGCACGCAAAGGACCGCCAGAACGCGCATCGTCAGACGCCCCCGCAGCGCCGGGCTGCTGGTTGGAACCGCATCTGGGGTGTCTTGCTCATGCCTCGGCTTTCCTTCTTGTTACGGCCAGTCTTACCCGAAGGCGGCTGCGATACAAACCCTGCCGCTTCGCCGCAGCGTCGCGGACGCCCGCGCTTGACCGATGCGCCTGCCCATGGCCTGTTGGGCGGGGTTAGGGGAGGTCAGACATGCAGGCACAGTCCATCGAACAGGTCCAGGAACTGCTCTCAGCCCAGGGCTACGTCTGCGGCCGCGCACTGGCCACCGTGGTGTTCCTGTCGCTGAAATTGGGCCGTCCTCTGTTCCTGGAGGGAGAGGCCGGAACCGGTAAGACAGAGATCGCCAAAGCGCTCGCCGCCGCGCTGGGCCGCCGGCTGATCCGGCTGCAATGCTACGAAGGCCTGGATGCCGCCAGCGCTGTTTATGAATGGAACTTTGCCGCCCAGATGGTCGCCATCCGCACGGCGGAAGCTGCGGGCAGCGCCGACCGCGCCGCGCTGCAGAACGAACTGTTTTCCGCCGATTACCTGATCGAACGTCCGCTGCTGCAGGCCATGCGCCCCGACGAACATGGCGCCCCGGTTCTGCTGATCGACGAGCTGGACCGCACCGATGAACCGTTTGAGGCCTTCCTGCTGGAGGCGCTCAGCGATTTCCAGGTCACCATCCCCGAGCTCGGCACCATCGAGGCGCCGGAACCGCCGATCGTCATCCTCACCTCCAACCGCACGCGCGAGGTGCACGATGCCCTGAAACGCCGTTGCCTCTACCATTGGGTCGACTACCCCGGCTTCAGCCGCGAGGTGGAAATCCTGAACGCCCGCGCACCGGAGGCCAGCGCACAGCTCAGCCAGGAGATCGTCGCCTTCGTGCAGGCCTTGCGCACCGAAGACCTGTTCAAGAAACCCGGTGTTGCCGAAACCATCGACTGGGCCAACTGCCTCTTGGCGCTCGACGTCATCGCCCTCAGCCCTGAGGTGATCGCCGACACCCTTGGCGCCATCCTGAAATACCAGGACGACATCGCCCGCCTGCACGGATCAGAGGCCAAGCGCATCCTTGATCAGGCCAAAGCCAGCCTGGACGCGGCCTGATGCTTCATCTTTCTGGAAATACTCCGGGGGTATGGGGGCAGCGCCCCCATGGCAGGTAATGCCTGACTATCCGCCGCTCTCTCTGCCTGACGCCCCTAAACTGGCCGTGAACATCACCCATTTCGCGCGCGCCCTGCGCAAGGCCGGGCTGCCGGTTGGCCCGGGCCGGGTGCTGGATGCGGTGCGGGCGGTGGCAGCGGCGGGCTTCACCAGCCGCGAGGATTTCTATTGGGCCTTGCACGCCTGTTTCGTCGCCAAACCGGAACAGCGCAGGGTGTTCGCCCAGGTCTTCCGCCTGTTCTGGCGCGATCCCCGCTATCTTGAACAGATGATGGCCGCGATGCTGCCCGCAATCCGCGGCGTGCAAGAGGAACGCGCTGCCAAGCCTGCGGAGAAACGCGCGGCAGAGGCGCTGCTGGACGGTATGCTCGGCCAGCCGGACACGCCGGAGGAAGAAGCGCAAGGAACCGAGATTGAGATCGACGCCTCCCGCACCATGTCAGCAGAGGAGCGGCTGAGGACGCTGGATTTCGAACAGATGAGCACGGCCGAGGTTGCCGCCGCCAAGCGCATCCTGGCGCAGCTGAAACTGCCGGTAACACCCGTCCAGTCCCGCCGCCTGATGGCCGCCCCGCGCGGGCAGCGGGCCGACTGGCGCAAAACCTTACGCGATGCGGCGCGGCAGGGCGGCGATTTGCAGACCATCGCCCGCGCCAAGCGCCGCATCCGCTGGCCCGATCTGGTGGTGCTCTGCGACATTTCCGGCTCGATGAGCCAGTACAGCCGCATCATCCTGCATTTTCTGCACGCCGCGGCGAATGCAAAGGGGCAGGGCTGGGCGCGGGTGCATGGCTTCACCTTCGGCACGCGGCTGACCAACATCACCCGTCATCTGGCGCAGCGCGACGTGGACGCGGCGCTGGCGGCCGCCGGGGCAGAGGCGCAGGACTGGGAGGGCGGCACGCGGATCGGCGATTGCCTGCATGCTTTCAACCGCGACTGGTCGCGCCGGGTGATGGGGCAGGGCGCGGTGGTGCTCTTGATCACCGACGGGCTGGACCGCGGCGACCCGGACGGGCTGGCGCGCGAAATGCAGCGCCTGCAGCTGTCCTCCCGCCGACTGATCTGGCTGAACCCCTTGCTGCGCTGGGACGGCTTTGCCCCCAAAGCGCAGGGCATCCGCGCCATGCTGCCCTATACCGACAGCTTCCGCGCCGGCCACTCCATCGCCTCGCTGCAGGATCTGGCACAGGCGATCTCCAGCCCCTCAGACGCGGGCGAGAAGGCCCGGCTGATGGCGCTGCTCTAGCCGCCGCTTGCAATCTGCCGCCCAAGTGCCGATTTTGATTGCAAACACCCCCGGAACCCGGAAGGCCCGCCGATGCAATCCATGACCCCGTTTGAGCATGCTCCGGAAACCGCGCTGGCGTGGCACCGTTCCGGCACCGGCGCGGCGCTGGCCACCGTGGTCCAGACCTGGGGCTCCGCCCCGCGCCGCACCGGCGCGCAGCTGGTTGTTTCCGGCGATGGGCAGATCGAGGGCTCTGTATCCGGCGGCTGTGTCGAGGGCGCGGTGGTGGTGGAGGCGCTGGAGGCGCTGCAGGACGGCCAGCATCGGCTGCTGGAATTCGGCGTCAGCGACGAGGACGCCTTTGCCGTGGGCCTTGCGTGCGGCGGCACCATCAAGGTGCTGGTGGAGCCGGTTGGCTCTGCCCTGCCGGAGGCGCTGCTGGCGGAGCTGGTAGAAACCCGCGCAGCCCGCACGCCCGTGGCCTATGAGGTGAACCTCGCCACTGGCACGCGGCAACTGCTGCGCGGCGAATACCCGGACCGGATGCGCATGGACCGCTCCGGGCTGGAAGACGACGGCGAGACTTTCGTGGCAGTCCACAACCCGCCGCTGCGGCTGGTGGTTGTTGGCGCGGTCCACATCACGCAGGCGCTGGTGCCGATGGCGCGGATTGCCGGCTACGATCCCGTCATCATCGACCCGCGCGCAGCCTTCGCCTCGGCGGAGCGTTTCCCCGGCGAGACGCTGATGGACGACTGGCCGGACGAGGCGGTCCAGAAGCTCGGCCTCGACAGCCGTACCGCGCTGGTGCTGCTGACCCACGACCCGAAACTGGACGACCCGGCGCTGCAGGCGGGCTTGGCGGCTGACGTCTTCTACATCGGCGCGCTGGGCAGCAGGAAAACCCACGCCGCCCGCGCCGCCCGGATGCAAGACGCCGGCTTCACCGACGCTCAGATCAACCTCATCCACGGCCCCATCGGCCTGGATATCGGCGCTGCCAGCCCGGCTGAAATCGCTGTTTCGATCCTGTCGGAAATGACCGCCGTCCTGCGCGGCAAGCAGCCATGAGGTTCGGCCCGGTTCCCCTGCACGACGCCAAAGGCGCCATCCTCGCGCATTCCCTGCAGGGCGCAGCGCGCAAGGTGGCCAAGGGTACGGTGCTGAGCACGGACGACCTCGCCGACCTCGCCGCCGCGGGCCATGAAACCCTGACCGTTGCCCGGCTGGACCCCGCCGACATGCACGAGGACGCCGCAGCAGAGGCGCTGGCGAACGCTCTGGTGCCGGACCCCTCCGCGCAGGGCATCCGCATTTCCGGCGCAGGCACAGGCCGGGTTAACCTCTATGCCACCGGCGCAGGCTTGGTGCGGCTGAACCGGGATAAGCTGGAGGCCGTCAACGCGGCCGATCCGATGATCACCGTCGCCACCGTGCCGGATTACCACCGGGCGGATGCGGGGGGCATGCTGGCAACAATCAAAGTCATCTCCTATGGCGTGCGCGCCGACGCCATCCGCCGGGCCAGCGAGGGGGCGGGGGACGCAATCCAAGTCCTGCCGCCGGTCCTGACTTCCGCCACGCTGATTGAAACAGCGGTCACAGAGGACACCCCTTCGGACAAGGGCCGTGCCGCAATGGCAGGCCGTCTGCACCGGTTGGGTCTCAGCCTGTCGCCGCGGGTGGTGGTGCCGCACCGGGAGGCGGAACTGGCAGCGGCCATCGCTGAGGCGCCCGGGCAGCTGGTGCTGATCCTCACCGGTTCCGCCACCTCTGACACCCATGACGTGGCGCCTCAGGCCCTGCGCAAGGCAGGCGGCACCGTGACCCGCTTTGGGATGCCGGTGGACCCTGGCAACCTGCTGTTTCTGGGCAAGCATCAGGACAAGCCGGTGATCGGCCTGCCGGGCTGCGCGCGGTCTCCAGCCCTCAATGGCGCCGACTGGGTGCTGGAACGGATCGTCTGCGGCCTGCCTGTCCGCTCTGCCGATATCGCCGCCATGGGTGTCGGCGGCCTGCTGAAGGAAATCCCCACCCGCCCGATGCCGCGCCGCGATGCAGAAGGCTGAATGCGGCGCTGCAGCGCGGGATCTGTGACGCAAGGTCACAACCCCGGGTAGGCCCGGCTGACGCGAATTTGCAATTCTGCTCCCCCGGAAAACACTTCGCGGAACGGGGGTGCCCGTGCTTAACTCCCCTCAGCCAGAATAAAATCAAGCTAAGGGAGGGTACTATGGCCAAGGTCGAAATGACCGTGAACGGCAAGGCTGCCAGCGGCGAGGTTGAAGGGCGCACGCTGCTGTCATCATTCCTGCGCGAGGAACTGGGGCTGACCGGCACCCATGTGGGCTGCGACACCAGCCAGTGCGGCGCCTGCGTGGTGCATGTGGACGGCAAGGCGGTGAAGGCCTGCACCATGCTGGCGCTGGAGGCCGAGGGGGCGGAGGTCGCCACCATCGAAGGCCAGGCCAATGCCGACGGCTCGCTGAACACAATCCAGCAGGCGTTCCAGGACCACCACGGGCTGCAATGCGGTTTCTGCACGCCGGGCATGGTGATGTCGGCGGCAGCGCTTCTGCAGGACAACCCCAAGCCGACTGAGGCTGAAATCCGCAATTATCTGGAAGGCAACCTGTGCCGCTGCACCGGCTACCACAATATCGTCAAGGCGATTATGGCGGCCTCAGGCCAGGATGTTTCCTCCATCGCGGCGGAATGACCGGACGACCCCAGGCCGGAACCGGCCTGAGCTGAACAAGGAGTGACTGATAAAGAGGTGCGCCCCCAAGGCAGCACCCTCCAGGGAGGAAGACCAGACATGCCCAAGGACAATGACAGCGGCATCGGCGCCAGCCCCAAGCGGCGCGAGGATGTGCGGTTCCTGACCGGAGCCGGGAACTATACCGACGATATCAACGTGAACGGCCAGGCCCATGTGCATTTCCTGCGCGCAGATGTGGCCCATGCAACCATCAACTCCATCAGCACATCTGCAGCGGCTGAGATGCCCGGCGTGGTGAAGATCTTCACCGGGGCCGATTTCGCCGAGGTCGGCGGCATCCCCTGCGGCTGGGGCGTCACTGACCGCCACGGCAACCCGCAGCAGGAGCCGCGCCACCCGATCATCGCCGATGGCACCATCCGCCACGTGGGTGAAATCGTCGCCGCCGTGGTCGCCGATACAGTGGAACAGGCCCGCGATGCGGCCGAAGCGATTGAGCTGGACCTCAGCGACAAGCCCGCGGTGGTCAATATGGCCGCGGCGCTGGGTGACGATAGCACCAAGGTGCATGAGGATCTGACCTCAAACCTCTGTTATGACTGGGTGTTCGGAAACGATGATGACGACGCGGTGCAGGCGGCCTTTGACAGCGCCGCCCATGTGACCACGCTGGAGCTGGTCAACAACCGCCTGGTTGCCAACCCGATGGAGCCGCGGGTGGCGATCGGCGACTACAGCCGTGGCACGGATGAATACACGCTCCACACCACCAGCCAGAACCCGCATGTGATCCGCCTCTTGATGTGCGCCTTTGTGCTGGGCCTGCCGGAACACAAGGTGCGGGTGATTGCGCCGGACGTGGGCGGCGGCTTCGGCTCCAAGATCTTCCACTACGCCGAGGAAGCCTTTTGCACCCATGCCGCCAAGGCCTGCGGGCGGGCGGTGAAATGGACCTCGACAAGGTCCGAGGCGTTTATCTCCGACGCCCATGGCCGCGACCATGTGACCAAGATCGAGCTGGCGCTGGACAGCCACAACAATTTCACCGCGCTGCGCACCAACACCATGGCCAATATGGGCGCGTATCTGTCGACCTTCTCGACCTCGGTGCCCAGCTACCTGCACGGCACCCTTATGGCCGGCAACTACAAGACCCCGGTGGTGCAGGTGAACGTGAAGACCGTGTTCACCAATACAGTGCCGGTGGATGCCTACCGCGGGGCGGGCAGGCCGGAGGCGACCTACCAGCTGGAACGTGTGATCGACAAAGCCGCGCGCGAGCTTGGCGCCGACCCGATTGCCTTGCGGCGTCAGAACTTCATCACCGAGTTTCCCTATGAAACTCCGGTGGCGCTGACCTATGACACCGGCGATTACGTGGCGACCATGGACAAGCTGGAGCAGGTCGCCGATGTGGCAGGCTTCGCCGACCGCCGCGCGGAGAGTGAAAAGAACGGCAAGCTGCGCGGCTTTGGCATCAATTGCTACATCGAGGCCTGCGGCATCGCGCCCTCCAACATCGTCGGCATGCTGGGCGCGCGCGCGGGGCTGTATGACGCCGCCACCGTGCGGGTGAATGCCACCGGCACCATCAGCGTCTTTGTCGGCGCCCATAGCCACGGGCAGGGGCATGAAACCTCTTTCCCGCAGGTTGTTGCTGACATGATCGGCATTGATGAGAGCATGGTCGATATCGTGCATGGCGACACCGGACGGGTTCCGTTCGGCATGGGCACCTACGGCTCGCGCTCCATCGCCGTCTGCGGGTCCGCCATGGTGCGGGCAACCGAGAAGATCATCAGCAAGGCCAAGAAGATCGCCGCCCATCTGATGGAGGCCTCCGACGCTGACATCGAGCTGAAGGACGGCCAGTTCACCGTTGCGGGCACCGACAAATCGGTGGCCTGGGGCGATGTCTGCCTGACGGCCTACGTCCCCCACAACTATCCGCTGGAGGAACTGGAGCCGGGGCTGGAGGAGACCGCGTTTTATGATCCCGCGAACTTCACCTATCCGGCCGGCGCCTATGCCTGCGAGGTGGAGGTGGACCGGGATACCGGCAAGGTCACCATCGAGCGGTTCTCCGCCGCCGATGACTTCGGCAATATCATCAACCCGATGATCGTCGACGGCCAGGTCCATGGCGGACTGGGGCAGGGCATCGGCCAGGCGCTGCTGGAAAACGCCGCCTATGACGAGGACGGCCAGCTGCTGTCGGCCTCCTACATGGACTACGCCATGCCGCGCGCCGATGACGTGCCGTTCTACCAGGTGGACCATTCCTGCCAGACCCCTTGCACCCACAATCCGCTGGGGGTGAAGGGCTGTGGCGAGGCCGGCGCCATCGGCTCGCCGCCGGCAGTGGTCAACGCGGTGATCGACGCGCTGCAGTCGGGCGGCAAGAACGTGGCCCACATTGACATGCCGCTGTCGCCTGCGCGGGTCTGGGCGGCGATGAATGGATGAGGTGTTCGCGGGGGCGCTGCCCCCGCACCCCCGGGATACTTCCAGCCAGAAGAAGAGCCTGAACGCTCTTTGGAAAGGAAAAGAAGATGTATGAATTCGAGTTCGAAAAGCCCTCAACCGTTGCCGAGGCGGTGGCCGCGCTGGCGGATGAGGACGCGCAGGCGCTGGGCGGCGGGCAGACGCTGATTCCGACGCTGAAACAGCGGCTGGCGATGCCGTCGAAGCTGGTCTCCCTCACCGGCATTCCGCAGCTGAAGGAACTGAGCGACAACGGCGGCATGCTGACCATCGGCGGTGCGGTCACCCATGCCGAAGTGGCCGAAGCCGCGGCTGGCAGCTATCCGGCGCTGGCTTCGCTAGCAGGGCGGATCGGCGACCCGGCGGTCAGGAACCGCGGCACCATCGGCGGCTCGCTGGCCAACAACGACCCGGCGGCCTGTTACCCGGCGGCGGCGCTGGGCAGCGGCGCCACCATCGTTACAAACGCCCGCGAGATCACCGCGGACGATTTCTTCCGCGGCCTGTTTGAGACCGCCCTGCAGGAGGGGGAGATCATCACCGCGGTGCGCTTCCCGGCGCCGCAGAAGGCGCATTACGAGAAGTTCATCCAGCCGGCCTCGCGGTTTCCGATGGTTGCAGTCTTCGTGGCGCAATACGCTGCCGGGGTGCGCGTCGCGGTGACCGGCGCCTCCGAGGAGGGCGTGTTCCGCTGGCGGGAGGCCGAGGCGGCGCTGGATGCCAGTTTTGCACCGGACGCCCTGGACGGCCTCAGCGTGGACGCCGGCGGCATGATCGGCGATCTGCACGGCACCAAGGAATACCGCGCCCATCTGGTGGGGGTAATGGCCAGACGCGCGGTGGCCGCCGCAGCCTGAAGCCGGTCCGCAGGGGAGATGCAGCAGGCACCGGTGGCCCGGTGCCTGTTTCGCCTCAGTGCTTCAGGTAGCCTGACATTTCCTCCAGCAGGGTCTGGGTCTTGCCGGACAACTCGCGGATTTCGGTCGCGATGACGGCAAACCCCTTGCCCATGTCGCCGATCCGGGCTGCCTCGATCGAGGCGTTGAAGGAAATGAACTTGATGTTCTTGCCGACACCCTCGGCATTGGCGATGGTGGCGCGCATCCGGGCATCGCGCTCTTCCTCGCGCTGCTGCTGCGCCTCGCGCAGTGTTTGCACCATGTCCTTAAGGAACGCCGACACCGCTGGTTCCAGCCGGTAGAGGCAGAGGGAGGTGAGGTCCGGCACTGCGCGCACCTGTGCCAGCGCGCCGCCATCTTCGGCAGTTACGGCGTGATGCAGCGGTGCCAGCAACTGCAGGCAGGCCTCGCGTTTTTCCTCAAGCTCAGCGGGCAGGGCGTAGCTGCACTCCGCCAGCAGATCCTCCAGACCGCTGCTGAGCATGCCGTGCGCCGCGCAAATGCGTTGCACCGAGAGGGCCAGGGCGTCCTCTGCATTGCCGCCGCCGGCGTCTCCCGGCGCCTGCGACAGCGCCAGCAGCGACAGGGCGGCGATGCGGCTGGGGCCGATGGCCATGAAGGCGGTGTTCTGGACGTCGGTCAAATTGGTCATGCGGGTGCCTTCATTGAGAATGGCACCTGTATAGCGGGCATGCATTAAGGCAGCGCTAACCCAGGAAAATAAAAACCCCGCAGGCGGCGGCCTGCGGGGCTGTGCCCTGCACCAGCGGTGCGCGGCTTACTTCTTGGCCAGCGGTCCGATCATCATGATCATCTGGCGGCCTTCCATCTTGGGCATGTTCTCGACCTTGCCCAGTTCCTTGGTGTCCTCGGCAACCCGTTCCAGCAGCTCGCGGCCGAGGTTCTGGTGCGCCATCTCACGGCCGCGAAAGCGCAGGGTGACCTTCACCTTGTCGCCGTTTTCCAGGAACTTGTAGACGTTCCGCATTTTCACATCGTAGTCATGAGTGTCCGTGTTGGGACGGAACTTGACCTCTTTGACCTCGATGATCTTCTGCTTCTTGCGGGCTTCGCTCTCGCGTTTTTGCTGTTCGTACTTGAACTTGCCAAAGTCCATGATCTTACACACGGGCGGATTGGCGTTGGGCGAGATTTCTACCAGATCAAGTCCGGCCTCAGCCGCCATGTCCATGGCTTTGGCCGGGTGCACGACCCCGACGTTTTCGCCATCGGCGCCGATCAGGCGGATTTCGGAGGCACGGATTTTTTCGTTGACGCGCGGGCCGGTGTCACGTTGGGGCGGCGCGTTATGAGGTCTGCGGGCTATGACTGCGATCCTTCTGTCATTGCAAAAAGTGCGGGAACGCTACTGCCCCCGCGCGTATGATTCAAGCGTTATGGGCGGTATGGCTGCAGGAAAGCCGCATTTCAAGGCCGCATATTGCAAATGGCGCTGAAATCGGCGGCGGGCAGCGCGCGGCAGCTGCTTGAAGGCTGCGGCGCAACAGCCTGAAAAGCCGGCATTGCGGCGGCGTTCCGCCAGTTTTGGGCAGATTGGCGGCAGCGGGCCGCCCGTGACGCGTATGGCGCAAACTTCCCCCTTGAGCTGTGCCGCGCGCTTCGCCATCTGGCAGGGCAGATGCCGCGACAACAGCGGCCCCGGCCTGCCGCAGGCCGGCAGGAGCAAGGAGAGGATTATGAAACAGTTGTTGATCGTGCTGGGGCTGGGTGCCGCAGCGGTGGCCGCCTACCTGCTGGTGGCCGGCCAGGACGCGCAGGAGCCCGCCCCGGCAGAAGCCCCTGCAGTGCAGGAAGAGCAGAGCAGCACCGCACCGGAAACCGCAGTGGAGCCGGCAGCGGAAGCTGAAGAGGCGGCACAGGACGCGGCGGAGGCCGTGGAAGAGGCCATCGATTCCGGTGCTGAGGCCGCAGGTGCTGCGGTTGAGGCGGCGCAGGATGCCGTGAACCAGGCTGCCGACGCGGTTTCGGAAACCGTGGGAGACGCGCTTGACGGCGCTGCGGAAGCGTCCGGAGAGGCCTCCGGCACAGCAGCAGATGCAGCCGCCACTGCGATTGACAGCGCCGCCGGTACCGCTTCCGGCGCGGTTGACAGCGCTGCGGACACTGCCGAAGGCGCGGCGGATGCCACCCAGGACGCCGCAAGCGAGGCGCTGGACAGTGCAACCACTACCGCTGATGAGCTGTTGAACCAGAGCGGTGCCGGCAGCACTGGCACTGCTGAAGAGGCCGCAACCGCGAGCGAATGAGACCGGCTGCTAAAGGGTCAGGTAAAGAAGAGGCGGCCGGGAATTCCCGGCCGCCTTTTTCGTTCAATCGGGTGTTTGCCCGGTCTGGCTGCGGCTGATCAGTTCGGCCGCGCCTGCGCCTGCTGCGCCAGGCGTGCCATGTGGGCTACGGGCGGCTGGGCTTCGGCCGGTTCCTGCGGCGGCATCACAAATGCCAGGAAGCTCTCCCAGCCGGCGCTGCTGCCGCCCTGCTTGCGGGCGCGCTGAATCTGCAGCTGCGCCACTGCGATCAGGTCCAGCTGCCGGCTGCTGTCATAGGCGCTGCCGGACAGGCCTGACAAATGGCTGCGGAAGCGTTCGCCCATGGAATTCAGCAGCAGCATCGGCGCGGTCATCGGATGGCCTGCCTGCACCAGCGCGTCGAACAACTGGTCGATCTCCTGCGGCCCCATGGCGCGCGTATCAAAACGCGCCTTGATGGCGGCAATCTTTTCCGGGGTTGAGGGCTGCACCTGGCCGGGGCGGTTCTGAAAACCGGCAACCGCCGCGTTGATACGGGCCTTGCCTGCCTCGCTTCTGACGGACTGAAAAAGAGGGGAGTGCCCGGGGGCCGTTTCGTTGTGCATCTGCTGTTGCTCCATTCTGGATCTCAGCAACCGGGATACCGATTCATCCCCAACAAAAGATAAACGGGAGGCGGCAGCCTCCCGTCAAATTCGTGTCAAAAATGGGGCTTGCCGCGGAGGGCGCCCGGTCTGGCATCAATCCAGAAACGCCTTCTCCACCACGAAATGCGCAGGCTTGGAATTGGCGCCCTCTTCGAGGCCATAGGTGTTCTCGAACAGGTCCTTGAGCTCCAGGTTGAAGGCCAGGTTGCCGCAGATCATCGCGCGGTCGCTTTCCGGGTTCAGCGGCGGCACGCCGAGATCCGCAAACGCCTCGCCAGAGCGCATCAGGTCGGTGATGCGGCCCATCTTGGGGCTCTCTTCGCGGGTGGTGGTCGGGTAGTATTTGATCTTCTTCCAGAAGCCCTCGCCGATCACCTCATTCAGCAGTTCGTCGTCCTTCAGGCTCTCGATCAGCTCGCGGCCATAGGTCAGCTCGCCTGCTTCGCGGCAGGTGTGGGTGATGATCACTTCATCGAATTTCTCATAGGTTTCCGGCTCGCGCAGCAGCGAGGCAAAGGGCGCGAAGCCGGTGCCGGTGGCAAAGAACCAAATCCGCTTGCCCGGAACCAGCGCATCATGCACCAGGGTGCCGACGGGCTTGGGGCGCAGAATGATCTCATCGCCTTCCTTGATGTGCTGCAGCTTGGAGGTCAGCGGGCCGTCCTGCACCTTGATCGAGTAGAACTCCATTTCCTCGTCCCACGACGGCGAGGCGATGGAGTAGGCGCGCAGCAGCGGTTTCTGCTTGCCGGTCTTGGGGTCCGGGTCGTTCATCAGGCCGATCATCACGAATTCGCCGGAGCGGAACCGCAACGACGCAGGCCGGGTGCAGCGGAAGGAGAACAGCCGGTCGGTCCAGTGTTTCACCTGGGTCACGGTCTGCGCATCGGGCAGGGCCGGCACGGCTTTGGCCGGTTTCGGGTCGGTTGCAGTGTCGGTCACGGGTGTCATCTCATTCATCGGGTCCACTGCCGGAGGAGTAGCCGGCACCTCTGATTAGTCTTTGATACAGGTCAGGAAAACCCCCTGTTTTGCGAAACCGGCCCCGCGTTTGACGCAACGGAGCCGGTTTCAGGGAGTGTCCCGGGTTACGGGGCTGGCTTAGCGGGCAGCGGTGCTGCCGCGCAGGCGGGCCTGATAGCTGTGGTCTTTCCAGTTGGCGCGGGCCAGCCACTGGTCCTCGGGCTGGCGGGCGGCGAGGTCGTCGCTCAGCTCCACCTCGTCAAAGCCGGAGCGGCGGACCATGGCGTACTGGTCGGCAATCACATGGCCAAAGGCGCGCAGGCGGCCCTCATAACCCTTCAGCCGCAGCTGACGGGCCAGGGTAAAGCCGCGTCCGTCGGCAAAGCTGGGGAATTCAACCCGCACCAGCTTCACGCCGTCCAGC
The DNA here is from genome assembly GCF_059429195.1 of Leisingera sp. CC-HEC093. Classification (NCBI taxonomy): domain Bacteria; kingdom Pseudomonadati; phylum Pseudomonadota; class Alphaproteobacteria; order Rhodobacterales; family Roseobacteraceae; genus Leisingera; species Leisingera sp. CC-HEC093. Next base: position 3,968,003 of record NZ_JCAIJR010000001.1, on the reverse strand, counting down.
GACACGTCATTCAGATTGGCGTCGGAAGCCAGCTCAAGCACATCCGAGCCCTCAAAACCGGTGGTCCAGTCGTCGGCCGCAAAGCCGGTGTCGGTCACGATAACAGTCATCTCACTCACGCTCCTGTGCGTACGAATTTGCCATCCACAACGTGGATGCCGCATTCTTCCTTGTTTTCCCCGCGCCACCGGCCGGCGCGCGGGTCTTCGCCATCCTTGACCGGGCTGGTGCAGGGGGCGCAGCCGATCGAGGGATAGCCCTTGGCGACCAGCGGATGGCGGGGCAGGCGGTTTTCATCCATATAGGCGCGCACGTCCTCGGGCGCCCAATGGGCCAGCGGGTTGATCTTGAGCCGCCCGGTGCCCTCTTCGACCTCGAAGAACTCCAGCGCGGCACGGGTGCCGGCCTGGAACCGCTTGCGGCCCGTAATCCAGCCGTCATAGCCCGCCAGCGCCTTTTGCAGCGGCACGGTTTTGCGCAGGGTGCAGCAGGCATCCTTGTCGCTGAACCTGAGCGCCCCGTAGGGGTCCTTCTCGGCGATGTCATCGGCGCGGATAATGCGCACATTGCGCAAGCCCAGCCGCTCGCTCACTTCCTGCTGATAGATCAGCGTCTCGGTGAACAGCAGTTCGGTGTCCACAAACACAACCGGCGTCATCGGGTCGATGACCGCGGCCATGTGCAGCAGCACCACGGATTCCGCGCCGAAAGAGGAGACCAGGGCGATGTGTCCTGCGTCCCGCAATGCGCCCTCCATCACCGAGGTGGCCGAATGGTGGCGGAAGCGCGAATTCAGCGCCTCCGCCTTGGCGGCCAGCTCCCGGTCCCGGAGAAGCTCGGCTTCTCCGGCGGGCCTATTTCCGGCTGAATGGAACATCAGATCAGGCGACCTTTTTCTGAGCCTCGGGATAGAGGGCTGCCTTGAACGGCTCCATGCCGATCCGGCGGTAGGTTTCGAGGAAGGTTTCCTCTGCGCTGTCACGCTGGGCCATGTAAACCTCGACGATTCGCTCCACGGCGGGAACAATCTCGTCATAGGCAAAGCCGGGGCCGGTGCGGGTGCCGATGGCAGCCGTCTCGGTGGCGTCGCCGCCCAGGGTGATCTGGTAGTTTTCAACACCGGCGCGGTCCAAACCAAGAATGCCGATATGGGCAACATGGTGGTGGCCGCAGGCGTTGATGCAGCCCGAGATCTTGATCTGCAGATGGCCGATGTCGTGCTCCATCTTCAGTTCGTCAAAGCGGGTTGCAATTTCCTGCGCGACCGGGATCGAGCGGGCGGTTGCCAGCGCGCAGTAATCCATGCCCGGGCAGGCGATGATGTCCGAGATCAGGCCGATGTTGGCGGTGGCCAGGCCGTTTGCCTTCAGCGTGGCGTGAATTGCCGGCAGGTCGTTCTTGTGGACATGCGGCAGGATCACGTTCTGCTGGTGGCTGATGCGCAATTCGCCATAGCCGTACTGCTCAGCCAGGTCGGCCATCACCCGCATCTGCTCCGCCGATGCGTCGCCCGGGGTTGCCCCATGCGCCTTGATCGAGATGGTGGCGATGGCGTGGCCCGCGGCGCGGTGCGCGTGCAGATTGGTGTCGGCCCAGGCACGGAACACCGGGTCGTTTGCATAGGCTGCATCGAACGCATCGGTCGGGGCGGAGCGGAATTCCGGCGCCTGGAAATGCGTCTTGATCTCTTCCAGCAGCTGCTGGTCGGTGCCGTCGTACTGGCCGCGGATCGCCATAAAGGCTTCCTCGGTCATCGCGCGGTAGGTGTCGATGCCGTTCTCGGAGACGGTGATCTTGATGCGCGCCTTGTACTTGTTGTCGCGGCGGCCCAGCACGTTGTAGACGGTCAGAACCGACTCCAGATAGGGCAGCAGATCCGCCTGCGGCAGGAACTCGCGCAGCACCTGGCCGATCATCGGGGTGCGGCCCAGGCCGCCGCCGACGATGACCTTGAAGCCCACCTTGCCGTCCTGTTCCACCACCTGCAGGCCCACGTCATGCGCCTTGATCACGGCGCGGTCAGCGCTGCTGCCGGTGATGGCGATCTTGAACTTGCGGCCCAGGAACTGGAATTCCGGGTGGTCGGTGGACCACTGGCGGATCAGCTCGGCATAGGGGCGGGGGTCGGTCAGCTCATCCGCGGCGGCACCGGCGAAATGGTCGGCGGTGGTGTTGCGGATGGTGTTGCCAGAGGTCTGGATGGCGTGCAGGCCGGCCTCACCCAGCGCATCCAGCATGTCCGGGATGTCGCGCAGCTTGGGCCAGTTGTATTGGATGTTCTGGCGGGTGGTGAAATGGCCGTACCCCTTGTCCCACTTCTCGGCCAGCAGCGCCAGCGTGCGCATCTGGTTCGGGTTCAGGGTGCCATAGGGGATCGCAACCCGCAGCATATAGGCGTGCAGCTGCAGGTAGACGCCGTTCATCAGGCGCAGCGGCTTGAATTCGTCCTCGGTGAGGGAGCCGTCGATGCGGCGCTCGACCTGGGCGCGGAACTGGGCGTTGCGTTCCGCCAGGAAGGCTTCGTCAAACTCGTTGTACTTATACATTGGCTTGCGCCTCCTGCTTGCCATGGAAGTAGTTCGAGGGGCCGGTGCGGCGGAAGTCCTCGCGGAAGTGGGTCGGCTCAGGCCCGTTCGGGCCTGCCTTGGCGTCGGCCAGATAGGCGCCGACGATCTTGATGTTCTGCTTCTCCGCTTCCAGCAGGCGCAGCTGGGCGTCTGCCTCGTCGGTGATCAGCTCAGCCTCCGACAGCTCACGGGTCCAGGTGTCCTGGGCGGTGAAGTAGATCACGTCGCCCTCAAGCAGGTCGTTGGCGGTGATGACTTTGGGTGTAAAGGCGCGGGCCATTATGCAAGCTCCGTTTTAAGATCGTTCAGGGCTGCCGCCGCCTGGCGCGGGGCAAGACCCAGGAAGGTGAGGGCAGGACCGTCGAATCCTGCCGCGTCCAGGTCGGCGGGCAGGCGGTCCAGTGTTGTTTCCAGCACCCGCTGATCGGGGCGCGAGGCGTTTTCGATGATCGTCACCGGCGTCGCGCGGTCGGCGCCATGCATGATCAGGCGGCCCTGCACGAAGCGGGCGGATTTCTTGCCCATATACACGGCTGCAACCTCGCCCGGGCGCGCCAGTGCCGCCCAGTCGTGATCGGCAAAGCCGGTCATCGCGTGGCCGGTCAGGAACCGCACTGCGGTATTGCGGCCGCGCTGGGTCAGGCTCTGGCCGATGGCGGCGGCGGCGGCCGACGCGGCGGTGATGCCGGGGATGATGCTGTAGGCAATGCCGGCCGCCTCGCAGGCGCTCAGCTCCTCATCCAGGCGGGCAAAGATCGCCGGGTCGCCGCCCTTCAGACGCAGTACCTTCTTGCCTTCCTTCGCCAGTTCCACCAGACGGGCGTTGATGTCCTCTTGCGAAACCTGGGCACCGAACCCCTCCTTGCCGGCATCCTCCAGCGCGGCCTGCGGGCCGGCCAGCGCGAGGATTTCATCGCTGACCAGACGGTCGTGCAGGATCACGTCGGCGGCTTGCAGCGCGCGCAGGGCTTTCAGGGTCAGCAGCTCCGCATCGCCGGGGCCGGAACCCGCAAAGGTCACCTGGCCTGCCACCATACAATCCATGCTGCCACGGGTGCGAGTGGCGGCATTGGCGGCATGTGTCGATGGTGCGGACATTCCTGTACCCTCTGTGCGTGTTTGACTTGAGGGTAGATATAGGAAATATTCCCGGTATTGCGCTATATGGGCGCGGAAATAAGAACATTGGTTTTGCCGCGGCGGGACATCGGGCCGATTGGTCCTCACATAAGGAGAAAACAGGAATGACGGTGCGGATCGACGGCACGGACCGGAAAATTCTGGCTGAACTGCAGCGCGACGCCAGCCAGTCGCTGGATGAAATAGCCCGCCGGGTCGGGTCTTCCAAGACCCCGGTGTGGAATCGCATCCGCAAGCTGAAGGAGGCCGGGGTGATCGGACAGCAGACAGTGCTGCTGGACCCGGAGGCGCTGGGGTTCGAGGCCTGTTTCTTTGTCCTCATCCGCACCTCGGAGCATGAGGCGGAATGGCAGGCCAAGTTCCTGAAGGCGCTGCAGGAACGCCCCGAGGTGCAGGAGGCGCACCGGCTGGCGGGCGACATCGACTATATATTGAAAGTGCGGGTGCAGAACGCGCGCGCCTATGATGTCTTCTATCAGGCGCTGATCTCCGAGGTGAAGGTGCACAATGTGACGGCGCTTCTGTCGATGGAGGAGATCAAGTCGACCACCATGCTGCCGCTGGGCGGCTAACGGGCCGCCCGTTCCTATCTGTCACAGCGGCGGGCGCAGCAGCAGGTGGCGCCCGTCCTGCAGCCGCCAGGGGGATGTCTCGCCAGAGGCAGCCTCCGGCATCACGCCAATGTCAGCCAACAGATGCGGAGATGTTTCCGTCAGCCGTTGCAGTTCGAGACGCGGCACCTGTACCGCGTTCGGGCCCGTTGCTGCACGAGGCTTAGTTTTCTTGTGCCCTAGGAGGGCGGCGAACCAGCCAAGGGCACCACGGGCCGGGGGGCTGATGTGCTGCACGCCTGCTTTCTCAATATTTGCAATCATGGCTGTTCCTCTGGTTTGGGCCTAAGGAATAGGGCCGCAGGGGGCTTGCGCGCAAACCAGTTAATCTCCACCATGGATCAGGAAAAATGACCCATGGTGATCTGATGCGTCTGCCGCCCCTCAATTCCTTACGCGCCTTTGAGGCCGCCGCCCGCCACCAGGGCTTCATCGCCGCTGCAGAGGAGCTGTTCGTGACCCGCGGCGCCATCAGCCGCCAGGTGAAGATCCTGGAGGACCACATCGGCGTGCAGCTGTTCCACCGCAATGCCCGCGGGGTGGAACTGACAACGGCCGGACAGCGGCTTTATCCGGTGCTGACTGAGGCTTTTGCGATGATGCTGCGCGAGGTGGAGCAGATCGCCGCGGATGCATCCGAGCTGCGGGTGATCTGCCCGCCGACGCTGTCGCTGCGGTGGCTGCTGCCCCGGATTGAACAGTTCCGCGCTGCGCATCCTGAGATCAAGCTGAGGCTGGCAACCGATTTTTACGGCAGCAAGGGATTTGACAGGGCCGAATACGATCTTGGCATTTCGCTTGAGAACATCCGCGGGCGGCCGGAGGATATCGAGGTTATGCCACTGTTCGGCATGATCCTTTCCCCGGCCTGCGCGCCCGCGCTGCTGCCGGTTTTGGCCGAGGGGCCAGCGGCGCTGGCCGGACTGCGGCTGCTGCACGAAACACCGCGCCGCGAGGATTGGTCAACCTGGCTGCGCCATTTCGGGGTGGAGGGAGTGGACCCGGCCGGCGGCGAAGTTTTCCCGAACCTCGACATGGCCACCCGGGCCGCGGTGCTGGGGGCGGGCGTGGTGATGGCGGATCTGGTTCTGTGCCGCGAGGAACTGGCACGGGGGGACCTGGTGCTGCCGTTCCCGGAGATGACCTGCGGCACCCCGTCCGGTGCCTATGCCCTGATCGGAGAGCGGCAGAAGTGGAATGACCCCAAGGTGGCTGTCTTCCGGGACTGGCTGCTGAACAGCTCCGGCCTGGCCGGAGCCCCGGGGGAGCTGGAGTAGCCCCCAAGAGGGGTATGGCAGGGGGCGCTGCCCCCTCGGCGCCAAGGCGCCTCACCCCTGGAGTATTTTTCCAAAGGTGAAATGGGGGCGCCGCGCCGCGTCAGCGGCGCCTGGCCCAACCGGGCAAAGGGATCTGTGATCCCTGCAGCGCGGGCGGGAGTGCTCCGGTCAGGCAGAGACCGTCAGCCGGGTCAGGCCGTGGAAGTGGTAGGTGTTCGAGTATTCCGGGTCTGCCGCCAGCTTCAGGTCCGGGCAGCGCTCAAACAGGATCGGCAGGGCGATCTGCATTTCCAGCCGCGCCAGCGGTGCGCCAACGCAGAAATGCAGGCCCCCGCCGAAGCTCTTGTTCACCTTGGGCGGCCGGGCCGGGTCAAAACGGTCCGGGTCGTCCAGTGCCTTAGGGTCGCGGTTGGCGGCACCCAGCAGCAGGGCCACCTGATCGCCGCGCTGGAAGGTGTGGCCGAACACCTCTGCCTCCTCATAGGCGTAGCGGGTGAACATGTGCAAAGGCGGATCAAAGCGCAGGATCTCCTCCACCAGCCCCTCGATCCCCTCAGGCGCCAGCCAGTCCGGCTGCCAGCCCTGTTGCAGCATCGTCTTCACGCCGTTGCCCAGCGAATGCACGGTGGCCTCATGGCCCGCGTTCAGCAGAAGGATGCAGGTGCCGATCAGCTCGTCCGTTGACAGCTTGTCGCCTTCCTCCTCAGCCGCGATCAGCCGGGTGATGAGGTCGTCGCGGGGATCATTGCGGCGCTCTGCGATGTAGCCGCGCAGAAAGTCCGTGAACGCCTGCGAGGCCTGCGCCGCGGCGTGTTCGGTCTCTTGCGTGCGCGACGCCTGATACATCGCCACCATCCTGTGCGACCAGTCCAACAGCTGCGGCGCCATCTCCTCCGGCACCCCCAGCAGGCGGCAGATGGTGATCACCGGCACTTGGGTGCAATAGGCGTCCAAGAGGTCAAAGGGCTGGTCCGGGAAAGCGCCGATCAGCTGGTGGCACAGATCCTTGATGCCCGGCTCCAGCGCCGCGATCTCGCGCGAGGTGAAGGCGCGCAGCACCAGGCGGCGCAGGCGGGTGTGGCGGGGCGGCTCGGCATCCAGCATCGAATGCGCCTCCACTGCCAGGAAAGGGGCAAGATGGGCTGGGCCGTCCTTGCGCAGCTCCTGAGGCACCTCGCGGCCAAAGCGGCGGTCGCGCAGCAGCATATGCACCGCGGAATGGCCGAAGGCGGCAACCATGCCGTAGTCCTGCCAGTGGTGCATCTGGCCCTCTGCCTGGGCCGCCGCATAGAAGGGATAGGGGTCCTGCACAAAGGCCGGATCGGTGGGGGATTGGATTAAAGTCTTCATACACCGGTTTTTGCCGCTGCGTCTGGTCAATGCAAGGGGCGCTTTGATAACGTGCCGCAATGAAAACACGCAAACTTCTTCGCTGGAGCCTGCCTGCCGGGTTCCTTGTGGCTGTGGCGGCGCTGGCGCTGGCAGTCTGGTCTTATGGCTACCGCCAGGCGCTGGACAGCCTGGCAGAGCGCAGTGCCGCGGATCTGGCGCTGGCGTCGGACCGCGTCAGCACTCAGCTGCAGGTCTATCAGGAACTGGCGGTGCTGACCGCAGAACACCCGGCGCTGGCGAATCTTTCCACCCCCGCGGCGCGGGAGGCCGCGGCGGAGCTGCTGCGCTCGGTTGCCGACAAGACCGCGGCGCTGGATGTGTTCTATGCTGCCGCTGACGGCCGGGTGCTGGCAGCCGCCGAGGGGGTGTCCGGGTCTGATGTTTCGGATCAGGCCTATTTTACCCGCGCCATGCAGGGGGCCATGGGCACCGGTCACGCGGTTTTGCAGCCGGGCGGGCGGCGGTCGTATTTCTATGCTGCGCCAGTGTTCCAGCCCGGCGGTGTGCGCGGGGCGCTGGTGGTGGCAGCGGATGTGAATGACGTCGAGCAGACCTGGCGCGGCTCGCTGCCGGCGGTGTTCTTTACCGGGAAGAGCGGCGAAGTGTTCATTTCCAACCGGTCCGAATTGCTGTTCTGGCAGCGCGGCGCGGAGGGGGAGATCCCGAGTGTCATCAGCCGGGACCGCTATGCCGGACATGCAATCTGGAGTCTTGAGGGCAGCCCCTATCTGCCTGACCGCGCACTGCATCTTTCCGTGGATTTGCCGCTGATCGGGATGACAGGGGAAATCCTGGTGGATGTGGCGCCGGCGCGGCGGATCGCGGCGCTGCAGGCGGCGGCGCTGGCGGCGGTGTGCCTGGCTCTGGGTGCCATGCTGTTCATTGTGATGGAGCGGCGCCGCACCCTGGCTGAGGCCAATGCGGTGCTGGAAAGCCGGGTCGAACAGCGCACCCGCGACCTGTCGGCGGCCAACACCCGCCTGCGCCGCGAGGTGCGCGAACGGGAGGAGGCTGAGGCGGCCCTGAAACGCGCGCAGGAGGAGCTGGTGCAGGCGGGCAAGCTGTCGGCGCTGGGACAAATGTCGGCGGGGATCAGCCACGAGCTGAACCAGCCCCTGATGGCGATCCAGCAATACGCCGAGAACGGTGCCGCCTTCCTGGAGCGCGGCAAGGCGGAGCGCACCGGCGAAAACCTGGGCCGGATTGCCGACATGGCCGCGCGGATGGCGCGGATCATCAAGAATCTGCGCGCCTTTGCCCGCAACGAGAGCGAGCCGATGGGGCAGGTGGACCTGGTGCAGGTGATCGATGCCGCGGTGGAGCTGACGGCGCCGCGGCTGAAGGCGGATTGTATCGACCTGCGCTGGCGCTCCGAAGCCTGCGGCGGGCCGGTTTATGCCTGGGGCGGCGAGGTGCGGCTGACGCAGGTTTTCGTCAACCTGATCAACAATGCCGCCGATGCGATGCAGGGGCAGGTGGAGAAGGTGATCTCGATCTCTGCTGACATTGGCCCGCGGCTGCAGGTGCGGGTGCAGGACAGCGGTCCCGGCATCAAGGAGCCGGAGAAGATGTTCGATCCGTTTTATTCCACCAAGGCGGTGGGCAGTTCCGAGGGCATGGGGCTTGGGCTGTCGATCTCCTATGGGCTGGTGCAGAGCTTTGGCGGTAATATCCGCGGCGCCAACACCGGCGGCGGCGCGGTGTTCACGGTGGAGCTGGAGCCGTGGCGCGAGGGCGCCGAAAAGGGGGATGCCGCATGACCCGCAAGGTGCTGCTGGTGGATGACGACGCGGCGGTGCGCGAGGCGCTGGCACAGACGCTGGAGCTGAACGATCTGGATGTGGTGGTCTGCGGGTCGTTTGTGGCCGCGAAGGATCACATCACCCCGGCGTTTGACGGCATTATCGTTTCCGACATCCGGATGCCGGGGCGGGACGGGTTTCACCTGCTGGACTATGCCCGCGGCGCGGATGAGGAACTGCCGGTGGTGCTGCTGACCGGCGAGGGCGACATTCCGATGGCGGTCAAGGCGATGTCGCAGGGGGCGTTTGATTTTCTGGAAAAACCCTGCGCGCCCGCTGATTTCCTGCCGGTGCTGGAACGCGCCCTGAAAACCCGTGCGCTGGTGCTGGAGAACCGGCGGCTGAAGCACCAGCTGGAGACCGGGGACCCGGCGGCGCGGCTGCTGTTCGGAACCTCACCGCAAGCCAAGGAAATGCGCCGGCGGGTGCGGGCGGTGGCACCGACAGGCGCAGAGGTGCTGGTCACCGGTGCGCCCGGCAGCGGCATTTCCAAGGTGGCGGAGGTCATCCACCTGATGTCACCCGCCGCGCAGGGACCGTTTGTGAAGCGTCCCGCTGCAGGGCTGGCGGCGGACACCGTAGCGGAGCTGTGCCAGGAGGCGGCGGGCGGCTCGCTGTTTCTGGATGAGGTGCAGGCGCTGCCGGAGGCGGCGCAATATGCGCTGCTGGCGCAGCTGGAGCAGGGCGGCGGGGTGCGGATCATCGCCGGCTCCAGCGCGAATCTGGCGGAACTTGCGCAGGCGGGCAACTTCAGCGCCGATCTGTTCTACAGGCTGGATGTGATGCGGGTGCGTATCCCGTCGCTGGCGGAGCGTCCCGGAGATATTCCGGTGCTGTTCCGCCACTACGTCGCTCAGGCGGCGGAGCAGGCGGGGATCGAGCCGCCGGAGATCAGCCAGGACCATCTGGCGGCACTGATGGCGCAGGACTGGCCGGGCAACGCGCGCTCATTGATGTCGGCGGCGATGCGGTTTGTGCTGGGGATGCCGGAGGAGGCGGCTGCTGCTGCGGGGCTGGGGCTGGCAGAGCAGATGGCGCAGGTGGAACGCTCCCTGCTGATAGCCGCATTGGGCCGGGCCAACGGGCGCGCGGCTGCGGCCGCGGAAGCCCTGAAGCTGCCGCGCAAGACATTCTATGATAAGCTGGCCCGCTATGGCATCCGGCCCGAGGATTACCGCCGCTGAGGGCGCTGGGTTCGGAGCCTTGCGGTTCGTTCTGTCCGGCGCTTGGGCCGGGGCCGTTAAGGAGGCGGCGCCGCCGGAAAGCCCCATCGGGGCCATGGGCGGAGGGAGGACGGGGGTCGCAAGCCCCCATGTCCGCTGAAGCCTTCGGTGCGGGACGCCCCTGCACCCAATGAAGAGGTGGTCTCGGGGGCCCTGTGATCTCCTGGTGGTGCGGGGTGTCAGCCCGCACCGGTGTCGCGACGGGATTAAGTATCGCAAACCGGGGTTAAAGAGCGGAAAGCGGTGCGTACGGCGGGTGCGCAACACCCCGCGGACGGCGTTAGGCTGAGAGGCCGGATGCCTCCCCCTCCCGGCGGCATAACCGCCTGACGAGCAGTGGGACGGGGATATTTTCAGCCAGAAGAAGGGCGGCGATTCCCTTGCAGTTCTGTCCGGCGCTAACATTTGTGCGGATTTCCGCACAAAGCCCGGAAGGCCCTGTGCGGGATTTCGCACAGCCTGCGTCAGGCGTTGATGACGCGGTTTTGAGTCGCCTCGCAAGCCTATGCAATTATGCGGAAAAACCGTGTTTTCAGTGATTCTCGAATCAAATGTTGAGCGGTTTTCCGCAACTTGGGATGCTTTGGTCAGGCCTCAGCCATGTGCTGAGCGCACCATCGGATTTACAGACGATTTTTCTGGGAGGAAAAGACCATGAAATTCCTGACAACTGCCGCTACCGCTTTGGCCCTGGCTGTTTCCGCAGGCGCAGCTTCTGCCGCCTGTGACGACGGCGAGATCGTGGTGAAGTTCAGCCACGTTACCAACACCGACAAGCACCCCAAGGGGATTGCCGCATCGCTGCTGGAAAAGCGCGTGAATGAGGAAATGAACGGCACCATGTGCATGGAGGTCTATCCGAACTCCACGCTGTACAATGACAACAAGGTGCTGGAGGCGATGCTGCAGGGCGACGTGCAGCTGGCCGCGCCGAGCCTGTCGAAGCTTGAGAAGTTCACCAAGCAGTTCCGCCTGTTCGACCTGCCGTTCATGTTCAAGAACATCGAAGCAGTTGATGCGTTTCAGGCCTCCGAGACCGGTCAGGAGATGCTGAACTCGATGCAGCGCCGCGGCCTGCAGGGGCTGGGCTACTGGCACAACGGCATGAAGCAGATGTCGGCGAACAAGCCGCTGGTCGAGCCGTCGGACGCCAACGGGCTGAAGTTCCGGGTGCAGTCCTCCGACGTGCTGGTGGCGCAGATGGAAGCAATTGGCGGCAGCCCGCAGAAAATGGCGTTCTCGGAAGTTTACGGCGCGCTGCAGCAGGGTGTTGTGGACGGGCAGGAGAACACCTGGTCCAATATCTACGGCAAGAAGTTCTTTGAGGTGCAGGACGGTATCACAGAGACCAACCACGGCGCGCTGGATTACCTGGTGGTGACGTCCGTTGACTGGCTGGACAGCCTGGACCCGGCGGTGCGTGACCAGTTCGTGACCATCCTCAACGAGGTGACCGCGGTGCGCAACGCCGAGTCGACCAAGGTGAACGGCGAGGCGCGCCAGGCGATCATCGACGCCGGCGGCGTGGTGCGCGAGCTGACCCCCGAGCAGCGCGCGGCCTGGGTCGAGGCGATGAAGCCGGTCTGGGAGAAGTTTGCAGGCGACGTCGGCCAGGAAAAGATCGACGCCGCGCAAGCCATCAACGCTGGCCTCTAAAGGCCACATCCGGGGTGCCTTTACGGGCGCCCCGTGACCGCAGGCGGCACGGGAATCCGCCGCCTGCACCCCTTCTTTCCGCAAAACTTGGGAGGCAGCCATGGCGGGGTCCAGAACCGGCCCGAGCGGGCTTATCAATTCACTCGAAGAAACTCTGATCGCGCTCCTCCTGGGGCTGATGACGGCAATTACATTTGCCAATGTGATCGCGCGGTTTGTGTTTAATTCCAATATTCTGTGGGCGCTGGAGCTGACTGTGTTCCTGTTTGCCTGGCTGGTGCTTCTGGGCGCGTCTTATGCGGTCAAGACCCACGCGCATCTGGGCGTCGATGCCATCGTCAACATGCTGGCGCCCGGCGTACGCAAGGCGGTGGGGCTGTTTGCTGCCGCCTGCTGCATCGTGTTTTCGCTGCTGCTGCTGAAAGGCGCCTATGATTACTGGGCAGTGTTTGCCGACCTGCCGCCCACCTCGGGCCGCTGGTTCCCGACCGGGCTGGACATGAAGGCGCGCAGCCAGAGCTTCTATGAGGTGCAGGACGTGCCGATGGTGGCGGTCTTCCGGTTCCTGGAGGATCTGATCAACTACGGCGAGTCTTACGAGAAGCTGCCGAAGGTGGTGCCGTATGTGGTGCTGCCGGTGTCGATGCTGCTGCTGGTGTTCCGCTTTATTCAGGCGGCGTTCCAGATCGCCCGCGGCGAGGCCGACCGGCTGGTCGCCAGCCATGAGGTCGAGGATGAAATCGCCCAGGTGCAGGCACAGCGCGGGGAGCATGACTGATGGAAGTGGTAATCCTCTTTGCGATGGTGATTGGCCTGCTGCTGATCGGGGTGCCGATTGCGGTGTCCCTGGGTCTCAGCTCCACCATCTTTCTGCTGATCTACTCCGACAGTTCGCTGGCCTCTGTTGCAGGCACGCTGTTTGAAGCCTTTGAGGGGCATTTCACCCTGTTGGCGATCCCGTTCTTCATTCTGGCCTCCAGCTTTATGACCACGGGCGGCGTGGCGCGGCGGATCATCCGCTTCTCCATCGCTTGCGTGGGCCATCTGCCGGGCGGGCTGGCGATTGCGGGCGTGTTTGCCTGTATGCTGTTTGCCGCGCTGTCCGGGTCGTCTCCGGCAACTGTGGTGGCCATCGGCTCCATCGTGATCGCAGGCATGCGGCAGGTGGGCTACACCAAGGAGTTCGCGGCCGGTGTGATCTGTAACGCAGGCACGCTTGGCATCCTGATCCCGCCGTCGATTGTGATGGTGGTCTATGCGGCGGCGGTTGAGGTCTCCGTTGGGCGGATGTTCCTGGCCGGTGTCATACCGGGGCTGCTGGCGGGCCTGTTCCTGATGGTCACCATCTATGTGATGGCCAAGGTCAAGAACCTGCCCAAGGGCGAGTGGAAGGGCTGGGGCGAGATCATCACCTCCGGCCGCGAGGCCGGCTGGGGGCTGTTCCTGATCGTGATCATCCTGGGCGGCATCTATGGCGGTATCTTCACGCCCACTGAGGCGGCGGCGGTGGCGGCGGTCTATGCCTTCCTGATTGCGAGCTTTGTCTACAAAGACATGGGGCCGCTGTCGAACGGCGAGGGCGAAGCCAAGACGCCGCTGATCAAGAAGCCCTATGCGCTGGTCACGGCGTTCTTCCACAGCGATACCAAGCACACGCTGTTCGAGGCGGGCAAGCTGACCGTTACGCTGCTGTTCGTAATCGCCAACGCGCTGATCCTGAAGCATGTGCTGACCGATGAGCAGGTGCCGCAGCATATCGCCAATGCGATGCTGTCGGCGGGCTTTGGACCCATCATGTTCCTGGTGGTTGTGAATGTTATCCTGCTGATCGGCGGCCAGTTCATGGAGCCCTCGGGCCTTTTGGTGATCGTCGCGCCGCTGGTGTTCCCGATTGCCATCGAGCTGGGTATCGACCCGATCCATCTGGGCATCATCATGGTGGTGAACATGGAGATCGGCATGATCACACCGCCGGTGGGCCTGAACCTGTTCGTGACCTCGGGTGTTGCGGGTATGCCGATGATGGGGGTGGTGCGCGCGGCCCTGCCGTTCCTGGCGGTGCTGTTCGTGTTCCTGATCCTAATCACCTATGTGCCCTGGCTGTCCACGGTGCTGCCAAACGCGGTGATGGGGCCGGAGATCATAACGAAGTAGGCTAATAGCCCTGCAAAAAAGGAAACGCCCCGGGAGACCGGGGCGTTTTTTGTTTCAGGGAAGGGGCGCTGCCCCTTTTGGCCCGTCGGGCCAATTCACCCCGGAGTATTTGGGCAAAGATGAAAACCGCCCGGGCTTCATCTTTCCAGAAAATACTCAAATCCGGGGCCAGCGCCGCAGGGCGCCGGTTAGCTGGCTTCCAGCGCGGTGATGATCGGGGAGAAATCCGCAGCCTTGAGGCTGGCACCGCCGACAAGCGCGCCGTCGACGTTGGAGACGGCGAAGATATCGCCCGCGTTGGAGGGTTTGACCGAGCCGCCGTAGAGCAGGCGGATGCTGTCCGCAGTCTCAGCTCCGAAGCGGGTGCTGAGTTCGGCGCGCAGGAAGTCGTGGACTTCGGCAATCTGTTCCAGCGTCGGCACCTTGCCGGTGCCGATGGCCCAGACCGGTTCATAGGCGATTACGGTGTTCTCGCCGGTGGCATTCGCAGGGACGGAGCCCGCGAGCTGGGTGCCGGCAACCTTGAGCGTGTCGCCTGTTTCGCGTTCTGCAAGGGTTTCGCCGATGCAGATGACGGCGGTGAGGCCCTCTGCGATGGCAGCCTCGGCCTTGGCGCAGACCAGCGCGTCACTTTCGCCGTGGTCGGCGCGGCGTTCCGAATGGCCGAGGATCACGGCAGAAGCGCCTGCGTCCTTGAGCATGGCCGCCGACAGATCGCCAGTGTGGGCGCCGGACGCATTGGCGTGGCAGTCCTGGCCGCCGATGGCGACGGCGCTGCCCTTGGCAGCGTCCGCGGCGCGCGACAGCAGGGTTGCGGGCGGGCAGATCAGGATGTCGGCAGCGGTGGCGCCATGGCTTTCCGCAAGCGCCGCCAGTTCAGCGAGGTTCGTGCCGGTGCCGTTCATCTTCCAATTGCCTGCTGCCAGTTTCCGCCGCATGGGGGTGCCTCCGAATGTTCTGTTTGGGCGTGACTGGTAGCACCGGCAGCGGGGCGGCGCAATTCGCTTGGGCGCCGGTCTAAAAAGCAAAAGGGCGGGGAAAGCCCCGCCCGGTCTTTTCTTTCCGTGTGCACCGGATCAGGTGCCGGGTGCTTCCTTGAAGGAAATCGACTCGCCGCAGCCGCAGGCCTCGGCCACGTTGGGGTTGTTGAACTTGAAGCCGCTTTCCAGCAGCGTCACCTCATAGTCGATCTGGGTCCCGAACAGGAACATCTGCGCCATCGGGGCGATCAGGATGCGGGCGCCGTCCTGTTCGACCACTTCGTCGTTGGGGTCGGCCTGGTCGACATACTCCATGGTGTATTCCATGCCCGCGCAGCCGCCCTTCTTGACGCCGATGCGCAGTCCGGCGCAGCCGTCCTTTGCCATCAGCTTGGCGATCTGGGCCGCAGCCTTGGGCGTCATGGTCACCGCCTGTTTGCCGGGAATGCCGAACATGTATGTCTCCTTGCGCTTCCCTTGTTATCTAGGATGGCTGCCGGGGCGGCTCAACCCCGGATACGAGGGGGAAGCAATAAGATATACCCGGTATGCAGAATTAAAAGGGGCCGCCTCCTGGGCAGGGAGGCGGCCACTGATGGGGTCCATCATCGGGGGACGGTGGTCAGAGCCCCATGCAGTTCGCGTAATAGGTGGTGGTGGCGGGCCAGTCAGAAAACACGCCCGCGACGCCAACGTCCTGCGCCAGCACGTCCAGGAGCTGGTAGTACATGCTGTCGTCTGCGGTCAGGTCCGCGACGGACTGGAAGTACCAGCCGCCGCCGGTCGCCAGCGGGCCGGAGCGTTCCAGGGTCCAGGTGATCAGCTTGAGGCCGGCGTCTTTGGCCGCCTTGGCATAAGCCGAGGGGACGATCTTGCCATCCTCAGAAGTGACCAGCATCCACATCGGCGGCGCGATGTAGTTGACGCCCTTGGCGTGCAGACCGGCAAAGTCGTGCGGGAAGGTCGCCGGGTTGTTCGGGTCGAAATCTTCGAGATCGTAGCTGTTGTCCAGAAACACCGCCTGCTTGCCGAATTCCGGCTCGTTTTCAATCCAGTAGAGCACGTCATCGAGGTTGAAGCTTTGCGGCCAGACGTCAGAAGCGGGGATGCCGGCGGATTTGTATTCGTCGATCAGTTTCTGGGCGTAGTCGGCCTGGCTGAAGCCGTTGAAGGGCATCTCCACCGCGGGGGATTTCAGTTCCGGGGTGAACTTGGCGCCAATTGACCTGAACAGGGCGATCGATTCCGCGTGGGTCATCGAGGTGGCGCCGCCGGCAAACAGGGTGGAGCGCCAGTCCGCGGTGCCGCGCTGGTAGGCCGCCGGGGTTGTGGCGGTTTCATCCGCACTGTCCATTTTGGGCTGCAGCGTGCGGAACTGAGCCAGCGTGATTTCAGAGGTGCGGCATTCGGCAGTGGCAGGTGTTTCGCCGTCTGCGGGCGCGAAAGGCGTGATGCAGGTCTCTGACAGATCCGAAGTCAGAATATTGGTGGTCGTGTGCAGGTCGTTCTGGGCATGGCGGCAGACCAGCTCCAGATCCTTGGTGAAGGTGACATCGCATTCGAGGATGCCCGCGCCCATCTGGGCGGCGGCGATGTTGGATTCGGCGGTGTGTTCCGGGAACATCAGCGGCGCGCCGCGGTGGCCGATGGAGAAATCTGTGCGCTGGGGCGTCTGGCCCGCGCAAGCCTGCAGCTTTTCCTTTAGCGCGCCCTCCGGCAGCTTGGAGATCAGATAGGCAGGGCGGGGGCCGTAGCTGAGGCCTGCATCCGCCGGCACAGGGGGATTGGCGGCAAAGGCGGCGGTGGACATAAGCAGGGCGGCTGCCGACGTCAGGGCAAGGCGCATAGGGGTTTCTCCGGTTTGTCAGTTTGCGGCGAGTGTGGCGCGCAAGTGTAACAGCCGGATTGCGCCCGCATGACGGGCGCAAGACAGTCTTGTGACAAATTGGGGGGACCCCGGGTGGCTTACATGAAGCCCAATTCGAGGCGGGCCTCGTCGGACATCATTTCCATGCCCCAGGGCGGCTCCCAGGTCAGCTCGACATCGACGCTCTTGACGCCGTCAACCGGCGAGACCGCATCAATCAGCCAGCCCGGCATCTCGCCTGCCACCGGGCAGCCCGGCGCGGTCAGGGTCATGATGATCTTGACGTCGTTCTCATCGTTGATGTCGATGGTGTAGATCAGGCCCAGCTCGTAGATGTTCACCGGGATTTCCGGGTCATAGACGGTGCGGCAGGCGTCGACGACGGCTTCGTACAGCGGGTGGCTGACGGAGGAGGGCGCGATCAGCGGGGCGCCTTCAAGCGGTTCGGCAGGGTTGGTCATGGGGATCCCGGTTCTATTTTCCGACGATTTATATAGGAAATATGCAGCCCGGCGTCCAGAGGCGGCGGCCGCGCCTGCGGCAAAGGAATTGCACAGGAATTTGCCCGCAGATTTGATTTGGGCCAGTGGCCGCTCTAAGTTGTGGTTCCCCCACGATGTTTTTAGAAACGGCTGCCAGGCTGCAGCGGACCTGCATGTGAGTGCTGTCTGTTGTGCTGTGCCCGGCCGGCCATGGGAGGCGCCATGCGAAATCCTTCTGTCCTGCGAGCGGCCGTCCGCAGCGTGCTGGCGGCGGCGGCCATAGCCGGGGCCGTGACCGCGTCTGCCGGGGACAGCTGGGAGTGGCAGCTGACGCCGTTTGTGGTGGCGCCTGCGATCGACAGCACAACTGAGCTGGGCAGGGCCGGGGGCGATGTGTCGATTGATGCGGGCGATGTTTTGGACCAGCTGCAGGCCGGCGGGATGCTGCAGTTCGAGGGGGTCCACGACAGCAACTTCGGCTTCCGCCTGCGCTATGCGGTGCTGGATGCCGACGCGGATGTGTTCAGCCCGGAGGAGGCGGGCGGGGTGCGTTATGACCAGAACCTGGGCGAGGCGCTGCTGACCTACAGGTTCGGACGCGGCCGGGATCTGTTCGAGGTGTTCGGCGGTGTGCGCCACTGGGATGTGGATGTGACTGCCAGCTTGCCGGGCGCCACCCTGGGGCGCGGGGCGGACTGGACCGATCCGGTTGCGGGGATGCGCTGGGAACGCCGGCTGTCGGACGAGTTCAGCTTTACCCTGGAGGGGGATATCGGCGGCTTTGGCGCCGGGTCGGAGCAGAGCTGGTCATTGATGGGCGGGCTGATCCACCACCGCTGGAAGAACGCCTCGATCTACGTCCTCTACCGCGGGCTGGGGGTGGAGTATGAAGAAGGCAGCCGCGGCACGCCCCGGTTTTTCCGCCATGACGCGGTGACGCATAGCCTGCTGGCGGGGGCCGGGCTGCGGTTCTGAGGCCGCAGGGCAGGCGGGGTGTGCGGGCGGGGCGCGCGGGGCGCCCCGGCCAACGGTCAGTCGTTGATATCGTGGTTGAAGGTCTTCACCTGGCCCTTGGGCAAGGCAAAGAAGCGGCGCATGATCAGCCAGGCCGCCAGCGACAGCGCTGCAAAGATCAGCAGGAGCGGCGCCAGACCGATGCCGGCACCGGCCAGCAGCAGCAGGGCCACCACCGCGGCGCCGATGGCAAAGCCCAGGAACACAAAACCAGGCGCCAGCACCTCAAGTATCACCAGCAGCAGCGCTGCGGCGCCCCAGACCCACCACAAGGCCCAGAAAGCCGTGTCCATCACTTGCCTCCTCTCAGCAGTTTGAAGGCATCGCCGAAGGCCTCCAGCGCGTGGGCGGGGACCAAGATGGTCTGCTTGCCTTCGCCCTTGCCCAGGGCGTTCAGCGATTCCACCTGCTTCAGCGCGACCTGATACTGCGCTGCCTCCAGCCCGTTTTCGGCAATCGCCTTGGCCACGACCTCAGTGGCATAGGCTTCGGCCTCGGCCTGGATGCGGCGGGCCTTGGCGGTCTGTTCGGCGGCATAAAGCTCGGCATCGGCCTGCAGCTCGACGGCGCGTTTCTGACCCTCGGCCTTGGTGACCTCTGCCCGGCGGGCGCGTTCGGCGTTGAGCTGCTGCAGCATGGCGTCGCGGGTGGCCTGATCCAGGTTCACGTCCAGAATTTCGGCGCGGGTCACTTCGATGCCCCAGTCATCCACCGCGGTCTCAACCGCTTCCTGAATGCGGGTGATCAACTGGGAGCGGTTCGATTGCACCTCATCGAGGTCCATCTTGCCGATTTCCGCACGCACGATACCGGCCACGGTGGTGGCAATGGCGCCGTCCACGTCGCGGATCCGGTAGACGGTCTTTTCCGGCTCCAGGATGCGGTAGAACACCGAGGTGTCGATCTGCACCAGCACGTTGTCCTTGGTGATTGCGTCCTGAGTGGCGTTCGGGAGCTGGCGTTCAAGGATCGAGATCTTATGGCGCGCCACATCCAGGAACGGCACGATGAAGTTGATGCCCGGGCCAAGCACCGAATGCAGGCGGCCGAAGCGCTCGACCACGTATTTTTCTGACTGCGGCACGATCTTGACGCCCTTCAGGACGACGACAATCAGCAGCAGGGCGCCCAGCAGGTACAAAAGATTGCCGGCCAGCAGCTCAAGAATCAGGTCTTCGTTCATGTAAAATTCCTTAGGTTGGTCAGCGGGGGCCGCAGGAGCGGCCGGCGCAGTCTGCGCTGCCGGTTCCGGCGGCCCGCCGGGCAGGGGCTGTGCGCCTGGCATTTTAGCCTTGTTCAATGGCACGCACCCTTGTGTGCAATGGTATACAAATGGGTTTAACCGGTCACGGATTCAAGACTTGGCCGGTGTCAAACGGGTATATGGCGCAAGGCGATGCAAGCTGGCAAGCCCCCGCAGTAAGGGACTGCCGCGCGGTGTCAGCTGCTGGAGGATTTGAGGCGGCGCACCGGTGCCGGGCGGACACGGTTCTCGATCTCCGCATAGATCAGCCCGGCGAGGTTCTTGGAAGAGGTCTTCTCGATCCCTTCCAGCCCGGGAGAGGAGTTCACTTCCAGCACCTTGGGGCCGGCTTCGGAGCGCAGCAGGTCGACGCCCGCCACATTGAGGCCAAAGGCGCGGGCTGCGCGGACGGCGGTTGCGCGCTCCTCCTTGCTGATGCGGACCGTCTCGGCGCTGCCGCCCAGGTGCAGGTTGGAGCGGAAGTCGCCCTCAGCCCCTGAGCGTTTCATCGACGCGACCACCTTGGAGCCGACCACAAAGCAGCGGATGTCGACGCCCGCGGCCTCTTTGACGAATTGCTGCACCAGGAAGTTAGCCTTGAGCCCGCGGAAGGCGGTGATGACGCTTTCGGCGGCTTTCTTGGTTTCCGCCAGCACCACGCCCTTGCCCTGGGTGCTTTCCAGAAGTTTCACGATCAGCGGCGCGCCGCCGACGATCTGGATCAGGCTGCCGGTGTCCTTGGGCGAGGCGGCAAAGGCGGTGGCGGGCATGCCAATCTTGTGGCGCGCCAGGATCTGATGCGCGTGCAGTTTGTCGCGGCTGGCGGTGATGCCTTCGGAGCCGTTGACGCAAAAGGTGCCGAGCGTTTCGAACTGGCGCAGCAGAGCGGTGCCGTATTGGGTGACAGAGGCACCGATGCGCGGGATCACCGCGTCGTAGCGGGGCAGGCGCTTGCCGTCATAGTGGATTTCCGGCGCCAGCGCATTGAGCGCCATGTAGCAGCGGGTGGTGTTGATCACCTCCACGGTGTGGCCGCGGTTTTCGCCCTCTTCCACCAGGCGGCGGGTGGAGTAGTTGTCCTCGCGGCTGAGCACGGCGATGCGCAGGGCGCGCTTGGGTGCCGATTTGCGGATATTGGAAGATGCGTAGACGGAATAGTCCAGCTCCTGCTGGCACATGCGTTCGCCAGGGACAACTGTCACGTTTTCGGTCAGCGCCTGGCGGCCCAGCAGCATATGCTTGGCCATGCCGCGCCGGTCGGTCAGCGTCAGCTCCACCGGCCAGGACTGGCCGCCGATCTCCATCGGCGTCTCGATCACGAAGCGCATTTCGCTTTCGCCATTGGAAGACGTCACCTCGCGCCGGTCCTTGATCAGGGCAGAGCAGGGGATTTCCAGATCGTACTGGCCGGGGATCGGGTGCACCATGAAACGCACCTTGGGGGCGTTTGCGGGCCCGAAGGTTTCAATCCCGGTGGCATGCAGCGAGGAGGTGCGGGCGCCCGTATCCACCTTAACCCGCAGGGCGGGCAGGCCGAGGTCCGGCAGGCTGACCCATTCCTCCCAGCCGAGTTTCAGTTGCGGCGCGGCGTCGGCTGTGGACATGGAGTTGGCTCCTTGGCATTAGGGGTGAATCACCGGGGTGCCGGTTTGATTGTAACGGCAGGAATACGAGATGGCAGAGCTTTTCAACTTTGAACTGAAGGCAACCGACGGCAAGGCGCGCACGGGCGTTATCAATACCCCGCGCGGCGAAATCCGCACGCCTGCCTTCATGCCGGTTGGCACTGCCGCAACGGTCAAGGCGATGATGCCGGAGAGCGTGCGCGCCACCGGGGCGGATATCCTCTTGGGCAATACGTACCACTTGATGCTGCGCCCGACGGCGGAGCGGATCGATCGGCTGGGGGGCTTGCACAAGTTCATGAACTGGGAGCGTCCGATCCTGACTGACAGCGGCGGGTTTCAGGTGATGTCGCTGGCCGGTCTGCGCAAGCTGACTGAGAAAGGCGTGACCTTCAAGAGCCATGTGGACGGCTCCAAGCACGAGCTGACGCCGGAACGCTCGATGGAGATCCAGCGCTTGCTGGGGTCGGACATCGTGATGTGTTTCGACGAATGCCCGGCGCTGCCTGCGGACCGCGACCGCATCGCCGAGTCGATGCGCCTGTCGATGCGCTGGGCGGAGCGCAGCCGCGAGGCCTTTGGCGACCGTCCGGGCCATGCGCTGTTTGGCATCATGCAGGGCGGACTGGAGCCGGACCTGCGCGAGGAAAGCGCCGAAGCGCTGAAAAAGATCGGTTTCGAGGGCTACGCGGTGGGCGGTCTCGCCGTGGGCGAGGGGCAGCAGGCGATGTTTGATTGCCTGGATTACGCCCCCGGTTTCCTGCCCGAGGACAAGCCGCGCTACCTGATGGGGGTGGGCAAGCCCGACGATATCGTCGGTGCCGTTGCCCGCGGTATCGACATGATGGACTGCGTGCTGCCGTCGCGGTCGGGCCGCACGGGGCAGGCGTTCACCCGCTATGGCGTCGTGAACATCAAGAACGCCCGCCATCAGGACGACCCGCGGCCGCTGGATGAGCAGTGTTCCTGCCCGGCCTGTTCAAACTACTCCCGCGCCTATCTGCATCATGTGTTCCGCTCGAACGAGATGATCTCCGGCATGCTGCTGACCTGGCACAACCTGCATTACTTCCAAGAGATTATGCAGGGCATGCGGGATGCGATTGCTGCCGGGACGTTCGAGGCCTGGCAGAAGGGTTTCCGCGACACCCGCGCGCAGGGCGATATTGAGCGGCTGTAAAGCCGCGCAATTGAACAGTTTGCTGTGCGCAGGTGAGCAGCAGTTCTGGCCGCCCCCTGCTTGAACGCGTGGGGCAGAATGCTCAGGTCTTTCCGGCAACGTTCCTGTTGCTGGAAACTTTGACCGGAGGGAAATCCCCGTGAGCCAAGAATTGTTTTCCGCCAGCACTGCTGGTGCAATCGAGCTGCGTAACCGCATTGTCATGGCGCCGCTGACCCGCAACCGGGCTGACGACCAGACCGGCGAGGTTCTGGACCGGCATGCGGAATATTATGCCCAGCGGGCGGGCGCAGGCCTGATCATCACCGAGGGCAGCCAGATCAGCCCCGAGGGCAAAGGGTACATCCAGACCCCGGGCATCCACACGGCAGCGCAGGCCGCGGCCTGGCGCAAGGTTACCGATGCGGTCCATGCGAAGGGCGGCAAGATTGTCGTTCAGCTGTGGCATGTCGGGCGGATCACGCATGACTCGCTGCTGCCCGAAGGTACCAAGGCCGTGTCATCCACCGATGCCGCGGCTGAGGCCCAGACCTTCACCCGCAATGGTTTTGAGCCGACGGCCAAGCCGCAGGCGCTGAGCATAGCTGGCATCCAGAGGGTCATCGCCGACTATGTACAGGCGGCAAAATACGCCAAGGATGCAGGGTTCGACGGTGTCGAACTGCATGCGGCCAACGGCTATCTGCTGGAGCAGTTTCTGAAAGACGGTGTGAACACCCGTACCGATGCTTATGGCGGATCGCCGGAAAACCGCGCCCGGATCGTTTTCGAAATTCTGGACGGGCTGCTGACGGTTTGGGAGGCCGGCCGCATTGGCCTGCGCCTGTCGCCCTTTGCTACGTTCAACGATGTGTCCGACAGCGATCCGGGGGGCCTGTACACACCGCTGATCCAGCGTCTGAACAGCTATGGCCTGGCCTATCTGCACATGGTCGAAGGGGAAACCGGCGGTGCACGGGACGGTGATTTCGACGCTCTGCGCAAGCTTTACACCGGCACCTACATGGCCAACAATGGCTATGACCGTGAAACCGCGCTGGCGCGGACGGCTTCCGGCGAGGTCGACCTCGTGGCCTTTGGGCGCCCTTTCATCGCCAACCCGGACCTGGTTGACCGGCTGGCAGCGGACGCGCCGCTGAACGAAGGCAATCCGGAAACCTACTATGGCGGCGGAGACGAGGGCTTTACCGATTACCCGGTGCTGGAGCAGGTAGCGGCCGAATAGCCCGCGTTCCCTCAGATCAGGGGTTTGCGGCCGGGCAGAACACGCCCGGCCGCCGTTAGCGGGCCATGCGCCCGCGTTCACCTGTTATGAAGACCTGATCCGCTATCCTGCCGCCAAAATGCGGAGGATGGCGATGACATTGTTGCGTTTGCTGGTTATGGCCGCCCTGCTGGGCAGTGCTCCGGCGGCAGAAGCGCAGACTGCGCAGAGCAACACAGCACCGGGGTCGCTGGCAGAGGCATCGAGTTTTTTCAAAGCACCGCCGCTGGATGGCTGCCGCATATCCCTGGAAGACCTGATCAAGGGCGGCTCGGAGGCGCTGCGCGGGCAGTGGATCGTGCAGAAGGGGCCGGGTGAAATCTCGCTGAATACCGGCGGGCGCATCGAAATGGTGCCGCTGCCGCAGCGCACGGGCGAGGTGCTGCGCTTGGCCTTCCGCAACGGCCGGATGGTGGCGGATTCCGCTGCTCTGGGGTTCCTGCCCATCGGGGTGGAGGACCGTGCACCAGTGAAGCCGGGCACCGGGCTCAGGGCCGGGAGCGTGGGCCGCGGCGACCTGGCTGAGGGCACGGAGGTTTTTCTGGATGAACTGACGCTGGGCGCGCTGCCCTGCAGTGCGGATCAGCTGTTACGGCTGAACCTTCTGGCAGAGCATGATTCCGGTACTGGAGAGGTGCTGCGGCAGGACATCCGCCTGTTTCTGATCGACCAGACCCGGATGAGCGGCACCTACCGGGAAACCGGTCCGGGCGGGCGGCTGGAGCGCGGGTTGATCACCCTGCTGCGGCGCTGATGGCCCTTGCGGAGTTATCCACAGGACCGCCTCTGCGCGGCCTTCATTATTTGCTCACCCTTCCTGCATTTGCGCCCTTGTGGTCCCGGCGTGCAGCAGGCAAGGTGAGCCTCAGCCTTGAGGTGCCGCGGTTGAAAAAACCGGGCCGCCCCACCAAGTAAAGACATCCAATGAGGAGACGGGCCAAAGCTGCCAATACCGGGGCCGGGCCGTCTTGCCTAACCAAAGGACCGAGTATGCAAGAGCCACTCAATTCCTCCTACCCAGTCCTGCCGCTGCGCGACATCGTGGTCTTCCCCCATATGATCGTGCCGCTGTTTGTGGGCCGGGAAAAATCGGTGCGCGCCCTGGAAGAGGTGATGGCCGACGACAAGCAGATCCTGCTGTCGAGCCAGATCGACCCCTCTGAGGACGATCCCGAAACCGATAGCATCTACACCACCGGCGTGCTGGCCAATGTGCTGCAGCTGCTGAAACTGCCCGATGGCACCGTCAAGGTGCTGGTCGAGGGGCAGGGCCGTGTGAAGATCACTGAATTCCTGGAAAACGACAACTTCTTCGAAGCCAAGGCCGAAGAGCTGAGCGAGATCCCGGGCGACGTCACCACCACCGAGGCGCTGGTGCGCACTGTGGGCGACGAGTTCGAGCGCTATGCCAAGGTCCGCAAGAACATCCCCGAAGAGGCGCTGTCTGCCGTTGGTGAAACCGCGGAGCCTGCCAAGCTGGCTGACCTGGTTGCCGGCCACCTGGGCATTGAGGTGGACCGCAAGCAGGAGCTGCTGGAGACGCTTTCTGTCAGCGAGCGGCTGGAGAAGGTCTATGGCCTGATGCAGGGCGAAATGTCGGTCCTGCAGGTCGAGAAGAAGATCAAGACCCGCGTCAAATCCCAGATGGAGAAGACCCAGCGCGAGTACTATCTGAATGAGCAGATGAAGGCCATTCAGAAGGAGCTGGGCGACGGCGAGGAAGGTGCCGGCGAGATCGCCGAGCTGGAAGAGAAGATCGCCGCCACCAAACTGTCGAAAGAGGCGCGCGAGAAGGCGGATGCGGAGCTGAAGAAGCTCAAGAACATGTCGCCGATGTCCGCCGAAGCGACCGTGGTGCGCAATTACCTCGACTGGATGCTGTCGATCCCGTGGGGCAACAAGTCCCGCGTCAAGAAAGACCTGAACAAGGCGCAGGAGATCCTGGATGCGGATCACTATGGCCTGGAGAAGGTCAAGGAGCGGATCGTCGAGTACCTGGCGGTGCAGCAGCGCTCGGCCAAGCTGAAGGGGCCGATCCTCTGCCTCGTCGGTCCTCCGGGCGTGGGTAAGACCTCGCTGGGTAAATCCGTGGCCAAGGCAACCGGGCGCGAGTTCATCCGCATTTCGCTGGGCGGCGTGCGCGACGAATCCGAGATCCGCGGCCACCGCCGCACCTACATCGGCTCGATGCCCGGCAAGATCATCCAGGCGCTGAAGAAGGCCAAGACCACCAACCCGCTGATCCTGCTCGATGAAATCGACAAGATGGGCCAGGATTTCCGCGGTGACCCGGCGAGCGCCATGCTGGAGGTGCTGGATCCGGAACAGAACAACACCTTCATGGACCACTACCTGGAGGTGGAATACGACCTGTCGAACGTGATGTTCCTGACCACCTCGAACAGCTACAACATGCCCGGGCCGCTGCTGGACCGGATGGAGATCATTCCGCTGTCCGGCTACACCGAGGACGAAAAGCGCGAGATCGCCAAGCAGCACCTGATTTCCAAGCAGGTGAAGAACCACGGCCTGAAGGCCAAGGAGTTCGAGCTGACCGATGAGGCGGTGACCGAGATGATCCGCACCTACACCCGCGAGGCCGGCGTTCGGAATCTGGAGCGCGAGATCGCCAAGGTGGCGCGCAAGTCGCTGACCAAGATCGTCAAGAAAGAAGCCGACAGCGTGACGGTGACGGCGGACAACCTGGATGACTTCCTGGGCGTCAAGAAGTTCCGCTATGGCCTGGCCGAGCTGGAGGACCAGGTGGGGGTTGTCACCGGTCTGGCCTATACCTCGGTCGGCGGTGAGCTGCTGTCGATCGAGGCGTTGCGGCTGCCGGGCAAGGGCCGGATGAAGACCACCGGCAAGCTGGGCGACGTGATGAAGGAATCGATTGAGGCGGCGTCGAGCTATGTGCGCTCGGTCAGCCCGCAGATCGGCGTCAAGCCGCCGCAGTTCGACCGTCTGGACATTCACGTGCACGTGCCGGATGGCGCAACGCCGAAGGATGGCCCGAGCGCCGGCCTGGCGATGGTGACCGCGATCGTATCGGTGCTGACGGGCATCCCGGTGCGCAAGGACATTGCGATGACCGGCGAGGTTACCCTGCGCGGCAATGCCAGCGCTATTGGCGGCCTCAAGGAGAAGCTGCTGGCGGCGCTGCGCGGCGGCATCAAGACGGTGCTGATCCCGCAGGAGAACGAAAAGGACCTGCCGGAGATCCCGGACAACGTGAAGGAGGGGCTGGAGATTATTCCGGTGTCCCATGTGTCCGAGGTTCTGGAGCACGCGCTGGTGTCCAAGCCCGAACCCATTGAATGGGATGAGGAGGCGGAGGAAGCCGCAGCAGCCAAGGCGGCGCTGAAAGGCTCCGGCGAGGGGACAGGCGCCACCGCGCACTGATCCGCTGATCAGGTGAAAAGTCAAAAGGAAAGGGCGGTCCGAGGGGGCCGCCCTTTTTCAGTTGTCTCTTCCGTTCTGGCCCTTCTTGCCGGGGCGTATGATCTTTGGCGTCTGCATGGCATCGCAGGGGCTCCCGCCCGCTGCAGGCAGCGCATTCTGCGCCGCCTGCAGCGGGCGTGGCGCCGCACCCCGGGTGCGGCGCGCGGCCTGCCCAGCGAAGGGCAGGCCGCCGGGCCCAAAATCCGGATGGGCACCGGCCGCAGGCCGGGGTCCGTGCGGGTGCGGGAGTGCCCCCTGCGGCCCGCAGGGAGGTCCGGGTCAGGCCGCCTTGCTGGCGTTCGCCATCTTGGCTTGCACGGTGGCAATGGCCATTTCCGCCGGGCTGACGTCCGCCGCCTTGGCCTGGGTCAGGATCGCCGCCATGGTCTCATCCAGCGCCTGCAGCTTCTCGGCGACAAAGCCCTCGCGGTCCTTGATCTTCTGGATCTCGGTCGCGACATTGATGATGCCGCCGCCGTTGGCCACGAAATCGGGTGCATAAAGAATGCCGCGGGCGTGCAGTGCGGCGCCGTCCTCAGGTGTGGCCAGCTGGTTGTTGGCGCCGCCTGCGACGATATCCGCCTTCAGTTGCGGGATGGTCTGGGCGTTCAGGATTCCGCCGATGGCGCAGGGCGCAAAGACGTCCGCTTCGGCGCCGTAAATTTCCGCCAGCGGCACTGCCTTGGCGCCGAATACCTCGATTGCCTTCTCGACACGGGCGTCGTCGATGTCGGTGACCACCAGCTTGGCGCCGGCCTCATTCAGGAACTGGCAGAGATACCAGCCGACGTGGCCCAGGCCCTGCACCGACACGGTGATGCCGGCCAGATCGCGGCTGCCGTGCTTGTGGGCGCGGGTGGTGCGGATTGCGTTGAAGATGCCGCGCGCTGTGATCGGCGAGGGGTCGCCGCTGGCGAACTCACCGTCCGCGAGGCCGGCAACGAAACGGGTTTCCTCCGCCAGGACCGCCATGTCGGCGGGGCTCATGCCCATGTCCTCGGCGGTGATGTAGCGGCCGTCCAGCCCCTCGATGGCGCGGGCAAAGGCGCGCAGCAGCTCCGGCGACTTGTCCTTGGCCGGGTCGCCGATGATCACCGCCTTGCCGCCGCCCAGCGTCAGGCCTGCCGCCGCGTTCTTGTAGGTCATGCCCTCGCTGAGGCGCTGCACGTCGGTCAGGGCTTCGTCCTCGCTGGCATAGGGGCGCATGCGCAGCCCGCCGGCCGCCGGGCCGAGCTGGGTGGAATGCACGGCGATAAAGCCGAGGAGGCCGACGGAGGGCTCCTCGACGCGGTAAATCTCTTCGTGGGTGCTGGACGCAACGGCGGTCACTGTCATCTGGATGGCTCCTCCAAAACTTTTCCCGATAATATCAGCGCGCAGACGCCGGTTTTCACCAAAAAGCACTGACCGTGCGGGAGTGTTTGGTGATAAGGTCCAGAGATCGTGTAAGTTTTAGGGGAAAGCTCCATGGATTCGATTGACCGCAGGATTGTGGCTGCGCTTCAGCGTAACGGGCGGCTGAAGATTTCCGAACTGTCGGAAATGGTCGGCCTGTCAGCCACACCCTGCGCCCGCCGGGTGGCAAACCTGGAGGATAGCGGCGTGATCAGCGGCTATTCAGCGCGGGTGGATCAGGCCAAGCTGGGGCTGCCGGTGACGATTTTTGTGGCGGTGGAGCTGGAGCGGCAGTCCACCGACGCGCTGCAGGCCTTTGAGAAGGCGGTGCGCAAGTTCGACCAGGTGATGGAATGCTACTTGATGACCGGCACCCGGGACATTCTCCTGCGGGTGGTGGCTGAGGACCTGCCGGATTTCGACCGCTTTCTGGAGGACCGGCTGATGCGGGTGCCGGGTATCCGCAACACCCGTTCCAGCTTCACCTTGCGCACCATGATCCAGCGTGACTCGCTGCCTGACTGCTGACCGGTTCACGGCGGCGGGGCGGGTATGCTAGGCTGATAGGCACAAGACAGGCCCGCCAGCGGGCTGCCGCTTGCATCAAGGGTGCGGCAGCAGAACCGGCAGGAGCGGGCGATCATTCAGGCGAGAAGGGCAGAAGATGGCAAGAACATCCAGCAAAGGCACGAAATCCGCGCGCAAACCGGCCGCAGGCAAGACTGCCGCGCCGACCGAAGGCGCGGCTAATCCGGAAGATGCAGCACCGGCAGCACGCGAACCGGTTGTTGTTGCCGCCGCCGCGCCGGTGGTGCAGGCTCCGGCCTTGGCCAAGAAGGAACTGGTGGAGCAGGCGGTTGCGCGCTCCGGCGTTAAGAAGAAGGACGCCAAGCCGGTGGTCGAGGCGGTCCTGGCGCTGTTGGGGGAGGCGGTTGCAGAGGGGTGCGAGCTGAACCTGAAGCCCTTTGGAAAACTGCGCATCAACCGCAGCCAGACGCGCGGCAACGGCAGGGTGTTCGTGTGCAAGCTGCGCCAGCCGCCAGCGGCCGCGGGAGCGGCAAACGCCGCGGCAGAAGAAAATGCGGAAGAAGGCCGAAATTCTTCCGTTGACCCTCTTGCAGAGCCGGCGGCAGACCGTTAAAAGCCTGCCTCACGGGTGATTAGCTCAGTGGTAGAGCGCTTCGTTCACATCGAAGATGTCAGGAGTTCAAATCTCTTATCACCCACCATCATTTCTGAAAGGCGCTCCCTGAGAAGGTTGAGCGCCTTTTGTTTTTCCGGGGTTTCGCCGGGGGATTTGTGCCGTTACCACTTTGCCTGAAAGAAAACGGGCAGGGGGCGTGTCATGCAATTTCCGAAAATCTGGCTGCTGCGGCACGGGCAGACCGAATGGAATGCAGAACACCGCATACAGGGCCAGCTGGAATCGCCGTTGACGCCGTTGGGGGTGGAGCACGCCCGCAGGCAGGCTGTACTGATGGCGCCGGTGGTGGCGCAGAAACCGGCCTGTTACGCCTCGCCGCTGGGCCGGGCACAGCAAACCGCTGATATTGTCCTGGGCGGTGCGCCTTTTCTGACCGATCCGCGCTTGGCGGAGGCTTATGCCGGGGTGTTTCAGGGCATGACGCTGGAGGATGTGGCGGCACAGTATCCACAGATCCACGGTGCCAACCCGCGCAATCTTGACCTGTTCTGCGCGGCGCCAGAGGGTGAGGGCTATGACAGTTTCCACGCCCGGATCCTGGACTTTATGCAATCTCTGGATGGCCCGTCGGTGGTGGTGGCGCATGGGCTGCTGGGGCAGGTGATGCGCGGTATAACTTGCGGGCTCACCCGCGACCGCATGGCGGCGCTGCCGAACGGGCAGGGGTGCGTTTATGTGCTGGAAAACGGGGCGGAAACGGTTTTGGAATAAGCCGCCCAGGCAGAGAAAAAATCTGCGATGCCCCCTTGCGCTGTCCGGCGGCATTGTCTAAATCCCCGCTCATCGGGTCGTTAGCTCAGTTGGTAGAGCGCTTCGTTTACACCGAAGATGTCGGGAGTTCGAGCCTCTCACGACCCACCATTCCCCACCCTCTCGGTTTTGATTAACCGCTTGCGCAAATGCTTGCCGTGGCCATGTTTTCCGTTCTGTTTCAACGTGTTATCCGGAGCGGATCATTTTTTTCCCGGAAAGTCCGGAAAAAGTCAAAACACTGCTTGACGGTGCAGGGGGCGAAGAATATTACAGCCCAACATTCAGCAGCGATGCTGGATGCGCAGCGGGCGGTTGTAGCTCAGTTGGTTAGAGTACCGGCCTGTCACGCCGGGGGTCGCGGGTTCGAGCCCCGTCAACCGCGCCACTGCTGTGCCCCGTCCCGGGGCTGAACAGGGACCGCCCCGGAGGGGAACAGGACCGGAAACGGTCTGCCGTAAGGTGAAAATGCGGTTGTAGCTCAGTTGGTTAGAGTACCGGCCTGTCACGCCGGGGGTCGCGGGTTCGAGCCCCGTCAACCGCGCCATTTTCGCCCGCCGCCCTGGCGTTTCAGGGTCCGCCCCGGACGGGGATAAAAGCCGAAAGGCCTATGCGCGGTTGTAGCTCAGTTGGTTAGAGTACCGGCCTGTCACGCCGGGGGTCGCGGGTTCGAGCCCCGTCAACCGCGCCACTTTCCTTTCCTATTCTCAGAACTCCTCATCAATCGGGTTGGCCTGTGATACATTCGCTGCGCGGCGGCTGGCCGCGTATTGTTGTATGTATTTACCATAAGGGGAGGCAGGCGATGGGCGTCGACGTGAAGGTCAAGCTGCCAAAGCCATCGAAGAAACCCTACAAAGTCTCAGCCATCGACATTGACGGTCTGCGTGATGCGCTGGACAAGAAGGATGCCTGGGGCAGCTATAATCCGGCTCCGGTGTTTGTGCCTAAATTCGCCAAGGACAAATCGGTTAGCCAGATCACGGTGTCCTGCAAGCCGGTGGTCAGGCAGCCCTCCTGGGCGGAATACGGCAAGACAACCAAGAAGCGGCAGGCGGAATGGGACAGGATGGTCCAGGCGCTGGAGAGGTATCTGACCGCGCTGCACAATCTGGCATTGGAATCGGCGGCGAAATTCGCGGCTGCGATGCAGGCCCGCAAGGAGCCGCTGCAGAAGGATGAGCTGAAGGCGCTGTTCAAGGATGCCAAGGAAGCGATGCTGGCCGCGGTGGAGGGGTATGCCTCGAAGACCTCGAACGGTTACACCGCGGGGGTCAAGCTGAACGACGTGCCGCCGGATCCTGCAGTGTTCAAGAAGACCATCCCCAAGCCCAAGGACGTGTCCTATTCAGTCAGCGGAAAGACCATCGAGGCGGTCTTCAAGGCGCTGAACAAACGCAGTTTTTGGGGGCGTTACCGGTCAAATGCCAGCTACTCGGCAAGTTTTCAGCTGGACGGCCATGTGAAGGAGTTCAAGCTGACCAGCAAGCCGGTCATCACGATGCCCAAGTGGAAGGAATACGGCAAAGGCAACAAGGGGCAGAAGGGCAGCTGGGACACGATGTGGAAGAAGCTTTATGCCCATGAGAACAACCACCACACGATTTTCACCGATTGCGTGACAGCGCTGGAGGCCAGCCTGGCGGCGGGGAATGTCCTGAAGGCGGATCTGAAGTCATTCTGGGAGACGGAAACCAAGGATTGGCAGAAGAAGCAGGATGCCTACGACAGCAAGACGGACCACGGGGTGAAGGAGGGGGTTGAGCTCGACGTCTCGCATGACCCCTGAGGCAGACCGGGCGGCCGGTCAGGCGGTTGGGGTGTCCTGGCTGAAGGTGTTGAGCCAGCCCTCTGCGCCCAGTTCCCAAAGGGAGGAGATCAGCATTTCCTTCCACTCCTGGCTGGCGGCGGGGCGGTAGGCGGCGCGGTAAGACAGCAGAACAGCCGCCCTGGTGATGACACGCAGCTGTGCGCCGCTGAGGCGGAATTCGGCCATCACCGGTCCGCTGGCCAGCTGCCCGCAGTGGCCGGCCTTATCCGAAAAGCCGCTGGGATAGACGCCGAGAAAATCAGCCGACAGCATCCGGCCGTCGGCCTCCGGGTCGCCTGCAGCCAGCGCATCCCAGACCTTGGTTTCAAGAGTGAGGAATTCGGCCAGCTGGGGTCCGTCGGTCAGTATCTTTGCGCTCATGGCGCCAGCCTGCCGCCGACCGCCGGTTTATGCAAGCGGTGCGCGTGCATGCGGCGGCACCATCAGAGCACAGGCGGGTTCGGGTCGGCCTCTATGTCGTGGCGCCAGCCGGTCAGCTCGGTGTTTACCCATTTCTTGAGACGCTCCAGATCCGGTTTCGGGCTGGATTCCAGGTAGCGCAGCAGTGTCCGGGTGCCATGCTGATATCCGGCGCGATAACTTTCCTCCGGGTCGGTCTGGTTGCCCTCGAAGCCGGGCGGGCGGTTAAACCTGCTTTGTGTCATGTGCTGCCTCCGTCTGCGTGTCGCTGCTTGCTTGTGCAAGGGTAGGGCAAGAGCGATAAGCGAGTCTTAACCGGGTGCGTAAAGCGAACAAAAAACGGCGTGCTTCCGGCGGGCTGCGCCGGGGTTTCAGGGTTGCGGCAGCTGTGCAAGAAAATCCAGCAGCGCGGCGGCGGTTCCCTCTGGGGCGCTATCGATGAAGAAATGCCCGCCGGGCACGCTGCGCACGGTCATGGTCTGCAGCCGCGGCGCCCAGGTTGCGGCAATGTCGCAGGTGCGGGCCATGGCGCCATCGGCGCCGTACAACACCAGCGAGGGGCAGCGGACCTTGCGGCTTAGGTCACGGACATCGTCGTGGAAGTCCACTTCTATCGCGGCCCGGTAATCGTTGCACATGGCGTGCACGCAGTCCGGGTCCGCCCAGGCGCGGCGGTAGGCCTCCAGCGCGGCAGGCGGGAAATCCGAGAGCGATGCGCCACCCCAGCCCAGGAGGCAGCTTTCGAAATAGGCCTGCGGGTCGGCGCCGATCATGCGTTCCGGCAGCGGTGCGGGCTGGGCGAGGAAAAACCAGTGGTAATAGGCGCGGGCGACCTGCTGGGTCAGCGCGTCCAGCAGCAGATGGGTTGGGATGATGTCCATCACCGTCAGGCTGGCGACGGCTTCGGGCGCGTCCAACGCCAGCCGGTGCGCGGTGCGGCCGCCGCGGTCGTGTCCGGCCAGGTGAAAGCGAGGGTGCCCAAGCGCCTGCATCAGCGCCAGCTGGTCGGCGGCCATGCTGCGGAAGCTCATGGCGTTTACGCCTTCGGGTTTTGAGCTGGCACCATACCCCCGAAGGTCCGCCGTCACCACGGTGAAGCGGCAGGAGAGAGCGGGGATGGTATTCTCCCACATCTCCTTGGTCTGCGGAAAGCCGTGCAGCAGCAGAAGCGGCGGGCCTTCGCCGTGCGAAGTATAGGCGATCTGCTGGCCATTCACCTGTATAGCGCCGGTTTCTTTGGCGGCTGGCATGGTCCTCTCCCCGGACGGCGGGTGTGTCCCGAGCATTGGAGCCGGTGCGGCGTGCCGGATCAAGCCTGCCGCTGCGTTCGGGCGGAGGCGAGTGCTCCCGCGCCTTGGTGCGGCATCTGAAATGCCGCACAGCAAGACTTGGGCCCGGCGCCGCGCAAATGCGCGGCGCACGCCGCCGTTGGCGGCGCCATGCCCAACGGGAAGAGGGGCTCGTCAGAGCACTGATGACGGGCGGGAGAGCGTCCTTTTTGGGAGGGGGCGGTGGCGGGGCGGACAACTTGTCCGCCCCGCCAACCCTTTACTTCTGTGTCAGCGCGTCCAGGATGCGCGCCCACGACCGGATGCCTTTGTGGAAGCTCTTCAGGTCGTATTTTTCGTTCGGAGAGTGGATGGCGTCATCCTCGTTGGCAAAGCCGGCCAGCATCGATTCCATGCCCAGGATCGACTTGAAGAAGCCCGCAATCGGGATCGAGCCTCCCATGCCGCAGAACACCGCCTCGCGCTGCCATTCATCCGTGAGCGCGGCGCGGGCGGCGGCAAACTCGGGGCGGGTGATGTCCATGACCGACGCCTTGGAGCCTTCGAGATCATTGTCCC
Organism: Leisingera sp. CC-HEC093; assembly: GCF_059429195.1. Classification (NCBI taxonomy): domain Bacteria; kingdom Pseudomonadati; phylum Pseudomonadota; class Alphaproteobacteria; order Rhodobacterales; family Roseobacteraceae; genus Leisingera; species Leisingera sp. CC-HEC093. The sequence continues at coordinate 3,933,659 of NZ_JCAIJR010000001.1, read as the reverse complement.
AGACCACCTTGCAATCCGGTTTCAGCCGGTCCTCCACATGTTTGCGGATTTTCACCCGCAGCGCCTCCGGGTCCATGTCGCCGACCAGGCGGCAGGTGATCTTGCAGTGCGCCTCCGACGGGATCACGGTCTTGGAACCGGCACCGTTGTAGCCGCCCCAGAGGCCGTTCACCTCCAGCGTCGGGCGGGCCCATTGCTGCTCCAGCACCGAGCGGTCTTTTTCGCCGTGCGCCTGGGTGTAGCCAGCATTGTCGAGGTAGTCCTTTTCCTCAAATCCGCAGCCCTCCCATTGGCGCAGCTGGTCTTCGGGCACCTCGTGCACGCCTTCATAGAAGCCTGCGACGGCCACCTTGCCGGTCTCCTCATCATAGAAGGAGGCGACGATGCGGCTGATCTCGCGCAGCGGGTTGAGGCCAGGACCGCCATAGTGGCCAGAGTGCAGGTCGATGCGCGGGCCGATGAGGGTGAATTCATCCTTCAGCATGCCGCGCAGCTGCGAGGAGATCGATGGAACCCCGCGCGACACCATCGAAGTGTCGCAGATCAGGGCGATGTCCGCCTTCAGCTCCTCGGCGTTAGCCTCCATAAAGGGGACCAGCGAGGGTGAGCCGCTCTCCTCCTCGCCCTCAAAGAAGAAGGTGATGCGGCAGGGCAGGGAGCCGTTCACGGCCTTCCAGGCGCGGCAGGCTTCGACAAAGGTCATCAGCTGGCCCTTGTCGTCCGACGATCCGCGGCCGCGGATCACCGTGCCGTTCGGGGTTTCCTCCAGCTGCGGTTCAAACGGCGGCGTGTTCCACAGGTTCAGCGGGTCGACCGGCTGCACATCATAGTGGCCGTAGAACAGAACATGCGGCGCGTCCGTGTTTTCCTCGCCCACATGGCCCACCACCATCGGGTGGCCCGGGGTGGCACGCTTTTCCGCTTTGATGCCGATGGAGTTCAGATCTGCCACCAGCCAGTCGGCAGCCTTGTCGCATTCGGCCTTGTAGGCCGGGTCGGTGGAAATCGACTGGATCCGCAGCAGATCCATCAGCCGTTCCGTTGCGGCGTCCAGCTCTGCGTCGATCCGGTCCAGAACGTCATTCAATGCCATCTCTTGCTCTCCTGCTTGTCCGGGAGGCCCCGGAAAGGAGCCAATTTGCCGCGGACCCTAGCAGCGAGGATAGGGAGGGGCCAGAGGTCTCATCGCTGGAAATTCCTGGCACTTTCTACTGCTGCGGTTTCCGATCCTGCACATTATATGGCAAAACTGGAAACAGATACGACGCAAACGGCCGCGGGTTGGCCGCAGCTGTCCTTGCCCGGCGCCTGTTTAAGTTTTATTTGACCTGCATCAATGTTGCGCACCCTGGGCGGCGCGTATGCAGTTGATCGAAGGGGACGGCTAAGGTAACCATTCGCGAACGTGATTGCGGCCTTACCGTCGATTGACCCGTGCCCTTTACACAGCCCGCGTGCTCTGCAAGAGCACATTTAGCTATGGAGATGCCGGTGGACTATACCGCGAAACTGGACGCAGCAATTGCCAGCCTTCACGAAGAGGGCCGTTACCGGACCTTCATCGACATTGAACGCAAGAAGGGCCATTTCCCGCATGCGGTCTGGAACCGGCCCGACGGCACCAAGCAGGACATCACCGTCTGGTGCGGCAACGATTATCTGGGCATGGGGCAGAACCCGGTGGTGCTGGATGCGATGCATGACGCCATTAACGCAACCGGCGCAGGCTCCGGCGGGACCCGCAACATTTCCGGCACCACGGTTTACCACAAGCAGCTGGAGGCAGAGCTGGCTGACCTGCACGGCAAAGAAGCTTCGCTGCTCTTCACCTCTGCCTATATCGCCAATGACGCAACCCTGAGCACGCTGCCCAAGCTGTTCCCGGGGCTGATCATCTATTCCGACGCGCTGAACCATGCCTCGATGATCGAAGGCGTGCGCCGCAACGGCGGTGCCAAGCGTATCTTCCGCCACAATGACGTCGCCCACCTGCGTGAGCTGCTGGAAGCCGACGACCCCGCAGCGCCCAAGCTGATCGCCTTCGAATCGGTTTACTCGATGGACGGCGATTTCGGCCCGATCGCGGAAATCTGCGACCTGGCGGATGAATTCGGCGCGCTGACCTATATCGACGAGGTGCACGCGGTTGGCATGTACGGCCTTCGCGGCGGCGGTGTGACTGAGCGCGACCGGCTGGCGCACCGTATCGACATCATCAACGGCACCCTGGCCAAGGCCTATGGCGTAATGGGCGGCTATATCGCCGCTTCGGCCAAGATGTGCGACGCCATCCGCTCCTATGCGCCGGGCTTTATCTTCACCACCTCGCTGGCGCCTGCCGTGGCTGCTGGTGCAGCGGCGTCTGTTGCCTATCTGAAGGGGGCGCAGGACCTGCGCGACAAGCATCTGGACCAGGCCAAGGTGCTGAAACTGCGCCTGAAAGGGCTGGGCCTGCCGATCATCGATCATGGCAGCCACATCGTGCCGGTGATTGTTGGCAACCCGGTCCACACCAAGGTGCTGTCCGACCACCTGCTGGAAGATTACGGCATCTACGTGCAGCCGATCAACTTCCCCACCGTGCCCCGCGGGACCGAGCGTTTGCGCTTCACACCGTCGCCGGTGCATGGGCCCAAGGAGATCGACGCACTGGTCCATGCAATGGACGCATTGTGGTCGCATTGTGCGCTGAATCGTGCCGAACTTGCCGGGTAACTTACTGATCAGTGTAAATTAACACTGAGTGTGTTACGCTGTTGCTAATCAATGAACGGATCTGAGTCGCAAACGTGATTCTTTCACCGTTTGGAAACGATGGCGGCAGGCATAGTTATGGGACGGCAGGCATGATCGGGCGCTTCACCCAGCGCAAGCAAGATGACCGTGGCGGAACGTCGGAGCCGAAGGGTTTTGACGATTTCGAACTCAAGCTCGGCGACGTGATGCGCGGCGAGCGGGCGACAATGGGCAAATCGCTGCTCGACGTCCAGCGCGAACTGCGGATCAAGGCCTCCTACATCGCTGCCATTGAAAACTCCGACCCTTCCGCCTTTGACACACCCGGATTCATCGCGGGCTATGTGCGTTCCTATGCGCGCTATCTGAACATGGATGCCGAGCTGGCGTTCCAGGACTTTTGCAGTGAAAGCGGTTTTTCGGTCGCCCACGGCATGTCGGCGGAAGCCTCCAGCCGCAAATCCGGCAGCGCGCCCGCCCCTGCATCAAAAGGGCTGGGCGGGGATGCCTTCGCCTCGCCGAACACGCCGTTCATTCCCGCGTCCAGCAGTATTCTCAGCCAGATTGAGCTGCGGGCCGTCGGCTCGCTGATGGTGCTGGCCGCGCTGATCGGCGGCATCGGTTACGGCGGCTGGGCAGTGCTGAAGGAGGTCCAGCAGGTGCAGTTCGCGCCGGTTGACCAGACCCCGGCAGTGCTGGCCGACCTCGACCCGCTCAACGGCGCTGTGCTGGCGGATGCCGGAGACGCCCAGGACCCCGCAGCGGAGGCGCTGGACCGGCTTTACCGTCCGCAGGCGCTGGATGTGCCGGTGCTGGTGGCGCGTGATGCGCCGATCTCCACCATTGACCCGTCCACGCTTGGCAATTTCGCAGCACCTGAACTGCCCACGGTGGCCCTGGCAGAGGCCAGCCTGCCGTTTGACGGCTTTGGCCCCCTGCAGCAGCAGAACGCCGAAGGCCCGCAGGTGCCGCAGGTCGTGGCCGAGATTGCACCGGGTGTGGAAATGGTTGCGGTGCGCCCCTCCTGGGTGCAGGTCACCGCGGCGGACGGAAGCGTGATCCTGGAAACCATCATGGACGCGGGCCAGCGGTTCCAGGTGCCGGTGACTGAGGACGCGCCGAAACTGCGCACCGGTGAAAGCAGTGCCATCTACTTTGCCGTCAATGGCCAGCATTTCGGCCCGGTCGGCGAACGCGGCCAGGTCACCAAGAATGTCGAGCTGTCGATGAATGCGATCACCGGCCGGTTTGAACTGGCGGATCTGCAGGATGGCAGCAACGCGGCGCTGGCCACCCTGGTGGCGCAGCTGCAGGCAGAAGTGCAGCAGCCCTCCGAGTAATCCCGTCGCAGGAATTCGCGCAAGACGCCCGGTGCCGCCATTGCAGCGCCGGGCGTCTGCACGTATCTAGGCGGTAACAGGATCCAGCCGGGACACCCGCCGCAATGTCGATGAACCACATCCGCCCCTGGCGCAATATCGAGCGCCGCAAAAGCCGCCAGATCCATGTCGGCAATGTGCCTGTCGGCGGCGATGCCCCGATTGCGGTGCAGACCATGACCAACACGCTGACCACCGATGTCGCTGCAACCGTCGCCCAGATACAGGCCGCAGCGGAGGCGGGCGCCGATCTGGTGCGGGTCTCCGTCCCGGATGAAGCATCCTCCAAGGCGCTGAAGGAGATTGTGCGCGAAAGCCCGGTGCCGGTCGTCGCCGACATTCATTTCCACTACAAGCGCGGCATCGAGGCAGCCGAGGCCGGCGCTGCCTGCCTGCGCATCAATCCGGGCAACATTGGTGACGAAAGACGTGTCGCCGAGGTCATAAAGGCCGCCCGCGACCACAATTGCTCGATCCGCATCGGGGTCAATGCAGGGAGCCTGGAAAAGCACCTTCTGGATAAATACGGCGAACCCTGCCCGGAAGCGATGGTGGAGTCGGGCCTTGACCACATCCGCATCCTGCAGGATCACGACTTTCACGAGTTCAAGATCTCGGTAAAGGCTTCCGACGTCTTTATGTCTGCCGCCGCCTACCAGCAACTGGCGGAGGCCACCGACGCGCCGATCCACCTTGGGATCACCGAGGCCGGGGGTTTTGTCTCCGGCACCATCAAATCTGCAATCGGCCTGGGCCAGCTCTTGTGGATGGGCATCGGCGACACGCTGCGCGTCAGCCTGTCTGCCGATCCGGTGGAGGAGGTGAAGGTGGGGTTCGAGATCCTCAAATCCCTCGGCCTGCGCCACCGCGGCGTCAACATCATCTCCTGCCCCAGCTGCGCGCGCCAGGGATTTGACGTGATCAAGACGGTGGAAACACTGGAAGAACGGCTGGCCCATATCCACACGCCGATGAGCCTGTCGATCATCGGCTGCGTGGTGAACGGCCCCGGCGAGGCGCTGATGACCGATGTCGGCTTCACCGGCGGCGGCGCGGGCTCCGGCATGGTCTACCTGGCGGGCAAGGCCAGCCACAAGATGTCCAACGAACAAATGGTCGACCACATCGTCGATGAGGTCGAAAAAAAGGCCGCCCAAATCGAGGCGGCCCAGGAAGCGGCGGAGTAAGCTTCCGCTTCTTCACCTTTGCGAAAATACTCCGGGGTCCGGGGCAAAGCCCCGGTACCTACAGATCAGCCTGACGCTTAGCTCTGCTGCTCGCGGATTTCAGCCACCATCAGTTCCATCTGATCGGCGGGCAGGTAGCCGCGCAGGAGTTCGGTGCCCAGCACAAATGTCGGAGTGCCGGAGATCGCCATCTTCTGGGCAAGAGCGCGGGTCTGGCGCAGCTCGGCAGTCACGTCCTCGCTATCCATCTTTGCGAAAATCGCCTCTGCATCCAGCGACAGCCCTGCGGCCAGGCGGCGCAGGGCGACCTCGTTCGGCTCGCCGCCAAACTCGATCAGGGCGTCATGCACATCCTTGTAGGCGTCACCGCCCGCCACATGCTTCGTGGCGACAGCAAAGCGCGCCGACAGCACAGAGGCGTCGCCCAGGATCGGGAATTCCTTGATCACTAGGCGGATGTTGCCGTCGCTTTCCAGCAGCTTGGCCACCTCGGGTGCAGCCCGGCGGCAGTACCCGCAACGGTAGTCCATGAATTCTACCAGGGTGATGTCGCCATCCGGATTGCCGCCAACCCAGGAATAGCCGTCGTTCTGAAGCTCTGCCAGATTGTCGGCGACCAGAGTGTCATCGCGAACTGCCTCGGCCTGCTGCTGGCGCTGCTCGAGCAGGTCCACGGCCTCAAGGATCAGTTCCGGGTTGGCCAGAATGTATTCGCGCACCTGCGCGCCAAAGGCCTCGCGTTCAGCCTCGGACATCGCGTTGATGTCAAAGGCTTGCGCCGGGGCACCCAGCAGGGCGAGGGCCGTGGCAGCCGCGGCGGCGGTGCGGGTGATAAGGGTCATTTTCGTCTCTTTCTCTTCTGAGCTTGTTCATAGGCCGACAGCACATCCTGCGCCCGGCGGGCGGTGGGGGACCCTGCCGGAAGCTGGGCAACGGCCCGTTTGGCATGAATGCCTGCGTCGTTCAGGCGCCCTTGCAAGGCATAGCGTTCGGCGGTGACCAGGGCGGCCATGCCGTTTTGTCCGGTTTTGGCATAGGCCAGCGACATGTCGCGCAACAGCACTGGATTGCGGAAATCAATGGCTCGGGCGCGTTCCATGGACTTGAGCGCGGCCTTCGGCTGGCCCGCGGCCAGCTGGGCGCGGCCATAGCCGGTCAGGATAAGCGGATCCTTGGGTGCAAGGCTCACAGCCTTGCCGTAGGCGGACAGCGCTGCGGACCATTGGCGGTTTTCAATCAGAATCTGGCCCTTGAGCTCATGATAGAACGGGTCGGAGGGCCGCACCGCCAGCGCGCCGTTTACCGCCTTCAGCGCCTTCTTCAGGCTGTTCTGCCGGTGGTAGGCCGCGGCCTCGCGGACCAGGCGGACGTCTTTGTACTGTTCCTCGCGGACCCGGCGCAGGGTCCATTTCGGCGCCCGGGTGAAGGCCGACAGCTTGCCGCGCGCACGGGCGAACCAGTACTGCGCCTCAGGGCTGGACCGGCCCTTGTCGCCATGCGCTGCCAGATAGGCCTGCGCTGCGCGAATGCGGTCGCGGCTTAGGGGGTGGGAACGGGTATAGGGGTCCTGGGTGCCCGCGCTGAGAACCTCTTGACCGGCAAAGGCGCGGTGCAGATCGACCAGCCCTTGCGGGCTGATGCCCGCACGGTTCAGGTAATCGGCGGCAGAGCGGTCGGCGGAGCTTTCCTCGGCCCGTGTATGGGCCAGAAAACTGCGCAGGGCGGAATTCTGGGTGCCGATGGCAATCCCGCCTGCAGCTTCGCCTGCGCCCGCTGCTGCGGCCAGCGCCGCAAGTGCCAGTCCCAGCCCCGCGGCACTGGAGGCAGAGCGCAGGTTTTGCATTCGCCGCGACAGGTGGCCATTGGTGATATGGGCGGCCTCATGGGCCAGCACCGCCTGCAGCATTTCCGGCGACGTAACCTTCAGGATCAGTCCGTAATGCACGAAAATCGTTCGCGAATCCAAAACGAAGGCATTGAAGGAACTGTCGTTGACCAACAGGATGCGCACCCGGTTTGCATTCAATCCCGCGGCGCGCAGCACCGGTGCCGCCAGCCGATTCAGCCCGTGTTCGATATCCGGGTCGCGCAGCAATGAAATGGAGGCCGCCTGCGCCGCAGCCGCAAATTGAACCAGCGCGCAAAGCATAAGAGCCGGGATTGACGCCAGCCGGAAGAAACGGTCAAAACTCATGCGCGCACATTGGGAGATAAGCATGCGAAACTCAAGCCGGTCCGAGGTCGATCCCTTCATTGTGATGGATGTGATGGAAGCCGCCCGCAAGGCTGAGGAGGCCGGCCGCCACATCATCCACATGGAGGTAGGGCAGCCCTCGACCGGGGCACCGTCCGGTGCGCTGAAGGCGCTGGGGAATGCGCTGGAAAACAATGCCTTGGGATACACGGTTGCCCTGGGACTGCCAGCCTTGCGCAAGCGCATCGCGCAGCTTTACGGCGACTGGTACAACGTCGATCTGAACCCGGAGCGGGTGATTGTGACGCCGGGCTCCTCCGGCGCTTTTCTGCTCAGCTTTACCGCCCTGTTCGACAGCGGCGACCGGGTGGGGATCGGCGCGCCGGGCTATCCCTCCTACCGGCAGATCCTGAAGGCGCTGGGGCTGACGCCGGTGGACATTCAGACCGCGCCGGAAAACCGGCTGCAACCGGTGGCGGCGGACCTTGCGGGACAAAACCTGGCAGGGCTGATGGTGGCGTCGCCCGCCAACCCGACCGGCACCATGCTGGACCACGCGGCGATGGGCGCGCTGATTGATGCAGCAAAGGGAGAGGGCGCCAGCTTCATCTCCGACGAGATTTATCACGGGCTGGAGTATGAGGCGAAGGCAGTGACTGCGCTGGAGCTGACAGATGACTGTTATGTCATCAACTCCTTCTCCAAGTTTTTCTCGATGACCGGCTGGCGGGTCGGCTGGATGGTGGTGCCGGAGGATCATGTGCGGGTGGTGGAGCGGATTGCTCAGAATATGTTCATCTGTGCGCCGCACGCCAGCCAGGTGGCGGCGCTGGCCGCACTCGATTGCGAGGACGAGCTGCGCGGGAACCTGGCCATCTACGCAAGGAACCGCCAGCTGATGCTGGAGGGGCTGCCAAAGGCCGGTTTCACCAAGATCGCGCCGCCGGACGGGGCGTTCTATGTTTATGCCGATGTGTCGGACCTGACTGGCGACAGCCGCAGCTTTGCCGCGGAAATTCTCGAAAAGGCGGGCGTTGCGGTGACACCGGGCCTGGATTTCGACCCGTTGCGCGGCGCCACGACGCTGCGGTTCTCCTATGCGCGCTCGACCCAGGATATCGAGGAAGGGCTGGCGCGGCTGGCGTTGTTCATGGCGTCGCGGGGCTAAGGCGGGGATAACCGCAGAAGGCGGATTTCCAAGCCCGTGCAAATTGCCTAGTCTGCCGGCCAAAAGGCCAACAGGCCGGGCAAGAGGCAAAAATGGGCAGACTGATCACACTCATCGCACTGATCTGGGCCTTGGCGGCAGGCGCCTGGGCACAATCCGGCAGCAGCAATTTCAGCGGCCTGGCACGCATTGACGCCGCCGTCAGCCAGGTGCGGGACGCCGGGCAGGGGGCGGAGATCACCCTGGGCCTCAGCCAGGGGGTGCCGTACCGGCTGTTCATCCTGACAGAGCCGCCACGGCTGGTGCTGGACTTTCAGGAAGTTGACTGGACCGGGCTGACGGCTGGCAAACTGTTGCGGGGTGAGCGGATCACCGCCGCGCAGTTCGGCACCTACGTGCCGGGCTGGTCGCGTTTGGTGCTGCAATTGGCGGAACCGATGACGGTGGCCAGCGCTGCGATGCAGGTGGACCAGGTGACCGCTGCAGCCCGGCTGTCTGTGGCAATGGAACCGTCCACGGCAGAACGGTTTGCGGCCAGCGCCGGGGCGCCGCAGGATCCGCGCTGGGACCTGCCCGCGCCGGAAGCGATCGAAGGCAAGGCTGGGCGGGACGAGAATGCGCCGCTTCTGGTGATGCTGGACCCGGGCCATGGCGGTATTGATCCGGGCGCAGAGACAGAGGTTGCCGTCGAAAAGCACCTGATGCTGCAATTCGCCCGCGAACTGGGCGAGGCGCTCGTGCGTTCCGGCCAGTTTACTGTGCGGATGACCCGCGACGATGACTACTTTGTCTCGCTGGAGCGGCGCATTGCGCTGGCACATCAGGCCGGGGCGGATGTGTTCATCTCGCTGCATGCCGATACCATTTCCGAGGGGCGCGCGCATGGCTCCACCATCTATACCCTGTCCAAGGACGCCTCGGATGCGGCCTCAGCCAAGCTGGCGGAACGCCACCTGCGCGGCGACCTGCTGTCGGGCACCGACCTTAGCCAAGCGGATGATGGGGTGACGGCTGTGATGCTGGACCTGGCCCGGCAGGAAACCCAGCCCCGCAGCGACGCGCTGGCGGCGGCGCTGATCGGCGGCTTGCGTGCGCAGGGTCAGCCGATCAACAACCGGCCGCTGCGCTCTGCCGGGTTTTCGGTGCTGAAATCGGCTGATATCCCATCGGTGCTGGTGGAAATCGGCTTCTTATCCAGCAAGCGTGACCTGAAGAACCTGGTGGACGCGGAGTGGCGCGCCAAGGCCGCCCGCGGCATCCTGAACGGACTGATCACCTGGCGCGCCCAGGATGATGCCCGCCGTGCGCTGGTGCGCAAGTGAAGGGGCCGTTATGAAGCTGATCTGGATGTCCGATCTGCATTTCGAGGCCGAGGGCTTGGTGCTGGGCCACGACCCGCGGCTGCGGCTGCAAGCGGCTGTGGAATACATTGCGGAACACCATGCAGACGCTGCGGCCTGCCTGATTACCGGGGACTTGGTGGAAACCGGAACCGTGCAGAATTACAAGGCGTTGAAACAGGTTCTTGACCAGCTGAGGATGCCGGTCCTGCCAATGGCGGGCAATCATGATGACCGCGGCGCGCTGCGCGAGGCCTTCACCCTGCCGGATGCCGCGATGTGCGGCTTTATCCAGTACCGGGCCGATTTCGGCGGCTTGGCACTGTTGTGTCTCGATACGCTTATTCCGGGCGAGGCGGCGGGCATCTTGTGCGAAGACCGGCTGGGCTGGCTGGAAGCGGAGCTGCACGCGCTGAACGGGCAGCCTGTCATCGTGGCGTTGCACCATCCGCCGCTGAAGCTGGGGCTGCCGATGCTGGATCCGGACAATCTGCGCAACGGCGACGCACTGCTGGACCTGCTCTCGGGTTTTCCGAATGTGCTGCATGTGCTGGCGGGCCATGTCCACCGGCCCTGTTCCGGCACCGCGGGCGGGATACCCTTTGCGACTGCGAAATCTGTGCTTTACCAGGCACCGCCGCCGCATCCCGCCTGGGATTGGGAGAGCTTTAGTCCAGCCGCCGAAGACCCGGCACTGGTGGTGATGGAACACACCCCTGGCAGGCTGATCCTGCAGCAATGCGGGTTTTGCAGCTATGGCCTGGGCGGTCCCGCAGCGTAACGCGCGGCAGCAGGGGCAATCGGCGTTTTCGCGCCGGTTTGGCTGTTTGCCGCGCAATTGGCGGCATGCCGGGGTGAAAACTGGTAGGATTTTCCCACCCTTCCAGGCGAAGAACATCTGTTTCCCGTTTTGACGCGGACGTTAGCCGCCCCTATATAGGCGGCACTCCGCGTGAAAGGCTAAACTCCGTGCTCAGGTTCATCTTCTCCTTCTTCGGCTCTATTTTCAGCACCATCACCCTGGGCGTGGCGATGGTGGCGCTGACCATCGGGGCGGTGTTCTGGATCTACGGGCGCGACCTGCCGAGCCATGAGTCGCTGGCGCAGTACCAGCCGCCGACGATCAGCCGCATTTACTCGGGCGAGGGGCACCTGATCGACGAGTTCGCCAAGGAGCGCCGCCTTTTTACCCCCTCGGAAGAAATTCCGGAGCTGGTGAAACAGGCATTTATCTCGGCGGAGGACAAGAATTTCTACAGCCACTCGGGCTATGATGCGCGCGGCATCGCGGCCGCCGCGATCGAGGCGGTGCGCTCGCGCGGGCAGAACGTGCGCGGCGCCTCCACCATCACTCAGCAGGTGATGAAGAACTTCCTGTTGTCCGGCGACCGCCGGGCCGAGCGCAAGATCAAAGAGATCATCCTCGCCACGCGGCTGGAGGAAACGCTCGACAAGGAACGGATCCTGGAACTGTATATGAACGAGATCTTCCTGGGCCAGAATTCCTATGGTGTGACCGCCGCGGCGCAGACCTATTTCAACAAGACGCTAAGCGAGCTGGAACCGCACGAAGCTGCAACGCTGGCTTCAATGCCCAAGGCTCCATCCGATTACCACCCGGTGCGCCAGAAGGACCGGCTGCTGGCGCGGCGCAACTACGTGCTTCGGGAAATGCGCGAGAATGGCTTTATCTCCGGGGACGTCTATGAGGTCGAGGTGGCGCAGCCTCTGCGCTCTGTTCAGAACGGCGATTTTGAGGCGTTCCGCACTGCGCTGCCGCCGCGGGACTATTTCACCGATGAAATCCGCCGCCAGCTGACCGAAGATTTTGGCGAGGGTGAGTTTTTCACCGGCGGCTTTACCGTGCGTGCGACCATCGATCACGAGATGCAAGCCGAGGCGGCGCTGGCGATGCGCGGCGGCTTGGAGAAATACGACCGCTCTCGCGGGAAATGGCGCGGCACCGGGGTGACCCTGGCCGAAGAGCAGCTGAAGGATGAGGCAACCTGGCGCGAGGCGCTGGCAAACGCCGATGTCTCCCGCGATATCGTGCTGGGCGGCCGCTGGTATCCGGCGGTGGTGCTGGAGGTTGGCAGCGAAAGCCTGACTGTTGGTGTTGAACACAGCGAAGGCACCGGCTCCGTGCCGCGTTCCGACATCAAGTGGATGAAGGGCAGCTTTGCCGACAATTTCACCCGCGGCGACGTGGTGCTGGTGCGGGCCGAGAAAAAGGACGATGCCTTTAGCCACTGGTCGCTGCGCCAGGTGCCCGAGGTGCAGGGCGGCTTTGTTGCGATGGACGTGAATTCCGGCCGGGTTCTGGCGATGCAGGGCGGCTTCTCCTACCAGCATTCGGTGTTCAACCGCGCCACCCAGGCGATGCGTCAGCCGGGCTCCAGCTTCAAGCCGTTTGTCTATGCGGCGGCGCTGGACAGCGGCTACAGCCCGGCGACGATCGTCGTGGACGCCCCGATCGAGATCAACACGCCGCAGGGCCTGTGGCAGCCCAAGAACTCCAGCAACAAGTTCTACGGGCCGACACCGCTGCGCACCGGCATCGAGATGAGCCGGAACCTGATGACCATCCGTCTGGCGCAGGAGGTCGGGATGCCGGTAGTGGCGGGGTACGCCGAACGCTTTGGCGTCTATGACAACATGGGCGCCTATCTGGCCAACTCGCTGGGGGCTGAGGAAACCACGCTGTACAAAATGGTGGCAGCCTATGCGATGTTCGCCAACGGCGGCGAGCGGGTGAAGCCGACGCTGGTAGACCGGGTGCAGGACCGGTTCGGAAAGACCATCTACCGCCATGATGACCGCGATTGCGTCGATTGCGCCGACCCGGCGCTGGCGCCCGGCCAGGCACCGCGCATCGTTACCGACCGTGAGCAGGTGATGGACCCGATCACCGCCTATCAGCTGACCTCGATGATGCGGGGCGTGGTTGACCGCGGCACCGCGTCGAGCGTGATCAACCTGCCGGTGCCCACCGCGGGCAAGACCGGCACCACCAACGATTCCCGCGATGTCTGGTTTGTCGGCTTCACCTCCAACATCGTGGCAGGCTGCTACATGGGCTTTGACCAGCCCCGCCCGATGGGCCGCGGCGCCTATGGCGGCACCATGTGCGGCCCGGTGTTCCAGCAGTTCATGAAGAAGGCGACCGAGAAATTCGGCGGCGGCCCGTTCGACGTTCCGGAGGGCGGCCATTTCATTAAGATTGACCGTTACACCGGCGCGCGTCTGCCTGACGGCGCCTCTGGTGCCTATGTGGTGGCTGAATACTTCCGCGACGGGGCCGAGCCGATCTTTGGCCTGACCTATGACGGCGGTTTTGCGATGGGGTCGAACCTGCCGCTGATCGAGGAAGTTCAGCAATCCGGCCGCCAGGTTACAACGTCCAGCGGCGGCACCGCGGTGCTGGGCCCCAAGGCGACCTTTGGCACCGTCAGTTCCGGCGGGCTTTACTGATCCGGCGGGAATAGCGGCCGCAGCAGCGCGGCCTCATAGCGCGAGGCGCAGAGGCGGGCCCTGCGTCCGCCTTCGCCGCTGTGCCAGCGCATGTCCGGCATGAAGAGGAGCAGCTCCTCGCGCTCAGGTTCCTCCAGCGCTGAGACGGTCTGAACGCGGGGGTGGAAGCTTTCGGAAGCGGCGCATTCTGCTTAGATGATCGCATCCTGGCCGAACAGCACATGCACATAGGGGACGGTGCTGCCTGGCTCACGCCGGATGGAGCGGTCATTCAGCATATGCGCGGCAGAGACCAGGCCTCCGGTTCGCCAAACAGCAGGCTGGCCTGAGAACCGGTGAACAGCATCCGGTGCTGAGGCGAGAGACCAGCAGGCCGCGCTCTGCCCCGAACTGGCCCGCCTTGATGCGGGCCGGGGCCAGGTTGCCGGTCGGGGGCACCGTTGATTGGCTGATCCAGTGTACAGGCTGCAAGCCATTGTCGCGTGTCATCACCAGATCGCCCGGGCGTAAAGTTTCGATGGCGCGCAAGCCCGCAGGGGGGGGGCGATGCGGGTGCCAGCCGTGAAGCAAATGATGTTCTCGGTGCCGGAGAAATAGACCGTGCTGCCGTCCATCAACTGGGCGCTGCTGGTCTTGCTGCCGCCGCCGCCGCCGGTGACAAAGATGTCATTGGCGCCAGAACCGCCGGTGTCGGCGACGGTACCCCTGCGTTCCAAAGGTCAAGAGTGGTCAAGGCCTCCTGAATCCGGGTGTTTTCCACAATGAATACTGCTCGGCATGTTATCTGAAGTTTCCAAAGCTGCCGGGGTGTTCTGGTGTGGCCTGCCCGCTTGCCCGCGGCGCAAGGGTGGTTTATCACGCAAGCCTGATCTCAGATTGCAAGGACCTCCCATGCGTGCGGAAACCCAGAATATCGTCGCAGACATCGAGAAATCGCTGGAGCTGCTGGCCCAGCGGATGAACTGGGAAACCGCCGAATACCGGCTGGAGGAATTCAACGCGCGGGTCGAAGATCCGAACCTTTGGGACGACCCCGAAGCCGCGCAGAAACTGATGCGCGAGCGTCAGGCGCTGGTGGATTCGATCGAGACCTATAAGGGCATCCAGCAGGACCTGTCCGACAACATCGAGCTGATCGAACTGGGCGAGATGGAAGACGATGCTGAGGTGATCAAGGATGCCGAGGCTGCGCTGGCGGTATTGAAAGAGAAGGCGGCCGAGAAGGAGCTGGAAGCGCTCCTGGACGGCGAGGCCGATGCCAACGACACCTTCCTGGAAATCAACGCTGGCGCCGGCGGAACCGAAAGCTGCGACTGGGCCTCGATGCTGGCGCGGATGTATGTCCGCTGGGCCGAGAAGAAGGGCTACAAGGTCGAACTGCAGTCCGAAAGCGCGGGCGATGAGGCGGGCATCAAATCCGCTGCCTACAAAATTTCCGGCCACAATGCTTATGGCTGGCTGAAATCCGAAAGCGGCGTGCACCGGCTGGTGCGGATCTCGCCCTATGACTCGGCGGCCAAACGGCACACCTCTTTCAGCTCGGTCTGGGTCTATCCGGTGGTGGATGACAATATCGAGATCGAGGTGAACCCGTCGGATATCCGCGTCGACACCTACCGCTCCTCCGGTGCGGGCGGCCAGCACGTCAACACCACCGACTCGGCGGTGCGGATCACCCACATCCCGACCGGTATCGTGGTGACGTCGTCAGAGAAGTCCCAGCACCAGAACCGCGACATCGCCATGAAGGCGCTGAAATCGCGCCTCTACCAGCAGGAGCTTGACCGCCGCAACGCAGCCATAAACGAGGCGCATGAGGCCAAGGGCGATGCCGGCTGGGGCAACCAGATCCGCTCTTATGTGCTGCAGCCCTACCAGATGGTGAAAGACTTGCGCACCCAGCATGAGACCTCTGACACCAAGGGGGTGCTGGACGGCGACCTGGACGGTTTCATGGCCGCAACCCTGGCGCTCAATGTGTCCGGCAAGAGCCGCGCGGACGCGCAGGCCGACGACTGATCCAGCACCGCTGCAAGGTACCAGTAATCTGAATTTCCAGAGCCTCAAGGCATCCGTCTTGGGGCTCTTTTTCCATGCTCGTTCATTTAATTGTCCACTTCTGGTAAACTAAACCTGCGGTTTTGGCTGATTGTTTCCAGTCCCGGGCCCGCTGTTAAAGATTTCAATCCGTTAGTGAGAAGGACAGTGCCATGGCAGATGTTGAGCTGAATCTGACTTTTGATGGTGAAACGGAAATTCCCCGGCGCGAAGGGCAGCCCACGGTCCCGTGGGATAACAGGTTCCTGAATACCTACAACGTCTTTGAAGGGAACCCGGACAACCGCCTGGTGGCTGACGTCAGCCTGACTGGTGAGAAATGGACGGCCAAAATCGTCCGTTTCGGCGATGATGCGGGAACCAATCTGACGCGGATCACCGACACCGACAGTGGCGCTGAACGCCGGATCGACTATCTGGAGGTTGGCTACAATTCCGAGATTACCCTTGATTCCACCCGTATACGGCAGATCAACGGCTGGGATGGTGAAAGGCACATGGTTACCCTGGGCAACAACCAGGAAGGCAGCACCTTTTCCATTTTCCTGTTTGCTGAGGAAAATATCCTGACCACGGGGAATGAGCATGTCTTCAACATTCAGACCGGTCTTGGCAGCAGCGATGCTGACCGCGCCAAGGGCGATTTGATTACCATCGGCACCGGCGGCGCGGGGACTGTGCGTACCGGGGCGGGGGACGACAAGGTGGTGGTCCGCGAGGGGTTTGCCGACTTTGTCAGCACGTCCGGCGGCGACGACAAGGTGATTGTTGGCGCCAGCGGTGCCGGTGTGATCCGCACCGGGGACGGCAGGGACACCATCCGCACCGGATCGGAGTGGGTGGAATTGATCTCAGCCGGCGGTGGCAACGACACTGTTGTAATTGGTTCTGGCGGCGGCGGCGTGGTCCGCCTGAGCAGCGGCCGTGACGTGGTGAAAGTCTCGGAAACTGATCCGGAGGCCGGCCTGTACATCGCTGGCGGCAGCGGTCGGGATACCGTGGATTTCTCTAAGTTTTCCATCGGCGTCGTGGTCTCGTTGAACCTGAAAGGTGCCTGGCAGAACCCCGGTGCGCCGGGCGGCAAGCTGGATGAAGACGGCAGCGGGTTCCTACAGCTGACGGGCTTTGAAAATCTGGCGGGCACCGCAAAGGGCGACAGGATGACAGGAGATGGCGGTGCCAACCTGCTTGCTGGCAAAGGCGGCCACGACCGTCTGTTTGGCCTTGCCGGTGCCGATACGCTGAACGGCGGCGGCGGCAACGACCGGCTGAAGGGCGGGGCCGGCAGCGACACGCTGAACGGCGGTGGCGGCAATGACACGCTCACCGGCGGCGGCGGCGCCGACACCTTTGTGTTCGGCTCCGGAGGCGGCGATGATCTGGTCAGGGGCTTTGCTGATGGCACTGACCTTTTGCAGATACGGGGCCACAGCGGCGGATTCGCCAGCCTGGAAATCTGCGACGACGGCGGCGACCTCCTGATCGCATACGACGGCGGAACCATCCGGCTGGATGGCGAAGCGGGTCTTGGACTGGCCGCAGATGACTTTGTCTTTGTCTGACGCCGGTCTGCGGCGCAATCTCAGGGCGGGCCGGATGGCCCGCCCTGCTTTTTGGGGGCAAGAGAGCAGAGGCGGGGCACGGGCGCGCAGCCTTCCGCGCGGCACCGGTCAAACATTTATTCAGGAGGCATTTTTTAATGGCTGGTTCGCGGCTAGGCTGTCAGAAAGGCAAGAAGAGGGAGGATTATCTGCAATGGCATCTGAAAAGCCCTTTGGCGTGCCGCCGCTGAAACCGGTCACGACGCCGATGCTGGTCGAGGCGCTGCGCCGGGGCTGGGCGGACTTCTGTAAGAAACCGCTTTTCGGGCTGTTCTTTGCCGCGGTCTATGTTCTGGCAGGCTGGGGCATGGCCTGGATCACTGTGCGCACCGGCACTACCTACTGGCTGGTGCTGGCCGCGATCGGCTTCCCGCTGATCGGCCCGTTCGCCGCGGTCGGGCTATATGAGGTCTCGCACAGGCTGGAGCGGGGCAGGGGCATTGCGGCCGGCCGGATCCTGGGCGTGGTCCTGCAGCAGAGCCGCCGCCAGCTGCCGTCGATTTGCGCCATCATAGTGGTGGTGTTTTTGTTCTGGTTCTTCCTCGGCCACATGATCTTTGCCTTGTTCATGGGCCATGCCACCATGACCAATATCTCCACCTCGGCGGAAGTGTTCCTGACAGCCAACGGTCTGACCATGCTGGCCGTCGGCACCGTGGTCGGCGCGCTGTTTGCGCTGCTTCTTTACATGATAACGGTGATCGCGCTGCCGCTCTTGCTGGACCGCGAGGTGGACTTTGTGACCGCAATGATCACCAGTTTTCAGTATGTGCAGCAGAACTTCACAGTGATGATGATCTGGGCGGCGCTGATCGCTGCCGCCACCTTTGCTGCGCTGTTGCCCTGGTTCCTGGGGTTGTTCCTGGTGCTGCCGCTGCTGGGCCACGCCACCTGGCACATCTACCGCCAAGCTGCGGCTGAATAGCGTTAGCGGAAGGGCTGGCCGGTTTGCAGCAGGCGCCGGTGGAAAGGCAGAAGCGCCGCTTCATCGGTAAAGCCCGCGCTGCGGGCGGCGGCCAGCACCGGCCCGGTGGCGCGGCCCAGGTGCTCATAGACCATCCGCGTCACCCGTTCCCCGGCACCGCCTTCGCGCACCGTGCGGGCGACGTAGCCGCACCAGAAATTGTTCTCCAGCGAGGCAACCCGCGCCAGATAGTTGAAAGAGTAGGTCATCGATTTGCGGCGGGCGATGACAAAGGCGACACCGTCCTCGTGGCCGCTGACGTAGCCGCGGAACTCGCGCACGCCCGGGGTGGCCGGCAGGCCCTGGCTCAGCATCGCCTCCTTGGCCTCAAAACCTTTGATATATGTGACGCCTGCGCCGCGGAACACATAGACCAGTCCGATTACGAACTTGTCCTCGCTGATGAAGCTGCGGCGGGTGAAGCGGTAAAAGCCGGAGGGAAAGAACTCCTCGCTCAGCTGCTGAACGCCATGTCCCAGGAAATCGGCCAGATAGGCACCGTTGATAACCTGCCCGGCTTTTGACAGGGTTTCCACCGGGTCCAGAAGAATACGGGCATCGACGTCAAAAAAACGGCAAATACGGTCCAGAACGTCCGGCCGCGGAAAACTCTCGCCGGACAGGTACCGGTTGAATTGGGTGCGGTTGATACCCAGCTGCCGGGACAGTTCGGAAATTGACGGGTACTGCCGCGCCAAAAGACGCAGATTGGCGCCAAACATGTTCCGCAGGTCGGCCGGAGAGCGGTTCTGGCTGTTCATTCTGGTTCCTGTCGATTCTGCTTTTGCGCAGGATTATTCCCGCTTCCCGGTGGCTTATGCGAATTTTCCGCACTGTATACGCAGGTATTGCTGCTGATTGCAGACACTGCTGATGCTAATTAACGTCAGAAGGCTAGTTGAACTGACACAAATTGCAATAGCACAGGCCGCTTTTTATCGTGTTGGCGTCAGTCTATTTGTTTCAGAATTAACTTGGGGCAAAACGAGGACTGGTATGATTGGAGTTATTTTATGGAACGACGATCCCCTCACCAAAGCCGTGATCTGGTGTGATGACCAGGGGGATCTTGCTTTCTACACAAACAAAGCCGGTGCCGATTTTGGGGAGCTGAATCCTGGGGATTGGGTTGAGTTCGACATCAGCTTGAGCGGCAACCTGCGGATTGCCGAAAATCTGACTGTGCTGCTGGAACAAGGCAGCCCTGGTCTGGCTGACCGGCTGTGCACATCGGCAGGCCGCGGTCAGGAAACTGACGCCGGCTCTCAGGAGCCGACAGTTGTTCCGTTTCCGATGCAGGCTGCAAAAAAGCGGCGCGCTGCCGCACCGCTTCAGGTCATTCGAAGCTAGAACCGGCCCGGTTTCGGGCCGGTCAAAGGGTCAGTTGCCGCGCAGCAGGGCGGCAACTCCGGTACGGGCGATCTCGCTTAGGCCCAGCGGGCGCATCAGATCGGCAAAGGCGTCGATCTTCTCCGGCGCGCCGGTGATTTCAAACACAAAGCTGTTCAAGGTGCTGTCGACTACATTGGCGCGGAAGATATCCGCAAGCCGCAGTGCCTCGACGCGCTTGTCGCCTTCACCTGCCACTTTCAGGATTGCCAGCTCGCGCTCCACTGCGGCGCCTTCGACAGTCAGGTCGTGCACGTCGCGGACCGACACGATCCGGCCCAGCTGCGCCTTGATCTGTTCGATCACCTGCGGGGTGCCGGTGGTGACAATGGTGATGCGGCTTAGATGGCCGGTATGGTCGACCTCGGCCACGGTAAGGCTTTCGATGTTGTAGCCGCGGCCCGAAAACAGGCCGATCACACGGGCTAGAACGCCGGGTTCGTTTTCCACCAGAACCGCAATGGTGTGGCGTTCCTGCACGTCCGAGAATGTCGGGCGCAGGTTGTAGGCGGAATGGCGGGTGGAGCCTTTTTTGATATGCAGGGCAGACATTCGTGGTCTTCCTCTCGTATGTCGCTGCCAGGAAAACTTGAATTTTCCGGGCTGATTTCGTCGAAGAAAATTGCGGCGCCGCCGCGGTTACACCAGCACCGCGCCGCCGGCCTGGATGACGCCCTGCGTTTCGGCCTCGCCCAGCAGCATCTCGTTGTGCGCCTTGCCTGACGGGATCATAGGGAAGCAGTTCTCATGCTTCTCGACCAGGCAGTCAAAGATCACCGGCCCGTCGTAGTCGATCATTTCCATGATCGCATCATCCAGATCGGCGGGGTCGCTGACGCAGATGCCCTTGGCACCAAAGGCTTCAGCGAGCTTCACAAAATCGGGCAGCGCTTCGGACCAGCTGTGGCTGTAGCGTTCGCCGTGCAGCAGCTCCTGCCACTGGCGCACCATGCCCAGGCGCTCGTTGTTGAGGATGAACTGCTTGACCGGCAGGCGGAACTGAACCGCGGTGCCCATCTCTTGCATGTTCATCAGCCAGGAGGCCTCGCCTGCGACGTTGATCACCAGCGCATCAGGATGCGCCATCTGGGCGCCGATGGAGGCCGGGAAGCCATAGCCCATGGTGCCAAGCCCGCCGGAGGTCATCCAGCGGTTCGGGTCTTCAAAGCCCAGGTACTGCGCCGCCCACATCTGGTGCTGGCCGACCTCGGTGGTGACATAGCGGTCGCGGCCTTTGGTCAGTTCCTCCAGACGCTGCAGCGCATACTGCGGCTTGATTGTCTTGTCCGAGTTCTTGAACGACAGGCAGTTCACCGCGCGCCATTCATCAATCTGTTTGTGCCATTTCTCCATCGCCTCGCGGTTCATCTTGCGGCCGCGCGATTTCCAGACCTTCAGAATATCCTCCAGCACATGGGCGACGTCGCCGACAATCGGGATATCGACCCGGATCACCTTGTTGATCGAGGAGGGGTCGATGTCGATATGCGCCTTTTTTGATTTGGGGCTGAAGGCGTCGATGCGGCCGGTGATCCGGTCGTCGAAACGGGCGCCGATGTTGATCATCAGGTCGCAGCCGTGCATCGCCATGTTGGCCTCATACAGCCCGTGCATCCCCAGCATACCCAGCCAGTTCTTGCCGGAGGCCGGGTATGCGCCAAGCCCCATCAGGGTTGAGGTGACCGGAACGCCGGTGCCGTCCACCAGCTCGCGCAAGAGCTGGCTGGCCGCATTGCCGGAGTTGATGACGCCGCCGCCGGTATAGAACACCGGCCGCTTGGCAGTTTCCAGCGCCTCGACCAATTCGGTGATCGCTTCCATGTCGCCCTTGACCTGCGGCTGGTAGTGCGAGGCCGACGGTTTCGGCGCCTGATACTTGCCATTGGCGAACTGCACGTCCTTGGGGATGTCGACCAGAACCGGGCCGGGGCGGCCGGACTTTGCGACGTGGAACGCTTCATGCAAGGTGCCGGCCAGCGCATTGGTGTCCTTAACCAGCCAGTTGTGCTTGGTGCAGGGGCGGGTGATGCCGACAGTGTCAGCCTCCTGAAAGGCGTCGGAGCCGATCATGAAGGTCGGCACCTGGCCGGTCAGAACCACGATCGGGATCGAGTCCAGGAGCGCGTCGGTGAGGCCGGTGACCGCATTGGTGGCGCCGGGGCCGGAGGTCACCAGAACAACGCCGGGCTTGCCGGTGGAGCGGGCGTAGCCTTCAGCGGCGTGCACGGCACCCTGTTCATGGCGGACCAGCACGTGACGGATGTCATTCTGCAGAAAAATCTCGTCATAGATCGGCAGCACGGCGCCGCCTGGATATCCGAAGACTACGTCCACACCCTGATCCTTCAGGGCTTGGACAACCATCTTTGCGCCGGTCATTTCACGTGTCATCTGCTTTTGCTCCAATTGGCGGCATCGTCCGTTACGCATAAAAAAAGCCCCCGATTTTCATTCGGAGGCGCATGGGTTCGATTATGGTTTACCGTTACCGGCCCATGCGCTTGGTTCCTACGATTACGACTAGGGTGGTCACTGCCACAGGCTCCTCTTTGCGTTGCGGGCGACATTATGTCTGCCGGACTGGGGCGTCAACCGCGAAAGCTGTCAAAAATTGCCTGTTCAGGGACATTTTCTTGCTTCTGCCCGTGGCGTGGCGAAACTTCCGCGAAAATGGATGCAGATTCCCGGGCGGATTCGTACAAAACCGGCACGCCCGTGTCCCGTTTGTGCCAGATCGCCCCCGCGCCAGCAGGCAAGCTGACCGTAATAGGGGCAACAGGAAGAGGCATGGACATGGTTGAACTTGCAGAACTGGTGGACCTGGGGCGCTACCCGATCGACAGGCCGGACTCTCCTGCCTATGCGCGGATGATGGCGGACGTGCAAGGAGAGCTGGAGGCTGATGGCTGCGCGGTACTGCCGGGATTTGTGCATGCAGAGGGCATCGGCAGGCTGGTGGCAGAGGCAGATACCGTTTCGGGGCACGGCCATAAATCGTTCAGCCGCACTAACGCATATTTTTCCAAAGACGATCCGTCTCTGCCGGAGAACCATCCGGTACGGCAGTTCTATGATCGTTCCAACGCCTTTATTCCGGCGGACAACTTCGGTGCTGCCAGCCCGTTGCGGACGATCTACGAATTTCCCGGCTTTATGCCCTTCATCCGCGCGGCGCTGGGGGAGCCTGAGGGCCGTTTCTTCCGTTATGACGATCCGCTGGCCGATGTGATCATCAACATGGTGGAGGAGGGCGACGGCTTTCCCTGGCATTTCGACACCAACAACTACACCGTGACGCTGGCCATTCAGAATGGTGAAGCGGGCGGCGAATTCGAATACGCGCCGATGCTGCGCACCTCCGCGGACGAAAACTATGACGGCGTGGCGCGGGTGCTGGCGGGCGGCTCGCCCCTGGTGCGGCGGCTGGTGCTGCAGCCGGGCGACCTGCAAATCTTCCGCGGCCGCTATTCGCTGCACCGGGTGGCGCCGGTTGAGGGCCCGCGCAAGCGCTATGTCGGCATCTTCTCCTTTGTCGAGACCGAGGGTATGTGCGGCGGGGTGGAGCGCACCAGGCAGCTTTATGGCCGCGTCCTGCCGCGCCACTATGAGCGCGAGGGACTGCGCGCCGACGCGCTGCGCGACTGAACTGGCGGCGCGCGTCTGGCTTCATGCAGATCCGTTTCCGCCTGCGGCGGGTCTTTGCTGCGGGGGAATTCCGGGCCTTGGCGCTCCTCCCGGTTTCTGGCAGCATGGCTGACAAAGGATCCGGATGTTACCGGACGGCGAAAACAATCAGCACAACGGGCAGCAGCATGAGCATCACACGGCGTCACTTCGGATTTGGACTGGCCGCCTTCGGGCTGGCGGCCTGCAGCAGCACGGTGCCTTCGGGCGGCGGTCCCGGCGGCGCGTCCAGCCTGCCTGCGGACCTGCGCCCGGTGCCCAATGCGGGGTATAACGCCTGGATCGCGTCCTTCCGCACACGGGCCGAGGCGCGGGGCATTTCCCAGTCCACCCTGCGCGCCGCCTTCCGCGGTGCAGGCTACCTGCCGGGTGTCATCAAACGCGACCGCAACCAGACCGAATTCAAACGCTCGCTGGAGGACTACCTGTCCATTGCTGTGTCAGACGAGCGCCTGAGTAAGGGCCGTGCTGCTTTTGCCCGCCACCAATCCACCCTGCGCACGCTGGAGCGCACTTATGGTGTCGATGCGGAAATCATCTGCGCGATCTGGGGTCTGGAGAGCTTCTTTGGCGAACGCCGCGGCAACGTGCCGGTGATCTCAGCCACCTCGACACTGGCCTATGACGGGCGGCGCGGTGCTTTTTTTGAAAAACAGCTGCTGGCAGCGCTGAAAATCCTGCAGAACGGTGACATCACGCCCGCCCGGATGACCGGCAGCTGGGCCGGCGCCATGGGGCATACGCAATTCATTCCGACCTCCTATCAGGCCTTTGCAGTGGATTTCACCGGCGACGGGCGCCGTGATATCTGGTCCGAGGACCCGACCGATGCGCTGGCCTCCACTGCGGCCTACCTGCAAAGAAACGGCTGGAAGCGCGGCGTGAAGTGGGGCGGCGAGGCCGGAGCGCCCGGCACCCCGTCGGGACGCAGTTTGCAGCCGCAGCCGGGCGGGCCGGTGTTCTCTGTCACCAGCAATTTCAATGCGATCAAGCGCTACAACAATTCGGATTCATATGCGATCGGGGTGGGCCATCTGGCAGACCGTATCGCAGGCGGCGCCCCGCTGCGCGCCAGCTTCCCGCCGGACAAATACGGGCTGACCAAGGACGACCGCATCCTGCTGCAGAAACGGCTGACCGCGCGCGGTTTTGACACCGGCGGAGCAGACGGGGTGCTGGGGCCGAAAAGCCGTGCCGCGGTCAGCGCCTACCAGTCCAGCCGGGGCCTGCCGGCGACCGGTGATCCGTCTCAGGCACTGCTGGCCAGCCTGAACTAGGGGCAGGGCGTTTCAGAACCCGGCACCGGTGCCCTGCAGCACGCCATGTTCCAGCGCATAACGGGTAAGGCCGGCGGTGGAGGAAATGCCCAGCTTACGCTTAATGTTCTTGCGGTGGGTCTCAACAGTTCTGACTGATATATCAAGAGCTTGCGCGACTTCTTTGTTGGATTTTCCCTGCGCTAGCTCCAGCAGAATCGTCTGCTCGCGCCCGGTCAGCGCTTCGCGGCTGTTGCCGTCCTTGGGCTTCAGTGAGCCTTCGGCGCCGGTGCAGAGGTAGGTCTGCCCCTCCATCACCGCGTCAATGGCCTGCTTAATCTCTTCCGTCGGCACGTCCTTCAGCACATAGCCCATCGCGCCATGGCTGAGCGCGGTTGTGATATATTCGGCGCTGTCGTGCATCGACAGGATAAGGATGCGGGTGCCGGGATGCTGTTCCAGGATGATCTCGGTGGCTCCGAGGCCGCCAAGCTTGGGCATGTTGAGATCCATCAGCACCACGTCAGGCGCCAGGCGGCCCATCTGCTCCACCGCATCGCGCCCGTCGGTCAGGGAGCCGACAACCTCGATATCGTCGTAGCTTTCCAGGATCGACTGGATGCCTTCGGCGACCATCGGGTGGTCATCCACGATCAGAACTTTAACCGGATCAGCCATCATTCCCCCGATGCAGCTTTCCATTATTCAAAGGCCGTGCAGACCGCCGCGGCATCCTCCGGTCACGGCAATTGCACAGGTGTGCCTTCCTCGCCCGGCGGCAGCAGGTGGCTCAGCGGCAGACTGGCCTCAATCACCGTACCGCTCTGGGTGCCCCGTGATGACAGAATGCGCAAGGTTCCGTCAAGCTGCTCAATCCTCTCCTGCATATTGCGCAACCCGATCCCCGGTCCGGTGCGGGCATCGCGCGGTGGCAGGCCGCGGCCGTTGTCGGAGATCCGCATGGTGGCGCCGCGGGTGTGGCCGCGCAGGTCGATTCTAACCCTGGTTGCTTCGGCGTGGCGCTCAATGTTGGTCAGCGCTTCCTGGGCGATGCGGTACAGCGCGATCTTGGAATCCTGGTCCAGACGGTTGCGGAACACCACTGTGGAAAACTCGGTCTCAATGCCTGTCCGCACCGCAAAATCATCGGTCAGTGCCTTCAGCGCCGGGCCCAGGCCCAAATCGTCCAGCACGCCGGGGCGCAGGTCGCGGCTGATCCGGCGTACTTCTGTAATTGCGGTCAGCAGGCTCTTGGTGCCTTTCTCCAGCGGCGCTGCTGCACCCTCGCCATCACCGCGCGACAGGCGGCGGCGGGTGTTGTCCAGCGCATAGCGCACCCCCACCAGCAGTTGGCTGATACCGTCATGCAGCTCCCGCGCCACGCGGCCGCGCTCCTCCTCCTGGGCGTCGAACACCCGCTGGGTCAGCTCCTTCAGCTTGGCATCCGCCAGCCGCCGCTCGCGGATGTTCAGGAACATGCCGGAGGCAAAGACCAGCACCAGTGACGTCAGCGTGATCGCCCCGATGTACAGGAACGTGCGGCGCACCCGCGCCTCCACCTCCGCGCGCGAGGCGGCCACCGTGGCCAGCACATCGTCAATAAAGACACCAGTGCCGATTGCCCATTGCCAGTCCTGCAGGCCCAGCACATAGGCGATCATCTGCGCTTCTTCGCCGGTGGAGGGTTTCTCCCAGGTGAAGCTGTGCCAGCCTGCGCCATCGCGTGCCAAACGGATGAACTCATCCACCACTGGCACGCCGGCGCTGTCGGTGAGCCCGGCCCAATTGCGGTTAATGTATTCGGTCTGCCGCGGGCTCACCAGGTTGGTGCCATTGTAGTCGTAGACAAAGAAGAACCCGTCCTTGCCGTAGATCATCGCGCTGAGGATCTGGGTCACCCGCTCCTTGGCTTCGCCGTCATCGGGCGCCGCCAGGCCATAGATATGCGCAAAGCCATTGCGCGCCTGGGTCACGTAATTGCGCAGTTCCGCCTTCTTGGCTGCCAGCAGCTGCATCTCCAGCGCCTGGATTTCGCGCTCTGCCAGGCTGCGCGACTGGTAGCCCACCAGCACAGCAATGGCTGCGCCGGCCACGATCAGCGGCAGGGTCATCAGCAGCGACAGCTTCTGCGCGTAGGTCGGGCGCAGGAGGGCATGAAACAGGCGCATCGTCACTCCGCAGCAATTGGTCAGATTCGTGTACCGAATCATTGCCCAGCCGCCCAGTAGAATCAAACAGGGCAGGGCGGAATACCCTTGATGCGGGAGAGGGTGGCGTTCGCCACCCGCCTGAAATGCGTGCGATTTGCCGCAATACCCGGCAAAAACGTTCGGTTCTACGCAGTACTAGGTATTCACATAAAATTCATCGCCGCTAGGCTGGCCGCACTCGAACCGATCCGCCCCGGGGGGACCTAGGGCAATCCGAATTGATAATGGGAGGAATAATTAATGGATCGCCGTTCTTTCTTGAAAACATCCGCGCTGGGCGGGTCCGCAGCAGCAGCCAGCACCCTGGCGGCACCGGCCTATGCCCAGGGCAACCGCACCCTGACCATGGTCACCACCTGGGGCCGCGGTTTGGCCGGCGTGCATGACTCGGCGCAATTCGTGGCCGACACCATCACTGCCATGTCCGACGGCAGCCTGACCGTCGACGTGAAAGCCGCAGGCGAGCTGGTTGGCGCGTTTGAAGTGTTCGACGCCGTGACCGCAGGCCAGGCCGACATGTATCACGCCGCTGACTATTACTTCGTCAGCCAGCATCCGGGCTACGCCTATTTCACCGCCGTGCCCTTCGGCATGACCCCGCAGGAACTGGTGAACTGGTACTACCACGGCGACGGCCATGCGCTGCATGACGAACTGGGCCAGATCTTCGGCCTTAAGTCCTTTATCGGCGGCAACACCGGTCCGCAGGCCGGCGGCTGGTACAACAAAGAAATCAACGGCCCCGAGGACTTCAACGGCCTCAAGTTCCGGATGCCGGGCCTGGGCGGCAAGGCTCTGGGCAAACTGGGCGCATCCGTGCAGAACATTCCGGGTTCCGAAGTGTATCAGGCGCTGTCCTCCGGCGCGATTGACGGCACTGAGTGGATCGGTCCCTGGGCCGACGAGAAGGCGGGTTTCCAGGAAATCACCAAGACCTACTACACCGCTGGTTTCCACGAGCCGGGCGCGGCGCTGTCGGTTGCCACCAACCGCGAAGTGTTCGAAGGCCTGTCGCCCGCTCATCAGAAGATCATCGAGATGGCATCGGCCGCCGGCCACCAGTGGAGCCTGGCGCAGTTCATGAACAACAACGGTGCAGCGCTGCAGCGTCTGCAGTCCGGCGGCGTGAAGACCCTGGAATTCCCCGACAGCGTCTGGGATGCCTTCGGCAAGGCCACCAAGGAAACCCTGGACGAGTTCATGGGCGACGAGCTGTTTGCGAAGATCCGCGGCAGCGTAGAATCCTCGATGAAAGCCTCCTCCGGCTGGATCACCAAATCCGAAGGCGCCTACCGCGTTCAGCGCGACCGCGTTCTGGGCTGATCCGCCTGACCGGTATCAACCGGATCCTCCGCGCACGCCGCGGGGGATCTTTTTCCAGTTGCGTGATGCGGGGCTTCGGCCGGCCGAAAGGCCGCGCGCCTGACCCGCCGCAGCAAAGACCCCCGGGGGAAACATGCAGGAAGAGAGTGGCCTCACCTTCTTCGGCGCCATAGCGGGCGGACTGCTCTGGCTGGTCCAGAACATCGCCGGCGCCTTTTACAATTTCGGCTATGCCGTCACCCATCCGCAGCTCTGGCTCGACTGGTCCGACAAGGCCTCGATCATGCGTTTCGTGTATTACGGCGGCTCGGTCGAGTTCTTCTTTGTCGTCTTCACCACCTTCCTGGTGCTGACCGCCATTGGCATCTACTTCCGCGGCTTCATGTGGGGCATGGTCCGCGGGCTGGAAGGCCTGGCCAATACCGTCGGCCGCTTCTTCGCCTGGGCGGGCCTGCTGATGGTTTTGCAGCAGATCATCATTGTCTTCATGCAGCGGGTGTTCGCGCGGCCGGACATCAGCTTCGGCTTTGGCATCCCGTTCAGCCATGACATCAGCTGGTTTGCCGAGGAATTGAAGTTTTACAATGCCTTGGTGGTCTGTCTTTGCGTGACCTATACCTTCGTGCAGGGCGGCCACGTGCGGGTGGACCTGATCTACTCCGGGATCAGTTTCCGCGCCAAGCGAGTGGTCGATATGCTCGGCTCTTTGCTGTTCATGATGCCTGCGGCGGTGCTGACGTGGATGTACGGCTGGTTCTTCCTGTGGCGCCACCTGATCGTTCCGAAACCCTCGGCCTCGGACACGCTTGACCGGCTGGTGATGAAATCCCGCGCCCTGCGCTGGAACGTGGAAACCATCGGCTTCAGCCCCAACGGGTTCAACGCCTACTTCCTGTTCAAGATCCTGCTGATCGCCTTTGCAGGCCTCGTGTTCCTGCACGCCATTGCCTTCTTCTACCGCTCGTTCCTCGAGTTTGTCGAAGGCCAGGGCAGTGAAAACAAATACCTCGACAAGGATAGCCTTGGAGAGGGTGAAGAAGCCTACGAAGGCACGCACTAAAGGGACGTCGGAAACATGCTATTTGGACTTGATGGCGTCGAGATCGGCCTGCTCATCGTATTTTTTTGCCTCTTCGGGGGCATTCTCTCCGGCTTTCCGGTGGCCTTTGCCATCGGCGGCGCCGGGATCATCTCCTTCGGGATCATCGCCGCGCTGGACAGTTCCGGTATCCTGATCCACCAGGCCATCGACACGTCTTCGCAGGCCTACCGCGATCTGGTGGGCTCCGGCATCAGGCCGGACAAGATATCGGTCTTCCGATACCCGGATTTGCCCAGGCTAGCCGAACCTGTGTTCACCCAAGGGTGGGAAGTGGCGCTGGACCGCAACGTTTCCTTCATCGTCAACCGGATGAATGAACGGGTGCTGGCGGGTGCGTCGATTGAAACCCTGCTGGCGGTGCTGATGTTCGTGCTGATGGGCATCACCCTGGAACGTTCCAAGATCGCCAATGACCTGCTGACCACCATGGCGCGCGTCTTTGGCCCGCTGCCGGGCGGCCTGGCGGTGTCGATTGTTGTCGTGGGCGCGTTCCTGGCGGCCTCCACCGGCATTGTTGGCGCGACCGTGGTGACCATGGGCCTGCTGGCGCTGCCCACCATGCTGCGCAACAACTATTCGCCGGAACTGGCGACCGGCGTGATTGCGGCCTCCGGCACCCTGGGCCAGATCATCCCGCCCTCCATCGTGATCGTTCTCCTCGGCACGCTGGCAGGCGACCTATACTCCACCGCGCAGGAAACCCGCGCGATGGAGGCTGGCTGCTCCGATGCGCTCACCTACTTGGGCGAACCGGCGGTGGTTTCCGTCGGTACATTGTTCCAGGCAGCACTGCTGCCGGGCATCCTGCTGGCGATCCTCTATGCCACCTATGCCTTTGGCTATGCGCTGCTGAACCCGCACAAGGCGCCGGCGGTCAACCTGGAAGGCGGCACCGGCGAGGTGATCACCCGCAACGAAGGGCTGATCTGGTTCCTGGGGGTGCCTGCGGCGCTGATCGGCGGTGCCATCCTGCTGTCCAGCTTCAACGTTATCGGCAGCCAGAACATCGTCGTCTCCACCTTCTCGGACGCCGGTGAGACAGCCAGCCTGCGCACCAATGTCGGTGCCGAATGCAAGGCCTCGATGATCGAGCTGCACGGGCAGGACGCCTGGGATGCCGCGGTGGACGAGCAGAAAACCATCAACGAGGCCGGCGGTGTGACCCTGGCCGAGCGGCTGAGTGAAGAGCAAATCGCTGCCGCCCGCGAGGCCAAGATCGCAGCGGCACCCCCGATTGGCACCGGTATCACCGCGATCATGGTGCTGCTGGGCCTGGTGCTGGCCTTTGGCCGCGGCGTGGCGCCTTCGCGCGATGCCAAGCCTCTGATCCTGGGCGCCATCGGCATCTTGCTGATTGCGCTGGTGGATCTGGTCGCGATTGCGCCGACCACCTCTGCCGGTGTCACGGTGCTGTGGATCGCCTTGCCGCTCTTGCTGGCGCTATGGGGCTGCCGCGAGGCTGCCGCCCGCTGCGCCAGGAATGATCTGATCCGGGTGGTATTCCCGCCGCTGGTGCTGATCGTTGCGGTGCTGGGCTCTATTCTCGGGGGCATCACCAACCCGACGCCGGCCGCGGCGCTGGGGGCAGGCGGTGCCATCATGCTGGCGGCCTACCGCAAGCTGCAGGACGAGGGCAAATCGGGCAAGATCATCATCTGGTCCACCTTTGCTGTCATGCTCTGCATCCTGATCGGCATGAACTTCGATCTGCGGGTGAACCAGGGCGGCGTCAGCGTCGAAAGCTGGATCGCCTTCATCGCCGCTTATGCGATGTACCTCTACGCGCTGTTCGGACTGCTCTATGGCTGCTGGGTTCTGTTCCGCTCCGGCGTGCTGACCCCGGTGGTGCGGGAAACCGCCAAGGTGACTTCGATGGTCTTCACCATCCTGATCGGCTCGCAGCTGCTCAATCTGGTAGTGATCTCATTTGGCGGCGAACACTACATCCAGCAGTTCCTGAAGAGCTTCGACAACGAGATGACGGTCTTCCTGATCGTGATGCTGGTGCTGTTCTTCCTGGGCTTCGTCCTGGATTTCCTGGAGATCATCTACATCGTGATCCCCATCGTCGGGCCGGTGATCTATGGCGGGTCGTTTGATCCGAAGTGGGTGACCATCATGGTGGCGGTGAACCTGCAGACCTCCTTCCTGACACCGCCCTTCGGCTTTGCGCTGTTCTACCTGCGCGGGGTGGCGCCCAAGGAGGTGACGACAGCCCATATCTACCGCGGGATTGTGCCCTTCGTGCTGATCCAGGTGGTCGGTATCGGCATCCTTTGGATGTTCCCGTCGATCGTCACCATCGTGCCGGCGCTGATCCCGAACTGATCCGGGCAGCAGGACAAGAAACGGAAAAGGGGCCCGATTCGGGCCCCTTTGCATTGAGACAAGGAAAGGGCGCTGCCCCTCTGCGCGCGTGGCGCGCATTCACCCCGGGATATTTCCAGCCAGAAGAACAGGGGGCCTTGCGGAGAGCGTCAGGCGAACTGGATCAGGTCCCAGCGGTTGCCGAAGGGGTCGCGCCAGACGGCGACGGTGCCATAGGGTTCATGGCGCGGCTCTTCTTCGAAGGTGACGCCCTTGGACAGCATCGCCGCGTGGTCACGGGCGAAATCCTCAGTGGCCAGGAACAGGCCGATGCGGCCGCCGAACTGATTGCCGGTCACCGCCTCCTGCTCAGGCCCTTCGGCGCGGGCCAGAATCAGGCTGCCCTGTCCGGCGCCCGGCGGCAGGATCCGCACCCAGCGCTTGCGGCCCTGGTCCACGTCCTCTGCCAGCTGCCAGCCCAGCTGGCCGCAGTAGAAGCCGATGGCGGCGTCGTAATCCGGCACCAGCAGCGAAACGGCGTGGAGATACTGCACTAGCTGCCCCGGTGAATGGGTTGTTCCGGCAGCTGGATATTGGCGACCTGCTCTGCAATCGGATCGGTGGACAACGGGTGGCTGGCGGCCTCGAATTGCTCCGGGTTGAACATTTTTTTCCATTTGCTCTGGTGGTAGATCTCAAGCCCGGAGAACTTGGCCTTGTAGCCCATCTTCTGGCTGCCGGGCACCCAGTAGCCGAGGTAGACGTAGGGAAGCCCCGCCTCCTGCGCGATCTTGATGTGATCCAGGATCATGAAGGTGCCGAGCGAGTCCTGCGGCCGGTCCGGGGCGTAGAAGGAATAGACCATGCTGAGGCCGTCCTCCAGCACATCGGTCAGCGATACCGCGGTCAGTTCGCTGCTGCCCGGCGCGGCATATTCCACCACCCGGCTGCGCACCGGGGTTTCCTCGATCATCGCGGCGTATTCAAAGACATCCATATCGGCCATGCCGCCATCGGCATGGCGGCTGTCCAGATAGCTGCGGAACAGGGCGAACTGGTCCTCTGTCGCCCAGGGCGAGGTGGCGCGCCGCTCCAGATGCGCGTTGCGTTTCAGGGTGCGTTTCTGGCTGCGGGTGGGGCGGAACGCGGCGACGTCGATCCGCGCCGACAAACAGGCCGAACATTCCGAGCAGGACGGCCGGTAGAGCACGTTCTGCGAGCGCCGGAAGCCCTGCTGGCTGAGGCTGTTGTTGAGCTGCTCCACCCCATCGCCCTGCAGCGCGGTGAACAGCTTGCGCTCCATCCGGCCCGCCAGATAGGGGCAGGGCTGCGGCGCAGTCACATAGAACTGCGGTGCAATAGGAAGCGTATGGCGCATAGGAACCCGTCAGCAGTTTCACAGGGCAGGCGGAACAGATCGCCTGCGGTCTCTGGGATGATAGCAACGCGGTTCCAGCGCGCCAAGCGGTCTTGTGGAAAATGGTTTAACGGTATC
Source organism: Leisingera sp. CC-HEC093 (assembly GCF_059429195.1). Taxonomy (NCBI): domain Bacteria; kingdom Pseudomonadati; phylum Pseudomonadota; class Alphaproteobacteria; order Rhodobacterales; family Roseobacteraceae; genus Leisingera; species Leisingera sp. CC-HEC093. Next base: position 3,900,795 of record NZ_JCAIJR010000001.1, on the reverse strand, counting down.
TTGCCGTTTCCGGTCAAACCCGGCGGTTCAGCATCACCGTGCCGAGGAAATGGTCGGTCAGCCCCTGGCCGCGCGACGAGGTCAGCATCAGGATGACCGAGATCACCTGCAGGACCGGAAGCGCCAGCGACAGCGAATAACCTGCGGTATGAAGTGCGGCCATTCCGCTGTCGAGCCGCTGGCCGGCGCTGTCGCGCAGCTCAATCCCTGCAAAGCGCATGCCCCAGGTGGCAGAACCATTGGCGATGGTCACCGTCCGGTAGGCAAAGCCCACCGCCAGGTACAGAAGCGGCCAAATCAAAAGGCCGGTAAAGGCAGTCAGCACCACAGCACCGGCGCTGAGACCAAAGATCAGGATGCAGTCTATGATCCAGGCGATCAGCCGCTTGGCGGGCACTGACGCATAGAATTCTGCCTGGTAGTCGGGATCGGGCAGGGCGGTCATGCAGGGGTCCTTTGCCAGTTTGCTAAAGGGTAAGAGAGGCAAAGCCCCGCCCGGACGGCGGGCGGGGCTGCCGGAGGTCAGCGGGATCAGCGGCGCTTGGGTTCGCCCTGATCCGCGTCTTCGTCCTCCAGATCTTCGCTGGAGGCCGCGTGGGCGCGCTCGTCCATGAACTGGTCGAACTCGGCCTTGTCCTTGGCTTCGCGCAGGCGGTTCAGGAAGGCCTCGAAGTCATGCTGCTCCTGCTCCAGACGGTGCAGCGTGTCAGCCTTGTAGGCGTCAAAGGCGCTGTTGCCTGAGGGCTTCATCGCCGAGTATCCGTGGCGGGCCCAGGACTTGCGGTGGCGGCAGGAGGATTTGCTGAACATGCGTTTACTCCAGATCATGTAGAAGAGAAGGGCCAGGCCGACCGGCCAGAAGAACACGAAGCCCAGCACCATGGCGGCGATCCAGGCGCCCTTGCCTTTGCTGTCCAGCCAGGCTTCGCTGCGGGAAAACCAGCCCTGCACCGGCGCAGCGGGGGCGGTTGGGGTGAAACTCGTCATGGTGTCCTCCAGGTTTGGGTGAATGTAAATCCCTTTCACATGATTGCATATCGGAAGCCGCCGGGAGTCTTTCAAGGCCTCATGTAAATCTTTTTCACATTTTATGCTGGCAGCGGCAGAGCACGGTGAAAGCCTGCGGAAACAGGGTTGTTGAGGTCGTTTGTAGCGGGACATTTCGCGTTGCAGTGCGGGACACTTCAAGTTGCAGCAACTGATTTCCCCGAATTCCCTGATTTCTAGGGCGTATGCGGGTGAACTTCCAGTCCCGGTGCGGCGCAAGCGGCAGCTTTCAGGGCGGCACGCGGGCGGACACTTCGCATTGCAATTTCGGGAAGCCCACCCTCCAAATCGTTTAAAACCGCTACGGCGAGCAGTCATTTAAATGCCCTTTGAACAGACTTGAAACTGCTGCCCGGGGAGCTGCACCGCGTCAGCACGTTCGATGTCTTCCTGAACTTCCCGGTGCTCTTTGCCCGATCCCAGGCCGCCGGTCTTGGCGTCGGTGGTGGCCGTCTGCCCCAGAACCGCCTCGAGGTCTGCTCGTCCAGCCAGACGGCCCGCTCCTAGTAGAGGTCATTCGAGGAGCTGGCGCTTTTGGCTTCGATAAACTCGATGGACATGCTGTCAGGAACGATATCGACGTCAAATGTCGTATTCCGCATCCTTGCGATATCGGTACTCTTCAAATCAAGCGGCCGGCAGGCTGGCGCAGGGTTTGGAAGACCGAGGCGCTGGGTGATGTCTGATGTCGAAGTTCAGTTCCCATTTGGCAAGCGCGGGTTCAAAGGGCTCGAGGCCAAAGTGAACATAATGGTGCTTATTAGCGGGAACAGTGACTATAAGTCTGCTGCACGTAGCGCGAACGCGTAAGGGGAAGACGTTTCAGGTTTGGGGATTTTGGACTGGATTGCAGAGATCAGCTTCGCACCGTTTAGTCCTGCAATTGCACCTAAAACTGTCCCTGGTATTCCTCCAGCGGCAGCTCCGGTAACGGCAGCAGTAATGGCTACAGCATACTCCAATGTCACCAATCCACCTTTGGCTACACTGGCTTGAGCCTTCGTTATGTACCCGTCAAGCTCATCTTCAAGCCGAGCTTGAGCTTGCAGAAGTGGTTCTTCTTCATCGCTCAGGCTTTGGTATTTTGCGCTCAGTTCATTCAATGCAAAGTGCACGCTCCGAAGGGCACTTAGGTTGTTTTCCCGGAACTCAATGATTTTCTTTGGGTTCACTGTTCCACTTGGTACGGGAAGCTTCTTCGCAAGTTGCATATGAAGCGCGCTTTGACGCGAAACGCCCAAGTCTTCCGAGAGTTTGGACAGGTTGGAAATGTTGTCATCCTCCTCGAACGGAAGCAACGCCCAGTTTTCTCCAGGTGTGTTGCGTTTGGTTTCGTACAGACGGAGCAACCGCTTATTATTGGGCTGAGTGGAGTAGCTTACTGCGTTCATCGTTGCAACGTACTGGGGAATGCCTATGAGACCTTCCTTGTGTAGGGCTATCAACTTCTTAGAGTAGCGCGTCTCAATAAGCCGTGGACTCGTAAGAAGCGGCGCAGCTACATCCTCCCAATACAGCAACGCTCGGTTGAGGTTTCTTGACAGCAGCAAGTCTCCAGGCATGAAAAAGGAAACATCTGAACTGATGGAGATCGGAGGCAGAATAACACCGTTTTTCAGCAAGCTTTTGGTCTCCTGTAAGCCTGGACGCCACACGTGGACATACCCATTAGGTTCAGAAAGTTGCAGAATTCAGTTCCAAGTTCAAAGGGTAAATACCAGTGCTCAAATTCTCCTAACGTTATGTTTATTAAGACCTAACTGTTAACTGGGAAGCAGGTGCCAACTTCGCAGCCTATTTCCAAGTTCGGGAACGGGACTTCAGAAGCCTTCTGGCCGCGTGCTCTTCTTAAGACCCTATTCTACGGGCGTTTCAGGAGGGGGACAGTTTGCAATGGGAGATGTCCTAGATCAGTCTTCAGGCGCCATATGGGCCATTTTTCCGAGTATTGAAGGACAAAGGTTCCGGGCGGGGTTCCGTGCTCATTCCTCCCTGAAAGCCCTTTTTTCTATTGCTCAATCCGGGTTCTTCCGGGTTCTTCCGGCCTCTTCCGGTTACTGCAATATCAAGTGTCCCCTAACAACAGGGGTGTTGAGGTCGTTCGCGGTCGACACCCGGTACATATCGCGCCGTTTGGCTGCTCACGATGCGGCACACACGAATTCGTAGATGTTAAGTATCGCTTTCCGCAACCTGGTGATATTGAGGTGGTTATGCTCCGGCGGCCGGCAGGCTCGCGGATGGTGTGGAAAACCGCGGCGCTGGGGGATGTATGACGCTCCAAAATCAGTTCCAAGTTTGAAACGCCGATGTCTGCCGCTGTTTTTTCCTAAGCCTATGTTTTTCCGCCGGTATCCCTATTCTGGGAAGTGTCCGCCAATTTTTGAGGCTAGTTCCAAGTTCGGAAACGCGATTTTGAAAGCCTGCTTGCCGCTGCGCCAGCGTTAAATCCCTTATTATGGGCCTTTCAGGGGTGCTTGAGAGTTTGCAGCGGGGAGTTGGCCCAGATTTGCCTTCAGGTGCCGTACGGGATATTTTGCCGGGTGTTGAAGGACAAACGCCCCGAGCCTCATTCCGAGTTTATACTGTTCTGAAACCCCTTTTTCATAAGGCTCCATCAGGTTTCCTCGGCCTCTTTCGGTTACTGCAATATCAAGTGTCCCCTAACAAACGGCGGCTGCAAGCGAATGTACAGGAGGGAAGCCGGTTATGCTCCGGTTGCGACACCGGATGGGGCAGGCTGCAGCGGAAACCCTCCGCCGCCGGGACCGGTCCAAAACCACGGACTGATCCGGGCCACCCCAGACAACAAGATACTCAGTAAACCAACACAGCTCCGCAACGGGAGCATAACCGTATCGTAAATGATGCCTTAAACTATGACTGAAATCTATTCAGGTATTCCTGACCTAAGGGAACCCTGCGCGGCAGCGCGGCAATTGGGCCATTGACGCGCCCTGGCCGGCGGCACAGTCTCTGTCCATGAAGACTGGCCTGACAATTTCCCGCATTCCCCGCCCCTATGATACGGACCTTGGCGCCGAGGCGCGCGCGCTGGTGCCGGCTCTATCCGGAGATATGGCGGATCTGGTGGCGGGGGCTTGCGGCTCCAGCCCGTATCTCAAGGAGCTGACGGACCGCGAGGCGGACTGGCTGCCGGAGGCGCTGGATGATCCGCAAACCGCGCTGCAGCAGGTTTTTGCGGACTGCCGTGCGCTGGAGGCGGCGCAGTTGAAACCGGGCCTGCGCCAGGCCAAGCGGCGGCTAGCGCTCTTGACAGCGCTGTGCGATCTCTCGGGCGGCTGGAGCCTCGAGCAAGTGACCGGAGCGCTCACCGATTTCGGTGCGCTTTGCGCTGACGTGGCCATTAAGGCAGAGATCGCCAATCTGATCCGCCGCAAGAAGCTGCCGGGCCTGACAGACGACGACGTTGAGACTGCGGGCGGCCTCACCATCCTGGCGATGGGCAAGATGGGCGCGCATGAGCTGAACTACAGCTCTGACATCGACCTGATCTGCCTGTTCGACGAAACCCGGTTTGATCCGGATGATTTCTACGAGGCGCGCCAGGGCATGGTGCGCGCCACCAAGAACATGTGCGCCGCGCTTAGTGACCGCACCGGCGACGGCTATGTGTTCCGCACCGATCTGCGGCTGCGCCCGGACCCGGCGGTCACCCCTGTCTGCCTGGCAATGGAAGCGGCGGAGCGCTACTACGAGAGCCTGGGACGCACGTGGGAGCGCGCCGCCTATATCAAGGCGCGCCCCTGCGCCGGCGACATCGCCGCGGGGGAACGGTTCCTGAATGCCCTGCGTCCCTTTGTCTGGCGGCGGCATCTGGACTTTGCCGCCATTCAGGACGCTCACGACATCCGCCTGCGCATCCGCGAGAACAAGGGCACGGGCGGCGCTCTCAAGGTGCCGGGCCACGACATGAAACTGGGCCGCGGGGGCATCCGCGAGATTGAGTTTTTCACCCAGACCCGCCAGCTGATCGCCGGCGGCCGCGACGAAAGCTTGCGTCTGCGCGGCACGGTCGAGGGACTGGCGGCGCTGGCCGGCAAGGGCTGGGTGCCGCCGGAGGCGGCAGAGACCCTCAGCGTCCATTACCGTGCCCACCGCGAGGTCGAGCACCGTATCCAGATGGTGCATGACGCCCAGACCCACCAAATGCCGAAATCCGAAGACGGCATCGCCCGTATCGCCTGTCTGATGGACCGCGGCCCGGCAGACCTGCAGGCCGAAATCAGGACCCGCCTGGAAGAGGTGCATGAGCTGACCGAGGGCTTCTTCTCCCCCGGGGCGGCACCGCCCCCGGCGGCACTGCCGGAAGCAACCGCTGAGCTGGACGGCGCTATCATCGCCCGCTGGCCCACCTATCCGGCGCTGCGTTCGTCGCGCGGCGCACGTATCTTCGAAGGGCTGAAACCGGAGCTTCTGTCCCGCGTGGCCAAAACCGCCAAGCCCGCCGAAACCCTGCTGGCACTGGACGGTTTTCTGGCTGGGCTGCCTGCAGGCGTGCAGTTGTTCTCGCTCTTGGGCGCCAATCCGCAGCTTATTGACCTGCTGGTCGATATTGCCGGCACCTCGCGCGATCTCGCCTCTTTCCTGTCGCGCAACTCCGGTGTGTTCGATGCGGTGATCGGCGGCTCCTTTTTTGACCCCTGGCCGGGGGCAGACAGGCTGCGGGCAGAGCTGGCGGCGCGGATGGAACAGGAAGACGACTATGAGACCCGGCTGGATGCCACCCGCCGCTGGTGCAAGGAATGGCACTTCCGCATCGGCGTGCATCATCTGCGCGGGCTGATTGACGGCCAGCAGGCCGGCGCCCAGTATTCCGGCCTGGCAGAGGTGGTGATCGCAGGCATCGTTCCGGAAGTGGTGGCGCATTTCTCCAGGAAGCACGGCCCCCCGCCCGGCCGCGGCGCCGCGGTGCTGGCGATGGGCTCGATGGGGGCCGGGCAGATAAATTCTCAATCCGATCTCGACTTGATCGTGATCTACGATCCGGCGGGGGTGGAAATGTCGGAGGGCAAGCGCCCGCTGGCCACGCGCCCCTATTTCGCGCGCCTCACCCAGGCCTTTGTCACCGCGCTGTCGGCACCGATGGCGCAGGGCCGCCTTTACGAGGTTGATATGCGCCTGCGCCCCTCCGGCACACAGGGGCCGGTGGCGGTCAGCCTGGCGGGTTTCACGCTCTATCAGCAGAACGAGGCCTGGGTATGGGAGCATCTGGCCCTGACACGCGCCCGCACCATCGCAGGCGACGCCAGCCTGACCGCCGAGATTGAGGATTTCCGCGCAGGCTTCCTGTCGGAGCCGCGGGCGTGCGGCACGGTCCTGCGTGAGGTGGCCAAGATGCGGGAACGCCTGGCTGCGGCCAAGCTGCCCGCGGGCGTCTGGGATGCCAAAAACGGCGCGGGCCGGATGATGGACATCGAACTGCTGTCGCAGGCCGGCGCGCTTACCTCAGGCTCGGCGGCCCGCGGCGTGGCCTCAGGTCTTCAGGGCGCTGTCGCTGCCGGATGGCTGAATGACGCGGATGCAGAATACCTTACCGGCGCTTACCGGCTATTCTGGTCCGTGCAATGCGCAGCCCGGCTCCTCTCCGCCAAGGCCATCGAGGCGGAAACCATGGGAGAGGGCGGGGCGCAGTTCCTGTGCCGCAGCACCGGTTTCGACCGGCTGGATATGCTGGAGCAGGAACTGCAGGACCGCTACGGCCGCTGTGCTGCGCTGATTGGCGAAACCTTAGAAAGGGAAGCGGCGGATGAAGACGGGCAGCACTGAACAGGACCCGCGCGGTCTGATCTACGAGGCCTACCGGATCGAGGGCATTACCGATGCCCAGTGCCGCAGCATCTTTTTCGACTGGGCGCTGGGCATGGATGCCGCCCGCGACAGCCGCACCGACATGGAAACGCTGCTGGCGCTTTACGGCGATGCCCAGCCGGAACATCCGATGACGGCGGTGCTGCGCGAGGGCCTGCAAGGCGCTGTAAAACCCCGCCGCCGCGGCGGCTGGCGCTCGCGCGAGCGTTAGGGGCAGGGCGGGCAGACCGTTATTTGCGGGTTAGTGTTTCAACAGACAGGATTGTCGGCAGGTGCCGGGCGATTTCCGACCAGCTTTCACCGGCATCGAAACTGGCAAAGACTGAGCCGGTGTTGGTGCCGAAATACACCCCTGCCTCCGTGTCAGTGGCCATGGCCTGGCGCAGCACGGTGAAGAAACACGCACCCTGCGGCAGCCCATCGCGTTTGGCTTGCCACGTCTCTCCGCCATCGGCGGACTTCCAAACTGCCGCCGAGGCATCCGGCGGAAACCGCCCTGCGGCATCATCGTTCAAGGGCAGCACCCAGATTGTATCCGGATCCTGCGGATGCACCGCTATGGGAAAGCCGAAGGTGGAGGGCAGCCCAGCGGTAATGTCACTCCAGGTGCGGCCGCCATCGGTGCTGCGGTAGGTGCCATGATGGTTCTGCTGATAGAGAAGGTCACCCGGGCCGCGCTGAATGTTGTGCACGCAATGGCCGGTCTCGCCGTCGCGCGGTGCTGCGGGGTGATGATGCTCCGAGCAGACTGTGTCATTTGACAGGCGGTTGCGCCGCTCCCAGCTGTTGCCGCCATCCTCTGTGGCAAAGACCCCAGCGGCTGAGATGCCCAGCCACAGCTTGCCAGCGTTCTCCGGATCGCTCAGCAGCGTGTGCAGAACCAGCCCTGCGGCACCTGGGTTCCAGCTTTCGCGCGACGGATGGCCGTCGAGCGCGGCATTCCTCTCCCAAGTCCTGCCGCCATCCGCGCTGGTCAGCAGCGCAGCCGGCTTGGTGCCCGCATAAAGAACCCCATGCGCGCTGTGCAGCGACCACACGGACTTAAGATCGTCAAAGGGCACCTCAACGGGTTCCCAGTTGAAGAACGCCGCTGTTTCCGGGTCTGCGGCCGCCCATTCATCAATCTGGCCATTGGACAGCTTGCACAGCTCCCACACCTCGCCATCCGGGGAGCGCCAGACACCGGCACCGGGCCACTCGCCGCCGCCGCCGGCCCACAGCATGCCGCTGTCCGGATCGCCGATCACGTGGTTGATGCACCAGCCGTCGCAGTGGGGACCGGTGACAGACCAGTCCGTGCCGTCCGGCGTCAGCACAAAGGCGCCCTTGGTGGTGCCAAGAAGGATTCTTGCGGATGTGCTCATGGCGGGTCCTCCAACTGCAAGGCTACCACAGGTTCCTGCCTATGTCGCATCCGGTGGGGCAGCCGAACCAGATGCAGAACTGGCGCGCTCAAACGCGGAACTTCCTGAGGCCAGGAGCCACGCGGCCTCTTTCCCTGTTCCAGGCTTGCCGCTAAGAGAAACCCCATGACAGCCTCTCCAGATGCGCTCCAGCGCCCCCGCGTGAAAATGAAACCCAAGTCCAACGCCCGCGCCATCCGGCACGGGTTTCCCTGGGTCTATGCCAACGAACTGGTGACCGACCGCCGCACCCGCAAGCTGGCGCCCGGCACCCTTGCGGTGCTGGAGGATGAGGCGCAGCGCCCGCTGGGGCTTGTGGCCGTCAACCCGGAAAGCAAGATCATCGCCCGGATGCTCGACCGTGACCCGGAAGCGGTGATTGACCAGGCTTGGTTCGCCGCCCGCCTGACCCGCGCGCAGGACATGCGTGAACGCCTGTATGACGCGCCGTTCTACCGGCTGGTCCATGCCGAATCCGATGGTCTCCCCGGGGTGGTGATCGATCGCTTTGGCGCAGCTTGCGTGGTGCAGCCCAATGCCGCCTGGGCCGAGGCGCATCTGGACATGCTCGCCGCGGCGCTAGCCGAAGTGACCGGGACAGAGGTCATTCTGAAAAACGCCTCCGGCCGCACCCGCGGGCTGGAAGGTCTGGATGACGTGAACCAGACCCTGCTGGGCGAGGCCCCCGCCGCGCCGGTGCCTGTGCAAATGAACGGCGCCACCTATATGGCCGACCTCACCGGCGGCCAGAAGACCGGGCTGTTCTTCGACCAGCGCGAAAACCACGCCTTTGCCGCCCGCCTGACTGCGCCGGGCGCCAAGGTGCTGGATGTGTTCTCTCACGTTGGCGGCTTTGGCTTGGCGATGCTGGCAGGTGGGGCAGGGCAGGCCACCTGCGTTGACGGCTCCGCCGCAGCGCTTGAGCTGGCCGCCCAGGGGGCTGAGGCTGGCGGGTTCAAGGACAAATTCACCGCCCGCCAGGGCGATGCTTTCGACGTGCTGACAGCGCTGGGCAATGAGGGCGAAATCTTCGACGTCGTCATTTGCGACCCGCCCGCCTTTGCCCCCTCAAAGCAGGCGCTGGAGGCCGGCCTGCGCGCTTATGAGCGCATTGCCAAGCTGGCCGCGCCGCTGGTCAAGCCCGGCGGCTATCTCGGCCTCTGCTCCTGCTCGCACGCCGCCGACCTCTCCAGGTTCCGCAACGCCTCGGCCCGCGGCATCGGCAAGGCAGGCCGCCGCAGCAGCCTGATCCATACCGGATACGCAGGCCCCGACCACCCGCAGCTGCCGCAGCTGGCCGAAAGCGGCTACCTGAAGGCCGTGTTCTTCCGGCTGGACTGACGCGGGTGAAGCTGCTCCTCGACACTTGCGTCCTTTATCCGACGGTGATGCGGGAAATGCTCCTGGGCGCGGCGCGCCTCGGCCATTTCACCCCGCTCTGGTCCGCCCGCATCTTAGGCGAATGGGAGCGTGCAGCGCTGAAACTCGGCCCCGCGGGCGCGGCGCAGGCCAAGGCGGAGATTGCCCTGATCCGCGCCAATTGGCCCAAGGCGGAAGTTCCCCCGGCGCCGGGAATCGAGGCGCGCCTCTGGCTGCCCGACAGCGCCGACATCCATGTGCTGGCCGCCGCTATCGCCGGCCACGCGGACGCCATTGCCACCGTCAATAACAAGGACTTTCCCCGCCACATCCTGGCAGAGGAAGGGCTGCAGCGTGTCGGCCCTGATGCACTGCTCTATGGCTTCTGGCTGCAGGACAGCACCGGATTGGAGGCCCTCGGCGATCAGGTTCTGGCAGAGGCCAACCGCCTGTCCGGCGGCAGCTGGGACATCCGCCCGCTGTTGAAAAAGGCCCGCTTGCCGCGGCTCGCCAAGGCGCTGGCGCGGTAACAGAACCACATCCCGTAGAAATGCGCGGTATTCTTCCAGCTTTCCGCTTGGCCGCTGCGGCGTGTCCCGTTTATCAAGCAGAAAAGCTTGATTTAAATACATTTACCAGGGACCAGATATGCCATCCAAGCCTTGCCGCGCCGCACCGTCCAACCGTTTACCGTCCCGTGCCCTGACGGGTCTGGCCGTTGCAGCGGCGTTGGGACTTTCGGCCTGCGCCAAGACACCGGTGCCTTCTGTCCCTGCTCAGCCTGGCAAGTCTATCTCCGAAGCGCATGAGGCGGTCCGTCTCTGCCAGCCGCGCGCACCCGCGGGCGGGAAAAATGCCGTCACCGGAAGCTATATCGGCGGTGTTCTCTGGGGCGGGCTGATCGCCGGTCCGGTCATTATTGCCGCAAACGAAGACCACATCCGGGCCAACGGTGAACGCCGCGCCATCGACAAATGCCTGGAGGAGCAAGGCTATACCCGCCGTGAAATGACGCAGGAGGAAATCACTTTCCTGAACGCGCTATACGGCTACCAGCGGCAAGTATTCCTGGATCACCTGGTCACAGGCGGAACGCTGGAGGGCTTCAAGCAGGAATACGACGTGCAGTAGAGGCGCGAGGCCGCCGCCTCAGGCCGGGCAGGGCTCAGCCTTTCGCCCATTTCGCTTCCAGCCGTTCCAGCGCGGCGATGCGCTCTTCGGTCTTGGGGTGGCTCATCAGCCAGGCCGGTGCCATGCCCGCCCGCTGTTGGGTCAGCTCCTCCAGCTTGGCAAACAGGCTTTTCTGCGGCGCCAGACCGATGCCTGCCTTGGTCAGCAGCGCGGCGGCGTATTCGTCCGCCTCATATTCATCACCGCGCGACAGCCGCGCTGCCAGCAGTGAGGTCAGCACCCCGGCTATCCACGGCCCGACAAAGGGAATGTAGCGCCCGAGAATGATCATCAGCGCGGTGCGCAGCGCGTTCTGGCCGGAGAAATCGATCATCCGCTTTTTCGCATGCCCCAGCGCCACATGGCCCAGCTCATGCGCAATGACTGTGGTCATTTCCTCCGCACTCACTTCGCGGTTCTGGTACTTGCGGTAAAACCCCCGGGTGATGAAGATACGCCCGTCCGGCGCCGCCAGCCCGTTCACCGGATCGACCTCGTAGATATGCACGGGAATGCGGGCGATGTTCAGCGCCGCCGCCAGCCGGTCGGTCAGCTGTTTCAGCTTGGGGTCGGCCAGCTCGGTCGAGCGCTGGTCAAGCTCCCGGTGCGTGCGCCAGATCGAAATCCGGTACATCACAAGGCCATAGGCGACGGCCAGCAGGATCGGCAAAAGGCGCAGCATGGCACAGATATGGGCCGAAACCCCGCCGCCAGCAAGAGGCCGCAGCCAGGAAGCCTTGCATTCAGCGCAGGCCGCCATGCAAAATCCGCACTCGCGGCGGCACATCGCATCCGATAAGGGGGTGCGATCCAAAGGCTCCAGATAACAACGGCTTCCGGCACATGGCACCGCTCTCACAGCTCCGCAACATCGCCGATACCGGCGAAACCCTGCACCGCAGCGGCTGCGCGCCCTATAAGATCGAGAAATACCTGCAGTTCTATGCCAGAAAGCAGGGCATCAACGTGATCGTGCAGGCCACCCCCACCTCTATTTCCTGCCAGTTTCCGGATGAGGACAACCAGTTCATCATCCGCCGCCTGGAGCCTGCTCAGATCAATCTCAGCCTGCTGGCGCGCACCATCATCCGCATCAACGCAGTGGAGGATCCGGGGATTGAGGAGCCGGGCCGCTATCCCGGCTGGCTGATCATGCTGGCCAATATCGCCATCCCGCCCGCCTTCCTGACCCTCATCGGCAGCGCGCTGACCACCATTGCGCTGTCGGCGGTGCTGGGCTTTCTGGTCTGGCTCTGCCAGCTGTTCTGCCGCGGCGACCGGGTGATCCTGGTGGAATTCCTGTCGGCGCTTGTTGCCGGGCTGGCGGTGTCCCTGGTCAGCAGCATGGGGGTGGAGGTGCCGGTCTGGGGCACCTGCATTGCCGCTATCGTGCTGTTCGTGCCGGGGCTGTCGATTGCCAACTCGCTGGAATGCCTTGCCTTCAACGATGTGATCTCCGGCTCCAGCCTGTTTGCCCAGTCGATCTTCGTGCTGATGAAACTGTTCATCGGAATTTACATCGGCGTCAGCATCGGCGCAGCGCTGTGGGGCGCAACGCCGCATGTGGAGAACGTGAACGGGGTCTTGTGGTGGATGCCGTTTCTGGCGCTGCCCGCGCTGTCGTTCTCGATCGGGGTGATCTTCAACGCCCGCCTGGCCGACATCCTGCGGGCACTTCCGGTCACCGTGCTGGGCATGTGGGGGCCGCTCTACCTCGGCTTCGGCGGCGGCTGGATTGTCGGCACCTGGGTTACCGCCATGTGCATCACCCTTTACGGCACCTGGCTCGCCAAGACACTGAACCTGACCGGCGCCATCTATATCGTGCAGGGCATTTTGATCCTGGTCCCGGGCAGCCGGGTGCTGATGAGCGCCACCCAGTCGCTGTTTAATGAGACCCTGATGGCGGATGCCAGCATCGGCCTGTCGGCACTCTTGATGTTCTCGGCCATCGTGGCAGGGCAGGTGACGGCGCTGGCGCTCTATTCCCAGAAGAACCGCAACCTCGCCGGCTAGGCGCTGCGTTCAGCGGCGGGCAGGTCCCACTCCCCACCGGGCAAGGGCGCGTCCGAGGCAGAGGGCCAGCCGCTGGCCGTGACCGCATCCTGCAGCGCGGTGTAGCAGTCCGGGTCAATGGCGGGGCCTGCCAGACCGTCCATGATGGCATAGGCCTTCTCCAGCGGCAGCGCAGCGCGGTAGGGGCGGTCCGCGGTCAGCGCGTCAAACACATCGGCCACAGCCATCACCCGCATCTCCTGCGTCAGTTGGCTGGCCTGCAGGCCATAAGGGTAGCCCTTGCCGTCCAGCCGCTCATGATGCGCCGCGCTGACATCCGCCAGCTCACGGAAGGCGGCAATCCGGCTCAGCACCTCATGGCCCAGCACCGGGTGCCGCTTCATCAGGGCATACTCCGCCTCCGTCATCCTGCCTTGCTTGTCGAGGATGGTGTTGGAGACACCGAGCTTGCCGATGTCATGCAGCAGCGCCCCCCGCATCATCCAGCGGCGCCGTTCGGGGGTATAACCCAGCTGGCCGCAGATCAGCCCGGTGTAGCGCGCCACCCGCTGCGAATGGCCGTGGGTAAAGGGGCTCTTGGCGTCGATCACCAGCGAAAAGGCCCGCGCGATTTCATCCAGGTAGTCTTCGTCCACCCGCTGGATATGCCGGGCCTGGCGGGTAGCAAACACCTCTGCCTCCAGCCCCGGGTCTTTCAGGTCCCGCAGAAAGCCGGGGCGGCGGATCACTGAGGTGAAGACCGGCACCAGATCCGGATCGAACCAGCGTCCCGCGCGGGCCTCCAGCTCAGCCGTGGCGGCCTCTGCCCCCGCACTGGCGGCAAACACATCCGCCACCTGCGCCATCAGCGCGATGCGTGCAAACAGCGGGATTGCCGCGCCTTTCAGGCCCTGCGGCAGGCCGCCGCCGTCCCAGTGCTCGTCCAGGCTGGCAATGCCCTCAGCCACATCCTCGGAGAACCGCATCTGCCGGGCAATACCGGCACCGCGGTTGCAACGGGTTTCGATCAGCTCGCCCGCCAGCCGGCCGTTCCTGGCAATCACATGGCCCAGCGTCTTCAGCTTCTGCAGCGGACTGGCCCCCAGCGCGGTGTTGCGCAGCAGGAATTCGATGCCCTGCCGGGGGCCGCTCACTGTCTTGAAGTTGTGTTTGAAGGACAAATCATCGGTCAGGTACATCTGGCAGATGCGGGCCGCGTTAGAGCTGCAGCCCAGATCCTTCAGCAGCAGTGTGAAATAAAGGTCGGAGCGCGGCTGCTGCGGCAGTTCCAGCTCCCGCGCGACCTGCATGCCGATCCAGCAGCAGCGGACGCAATGGCCCTTGGGCTGACCTTCGGTCAGATCCAGCGCATGGCTGAGCGCCCCCAGCAGCTCCCCCAGCTGCAGGGTGTCCTGCGGAGCGCCGGAAGCGGGGCTGAAAGCGGGATTTTGACGTGTCATGGGCCTTCTGCAGGTAAGATGCGGAAGGCCCATGACAGCATAGGCAGGCTTAACCTGCCCTTACCCCGGCGCAGGAAAGGGGCGGGGACTCTGCGCCGGAATTTAGTAAAACTGATTGCATCTGCGCGCCTGCCGGGCGCCCAGTCTGCCGGTCAGTTGACGCCCAGCTTGCCGGGGAACTCTATATTGATCTCCAGGCTCGACAGCTCGTCGCCGCGCTCCATGCGGATGTCGATCGCCTCGTCGCCGATCTGCATGTGGCGGCGGATCACTTCCAGGATCTCGCGCTGCAGCTGCGGCAGGCAGTCGGGGCGGGCAGCGCCGCCGCCGCTGCGCTCATGCGCCAGCAGGATTTGCAGCCGCTCCTTGGCGGTGCTGGCTGAGGCCTTGCGGGGGCGGAGGGAAAATCCGAACATCCTTACACCGCCCGCCGGAACAGCCGCTGCAGCAACCCGCGGCGGGGATCGGCGGCAATCCGCATCTCGATCTGCTCGCCGATCAGCCGTCCGACCGCGTCCTCATAGGCCGCGGCTGCGGCGGAAGGATCATCCAGCACAACCGGCACGCCCAGGTTGGAGGCGCGCAGCACCGCCTTGCTCTCGGGGATGATCCCCAACAGCGGCACCGCCAGAACCTCCAGCACGTCTTCCACTGTCATCATCTCTCCGCTGTCGACGCGGGCCTTGTCGTGGCGGGTGATCAGCACCTGCGCCTTCACTGGCTCGGCGCCGGTTTTTCCGGCCCGTTCGGTGATGCTGTTCAGCAATCCTAGCACCCGGTCGCTGTCGCGGACAGAGGATACTTCGGGGTTGGTGACGACAATCGCCTCATCGGCGAAATGCATCGCCATCTGCGCGCCGCGCTCAATCCCCGCGGGGCTGTCGCAGATAATGTAGTCGAATTCCTTGCGCAGCTCCTCCAGCACCTTCTCGACGCCTTCCCTGGTCAGCGCGTCCTTGTCGCGGGTCTGCGAGGTCGGCAGCACCGCCAGGTTCTCCAGCCGCCGGTCGCGGATCAGCGCCTGCTTCAGCTTGGCGTCGCCCTGGATCACGTTGATAAAGTCGAACACCACCCGGCGTTCACACCCCATGATCATGTCCAGGTTGCGCAAGCCGACGTCGAAATCGATCACCACCGTCTTGTGTCCGCGCCGCGCCAGTTCGGCGCCCACGGCTGCCGACGTTGTGGTTTTGCCGACGCCGCCCTTGCCCGAGGTGACAACAAGCACCTTGCCCAGCGGTTCTTCCAATGTCAGGTCCTTACTCATCTACAGTGCCTCCACACACAGCCGGCCATCGCGCAGGAACACCTGGGCCCCGCGGTTCAAGATCTCCGGCTCCAAATTCTCGTTTGTCCGGTACAGCCCGGCCACCGCCAGCAGCTCCGCGTCCAGCCGCTGGCAGAAAATGCGCGCGCTTTCGTCGCCCTCGGCGCCGGCCATGGCGCGGCCCCGCAGCAGCCCGTAGACATGGATGCTGCCGCGCGCGATCAGCTCGGCACCGGAACTGACCGGCCCCACCACCACCAGATCGCCGCCCTCAGCCACCACTGTCTGGCCGGAGCGCACCGGCCGCGTGATCAGCACATTTTCCGGCGGGCGCAATTTCTTGGGGACTTCCCGGCGGGTACCCGGTCCGGTGTTCAGCGGCGCGTCCTTGCCGCTGGCAATCGCGATCAGTCCGGCATCCTCTGCCGCGGCCAGCTGTCCGGGGGTGGCGTTTTGCACCCCGAAAACCGCCAGCCCGCGGCTGCGCAGGCTGTCCGCCAGCGCCCGCAGCTCAGCCGGGCGGCTGAGGCCGGGCGCCTGTGCCAGATCCAGGATCAGCGGCGCGCCGTCAAAGAAATGCGGGCTCCAGCGCAGCTGCGCGTCCAGTGCGGAATAGAACGCCTGGTCCAGCGGCCCGTCCTCGGGGCGCAGCGCCACGGCGGTGAAATACCGCCCGCGGATCTGGAACGGTTTCACGCTTGCGGCAGGCGCACTGCCACGCGGTTTTATGTCATGATGCGGCACGCTCACGCGATGCTCCTGCTCGGGGATGGCGGCCTTGTTTTGCCGCGCCTTTTTCTCTTGGGTAGCGTCTGGCGGGCGGGCCGTTCAACCAGCGCAGCTCGGCCTCGGCGGACAAGCGCCTGCACTGCGCCGGAGCGGCGGATTTCCGCAGATGATCTGCTTGCGGTTGCGCAGAAAGGAGTTGCCGCGCCGCACCTGTCCCGCGGCTACAGCGCCAGCGGCGCCGAACGGCCCGAACGCTCCAGCTCCCAGCTGGCCGACCAGCTGCCGCTGTGCCGTTCCAGAACCAGATAGTTCCGTTCGGCGGCGTAACGCCCGGCCTGGCCGGGGATCTTGCGGATGCGGATGGGATGGCCTGCCAGCGGCGCATCCCCAAGCCAGGACAGCAGCCCCAGCACCCTGGCCCAGGCCCGGGGCGGCGCCCGGTGGGCAATGCCGGAGGCGACCAGCTGGTGCAGCACCTTGCCGCCGCCAAGCGCCATCTCGCCGCGCGTGGCCAGGTGGATCTCGCCGGAGACGGCGGTCACCTGCTGACCTTCCTGCGCCGCCATGTCGCGCACCAGCCGGAGCACCCGCCGCCATGAGGCCCGGTGCGCCCGGCTCTGCCACTGGTCGCGCAGATCATCCTCGTACTTCTGCATCCTGGGCGTCAGCACCATCAGGAGTTCCAGCAATGACAGCCGCGGCCCCAGCAGCGGCACGCTGGACAGGATCAGGCTGCGCCCGGCAAAGCGCTGCTCCGCCGCGGCCTTCATCATCCGCCAGCCGCCCTGCGCCATCACCCGCCGGCGGCTGCGTTCCGAACGCAGATCAGGCGCCAGCAGCCGCAGCCCCGGCGCTTCGACGCGCCAGCCCAGATGGGTGCCTTCGGGGTCGGCAAAGCGTGCAGGCAGGCCGCCGTCGCAGCAGCCGTGCTGGAACAGCAGCGCCGCCTCCCGCGCGGCGGCAAACAGGGTTTGGCCGACCGGGGAATAGATGCGCGACCGGCGCAAGGATCCCCAGCCGTCGCAGATGTCGTGGTCGTCCCATTGCATCAGCGACGGCACGCGGGCAGCGATCCAGGCAAACTCCGGCGCGCTATAGACCGCCAGATACCGCTGCAGGAAACGCTCGCGCAGGTGGCCGCGCAGATCGTTCAGGTCTTCGTGCGCGGGGTCGCGGGGGATGCCGTCCGGCCAGTCCTGGCTCAGGGGATGGCCGCCGGTCACCTCGTCCGCATAGACCTGATCGCCGCCGTGCAGCAGCAGCGAGAACGGGCGTTCGCCATGCTCCGCACCCATCCGTGCCCACATTGCGTTGCGCTCGTCCCCGTCGCGGTCAAGGTCGCCATGCTCCTCGCCGTTGCAGGAGGCGAAGGCGATCCGCAGGTCGCCGCCAAATCCGCCCGCCAGCTCAAAGCGCGTGCCGTTCCACTGGTAGGCTGAGGGGCGGTCCGCAGGCAGGCTGAACCGTGCCCGCAGCACCGCGCAGGCGTCATACTCCGCCAGCGGTTCCGGCGGCACTTCGCAGCCCTCCAGCAGCAACGGCGGCAGGGCGGCGTCCTTGGGCGCAATGAACAGGGCAGCCAGATGCATCCGGCCATCGCGCAGATCATCAAGGATCAGGATGGGGCCGGTGATCGCTTCCGCGGCTGTTACGCTGTTGGGGCGTGTTTTCGGGGTGCTGCTGCTCATACCGCCACAGCACCTAGGTGCGCCCTGCGCTGCATTCAACCGCTGGCGGCATTGTCCCGGGTCATTGCCCGGGTCTGCGGCAGAATTGCCAATGGCACTGCCGCCGCCGCCGTGGTCTGACTGGCCGCGTGTATTTCCCTTGCCGCTACGGCGCGGCCGCAGCGGCTGATTTTTCGAGGAGATTTGAGATGCAATGGAGTTTTCTTGCCGCCGCAACGCTGGCCGCCCTGTGGATGCTGGTGCATGCCTTTGCGGGCGGCCGCGAGTGCGCCCGGCCGCTGGCGCAGGACCGGCAGCTGCCGGACGCAGCGCGCGAAACCATGCTGTTGTGCTGGCATATGATCACCGGCTTTCTCGGGCTGATGGCCCTGTTCCTGTTTCTCGGTGCCCGCGGTGCGGACGGGATGGCGCTCGCAGGAACTGCCATGGCGGCGGTGGCGGCGCTGGTTGGTCTGCTGCTGCCGCTGCTGCGCCAGGCAGGCTACCGTCTGCTGCCGCAGGGCTGGCTGTTCGTGCCTGTGGCAGCTCTGGGCGCCTGGGGGCTGTGGGGCGGCTGAGGATCCGCAAGCAGAGCACTCCCGCCCGCATGGCCTGCATAGGTAATGCAAGCCGGCCGGTTGGGCCGGGCGCCGGAGCAGAGGCTCCGGCGCACATCCTGCCCGAAGGGCAGGATGCCGTGCCCAAGGCTGCCAAGGGGGGGGCGGCGCCAGCCGCTGCAACTGCAGGCACGGGAGCGCTGCGCCGTCAGAGGAAGTGGGGCCTAGCGGCTCAGCTCCCGCATGCCGCGCTCCAGCCCGTCCAGTGTCATCGGCACCATCCGGTTCTCGAAAATCTCGCGGATCATGCCGATCGAATGGGTGTAGTCCCAGTATTTCTCCGGCACCGGGTTGATCCAGAGGTTCGACGCCCAGGATTCCCGTGCGCGCTGCAGCCAGACCTGGCCCGCTTCCTCATTCCAGTGCTCGTTGGCACCGCCGGGATAGGCGATCTCATAAGGCGACATCGAGGCATCGCCCACGAAGACGCATTTATAATCCGGCCCATAGGTGCGCAGCACCTCATGAGTCGGGGTCTTCTCGTTCCAGCGCCGCCGGTTGTCGCGCCACACGCCCTCATACAGGCAATTGTGGAAGTAGTAGTATTCCAGATGCTTGAACTCGGCGCGGGCGGCAGAGAACAGCTCCTCCACCACCTGGATATGCGGATCCATCGAGCCGCCGACGTCGAGAAACAGCAAGACCTTCACCGCATTGTGGCGTTCGGGGCGGGTCTTCACATCCAGATAGCCGTGCTCAGCAGTGGAGCGGATGGTGCCGTCCAGGTCCAGCTCCTCCTGCGCGCCCTCGCGCACCCAGCGGCGCAGGCGTTTCAGCGCCACCTTGATGTTGCGGGTGCCCAGCTCGACCTCGCCGTCGAGGTTCTTGAACTCGCGCTTGTCCCAGACCTTGACCGCGCGCTGGTGGCGGCTCTTGTCCTGGCCGATGCGCACGCCCTCCGGGTTGTAGCCATAGGCGCCAAAGGGCGAGGTGCCCGCGGTGCCGATCCACTTGTTGCCGCCCTGGTGGCGGCCCTGTTGTTCCTTCAGCCGCTCCTTCAGCGTCTCCATCAGCTTGTCGAAACCGCCAAGCGCCTCGATCTCGGCCTTTTCCTCCGGGCTGAGGTGCTTCTCCGCCATCTTGCGCAGCCACTCTTCCGGGATGTCCACCGCCTCCATCACGGCCTCTGCCGGGATCGCCTCCAGCCCCTCAAAGGTGGCGGCAAAGGCGCGGTCGAACTTGTCGATGTTGCGCTCATCCTTCACCATCGCCGCGCGGGCGAGGAAATAGAAAGCCTCGATGTCATAGGTCGCCAGCCCGGCCTTCATCCCCTCAAGAAAGGTCAGGTACTCGCGCAAGCTGACCGGAATGGACGCCTTGCGCAGGTTTTCAAAAAAGGGCTGGAACATCGCGGGCCTCTGTCTGCTGTTACGCCAGCACCCGGTGGGTCAGCATGGTTGCCAGCAGGCCAAGAATACCAAAGATGATGGCATAGACAGCCCCGTATTGCAGCATGTCCAGGGTGTTGCCGCCACGTTTGCGGGCCTTCAAGGCGCCGATCAGGCCGCCCAGCAGCACGGCGAAGATTACGATCATGGTTCTATCCGTCTGTTGTCTTTCAGGATCGGCCGGGCGCGGGCCTTGTCAGGAGCCGGAAGGGCGCAGCGCCGCCACTTCTTCCAGCCGGGCCTCCACCACCCAATCCGGGCCAAACCCGTAACGCGCCCATCCCAGGCTGTCCAGCCTGACCCGGCGCGCCTCTGTCTCGCGGCCCTCCAGCGCCAGCGCTTCGGCCTGCAGCATCAGCAGGGTCGACAACAGGGCCGCGTTTTCATGGTCCGCAGCGGCGGCAGCCGCCGGTTTCAGCCGCGCCAGGGCGGCGGCGCCGTTGCCGGCAGAGATGTCATAGGCCGCCAGCTGCACCGCCAGCTTGGCCCGGTGGATGCCGGTGCCGGGCTGCTGCTGCAAAAAGCGCAGCGCGGTCAGGAAATGCTGCAGGGCCAGCTCCGGCTCCCGGATGCTCAGCAGCCGCCCCAGGGTATAATGGCTCTGGGCCCGGCGGTGATCGGTCCAGCCCTGGCTGCCAGCGATCGCCGCCGCCTTGTTGGCCGCGCGCAGCCGGTCCCGCAGCGCCGATTTCGGCCCCAGCGCCTGTTCATAGGCGGCGGCCCAGTCCTGCGGGGTTTCCGGCAGCCATTGCGCGGCGTTGCGGGCACCGCCCGGATTCAGCCGCGCCAGGATGGCGGGCAGGCGGGCGGCGGTCTCGGCCCGGGTCATGCCGGTGCGCAGCTCCGGCGCATACGTGGCGCGCAGGATCAGCATGTCAAAGCCGGTCAGCACCGAATGGGCGTTGTCGTCGTTGAAAATCGAATCCGGCAGCCGGTACAGATCATTGAGCGGCCCGATCGCCTGCGCCAGCTCCTCGTGCAGGCAGTCGCGCACCTCCTGCGGGCTGACGTCATTGGGGACGAACACGGCCAGTTTTTCGCGGCTGCGCAGCAGCGTCCAGTTGGTGCGCGGGCTGCGCCGGTTGCGCCGGTATTCCGCCAGAGACGAAACATTGGGCACCACAAAACAGGCCGCCTTGGGCAGCGCCCGGCGGATCTCGGCGCGGGAAACGGATTGGATGGTGATGCCGGCATCGGCGCCGGAAATCCGGCGGATGGAAATCCCGGCCTCGTTGCGCAGCCGCGCCAGCAGCGCGTTCAGGTCGCGGTTGAACCCGGGCGCGGGCGTGCCGGTGACGCGCAGGGTGACCGGGGCTTCAAAACGGGTGAAATGGGGCAGGGTGCTGCCGCCTTCGAGCTGGAAATGCAAGTCCAGGAAATCGCGGGCTATCTCGGCATTGGAGCGCTGCGGCGCCAGCGCGGGGCGCGGCGTGAACACCTTGACCGGCGGCAGCGCCAGCGGTGCGGCAGCGGCCCGTGTCGGTGCCTCGACCCGCGCAGAAGGGGCCGCGCAGGCGGCCAGCGCCAGCGCCGTCAGCGCCGCTGCAATCCCGGTCAGCCGCCGCCGCCCGCCTTGGCGGGGGGGCTTGGTGGCTTGCAAAGCTGGGTCAGCGGGCACTCGGGTGTCTCCTGCAGGCCGGGCTGTTGCAGCCTGGCTCTGCCTTCCACTGATAGGGGATCGCAAAAGCGATTTGAAGCGAAACAGGCAGGCGGGCGCAATTGCGCCCGCCACTGTGCTGTCAGCGCCGTCCGCGCGCCATAAAGGCGAGGCGTTCGAACAAATGCACATCCTGCTCGTTCTTCAAAAGCGCCCCGTGCAGCTTGGGCAGGGCATTGGCGCCGTCGCGGGCCAGATCCTCCGGGCTCAGGTCCTCGGCCAGCAGCAGTTTCAGCCAGTCGATCACCTCGGAGGTGGACGGCTTTTTCTTCAAACCTTGCGTCTCGCGGATCTCGTAGAACTGGGTCAGCGCGGCGGTCAGCAGCGCTTCCTTGATGCCGGGGTGGTGCACCTCGACGATCTTTCTCATGGTGTCCGCATCGGGGAAGCGGATGTAGTGGAAGAAGCAGCGGCGCAGAAACGCGTCCGGCAGCTCCTTTTCGTTGTTGGAGGTGATGATCATCACCGGGCGGTGCTTCGCCTTGATGGTCTCGCCGGTCTCGTAGACGTGGAACTCCATCTTGTCGAGCTCCTGCAACAGGTCGTTGGGGAACTCGATGTCGGCCTTGTCGATCTCGTCGATCAGCAGCACGACCTTCTCGTCCGCCTCGAACGCCTCCCACAGCTTGCCTTTCCTGATGTAGTTCTTCACGTCGTGCACGCGCTCTTCGCCCAGCTGGCTGTCGCGCAGGCGGCTGACCGCGTCGTATTCATACAGACCCTGCTGGGCGCGGGTGGTGGATTTCACGTTCCACTCGATCATCCTCAGCCCCAGCGCGCTGGCGACCTGCTTGGCCAGCTCTGTCTTGCCGGTGCCGGGCTCTCCCTTGACCAGCAGCGGACGCTCCAATGTGACCGCGGCGTTCACCGCAACCTTCAGATCGTCCGTTGCAACATATTCCTTAGTGCCCTGAAATCGCATATCTTTCCCGTATCAGCCGTGGTTGCCGCCTTGTTACCACGCTTTTAACCAAACCACGCCACTATTGTGTAGTGACATTCCCTGCCGATAGGGATAAACGCTGCGGAAGAGGGGGAGCCAAAATGTTCAGGTGCAAATTATGACCAGCATTATGGGCCAGACCGAAGGAGCCGAAATGAAGCAAGAAGTGTTTCTGCCGGACGACTACCGACCGGCCGAAGATGAGCCGTTCATGAACGAACGGCAGCTTGAGTATTTCCGACGCAAACTATTGGAATGGAAGCAGGAATTGCTGGCGGACAGCCGCGACACCATTGAGGGGCTGCAAGACAGCACCCGCAATATTCCGGATGTCGCCGACCGTGCCAGCGAAGAGACCGACCGCGCGCTGGAACTGCGCACGCGCGACCGCCAGCGCAAGCTGGTCGCCAAGATCGACTCGGCGCTGCGCCGCATCGACGAGGGCGAATACGGCTATTGCGAAGTGACCGGCGATCCGATCTCGCTGAAGCGCCTTGATGCGCGTCCGATCGCGACCATGAGCCTGGAAGCGCAGGAACGCCACGAGCGCCGCGAGAAAGTCCACCGCGACGATTAACCGCTGATATTAGCGGCCAGAACGCACAAAACAATGACGCCGGGGCCTTTTGCTCCGGCGTTTTTTGTTTCATTGGGGGCGGGCGGAGAATCTGCAGGAGCCCATGGAACTCAAAGGCCTGAAAATAAACGTCATCGGCGCCGGGATCGGCGGCCTTGCCGCGGCGCTGGCGCTGCGCCGTTTTGGTGCCTCTGTCACCGTGCTGGAACAGGCAGAGGCGATCTCTGAGGTCGGCGCCGGGCTGCAGATCACCCCCAATGGCGTGGCGGTGCTGAAGACGCTGGGGCTGGCCGATGACCTGGCCTGGTGCTCGCAACGCGCCCGCGCGGTGGTGCTGCGCGGCCACCGGCGCGGCAATCAGGTGCTGCGGCTGGATCTGGATGAATACGCCGCCGGGCTGCCCTATTACTTTGTGCACCGCTCCGACCTCATCGGCATTCTGGCTGGCGCCGCCCGGCGCGACGGCGTGCAGGTGCGGCTGCTGCAAAAGGCAGAACGGGTCGAGCCCGGCCCGCAGCCCCTTGTTCACCTCAGTAACGGCGCCCACTGCGCCGGCGACCTGGTGGTGGGCGCCGACGGGCTGCATTCGAAAACCCGGGCGGCTCTGAACGGCGAACGCAAACCCTCCTTCACCGGCCAGGTGGCCTGGCGCGCCACGGTGCCGAACCATCTGAACCTGCCGCCGGAGGCGCAGGTCTTCATGGGGCCGGGGCGGCATCTGGTGGCCTATCCCTTGCGCGACGGCAGCCTGATGAATCTGGTCGCAGTGCAAGAGCGCCGCGCCTGGGCTGACGAGGGCTGGAATTTCAACGACGACCCGGCCAACCTGCGCGCGGCCTTTTCAGGTTTCGGCGGCACCGCCGCCGCGCTGCTGGAAGCGGTAGAGGAGGTGCTGCTGTGGGGGCTGTTCCGCCATCCTGTGGCCGCCAGCTGGCATGGCGAGAATGCCGCGATCCTGGGGGATGCGGCGCATCCGACGCTGCCGTTCATGGCACAGGGCGCCAATCTGGCGCTGGAGGATGCCTGGGTGCTGGCCCGCTCCCTGCAGGAAGCCACGGGGCTGAAGGCTGGTCTGGCGCTGTACCAGTCGCGCCGCCGCGACCGGGCGGAGAAAGTTGTGCAGGCGGCTGGCAGCAACGCCTGGAAATACCATTTACGCGCGCCGCTCAGCTGGCCGGCGCATCAGGTGCTGAAACTGGGCGGCCGCTTTGCGCCACAGAAGATGGTCAGCCAGTTTGACTGGATCTACCGCCACGACGTCACCGCCTGAAGCGGTCAGGAGAGGCTCCCGCCCTTTACCGGCTCATCGCAGATGATCCGGCACAGGTTGGGCCGGGCGCCGCGCAAAGGCGCGGCGCGGGCGGCGCTCAGATGTCCAGGTCGACCCAGACCGGCACGTGGTCGGACGGCTTCTCGCGCCCGCGAACGTCTTTGTCGATCTGGCAGTCCCGCAGCAGGTCTGCGGCCTGCGGCGTCAGCAGGAAATGGTCGATGCGGATGCCGTCGTCCCGGTTCCAGGCGCCGGCCTGGTAATCCCAGAAGGAATAATGCCCCGGCCCCTGGTGCCGTGCCCGGAAGGCTTCGGTGAAGCCCAGGTTGACGATCCGCTGAAACGCTGCGCGGCTTTCGGGGCGGTGCAGCGCGTCCTCCACCCAGGCCTCTGGCCGTTTGGCATCCTCTGCCTGCGGAATGATGTTGTAATCGCCCGCCATCAGCGCGGGCATCTCCTCGGCAAGCAGCGCCTCGGCACGGGTCTTCAGCCGCTCCATCCAGGCCAGCTTGTAGGCGTATTTTCCGCCCGCCACCGGACTGCCGTCCGCCTCCAGCTCCACCGGGTTGCCGTTCGGCAGGTAAAGGCCGCAGATCCGGATTGCCTGCTTGCCCGTCACCGTGGCCTCGATCCAGCGCGCCTGCTCGTCGCTGTCGTCGCCGGGCAGGCCGCGGCGCACATCCTCCAGCGGCAATTTCGACAGGATCGCCACGCCGTTGAAGCTTTTCTGCCCGTGGGTTTCGACGTTATAGCCGCGCTCCTCGAGCAGTTCGCGCGGAAATGCCTCGTCCACCGACTTGATTTCCTGCAGCAGCACCACATCCGGCTGCGCCTCATCCAGCCAGTCCGGCAGCGCTTGCGCCCGGGCCTTAATGCCATTGATATTAAATGTGGCGATTTTCATGGCTTGCCTCCGGCGCAGATTTCTTTATTCCCGCCGACCTATCGCTGAATCAGCGCTCCGGGGCAAGCCTGATGCGCGGCGTGCGAATCATTTGCTGTATGGCGGAGATTGCCGTTTTGCACAGATGAAAAATAAACCCCAGGTTGAGTTTCTATATTTTGCAATAATATACGTGTGAATAACGCGGTGGATAACCTGTGGGCAAGTTAAATAAATTGAAAGTCCGCAAAAAACAGCGGCTTGAAGTTAAAGTAATCTGAATTAGAAAATACAATGTGAAATTGCATTTTTTGTTTGCGCTGCGCGAAGGCCGTGCCAGCGTCAAGGAGCCTTTTGTCTCTAACGAATGGGGTTCCAAAATGACTGCTCAGCGTAAATTCCAGACCACCCGCTCAATCCGGCCGGCGGCAGACGCCAGCTTGTTCTGCGGTGCGGCGACGGAAATGTTCTCGTCCGGCTCGGCACCTGAATGCACTGCCGATATGTCCGCAGGTGAGGGCGTTTCGCTGTTTTCCTCGGGCTCTATGCCGCAGATGGCGGACAGCTGGGCGGGCGGCGAAACCGGCCTGTTCTCCAGCGGATCGGCCCCCGCAGCCCGCAGCGAAACCGCCGCCGGCGAGTTGGTGGAGATGTTCTCATCCGGCTCCGCCCCGGCGTCCCGGGCAGAGGCCGCCGAGGGGGATCTGGTGCAGATGTTTTCCTCCGGCTCCGCGCCGGCAGCTCAATCTAAAGTTGCGGGCGGAGATTTGACAGAGATGTTTTCTTCCGGCTCGGCTCCGGCGGCGGGCGGAGAAACCGCAGCTGGCAACCTGACGGAACTGTACTCTTCCGGCTCCGCCCCTGCGGCACAGGCCGGAACCCGGGCAGGCGAGGGCACGGAAATGTTCTCTTCCGGCTCGGCTCCGGCGGCGGAGGCACGCACCAGCGCGGGCGATGCAACCCGGTTGTTCTCCTCGGGCAGCTGATCTTCACGGGGCCGGCTTCCCTCCCGGCCCCGGAACCCGGGCGGCTCCCAAGCGGGGCCGCCGCAGCCGCGCCGCATCCATCCGCAGGAGGTTCCCATGGCCCAGGTCATCCCGTTTTCCCCGCCCGCCGCCCGCCAGTCCCGGGCGGCTGCGCATGCAGCGCTGATCAGCAGTTTCGCCCTGCACCGGCGCAGCCGGGAAGACGTGTTCTGGCTCAAGGAAAACGCCGAGTTGTTGAACATTCTGGAGTGCACCGGAGCCGAAGTTGCCCCTGACGCCCTGATGCCCTTGCAGGGGTTCTATGACGGCGCGGCGCGGCATATCAGTTTTTTCCGCCAGTATTACCGTTTCATTCTGTCGATTTGCCTGGATCTGGAGGATTTGGGTCTGCCCGGGGGGCGCGCAACGCAGCTGGCGGCCTGGGTCCAGGCCCAGGGTCTGGCGCAGGCAGAACTATCGGACCTGCAGCGCGCCGAAGCCCGCCGCCTACTGGCGCGGCGCGGCGAGCACCTGCGAGATGACGGGCTGGACGACCGGCTGCGGGCTTTTGTCAGCCGCCCGCAAACCTTTGCCATTCCAAACAAAAAAGCGGCATACGAGCTGACCCACATCGTCTTTTACTTGTCAGAATACGGCCGCCGCGACCCGCTGCTGCCGCAAGCCGCACTGACCAGTCTGGAGTTCGCGGGCCTTGTGGCCTTGCTCGACCAGAACGCCGATCTTCTGGCTGAGATCTGCATTGCGCTGCGCTATTCGGGGCAGCAGCCGCCTGCCGCCTGGGAGGGCTGGCTTGACAGGCAGGTTTCCGCCTTTACTCTATCAGAGCGAGAATTTTCTGGACTTCACGATGCTTATCACGAGTATTTTGTTACCAGCTGGCTCATGACCCTGTCCGGGCGAAAGTCCTTCCGTCAGGCGGTTCCCGCAGGGGGCGTGCATGTGTCGGCTGAACAGGGAGGGAGTATCTTGAAAAGCCTTTCGGAAGCCGTTTTCGACGCCGGTGCGGCCCGCGCAAGCTGGAGCGCGGTCAAGGCGCAAGCTGAAACCATGCTGAATGAGGACGAGGCCGGGCTGCTCACCGCGGCAGAGCGAAGCTGCGCCGGATTTGATGGTTTCTTCGAGGGCTTTGCCCGCGCGGGCAGTGCGGGAGCAGGGTGATGGCGGTCTCGCGCAGCCAGGCTCTGGGCGGGGCGCTGCTGGTGGTGGCCTACACCGGGTTGATTGCGTCTGCTGACGGGATCACGAAATTGCTGGCGGGCCAGTACGCTGCTGCGCAGCTTTATGCGCTGTCAGGGGCGATGGTGGCGGGCTTTTGCCTGCTGGCCGACCGGCTGCCGGGGCAGCGCGGCGGCTTTCGCACCAGTTGCCCGCGGGCGATGGCGCTGCGTTCGGTGGCGACGCTGATTGCTGCGGTCTGTTTCTTCTACGCTTTCCGCCTATTGCCCTTTGCAGAGGTGTTTGTCTTCATCGGGCTGATGCCGCTGCTGGCAGGCGCGATGTCCGGTCTGGTGCTGAAGGAGCCGGTGCGCCCGGCGGCTTGGATTGCGCTGGCTGCGGGGTTTGCAGGCGTTCTGTTCCTGCTGCCCCACAACGACGGGGCAGCGCATACGGGCTGGGGCCATGCCATCGCCTTTGGTGCGGTCGTCTCGGGCACGTTTTCCATGACCATGGCGCGGTTTATCGGCCGTTATGAAAGCAACGCGCTGGCGCAGGTGCTTTATCCGAACCTGACCCTGTGCGCGGCTATGCTGCTGGTGCTGCCCTTTGTCTGGCTGCCGATGCCGCTGGCGGATGTGGCCTGGGCCGCGGCCTATGCGTTCCTGCTGTTCGGGGCGCGCTGGCTCTTGGTGGTGGCGCTGCGGATGCTGGCGGCCTATGCGGTGACGCCGCTGATGAACCTGCAGTTCATCTGGATGGCGGTCATTGGCGCGGTGTTTTTCGGGGAGTTCCCGTCAGCCTCCACCTATCTGGGTGGCGCCATCGTGATTGCTTCTGGCCTCTATCTGGTCTGGGACCAGTTTGCCCCGGCGATGCCGCGGCTGCGCAATGGCGGGCGGCTGAGGGCCGACCCGTAACGCCTGAAGCCTGATCCGGCTCGCCCCGCAAGTGGGGGAGGAAAGACACGAATACTGTGGCCTGGATTGCATCTGGATTCCGGGCCGTAGTGTTTACTGGACAGACGGCGGGATCACATGGAGAACGATGTGCCGCAGCCGCAACTGGAAGTGGCGTTGGGGTTCTCAATAGTGAACCGCGCGCCGATCAGCTCTTCGGTGAAATCGATCACTGCATTTTCCAGGAAGGGCAGGGAGACGCTGTCGACCACCACTTTCTCGCCCTGGCCTTCGAGCACCAGGTCATCGTCCTTGGCCTCGTCCAGCGCGATCTCATACTGGAAACCGGAGCAGCCGCCGCCTTCCACCGCGACCCGCAGCGCCTGGCCCTGGTCTGCAGCGCCGATCTCGGCCAGCCGGGCAAAGGCGCGGTCGGTGACTTTCGGGGGCAGGTTCATCAGGTTTCTCCACGGGCGTAGGTTGCAGTGCAAAGCTTTATATAGAAAGGTGCAATTCACGCGGCAAGATGTGGAGCCACAGCTTTGGTCAAAAGATTTGAATTGCACGCACCTTATGCCACGATGCCGGACCGCAGCCGCGGGCGGCAGGTGCCGGAGGAGGAAAGCTCCTTCCGCTCGCCTTATCAGCGCGACCGCGACCGGATCATCCACGCCAGTGCCTTCCGGCGGCTGAAGCACAAGACGCAAGTTTTTGTGGAGCATGAGGGCGACAATTACCGCACCCGGCTGACCCATTCGATCGAAGTCGGGCAGGTGGGGCGGACGATCGCCGGAGCGTTGGGGCTGAACCAAGAGCTGACCGAGGCGGTGGCGCTGGCGCATGATCTGGGCCATACGCCGTTCGGCCACACCGGCGAGGACGCGCTGCATGCGCTAATGGCGCCCTATGGCGGTTTTGACCACAATGCCCAGGCGATCCGTATCGTGACCTGCCTGGAGCGCCACTACGCCGAGTTCGATGGCTTGAACCTGACCTGGGAAACCCTTGAAGCCATTGCCAAACACAACGGCCCGGTGGTGGGGGAGCTGCCCTGGGCGCTGGCGGAGTGCAATGCCGCTATCGACCTGGAGTTGCACACCCACGCCAGCGCCGAGGCGCAGGTGGCGGCGCTGTCGGATGACATCGCTTATAACAACCACGATCTGCATGATGCGCTGCGGGCCGGGCTGTTCAGCGACGATGACCTGGCGCGGCTGCCGCTCTTGGATCAGGCCTATGGCGAGGTGGACCGGCTGTATCCGGGACTGGACCCGAACCGCCGCCGGCATGAGGCGCTGCGCCGCTTTTTCGGGGTGATGGTGGGGGATGTGATCGCCACCGCCCGAAGCCTGCTGGCAGAAACCGGCGTGCAAAGTGTCGAAGAGGTGCGGGCGCTGGATCATCCGGTGGTTCAGTTCTCGCCGGAGATCTGGCTTGGCCTCAAGGAAATCCGCGCCTTCCTGTTCACCCGCATGTACCGCGCGCCCTCGGTGATGGAGAAGCGCGCCACGGTCGCCAAGGTGGTGGAGGCGCTGTTTCCCTATTTCCTGGACAACCCGCAGGACATGCCGGAGCGCTGGCACGCCGCGATTGCGGCCGCACAGGACCGCACCGCGCTGGCGCGGATCGTGTCGGATTATATCGCGGGCATGACCGACCGCTTTGCCCTGCAGCTGCATGAGCGGCTGATCGGGGTGAAGGTCGAGGTCTGAGGGCTTCCGGCTGCTGCCGTCTTTTGCTGTATTATTGTTTGCGTGCCTTTCGGGGTGGCCGGGTAAGGATGGCGGCGCCGCCAACGGGGGCGGAGGGCAGGGCCGGAACGCCAGCGCGCCCCGGGTCCGGTCAAAAGCTTCATCAGTCAGACGCCTCTGCACCTTTTGCGGAGGTGGTCTTGGGGGTCCTGGTCTCCTGTTCGCGCGGGGTGCCAGACCCGCGCCATGTGCTGCAGCAGGGGTGACTGTCGCATATTCCGGTTAAGGCCTGGAAAGCGGGGCGTGCGCTGCTGCGGGCTTTGGCGCAACGGCGTGCGGCGGCTTGTCTGACGATGAATGTTCACTTAATGTTCCGGAGGATTCTATAAAACAGAAGGAGTGCCGGAATGATTGAGGGAAGCTGCTGCTGCGGCGCGGTGAAGTTTGAACTGCTGGCGCAGCCTGGGCTGATGGGCACCTGCCATTGCTCCCGCTGCCGCAAAGCCGGTGCCAGCACCATTGTCTTTGTGAAGAAGGCCGACTTGCGCTGGATTGCCGGCAAGGAGGAGGTGGCGCTGTACCAGCCCGCGCCGCCCTATAAGTACGGCCGCTGTTTCTGCCGGATCTGCGGCAGCTCCCTGGGGGAGATCCTGTCAGAGGAAGAGACCTTTCCCATTGCTGCAAATGCGCTGGACGGGGGGCTGGAGGCGGCGAACAGCTTTCATGAGTTCGTGGGTGAGAAGCCCGGCTGGTATGAAATCTGCGACGGAGCAAAGCAATCACAGGGGCATCCGGCCTAAGCATGGCAGCGCAGGGTGGGCGGGTTGCCCGCCTTGCGTGCCGCGTGATTTCCCAAATTGGCCGTAAGCCGTGTTATGATCTGGCCCTATGATGCTGCGGGGCATCGGCGGTATCGCGGAGGAGAGGCATAACGAGGGGAAAGCCATGGCACGCTGGACCGTCACATTCACGGACACGCCCGGCATGGACCGGGTGCGCAGCGACAAGAAGCGGCGCGAGGCGCATATCGCCTTTGTGCGTTCGCGCCCTGAGCTGCAGATCGGCGGCGCGCTGGCGATGCGGCCGATGCAGGACTTTCCCGGCGCGATCTGGAACGTGGAGGCAGAGACCCGCCAGGATGTGGAGCGGCTGATCCTGCAGGACCCCTATTACGTGGCGGGCTTGCGGACCTACAAGATCACCGAATGGGGCACGGCCTCAGCCGTTCAGGGCATGCTGTCATGACCGCGCCCGGAGTGCTGCGCAAATCACGCCGGCGCTGACCCGAAGCCGGCGCCGCGGCAGCGGCGAAATTTTCTTCAGTTAGAAAACTGGCCGGAAAATTCGAATTTTCCGGTGCCGCCCGCCTGAGGTCCCGGGCTGCCCCTGCAATCCTGTTGACCCTTCCTGCGGCCCCCGGTATCCGCAGTGCTGAACAGTTGGGACGCCAGACATGAACCTCTTTACCGATATCCGCACGCTAGTGATTGACAGCCTCACCGCCATGACCGGTGAAGGCGCGCTGCCCGAGGGGCTCGATTTTGCCAATGTGGCGGTGGAGCCGCCGCGCGATGCCGCCCATGGCGACATGGCGACGAATGCGGCGATGGTGCTGGCCAAGCCCGCAAAGATGAAGCCGCGCGACATCGCCGAGGCGCTGGCGGCCAAGCTGGCGGCGGATGCGCGGGTCACTTCGGCTGAGGTTGCTGGTCCCGGCTTCCTGAACCTGCGGCTGGCGCCGGGCATCTGGCAGGCGGTTCTGAAATCGGTCCTGGACGCAGGCACGGATTTCGGCCGCTCGGACATGGGTTCAAACAAGCGCGTGAACGTGGAATATGTCTCTGCCAACCCGACCGGCCCGCTGCACGTGGGCCACACCCGCGGCGCGGTGTTCGGCGATGCGCTGGCGGCACTGCTGGCCTATGCAGGCTATGACGTCACCCGCGAATATTACATCAATGACGGCGGCGGGCAGGTCGATGTGCTGGCGCGCTCCGTCTACCTGCGCTACCTGGAGGCGCACGGGCAGGAGGTGGCCTTTGCCGACGGCACCTATCCGGGCGATTACCTGAAGCCAGTTGGCCAGGCGCTGAAGGACAAGGTGGGCGACGCCTATGTCGGCAAAGGCGAGGACGTCTGGCTGGCCGAAGTGCGCGCGTTCTCCACCGATGCGATGATGGCGCTGATCCGCGAAGATCTGGCCCAGCTCGGCATCCAGATGGACAAGTTCTATTCCGAGAAGTCGCTTTATGGCACCGGTAAGATCGAGGCGGCCTTGGAATCGCTGGAATCCAAAGGGCTGATCTATCAGGGCGTGCTGGAGCCGCCGAAGGGCAAGAAGCCCGATGACTGGGAGCCGCGCGAGCAGACCCTGTTCAAATCCACCGACCATGGCGATGACGTCGACCGGGCGGTGAAGAAATCCGATGGCTCCTGGACCTATTTCGCACCGGACATCGCCTATCACTACGACAAGGTGGAGCGCGGCTTTGACGAGCTGATCGACATTTTCGGCGCTGACCATGGCGGTTATGTCAAGCGGATGAAGGCGGCGGTGTCGGCGCTGTCCGATGGCAGGGTGCCGCTGGACATCAAGCTGTGCCAGCTGGTGAAGCTGTTCAAGGACGGCCAGGAATTCAAGATGTCCAAGCGGGCAGGGACCTTTGTCACCCTGCGGGATGTGGTCGATGCGGTGGGCGCAGACGTGACCCGGTTCATGCTGTTGACGCGCAAGAACGACCAGGGCTTCGACTTCGATCTCGACAAGGCGCTGGAGCAGTCCAAGGACAACCCGGTTTTCTATGTGCAATACGCCAACGCGCGGATCTGCTCGACCCTGCGCAAGGCGGAGGAACAGGGAATTGCCGCGGACGATGCCGCCCTGAATGCTGCCGACCTCAGCCTGATTGCTGATCCGGCGCAGCTGGCGGTGGCCAAGAAGCTGGCCGAATGGCCGCGCCAGGTGGAAATCGCAGCCCGCACCCATGAGCCGCACCGGGTGGCCTTCTACCTCTACGACCTCGCCTCTGAGCTGCACGGGCTGTACCACCTGGGCAAATCGAACGAGAGTTTACGTTTTGTTAATGAAAGCAGCCAATCGGCAACACATGCAAATTTGGCGCTGGCACGGGCCGTTTCCGTTGTCATTTCCGCAGGTCTTGGTATTCTTGGCGTGAAACCGGCAGAAGAGATGCGATAACCAAAGGGGGCGCGTGCCCCTGCGGTATAAATCGCGCATTCCGCCGGACCGAGGCAGTTCAAGAGACCTGGGAGCGCGGTGCCGGACGGTGCCGCCGCCTGGGCAGTGAGGCGGACAATGGCGTATTTTGCGCAGGCGGGCCAAGGGCACGCCTATACACAGGGCGGTGGCCGGCAGCAGGACACCGCAACTGGCGGTCCCTACGGGCAGCAGTACTCCGATCAGACCTATTCAGGACAGCAGTATACCGGACCGGGCGCCGAGCCTGACTATGGCTACGCCGATCCGGCCTATGGCTACCAGCCGGACGGGCAGGGCTACGGCGAAGACCCCTATGGCGACGACGGCTATGCCGCTTATGCCGTTGCCCCTGCCGGGCTGCGGGCGCGGTTTTCCAAAGCGCTGAGCGTGCTGGGCGCGGTGGCCTCTGTTGCACTGGTCGCAGGCGTCGGCTTTTGGGGCTACAAGCTGGTGATGCGCGATGTGAGCGGCGTGCCGGTGGTGCAGGCCGCTGAAGGCCCGATGCGCGAACAGCCGGAAAACCCGGGCGGCACGCAGGCGGACCATCAAGGACTGGCAGTGAATGCCGTGGCCGCCAGCGGCAGCGCCGAAGCGCCGGCCGACCGGCTGACCCTGGCGCCGCCTGCCATCGAACTTACTGAAGATGACAAGCCGCTGCCGGAACTGGCAGCTGAGGCGGCACCGGCGGCAGCCCTGCCTGCCGCCCCGGCAGAGCCGGGCGTCCCGGCGGCACCGGGTGCGGATACTGCGGTGAGCGATGAGGCAGTAGCCTCCTTCCAGAACGGCGATATTGACGCGCTGGTGGCGGAACTCGCGCGTGAGGCGGAGGCGCAGCCTGCCGCAGTGCCTGCCTCAGCGGCGGCACCTGCGATCGTGCAGCCGGAACCGCTGCAGCCGGCTCTGGCCGCGGCCGCCGTGTCTCCGGCGCTGCGCAACGCGCCCGGCGTCAAGGTCTCGCTGCGGCCCTCGGCCCGGCCTGCACGGTTCAGCCCGGCTCCGGCCGCAGCCGCACCTTCGGCACGGACCGCAACCGTGGATGTGGATCCGGCAACCCTGGCGGCGGGCACCCGGCTTGCTCAGCTGGGGGCCTATGAAAGCCCGGAAGTCGCGCGCGCCGAGTGGAACCGTATCCAGGCCCGTTTTCCGGACTATCTGGAAGCCAAGCAGCGGGTGATCCAGCGCGCCGAAAGCGGCGGCCGCACCTTCTACCGGCTGCGGGCAATGGGCTTTGACGGGCTGTCAGACGCGCGCCGGTTCTGTTCGGCGCTGGTGGCGGGCAATGCCGATTGCATTCCGGTGACCACCCGCTAAGGTTTCCGCCGATCCGATCTTCCGCCCGGCTGCAGGCCGGGCAGCGCCCGCCCCGCCCCCCACGGGGCGGGCGTAACCCTGTCCGGGACACAGAACGGGGGTATTGCAGAGGGCAATCATGACTTACGGAGCGACCATTCTTGACGCCGATGGCCTGCGGCTGAACGCGGATGAAAAAGCGTTCTTCCGCGACGCCGATCCCTTCGGTTTCATCCTGTTTGCCCGCAACATCGAAGACGCCGATCAGGTGCGTGCCCTATGCGGTGATTTCCGCGAGGCGGTGGGCCGCGACTGCATGATCACCATCGACCAGGAAGGCGGCCGGGTGCAGCGGCTGCGCCAGCCGCTGGCGCGCAACTGGCTGCCGCCGATGGAGCATGTGCAGCGCGCAGGCGCGGGTGCGGAGCGCGCCATGTACCTGCGCTACCGGCTGATCGCGCATGAGCTGCACGGTCTGGGAATCGACAGCAACTGCGCCCCGATTGCCGATGTGGCCTGCGAAGACACCCATGAGTTTCTGAAGAACCGCTGCTATGGCGGCGACGCCCAGGCGGTAGCCGCCATCGGCCGGGCCGTGGCGCAGGGGCATCTCGACGGCGGCGTGCTGCCGGTGCTGAAGCACATCCCGGGCCACGGCCGCGCCACCGCCGACAGCCATCTGGACCTGCCGCATGTGGACAGCGCCCCTGAGGTGCTGGAGCAAAGTGATTTCGCGGCCTTCCAGGCGTTGAACGATCTGCCGCTGGGGATGACCGCGCATCTGGTCTATGGCGCCTATGACAACCGTCCGGCCACAACCTCGCCGGTGATGATACAGCTGATCCGCGAGCAGATCGGCTTTGACGGGCTGGTGATGACCGATGACATCTCGATGAAGGCGCTGCGGGGATCGCTGACGGATATCACCCGGGACTCGCTGGCGGCAGGCTGCGACGTGGTTCTGCTGTGCAACGCGCCGCTGGCAGACCGCGTTGCCGTGGCCGGGGCTGCGGGCGCCATGACTGCGGCGGCACAGACCCGCGCAGAGGCCGCGCTGGAGGCCCGCCGCCCGCCCGCAGACCTTGACATTCAGGCCGCCGAAGACGAACTTGCCGCCCTCATGGGCGGGCAGGTTTATGGCTGAGCAGACACTCTTTTCAGGTCAGGACACATCGGTAGAGGAGCGGCTGGCGGCCGAGGCCCTGATCGTGGATGTGGACGGGTTCGAAGGCCCGCTCGACCTGCTGCTGACGCTGTCGCGCACCCAGAAGGTGGACCTGCGCCGGATCTCGGTGCTGGAACTGGCCAAGCAGTACTTGGCCTTTGTCGAGAAGGCAAAGGAGCTGCGCATCGAGCTGGCCGCCGACTATCTGGTGATGGCGGCCTGGCTGGCCTTCCTGAAATCCCGCCTGCTGCTGCCGCCGGACCCGGAGGAAGAGGGGCCATCGGGCGAGGAGCTGGCGGCGCATCTGGCGTTCCAGCTGGAACGGCTGCAGGCAATGCGCGACGCCGCCGCGCGGCTGATGGGCCGCGACCGGCTGGGCCGCGACTTCTTTGCCCGCGGCGAGGAAGAAACCGTCGCCCGGATCAAAACCGTCACCTACACCGCGAACCTGCTGGATCTGATGCAGGCCTATGCCCGCATCCGCACCAAGGAAGATTTCCGCCCCTTCGTGATGGACCGGGAATCGGTCTTCACCATGGAGGAGGCGCTGGACCGGATGCGCCATCTGCTGGGATTCACCGGCGACTGGACCGACCTGATCAGCTATCTGCCGGACGGCTGGCACAGCGATCCGGTGAAGCGGCGGTCGGCCACCGCGGCGACCTTTGCCGCCTCGCTGCAGCTGGTCAAGGAAGGCAAGGCGGAGCTGCGCCAGAGCGAAACATTTGCGCCGATCCAGCTGCGCAGCCTGAACGAGGATAGCTGATGGAAGACCAGATCATGGACGGTCAGAGCCAGGCGGCTCCCGTCCGCGAAGACAATGACACGCTGTTCGACGCGCCGCCGATGGCGGAGCAGGAGCGGATGGTGGAGGCGGTGCTGTTTGCCAGCGCCGAGCCGGTCACCCTGCGGGACCTTGAGGGGCGGATGCCGCACGGCTGCAACCCGCGCGAGGCGGTCGAGCATCTGCGCAAGCGCTACGAGGGGCGCGGTGTGCGGGTGGTGCGTCTGGGCGATGCCTGGGCGATCCGGACGGCCCCCGATCTGGGCTTCCTGATGCAAAAGGAAACCACCGAGCTGCGCAAGCTGAGCCGGGCCGCGATCGAAACCCTGGCGATTGTCGCCTATCACCAGCCGGTGACGCGGACGGAGATCGAAGAGATCCGCGGCGTCTCGGTGTCGCGCGGCACCATTGACCAGCTGATGGAGATGGACTGGATCCGTCTGGGCCGCCGCCGGATGACGCCGGGCCGCCCGGTGACCTTTGTGGTGACGCCGGACTTCCTGGATCATTTCGGCCTGGAAAGCGCCCGCGACCTGCCGGGGCTCAAGGAGCTGCGCGCTGCGGGCCTGTTGGAAAACCGGCCGCCGCCGGGCAGCCTGCCGCTGGGCCAGAGCGGCGACGAAGACGACGAGGCGGAGGAGCAGGCGGAACTGTTCGAGGAATAACCCGCCGCCTGCGCCGCCTGGAAATTGCCGCAATGCGCTGCCATAGTGGCTGGCGGCAGCTAGGAGGGACCGAAGCGATGAATGCAAACTGGATCATCCGCATGGTGCTGCGCCGCCTGATCGGGCGCGCGGTCGATGCCGGGCTGCGCCACGCCGCAGGCAGTGGCAAGCGCCGCCCTCAGGAGGGCGCAGGCGCAGGCCCCAGCCCGCAGCGCAAGCTGCGCAACGCAGCTTCGCGCATCCCCAAGGTCAAACCGGGGCGCTGGTAGGCAGCGCACCGGCGTGGCGCCGCAGGCCCAGGGCCTCCGCCGCGCCGCTGAGGGCCAGCAGCGCCGACAGCATCAGGCAGCCCGCCAGCCCCCAGGCTGCAAACAACAGCCCGCCGGCAAAGGGTGCCGCAAAGACGCACAGATAGGTGACGGTGCTGTAAAGCCCCATGATGGCGCCGCGCTGCGCAGCCTCCAGCGCGGTGAGCCGCGCCACCAGCAGGTTGAGGCCAAGATGCTGGAACACGCCCCACACCAGAGCAGTCCCCAGCAGCAGCCCGAAATGCGGCGCCACTGCCATCATCAGCACATAGCTGGCAGATATCACCAGGAACACCGGCGCGGTGGCGCGCGCCAGCCCCAGCCGGTCCAGGAGCGGATCGAGCAGCACGGCAAGGCCAAAGCCGATGCCATAGAACAGCGGCAAGAGACCGGCCTGGGTGGTGCTGCGCCCCAGCGTTTGGGTGATATGGGCGCCGGTGAAGAAATAGCTGCTGTAGAACCCCATCATCAGCAGGGCGGTTGCCAGGAGGCCGCGCGCGATCCCCGGCACCCGCAGCGCCGTCAGCGGTGAGGTCGCCTGGCCGCTGGGGCTGCCCGCGGCGCGCAGCGAGGCGGAAGCGCCCCACAACAGCAGCGCCACACCTGCCAGCGTGCCATAGACCGCGCGCCAGCCCGCGAGGTCGGTGGCCCAGGCGCTGACGCTGACGCCCAGCACCATCGACACCGTCCAGCCCGCCAGTACATACCCCAGCACACGCGCCTCGCGCCCCTTGGGGGCTATCACCGTTGCCAGCGTGTAGATCGAGGGCAGGGCGGCCCCGGCGGCCAGCCCGCAGAGGGCCTGCGCCGCCATCAGCCAGATGGCATCCGGGGCTGCGGCGCTGGCAGCCAACCCGGCCCCCAAGAGCAGGAGGGCGGCGCGCATTAGCCGCCCGGCGCCGATCCGGTCCCCAAGCGGCGCCAGCAGCAGCGCCGCCGCCGCAACCCCCAGCCCGTAAGCGCTGGCCGCCCGCATCACCTCAGCGGTGCTGGCAGTCAGGCTCTGGCTGACCGCCGTCACCACCGGCGACAGCAGCAGGGAATTCGCGCCAATCACGCCAATGGTGCTCATCAAGATCAGAATAGGGGTTCGCATGGGTTTACCTTGAAGAATGTTCAGGTATCCTTGCTATGTTCTGAATGAGGTTCTGTGAAGGGCGGACGGATATGGCCAAAGAAAAAACAGATGAGGTTCGGAGAAACGGCGGGGGTGCCCGTGTGCTGGACGCGTTGGACCGAAAAATATTAGGCGCGTTGAGCGTCGATGCGACGCTGTCCTACGCGGCCATCGGCCAGGAAGTCGGGCTGTCGGCCCCAGCGGTGCACGAACGGGTGAAGCGGCTGCGCGCCTCCGGCGCGATCCGGGCGACGGTGGCGCAGCTGGATGGCCCGGCGTCGGGAAAGCCGCTTCTGGCCTTCATCCATGTGGATACAGTGGGCTGGGGCAAGACAGCAAAGCTGCTGGCGCTGGAAGCCTGGCCGGAAGTGGAGGAAATCCACACTGCCACCGGCGACACCTGTCTGATCCTCAAGGTGCGGGTGGCCTCGCCGCATGCGCTGGAAGGGTTGCTGGCCCGCATCTATGACGTAGAGGGCGTGCGCGGCACCCGCACCTATATGACGCTCTCCACCCATCTGGAGCGCACCGTGCAGGCCGGTGTCAGCGCAGAGCTGGAGGAAGAGCTGTATATCAAGCGCTGAGGCGCGCCGGATGTCCTACTCCGGCGTCTTGAAGTGCTTCGACAGCTTCAGCCCCTGGCCCTGGTAATTGGAGGCAATGCCGGAGCCATAAAGCTGTTCCGGTACCTCGGCCATCTTCTCGTAGACCAGCCGCCCGACGACCTGGCCGTGCTCCAGCACAAACGGCGCCTCGTGGCAGCGCACCTCCAGCACCCCGCGCGAGCCGGTGCCGCCAGCGGCGTCATGGCCGAAACCGGGGTCAAAGAAGCCCGCGTAATGCACCCGGAACTCCCCCACCATGGCCAGATAGGGCGCCATTTCCGCGGCAAAGGCGGGCGGGATATGCACTGCCTCGCGGCTCACCAGAATGTAGAACGCGCCGGGGTCCAGGATAATGCGGCCGTCCTTGGTGCGCACTTCCTCCCAATATTCCTGCGGGTCGTATTCGCCGATCCGGTCCAGATCGATAACGCCGGTATGCGGCTTGGCGCGGTAACCGACCAGATCGGTGCCGGGCAGTTTCAGATCGACGGAGAAACCCAGGCCGTCCTCAATCACCGCCTCGCCGTTGACCAGCGGGGTGCCGGCGTGCAGCATCTTCAGTTCTGCATCCGACAGCACCGCCTGGCCGGTGCGGAAGCGGATCTGATTGAGGCGCATACCCGGGCGCACCAGCACTGAAAAGGAGCGCGGGCAAATCTCGGCGTACAGCGGGCCGGTGTAGCCAGGCTTGATGCGGTCGAACTCCTCGCCGCCATCGGTGATGGTGCGGGTCAGAAGGTCCAGCCGCCCGGTGGAGCTTTTGGCATTGGCGACGGCAGAGACACCCTGCGGCAGCGCCAGCCCTTCCATCAGCGGAACCACGTAGACGCAGCCCTTTTCAAGCACCGCGCCGCCATCCAGGCTGATGCGGTGCATCTCAAATTCGCTCAGCCGGTCGGAAACGCTGCGTCCCTGGCCTGTCAGAAATGAGGCGCGCACCCGGTAGGCCACCTGGCCCAGCCGCAGGTCGAGGCTGGCGGGCTGCACCTGGCCTTCGACCAGCGGGGTGCTGACGGTGATCTCCCCGCGCTCCAGCATGTTTTCAATGATTTGGCTGGGCAAAACGCCTGTCATTTCCTGTCCCCCTCCGCGCGCCGGCTTTGCGGCGATGCTGGCTCAAACGGCACCTGTTCGCAATCCCTGAACGCAGCCGTCAAAGCCTTGCGCAGGATACGAAAACGCCCGGGTGCGTGAACACCCGGGCGTTTTTCATATGGTCGGGCTAGCAGGACTCGAACCTGCGACCTTCCGTCCCCCAGACGGACGCGCTACCAGGCTGCGCCATAGCCCGTTGAAGAGCCTTCTAACCGTTTTCACGGCAGGGGCAAGAGGGTGCGGCAAGATTTTTTGCGGGCCCCTTTAAAAATCCTGACGGCTGAGGATGTTGCGGCGTATCCGTGCGTACGGTCCGGCTCCCCGTTCAGGAACGGCCGCCCACCAGATCCCGCAGTTCCTCCGCGCAGGCCTCGATTTCGGCCACAGACTGCAGCGGCAGGCTGCTGGTTGCTGCCAGCAGGGTGAGGAGGCGGGGCGCCGTGCGGACCGCGGGGCGGACAGGGGCGGGCCGCTCTGCCGCGGGGAGCGGTTCCAGAGGCTGCAGCTCGGCAGGTTCGTCCTCGGCGCCATCCGTGCTGTCACTCTGCGGCAAGCCGCCGTCGTCTTCCTTTGCCTCATCGCCGCCGTTGAAACCGCCGACAAATTCCAGCGCGTCAACCTGGCGCGCGGCCTCGTCCAGGTCATGCGGCGGGAAGGCGGCTGCAGGATCGGAAGGCGCGTCCGGTTCCGGGGCGGATTCGGGCGCGGGGCCGGACTCCGTGCTGTCAAAGGCAAATGCCAGCGGCTCTTCGGGCTGAAGACCTGCCGCTTCGGCCAGCGTGTCCTCTGCCGGTGCAGGCTCCGCCGGCTGTTCTGGTTCGGGCTCCGAATCCGGTGCAAACGGTCCGGGTTCGATGCCGGCTGCAAACGGCACCGGGCCGTCAGACGGGACCTCTGGCAAGTCCTCTGGCGGCTCTTCGGACAGGGCCATGCCGGGGGCAGGGCTGTCTCCTCCGGCATGCCCTGGCTCAGCCGCCGGGGCCGTTTCCGCTGTCTCATCCTGATCAGGCAGCGGAGCGATGTCTTCCAGCGGGGCCGGTACGGTCTCAGGTTCCGGTGCCAGCTCTGCTGCAGGGCTGATCTCTGCGGCGGCTGAGTTGTCTTGCGGTTCTTCCAGCGCAGTCTCCTGCGGCGGCTCTGGCGGAATTCCGGCGGCTTCGCTGCTGCTGTCTGCGGGGGCAAAGAGGGGTGAGGCGGATTCGCTGACCGTCTGCGCCACGGACTCTTCGGCGGGCTGCGGTTCTGGCTCTGCCGCAGGGGCAAACCCGCCGGGCTTCGCCTGGTCATCCGGCACTGCGGCCTCGGCGGCCGGTTCAAAAGCGTCTTCTCCGGCAGCGGCCGCTTCCGGCGCCACGGGGATATCTTGCAAACTGCCAGCCACAGGCGCGTCCGGTTCCTGCTCTGCCGGTGTTTTCTCTGCCAGTGTTTCTTCTGCCAGAGACTCTTCTGCCTGTGTCTCGAACGGCTCTTCAGTGCCGCCGCCGAAACTCTGCTCTGCCGCGGGCGCACCGTCCTGCGGCGCACCGTCTTGCGGCGCAATGGGCTCCAGTTCCATCTGCATCTGCGGGACGGCGGCAGCTTCGGGCCTTGGGGCTGCGGGCGCGGCCGGGGCAGGCGGCGGCGTATCCTCGCCGGAAGGTTGCGGGAAACCAAGCACATTGCTGTCTTCACCGCTGTCGCCGCCGGTGTCTGCGGATGTCTCCTCTGCGGCCTGTGCCGCCAGCTCCAGCGAGCCTTTCCAGTCATCGCCCAGCTTTTCCGCAGGCGGCACGGGGGCGGGCTTTTCCGCCGCCTCGCAGTCCAGCGGGTGCGACAGGCCGGCGACATGGGTCACGCCATGCTCCCGCAGAAGCGCCTGCACGTCCTTGATTGCCATGCCGTCGTCGTGCAGCAGCTTCCTGATGCCGCCCAGCAGCTGCATGTCCGCAGGCCGGTAATAGCGCCGCCCGCCGGCGCGCTTCACAGGTTTGACCTGGGTGAAC
The DNA here is from genome assembly GCF_059429195.1 of Leisingera sp. CC-HEC093. Lineage (NCBI taxonomy): Bacteria > Pseudomonadati > Pseudomonadota > Alphaproteobacteria > Rhodobacterales > Roseobacteraceae > Leisingera > Leisingera sp. CC-HEC093. The sequence goes on along the minus strand of NZ_JCAIJR010000001.1, from coordinate 3,858,569 downwards.
TTGCTCTCCCAGAAGCGCAGAACATGCGCCTGCACGCCCAGCCATTCCGCAACTTCGCTAATGGTGCGGAAGGCGTCCGGTGATTTTGACATGGCTCAATTGGTCCCGTTTTATTTACGGTTGCCGTCTGCCACGCGGTCTTTCATCAGGTGGGAGGGCCGGAAGGTCAGCACGCGGCGCGGCTGAATCGGCACTTCTTCGCCCGTCTTCGGGTTGCGTCCGACCCGGGCTGACTTGTCCCTAACGCTGAATGTCCCGAACGAGGAGATCTTCACCTGTTCACCGCGCACCAGGGCGTCCGACATATGCTGCAGCATGCTTTCCACCAGCTGCGCGCTTTCGTTGCGCGACAGGCCGACTTCCCGGAAAACAGCTTCACTCAAATCCATTCGTGTAAGTGTTTTTTCGCCCATACCAATCCCCGTTGTTTGCCAAAGCATAGGGCGTTGGGAATTTCCCTGTCAATATCAATGAATTGCGCCGGGGAATTCGGGCGGAAATCGGGCCCGCGCGGTTACCAGCGCAGCACAACTGCGCCCCAAGCCAAGCCGCCGCCGATGGCCTCGGTCACGATCAGATCGCCTTCTTTGATCTGGCCGCGCTCTTTGCCGACAGAAAGGGCCAGCGGAATGGAGGCGGCGGAGGTGTTGCCGTGATCCTGCACGGTTACCACCACGTTGTCCATGCTCAGCCCCATTTTCTTGGCGGTGCCCTGGATGATACGGATGTTGGCCTGATGCGGCACGATCCAGTCGACATCCGCGGCGGAGAGCCCGGCGCGGTCCAGCGCAGTGTTGGCGGTGGAGGCCAGCTTTTCGACCGCGTGACGGAACACCTGGTTGCCCTGCATCCGCAGATGGCCGGTAGACTGGGTCGAAACGCCGCCGTCGACGTACAGCAGATCTTTGTACCGGCCGTCGGAATTGAGGTCGGTGGCGAGGATGCCGCGGTCCTTGTTGGTGCCCGCCAGTTCCTGGCCTTCGAGCAGCAGCGCGCCGGCGCCGTCACCGAACAGCACGCAGGTGGCGCGGTCGGTCCAGTCCATGATGCGGCTGAAGGTTTCCGCCCCAATCACCATCACCCGGTTTGCCTGGCCCGAGGCGATCAGCGCGCTGGCGTTGGACAGCGCGTAAACGAAGCCTGCGCAGACCGCCTGGACGTCAAAGGCAAAGCCCTTGGTCATGCCCAGCTTGGACTGCACCATGGTGGCCGCAGAGGGGAAGGTGAGATCCGGGGTGGAGGTGGCGACAACAATCGCGTCGACATCATCCGCCGTCAGGCCTGCGTCCGCCAAAGCGCGTGTCGCTGCCTTGGCGGCCATGTCGGATGTGGTCTCTCCCTCGGCGGCGAAATGGCGGCGTTCGATGCCGGACCGGCTGCGGATCCATTCGTCCGATGTATCCAGCGTGGCTTCGAATTCCGCGTTTTCAACCACCCGCTCAGGGAGATAGTGTCCTGTGCCAACAACTACCGCGCGTCGCGTCATTCGTCTGCCTGCCTATATCAGTCTTTTTCGGTGGCTGTCCGCATGCCGCGGGCAGCAGTAATATCTTGGGTGTGGGCGCCGGCAGATGCAACCCGCGCCGCCAGTTTTTCGGCGAATCCGTGCTGTGCCAGGCGAAAAGCCAGCTTGACCGCGGCAGAGACGCCGGTAGCATCGGCGCCGCCGTGGGATTTTACCACGGTGCCGTTGAGGCCCAGGAACACGCCGCCGTTCACCCGGCGCGGGTCCATGCGCTTGGACAGCCGCTTGAGCGAGGTCATCGCCAGAACCGCGGCAATCTTTGACAGGAACGAATATTCAAACGCTTCGCGCAGGGCGGTGCGCATCACCCGCGCTGTGCCTTCGCCGGTCTTGATCGCAACATTGCCGGTAAAGCCGTCGGTGACGATCACGTCCACCGCATCGCCGGGAATGTCGCTGCCTTCGACGAAGCCGACGAATTCATAACTCGCCTGCTCCGCATGGTCCGCAATCAGCCCATAGGCCTCTTTCAGTTCGGCGCGGCCCTTGTGCTCTTCGGTGCCGACATTCAGCAGACCCACCCGCGGGCGGGAGATGTCCATCGAGTTTCGCACGTAAGACGTGCCCATCAGGGCGTATTGCAGCAGATCCTCGGCGTCCGCCTTCACGTCGGCGCCGACATCCAGCATCACGTTGAAACCTTGCGGGTTCAGCGAGGGCCAGAGGATTGCAATGGCAGGACGGTTGACGCCGGGCAGCTTGCGCAGGCGCAGCATCGACAGCGCCATCAGCGCGCCGGTGTTGCCGCAGGACACCGCCCCGGCAGCCTCGCCGTTCTTGACCGCATCCAGCGCCGACCACATCGAGGTGCCCTTGCCGTTGCGCATCACCTGGCTTGGCTTGTCCTCCATCGTCACCACATCGCGGGCATCGCGAATCTCGACGCGGCCCTTGAGCGCGCGTTTTTTGGCAACCAGAGGTTCCAGCTGTTCGGCAGGCCCGTGCAGGATGAACCCGATATCCGGGTTCTTTTCCGCAGACATGGCAATGCCGGCCGCCACAACTGCGGGGCCGGCGTCTCCGCCCATGGCGTCAACAGAAATAATGATACGGCCGGCTTTTGCCTGATTTTGATCGGGTTCACCCGTCATGCGAAAGCCTGCCTGGCATCAGGATCCTGTCCGTGGCTTACGCCGCGTCCTCGTCGATCTCGATCTCGTCAGCCGCTGCGACGATTTCCTTGTCGTCGTAATGGCCGCAGGACGGGCACACGTGGTGCGGGCGCTTCAGCTCGCCGCAGTTGCCGCATTCGTTCGGGTTCGCAGCAACCAGTGCATCGTGCGCGCGGCGGTTGTTGCGGCGCGATTTGGATACTTTGTTCTGTTGGACGGCCATGTCTCAACCTTTGTCTGTTTGGGCCTTGGGGGCAGCCCCGCGGCGCGATTGCATTCTGTTCGATCAGTCTGACGTGCGTTTAGGCGTCTGCCCAAACATTGTCCAACCAAAAATTCCGATGAGCGCGCGAAAATACTGCGAATCTCCGCTGGCGCAAGCTGTTTTTTAAGACAGGCAGGGCGGCGGCGCCAGAGGCAGATTTTCTGCGCCGCAAAAAATCTGCGCTCAGTCCTCATCTTTCAGCCGGCCGCGCAGCGCAGCCAGGCCGGCAAAGGGTTTGGTGTCCTCGTCGCGCATCGGCTGCACGCCGTCCTCGGCATAGACCGCCTCGCCCAGCTCGGCGCCGTCCTTGCGCGGGTAGGCAGGAATGTGCAGCGCCAGCGCCTCGGCCATGACCACTGCCGGGTCGATATGGGTGCTCAGCGGCTCTACGCTGTCATCCTCCGGCATTTCCACCTCGGCGCCTTCCGGGGTCTCAAACCTGGCCAGATAGGTGATTTCCACCGGCTCTTCGATGCGCGTGGTCACCGGCTCCAGCGTCACCACGCAATCCTGCACCACGGTGGCGCCCAGGCGGCCGGCCAGTTTCCAGTCTTTTTTGCCCATGGCCTTGATCTCGCCGGTGAAGCGGAGCTTGCGGAGGGCATTCACCCCCAATTCCGCTGCCAGCGCGGCCATGTCAGCCTTGTCCGGGGTGATTTCAAAGGCGGTGGCGGCGTTTTGCGGCAGATCCGCGACCCGCAGGGCGGTGCTCTCAGACATATTCGGGAACTTTCGTTTCTTGAACCGGAAGCGGTCATTAGGTAATCGGGTTCAAAGACGTATTCAAGCCGCAGTTCGAAGCGGAGACTGGGGGGCAGTCATGATCGGCAAGACGTTACACACGAAAAAGGTGCTGCGCGGCGCGGTGCTGGCAGCGGCGGTGCTGGCAGTTGCGGCCTGCGCGCCGATTTACCGCAAACACGGCTACGTGCCGACGCCGGACCAGCTGGCAGAGGTGGTGCCGGGCGTGGACACGCGGGATTCGGTGGCCGAAACCATCGGCGTCCCGACCTCGACAGGGGTGCTGAACGACAGCGGTTATTACTATGTGGCCACCCGTTTCCGCCACTATGGCGCAGCGGCGCCCAAGCCGGTGGCGCGCGATCTGGTGGCGATCAGCTTTGACGCGGCCGGGGTGGTGCAGGGGATCGAACGCTACAGCCTGGAAGACGGCAAGGCGGTGCCGCTGGAGCGCCGGGTGACAAGCTCCGGCGTGCAGGACAACACGTTCCTGCGCCAGTTGCTGGGCAACCTGGGCTCATTCAATCCAGGCCAGTTCCTGGACAACGAATAGGCCGGTTTCATTGGTTTGCCGCAGCGCCTGTGGTCCCGGCTGAGCCCGAAGCGGGGAGGCCGCTGTGGCGGAACCTGAGATTTTGCTGAGCAAGGGACGCTACCGCGCCCGTCTGGCGGCGGACACGGCGGATGTGGCCGCGGCGCAGGCGCTGCGGTCGTTGTGTTTCCGCACAGAACACCCTGACAACGATGCTTTTGACCGCGTCTGCAGCCATGTTCTGGTGGAGGAAGAGGCTGACGGCACGCTGGTCTGCTGTTTCCGGCTGCTGCTGCTGGAGAGCGGCGCGGAGCTGGGGCGCAGCTATGCCGCGCAATTCTATGATCTGACGGCCTTGCAAGGGTTTGCGGGGCAGATGGCAGAGCTGGGCCGCTTTTGCAGTCATCCTGCGTGGCGCGACCCCGACATCCTGCGGCTGGCCTGGGGGGCACTGACCGGGCTTGTCGACGCGCAAGGGGTGCGGATGCTGTTCGGCTGCGCGTCCTTTACGGGTACCTCCGCCGCGCCTTACCTCGACGCTTTTGCGCTGCTCCGGATTCGGCATCTTGCTCCGGCGCAATGGCTGCCGGGGGAGAGGGCGCCTGAGGTATTCCGCTTTGCCGCCGGGCCGCAGCTGGAGCCGGATGTGAAGAAAGCGCTGCAAATGATGCCGCCGCTGCTGCGGACCTATCTGGCGATGGGCGGCTGGGTCAGCAATCATGCCGTGGTGGACCGGCGGATGAACACGCTGCATGTGTTTACCGGCCTGGAAACCGGCGCAATTCCGGAGGCCCGCAAACGGCTGCTGCGGGCGGTGGCCGGGTGAATTTGAGTATTTTTGGAAAGATGAAAGCGGAGCGTTGACGTGATTTTGCCGCCGGGGTAGCTGGCTGGCATGGCACGTATTCCTCTTTTGCAGATGTCCGGCATTTCCCTCACCTTTGGGGGCGATCCGGTTTTTTCGAACCTCGATCTGGTGGTGCAGCCCGGCGACCGGGTGGCGCTGGTGGGCCGCAACGGCTCGGGAAAATCCACCCTGATGAAGGTGATGGCGGGGCTTGTTGAAGCGGACACTGGCGATATCGTGGTGCCGCCGGGAAAATCCGTCGGCTACATGGAGCAAGACCCGAAGATGGATGGGTTTGCGACCTTGGGCGATTTTGCCGCCAGCGAACTGGACCCCGGCGAGATGTACAAGGTGGAGCGCGCGGGCGAAGGGCTGAAATTCGATCCTGCACGGCCGGTGGAAACCGCCTCTGGCGGGGAGCGGCGGCGCGCCGCACTGGCCAAGCTGATGGCCGAAGCGCCGGACCTGATGCTGCTGGACGAGCCGACCAACCATCTGGATATCGAGGCGATCACCTGGCTGGAGAATGAGCTGAAGGCGACCCGTGCGGCCTTTGTGCTGATTTCCCACGACCGGGCGTTTCTGCGGGCGCTGACCCGCGCCACCCTGTGGGTCGACCGCGGCGAGGTGCGCCGCCAGGAAAAGGGGTTTGAGCATTTCGAGGCCTGGCGCGATAAGGTCTGGGATGACGAGGACATGCAGCGCCACAAGCTGAACCGGCTGATCAAGTCGGAAAGCCGCTGGGCGGTGGAGGGAATTTCCGCCCGCCGCAAGCGCAACATGGGCCGGGTGCGGGCGCTGCAGGACCTGAAGGCGGAGCGTGCAGGCCAGATCAAGCGCCAGGGCGCGGCGGAGATGGCGCTGGAGGCCGGCCCTAAGTCGGGCCGTAAGGTGATCGAGGCGGAAGGCCTGAGCAAGGCATTCGGCGGCAAGGAGATTGTCCGGGATTTCTCATTGAAGGTGCAGCGCGGCGACCGGGTGGCTTTTGTCGGCCCCAATGGCGCCGGGAAAACCACGCTGTTGAAAATGCTGCTGGGAATGGAAGACCCGGATTCGGGGGCTGTGCAGCTGGGCACCAATCTGGAGGTTGCGCTGTTCGACCAGACCCGCGATCAGCTGGACGGCGATTCGACCCTGTGGGAGAACCTGACCGCCGATCCGCTGTTGGGGATTTCCGGCAAGGCTGACCAGGTGATGGTTCGCGGCCAACCCAAGCATGTGGTGGGCTACCTGAAGGAGTTTCTGTTCGACGAGCGGCAGGCGCGTGCGCCTGTGCGGTCGCTCTCGGGCGGGGAGAAGGCGCGGCTCTTGCTGGCGCGGCTGATGGCGCGGTCCTCGAATCTGTTGGTGCTTGATGAACCGACCAACGATCTGGATGTGGAGACGCTGGACCTGCTGCAGGAGCTGCTCGACAACTATGATGGCACCGTGCTGCTGGTAAGCCACGACCGGGATTTCCTGGACCGGGTGGCGACCACCACAATTGCGATGGAAGGCAACGGACGGGCTACGGCCTATGCCGGCGGCTGGAGCGATTACATCGCGCAGCGCGGGCCGCTGGAGGTCGCGGACCGGCCGGAAAAGGTGAAGCCTGCGAAGGTGAAGCCCAAGCAGGAAAGCCAGCCCAAGGACGGTCTGAGCTTCAAGGAAAAGCACCGGCTGGACGCGCTGCCCGGCGAGATCGAACGGCTGGAGGCGGAGGTTGGCAAGCTGCAGGAGCTGATGAGCGATCCGGAGCTGTTCACCCGCGAGCCGGTCAAGTTCAAGAAGGCCACCGAGGCGCTGGTGGAGCGGCAGGAGAAACTGGCCGCCGCCGAGGAGGAATGGCTGGAACTGGAGGAAAAAGCCGGAAGCTGAGGCGGCTCTTTAGTTAGGTCAGCCCACCTGACCAAATGTTTCGCGCGCGAAACATTTGGTCAAAGATGCTGCCGTAATGCTTTGGAAAGTATTGGGAAAGTTTAACCGCAGATGAAGGCGGCGGGCGCAGTCTTTACCCTTTGATTACCCCTGACGGGGGCGGGCGGGATTGCCGGTGACGGTCTGGCCCGCGGCTACGTCCTTGGTCACCACGGCGCCTGCGCCGACGATGGCGCCGTCGCCGATGGTGACACCGGGCAGAATGATCGCACCGCCGCCGATCCAGACGTTTGCCCCCAGGGTAACAGGGTAGGCGATTTCCAGGCCTTTCGCCCGTAAGTCTTTGTCCTTGTGGTGCTGGGCGCAGTAGATCTGCACGTTCGGCCCCAGCATGGTGCCGTCGCCGATGGTGACGGGGGCAGTGTCCAGAAGGGTGCAGCCCGCGTTCATGTAGACGTTGTTTCCAAGGGTGATGTTGATGCCGTAGGCGCAGTGGAACGGTGCCTCGATCAAGCAGTTTTCGCCATGGGCCGCGAAGAGCGCGACAAGCGGCGGGTTAAGCCGTTCGGCCGGATCAGGCGGGGCCGTGTTGTGCTGCTGCACCGCAACCCGGGCCTGATGGCGCAACGCCGAGAGTTCGCTGTCCAGGCAACAGTACCACTCGCCAGCCTGCATTTTCTGCCGTTCGGATTTGTTCATCGGGGCCTCCTGACCCGGAGTGAAGGGCGGAGGGCCGGGATTGTCAACGGCCGGGCAACTCCCGCGCCCGCAGGCGCCCTGGCTTCGCCAAGGCGCCCTTGTGCGGCCTTGGGCCCGGCACCGCTGGCGCGGTGCCGGGCGGGCAGCAGCTCAGGCGGTTTGGGTCATTTCATTGAGGGTAAAGGCGGCCACCGCGCCCTCGGTAGCGGCCATGTAAGCGGCCAGATGCGGCGCGTTCATGTGCTGCTGCCACAGGTCGCGCGACTCCCAGGTTTCATTGAATACGAAAAACCCGGGCGTTTGGTTGTCCTGGTGGAGGTCGTAGCGGATGCAACCGTCCTCGGCGCGGGTGATGGGCACCAGCTTTTCGAGTTCTGCTTTCACCAGGGCTTCCTTGCCGGGCTGGGCGGTAATCTGGGCGAGAATTGTCAGGGCCATTTGGGCCTCCTGTGCTTGAGAGGTGTGACGGGACGGGATATGGCTGCATGGTGTATTCTGCGCAAGAACGCACGTTTTGTGAGGGTAGGTACAGAATGGATACTGTAAATCAGTGCGAAAGCCGGGCGGCACGGTTCGAGTCTTACGATTGCAGCGGCGGCTGCCCGGTTGAGGCGGCGCTGGAGCAGATCTCAGGCAAGTGGAAGGGGCTGATCGTCTATCACCTGCTGCCCGGCACCTTGCGGTTCAATGCCCTGGCGCGGGCGCTGGGGGATGTAACGCAGCGCAGCCTGACCAAGCAGCTGCGGGAGCTGGAGGCGGACGGCATCGTGCACCGCAAGGTCTATGCCGAGGTGCCGCCGCGGGTGGAATACAGCCTGACCGGCAAGGGGCAGGCGCTGCGCCCGGTGATCGAGGCGCTGGCGGCCTGGGGTTCCGGGCCGGGGAGCTAAGGCAGCAGCTTGGCAAGAAGCTCCCGCGGCCGCAGGTGCCCTGGCTGCGCCAAGGCGCCTTTGTGCGGCCTTGGGCCGCGCATTGCTGCGCAATGCAGACAGATCTGCTGAGAAGCGCTTGAGGGGCAGCTGTGCCCCTCAAGACGCCGTATCGAGTGTGTTTGCCGCTGCTTGCGCGGCAGGGGGTCAGCGCATGCGCAGGGCGCCGTCGATGCGGATGACTTCGCCGTTCAGATAGCCCATTTCGACGATGAAGCCCGCGAGGCGGCCATATTCACGCGGATCGCCCAGGCGGGCGGGGTTGGGGACGTCGGCGGCGAGCTGCTGCTGCACCTCTTCCGGCAGACCGGCCAGCATCGGGGTCATGAAGATGCCGGGCGCAATGGTCATCACCCGGATGCCGGAGGAGGCGAGATCCCGCGCCATCGGCAGGCACATGCCCGCGACGCCGCCCTTGGAGGCGGCATAGGCGGCTTGGCCCTTTTGCCCGTCAAAGGCGGCAATGGAGGCGGTGTTGATGATCACGCCGCGGGCGTTGTCCGCGTCCGGCGTGTTCCTGGCGATCTCAACGGCGGCCAGACGGGCGACGTTGAAGGTGCCGACCAGATTGATGTCGATGGTGCGCTTGTAGGCGTCCAGCGGATGCGCGCCGTCCTTGCCCACGGTCTTGGCGCCGATGGCGATGCCGGCGCAGTTTACGCAAGCGGTGATCCTGCCCATCTTCTCTGCGGCGTGGGTGATGGCGGCGGAGACTGAGTCTTCGCTGGTCACGTCGGTCTGGGCGAAGTGGCCGCCGATTTCCTCTGCCACTTGGGTGCCGCGTTCGGCGTCGCGGTCGAGGATGGTGACCTGGGCGCCTGCTTCGGCGAAATAGCGCGCGGTGGCCTCGCCGAGGCCGGAGGCGCCGCCAGTGACGACGGCTGCGGTGTCTGCAAGTTTCATGAGCGGGGCTCCTCCCGGTTATCTGAACATGTGTTCATATAATGGAGGGGCCGGGCACCTGTCCAGCGGGACGGGGCGTCGCGGAGTGTTACGGCGTCTGTCAGGCGCGCATCAGGCGGCGGTCGAGCCGGGCAAGAGGGCGTAAGAGACGGCCCAGCGGCGGCCAGAGGCCCCAGGTGCCGCCGAGGCGTTGCAGATGCGCGCCAGTGCCGAGTTTGAAGCGGGCGAGGGTGGGGGCGTCCTCTGTATTGATGAGGCCAAGATCGAGGCGGCAGATGCCCTTGGAGGCGAGCCAATTGGCGGCCTCCCACAGCAGCAGGGGGTGGGCGCTGAGCTGTTTGCCGCGCACGGTGGTGTGGGCGATGTGGTAGGTGGCGCCGGTGCCGTGGGTCAGAATCAGGATAGCGGCGACAGGGTCCTTGCCCTCAAACGCCTGGAACAGCTTGGCATGGCCCTTGTTTTCGCGCGCGTAGGCGAGGGTGAGGGGGATAGGCCAGCTGCGGTAGCCGCGGGCGGATTGCTGCTTTGCGTCGGCCCGGAACAGCCAGTGGCGCACGTCATGCGGCAGGTTCTGGCGGGTAAGGCGGAGGTTCTGCGTCTCGCCGTGCTTCAGCCGGTTGCGCCATTTCTGGTGCAGTGCGGCGCGGCGCTGGTCCGGGTCTTGGCTGAGGTCCCAGAATGCAGCATACGCTGGCGTAACCAGCGGTACCGCGCCGAGGCGGGAGAGATGCGGGGCCGGGGCCCCCGGCGACAGGATCAGCGGAGTGCGTGCGAGGCTGCTTGCGCGCAGGGCCGCCAGCAGGGGCGCGCAATCCGTCAGGTCTGCCCGGTTCACCATCGCCAGCCGCAGCCCGCCGCGCAGACGGCGCTGCAGCACCAGCGTGCCGTCCAGCATCAGGGGGTCCTGTCCGCAGGCCATCAGGGCGCGGGCAAACTCCGGCGATTGCTGGAGGGCGCGGGGCTGCGGGCGGAGGGGGGCTGTTGCGGGCAAATCGGGATAAGGAGCGCTGTCGAACATGGGTCCATTAACGCGCTGGAAACCTAAATCAGGGTTAATGAATGCATGAAAAAGACCAAACGGATCATGGGGCAGGCAGCAGCGGCCCCGCGGATGACCAAGGCAGCGGCGCTGCTGATTGCCACCGGCCTGTCGGTGCCGGTGTTTCTGGTGCTGACGCTGCTGGAGGCGCTGTTCTGAGGCAGGAGGGTTTTGCGCACGCAGGGACCTTATTGTGATGCTCAGGGCATGCCGCGCTGGCTCCAATTCTTAGAGGGTAAGCGTGTAAGTCCCTGTCATTTTAATGGTCTCGAATAGTTTGCTAACGTTCTTCGGAAGTTGAGAAGCCTTGATGGATTTGCTTTCGCTGCCCTTGGGGAAGAAACTGGCGACCTTGTAGGTGGCGACTAGCTTGCTTGGCATTTTTTTAAACATATTTTTTGTTTCGGTAGTTGCACCGTTCCACCACGGCGTTCTGCCGATTTCACATTTTCCGGTAAATCTGACCCTTACTTTGTACCCGGCGGTTTTCTCGATTTTTCGGATTTCTTCGAGTGTCTTTATTAGTTTTGCTTCGAAGTTCCGGTGGTATTCTGAGTTGGAACTGGCAGACATAGGGACGAGGTTGGTGTTGTCACCGGGGCCGCCGAGCTTTTGAGGCAGAATATGCCCCTTTACATAAGTCTGCGCCTGCAGCTCCGAATAGTCCGCAAGCATTGCAATTTCCTGCAGCCCCAATAGTCGCAGAACATTTTCAACCTTTTTCTCACTGGCCAGTTTTTGAATTGTTGTTTTGCGTTTCAGGGCTGCTTGCACATCCTTTATGTCAATCAGGTCCTTGATGTCCCACTTGGTGTTAAACCGGTTAACGATTGTGCACTGGTTGGGCATAGGGCGGCTTCCGGAAGTCGATTTGAGATTATCTGTCGTGAGAATGCAGCTTACAGACTTGGCGCCAACGCTGAATTTTTCGCCCTCAAATGAGATTCTTTCGTGTTCCAAGGAAGTAATTTTTCCTGTCGCCGCCATAATAAACCGCCGAATGCTAATGCCCTTTGAGAGAATTTAGTGCGGTTGGAAGGCTAGGAAAGGAACAGCGAAACGCTGAAAGCTGCACCTGCTATTGAAGAGAGGCCATCCTACTATGTCGTCTTCGGGTGAGAGCGCTTGCGGGCATCAAAAAAGGGAGCGCAATGGCTCCCTTTTTTCCGTGCCTATCCAGATGGGTCAGCCGTCCAGCCGCACCAGCGCGTGGCGCTTCTTGCCGGCGCTCAGCTTGATCGGCGAGGTGAGCGCGCCTGCGTCGATCATCAGGCCCGCATCGGTCAGCGGCTGATCGTCGATTTTGGCGCCGTTTTCGGCGATCAGGCGCTTGGCGTCCTTGCCGGATTTGGCGAGGCCGGATTTCACGATCAGCTGCACGATCGAGATGCCGTCGCCCAGGTCCGCCGAAGACAGCGAGAGGGTGGGCAGGTCGTCACCGACGCCGCCTTTCTCAAACACTTCGCGGGCAGTGGCTTCCGCCGCCGCCGCAGCCTCGGCACCGTGGCAAAGGGTGGTGACCTCATTGGCCAGGATCACCTTGGCGGCGTTGACCTCGGATCCCGCCAGCGCGCCCAGGCGCTCGCATTCCGCGACCGGCAGCTCGGTATAGAGCTTCAAGAACCGGCCGACGTCGGCGTCGGTGGTGTTGCGCCAGAACTGCCAGAATTCATACGCGGAGAGCATGTCGCCGTTCAGCCAGATCGCGCCGCCCTGGGATTTGCCCATCTTGCGGCCGTCGGAGGTGGTCAGCAGCGGCGAGGTGAGGCCATAGACCTCATGGTCGATCACCCGGCGGGTCAGGTCGATGCCGTTGACGATATTGCCCCACTGGTCGGAGCCGCCCATCTGCAGGATGCAGCCGTAGCGGCGGTTCAGCTCCATGAAGTCGTAGGCCTGCAGGATCATGTAGTTGAATTCGAGGAAGGACAGCGACTGCTCGCGGTCGAGGCGGGATTTCACGGATTCGAACGACAGCATCCGGTTCACCGAGAAGTGGCGGCCGATGTCGCGCAGGAATTCGAGGTAATTCAGATTGTCGAGCCATTCCGCGTTGTTAAGCATAATAGCGTCGTTTTCAGCCTCCCCGTAGGTGAGGTAACTGGCAAACACCTTCTTCATTCCGGCGATGTTGGCGTCAATTTGCTCCGGCCCCAGCAGCGGGCGCTCGTCCGATCGGAACGACGGGTCGCCCACCTTGGTGGTGCCGCCGCCCATCAGGGTGATCGGTTTATGGCCGGTTTTTTGCAGCCAGCGCAGCATCATGATGTTGAGAAGATGCCCGACGTGCAGCGACTGGGCGGTGGCGTCATAACCGATATAGGCGGGCTGCACCCCGTTCAGCAGCGCCTCGTCCAGGCCCTGGTAATCGGTGCAATCGGCCAGATAGCCGCGTTCCATCATCACCGCAATGAAATCCGATTTGGGTGTGTAGGTCATGACATGCCTCGGTCTGAAGGTTTTGCACCATGCCCTATAAATCGCATTGGCGCTGGTTGGAACCTGTTTTCCCGGCAAAATATGCACTGTAGTATTGATGGCAACGGGCGGGACGGCCCGGATCCTTGGAAGGGGCAGGGCCATGAGCAAGGCCATAGCAAAAACAGGCGCAATCAGAGCGCTGGGCGCGATGAGCGGCACCTCGCTGGACGGGGTGGATGCGGCGGTGGTGGTGACAGACGGCGCGCGCATACACGGGTTTGCCGAGAGCAGTTACCGTGAGTATTCGGCGGAGGAGCGCGGCGTGCTGCGTGCTGGTCTTGGCAAATGGGCCGGGCCGGAAGTGGACGCTGCGGCTGAGGTCTGCGACGCGGCCCATGCGGCGGCGCTGGCGGAGTTTCAGGACGTGGCGATTATCGGCTTTCACGGCCAGACCCTGGCCCATGCGCCGCGGCTGCAGGGGACGCTGCAGGTGGGTGACGGCGCGGGTTTGGCTGAGAAATTGGGCAAGCCGGTGGTCTGGGATTTCCGCACTGACGATGTGGCGATGGGCGGTGAGGGCGCGCCGCTGGCGCCGTTCTTTCACTTTGCCTGTGCGAAATACATCGGCGCCGAACGGCCCCTGTGCTTCCTGAACCTCGGCGGTGTCGGCAACCTCACCTATGTGGACCCGCGGTTCGAGAGGCCGGAGGAGCCGGGCGCTCTATTGGCCTTTGACACCGGCCCGGCCAATGCGCCGGTCAACGATCTGGTGCAGGAACGCCTGGGCATTCCCTGGGATGCGGATGGCAAGGTGGCGCGCTCCGGCACCGTGGAAACCGGCGCGCTGGAGCTGTTCCTGGCCGAGCCGTATTTTGCAAGGATGCCGCCCAAGTCGCTGGACCGGAACGATTTTGCGGAGATGGTCGGGCTGGTCAATGAGCTGAGCGATGCGGATGCGGCGGCGACACTGATCGCCATGTGCGCAGCCGCTGTGGCACAAGGGATGGAGCATTGCCCGGAACCGCCAGAGATGGTGCTGGTCACCGGCGGCGGGCGGCATAATCCGGTGCTGATGGAGATGCTGCGGGTGTCGCTTGATTGCCCGGTGAAGCCTGTCGAAGATGTGGGGCTGGACGGCGACATGCTGGAGGCACAGGCCTTTGCCCATCTGGCGGTGCGGGTGGCGCGGGGGATGCCGACCTCGGCGCCTGGCACCACTGGCGTCAGCGCCTGTGTCGGCGGCGGGGTGGTCAGCGTGCCGGGGGCGTGAGCCGGAGACTTGGCGAACAAGAAACTCTGAAGTTTCTCGCCAAATTTCTTCGAAGAAATTTGTTTGGCCCTTGAAGGCCAGTCAACGGGAAAGCTGGCGGAGGTAGTCCGCTGTGAACGCCCTGTAGCCGTCCGACGTCGACTTCAGATATGCCTGCGTGATCGCATGAAACGCAGGCAACTGGTGGAAGGGCACAGTCGGGAACGAATGATGCTCGGCGTGGTAGGGCATGTTCCAGGCCAGGAAGCGCACCAGCCGGCTGGTGAGTGTGGTGCGGGAGTTCTCCAGCATATTGGAAACGGCGGGGCAGAGGCCGTGTTCTGCCAGAAGATAGGCGCGCAGGAACGGCTGGCCGATCAGCAGCGGCACAATCCACAGCCATAGAACCAATGGTGAGGCCAGCAGGCTCAGCATGGCAGCGGCGTAGAGGACCAGCAGCACCCGCGCCTCCAGCCGCATATGTGCGTGGCGGCGTTCGGGCAGGTAGGGCGCGGTGATGGTGCCAAAGGCGTTGCGCCACAGGGTGCTGCCCATGCCGCGCCAGTAGCCCCAGCCGCTAAGGTATCTGAGCCATTGGGCCAGGGTTGCGGGCCGCGGTCCATGTTCCAGTTCGGGGTCGCGTTCAGGGTCGTTGGTGAACTTGTGATGCGCCAGGTGGAAATAGCGGAACCAGGTAAAGGGCAGGGCAATGGCGAGGGCGCAGAAATGGCCTGCAGCCTCGTTCAGCCATTTGCTGCGGAAGGGTGTCTGGTGGGTGCATTCGTGACTGAGGGTGAAGAGGAATACCAGCAGTATGCCTTGCGGCAGCATCAGCAGCGGCCAAAGGGGTATTTCCAAGGCAATACCTGCGGTGCAGGCGGCGAGGGCGGCGAGGTGCAGTGCCAGATGCCGCAGGCCCGCCGCGTCGGAACGGGCCGTCAGGGCGGCCTTGGTCTCAGGCGGCAGCGACCTAATGAGCGCGGCGTGGTCTAGTTCGGCAGGCATGAGGGCAGTGTTGGATGCCCGGCGATTCGCCGCAAGGGTTGAGTCAGCCGCGCGGGATGTCGAAACCGCGGGCAGCCAGTTCAAATCCCTCGAACTCGAATCCCGGCGACACGGTACAGCTGACCAGCGTGTAACCCCCGGTGCTGCGGGCAGCCTGCCAGTGGCCCTTGGGCACGATCAGCTGCGGTGCGCCCTTGGCCAGCTCCGGGGTCAGAAGGTGGTCCTGCGCCGGGCCGTCATCAGTTGCTGACAGCGACAGAACCAGCGGTGCGCCGGCGTGATAGAGCCAGATCTCGGTAGCATCAACACGGTGCCAGTGACTGGCCTCGCCCGCCTTTAAAAGGAAGTAAATACAGGTGCCTGTGGGGCGGCCTTCGTTTTCCGCGCGCCAGGTTTCCTTGTACCAGCCGCCCTCCGGGTGCTGCTGCAGGCCCATGTGTTCGATGATCTGGTCTGCGTCCATTGCCGCTCTCCCTGCTTTGGTGCTGGTAAATCTCTATTCCAGTCATATGTTTGGGCCATGACATTCACGATCCCCTTTGACAACACCTATGCCGCCCTGCCGGGGCAGTTCTACTCCAAACTGCCGCCGCAGGCGGTAAAGGCGCCGCGGCTGGCGGCGTTCAACGAGGATCTGGCACGGGTCATGGGGATCACACCCGGTGAGACCGGCGAGATGGCAGAGGTTTTCGGCGGCAACCAGCTGCCGGAAGGGGCCGATCCGCTGGCGCAGCTTTATTCCGGGCATCAGTTCGGCACCTATAACCCGCAGCTGGGCGACGGGCGCGCGATCCTGCTGGGGGAGACGGTGGGGATGGACGGCAAGCGCCGGGATATCCAGCTGAAGGGTTCCGGCCGCACGCCGTATTCCCGGGGCGGCGACGGGCGCGCCTGGCTGGGGCCGGTGCTGCGCGAATATGTGGTGAGCGAGGCGATGCACGCGCTTGGCATCCCGACCACCCGGGCGCTGGCGGCGGTGGAGACCGGCGAGACCGTCTGGCGCGAAGGCGGGCTGCCCGGTGCGGTGCTGACCCGGGTGGCGGCGAGCCATTTGCGGGTGGGCACCTTTCAGGTGTTTGCCGCACGCGGCGACAAGGCGAGCCTGCAGCGGCTGACGGACTATGCCATTGCCCGCCATTATCCGGAAGCGGAAGGCCCGATGGGGCTCTTGCGCGCGGTGCGCGATGCGCAGTCGGAGCTGATCGCCGCCTGGATGTCCGTGGGGTTTATCCACGGGGTGATGAACACCGACAATTCCGCGATCTCCGGCGAGACCATAGACTATGGGCCCTGCGCCTTTATGGATGTCTATCACCCGCACACGGTGTTTTCCTCGATCGACCGGGGGCGGCGCTACGCCTATGCCAACCAGCCCACGATTGCGGTCTGGAACCTGGCGCAGCTGGCCACCGCGCTGATCCAGCAGATGGACGACCCGCAAGAAGGTGTCGAGGAGGCGACAGAGATTGTGCATGCCATGCCCGCGCTGACCGAGGCGGCCTGGCTGCGGCGCTTCCGGGCCAAGCTGGGGATCACCACGGAGCGGGAGGGCGATCTGGAGCTGGTCACCGCACTGCTGGGGCGGATGGCGGAGAACCAGAGCGATTTCACCAACACTTTCCGCGCCCTGACGGAAGGCACGGCGCGGGATCAGTTCACCGATCCTGCGGCTTTTGAGGCCTGGGCGGAAGACTGGCAGACCAGGCTGGAAGATGAACCTGAGCCAGAAGCGGTCATGCGCGCGGCCAATCCGGCTTTCATCCCGCGCAACCACCGGATCGAGGAGATGATCGCAGGCGCTGTGGCCGGCGACTATGCGCTGTTTCACCGGCTGAACGCGGTGCTGGCCGACCCTTACGAGGACCAGCCAGAACACAGCGATCTGCAACGTCCGCCTTTGCCGGAGGAAGTGGTGCAGGCGACATTTTGCGGAACCTGATCCCTGTGCATCTGGCTGAAAATATCCTCGGGGGTGAATTGAGCTGAAAGCTCAAGAGGGGGCAGACAGCCCCCGGCACCGACTGACGCCTGATGACCATTGTGCTTGGGGGCCTTGCAGGTCAAACTCCGCTACAGACCCGGGACGAGACGATGCCAGAAACACCCCCGCCGGACACACTGCGGTTTGCCACCTACAACATCCAGAAATGCGTCGGCCTGGATTTGCGCCGGCGGCCGGAGCGCATTCTGCAGGTGCTGGCCGGGCTGAAGGCAGATGTAGCGGTGCTGCAGGAGGCGGATAAGCGGCTGCCGCCGCGCCCGGCGGCCTTGCCGCATTTCCTGGTCGCGGAGACTGGCTGGCAAGCGGCTGATCTGGGCGGCGCGGGGTCGCTGGGCTGGCATGGCAACGCGGTTTTGTACCGCAATGGGGTGCAGTTGCGCAGCAAGGGCCATATTGCGCTGCCGGGGCTGGAGCCGCGCGGCGCGGTCTGGGTTTTGCTGGAAACAGGCTTAGGCCCGGTGCGGGTGATCGGCGCGCATTTGGGGCTGACCGGGCGGGCGCGGCGTGAGCAGATGCATGCGCTGGCCCGGGCCGCTAAGCAGGATGACGCGGCGGTGGTGCTGGCCGGGGATTTCAATGAATGGTCGCGCACCCCGGTGCTGGAGCATATCGCTCCGTCGCTGACCTTTTTGCCGCCGCGGCCCAGCTTCCCGGCGCTGCGGCCCCTGGGGGCGCTGGACCGGATCGCCCATTGCAACCGGCTGACGGCGGTGGCGCATGGGGTGCATGGCGGGCGGCCTGCGCATATTGCCTCGGACCATCTGCCGGTCTGGGCGGATCTGCGGGCGGCTTAGCGGGCAGAGCTCTCCCGCGCCCGCAGGGGCTTCAGGCTGCGCCTGACGCGCCTTGGCGGCCTTGGGCCGGGCGCTGCTGCGCAGCGCAGATTTTTCACTGCAGAGAAGCGCTTAAGGGCAAGTCTGCCCTTAAGCGCCGGGTCGATTGTATGTTCCGCCAGCACCGCGTCAAGGGCGGGCCGCGCGTGCCGCGCGGTCCCTGCGGGACCCTTGACCCGGCGCTGGCGGAAAAGGCTTAGCGCGCGCGCTGCTTCTGGCCGCGGCGCTGGGCATTGCCGGGGTTGCCGCCCTGAGGTTTGCCCTGGCTGCTGTTGCCGCCGCCGCCACGGCGGCGCTGGCCGCCGGGCTTGCCACCGCCGCGGCGTCCGCCGGGACGGCCGCCCGGTTTGCCGGCTGAAGCTGCGGGGTCGGGCATGGCTTCCCAGGCGCGGCCGGAGGCCACGGGGATGGTGATCTTCATCACCTTCTGGATTGCCTTCAGCTCTTCCATCTCATCCGGCGAGCAAAAAGCGATGGCGGCGCCATCCTTGCCCGCGCGGGCGGTACGGCCGATGCGGTGCACGTAGGCGTCCGGCACATTCGGGAGCTCGTAGTTGTAAACGTGCTTGACGTCGGGAATGTCGAGGCCGCGGGCGGCCACGTCGGTTGCCACCAGGACTTTGATGTCGCCGGATTTGAAGGCTGCAAGGGCGCGTTCGCGCTGGCCCTGGGATTTGTTGCCGTGGATGGCGGCGGCGGCAAAGCCTGCCTTGTCCAGCACCTTCATCAGCTTTTCCATGCCGTATTTGGTGCGGCCGAAAACCAGCGCGCGCTCGTCCTTGTGGTCGGCCAGCAGTTCCTTCAGCAGGCTCAGCTTTTCCGCCTTGGCGATGAAATGCACCGATTGGGTCACCTTGTCGGCGGCCTTGCCGGGGGGCGAGACTTCGATCCGCACCGGGCTTTGCAGGTAGGAGTTGGCGATCTCGTTCATCTGTTTGGGCATGGTGGCCGAGAACAGCATGGTCTGGCGTTCGGACGGCAGCAGGGCCGCGATCTTGCGCAGGGTGTGGATGAAACCGAGGTCCAGCATCTGGTCGGCCTCGTCCAGCACCAGGAAGTCGCAGGAGCCGAGGTCCAGCGCGCCGCGGTCGAGGATGTCAATGAGGCGGCCCGGGGTGGCGACCAGAATGTCGGTGCCCTTGGCGATGCGGGAGATCTGCGGATTGATGGAAACGCCGCCGACCACCAGGCCGACCTTCATCGGGGTGTTTTCGGTCAGGCCTTTCAGGGTGTCAGCGATCTGGTTTGCCAGCTCGCGCGTCGGCGCCAGAACCAGGCCGCGCACGGTATTGGCGGCGGGTTTGCGGCCGTATTGCATCATCTGCGCAATCAGCGGCACGCCGAAAGCGGCGGTCTTGCCGGTGCCGGTCTGCGCCAGGCCCAGCACGTCCTGGCCGTTGAGCGCATGCGGAATGGCGCGCGCCTGGATCGGGGTGGGGTCGTTCAGGCCCATGTCCTGGAGACGGGCGAGGAGCTTTTCGGGCAGCCCCATGGTCGAAAATTCAGTCACGTATCGTCCTTTCACGGCCCTGCACTCAGCACGGGCCGGATCCGCTGCATAGCAGCGTTTTCTTGCGGGGCAGGGACCTCGGGCGCGCGCTGGCCGGATGCCAGGCCGCTGGCCTCTGCAATCCCCACGCGTGATCTTGGGAATGGCGGCATATCACTTGACCCCGGACAATTGGTTGTGCGCATCGGGCGCGTCCGGTCTTTGGTCTCTGCTCACGCGGCAGGGAGGGATGCCTGCACGCCAAATGGCTGTGGATAAGCCGTTTGTCAACCTTTGATACGGGTGAAAAGCCTGTTTTCGCCGCAGAGTGCATCCGTTAAAGAGGAAGCCCAGAATACCGCGAGGAAGATATGCGAAAGACGATTATCGCCCGCTGCGAGGCCAAGGGGCTGCGCATGACCGGCCAGCGCCGGGTGATTGCCCAGGTGCTGCAGGACAGCGATGATCACCCGGACGTCGAGGAGCTCTATGCCCGCGCCAGCGCGAAGGATGCCGGGATTTCCATTGCCACCGTCTATCGCACTGTGAAGCTGTTCGAGGAAGCGGGCATTCTGGAGCGGCTGGAGTTCGGCGACGGGCGCGCGCGCTATGAGGATGCTGAGCGGGAGCATCACGACCACCTGATCGACATGAATACCGGCGAGGTGATCGAGTTCTGCGACCCGGAGATCGAGGAGCTGCAGGAGCGGATCGCGCGCAAGCTGGGATATGAGCTGCGCGGGCACAAGCTGGAGCTTTACGGGGTGCCGCGCAAGGCCGAATAGGGCGGCACGCCGTCTTTTGGAACGGCTGGGTGAACAGGTGGTTTCCTAGCCGGGATACGCGAAAATTCAGGCCCGGGCTGTTGCCGGAAGGCGCGACGCATCACAGATGCTGATATGTATGCTCACGTCTTGTCATGAAGCCGGGTCGGAAACGGAGTTGCCCGCGCCTGGGCGCTGATGTTTTTTGCCCGGATGGCCTGGCACGCTGCCGGACCGCAAAACGGGACGCGCGCATATGAACAACCTGCACGGCATTCTGCTGGTCATCGCCTCCATGGCCTTTTTCACGCTTGAGGATATGTTCATCAAGCAGCTGTCCGGCACCCTGCCGGTGGGGCAGATCCTGATCTGCCTTGGGCTGGGCAGCGGGCTGGTCTTTGCGGTGATGGCAAAAATGCAGGGGCACCGGATATTTGCGCCGCGGTCCTGGCGTATGCGCCCGGTGCTGCGCGCCGGGACCGAAGCTGTCTCGGCGATGGGGTTTGCCTCGGCGCTGGCGCTGGTCGATATTTCGGTTGTGGCTGCTGTTTTCCAAGCGACGCCGCTGGTCATCACCATGGGCGCGGCGCTGTTTCTGGGGGAGCAGGTCGGCTGGCGGCGCTGGCTGGCAATTTGCGTTGGCTTTGCCGGTGTGCTGCTGATCATCCGCCCGGGCCTGGATAGTTTTGAGCCTGCGGCGCTGCTGGTTGTGATTGCAGTGCTGGGGGTTGCCACGCGGGATCTGATGACGCGGGTGATGGACAGCGCGGTGCCCTCCACCGTTGTCAGCTTTCAGGCGTTCCTGGCGGTGATTCCTGCGGGGCTGCTGCTGCTGGCCTTTACCCCTGGCGAGGTGCAGGTGATGGAGCAGAATGAATACCTGATGATGGCAGGCGGCGTGCTGTTTGGTGTGCTGGGCTATTACGGCATTGTCACCGCCATGCGGGTGGGGGACGCGTCGGCGGTGACGCCATTCCGCTACACCCGGCTGCTTTTCTCGATCCTGGCGGGTGTGCTGGTCTTTGGCGAGCGGCCCGATACGCTGACGCTGACGGGGGCTGCGCTGATCATCGGATCCGGCCTCTATACCTTTGTGCGTGAGCAGCGGCTGGCAAGGCGCGCGCGCCGTGCAGATGCGGCTGCGGCCTGACGTCCCGCTTGGCAGAAATCCTCTGTCCTGTTGGCGCAAACAGCGCCTTGTTAGCCCTAACCTGCCGCTTTTATGTGTGTTAGCGGTAACGATGGCGGTTTACTTTCCGGCAGCGGCTGGTATGACGCTGGCAGCAGAACTTGCCGTTTTCAGGCCAAACCAAGGATGGACAGATGAGCACCATTATCGACATTCACGCCCGTGAGATCCTCGACAGCCGGGGCAACCCGACGGTTGAGGTCGACGTGATCCTGGAAGACGGCACCATGGGCCGCGCCGCCGTGCCCTCGGGCGCGTCGACCGGTGCCTACGAGGCGGTGGAGAAGCGCGACGGCGACACCTCCCGTTACATGGGCAAGGGCGTGCTGGAGGCGGTTGCGGCAGTGAACGGCGAGATCGCCGAGGAGCTGGTTGGCTTTGACGCTTGTGAGCAGGTCGCTGTGGACATGGCGATGATCGAGCTGGACGGCACCGAGAACAAGGGCCGCCTGGGCGCCAATGCCATTCTGGGCGTGTCGATGGCGGTGGCCAAGGCAGCAGCCGATTTCACAACCCAGCCGCTGTACCGCTATATCGGCGGCACCTCTGCCCGGGTTCTGCCGGTGCCGATGATGAACATCATCAACGGCGGCGAACACGCCGACAACCCGATCGACATTCAGGAATTCATGATCATGCCGGTGGCTGCGGACAACATCCGTGAGGCCGTGCGCATGGGGTCCGAAGTGTTCCACACCCTCAAGAAGGAACTGTCTGCCGCGGGCCTCAGCACCGGGATCGGTGACGAGGGCGGCTTTGCCCCCAACATCGGCTCCTCCCGCGAGGCGCTGGACTTCATCCTGAAGTCGATCGAGAAAGCAGGCTACAAGCCCGGCGAGGAAATCTATCTGGCGCTCGATTGCGCGGCGACCGAATACTACAAGGACGGCAAATACGTCCTGTCCGGCGAAGGCAAGTCCCTGACCTCCGAAGAAAACGCCGACTACCTGGCGGCGCTGGTCAATGACTATCCGATCATTTCCATCGAAGACGGCATGTCCGAAGACGATTGGGATGGCTGGAAGCTGCTGACCGACAAGATCGGCGACACAGTGCAGCTGGTGGGCGACGACCTGTTTGTGACCAATCCGGCGCGCTTGGCCGATGGTATTGAGCGCGGCGTGGCGAATTCGATGCTGGTGAAGGTGAACCAGATCGGCTCCCTGACCGAGACTCTGAAGGCGGTCGATATGGCCCACCGCGCGCGCTACACCAACGTGATGTCGCACCGCTCCGGCGAGACCGAGGACGCGACCATCGCAGACCTCGCCGTCGCCACCAACTGCGGCCAGATCAAGACCGGTTCGCTGGCGCGCTCTGACCGGCTCGCAAAGTACAACCAGCTGATCCGTATCGAGGAAGCGCTGGGCGAAGTGGCCGAATACGCAGGCCGTTCGATCCTGAAGTAAGGCCCTGAGGCGAAAAGACTGGCGGAAGAACCTGCCTGAAAGCCCCGCCGGTATGGCGGGGCTTTTGTCGTATGCGCCAGCCCCTTCGCACGCAGAGCAGCTGGAAGAAGACGTGTGAGCAGTCTATTGCTCCTGCGGAAGATTTCTTGAGAGGCAGAGATGCAGTCGCCCGGTCCGGAAAACCGTTATCAAGCCGCACATGCGGAGCTGCTGCTGCGGTCCTTTACGCAAGTGACAGGCCGGCAGCTGCTGGACGGGGCAGATGCCGAAGCGCTCTATCACGCGTCGTTTCCGGTACTTTCGCACAATACAGCCGCCGATCCGGTTCTGACCTACGGCAACCTGGCGGCGCAGGCGCTATGGGAGATGGGATGGGAACAGCTGACGTCGATGCCGTCGCGGCTGACGGCAGAACCTGCGCACCGGGAGCAACGGGATATGATGTTTGCCGAGATGCGGGCCAAAGGCTTCATCGGGGATTATGCCGGCGTCAGGATCAGCGCCTCTGGGCGGCGGTTTGAGATCCGCGGGGCGGTGATCTGGCCGCTGCTGGGGCCGGACGGGGTGAAGCTGGGCGAAGCAGCAACCTTCCGGGATTACGCGTTTATCTGACTTGTTATCTTCCGGAAGTTGCATGTGTGGCCCGGATCACAGACGCTCACGCTGGCGTTATGCTAATTTTCTCTTACGCGGTGTTCAGGTGCTGCGGGAAAGGGGAGAGGATCATGAAAACGCGGGTTTTGCGAAGGGCGGCGATCTGTGCGGTGCTTTCGGCGCTTATAGGATGCAGCGGGCCGGGAGCCTATCCGTTCAGCGGCCAGACCGCTTCTGCGGATGATCCTGTTCGGCAAATAAATCTCGGTGCGGAACTGCGCTGATGACGGGGGTGGAGCCTGACAGCAGGCTGCACCCGGAGATCTGGCGCCCTGACCGGGGGGAGGGCGCCAGATTGAATTCTTAACACGGGGCGGTGTAATAGGTGCCGTCGCCGCGGGAGTACGCGCACTGTTGGGACTGGTTGTTTTGCGCAACCATCGTGCCGGCAGCCGCACCGCCAAGGGCTGCGATCAAGCGCCAGTCGTCATCGGCCTTGAGCGCATCAGCGGCGATCAGACCAGCGGCGGCGCCGCCTGCCACACCGGCAACGGTGCGCTGTTCCGGGGTCAAGTTGGTACAGGCGCCCAGGCCCAGTACGGCGGAACTTGCAAGTGCAGGGATCCAGCGGAAAGTCATTTAATATCTCCATTTTCAGGTCCAGGGCAGCCGGTTTGCCGGCCGCAGACTGGACTATAACGTCAGCGTCAGGGGGATGGTTCCGCAATAATTACATTGCCCCCTGCCACTGGCGCAGACTTGCCTGACAGAGCTGACGGGCGGCGGTGTTCCGCCGGGGGGGCCGTAAGCGGGGGCTGCAGGCAAGCAACGGAAGCGGTCCGGCAGCCCGGGGGGCTGCCGGACCGCTCCGCCGTTTGCAGCGCGGTTACAGTTCCTTGGTCATCAGAATGTAATTCTTGCGCGGCTGGAAGCGGGTGCGCAGATAGAGCCGCTGGGCAGTTTCGTTGTCCCGGTCGACTTCCAGATGCAGGGCGCGCATGCCCGCGGTGGCCAGTGACTTCGGCAGTTCGGTCAGAACTTCGGTGGCAACACCGCGGCCGCGCACGGCAGGGCGGATGTACAGCTCATCGACAAAACCATCCATTCCTCCGAATTCCACCGACCAGCCGAAAGTGATGACGATATAGCCGATCGGCGCCCGGGTAGGGCCGATCAGGTAGACCGCACCATAGGGATGACCGTTCAGCAGCGGTTCGATCCCGGCGCGGCGGTGCTCGTCGCTGCTGTTCAGCCCCGATTCGGCGTGGAAGGCGGCAACCAGCGGCAGCACCGTGTCCAGGTGTTCGGGCTTGGCGAGATGCAGGGCGGCGCTCATAGGCGGGCGAGCCTTTCGGTCAGGAGTTTGAAGAAGCCGTCCGCGTCGGCATCGCCGATGAACAGAGCGTTGGGTTTACGGTCAGTGACGCCCCACCAGTCGGCGACGGTCATGCCAAGGGTGAGGGCGGAGGACGTTTCGATTTCCACATTCACATGGCGGCCGGAGAACAGCTCCGGTTGCAGCAGCCAGGCAATGACGCAGGGATCATGCAGCGGGCCGCCCTCGGATCCGTATTTCTCCACGTCGAAACGCTCAAAGAAGTCGAGCATTTCGGCGGTGAAACGGCCGACCCTGCTGTCCAGCGCACGGATCGCTTCGACGCGCGGTTTGGTCGCCAGCACCTTATGTGTCACATCAAGCGGCATGACGGTAATGGGAGCGCCGGATCTGAACACGATTTCAGCGGCTTCCGGGTCGACATAGATGTTGAATTCAGCCGCTGGGGTGATGTTGCCGACCTCGAAGTAGGCGCCGCCCATCAGCACGATCTCCTGCACCCGGTCGATGATGTCCGGGGCGGTGTTGAAGGCGGCAGCGATATTGGTGAGCGGCCCCAGTGCGCAAAGGGTTACGGTGGCTGGCGCGTGGCTGCGCAGGGTGTCTATGATGAAATCGACGCCGTGGCCCTCGGCCAGGGGCATCTGCGGTTTCCACAGGTCCGGGCCGTCGAGGCCGGTCTGGCCGTGGACATGTTCGGCAGTGATCAGCGGACGGGCGAGCGGCGCCTTGCTGCCTGAGTAAACAGGCACATCTGTATGCCCTGCAACTTCGCAGACAATGCGGGCGTTTTTGCTGGTCAGCTCCAGCGGCACATTGCCGGCAACACAGGTGATGCCGAGCAGGTCGAGTTCCTCCGGGCTGGCCAGCGCCAGCAGGATGGCGGCGGCGTCATCCTGCCCTGGATCGGTGTCGATGATAATTTTCCTGGCGCTCATGACTGTCTCCGCTGGCCGTGAACCGCGAGACTACGCGCTGTTGCGGCCGGATTGAACCGCTGCCGCACACGTCCACGAAAATTTCCGGAGGTTTTCGGCGGCGGGCAGTTACAGGCTTCCCGGCAGCGGTGCCACCGGGGTTTGAGTATTTGGGGAAAGATGAAAAATGCGGGCGCGGTCAGGCGCGCTCGTCTGCCTTCACCGCGTCCCAAAGCGCATCCATTTCCGCCAGGTCGCTGTCTTCGGGGCGTTTGCCACGGGCGGCAAGCTTGGCCTCGACGCCCTCAAACCGGCGGGTGAATTTGGCGTTGGCGGCGCGCAGAGCGGCTTCGGGTTCAACGCCAAGGTGGCGGCCAAGGTTTGCCATCACGAACAGGAGGTCGCCGAATTCTTCTTCAACTTCAGCGTGGGAGAGGCTGTCGCGGGCCTCGACCAATTCGGCGCACTCTTCGGTGATTTTGGCGATGACGTTGTCCGCTGACGGCCAGTCAAAGCCGACGCGGGCGGCGCGTTTCTGCAGCTTGTAGGCGCGCAGAAGTGCGGGCAGGCCAACCGCCACGCCGTCCAGCGTTCCCTTTTGTTTTTTACCTGCGCGCTCTGCGGCCTTGATTGCCTCCCAATCCTGCGTCTGCTGTTCCGCGGATTTCTCGCGGGACTCGCTGCCGAACACATGCGGATGGCGGGAGACCATTTTGTCCGACATGGTCCGGACCACGTCCTGGAATGTGAAATGGCCCGCCTCCTCAGCCATCCGGGCGTGGAAGACGGATTGGAACAAGAGGTCGCCCAGTTCCCCCTTTAGCTCATCCCAGGCCTCGCGCTCGATAGCGTCGGCAACTTCGTAAGCCTCTTCAATGGTATAGGGGGCGATGGTAGCGAAATCCTGTTCGATGTCCCATGGGCAGCCGGTGTTGGGGTCGCGCAGGCACGCCATGATCTTCAAGAGGCGTTCGATGCCTGCGGAGGGGTCGTGGATCAGGTCTGTTTCTTGCATTGCGGCTGCTCTTTTTCCGGTGTCAGATGCATCATCCCGAGTCTGGAGCAGGAGTCCACCCCGATGCCCGTTGTGAACCGTATTGCCGATTACGCCGAGGAGATGAAGGCCTGGCGGCGGCATCTGCATCAGATCCCGGAACTGGCGCTGGATCTGCCCAAGACGGCGGGTTTCGTGGCGGAGCGTCTGCGGGAGTTCGGGGTTGATGAGCTGCATGAAGGGATCGCGCAGACCGGTATGGTGGCGATCATCAACGGGCAGGGCGAAGGGCCGACCATCGGGCTGCGCGCTGACATGGATGCGCTGCCAATCCCGGAGGAAACCGGGGCGGAATATGCCTCCGGCCATGCAGGCAACATGCATGCCTGCGGCCATGACGGCCATACCGCGATGCTGCTGGGGGCGGCAAAGTACCTGGCGGAGACGCGGAATTTCAAAGGCCGGGTGGCGCTGATCTTTCAGCCCGCGGAGGAGGCGATCGGCGGCGCCCGCATCATGGTCGAAGAAGGCATCATGGAGCGCTTCGGCATCGGGGAGGTCTATGCGCTGCACAATGCGCCGGGCCTGCCGGAGGGGCATTTCCTGACCACGCCGGGGGCGCTGATGGCTGCCGTTGATACCTTCCACATCCATATTCAGGGCAAGGGCGGCCACGGCGCCATGCCGCATGAGACCCGCGACCCGGTGATGGCGGCCTGCGGCATGGCCCAGGCGATCCAGACCATCGTCAGCCGCAACCACCACACGCTGGAGGATCTGGTGGTCTCGGTCACCCAAATCCACACCGGCAGCACTGACAACGTGATCCCTGACACCGCCTATATCAACGGTACGGTGCGGACTTTTAATCCGGAGGTGCAGAAGATGGTGATGCGGCGGATGAAGGAGATTGTGGCGGGGCAGGCGGCCAGCTATGGCGTCGAGGCAGAGCTGGAGTATGAGATCGGCTATCCGGCCACCATCAACGATGCGGAAAAGACCGCATTTGCAGTGGAAGTCGCCAGGGAGATCTCCGGCGAGGATACCGTCAACTCCGATGGCGGGCGCGAAATGGGGGCCGAGGATTTCGCCTATATGCTGCAGGTGCGCCCGGGATCCTACCTGTTCCTGGGGCAGGGCGACAGTGCCGGGCTGCATCATCCGAAATATGACTTCAATGACGAGATTGCGCCGGTGGGGGCATCCTTTTTTGCCCGCCTGGTGGAACGGGCGCAACCGTTGAACAGCTGAGGCGCGGCGCGCCTGCACCACTCACGCGGGCAGAGCCGCGGCGGCGGTCTCCGCCCTTTGACACGGGCGGTGCAGGTGCTATTGCCGGGACATGCGGCGGCGGAGCTTACCGCCTTCTTTGCTGGAACGTGAGAGACAATGACTGACTTCAACCAACCGATCAGCGGTAACGACCTGGCGCGGTTTTCCGGGCCGAACACCTTTATGCGGCTGCCGCAGGCGACCTCGCTGGAGGGATTGGATGTGGCAGTGCTGGGTGTGCCGATGGATATTGGCACCTCCTGGCGGTCAGGCACGCGGTTCGGCCCCAAGCAGATCCGCGCCGAGAGCGCGATGCTGCGGCCCTATAACATGGCTACGGGGGCGGCGCCGTTTGACAGCCTGAACATTGCGGATATCGGCGATCTGGCGATCAACACGTTCTCGCTGCCGGAATCGCTCCGGATTATTGAGGATAGCTATGATGCGATCCTGTCAGGCGGGGTGATCCCGGTGGCGATGGGCGGGGATCATTCGATCACCCTGCCGATCCTGCGCGCGATTGCCAAGAAACACGGTCCCGTGGCGCTGGTGCATGTGGATGCGCATGCGGATGTGAACGACGAGATGTTCGGCGAGCGCGAAACCCATGGCACCGTGTTCCGGCGCGCCTATGAGGAAGGGCTGATTGTCCCGGACAAGACCTATCAGATCGGCATCCGCGGCACCGGTTATGCCGCCACCGATTTTTCCGAGGCGCAGGGCTGGGGGTTCCAGCACTTCCCGGCGCAAGAGCTGTGGAACCGATCGCTGCATCAGATGGGTGCGGAAATTCGCCGCGATATCGGCGATAGGCCGGTCTATGTGTCCTATGATATCGATAGTCTGGACCCGGCCTATGCGCCGGGCACCGGCACGCCGGAAATCGGCGGGCTGACCACGCCGCAGGCGCTGGAGCTGATCCGGTCGCTGAAGGGGGTCAACATCGTGGGCTGCGACCTGGTGGAAGTGTCGCCGCCTTATGATCCCTCGGGCAACACCGCCCTGGTGGGCGCCAACCTGCTCTATGAGCTGTTGTGCGTGCTGCCGGGCGTGGCAACGAGATAAGCGGTCCGGCCTGAGCGTTAGGCCGGGGGAGGGCCGCGCAGGGAGGAGGCAAGGGTTGACCTTGAAACCGCATTGAAGCGGCTGATGCTGCTGGGCTGGCTGCTGCTGGCTGCCGTTGTCGCCGGACTGGGGTTTATCCGGCTGGCGCCAAGCGACCCGCTGGACTGGAATACGCAGCCGGAGCTGAGTGAAGACAAGGAGTTCCGCGGGGGCGTGTTCCGGGTGGTGCGCACCGGGCCGGACGGGCTGGAGCGGTTCCACCGCATCGCCAGCCACGCGCCGCGCACCAGCGTGCTGGCGGGCGGGCCGCAGGACGGCATGGTGACCTATATCACCCGCACCCAGGTTCTGGGTTTTCCCGACTACACCACCGCGGCGCAGGACGGCGATTTGCTGAAGGTCTATGCCCGGCTACGGTTCGGCCGGTCCGATCTGGGCGCCAACAAGGAGCGGATCAACACCTGGCTGGCAGAGATGGAAGCGGTGCCGCAGGCTGTTTCTGCCGGGGAGTAAGCAGGCGCTCCCGCCGGTTCGCGGGCTCTTCCGCCTTTGGCGCCAGAGCCTTGGGTTTAGCTGAGGCGCGTTTCAGGGGGAGGGCCGCCCGCTCTTGACCTGACGTTCGTAGTGAAACCAGTTGAGAGGATGGAAATCCTGCGCGGCCGGACGCAGGTAACCGATGTTTCCGACTGACTGTCGGGGAAAACCGTGGCAGGTTTGTTCTAAACTCCAAAATCAAGTGGCGTGATCGCCGCTCAGGCCGGAACAGAGCAGGCCTGCCGCCAGATGGAGTGAGCCCATCCAAGGAAGGGGGTGCCAGTTGGAAAGTATTGCGGTTCTCGATCTTGGCGGCGGCACAAGGATACATTGCAAGGGCTTTGAGGCGGCTGTGTCCAAATGGACCCAGAACTACTCAGCCATTGAAGAGGCGACAATCGATGTTTTCTTTCACGTTGGGCTGGGCATTGTTGTGGTGACCTACCGCTACGACAGTGAGGCCGAAAACTGGGTGAAAGCGAGATAAGGCTTTGCAGCCGATTGATCGTCGAGCGGCCTGCAATGAAAATTGAACTAAAAGTAATGCAGGCCGCTCTGGCCCGTTCCTGATCCTTCAATAGGTGAACGGGATGACAGGGTACATAGAGCGAAAGTGGAATGTGTCCAGCACTGGTGGGCTGCCTGGCGGTCTGCCTGACCTATCTGTGTTTTTGCACGGCTGCGATTTGTCTGATCAAAGATGCGGCATGCCGAATGACGCGCTGGACATGCCAGGCTGCGGTGCAAGCGACGCTGATAGGCAGCTGCTTTGCACCTCCCGCCACATCGGCACGTTCAGCGACATCTGGCATTGCGCCATGAACATGCGGCCGTCGACTTGCAGGCATCGCAGCTCCCCAAGTTCCACGCGGGAACCGGACTTGTCTGTGCAGTAGCAGTCGATGGTCTTGCCGCCGGGTCCTTTCACGTCCGCCAGCCCAAGGCTCGGCAGGGTGAGAAGGATTGTGGCAATAAGGACTCTGGCATGTCGCATGGCTCTAGCATATCACATGGGGGTCATTTGGCCAAAACATGAACAACAATAGGCGTGCCCATGGTTCCCGATGAACGGCTGGAACAGATCCTGCAGCGGTTTCAGTATCTTGAAGCTGCTATGGCGGACGGTGCCGGGGGCGGGGATATTGCGGCGCTGGCCAAGGAGTATTCCGACCTGCGCCCGGTCGCGGAACAGGTGACGGCCTACCGCAAGCTGCTGGGCGATCTGGAAGAGGCGGAAGCGATGCTGGCTGATCCGGATATGAAGGATCTGGCGGCGGAGGAGATCCCGGAGCTGAAGGCGGCCATTCCTGAAGCGGAGCATGCGCTGCGACTGGCCTTGTTGCCAAAGGACGCGGCTGACAGCCGCCCGGCGATGCTGGAGATCCGCCCCGGCACCGGCGGCGATGAGGCCGCGCTGTTTGCCGGCGACCTCTTGCGGATGTACCAGCGCTATGCCGAAGCGCAGGGCTGGAAGTTCGATATTATCGAGGAGCAGGTGACCGAACTGGGCGGGATCAAGGAGGTGGTGGCCCATATCAAGGGTGACAACGTTTTTGCCCGGCTGAAATATGAATCCGGCGTACACCGGGTGCAGCGGGTGCCCGCGACTGAAAGCGGCGGGCGCATTCATACTTCGGCGGCCACCGTGGCGGTGCTGCCGGAAGCGGTGGATGTGGATATTCACATTGATGCAAATGACATCCGCATCGACACCATGCGCGCCTCGGGCGCAGGCGGGCAGCATGTCAACACCACTGACTCCGCGGTCCGGATCACCCACCTGCCCACGGGTCTGGTGGTGACCTCTTCGGAGAAGTCCCAGCACCGCAACCGCGAGATCGCCATGCAGGTGCTGAAGACCCGGCTTTATGATCTGGAGCGGCAGCGGATCGACAGCGAGCGTTCGGCCGATCGCGCAAGCCAGGTGGGCTCAGGCGACCGGTCGGAACGTATCCGCACCTATAATTTTCCGCAGGGCCGCATGACCGATCACCGGATCAATCTGACGCTTTACAAGCTGGACCAGGTAATGGGCGGAGATCTGGACGAAATAATCGACGCGCTGACCGCGGACAATCAGGCCCGGCTGCTGGCCGAGATGGGGCAATGAGCATGGCAGAGACCGCGGCACAGGCGATGGCGGCAGCAACAGCCAAGCTCCGGGCGGCCGGAGTGCAAGACCCGGCGCGGGATGCACGCGTGCTGCTGGCCCATGCGGCCCGGATCGAGGCCAGCCGGGTGACGCTGATAGCTCCCGAGGAGCTGGCGACAGAGGTGGCGGAACGCTATGAGCAACTGATTGCCCTGCGTGCTGTGCGGGTGCCGGTGTCGCATCTGATCGGCGAGCGGGAGTTTTATGGCCGCCGGTTCAAGGTGTCACGCGATGTGCTGGACCCGCGCCCGGAGACCGAGATCCTGATTGAGGCGGCGCTGGCGGAACCGTTTGAACGGGTGCTGGACTTGGGTGTCGGCTCTGGCTGCATTCTGGTGACTCTGCTGGCAGAGCGGCAGGAGGCCACCGGGCTGGGCGTTGACATCAGCGAGGCGGCCTGCCTGCAGGCCAGCGCCAACGCGGTGCTGCACCGGGTTGAGGCGCGCGCCGATATCCAGACATCGGATTGGTTCGAACAGATCGCGGGTCAGTTCGACCTGATAGTGTCCAACCCGCCCTATATCGCGCTGGATGAGATGGAGGGGCTGTCCGCAGAGGTGCGCGGGCATGAGCCGGGCATCGCCCTGACAGACGGCGGCGACGGACTGGGGGCCTACCGGCAGATTGCTGCGCAGGCAGCCGCGCATCTGGCGCCGGGGGGACGGCTGCTGCTGGAAATCGGTCCGACGCAGGGGCCTGCGGTTAGCGCACTGCTGGAGGCGGCAGGTTTCAACGGCATTGCGGTGCTGCCGGATCTTGACGGGCGCGACCGTGTGGTGAGGGCCCATTCTCTCTCAAATCGCGGATTTTAACGCGAAAATCTGCGGATTCGGGTCAAAAAACACAGAAAATCCGCTTGGCCCCCTTGTCTGCGCTCCCGTAACATGGTTACTCAAGATGAGCCGTATAGAGGTGAACGCTTTACGAGCATTCCCGCGGCATCAAGCCCAAAAAAGCTAACGATCCGGCGCTGAGGCGCGCTGCACAGGGTCAACGGCGCATTAACTCAAGGCTTATGATAGGCATATGAGATCGTCCAAATCACGCTCACGCTCCAAGTCGAACCGGAATCGCCCGAACGGCGCCAATGTGGTCAACCGGGTGTTCGACAGCTCCGGTCCCGAAGGCAAGGTGCGCGGAACCCCGCAGCAGATCATTGACAAGTACAATCAGCTGGCCCGCGATGCGCAGCTGGCCAATGACCGTGTTGCGGCAGAGAATTTTCAGCAGCACGCAGAGCATTACCTGCGGATGCTGAACGAAGCGCAGCGCGAGATCGAAGCGCGCCGCGAAGAGCAGGAACGCCAGAACCGGGAGCGCCAGGCCGAGCGTGACCGCGAACGCGCAGAGAGGCTGGAACGCCAGGAGCGTGAGGCAGCGGCCTCTGCGCCGGCGGAAAGCGATCCGGCCAGCGACCCGCAGCCGGAGGTGATTGATCCGCGCGGCGACAATGGCAATGGTCAGGACAGCGGCCTGGTGGAAACGCCGGAAAGCAAAAGCACGGCTTCACCGGAAGCCGGCGGCGAGGCGGCTCCGAAGAAGGCCCCGGCCCGCAAGCCGCGCACCCGCAAGCCTGCGGCAAAGACGGAAGGTGCAGGTGAAGGCGGCGAGGCAGAAGCGCCGAAGAAGCCCAGCCGCGCACGCGCCAAACCCAAGCCGAAGGCAGAGGAAGGCCCGGCGGAAGCGGCTGAATAAGCCTCCGGACAAAGACAGAAAAAGAACCCCGGTGCCAGCGGCCCCGGGGTTTTTTACTGCCCAAGGCCGGGAGCGGGCCGGCAGAGAGCTGCGGAGCCTACCAAAAGACCGGATTGTTCAGAGCCGGGACGCAGTGTGCACGGCCGCGCAGAGGCGCAAAGTCTGCGCCAGTCAGGGATTGCGCCTGCCAGCCTTCGGGATGGCTGAGAGGCTGCGGCGCAGCGGCCTGGTCCTGGGTGATTTGCTGGAAGCCGGTCTTGCAGTAGTAGGCAGGATCGCCATAGGTCACGGCAGCATCAGCGCCGTGATTGCGCATAGCATTCAGCCCGTAAGCAATCAGCGCCTGCCCGATGCCTTGGCCCTGATGCCCCGTCAGGACGGCGACCGGGGAAAGGATGAATACGGTGCGGCTGTCCTGGCCATAGCGCAGCCGGGTAAACAGGATGCACCCCCTGAGGCGGCCGCTGTCCCTGGCTGAAAAGGCAAAGAGATCCCCGGCCGCTGTGGACGCAAACATGTCCTGCACCAGGGCGGAGATAAGATCGCCTTCGCTTTCGCCCTCCGACGCGGCAAAGACGGACCGGAAGAGGCCGGTGATTTCCGGGATACGGTCCTTGTAGTCTGCAGAGAACTGCATCGGTTGCCCCTTGCCACGGAGATTGACTGGTACAGGCAGAATAGCCCGCCTGCGCAGATAGCAGTCAAGGTGCAGGGCAAAGAGTGCTGCGTGGAAAGGGCGTTCAGCCTTCGTGGCCGAGCACCCTGAGATAGCGGCGGACAGCCTCGGGGAAGCCCAGCATCAAGGCATCTGCGGTCAGGCCATGGCCGATGGAAACCTCTGCCAGATCGGGGACCGCCTGACGCAGGCCGGGCAGGTTTTCCACCGTCAGGTCGTGGCCCGCGTTCATCATCAGCCCGCCAAGGGCACGGGCCGCATTTGCGGTGTCCCGAATCTTGTCCAGTTCACGCGCGGTGGCCTCTGGGCCGGTCTGATCTGCGTAGGGGCCGGTGTAGAATTCGATCCGGTCGGCGCCTGCCCGCATCGCCAGCGCCGGGTCGGCTGGATTGGTGTCCACAAAATAGGAAACCCGGATGCCGGCCGCCTTGAACTCCTGTGCGATAGGCAAAAGCATGTCACCGTCTGCGGCAAAGTCCCAGCCATGGTCGGAGGTGGATTGCTCCGGCGTGTCGGGGACCAGAGTCACCTGATGCGGTTTGTTTTCCAATACCAGGTCGATGAAATGGCGTGTCGGGTAGCCCTCGATGTTGAATTCTGCCTGCGGGAATTCCTCGGCGATCAGCCGGGACAAGGCCGGCAGGTCGGAAAAGCGGATGTGGCGCTCATCCGGGCGCGGGTGCACGGTGATGCCGTGGGCGCCGGCCTGCAGGATGGCACGGGAAAGATCGATCAGATCCGGCCACGGCACTTCTCGCCGGTTGCGCAGATAGGCGACGGCGTTGACGTTCACGGAAAGAAGGGTCGGGCGTGAGGCAACTGCTTGGGTCATCTGGAAATCAGGCTCCGGCAAAGTATCGGGGAGGGAGGGTCAGGCCTTGGCGACTTCGCGCGCCAGCGTGCAGAAAGCCTCAAGGCTCACCTGTTCGGCGCGTTCGGTGGGCGGGATGCCGGCCGCGGTCAGATGCGCCTCGATATCGGGCGATATTCCTTTGAGCGACGCGCGCAGCATCTTGCGGCGCTGGTTGAACGCGGCGGCCACGACGCGGGACAGGACCGCCGCATCGGCTTCGAACCGCGGCGCTGGCAAGGCATCCAAATGAACCACGGCGCTGGACACCTTGGGCGGGGGGGTGAAGGCACCGGGGGGCAGAGACAGCACAATGCGGGCATCGGCCCGCCACTGGGACAGGATTGCCAAGCGGCCATAAGCCTTGGTGCCGGGCTGTGCCACGATGCGCTCTGCCACCTCGCGCTGGAACATCAGGGTGAGGCTCTGCCAGAACGGCGGCCATTCCTTGGGGGTGAGCCAGCGCACCAAGAGTTCGGTGCCGACGTTGTAGGGCAGGTTGGCGGCGATGCGGATTGGCGGGGCCAGATGGGCCAGCGGGTCGATCTCCAGCGCGTCGCCGTTGATCACTTCGAAGCGGCCCGGGTAGGCGTCGGCAATCTCCTGCAACGCAGGCAGGCAGCGCTGGTCCTTTTCCACAGCCAGCACGCGGCGGGCGCCCTCAGCCAGCAGGCCGCGGGTAAGGCCGCCGGGGCCGGGGCCGATTTCCAGCACGTCGCAGCCGCTAAGGTCGCCGGCCTGCCGCGCGATCTTGGCGGTGAGGTTCAGATCCAGGAGAAAGTTCTGGCCCAGCGACTTGCGGGCGGACAGCTGATGCGTTGCGATCACTTCGCGCAAAGGGGGAAGACTGTCTATGGCGCTCATATCATCTGGACCCTGGGACAAGGCGCGGGCGGGGCGCCGGAATTTTCATGCCTGCGGCGGGGATATTTCCCGCCCAAGGAAGAATCAAGTGCTGGCGGCCATGGCCTGGGCCAGCTTCAGCGCCTCGATCAGGCTGGAGGGATTGGCCTGGCCGGTGCCTGCGATATCAAAGGCGGTGCCGTGATCGGGAGAGGTGCGGATGAACGGCAGACCCAGGGTCACGTTGACGCCGCGGTCGAAATCGAGCGTCTTGAT
Organism: Leisingera sp. CC-HEC093; assembly: GCF_059429195.1. Lineage (NCBI taxonomy): Bacteria > Pseudomonadati > Pseudomonadota > Alphaproteobacteria > Rhodobacterales > Roseobacteraceae > Leisingera > Leisingera sp. CC-HEC093. Next base: position 3,822,555 of record NZ_JCAIJR010000001.1, on the reverse strand, counting down.
CGGGATTAGCGCCTGATCGTGGTACATGCAGACCGCCGCGTCATAGCGGGCGCGGGCGGCCGCGTGGAACATGGTGTCCGCCGGATGCGGGCCGGTGACAGCCAGCCCTTCACCTTGCATTTTGCTGATTAGGCCGTTGATCCAGTCAAGCTCCTCACGGCCCATGGCGCCGCCTTCGCCTGCGTGGGGGTTCAGCCCCGCAACAGCGATGCGCGGCGCGGCGATCCCGAATTGGTCGCGCAGGCCTGAGATAGTGATCCTGATGGTTTCGCGCAGGAGTTCCGGGTTCAGCGTGCGCGGAACGTCGGCCAGGGCGATGTGGATGGTGGCAGGCACCACCCGCAGCTGCTCGCTGGCCAGCATCATCACCACCCGGCTGCGGCCCGCCAGCGCGGCTAGGAATTCGGTATGGCCGGGATAGGCAAAGCCTGCTCCGTCGATCAGCGCCTTCTTGTGAATGGGGGCGGTGCAGACGGCTGAGGCCTCACCAGTCTGGACCAGCTTCACAGCGGTCTCAATGGATTGGATAACGCCTGCGGCGTTGGCCGGATCGGCCGCGCCCTTGGCGGTGCTGCCGCTGAAGGCAAGCGGCAGAGCGGGGAAGCTGGCGGCACTGGCCGCGGGGGCCTCTGCCGGGGCGGAGATTTCCTTGTAAGGCGTGCCTTCAGGCAGGTGGCGCGGGTCGCCGATCCAGAAGAACGGGCAGCTGTCCCGCAGTGTTTCCCATGCCTTTACGGCGATTTCCGGGCCGATGCCTGCGGGCTCGCCGCAGCTGAGAGCAATAGGCCCGGGGCGGGTCATTTGATGTCGATCCGGGCGTCGGCGCGCAGCTGCTCCAGGTAGCTGTCGGTCAGCGAGGTCAGCCGCTGCGCGGTGAGAGCATTGGCCACCGTCTCGCGCGTGGCGCCTTCGCCGAGGTCGGCAGTTCGGCCGCAGAGCATCAGCACCATAAGAGTCTGGCCGTTGTTGCGGGTGAGCATAGTGGAGGTTTCACCGGGATCCAGCTTGGCCAGTTCCAGCGCGATGTCGCGGGGGATGTCTGCGGGCGGCAGGCTTTGGACGTCGAGCACTGAAGGGTCCTGGCCCTGGGCGAGGCCATAGAAGTCCTCGCAAGTGTCGACGCTGTTCACTACGTCCCGGGCGGCGGCCAGGGTTTCGGGTGTCCGTCCGCCGGGCAGGTAGTAGCTGGCGTATTCAATTGCGGAAAACTGCGGGGCAGCGCCCTCGACCTCGCGTACGCCGCGCATCTGGAACAGCGCAACAGCGTTCTGCAGCGGCAATGGTTCGGAAATTTCCCCCGGCTGAAGTGCCAGCACGACTTCCTGCAATTGCGGCGGCAGCTTGGTCAGCGGCATCCAGGGCAGCCGGCCGCCCTCGTCGCGGCTGGCCGCGGCGGAGTACTGGGTCGCCGCAGAGGAGAAGCTGTCATAGGACTTGAGCCGGGCAACCTGCTCAATCAGTTCTTCGACCTGGGCCGCATTCTGATCATTGATCGGCACAATGAATTCGCTCAGCAGGACCTGCACGCTGCCTGTGCCTGCGCTGCCCATGGCGCGGTCGATCTCTTCAGGTGTGGGCCGGGCGCGGGACAGGAAACGGGCGCGGGTGAATTCGCGCCAGCCGAGCCCGACCTTGGTGAAATCGCGCAGGGTCTGCGGTGCCACGCCCTGCTGCTGCAGCGCGGTCAGGAATTCGTTCAGAGACAGGTTTGCGCGGCCGGCCAGCTCCTCCATGCCGGCGCTGATGTCTTCTTCGGACAGCTGGATGCCGGCCTGTTCCATCACTTCCAGCTTGAGCCGGTCGTTGATCAGTTCCTCGCGGGCGGTGCTGAGCGGATCGCCGGGTACCCGCAGAGCGGATTGAAAACGGGCGCGCTGTTCCAGCTCATAGCGTGTGATGACCTCGTCATTCACGGTGATGGCCGGGGCAAAGAGGTTTTGCGCAACGGCCGGAAGGCCGGTCAGCGAAAGACCTGCAGCCAGCGCAGTTGCGGCTGCGGTTTTGAAAGCACGGGAAAGGAAGGGAGCCGGGATCCGGGTGTTCACGTCTTGCTGCATGACCGCCTGTACTGTTTGTTGCCGCTCTTCACGGAAAATCCGCTGAGGGAGATGGTAAAGCCGAAATCCGTTGTCGGCTCAACACTTGTTGTTGAGGTATAGCGGCGGCTGACCGAAAGGTCGACCGTTACGCATTCGTTGCTGTAGGCCAGGCCCAGACCGGCCCGGGTGGCGCGGGCGTCCGAGATATCGTAACGCAGCCGGGCGCGGGCCGACCAATTGGGGTTGAGATTGTAGCGGCCTGTGACGTACATCTCTGAAGTCTCCTTCTCCCGTTCCTCTGCGGGGTCGGTGCCGAGCCAGAGGTAAGTGCCGGAGAGTGAAGACCGGTCCGTGCGCCACACGCCGCGCAGTTCGGCTTTGGAGAAATTCAGCGATCCGTTCAGCAGGCCGCGGCTGGAAATTGCCAGCTGGTCGCCGAACTTGATCTGGCCGGCCATCAGGATGTCCGAGGTTGTTCCGCCCAGTCCAGAGCTCTTGGTGAAGCGGGGATCGCCGTCGCTGCGCAGAACCTGGCCAACGGTCGCGTGAGCCTGCCAGCCGCCCGCGGCAAATCGTGCCCAATTGGCACCATAGACCAGAGTGACCCCATCCTCACGCGCATCGTTAGACGGAAACCGCGACAAGGACAGCAGATTGCCCTGGTCGAATTCGATAAAGCGGCTTTCCTCGCTGACCACATTGCCGCCGCCTTCGTCGCGCCAGCCCAGCTGCAGGATCGGCTCCAGGTACTGGGTTGCGCCGCTGGCCTCGCGACGGGTCATCGGCAGCCGGAAGGTGAGGGCCCCGCGCGGGGTCAGCCGGGTCACGTCTTCGGTGAAAAATGTATCGTCGTAAACGCGGACGGCATCGCCGGCGGCGCCAAGCTCGGCTTCTGCCAGGGCGCCGTAGCCTAGCTGCCAGGTTCGGCGCCAGCTAAGGTCCGCAGTCAGCCGGGCCACATCGCGGCCGTTGCTGGCGGTTTCATTCCCTTCCAGGCTGGAGCTGCGGTGATGGCCGTGCCCCTGCAGCGTCAGCCGCAGTTCACCGCCCGTCAGGCTGGGAAAATAGCGTTTCTGGTAGAAGGCTTCGGCGATGCCGGAGGGGATTTCGCTCTGGTCCTCGCTGTCACGCAGAGTTTTGTAGTGCGTGAGCGAAGTCAGGAACAGGCTGTCACGCCGGATTCGTGTCAGTTCGGCGCGGGAGCGTAGGCGGTCATCGTCCGGCAAGCCATAGTCGGACAAATAGGCGTCGTCGGACACCGTCCTTACGTCAAAAGTGAAACGGTAATCGCGCGGCAGGCTGAATCGGCCCTTGCCGAAGAAGTAGCCGCGGTCCTCGTCTGGGTAGCGGTCGTCCCGCGTATAGGCGCCTTTGAGCTCGATCCGGCCGTTGCGGAAAGCCTGGCGGTAGCGCAAATCCAGCGTTCTTGTGCTGGAGGAGACATAGGGCGCCAGCGTCAGATCCTTGTGCGGGCCAAGGGTGAAGAAGTAGGGAACCTTGATCCCGGTGCCGAGGTTCGAGGTCGAACGCAAGGAGGGGATCAAAAAGCCGCTGGTTCTGTCCAGCGAGGGATCCGGCAGCCGGAACGCCGGGAAATAGAACACCGGGACATCCAGCACCCGCAGCTGGGCGTTCTCAAAGTAAAGCTGGCGTTCCTGCTGGTCATGGGTAACGCGCTCGGCGCGGATCTGCCAAAGGGGCGGGCGGCCGTCCTCGCAGACATGGCAGGAGGTTACCGCAGTCTTGTAGAGCTGGGTGTAGCGGCCGCTGACCCGGGTCATTTGCGCAGAAGCCAGTTGCAGCTGCTCTTCCAGCACCAGGCGGGCGCCGGTCAGCAGGCCATTTCGCAGGCCGCTGTCCATTTCGGCTGCATTCGCCAGGATCGTCATGTCGCCGTCCTGATCAATGCGGATCGGACCTTCGATCTGCAGGGTGCCGGTTTCCCGGTCGAAAGTGATCTTCTGAGCGCGCAGGCGGATGTTGCCTTGGAAGGCTTCGACATTGCCCTCTGCCACGAGGGTGCGGTCAGGGGTGATAAAGACCTCATCAGCCACCAGCATAGCGGGCTGCGCCGGGTCCTCCGCCTGTGCCTGCACGGCCGGGGCAGAGAGCGCCAGCCAGGGCAGTACGGCAGATAGCAGCAGGGCGCGGCGCAGATTACCCGTCTTCAGCATGGAGAAGCAGTCCCAAGGTCAATAGTATTGCAGCGGCAGGCGGCGCCCAGGCGGCCAATGCCACCGGAATTTGCCCGTTCTCGCCAAGGATTTGCGCGAAATTGCGGATGAAATAAAGCCCAAAACCCAAGAGAACGGCCATGAGCACGGCCAGGCCGGTGCCGCCGAAACGGGTGTGGCGCATGGTAAAGGAAGCCCCGACCAGAACCATTGCGACCAGGAACAAAGGCCGCGCTAGTTCCGATTGGAACCGGACCTCATAGCGTTTGGTGGTGAAACCAGCCGCTGACAGCTCCCGGATGGTGGAGGGCATATCATAAATCGAGATGCCGCTGGCGGAACCCAAGGTGTCCCGGATGCGGTCTGTGGTCAGCGTCGTCGGCAGCTTCAGCGCTTTGTGCTGGGCAGCATTGGTTTCCGGGTTGAGGCCTGCAGTCAAAGGCCAGGCCTTGGCATTGGTCAGGGTCCAGTTGCTGCCATCCAGCCGGGCGCTTTCGGCGACGATGCGGCGCACCGGGTTGCCTGCGGCGCTGTAGCTGTGGATCGAGACGTTGTACAATGTGATATCCGCGGCATCGCCGCTGTAGCCCTTGGCATGGATGACCGATTGACCTGCAGCGCCGCCCTGGCGCAGCCACAAGCCTTCACCGGACAGCGACAGCGCAGAAGGGCCACCATTGTGATAAGTCTCCGCCAGATCCTGATAGCGGTTGGCGGTTGCCGCTGAGATCGGGTTCAGCATGGTGACCGCCAGGCCGCCGATCGCGGCGGCGACGAGCACCGGCGCCGCCAGCGCCCGGATGCCGGAACGGCCGATGGCGCGGGTCACCACCAGCTCGCTGCTGCGTGCGAGACCGACAAACAGCACGATGGTGCTGAGAATCATGATCAGCGGTAAAAATTCAGAAAGTGCCGCAGGTACGTTTAGCAGCGTCAGCCCGACCAGCTGCGCCAGGCTGAGGTCAGCCTTTTCGAAGCGGCGGATTTGTTCATTCAGGTCGATGAGCACAACAAGTGTCATCAGCACTGCAACGATCACCAGGAACCATTGCGTGAAACGACGGGCGTAATAGAAATCCAGCTTCATCCGGCGGCCTCCGGTGTTCTGGCCCTGATCCGTCTTGGCCGGGTTGACAGAACCAGGAAGATCAGCGCTGCGGCCAGTCCCAGAAGAGTAGGCAGATAGATCAGCGGCCACATGCTGGGGTCGCGGAGGACCGGTTCAGACACCACGCCGCGCATCCCCTCGATAAAGATCAGCATGACAAAAGCCAAGAAGACCTGACGCCAGACCCCGAAGCGCGAGAAGGTGCCCAGCATCAGCGCCGAAAAGCCGATCAGAGTGACCGCGATGCAGACCAGCGCGCGGGCAAAGCGCAGGTGCAGCTCCTCTGCCTGGGCACCGGCAGAATGGCCGTCGCTTTCGATGATTGCTGCAGTCTGGTTCATCAGCTCCATGCTGGGAATGGCCCTGATATTGCGGGAGGCGTTCTCAGCGTCGCGGGCCAAGCTGCTGATGTCATAGGAGAAATCTGAAAAGAACGTGGTCGAAAGGCTTTGCGTTTCGTGTTCAAGCCGCTGTGCCATGCCTTCCAGCATGATCAGATGCACACTGGCATCGTCACGCACCAGATAAGCGCGGGCCCCGGTATAGGTCACTGTCACTGCCGGATCGCGGCGGTCAGACAGGAACACGTCGTTCAGGGTCCCGTCGGTGTCGATCTGGCTTATGTAGAAGGTGATGCCATCGGCGGGATGCAGAAAGTCGCCCTCGCTCAGCAGCTTGGCGGTGATATTGCGGGAGACCTCGCTCTCCCGCTCTTCCAGCTGGCTGATTGACGCGGGCAGCAGGTAATGGGTCAGCGCCGACATCATCAGCGCGGTGATGATGCCGAAGGCCAGCGCAGGCCGGGCCATCTGCCAGGGGCTGGTGCCGGTGGCGCGCAGCACAGTCAGCTCGCTTTCGCCATTCAGACGGTTGGTCACCCAGACGGACGCGCCGAAGGCGGCAATCGGCAACACCATGCGGATCAGATTCGGCAGGGTGAGCGCGGTGAATTCAAGGAACACCAGCGCGGACTGACCATTGCCAATCAGGGTGTCAAACAACACAACTGCCCGGTTGACCCAGAATACGGCCACCAGAATCAGCGCAAAAAAGCTGAAGAAGAGCAGGTATTGAGACAGCACATATCTGTCGTAGCGTGACACCCGATCCCCCCAAAAGACCTTGGCATTGTTGTTTTGCCGGACCTTAGTGGATTTGGCTGGCGGGGAAAACTGCATTCTCGCAGGGGTCGCAGATCGGCGGCGGGCCGCGGGCCGTGGCGCTGTGCGGCCGGGTCTTTCCAAGCGCCGCTGCGCAGGATACCTCTGGTGCCAAGAACCAAATGATTTCAGCAGGAGCGCGCGACAATGAGCAGCCTTACCCCGATCCGTTTTGCCGAATACGATCCCAAATCGCTGGCGGAGATGACCGGCCGGGTGGCGGTGATGGTGACACCGGAAGGCAGCATGGACCAGGCCGCGCGCAGCGCCAACCGGCTGGCGAAAGGCGCCATTGCGCGGCTGGTCGACTCGGCGGGCTTCAAGAAAGTCAAAACGGGAGACGTGATTTCCCTCAGCTGGCCCGCTGGCATGCAGGCGGAAGCGCTGGACGTGCTGGTGCTGCCGCGCAAGCTGACTCCGGCTGAAGCGCGGCAGGCAGGTGCGAAGCTGGTTAAGGGCGTCAAAGGCAAGCGTCTGACCGTCATGGCTGGAAGCATGAACAAGGCCGCGGACCTGGCCCTGGGTATGGCGCTGCGGGACTATGCCTTTGAAAATCACAAGTCGCCGAAAGAGGAAGAGTCCGAGGGCGAATTTGTGATCGCCACGAAGTCGCCGTCGGAGCTGGAGGCCGCCTGCGCGCCGCTTTTGGCGGTGGCTGAGGGCGTGCATATGACCCGTGATCTGGTCAATGAGCCTGCAAATGTGCTGACCACGACGGAATTTGCCCGTCGCATCGAAGAGATGACGGAGATAGGGCTGGAGGTGGAGATCCTGGAAGAAGCGGATCTGGAGAAGCTGGGCATGCGCACGCTGCTGAGCGTCGGCCAGGGCTCGGACAGCCCCTCCAAGGTCGCGGTGATGCAGTGGAAGGGCGGCGCCAAGGATGCAGCGCCGCTGGCGCTGGTCGGCAAGGGCGTGGTGTTTGACACCGGCGGTATCTCCCTGAAGCCCGCCGCGGGTATGGAAGATATGACCATGGACATGGGCGGTGCCGGTGTGGTGGCAGGCGCCATGCGGGCGCTGGCGCTGCGCAAGGCCAAGGCAAATGTGGTTGGCTTGGTCGGGCTGGTAGAGAACATGCCCTCCGGCAACGCGACCCGTCCCGGCGATGTCGTGAAATCGATGAAGGGCGACACTGTTGAGATCATCAATACAGATGCTGAGGGCCGATTGGTGCTGTGCGACGTCCTTTGGTACGCGCAGGAGCGGTTCAAGCCTGCGGGCGTGATTGACCTGGCGACGCTGACCGGTGCGATTGTTATCGGGCTGGGGCATGAAAACGCAGGTGTGTTTTCTAACGACGATGATCTGTGCAATGCCTTCCTCAAGGCCGCCAGAACAGAGGATGAGGGCGCATGGAGGATGCCGTTGGGCAAGGCCTATGACGAGCAGCTGAAGTCGCGCATCGCGGACATGAAAAACGTGGGTGGCCGCCCCGCTGGCTCGATCACTGCGGCGCAGTTTCTGCAGCGGTTCATCAAGGACGATATGCCTTGGATCCATTTGGATATCGCCGGTGTGGCATCGGTCAGCAAAGATACGGACTATGCGCCCAAGGGCGCGACCGGCTGGGGCGTGATGGCGCTGAACCGCCTGGTCGCGGATAAGTTTGAGGCGGAGTAAGCACCCATGGGGGCTGCCTACTTTTACCATCTGACGCGCAGGCCGCTGGAGGAGACCCTTCCGGTGCTGCTGGACAAGGCGCGCGGGGCGGGCTGGCGCGTCGCGGTGCGCGGGCGCGACCCCGAGCGCTTGGCCTGGCTGGATGACCGCCTGTGGCAGGGGCCGGAGGAGAGCTTTCTGGCCCATGGCCTGGCGGGCGGCCCGCATGATGCATTGCAGCCGATCCTGCTGACGGCAGGGCCTGAGGCGGCGAATACACCGGATTGCGTTATGGCGGTGGATGGCGCTGCCGTCAGCGCGGAAGAAGTGCAGGCGCTGCAACGCGTCTGCATCCTGTTCGACGGCACCGACCCGGAGGCCGTGCAGCATGCCCGTGGCCAGTGGAAGGCCCTGACTGATGCGGGCTGTTCCGCCCAGTACTGGTCAGAAGAAAGCGGCCGCTGGGAAAAGAAAGCAGAGAAGTAAGCGGATTTCCGGTTGCCGCATCGGCTGTTGGCAGAAAATTGCCGATGGCCTGTATGGATTGTTTCACTTGGGCAACAATCTCTCGATTTTTAGCCGCCTGGGCTTTAAGCCTTCCGCCATCAAAATCCGGAAAACCGGATGATGCGACCAGGACACTGGGGGGCGGATGAGAATTCAATTTGCGATCAAGCAGCTGCGGCTGCTTCCTATTGCCGGAGCCGGACTTCTTCTCCTGGCCAATTGCGGCGATGTGCAAAACGGGTCTGTGAGCCGGGCGGAAGCTGAAGCCGCGCGGCTGGAGTATGCGGTTCAGGAAGTGCAGTATCTGCAGTCCAAAGGCCGCCGGGTCTGGTGCGTGCCCTTTGCCCGCAATGCCAGCGGGATTGAGATTTTTGGCAATGCCAAAACCTGGTGGGCGCAGGCCAAGGGCCATTTCAGCCGCAGCCAAGAGCCGCAGCCGGGCTCGGTTATGGCCTTCAGCGCAACGCGATCCAATCCGCTGGGCCATGTTGCAGTGGTCTCCAAGGTCGAGGACGCGCGCAGGATCCGGGTCAACCACGCCAACTGGCACCGCAACAAGGTCTCGCTGGGCATGGCGGTGATTGATGTCTCTGAAGAGAACGACTGGACCGCGGTCCGGCTGGAAAGCTATCCCGGCGCCTTTGGCCGGGTGTATCCGGTCAACGGTTTCATCACAGCAGAGCCCGGCAACGGATAACGCCGCTGACGGGGCCAGGGTCAGCTGCCTGGAATGTTGCCGCGCTGGATCATCTGTTCGGCAATCTTTTTAAAGGCCTCACGCCACAATGCTTCCAACTCCTGTGTCATCTCATTGCCGAGGCAATGCTGCAGGGTGTCGATCAGCGCTTCCTCCATTGGGGCAAAGTGGGGGATCATGACGCCGAGCGTGGCATGGGTTTTGCCAAGTTGCAGGAACTGGTCGCTCACCGCGCTTTCATCATTCAGCTTGGCAAGTATGACGCCGAGCGTGGTCATGAACTTCATGCCTTGGCCTTCCAGGTCTTCCCGGAACATCCGGCGCAATTCGGGGGCATGGCGGAACAGCGCGCGATAAAAATACGCAGGTGCCTTGCCGGCCTCATCCTTCAGCCTGCTATAGCTGTCCTGCAATTGCTTAAGTTCGTCTTCAGTCACGGGACTTTCATGCTCCTCTCTGATTGGATTGCTGGTTTCCAATCTAGCGGGCATGCGGCAGCAATTCCTTGATCCGCCTCAATCCCGGCGGCGTGCCCCGCGGGCCTTACCGGGTCAGCAGCAGCGCACCGTCGCGGATCTCAATACTGGACCAGCGCTGCAGGTACCCCATTCCCAGCAGGGATTGTTCCAGTTCCCCCTGGTTGACCCAGACGCGGACACCAGTGTCGGTGATGCCGCCCAGCGAAATCTCATCAATCCAGACCGAGGCGGTGCGTACTTCGCCGTTGGCCGTGCTGGCGCGGCCAAGATAGGCAAGGCTGGCTGTGTCGATGCCTGCGCTTTGCGCGTCGCGCTCATTCAGCACGACCTGGCTGGCACCGGTATCGACCAGAAACTCGACCGGGGCACCGTTTACCTGCAGTGTCAGGTAGTAGTGGCCGTCAGGCGCACGGGGCACCTCGACCCGGCCGGCGTCAATTGCAACGCTTTGCTGCGGGCGGACTGTCTTGCGAATATCCTCCCACAGTCCGTATGCGGCGATCACACCGAGGAAAATAAGGCCCCAAACGGCAAACATCTGCAGCGTTTTGCCGATGCTTTGGCGGTTCTGCACAAAAACCCAGGATCCGACCGCGACCAGCAGGATGATCAGATAGATAAACCGCCCGATTTCATATTCGCCCATGCGCTCACCTCCTGATTATAATGTAGGCGGGCCGGGACGTTATACTAGCCTGCAAAGCCGAAGTCGCGCAGCCCGTCCAGCACGAACTGCACTGAAAGCGCTGCCAGCAGCATCCCCAGAAGCCGGGTGACAACTGTGATGCCGGTCTTGCCCAGCATCCGTTCGAACATGCCGGAGAACATGCACATGGCCAGAAGGATCGCCAGCACCGCGATCACCACGCCCATGACCATGGCAAACCCTGCGAAACCGGGCTGCTGGCCGGTTAGCAGGATCACAGTGGCGATCGAGCCCGGCCCGGCCATCAGCGGGATTGCCAGCGGAAAGATGGAAGGGTCGTCGAAATCATCCTCTTCGCTGCGGTCTTCGCGCCGTTTGTTGCGGCGTTCGAACAGCATGTCGAGCGCGGTCAGGAACAGCAGGACGCCGCCGGCCACCCTGAAGGCGGGCATCGAAATGCCGATGAAGCCCAGCACCGCTTCGCCAAAACCTGCGAAGATTGCCAGCAGCACAGCCGCCGTGATGGTAGCCCGCAGCGCGATGGAGCGGCGGCGGGAAGAGGACATGCCTTGGGTCAGGGCGATGAAGACGGGGGTCAGGCCGATCGGGTCGACAATGACAAACAGGGTGACGAAGGATGTGATCAGAAAGGCGGTGTCAATCATTGTGCCTCAGCTTTTTCCAGTTTCTCCACCGCCTTCATCCAAAGATCCTCGGCGCGGTCCTGCGCTTCCATCACTTCAGCATATTTGCGCTGCCAGACAATGGCTTCGTCTTTTCGGTCTTCGTCATACAGTGCGGGGTCTGCCAGCTTCTTGGCCAGTTTGTCGCGCATATCGCTGACTTTTTCGAGCCGGGCCTCGCCCTTGCGGACCTCGGCGCGCAGGGCCAGGATGGCATCGCGGGACGGTCGCTTGGGCTTTTCTGTCTTGGACTTGCCCGCCGGTTTGTCGCGTGTCAGCAGCAGATCGCGATAGGCGGGCAGGTCGCCCTCAAACGGTTTCACTGTACCGCCGGACACCAGCCACAAGCGGTCCGCCACCAGGCTGAGGAGGTGCATGTCGTGGCTGACAAGGATGACCGCGCCGGAGTAGGCGGTCAGTGCCTCGACCAAGGCCTCGCGGCTTTCGATGTCCAGGTGGTTGGTCGGTTCGTCAAGAATCAGCAGATGCGGCGCGGGCAGGGTGGCCAACAGCAGCGATAACCGCGCTTTTTGCCCGCCGGAAAGACGGCCCACTGCGGTATCGGCCTGATCCGCGCCCAGGCCAAACCCGGCAAGCCGGGCGCGCAGCCGGGCCTGTCCTTCGTCGGGGCGTTCGCGCTGCAGATGCTGCAGCGGCGTTTCGTCGATGTGCAGCTCATCCACCTGGTGCTGGGCGAAAAAGCCGATCCGCAGCTTGCTGGACTGGGTCATCCGGCCCGTCATCACGTCCAGGCGGCCTGACAGCATCTTGGAGAGGGTGGATTTGCCTTCGCCGTTTTTGCCAAGGAGCGCGATGCGGTCGTCCTGATCGATGCGCAGGTCCAGCCGGCTGAGAATCGTGGTGCCGTCGTAGCCGACCGAAGCGCCCTCGGTGGCGATGATCGGCGGCGACAATTCCTCGGGTTCAGGGAATGTGAACACCGTGCGCGCGGCGTCTTCGGGCGCGCGGATGGTTTCCATCTTCTCCAGCATCTTCACCCGGCTCTGCGCCTGTTTGGCCTTGCTCGCCTTGGCCTTGAACCGGTCGACAAAGGCCTGAAGATGGGCGCGGCGGGCGTCCTGCTTCTTGGCCAGGGCGGCCTGATTGGCGCGGTTGGCAGCGCGCTGGCGGGCAAACTGGTCATAGTTGCCGGAGTAGAAGGTCAGGCCCAGGTCCTCGAGGTGCAAAATGCCGTTCACCGAACGGTTCAGCAGCTCGCGGTCGTGGCTGATGATGATCACCGTGTGCGGGTATTTCACCAGATATGCTTCTAGCCACAGCGCGCCTTCGAGGTCCAAATAGTTGGTCGGTTCGTCCAGCAGCAGCAGGTCCGGCTGGGAAAACAGCACCGAAGCCAGGGCAACACGCATCCGCCAGCCGCCTGAGAAATCGGAGCACGGGCGCTGCTGTGCCTCATAGTCAAACCCCAGGCCTTTCAGGATCGAGGCCGCGCGGGCCTCGGCAGACCAGGCGTCGATGTCCGCGAGGCGGGTTTGGATTTCTGCAATCCGGCCCGGATCCTGCGCTGTCTCTGCCTCTGCCATCAGTTCGGCGCGTTCTGTATCGGCTGCCAGAACGGTATTGATCAGCGACACGTCCGAGGCAGGCGCTTCCTGTGCCACGCCGCCGATCCGCGCCCGGCTGGGAAGGGAGATGCTGCCGGATTCCAGCGACAGTTCATTGCGGATTAGGCGGAACAGCGTGGTCTTGCCGGTGCCGTTACGGCCGACCAGCCCGACTTTGTGCCCGGTGGGGATCGTGGCGCTGGCGCCATCGAACAAGAGGCGGCCTTCGACCGCATAGGAAATATCGCTGATACGTAACATGAACAGAGCACTGCGGCAGTGCTGCGGTCTTGTCAATGGGGGAGGGGAGCTGGCAGCGGCTGGCGGCCCTGACTAGTTCAAATGTTTGGCGAGTTCATCGAATGAATAGGAGCCAAAGCCGACCAGCGGATTGTCTTCCTTCCGGCTGAAGGCAAAAATATGAATCTCGTCATGGCGCAGGGTTGCGCGGCAGAAGGTGTCCGGTTTGGCGAGCGGGGCCGGGCAGCTGTCGAGATCGGTATGGGTGATGGCTGTTTCGAACAGGCCGTAGGTCATCGGTATGGCGGTTTCTGCGGCAGCGGCCGGGGCTGCTGCGAGGCAGGCGATCAGAGTAAATACAGGTTTCATTGTTCAACCTTGTTTCAAGTTTCAAAACCTGTTCGCGCGGCTGTACCTGACAAAAATAATAAGATAATTGCAACCTTGAAAGTGCAGCTGCGTCAAAGCTGCGCAATCCCCTCTTTATCCTGTCACAGAGCCATGCTATCGGGGCGGCAATTCGTAACGGGCCGGGCAAGATGTCCGGCTTTTCAGCACAGGAGTCTGCCCCATGGCACTGGAACGCACTTTCTCGATCATCAAGCCCGATGCAACCCGCCGCAACCTGACCGGCAAGATCAACGCCAAGTTCGAAGACGCCGGCCTGCGCGTTGTTGCGCAGAAGCGCATCCACATGACCAAAGAGCAGGCAGGCAAGTTCTACGAAGTGCACGCCGAGCGTCCTTTCTACGACGAACTGTGCGAATTCATGTCCTCCGCTCCGGTGGTTGTACAGGTTCTGGAAGGCGAGAACGCCATCGCCAAGAACCGCGAAGTGATGGGCGCCACCAACCCGGCAGACGCAGCCGCCGGCACCGTCCGCGCCGAGTTTGCTGAATCGGTTGGCGAAAACTCCGTGCACGGTTCTGACGCTCCGGAAACCGCGGCGGTCGAAATCGCGTACTTCTTCTCCGGCATTGAGCTGGTCGGCTAAGCGTCAGGCTTAACCGTTAAAGAAGGGGCTGCAACCTGCAGGTTGCAGCCCCTTTTTGTTTTACATGTTGTGTTTAGTTGGGCCAGCCGAGCGGATGGCGCCGGACCGCAGGCTGTTTCCGCTGCCGGTCCGGGCTGGCCGCGAAAGCGGGAGAAAAGCGCAGTTCCCGCGGGGCGGTCAGGCTGGAAAATTTCTTTCGGCCCAGGCGTTTGGGGAGCGGTTCCCCCTTATTGCCATTCTCCTCCAGATGCCGGCGCAGCAAGGCAGTGTTGCGGGTGTTGGATTTCCACGCCACGTCAAACAAGTCGCCAACAAGAGGGATCGCGCCGATGAGCGTATCGATCCCTACATTGGCAGCCATTCGCACCAGTACCGGCGAAGAGGCGCCCATCCGGTAGCCGGAGTAGAGAATGTAACCGGCGGGGGCCAGGGCGAGTGTATCGCCGATGCCCGGTATCAGGCCCACGAGGCTGTCCCAGCCGAGCCGCACCCCGATTAACGGAATACGGAAGGCGCGGTCCATGCGCTGCGCGAGACGTTCAAGGGATTGCAACTGTTGTTGCTGGTGTTTCGGCAGTTCAGGCATGGCGCGGCGTCCTTGCGATTACCCAGACCGCATGAACGATGCCGGGGATGTAACCGAGAAGCGTGAGCAGAATGTTCAGCCAGAAATGCTTGCCAAGCCCCACCTGCAGGAACACGCCCAGCGGTGGCAGAATAACGGCGAAGATAATGCGGATCAGGTCCATGACGGAACTCCCTCTGTTGAGCTTTCTGTTGCAAGTACAACGGCTGAACCTGCGAAAAGGTTGCATCCGCAACACGCACACCGTGGTTCTGGCGGCGCTGGGTGGCACCATCCGGCCGGTACGGGCAGTTGTTAGAGCGTCTTGAGATCCGCTGCCGTGGCGCGCACGCCGATGGCGTCCAGTTCCGCCAGAAGCTTCGTGCTGTGCTGCGGGCGCGTCTCCGCCTTGATGGCGTCGAAGCGTTTGCGCAGTTCCTCCTTCTCTTTGCCCTTGCAATCGTTCCACGGGCGTCCCTGAAGGGCCATCACCAGCACATAATACCCGATGAAATGCGGGCGGGTGCCGGCTTGCAAAAGCCTAGCATAGGCCGCGTCGGCACCTATGGCGCGCAGGTCCTCAGCGGAAGCTATGCCCGCGCGGTGGCAGGCTTCCTCATAGGCGGGGCCGAGGTTGCGGATGGAGGAGATCGAAGTGTTCATGTTTTGTTTCTATCTGTGGGGCCTGCTGTTGTCACGCGAAAAACCGGCCGGTCCGTAATTGCCGCAATGCAGGTGTGACGCAGTGTTCCGGGCTGGCATGGGTGATTGACAGTCGCATTTGTGCCGGAAACGCTGACGTCGTTTCTGGTGGGAGGCCTACGAATGAACAGTGGATCGCATGTGCCTGTGAGTATTGAAGGGTTTGATCTGGCTAACCCGCCAGAGGGTTTTGTTGCGGATCCCTTCCCATTCTACGACGCCTTGCTTCGGGAGGCAGCGGTGCTGCCGCAGCCGGATGGCTCCTTGCTGGTCAGCCGTTATGCGGATCTGGATCGGATTTACCGTGACACCACTTTGTTTTCCTCGGACAAGAAACGGGTGTTTGCCCCAAAGTACGGCGCGGGCTCGCCGCTGTTTGAGCATCATACTACCTCGCTTGTGTTTTCCGATCCGCCGTTACACACACGCGTGCGCAGGATCATGACATCGGCCCTGACGCCGCGGGCAATTGCCAGGATGGAGCCGGGGCTGATTGAAACCGTCGATCACCTGCTGAAGGCCATGACGAGCCGGGACAAGGTGGATCTGATCGGTGATTTCGCGGCCTCCATTCCGATCCAGATCATCGGCAACCTGCTGGATGTGCCGATGGATGAACGGGCGCCTTTGCGTGACTGGTCGCTGGCGATCCTGGGGGCGCTGGAACCCGCGTTGAGCGAGGCGCAGCTGGCAGCCGGGCACCGCGCGGTGGAGGAGTTCAAGACCTATCTGCAGGACCTGATCGCCCGGCGGCGGGCCAATCCGGGGGACCTTGAAACCGACGTGCTGACCCGGCTGATCCGGGGTGAGGGGGCAGACGGCACCCTCAGCGAGATCGAGCTGATTCAGAACTGCATTTTCATCCTGAATGCGGGCCATGAGACCACCACCAACTTGATCGGCAATGGCCTGGCATTGCTGAATGATCACCCGGAGCAGAAGCAGAAACTGCTGGAAGAGCCGGAGCTGATCAAGTCCGCGGTAGAGGAGATGCTGCGGTTCCGGTCTCCCAATCAGCTAGGCAACCGCGAAACCACCGCAGAGGCGGAAATTGGCGGGATCCGGGTGCCGGCGGGAACCAACCTGAATCTGCTGATCGGGGCGGCGAACCGCGATCCTGAGGTGTTTGAAAACTCAGAATGTTTCGACATAACCCGGACTCCGAACCGGCACCTGGCATTTGCTGGCGGGCCGCATGTCTGCGTCGGGCTGACGCTGGCACGGCTTGAAGGCAAGATTGCCATTGAACGCCTGCTGCGCCGGTTCCCGGACTACCGCTTACTGCCGGGGCGGGCGCCGGGCGGACGGATCCGGTTCCGCGGCTATGCGGCCCTGCCTGCGGAGTTGGGTTAAAACGACGTCTGCCGTCAACCAGCCGGTGATCTATACGCGCTTGGCGGCGCGCCGGTCCAGCGGCGGAATGCCCGGTGAAAGTTTGCGGCAGAGGAAAATCCGATGTCCTGAGATATTTCTTCGATGCTTTTCTGGCCGGTCTGCAGATCGCGGATTGCCAGGTCGCGGCGCAATCCGTCCTTAATTGCTTGAAAGGAGGTGTCTTCCGCACCCAGCCGCCGCATCAGCGTTCTGGGAGTGATCTTCAGTGCCTGAGCCGCATCGTCCAAGTGGCAGCTTTCCCAGCTGGTCCGGTATAGAAATTCCCGCACCTTTAGCGACTGGGTGTGTTCGCGGAACCCGGTGAAGATCCAGTCGCGGGGGGCCCGGGCGAGAAACTCATTCAACTCCGCATTGCTGCGGGACCCGGTTAGGCCAAGGTCGCCAGTTTCAAAAACAATCGAGGAATAAGGTGCCTGGAAGCTGACCGGCGCAGGAAAGATGACCGCGTAATCGTGGGCAAATCCGGGCCGTTCGAAGGCAAAGTGCACGGCCCGGACCGGCACCTCATAGCCAGCAAGCCACGACAACAGCCCATGCGCCAGCTTGAGGATCAGCATGTGGCCAAACCGTTGCACCGGCGGCTCACCCCGCGGCGCCAGCTGCAGGCCGGTGCTGGTGCGGTTTTCTGTCAGGTCGAGCCGGTAATCGTCCAGCAGCAGGTTCCAGAAGGTGGAAAACCGGTGCAGGGCGGCGGGTAGTGTCCCGGCTTCGCGGACCGTGGTCAAAAGATGCTGCAGCGCTCTGGGACGGATGGGGCGGCTCCAGAGGCCGGTCATTTCATCATGGGTTTCAACGGCAGCGATCTGATAGAGCCGGACGATCTGATCCAGGGTGACCCGATGGGCTGGCCGCCCTCCAGACAGGTGCATTCCCGCCCGTTGCAGAAAGGACGCGAGCTGTTCGTCCGCGCAGCACTGCCGCAGCGCGTCTATCCAATCCCCGGCAAACTGCGGCGAAACTGTTGCAAGGTTTGACGGGTCCGGTGCGGGAATGTGCATGTGCGCTCGGCTGGTTTGTCACTTTTGGAAAGGGTATTGTCTGTAATGGACGTGGAGCTGCCATCTTGCAACGCGTATCCGGCATAAAAGAACAGTAATCCGGAGTGACGGAAATGACCTATCAGGCGCCCATTCGCGATATCATGTTCAATATTGAACATCTGTCAGCCATTCCGGAAGCGGCCTTAGCTGGCGGTATTGATCTTGCGGACATGGAAGCGGCACTGGAGGGTCTGGGGCGTTTCTGCTCAGACGTCATTGCGCCACTGTCCGGGACCGGTGACGCAGTCGGAGCGCATCTGGAGGGGACAGAAGCTGTGCTGCCTGCCCCCTATGTGCAGGCTTATGCGAAATTCGCCGAGATGGGTTGGCAGAGCCTGCCGCACCCGGAAGAATTCGGCGGCATGGGGCTGCCGCGATCAGCGGCAGCCGCCGCAACAGAGATTTTGAATGCCTCCGACCTGAGTTTCGGCCTGTGTCCACTGCTCACTGATGGCGCGGTAGAGGCGCTGCTGCTGACCGGATCGAATGCGCAGAAACAGCGGTATTTGGAGCGGATGATTTCCGGCCAGTGGTCCGGCACCATGAACCTGACAGAACCGCAGGCCGGCAGCGACTTGGGGCGGGTGCGCTGCAAGGCGGAGCCTGCTGGGGACGGCACCTATGCGGTTTCCGGGACCAAGATCTTTATCACCTACGGCGAGCACGGGCTGACAGAGAACATCATTCACCTGGTGCTGGCACGCACTCCGGGCGCACCGGCCGGTCCCAAGGGGCTGAGCCTGTTCATCGTGCCGAAATTCCTGGTGGAGGAGGATGGCGCGCTGGGCCGCCGCAACGCGGTCACCTGCGTTAGCCTGGAGCACAAGCTGGGCGTCCGCGCGAGTCCGACCGCAGTGCTGGAATATGACGGGGCAACCGGATTTCTGGTCGGCGAGGAGAACCGCGGCCTGGAGTATATGTTTGTGATGATGCGCGCTGCCCGCTTTGCCGTTGGTGTGCAGGGGATCGCCGTGTCGGAACGGGCCTGTCAGCATGCGTTGCAGTATGCGCAAGAGCGTGTGCAGAGCCGCCCGGTTGACGGCAGCACCAAGGACGCCGCGCCGATCATCCGGCACCCGGACGTGCAGCGGATGCTGTTGCGGATGCGGGCGCTGACCGAGGGCGGGCGCGCCCTGGCGATTGCCACCGCGGGCTGGCTTGAGCTTGCCGGGCAGAACAGCTCTGACGCGGTAGACATGGCTGAGTTCCTGGTGCCGCTGGTCAAGGGCTTTTGCACCGAACGATCAGTGGAGGTCACCTCGCTTGGTGTGCAGGTGCATGGCGGCATGGGCTTCATCGAGGAGACCGGCGTTGCGCAGTTCTACCGCGATGCGCGGATCCTGCCGATCTACGAAGGCACGACTGCGATCCAGGCAAACGACCTGCTTGGCCGCAAGGTGCTGCGGGACGGCGGCGCAACCGCCCGCCGCTTTGCCGGGCTGGTGCAGGAGACCGAAGATGCCCTGCGGGAAGGCGGTGCGCAGGCACAGGCCGTGGCAAAGCGCCTGGGCGAAGCGCGCAAGATGTTTGAAGCCAGCCTGGCCTGGCTGCTGGACACCGCAGCGAAGGATCCGAATGCTGCCTATGGCGGCAGTGTTCCTTTCCTGATGCTCACGGGTAATCTTGCCGTCGCATGGCAGTTGGGCCGGTCCGTTTTGGCGGCCTGCACCAAGCTGGATCAGGGCAAGGACACGGACTTTATGGTGCAGAAGATCGCAACCGCGGTCTTCTATGCCCAGCACATCCTGGTGGAGTGCGGTGCTGAAAGTGTCCGGATAACCGAGGGCAGCGCCAGCCTGAGTGATGCGGCGCTCCATCTTTGAACGATAAATAACAACGGCGATGTGTGCCGGACAAAAAGGAAGGGGCCAGACCCATGACCCAAGCTGCAAACGCGCAAACTTATGAAAACCTGGACATTGAACAGCGGGACAATGGCGTCAGCATCGTCTGGCTGAACCGGCCAACCAAGCGCAACGCGCTGGATACCGCGACCATCGAGGAACTGGTCAGCTTCTTCAGCAATGCCCATCGCAACGGCGTGAAGGCCGTAGTGCTGGCCGGGAAGGGCGACCACTTCTGCGCCGGCCTTGATCTGGTCGAGCATTGGAAGGAAGACCGCAGCCCCGATGACTTCATGCATGTGTGCCTGCGCTGGCATGAAGCCTTTAACAAGATGGAGTACGGCGGGGTACCGGTTATCGCTGCACTGCAGGGCGCGGTCGTCGGCGGCGGTCTGGAATTGGCCAGCGCCGCGCATGTCCGGGTGATGGATCAGAGCACTTACTTTGCGCTACCTGAGGGGCAGCGCGGCATCTTCACCGGCGGCGGTGCTACCATCCGCGTCTCTGACATGATCGGCAAATACCGGATGATCGACATGATTTTGACCGGCCGGGTGTATCAGGGGCAGGAGGCGGTTGACCTGGGGCTGGCACAATACATCACCGAAGGTTCCAGTTTCGACAAGGCGCTGGAGCTGGCTGACAAAGTCGCCCAGAACCTGCCGCTGACCAACTATGCTATCTGCTCGGCGATCAGCCATCTGAACAACATGTCAGGCATGGACGCGGCCTATGCGGAGGCTGTTGTGGCTGGTGTGGTGAACACCCAGCCCGCCGCGCGGGAGCGGCTGGAGGCCTTTGCAAATAAAACCGCGGCACGGGTGCGTCCCAACAGCTGATACCGCAATGCGCGCCGCCGGGAAAAGGGCAGCCTGGCGGCAGCACTCAGGCATCACAAAAGAGGGGTGTTGCCGGACTGGCGGTTACTTGGCTTGTCTGCAGCGCAAAAGAAAAGAGCTTAGCGATGTATCGCTAAGCTCTTGAATTCTTTGGCTCCGGCGGTAGGGATCGAACCTACGACCAATTGATTAACAGTCAACTGCTCTACCGCTGAGCTACGCCGGAACATGTGGCGTCGTATAGGGTTTCCAACTTGCGGCGTCCAGAGGAAATCCTCATCAAGCGGGATTTTTTTTGCCCTCCAGTATGCCGCCAGAAAACAAGCGTTGCGGGCAGGCCGGAAGCGGACGGGTTGCGGGCGCTGCGCTGGTGTTCGCGGTGGTCCTTTGCGGGGAGAGAGGGCCGTTGAGAGAAGCTGCTGCGGCAGGCAGACAGGCCACCCTTGGCCTTGGGGCGAGCAGTCGGGGGCTGTTTTTCAGAGACCTTAAAGGTGAGTCGTCATCTTGTAACCCGGCGCAAAGAACAGCTTGGCTAGTGTGACTGGCTGGCCCCGCAGCCAGGTGATGCGCTCGGTGGTGAAAATGGGGTCCCCTGTCTGGGCGTCCAGAAATTCCGCCACGGACTGGTCGGCCTTGGTTGCCAGGAAGCTCAGCTCCAGATTTGTGAACGGAACTTTCTGCACGAGCCAGTCATTGGGGCCGGACTGGGAAAAATCCGCATCCAGAACCTCGGGAATGCTGTCCGGCACAATCCAGCGCACCTCGTACTGAAAGGGCGCATTGCCGGCGTAATGCATACACCGGAGGTGCAGCACATCTTTGCCCTGTGCGATATTCATTCTGGCCGAAAGCCACGCGGGTGCCGGCATGATCTCTCTGTCCACCAGCGAGTACCGGTAGCTGGATCCGGTTCCGGAAATTTCATCCCGGATGAGCGGAATGGCGAACTGCGCCTTTCTGATCGGCGCATTCAAAACTCTGGTGCCCGCCTTCCTTTTCCGCTCCAGATAACCTTCTTCTGCCAATTCCCTCAGAGCCCGATTGACGGTGGTGCGGGTGCTGGAGAATTCCTCTGCGAGGTCGGTTTCGCTGGGCAGCAAGCTATCCGGCGCCCAGATCTTGTTGTGGATCCGGTCAAGAACCACCTGTTTGATGTCGCGGTAGCTCATGTTTTCTCTGGGTGCCGCCATTATTTGCCTGCTGCCTGCATTAAGGTGTGTTAATGCTATTATATATACACATAAAGCGCATGGGGCAAAGCAGGATGTCTAGCAGGCAGCGGAGCATTGAAGCTGCTTACGGCAGGCGGCCAACCAACCGGGCTAATGGCAAAGGCCCGGCGTGCGGCTGCGCTGCGGGCGGTCCGATAGGTGAGGCGGCCGGATAATCCAGTTGTTGCGGCTGCAGTAAGGCGGTAAGCAGGGGGCCGGCGTAGTCCATGTTGCGAGGCGAGATTGAAAGCAATTCCAGGTTGCCCTTTCCCCGGTACCGCGAGGCTGGTCAGAAAGCGGTCTCTTTCCTTTATGCTGTTGCAGGTGATCCGTGATCATCAGGACGCCCATGAGGTGTCTCTGGGAACATTTCTGGAGCAGTTGGGCGACAGGTCCTTCGGCTGGGCCATCCTGCTGGCGTGCCTGGTCAACCTGTTGCCGTTGCCGCCTGGGGCCACGCTTATCACTGCCATCCCGCTTCTGATCTTCTGCGCACAGCTCGCATTGGGTTTTTCCAATGTCCGGCTGCCGCGGCGGCTTGCACGGATCCGTATATCCGGCGGCGCGATGCGCCGGATTGTTCTGCGCCTGCGCCCGGTTTCGCGGCGGCTGGAACGGATTGCCCGGCCGCGCCTTCCTGCTGTCTTCCAGCCGAGGCGTGAACAATTGATCGGGTGCCTGCTGCTGCTGGTTGCCTTGGCGCTGTTTGTGCCATTGCCGCTCAGCGGCTGGTTTCCTGCCCTTGCTTTGTTTGTGACAAGCATCGGGTTGGTCGAGCGGGACGGGGTGATTGTGCTGGCGGGAGCCGTCGCTGGGATACTTTCGATCGCGCTGACCGTGTTTGTCGCCGCGTCAATCCTAATCGGCGCAACCAGCCTGCTGCACTGATTTTGCGGTCTTTTGAGCGTATCTTCTCCATTGCGCTATAAACCAGTAGCTGCAAGTGCTGCCTTGTATTTGGCGGCATTGTTTGCGGCCAAAGGTACCGTAAGATTGCTTTTATTGACGACGGGAGCAAAAAACAAAAGCGCTCCAAAACGGAGCGCTTTGTCGCTTATTTCCAACCTCTTAGAGGGGAGGTTGGCTCCGGCGGTAGGGATCGAACCTACGACCAATTGATTAACAGTCAACTGCTCTACCGCTGAGCTACGCCGGAACGGTTCGTGCCGTATAACGCTCTGCGAATTGGGCGTCCAGAGGGCCGCGGAAGTTTTCTGAAAAAATTAGCCGCCGCGCAGTTCGAAAACCGCAGCGGCTGACAAGGCGCCGCGCGGCTTCGCCAGCCCGCGGCCTGTGAGGTCCACCAAGTGGGCAAATACATTGCGTTCGGCGGCATTCAGCAATGCGGGCGGGGTTTCAGTGTAGATTGTTTCGGCCAGGGTGCGGGCAGTGGCGGGAAACTGGGACAAGGTTTCCAGAATTGCTGCCTCGCGCGATTCCCTATGGGCAATCAGCCAGTCGAGCCGTTCCACAGGATTGGCAACCGGCGCCCCGTGTCCGGGATGAAAGACCCGCCAGCCGCGCTGGCGCAGGCGGCGGCAGGAGGCCATGAAGTCGGTGAGGTCGCCATCCGGCGGCGACACCAGCGAACTTGCCCAGCCCATTACGTGATCGGCGGTAAAGCAGGCATCATTCCAGGCTAGGGCAATATGGTTTCCAAGATGGCCCGGGGTGTGGATCACTTCCAGTTCCCAGCCATCGCCGGCGATTACCTCGCCATCGGCCAAGGCGGTGTCCGGAGAGAAGGCAAGGTCGATGCCTTCACCACCGTCCGCCAGCCCGTCTGCGGCCAGCCGGGACATGACGGCACTGCGTCCCGCTTGCGGCCCGCCGAAGGCGTAGACTGGCGCGCCGGTGGCCTGGCTGAGGCCGCGGGCCAGCGGCGAATGGTCCAGATGGCTATGGGTCACAATGATATGGGTGATCTTCTGGCCCGGCTGAACCGCTGCGAGGATCGCGGCAAGATGCGCTTCCGATTCAGGCCCTGGATCGATCACCGCCAGCCCGCCGCTGCCCAGCATGTAAGTGTTGGTGCCTCGGTAGGTCATCGGCGAGGGATTCGGGGCCAGAATGCGGCGCAGGCCCGGCTCCAGCTCCTCGGCAAGACCAAGTTGCGGGTTAAAGTCATTCAGTGCCTGCATGGTTCCGCCTGTTGCTGCGTTCCTGGTTAATGCGGCGCGGACAATCTTTCCTCTTTCCCCGGCGCCCTATAGGCTTAGCCCATGTTCTTCAAATGGCTCAAACGTTATATGCCGCGCAGCCTCTACGCCAGAGCGGCCCTGATTCTGGTTGTGCCCATCGTGACACTGCAGATCGTGATCTCTGTCGTGTTCATCAAGCGCGACCTGGAGGATGTGACCGTGCAAATGACGGCCACTATCCAGAGGGAAATGGAGCTGCTGCGCCAGATAGCGGATGCTGCGCCGGATCAGGAGGCGGCGCTGGCGCAGATTCTGCCGGTGCTGCAACCGTTGCAGATGCAGGCACAGTTCTTGCCGCCGGGTGCGCCGTTGCCGGAAGATGAGTTCAGCCTGATCGAGTTTTCCGGCCGGGTGGTGCGCGAGGAGCTGGAGAAAACTTTTCCAAACTTTCTGGCGGCGCGGTTTTTGCCGGACCGCGTGGTTCAGGTTTACTTCGGCACCGCGAACGGGCTGGTGAAGCTTAGCTTTGACCGCCGCCGGGTGACCGCGGCGGCGCCGCATCAGTTGATTGTCACTATGATGCTGTTCGGCTTTCTCATGATGCTGATTTCCTTCCTGTATATGCGAAACCAGTTGCGCCCGATTAAGCGGCTGGCCGATGCGGCAGAGGCTTTCGGGCGGGGCCGGGCAGTGCCCTATTCCCCTGCCGGCGCAACCGAGGTGCGGGCGGCTGGCAGCGCATTTCTGGACATGCGGGCCAGGATTGAGCGTCAGATTGAGCAACGCACGCTGATGCTGTCGGGAGTGAGTCACGATTTGCGAACGCCGTTGACGCGAATGAAGCTGGAGCTGGCGATGCTTGACGAAGGAGACGCGGCGCCGATGCTGCGCGATGTCGACGAGATGCAGGCTTTGCTGGATGCGTTTCTGGATTTCTCCCGCGGTGCCGCGGTCAGCGAGCCCGAGCCGGTGGACCCGCATGAGCTGGTCCGCGATATCGTCAGCGGCTGGCAGCGTCAGGAAAAACAGGTGGTGCTGGGTGAATTGACTGGCACGGGCGAGGTGATGCTGCGCCGCCAGCCGATGCGCCGGGCGGTGGAGAATCTGATTTCAAACGCGGTGCGCTATGGAACCCGTGCGCGGGTTTCCGTCGCGCTGACTGACCGGTCGATGCGGATCCGGGTGGAGGACGACGGGCCCGGCATCCCGGCGGATCAGCGGGGCGATGCGGTCCGGCCCTTTACCCGGCTGGATCCGGCCCGCAATCAAGACCGGGGATCCGGTGTGGGTCTGGGTCTGGCTATCGTTGCCGATACAGCGCGCGCGCACGGCGGCACTTTGCGGCTGGGGGAAAGCACCGACCTCGGGGGGCTGAAAGCAGACATCGTCATCGCCCGCTGATCCTGCCTCAGGAAAGCAGCGTTTGGCCCCTTGCCGGGGAAGGGCTTTCGCTCGTTGCCGGAGGCATAGGCCGCGTACCATCCGGCGGTGATTGCACCAGCGTAGGCAAACTCCTTGGGCAAGGTGCTGAATCCGGCTTCAACTGCTGAAGCGGCATTGACCAGGTTCTTGCTGCCTGGTGCGATGTCTCTAACGGTGGTGCTTAGGCCCAGGCTGCCTAACAGAAGTGGGGCTGCGAGCGTCTGCTGGGGCAGTCTTAGTGTTTCCCGCCGTTACCGTTCCATTGTCAGGTTGCGGCGCCGGGGGTGTGCTTCCAGCGGATGATGTGTTGCGTTCGCGCAGCAGTGGCGGTGAAAGGGCAGGGAGGAATGGTAGGCCCGGCAGGATTCGAACCTGCAACCAAAGCGTTATGAGCGCTCTGCTCTAACCGTTGAGCTACAGGCCCGCCATGGTCCGTGGTTAGGAAATGGGACGGACAAGGTCAAGCGGTGATTGCAGTAGGCCCGGGCGTTTCCGCGACCGGGGGCCGGAGCAGGGCCTCCAGCCGGGCCACTGTGTGCTCGATGGTCAGATCCCGGCGCCGGTCTGGTGTGCGGCGGGAGGGGTAAACCGCAAACACGTCTTTTAAGGGCGCCTCATAACCCGGCAGCACCTGTTCGTATTCTCCGCTGGCCAGTTGTTCTTCCACCATGAAGCGGGGCGCGCGGGTATAGCCGGAGCCGCTGCTGACCGCGCGCATGATCAGCTCCGGGTCATCGGCGGTGAAACCCACCTGCACCGGCGCCGGATACTCCTGCCCGTCGCGGCGCAGGGGGAAGAAGCCGCGGGTCTGGTCCTCGTGATGCTGAATGAACTTGAGCCGCTTCAGCTCCTCTGGTGTTTGCGGGCGTGTCTGGCGATCCAGATAGTCTGGGGTCGCAAACAGCACGGTTTCCAGAGTGGCGATTTTGCGGCCGAAGCCGTCAGTGTCGCCCAGCTGCCCGGTGCGGATTGCCAGGTCGTATCCCTCGCGCACCACATCGACCAGCCGGTCCTCCAACCGCATCACGATGTTGAGGTCGGGATAGGTGCGGTTCAGGTCCAGCAGCATCGGGCCGATCACGCTGCGCCCCAGGAAGGAGTTCACGCTGATACGGAATGTGCCGGAGACGCTGCCCTCCAACGCGTCCACCTCTGCTGCCATGCGGTTGTACCCGCTTAGCAGCGTTTGCGCGTGGCTGTTGACAAGATCGCCCGCGCGGGTGGCGTGTATGCCCTTGGCTGTGCGGTGCAGCAGCTGCTGGCCCATCAGCGCCTCCAACTGTTTGATCTGCTGGCTGACCGCCGATTGGGTAATGCCGCGGCGCTGGGCGGCCCGGTTCAGGCTGCCTTCGTCCAGGGCGACGGTGAATGTCTCCAGAAGAGTAAGCTTGTCCATGTCTGCCTATAAGAGGTGCTAATAACAGTTATTGGTTCTGCCAGGCTGTAAGCCGGAAAAACGGGTGTTTAAGTCCGGTGCACAGGAGTATTTCCTGAAACAGATATTGGAGTTTCTTATGACAATCAATCGCAGGGCATTTCTGGGTGGGCTGGCGGCGGCCCCGGCGGCGGCGCTGGCAACCGGGTTTGCGGGCAGCAATTTGGCATGGGCGGCTGAGGAGGCAGGGGCGGCTTCACCGGTCATCCACGCGTTCACGCTTGGCGATGCCAGGGTCACGGTGCTGCTGGACGGTCACCTGCCGCTGGGAACCCAGTTGATCAATGACTATGACGCTGCCAAGGCCGAAACCGTGCTGGCGCAGGGCCTCCACCGGCTGCAAGACGATGCGCTGCAGATCCCGGTTAATGGCTATCTGGTGGAGCGTGGCGGGAAGAAACTGCTGATCGACACTGGAACGGCGCAGTTGATGGGGCCGGGCCTGGGGGCGCTGAGCGCCGGGCTGGCTGCGGCGGGTGTTGCGCCGGAGAGTATCGGTACCGTGCTGTTGACCCATATCCACCCGGACCATTCCGGCGGGCTGATCACGGGGGATGGCGCCGCGGCCTTTGCCAATGCGGAGCTGGTGGTTGCGCAACGGGAATGGGACTTCTGGCATGACGATGCCATTATGGCGGGTGTTCCAGAGGGAAGCCGTGGGTTCTTTGAGATGGCCCGCCGCTCGGTCGCGCCCTATTCAGAACGCCTGAAGTTACTGCAGGGGGAAGGCGAGGCCGCGCCTGGGCTTACCGCGCTAGAGCTGCCGGGCCATACGCCGGGCCACACCGGGTTCATGCTGGATGCGGGCAGCGAGGGGCTGTTGTTCTGGGGCGACCTGATCCACAGCGCCGCATTGCAGTTTGCGCTGCCCGACTGGACCATCGCTTTTGACACCGATCCGGCGCAGACAGCACAAACCCGGCGGCGGATGATGGATCGGGCGGCGGCCGACAATCTGCTTGTCACAGGCGCGCACCTAGATTTTCCTGCGCTGGGCCGGGTGCTTCGGCAGGGGGATGCCTTTGCCTATCAGGCGGCGCCTTGGCAGTTCGGTATCTGAGACCGGCACTACTGTCACGAAAACCACCCTGCTGCGCTGTCCGGGATGGCGCAGTGGATTCCCTAGTTCCCTTCTGATGCGCCTTGCGCTAAAGGCTGCGCAACCGATTTGAAGGAGCCTTGTGATGACCAGCGGCAAGAACGGCTTGACCTATGCAGATGCAGGTGTGGACATTGATGCGGGCAACGCCCTGGTTGACCGGATCAAGCCGGCCGCCAAGCGCACCAACCGCCCCGGCGTAGCCAGCGGTCTGGGCGGTTTCGGCGCGCTGTTCGATCTGAAAGCCGCAGGCTACAGCGACCCGATCCTGGTGGGAGCTACCGACGGTGTCGGCACCAAGCTGCGGATCGCCATCGACACCGGCGTCGTGGATGGCGTTGGAATCGATCTGGTTGCTATGTGCGTGAATGACTTGGTCTGCCAAGGTGCAGAGCCGCTGTTCTTCCTCGACTATTTTGCTACCGGCAGGTTGGAAACCGACGTGGCTGCCCGCATTATCGAAGGCATCGCAGAGGGTTGCGTGCGCTCCGGCTGTGCGCTGATCGGCGGTGAAACAGCGGAAATGCCGGGCATGTACCCGGAAGGCGATTTTGACCTTGCAGGGTTTGCGGTCGGGGCAATGGAGCGCGGAACTGCTCTGCCCGACGGCGTGGTCGAAGGCGACGTGCTGCTGGGTCTGGCGTCCGACGGCGTTCATTCCAACGGCTATTCGCTGGTGCGCAAACTGGTTGAGGTTTCCGGTCTGGGCTGGGATGCGGACTGCCCGTTTGGCGAGGGTAACCTGGGTGAGGCGCTGCTGACCCCGACCCGCCTCTATGTCAAACAGTGCCTGGCGGCAGTGAAGGCAGGAGGCGTGCATGCGCTGGCCCACATCACCGGCGGCGGTCTGACTGAGAACCTGCCGCGGGTGCTGCCTGGGGAACTGGGTGCCGATATCGACCTCAATGCCTGGGACCTGCCGCCCGTGTTCAAGTGGATGGCGGAAACCGGCGGCATTGCCGAGGCGGAAATGCTGAAGACTTTCAACTGCGGCATCGGCATGATCCTGTCCGTCTCCGCGGACAGCGCCGATGAGCTGGTGAAAGTTCTGGAGGGTGAAGGCGAGACTGTGGCCCGTCTGGGCACCGTTACCGCAGGCGCCGGCATGCGCTACTCGGGCAAGCTGCTGTGAGTCACAGACGCGTCGCGATCCTGATTTCCGGTGGCGGCTCCAACATGGTGTCGCTGCTGGAAAGCATGACCGGCGATCACCCGGCGCGGCCCTGTTTGGTCCTGTCAAACAACGCCGGTGCCGGCGGGCTGGCCAAGGCTGCAGAAGCAGGCGTGGCAACCGCCGTGGTGGACCATCGCCCATTCAAGGGCGACCGCGCGGCGTTTGAGGCGGAACTGGTAAAGCCGATTATTGATGCCGGTGCAGATATCGTCTGTCTGGCCGGCTTTATGCGGGTGCTCACCGCCGGGTTCGTGTCGCATTTCGAGGGGCGGATGCTGAACATCCACCCCTCCTTGCTGCCGAAATACAAAGGGTTGCACACCCACGCCCGTGCGCTGGAGGCTGGTGACGCCGAGCATGGCTGCACTGTGCATGAGGTGACGCCGCTGCTGGATGACGGCCCCATCTTGGGCCAGGCGCGGGTGCCGGTCTTGGCAAATGATACGCCGGATACACTGGCGGCACGTGTGCTGGTGCAGGAACACAAGCTCTATCCGGCCGTGCTGTGCCGCTTTGCCGCGGGCGACAGGACCCCGGTCCAGCTGCCTTAACGCGTGTTTAGCGCTGAGGCGCTGTTTCCGCGCCACTCCTGCGGCTCTGTCTGCGATGCGGGGGCCATCAGTGCGGGCACTCCGACCAGTATCAGCAGCACCGCAGCCGCCAGAAGCGGAATCAATCCGCGGGACAGCGTAAAACCACCGGATTTCGCCGGGACAAGATCAAGAACGGTCATGGTGCATTCTCCTGTAGTGGGTGTATCTCCAATCTAGGAGCGGGCCGAGCATTATGAAAATGAATGTTTAAGCTTGCCAGTATCACAAATTTTGAACTTTTGTGACGCGCGTGTGCCGGGGGCCACAGCGCCGCCGCCGGAATCCCTGTACCACCCCGGCACCTGTTTGCATTGGCCGGGACAAGCGCGTATCACGGCCCGGTCATTCAGATAAACAAAAAGCCGTAATTGATGAAAACTCTGACCTCTACCGAAGAACTGCAGGCCTTTTGCGAAGCTGCAGCGCAGTATGCCTATGTCACGGTGGATACCGAGTTTCTGCGGGAGCGGACCTATTATTCCAAACTCTGCCTGATCCAGCTGGCGTTTGCCGGGGACGGAGAGAATGATGCGGTCCTGGTCGACCCGCTGGCCGACGGCATCTCGCTGGAGCCGCTGTATGAGCTGTTCCGCAACGAAAACGTGGTCAAGGTGTTCCACGCCGCGCGGCAGGATCTGGAGATTTTCTGGGTTGACGCGCAGGTCTTCCCCAAGCCGCTGTTTGATACCCAGGTCGCGGCGATGGTCTGCGGTTTTGGCGAACAGGCGGGTTATGAGACGCTGGTGCGCAAGATCGTCAAGCAAGGGCTGGACAAGACCTCGCGCTTTACGGACTGGTCGCGCCGTCCGCTGAGCGAAGCACAAAAGACATATGCGCTGGCCGATGTGACCCATTTGCGCAAGATCTATGAATTCCTGGCTGCAGAGCTCACCAAGAGCGGCCGCGCCCATTGGGTGACCGAAGAACTGCAGGTGCTGACCGATCCCGCGACCTATGATATCCGTCCGGAAGACGCCTGGAAACGGATCAAGACTCGCACCAACTCTGGCAAGTTCCTGGCGGTTGTGCGCGAGCTGGCGGCCTTCCGCGAGACCTATGCTCAGTCCAACAACGTGCCGCGCAACCGCGTATTCAAGGATGATGCGCTGGTGGAACTGGCCTCGACCAAACCGTGCACCGCGGGTGAATTGGGCGGTTCCAGGCTGTTGCTGCGTGAGGCGCGCAAAGGGGCGATTGCCGAAGGCATCCTTGAGGCTGTTGCCAAAGGCGTTGCCTGTCCGGCTGAAAAGCACCCCAAGATGGACCGCAGCAAAGAGAAGCTGCAGGTGAATCCGGCGCTGGCCGACCTGCTGCGGGTGCTCCTTAAAGCCAAGACCGAAGCCGAGGGCGTTGCCGCCAAGCTGATTGCGCCAAGCGCGGATCTGGACGCGATTGCTGCGGGCCTGCGCGATGTGCCGGCGCTGAGCGGCTGGCGTCTTGAAGTGTTCGGGGCTGACGCGCTGCGGCTTTGCGAGGGTAAAATCGGCCTTGCAGCAAAAGGCCAGGACGTGAAGGTTGTGGAACTGTAAGCGCTGCGACCTGCCGGCTGATCACTGGCGAGGCAATAAAAAAGATAACGCCCGCAGCGGCCCGGCCCTTTGCAGTAAATGGTGCCAGTGAGAACCAAGAGGCCTGAAGCGCGTTGACAGCTTCGCGCCCGAAGCGGAGCTACAAGCCAGATGTATCTCGCTGCAAAAAGCAGTGCGTCTCAGAGCGACTGATCTCCTTGAAACCATGTCTTCGGTATAGCGAGCCTACCGGGTTCCAGTGCAAATACTCCAATCTAACTGGTAGCCTCAGGCTATCGGCGAGCGCGAGACAGTGCGCGAGAATTGCAGAACCGGCGCCTCGGCCTTGATACTTTGGGAACAAGTAGAACTCTCCGAAGCGCATGTGATCCGACTGCCTGCTAAGCGATAGCGTTCCAAGTCTCTGATCCATGCGCCTTATCTCGAAGAATGGCTTCTCGCTGTAATGACGCTCATGCAGGTCACGTTGGAATGCCTCGTCCCACTTCCAACGTTTGATGATATGCGGACCCATAGCCGCTCGTTTGGCTTCGAAAGCAAAGTCAATATCGCTGGTATCGCTGCCAAGCCGAACGAATTTCAGATGGGGAGGGAGGTCAGGAAGTTCCATGCGGCGAACCTTTTGAGAACATGGCAGTGCCAACAATGCTCACTTAGCTCGCATCCAATGCAATCAGCTCGGTCACGTCCGTCACGCTGGTGTAATTTCCCGGATGGCCTGAGGTCATGGTCAGGCGGCTTGGGATGATAGGCTGAGGGCGGGATCGACCTCCTCTGTGCCGGTTTCGGCGGGGGCCTCGACCATCATGTAGCGGCTGGCGGCCTGCCATTCGTCATTCTGCTCGAACAGCACCGCGCCGGTCAGGCGGATGATGGGCGCCTCGTGCGGAAAGATCCCGGCGGCACCGGCGCGCCGCTTCACTTCCTTGTTCAGGCGTTCGATGGGATTGGTGCCATGCAATTTGGTGCGGTGCTGGCGCGGGAAGGCCATACAGGCCAGGACATCGTGCTCGCTTTCGCCCATAAGACCGGCCAGCTTGGGCCATCGCCCGCGGAGCTGGCCGGCCACGCGGCGCCAGGTTTCCCCGGCGGATGCGCGGTCAGGCTGATCGGAGGCCTGCCGGATTGCCGCGGCAACGGCCGTGTGCGGGCCGCGGGACACATGCGCAAGCGCGTTGCGCATCCAGTGAACGCGGCAGCGCTGCCAAGTGGCCTCGAACACCCGCTCAATCGCCGCGCGCAAGCCGCTGCGGGCATCCGGGATCACCAGCTTGCTGCCCTCGGGCCCGCGGGCTTTAAGGCTGCGCAGAAAGTCCATCCAGAAGGTTTCTGCCTCGGAGGGACCCGGTCCAAGGCCGATGATTTCGCGGCGCCCGCCGGTGTTGGCAGCAACGGCGATTATGGCGGCGGCAGAGACGATCCGGCCGCCCTGCGCACCTTCAGATAGGCCGCGTCCAGCCAGACATAGGGCCATTCCCCGGAAAAAGGACGGTTGAGGAATTCGCCGCCGCGCTCATCGGTATCTTTGCAGAGCTTGGAGACCGTGCTCTTGGACATGCCCTGCAGCCCCATGAAGTCGCCAAACTCCACCTCGATCATACACCTCGATGGCCATCCGGATTACACCGTTGAAGGCGCGGAAATTACACCACGTGCGTGGACACTAACAACAGCTTCCGAAGAAATCTTCTGGAGCTGTTGTTCGGACTGGTGCTGTGCCTGCAAGGCGTTCGGCACGGCACTGCACCACTTACTGCAAAGGGCTGGCGCAGCAGCGGGCGTTTTTCTTTGACAGGTGCTGTTAAAGCTCAGCGGCGGCTTTCGCGGGCGTTTTCGGCTCCGTTCACTCGAACGATGCGGATCTCTTGCAGGTCCTGGTTCGACAGGGTGCGGGCGGCGTGCAGGGTGCGGCTGAACTCGCTGCCGGTGTTGGTGGGCACTTCCGGATAGACAATGCGGAAATCATAGGCCAGAACGCCTTCTTCGCTTCCCTCGACGCGGCGCAGCTCAACCTTGAAGGCGCCTTGGCGTGCCGCAATGCCGGTTGCGTGGATGATGGCACCCGATGCGGTGCGTTCGATCTGCAAGCCGGAGATCTGATTGATCAGCACGCTCTTGTCTTTGGGCGGCTTCTTGGCAAAGAGGCCGCGGGCATTGCTTTCCTGGGGCATGAGCGGATTGCCATTCTCAGAGGCTGCCGCTTGGACCGGGGCAGAGCTGCCGAACCAGTTGGTCGGGTTCAGCCGAGAATCCCGCCAGCCGCATGCAGAAAGCACCAGCGCGCAGGCCAATGTAAGTGCCAATGATTTATGCATCTGTCCCGCCCATTCAAAATGTCTTTGCAATGGATTACCTGATTGGCTGCAGCTTGAAAAGCGGTTGAAATGGGGCGGGCAGGGGCTTAGGTGCTGAACTGCACCGGACGCGGGTTTTTGAGGATAGACGGACGATGGCCACTGCCGCCTTTGAAGAGATTGTGGAAGACTTCGAGTTCATGGAGGACTGGGAGGACCGCTACCGTCATGTGATCGACCTGGGCAAGGCCATGGAGCCGTTGGACGAGGCGCTGAAGGTGCCAGCCACCAAGGTCGATGGATGCGCCAGTCAGGTGTGGCTGCATGCCACAACCGAGGGCGGTGAATTCCGGTTTGACGGCGACAGCGACGCGATGATCGTGCGCGGGCTGATTGCGGTGCTGCGCTGCCTTTACAATGGCCTGCCGGTTCAGGACGTCGCCGCAGTGGATGCGAAGGCCGAGCTGGGGCGGTTGGGGCTGAATGAGCATCTGTCCTCGCAGCGCTCCAACGGCTTGCGCGCGATGATCGAGCGTGTCCGCGAAACGGCTATGGCACGGACCTGAGGTAAGCGGGCGAGGGGCCGGCCCCTCGCGCTCCCCGGAGTATTTCTTGAAAGATGAAGGGCCTACTTGGCCCAGCGGAAAATAGCGGTTTCCAGATCGCCGTAGCCGGTGTGGCGGTGCTCGAAGGTCAGGCCCATTCGGTCTGCGCATTCCTGCGCCTTTTCCACCAGTTTGGGGTCGCTGATCTGCGACTGGTAGACCAGCTTGGTGTAGTTGCCGAACACCATGTTCCGCAGCTCCGGGTTCTTGTCGAGGCCCATCGGGCGCCAGACAAAAGCGTCGAACTGCTTGACCAGGAAATCGGTGAGGTAGAAGGCGGTGATTTCACCTTCCTCTGAGTGGCGGGCAAAGGTCTCGTTGCCCTCAAAAAAGGAATAGCAATGCGGCCCGGCCACCATCTCCACGCCCAGCTCCGCGCATCTATGTTCCAGCGCGCCGCCGGTGCCGCAGTCGGCATAAACCACGAAAATCTTGTCATAAACGGATGAATGCTTGGCCACAGCGCCGTCAACTGCTTCGGTGATCCGTTCCGGGTAAAGATGCAGTTTGGCGGGCAGGCAGGTGAGGTCGATGTGATCTAAGCCGTTTGCGTCCTTGATGGCAAGGATCTCGCGGGCAAGCGCGCCGCAGGCAATCAGCAGGATGCGGCCGGTCTTTTTCTCAGGGGCGGCCAGACCCTGTTCGGTGAGGGAGCTTTCCTCAAGCGTCCGCCCTGTCGGGGGGCGAAAGGCAGCCCGCTCTGTCAAGCGGGCTGCACGTCCTTTGCGTGCCAAATCAGGCGCTCATCGAGTTGTGCTTGCGCGCAACGAAGTCCTTGGCCATTTCCACAGCCACGGCTGCGTCGCGGCAGTAACCGTCAGCGCCGATTGCTTTGCCGAATTCTTCGTTCAGCGGTGCGCCGCCAACCAGCACGATGTAGTCGTCGCGCAGGCCCTGCTCGACCATAGTGTCAATCACCACTTTCATGTAGGGCATGGTGGTGGTCAGCAGAGCAGACATGCCGAGGATGTCAGGCTTGTGCTCTTCCATGGCTTCCAGGTAGTTCTCGACAGGGTTGTTGATGCCGATGTCGACAACTTCGAAACCTGCGCCTTCCATCATCATGGACACCAGGTTTTTGCCGATGTCGTGGATGTCGCCCTTGACGGTGCCGATGACCATGGAGCCGACGCGCGGCGCGCCGGTTTCGGCCAAGAGCGGCTTCAGGATGGCCATGCCGCCCTTCATCGCATTTGCCGCCAGCAGCACTTCGGGAACGAACAGGATGCCGTCGCGGAAGTCGGCGCCGACGATGGTCATGCCGCCAACCAGTGCCTTGGTCAGGATGTCGTAGGGAACCCAGCCGCGTTCCAGAAGGATGTTCACGCCTTCTTCGATTTCCTCTCTGAGACCATCATAGAGGTCGTCAAACATCTGCTGAACAAGTTCCTCGTCATCGAGTTCCGAGAGGATGATGTCTTCTTCGTCCGACATGCGCTTAATCCTTGCTGACGGGGGAATCCCCGGTGTTGGCCTGTTTCAGAGGCTTTTGTGACAGAATGCCGCCCGCGAACTGCATTATTTGCGACATTGCCGCGTTTCTAACCGACGTATAGAGACAATTCCGGCGCAAGAATAATGAAGATTTCACATGGAAATCTTCGAAATCGCCCATTTGTTCTTTATTTGTTCCTGGTGTGTGGTTACTTTGCGCCCATGCCGGAAGAAATTACGCCACATTCAATGCGCCGCAAAACGCGCGCCAGCCTCAGCAATGCGGCAGGCCGTTTTGACAGGGCGCGGCAGGCCGTGGACGATGGCTGGTTTCAGGACGTTCCAGCGGCGGTGATTCCCACAGAGGTGCGCCAGGAAGCGGCGCGTTCGCTGATCACCTACAACCGGTCGCCGGATTTGCCGTTTGACCGGTCGATCAACCCTTACCGCGGCTGTGAGCATGGCTGCATTTACTGTTTCGCACGGCCCACCCATGCCTATTTGGGGCTGTCACCGGGCTTGGATTTCGAGACACGGCTGGTGGCGCGTCCCAATGCCGCCGAGGTTCTGCGCCGGGAGCTGTCAGCGCCGCGCTACAGGCTGGCGCCGATTGCTCTTGGCACCAACACCGATCCTTATCAGCCTTGCGAGCGGGACCTGCGCATCACCCGCGCCTGTCTGGAGGTGCTGCGTGATTTCAACCATCCGGTTGCGATTGTGACCAAGGGCGCAATGGTGGAACGGGACCTGGACATTCTGGCGCCGATGGCGGCCAAGGGGCTGGTGCGGGTGGGGATATCCGTTACCACACTGAACCCGGACCTGTCGCGCCGGATGGAACCGCGGGCACCTCTGCCTGCACGGAGGCTGGCGGCGATCCGGCACCTGACAGAGGCCGGGGTGCCGGTGCGGGTGATGACCTCGCCGGTGGTGCCGGGGTTGACCGATCATGAGCTGGAGGCGGTGTTGGCCGCGGGGGCTGAGGCAGGCGCGGATGCCGCCAGCTGGATCATGCTGCGGCTGCCGCGGGAGGTGTCTGATCTGTGGCAGGAATGGCTGGCGGAACATGCGCCGGGCCGGGCTGCCAAGGTGATGGCGCGGCTGCGGGAAATGCATGGCGGGCGCGATTACGATCCGCGCTGGGGCCATCGAATGCGGGGCGAGGGGCGGTATGCCGAGATGATTGCTCAGCGGTTCAAAGCGGCTTGCAAGCGCCTGGGACTGCAGGAGCGGACTGCGGCGCTGCGCTGTGATCTGTTTTCCCGGCCGCCGCAGACTGGCGACCAGCTGGCTCTGTTTTAACCGGTTATTGAACAGCCGGGGCGGCGGAATTGTGATAAGCTGGGGATCTCCATGACTGAAAGGAGAGTGTCCAATGAGCACAGTTGCTATGAAGGCGCGTGTCACCGGACATGTGCAGGGCGTGGCGTTCCGCACCTGGGCGCGGGCAGAGGCGCTTCGCCACGGGCTGACTGGCTGGGTGCGCAATGAACCCGATGGCTCCGTTCGGGCCCTGCTGATGGGGCCGTCCGACAGCGTCGCGGATATGGTGCGCAGAATGGGCCGCGGCCCAGGTGCTGCATCGGTTAAGGACGTGCAGACCGAAAGGACCGAACCGGAGACGGGGGTCAGCGGGTTTCAGATCGTCGGTTGACGCAGCCGGAGCACGGCGGCGGCTGGCCAATGCCGAACAGAAATGTGGAAACGGCACCGCAACAGATGTGCGGCGCCGTAACGGGTATCGTATCAGGGTCTAACGGGCGGGCGGCGGCGCGTTTCAGGCGCGGCGGCGGCCGCGGCGGCCGCGGCGCTCGTTGCCTGCAGCGGAATCCTCGCCGGTTCCGTCGCTGTCAGAGGTGAAGGGACCAAGCACCTCGACGATTTTCTCCAGCGCGGGTGCGTCGCTGCGCGAACGGCTGTCCAGCGCGTCGCGCATAGACCGAAGGTGCGCCGGCATAGTACCGCAGCAGCCGCCGATGATCTTGGCGCCAGCATCACGGGCCATCACCGCATATTCGCCCATCAGTTCTGGAGTGCCGTCGTAGTGGATGTGACCGTCGACATACTTCGGGATGCCCGCATTGCCCTTGGAGATGATTGGGCGTTCGGTGCCTTGCGCGGCAAAGCCCAGCACGGTGCGCAGGATGTCGGAGGCGCCGGTGCCGCAGTTGGCGCCAAAGGCCAAAGGCATGTTCTCGAACTCTTCCACCAACTGGGCCAGGTCTGACGAGGTGACCCCCATCATGGTGCGGCCTGCGGTATCAAAGCTCATGGTGCCGCACCAGGGCATATCCGCCAGTTTGAAGGCCTCAGCGGCGGCGCGGAACTCTTCCGGCGCCGAAATGGTTTCCAGCCACAGCACGTCGGCGCCGCCTTCCTTCAGGGCGTCGGCCTGTTCGTGGAACATCTCAACCGCCAGGGAATGGGACATTTCGCCCACCGGTTCAAAGATTTCCCCAGTCGGGCCGACAGACCCGGCCACCGCGATCTTGCGTTCTGACTTGTCGGCAACTTCACGGCCAAGTTCAGCGGCAATGCGGTTCAATTCCCGCACGCGGCCTTGCGCATCGTGCAGTTTCAGCCGCGCGGCGGTGCCGCCGAAGCTGTTGGTCAGGAAAAGATCGCTGCCGGCATCCACCGACCCCTGGTACAGTGCCTTGATTTTCTTGGGTTCATCGACGTTCCATAGCTCCGGCGCGTCACCGGACTGGAGACCCATGGCGAACAGGTTGGTGCCGGTCGCGCCATCCGCCAGCAGCACGTCTTTTGTGTCCAGCAGCTGTTTGAAAGTATTTGTCATCGGTTATGTCCCATGTCAGCAGGCCGCCCCGGCGGGCCGGGCGGCAAATAGGTCTGTTTCCCCTGTCCCACGCCAAGCGTGCAAGGGCAATTTCATTTTCTTCATCTTCATTATGAGACGGCTGGCGGTCTGCCGCAAAACTGATGGCAGAGGGGGTAATGCGCCGCTGGGAAGTGCCGGATTCTGTCTGCCTGAGGCTAAGCTGCATCTATTCTGCCCTGGCGGCAAATCCGCTAGCCCAGTTAAGCAGCGGGAAACGGCATCATGGCGCTGGATGGCGCGTGACCGTCCGGAAACTGGCGCTCTGATCTGCGGTGTCGCACATGCGGCTGGTCAGGTGGCTTCGCGCAGGATCTCGGCTTTTGCGCTGATCAGAAATTCAGCGCGTTTGGCACGGATCTGTTCCTCCGTTGCTTTGCCTTTCAGATCGCCTTCCAACTTGCGCACAACGTCTTCGTGGCCGGCTTCCTCCACATCTGCGGCGACCACCTCCTGGGCATAAGATGCGGCAGCACTGCCCGCCATTCCCAGCAAATCCGCGGCCCATAAGCCCAGCAGTTTGTTGCAGCGCGCCTGTGCATTGAACTGCATTTCTTCATCATGCGCGAATTTCGCTTCAAAGGCCTGTTCGCGCTCGTCAAATGTTGTCATATCGCGTCCTCGTTAAACCTATTGTGCCTCTCTTATGATAGGAGCATGATACTGCCTTAGGGCAAGGAAAAACTGTGCTTGGCTAAGCCTTT
The DNA here is from genome assembly GCF_059429195.1 of Leisingera sp. CC-HEC093. Classification (NCBI taxonomy): domain Bacteria; kingdom Pseudomonadati; phylum Pseudomonadota; class Alphaproteobacteria; order Rhodobacterales; family Roseobacteraceae; genus Leisingera; species Leisingera sp. CC-HEC093. The sequence continues at coordinate 3,783,796 of NZ_JCAIJR010000001.1, read as the reverse complement.
GAGCACCGGCGCAATCGCGGCGGGCGGTTGTCCCTTGAGCTGCGGGTGCTGACAGATGCGGGCGCGGCCGGGAAAGCCGTTCACCCTGGCAGCGCAGCAAGCTTGCGGCTGAGGCCCCCTTGCACTATGAGAGCGGCACATCGCAGGGCCGGATTCCCGGCATTGACCCGAAAGGTTCCCAATGGCGCGTCGCAAGAAGATTTATGAAGGCAAGGCCAAGACTTTGTACGAGGGCCCTGAGCCCGGCACCATCGTCCAGTACTTCAAGGACGACGCCACCGCCTTCAACGCCGAAAAGCACGACGTGATCGAGGGCAAGGGTGTCCTGAACAACATCCTGAGCGAGTTCTTCATGCTGGGCCTGGCGCAAGTCGGTGTACCGACCCATTTCCTGAAGCGTTTGAACATGCGCGAGCAGCTGGTGCGCAGTTGCGAAATAATTCCGCTGGAAGTGATCGTGCGCAACTACGCGGCCGGCTCGATCTCCAAGCGCCTGGGCATCGACGAGGGCACCCAGCTGCCGCGCCCGGTGGTGGAATACTGCTACAAGGACGACGCTCTGGGCGATCCGCTGGTCACCGAAGAGCACATCGCCGCTTTTGGCTGGGCCAGCCAGCAGGACATGGATGATATCCTGAGCCTGGCGCTGCGCGTGAATGACTTCCTGTCCGGCGTGTTCCTGGCCGTTGGCATCCGCCTGGTCGACTTCAAGATCGAGATCGGCCGCATCTACGAAGGTGATTTCCAGCGGCTGGTGATCGCTGATGAGATCAGTCCCGACAGCTGCCGCCTGTGGGACATCAAGACCGGCCAGAAGCTGGACAAGGATGTGTTCCGCCGCGATCTGGGCAGCCTGACGGATGCCTATTCTGAGGTTGCGCGCCGTTTGGGTGTGATGCCGAACAACCCGCCTGCGCCGGGCAAGCCGACGCTGGTGAACTGAGATAGGGACCCGCAGCGCCTGCCGCGCCGCGGGTCTTTGAGTATTTTTGGAAAGATGAAGCCCGGCAGGGCTTCGCCATCGAAAACCTGAGGGATGATGCGATGAAGGCACGGGTGCATGTGATGCTGAAGAACGGGGTTCTGGATCCGCAGGGCGAGGCTGTGCGCCACGCGCTCGGCGCTCTGGGCTTTGACAAAGTCGAGGGCGTGCGCCAAGGCAAGGTAATCGACCTGGATCTGGCCGAAGGCGCCACCGAGGCTGATGTGACGGCGATGTGCGAGAAGCTGCTGGCCAACACCGTGATCGAATCCTACAGCATCGAGATGGCCTGATGAAGGCGGCGGTTGTTGTTTTCCCGGGTTCGAACTGTGACCGCGATCTGGCGGTGGCGTTTGAACAGGCTGGTTTCGATGTGTCGATGGTCTGGCACAAGGACAGCGCGCTGCCCAAGGGGGTGGACATCGTTGGCGTGCCGGGCGGTTTCTCTTATGGCGATTACCTGCGCTGCGGCGCCATCGCGGCCCAGTCGCCGATCTGCAAGGCTGTTATCGAGCACGCGGACCGCGGCGGCTATGCCGTTGGCGTCTGCAACGGGTTCCAGATCCTGACAGAAACCGGCGTGCTGCCGGGGGCGCTCTTGCGCAATGCGGGCCTCAAGTACATCTGCCGCACCGTGAACCTGAAAGTCGCGACCTCTGAGAGTGTCTTTACCCAAGGATACAACGCGGGCGATGTGATCGGTGTGCCGATTGCCCACCACGACGGTAATTATTTTGCCGACGCTGAGACCATTAAAGCGTTGCAGGATCAGGACCGGGTTGCTTTCACCTATGAAGAAAACCCCAACGGTTCGGTGGCTGACATTGCCGGCATCCTTTCGGAAAACCGCCGTGTTCTCGGTATGATGCCGCATCCGGAACGGGCTGCGGACGAAGGCCACGGCGGTACCGACGGTGCGGCAGTGTTCCGCGCACTTGCCGGAATGGTCACCGCTGCGTGACTTGAGGATGCGGGGCGGCGGCAATAGGGTAACCGCATGACCGCCCCGCGAACAGATCTGAAAATATCCTCGCCCAAGGCGCGCTCCCGCACAATCTCGTGGCGGGCGCGGCTGGCGCTTGTGCTGTTTATGATCGTGGCTGCTGTCACGGTCTGGACCACCAACCGTGCGCTGACCCACCGGTTCACCGAGAGCACACGCAACCGGGCGGAGCTGCGCCTTGCACTTTACTCGGGCAACCTGCTGAGCGAGCTGCGCCAGCACGCCATCGTGCCGCAGCTGCTGGCCCGCGACCAGACGCTGATCTCGGCGCTGCAATCCAGCGACTTCTCCCTTTCCACCCAGCGGCTGATTTCCTTTGTCGATGAAATCGGCGCCGCCTCGATCATGCTTCTGGCACAGGACGGCCGCACGGTGGCGGCTACCGACCGCAACCGTCTGGGCGAAAGCCACCGCAACGCCGCCTATTTCGTCGATGCCGTGCGGGCCAAATCGACGGTGTTTTCCGTTATCCCGCGGGAGGTGGGCGGCTACCGCTTTACCTATTCACGCCGGGTGATCGACGCGACAGGGGTGCTGGGCGCCATTGTTGTCGAGGTTGATCTGCAGAAATTCGAGCGGGCCTGGGCGGGCATTTCGGATGCTGTTCTGGTGACCGACAGCACCGGCAATATCATCCTGGCCACCGAAGCGCGCTGGCGCGGGCTGCAGGAAACCGACGCACTGACGCTGCAGACACCCGAAGGGGCGATCCAGCGGGCGATCCGCGCCACTACGGACTGGACCGCGCTGCCGCCCGACGCTTACCTGCAGGGCGAGGCGGTGATGCGGCTTGAAACCAGGGTGCCCTTCCAAGGCTGGCGGATGGCGACCTTTACCACCTATTCGTCGGTCCGTGAGCGGGTCAATGCGGTGCTGGCGCTTGAAATCATGGGATTCGCCATCTTGCTGGCGCTGGCCTTCTATGCGCTCAGCCGCAAGACCGCGCTGCGAATGGCGCTGTTCCAGCGGGAGTCGGCAGAGCTTCGCGTATTGAATGCCCGCCTGCAGCGGGAAATTGCCGAGCGTGAGCGCATGCAAAAGACCCTTGCCGTGGCCGAGCAGAGCCTGGCGCAGAGCTCGAAACTGGCCGCATTGGGTGAGATGTCTGCAGCCGTCAGCCACGAGTTGAACCAGCCGCTGGCGGCGATGAAAACCTATCTGGCCGGTGCACGCCTGCTTTTGAACCGGAACCGCCCTGACGAGGCGCTGGCCTCTTTTGGGCGGATTGATGATTTGATTGAGCGTATGGGCGCGATCACGCGTCAGCTGAAATCCTACGCGCGCAAGGGCGGAGATGCGTTCAGCCCAGTAAACTTGGGCGATGCACTGGCATCCAGCCTGTCGATGATGGAGCCGCAGCTGCGTCAGAGGCATGTGAAAATAACCCGTATCCTGCCGGAAGAACCTGTTATGGTGATGGGCGACCGGATGCGGCTGGAGCAGGTGATGGTCAACCTCTTGCGCAATGCGCTGGACGCCACCAAATCTGTGGCGGACCCGGAGGTGGAAATCCTGCTGGCCGCAGGCGAGACGGCGACGCTGTCGGTGCGCGACAATGGGATGGGTATCAAGGACTTCGACAACCTGTTTGAACCTTTTTACACCACCAAGCAGCCCGGCGACGGGGTTGGATTGGGTCTTGCCATCTCCTCGGGGATCGTCAACGACCTAGGGGGACGGCTGACCGCCCGCAATGGCCAGAATGGCGGCGCGGTTTTTGAGATGCAATTGCCGGTCCTTGTGGACGGTATCGAAGCTGCCGAATAGGCGGCCCGCAGTGATTAGGAGAGAACGCGCATGGCCCAGGCTATGAAAATCGCGATCGTGGACGACGAACAGGATATGCGGCAGTCGATCAGCCAGTGGCTGGCACTGTCAGGCTATGACACGGAGACCTTTTCCAGCGCCGAAGAGGCGTTGAAGGTTCTGGGGCCAGACTACCCGGGCATCGTGATCTCCGACATCAAGATGCCGGGCATGGACGGCATGCAGTTCCTGAAAAAACTGATGGGCAGCGATAGCGCGTTGCCGGTGATCATGATTACCGGCCATGGCGATGTGCCGATGGCGGTTGAGGCGATGCGCGTCGGTGCTTTTGACTTCCTTGAGAAACCCTTCAACCCGGACCGCATGTCGGAGCTGGCCAAGCGCGCCACCGGCGCCCGCCGCCTGACGCTGGATAACCGGGCGCTGCGCCGCGAACTGTCGGACGGGTCGCAGATCATGAAGAAACTGATCGGACAAAGCCCGGTAATGGAGCGCCTGCGCGAGGATATTCTGGACCTGGGCCAGGCTGACGGCCATGTGCTGATCGACGGCGAGACCGGAACCGGCAAGACCTTGGTTGCACACGCGCTGCATGCGGTCGGCAGCCGGGCGGGCAAGAAATTCGTGCTGATTTCCTGCGCTGCACTGGAGGAAGAGGTGCTGTCCAAGCGTCTGTTCGGGCCGATGCTGCCGGAAGACAGCATGCTGCCGGCGGTCGAGGAAGCCCGTGGCGGTACCCTGGTGCTGGAAGATATCGACGCGCTGTCGGAAACCCTGCAGGCCAAGCTGCTAAGCGTGATCAACGAGCAGGGCACCCCGGCCGAAACCCGGATTGTCGCCATTTCCAACCTGCAGGAAGCGGGTAAAACCTGTGAAGATGCGCTGCGCCCGGACTTGTTTTACCGGCTGGCGGCACTGCGCATCACCGTGCCGCCGCTGCGGCAGCGCGGCGAGGATATCCTGACCCTGTTCACCCGCCTCAGCGAGCAGTTCTCCGAGGAATACGGTTGCGATGCGCCGCAGGTGAGCGCCCAAGAGGCCGCGCAGCTCTTGCAGGCTCCCTGGCCAGGTAATGTGCGCCAGCTGATCAACATCGCCGAACGCGCGGTGCTGCAATCGCGCCGCGGCTCCGGCACTATTGCCTCCCTTCTGATGTCCGATCACGAGGAAATGCAGCCGGTCATGACAACCGAAGGCAAGCCGCTGAAAGAGTATGTGGAGGCCTTTGAACGCATGCTGATCGACAACACCATGCGCCGCCACAAGGGCTCCATCGCCAGCGTGATGGACGAACTGTGCCTGCCGCGCAGGACGCTGAACGAAAAAATGGCGAAATACGGGTTGCAACGGTCTGACTACCTTGCCTGAACCGGCAGAGCCGTTTCCTTCACGGGAAAGGGCTTGGAAAGCACGGCTTTTTCGGGCCGGATTTTGCGCTAAACTGCAGGTTCACTCTGAAAAGTTAAGGAATATTAACGGCCTGCCTGCTAGTGGCGGGCCGTTTGCAATTTCAGACCCTGTGGTGACGAATGTCCATTGTCATTACCTATCCACAGGCCTTATGCTGGCGCAACGGGCTTGAAACCTGCACTTGGTTCCTCCCGTTCTGATGAGTTTCGCTGGCTTCGGCTTTTGTCCGGCATGATCCGAGAAAGCCGCAGCCAGACCGATTGGCCCTCTTGACCCAAGGGGGCAGTTTAGCGCCCAAGCCGGAATTTATTCGGTGCAGGGATAACAAGGCAGGCGCGGGCACACCCCGTCTGCCGGAGAAGAACCGCGATGACGCGCGCGAGAGCGAAAAGCACTGAGGCAGGAAGGCCGGGCATAGAACCCGGGACCACCTGCTGCACCGCGCCGTCCAACATCGCCCTGACAAGACACCACCCGAAACGCGCGCGGCCGCCTGGAAGCAGGAGGCTTGCGGGCGCACAGGGCAGGTGCATCAAGGACCCATGGCAAAGAAGATGCTTATTGACGCCACCCACGCGGAAGAGACCCGCGTTGTGGTGGTCGATGGAAACAAGGTTGAGGAATTCGACTTTGAGTCCGAAAACAAACGCCAGCTTGCTGGCAACATCTACCTCGCAAAAGTAACGCGCGTCGAACCGTCCCTGCAGGCGGCCTTTGTAGATTATGGCGGAAACCGCCATGGTTTCCTGGCGTTTTCGGAAATCCACCCGGATTACTACCAGATCCCCGTCGCGGACCGTGAGGCCCTGATGGAGGAAGAGCGCGCCTATGCCGAGGCGATGCGCGCCCGTGACGAAGACGAGGACGAAAAACCGGCCAAGCCGAAGCGTTCGCGCCGTTCCAAATCCTCTGCCAAGGCGGCCAAGGCATCCTCCAAGGACGCCGTGGAAACCAAGGAGGTTGAGGCCTCTGAAACGGCGGCCGGTGAAATCGCCGGTATGGAAACCATTGACCTGACCGACAGTTCTGAAGCAGCGGATGTCCCGGCGGAACTGGCCGAGGTTCCGGAAGGCTCCTCGCCGATGGAGCGTGTCGCGGAAACCCCGGTGGAAGAGCCTGAAGCGGGTGAACCCGAAGAGGCTGCCGCGGCAGAAGCCGCAACGGCTGGTGAGGCTCCGGTAGAAGAAGCCGCGGCTGAAACAACTGAGGAAAGCGGAACCGAAGCAGAGACAGAAGCGGAAACCGTTTCTGCAGATGCAGATTCGGCAGCTGAGGAAGCCAAAGAAGACGGCGCTGATGACAGCGAAGGGGAGGGGGATGACGACGCTGAGTCCAGCCGCGCAGACGCCACCTCCAAGGACGAGAGCATCGAGTCGGTTGCTGACGAGGACGACAGCGAGGACATCCGCCCGCCGCGCAAACCGCGCCCGCGCCGTTACAAGATCCAGGAAGTGATCAAGGTACGCCAGGTGCTGCTGGTGCAGGTCGTCAAGGAAGAACGCGGCAATAAGGGTGCGGCGCTGACCACCTATCTGTCGCTGGCCGGCCGTTACTGCGTGCTGATGCCCAACACCGCCCGTGGCGGCGGCATCTCCCGCAAGATCACCAATGCAGCCGACCGCAAGAAACTGAAAGACATTGCAACCGAGCTGGACGTGCCGACCGGCGCGGGCCTGATAGTGCGCACCGCCGGTGCCAAGCGCACCAAATCCGAGATCAAACGCGACTATGAATACCTGCAGCGCCTGTGGGAGCAGATCCGCGAGCTGACGCTGAAATCCATCGCGCCGGCCAAGATCTATGAAGAGGGCGACCTGATCAAGCGCTCGATCCGCGACCTCTACAGCCGCGAGATCGACGAGGTTCTGGTGGAAGGCGACCGCGGCTACCGCATCGCCAAGGACTTCATGAAAATGATCATGCCGTCCCACGCCAAGAATGTGCGCCACTATCAGGAAGCGCTGCCGCTGTTTGCCCGGTTCCAGGTGGAAAGCTATCTGGCGGGGATGTTCAACCCGACAGTTCAGCTGAAGTCCGGCGGCTACATCGTGATCGGCGTGACCGAGGCACTGGTGGCGATCGATGTGAACTCCGGACGCGCCACCAAGGAAGGCTCGATCGAGGAAACCGCGCTCAAGACCAACCTGGAAGCCGCCGAAGAGGTGGCGCGCCAGCTGCGACTGCGCGATCTGGCAGGCCTGATCGTCATCGACTTCATCGATATGGACGAGCGCAAGAACAACGCCGCTGTCGAAAAGCGCATGAAGGACAAGCTGAAGACCGACCGTGCCCGCATCCAAGTGGGCCGGATCTCCGGTTTTGGCCTGATGGAAATGTCGCGCCAGCGGCTGCGCCCCGGCATGATCGAGGCGACCACCGCGCCGTGCCCGCATTGCCACGGCACCGGCCTGATCCGCTCGGACGATTCGATGGCGCTGTCGATTCTGCGCCAGATTGAGGAAGAGGGCACCCGCCGCCGCTCGCGCGAAGTGCTGGTGCGCTGCCCGGTGTCCATTGCCAACTTCCTGATGAACCAGAAACGCGAGCACATCGCCCAGATCGAGGCGCGATACGGCCTGTCCGTGCGCATCGAAGGCGACGCGCATCTGGTCAGCCCGGACTTTGTGCTCGAAAAGTTCAAAACTGCGTCGCGCAACGTGCCTGCCGTCGCCGCTCCGGTGGTGTCAGTGGATACCTCGATCATGGAACAGGTGGACGCGGAAGAGGCCAAACAGGACGAGGATGAGGCACCGGCCGCACCCGAGACCACGGACGAGGCGCCGCAGGACGACAAACCCAAGCGCAAGCGCCGCCGCCGCCGCCGCCGGAAGGGCGGCAATGGCGAGCAGTCTCAGAACGGTGAAGCCGGCGAGAATGGCGACGACGAGGCATCTGAGGACCAAGAGCAGCCCAAAGAGGAGACCGCTGAGGCCTCCGAGGCTGCTGCTGAAAACGAGGAAGCCCCTGTCGAAGAGGTGAAGGAGAAGAAACGCTCGCGCACCCGTACCCGCTCTCGCAAGCCGAAGGCCAAGCCTGCGGAGGCGGAAGCTGCTGTTGCTGATGATGCTCCTGCCGAAGCGGCAGAGGTCCCAGCTGAGGGTGCTGAAGAATCTGCTGCGGCTGTGGAAGCAGCTGAAGCACCTGAGCAAGAGGCCGAAGCGGCAGCGCCTGTGGCAGAGATTGCGGAACCGGTTGCAGAAACAGAGGCTGAGGCCGTGGCCGCACCGGCGGAAGCTGAAACCGCAGCACCTGCGCAGGCGGAAGCAACTGAGACTGAAGCTGCGCCCGCAACGGAAGCTGAACAAGTGGCAGACGAACCCGCCGCCGCTGAGGAACCCGCTGCTGAGGAAGCAGATGAGGCTGAGCCCGTTGCGGAGCAGACCACAGAAGCGGAGCCTGCGCCTGCGAAGGAAGAAAAGCAGCCCGAGCCTGCCATGGCTGGTGCTGAGGCGGAACCGGAACCGGCAGCCCCGCCCAAGCCGAAGCGCCGCGGCTGGTGGTCGATGGGCGGCTAAGGCTGAAAAAGATCGAAAGAAAAGGCAGGCCGGTTGGCCTGCCTTTTCTCTTTGCGGCCCGCCGGCATTCTCATGGCAGCCCTAATGCACGGCGGAAGCCGCTTACCGGCGCGGGACACGGCCCGGAAAACACCTGTATTCCAAGCCGGAATTCGTGCCAAATTCCGGGCTTCTGAACAAAGACGTCAGCGGTGAAGCAGTGCTAACCGCCTTTGCGGATCAGATAGATCTGATGGTCCGTGCCGGCGCTGTGGCCGAGAAACTCATGGCCTGCTTCATTGCAGAAATGCGGCACGTCAATCACCGCCGCCGGGTCATCCGCCAGCAGTTCCAGAACCTGGCCGGGTTCCAGTGATTTCAGCCGCTTGCGCGCCTTGAGGACGGGCAGAGGGCACAGCAGCCCAATTGCGTCCAATGTATCTTTGATCTCGGTCATGGTGTGCAGATAAGCGGGATGTTTCATGCTGTCCACAAGGATGTGACCAGCCGTCCCCGTGACGTTGGTCCGCTGCTAACATAAGTGTTGGGACATGTTTGGAATCGAGATCATCGACGCAGGGCTGCTCCCTGCCATGCTGGTGGCGCTGCTTGGCGGCGTGATCAGTTTCCTGTCGCCCTGCGTGCTGCCAATTGTACCGCCTTATCTGGCCTACATGAGCGGTGTGACCATCGGCGAGATGCAAGGCACCTCCGCTGCACGGCGCAAGGCGGTCATTGCTGCTCTGTTTTTTGTGCTGGGGCTGTCCACGGTGTTCCTTCTGCTGGGCTTCACTGCTTCTGCCTTTGGCGCCTTTGTGCTGCAGAATCAGGAACTTTTCGCTCAAGTCTCAGGTGTTGTGGTGATCATCTTCGGCTTGCACTTTTTGTCAGTGTTCCGCATTCCTCTGCTGGATCGCGAGGCGCGGATGGAGGCGGGCGAGTCCGGCGGTTCCGCCCTTGGGGCCTATGTGCTGGGGCTAGCATTTGCCTTTGGCTGGACCCCCTGCATCGGCCCGCAGCTGGGTGCGATCCTGTCGCTGGCAGCGTCCGAGGCATCGGTCAGCCGCGGCACCATCTTGTTGGGCGTCTATGCCGCGGGACTGGGGGTGCCGTTCCTTCTGGCGGCGATGTTCCTCAACCGGTCGATGACGCTGATGAACAAGATGAAGCGGCATATGGGACTGATTGAAAAGGTGATGGGCGGCCTGTTGCTGTTTGTCGGCATCATGCTGGTGACTGGCTTGTTCACCACCTTCTCCTGGTGGCTGCTGGAAACCTTCCCAGCGCTGGCAACGCTGGGCTGAGACCAAGGAATGGGGGGCTTTCTGGCCCTTTTTCCAGGCCTTACTCTTGCCGGATTGCGCTGCTAATCTGTCCGCAAAACGGCAGAGCAGGTCAACGTGGATCAAACCGGTACCAATTCCCAGCAGGTACGCAGGCGGCGGGTATTCTACATCCCGGGCTATGACCCGATTCACCCGCGCCGCTACCGCGAGCTTTACCGCAAGGAAGGCGCCGCACAGTCAGAGATTTCCGGCTACAGGCTGACCCTGTCTCCGAAGCGGACCAAAGGCCCCTATGGCTGGTATGCCGCGGCGGAAATGGATGGGCAGCGGACCGAAGCAGATATCGAAGTGCTGGTCTGGTCCGACATCGTGCGCGGCAGTATGGAGGCAACAATTGCCGGCACATACTGGCAGCTACTGCGGACTGCGTGGATCTACATCGCCACCGGCGCGTTGCGGCGGCTGATGCGGCTGCGCAAGGGGCCGGTGATAGCGGCCCTTTATCCGGTGGGAATGCTGCTCTTACAGGCGCTGCTGGCTCTGTTGCTGGCATGGGGTGCGGCTCGTGCGTTTAGCATTCTTGCCGGGCTGGCGAACCTTGGCGGCTTTCTGACCTCAGTCATTGGATGGGGCTTGGGGGCCGGTGCAGGATACGGGCTGCTGCGCTGGTTCAAAAAGCGCGATGGCAAGTTCTTTGCCTATTATCTGATGCATGACTATGCGCATACCGCTGCCAGAAGTGGCGCCAACGCACCGGGAATGGAGGCGCGACTGGACCAGTTCCGTGCTCTAATCGCCGAGGCTTTGCAGGATCAAAATTTGGACGAGGTACTGGTTGTTGGCCATTCCTCCGGCGCACATCTGGGGGTGTCGGTGCTGGCAGACCTGATCCGTGAAGGGCCGCCGCCAAAACGCCCGGCACTGGGGTTCCTGACATTGGGCCAGGTGGTGCCGATGGTTTCCTTCTTGCCGCGTGCGCGGCGCTTGCGGACTGATCTTAGATACCTGTGCCAGCGTGATGAACTCGCCTGGGTGGATGTCACCGCACCGGGCGACGGCTGCGCTTTTGCCCTTTGCGACCCGGTGGCCGTCAGCGGGGTAGCCCCTGAGGGCAAGCGCTGGCCGCTGGTGTTTTCAGCCGCCTTCACTCAAACTCTCAGCCCGAAGCGCTGGCAGCAGCTGCGCTGGCGTTTCTTCCGGCTGCATTTCCAGTATCTCTGCGCCTTTGACCGCCCAGGTGACTATGACTATTTTCGCATCACTGCCGGACCGCTGACGCTGGCGGAGCGCTATAGGGATCGCAAACCCTCGCAGTCCCGGATTGATGTGCCGGTCTCGAAATACACCACGGTAGCTGCTGAATGACCCAAGTGCTGCCGCCAAAGCCACCCGCACGGCCCAGCCAAGTGTCGCTGTGGCGCTATGTGAAATTGTTCCGTCAGGACATCCTCTCCGCCCAGCCAGCGAAACTGTACCGCGCTTGGATGGCGGAATTCCGTACACCGTTTTTCCGCTCCTTTCTGGTCAATCAGCCGGAGTTGGTGAAGCTGCTGCTGAAAGACCGGCCAGATGACTTTCCGAAGTCCGGCCGGATCGCCGAAGGGTTGAAGCCACTTTTGGGCAATTCAGTGTTCCTAACCAATGGTGAGGCCTGGAAACGGCAGAGGCGGATCATCGACCCGGCCTTTGAAGGCGGTCGGCTGAAGGACACTTTTCCTGCAATGCGAGCAGCAGCAGAGGCCGCTGTGGCGCGTCTGGAAGGGCAGCAGGGACCGGTGGAGATTGAGGAGGAAACCTCGCACGCGGCGGCGGACGTGATCTTTCGGACGCTGTTTTCGATCCCGATCGAACATGAGGTGGCGGGGCAGGTCTTTACCCGTTTCCGCGACTACCAGCGCAGCCAGCCCTTGCTGAATTTGGCCGCCTTTCTGCCGCTGCCGCGGTGGATGCCGCGGTTCTTCCGCCGCGGCACCCGCCGGAACGCAGCTGAGATCCGGGCCTTGATCGCACAGCTTACGACCGATCGGATGGCTGCAATCAAGGCAGGCACAGCGCCGGATGATCTGGCGACCAAGATCATGACCACACGGGACCCGGAAACCGGCAGCACTTTTGATGCGGCGGAAATGGTGGACCAGGTGGCAATCTTCTTTCTTGCCGGTCATGAAACCAGCGCCTCTGCCTTGGCCTGGGCGCTTTACCTCATGGCGCTTTACCCGGAGTGGCAGGAGAAGGTGGCAGCTGAAGCCTCTGCGCTGGAGGATGACAGCTTTTCTGCGGTCTCAAAACTGAAGATCAGCCGCGATGTGTTCCGCGAAACTCTGCGGCTTTATCCGCCGGTGCCGATGATGGTGCGCGAGGCCGTCTGCCCGGAACGCTTTCGCAACCGGGATGTGCCGAAGGGCGCGCAGATGGTGCTGAGCCCCTGGCACCTGCACCGGCATGAACGGCTGTGGGAGAACCCGGACGGGTTTGACCCGGCGCGCTGGAAGACAGAGAACGGCAAGCAATGCCAGCGCGACGCTTATATCCCGTTTTCGGCCGGGTCCCGTGTCTGTAGCGGGGCAGGGTTTGCCATGGTAGAGGGGCCGCTGATCTTGTCGATGATCCTGCGCCAGTTCCGGATTACGCCGGTTGCAAGCAAAACGCCGGTGCCAGTGGCGCATCTGACGGTGCGGTCCAAGAATGGAATTTGGCTGCAATTAGCCAAAAGGTAGCCAAGAAAATTCGAATTTTTTTGTCAAATTTCTTCGAAGAAATTTGCATCATTGAATGATGTGGACCGCGTCGTGGTTGCAGAAGATCACAACTTGGCCGGCATTCTCAACTGCATGGAAGCCGCGGCGTTTGCGCTCGTGCCGGAAACGGTCCCAGCCAAGTATCGGCTGAAAGGGGCTCTGGCATCGGTATCAGGCCAAGATGCCGGATCGTGGTTAATTCGGTCTTAACCGGCGCAGCACAAACAGCCGGATGGCGGATGCCAGCCCGCAGTCCTCGCCGCGGGATTCATCAATTTCTGCCGCCAGGTCGTTGATCGGGCGGTTTTCCTGTGCAGCGATCTCACGGAAGGCATCCCAGAAATCGTCCTCCAGCGACACCGACGTGCGGTGCCCGCGTAAGGTAAGGGAGTGCTTTTTGGGGCGCCCGTTCATTCGTCGCGCTTGTGATCGTCCAGGCGGCGGACGTCTTGCGCGTTGCGCGCCTTGTCCAGGTCTTTCTCTGCCTTGGTCCGCCCGAATTTCACGGCGTTCTGGTCAGCGCGGGCCTTCTTCTCAGCCCGCGCTTTTTCTTTCCTGTACCGGTTCAGATTGACCGGCTTTTCCATCAGTCCTTGGGCCCGATCATCTGCTCGGGGCGGACCACGGCGTCAAAGGTTGCCTCATCGACAAAACCCAGGGCAATCGCTTCTTCCTTCAGCGTGGTGCCGTTTTTGTGTGCGGTCTTGGCAACCTTGGTGGCGTTGTCATATCCGATGGTCGGTGCCAGTGCTGTGACCAGCATCAGGCTTTCCTTCATAAGCTTGTCGATGCGCGGCTCATTGGCCAGGATGCCGTTCAGCATACGCTCGGTAAAGCTGTCCGCGGCGTCTCCAAGCAACTGAATCGACTGCAGCAGATTGTAGGACATCATCGGGTTGTAGACGTTCAGCTCGAAATGCCCCTGCGAGCCTGCGAACTTGATCGCTGCGTCGTTGCCCATCACATGCGCGGCCACCTGGGTCAGCGCCTCGGCCTGAGTCGGGTTCACCTTGCCCGGCATGATCGAGGAGCCTGGTTCGTTCTCCGGCAGGATCAGCTCGCCCAGGCCGGAGCGCGGGCCGGAGCCGAGGAAGCGGATGTCGTTGGCGATCTTGTAGCAGCTGCCCGCAATGGTCGCCAAAGCGCCTGACAGGAACACCATGGCGTCATGGGCCGCCAGTGCCTCGAACTTGTTCGGCGCGGTGACAAAGGGCAGGCCGGTGATCTCTGCCATGTTGGCGGCCACGGTCTCGCCCCAGCCCTTCTGGGTGTTGAGGCCGGTGCCGACGGCGGTGCCGCCCTGTGCCAGCTCATAGATGCCAGGCATTGCTGCCTCGACCCGTGCCAGGCCCTGGCGGATCTGATGCGCGTAGCCGCCGAATTCCTGACCCAGGGTCAGCGGGGTCGCATCCTGGGTGTGGGTCCGGCCGATCTTGATGATGTCCTTGAACTCTTCCGCCTTGGCCTCCAGCCCTTCGGCCAGTTTGGTCAGCCCCGGCACCAGCACGTCGCGCACGGTCATCGCGGTGGCGATATGCATGGCGGTCGGGAAAGTGTCGTTCGAGGACTGGCCCATGTTGCAGTGATCGTTCGGGTGCACCGGGTCCTTGGTGCCGATGGTTCCGCCCAGGATTTCGATCGCGCGGTTGGCGATTACCTCATTGGAGTTCATGTTGGATTGGGTGCCGGAACCGGTCTGCCAGACCACCAGCGGGAAGTCGTCGTCGAACTTGCCCTCGATCACCTCGCCGGCCGCCTGGATCACGGCATCGGCGATTTTTGCCTCCAGCTTGCCGGAGGCCTTATTGGCCATGGCACAGGCTTTTTTGATGACGCCGAGTGCGCGTACGATGGCCACCGGCTGCTTTTCCCAGCCAATCGGGAAGTTCATGATCGAGCGCTGTGTCTGCGCGCCCCAGTATTTCTCTGCCGGGACTTCAAGCGGGCCAAAACTGTCGGTTTCGGTGCGGGTTGCGGACATCCGTCTGTATCTCCGTTGAGTATGCGATTGTATGCCGTTTAGCCTGTGCCGGAATGCAGCGCAATTGGCCAGTTGCGCGCAGCATAGTCAAAAGGGCCGCTAGGTATAGTGTTGAATTGGCGCAATCCAGGCGCTGTAATAGTCTGGAACCGTGTTATGCTGGTAATACATGAACTTGTACTGTCTTGCCCGGAAAGGAGATGCGGTTGCTCATTCGCTTGCGTTCATTGGTGACCTTGCAGGCTGCACTTTTGGCAGCAAGCCTTTTGCTGTTACCGGGCGTGCCTGTATTCGCAGCGGGTATTTCGCAGTTCGCCGGCGAATACTCCGGCAGTGTCGACCTCGTCAAAGAGGATGGCGACACCGATCCGCGTGACATGAGCGTTGTGATCCGCGAAATGAAGAAGGGGTTCACGATCAAGTGGACGTCCACCACGGAAAAGGACGACGGCCGCCGGAAGACCAAGACCTACGAGATCGAGTTCCGGAAAACCGGGCGCGACGGTGTTTTTTCGGCGGCAATGACCCGCAACGTGTTCGGCCATTCGGTGCCGCTGGATCCGATGGAAGGGGAACCCTTTGTTTGGGGCCGCATCACCGAAGGCACCCTAACGGTCTTCTCGCTGTTCATTCACCCGAATGGTGACTACGAAATGCAGCAGTACGACCGTACGCTGGCAAAGGGCGGCCTGGATCTGGTCTACAGCTCCCGCCTGAACGGCGAACCGCGGCGGAAATTGTCAACTTTCCTGAAACGGCAGTAGCAAAAAAAAGGCAGCCCGCAGGGCTGCCTGATCCGTCTTTCTCCGGTGCGGGTTCTATTTCCGGAAACTGTCGAGCGACACCACATCGGCGTCTTTCTTTACCGGTTCCTGCTGATCGATGGACTCATCCGCTTCATCCTCCGCATCGGGCACAGCAGTATACCCTTCGGTGTCCTCATCAGCGCTTTCAAACCGCAGCCCGAACTCCACCGAAGGATCCACAAAAGTGCGAATGGCGTCGTAGGGGATATACAACGGCTCCGGCGAGTCGCCGAAGTTCAGCGTCACCGCAAAGCCCTCTTCATCCACTTTCAGATTGTCGAACCAGTGCTGCATGACCACGGTCATTTCACCCGGGTAGCGGTCGGACAGCCAGTCGGCCAGTTCCACGTCCGGGTGGGCGGTGTCGAAGGTGATGAAAAAGTGGTGGTTACCGGGCAAGCCATTGTCAGAGATGTCTTGCAGCACGGTCCGGATCAGGCCGCGCATGGCAGAGTGCATCAGGTTGCCATAGTCGATTTCACGGGACATGCAGTCACCCTTTGTTCATTTGCGGTTAAGCATAGGAGATTCTGACGGAAACAAAAGGGCAGCAGTCCGGCTGCCCGAAAACTTTTTTACCCTTCGCAGAAACAATCCGCCAGCGTCAGTTAGCTGATTGGAAACGGGAATTCCGCAACGACCAACCCGGCTGCGGCCATCAGCGCAAGCAGCAGCAGCATTTTGCCGCGCACCAGCCATGCCGCCAAGGGCGCCAACAGAACCAGCAGGGCCGCGGCGGGGTTCAGGCTGTCCAGAACCGGTGCCGGGACATGCAGAATTCCGGCTTCAAACACCTGCGTTTCGGCAAAAACCACATGGATCAGGAACCAGGCCGACAGGTTCAGAATGACCCCGGCAACAGTGGCGGTCACCGCCTTCAGCGCCATGCCCAGCCGGGGGTGTGCGGCTATGCGTTCCACATATGGGGCGGTGGCAAAGATCCACAGGAAACAGGGCATAAAGGTCGCCCAAAGCGCCACCGCGCCAGCCGCAAGGAACAGCCCAATGCCCCCCTTCAGCAGGCCTGACAGCATGGCGACAAACTGGGTTACCAGGATCAGCGGGCCTGGCGTGGTTTCCGCCAGCCCCAGCGCGTCGATCATTTGGCCTGCGCTGATCCAGCCGAACTGGCTGACCACGGTTTGGCTGATGTAAGCCAGCACTGCGTAGGCGCCGCCAAAGGTGACCACCGCCAGCTTGGAAAAGAACCAGCCGATATCAGCAAGGAAACCGGCTCCCGACAGGTTCAGGAAAAACAGCGGCAGCAGCCAAAGCCCGCCCCAGACCGCGATTGTCTTAAGCGTGCTGCTATTTTGAACTGCTGGGCTGTGTGCCACGGCCGCATTGCTCCTATCCTCGCGCATCAGGCCGATGCAGGCCGCGGCCAGAACCACCAGCGGAAACGGCAGGTTGAAAAGAAACAGCGCGGCAAAGCCGAAACCGGCCAGCGCCCAGTCCAGAGGATGGTTGAGCGCCTTGCCTGATAGCCGGCGCAGCGCTTGAAGGATGATCACCACCACCGCCGCCTTCACACCCAGGAAGGCGGATTGTACCGCAGGCAAGGTGCCGTAGTGCGCATAAAGCCAGACAAGAAAGGCAATCACTGCAGCCCCCGGCAGCACAAACAGCATCCCGGCCAGCAGCCCGCCGGCAGTGCCCCGCATGCGCCAGCCGGTATAGGTCGCCAGCTGCATCGCCTCCGGGCCTGGCAGCAGCATGCAAAAACTCAGTCCGCGCAGGAAGCTGTCCTCGCTCAGCCAGGGGCGGTCCTCGACCAATTCCTTGTGCATCACCGCGATCTGCGCCGCCGGGCCGCCAAAGCTCAGCACTCCGATACGTCCGAAGACGTGCAGCATTTCCGTCCAGCTGGGATGATTCATGCCTTGCGGCCCGCCGGCCAATCGTGGCCTTCGCCCTGGCCGTCGCGGGCCCAGCGGTATAGCGCATCGTATAGCTTCATGCCTGCCTCAAGCTGCTGGTGGTCGTCCTTGAACTGGCGTGACAACCCGACCGAGAGGGCCAATAGCCCCGCTGCTTCGGGCGCCAGATCGTGCCGGTTGGTGTCGGCGCCTCTCACAACCCGTGCCAGAGTGTCAAGCGCAGGCGTGCGCAGGCCGAACTCATCCAGCATGGTGTCAAAGGTGCAAAGCTCCTCCCG
This sequence comes from Leisingera sp. CC-HEC093, assembly GCF_059429195.1. NCBI lineage: Bacteria > Pseudomonadati > Pseudomonadota > Alphaproteobacteria > Rhodobacterales > Roseobacteraceae > Leisingera > Leisingera sp. CC-HEC093. The sequence goes on along the minus strand of NZ_JCAIJR010000001.1, from coordinate 3,766,171 downwards.
GTGCGACCAGAACACATCCTCGACATCAAATGGCGTCGCGCCAAAGCGCTCCGCGGCACCGGCAATCTCGGATGGAGATACAAACAGGAACCGTGCCCCGGCATCCGCAAAGCGGCGGATCAGCCAGGGGCAGGCGATCCGATCGATCTTGGGGCGGTGGCGGGTCACCCACAGGGTGCTGCCGTGGACGGGGGCGGGCAGGGCGCGGGCTGGAATCCGCGGTGCGCCTTTTAGATCGCGCCAGGCGAACATACCGCCCTGCAGGTATTCTGCCTTGATCCCGTCCCCGCGCAGCCAAGAGGTCAGCCCTTGCGACAGCTTCAGGCCTTTCTGGCAGACCACCACGCAGCGCCGCCCCTTGAGGCGGTCTTTGAGGCCGTTAATGTCTGTGTGCGGATGCCGGAAGGAGCCGGGGATCAGATAAGGATCTGCTGCAAAGTCTTCATCCGTGCGGATGTCCGGCAAAACCGGAGCGTCCGGCAGGCCGATGAGGCGCAGCAATTGGGAAGGAGTAATTTCATTCGGGGCAGCCATGGGCATGTCTCCTCGCGTGCAAGGGTAACATGCGAACCTTGGGCTGGCGCCTCACGGGGCGTTCGCGGTACTCCCCATCCCGCTATGAGACCGGAGCCTGCAGGTCTGTGTCAAGGCCGGACTGCTTCCAATCGAGGGTTTCCCCCGTCATGCAGGCGGCCAGGGCATCCTGCGGCAGCTGGCCGAGGTTTTCAAACAGGCTGAAGTAGTCAAGCTGGCTGATGACTTCCGCAATCTTGCCGTTTTCGAACCGGACAAAGAAGTGGTCGCTGAACTGGAACGGTGCCCGGTCGCGCGGGTTTTCCGTTTCCACGATGATCCGGGCAGCCAGCCAGTCGCCTTGCTCAACCATCAGTTCCGCCGATGCCTTTATCGGCCCAAGTAGGCTGCTGATGGTTTGCGCAAATTCCTTGACCTCATCCACGCTGACAGGTTCCCGGGTCATCGCGCCGCGGACTGTCGCGTCTTTCGTCAAAAGCTTGTCCGCAAAGCCGAAATTCCGGTTGCCCCAGGTTTCATTAAGCCAGCTGAGCAGCACGTCCGCTTTCGACATCTGCAAACCTTTCCATTCGAGTATTAAGGGGGTCAGGCAAGCAGGAACCATCTAAAGCATAGGAATTCAAGCGTTAATGTGTCAGCAGTCGCTGGAACGTGCCGCGCAGCGATGCGCGGCTGCCGGCGGGAGCGCGCGGCCTGATCTGCAAAGAAGCGGGGAAAGTGCAGGTTTCTGTTGCCAGGTACCTGCGAACCCCGCCTTACGCGGCTAGGCGCAAGGGCTTAGATTTCGATTCCTCGAACTGCTTACGCAGCCAGAGCAACCGGAGCACGATTGTCGTTTGCAATTGTACTGTTTGGGCCGGTACGGTGGCACCCCGCCGAGACAAAGCAAACCCCTTTAGACGTCCGTCGATCCTGTTTCGGCCCCATGATCCCCAAACGAAGGATTTTGGTGGAGCCGCCGGGTACCGCCCCCGGGTCCGATCCGCTTATTACGAGCGCGTTTATGTCCATAGTTCCACAAGGGAACAGGAGTTATATAATCGGCTTCTTCGCAGATGCAAAGGGGTGAACCGGAATCCTGCGAGGATTCCGGCCAGTTTTCCGGCGCGGAAAACTGGCGTTTGCGGCAACTGGTGCGCACAAAAATCCTCGCAGGATTTTGGCCGTTTCCCGCGCCGGGAAACGGAGACGTCAAACAAGTCTGCGGATTGGGGCGCCGTTGCAGAAGATGATGATCTGTTCCCGGTTCTGAACTGCCTGAAACCCGCGGGCGGGCACCTCCTCCAGAAAGGTCTCCATCCCCGCATAGCGTTCGATATCGCGGCGGTTGCGGCGGACCACGCCGCCGTTCTGCACCGCCTTGCAGGCGAAGATATAGCGCATCCAGATATCCGGTGACAGGGCTGAACCGGGTTTGACCATGCCGGGAGCTTCCCGGCTTATGGCTAACAAAATCTTACCTGCCAGCCCGGGCGGCAAATACATCTGAGGCCAGATTGCGGGTCTCGTCCTCCAGATCCTGCAACCCTGCAACGGCCGCGCCGCCGTTGCCTGACTCGATGGCATCGGCAATCCGGGTGTGAAGTCCGGTGATCACCGCACGGTCGCGGGCGGTGAAGGTGATCATGTTCATCAGCGGCTGCATTGCTTCCACTGCACCCGCCAGCTGATAAGACAGCACGGGGTTGCCAGCACCGTCCACCAGCGCCCGGTGAAAGGCCACATCCGAGGCGCAAAAGGCCACATCGGTCAGTCCCGGCTGGCCTTGGCGAAAGATCTCTGCCCGCATGGTGGCGAGGTGATCAGCACTGCGGCGCGCGGCTGATAGCGGTGCACAAGCCCGCTCCAGCGCATAGCGCGCCTCGCAGGCGGTGTCGAAACTCACCGCATTCATGCTGAGCAGCAGGGTCGAAGTGGTAACCTGCTGTGCATAGGCGTCCTCAAAGCTCAGCCGGTTCACGAACGCTCCGCCGGAGGCACCGCGCTGGGTGCGGATCAGCGATTGCGCCGCCAGCCGCTTGAGCGCCTCGCGCACTGTCGGGCGGGAGACCTGGAAATGATCGGACAGCTCCGCCTCGGACGGCAGCCGCTCATCCACGATCAATTCGCCGGAGATAATGGCATCCTTGATCGCCTGGGCTATCTGAACCGACAGATCGGCGGAGCTTTTGGGGTCAATCTTCATGCCATTGGTCCTGACGATGTGCGGTGCCGGGTGCAATCCGGCAAGAAATCATTTGTCTGACATTTAAAAGTCTGACATTTAGAACGTAAGGCTTGAGTCGGGGGAGGGCAATGCCTGGATCCCCTGAATGCAGGCTTTTGCGGCATCGGTTTCTGCTGCGTGCATCCAATTCCCTGAAACGCTCAAACGGAGACTTGAGCATGGCAAGCATCTTTCCCTCCCGCCGCATCCGGCGCACGCCCTTTTCCCCCGGTGTCGAAGCCGCAGGCGTCAAGGGTTATACGGTTTATAATCACATGCTGCTGGCCACCGTGTTTGACAGCCTGGAATTCGACTGCGCCCACCTGAAGGAGCATGTGCAGGTCTGGGACGTGGCTTGCGAGCGCCAGGTCAGCATCAAGGGGCCGGACGCGCTGCGGCTGATGAAGCTGATCAGCCCGCGCGATATGGACAGGATGGCGGACGACCAGTGCTATTACGTGCCGACGGTCGACCACAACGGCGGCATGCTGAATGATCCGGTGGCGGTGAAACTGGCCGCGGACCACTATTGGCTGTCGCTGGCGGACGGCGACCTGCTGCAATTTGCGCTGGGGATTGCCATCGCCAAGGGGTTTGATGTGGAGATCGTTGAGCCCGATGTCTCGCCGCTGGCGGTGCAGGGCCCCAAGGCGGACGAACTGATGGCCCGCGTCTTTGGCGAGGAAGTGCGTGACATCCGCTTCTTCCGCTACAAGCGGCTGGCGTTCCAGGGCGTGGAGCTTGTCGTCGCGCGCTCCGGCTGGTCCAAGCAGGGCGGCTTTGAGGTCTATGTGGAGGGGGCTGAACTGGGCATGCCCCTGTGGAACGCACTGTTTGCCGCAGGTGAAGATTTGAACGTCCGCGCTGGATGTCCGAACGCGATCGAGCGGGTCGAAAGCGGGCTGCTGAGCTTTGGCAATGACATGACCCGCGAAAACACGCCCTATGAATGCGGGCTGGGCAAATTCTGCAACTCCCCGGAGGACTACATCGGCAAGGCCGCGCTGGCAGAACAGGCCGCCGATGGCCCCGCCCGGCAGATCCGCCCGCTGGTGATCGGTGGAGAGATTCCGCCTTGCCTGGATGCCTGGCCGCTTTTTGCGGATGGCCGCCGGGTTGGTGAGGTCGGCTCCGCCATTTTCTCGCCGGAGTTCGGGGTGAACGCTGCGATCGGCATGGTGAACCGGTCCCATTGGGCGCCGGGCACTGCAATGGAAGTCGAGACCCCGGCAGGGCTGTTGCCTGTTACGGTTCAGGAACGGTTCTGGCGTTGAAGTGAGACGCCGGGGGCGCTGCCCCCGCCGCGGCAGGCCGCGGCTCCCCCGGGATATATTGGGCCAGAAGAACAAGGGATCTGGTTCGCGGTACAGGAAAGGATGGCACGATGTTTAATGCACTGGTTGTGAACAAGGATGAAGACAGCGGCAAGACCTCAGCCGCGGTGGAGCAGATCAGCCTGGATCAGCTGCCCGAGGGCGAGGTGACGGTCGCAGTTGAGTATTCCACGGTGAACTACAAGGATGGTCTTTGCACCGGACCGGGCGGCGGTCTCGTGCGCAAGTATCCGCATGTGCCGGGGATCGACTTTGCCGGAACCGTCGAAGCGTCCTCGGATAACCGTTACAAGCCCGGCGACAAGGTGGTGCTGACCGGCTGGCGAGTGGGGGAAGCTCATTGGGGCGGCTACAGCCAGAAGGCCAATGTGCGCGCCGATTGGCTGGTGCCGCTGCCGGAAGGTCTGGACAGCCGGCAGGCGATGGCGGTGGGCACCGCGGGCTTTACCGCGATGCTGGCGGTAATGGCACTGGAGGACCATGGGCTGGAACCCGGACATGGGCCGGTACTGGTCACAGGGGCTGCGGGCGGTGTTGGCTCTGTGGCCACTGCGATCCTGGCAAATCTGGGGTATGAAGTGGCCGGTGTAACTGGCCGCCCGGAGACTGAGGAGTATCTGAAATCGCTGGGCGCAACACAGATCGTTGCCCGCGAGGAGATCAACGAAACAACCAAGCGCCCGCTGGAAAGCGAAAACTGGGCGGGCTGCATTGATGCGGTCGGCGGCGCGATGCTGGCGCGGGTTCTGGGACAGATGAAATACGGTGCCTCCGTCGCCGCGGTCGGCCTGGCTGGCGGCGCGGCGCTGCCGGCAACCGTCATCCCCTTCCTGCTGCGCGGCGTGAACCTTTTGGGCATCGATTCAGTGATGCAACCCTATGAAAACCGCCTCCGCGCCTGGCAGCGGATTGCCAGCGACCTGCCAATGGACAAGCTGGAAGCGATGATCCAGCCCGCGGTCCTCAGCGACTTGCCGCAATTGGGCGCGGATATCCTCAATGGGCAGGTCAAGGGACGGGTGGTGGTGGACGTCAACGCCTAAATCCTTATAATAGCTTGTATCTGTCGGAAGACGCGCGGCGATGTCCGCGCGTTTTTTGTTCGTGGCGCGGCATCTCCGCAGCCCGAGGTGTGTGCATCGCCGCGGTTGTTCCGCCCCGGTCTGCGCTTTGCCCGGCGCTTCATGGCCCCCGTGCCGGAGATGCGTGACACTAAAATCAAAGGAGGGAGACCGTGTTTTCAAAAATCATGGTGCCTGTCGATCTGGCCCACGCCGGCCGCCTGGACAAGGCGCTGCAAATGGCATCGGATCTCGCGCACCTGTACCATGCCGAAGTCGTATTCGTGGGTGTCACCACTGCGCAGCCGAGTTCCGTGGCGCGAAACCCGCAGGAGTTTGCAGCCAGACTCGACAGTTTTGCAACGGAACAGGCGGGCAAACGGGGCATTTCCGCGTCTGGCCGTGCCGTCGTCAGCCACGACCCGGCAGTAGACTTGGAAGCAACGCTGCTAAAGGCCTGCAGCGACATCGGTGCAGGGCTGATCGTGATGGCCAGCCATTTGCCCAGCGTCAGCGACTACCTGTTCCATGCCCATGGCGGGCGGGTTGCAGAGCAAGCACCTGTTTCGGTGCTGGTCGTGCGCGAGAATTGAACCGCCGGAAGCCTCCGGCGGCGCGGGCCCCGGATTGCACGGCCAGAACTTACAGGGAAGGAGGCCAAAGATGGCTGACGAAACCACCAGCCAGGGTATCCCTGCGCCAGAGGGCGAAGCGGACATCATCGATACCGAATACGAGATCGGGCAGGACAATATCGAAACCCAGATCGGCCCGTTCGGCGTCGATATTCACAACCCGGTGTTTCTCGTATCCGGCCTGATCATCGTTTCTTTTGTGTTTTATGCGCTGGCGCTGCCTGAACAGGCCGAGAGCTTTTTCAACTGGCTGCGTCCCGCAGTGACCAGCAATTTTGACTGGTTCTTTTTTGGCGCCGCGGACCTGTTTGTGCTGTTCTGCCTGTTTCTGATCGTTTCCCCCTGGGGCAAGGTGCGCCTTGGCGGTAATGAGGCCACGCCGGATTACAGCTACATGGGCTGGTTTGCGATGCTGTTTGCCGCAGGCATGGGCATCGGGCTTATGTTCTACGGCGTCAGCGAGCCGATGAGCCATTTCTCAACCGCCTTTGGCGGCACTGCAGTGCCTGAGGGCGGCGGCGCCCGCACTGACTGGGCACCGCTGGGTGCTGCTGCGGGGGATGAGGCCGCGGCGGTACGCCTGGGGATGGCAGCGACAATTTTCCATTGGGGGCTGCACCCATGGGCAATCTACGCCATCGTGGCTTTGGCGCTGGCTCTGTTCACCTACAACAAGGGGCTGCCGCTCACCATCCGCTCTGCGTTTTACCCGATCTTTGGTGAACGCGTCTGGGGCTGGACCGGCCACGTCATCGACATTTTGGCGGTCTTTGCCACTCTGTTCGGCCTTGCAACTTCGCTGGGCTTTGGGGCGACCCAGGCCAATGCAGGCCTGAATGAGCTGTTCGGAGTGCCGACAGGGGCCACCACAGAGGTCATTCTGATTTCCGCGATCACCGCGGTCGCCTTGATTTCGGTGCTGCGCGGCCTGGACGGCGGCGTGAAGGTGCTGTCGGAAATCAACATGGGGCTGGCCTTCCTGCTGCTGATCTTCGTGCTGCTTGTGGGGCCGACAATGGCAATCCTGACGGGCTTTGCTTCCAGCCTGATGGCCTATATCGAGTACCTGCCTGCGCTGTCGAACCCGATCGGCCGCGAGGACGTGAACTTCAGCCAAGGCTGGACCGCCTTCTACTGGGCCTGGTGGATCAGCTGGTCACCCTTCGTCGGCATGTTCATCGCCCGGGTCAGCCGCGGCCGCACCGTGCGGGAATTTGTGATCTGCGTGCTGCTGATCCCCAGCCTGGTCTGCGTGCTGTGGATGAGCGTCTTTGGCGGCACCGCCATTCACCAGGTTGTGTCTGACGGTTTCACCGGGGCGCAGGATGCGGCGCTTGAACTCAAGCTGTTCAAGATGCTGGGGGAGCTGCCGCTGGCCGGGATCACTTCTTTTGTGGGCATCGTGCTGGTGGTTGTGTTCTTCGTGACCTCGTCCGACTCCGGCTCGCTGGTGATCGACACCATTACCGCAGGCGGCAAGGTCGACGCACCGGTGCCGCAACGAGTGTTCTGGTGCATCTTCGAGGGCGCCGTTGCCATCGTGCTGCTGCTCGGCGGCGGATTGGCAGCGCTGCAGGCGATGGTGATCTCTACAGGCCTGCCGTTTACCGTGGTGCTCCTGCTGATGTGCTGGGCCATCTTCCGCGGTTTGCAGACAGAGGCACGCTGACACATCCAGCCGCCAAAAAACGCAACGCCCCGGCCCAAAAGCCGGGGCGCTTTCATTTTCAGCTGTTGTACTTAAAGAACCCGAGAGAGTTGCCATCCGGATCAGTGGCATAGAAGAACCGTCCGGGCGGGATTTCTATGGTCTCTGAGACCACCTTGCCGCCCGCATCCGTTACGCGTTCCATTACGTCTTCCAACGCGCCTTCTGCGGTCAAATGCAGGGTTGGGCCGCGTCCGTCGCCAGCAGGTTTTCCGGGATAAAGATGCAGTGCGATGCCGTTAGCTTGATCTGCGGGCTTGAACATCGCGATCGGGTTCGGACCGCTGCTGTCGATACTCAGTTCCGCGCCGGTCACCTTGCTGTAAAAACTGACGGCCGCATCCAGGTCGCTGACTGGCAGTTCGCCCCAGACCAGGAAATCCTTTGGGGTATATCCCATGTCTAATCCTCCATGATGTGATACCGCCAGACTGCCATGCCCTGATGACAGTTTCCGGCATCAGCCTCGCCGCTTGACCGGACCGCCGCCGGTACGCTACGACCCTTGTGTCCTGCCAGGCTTTTTCCGGCTTGCAGGGCTGCCTGCGATCCCTCAATCCTTGTGCGGGAGCGCGGCTCGGCTGGAAGACCTGCCATGTTCGGGGTGATCCCTGGCATGTGCCGGTCACCCCCTGGACCGCAGCGATTGAGGAGATACGCGATGAGCGTTTTGGATATTGATTTCGTCCGGGCACAGTTCCCCGCCTTTGCAGAACCCAGCCTTGAGGGGCAGGCGTTCTTTGAAAACGCGGGCGGGTCCTACACCTGCCGCCAAGTCATTGACCGGCTGACCCGTTTCTACACCCAGCGCAAGGTGCAGCCCTACGCGCCCTATGAGGCTTCGCGCCTGGGCGGCGAGGAAATGGACGAGGCGCGTGCCCGCCTGGCCGCGCTGATGGGAGTCGCCACGGATGAGCTGAGCTTCGGCCCCTCAACCACCCAGAACACCTATGTGCTGGCCCAGGCGTTTCGCAAGCTGATGAAACCGGGGGAGGCGATCATCGTCACCAACCAGGACCACGAGGCCAACACGGGCCCCTGGCGGCGGCTGGCAGAGGAAGGGATTGAGATCCGGGAATGGCAGCTCGACCCGCAGACCGGCCATCTGGATACTGCGCAGCTGAAGAGCCTGCTGGATGAAAAAGTCCGTCTGGTCTGCTTCCCGCATTGCTCCAACGTGGTGGGGGAGATCAATCCGGTGGCCGAGATCACCGCGATGGCCCATGCCGCGGGCGCCTTTGTCTGTGTTGATGGTGTCTCTTATGCACCGCACGGGCTGCCCAACGTCGATGAACTGGGCGCCGACATCTACCTGTTCTCCTCCTACAAAACCTACGGGCCGCATCAGGGCGTCATGGTCATCCGCCGCGCGCTGGGCGAGCTGCTGCCCAACCAGGCGCATTACTTCAATGCGGGCGACCTCTACAAACGCTTCACCCCGGCGGGCCCCGATCACGCCCAGGTGGCTGCTTCCGCAGGCATGGCGGATTACTTCGAAGCGCTGGCGGCTCATCACGGCCACAGCGGCAGCGCGGCGGAAACCGGCGCCTTTGTTCACGATCTGATGCGCGCGCATGAAATCAAGCTGCTGCAACCGCTGCTGGATGCAGTGAAGGACCGCAACGATGTGCGCCTGCTGGGGCCGTCCACCGCCGAAAACCGTGCGCCCACCGTGGCCCTGGCCCTCAGCCGTGCGGCAGAGCCGGTTGCGGCCCAGCTGGCAGAACATGGCATCATGGCCGGCGGCGGCGATTTCTACGCTGTGCGCGCGCTGGAGGCGATGGGTATTGATCCAGCCGAGGGCGTGCTGCGTATCAGCTTCACCCACTACACGTCCGAGGCAGAGGTCGCTAAGCTGACCGAGACCTTGGACCGGGTGCTGTAACAGGAACCGCACAAGGAAACGATATGAGCAGCCATGCCCCGGTTATCTGGTGGATCAGGCGGGATCTTCGCCTGGCAGACAATCCGGCCCTGACGGCTGCCGTGAACAGCGGCGCCCCGGTGCTGCCCGTCTATATCCTCGACGAACAGGAGGCGGCGCTGGGCGCCGCCCCCAAGTTTCGGCTTGGCCTCGGGCTGGAGTGCTTTGCCAGGGCGCTGGAAAAGGCCGGATCGCGCCTGATCCTGCGCCGCGGTTCTGCACTTGCGGTGCTGCGGGAGCTGGCCGAGGAAACCGGGGCAGGGGCGGTGCATTGGACCCGCCTCTACGATCCGCAGGCGATTGCCCGCGATTCGGACGTCAAGAAACATCTGCAAGAGCAGGGCGTCACGGCCAAATCGCACGGCGGGCGGCTGCTGTTTGAACCCTGGACCGTGGAGACCAAGACCGGCGGCATGTACAAAGTCTTCACACCTTTCTGGAAGTCCGTGCGGGTCCGCGATGTAGACAGCCTGCTGCCGGCGCCAGGCAAACTGCCTGCGCCGGACACATGGCCTGCCAGCGAAGACCTTGCAGATTGGAATATGGGCGCTGCCATGCGCGGCGGTGCCGAAGTGGTGGTCCGCTATTGCCGCGTGGGCGAGGCCGCGGCGCAGGCGCGGCTGTCGGAATTCCTGGAAGACAAGGCCGCCGCCTACAAGGATCGCCGCGATTACCCGGGAGAGGACGCGACCTCCGGCCTGTCGGAAAACCTCGCTTGGGGTGAAATCAGCCCGCACCGCCTGTGGCACCGGGGCCGCGCAGCGATGGAACGGGCCAGCCGGGGCGCTGAGACTTTCCTGAAGGAGGTGGTCTGGCGTGAGTTTGCCTATCACCTGATGTACCACTCGCCGCATATCCTCACCGAAAGCTGGCGCCAGGAGTGGCAGGAGTTCCCCTGGTCGCAGGACATCACCCCGCAGGTTCAGGCCTGGCAGCGCGGCCAGACCGGATATGGGTTCGTAGATGCGGCCATGCGGGAGCTTTATGCGACCGGCAAGATGCATAACCGGGCCCGGATGATCGTGGCAAGTTTCCTGACCAAGCATCTGATGGCGCACTGGAAAATTGGAATGGACTGGTTCGCGGACACGCTGGTGGACTGGGACCCGGCCTCCAACGCCATGGGCTGGCAGTGGGTTGCGGGCTCCGGCCCTGATGCGGCGCCGTTCTTCCGGGTTTTCAACCCGTCCGGCCAGCTGGACAAATTCGACCCCACTGGCGCCTATACCCGCCGCTGGATTGCCGAAGGCCAGGGCAATCCGCCGCAGACCGCGCTGGACTTCTTTGACGCCGCCCCGCGGTCCTGGAACCTCGCAGCGGACATGGCGCGGACAGACCCGGTCATCAGCCTGCAAACGGGCCGGGACCGCGCGCTCACGGCGTATCACAACAGCCGTGAAGACCGCTAACGCACAGTTTTCTTGCCAGAAAGCGCTCTGCGGCCTAGCATTTTCCCTGTAGCACGCCCGTATCCTGCACAGGGGAAGCGTATGAAGTTCACGTCCGTTGAGGGCCAAAAGAATCTGCCGCGCTATTTCCCGGCAGTGTTTGCCAAGGTGAAAGCCATGGAGGTCGGGCAGCTGGATATCCACCTGCCGGACGGGCGCATTTTCACTGGCAAGGGCCGAAACCCGGGCCCGGCGGCCGATCTGATCATCCACCATCCTGATTGCTTTGCACGGCTGATCCGCGAGGGTGAACTTGGGTTCTCAGACGCCTATCTGGACGGCTGGTGGAGCACCACAGACCTGCAGGCTTTTATGGATCTGGTGCATATGGGCGCAAACACGGTCTATGACGGGTTCACTGGCCAAGGACTGGCGCGGGCATATGAACGGTTCCGGTTCTGGCTGCACAGGAACCACCGGAAGCAAGCCAGGAAAAACATCGCGCATCACTATGACCTGGGCAACGATTTCTACCGGTTGTGGCTCGATGACACGATGACCTATTCCAGTGCATTGTTCCGCAGCGGCCAGGACAGCTTGGAGAAAGCGCAGACTGCCAAATACGCCTCTCTGGTGGATCAGATGGGGGTGCAGCCCGGCGACCAAGTGCTGGAGGTCGGTTGCGGCTGGGGCGGTTTCGCCGAATACGCCGCCAAGGAGCGCGGGCTGAAGGTCACCGGCCTGACGATCAGCCGTGAGCAGTTGAAGTTTGCCCGACAGCGCATTGAAAGGGCTGGTTTATCGGGCCAGGTGGAACTGCGCCTGCAAGACTATCGCGATTGCCGCGGCCAGTTCGATGGGATCGCCTCAATTGAGATGTTCGAGGCCGTTGGCCAGAAATACTGGCCCGCGTATTTCGGCGCAATCCGTGACTGCCTGAAGCCCGGCGGCAAGGCCACGCTGCAAATCATCACCGTTGCCGACCGGCGCTGGGAGGTCTACCGCAAAGGCGTTGATTTCATTCAGAAGCACATCTTCCCCGGCGGTATGCTTCCTTCGCCCAGAGTGCTGCGCCAACAGGTGGACACAGCGGGCCTGGGCGTGGTGCGGTCGAAGGAATTCGGGCACAGCTACGAACTGACCCTCAAGCGCTGGCACGGGACCTTCAATGCCCGCTGGGAGCGGATTGCCCGCCTCGGGTTTGATGAGCGCTTCCACAAGATGTGGAACTTTTACCTCACTTCCTGCGCGGCCGCCTTTAAGACTGGCAATTGCGATGTGACGCAGATTACAGTTGCTCACCGCTAAATGACTTGTCCGCACGGAACCTGACCAGACATGCCTACCGGAGCCCGACTAACCGCCGCAGTATCCATGGCTTTGCTGGCGTTTATCGTATCTTTTTTGGTCATGCCGCAGATGCCCGAAGGCACCAATTTCGGCTACTTTGTTCATGTGAACGTGACGCTGGGGGTGCTGACCGGCTGGATCGTGATGGGCAGCCGGGTTGGCGGCGGGGTTATCTCCGGGATCAACAACGGTCTTACCGGCATGGCAGTGATGGTGCTTTGGGCACTGTTCGCCCAGGGCGCCTGGGAGATGTTCCGCCTTGCCATGCGCAACCGGTACGGCGGCCCGTTTGAGGCTTTGTCCGCGATTTTCGTGATTGCACTGGAGTATTTCTTTGTTATCGCTGTGCCAACGGTTCTGGTGCCGCTGGTGATCGGCGGCATCCTGTCCGGGCTTGCAACCGAGAACGCGTCGCGCCGCTGGCGTTAAAGACGTCATTAACAACAGGTTATCATTCGTGGCTGATCTCTTCTTCTTTGGCACGCTGCGCCATCTTCCTTTGCTCGAACTGGTTCTGGGCCGGAATGGTGATGCGCTGCGGGCGCAACCGGCCAAACTGCCTGGACACGGGGTGTACCAGGTGATGGGGCAGCCGTTTCCGGCGATCGAGGAGCGCGACGGCGCTGTGGCAGACGGCGTCCTTGTTCAGGATCTTTCGCAAGATGACCTGGACAGGCTCAATTTCTACGAAGGCGGCTTTGGATACGCGCTGAAACCAGTCTTTGTCGGGCTGGAGGATGGCTGCACAGCTCCGGCTGAGGTCTATTTCCCCGAACCTGGCCTGTGGCAGACCGCCGAACCCTGGGATCTGGCAGCTTGGGTGGCCAGCTGGGGGGCACTGTCGCTGCGGGCGGCAGAGGAGGTAATGGCTTACTATGGCAGGATGAGCGCTGAAGAAGTGGCCCGCTGCTTTCCTTCCGCCCGCCGCCGTGCGGCTGCCTGGCTGGCAGGGCAGGCCCGCCCCGGAGATGGGGTGCATGACCTCTCCAAAGACGTGATCGTGCACCGTCACAACCGCGCCCATCTGAGTTTTTTCGCGATGGAGGAGATGGACCTGCAGTTCCGCCGCTACGACGGCAGCATGAGCCCGGTATTGAACCGCTCTGCGGCGATGGCGGGCCATGCGGCGGTGGTGCTGCCTTATGACCCGGACCGCGACCAAGTGCTGCTGGTGGAGCAATTCCGCGCACCTACCTTTATCATGGGGGATGCGCATCCCTGGATGTGGGAGCCGGTTGCAGGCGTGATCGATCCGGGCGAAACGGCTGAGGAAACCGCCACCCGTGAAGCGGTAGAGGAAGCGGGCGTTACCGTCCGTCACCTGGAAGCCGTGGCACGGGGGTATCCGTCGAGCGGTGCCCTGGCAGAATATATACACATTTTCATCGGTATCGCAGACCTTTCTGATGTGTCCGGCGGCGGCGGTGTTGCCGGTGAGGGAGAGGATATCCGCAGCCGGATCCTCAGCTATGAAGAGCTGATGGGTGGCATCGACGCGCAGACCTATCAGGACATGCCTCTGGTGACAGCAGCGCTGTGGCTGTCACGGCACCGTGAACGGCTGCGCAACGGCGTGGTCTGACCCGCTTCCCGTCTTGTGATCACCGGGTGCCTTGGATACACCTTGGTGGAATGATCGAAAGGGATACCATGCGCATTGCACGCGATCTGGCTGATGCCATCGGCCACACACCTCTTATCCGCCTGAACCGCGTCAGCGAAGAGACCGGCTGCGAGATCCTGGGCAAGGCGGAATTCATGAATCCGGGCCAGTCGGTCAAAGACCGCGCGGCGCTGTATATCATCCGCGACGCCGTCGCCCGCGGCGATCTGAAGCCGGGGGGCACCATTGTTGAAGGCACCGCCGGCAACACCGGCATCGGCCTGGCTCTGGTCGGCGCCTCGATGGGTTTCAAGACGGTCATCGTGATCCCGGAAACCCAGTCCGAGGAAAAAAAGGACATGCTGCGCCTGGCCGGCGCCCAGCTGGTCCAGGTGCCGGCAGCGCCTTACCGCAATCCCAACAACTATGTGCGCTACTCCCAGCGCCTTGCCGAAGAATTGGCGAAGACGGAACCGAACGGCGCGGTCTGGGCCAATCAGTTCGACAATACCGCCAACCGCCAGGCCCATGTGGAAACCACTGGGCCGGAGATCTGGGAACAGACCGGCGGCAAGGTTGACGGCTTTGTCTGTGCGGTTGGCTCCGGCGGCACCCTGGCGGGGGTGGCCGAGGCGCTGCAGCCCAAGGGCGTGAAGATCGGCCTCGCAGACCCGATGGGCGCGGCGCTCCACTCTTATTACACCACTGGCGAGCTGGCCTCCGAAGGCAGCTCGATCACCGAAGGCATCGGCCAAGGCCGGATCACCAAGAACCTTGAGGGATTCACGCCTGATTTCAACTATCAGGTGCCGGATGACGAGGCCGTGCCGTATGTCTTCGATCTGTTGCATGAGGAGGGCCTGGTTCTGGGCGGCTCCTCTGCCATCAATATTGCCGGGGCGGTGCGCATGGCCAAGGACATGGGACCGGGCAAGACCATCGTCACTGTCCTGTGCGACTACGGCACCCGTTACCAATCCAAGCTGTTCAATCCGGATTTCCTGCGGGAGAAGAACCTGCCGGTGCCGGAGTGGATGACCCACACACCCGCGTCGATTCCCGGTGTTTTTGAGGACGTATGACACCCTTCATAACCGCTTTGCGGAACGTGCTGCTGGGGCTGGTCCTTGTGACCGGCCTCGCGATGCCTGCGCTGGCTCAGCTGACCGCTGAATCCCGCGCCTATTACCAGGACTGGCTCAAGACCGCGAACCGCGCGGAAGATGTGATTGACGCCAGACGCGCCTCCAGTGCGGCGCTGGAAACCCTGCGCAAGGAACTGACCACCTACCGGCAGAATTTCTTGCGCGCGCGCACCGACAACGGCGACCGTATCAAAACACTCGAAGGCCAGCTCGGCGCCCTTGGTGAGGCGCCTGCCGAAGGCGAGAGCGAGCCCGAGGACATTGCCCAGCTGCGGTCTTCGCTGGAGCAGCAGCTGAAGGAGCTTAAGGTTCCGCGCATTGTCTCAGAGGAAGCTTACAGCCGCGCCAACGGCCTGATTTCCGAAATTGACAAGATCATCCGCGAACGCCGCACCCGCAAACTGCTGGAGCGCGGCCCGTCGCCGCTGAACCCGGAGCACTGGCCTGGCGCTGTGCGCACCCTGACCCGGTCAGCCGGCGCTGTCTGGAATGAAACCGCCTCCCGGATCGGCAGTGCCACAACCGCAGAGCGCGTGCAAAACAGGCTGCCGGCACTGCTGCTGCTGCTGGGTGTTTCTGCGTTTCTGCTGCTGCGGGGCCGTCCCTGGGCCCATGCGGCAGGCGATTATCTGCGCCAGTTTGGCAGCAGCGGCCGCGGCGTCTGGGGCTTCATTGTCTCGCTTCTGGAAGTCATTCTGCCCTTCATCGGGATCATCTGCCTGGTCGCGGCAGTGGATCTTTCAGGCATTATGGGCACCCGTGGTTCGCTTCTGCTGGACTATGTGCCGGGCTGGGCGCTGATGCTGCTGTCGTTCCACTGGCTGGGCAATCAGCTGTTCTCTAACCGGCTGGAAAATGATCTCGTTCCGGTGCATGAGGGGCGGCTTAACGAAACCCGTCTGATGGTGGATACCCTGGCGGTAATCCTGGTGCTGCAGGATGCGCTCGTCAAGCTGGAGAACATCGAGACGATCCCGTCCTCTGTCCATGCGGTAGCCAGCTTCCCGCTGATTACGGCTGCGGCGCTGGTGCTGCTGCGGCTGCACCGGATAGGGGTCAAGCGGCGCCAGCAGCAGGCCGCGGAAACAGAGGACGACGGCGCCATTGCCGCCGGGGCAAACCGCATCCTGACCTTGATCCGGCGGGCAACCTATTTGTTGGGCTTCATTTCGCCGCTGCTGGCCGCATTTGGCTATGTCAACGCGGCCGAAGCGCTGATTTATCCGGCGGTCTCGACACTGGCCCTGCTGGCAGCGCTGCTGGTGGTGCAGCGATTCCTTGGCGATGTCTACGGATGGCTGTCCGGCAAAGGGTCCGCCGCGCGCGACTCCCTGTTTGCAGTATTGATCGGTTTCCTGCTGGCGGCCCTTGCGCTGCCGCTGCTGGCACTCATCTGGGGTGCGCGGGTGGCGGACATGACGGAATTGTGGTCGCGCTTCCTCGAAGGTTTCCAGGTCGGCGACACCCGCATTTCGCCCACCGCCTTCCTGACCTTTGCCCTGGTTTTTGCTGCGGGCTACGCGTTGACCCGGATGATCCAGGGCAGCCTTCGCAACTCGCTGCTGCCAAAAACCAAGATCGACCCGGGCGGCCAGAATGCCATCACCTCCGGCCTTGGCTATGTCGGCATCTTCCTGGCGGCGGTGATTGCCATTTCCATGGCAGGGCTCGACCTGTCGTCGCTTGCTATCGTTGCCGGTGCTCTGTCAGTCGGCATCGGCTTTGGCCTGCAGACCATCGTGTCGAACTTCGTCTCCGGCATCATTCTCCTGATCGAACGCCCGGTTTCCAAGGGCGATTGGATCGAGGTCGGCGGGCTGATGGGCTATGTGCGCGATATCTCGGTGCGCTCCACCCGGATCGAGACGTTCGACCGCACGGATGTGATCGTGCCCAACTCTGACCTGATCAGCGGCACCGTCACCAATTACACCCGCGGCAATACCGTAGGCCGGGTGATCGTGCCGGTGGGCGTCGCCTATGGCAGCGACCCCCGTAAGGTCGAGGCAATTCTGAACGAGATCGCCGAGGCGCATCCAATGGTGCTGCTGAACCCGGCGCCCTCTGTGGTGTTCCAGGGGTTCGGGGCGGATTCCCTGGATTTCGAAATCCGGGCGATCCTGCGCGACGTGAATTGGGTCCTGTCGGTGAAATCCGACATGAACTATGAAATCGCTAAACGGTTCCAGGAAGAGGGGATCGAGATCCCCTTCATGCAGCGCGACATCTGGATCCGCAATCCGGAGGCGCTGGCGCATGGGCAAAGCTCCGCCAGCCAATCTGAGTCCGGCAGCCCGGCGTCCCCGGCAGTGCCGCCCAAGCCGGACGTAAGCGATCTTCAGCAAGATGCCGAAGCAGGGGGAGATGCCGATGCCGACAAGTGAGCCGCTGTTCCGCAAGGACGCGTATGCCCGGATGACAGAAGCCGGCGTTCTGGAACACACAGAGGAAGGCGGCATCATCCTGGACCGCAGTTTGTTCTATGCCACCGGCGGCGGCCAGCCCGGTGACAGCGGCAAGCTGCTGTGGGCAGACGGGCAATGCACAGTTGCCACGACTGTCAAGGGCGATGAAGGGGCCATCGTGCTGGTCCCGCAAGAGGGAGCAGCTTTGCCGCCCGCGGGCACGACGGTCACACAAGTGCTCGACTGGGACCGCCGCTATGGCCATATGCGCGTCCATACTGCTTTGCACCTTCTGTCCGTGGTGATCCCGCTGGAGGTTACAGGCGGCTCAATCGGTGCAGAGAAGGGGCGGCTGGATTTCAACATGCCGGACGCACCCGGGGACAAACAGGCGCTGCAGGACCAGCTGCAGGCGCTGATCGACCGCGATCTGGAGGTGAGCGAGGACTGGATCACGGAGGCGGAACTCGATGCGAATCCGCAGCTTGTGAAAACCATGTCGGTGTCGCCGCCGCGCGGGGCAGGGCGGGTGCGCCTGGTCCGCATCGGCTCTGCGGAGGAACAGATCGACCTGCAGCCCTGCGGCGGCACCCATGTCCGGCGCACCGGTGAAATCGGCAGGATCCGCCTCGGCAAGGTGGAGAAAAAGGGCAAGCAGAACCGCCGCGTTTACCTGCATCTGGAGGCCTGAGAAAGAATTCGCGGCAGAGTGGATTTTTTGCCGTTTCAGGCCTTGCAATTCCCCTGCCGATCCTTCAAAAGCCCCCTCAACGGAGAGGTGGCCGAGTGGTCGAAGGCGCACGCCTGGAAAGTGTGTAGGCGGGAAACCGTCTCCAGGGTTCGAATCCCTGTCTCTCCGCCATAATCAATCCCAAGATTGCAGTGACCAGCCTGGCTAGGGCGTCATTTTCCTGGCCTCTGAGGCTCGCAGCAGCCGTGCTCCTGCAGTGTTCGATGAAGGGCGGCGTTCCCTAGCATCCCTGGCAGGCCTGGCGCGGACTGGCTGCAGCTTCCGCAATCATGCGAACTGCAGGCCGCCGCCGCGGGACGCGGCGCTTTTGCCCGTTCGGGCGGCCAGTTTAGAAGTTTATGAAAATTGCTGGCGGTGAAGGCTTGCGCTTCGATGCAGCTAGAAGCCCCTGTCCGACCCATTGATTCGAGTTCTCTGACGGATGCATGTCGGGTTGACTGGAAACAAAGCCAAAAAAAGAAGCCGATTGGTGGTTTTACCGGCACCTTTTTCAGGCTGCAGCCGCTATTTGACGGTACTAAGCAGACGCAGAGGCTGGAGTGGCGCCGGTTTCTGAGGGGGAAACAAAACACGCGCCAATCCGGCGGATACATGGTCATTTTCGCATGTTTTCCACGTTTTAGGCCGGTATTGATAACTGAAAGCGGAAACAATGCACGCTGCCTGAAGCCGGTAAACGCTGTTCTTACAATGCCTCCCGGTGAAATGCGCGCTTTTTTAGGCAATTTTTTGTCTTTGAGGGCCGCTGTACCTAAAGTAAGCATGGTTCAGCCCATTGGGGGGGCAAGTATTGTAAGCTGCTGGACTGTGGTGGACTGCTAAAATTTTAACCAAGCGGCTTTGCCGCGGTGCGTGCAATCCACCTTATCTGAAAGCTTCTGCATTCCGGCTGCATGCTGCATCAGCATGCAATCCAGCGCGCTTGCGTGTTCTGGCCCTCTTCCCGCACGGGCGTGTGTTTTTTTGCGGCATTCTGCGTGGCTGCGCGACTGCCTGGCTGGTCCGGACGATGGGGCTTGGGATCAGCCCGGCGATGAGAGGGTGAAGACTATGAGCGACGAAAATCCGAATCCGGAACTGGACGGAATCGTGGAAGGTACCGCAGGCAATGACCTGATTGACGGGGCCTACACCGGCGATCCGGAAGGCGACATGGTCGATAACGCAGACGCCATTGATCCGGCTGCGGGGCCTGATGACGACGTCATCATTGCAGGTGGCGGTGATGACACGGTCTACGCCGGATCGGGCAGCGACACGGTGGACGGCGGCAGCGGTGACGACCTGATCCTCGGCGATGGCGTCTCGGGTGTCTATGAACCTGTAAAGATCACCATCTCCTCGACCAGCGCAACTTTTCAGAACCAGGTCTTTGCCTACACCATCGATCCGGAAACCGGTGAGATCAGCAATATTGTCGTGCTCTCTGAGGATGCAAATGCGGATGTGGGCGAAACCTACACCTATGATGCGCCCGCTGGTGCGGTAATCGGCGTTGGCATCATCAGCCCGCAAGGAACCTTCTACTCCTCCGGCTATGGCGACAACGCGGACCTTAACCCGGACGGGCTGGACCATACCAAGGGGATTTACGAGTTCCCCGATGGATCGGTGCAGCTGGGGTTCGAGGATCTGCGCAATCTTGGTGACAGGGACTTCAACGACGTCAAGCTGATCGTTGACCTGGGCACCTCGGGCACGACGCTGGATAACGCCCATTACGACTATTCTTCCGATCCGGTGGACCCGGTTGTGCCGGGCGGCGACAGCCTGAGCGGCGGTGAGGGCGACGACACCATCCTGGGCGGCGGCGGCGGCGACACGATCGACGGCGGCGACGGATCCGACTCGGTGGAGGGCGGCGATGGCGACGATGTGATCGACACCTCCAGCGACAGCAGCTTCCCGCTGCCGGACCGCGGCTTTCCGGGCTACACCGGCACCGACCCGGATATTCCGTTCATTCCGGCGGATGATGACCCCTATGACGACCGCGACACGGTTCTGGGCGGCGCGGGCAATGACACCATCTCTACCGGGGATGATGCCGATCTGATCGACGGCGGCACCGGCATGGATGTGATCGACGGCGGCATCGACGACGACACAATCGATGGCGGCGCGGATGCCGACCTGATCACTGGCGGCGAAGGCTCCGACCTCATCGAAGGCGGCAGCGGCGGCGACACCATCTATGGCGGGCTGGACCCGGCCTTCCCGGACGGGCTGAACATCACCGATGACGGCAGCGACGGTCGCCCCGCGGATCCCGATCCCACCAACGGGATGGACACGATCTATGGCGGCGCCGGCGATGACGTGATCTATGGGCAGGACGACGACGACGACATCTATGGCGGCACCGGTAATGATACCATCGACGCGGGCATCGACGATGACTATGTCGAAGGCGGTGACGGCAATGATCTGATCACCGGCGGCCACGGTGCTGACACCCTGTCAGGCGGGGACGACCGCGATACATTCATCGGCGGCACCGACGGCGATGTGATTGACGGCGGCTCGGGCGGGGACGACTTCGACACCCTGGACCTGCGCGGCTCCGGCCCGTTCGAGCTGAACGGCGTGACCGTGGACCCGGATGGCAACAGCCTGTCGGGCACCGTCAATTTCCTCGACGAGGACGGCGAGGTGACCGGGTCGATGACCTTTGGCGAGATTGAGCAGGTCATCCCCTGCTTCACGCCGGGCACGCTGATTGCAACGCCGCTTGGCGAACGCCGGGTTGAGGAACTGAAGGCTGGCGATCGGGTAATTACCCGCGACAATGGCATTCAAGAGATCCGCTGGGTTGGCACCCGTGCGCTGGATGGCGAAGACCTGAAGGGGCGCGTGCATCTTCAGCCGGTTCTGATCCGCCAAGGCGCACTGGGCAACGGCCTGCCGGAACGGGACATGATGGTCAGCCCCAACCACCGGGTGCTGGTCGCAAACGACAAGACGGCGCTTTACTTCGAGGACCGTGAAGTTCTGGTTGCGGCCAAGCATCTGACCGGTCTGGCCGGCGTGGACACAGTGGAGATTTCCAGCATTACCTACATCCACTTCATGTTCGACCAGCATGAGGTTGTGCTGTCGGACGGGGCCTGGACCGAGAGCTTTCAGCCCGGCGACCAGAGCTTGCGCGGGCTGGACAATGCACAGCGTAATGAACTGTACGAGCTGTTCCCGGAGCTGAAGTCGCAGAAAGGCCGCGAGGGTTATACAGCAGCACGCCGGTCGCTTCGGAAACACGAGGCGCATCTGCTCGTGCACTGAATGGTGCAGCCGCCGTCTTGGGGGAGGCGGCGGATAAGAGTGTAGCGCAGGAAGGCAGGGCCTTGTGCCCTGCCTTCTCTGCTTTTGAGGGGTGTGTCAGCGGTGCTGGCGCCAGGTGGCCCAGTCTTGCGGCGTGTCGAGATCCGTCACCGCGTGGCGGCCGGGCAGGGGAACTGTCCGGACTGTCTCTGCCATTAGGATGCTGCGGGCGCCTTGATCGCCCTGCAGGCACTGCAGCGCCTCAAAACAGCGCCGCGGAAACAGCACAGGGTGGCCGGGGGTTCCGTCCTCCGCAGTGGCGCGCAGGACGGGGCTGTCGGGCCCGCCGAAATGCGCCGCCAGGTGCAGCATGTCCTGGGCTGTGATCTCCGGCATATCGGCGGGCAGGATCATCACCGCCTGCGTACCATCCGGCAGCGCGACGGTGCCGCGGCGGATCGAGGCGGACATGCCCTCCGCGGCGTCTGGCACCAGAACCTGGATGGCATCGCCTGTTGCAGCCGCCCGCGGATGGGACGGGCCGGGAAGGGTCACGTAGACCGGCAGCCCGGTCAACGCGGCGCGGCGGCACATCAGGGTGAGCAGCGGCTGGCCGTCCAAGTCTTCCATCAGCTTGTCACGGCCCCGCATCCGGGACGACGCGCCGGCGGCGAGCAGGAGAATGGCGATGGCAGGCATGTCAATTCAATCCTTGGCGCTATGCCGGGCTGATGGATGCCTCCGGCGGGGATATTTTTAGCCAGATGAAGAGGCGGAGCCAGCGAAAGCTGCATAGGTCAGCAGGATTGACCGAATGTTTCGCGCGCGAAACATTCGGGTGCCAGCTCTGACCTATGCGTTGCGTAGATTTCGCAGCGTCAGCGTGCGCTGCTGTGGCAACGGGAAGGATTCAGGTCAGGCAGGCTGACCTGAATCCAGTGCTTTTGGGCTCAGCCGCGCATCCGGGCGCCGTCGTTGTCGAACAGCGGCTGGGTGATCAGCCGGGCCTTGTACATTTTGCCGAGGATTTCGATGTCCACTTCCAGACCTTCATTGGCGTTCCCCGTGGGGACAAACCCCAGTGCGATGGATTTTTGGGCGTGGTGCGAGTAGCCGCCGGAGGTGCAGAAGCCAACGACTTCGCCGTTGAGCCAGATCGGCTCATAGGCCACCACATCGGCGTCGTCCGCCGCGACCTCGAAGGCGCAGAGCTGGCGGGCGGGGCCTGCGTCGCGCTCGGCTTCGGCTGCCGCGCGGCCGATGAAATCCGCGTTCTTCTTGAAGGAGATAAAACGGTCCAGCCCGGTTTCCGCCGCTGTATAATCGGGGGAAAATTCCCGCAGCCAGGAGCCGAAGAATTTGTCCAGACGCAGCGACATCATTGCCCGCATGCCGAAAGGTTTCATTCCGTGCGGCTGGCCAGCGGTCCAGAGCGCTTCCCAGAGGGCGCGCTGCGAGGGCAGGTCGCAGTAGATCTCATATCCCAGATCGCCGGTGTAGCTGACACGCTGCACAATGCAGTCTGCCATGCCGACGGTCAGGCGGCGCACGTCCATGAACCGCATGTCCGAAATATCCGCCCGCGTGCAGGCCTGCAGAACTTCTTTCGCGCGCGGGCCTGCAATTTGGAAGCCGTTGCGGGTGTCGGAGATGTTTTCGAGGGACACGCCGTCGTCCAGGTTCTGCAGGAACCAGCGCATGTGATAGGCCTGTGAGCCATAAGATGCGGTGAGCTGGAATTCTTCCTCTGACAGGCAGGAGATGGTGAAATCTCCGATCAGGCGGCCTTTGGGGGACAGCATCGGGGTCAGCGACAGGCGGCCCGGCTGCGGTACCCGGCCCGCCATGATGCGGTCAAGCCAGGCGCGCGCGCCTGCGCCCTTGATCAGGTACTTGCCGAAGTTGTGGACCTCGTTGATGCCCACGCTTTCGCGCACCGCCTTGACCTCGCGCGCGGTGGCCTCAAAGGCGTTGGAGCGGCGGAAGGACGGGGTCTCGTAGCGCGGCTCGTCCCCTTCGGCGAAGTAGTTGGGGACCTCCATGCCGTATTGCGCGCCCCAGACCGCGCCCATGCTGTCGAAGATGTCGTACATCGGGGTGGTGCGGAACGGACGGGCGGCGGGCAGCTCCTCGTTCGGGTAGGCGATGGAGAAGCGTTTCTGATAGTTTTCAATGACTTTCGGGCGGGTGTAGCCCGGGGTGATCCAGTCGCCGAAGCGGGCGCAGTCCATTGCGAATGTGTCGCGTTCGCATTCGCCGGTCACCATCCATTGGGCCAGCATCAACCCGACGCCGCCGCCCTGGGAGAAACCCGCCATCACGGCGCAGGCGGACCAGTAGTTGCGCATGCCGGGCACCGGGCCGACCAGCGGGTTGCCGTCGGGGGCGAAGGTGAAGGGGCCGTGGATAACCGATTTGACGCCTGCGGCCTCCAGCGCGGGGAAGCGGTTGTAGGCGAATGCGATGGAGTCCTCGATCTTGTCGAAGTCGTCGGGCAGCAGCTCGTGGCCGAAATCCCAGGGGGTGCCGTCGACCGCCCAGGGTTTGCAGGGCTGTTCGTAGAAGCCGATGCAGAGGCCGCGGCCCTCTTGCCTGAGGTAGCTTTCGCCGGCCGGGTCCATGACATGGGGGTGCTCGCCGCCGCCGTCGATGATTTCGGCGATCATCGGCACCTCGTCGGTGACAATATACTGGTGTTCCATCGGGTGGAGGGGGAAGTAAACGTCGGCCATGGCGCCGACCTCGCGCGCCCAGAGGCCGCCTGCGTTGACCACATGTTCGGCGTGGATGGTGCCCTTGTTCGTCACCACATCCCAGGTGCCGTCCGGGCGCTGGTTGGTCTCGATCACCTTGCAGTGGGTTTCGATGGTGGCGCCGCCCATGCGCGCGGCCTTGGCATAGGCGTGGGTGGTGCCGGAGGGATCGAGGTGGCCGTCGAGCGGGTCATACAGCCCGCCGATGATGCCATCGACATTGGTGACGGGGGCGATCTTCTTGATCTCCTCGGGGGAGACGATTTCGGTTTCCAGCCCCATGAAGCGGTGCTTGGCGCGCTCGGCCTTCAGCATGTCGAAGCGTTCCTGGGTTTCGGCCAGGGTGACGCCGCCGACGTGGTGGAGGCCGCAGGACATGCCGGTGATCTCTTCCAGCTCTTTGTAGAGCTTGATGGTATAGCCCTGCAGTGCCGCCATGTTGGTGTCGCCGTTCAGAGTGTGGAACCCGCCCGCGGCGTGCCAGGTGGAGCCGCTGGTCAGCTCCGAGCGTTCGATCAGCATTACGTCGGACCAGCCGAGCTTGGTCAGGTGGTAGAGGACAGAGCAGCCGACGACGCCGCCGCCGATCACTGCCACGCGGGTGGTGGTTTTCATTCGGGCCTCCCTGATAGGCGTTTCCTGCATTCTGTACAGATGTGAACAGTAGTCCAGAAGAAAAACGGCACGCTGTGCCGCTATTGGGCCGCCGGAGGGAGCGAAGTCACTCGGAGGTGCGGAAGCGGCTGTTCTGGATGAGGAAAATTGCCGTCAGAGGGGCGGCCAGGAGAAGGACGCCGACGGTGATCAGCAGCATGCCCAGCTGGGAATAGTCGGCGGGCGTGGTGATGGTGCCCGTCGAATCTGTAACCTCGCGGGTCACAACGAAGATCTCGTTCAGGTACTTGGTGCCCAGGCTGGAGGCCGAGAGCGCCAGATTGGTGAAGGAGGCCATGACCGCAAAGAAGGTGGCCTTGAGCCCCGAGGGCGCGTTGCGGGCGATCCAGGCGAGCATCGGGATCATCGCAACCTGGCCCAGCGGCGATTCGACCGCTGTGTCGACCATTGCGATAAAACGGGCGTCGACAATGCCGCCGGTCATCGCTGCGGTCCAGTGATGTGCGCCATAGTAGAGCGCGATGTTGGGCAGGCTGAGGACGGCCTCGGTGATCGCCAGGAAGGCGACAATCCAGGCGATGGGGCGGCTGGCCATCAGCGGTCGGAAGATCAGCATGCCAGCGAGCGTCAGCAGCGAAGTGATGAGGGAGAGGACCGAAAGGAACTGCTGGTCGAAGCCCAGGACATCGATTTCAAACCAGGTGGCACCGGGTCCGCGCAGCGGCGTGGCACGGTAGACAAAGATGATGATAGCCGTGCCAATGAGGGCGCGGGCCTGGTCGGTTGGCAGCACCGCCACCAGCTGGCGCATCAGGAACAGAACGATGGCCATGGAGCCGGCAAAGACGATTTCCTGCGAATAGGGAACGTCGGCTAGGCCCACGGTTAGCGACAGCGCGACAAAGGCGCCGCCGCCGATGAAGTACCAGTGGTTCGGGGTGACCGGCTCGCGCGGGAGTTCGATGCGGCTGCGGATGTCGGCTTCGGCCACACCTGCGCGGCGCAGCGTGGCGGCCTTGCGCCATTTTTGCCAGATCGCCAGGGCCACACCGGAAAGGGAAATCACCGGGATCAGCAGGGCGAGGGTGAAGACAAAACCGTAAAGCGCGCCTTTCCCGGCCTGTGGTAAAGCGTCGGCGCCGTCAAACAGGGCGACATTCAAGGCCGCGGCGGCGCTGGAGCCGCCGATCAGCGCGATGCGGCCAAAGGTTTGCATGGTGGTGTGCAGGGATTTGGTTTCCGCCTCGGGCAGGGTGGTGCCATCGGCGTCAACGTGCGGCACGGCCTCCACCGACATGGCGTCTGCCACGACGTCCTGCAGGACGAAGCCGCAAGGGGCCAATAGTGCGGCGGTGACGTACCAGGCGCTGAGCGGCATCAGGGTGCCCATCATCTCCGGATGCAGAACGATGGCGGCCAATATGGCGTAACTGGCAGCCATCAGCGCCGCGCCTGCGAGGATCATAAGGTATTTCCAGCGCCAGATCAGGTCGACCAGATGCCCGAGTGGCATCTTCAGTGCCCAAGGCAGCCCGCCCCAGAAGGCCAGCCCGGCCAGAAAGGCGGCGGAGAGGTCCAGGTATTCCTTGACGAAGAAGGAGGCGGCAACGGTGCTGATGCCCTGCGCGCCATAGGCGAAATAGATCAGGAGCGGCGGCAGGAAGGACCAGCGCAGCTGGCGGAACAGTTCGAGCACGATGCTGTCGAACCAGCCCCAGGCCAGCGTTGCTGCACGGGTCATTGGTGTCCCCGGGTCAAGTGCATGACGGTCAAGACAGGGGCCGGATTTTAAGCTCAGTCACGCGGTTGCCTTCGCGTGCCGTCACCTCAAACCGGAAGCCGTGGAAGGAGAACACCTGGCCCTTGACGGGGATCATCTGCGCCTCGTGGATCACCAGGCCCGCAACGGTGTTGGCCTCATCATCCGGCAAGTTCCATTCAATGGCCCGGTTCAGGTCGCGGATGGTAGTGGAACCTTCGACCAGATAGGAGCCGTCAGCGGTCTTCTTGGCAACACTCTCCTCTGCCGGATCGAACTCGTCGGTGATCTCGCCAACGATTTCTTCCAAGATATCCTCCAGGGTGATCAATCCCTGCAGGGCGCCGTATTCATCCACCACCAGCGCGAAGTGGGAGCGCATGCGAAGAAACTGCCGCATCTGTTCGTCCAGGGTGGTGGTTTCAGGCACGAAATAGGGGGCCTTGGCCACCTCGGCGACATCGAAGGATTGCAGACGGCCGGTATCGGCACCGGCGCCGCCGGCCTGCTCGTACATTGCCCGGAACAGATCCTTGGCGTGGACCACGCCGATGATGTTCTCCTGCTCGCCGCGGAATACGGGCAGGCGGGTGTGCTGGCTGTGCAGGCATTGTTCCAAAATGGTCTCTGGCTCTGCGTCCGCGTCGATCATTTCGATGTTCGAACGGTGCAGCATGATTTCCTCGACAAAGCGGTCGGAGAGATCGAGCGCGCCCAGGATGCGGTCGCGGTCTTCCTTTTCGACGACGCCTTCGGAGTGGCCCAGCTGCAGGGCGCCCGCGATTTCCTCGCGCACCGCCATAATGTGGCTGTCCGGGTCGATCTGCACACCGAAGACGCGCAGCACGCCGCGCACGAACAGCCGCACCGCGCCCACGATCGGCGACAGGATCATGACGAGGAAACTGATAGGAGCCGACACCGCCGAGGCGGCCTTCTCAGCGTTGGATATGGCGTAGGTTTTGGGCAGAACTTCGGCAAAGACCAGCACCAGCATGGTCATTACCAGGGTCGCCATTGCGACGCCGCCTTCGCCGAAGAGCCTGGTGAACAGTGCGGTGGCGAGCGACGCTGCGAGAATGTTGACCACGTTGTTCCCCAGCAGGACCGAACCGATCAGGCGCTCGTTGTCTTCAGTAATGAACAGCGCGCGCTGAGCGCCGCGGGAGCCCTTGTCGGCCTGGGCGCGCAGCTTGCCGCGGGACGCGGCGGTCAGCGCCGTTTCCGAGCCCGAAAAGAAGCCGGAAAAGACGAGAAGCAGCACGATGGCCCCGGCAGTGGTCCAGAAGGCGCTGTCGAGTACGGTGGAGGCAGTGTCCATGAGGAGGTCAGATGTCCGGGCTGTTTATTGTTGGCTGTATTTATGGGGTCTTAGCCCCGCCGCTTCAAGCACTGCCGTCAGCTGCGCTTGGCCAGCGGGTGGTGTTCCAGCACCAGTTCCTGCAGCCGCGCGTCCAGCACATGGGTGTAGATCTCTGTTGTGGCGATGTCGGCGTGGCCGAGCAGGGCCTGGATCGCCCGCAGATCGGCGCCATTTGCCAGGAGATGGGTGGCAAAGGCATGGCGCAGGGTGTGCGGCGTCACCTTGTCCGGGGAAATGCCGCCGGTCACCGCCAGTTCCTTGATCAGCAGATAGAAACGGTGCCGGGTCAGGTGGCCGGACTTGCCGCGCGACGGGAACAGGAAGCGGGAGGGCGGGTGGCCCTTGGCCTCGCGTTCGGCCTCGGCCTCATCGCGGACCAGCAGCCATTGTGCCAACGCTTCGCGCGCAGGCGGTGACAGCGGCACCATGCGCTCCTTGCCGCCCTTGCCCAGGATCAAGAGCATCCTGGGATCGCCGCGGGCCGCAGAGACGGGCAGCGAGACGAGTTCGGTCACCCGCATGCCGGTCGCATAGAGCAGCTCCATCAGGCAGGTGTTGCGCAGCCGGTCAGCATCGCTGCGGCCGGTCTTGCGGGCAGCGTCCAGCAGGCGGTCAACCTCGATCACCTCAAGGGTCTTCGGCAGCCGCTTATCCCGGCCGGGGCCGCGGATCTGGATGGCTGGATTGTCTTCGCGCCAGCCTTCCTCAAACGCGAAACGGTAGATCTGCTTGACCGCCGAAAGCCGCCGGGCGCGGGTGGAGCGGGCCAGGCCCTGGGCGTCGCAATCAATCAAATAGGCCTCGATGTCGTCCTGGGCTGCGGCGAGGAAGCTGAGCCTGCGGTGCTCCAGCCAGGCGGTCAGGTCCTTGAGATCTCGGCCGTAGGCCAGCAGCGTGTTCTGCGAGGCGCCGGTTTCAGCCGCCTGGGCGTCAAGGAAAGTGGAGATCCACTGGAAATTGTCGCGCGGTGCGGCCATGTCAGCCGCGCTCCAGCAGCATCAGCTGCAGGGAGGCGCGGCGGGCCGTGTCCTCCAGTCCGACGGCGCGGAAGGCGGCCAGAGCTGCGGTGAGGTCACCGAGATTGCCGTCGGCCCCCTGGGCAAACAGCACCATGCTGCGCAGGATTGCTTCGCCCAGCTGGCCGTTGTCCAAGAGCTGGCGGATGGCGGCGGGTGCTGCGGTTTCTGCCGCAAACCCCAGTGCAATGGCGTCTGCCAGCGGTGACGGGGCGGCTGCCTCGCCAGGGCGGCCCTGGGCCAGTGCCGCCAGGAAGTGATCGGCTGCGTCGGATGCCTGGGCGTCATGGGCTGCCAGCTCATAGGCCGGAGACAGCAGGCGGATGCGCCAGGCCAATGCCGCCGCCGGGCCAGTGAGCTTGGCCCGCGTCAGCGGCTCGGCGAAGATGTCGGCAAAAACGGTCTCAGTGCCTGCTTCCTGCATCGCTTCCCAGGCCCTTGGCAGGGATTGGGCGATGGAGTCTGGGCTGCCGGAGTTCAAGTCGCTTTCCAGCTGCTGCACCGCTGCGACCCGGTCCCAGATTCCACCTGAGGCGGCAGGTTTACGGGCGCTGAACAGGCCAAGGTATTGGTTCGGGTTGAGCGCTCCGGCGCGGGCCAGCCGCTCTGCTGCTTCCAGCTGCGCCTTCCAGCCGGCGATGTCGCGCAGGTCGGCAGCGGCAAAGGCCGGCGGCAGCGGCGCGGTAGGCATAGTTTCGCCAATGGTTTCAAACAGCCGGAAGGTCAGCGGATCCGGGTTCGAAGGGCGGCGCAGAGGCGGTGCCAGTTCAAACAGGTCCGGGTTCAGGAACCGGTCGAGCAGATCCATCTGGTCCTTGGGCAACAACTCCAGCGCATGTGCGGTTTCCAGCATCAGCGCTGCGGTTGGCCAATCGCCGCGCCGCGCCGCGCAGAAGATCCGGGCGGCATAACTGTCTGACAGATGCGGCGAAGCCGTAAGCGTCGCGCAGGAGGCGTCTTCGCTGCCGGTGAGCAGAGTGGCGTCGAACCAGCGGAGAAAGCGGTCTTTGCTGAGCGTGGGGCCGGCTTGCTCTGCCAGTGCCTGCGAGGGGTCCGTTGCCCCCAGCGCCAGCAGCCGGTCCAGCCGGGCCAGCAGAATCCGGTCGCCGGTGGCCGCCGGCGGGCGGGTTTCCGACAGCAGCAGGGTGAACAGCAGCGCCTGCATTGCCGGGCTGCCGCGCACCGGCACGGTTTCGATCAGATGGGTGATGTCATCCGTCGCGCTGCCGCGCCAAAGATCTGCGGGCAGGCCAGTGGCAGCAGCCGGGACCAGCCCGATAGGCGGCAGCAGCGCCTCCAGCGGAGTGACGGACACCCGCGGCAGCGCCGCGGTGCCTGTAACAGGCGGCTCCAGCAGCACGGTGCCGGGCAGTCCGGTTCTGGGTTGCGGCTGGCTAAGCCAGTCAATTGCCGCCAGCGGCTCATTGGCAAGCGCACTGCCTGCCAGCATCACCCCGGCGGCAGCCGCCTTAATCCGCATTCAGCACCACCGGCTTGCGCACCTCGGTGCTGGGCGCGCTGAAATCGGCACCGAACCAAGGACCGACGTATGCGTAGCCCACCAGCCCGATTGCAGCCAGAACTACCAAGTATACCAAGTACTTAATCAATCGCCCCATAGTGCATCCAATGCCTGTTTCCTGCTCTTTTGCTCAAGTTATATATTCCCTTTTCGGCAAGATCACGTCATTCACTGAAGAATGAGCGAAAAAGAGCAAATCAGCGGCCAGAAGGCAGCAGCGCCGGTGCCGGGGAAATTGAAGAAGACCATCGTGATGGTGGGCATGATGGGGGCCGGCAAGACCGCCGTTGGACGTGCGCTGGCGGCCCGCCTGAATGCGCCGTTTCTGGATAGCGACCACGAGATCGAAGCCGCTGCCAATATGACCATTCCGGAGATTTTCGCCCGCGATGGCGAGCCCTTCTTCCGCCAGAAGGAAAGCCAGGTGATTGCCCGGCTGCTGGAAGAGGAACGCGGTGTTCTGTCGACCGGCGGCGGGGCCTTTCTGGCGGAGGAGAACCGGCAGGTGATCACCGCCAAGGGGGCTTCTGTCTGGCTGAATGCCGACCTCGAGGTGCTGTGGAACCGGGTGCGGCACCGGGACACCCGGCCGCTGCTGCGCACCGCCGATCCGCGTGCGACACTCAGCAACCTGTATCACCAGCGGGTGCCGCTGTATGCCAAGGCCGATGTGTCGGTTGTCTCGGACGGGCAGGCCTCGATTGAAACCATGGTGGACCGCGTGCTGGAAGCCTTGCAAGCGCGCCCCGATGTATTGGAGTGGAAGTGATGGAGCGCACGGTTCATGTGCCCCTGGGCGAACGCGCCTATGATGTGGTGATCGGCCCCGGCCTGCTGGCGCAAGCGGGGGAGCGGATCAAGCCGCTGCTGAAACGGCCGCAGGTGGCGGTGCTGACGGATGAGACCGTGGCGGAGAAACACCTGGAAAGCTTGCGCGCCGGTCTGGCGGCTGCGGGTCTGGAGATGACCGCGCTGGCGCTGCCGCCGGGAGAGTCGACCAAGGGCTGGCCGCAGTTCACCCGGTCGGTGGAATGGCTGCTGGAGCAGAAGGTTGAGCGGGGCGATGTGGTGGTTGCCTTCGGCGGCGGGGTGATCGGCGACCTTGCGGGCTTTGCCGCCGCGGTGCTGCGGCGCGGCGTGCGGTTCGTGCAAATCCCGACCTCGCTGCTGGCGCAGGTCGACAGTTCTGTGGGCGGCAAGACCGGTATCAATGCGCCGCAGGGCAAGAACCTGATCGGCGCCTTCCACCAGCCCTCGCTGGTGCTGGCCGACACCTCGGTGCTGGAGACCCTGACCGCGCGCGATTTCCTGTCCGGCTATGGCGAAGTGGTGAAATACGGCCTGCTGGGCGATGCCGAATTTTTCACCTGGCTGGAACAGAACGGTCCTGCGCTGGCCGAAGGCGATGTGGCGGCGCGGGTTGAGGCCGTGGCGCGCTCGGTACAGATGAAGGCCGACATCGTGGTGCGCGACGAGACGGAGCAGGGCGACCGCGCGCTGCTTAATCTGGGTCATACCTTTTGCCACGCGCTGGAGGCGGCGACAGGTTATTCGGACCGTCTGCTGCATGGCGAAGGGGTGGCCATTGGCTGTGCGCTGGCGTTTGAGCTGTCGTCCAAGCTTGGCCTGTGCGCGCAGGAGGATCCCAGCCGGGTGCGGGCGCATCTGAAGGCGATGGGAATGAAAACCGACCTGGCCGATATTCCGGGCGACCTGCCCGGGGCAGAGGCGCTGCTGGACCTGATGGGCCAGGACAAAAAGGTGGTGGCCGGCCAGCTGCGGTTCATTCTGGCGCGCGGCATTGGTGAGGCTTTTGTGACCGGCGACGTGCCGCCAGAGGCCGTGCTGGAGGTCCTGCGCAGCGCAGGCGCCTGAACCGGGGCCAGGCCGCGGACAGACAATAAAAGGCAGCCGCTGAGGCTGCCTTTTTATCTTTTTGCCAAGGACAGGGCGGGATCAGGCGGCGTTGCTGCTGCCGAAATCCTGGTCCCAGTCATCCCCAGCGTCATCGAAATCCATGCCTGACGGCGGATGCGCTGCGGGTGCAGGCTGGGAACCGGAAGCCTGGCCAATGGTGAATTGCGTTACCTGTTCCCGCAGTTCCTGCGCCTGATCCGACAAGGAGGTGGTCGCCGCAGTGGTCTGCTCGGCCATGGCGGCGTTTTGCTGAGCCATCATCTCCAGCTCGCCCACGGCGGTGTTGACGTCGCTCATTTGCGCCGACTGTTCTTTCATGTTGCCGGCAATCTCAACCACCAGAGAGGAAATCTCACCGACTTGCTGGTTTACGGCGGACATGGCCTGGCCGGCCTGGTCCACCAGGGCTGCGCCGTTCTTGACTTGTTCAGAGCTGCGGGCGGTCAGTTCGTCGATCTGCTGAACCGCATCGGCGCAGCGCTGCGCCAGCATCCGCACCTCTGAGGCGACAACCGCGAAACCGCGCCCTGCTTCGCCCGCGCGGGCAGCTTCCACTCCGGCGTTCAGCGCCAGCAGGTTGGTCTGGAAGGCGATGTCCTGAATCACCTTGGTGATCTGGGAGATCTCGTGCGAGGACTCCTGCAGCTTGTCCATCGCTGTGATGGTGTCCTTCACGACCTCATCGCAGGATTTGACACCGTTCTGGGCGCTGTCTGCCAGTTGCTCGGCGCGGCCAGCGTTTTCCGCGGACCGCTGCACATTGCCGGTCAGTTCGCCCATCGCGTTGGTGGTTTTCTCCAGCGTTGCAGATTCTTCCTCGGTGCGGTGGGCCAGGTCCATCGATGCCTCGGCGATGGACTTGGTGCTTTCGTCGACGCTGCTGGTGAGTTCCGCAATTGCGGATACGGCAGCGCTGAGCGCATTCAACGAGTCGTTGAAGTCCATCCGGATTGATTTGAACTCCGATGGGAAATGTTCCTTGATCGGATTATCCAGCCGCTTGTTCTGCAAATCTGAAAGGGCGCTGCCGATGCGGCCTGTCACCGTCAGGATCTCCTCCTGACGCTCTTTCTCTTCCAGCATCCGCTCTTCTTGCTTGCGCTGGGTGACGGTGCGCAGATCAACAACGTTGCGGGCCACTTCGCCAACCTCGTCGCGGCGGGTTGCGCCGGGAACTTCAACGTCGGTTTCGCCCGAGCCGAGCTTCTTCAGTGCCACGTTCAGGACCGACAGCCCCTGGGTCATGTCGCGGGCAATCACCAGGCT
The DNA here is from genome assembly GCF_059429195.1 of Leisingera sp. CC-HEC093. Classification (NCBI taxonomy): domain Bacteria; kingdom Pseudomonadati; phylum Pseudomonadota; class Alphaproteobacteria; order Rhodobacterales; family Roseobacteraceae; genus Leisingera; species Leisingera sp. CC-HEC093. Next base: position 3,732,658 of record NZ_JCAIJR010000001.1, on the reverse strand, counting down.
GAGCAGCAGAACCAGCCCAATCATGACGGCGGCAAAGATGGCCATTTCCGTCAGCAGCAGCTTGTTCTGCGCGTCAAAGGCGGCCATGTCGCGCTCCAGATGCTCAATCAGAAGCATTTCCTTTTTCTGCAGCACCTCGATTGCCTGGGTTGCCGCAGCAAACCATTCCTCAGCCGTTACGCCTTTGCCGTCTGTACTGTGCAGAATCGATTCACGCATTGCATCGAATGCCTTCATGACAGGATCGCTGAACAGGCTCTTGACTGCGTCCCTGTCCTCAGCGGTTGCAAAATCCTTGAAAGCGCGCAGGCGTTCCTTGAGCAGTTCATGATCCGCAACAAAGGCTTCGCGGTCCTCGGGTTTCCAGCCGTGTTTGAAACCCACCAAGCCTGCCGCCCGCTCCAGCCCCGCGGCGTCAATCGCGCGCATGAAGAAAGAAAGCGCCACGGCCTCCTGCGAGATCAGGGGATCGTCAATTCCTTTGGCCATCGCCAGGCCTGTTTGGATCAGGGCCGCGTTCAGGTCGGTGTAATAGTCGATCAGGGCCTTCAGCTTAAGGGAATGCGTGTCGATCTTCTGGCGGATGTCCTTCTTGCGCGCCAGTTCCGACTTGGCAAATTGAATTGCCTCTTCGGATTCGGACGGCAAGGCCGCCAGATCGATGAGGCTGATTTCTTCAAGATAGGCAGCCATCTTGGCATCGTTCGCCTGCCGCACCTTGACCAGATCTTCAGGAGGGGCGCTGGAGGCGCTCTCAAGGTAGCTTGCGCTCAGACCGCGTTCAAGCTGCAGATTGTGGACCAGGCTGCTCATATGTTCCAGCACCTCACCGGCGAGGACTGTATCCGCCTGAGCCTTTCGTTGCAGGTCGAGCAGGGTTTGCCCGATGAACCAAAGGCTAAGAAGCAGCGGAGCCGCCAGAAGCATTCCGATCTTAGTTTTGATCGAGAGATGCTGCAGAAATCGCATACCCATATTCCAAATCCTTGATGTACCTTTTGACGACATATCCATTCAGCATCTGCGATATGTCTTAATTTTCGCCTAGTCGGAGCGGGCGGGCCGTTTTTCCCGAAAAAGATCTTTCGGCGTCTGGTGCCATGGATGCTACGAACATGGGTTCGTGTCTATGACGCGCAATTCATTGAAAATAATATGAAATCTCTGATCCACCGAGGCGCGCGCGCATCAGGCTGCAGCGTGGAAGTGCAAAAGCGGCAGGGCAAAACACCGCCGGTTCATGAGCTTCCAAAGCCTTCGCAAAGGCAGCGAAAAACCAGCGTTAAAGTGCAAAAGCCCTCCGGCCGCAGGGCCAGAGGGCTTTTGCTGAAGACTGTCAGGGTCCTGTGATTCGGCCGGTCAGGCTCAGAACGGAATTTCGTCGTCGTCTATGTTGTGGGAGGCCCCGCCGCCGAAGCTGCCGCCACCGCCGCCTTGCGATCCGCTGTCGTACCCGCCGCCGTAGCCGCCACCCTGGTTGCCGCCGCCGTAGCTGCCGCCGCTTTGGCCGCCGCCACCGCCGCCGCCTTCACCGCGGCCGTCCAGCATGGTCAGGGTGGAGCCGAAGCCCTGAAGGACGACCTCGGTCGAATACCGGTCCTGGCCGTTTTGGTCCTGCCACTTGCGGGTTTGCAGCTGGCCTTCGATGTAGACCTTGGAGCCCTTCCGCAGGTACTGTTCGCACACGCGGACCAGGCCTTCGCTGAAGACAGCGACGGAGTGCCACTCGGTTTTCTCGCGGCGCTCGCCTGTGTTGCGGTCTTTCCAGGTTTCAGAGGTGGCAATGCGCAGGTTGCATACCTTGCCTCCGTTCTGGAAGCTGCGCACCTCGGGGTCGCGGCCCAGGTTGCCGATGAGCATGACTTTGTTGAGTGAGCCGGCCATAGGATTGGGTCCTTTGTTTCTTGATTGCCTTGTCCAGCAGCGTACGGTTGCGAATCCGTCTGTGCTGATTTCCATGCACACTATAGACCCGGGCAGGGTGTGGAAAGCAGCTCTCTGGGGATGGTTTTACGGTTGTTTGCGCGCCAATGACGGCAGCTTGAGCCTGTGATGCTTTAAATTTGTTCGGCATTCGTTATATTCGCGCAAAGTGGGATAGTGTCGGGACAGCGGAAATGCGCAAAGCCGTTGCGGGATTGGTTATTGCCGTGGTCGGGGCAGGGCAGCCTGTGGCCGCCGAAAGCCTAAGCACCAAGAACCGGCGGGACCTGTTTGCAGCCCATACAAGGGTGCTGGATGGCCGTGCCGCGACGCAGTACAAGAACTCGGTCCGGCTGCAGCCCAAGACCTTCAGTATACCGTCCGCTGGCGGCACCCTGCCTTACAGCGGCAAGTACCGGGGTCAGTATTTGCAGATGGCGCGGGATGCCGCGCGCCAGCATGGGGTGCCGGAGGAGCTGTTCCTGCGGTTGGTGCAGCAAGAGAGCAACTGGAACCCGAATGCCAAATCGCATAAAGGCGCGCTGGGGCTGGCGCAGCTGATGCCGGCGACGGCGCGGGCGCTGGGGGTCAACCCGGCTGAGCCTAAGCAAAACCTGGAAGGCGGCGCGCGCTACCTTGCCCGGCAGTTCCGCAAATTCGGTTCCTGGCGTCTGGCGCTGGCGGCCTACAACGCGGGTCCGGATGCGGTGAAGAAATACGGGGGCGTGCCGCCGTACCGCGAAACTCAGAATTACGTCAAGAAGATCTGGGGCAGCTGAGACCACTGTCCGGTTAACCTGGGGGTAAGAACCCTTAATGCCCCGTTAACTCCGCCTAAGTGCCAAGCATTTGCCTTAATTTTTCGTGAATCTCCCTCCAGCTTCTGGAGGGAATGTATTGTATATCAATGGCTTCGACGAACGGCTGGAACGGATCGACTGGCAACCTAGCGCCGTGCCGACCCGCCAGATGATCGACAGCGTGCTGGCGGGCCGTCTGCCGCGGCAACCGGGCGGCGCGGTGCTGATCATGGCTGCCGCCATCACAGGCATTCTGATCGGCGTAGGGCTCAAGGGCATGTTCCTGCCGGGCGTTCCCTGGGGGCCGGATGCGGGTCTGGCAGGTCTGGTCGGTGGCGGGCTGGCGCTGGCCGGGCTGGCCGTGTCTTTGGCGGTTGCGATGCTGGCTGCATTTCGCGGCAAAAGGGCGCCGCGCCTGATGCAGTTTTCCTTGATGAACCTTCTGATGATCGTGGTTCTGCTGCTGAGCTGAAAGAGGTCGCCTGCAGAAACACTGAGGACTGCGAAACCCGCTTGCCGCTGGTGGGTGAGCATACGTGTATAGCGCCTGCGCGGGCGTCAGTGTTTACGGCTTTTTCAGTCAAGTGTTCCATTGTTTGTCCAAATTCTGCTGATTTGGAAAATTCATGGAACAGTCAACGGTTGCGAAAGATCAGTTGCAAAGCGCAGCCGGCGCTGCAGCAGAGCTGATGAATACGGGCCAGTTTGCCCAGGCTCTGCAGATTTTGCTGCCGGTTCTGAAAAGCGGCTCGATGGATCCAGCTGTTCTGGAACGCTCAGCGAATTGTTTTCATGCGCTGGGGGACGCTGCAACGGCGATCTCTTTAATGGAGGTCTTTACCGGCAACTGGCCGCATGTGGCAGTGGCGTGGACCAGGCTTGCTGCAATGCGCCAGACCAGCGGGCAGATAGAGCAGGCCGTCAATGACCTGAAGCGCGCATTGGATCTTGACCCAAGGAACGTCAACGCGCTGGTTTCGCTCTGCAGGCTGGAACCGTTTTCAGCGCAGAGCAGCATGGCACAGCGTCTGGAGGAGCTTTCGGGTGATCCCAGGCTGGCGGCCAAAGACCAGCGGATGGTGCTGAATGCGCTGGGACATATCGAGGCCAAGGCTGGCAGGCCTGCGCAGGCATTCAATTACTTCCTGAACTCCAAGAAACTGAGCCCTGGGGAGTTCAATGCAGAGGCAGCCCAAGCGCGCGTCCAGGATCAGAAACAGCTGTTCCAGCCCTTGTGTCATGAACGGTCGGATACAGAAGAGCCGCGCGTCATCTTTGTTTGCGGCCTTCCGCGAAGCGGAACCACTTTGGCGGAGAACATTCTGCTGCAGCATAGCCAGGTCGGCAGCATTGGCGAAAGCGAAGCACTGAAGCACACACTGTATTCGGTCCGCGCACATTGTATGTCGCGCGGACTGGGGCAGGGATACTGGGACTGGGCGGGCATGCTGGACCCGCAAGAACGCGAGGCATTCCGCAAGCTCTATTTCCAGAACGCGTTCCAGAATCTGCCATCAGGGGCACCGGTGATTGTCGACAAGATGCCGCTCAATTGCCTTGCTCTGGGGCTGGCACAGCATCTTCTGCCGGACGCGCGGTTTGTTTTCATGTCCCGCCATCCATTGGATACTGGCCTGTCCAATCTAATGGCTGATTTTGCGGGGGGGAATGCGTTTACACGGCGATTGGATTGGCTGGGCGGGATGACCCGGCTGGTATACGAGTCCGCCTGGGACTATGAGATCAAGATTGGCAGCCAGTTCAAGGCCCAATCCTATCGCGCATTGGTCAGCGACCCGCAGGCGCAAATCGCCCGGCTGCTGGAGCACGCGGGGCTGGAATGGGAAGACAGCTGCCTGTCTCCCGAAAAGTCCAGCAAGGCGGTGGTCACCGCATCGCTTGTTCAAGTCCGTCAGAAAATCAACAAGGGCGCGCTGGATAAGTGGAAACCCTATGCCGCAGAACTGGAGCCGCTGAAGGAAGCCTTGGGCGGCGATGAATGGCTATCTGACTGGGAAGATTGGGACAACACGCTGCACGGCAGCTAGCAGCGAAAAAGAAAGGGCCGGGGAGTTCCCGGCCCTTAATTCGTGTAAGGGATATTCTTACTCTGCCGCGACCTTGATCACTGGCTTCATGCGCTCCAGCACCTCGTCGCTCAGGTGGCACTTGATCTGGTGGCCACCGTCCAGTGTGCGCACCGGCGGAACCTCCTTCTCGCACAGGCCGCCCGGCACTTCTGATTTCCAGCGGCAGCGGGTCTGGAACGGGCAGCCCGGGGGCGGGTTCATCGCCGAGGGAATGTCGCCCTCCAGCACGATGTGCTCTTTCTCGACCGAAGTGTCGGCAATCGGCACCGCGCTGAGCAGCGCCTCGGTGTAGGGGTGGTACGGCGGCGCAAACACCTGATCGGTATCGCCCAGCTCCACCACATGGCCGAGGTACATCACCATCACCCGGTCGCTGAGGTAGCGTACGATCGACAGATCGTGGGAGATGAACAGAAGCGTGGTCTTCTCGTTGCGCTGGATCTCCATCAGCAGGTCGGTCACAGCCGCCTGCACCGACACGTCGAGCGCCGAGACAGGTTCGTCCGCCACCACGATGCGGGCGCCGCCGGCAAAGGCGCGGGCGATGCCCACACGCTGCTTCTGGCCGCCGGACAGCTGCCGCGGCATGCGGTCGGCAAAGGCGCGGGGCAGCTTCACCAGGTCCAAAAGCTCCAGCATCTTCTTGCGGCGCTCGGCCTCGGAATTGCCAATGCCGAAGATCTCCAGCGCCCGCATGATCTGGCGCCCCACCGTCATGGACGGGTTCAGCGTGTCAAACGGGTTCTGAAACACCATCTGCACGTCGGAGACGGTCTTGGTGTCGCGTTCCTCGATCGGGATCTGCTCGATGTTGCGGTTGTCGAGCAGGATCTGACCCTCGGTGGCGGTTTCCAGCCCCATCAGCACCTTGGCGAAGGTCGACTTGCCGCAGCCCGACTCGCCGACGATGGCCAGGGTTTCGGATTCCCGGGCTTCGAAACTGAGGGTTTCATTGGCCTTCACCACCTTGGTGTCGCCGCCGCCGAACAGGGCGTTGGCGGCCACCTCGTAGTATTTTTTTAGGTTTTCCATTTTCAGGATCACCTTGCCGGGCGCGGTCTTTTCCTTCTGCTCGCCAAGCGTGATCGGAGCATTCCAGTCGATTTCCTGGAATTTCAGACATCGGGTTTCGTGCCGGTCATTGCCATGCACGGGGCTCATCGGGATGACCATATCCTGATCGCAGCGGCCTGCCTCGAAATAGTCGCAGCGCGGGCCGAAATTGCAGCCGGGCGGGCGTTCGTGGGGCAGCGGAAAATTACCCGGGATCGCCACCAGCGGGCGCGAGTTTTTGTCAGCCCCCGGCAGCGGAATCGAGCGGAACAGCGCCTGGGTATAGGGGTGCTGCATTTCATCAAACACATCATGGATCGAGCCGCGTTCAACCGCCTCGCCCGAGTACATCACACAGAGACGGTCGCAGGTTTCCAGAACCAGGCCGAGGTTGTGCGAAATGAACAGCATCGAGGTGCCGTACTTCTTGCCCAAGTCCTTGACCAGCTCAACCACCGCGGCCTCAACCGTCACATCGAGCGCGGTTGTCGGCTCGTCAAGGATCAGCAGCGACGGTTTCGACATCAGCGCCATCGCAATCACGATCCGCTGCTGCTGGCCGCCCGACAGCTGATGCGGGAAGGAGTTCAGCATCCGTTCCGGGTCGGGCAAGCGCACGTCGCTCACCACTTCCAGCGCCCGGGCATAGGCCTCCTTTTCGCTCACGCCCTCGTGGATCATCGGCACTTCCATCAGCTGCTTGCCGATCTTCATCGCCGGATTGAGCGAGGCCATCGGCTCCTGATAGATCATCGCGATCTCATTGCCGCGAATGTCGCGCAGTTCTTCCTTGCTTATTTCCGCCAGGTCGCGGCCCTTGAACTTGATGGTGCCGCCGACTACGCGGCCGTTCTTGCCCAGGTCCTGCATGACGCCGAGGGCGACTGTGGATTTGCCGCAGCCGGATTCCCCGACAAGGCCGACCGCCTCGCCCGGTTGCACGGCCACCGAGAAGTCCATCACAGCGGGGATTTCACGCAGGCGGGTGAAGAAGGAGATTGACAGCTTGTTAATCTCCAGGATCGGGCCGTCGTATTCTGCCAGTTTGTTCATATTCTATTCTCCCTGTTGGAGCGGGAGGGGAAGGGATCCCCTTCATCTGGCTCCAATTTACCGGGGGACCGGGCGGGCCGGTCCCCCAGCCGGATCAGTCCTTCAGGCTTTCTTCGCGCAGGCCGTCGGCCAGCAGGTTCAGGCCCAGAACCAGCGTCAGCAGCGCAAAGGCAGGCGGCAGTGCCGGGTGCAGGTAGATCGACAACAGCTTGCGCCCGTCATTGATGGTCGACCCCCAGTCCGGGCTTTCCGGCGGCAGGCCGAGGCCGAAGAAGCCCAGGGTACCCAGCAGAATGGTGGTGTAGCCGATGCGCAGGCAGAAATCGACGATCAGCGGCCCGCGGGCGTTCGGCAGGATTTCCCACAGCATGATGTACCAGGGGCCTTCTCCGCGGGTCTGGGCCGCGGCCACATAGTCGCGGGTTTTGATGTCCAGCGTCAGGCCGCGCACGATGCGGAACACCGTGGGCGAGTTGACGAAGACCACCGAGACGAACACCACCAGGATACCGCCGGGAATGTCGAACATGTCCATCGCACGGGGCAGGCCCCAGATGGAGTATTCCGGCGTGTTGATCAGGTAGCCGCCGTTGGAAACCAGCTGCAGGTAGAACCAGATAATGGTTCCCAGCACCAGCGGCAGCACCAGGTTGCGCACCTTGGGCCGGGTATAATACCGCGAATTCAGCAGCACTCCGACAAAGATGATCGGGAAGATGAACAGCACGATCGCCATATAGTTCGGCACACCGGTTGCCACGATCTCGGGCGTGACCAGAAGGTAGAACAGCAGGATCACCGGGAAGGCCAGGATCAGGTTAGCTGCAAAGGACAACGAGGTGTCCAGCTTGCCGCCGTAGTAGCCCGCGGGCAGCCCCAGGGTGATCCCCACCATGAAGGCAAAGACGGCGGCCATCGGGGCGATTTTGATGACTTCCCAAGCGCCCTTGACCAGGCGGCTGAAGACGTCGCGCGCCAGGTTGTCGCCGCCAAGAAGGTAATAGGGGTATTCATCTTCGGTGGCGCCGCGCAACGGCGTGCCGGGGAGCTTGTTCTTCATGCCCGAGGCCTGCGCCAGCGGGTCATGGGTGATGATCATGTCCATGGCACCGTAGATGCCGGTGAACACCCAGAACATCACCAGGCCAAAGCCGATCATGCCGATGGGGCTGTCGAACAGCTTGCCATAAAGACCGAGCCGCCGTTTGAAGCCCATGGAGGCTGCGAAGAGGATCACCAGCGAAAACCAGACAGGGGACAGCTGGTAAACTATGCGCCCAGCAATTTCGAATGTGCTAAGAGGTTCCATGCTCTGCTGCCTTCCTTAAGAGATCCGGATACGCGGGTTCAGATACACATAGCCGATGTCGGAGATCAGCTGGGTGATCAGCACCACGAAGACTGAGACCACAGAGACGGCCAGCAGCAGTTCGATGTCATTGTTGCCCGCGGCTTCCACCAGGATCCAGCCGAAGCCCTTGTAGTTGAACAGGGTCTCGACGATCACCACGCCGTTCAGCAGCCAGGGGAACTGCAGCATGATGACGGTGAAGGGAGCAATCAGCGCGTTCCGCAGCGCGTGCTTCAGAACGATATTGTGGAAGCTCACGCCCTTGAGCCGGGCGGTGCGGATGTATTGCGCGGTCATTACCTCGGTCATCGACGCGCGGGTCATCCGGGCGATGTAGCCCATGCCGTAAAGCGCAATGGTCAGCACCGGCAGGAAGAAGTTCTCAAAGGTCGGGTTGTCCATAGCCGAGGTTGCGGTGCCCTTGAACCACTTCAGCCCGACAGTCGAGGATGTGAAGACGGCGATGAAAATCACGCCGGAGACATATTCAGGGGTTGCTGTGGTCAGGATCGAGGCAGTCGACAGGCTCCGGTCGGTAACGGACCCTTCCCGCATGCCCGCCAGAACGCCGATGATCAGTGCAGAGGGGATCATCAGCATCAGCACCCAGAACATAAGGCGGCCGGTATTGCCCAGACGTTCCGCCACAATGGTGGAGACCTCGTTTTTAAAACGGGTGGAGTAGCCCCAGTCGCCCTGCAGAATGCCGCAGAAGGTGGCGGCTTCGGATGCCGCTTCGGCCGAGACGGTGCCGGTCATGCAGCGGCCGGTGAAACCGTCTTCGGTCTCCCGGGTCCAGCCTGGCAGAACGCCCAGCCATTGCCCGTACTTCGAAACCATGGATCCGCCATAGCCGTTGGCGTCCAGCCAACTGGCCACGGCCTCGTCCGACATGCGGAAGTTGCCCTGGGTCTTGGCGAGTTTTTCAAGGTTGGGGTAGAGGTTCGTCAGGAAGAACACGATGAACGTCAGGCACAGGGCCGTCAGCAGCATCACGCCCGAGCGGCGGAGAATAAATAGTCCCATGGGGGTCCCCTGTCAGTCTGGCGGATCGGACCCGGCTCAGTTGGCGGGTCTCTTATCTTCTAAGCTGGAAAGCACCGCCCCGGGCGGGGCGGTGCAGGAGGCAGGTGCCGGTCGGGTTTAGGCTGCCCAGCCCCACTTGTAGTGGTGATGCTCAAAGGCGACGTGCATGTCTGCGCCGACAACGCCGTCACGCATGTGGCGGTAGAGCGAGCGCCAGTAGGGCTGGATGGTCACGCCTTCTTCTTGGATCAGGGCTGCGGCCTTGGCTGCGACTTCGCGGCGCTTGTCCGCATCCGCAATCGCCAGGGCCTCTTCCAGCAGGGCGTCAAACTCAGGGTTCGACCAGCCAAACTCGTTCCAGGCTTCGCCCGACTTGTAGGCCAGCGCCCAGATCTGCACGCCCAGCGGACGGTGGTTCCAGTTGGTGGAAGAGAACGGGTATTTCACCCAGTCGTTCCAGAAGGTGGAGCCGGGCAGAACGGTCCGCTTGACCTTGAAGCCCGCGTCGCGCAGCTGCGCAGCCACGGCATCCGTGGTGTTCCGGCGCCAGTCATCGTCGATCGACAGGATCTCATGCTCGAAATCCATCATGCCGGCCTCTTCCATCAGCGCGCGGGCTGCTTCCGGGTCGAACTTCTGCGGCGGCAGCTCGGCGTATTCCGGGTGGATCGGGCCGAGATGGTGGTTCTCTGCAGGCTCACCGCGGCCGCCATAGCCCAGCTCCAGGCAGACAGAGTTGTCGACGGCCATTTGGATTGCTTTGCGGACGCGCTTGTCTGCATAGGGCTGCTTGCCGTCGATTTCCGCCAGCTGGTTGGGGCGGATCACGATTGAGGACATGGTGACAACTTCGGATTTCTTGTAGCCGAGGCCGTCCATCACGTCGATGAATTCGCCAACCGATTCATAGAGCATGTCGACTTCGTCAGATTCCAGCGCGGCCAGCCAGGACGACGGATCGGTGCCGAAATCGACGTATTCGATGCGTTCAAGCGCGGGCTTGCCATAGATGGCTTCACCCCACCAAGTGTGGTCGTCATTGCGCTGCAGCACCGCGCGCACGCCAACTTCCAGATCCGTCAGCAAGAACGGACCGGTGCCGACGTTCTGGGTGAAGTCGTTGGTCTGGAAGGAGGAATGCACGATCGCCGCCGGATAGTCAGACATGCCGGCAATCAGCGAAATGTCAGAGGTCGGCAGATTCAGCTTGATGGTGTGGCTGTCGACCACTTCGATTGCGCCTTCAATTGCCTTGCCGGTGTCATTGTCGACCAGAGTGGCGAAACGGCCGGCCATGGAGTTGCCTTCCAGCCCCTTGTCGCACCAGCCGGCGATGTTGCGGGCCACATCTTCGGCAGTGAAGTCGTCGCCGTTGTTCCACTTAACACCCGGGCGGACGTTCAGAGTGTAGACGGTTGCGTCCTCGTTGATCTCCCAGCTTTCCAGCAGCATGCCGGTGAAGGAGCCGTCGTTGTTGTATTCCACCAGGTATTCGTTGGTGCCGCGGGTTTTGTTGGCCATCTGTGACCAGTCAAAAGTGCGCGGATCCTTAAGCGGGCGGACTTCGGTCTGCACACGCAAGGTGCCGCCTTGCTGTTTCTCTTCGGCGGCCCTGGCGGGGGCGGCCAGGCCGATCATCCCGTATGCAGCAGCGGCGGTGACGCCGAGTGCGGTGGCGCGGGTCAGGAATTCCCGGCGGTCCAGCTTGCCGTCCAGCACTTCCTTGGCGTGCATCTTGGCGGCCCAATGGATCGGGGCTCCGTTGATTGTGTCTTTGGTCATTTAGGTCTCCCTGTCATACCGTTCTGTCTTATTGCGAAACGGGTATAGGCCCAGCCGCTGGCCAGGCGCTTATGGTTTGAGTTTTGGATTAAAGTTTCCCCATGCCCGCATTCCGGCAGAGATATGCCGCTTCGTCAATGCACAGTTTCGGCGTTTCCATGTAAAAATACGACATTTTTGACGTCGCTTTTCTGATTGGGGCCAGCATGCAGCGGCATACTGTTCAAAACTGCCCAGTAATACGGCCCGGATCCGCGCGCACACAGGCGGCCCCTGCCGGTGCAGCGGGAATCTGCTGGCGGATCAAACAATTGTGTTATTAGCCACAGGAGATCACTGCCGCGGGCTGGAATATTGGAACCTGGGGAAATTCAGTCACAGAATCGAAATGGTTGGCTTCCGCAGCCGCTGGTTGCGGAAATTGGTTCCGGTGCTGCTCTGGCGCATGCCCCAGCCAAGCCGAAACCTGCCTGCCAGAGGCCGGGGCTGAGTCCGCAGGCCCGTCAAGTTCAGTGATTGGAACACGGGGCCAAACCCGGGGAGCAACTGGCAGATATCAAGCCATGGCAACCTGATGCCAGCCCTTCATCCGGGCGCGGAACCAGCTGCGCTGGCGCTTGGCGAACCGCCGGGTGGCAATGGCGGCGCGCTCCTCGGCTTCCTCCAGCGTTAGCGTTCCGTCTGCATAGGCCATCAGTTCCGGCACGCCGATCGCCTTGCAGGAGGGCAGCGCCGGATCGTAGCGGCTGCGCATGGCCTCGATCTCCGCCATCGCGCCCTGCGCGAGCATCAGGCCAAAGCGCTTGCGGATGCGGGCTTCCAGCCAGTCCTTGTCCGAGTTCAAAACTATTGCGGTGCAGTCCTGCAGCGGCAGCGCCGGGGCGGGGGTGTTGTCCTGCCAGCTGGCCAGCGGCCGCCCGGTTGCTTTCAGCACCTCCCAGGCCCGTTGCACCCGGGCGCGGTTTTGCAGGTCGATGCGGCTGGCGGTCTCCGCATCCAATTCGGTCCGCAGCGTTTCAAGCGGCAAGGCATCGCCTTCGTCCCGGACTGCGGACGGGGTGGGGGGGATTTCGGCCATGCCCTCGGTCAGCGCAGTGAAGTAGAGGCCGGTGCCGCCCACGATGATCAGCCGTTCCTGGCCATCCAGCATCGGCACAACCTCGCGCAGCCAGTGACCGGCCGAATATTCCGTATCGAATGGCACATGCCCGTAAAGCGCATGCGGCGCCAGCGCCTCTTCCTCTGCCGGGGGGCGGGCAGTGATTACCCGCCAGCAGTCATAGACCTGGCTGGCATCGGCGTTGACGATGACACCGCCGTGGCGGGTGGCGATGTCCAGCGCCAGCGCTGATTTTCCCGAGGCGGTCGGGCCTGCGATCAGCACGGGTTTTCCGGGGGCAATATCAGGCAGGTTCATGCGGCTGTGGTCCGTTTATCAGTCGGGTTCCGCAAAACTGCGCGGAAACCGCGCTGCGCGGATTGAAACCGGCAGCGAATTGCTCCATTTTGCCGCGCAAACTAACCCTCACATCTTCTGGAGCGCAACATGCCTCAACCGCAAGAAAAGCCGGAGCTGGATCCGGCCGCCGCCTATAAACGCGTCATGCTGAAAATTTCAGGCGAGGCACTGATGGGCGACCAGGGGTTCGGCCTGCATCCGCCGACCGTGCAGCGCATCGCCCGCGAGGTGAAGACCGTGCATGAAATGGGGGTCGAAATCTGCATGGTGATCGGGGGCGGCAACATTTTCCGCGGGCTGTCCGGATCGGCCCAGGGGATGGAGCGCACCACTGCGGATTACATGGGTATGCTGGCCACCGTGATGAACGCGCTGGCAATGCAGTCGGCGCTGGAAGGCCTGGGCGTGTTCACCCGGGTGATCTCGGCGATCCGCATGGATGAAGTCGCGGAACCATATATTCGCCGCCGCGCTGTGCGCCACCTGGAGAAGAAGCGGGTCTGCATCTTTGCCGCAGGCACCGGCAACCCCTATTTCACCACCGACACCGCCGCGACCCTGCGTGCCAATGAAATGGCGTGCGAGGCGATCTTTATGGGTAAAAACGGCGTCGACGGCGTCTATGACAAGGATCCGGCACAGCACAGCGATGCGGTCCGCTATGACGAAATCAGCTATGACGATGTGTTCGCCAAGCGGCTGAAAGTCATGGATGCCTCCGCTATTGCCCTGGCACGCGACAACAACCTGCCGCTGATCGTGTTCCCGCTGGACGAGCCGGGCGGCTTCCGCGGTATCCTCGCGGGCGAGGGAACCTATACCAAGGTGCATGGCTAAACCGCTGCAGGGCCAGCTGAAACCGCGTGCCTTTGATGGCGCGCGGTTTTTGCGTATTCTGGCAGCAGCGCTTGTGCCGAGAGCGGTTCGAAACCGTGAAGTCTGCGCCAGGCAGGCTAATTCGTTCAGCAAGGGGAGGACGGCCAGCGGGAAACTTGCATCCCCGGTGGCGGCAAATCGTCCCCAACATCGCTATACATCAGCCTTCCAATGGCTTATGAGCCAATGGAAGACCGCCTCAGATAAGGGGAGAGAGCAGCATGTCTGATGATTTTGAACTGGATACCGACGACCTGAAACGCCGTATGGACGGCACGATGGCCAATCTGCGCACCGAATTCGCGTCGCTGCGCACCGGCCGGGCTTCGGCGTCGATGCTGGAGCCGGTGATGGTGGATGCATACGGCTCGCCGACGCCGATCAACCAGGTGGGCACCGTCAACGTGCCGGAGCCGCGCATGGTCACGATCAACGTCTGGGACAAGGGCCTTGTTGGCAAAGTCGAAAAAGCCATCCGCGAATCCGGCCTCGGTATCAACCCTCAGCTCAACGGCACCATCATCATGCTGCCGATCCCTGAGCTGAACGAGGAACGCCGCCGCGAGCTGGGCAAGGTGGCCGGCCAGTACGCCGAACATGCCCGCGTGTCGATCCGCAACGTCCGCCGCGACGGCATGGATCAGATCAAGAAGGCCAAGGCGGACGGCATGTCGGAAGACGATCAGAAGTTCTGGGAAGCCGAAGTGCAGGAGCTGACCGACAAGATGATCAAGCATGTGGACGAGGCGCTTGAGACCAAGCAAGCCGAGATCATGCAGGTCTGACGGGCCTTATGCCAGGAGCTTCTAATCCGCAAACCTGGGCCGCCGGAGATGCTCCGGCGGCCCGATCCGGTCCGCGCCATGTCGCCATTATCATGGATGGCAACGGCCGCTGGGCCCAAGCCCGGGGGCGGCCGCGGCTGTTCGGCCACCATGCCGGCGCGCGCCGGGTACGGGAAGTTGTCGAGTGCTGCCCGGATCTGGGCGTGAAATACCTTACCATTTTTGCCTTCTCGACCGAGAACTGGAAGCGCACGCAGACCGAGGTGACCGGTCTGATGAGCCTGTTCCGCCGCTACATTTCCAAAGAGATGAACGCCTTGGCGGAGAAAAACGTCCGTGTGCGCTTTATCGGCGACCGGGTGCGGCTGGACGCCAAGCTGACCGGGCTGATGGACAGGCTGGAGCAGAAAACCGAAGGCAATGACGGCACGCAGCTGACGATCGCGCTGAACTACGGCGGCCGCGACGAGGTGGCGCGCGCCACCAAGCGGCTGGCGCGGGATGTGGCTGCGGGGCGGCTGGATCCTGAACACGTCGACCAGGAAACCCTTCCGCGCTACCTGGACACCCATGTGCTGCCGGACCCGGATCTGGTGATCCGCACCAGCGGCGAGGCGCGGATCTCGAACTTTCTGCTGTGGCAATCGGCCTATGCGGAGTACGAGTTCATCGACACCCTGTGGCCGGATTTCACGGCTGAGGAGCTGGCGCGGCTGTGCAGCAGCTACAGCCGCCGCGACCGCCGGTTCGGGGCTGTGAAGACATGAGCGCTGCCAAGGACCGCTGGGCAGACCTGCTGCCGCGCGCCGTCTCCGCCGTGGTGATGGTGGCGGCCGGCGGATATGCCATCTGGGCTGGCGGGCTCGTCTTCAATGCGATGATCGCCTTGTGCTGCGGCGGCATGATCTGGGAACTGGTGCGGATGCTGGCGCCTGCGCGCAGCGGCACGGCACTGCAGCTCGGCGCCATTTCTGCTGTTGCAGTTCTGCTGGCGTCGTTTTTGCCGGTTCTTTGGGTTCTGCCGGTTCTGGCAGCACCCGTTGCGGCCGGGTTCAGCCAGATCAGCGAACGGCGGCAGTATTTCACCGGCTTTGCCCTGTGGGTTCTGCTGGCGGGCTTCGGCTTTATTTGGCTGCGCGGCCAGCCGCAAATGGGTGCTGCCTGGATGCTGTGGCTGATCAGTATTGTGGTTGCGACCGACATCACCGGATACTTCGCGGGCAAGGCCATCGGCGGGCCCAAGTTCTGGCCCCGCGTCAGCCCGAAGAAAACCTGGAGCGGCACCGCCTCGGGCTGGCTGGCCGCCGCCGTTGTGGGCGCGGTTTTTGCCGCCCGGATGGAGCTGGGCTTTGGCATCGTGGTGCTGTCAGTGCTGTTGTCGATGGCCAGCCAGGCCGGCGATGTGGCGGAGAGCGCGCTGAAGCGCATGACCGGGGTTAAGGATTCCAGTGCGCTGATCCCCGGTCACGGCGGGCTGTTTGACCGCTTCGACGGGATGCTGGGCGCTGCGGCCATGTTCCTGGCCATAACCGCTTTCTGGGGATAACCAGACAGGAAAAAACATGCGGAAAATCTCAATCTTCGGCGCCACCGGGTCGATTGGGCAGAACACCATCGACCTGATCCACCGCGCGCCCGAAGCCTATCATGTGGTGGCGCTGACCGGCGGTGCCAACATTGCGCGGCTGGCTGAGGATGCTATTGCATTGCGGGCCGAGGTGGCCGTGACTGCCTATGAGGACCGCCTGCCGGCGCTGCGGGCCGCGCTGGACGGCTCCGGCGTGGAGGCAGCGGGAGGGCAGGCGGCGCTGGTTGAAGCGGCGGCCCGCCCGGCGGACTGGATCATGTCGGCGATTGTCGGTGCCGCCGGACTGGCTCCGGGGCTGGAAGCACTGAAGCATGGCACCACTCTGGCGCTTGCTAACAAGGAATCTCTGGTCTGCGCAGGCAAGCTGCTGCTGGAAACCGCGGAGAAACACGGCGCCCGGCTGCTGCCGGTCGACAGCGAGCATTCGGCAGTGTTTCAGGGACTGGTTGGGGAAGAAATCGACGCGGTCGAACGGGTTGTCATCACCGCGTCGGGCGGTGCGTTCCGCGATTGGCCGCTGGAAGACCTGCCTGGGGCGACCCTTTCCCAGGCATCCTCGCATCCCAATTGGGACATGGGGCAGCGGATCACCATCGACAGCGCGTCCATGTTTAACAAGGCGCTGGAGGTTATTGAAACCCGGGAATACTTTGGTGTCCGGCCGGATCAGATAGAGGTGCTGGTACACCCGGAATCGCTGGTCCACGCGCTGGTCGGGTTCAATGACGGCGCGCTGATGGCGCATCTGGGCGCGGCCGACATGCGCCATGCCATCGGCTATGCGCTGCATTGGCCAGCCCGTCAGAACCTGCCGGTGGAGCGGCTGGATCTTGCCCGCATCGGCCAACTGAATTTCCGCGCCCCGGATCCAGCCCGGTACCCGGCGCTGCGCCAGGCCTATGAGGTGATGGAGCGGGGCGGCCTGATGGGGGCGGCGTTCAACGCGGCCAAGGAGCAGGCGCTGGATGAGTTTATTGCCGGCCGTATCCGCTTTACCGACATGGCTGCGGTGACGGCGGCGGTGCTGGAACGCCTTGAGACCAAGGCCGACCTCATTGATGCCGCAATCACACTTGATAACGTGACCCGGGTTGACCATGTCGCAAGGCAAGAGGCAGCCAGGGCTGCAGAAAAACACATAGGATAGATTTTTGGACTTACTAGCTTTTGTCCCGCAGTTCGGCGGTTTTCTTTATACCGTCGCCAGCTTTGTCGTCGCCCTGTCGGTGATCGTGGCGGTGCACGAATACGGCCATTACATTGTTGGCCGCTGGTCGGGGATTCATGCAGAAGTCTTTTCGCTGGGTTTCGGGCCGGTGCTGTGGAGCCGGATGGACAAACGCGGCACCCGTTGGCAAGTCGCCGCGCTGCCTTTTGGTGGCTATGTCAAGTTCCTTGGGGATGCGGACGCGGCCTCTGGCAAGGACGCCGGGACGATGGAGGCCGCGGCTGCTGATCCGGAAGCCCTGCGCCGAACCATGCATGGCGCGCCCCTGTGGGCGCGGGCGGTGACGGTTGCGGCGGGGCCTGTGTTCAATTTTGCGATGTCAGCGATCATCTTCACCGCAGTTGCTTGGTCCCAAGGCAGCATGCGCGAGCCCCTGACCATTGGTGCGCTGGCGCCGCTGCCTGCAATCGAGAATGGGTTGCAGCAAGGAGACGAACTGGTCTCTGCCGGCGGCGTGGCGGTTCCCAACTATCTGGACGGCGACGCTTGGGAGGTTTTCCGCAACGCCATTCCGCAGCAGCAGCCGCTGGAGTATGTGGTACGCCGCGGCGGAACTGAAACCACCGTCAGCGGCCCTTATCTGTATCCGCCCTACGTGCGCGGGGTGGTGCCGCGCAGCGCTGCCTCGGATGCCGGCTTGCAGCAGGAGGACGTGATTGTCGCTGTGGACGGTGCGCCGCTGGTCTCTTTTGACCAATTGAAGGAACTGGTTGAAGCCGCGGATGGCAAGGTGCTGGTCCTGGACGTCTGGCGCGGCGGTGAAACGGTCGAAATGGCGCTGGCGCCGCGCCGCACCGACGAGGCGCAGCCAGATGGCGGTTTTGCCACCCGCTGGCGGATCGGCATCGTGGGCGGTCTTGCCTTTACCCCGGCCACCGAGCCGGCGGGATTTGGCGAGTCTCTGGCAGCCGGCTCCTACCAGGTCTGGGCGGTGATCGAAACGTCGCTGTCGGGGCTGAAGCACATGATCACAGGGGCGATCAGCACCTGCAACCTGTCCGGGCCGATCGGCATTGCCGAAACCTCGGGGGCGATGGCCAGCCAGGGGGCCGAAAGCTTCATCCGCTTCATTGCGGTCCTGTCAACCGCGGTGGGCCTGCTGAACCTGTTCCCGGTGCCTGCGCTGGATGGCGGCCATCTGATGTTCTACGCCTATGAAGCGGTCGCAGGCCGCCCGCCAAGCGACCGCGCGGTGCGGGTGCTGATGTCGCTGGGCATTGCCATCGTTCTGTCGCTGATGGTGTTTGCGCTCGGCAACGACTTGTTCTGCTGAACGGGTGCTCCTTTGCATTGACCTAGGGCGGCCACAGTGCCGCCCAAGTGCCGCCATATTTCCCCGTTAACTTTTTCTCAATCCGCTGGCAGCGCAAGACCGCGCCCGGGCCGGCGGACAGGAGAAAACCGGGGGAAGACCGATGCAAGCACTCTCGCAATCTTACCGTGGCCTTGGCCTTTTGGTGCGTTTGAACTGGGACCGGGCGCTAACCGGTTTTGCCATTCTTTGCGCGCTGACCGCGGGCACCTGGCTCGCCACTCTGTGATTCCCGCAGCCGGCGCGCAAACCCGCCGCGCCGGTTGCCTCCAAAATGCGCTTTAGTTGGTTTTGACAAGCGCCTTTAAACCCGGTACGCACGTCGCAAAGCTGCTATAATAATCGGGTTGTGAAAAAAATGGTTTGGGGGAATTTCGCAGGCAAGTCCTGTGGTGAGCGTAAGTCGGGCATCAATATCTTGTACCGGAAAGTTTCTGCTATTTCTCTGGCAGTTGCGTTGGGCTACGCTTTTGCGCCGCTTCCGGCAGAGGCGCAAAGCTACCGCTTCAATTCGGTTCAGGTCGAGGGCAATCAGCGGATTCAGACATCCACGGTTGTGGCCTATACCGGCATCGAGCGGGGCCAGACTGTCAGCGCGGGCGAGCTGAACGATGCCTATCAGCGCATTCTTGACAGTGGCGTATTTGAAACAGTGGAAATCGTGCCGCGCGGCAGCACGCTGGTGATCAAGGTCACCGAATTCCCGACCATCAATCAGATCAGCTTTGAAGGCAACCGGCGGCTCAAGGACGATGCGCTGGAACAGATCATCGAATCTGCGCCGCGCCGGGTGTTCAACCCCTCTCTTGCAGAGCGCGACGCGGCCTCGATTGCAGAAGCCTACAGCGTTCAGGGCCGCCTGGCGTCCCGCGTGACCCCGCGTATCATCCGCCGCGATAACAACCGCGTCGATCTGGTGTTCGAAATTTCCGAGGGCGACACCATCGAGGTGGAGCGCGTTTCCTTCACTGGCAACCGGGTCTATTCCGACCGCCGCCTGCGCCGGGTGCTGGAGACCAAGCAGGCGGGCCTGTTACGCGGCTTCATCCGTTCCGACACCCTGATCGAGGACCGGCTGGAATTCGACAAGCAAGTGCTGCGGGATTTCTACCTGTCGCGCGGCTATGTCGATTTCCGCGTGAACAGCAGCAATGCCGAAGTTACCGAAGAGCGCGATGCCGTGTTCCTGGTGGTCGACGTGACCGAGGGGCAGCAGTTCAAGTTCGGCAACATCACTGTCACCAGCGAGATGCCGGAGGCGGATGCAGATGAATTCGCCACCACGCTGAAGATCAAGCCGGGCGTCACGTATTCGCCGACCTTGGTCGAAAATGCCATTGACCGGATGGAAGGCCTGGCAGTCCGCAACGAGATCGACTTCCTGCGGGTTGAGCCGCGGGTTACCCGCAACGACCGCGATCTGACCCTGGATATCGAATTTGTGCTGCGCCGCGGCCCGAGGGTGTTTGTTGAGCGGATCGACATCGAGGGCAACACCACCACGCTTGACCGGGTGGTTCGTCAGCAGTTCACCTCTGTCGAGGGTGATCCGTTCAATCCGCGTTCGATCCGCAACAGCGCCGAGCGCATCCGCGCCCTGGGTTTCTTTGCCAATGCTGATGTGGAAACCCGCGAAGGCAGTTCCGCAGATCAGGTGATCGTCGATGTGGACGTTGAAGAGCAGCCGACGGGCTCCCTGAACCTGGGCGGTGCCTACTCGGTCACCGACGGTTTCGGGGTCAGCGTGGGGCTCACCGAAAACAACTTCCTGGGCCGCGGCCAGCGTCTGTCCTTCAACATCGCGACGGCGACGGAATCCGACTCCTACGTCCTGGGGTTCACCGAACCCTACCTGCTTGGCCGGAGATTGCGCTTCGATCTGGATCTGGGCCTGAATGAGACGGACTCCAGTTTCTCGGAGTACCGAACCAAACGTGTCTTCTTCCGTCCCGCCCTGACCTTTAGAACCGGCGAGGATACGTCGTTGCAGGTGCGCTACACCTGGGACGCGGACGAAATGCTGTTCGACGACGATGACGACGACATGGACCTGGCAGGCCCGGTGGTGCGAAGCGAAATCCGGCAGGGAGAACGCACCGCCAGTGCACTCGGGTTTACCTACCGCTATGACAGCCGTCTGACCGGCCTGGATCCGACTGCGGGTTTCCTGGTGGAAATCGGCGCCGACTACGCCGGCATTGGCGGCGACTCCGAATACATCAAGACCACCACGAAGCTTGTTGCCCAGAAACAGATCTGGAACGAGGAAGTAACAATCCGCGCAACCCTGGAGGCGGGGGCCTTTCAATGGGAAGGCAGCGGCAGCAGCCGGTCGATTGACCGCTTTGTTCTGACCCCGTCAGTCATGCGCGGCTTTGAGCCCGGCGGCATCGGCCCCCGTGACCAGAGTCCTGGCGACCCGAGCGGCGGCAACTATGACGACTTCCTGGGCGGCAACTACTATGCTGTCGCGCGCTTCGATGCCGAGTTCCCGCTCGGCCTGCCAGAGGAGCTGGGCATGCGCGGCGGCCTGTTCTACGACGTGGGCGGCCTGTGGGGCTTGCAGGATGTGAACACGTCGGGTGCAACCGTTGTCGGCAGCGACAGGTCGTTCCGCCATGTGGTCGGCGTCTCTTTGCTTTGGACCACTGGCTTTGGCCCGCTGCGGTTCAACTTCTCCAAGGCGCTCCAGAAAGAGGACTTCGACGAGGAACAGAGCTTCGATCTGACCCTGCAGGCAAGGTTCTGATCTGGTGCGGCAGCAGGCGCCCGGTTTCTGGGCCGCATGCGGCCTGGTTCT
This sequence comes from Leisingera sp. CC-HEC093, assembly GCF_059429195.1. Classification (NCBI taxonomy): domain Bacteria; kingdom Pseudomonadati; phylum Pseudomonadota; class Alphaproteobacteria; order Rhodobacterales; family Roseobacteraceae; genus Leisingera; species Leisingera sp. CC-HEC093. The sequence continues at coordinate 3,711,532 of NZ_JCAIJR010000001.1, read as the reverse complement.
GGCACTGTCCCTCTCAGGGGCAGTGCCTGTCCGTGCGCAAGAGACCATCGCAAACGGCAGTTCTGATTACCAGCTGGGGCTGCCGCAAAGCGGCATCCTGACCATTCAGCCCGACAGGCTGTTCTCCGAAAGCGCCTTTGGCAAGCGCGTGGAGCGCGAAATCGAAGCCGAAGGTGCGGTTCTGACCGCGGAAAACCGGCGGATCGAGGCGCAATTGCGTACGGAGGAATTGGGGCTGACCGAGCGGCGCAGCGAGATTGAACCGGAGGCTTTCCGCGCCTTGGCGGATGCCTTTGATCAGAAGGTGCAGGAAACCCGCCGCCGCCAGGACCAGAAACTGCGTGAAATCACCCAGATGGGCGAAGAGGCCCGGCGCGAGTTCATCGCCGCTTCGCTGCCTGTTCTGCAGCAGATCATGCGGGAAACCGGGGCTGGAGCGATTCTCGACCATTCTTCGGTCTTTCTGAGCGCAGATTCCGCCGATATCACCGCTTTGGCAATTGCCCGGATCGATGCGGTTCTGGGCGACGGCGCAGAGGATGACGACGGCGAGCGCTGAGTGCGCGAACTTGCCCAATGCCCGCCCGCTTGCTAGGGACGGGCCAGTATCTTTGATGTAAATGGAAAACCAAGCATGACCACCGAGCTGCAAAGCGCTGACATTCACCTGATCCAGCGGATCCTGCCGCACCGCTACCCGTTCCTTCTGGTCGACAAGGTGGTCGATATCGACAGCTATAAATCGGCACGCGGCATCAAGAATGTCACCATGAACGAGCCGCACTTCCAGGGTCATTTCCCGGGCACCCCGATTATGCCGGGTGTCACCATTGTCGAGGCGATGGCGCAGACTGCAGGTGTCATGCTGGGGGTCGGCATGGATATGGTCGACACCAACCTGCTGATCTATTTCATGAACATCGACAAGTGCAAATTCCGCCGCAAGGTGGTGCCGGGCGATGTGCTGGAAATGCATGTAGAGACCCTGCGCGGCAAACCCGGCGGTAAGATTTTCAAATTCTCCGGCCGCGCCACGGTTGATGGCGAAGTGGCGGCAGAGGCCGAGTTTTCGGCCATGGTTGACGTGCAGAAGGACGATTGAGAATGAGCCGGATTCACCCCAGTGCTGTGATCGAAGAAGGCGCCAAGCTAGGAAAGGACTGCGAGATCGGCCCGTTCTGCGTGGTTGGCCCTGACGTCGTGCTGGGGGACCGGGTTGTTCTGAAGTCCCATGTCGTTGTGACTGGTGTCACCGAAGTCGGCGAGGAAACCGTGGTCTTCCCTTTTGCCGTGCTGGGTGAGATCCCTCAGGATCTGAAGTTCAAGGGCGAGAAGTGCAAGACCGTGATCGGCAAGCGCAACCGCATCCGCGAGCATGTGACGGTGAACGCCGGCACAGAGGGCGGCGGCGGTGTGACGCGTATCGGCGATGACGGCCTGTTCATGGCCGGCTGCCATATCGCCCATGACGCCCAGGTCGGCGACCGGGTGATTGTGGTGAATTCGGCCGCGGTGGCGGGCCACTGCGTGTTGGAAGACGATGTGATTATCGGCGGGTTGTCGGGCATCCACCAGTGGGTGCGGATCGGCCAGGGCGCGATCATTGGCGCTGTCACCATGGTGACCAACGACGTGATTCCCTATGGCTTGGTGCAGGCGCAGCGCGGTGAGCTGGACGGGCTCAACCTGGTTGGGCTAAAGCGCCGCGGCGTCGCCCGCAGCGATATCACAGCCCTGCGCGCGGCATTTCAGATGCTGGCCCAGGGCGAAGGCACCTTTCAGGAGCGCGCCAAGCGGCTGGGCGAGGAAACAGACAGCCAGTATGTGCAGGAGATCGTCGCCTTTATCACCGGTGAAAGCGACCGTTCCTTCCTGACGCCGGGAGGCTGAACAGATGCTGGCAGTGATTGCAGGCACCGGCATGCTGCCGGCTGAGGTGGCGTCCCGAGCCGCGGGCCGCCCTCTGGTGTGCGCGATGGCAGGTTCGGAACCTGATGCGGTGGACCCGGAAATCACCTTCCGCTTTGAGCAGCTGGGCAGCTTTCTGGAGCGGCTGAAGGCAGCGGAAGTGACCGAAATCTGCCTGGCAGGTGCGGTGCGCCGTCCGCATATCGATCCCGCTGCCATAGATGCGGCGACCATGCCGCTGGTACCGGTGCTGCAAGGCGCTTTGGCGGCGGGCGACGACGGTGCCTTGCGGGCGATTATCGCGATTTTCGAACAGGCAGGTTTTGCCGTCCGTGCCGCCCATGAGGTGGCCCCTGATCTGTTGATGGCCTCAGGCGTGCCGACCAAGGTGCAGCCGGGAGAGCTGGACAAAGCAGACGCGGAACGCGGCGCGGAAATTGTTGCGGCGATGTCCGCTGCCGACATCGGCCAGTCCTGTGCGGTGCGCAAGCGGCAGGCGATCGCGGTGGAGAACCTGTTTGGCACCGACTGGATGCTGGCCTCGCTGTTGCGGCGCCCGGACGGGCAGGGCGGCCTTCTGTTCAAGGCGCCGAAACCGGCTCAGGACCGCCGCGCCGACCTCCCCGCAATCGGGGTGGAGACGGTTGAGGCTGCCGCCAAGGCCGGGCTTTCGGGCATAGTTCTGGAGGCTGGCGGCGTCATCGTGCTGGATCAGGAGGCAGTGATTGCGGCCTGTGACCGGCTCGGCCTGTTCCTGTGGCTGCGTGAGGCATGAGCCTGCGGGTGTTCATCCTGGCCGGCGAGCCTTCGGGCGACCGGCTGGGCGGGGCGCTGATGGCGGGGCTGAAACAGATTGAACCTGGCGTCAGCTTTGACGGCATCGGCGGCGCGTTGATGGCGGAGCAGGGGCTGGTGTCCCGCTTTCCGATGGATGAGCTGTCGGTGATGGGGCTGGCCGAGGTGCTGCCCAAATACCGCCACCTGAAGCGGCGCATCCGTGAAACGGCGGATGCGGTGCTGGCGGCCAAGCCGGATGTGCTGATCACTATCGACAGCCCCGATTTTTCCCTGCGCGTGGCGCGGCTGGTCAAGGCGCAAAGCAATATCCGCACAGTGCACTACGTGGCGCCTTCGGTCTGGGCCTGGCGCCCCAAACGGGCGGAGAAGATGGCAGAAGTCATCGACCACGTGCTGGCGCTCTTGCCGTTTGAGCCGCCCTATATGGAAGCCGCCGGGATGGACTGCGATTTCGTCGGCCACCCGGTGGTGGCGGAGCCGCAGGCCACGGAAGCGGAGATCGCCGCTTTTCGCCGCGAATTCGAATTGGGTGATGCGCCATTTGTTCTGGCGCTGCCGGGATCGCGCCGCTCTGAGGTGTCGCGGCTGGCACCGGATTTCGGCGGCGCGCTGCGCCGTTACATTGCCAGGCACCCGGGCTACCGGATCGTCGTGCCTGCTGCCGCCCCGGTGGCGGGCCTGGTGCAGGACGCCTTGCAGGGCTGGCCCGAGGGGACGGTGCTGGTTGATCCGAACAATTTTGACGCCGCCACGGCCAAGGCGCACAAACGCGCCGCCTTTGCCGCGGCCGACCTGGCGCTTGCGGCCTCCGGCACAGTCTCGCTGGAGCTGGCGGCGGCAGTCACCCCGATGGTGATTGCCTACAAGTTTCAGTGGCTCACCTGGCAGATCATGAAGCGCATGGCGCTGATCGACACGGTGACGCTGGTCAACCTGGTCAGTGATACCCGCGTTGTGCCGGAATGCCTGGGGCCGGACTGCACGCCCGATAAGATTGCTGCCCGCCTGGAGGCGCTGGCCGCTGATCCGGGGGCTCAGCTGGCAGCGATGGAGCTGACGATGCAGCGCCTGGGTCAGGGCGGCGAAGCGCCCGGCCTTAGAGCGGCGCGGGCTGTTCTCGAACGGTGTCCCGGGAGATAAGCCGGAAGCGCGGCGGATGCAAAGCCTCCGCCGCGCCCCCGTTGCAGAACGCTGGCGGCTGGCAAAGGTGCAAACGCCGGAAACTTGCATGCTGAGAAGCGCCTAAGGGCAGGTCTGCCCTCAGGCGCAATTTCGATTTTGCTTTGAAAATACCGCGTCAAGGGCACGCCGCGCGTGCCGCGCGCAGGCTGCGCCTCCCTTGACCCGGCGGACAGGGTATCAGTAGCCGCGCCAGATCCAGCCGCCGCCGAAGATGCGGCTGCCCTCATTTGCGTAAAACACACAGGCCTGGCCGGGGGAGACGCCTTCCTCGGGGGTCAGCAGTTCCACCTCAGCAGTTGTGTCCGTCAGCGGCCTGATGATCGCCTCCCGCGGCGGACGGGTGGAGCGGACCTTGACCTTTACGTGCCATTCCTCGCGAGAGGTGAAGGGTTCATCCCCTAGCCAGTTGATCTCGCGCACTGGGATGGTGCGGGTCGCCAGCAGCTCCTTGGGGCCGACAACCACCTGTTTCTTGTCCACGTCCAGTTTCACCACATAAAGCGGCTCGCTGAGACCGCCGATCCCCAGGCCGCGGCGCTGGCCGATGGTGTAGTGGATGACGCCCTCGTGGCTGCCCAGCACCCGCCCGTCAGAATGCACGATCTCGCCCGGCTCAGCCGCGCCGGGGCGCAGTTTCTCGATAACGCTGGCGTAGTTGCCGTCGGGCACAAAGCAGATGTCCTGGCTGTCCGGCTTATCTGCCACCGCCAGGCCGTATTTCGCCGCCATCTCACGGGTTGCATCCTTTGAGGGCAGGTGGCCCAGCGGGAAGCGCAGGTAGTCGAGCTGCTCGGGCGTGGTGGAGAACAGGAAGTAGCTTTGGTCGCGGTTGGCGTCCTCCGCCGAGTGCAGTTCCGGCCCGTCCGGCCCCATCTTGCGCTGGATGTAATGGCCGGTTGCCATGCAGTCGGCCTCCAGATCCTTGGCGGTTTCCAGAAGGTCCTTGAACTTTACCCGCTCGTTGCAGCGGATGCAGGGCACCGGGGTTGCGCCCGCCAGATAGCTGTCGGCGAACTCGTCAATCACTGCATCCTTAAAAATGTTCTCATAATCCAGAACGTAATGCGGAAAGCCGCGCTCCTCCGCGACGCGGCGCGCGTCGTGGATATCAATGCCCGCGCAGCAGGCGCCTTTTTTCGCCAGCGCCGCGCCGTGATCGTAAAGCTGCAGTGTCACTCCGACCACGTCATAGCCCTGATCGGCCAGATATGCAGCAACGACTGAGCTGTCGACGCCGCCGGACATGGCCACCACCACCCGGGTTTCCGAGGGCGGTTTGGCAAAGCCGAGCGAGTTCAATTCCAGATCTTGGTCCAGCGCCATGGGGCAGCTCCTAAAGGCAAGGGGGGCAGGCGCCGCAGAATATATGAAAATCCTACAGACTCTCAAGGGGCGTGGTTCACGCGGCATTAAGCCTGAATCGGATTTTCTGGTGTCAGACCCTTACGAACAAGATCTTCAGAGGGAAGACATATGTTTTTGAAGAAAGTCGCCGGGCCGCGGGCAGTCACCCTGCCGGATGGCACCATCATGACACGGGCGGATTTGCCGCCGGAAACCACCAAGCGCTGGGTCGCGTCGCGCAAGGCTGCGGTTGTGCGCGGCGTGCTGTACGGGCTGCTGCCGCAGAAGGAGGCGATGCGCCGCTACGGCCTGAGCGAGGAAGAGTTCCGCAGCTGGGTTGCAGCGGTAGCCGACCACGGTGAAGAGGCCCTGAAAACCACACGGCTGAAGAAATTCCGGGACCGGGACGCAAAATAGGCTGTGCCGCCCTTGAGTTGCATTTGTAAATTAACCATCATGGTAACGAGGCATTAACTTTTTTCCACCAAGGTTAACGCGACCTGAGGGAAACAGTGTACAGGCGGAGAAAATAATATGCGCATTCTGCTGGTTGAGGATGATCCCACCACGGCCAAAAGCATCGAGCTGATGCTGACCCATGCCAACCTGAACGTTTACACGACGGATCTGGGGGAAGAGGGGATCGATCTGGCCAAACTCTATGACTATGACCTGATCCTGCTGGATCTGGGGCTGCCGGATATGAACGGCCATGAGGTGCTGCGCCAGCTGCGCATGTCCCGCATCGAAACCCCCATTCTGATCCTGTCCGGTGCAGATGATACCGACAACAAGATCAAGGGGTTCGGCTTTGGTGCGGACGATTATCTGACCAAACCTTTCCACCGCGAGGAATTGGTGGCGCGGATCCATGCGATTATCCGCCGCTCCAAGGGCCATTCGCAGTCGATCATCCGGACCGGCAAGATTGCGGTCAATCTGGATGCCAAGACGGTGGAGGCCGACGGCAAGTCGGTGCATCTGACCGGCAAGGAATACCAAATGCTGGAGCTTTTGTCGCTGCGCAAGGGCACCACATTGACCAAAGAGATGTTCCTGAACCATCTTTATGGCGGCATGGATGAGCCAGAATTGAAGATTATCGATGTTTTCATCTGCAAGTTGCGAAAGAAACTCAGCAATGCGACGGGTGGTGAAAACTATATCGAAACCGTCTGGGGCCGCGGTTATGTGCTGCGCGACCCGCAAGAGGACCATATGACAGGCGGTCAGCGGATGGCTGTCGGCGCCTGAAAGGATGAAAACCCGGGCGGTGCGTGAAAATGTGCCGCCGGTTGCAAAGACCTGCCAATAGGCGGGTCTTTTGTTTTGAGGCCTGCCGCGCGCAGACCTGCAGATACGCTGGACGCGGCGCCTGCGGCACCTTATCACCAGAGGGGAGAACGAAGAGGGACCGCGCGTGGCAGAAATTCCGGAAAAAGACCTGGCCAGCCTGACAGCAGAAGAGGCTAAGGCAGAGTTTCAGGCGCTTGAAGAAAGGCTGCGGGCGGCGGATCTGGCCTATCATCAGGAGGATGCGCCAGAGATCAGCGATGCCGAGTATGATTCGCTGAAGCGGCGCTACCGGTCCTTGGCAGATGCCTTTCCTGATCTGGCGGATGCGGCCACTCAGCTGGACGCGGTCGGCGCGCCAGCAGCCTCCGGGTTTGGAAAGGTCGCCCATTCGGTGCGGATGCTGTCGCTGGGCAACGCGTTCGAGGAGGAAGACGTCGCCGATTTCGACCGCAGTATCCGCAAATATCTGGGCCTTGGTCCGGCGGATAAGCTGTCCTTTACCGCGGAACCTAAGATTGACGGTCTGTCCCTGTCCCTGCGTTATGAAAACGGCACTCTGATCCAGGCGGCCACCCGCGGCGATGGAAGCGTCGGGGAGAATGTGACGGCCAACGCGATGACCATTGCCGACATTCCGCATCAGTTGAAAGGCGCGCCGGAGGTTCTGGAAGTGCGCGGCGAAGTCTACATGAGCCACGTGGATTTCGAGGCGCTGAATGCCCGGCACGAGGAACGCGGCGGCAAGACTTTTGCCAATCCGCGCAATGCAGCCGCGGGCTCACTGCGCCAGCTGGATTCTGAAATTACCCGTTCGCGCCCGCTGCGCTTCTTTGCCTACAGCTGGGGTGAATTGAGCGCGCCGCTGGCAGAAACACAGATGGAGGCAATCGCGCGGCTGGAGGCCCTGGGCTTTCAAACCAACCCTCTGACCCGGCTGTGTGCCACGACCAAAGACATGATCGCGCATTACCGCAGTATCGAGGAGCAGCGTGCCACGCTCGGCTATGACATCGACGGCGTGGTTTACAAGGTCAACGATCTGGCCTTGCAGGCGCGGCTGGGCTTCCGCTCCACTACGCCCCGCTGGGCGATTGCACATAAATTCCCCGCCGAACTCGCCTGGACCCGGCTGGAGGCGATCGACATTCAGGTTGGCCGGACTGGTGCGCTCAGCCCTGTTGCGCGGCTGACACCAGTGACCGTTGGCGGTGTGGTGGTCTCCAACGCAACGCTGCACAATGAGGATTACATCCAAGGGCGGGATTCCAAGGGCGAAGAGATCCGCGGCGGCAAGGACATCCGCATCGGGGACTGGGTGCAGATCTACCGCGCTGGGGACGTGATCCCGAAAGTGGCTGATACCGATCTGACGAAACGCCCCGAAGGCTCAGAACCTTATGGCTTTCCGCAGACCTGCCCGGAATGCGGCAGCCCGGCGGTGCGCGAGGAAGGCGACGCTGTGCGCTATTGCACCGGCGGGATGATCTGTCCGGCGCAAGCCAAGGAAAAGCTTAAGCATTTCGTCTCCCGCAAGGCGTTCGACATTGAAGGTCTTGGCGCCAAGCAGATTGAAATGTTCTATGAAGATGAACTGCTGCCTATCCGCGAGCCGGCAGATGTTTTCACTTTGGAAGCGCGCGACGGGGAGCAACTGAGCAAGCTGAAGAACCGCAAGGGCTGGGGAGAACAGAGTGCGGCCAATCTCTTTGCTGCGATTGAAAGCAAGCGCCGGATCGGATTCGCCCGGATGCTGTTTTCGCTGGGTATCCGCCATATAGGCGAGACTGTTGCCAAGGATCTGGCACAGCATTTCATGCAGTGGGATGCCTTGCTGGAGAGTGCGGAGGCTGCACGCCCGGCCGCACTGGCCTGGCGCGCTGCGGATGAGGCGGAAGAGGCAGAACGCATTCAGGCTGCCGCAGAAGGGCGCGCTGCAAAAATCAAGAAGACCCGCGACGCGGCCTTTGACGCCTGCCAGGTGCCGGCCGCCGCAGCAGCGGTCTGGGAGGAACTGATCGGTATCGAAGGCATCGGCGCCGCAGTTGGCCTGTCGCTGACGGACGCCTTTGCCAACACCGAGGAGCGTGCTGCGATCCTGCGCTTGGCCGGCAGCCTCAGCATTGTGCCGCCCGAAGCGCCGGCAAGCGAGAGCCCGGTGGCCGGTAAGACGGTCGTGTTTTCCGGCAAGCTGGAGAAGATGAGCCGGGATGAGGCCAAGGCAAATGCCGAGGCATTGGGGGCGAAGGTCTCTGGTTCCGTCTCCAAGAAGACCGATATTTTGGTGGCCGGCCCGGGGGCGGGTTCCAAGGCCAAGAAAGCTGCAGAACTGGGTGTTCAGACCCTTGATGAAGATGGCTGGCTGGAGCTGATCGCAGAGGCATGAGCGGGCGTCCCGAGATCCTGTTTCCGCTGTTTGCCGGTGCTGAGACCCTGCAGGGTGTCGGCCCTAAAACCGCGCAGAACCTCAGCCAGATTGATATCGAAACGCCGCGCGACCTGCTGTTTTCACTGCCGTATTCGGTGGTGGACCGCCGCCGCCGCGATACCGTCCGCGGGGCTGACCTGCCCGCTACGGTGACGGTTGAGGTCACAGTGGGCCGTCACCGCCCGGCCCGCAACCGCGGTGGTGCCTACCGCATACATGTCGAGGATGCGGAGACAGAATTCCAGCTGGTCTTCTTCCACGGCCGCAGCCGCTATCTGGAGGCGCAATTGCCCGAAGGGGCCCGCCGTGTGGTTTCAGGCAAGCTGGAGCTGTTTGATGGTCTGGCGCAAATGGTGCATCCGGACCATATGCTGCCGGTGGAAGAGGCGCATGAGATCCCGGAGTATGAGCCGGTCTACAGCCTGACCCACGGGGTTACGCAAAAGACCATGTTTAAGGCGGCGCAAAGCGCGCTGTCGCGTATGCCGGAACTGGCGGAGTGGACCGACCCGGCGCAGATGCTGCGGGAAAACTGGCCCGCCTGGCATGAGGCATTGCAGTCTGCCCATGCACCGCAGGGGCCGGATGACCTCAGCCCGCAGGCACCGGCGCGGGCGCGTCTGGCCTATGACGAATTGTTCGCCCATCAACTGACTCTGGCGCTGGCCCGCCAGAAGGAGCGCAAAGCCCGCGGCATCCAAAGCGCGGCGACCGGCCAAATGCAGTCCAAAGTTCTGAAGGCGCTGCCGTACCGTCCAACAGGCGCACAAGCCCGCGAGATAGAGGAAATCTCTGCAGATATGGCGGCGGACAAGCGCATGAACCGGCTGCTGCAGGGGGATGTGGGTGCCGGGAAAACACTGGTTGCTTTCATGGCCTTGCTTGTGGCTGTTGAAGCAGGCGGGCAGGGGGTGATGATGGCCCCGACTGGCATTCTGGCGCAGCAGCATATGGAAGGCCTCGCGCCGCTGGCTGAGGACGCGGGCGTAGTGATTGAGATCCTGACGGGCCGCGACAAGGGCGCTGAGCGCAAGGCCAAGCTGGCGGCGCTGAAGCGCGGCGACATTCACATTCTGGTCGGAACTCACGCGGTGTTCCAGCAGGACGTGGAATTCCGCGACCTACGCCTGGCCATCGTCGACGAGCAGCACCGTTTCGGGGTTCGCCAGCGGATGGAACTGGCGGAAAAAGGCAAGGGCGCCGATGTGCTGGTGATGACGGCAACGCCGATCCCGCGCTCTCTGGCGCTGGCGCAATACGGCGACATGGACGTCTCGGTGCTGGATGAGAAACCGCCGGGGCGGAAGCCGGTCAAAACCGCCGTCATCAGCACTGAACGGATGCAGGAAGTGGTTGATCACCTGCGCAAGGCAATTGCTGAAGGGCGGCAGTGCTACTGGGTCTGCCCGCTGGTGGATGAGTCCGAGCTGAGCGATCTGACCGCGGCAGAGGAACGCTTTAAGCACCTCCGCGCCATCCTCGGTGAGGGCACGGTCGGACTGGTGCACGGCCAGATGCCGCCGGCCGAGAAGGACGCGGCAATGGCCGCGTTTGTCGCGGGCCGAACCAAGGTTTTGGTGGCCACCACGGTGATCGAGGTCGGGGTGAACGTGCCTAATGCCTCGATCATGGTGATTGAGCGGGCGGAGATCTTTGGCCTCGCTCAGCTGCACCAGCTGCGCGGCCGGGTCGGGCGCGGCAGCGCCGAGTCGACCTGCCTGCTGATGTACCAGCCGCCGCTGACCGAGGGCGGGCGTAAAAGGCTGGAAGTGCTGCGCGAGACCGAGGACGGGTTCCGGATCTCGGAAACTGACCTTCAGATGCGCGGGGCCGGCGACATGATCGGCACCGCGCAATCCGGCTTGCCGCGTTTCCAGATTGCCGACCTGGAACGCCAGGCCGGGCTGATGGCAGTGGCGCAAAGCGACGCGCGGGCGCTGCTGGCGGCCGACCCTAAGCTGGAAGGGGAACGCGGCAAGGCAGCACGCGTACTTTTGTGGCTGATGAAACAGGATCAGGCGATCCGTTTGATTTCAGTGGGTTAGGCTGTCACTCGGCTGCTGTTTCTCTGCGGTGTTCTCCTGTGTTCGCAAATGTTCTCAAAAAGTTCTTTACACGTGCACCTGAAAATGAGAACAAAGGGGCAACAAGATTGCCAGAGCGCAGCGACACAGACTGGAGGAGGCCCGAGCCATGATTTCACAGATCAAGACCACCATTCAAAACGCCCATTCGACCCTGCTGCAGGATGCCATCGGGGCGGCCTCGCTGATGGTGATGCTGGTGGCAGCGCTGCATCTGCCGGGGCTGTTCTGATCCCCGTACCGTTTTCCTGAATGCGTCTGCTGTGCCGGGTCGGCCCTTTCCTGTCCCGGACTGTTTCCGGGGATCAACCGCCTGTACAGATCCCCATCGGCCCGATCTTCGGCTGAATTGCCTCAAGATCCTGCCTGGCCCGCCCGGGTCCCGCACTGCAGAGCATCACTGCCGCCGCCATCTGCCCGGATGTGCGGCGGTTTTTTCATGACACAGACGCCAGACGAGAGCGCCCGCTGAGACGCGGTCCGCCTCGCATTTTGTGCAGCAGTAAAGCAGGCAGGCGGCTTAGGCGCACTGTTCCTTGGCGGCGGTCTGCATGGCTTCAAGCGTTGCCTCAAGCGCCAGCATGATCGAGGCATGCCTGTTCTTGAATTCGCGTGCGGGCTGCAGAACTTCCAACCCCTCAAACGGCGCATCCGGGACCGGGCCGTCCTGGGTCAGCATGGCTCTCAGCTGATTGCGGGCGGTTTCCACTTCCTCCAGCGTCCGGCCGATCACATTGGCACCGACCACCGCCGCAGAGGCCTGGCCCAGTGCGCAGGCCTTCACGTCCTGTCCGAAATCCGTGATCCGGCCGTCCTCAACCTTAATGTCGACAGTCACGGCAGAGCCGCACAGCGGCGAGCGTTTCTTGACGGTGGCGTCCGGCGCCTGCAGCCGGTCCAGGTGCGGAATGTCGGCTGCCAGCGCCAGAATGCGCGAGGAATACAGCTTAATCAGATCACTATCGCCAGACATCGCTTTCCCGGTCTTTCCCATTTTGCAGGTTCCCCATACATAGAGAGCCGAACAGCAGATGCAAAAGGTTTTTACCCATGTCTTCGTCCAAGTCTTTTGATCCCGCCAGCTTGGCTTACAATGACGCCGGGCTGATCCCTTGCATTGCGCAGGACGAAGTCTCCGGCGAGGTGCTGATGATGGCCTGGATGAATGCCGATGCGGTGGCTCGCACCCTGGAGACCGGCATGGTCACATATTGGTCGCGCTCGCGGCAGTCATTCTGGGTCAAGGGGGGAACCTCCGGCCATGTGCAACAGCTTGTGGATCTGCGCATTGATTGCGACCGGGACTGCCTGCTGGCGCTGGTGCGCCAGACCGGTGCTGCCTGCCACACCAACCGGCGGACCTGTTTCTATACCGCGGTGCGGGATGGCGGGGAAGCTGAGCTGATGAAGCCGATGGAGTGATCGGCGGCGGGGGGAGCGGCCCTAGCGGGCCGGCCTCCGGCGGGGATGTTTTCAGCCAGAAGAAGCGGGCAGGCCCACCCTGCCGCGGATGTCCTGCGGGGTGGCCCCTTCTGCGCGGTACTTGGCGATGGCGCGGGCGTCGTCGCGTTTGGCCAACCGCTTACCACTCTCGTCACGGATCAGATGGTGATGGTGGTAGATCGGGGTGGGACGACCCAGCAGGCTTTGCAGCAGCACATGGATCTGGGCCGCTTCAAACAAATCGGCACCTCGCACGGCGTGGGTAATGCCCTGGTCCGCGTCGTCCACTACAACCGACAGATGGTAGGAGCTGCCCATATTGCGGCGCACAAGGATGATGTCGCCAACAGCCGAGATCAACTCATCAGGGTCCAAGATGTGCGTGCCCTGAAATTCCGGACCTGTCTCCCGGAAGCTGCGCAGGTTCGCGGTGCGCACAGCTTTCTCCATATTCAGCCGGATTGCATCCCGGTCCGTAGCCTCAGATGGCAGGCGGTTGCGGCAGCTGCCGGGGTAGATGCGCCCGTCCGGTCCGAATTGCGGCACGCCCTCTTGCGGGGCGCCGGCGGCGGCTTCGATATCGGCGCGGTTGCAACGGCAGGGATAGGTGAGGCCCATGGCAGTGAGCTGGTCCAATGCCGCCCGGTAACGGGGCAGCCGCTCTGACTGGCGCATCACCGGCTGCTGCCAGCTGAGGCCCAGCCACGCCAGATCCTCATAGATCTGCGCCTCCCACTCCAACCGGGCGCGCGACTGGTCGATGTCTTCAATACGCAGCAGGAACCGGCCGCCTTCGGCCAAAGCCATATCATGCGCCAGCATGGCGGAATAGGCATGGCCCAGGTGCAGCGGTCCGGTTGGCGATGGCGCAAAACGTGTGGTGAATGTCACGCTTTCTCAATTACATAAACGGTGGACTTCAGGTTGATACCGGGGAGGTGGTCCCCGTGCTCCCGGAATAGCAGCCGGGCCGCCGAACAGTCCAGCCATTCATTGAGTTTGCCGGTATAGGCGGGGTCCTCCAGGGCGTGATCGTTATAGGAGAAGGCAAACAGGCCGCCGCGCGGCAAGGCGTGCATAATCGTGTCGAACACAGCTGGCGGTGCTGCGCCCGTGCCCAGCACACCGCAGCCGGTGATCAGCCGGTAGGCCCCCTGCGGGATTGGCTTTGCGTCGGCCACGTCAATCTGCGTCAGGCTGCGGTAAACAGCTTTGCTGCGGGCCTGAATGAGCATGTCCTGTGAAGGCTCCATGCCGTCCACGTTTTCGAACCCTTGCAGCCGCAGAGCCAGGCCCGAGAGGCCGGTGCCGCAGCCGAAATCCAGCACGGGTTCGCTCAGGTCTGATTGAAACTTTGCCAGCGCCCCGGCAATCCGCCCCGGTGTCGCGTAACCGTTTTCGGCAATCTCAGCGTCGTAGGAAGCGGCCCATTGGTTATAGTGCTCCAGGGTCGCTTCCGGGGTTTCAAGGTCGTAGGCCTTGTCCAGGAACTTTTCGCTCATGCCGCAAGTTTAGGCGCGGCAGCCGTATTCCGTCTAGGAAAAGTTGCTAAGCCAGTCCTGCCAGACCTCTTTGGCGCGGTCGGTATAGGCTTTGTAGCGGTCCTTGCGGCCGCGGCGGCCGCCTTTGAGGCCGTCGACGGGGCGGAACAGGCCGAAGTTCACGTTCATCGGCTGGAAGGTCTTGGCCTCGGCGCCGCCGGTGATGTGGTGGATCAGCGCGCCCATGGCGCTGTCCTGCGGTACCTCGGGAAGACTCCGGCCAAGGATTTCCGCCGCGGCAAGGCGGCCCGCCAGCAGGCCCATGGCCGCGCTTTCCACATAGCCCTCAACCCCGGTGATCTGACCGGCAAAGCGAATGTTCGGTTTCGACTTCAGCCGCATCTGCGCGTCCAGCAGGGTGGGCGAGTTGAGAAAGGTATTGCGGTGGATGCCGCCGAGGCGGGCAAAGCTGGCGTTTTCCAGTCCGGGGATCATTTTGAAGACCTGCGCCTGGGCGCCGTATTTCATCTTGGTCTGAAAGCCGACGATGTTGAAGAGTGTTCCCAGCGCGTTGTCGCGGCGCAGCTGCACCACCGCATGCGCCTTGACCTCCGGCTGGTGCGGGTTGGTCAGCCCCACCGGTTTCATCGGCCCGTGGCGCAGGGTTTCGCGGCCGCGTTCGGCCATCACCTCAATCGGAAGGCAGCCGTCGAAATAGCCTGCGGTCTCGCCCTCGTGGAATTCCGTCTTGTCGGCAGCCAGCAGCGCGTCGATGAAGGCTTCGTACTGGTCCTTGTCCATCGGGCAGTTGAGGTAGGCGGTGCGCTCTTCCTCGGTTTCACCCTTGTCATAGCGTGACTGCATCCAGGCCTTCGACATGTCGATGCTTTCCGCATAGACGATCGGCGCGATGGCATCGAAGAAGGCGAGCGCTTCCGCCCCGGTTTCGGCTTGAATGGCTTTGCCCAGCTCCGGCGAGGTCAGCGGGCCGGTGGCAAAGATCCAGTGGCCCTCTGCTGGCAGTCCGGTGATCTCTTCATAGGAAACCGAGACATTCGGATGCGCCTTCAGCTTGGCGGTCACGCTTTCGGCAAAGGGGTCGCGGTCCACGGCCAGGGCGCCGCCGGCGGGCAGCCGGTGCTCATCCGCTGTGGTCATGATCAGCCCGTTTGCGGCGCGCATTTCCCAATGCAACAGACCCACGGCATTCTGCTCGTCATCATCCGAACGGAAGGAGTTCGAGCACACCATCTCGCCCAGATTGCCGGTCTGGTGGGCAAAGGTCTCCACCTTCGGGCGCATTTCGTGGATCACCACCTCAACGCCCATGTTTGCCGCCTGCCAGGCCGCTTCCGAGCCGGCCATGCCGCCGCCCACGATATGCAATGTCTGTGCCGAATGATCTGTCATGCCCGCCACATAGGGCAGCGCGCGCGCGCGTGCAACAGGCTTGGACGCCGGGCTGGGGCGCAGGCAGACCCTTCGCCCGATGGGCCGGGAAGGATGGATAATCAGGCCGGGAGAGATTTGGGGCCGCCGCCGCGGGAATGGATGACCGGGGTGAGAGAACCGGTTGGAGGGACCCTTCCGCAGCAGCAGCCCAAATTGTGCGGGCCGGTGAATGTCCAGCGGCCGTGCCCAATCTTTGCCATCTTTCCGCCCGAATTGAAAGGCGGTCATTTGGCTTATTACGGAAACATTACGTTCCGATTGGTAAACAAAGGCTAAAGCTTTCCGTAAATTTTCGGAAAAACTCACTCCTGCCAGTCTGGCGGGCGCTTTTCGATAAAGGCGGCCATGCCTTCAATGGTGTCGCGGTACATCAGGTTCTCCACGATCACCCCGCTGGTATAGGCATAGGCCTGATGCAGCGGCATCTGCAGCTGCTCGTAAAACGCCTGCTTGCCGATCTTCACTGCAGCGCCGAGCTTGGACGCAATGGCTTCTGCCATCTTGGTGGTTTCCGCCCCCAGGTCCTCCAGCGGCACGGCGCGGTTCGCCAGCCCCAGTTCGACAGCGCGGGCGGCGTCGATGAATTCGCCGGTGGTCAGCAGCTCAAACGCTTGTTTACGCGGAATATTGCGCGACAACGCCACCATCGGGGTGGAGCAAAACAGGCCGATGTTCACGCCATTGACCCCGAACCTCGTGCCTTGCGCCGCGACTGCCAGATCGCAGGAGGCAACCAGCTGGCAGCCGGCGGCGGTGGCAATGCCGTGAACCTGGGCGATCACGGGCTGGGGCAGGGACTGCAATCCCGTCATCACGCTGGTGCAGCGGTCAAACAGGTCCTGGAAGTAACCTTTGCCGCCGTCCTCTGCCGTGCGGCCTGCGGTCATCTGCTTGATGTCATGGCCCGCGCAGAACCCTTTGCCCGCGCCGGACAGAATCACCGCCTTGATGCGGCTGTCCTCGCGCAGGGCGCTGATCTGCTCCTGAAGCGCGGCCAGCATCTCATCCGACAGCGCGTTGAGCTTCTCCGGCGTGTTCATGGTGAGCCGGGCAATTGCGCCCGTGTCGTGACGTTCCAGAATTGCCATCTTGCCCTCCTCGCAAATCCGGGGGCAACTCTAGGCGGGGCGAACGGAAAGGGAAAGCATGGCGCTGGCATTTGATGTCGCAGGTCTGACGGAATACCTGCATGAGATTTTCCCGCAGGTGCGGGGTGACTTTGCCATCGATGCGATGGAAGAAAACCATCTCAGGATGCGTCTGCTGACAGCGGAGCGGCACCTGCGCCCCGGCGGCACGGTTTCCGGCCCGTCGATGTTTGCGCTGGCTGATTGCGCTGTCTACGCACTGATCCTGGCGCATCTCGGGCAGGAGGCGCTGGCTGTGACCACCAACTGTTCGCTTGATTTCATGCGCAAGCCTGCGGCCGGCGCGGACCTGATCGGAGAGGCGCGGCTGCTGAAGCTGGGCCGGGTTCTGGCGGTGGCGGACGTGCTGATCTATTCCGAGGGCATGGCAGAACCGGTGGCCCGCGCCTCGATGACCTACTCCATCCCGCCCAAACGCTAGAGCGCAGTGGCGAAGGGCTGGCCGACCTTGACCAGCGTTTCCCGCCCCTTGGCGCTGTTAGCCACCAGATCATCGGCGAATTGCACTTTGCCGGGCTCGAACACCACAACCACGGTGGAGCCGCCGAACTTGAAATAGCCCTTCTCGTCCATCTTCTGCACGGCGCCCGAAGTGCGGGTGTTGACGATGGAGCCGACGCCAAAGGCGCCCACCTCGACAAAGCAGTAGCTGCCCAGCGTCTCGGTTTCGATCAGCGTCCAGGTCCGCTTGTTCTCGCCGAACACATCCGGTCCGGCCCCCAGCGCAATCGGGTTCACCGAATGCAGCGCGCCGGGAATGTCCTGCGACGCGGTGATGCGGCCCGCGGCGGGGAAGTGGTAGCGGTGGTAGTCCGCCGGACACAGCCGCACAATTGCCAGCGCGCCGCCGATGAAGCGGTCTGCGATGCCGGGCAGCATGGTGCGCACCGACATCGGACAGCCCTTGACCGGCACAAACACGTCCTCTGCCAGCTCCGGGAATACCAGCACCCGGCCATCGGCGGGTGAGACAACGTCTTTCGGGTCCGCGCTGAAAGGGCGGGCCTCAGGCCTCAGATTGCGGACAAAGAAGTCATTGAAGCAGCCATAGCTGTCTGCCGGGGCTGTCGCCTCGCTCATGTCGATGGACAGTTCGCCGACCACCGCAGCAATCTTGCCCTTGGAAAACCGCGAGTCGAACCAGGCCCCCATCAGCCGGCTGATCAGAGAGGAACGGAACAGCAGCTTTTCCACCGGCCTGGCACTGGCGTTCTGATAGGCCCAGCGGATCCACGCCTCACCCAGCACTGCCTCTTCAAAGGTCTCGCCGGTCTCGCGGTCAACTACAAGAATGGGGTCGCGCTGCATCAATTCTGCCAAATCTGGTTTCGTCCCGCTGCGCCTAACAAGAAGCAGCGCGCGGGCCAAGAGCGGCTTTGCAGCAAAAGGAGGATTCAGCTCTGTTTGTCCCGGAACCAGTCAATGCAGTTCTGTGCTTTCAAAATCGCGGTTTCCGCGTCGGTAAACACTTGACCATCATAGTGGCCGATACTGTACCAGCCGCGCCCGTCCTCGGGATCGCGGCGGAACTCGTCAAATCCATATGTGCCGTCCGGACGTTGGAAAATGTCAACGCAAACGAAATCGCCATCCAGATTGACGGATTGGACTACCTTGTTGGTGTGCGCCATGTCTGCTGCCTTGTGCCTTCATCGCCGGGGCGAGCACAAAAAAAGCCGGGGCATGCCCCGGCTGTCAGGTAGTTCTTTTGCCCAGGGGATCACGGGCGCCAGAACGGAAGAGTGGCTTCATAGTGGGCGTCCTCACGGCTCAGCCCGATGTCCTTCAGCTGCGTTTCGCTCAGGTGTTTCAAATGGGTTCGGGTGCGATGGCGCAGGCTCCACTTGGTCACCAGCACGGCAAAGGAGACAGCCCATTGCGCCAGCACCGGCAGGGTTGGGCGGCTGTTCAAAAAGGACATATGCGATTGTGCCATTTGCGTGTGCTGTGCCATGGGAGGCTTCCTTCGTATTGTGTTGATACAATCCTGTTGATTTGTCGTGATGTTTTGATACAAAGGGGTGAAGTTGTTGTCCAAGGATGGATTGTAATGGGTACAATTTGGCCGCATAGCCTGGGTGAGGCAAAAGGTCCTAAATACAAAAAGGTTGCGGATACAATCCGGTCTGCTGTCGAAACGGGGAGCCTGAAAATTGGTACAAAGCTGCCGCCAGTCCGCGATCTCGCGTATCAGTTGAGCATTACTCCAGGCACTGTCGCCCGCGCCTACAGTATTCTGACTGATGAAGGCGTGCTGGAGGCCGAAGTCGGGCGCGGCACCTTTGTAGCGGAAAAGAAAAAGCCGGTGCCCGATGACGTATGGTCGCGGGAGCTGCATCTGCTGGAGGCGCGCGATCCCGGCCATGTCAGCCTGTTCAGCCCGCGGATTGCGGACATGGGGCAGGTGGCTGCGGTGCGCGAGGCGCTGCACAAGGTGGCCGAAGCCGAAGCGCGGAAATTCCTGAATTATCCGACCCGCGATGCATATCGTCCGGTCCGTCAGGCCGCTGCAGACTGGATCGCGCAGGCGCCGGTTGGCCCGGTCAGCGAGCGGGATGTGGTGCTGACCCACGGCGGCCAGAACGGGCTGATGGTGGCGTTGCAAGCGATCCTGCAAGGCGCGCAGCCGGTGATCATGGTAGAGGATCTGACTTATGCAGGTTTCCGCCGCGCAGCAGAACTGTTGCGGGCCCAGGTGGTTGAGGTCGCCATGGACGAACACGGCATCCGCCCGGACGCAATGGAGCTGGCGATCCGCAAATCCGGCGCCTCCGTCATCTGCACCAGCCCCGAAGTGCACAATCCCACCGGGCTGTTCACGCCGCTTGAGCGCCGCAAGGAAATCGTTCGCATTGCCCGCCGCCATGGCGTCCAGATTGTCGAGGACGACTGCTACCGTCTGGGAGAGTCGCGCGCCCCCAGCTACCGCGCGCTGGCGCCGGAACTGGCCTGGCATGTGTCCTCAATCTCCAAGATTCTGACGCCGGCCCTGCGCGTCGGTTTCGCCCTGGCGCCGGAAGGGCGGGCGGCAGACCTGCGGCGGGCGGCAGAATACGGCTACTTCGGCTTGGCGCAGCCGCTGGCGGAACTGGTGCGGATCCTGCTCACGGACCCGCGGCTGCCCGGCCTGGTTCAAAACGTGCGGAACGAAATGGCCCGCTATGTGCGGGTGGCGGTCAACGCGCTTGGCGGCTTCGACCTGACCTGGAACCCGGAGGTGCCGTTCCTGTGGCTGAAATTGCCGTCCGGCTGGCGCGCCGCCGCCTTTACCCGCGCGGCCGAGGCCAACGGGGTTCAAATCCGCTCGGCGGATGAGTTCGCCCTGCGTGACGGCCGCGCGCCCCACGCAGTACGCATAGCCATCAATGCGCATGTGCCGCTGAAGCAGTTCGAGGACGCCATGCAGCGTTTGCGGGCCTTGCTGGACAACCCGCCGGAGCAGATAAGCGTGTGACGTAAGTGCAAAAAAGAAAGGGGCCCGGCAATTGCGGACCCCTTCCCGGATTGGTTTGATCCGGCGTTACTCAACCGGGATTGATACACCGGAGGCGTGATTGGCGTTAAACGACCAGACGTCACGGCCTGCCGCGATCCCGGCGGTTACCGCTGCAGCCAGAAGGCCCGCGGCGGATGCCCCGCCAACGACGGTGCCGTTAAGGATCGGGGCCAAAGTCGTTTCTCCAGACTGACTGCCGGCAGCGCATTTTATATAGGCATCTGTAGGCCGCCGTTTCAGCGTCGGCACATTGACCTTGGCAGGTGTTATGAATGTCACTTTGAATTCGGCGCTTTCGATCGTGCACTTGGCGCCGACGACTTCTTGCATGTTGTCGCTGCTGGGGAAGCCGCCCGTGGCTTTCAGCTTTTCTTTATCGAGGATGGTGTGTGTCCGGAAGGTAAGTTCTTTGTAACCCTGAACGCGGGGTGCAGTAATCCCTTCATTCTTGAGCGCAGCTGTAACGGGCGGAGTCGTAACTTCGGCGCTTTGCATGCAGGCGCTGAGCATTACAGGGAGCGTGCAGGCAAATGCAATTTTGCGAAACATGAGTGGCAGTTCTCTAAAGTTGTTTATCTTCGCCGGGACTAAACAATCGGCCTTATGCGGGAACAACGGCTGCAACTTGAAAGTTTGCGAATTGGGGCGCCAGTGTAGATTATCGACAACAAGGCTGCCTGTGGGGGTGGGGCTGCGTGGGGTATTATTATACCTATTTTTTAAGCTATTGATTTGCAAAGATTTAATCTTGTTTGATGGTGTTGACTGGGGCAAGGGATGCCCGTAAACCCCGTCCATCGAATTCAGGCTGATGACCTTTGGGAGTCCGCCTTCACGACAAACAGGATTGACCTGCCATGAAAACCTTCTCTGCTACTCCGGCAGATATCGAGAAGAAGTGGATCCTGATCGACGCCGAGGGCGTTGTTCTGGGCCGTCTTGCCTCGATCGTTGCCATGCGCCTGCGTGGCAAGCACAAAGCGTCCTTCACTCCGCATATGGACATGGGCGACAACGTCATCATCATCAACGCCGACAAGGTGCAGATGACCGGCAAGAAGCGCGAAGAGCACTTCTACTGGCACACCGGCCACCCGGGCGGCATCAAGTCGCGCACCAAACAGGAAATCCTGGAAGGCGCACATCCGGAGCGCGTTGTGACCCAAGCCGTCAAGCGCATGCTGCCGGGCAACCGTCTGAGCCGTCAGATCATGACCAATCTGCGTGTTTATGCAGGTGCCGAGCACCCGCACGAAGCACAGGCCCCTGAAGTTCTGGATGTCAAATCCATGAACAAGAAAAACACCCGGAGCTAATGTAGATGTCTGATCAGATCAACACTCTTGAAGAGCTCGCAGCTGCAACCGGTGTGGAAGCAGTGGCAGAAGAGACCATCGCGCGTGAGCCGGTTCGTGACGAACTGGGCCGCTCCTATGCCACCGGCAAGCGTAAAGACGCTGTTGCCCGCGTTTGGATCAAGCCGGGCTCCGGCAAGGTCGAAGTGAACGGCAAGGAAATCAACAAATACTTCGCTCGCCCGGTGCTGCAGATGATCCTGCGCCAGCCGTTCCAGGTTGCCGGCGTCGAAGGTGAGTTTGACGTTTACGCTACCGTCAAGGGCGGCGGCCTGTCCGGTCAGGCCGGTGCAGTCAAGCACGGCATCTCCAAAGCGCTGCAGCTCTACGATCCGTCGCTGCGCGGCGCGCTGAAAGCGGCAGGCTTCCTGACCCGTGACAGCCGCGTTGTGGAACGTAAGAAATACGGTAAGGCCAAAGCCCGCCGCTCGTTCCAGTTCTCCAAGCGCTAAGCTGGAAACACTTGTTTTTGGAAAGGGCTCGCCGCTGGCGGGCCCTTTTCGTATGCGCCGCTGCCGGTTTCCGGCAATCTTTCAGGGTTCTTTTAGAAAGTTTGCTTAGCTTGGCCCGGAACTCCTAGGACGGGTAACGGAAGGCAGGACTGACAATGAAATCACCGGAAAACTTCAAGACTGCCCCGATTGGCAATGGCCAGCTGGAAATCGGCCGCTTCACCCACGGGTATGAGGACATGGATATCCAGGGCCAGGACAGCGGTGCCAATGTGTCTGTTGGGTCCTTCTGTTCAATGGGTCAGGGGGTGACGGTGCTGCTGAACCAGTCGCCGGCGCTGGACCGGATCACCGCCTTTCCGTTCGGCGGCGTTTTTACTGAGCATCTGGGCGGGTCTGAAGCCCACGCGCCGCGTCAGGGCGGCCATGATGTTGTGATTGGCAATGACGTCTGGATCGGTGCCAATGCCACGCTGCTGGGCGGGGTGACCATTGGGGACGGCGCTGTGATCGGCCCCAATGCCACTGTGACCAGCGATATCGGTGCCTATGAGGTCTGGGCGGGCAACCCCGCGCATCTGGTCCGCAAGCGCTTTGACGATGCGGTTTGCGACAAGCTGCAGGAGCTGCGCTGGTGGGATCTGCCGCTGCCGCTGATCCGGGAAATGGCACCGCTGCTGTCGGCACAGCCCACGGTGGAACTGATCGCAGGTTTGCAAGGCATCGTCAGCGATCTCGTGACCTTCACCGGCGATAGCGCAGCCTGACCGCCGGCTCCCGCGCAGCCCCTGCGGCGGCGGGGCGTTAACTTTTTCTTAAAACTGGCGTAACATGGGCGGACCGCTTCCTGATGGGGGACAGCTGTCATGCCGCAGACAATCTACCAAAAATACGGCGGGTTCAGCGCCATCAGCCGGGTCGTGATGACCTTTTATGAACTGGCGCTCGATTCTGATCAGATTGGCGACCACTTCGCCGACGTGGATATGGCGCGGCTCATTGACCACCAGACCAAATTCATATCCTCGCTGCTGGGCGGGCCGGCCTCGTTTAGCGACGACCGCCTGGAAGCGGTGCACCGCGCCCTGGGCATCAGCCATGAAGACTTCGATGAAATGGCCGCGCTGCTTAAGATGGCGCTGGAACAGCATGGGCTGTCGGAACCGGATATCCGCACCACGCTCAGCGCCATCGAATCCAAGCGCAGCATCATTGTCACCCGGGATGCCGCATGAGCATCGCCGCCATCAACGAGCAGCTGTTGCGCGCAATCGGCGTCGGGGTCGCCGTTGTTCGGGCGTCTGATCTGGGGTTTGTCTTTCACAATCAGCCCTTTGCGGAATGGTTCGGCACCCCGGGGCCAGGCGCGTCACTGGCAGACGCCATAGAGGGGCTCAGCGCAGAGGACCTGGGCACGCTGTGCGACGAAGGCTTGCGCTACTCGGCTGAGCTCAAGATTAAACGCAAGCGGCGCACGCTGGTGTTTGCCATCAACATCTCCCAGGCCAGCCATCTGGATGAGCCGTTCCTGGTGGTGGAATGCCAGAACATCACGCGAATCCGCGAGCTGGAGAGCATGATCGACAGCTATTCCGCCATGGTAGAGCGCAACACCCGCGAGCTGGAGCGCGAGAAAGAGCGGGTGGAGCGGCTGCTTTTGAACCTGATGCCGCGCTCTGTCTACGAGGAGTTCAAGACCTTCGGCGTGGTGACGCCGCAGCTTTACCCCAAGGTTTCGGTGGTCATGCTGGATTTTGTCGATTTCACCGATTTTGCCTCCCGCACCGATCCGACGGTGACACTGGGAGAGCTGAACGACATTTTCACCGCCTTCGACCGCATCGTCGAGCAATACGGCTGCGAGCGGATCAAGACCATCGGCGACGCTTACCTGGCGGTGTCCGGAATGCCGGAGCCAGCCCCCGATCACGCCACTGCGGTTGCCCATTGTGCCACTCGTTTTCTGCGTTACCTGGACCGGCGCAACCAAAGCCACCAGCACAAGTGGCGGGCGCGGATCGGCCTGGGAACCGGTTCCGCCGTCGGTTCCGTGGTCGGCATCCAGAAATACGTCTATGACGTCTTCGGCCCGGCCGTTAACCTGGCCTCCCGCCTGCAGGTCTTTGCCAACCCGATGAAAATCGTCGCGCCCGAAGAAATGAAAGACGCCCTGTCCGAAGAATTCCACGTCACCGATATCGGGCCTGAGGAGATCAAGGGCATTGGCGAAGTGAACCTGGTCAATGTCGGCGATGAGCTGAGCGCGCCGCAGCCGAGCGGGCGGTTCTAACTGTCCGGCCCGATAAGTCCCAGTCCGCGCAGGTAGATGCCGATACCGCTCTCCAGCAGATCCTCCGGCGGAAAGGGGGAGGCGGCACCGGGAGAGTTGCGCGCATAAAGCTCCACCACACCGTGGCTCATCGCCAGCACATGGGCCGAGAACATCGAGGCCGGCGGGCGTTTCTCAGCCGGGATATGCTGGCTGAGGTCGGCCGCGGCCCGTTCCAGGATCTGCCGCGCCCTGGCCGCGGCGTCGGCCAGTTCCGGGGTGCGGTTCACCGAAATTCCGCTTTCGAACATGGCGATGTAATGGCCGGGATGCTTGCGGGCAAAGGCCAGATAGGCGCGCCCCGTCGCCTCAAACGCTGCCAGCGCTGACGGCTGGTATTTGTCATAGGCATGCTGCATCAGATCGGCGAACATCACATAGCCCTGGCGGGAGGCTTCCGCGATCAGATCCTCGCGCCCCTCAAAATGGCGGTAGACTGCCGCCGGGGTGACACCCGCCTGCTTCGCCGCTTCCGACAGGGTAAAGCCGGTCGGCCCCTTGGCCTCGATCAGCTGCAGGGCGGCTTCGACCAGCGCCTGGCGCAGATTGCCGTGATGATAACCGCGTTTAGGCATCCCAGATGTCCGGGCCTCCGCAAATTCCGGTGTCCAGGGCGCCAATCGCCTTGGGCTCCTTGTTGCTGTAGTCAATGGCGTGCAGCACGCTGCGCATCGCCGACAGTCGCGCCCGCCGCTTGTCATCTGAACGGATGATGGTCCAGGGGGCCTCGGCGCAGTGGCTGCGCGTGAGGGTCTCGGAGATGGCGGCGGTGTATTCGTCCCATTTCTCCAGCCCCTTCACATCAATTGGGCTCAGCTTCCACTGTTTCAGGGGATCTGACTCCCGCGACAGAAAGCGCCGCAGCTGTTCTGCCCGGCTGACGTTGAGCCAGAACTTGAACAGCCGGATGCCGTCCTCGGCCAGGGCCTGTTCAAACCCCTTCACCTGGCGAAAGAACCGCTCGCGCTGCGCGTCCGTGCAAAAGCCGAAGACTTTCTCCACGACCCCGCGGTTGTACCAGCTGCGGTCAAAGAAAACGATTTCGCCACCTGACGGCAGGTGTTGCACATAGCGTTGGAAATACCACTGGCTTTGTTCCGCCTCGGTGGGCTTGGGCAGCGCCACAACCCGGGCGCCGCGCGGGTTCAGGTTTTCCCGGAACCGCCGGATGGTGCCGCCCTTGCCCGCGGCATCCCGGCCTTCGAACACGATGGCGACGCGGGCGCCGCTGGCTTTGACCCAGGACTGCAGCTTGACCAGCTCGATCTGCAGCGCCTCCAGTTCCTTGTCGTAGGCTTTGCGCTTCATTCGCTCCCGGTGCGGGTAGCTGGGGCTGAGGATCTCATCCTTGTCCGCACGCTTGATGGCTTCGCGGATCTGCTCCGGTGCACCGCTCTGGCAGTAGCGGCTGATGGCCCCGTCAAATGGCAGCGGCATGTGCAAAACCCTTCTGTCCTCAACTCCTTATATGGCAAGACAGCAGGGAATGTGAATCGCTTTCACGTAAATTTGCCTGGCTGCAGGTCCCAAGCTGCAGGAAACGCCCAAGCGAACTGCGCACCCCCGCTGCGGCCGGGGCATGCTGGGCTTACAGCGGGCTGGGGATCAGCCGACGCCGTTTTACACTTTGAGCTTTTTGCGAAGCCGGCGGATCTTGGATTTGAACTTGAATCCCTTTTCCAGATTCGCGCTGTTGGTGGCCTTCCACCATTCCCGGTCCTTCGGCCAGCTGCGCCAGACAATGCCGTCCGCCGCCGTAAGGTGAGAGATGCATTCTTCATTTTCTTGTTCAGACTGGGCGCTGCCGTCCTTGGTCCAATACCAAGTCAGTTTATGGCAAACACGTCCCTTACCGTCGATCCGCCATTTGCCAACGCCAACACTATCTGTTGTTTTACTGCAAAATGCCTGAACCTCCCAGTTCGGCCCATAATATATTCCGCCGTTGCAACCCTTCCATATTTGCGTTTTACCGCCGTACAGGTTGGCCAGCTCTTGTGCCGCTGGGACGGTCGCGTTCTGCGGTTTGGGATCTGCTGTTGCGTTTGACGCCGAAAAAAATACGCCGAAGACTAGGCTCTGGACTCATTGAGTTTCAAAGCCAGTAGATAACGAGGGCTGCAAGCGCGATTGCTGACAGGAAGACTTTTGGGCATCTGTCGTATCGTGTCGCAACCCGCCGCCAGTCCTTCAGCCTGCCGAACATAATCTCAATGCGGTTGCGCCGCTTATATCGGCGTTTGTCGTATCTGATGGCTTTCTTGCGCTGCTTTCGACCGGGGATGCAGGCGCGTATCCCTTTGTCTTTCAAAGCTTCTCTAAACCAATCGGCATCATACCCGCGATCTCCGAGAAGCCATTGGACGTCAGGCAGGCCACTCAGCAGCGCCTTTGCACCGGTGTAATCACTGACCTGTCCGGCAGTCACGAACAGGTTCAGTGGACGCCCCTGGCTGTCACAGATTGCGTGCAGCTTAGTGTTCATGCCGCCCTTAGTGCGCCCGATCAGGCGCCCACGCCCCCCTTTTTAACCCCAAGACTGGAGGCCGTACGGTGTGCTTTCAGGTAAGTTGCGTCGATCATCACAGTCTTTTCCTCACCGTGATCAGCAGCCAGACCGGCCATCATCTGGGCAAAGATGCCTTTGTCGCTCCACCGCTTCCAACGATTGTACAAGGTCTTGTGCGGGCCGTAATTTTTGGGCGCATCACGCCAGCGCAAACCATTGCGATTGATGAAGATAATTCCGCTCAGAACACGCCGGTCATCAACACGCGGCTTACCGTGGGACTTCGGAAAATAAGGCTCAAGACGGGCCATCTGCGCGTCCGTCAGCCAGAAAAGATCAGACATATCACCGCTCATTTTTCGAACTGTGAATCACGCCACCCACCGGAAATCAATGGGTCCTGACCCTAGTACAACGATGGCGAGACCGGATGTATTCATAGTGCCCTCCATTACCAGAGGGATACTATACCACAGCCTGAGTAGAAAATCGCTGCGGTTGTTTCCGTCCGTTTCTTGAGACGTTGTGACCGCACCTGCCATGGCCTAGCGCATTGCGGCAGGGCAGGGCGGCCGCATCAGCGCAAATTCGCACGCTTGGCAGCGCGGCGCACCGCGGCGGCGGTCTCTTCTGTAGCCACTTGATGCGGCATGTGCCCGACACCCTCCAGCAGGGTCAGGTTTGCACTGTCCACATCCCGCACCAGGCTGTCAGCGTGCAGCGCGGGGCTGACCAGATCGTCGCTGCTGCCGTGGACGATTTCCACCGGAACGGAAATCCCGGAATAGCGCCGGGACAGCGCCGTGACTTCTGCCAGCAGATTCGCCCGTTGCCGGGCATTGGCGCGCAGTGATCCGCGCCGCAGCGACAGCCGCGTGCCAAAATGCGCGGCGTATCCTTCCGGCACCGGCTGCGGTGCAAAAACCTCCTCCAGCGACCGGCGGATCACGCCGTCCGGCACAAAGGCGGTAAGCAGCGGTGCCGCAACCGCGCTGCCGAGACGCGTGGAAGTGACCCGGTAAAGCGGGTCCAGCGGCGTGTCCCAGGGATGGGATACCCCGGCAACCGAAACCAGCGCTGCAATGTTTTGCGGGTGGTCTACCGCCCAGGCCAGCGCCACCGCGCCGCCATAGCTCTGCCCCAGAACAACCGGGGCCTCCGCCTCCATTTGCGCCGCAGCCTGGCGCAGCACGGCGGCCTGCTGGCGGATCGTCGCGCCGCGGCCATTCAGCGGGCTGGAATAGCCCAGCCCCGGACGGTCAAAGATCAGGATGCGGAAGTCATCCGCCAGGGCCGGGGCGAGGCGGAAAGTCATGTCGCGGGTATTGCCGCTGGAGCCGTGGATCAGCACCAGATCCGGGGCGCTGCCCCTGGGGCGGCCCATTTCCACCACATGCACACGGTGGCTGCCCACCTCCAGGAACTGGCCCTGCGGCGGGTGGCTGGCCACGGCTGCCGCCTCGCGCCGGCCTGCCTGCCACGTGGTGAGCGCCGCCCCCGCTGCAACGGTCAGGCCCGCCCAGGCCAGCATCCTAACGGCCGATCTCTTCCAGATTGTAAGGCGTTGTCTGATAAATCTCATTGATCCAGTTGCCGTACAGAAGATGCGCGTGGCTGCGCCAGCGGTTTTGCGGCTGGCGGCTGGGGTCATCGTCCGGATAGTAGTTGCCCGGCACGTTGATGGGGGTGCCGTTGGCCACGTCGCGGTCGTATTCCTGCTTCAGCGTATCGCTGTCGTATTCAAAGTGGTTGAAGATATAGAGCGCCCGGTGCGCCCTGTCCTCAATCAGGCAGGGGCCGACCTCATCGCTGCCCAGCAAAGTTCTCAGCTGCGGGGCCGCGTCGACTTCGTCCTGTTTCATTTCGGTCCAGCGGCTGACCGGGATCACGAAGTCATCCGAAAACCCGCGCAAATAGGGCGAGGCCGGCGCCAGATTCTGATGCCGGTAGCAACCGAACGCCTTGTGGTCCAGCATGTGCTTCTTCACAGCATGGAAATGGTTGATCATCGCCATGCCGCCCCAGCAGACGCCAAAGGTCGAATGCACGTTGGTCTGGGTCCACTCGAAGACCTCCCGCATCTCCTCCCAATAGGTGACCTCGGGAAACTCCAGATGCTCAATCGGCGCGCCGGTGATGATCAGCCCGTCGAACTTCTCGTGCTTCACTTCCTGAAAGGAGTGATAAAACTCCTCCATGTGCTCAGCCGCGGTGTTCTTGGTCTGATGCTCGGTCATCCGGATCAGGCTCAGCTCGATCTGCAACGGCGTGGCGCCGATCAGCCGGGCAAACTGGTTCTCAGTCTGGATCTTCTTGGGCATCAGGTTCAAAAGCCCGATACGCAGGGCGCGGATGTCCTGCCGTGCCGCCTGATCCGGCGACATGACCATCACGCCTTCGTTCGTCAGAACGTTATAGGCGGGCAGGTCTGCGGGGATCTTGATGGGCATGTCAGTGTCCTGATTTGCGGAAGGTTGTTCGATATAGCGGAGGCTGTCAGATAAGCGGCTTAGTCCCGGGCCTCAAGAGCCGCGGCGATCAAATCCACGAAACCAGCCTCGTCCTTAACGGCTGAGATCTGGTCGGCGGTAACGGTGATGCCCCAGTTGTCGGCCATCGCCTGATAGCGCGGCTGACGGTGCGCCAGCGCCTGGGCATAGGTCCAGCGGATGAAAGCATCGGGATCGACATCCGTCTCTGATACCCCGTTTTCCTTGAGATACTCTTGCCAGACCCGGTCCAGGAACTCCGGCTGATAGGACATTGGCTTGGGGGCGCGGTCGAACCGGCGCACCAGCTCGGCGGTATGCGCCTCGCTGCCTTTGATCCAAACCATCAGCGTGTGCTTGCTGAGTTCAGAGAGGATCTGGTCTTTGGGGTCATTGGCGTCCACCCATTCGCAGATCGACCCGCCGGAGTCGCAGATGAAATGCGGATAGCCATACAGCTGCTGTGCGCGGCCTTCGAAATACCCGGTGTCCAAAAGCGCCCGGATCTCTGCTACCCGAAACTGCTCCTGGCGCCGCTGGTATTCCGTGATCGGCAGGCCGCCCTTGTCCACATCGCCGGGCTTGCCCAGATAGGCCGCCACCGGCGTCAGGTTCTCAAAGGTGATGTTGGAGCCGATGAAGATCGAATCCGACAGCAGAAGCTCGCGCAGGAACGGCACCTTCATCGCCTCTGCCTTGGCATTGTCGGCGATGTATTCGCCCATGTAGCGGGTGCCGATGCGGTAATCGACTGAGTAATGGAACCAGCTTCCGGCACCGCGCAGAACATTGCTGACATAGGTTTTGCCAAGCCCGGACATGCCAAAGAACAGCACCCGTTTGTTCGGCGCATCGCGCCAGTCCTGCGCAGAAGAGTAAAGCATGGAGTTTCCAAGTCCCTGAAGGTTTCACGCCTTGCTAATCACCCGCGGGGTCTTGGTCAATTGCGTGTGCGCTTCAGCCGCAGTCCGCGGCGGGCGCAAAGAAAAACCCCCGCATTTTGGATGCGGGGGCGAACTGCTCCTTCTTTGCCTGCAGCGGCTGCTGCCTGCGCCGGGATCAGAAGTGGAAGCCGACCTTCATGCCGAAGCTGACCGCGTCGTTGTCCTTGAAATCGGTCACCGGGTTGCCGCCGGGGGAGGCAACCGCGTCGCCCAGCTGGGTGTAACGCACACCGGCAGAGACAGTCATGTTGTCCTGCTTGTACTGCACACCCAGGCGGATCGCCTCATAGCCATGGGTCGGCGCCAGCGGCGAAACCAGATCGTCGCCGTCCGCATCGGCATAGATCAGCGCGACTGAGCCGGACCAGTTCTCGTTGAAGGCGTGGCCGATACCCACTGTGTAGGTCACGGAATCGTCCAGGTCGATCAGGTCACGGCCGAGGGACTCGGGCACTAGGTTGGTCACGCTGTGCTCAGCCCAGCGGATGCCGCCGAACAGCAGCGTGTCCTGGGCGATCCCGGTTTGGAAATCCAGATTCACTGACTGGGGTGTTTTGGTCTTGGTTGAGGTGTTAGCGGTTACAGTCGCGGGGCCGGAAAAGGTTTCGGTCACATCGAACTCATGCTCGATTTCAGAGCTGTAGGTCAGGGCTACGCGCAAGGCGATGTCGGGGATCTCATATGCGGCACCGGCCACCCAGCCAAAAGCACCGTCTTTGCCGACCTTCACGTTGTAGGAAGAGAAAGGGGCCAGACCTACGGCGTAGGCGCCGCCGGCCAGATTGATTTCGCCGTCAATTTCCTGGTAACGGAGACCGCCGTGGACGCTGAAGTTCTCGTTGAACTTGTAGCGCAGCAGGGCGGTGATAGAGTTCGAATCCGCCTGCGCGGTGGTGCCGCCGAGCCAAACGGAACCGTCCTCGGGATAATTGACATCCACGCCCCAGGGCTGATCGAAGATCAAAGCGAACGACAGCTGTTCGTTGATGTCCCGCTTGTAACCGGCGCCAAACATGTTGAAGCGTTCACCGACATCTCCGCTGGTGGACGGGGTTACAAATGGGCTCAGGTCGCGGTCGTCGCCCGACAGATCCACAGATGTAGTGGCGAAAGAGAATTCGGCGTAGTTGCCTTCTTCGAAGATGATGCCGATCGGCTGGCCGGTGCGGTCAAGGCCGCTCGCCATGGCGGAGCCCGATGCCAGTGCCAGAACGGCTGACGTTGCAAGATAGCGTTTCATTGTTCCTCCCAGTGTTGCAGCTGTTGCAAGCCGCTTAACGTGAACGTAATCGGCGGGATTTCCGCAAATCAACATTAACCGCACGGCAACTAGGCGGATTCCGTCAGCCCTGAGGGGTTCTGTGGGGCTGCCGTGCAACTATATTCAGGTAATTTGCGATGCAGATAACCGCGGCGCCGCCCAGAACCCAGGCGTCCAGCGCCTCGCCGTAAATCACCATGCCCAGGATCGCGATGACCGGCAGGCGGGCAAAGTCGACCGGCACCACCACGCTGGCCGGGGCCAGCGACAGGGCGGTGGTCAGGCAGAAATGCGCAGCAAGGCCGGCAAGGCCGATCAGCACCAGCCAGGGCAGGGTGGCGGCATCAGGCAGCGCCATGTCACCGTCCCATCCTGCCGCCAGCACCCCCATCACCAGCTGCATAGAGGTGAGCCAGAACAGGATCGAGGCGGTTGTCTCGTGCCGGGTCAGCCGCTTGGTCAGGATGGCGGTGAGGGCAAAGAAAATAGCGCAGCTTGCCGCCGCGATGAGACCGGTATTGATGGTGTCAGGGCTTGGCCGGGCAACAATCAGGATACCGGCAAACCCCAGCACCGCGGCCGCCATCCGCCGCCGGGTCAGCAGCTCTCCCAACAGCAGCGGTGACAGGATGATCACCCACAGGGGCGAGGTGAATTCCAGCGCAAAGACCTGCGCCAGCGGGATCAGCGTCACCGCCAGGAACCACAGGTTCTGGCCGGTGAAGTGGAAGACGTTGCGCAGCAGGTGCACCTTCAGCCGCTGCCCCTGCACCTGGTGCCAGCGGCCTGTCACGGTGAGGGCTGCCACAACGATCACCACCCCCACCAGGCTGCGGTAGGCCATGATTTCAAAGGTATCCAGCGTCAGCCCCGCTTCGCGCCCCGCAATCGCCATCGCCGAAAAGGAGACGATGGCGCCGACCATCCAAATCGCGGCGGCAGCCGGTTCCGATTTCTGCATGAAGAACCTCCCGTTGCCGAAGAAGGGCGCGATCCTGCAGCGGCGTCAAGGGCATTTGCAGCCAAAAGGTTCAGCGGTTCAGATTATTCCGCGCAGCAGCTCTGCCTGCGGAAGGCACGCAATTGTCTCCTTCGCTTGCGCCCCAAGCCGTGCCAGCCCGGCCTCGTCCTTCAGCGCACCGGCAACTCCCTCTGCAAGCTCACCGTAGGGCAGGGACAGAATCCCGCCGCGGTAGCAGCCATCGATCCGGGTTCCGGGGTTCACTTCGGCCGCGATGGGAACGCCATTGGTCATCAGGTAGAAGGCCCGCACGATCTCGAATATCTGTGTTTCGTAAAAGTGAAGGTTCAGAACAATCCGCGAGCGGGCGATCCAGGCATCACGGTCCTGGCCGTATACGCCGAACAGAACCTTGACCCGCAGGCCGCGGGATTCGAGATCTGCAAGAACCGCCTGCCTGCGCGGGTTGATACAGCCGTAGAACAGCACATCGACGTCGGGCTTCTCACGCGGCGCGATCCGGCACAGCTCCTTTTGATAGCCGAGCTGAAGCTTCTCCACCCGTTTGACGCCAAAGTCCCTGAGGTGGGCGACATTTGCCTCGCTGTAATCCCACAATATGAAGTCCTGCGAGAACCACTCAAGAATTCTCTTGTTCCAGTCGCCGAACACGGCACCCAGCTGCTCGGTGTTGAGGATGATGGTGCCGGGCGGCATCTGCTTGGCAAAGCTTGGATTCAGCAGATGGATGCCGATCACGATATTGCGTGCAGCTGAGTCGATTCTGTTTCTGGTGGAGACAGCTTCGAAGCCGAGATCGCGCAGGGCATAAAGCAGCAGGTCGGCAATCTCGTAGAACGCGCCCGAATGGACGTAGTTCTGAGGCTCAATCAGGCAGATGTTAAACTTCTGTGTCATGGATCTCAGCCAATTGCGCCTCAGCCGGCGGCCGCTTCGGGGCGCGGCTGCGCGGCGGGTTGCCGGTCGTATTTGAAGTTGTCGAAGTCCATGCCGTAGAGCTTCTGAGCGACGGCCAGGCCCTCGTCGCTCAGAACAAGGTCGCCGGGGTCAAAGCTGTCGGGCAGCCGCAGGTGGTTGCTGTGTGTCATCTTCTGGCTGGCAGGGTTGCTGAACAGAGCAGCATCGATGAAGGCCTTGGCGTTTTCCGCGCCGTTCTCCTCGAGCTTGAAAACCTGGTAGTTGGCACCGGGATAGAAAAAGCCCGACTGCGGATAGAAATGGCCATCCATCCAGCCTTTGGTCAGAACGTTCTCCAGCAGGCGGGTCTTGACGAATTGGTCCAGGGTTTCGTCGCTGCCGATCCGGCGCTCAACCAGCCGCTGGAATTTGTAGGCGCTTTCAAGCCGCGCAATCGGATGGCGCACGATGGTAAAAAAGGCGGTGAAAAAATCCTTGGGGAACAGCCGCGACAGGGATTCGCCGTCGATATGCTGGGGCGAAGAGATGTTCCAGTGCTGCTGCTGCGGCGGGCTGGACACATATTGTTCGTCCAGGAAGGCGAGACTGACGCCTTTCAGACCCTGCACGTAGCGCTCGACAGAGGTGCCGCCGCACTTGGGGATATGTGCAAAGTGCAGCAACACGTCCTTGTATTTGATCACGGGCATTTGCGCCTCCATTTGCCTCGAAACAGCTGGCCGCCGGGAGTAATCCAGCGGCCAAGCGTTTCGCCCAAGATGGCGCAAATTGTTTAAACGTTCTTTAAAACAGGCGCGGATTGCCCCGGTTCTCCCGGGAAACCGCGAGGCCCGTGATCATTCCCACTCGATGGTTCCCGGAGGCTTCGAAGTGATGTCGTAGGTGCAGCGGTTGATGCCTTTCACCTCGTTGATGATCCTTGTGGCGGTCTCGCCCAGGAACTCGTGGCTGAACGGGTAGTAGTCCGCGGTCATGCCATCGACAGAGGTCACCGCGCGCAGGGCGCAGGCATAGTCGTAGGTGCGGCCGTCGCCCATCACGCCAACAGTGCGGACCGGCAGAATTGCCACAAAGGCCTGCCAGATATCGTCGTAAAGGCCGTGCTTGCGGATCTGGTCGATATAGATCGCATCCGCCTCGCGCAGGATCTCCAGCTTCTCGCGGGTGATCTCGCCGGGGCAGCGGATCGCCAGGCCCGGCCCGGGGAAGGGGTGGCGGCCGATGAAGCTCTGCGGCAGGCCCAGTTCGCGGCCCAGGGCGCGGACTTCGTCCTTAAACAGCTCGCGCAGCGGCTCAACCAGCTTCAGGCCCATCTTCTCCGGCAGGCCGCCGACGTTGTGGTGGCTTTTGATGGTGACCGAAGGCCCGCCTGAGAAGGAGACCGATTCAATCACATCCGGGTACAGGGTGCCCTGCGCCAGGAACTCGGCGCCGTCGATGGTGTCGGCGTGTTTCTGGAACACGTCGATGAACAGCTTGCCGATGATCTTGCGCTTGGTTTCGGGGTCCGACTGGCCGTCCAGCTCGCCCAGGAACAAATCGCTCTCATCCGCGTGGATCAGCTGGATGTTGTAGTTGTCGCGGAACATCGCGACCACTTCTTCCGCCTCGTTCTTGCGCAGCAACCCGTGGTCCACAAACACACAGGTCAGCTGGTCGCCGATTGCCTCGTGGATCAGGATCGCGGCGACGGAGGAATCCACACCGCCGGACAGTCCGCAGATCACCTGCTTGTCACCGACCTGCTCGCGGATCTTCTCGATCATCTGCTCGCGGTAGGCGCCCATGGTCCAGTCGCCGCTGAAGCCCGCAAGCTTGACGAAGTTCTCATACAGCTTGGCGCCGTTCGGGGTGTGGTGCACTTCCGGGTGGAACTGCACCGCATAGAAATTGCGGCTGACATCGGCGGTGATGGCAAAAGGCGCATTGGGGGAGGTGCCGTAAACCTCGAACCCGGGGGCGATCTTGCTCACGTGGTCGCCGTGCGACATCCAGACCTGCTCGCGGTCGTTGTCATTGGCAAACCAGCCTTCAAGCAGCGGCGGCGTTTCGACGGTGGGGGTCACAAAGGCGCGGCCGAATTCGGCGGTGCCATGGCCGCTTACCACTGTGCCGCCCAGCTGGTGCATCATCACCTGCTGGCCATAGCAGATGCCCAGGATCGGCACGCCATAGTCGAAAATTTCCTGCGGCGCCCGCGGGCTGCCCTCGCGGGTCACACTGTCCGGCCCGCCCGAGAAGATCACCGCCTTGGGCGCCAGCTCGCGCACAAAGTCCATGGTGACATTCTGATAGGGGTGGATTTCGCAATAGACGTTCAGCTCGCGCAGGCGGCGCGCAATCAGCTGCGTGACCTGGCTGCCAAAGTCGATGATGAGAAGGCGGTCATGGGATGTCTCTGTCATGCACGCGCCATAGGGCAGGAACGCAATTTCTGCAAGAGGGTTTGGCCTTGGCTCCGCTCTTGCATGGCCGGATTTCCTGCCGCTGCCCGCCGGCGGACAGCGCCAAGGTATGCCAAAGTCCACCGGCGCGGTGGAAATTGCAGCCGCAATGTCGCTTTTCAACTTGAATGGCCGCAATCCTGCGGCGGCGGGATGCGCGGGGGCTATAATACCCATCGCAATGAAATGCCTGTGGTGAGGATAAACCATGACAGAAGCAGCACCGCGCCGCCGTGCCCGTGGAGGCGGAGGCGCCGCCCGCCGCGCCGAGCGCACCAGCGTCAAGATCGAGACCGCCAAGTACATTGAGCGCAACATTCCGAACTTCGAAGTTCTGAACGAGGAAGCGCTGGAGATTATCGAGTACAACGCGGAGACGATCCTGGAAGAGGTCGGCGTCAACTTCGTTGACAACCCGGCGGCGCTGCAGCGCTGGCGCGATGCCGGTGCCGATGTGCAGGGCGAGCGCGTGCGCATCCCCCGCGGCCTGGCCCGCAAGCTGTGCTCCACCGCACCGTCTGAATTCACCCAGCATGCCCGCAACCCCGAGAAATCGGTGGTCATCGGCGGCAAGAATATGGTGCTGGCACCGGTTTATGGCCCGCCGTTTGTGCGCAGCCGCAGCGGCGGCCGCCGCTATGCGACCATGGACGACTTCAGCAAGTTCGTGAAGCTGGCCTATATGTCCAAGTGGCTGCACCACTCCGGCGGAACCGTGTGCGAGCCCACCGACATTCCGGTGAACAAGCGCCACCTGGACATGCTGATGGCGCATATGACCCTCAGCGACAAGCCGTTCATGGGCTCCGTCACCGAACCCAGCCGCGCCCAGGACTCCGTCGATATGGCCGGCATCCTGTTCGGCAAGGAGTTCGTGCAGAACAACACCGTGATGACCTCGCTGACCAACATCAACTCGCCGATGACCTTCGACGACGTGATGATGGGCTCGCTGGAAGTCTACGCCAAGAACATGCAGGCCTGCATCGTTTCGCCCTTCATCGTCGGCGGTGCCATGGCGCCGGTGTCGGTGGCAGGCACCCTCACGCAGGTGCTGGCGGAAGTTCTGGCCGGCGTCTCCTACAGCCAGCTGTGCCGTGCAGGCGCTCCGGTGATCTTCGGCGCCATGGTGACCTCGATCGACATGAACTCCGGCGCGCCGACCTTTGGCACCCCGGAAGCCTCGCACATCACCTATGGCGCAGGCCAGCTGGCCCGCCGCCTGAACCTGCCGTTCCGTTCGGCCGGCTCCTTCTGCGGCTCCAAGCTGCCCGACGCGCAGGCGGCCTATGAAACCGCCAACTCGCTCAACATGGGCCTGTTGTCCGGCGTGAACTTCATGCTGCACTCCTGCGGCTGGCTCGAAGGCGGCCTGGTGGCGGACTTTGAGAAGTTCGTGATGGACGCCGACCAGCTGGGTGTGCTGCACGGCCTGGCAAAAGGCGTGTCGGCGGACGAAAACGCCCAGGCGATGGACGCCATCCGCGAGGTTGGTCCCGGCGGCCACTATCTGGGCTGCGAACACACCCAGGCGAACTTCAAAACGGCCTTCTGGAAAACCGATATGCTCGACTACAAGCCGTTCGAGCAGTGGGAAGAAGAAGGCTCCCGCGATACCTATGCGCTGGCCGAAAGCCGGGTTGAGAAATTGCTGGCCACCTACGAACAGCCGGCCCTGGATCCGTCCATCAAGATGGCGCTGGACGAGTATGTGGCCGAAAAGAAGGCCTCCATGCCCGACGCATTCATGTAAGTGCGCGCATGAAAATCAGGGGCAGGGGGCCGCACCCTCTGCCGCAGCAAAACGGCGGTCCGCAGGGGCCGCCGTTTTTGCGTTTGACCTGGCGCGCAAATAGCCCGCCTCACCGGTCAGCGCGATCAGCACATCCACATGACGGATCAGGGAATAGCCGGCCTCGCCGTCCCGGCGCGCGGCATTCAGGCCTTCTTCCAGATCCAGCAGCCGCATCACCGCCGCGGCGGGCTTGGGCACCTCGCCATAGCCCAGAATGCGGCGCAGGTCGCGCTGGCGGCAATAGTTCCGGGCGCCGAGCCGGGCCGCCCGCGCCAGAATCCGCGGGCGCCGGAGCAGTGTAAGCCGTGTGTGGACATCCTGCATGATACTCTCCTTTCCAATCTTTGTGCAGGCTTTGCTATAACACAACCTTAGGTGGTGTTGCGGAAAGGGGGTGACCGGCGAACGGTGCGTTTTGTGATGATTATGTTTTTTCTGGAAACAATGGTGTCCGATCCGCGCTTTTGTCCAACTTCAGCCGGGCGCAAGGGACATGCCGCAGGCACCTTATGAGTGCGGCTGGCCCGGCGGCCTGGCTCACGACCGGGGGTTAAGAATGCAAAACATGACACACGCACCCTTTCCGGGCTGGGTGCCGCTGGAAACTTGCCGCTACCTGCAGCACACCGAGGCAGGCCGCCCGATCCGGCAGCTGGCCCGTAAGGCAGGCTGCCATCCCTCCACCATTCTGCGGCAGGTCCGGCGGGTGGAGATCCTGCGCGACGACCCGTTGATTGACGAGGTGCTGACCTATCTTGCCGGGCGCTACAAAACCGCGGCGGCGAAACCGCGACAGGAGGAAAAACCCTCCGCCGCAAGCCGCAGCCTGCGGTCGGGGTTTGAGCGGGAGGCAGCCAGCGTGCTGACCCTGCTCAGCCGTGGCGGCGCAGTTCTGGCAGCCGCTGAGGGCATGGAAATGGCCGTGGTGGTGCGCGAAGGCCAGGAGGCCGACGGCCAGAAAGTAGCGGTGTCGCGGCCCTTGGCGGGTGCGCTGGCGCTTACTGGCTGGATTGCCTGTTCCCGCCGCGGGCGGATCAGCCGCTATTCGATCACCGCAGGCGGGCGCACAGCGCTGAACCGGATTATTGCTGATCAGGAAAACCGCGCCCGCGCCCGGCTGGAGGGCGGCTTTGCCGAAGCACAGGCGCCGTTTGAGGCAGCTGACGCGGGCGAGGCCGGGGGGATGGGCCGCAAATCCCGCTACAGCGGTGCCGAGACGCCGCTGGAGATGCTGGCCCGGCTGTCGGACAAGGACGGAAAATCCTTTCTGACCCAGCCGATGGTGCGGGCCGGCCGGCGGCTGCGCGAGGATTTTGAACTGGCCCAGATCAGCAGCCACCTGATGCAGGAAGAGCTGTACTTCGCACAAGGAAGCCACCCCATGCGCAGCACCAGCCATCAGGCGGCTGCGGCTGCGCAGCAGCGGATGACCGGCGCGCTTCAGAAACTGGGGGCCGGCCTCAGCGACATCGCCCTGCGCTGCTGCTGCCACCTGGAAGGGCTGGAAACCGCTGAGCGCAGCCTGGGCTGGCCGGCCAGATCCGGCAAGGTGGTGCTGCGCATCGCGCTGCAGCACCTCGCGGAATACTACGGCGAAGCCAGCCCGCAACAGGAAGAGATGATCGGCTGACGCGGGGCGTGCGGCAAAAGAAAACGGGCCCGCAAACTGCGGACCCGTTTCAAGGCCGGAACGGCAGCGCGCCTTAGGCGGGAACTTCTGCCTTGGCTTCTTTCAGGTGCTTCAGCACGGTCTCCGGGGAGGACACGCCATAGGGGTCTTCGCCGTGGTTGTCCGACAGGCCCGGCTCTTCAAACCATGCTTCCACCACGCCGTTGTTGACGATGGCGGCATAGCGCCAGGAACGGTTGCCGAAGCCCAGATTGTCCTTGGCGACCAGCATGCCCATCTTGCGGGTGAACTCGCCGGAGCCGTCCGGGATCACGTCCACATTTTCCAGCTCCTGCGCGCGCGCCCAGGCGTTCATCACAAAGCTGTCGTTCACCGACATGCAATAGATCGCATCGATGCCTTCGGCCTGGAAGTCGGCAAAGCCTTTTTCAAAGCCCGGCAGCTGGTAGGTCGAGCAGGTGGGGGTGAAGGCACCCGGCA
Organism: Leisingera sp. CC-HEC093; assembly: GCF_059429195.1. Taxonomy (NCBI): domain Bacteria; kingdom Pseudomonadati; phylum Pseudomonadota; class Alphaproteobacteria; order Rhodobacterales; family Roseobacteraceae; genus Leisingera; species Leisingera sp. CC-HEC093. Next base: position 3,671,887 of record NZ_JCAIJR010000001.1, on the reverse strand, counting down.
GCGAGAACAGCACAACGCGCTTGCCTGCAAAGTAGTCAGCGGTGGTCTTGTCTTCCCAGCGGAACGGGTTCGGGCCTTCGATCGCTTCGTCGCGGACACGGGTGTGGAAGGTCACGTCGGGCAGCTTAACGCCAGCTTTCATCTCAGCTTGCTCCTGATTGAGGATGTTCATTCGGCGGGCAGGCTTAAAATGATTCTAAGCTGGCTTCAACACGTCCCCGTGAATTGCGCGCAGGTTTCCTGCGCCAGTCCGCGAACACGGCATGCCGGCGCCGGAAAACCTCGCAAATACGGCATCTTCGCCCCTTGCGGGACGTTACGCCGCAGCCTTCTTGATCGTGACAGTGGTGCCGCGGATCTTGCGTTCGGCAGCGGCGGTCAGGTCGTTGAACTTCTTGAGCGTCGCCAAAAGCTTCTTCTTGTCTTTGGAATCCTCAATGGCGCCGGGGAACTTCTTCTTGGCGGTCTGGTACTGGTCGTTGATCTTCTTCAGATCTTTGTACTTCGCCGCCGCCTCTTTCAGCTCCGGCGCGGCTGCCTTCAGATCCTCGCCCGCCTTATCGATGGCGGTCACGCAATGGGCGTTGATCGCCTTCACCAGCGCGCCGACCCTGTTGGTGTATTTCTTCAGGTTGCGGTCCACCAGCAGCTGCGGCAGCTCGGTTGCGTCCTTCTTCTTGTCGTGGCTGTCCGGCTTTTCCTTCAGGATCTTGTCCAGCGTCTTCTTGAAATTCGCCGCGTACAGTTTCTGCGCCGCGTTCAGCTTGCCCTCGTACTCAGAGGCTTTCTTGACCGCCGCGATCTCCTTTTCCAGTTCCCCCTGCAGCGCCTCGATATCCTTTTTCGACGCCGACGACTTGGCCCGTTTCTTCAGATCCTTTTGGATGTCCTTCAACAGCGCCTGCTGCTTGGCCGTATGCGCCTTGGCATCGGCGCAGAACCCCTTCATCGCGCCGACCTCCTCCTGGTGGATATCCACCGCCTTGTTCCAGGTGGTCAGCCCGTCCTTGAAGTTCTTGTCCTTCTGAAAATCTGCCAGCTTCTCAGACGTCACCCCGTTTTTGCGCGCCTTGGCCAGGCTCTCGCGGAAGTAATCCTCGCCCTCCCAGGCGTTGCCCAATGAAATCCCGATGCGCTTCTTCAGCTTGTCGCCCTCGGCGGTGGTGAATTTCTTGGTGCCGGCAGCCAGCTTCTTGTGCTCTGCCTTGAACTTCTCCAGTTCCTTGGCCATGGGTCCCTCCCTGAACGTAACAACGGCGCAATCCGGTACTTGGAGGGATTATGTGTTCCCCTGCGCCGCTTTGGCAAAGGAAAACGGCGCATTTCCGGAGTTTGAGCCATGACAAGGCTGCAGGGCAGGGTTGACGATATGCCCGTGCCAAGCCAGATCAGCTATGTTAAACCCGCTCAGAACGCCAAAGGCCGGAAGGGAAACCCACGTGAGAGACCTCAAGATCCCGGAGCAGCGCCACCCCGAAAAGGCGCATCGTCCCGACAACGCTCAGCCCAAAAAGCCAAGCTGGATCCGGGTCAAGGCCCCGGGTGGCAAAGGCTATGCCGAAACGCATAAAATCATGCGCGACAACAAGCTGACCACGGTCTGCGAGGAAGCGGGCTGCCCCAATGTCGGCGAATGCTGGAGCCAGGGCCACGCCACCATGATGATCATGGGCGAAATCTGCACCCGCGGCTGCACCTTCTGCAACATCGCCACCGGCCGCCCCGATGCGCTGGACGCGTTTGAACCGGGCCGGGTCGCCCATGCGGTGGAGAAACTGGGCCTCAACCACGTGGTGATCACCTCGGTGGACCGCGACGACCTGAAGGATGGCGGCGCCGAGCATTTCGCCCAGACCATCCGCGCCGTGCGCCATCGCAGCCCCAAGACCACCATCGAGATCCTGACCCCCGATTTCATCAAATGCGATGACAGTGCGCTGGAGGCGGTGGTCGAGGCCAAGCCGGACGTGTTCAACCACAACCTGGAAACCGTGCCGGGCCTCTATCCTGAGGTCCGCCCGGGCGCGCGGTATTTCCACTCCCTGCGCCTGTTGCAGCGGGTCAAGGAAATGGACCCTTCGATCTTCACCAAGTCCGGCATTATGGTCGGCCTGGGTGAAGACGGGCAGGCGGTGAAACAGGTGATGGATGACATGCGCGCCGCCGACATCGATTTCCTGACCATCGGCCAGTATCTGCAGCCGACGCCCAAGCACCACGCGGTGGACCGCTTTGTCACCCCGGAGGAGTTCAAGACCTACGAGAAAGCCGCCTATGGCAAGGGCTTCCTGATGGTCTCGGCAACACCGCTGACCCGCTCTTCCTATCACGCAGGCGACGACTTTGCCCGTCTGCGCGAGGCCCGCAACAAGAAGCTGGGCCTGGCATGACACCGCAGCGCGTGGCGCGGCTGACCCGGCTGCGCCACGCCCTGCATCAGATCCCCGAAGTTTCCGGCGCCGAGGAAAAGACCGCTGCCATGGTGGCGGATTACCTGCGGCTGCATGACCCCGATCAGCTGCTGACCGGTCTCGGCGGCCATGGCGTTGCCGCTGTGTATGAGGGCTGGGCAGACGGCCCCACGGTACTGATCCGCTGCGAACTCGACGGGCTGCCGATTGAGGAACTGACGGATCAGCCCTACCGCTCTACCCATGCAGGCCGCGGCCACCTCTGCGGCCACGACGGCCACATGGCGATGGTGGCGGCGCTGGCTGAGGACCTGGCCGGGCAACGTCCCGAAACAGGCCGCGCCGTGCTGCTGTTCCAGCCCGCCGAGGAAACCGGCAAGGGCGCTGCGGCAGTGATTGCCGACCCGGCTTTTGCTCAGATTGCCCCGGACTATGCCTTCTCGCTGCATAACCTGCCGGGGCTTCCGGTGGGGCAGGTTGCCTTATGCTCCGGCCCGGCCAATTGCGCCTCCCGTGGAATGCGCATCAAGCTGACCGGTAAGACCTCCCACGCCGCCGCGCCGCAGGACGGCGTGTCGCCTGCTGGTGCCATCGCTCAGCTGCTGCCGGGTCTTGTTGCCTTGGGCAGCGTTGGCGATCTGGGACCGGAGTTCGCGCTGGTGACGCTGACCCATGCCCGGCTGGGTGAGGCCGCATTCGGTATCGCGCCAGGCGAGGCTGAGGTTTGGGCAACTTTGCGCACCGTGACGGATGCCCGGATGGATCAGTTGATTGCAGATGCCACAGAACTTGTGGAACAGGTCAGCGCGTCGGAGGGGCTGGGGGTCTCAATCGAATTCGACGACATCTTCGACGCCTGCACCAATCACCCTCAGGCGGTGGAGGTGCTGCAGGCCGCCTGCACGCAGGCAGGCCATCCAGTGCAAATGCGGGACGATCCCCAGCGCTGGTCCGAGGATTTCGGCCAGTTCGGCAAACACGCCAAGGCGGCGATGTTCTGGCTGGGCTCAGGCGAGGCGCAGCCGCAGCTGCACAACCCGGATTTCGACTTCCCCGATGCAGCAATCCCGGCGGGGGCCGGGATCTTTCTGCTCGCTGTCAGAAACCTGCTGGGCTAACCGTCAGTTGGTCAGCGCATTAACAACGGCAACCGCGCCGATGATGGCCAGGGTGTCTTTGACGACCTCAAAAATCTTGTCACCCTGGCGCACATAGCGGTGCCCGTCGCGCGGCGGGTTCAGCCCCCAGCGGCGGTAGTCGTCCACATAGACCCAGTCGTCCCCGCGGATGCGGCCGTCGTAATGGTCGTGGTCATGGTTGTGGCTGTGTTTGCGGTGATGCCGTTTCTTGACCTGGCCCGGTGCATAATGGGCCGCGCTCTTGCTGTGCCCCGGCGCCCATTTCGGCGGCCCCGCGTGGCTGGCTGCGGGGGCAAGGGTAAGGGTCATGGCTGCCGCTGCTGCGGCGGCTGTCAGAAATTTCTGCATGGCGGATCTCCTGTGATCGCTGCGTTTGGAAATCACATGGGGCAGGCAGGCTGGAAAGGCAAACCTGCTGCGCCGGAAAGCGCCACCCGCTAGGCTGGAACCGGCGGAGGGCCGCCGGTTCCCGATTGAGCTGTGTTTATCGTGGTTTGTGGCAGTTTTGCACAAGCGCCGCCTCAGGCTGCACCAGGGGGTGCACGCATGTCACCCCCGGTCTTTGGCTGCTTCAGCCCTCGTCCGTGAACCGCACCTTGCCGATATGCGGCAGGTTCCGGTTGCGCTGCGCATAGTCGATGCCATAGCCGACAACAAATTCATCGGGGATCTCAAAGCCCACCCAGTCAGAGCGGAAATCCACCTCGCGCCGCGACGGCTTGTCCAAGAGCGCAATGGATTTCAGCCGCGCCGGATTGCGGCTTTGCAGCAGGTGGGTGACATGGTTCAGCGTATGGCCAGTGTCGACGATATCCTCCACGACCAGCACGTCTCGCCCTTCAATGGCGCCGCGCAAGTCTTTGAGAATACGCACTTCCCGGCTGCTCTCCATCGAGTCGCCGTATGAGGACGCCTCCAGGAAATCGACCTCGATCGGAAGGTCCAGCTCGCGCACCAGATCGGCGATGAACACGAAACTGCCGCGCAACAGGCCGACCACGACCAGCTTGTCGGTATCGCTGAATTCCTGCTGGATTTCCTCGCAAAGTTCCTCGATCCGTGCGGCGATTGCCTTGGCCGAGATCATCACATCAATGACATATGGACGCTGTGTCATGGCTGCCCCCTTGAATTTCCCGCGCGTACATAGGACATCACGCCCGGTAATTGTAGCAGAAAATCAGCGGACAGATGCCCACACACTCGGAAACCCGCCAGATGCCCTATTCGGCACAGCAGATGTACGATCTGGTCGCCGACGTCGCACAGTATCCCAAATTCCTGCCCTGGTGCGCCGCCGCCCGCATCCGCAGCCGTGCCCGAATGGGTGAGGCTGAGGTGATGGAGGCGGATCTGGTGATCTCCTTCAAGGTGTTCCGCGAACGCTTTGGCAGCCGGGTGACCCTTTTTCCCGGCGAAAGGAAGATCGACACCGAGTATCTGGATGGCCCATTCCGGTACATGAAATCCCACTGGAGCTTCGCCCCGCGCGAGGACAGCACATGCGATGTGTCCTTCTTTGTTGATTTCGAATTCAAGAATGCGGTTCTGCAGGGGATCATCGGCGTGGTTTTCAACGAGGCGATGCAGCGTATCGTGCGCGCGTTTGAGCGCCGCGCGGCGGAGCTGTATGGCTGAAGCCCTGCGGTGCACCAAGGGATTGACTTGAAGCGGGCTTGAAGTTGTATGGCCGTGGATCATGGCAATTTTTCTGATACAAGGAACCCCGCGATGGAGCAGGAATTCTGGCAGGCACGCTGGCGCGAGAACCGGATCGGGTTTCATGAGCAAGCGCCCAACGCGCTGTTGAAAAAGCATTTTCCCCGGCTTGGCGTGCAGTCCGGTCAATCCGTCTTCGTGCCGCTCTGCGGCAAGGCGCTGGACCTGGACTGGCTGCTGTCACAGGGGCTGCGAGTGACCGGCGTGGAATTCAACCAAGGCGCAGTGGAAGAGGTTTTTGCCCGCCACGGATTGACGCCGGAGATCACCTCTCTGAACGGTCTCACCCGCTTTGAGGCGGAAGAACTGACGCTCTTTTCAGGGGACTTCTTTGCCTTGGCGGCCGGTGATCTTGGGCCGGTTGATGCGGTGTACGACCGGGCGGCACTGGTTGCGGTGAAGCCGGAAGACCGGCAGGCCTATGCCGCGCATCTGAACCAGATCACGGGTACTGCGAAACAGCTGCTGATCGGGTTCGATTACGATCAGTCCCTGATGGACGGGCCGCCGTTTTCGGTGCCGGGATCAGCCGTGCAGGCGTTGTATCAGGAAAGCCATGAAATCATCCGGATCGAAGAACGGGCCGCAGATGGCCGGATCGGAGAACGCTGCAATGCGCTGGAACAGGCTTGGCTGCTAACCTCTTTGTCCTGAAGCAGAAAACGGGTCCCCGGAGGGACCCGCCCGGTGCGGAAATTGCACCGTCTGCCGTGAGTGGCGGCATCCGTCATAGCCGGGGGTTAGCTGTTCATGTCGTATGCGCGCTCACCGTGTATAGAGAGATCGAGGCCGTTGGTCTCACTTTCAAGATCCACGCGCAGGGATGTGATCAAAGCGGAGATCTTTACCAGCGCGATGGTCACAACTGCAGTGAAGATGCCGACAATAACCAGTGCGCCCAGCTGCGCGGCCCAAGCCCCGGCGCCAAAGACAGCGATCATGATGGTGCCGAAGATGCCGCCGACGCCGTGAACGGCAAAGACATCCAGCGTGTCGTCGATCTGCAACTTGTTGCGCACCAGGTTGACCATCTCCTGACACAGCACGCCTGCGATGGCACCGATGATCAGTGCTTCCACCGGGCCGACAAAGCCGGAGGCGGGGGTGATTGATGCAAGGCCCGCAATGGTGCCGGTCACCAGACCAACGAGGGAGGCCTTGCCGTATTTGATCTTTTCCCAAAACGCCCAGGAGAGGGAAGCCGTAGCGGCAGAAAGATGGGTCACGGTCAGGGCCATTGCAGCACCGCCGTCCGCGGCCAGCTGCGAGCCGCCGTTGAAGCCGAACCAGCCGACCCACAGCATTGCGGCACCGATCATCACATAGCCGGGGTTGTGCGGCGGGATGGTGCGGTTTTTGCGCGGGCCAAGGAAAAAGGCGATGATGAGTGCTGCCAGGCCTGCGGTCTCATGCACCACGATGCCGCCGGCAAAGTCCTTGACGCCCACTTCGCCGAAGATGCCGCCATCGGCCAGGAAACCGCCGCCCCAGATCCAATGCACCACTGGCGCATAGCACAACAGCATCCACAAGCCGGAGAACACCAGCACAAACCCGAAGCCCACCCGCTCCACATAGGCGCCGACGATCAGCGCGGGGGTGATGATGGCAAATGTCATCTGGAATGCAAAGAACAGAACCTCGGGCAGGGTGCCCGACAGGCTGTCAGCGGTCACACCATTCAGGAACATCTTGTCCAGCCCGCCCCAGATGCCGGAAGTGCCGCTGCCAAAGGCAATCGTGTAGCCGAAGGCCAGCCACAGAACGCTCATCAAACAGGCAATGGCGTAGCAATGCATGAAGACGCTGAGCACATTGCGGGCACGCACGAGGCCGCCGTAGAACAGGGCGAGCCCTGGCAGTGTCATGAAGAGGACCAGGGCCGTGGCCACAATGATCCATGCGGTATCCGCTCCGTTCATCCGATTGTTCCTTCCCCTCAAAACCAGTGGGATCAGGAGAAAGCGCAGACCGCCCGCAGAAAAAAGCGGCAGGGGTGCGGAGGGTGCACAAAAACGGGGCTTTTTTGCAAATGCTGAAAAATTGAGCGCCGTGCCGGGTCAGCTGCCCGTTTCGCGTTCGACTTGGGAAATGGCCTGCGCCAGCAGGTCCAGCGCATGGTCGCGGGTGGCGGTGCGGACATTGGCGCGGCCAATGGCGCCGAATTCCAGGGTTTCTGTCGTGGCGGGCCGGCCGGCGCGGGCCAGGCCAAAGCAGACGCGGCCCTCGGGCTTGAACTCTGATCCGCCGGGGCCTGCGATGCCGGTGACGGAGACGGCCAGTGTGACGCCCGCGTTCCGCACCGCGCCTGTCGCCATTTCCGCGGCGACCTCCTCGCTGACCGCACCGACGGCGTCCAGAGTGCCAGCCTTCACCCCCAGCATCTGCATCTTGGCGGCGTTGGAATAGGTGACAAAGCCCCGGTCCACCACAGCAGAGGAGCCGGGAATGTCCGTCAGCGCGGCGGCAATCATGCCGCCGGTGCAGCTTTCAGCCGTGGCGATGGTGATGCCTGCTTTCGTTGCGCGTCTGATCAGCTCGCCCGTGTCCATGCTCACATTCCCAACACACCATGCGACAGGAAGGCGAGTACGGCGACGCAGATGGCGGCCAGGATGCCCGCGATAATGTCATCCATCATCACACCGGTTGCACCCTTTTGGCGGTCGGCCCAGCCGACGGGACCGGGCTTCAGCACGTCGAACAGGCGGAACAGCACAAAGGCGGCGATCCAGCCCGGCCACAGCGCGGTGATCTCAATATCATGGGCCCAGGCCGGGTAGGACACGGCCCAAAGCGCGGTGAACTGGCCGGCGACTTCATCGAGGACAAATTCCGAGGGGTCCATGTTCTCGCGGTTGCGGGTCATCGCCTCTGCCGCCCAGACGCCGACGATCATGCAGATCACGGTTGCCAGCGCCAGCAGCAGAAAACCGCCCAGCTGGTGCAGCGCATAGGCCATAGGAAGCGCAGCGAGAGAGCCCCAGGTGCCGGGTGCCGGGCGCAGGTAGCCGATGCCGCCCACAGTGCCGATCAGGAAAGCCAGGCGCGATCTTTTCATGATTTCACCAGCGCTGCGGTGGCAATGGCGGCAATGCCCTCGCCGCGTCCGGTAAAGCCAAGACGTTCCGACGTGGTGGCTTTGATCGACACGCGGCCGGCATCAATGCCCAGGATTTCAGCCATCACCGCGCGCATCTTTGCCGCGTGGGGGCCAACCTTGGGGTATTCGCAGACCAGGGTGCAATCGACGTTCGACAGGGTGAACCCCATCTCGCGTGCCAGATTGGCGGCGTGGCGCAGGAAGATCTCGCTGGCGGCACCCTTCCATTGCGGGTCGGACGGGGGAAAGTGCTGGCCAATGTCGCCCTGCGCGAGCGCGCCATAGATGGCATCGGTGACGGCGTGCATGCCGACATCGGCGTCGGAATGGCCCTGCAGGGTTTTCTCGTGCGGGATTTCCACCCCACACAGGATCACGCTGTCGCCGGGGCCGAAGCGGTGCACGTCGTAGCCATTGCCAAGCCTGATATCCATGTCTGCTCCCAGAATGCGCTCCGCCCGGGTGAAATCCTCAGGGCGGGTGATTTTGATGTTGTCCGGCTCGCCCGGAACGATGCGGACGTCAAGTCCTGCAGTGCGGGCGACCTCCACATCATCGGCGGCCCCGCCCGGGTGGGCAAGATGCGCCGCCAGAATATCCCGGTAGCGGAAGCCCTGCGGCGTCTGTGCGGCATAGAGGCCGGTGCGGTCATGAGTGCCGGTGACAGAGGCATCCCCGCCGGTCCACAGCGCGTCGGTCACAGCAAGCGCAGGAGCGGCGGCAGATGTTTCGTCCAAGGCATTAAGAATGCTGCGGATCAGCGCCGGGCTGACACAGGGGCGGGCGGCGTCGTGGATCAGCACTTTGCTCACGCCATGCGGTTCCAGCGCCTTCAGCCCGTTCAGGACTGAACCTGCGCGTTCGGCACCGCCCTCGGCCAGGATCAGGCGGGGATTGTTGGAGAATTCCGCCCAGGCGGCGGTGTCACCTGCGGAAAGGACCAGCGCGATCTGGTCCACGCCTGTCTTTTCAAAGGCCTCGATGGTCCAGTCGATCACCCGGCGGCCCCGAAGCGGTCGCCATTGCTTGGGCATGCCGCCGCCTGCGCGGGTGCCGCGGCCGGCGGCGACGATCAGGGCGGCTGTGGTCATGCGGTCCTCGTCCGGTAGGTCCCGCATTGTTTATGAGGTGGCGCGCGAAGTGGCAATCACCCGGCGGAAAGTGATTAAAAAATAGGCAAATGAAGTGCGGGAGCCGCTTGCAGAGGCGCAATTCATTGCTGCATAGCAGAAGCTTCGGGTAAAAACCTCTCAGTTGCACAAGGATTAGGCAATTGTCCTTCACGCTTGGAACCACCTCCATGTCCCCGCCCATCGCATTGGCGCCGATGGCGGGAATCACCGACCGGCCGTTCCGGGATCTGGTCCGCTCCTTTGGTGTGGGTCTGATGGTGAGCGAGATGGTGGCGAGCCAGGAGATGGTGCAGGCCAAGCCCGGTGTGCGTGAGCGGGCTGAGCTGAGCGCAGATGTTGAGAACACCGCGGTGCAACTGGCGGGCCGCGACGAATACTGGATTGCCGAAGCCGCGAAACAGGTGGCCGGGCAGGGCGCCCGGATCATCGACATCAATATGGGCTGCCCCGCCAAGAAGGTGACCAATGGCTACTCCGGCTCTGCCCTGCTGAAGACTCCGGACCACGCGCTAAAGCTGATTGAGGCCGTGGTGGAGGCCGTCGACGTGCCAGTGACGCTGAAAACCCGGCTGGGCTGGGACGGCAACTGCCTGAATGCCCCGGATGTGGCGCGCCGCGCCAACGAGGCCGGGGTGCAGATGGTGACGATCCACGGCCGCACCCGCTGCCAGTTCTACAAAGGCTCTGCCGATTGGGCGGCAATCCGGGCCGTGAAAGACGCGGTGAAGGTGCCGCTGCTGGCAAATGGCGATATTGTGGACACAGAAACTGCGCGGCAGGCGCTGGAGCTTTCTGGCGCCGACGGCGTGATGATCGGGCGCGGCGCTGAGGGCAAGCCCTGGCTGCTGGCGGAGGTTGCCCATCACCTGTGGGGCACACCGGCGCCGGAGATTCCCGAAGGGGAAGCGTATATTGCAATGGTTTCAGATCATTACCGGGCAATGCTTGATTTCTACGGGGTGGATCTGGGCATTCGCGTCGCACGCAAGCATCTGGGCTGGTACATGGATGAGGCCGGAACCGGCCCTGCAATGCGCCGGGCGGTGCTGACCGAGAAGCACCCGGCCGAAGTGCTGGCCCTGCTGCCGGAAGCGTTGAGCGTCCAAGAGCCGGGGGCTGCCGCATGATGGACAGCACTGCTCTCTGGGCTTCTTTGCCGGTGCCGGCGTTCCTGATCGACGCCTGGGACAAGATTGCTGATGTGAACGCGGCCGGCGAAGGGTTCCTCAACACGTCACGCAAGGCACTGACGGGGCAGCCGGTCTGGGACACGCTGGCGATTGATGCGCCGATCGAGGAGGCTTTTGCCCGCGCCCGGGTGCAGGGCACGCCGCTGTTCGTGAATGACATCGACGTCGGCTCCGGCAGCCGGGCACCGCTGCAATGCGGCGTGCAGATTGCGCCGTTGCAAGGGCATCCTGGAGTGATGCTGCTGATGGTTGCCCCGCGGGAGCTGGCGGGGCGGATGACGCAAACCCATTCCGCCAAATCCGCGGCCGCCTCAGCCATTGGCATGGCGGAAATGCTGGCGCATGAGATCAAGAACCCGCTGGCCGGCATCACCGGTGCGGCGCAATTGCTGAGCATGGGGCTGGGACCCGAGGACCTGGAGTTGACCGACCTGATCGTCAGCGAAAGCCGCCGCATCGTGAAGCTGCTGGAACAGGTGGAGCAGTTCGGCAATCTGACCGAGCCGGATTTCAAGCCGGTGAACCTGCATGATGTGCTGGACCGGGCGCGGCGGTCGGCGCTGCTGGGTTTCGGTGCCCATATGACCATCACCGAGGAATACGACCCCTCCTTGCCGATGGCCTGGGGCGATGCGGACCAGTTGCTGCAGGTGGTGCTGAACCTGTTGAAAAACGCCTCGGAAGCGGCTGATAATAAGGGTGGAAATGTCCACATCCGCACCTATTACGAACATTCCTTCCGGCTGCGCCGCAGTGACGGAACCGGCAAGCTGCTGCCCCTTCAGATCGAGATTACCGACGATGGGCCGGGATTGCCGGAAAACATCAGGGATGACATCTTCGACCCGTTTGTCTCGGGCCGGGAGAACGGCACCGGGCTCGGCCTTGCTTTGGTGAGCAAGATTGTCTCGGAGCATAATGGCTGGATATCGGTAAGCTCGGTTCCCGGGCGCACGGTGTTCCGGCTGTCGCTGTCGCGCGTGCCGCGTGACGCAAAACCGCAGGAGAGCTGATCCATGGACGGCACCGTTCTGGTCGCTGACGACGACCGCACCATCCGCACTGTTCTGACCCAGGCGCTGACCCGCGCAGGCTGCAAGGTGCATGCAACGTCCTCGCTGACGACGCTGATGCGCTGGGTCGGCGAGGGCAAGGGCGATGTTGTGATTTCGGACGTGATGATGCCGGACGGGAACGGGCTGGAGATGCTGCCCAAGATCCAGGCGGACCGGCCCGGACTTCCGGTGATCGTGATCTCGGCGCAGAACACTATCATGACAGCAATCAAGGCAGAGGAAGCGGACGCCTATGATTACCTGCCCAAGCCCTTTGACCTGCCGGAGCTGATGAAACGCACCGCCAAGGCGCTGTCCGCCAAGCGGGTGGCGCCGGCCGCGGCCAAGGCGGAGTCCCGGGAGCGTCCGGAAGAGCTGCCGCTGGTCGGCCGCAGCGAGGTGATGCAGGCACTGTACCGGCTGATTGCACGGGTGATGAATACCGATCTTCCACTGTTGATTACAGGTGAAAGCGGCACCGGCAAATCACTGATTGCACAGGCAATTCACGATTTTTCCGACCGGCGGACCCTGCCGTTTGTGCATGCGGACGCCTCTGCGATGGCGGAACTGGAAGGCCCGGCGCGGCTGCTGGCCCAGGCCAGAGGCGGCACCTTGGTGATTGATGAGCTGGCCGACCTGCCAGAGGAGGCGCAGGCGCGGCTGGTGCGGATGATGGATGCGCCGGGGGATCATGCGCCGCGCTTCATTGCCTCCAGCCAGAAGGACCTGACCGCGGCGATGGAGGCCGGGGAGTTGCGCCAGGACCTGTACTACCGGATTTGCGGCACCGCATTGCATGTCCCGGCGTTGCGTGAGCGGGTGGAGGATATCCCGCTGCTGGCGGAGCATTTCCTGATCAAGTCAGAGAATGAAGGCGCGCCGCACCGGCAGCTGAGCGAGAGCGCGCGCGAGTTGCTGCGCCGGTTCGGCTGGCCCGGCAATGTGCGGCAGCTGGAAAACACCGTCTGGCGGCTGGCGCTGACAGCACGCAGCGAGGAAATCACCCGGGCCGATGCCGAAGCGGTGCTCGGGCCGCAGACGGCGGCGCAGCCTGCTGCGGCAGGTTTGGCGAACGAGAAGCTGTCGGAAGCGGTGGGCCGCCATCTGCAGAGGTATTTCGACCTGCACGGCGACCTGCTGCCGCCGCCGGGCCTGTACATGCGGCTGCTGCGCGAAGTGGAAACGCCGCTGATCGAAATCGCCCTGTCCGCCACTGGCGGCAACCAGGCTAAATGCGCGGATTTGCTGGGGATCAACCGGAATACGCTGCGCAAGAAGATCACTGATCTGGATATTGAGGTGACACGCCGCCGCAAACTGATGTAATATCGCCACAGAAATGTGGCCGTGCCGTGAATTTCCTAGGCAGAGCCACGAGATATGGCGGTGACTCGCAAAGAGTCGCACATCAGGATGAGGGCAGTCAGTGGCGCATAAGTCACATCTGAGGGCGGCGTACGGGCCGTTTGCCGCCTTGGACAGGTGGCGCAGAACCCGTCGGGCCCGCAATATCGGGACCATCGGGCTGGTGGTGCTGGGGCCGGTTCTGGCGCTGGCGACATTTTTGATCATCGGTCCGCTGGGGCAGGGCGCGTCGTCGCGGTCGCTGCGGCTCATCCTGCTGGCGGATCTGGTCTATATCCTGACCATCGCGGCACTGGTGATGGCCCAGATCGTCCGCCTGTTCGCCGCGCGGCGGTCGAAATCTGCGGGCTCGCGGCTGCATTTGCGGCTGATCGGGGCCTTCGGGTTTCTGGCACTGATCCCCACTGTCATCGTTGCGGTCTTTGCGGTGCTGACCGTGAACGTCGGGCTTGAAGGCTGGTTCTCGCAGCGGGTGCGTCAGGTGATCGGCAGCTCGCTGGCGGCAGCTGAGGCTTACCAGACACAGCAGAAGGACGACCTGAGAGAGGACGCCCGCGCGCTGGCGCGCTTCCTCGACAACAGCCGCGCGCGCAGCTTTTTCATTAACGACGCCGAACTGCGGCTGGTGTTGTCGCAGGGCCAGCTGCAGGTTCAGCGCGGGCTGCGCGAAGCCTATATCGTCGATGGCGCCGGGCAGATCCGGGCACGGGGGGAGCGGTCCTATGAGTTTGATTTCGAGGAGCCGAACGGCCGGCAGATTGGTGCCGCCCGCGAAGACGGCCTGCTGCTGATCAAGGATTGGGACAACAGCGAATTCCGTGCGCTGGTGCGGCTTGACGCCTTTGTTGACCGGTTCCTGTACATCAGCCGGGATGTGGATGGCGAGCTGCTTAACCTGCTGGATGACACTCAGGAAACGGCGCATCTTTACCAGCAGCTGGAGAGCGAACGCGGCCGGGTTCTGTTCGAATTTGCGCTGCTGTACATCGGCTTTGCAGTGATCCTGATCCTGGCGGCGATGTGGCTGGGCATGTGGTTTGCCGAGCGGCTGTCGCGGCCGGTTGGCCGGCTGACCGTTGCGGCGCAGCGGGTCGGGACCGGCAATCTGGACGTGCAGGTGCCGATCGACGATGGCGGTGACGAGATTTCCCAGCTGGGCGAGTATTTCAACCAGATGACCCGCGAGCTGAAGGCGCAGCACGGCCGCCTGCTGGATAACACCCGCCAGATCGAACAGCGCCGCCGCCTGTTCGACTCGGTGCTGTCGTCGGTGACCTCCGGTGTGGTCGGCCTGGACGCGGATGGCCGGGTGACCTTTGTGAACCGTTCTGCAGAACGCTTGCTGGACTGGCAGGAAGACCAGCAGTCGCTGGCGCTGGCCGTGGCGGTGCCTGAATTCGGGCCGCTGTTTGCCGAGCTGGCTGAGACCGGTGCCGAAGTGGTGCAGGAAGAGATCAAAGTGGCCCGTCAGGGGCGGCTGGAAAACCTGCTGGTCAGGATGTCGCAGCGCCGGTCCGGCGAGGGCGGCCTGGAAGGCTATGTGGTGGCCTTTGACGATGTGACCGACCTGGTCAGCGCCCAGCGGATGGCGGCCTGGGGCGATGTGGCGCGCCGCATCGCGCATGAGATCAAGAACCCGCTGACCCCGATCCAATTGAGCGCGGAGCGGATCAAGCGCAAGTTTGCGCCCAAGCTGGGCGAGGAGAACAGCGACCAGCTGCAAGCCATGACCGAAGTGATCGTGCGCCAGACCAACGACCTGCGCCGTATCGTCGACGAGTTTTCGAAATTCGCCCGCATGCCGGAACCGGAGCGGCGCGAAGAGGATCTGACCAAGCTGGTGCGGGACGCGGTGATCCTGCAGCAGCAGGGGCAGCCCGGTGTGCGGATCACTGCAACGCTGCCGGAGGCGGCAATGCCATCGGATCTGGACGCCACCATGATTGGCCAGGCCTTGACCAATCTGATCAAGAACGCAGGCGAGGCAATTGAAAGCCTGCAAAGCAAAGGCGCCCCCGAAGGTCTGGTCCCGGAAATCCGGGTATCGGCAGAGCAGGCGGGCAATGCCTATGAAATCCGGATTGCCGACAACGGCATCGGGCTGCCCGAAGACCGGGCGCGGCTGTTCGAACCTTATGTGACCACGCGCGACGCGGGCACCGGGCTGGGACTGCCGATCGTTAAAAAAATCATCGAGGAGCACGGGGGCACGCTGACGCTGGAAGACGCCCCGGTGTTTGAGGGACACGCGCATAACGGCGCAATGGCGGTGATCCGCCTGCCCGCCGCGGCCAAAGCGGCGGCGCCTAACAAGAGCACAGTGAAAGCAGGTCTGACATGAGTGACATTCTGATTGTAGATGATGAGCGCGACATCCGCGAGCTGATCTCGGACATTCTGGAGGACGAGGGCTATGCCACCCGCAAGGCAGGCAGTTCCGACGAATGCATGGCCCGGCTGGAAGAAGCCCAGCCGGCGCTGATGATCCTGGATATCTGGCTGAAGGACAGCCAGATGGACGGTATCGACATCCTGAAAACTGTCAAACGCGACACGCCGGATATTCCGGTGGTGATCATCTCCGGCCACGGCAATATCGAGATCGCGGTCGCGGCAATCAAGCAGGGTGCCTATGACTTCATCGAGAAGCCCTTCAACATCGATCAGCTGATGGTGGTAATCCGGCGCGCCATGGAAACTTCGCGCTTGCGCCGGGAAAATACAGATCTGAAGCGCAAAGATACCGGAGCGGCAGAGATGATCGGCACCTCCGCGGCCTTCCGCACCCTGGTCGGGCAGCTGGACAAGGTGACCAAGTCCAATGGCCGGGTGATGCTGACCGGCCCGGCCGGCAGCGGCAAGGAAATTGCGGCCCGCTACATCCACGCCAATTCGAACCGGGCGTCATCGCCGTTTATCACGGTGAATTGCGCCAGCATTGAACCCGACCGGATGGAGGAAGTGCTGTTCGGCCGCGAATCCGCGGAGCGCGGGGTGGAACCGGGGCTTTTGGAGCAGGCGCACGGCGGCGTGGTGTTCTTTGACGAGGTCGCCGACATGCCGCTGGGCACCCAGTCCAAGATCCTGCGGGTGCTGGTGGATCAGCAGTTTATGCGCGTCGGCGGCTCTGACAAGATCAAGGTCGACCTGCGGGTGGTCTCCTCCACTAACAAGGATCTGGACGCCGAGATCGAAGCAGGAACTTTCCGTCAGGAGCTGTATCACCGGCTGAATGTGGTGCCGGTGGCGGTGCCGTCGCTGGCGGACCGGCGCGAGGATATCCCGCTGCTGGCAGGCCATTTCATCGCCCAGTTTAACGAGGCCCAGGGCTTGCCGCTGCGCGAACTGACCGATGAGGCGGTGGCGCTGATGCAGACGATGCTGTGGCCGGGCAATGTGCGGCAGCTGAAGAACCTGGTGGAGCGGGTGCTGATTCTGGGCGACGGCAGCGGCCCGATTGAGGCCAAGGACCTGCCGCGTGAGGAAGAGAAGCCACAGGAGGAGGGCCGGGTGGTTCTGTCCGGCGCGCTGGCCACCCTGCCGCTGCGCGAAGCGCGGGAGGCATTCGAGCGCGAGTACCTGCTGACCCAGATCAACCGCTTTGGCGGCAATATCAGCCGGACCGCGTCTTTTGTCGGCATGGAGCGCTCGGCGCTGCACCGCAAGCTGAAGTCGCTGGGGGTGGTGACGTCAAACAAGGCGGGCGCCCGGGTGGCGCATGTCGAGAGCGAAGAAGAACAGGCCTGATCAGGCCGCCGCTGCGCCCGGCTGTACCCGGGCTCAGCAGCAATCAGAACAGGTCCTGGCGGATCGGGTTCAGCGCGAAGTGGACCTGGGCGGCCAGCTGCAGCTGGGAAATGGCGTCCTTGGGCGCAATGGCAGGCAGCCCTGCCTCGCGCGCCCAATTTTCCAGCTGCTTGCGCGATGCCGGGCCGAACTGGCCATCGACAGCGATATTGGATCCCAGCTGGCGCAGGATATACTGGGTGCCGGCCGCCACGTCCTTGTCAGCCATGCCGGACAGCAGATCCCGTGCCGCAGCGCGGGCGTCCGGATCATTCAGCGCCATCGCCTTGCCCGCCCGGGCCGCGGCAGCATGGGCCGGGACCCGGTCCGGCAGCCGGTTCAGTGCCACCCAGGCGCCATTGGCGCCGCCCCAGGCATCGCCGCGTGCAAGCCCCATGTCATACCATTCCAGCGCCTCGGCCGCATCGCTGCCGGGCAGGTCGCCGTTCATGATCATCCGGCCGATCTCGCCCGGGGCATGGGGGTGTCCCAGCTGCGCCGCTTCGGCAAACAGCGCCTTGGCTTTTGCCTTGTCCACCGGTTTGCTTGCGCCGCCGTCCCGGTAGACATAGCCGAGGTTGGCGGTGCCGTAGATGTCGCCGCGCCCGGCAGAGGCTTCCAGATAGGCCAGCCCGCGGTCCGGCTGCGCCAGCTCGTCGCCGCTCCACAGGAAGAACACGCCCAGCTCATTCAGCGCATATGTATGGCCCAGCTCCACCGCACGGCTGAGCAGGTCAAAGCCGCGCTGCTTTTGTTCTGGCGTGCTGCTTTTGCGCAGGAGCCGCTTGCCGCGCGCATGCATTGAGAAGGGATCGCCGGCCTCAATACCCTTGTCCCACAACGCAAGTGCCTTGTCCGGGTCATAGGGGATCGGTACGGTTTCGCGGTCCACATTCGGGGTGACATGCAGATAGGCCACCGCGTTGTAGGCGCGCACATGGCCAAGCTCCGCTGCCTTTTCAAAGGTTTCGTAGGCCTCCATCAGGCGGCCCTGGCCTTGCAGCGCGCGGCCGAGCTGATAATGCAGGCGGCCGATTTCCGGGGCGGCCTCCACCGCCTCGCGGCAAGCCGTTTCTGCTGCCTGGAGGTCGATTTCATTGGGGAAGCGGTAGAGGCCCACCCCTTGCAGATCCAGCAGGTCGCCGGCCTCCAGGTCGCATTGACGGGCAATCATTTCCAGATTGACCGTCACGTCGCGCACCGCATCCGCCTGCGCAAGCCGCAGCACCATCCGGTCCTTGCGGACTTGGCCGCCGTCTTTGCGGGCGGGCAGCTCAGTCAGTTTGGGTGCATAGCTGAGGCTGAGCGAGCGGCCGTCGCCTGATTGCAGCGAGGTGACGCCGGCAGACGGGGTTTCGACAATTGACACGGTGGTGCCCGGCTGGACATAGGGGCTGATCTCTGGTGCCAGTTCCAGCGCCCGGCCAAGCGGTATCTTCACCGACAGTTCAGCCGGAAGCTGGCCGAGGCTGGCAGGAACGGCTTCTGCGGCGGCGGTCTGCGATGCGGTGCCCGTATCTGCAGCGGCGATGTTCAGCGACCTTTCAGCGGGGCGCAGGTAGATTTTCTGCATCAGCGTCGAGCTTTCCCAAGGAACCTGGGTGTTGCCTGTGGCGCTGTAGACGTCACTGCGGATGGCGGACAGGACGGTCATCGCATCCTCGTCCGGGTGGTCCGGAAAATGCCGCACCACGGAGGCGGTATAGGGGCTGTTGCTGCCGGGCTCGCCGTCCAGTGCGGTGGCACCAGGGGAGGTGGAAAACGCCACCAATGTGTTCAGCGGAGGGCGGAACACATCGAAGCCCTCCCGCGCTTCGTAGAGCTGGGCGCCGACCTCGGCATTGAGCCTGGCATCCGGCACCGGATTATCGCGGCAGGAATCCAGCATCAGGATTTGGCTGCCTGCCTTGCCGCCGATGATGGCGGATACCCTGTCCAGTGTGACCGACTGGAAGGGCAGATCGTTGATGCCCGACAGCTTGGCGTCGCTGGTCAGCAGATAGTTGCGGCGCCCCAGCTGGATGCCGTGGCCCGCGTAGTAGAAGAACACCTGGCTGCCGTCGCGGATGTTGAGCGCCGCCTGGCGCAGCAGAGCCTCGAACCCGCGTTTGTCCAAGTCGTAGCCTTCATAGACGGTGTAGCCGAAGGACTTGAGCATCTCTGCCATCGCCTCGGCGTCCTTGCGGGTGTTGGTCAGGTCGGTGACATGGTCATAGTTCTGAATGCCGACCACAATCGCGGTTTCCGGGGCCGCGCCCTGTTCGCTGGTTTCATAGGCTGCCTGTGCTGCTGCGGGCGGCAGCAGCGGCCAGGCCAGGAGCAGGGTCGCAACAGCGGCACATTTGGGGGAATGGGGGGTCATGGTGTGATCCGGGGATTAGCCCCAGCCCCCGCCGCCGCCGCTTCCACCGCCGCCGCCGCCAGCACCACCACCGCCAGAACCTCCACCACCGCCGCCGGCACCAGCGCCGCCGCCGCCCGGCGGCCCGATGGTTTCAACCGCCGGAGCGGCTGGTGTGCGGGCTGGAGCAGCCGTGCTAGCCGGACGCGTGGCGGGTGCGCTGTAGGTCGAGGACGCTGAGGCCGGGGCCGGTGCTGCGGATGGTGGCGGAGCAATTGGCGCAGTGGGTTCGCAGGCCGTGGTGACGGCTGCCACCGGCAGCACGGCAAACAGGAAATGTATCCGCATCGGGTGCCTTTCTCTTTTGAGAATACTGGTCAATAACAATCGGTGCTCAGCTTACTTGAAACTAGGCCGCAAATCAAAATTGTCCCGCGCCCGGCCGGACCTCAACAGCCGCGGCGGGTCCGGGTCATCAGCCGCCGGGGCGGATGATGGTGCTGCCATCGCGGTTGCGCTGCGCGCAGGCGGATTCGGTCAGCGGCGCCAGACGCGGCCCGGGTGCCGCCGCTGCGCTGCGCTGGGTGCAGCGTTTCAGTGCGATTTGCTGATACCCCTTGGAAGCCATGCAGGATTTTTCCAGCCGCTGGCGCAGGGGTTTGTTCACGTCAACGGTGTATATGCTGCCCTGCGACCAGTATCCGGGGTAGTAGTAACAGCGGCCGCCGGAACAGACTTTGCGGCCGGGGTAATAGACCGGCGGATGCTGGCGGATCTCATTGGCGACAGGGGACTCCTTCAGCGCCTGTGCCGCGCAGGCCAGCTCATCCGATTGCAGGCGGGAAACTTCTGCCCCTTGCCTGTAATAAACCGGAAGGGGGCCGCAGGCGCTTGCAAAAAGCACCAGCGCCATGCCCGCCGTGATCCGTACGCTCCGTTGCATGGGGAAAGAATGGCCGCAAACTGAGGAAGTTACAAATAATTTGACCGTGATTGCGGCATCTGTCATTCACATCGGGCAAAACTCAGCCTGAAATTCCGCCTAGGAACACGCACATGAAGGTTATTATCTGCGGCGCGGGCCAAGTCGGCTGGCAGATCGCACGGCACCTGTCCGGTGAGCACAATGACGTCACCGTCGTAGACAGCAACGCGGAACTGGTGCGGCGGGCGACGGACACTCTGGACGTGCAAGGGATACACGGATTTGCGTCCTACCCGGACGTGCTGGACCGGGCCGGAGCGCGCGATGCCGACATGATTATCGCTGCCACCCACTCGGACGAGGTCAACATGGTGACCTGCCAGGTGGCGCATTCGGTGTTCAAGGTGCAGCGCAAGATTGCCCGGCTGCGGGCCAAAAGCTATCTCACCGCGATCTATTCCGATCTTTACCAGCGCGAGCATCTGCCGATCGACGTGGTGATCAGCCCTGAGCGGGAGGTGGCAGCGGCCGCCATGCAGCGGCTGGCGGCCCCGGCGGCGTTCGACACGGAAACCTTCATGGGCGGCAAGGCGCAGCTCTTGGGCATTCAGATTGACGAGGGCTGCCCGGTGGTGAACACGCCGCTGCGGCAGCTCACCGATCTCTTTTCGACGCTGCGGGCCATCGTGGTCGGTGTGCGCCGGGATGGAACCCTGTTCGCCCCGGAACCCGGGGACCAGCTGTTTGTCGGCGACAGCTGCTATGTCTTTTCCCACGTTGAGGACGTGCCGCGCACTATTGAGGTGTTCGGCAAGCAGGAGAAGCGCCAGGACCGCGTGGTTGTGGTGGGCGGCGGCAACGTTGGCCTGGAAGTGGCCAAGGCGCTGGAAAGCAGTGCCTACAGGATCCGCGCCAAGGTGATCGAACGGGACCGCAGGTGCGCCGAACGTGCGGCAGAGGAGCTGGAGCGCACCATCGTGCTGAACGGCGACGGCCTGGACCGGTCGCTGATGATCGAAGCGGGCATCGATAAGGCGGATGCAATGCTGGCGGTAACCGATGACGACAAGGTCAACTTGCTGGCTGCGGTGCGGGCCAAGGCCGAAGGCTGCCCGCTGGCGATTGCGCTGATCAACGACCCGACCCTTGTGCCGCTGCTGCCGCACCTTGGCATCGACGCTTACATCAATCCGCGCTCCACGACCGTCAGCTCGATCCTGCGGCACATCCGCTATGGCCGGGTGCGGCAGGTCTATTCCTTGGGCGATGCCGAAGCTGAGATGATTGAGGCGGAGGTGCTGTCGACCTCGCCGATTGCCGGGCAGATGATCCGCGATACTGACTTCCCCGAAGGGGTGCTGGTTGGCGGCATCCTGAAAGACGGCGAGATGCTTCGCCCCTCTGGCGGGACCCGGATTGAGGAGGGCGATGTGATCGCGCTGTTTGCGATGGCCGACGACGTGCCCGAGGTGGAGCGCCTCCTGCAGGTGTCGATCGACTACTTCTAAGATGCGCCGCGTTGTCCAAGCCCCCGTCGGCGTGCTGCGCCTGCCGTTGTTCCTACTGATCTGGGGCATCGCCTCGCTGGCGATGTGGCTGCCGGCCATCCACGCGCTGGTTCTGGATGACCATCACACATCGCAGAGCTTCTTTTATTCCGGCCTGGCGGGGCTGATCTTGATGGTGCTGATTGCCCTGTCAATGGGCAGCCGGGTGCCGCGCTACGGGATGCCGGGGCAGCTGTTGTCGCTGCTGGCTACGTTCACCGTGCTGCCGCTGTTTCTGGCGGTGCCGGTGCAGGATGCGCTGGTCAGCACCCGCTTTGTGAACGCCTATTTCGACATGGTGAGCGCGATCACCACCACCGGCGCCGATATCTGGGGCGATCCGGGGCGGCTGCCGCCCAGCGTGCATCTGTGGCGCGCAATGGTCGGCTGGCTGGGCGGGTTGCTGATGTGGGTCGCCGCCTCGGCGGTGCTGGCCCCGATGTCGCTGGGCGGGTTTGAGGTTACCGCCAAGGGGCAGCCGGGCGGCGGCGTCGCAGGCCCTGCGCAGATGGAAAGAGCCGACCCGCGCCGCCAGCTGGTGCTTGTCACCCGCACCCTGGCACCGGTCTATGCCGGGCTGACCATGGTGCTGTGGCTGCTGCTGATGATCACCGGCGAGCAGGCGCTGGCCGGGCTCAGCCACGCGATGTCGGTGATGGCGACCTCCGGTATATCCGCAACCGGCGGGGTGGAGAACGCCGCCAGCGGCATTGCCGGAGAGATGGTGATGTTCCTGTTCATGTTCTTTGCCCTGTCGCGGCTGACCTTCTCCAGCGATACGGTGACATCCGGGCAGGGGCGTCTGGATATGGATCCGGAGTTCCGGACCGGGCTGCTGATCGTCTTTGGCGTTCCGATGCTGCTGTTCCTGCGCCACTGGTTCGCCGCTTATGAGGTCGATGCGGGCGAGGATCTGCTGCAGGCGCTGCGGGCGCTGTGGGGGGCTGTGTTCACGGTGATGTCCTTCCTGTCGACAACGGGATTTGAAAGCGTGCATTGGCAGGCCGCCCGGACCTGGTCGGGGCTGGAAACACCGGGCATGATCCTCTTGGGGCTTGCGGTGTTCGGCGGCGGCGTCGCGACAACGGCCGGCGGCGTCAAGCTGCTGCGGGTCTATGCGCTGTACCTGAACGGGCTGCGAGAGATGGAGCGGCTGGTGCATCCCCATTCCGTCAGCGGCGAGGGCGACCGCACCAAGCGCCTGCAGAAAAACGGTGCCTTTGTGGCCTGGGTGTTCTTCATGCTGTTTGCGCTGTCGCTGGCGCTGGTCAGCACCGCGCTGGCCGCAGTCGGATCGAGCTTCGAGCAGTCGCTGGTGCTGGCAATTGCTGCGCTGTCGACCACCGGGCCGTTGACTGAAAGCGCTAGCAGCGCCCCGATTGTGCTGAATTTGCTGACCGAGCCGGCCAAGCTGATCCTGTGCATCGCGATGGTTCTGGGGCGGCTGGAAACCCTGGCTTTTATCGCGCTGCTGTCCCCGAACCTCTGGCGCAGCTGACTGCCCCCGCGGGTAAAAAGTGTTTTTCGGGTGGAAACTTATTTTTTCTTTCTCCATACTGATTTTTAACGTGCGTGCTGGTCCGCAGCGCGTAGCAAGAACAAAGGCGAGATAATAAAAAATGGCTTCGGACAGACAGAATCTTCAGGATGCCTTCCTGAATCACGTTCGCAAAACCAAGGTTCCGGTTACAATCTTTCTGATCAACGGGGTCAAACTGCAGGGTGTTATCACCTGGTTCGACAACTTCTGCGTGCTGCTGCGCCGCGACGGACAGTCGCAGCTGGTCTACAAACACGCGATTTCGACCATCATGCCGGCCCAGCCGATCAGTCTCTATGAGGGTGAAGACTCCAATTGATGGAGCATGAAAGGAAGCAGACCCGCGCCTGGGTGCTGCATCCGGAAATCAAATCTGACAGCGGACGCCGCGAGGCTGCTCCCGCGCTGGAGGAGGCCGTTGCGCTGGCAGCGGCCTTGCCTGATCTTGACGTGATCGGGTCAAACGTGGTGCGCCTGCCCAAGGCGCATCCGGGGATGCTGTTCGGCTCCGGCAAGATCGAAGAGCTGGCAGGCATCCTGAAGGCGAATGAGGTTGAACTGGTCCTGATCGACGGGCCGGTTTCCCCGGTTCAGCAGCGCAATCTGGAGAAGGCCTGGAAGGTCAAGATCCTCGACCGGACCGGGCTGATCCTGGAAATCTTCTCGGACCGTGCCGCGACCCGCGAGGGCGTGCTGCAGGTGGAGATGGCCGCGCTCAGCTATCAGCGGACGCGGCTGGTGCGGGCCTGGACCCACCTGGAGCGCCAGCGCGGCGGCCTGGGATTTGTCGGCGGACCTGGCGAAACCCAGATCGAAGCGGACCGGCGCGCCATCGACGACCAGCTGGTGCGGTTGCGCCGGCAGCTGGACAAGGTGGTGAAGACCCGGACACTGCACCGTGCCTCGCGCGCCAAGGTGCCGTATCCGATTGTCGCGCTGGTAGGCTATACCAATGCCGGCAAGTCGACGCTGTTCAACCGGCTGACGGGGGCAGAGGTGATGGCCAAGGACATGCTCTTTGCCACCCTGGACCCAACCATGCGGCGGGTGGAGCTGCCGGACGGGCCGGAGATCATCCTGTCCGATACCGTTGGCTTCATCTCGGACCTGCCGACAGAGCTGGTCGCCGCCTTCCGCGCCACGCTGGAAGAGGTGCTGGCTGCGGATGTGATCCTGCATGTGCGTGACATCAGCCATGATGAAAGCGAGCAGCAGGCAGAGGACGTGGAGGCGATCATGGTCTCGCTGGGCGTGGATGAAAACCGCGTCCGGATCGAGGTCTGGAACAAGCTGGACCAGCTGCCTGACGAAGAAGCCGAGGCCCGCCGCCAGCGTGCGGCGCGTGAGGAGGGGATCCATGCGATCTCGGCCCTGACCGGCGAGGGTCTGGACGGCCTCTTGGCAGACATCGCCGAAAAGCTGCAGGGGGTGCGGCATGAGGAGCTGCTGACTCTTACCTTCGGGCAGGGCAAGCAGCGCGCCTGGCTGTTCAAGGAGGACCTGGTGCAGCGCGAGGAGCAGACCGAAACCGGTTTCGACATCACTGTGCTGTGGACCGACCGGCAAAAGGCCAAGTTCGAGAGGCTGTGACCTGCCGATCCGAATAAAAAAAGAACGGGCGCTGATGCGCCCGTTTTTTATTGTCTCGGTGAAATCCGGGTTATGCCGACCGCAGCGGCGCGGGCGAGTTCCTCGTCCAAAGACATCGGGATGTATTCGCCGCGGCGCCACAGCTGGGCCATGTCGTCGTAGTAGCGCGACAGCGGGTGGCCGGACTGGCCGGTGGCGGTGATGAAGACGGAGCTGTCGGGGTCGGCAAAGTCATAGACCCCGCGGTAGCCGGCGGCGTGAATGTTCTGGAACGGGTCGGGATCCTTACCGGAGCTTTTGCCGCGCTGAAGGGTGTTGTCGCCGCCGCTGGTGGATTGGCGGATGTTCACAAAGTATCGCAGCAGCGGCACGTCGCCCAGAACGGCATGGTCCTGAACCGCCTGATGCGCGTCGCCCCAGCGCAGCGACTCCAGAGCGTCGCCATAGCGTTCTTCGATCCAGATCAACGCATCATCCAGCGCCAGCCGTGCCATGTCGGTGCAACTCTCTTCCGGCGCGCTCTGCCGCACATCGCACCAGGCGGAAGCCCCCTCGACATTGCGGAAGACACGCTCGATGAACAGCGGCTCCACATGGCGGAAAGACTTGGCGACCGGCCCCAATTCATCAGTGATCAGCCGCGTCTGCAGGGCGCGCAGCCAAGCAGCATAGATCAGCGGCTCCGGCAGGTGTTCGTTCATTTCGCCGTTCCACTCTGACAGAATGGTCAGCGCGATCTGGCGCTGGCGCTCGCGGGTGCCGGCAGGGGCGGCCTCGCCGGTGTACCACAGGTTGGCCCCGATCAGCGGCAGCAGGGTGCGCGCGGTATAGGACACAGTATCCAGCTGCGCCTCGATGAAGCTGTCGCGGGTATGAACCTCGCGGTTCTGCATCAGCTTTTCCCAGCGGTGAATGCGCTGGGTGTCACCCCAGTCAAAGGAGACATGCTTGGGGAACGGGCGGTCGAGGATCTTGTTGTTGGTGTTGCCCAGAATGCCGCCCGCGGGGCTGATGAATTCCGGGTTCTCCGCATAAGGCGCGCGGCCTTGCCAGCGGTTTTCCGGGTGCCAGCCCTGGCTGGGCATCCGGCCCTTGCTTTGATGGCCTGCGTCGCGCAGCGGGAAGGCGCCGACGGTCTTCATCGCGATCGTGTCTTTGTCCGCCAGTGTCAGGTTCTGCGCCGGGGCGACAAATTCCTCGCCTGCGATGATCGCTTCCTGCACAGAGGCGCTGCGCATCAGCCCGATGGCGGCGCTCATTGAGGTGTCCCTGGGGCTGAGTACAGTCCAGGCCAGCGAGACCACGTGGCCGGGCGGGGTGATTTCCGCCAGATTAAACATGGAACCGGGCAGCACCGGGCCGTTGTCGGTCCAGCGCAGGGTCAGGGTGACAGGCGCCTCGTCCTTGATCTTGATGATCGAGGGGCGGGTCACGAATTTCTTGTTGCCGTCGACGCTCAGGTATTCCTGCGGGTTTTCCGGATTGAGCCGCTCGATGAACAGGTCCTGGTCATCCATGAAGGAGGAGGTGACACCCCAGCCCAGGGCGTCGGAGCGTCCGGTGATCACCGCGGGGATGCCGGGGATGGTGCCGCCGATTACCCCGCCGGTGCCCAGCTCCAGCCGCGCCAGGTACCAGATGCCAGGGGCGCTGAGGCCCAGGTGAGGGTCATTTGCCAGCAGCGTGCCGCCTGCCGCCGAGCGGCTGGGCGCGGCGGCCCAGGCATTGGAGGCACCCGCCAGCCCGCGCGGGGCCACGGGGAACAGCAGGCTGTTCTCCTCTGCGGGCTCGGCACCGGCGTACTGCCGGGCACCCGGCACCAGCTCGGCGTATTCGGGCAGGGCGGTCACACCCTTGCCGGGGGCATCCGGCAGGATGTCCCTGATGCGGTCCGCATCATTCAGCGCCAGCGAGGTGCGGGCGCGCAGAATCTCTTCCTTCATGTGGCCGGAGAGCTGCAGCGCCATCAGCTTCATGATCGCAATACTGTCGGCGGGCTGCCAGGGCGCTACCGGCATGTTGAACAGAAACATTTCCGGCGCGCCGCGGCCCAATGCATCCTCGTTGATCTCCAGCAACCGGGCGTTCACACCGTCGGCATAGGCCTTGAGCGCAGTCATCGCTTCAGGTGATTGCACCTCTACCGACTGCCGTGCCAGATTGTAGAGGTCGAGGCGGCGCAGGTAAGTGTCGGTCTGCACGGTGCGGGTGCCAAAGATCTCCGACAGGCGGCCTTGCGCGGTGCGCCGCATCACCGCCATCTGCCACAGCCGGTCCTGGGCATGGGCATAGCCAAGGCCGAAATAGACATCCTCATCGCTGGCGCCGAAGCTGCCGAAAATATGCGGCACATTGGCGTTGTCACGCACGATTTCAATAGGCGAGGAGAGACCGGGCAGGGCCAGCTCCTTGTCGTATTCAGGCAGCGACTGCGAGGCGAGGTAATAGACCAGCGCGGCGGCCAGAATGCTCAGCAGAATCAGGCCCGCAGCAAGGCGCAGCAGCCAGCGGAAAAGATGTCCCATCAGCGGTTGTTTTCCCTTGGGTTTTTGTCATTTCCAGCCGCATGGCAGATTGCGCCCCGCGGCGGCGGTGTTAGGGTTGGCGCCAACATATGCGAAGACAGATCAGGGGAAAAGCAGATGGCAAAAATCGCGTTTCTTGGGCTTGGCGTCATGGGCTACCCGATGGCCGGGCACCTGCAGGCCGCGGGCCATGAGGTGACCGTCTACAACCGCACCGAAGCCAAGGCCAAGGCCTGGACCAAGGAGCATGGCGGCCATTTTGCCGCGACCCCGCGGGCAGCGGCCTCGGGCGCGGACTTTGTGATGGCCTGCGTCGGCAATGATGACGATCTGCGGTCTGTCTGCCTGGGGTCTGACGGGGCTTTTACGGGCATGGCCAAGGGCACGGTTTTCACCGATCACACCACGGTGTCGGCCAAAGTCACGCGCGAGCTGTACGGGGCGGCGGCGGAGCAGGGGATAGCCTTTGTCGATGCGCCGATCTCCGGCGGCCAGGCGGGGGCTGAGAATGGCGTGCTGTCGGTCATGTGCGGCGGCGATGAAGACGCCTATGGCCGTGTCGAGCCGGTGATTGATGCCTATGCCCGCATCTGCCGGCGCATCGGCGGCAGCGGTGCCGGCCAGATGACCAAGATGTGCAATCAAATCGCCATCGCGGGCTTGGTGCAAGGGTTGAGCGAAGCGCTGCATTTTGCCGAGAAGGCCGGGCTGGACGGGCGCGCGGTGGTTGAGGTGATCAGCCAGGGCGCTGCGGGCAGCTGGCAGATGGCAAACCGCTATGAAACCATGCTGGATGATCATTTCGAGCATGGCTTTGCGGTCGACTGGATGCGCAAGGACCTGGGGATTTGCCTGGATGCTGCGGATGAAACCGGTGCCAGCCTGCCGGTGACGGCGCTGGTCGATCAATTCTACAAGGATGTGCAGAAAATGGGCGGCGGGCGCTGGGACACTTCGTCGCTGTTCAAGCGGCTGCGCAAGCTGGACGGCTGACCAAAAAGGGAAATGGCCTTTCCAGATGGAAAGGCCATGCCTCCGGCGGGGATATTTCCAGCCAGAAGAAGAGGCGGATGCCGCCGCCGCTGCCGCGTTCTTTTAGGGAATGATGCGGGTGTATTTGGTGCCTTCGAGGGTGGCGCCAACACGCAGGCCAGCCTGGGCAAAGACCACGGCCAGCACCGGCGAAGTCAGAGTATTGGTATCGGCGCTGAGCGCGTTGCCTTCGTCCTTGATCACATATTCGACATCGGCGCCTGCCGCCCAGCCGGAGGAGCGGCGGAAGCCTGCCAGCGCATCCTGGGTCATGAAGAACAGCACGTGCGCGTACTGCTGTGCGCCGATCTGCAGTCCCGCGTTGCCTTTGTAGGTGGCATAGTAGTCGACGGTCACGCCGTTGATCCGCAGCGCGCCGCGGCCGTAGGCGCCGCCAAAGACAAAACCCGCCTCAGTCACCAGCGGCATCACCAGCATGCCGGTTGATTTCTCCGCCAGGGTGCGGGTGTTGGGGTATTGGCTGTACATCTGGTTCAGCGTGGCATCGACGCGGGCGTCGATGGTGGCGGCGTTGCTGTTGCCGACGCCATTGCCGCAGGCGGCGGTCGCGCCTGCACCGGCCAGCGCGGCCAGCGTGAAGCCGCGGCGGGTCATGCGGGTAGAGGAAATATCGCTCATTTTTCAGGTGCCTGTAATGAATTGCTCCGAGGCCGGTTTGGTCCGGCTCTGGGCAGGGTTATACGCGGAAAACCGCTGCCTGTCATCCGTTTGCAGGCCGGTATTGGCGGCTTCCCGCTGAAATGATCCGGCAGCGCAGGGCCTTGGAGGTCAGCCGTTCAGCAGGCGGGCAGCGGCGGGGGCGAAATAAGTGAGGATGCCGTTGCAGCCTGCGCGCTTGAAGGCCATCAGGCTTTCCATCATCACCTTTTCGCCATCCACCCAGCCGTTCTGGGCTGCGGCCTGGATCATCGCGTATTCGCCAGAGACCTGATAGGCATAGGTCGGCACGCCAAAGGCGGATTTCACCCGCTGGCAGATGTCCAGATAGGCGATGCCTGGCTTCACCATGACCATATCGGCGCCCTCCATCAGGTCGCGCTCGATCAGCCGCAACGCCTCGTCGCTGTTGGCCGGGTCCATCTGATAGGTTTTCTTGTCGCCCGTCAGCGCACCAGAGGCCCCGACCGCATCGCGGAACGGCCCGTAGTAGGCAGAGGCGTATTTGGCCGAGTAGGAAAGGATGGCCACATTGTGGTGGCCTGCCTGCTCCAATCCCGTCCGCATGGCGCCGATGCGGCCGTCCATCATATCGGACGGGCCGATGATGTCGGCACCGGCATCGGCCTGGGCCAGGGTCATTTTGACCAGCGCCTCGACCGTGGCGTCATTGACGATCTCGCCGTCCACCACATAGCCGTCATGGCCATTGATGTTGTAGGGGTCCAGTGCCACGTCGGTCATCACCGCAATATCCGGCGCCGCGTCCTTAATCGCGCGAATGGCGCGGTTGGTCAGGTTGTCCGGGTTCCATGCCTCGGCGCAGTCTTCGGTCTTGAGCGACGCATCCGTATAGGGAAACAGACAGATGGCTGGAATACCCAGCGCCTGCGCCTCAACTGCGGCTTCGGCAATCTTGTCCACCGAGCGGCGCACCACGCCGGGCATCGAGGCGACCGGCTCCTCCTGGCCTCCACCGTCGCGGACGAACGCCGGCCAGATGAAATCGGACGGCGTCAGGGTGTTTTCCTGCACCAGATTGCGGATCGCCTGGCTGGCACGGGTGCGGCGCAGGCGGGCGGCGGGAAAGGGCGCGACGGTGGGCTTCATAGCGGTCTCTCGTTTTGACTGGCCCATGGGTGGCATGGAGCAGTCCCGGGAACAAGAGGCACATTCGCCGCGCCGGAAAACTTGTGCGCCAAGCGGGCTTGCCTGCGCGCCTTTCCCGGTTGATATAGGGCCGGTTACATAAAACAGGCCTCAAGGGCCGGCAGCGGCAAGATGGGGGCTGGAGTGGATCTGCTTCACATTATCTATGAGATGATTGACCTGCGGTCGTTCTCCAACCTTTGGTACTGGATTGCGCTGGCTGTCATGTGGTCCTCTGCCAGCCACTGGATTCTGGGTGTTCCTTTCGACATGGTATACCGGGCGCGCCGGCGCGGCGGGCAGGCCGAACAGGATCTGGCGGACATCACCCGCGTCAACGTGAACCGGATGCTGTATATCGCCGATGTGTCCGGGCCCTGGCTGGTGGCGCTGGCGTGTTTTCTGCTCTCGGCACTGGCGACGCTTGGCTTTGTCTACCTGCTGGAAATCGCTCAGGCGGTGTTCCTGCTGGCCTTTCCGATGTCCGTCGTAGGTCTGATCAGCTATCTGACCGCGCGCCGGATCGCACAGGAGGGGGCAACGGGCGAAGCCCTGCGCAAGCGGCTGTCCTTCTGCCGGCTTTACATTCAGTTTGTCGGCACGGTCTCAATTCTGGTTACGGCGTTCTGGGGGATGTACCAGAACCTGACGATCGGGGCGTTGTGATCCAAAGCCAGGGTCAAACGGCGTCCCGGAAAGGATAACGCATGGCACAGCGTGCAATCACCATGGGCGGTGCGCCCGAAGGGTTCGATGCCCGCCTGATCCTGAAGGAAGTGCAGAAATCCGGCGCGCCGGTGCTGCATGTGGCGCGTGATGACAAGCGGATGGAGGCCATGCGGGCAGCACTTGCCTTCTTTGCGCCGGACATGCCGGTATTTGTGTTTCCGGGCTGGGACTGCCTGCCGTATGACCGGGTGTCGCCGAATGCCGATATTTCCGCGGCGCGGATGGCCGCGCTGGCAGCCCTGGTGCATCAGATGCCCAAGCAGTTTGTGCTGCTGACCACGCTCAATGCTGCCAGCCAAAGGGTGCCTGCGCGGGAGGTGCTGCGCGAGGCGGCCTTTACTGCCCGTGTCGATCAACGGCTTGATGAAAACGCGCTGCGCGACTTCCTGGTCCGCATGGGGTTTTCCCAAAGCCCGACGGTGATGGAACCAGGGGACTATGCCATCCGCGGCGGGATCATCGACATCTTCCCGCCGGGCGAAAGCGGCCCGGTGCGGCTGGATCTGTTCGGCGATGTGCTGGACGGCGCGCGCCGGTTTGACCCGGCCACCCAGCGCACCACCGAAAAGCTGGAGGTGGTGGAGCTGGCGCCGGTTTCCGAGGTGATCCTGGACGAGGCGGCCATCACCCGCTTCCGCCAGAACTACCGGATCGAGTTTGGCGCCGCTGGCACCGATGATCCGCTCTATGAGGCGGTCAGCGCCGGGCGCAAGCACCAGGGGATCGAGCACTGGCTGCCGTTCTTCCATGAGAAGCTGGAAACGCTGTTCGACTACCTGCCGCAGGCGACCGTCACGCTTGACGACCAGCTGACACCGGCCCGGCTGGCGCGTTGGGACAGCATTGAGGACCAGTACGGCACCCGCAAACACGCGCTGGAGCAGAAGGGGCGGATTGACACCGTCTATAAACCCACACCGCCGGAGCTGCTGTATCTGGACGATACCGCCTGGGAAGCGGCGGTTGCGGATATGCGCGTCGTGCAGTTCCATCCGCTGCCGCAGGCCTCCGGCCCCGGCGTGGCGGATGCAGGCGGGCGCATCGGGCGCAACTTCGCGCCGGAGCGCCAGCAGGAAAAAATCAGTCTTTTCGGTGCTTTGGCAGCGCATATTAAGGCGCGGATGCAGGCCGGGCCGGTCCTCATCGCCTCCTACTCTGAGGGCGCACGTGAACGTCTGACAGGGCTGATCGAGGATGAAGGGCTGGCCGAGGCCATCCCGGTGATGGACGGCACCCGCATCGGTAAATCCGGCCTGCATCTGGCGGTCTGGGCGCTGGAACACGGGTTCGAGGCGCCGGACATGACGGTGATCTCGGAGCAGGACGTGCTGGGCGACCGGCTGATCCGGGCGCCGAAGAAACGCCGCAAGGCAGAGAACTTCCTGACCGAGACCCAGTCGCTCAGCCCCGGCGATCTGGTGGTGCATGTGGACCACGGCATCGGCCGCTACAAGGGGCTGGAAGTGGTGACGGCGGCGGGTGCGGCGCATGAATGCATCCTGCTGGAATACGCCGAGCAGTCAAAGCTGTACCTGCCTGTTGAAAACATCGAACTTCTGTCCAAGTACGGCCACGAGGAGGGCCTCCTGGACCGGCTGGGCGGCGGCGCCTGGCAGGCCAAGAAGGCCAAGCTCAAGGAACGCATCCGCGAGATGGCGGACAAGCTGATCCGCATCGCCGCCGAACGTGCCCTGCGCAAGGCACCGGTGATGGACCCGCCGCCGCATGCATGGGAGGAATTCTCGGCCCGCTTCCCCTATCAGGAGACCGACGACCAGCTGCGTGCCATCGAGGATGTGATGGAGGATCTGCACTCCGGCCAGCCGATGGACCGGCTGATTTGCGGCGACGTCGGCTTTGGCAAAACCGAGGTGGCGATGCGCGCGGCCTTTGTCGCCGCCATGTCGGGGCTGCAGGTGGCGGTGGTGGCGCCCACCACTCTGCTGGCACGCCAGCATGCCGCGTCCTTTGCTGAGCGGTTCCGGGGCTTTCCTTTGCAGGTCAGACAGTTGTCGCGCTTTGTTAGCACCAAGGATGCCAGCCAGACCCGCGAAGGACTGGCCAAGGGCACCGTCGACATCGTGATCGGCACCCATGCCGTACTGGCCAAGAACATCAAGTTTCAGAACCTTGGCTTGCTGATCATTGACGAGGAACAGCATTTCGGCGTTGCCCACAAGGAACGGTTGAAGCAGCTGCGCAGCGACATCCATGTGCTGACTTTGACGGCTACGCCTATTCCGCGCACCTTGCAGCTCAGCCTGACCGGGGTGCGGGACCTGTCGATCATCGGCACGCCCCCAGTGGACCGCTTGGCGATCCGCACCTACGTCAGCGAGTTTGACAGCGTCACTATCCGCGAGGCGCTCTTGCGCGAGCATTACCGCGGCGGCCAAAGCTTCTATGTGGTGCCGCGGATCACCGATCTGCCGGACGTCGAGGCGTTCCTGAAGGCGCAACTGCCGGAGCTGTCCTATGTCGTGGCGCATGGCCAGATGGCGGCGGGCGAACTCGATGATCGGATGAACGCCTTTTATGACGGCAAATACGATGTGCTGCTGGCAACCACGATTGTGGAGAGCGGATTGGATATCCCGACCGCCAACACGATGGTGGTGCACCGTGCCGACATGTTCGGCCTGTCGCAGCTCTATCAGATCCGGGGGCGTGTGGGCCGCTCCAAGACCCGCGCCTATGCGTACCTCACCACCAAGCCGCGCCAGCGGCTGACTCCTGCGGCAGAGAAACGCCTGCGGGTGCTGGGGTCACTGGATACGCTCGGTGCGGGCTTTACCCTTGCCTCGCAAGACCTTGATATCCGGGGCGCCGGCAACCTGTTGGGTGAGGAACAGTCCGGCCAGATGCGCGATGTCGGCTATGAGCTCTACCAGTCGATGCTGGAGGAGGCGATTGCCAAGATCAAGGCGGGGGAAATGGAGGGACTCTCGGATGCCGACGAACAATGGGCACCGCAGATCAACCTGGGCGTTCCGGTGCTGATCCCGGAGGATTACGTGCCGGATCTGGACGTGCGCCTTGGCCTCTACCGCCGCCTGTCGTCGCTGTCGACCAAGGTGGAGCTGGAAGGTTTTGCCGCGGAGCTGATCGACCGCTTCGGCAAGCTGCCCAAGGAAGTGAACACGCTGATGCTGGTGGTGCGGATCAAGGCGATGTGCAAACGCGCAGGCATCGCCAAGATGGACGGCGGCCCCAAGGGCGCGACGATCCAGTTCCACAACGACAAATTCGCCTCTCCGCAGGGGCTGGTGGAGTTCATTCAGGGCCAGAACGGGCTTGCCAAGGTGAAGGACAACAAGATCGTCGTGCGCCGCGACTGGAAAAAGGACGCCGACAAGATCAAGGGTGCTTTTGCCATTGCCCGCGATCTGGCAGAGAAGGTGGTGGCCGAGAAGAAGAAGGCGAAAGCCGGATAAAAGACGCCAAGGAAATTCTAATTTCCTTGGCAAATTTCTTCGCAAGAAATTTGGTCAACCGCAGCATCCGTCTGGCGCCATCGCCGCCTGAGCACAAAAGCAGGACGCGCCAACGGCCCGGTCTGCACGTGCCAGGGCCCGGTCCAGTTGCTGCCTTATGTGTCTGATTTCAACGGTTTCGTGGCGGGCCTTCAGGCAGTCGTGCAGGCCCTTCAGGCTCCAGATATTGCCGGGATGCACAGAGGCGCGCGACAAAGTGTTGTCCAGTCCAAGGTCGGCGCGGTAAACGGCCTCTGCTTCCTCAACATGGCCTTGCTCAAACAGCAGCGCCCCTAGCGCGTGGCGGGTCGGCTGCATCCAGCCCCAAGGCTCATCATATGGCAGGTTGTCGTCCAGTTCTGCCGAGCGGCGCAGATGGGCAAAGGCCGCGTCAAAGTTTTCTTTGCGGTACTCAATCTCACCGCGCAGCATTTCCGTTGCGATTTCAAGCAGATCAACGACCTTGTTGTTGTGCAGCCGGCGGGTCTTCGGCACCCGCGCCTTGGCGGCCAGGAATTGCTGTTCCTCTGTCTCGGCTTCTGCCACGCGGCCCGTCGCGGCATAGGCGATGGCGCGGGCGTAATGGGTGTTGGCGGTCAGCGTGCAATAAAGGTCCTGATCCTCCGGCAGCTCCAGCGCCATCGCGTCCTCCCAGCGCCCGAACCGCACCAGGATATGCGGGTGCATTGCCATGTAGCTTTCAAAGAAGTCCGCTATGGGCGGGCTTTCGACCTGCAGCATCTCGGGCGGCGTAGTATCCAGGATGCCTTGGTTGGCCGCCAGCGCCGGTTCAATCTGGCCCAGGAACATCGCGCCGTAGATGACGAAGTGGTAGTTGTGCTGGCGGTAGCCGGTGTAGATGTTGAACGCGCCTTCGCGCTCGTAGAACTTCAGGTCCGCCTCGATCGCCTTTTGGTTCCAATAGACCACGCTGCGGTAATCACCGCACAAGACGTCGATATGGGTTGGCATGTGTACCAGGTGGCCCGCATCCGGGACCAGTGTTCGCAGGGCGTCCGCAGCTTTCAGCGCCTTTTCCGGCGTCGGTGACATCTCCATCAGATGCACATAAAGATGCAGCAGGCCCGGATGCTGCATGGCGCCCGGGTCATTCTCCATCGCCCATTCCAGCACCTCCTGCGCCTCCAGCGTGGCGGCGCCTTCGGCAGGCTGGCCCGTCTTCAGGTCCCACATTTTCCACGGAGTGAGGTTCAGAAGGCTTTCGGCGTAGACCGTGCGCAGGTCCAGATCATCCGGGCAGGCAGCAAAAGCCGCGCGCATGGCATCAGCAAAATCGTAGTCCCAGGCGTGCATGTCCTCATCCGGTTCGCGCTGGGGATAGCGGGTCTGGATGGCTCTGATCAGCAGCTTCTCAGCTTCGGTGCAGTCATCGATACTAGCCAGGGCGGTTTGCACAGCATCATAGGCCTCAGCCAGCGCCTCGGCGCGGCTTTTGGCATCGCGCAGGTCCCAGGGCAGGTTGTAGTTCGGCCCGGCGGCATAGGCCGCGCCCCAATGGGCCATGGCGCAGTCCGGGTCGTGCTCCAGCGCGCGGCGGAAGCAGGCGATGGCTTCTTCGTGGTTGTAGCCGTAGGTCCACACCAGGCCGCGGCCGAACCAGATCTGCGCATCTGGCGACAGCGTGGTCACCGGGCAGGAATAGCTGCCGAGATCGTAATCATAGCCCATGAAGAACCTCCCCCTTTGCAAGGGAAGGTTAGGGAGGGGGCGTTACCCGGGCAAGGCTGTTATTCGGCTGGCAGCCGCGCCTCCTCCTTGGCCATCTGCAGCATCAGAAGGAAAGCGATGCAGGCCATGATCAACAGCCCCGCTGCCAGCGGCATCAGCGAGCCGTCAAACAGCAAACCGACAGGGGCGGCAATGGCGGCGGCCAGCACTGTCGAGATTGCCCCGATGACTGAGGCCGCCATGCCGGCAATATGGCCCATCGGCTCCATCGCTATGGCATTGAGGTTGCCGACAGTGGTGCCCACCATGAAGAATACGCTGGCTTGCCAGGCGACAAAGAAGCCGAACATCCACGGGTCCGGCAGGCTCCAGCTGCTGATCAGCAGCATCGTGCCGGTGATCAGGATCTGCGCCGCCAGAGAAGCGGTAACAATCCGGCGCATGCCGATCCGGACCACGATGGCAGCGTTCAGCAGGCTGGCAGTGCCGGAAATCACGGCAACCAGTCCGAACCAGAATGGGAAGCTGTCCGCGCGGCCAAAGATGACGTCGTAAACCGGCTGTACCATGGTAAGCATGGTGAACAGCATGCCGAGGCAGAGCGTCTGAACCATGATCGACAACCGCACCGTTGGATGCGCCATCATCTCTTTGACCGCGGCCAACAGCAGGGGGGCACGAAAAGCGCGGCGGTCTTCTCTCGCCAGGGTCTCCGGCAGGCGGAATTGAACCCACAGAACAATGATCGCGGCAAACAGCGCAAACAGTAGGAAGATGGCGCGCCAGCTTGAAACCGCAATGATGCCGGCACCCATCAAGGGGGCAATGGCCGGTACAATCATGAAAATCATCATGGCAATTGACATCAGCCGGGCCATTTCACGGCCCGAGTAGAGATCCCGGACAATGGCAGCCCCCACGATGCGCGGGCCCGCGGCGCCGATCCCCATCAGTACCCGGGACGCCAGCAGCACCTCCAGCGACGGCGACAGCCATGCGGTCAAGGCGGCGAGAATATAAAGGGCGCACCCGGCAGCGGCGACCGGCTTGCGGCCGAAGGCATCCGACAGCGGGCCGGTGAAAAAGGTGCCAAGGCCCATGCCAAGAACAAAGGATGTCAGCACCAGCTGCGCCCGGTTGATGTTGTCCGGGCTGAGCGACTGGCCGATTTCCGGCAAAGCAGGCAGCATGGCGTCTATTGACAGCGCAATGGTGGCAAACATCATCGCAATCAGCGCGATGAACTCAGCCTTGGCCATGCCATGGGCGGGGGACTGTGACATCTGAAACCTCTTACAGCTCTTCAGATGCATCCGGGGAATAAGGCCGGTCTGGGAGCCGTCTGCGTCGGCTACCACAAACCTTTCAGCCCTGCCAGCGCCCGGCTGCACAGGGGGCTGTGCATAGTTGCGATGCTAAGTAATTTGCAGCGGCTTATCCGGCCTCGGCGGCCTTCAGCTGCTGCAGGATGTCTTCGATCACCTGCTTCCACAGCTCGGGCGGCTGGGCGCCGGGCACAGCATGCTGGTTGGCAACGATGAAGGTCGGTACCGAACTCACGCCCATCTTTCGGGAATGGGCGTCGCGGTCGCGGATCGTTTGCACATCGCTGTCGCCTTCCAGCAGACGCGCGGCAATATCCGCCTCCATGCCAGCTTCCTGTGCGATTTCCGCCAGCACCGCGTGGTCGCCAATATCCTTGGCTTCCACGAAATATGCCTTGAACAGGGCGTTCACGATCTTCGTTTGCTTGCCCTCAATCCCGGCCCAATGGATCAGCCGATGCGCATCCAGCGTATTGGGCGTGCGCTGCATCGCTTCGAAGTTGATGGTCAGCCCGGCCTTTTCCGCGTGTTCCACAACCGGCGCATAGGCTTTCACCGCGCCTTCCTTGCCGCCGAACTTGCGCTCCAGGTATTCGCGCCGGTCCATGCCCTCGCGCGGCATGTCCAGGTTCAGCTGGAACGGGTGCCACTCAATGACAAAGGGGTGGTCCGGCACTTCTGCCAGCGCCGTGTCCAGATGGGTCTTGCCGATATAGCACCAGGGGCAGATCGGGTCTGATAGGATGTCGAGCTTGACGGTGGCCATTTGGGTCATCCTTTGAACAGGGCAGGCAGGGCGCGGCGCAGCAGTTTTCCGTTGGCGCCGGCGGGCAGCGCGTCCAGATGGACGTATGCGCGGGGCTGCTTGTAACGGGCCAGGCGCCTGGATGCAAAGGCCTGCAGGTCTTCCGCCGTCAACTCTTCGGGACCGGTATAGAAGGCGGCGATGATAAAGGTGTCTTCCTTTACCTCCACCGCGGCGGCGCCGGCCTGGGTGATGCCGGGATGGGCGGCCAGAGCGGTCTCAACCTCAATCGGCGACACCCGGTAGCCGCCTGCGTTCATCATGTCGTCGTGGCGTCCCAGATATCGGATCTGGCCGTCTGCCGACATCGCCCCCTGATCGCCGGTCAGGAACCAGTCGCCCTGGTAGCGGGCCGCGGTTTCCTCTGGCGCGTTGAGGTAGCCCAGCATCAGGCCGGGGTCGGAGCGGTGGATGGCAATGGTGCCTTCCTC
This sequence comes from Leisingera sp. CC-HEC093, assembly GCF_059429195.1. Lineage (NCBI taxonomy): Bacteria > Pseudomonadati > Pseudomonadota > Alphaproteobacteria > Rhodobacterales > Roseobacteraceae > Leisingera > Leisingera sp. CC-HEC093. The sequence continues at coordinate 3,633,204 of NZ_JCAIJR010000001.1, read as the reverse complement.
GCCCATTGGCACCGGCCCGTCTGTGCCGGCAATCGCGACCCTGCGGCCCGGCTGCGGACGGCCCAATGCGCCGTCCTGCGCCGGGTGCGCGGGCGAGGAGGAGATGAAGGTTGAGCATTCCGACATTCCGAAAGCCTCATAGAGCCCGCAGCCTGCGGCGGCCTTCCAGGCTTCGTGAAGGTGGCGTGAGAGCTTTTCACCTGCGCAAAGCCCGTGCCGCAGATCAGGCAGGTCCAAAACGCCATCACGCAGGAATTTCCGGTATACACCGGGGGCTGCAGCAAAGATCGTAGCGCGGTGGCGGCGCAGCAGTGCGGGCAGCTCTTCCGGCGGTGTGCCTGGGGCCGGGATCAGTGCGGTTGCGCCGGCCGCCCAAGGGTCCATCAGACCGGTTCCCAAGGTGTAGGTCCAATTGAAGGCACCGGCATGCAGCAGCCGGTCGTCCTCTGTCAGGCCGTACCATCCCTCCACCATCATCTGCCGCGCCCAGACCGCCCGGTGGGCGTGCGCCACGGCGCGCGGATTTCCGCTGGTGCCGGATGTATAGACCACATAGGCCAGCCCGTCAGGATCGCCAAAAGCGAAGTTGCAGGGCGGCAATTCGTGCATCGGCAGAAGATCTGCAGTGGTGATCTGCCGCGGGTGACTCGCGCAAGCCACCGCGGGGTCGCGCAGCACCGCAGCCGGCGCCAGATCCGCAATCGTCCGGGCGGTTTCCACTTCTGTCAGCTGGGCCGAGGTCGGGACCGGAACCAGCCCGGCGGCGATGGCGCCGAGATAGGCAACCGGAAACTCCACCGTGTTCCCCAGGCGCATCAGCACGATGTCTCCGGGCTTCAGCCCGGCCCGCAGCAGCCCGGTCCCGGTGCCGCGCACGGCGGCCTCCAGCCGGGCATAGCTCCAATCTTCGCGGCCACCGCCGTCAAGCACCGACAGCGCGGTCTTGTCCGCCAGCCGCGCCGCATGGCGCAGCACATGGGCTGCAAGATTGAATGGTGAAGGGCAGGGCGCAAACGGCCCCTGATCAAAAACCGACAGCATGGCAATTGGCTAGCCTGCACTGTCGTGCGTTGCAAGGCATGCAGGTGCGGCTTATAGAGTTCTTATGAAAAGCCGCGATCCGAAATCTCTGATCACCATCGCCCGCGCCAACGGCGGCGACGATCAAGCTGAACCCTTGGACCTGGGCGCTCGTGTGCGCGAGCTGCGCAAGGCGCGGGATTGGACGCTGGAACATGCGGCTAATCAGGCAGGACTGGCGCGTTCGACGCTTTCGAAGATCGAAAATGGCCAAATGTCACCGACTTATGAGGCATTGAAGAAGCTCGCGGAAGGCTTGCAGATATCCATCCCGCAGCTGTTTACCCAGCCGCAGCGGGATCAGGTGAATGGACGGATGACGGTGACCAAGTCCGGCGACGGCTCGGCGCATGCCACCGCGACATATGAGCACGAGTTGCTGGCGGACGGGCTGACGCGTAAGCAGATGCTGCCGTACCGCGCGCGGGTGCGGGCGCGGTCAATGGATGAATTCGATGGCTGGGTGCGCCATGACGGCGAGGAATTCCTCTATGTGCTGACCGGTGTGGTCAAGCTCTATACGGAATTCTACGAGCCGGTGGAGATGCGCCGCGGCGACAGCGCCTATTATGACGCGGCGATGGGCCACAATGTGATTTCCATCAGCCCCGAGGATGCAACCATCCTCTGGGTGACGTCGCTGGCCTGACGCAAGGGTTTAGTGCGGGCGGCTGTCCAGCTCGCGCAGCAGGCTTTCTATGTACAGGAAATCCTCCACCTCTTCCTTGGCTTCATTCAGGGTAAGATGGTGGGTTCGTGCCAGATAGGCGACGAATTTGTCCCGGTCGTCCAGTATCGACGGCGCATTGCTTGCTTTCAAATGCGGAAAGCGCTGTTTGATGCGGGGCATCCTGTCAATCCAGCTGGCAGCTGCTGCTTGTACAGGCATGGGGGGCACTCCCTGACAAACGGTTTATGTTGGTTGGACGCTCATCGTAACACTTTTCGTGACATTTTGTAACGGTGCCCCCCGGGGGCTTTCCCCGGGAAGCCTGGCTCAGCGGATTTCTGCCGCCGCTCAGTGGCGGGTGAACAGCCTCGGCAGCAGCAGATGGCCAAGGACGACGGCGATAAGCTGCATCAGGATGAACATCGGGATGTGGCCCGGGTAGATGCCGGCAAAGGTGTCGCTGAAGCCGCGTGCAATGGTTACTGCCGGGTTGGCAAAGCTGGTGGACGAGGTGAACCAGTAGGCGCCGGTGATGTAAAGGCCGACCAGAGCCGGGACCGCCTCGGGCCGTGAGCGCAAGCCGCCGAAGATCACGAACAGGAGGCCGAAAGTGGCCAGGATTTCGGAAAACCACTGGGCGGTTCCGGTGCGGTGCATGGTGGTTGAGCTTTGCAGAATTGCAAGGTCGAACATGACGTGACAGGCCCAGACCCCAAGAACGCCGCCGGCGATCTGAACCAGGACATAGGGGGGAACCGCGCGCCAGGAATGCTCGCCCCGCAGGGCAAAGGCCAGCGTCACCGCCGGGTTGAAATGGGCACCGGAAACCGGGCCAAGCGTGGTGATGATGGCATAGAGCATACAGCCGGTGGCCACCGCATTGGCCAGCAGCGCCAGGGCGGCGTTTCCATCCGCCAGCGTTTCCGCCATGATTCCTGACCCGACGACCCCGATCAGCAGCATGGCGCTGCCCAGCCCCTCAGCCAGCAGTTTCTGCGCGGTCATGCGATTTCTCCAATCCGCTTGAACTGCTGCGAGAGATCAGCTGGCGCCATGGTTTCAAACGGCAGCGACAGCAGCGCCTTGGCGCGCATTTCCAGCGTGGTGTAAGCGGTGCGGAAGGCCGCGTCCCAGTCCGGCTGACCCGCCGCTGCCGGATCCTCGACACCCCAGTGGGCGCGCACCGGCGCTCCGGGCCAGACCGGACAGGTTTCACCGGCGGCAGAGGCGCAGACGGTGATCACGATATCCATCTCCGGCGCATCGGTGCCGGCAAACTCATCCCAGCTCTTGGACCGCGCGCCGGACACGTCGTGGCCCAGTTCTTCCAGCAGCCGCAGCGACTGCGGATGCACCTTGCCGGTGGGATTGGAGCCTGCCGAATATGCCCGGACGCGGCCCGCGCCATGGGTGTTGAAAATTGACTCCAGCAGAATGGAGCGCGCGGAGTTGCCCGTGCATAGGACCAGAATGTTCATGTGATTTGTCCGTGCTTTCGTTTAGTCGGATGAATTCAAGCGGCTGATATTGTCGACCTGGTGCTGAAGCGTCATGCGGTCGAGGGTATCAAAGGGCAGCGCAGCAAAGGCTTTGATCCGGTTGTGCAAAAGCCCATAGGCCTGCTGGAAGGCAAGCCGGCGCTCCGCGTCGGTGCCGGTGGCCTTTGCCGGATCTGCCAGACCCCAGTGGGCGCTCATCGGCTGGCCAGGCCAGGCCGGGCATTCCTCGTTTGCGGCGTGGTCGCATACGGTGAAGATGAAATCCATCTGCGGCGCATCCGGGCCGGAAAAAGAGTCCAAGTCCTTGGAGTGCAGGCCGTCGGTATCCAGCCCTTTGGCTTGCAGCAGGGCCATCACCTCGGGCCGGGGGGCTTGCGAGGGCTGGGTTCCGGCGGAGAAGGCGCGGAACTTGCCGCCGCCTTCGTGATTCAGGATCGCCTCGGCCAGCAGCGACCGGGCAGAGTTGCCGGTACAGATGAACAGAACCTTCAAGGGACGGCCAGTCGAGGGCACGGGCATATCTGCGGTCGCCAGCGGGCTGCAGATATCAGGACGGTTCCGGCAGCATCCGGACAGCAACCCGTCAAACATACCCCGCAATCCCTGCAGGTCCGCGGCATACATCAGTGAGGTGCCGGTGCGGTGCTGGGTGATCAGGCCTGCCTTTTTCAGGGCGGACAGATACGCAGAGGCGGTGTTGGCTTTGAACGCCAGCGCCAGCGCGATTTCCCCGGCCGGCACGCCATCCGGATAACGCCGCATCAGCAGCCGGAACAGCGCCAGCCGGTTCGGGTGCGCCAGGGCGGCGAGTTTATCTGACAGCTTTATTTCCATAATTCGTGAAATATAGAAATAGGCCGCGGCTGTCAACGACACTCAGCGCGGCTGGAAGCGCAGCCTGGCCAGGTTAGTCGGCCTGATACCACCAGACGTCCGGCATGAACTCTGTCCGGTCGCCGTAGATCGGCAGTCTGTCAGGGAAACGCATTTCCTTGATATGGGCGATACGGCCGGTGTCGAAGCTCCAGAACGGAATGACATAGCGCCCGGCGGTCAGCACCCGGTCCAGCGCCCGCACCGCGGCGGTGAAATCCTCCGGCTCCGTTGCCGTCAGCATGGCATCGACCATCGCCTCAGCCGCCGGGCTGTCCATGCCCATCAGGTTGCGGCTGCCGGGCTGATTGACGCCGTCGCTGCCCCAGTAGTAGCGCTGCTCGTTGCCGGGGCTCAGCGACAGCTCCCGGCGGAAACGGATGAGGTCGAAGTCATAGGCGTTTTCCCGTTCGGTATATTGCGCATTGTCCACGGTCTCAGCCGTCAGGGTGATGCCCAGCCGTTCCAGGGCGCGGGCGTAGATCTCAGTGATAGTCTTCATCTCGCCATCGCCCTGGCGGATCAAAACGTTGAGGTCCAGCGCGGTGCCTTCTGCGTTACGCAGCACGCCGCCGGTGACTGTCCAACCAGCCTCATCCAGCAATTTCATAGCCGCGCGCAGGTTGCGGCGGTTGCGCTTGCTGCCGTCGCCCTCTGGCAGGGTGTAGCCCTCCAGCGTGCCGGGCATCAGGCTGTTTGCGAAAGGTTCCAGGAGGGCGCGGGTCTTGCCCTCTGCGGGGCCGGGCCGCATGCCCAGTACCGAGCCGGAGAAGTAAGAGGTGATGCGCTGCTGGGTGCCGCCGGTCACGGTGCCGTTGATGTACTCGAAGTTAAAGGCCAGCAGCAGCGCCTCGCGTACGCGCCAGTCATCCAGCGGCGCGCGGCGGGTGTTCATCACCAGCCCGGTCATGCCGGAGGGGCGCTGATGGGGGATCTCGCTTTTCACCACATCGCCGCGGGTGACAGCAGGGAAACTATAGGCGCTCTGCCACTTGTCGGCGTTGAATTCCCGCACCGCGCTGAGCTCGCCAGCCTTGAACGCTTCGAACAGGACGGTTGCATCGCCGAAAAAATCAATGCGCAGCTCGTCAAAGTTCCCGGTGCCGCGGCGCAGCGGCAGGTCTTTGCCCCAATAGTCAGGGTTGCGGGAAAGAGTGACAAACCGGCCTGGCTCATGAGCGCTGACCACGTAAGCGCCGGTGCCGATGGGCGCGCCCTGGATCTCATCCGCGCCGAATTCCTTGCCGTCCCACTGCGCCTTCTTGAGGATCGGACGCATGCCGGCAATCAGCGCCAGTTCGCGGTCCTCCACATTAAAGGTCAGGCGCAGGCTGCGCGGACCGGTCTGCTCAATTGTCTCAACCTTGGTCCAAAACCCGCGATAGCGCGGGTGGCCGCTGGTGCCCAATGTTTCGTATGACCAGATCACATCCTCGACCGTGACCGGGCTGCCATCAGAGAATCGGGCCTCTTCCCGCAGGGTGAATTCGACCCAGGAGCGGTCTTCAGGCACCTCAATCGATTCGGCCAGAAGACCGTATAGCGTGAACGGCTCGTCCCAGGACCGGCCCATCAGGCTCTCATATCCCCAGAACCTTAGCTGCCACGGAGCGGTCCCCTTAAGGATGAACGGGTTGAGGCTGTCAGAACCTCCGGTATTGCCGAACACAACCTTGCCGCCTTTGGGTGCGCCCGGGTTCGCATAGGGTAAAGACACAAAATCCGGTGGCAGTGCAGGGTCCCCGTACATAGCTATGCCATGGGCCGATTCTGCCTGCGCGAAATTCGCGGCAATTGCCAGGGTGATTCCAGCCAGCGCGGCGCCAAGTGTCCGGAAATTTTCTTTTTGCTGTTTCACAACAATCCCGCTCTGCCCTTATTTTCTTGCCTCCGCACGCTACGTGCGCTTTTTCGTCTTTTCAAACTTTTAGCTTGGACGAAAGCCGGAAATTGCTTATAAAGGGGTCACTGCTCGATAGGTTTCTTGCCTGTATGAAACCTGCCTCAATAACTAACGCCCGCCTTGTGCGGGCGTTTTTTTCTGCCCGTTTCTTTAACTTTTCCCGGCGCCGGAATGGCGGCAATCGCGGCCTCGGCATCCGTAGTCTTACGCGTTTCTTTTGCATCTGCAGCATGGCACAGTAGCGGCAGTTTAATCAGCCATGGGGCAGGAACCGATGACATTGCAAGGCAAGACCGCCGTTATCACCGGATCGAATTCAGGCATTGGCCTGGGAGTTGCGCGCGAGCTGGCGCGCGCTGGTGCCAATGTGGTGCTGAACTCCTTTACTGACCGGGAGGAGGATCACACGCTGGCAGCAGAACTCGCCCGTGAGTTCAGCGTTAAGGCCCGGTACGTCCAGGCCGATATGTCCAAGGGCACCGACTGCCGTGCGCTGATCGAAAAGGCCGGGGCCTGCGATATCCTGATCAACAATGCAGGCATCCAGCATGTGGCGCCGATTGACGCGTTTCCTCAGGAAAAATGGGATGCGATCATCGCAATCAACATGAACTCGAACTTTCACACGATGGCGGCGGCACTGCCCGGGATGCGCGCCGCGGGCTGGGGGCGGATCGTAAACATTGCGTCAGCGCACGGGCTGACTGCTTCACCGTATAAAGCCGCCTATGTGGCCGCCAAGCACGGGGTTGTGGGCATGACCAAGACCGTGGCGCTGGAAACCGCAGAGGAGCCGATCACCTGCAATGCGATCTGCCCGGGCTATGTGCTGACGCCGCTGGTCGAGGCGCAGATCCCCGACACCATGGAGAAATACGGTATGGGCCGGGAAGAGGTGATCAAGAAGGTCATGCTGGAGCGCCAGCCGAGCCGGGAGTTCGCCACGGTGGAGCAACTGGGCGGCACCGCGGTGTTCCTGTGCTCGGATGCAGCGGCGCAGATCACCGGCACCACCATCAGCGTCGACGGCGGCTGGACAGCGCTGTAAGCGAGTAAGGAGGTGGCGGGAGGGGGCCAGCCCCCTCTTGCCCCAGGGGGCAATTCACCCCCGGAGTATTTTAACAAAGGTGAAAGAGGCAGGTGGCGTTTGGTGACACGGATTAATCTGGCCCTGCAGGGCGGCGGCGCGCATGGCGCGTTTACCTGGGGGGTGCTTGACCGGCTGCTGGAAGAGGGCGGGATCGAGGTTGCGGGCATCACCGGAACCTCAGCCGGGGCCCTGAATGGGGCGGCGTTCAAGGCCGGGATGGTGCAGGGCGGGCGCATCGGCGCCAAGGCGGCGCTGGACGGGCTGTGGCAGCGGATGGGCGCGGTTGGCGACATGCGCTTTAACCATTGGCTGACGCGGTTTGACGCGGTTGCCTGGACTGGTGTGCTGGAGGCGGCAATGCCGTTTTCGCCGCTGGAGAGCTTGAGCCAGGTGATATCCCCGTACCATTACGGTCCGTTTTACAAGAATCCGCTGCGTGAAGTGGTGGAGCAATTCAACTTTGCCGAGGTATGTGCAGGCGACGGCCCGGAGCTGTTTATCTGCGCGACCTGCGTGCGCAGCGGTAAGATCCGCGTTTTCGAGGGAGAGGAAATCAGCACCGACGCAATCCTGGCATCCGCTTGCCTGCCGGACATGTTCCAAGCGGTGGAGATCGAGGACCCGGAAACCGGCCGCATGGAAGCCTACTGGGACGGCGGCTATACCGGTAATCCGGCGCTGTTTCCGCTGTACCGTGACGCGCTGCCCGGGGATGTGGTGATCGTCAACATTAACCCGCTTGAGCGCGATGAGATCCCGAAAACACCGCAGCAGATCCGCAACCGGGTGAATGAGATCAGCTTCAATTCGTCATTGCTGCGGGAGCTGCGCGCGATCAGCTTCGTGCAGCGGCTGCTGGCAGATGGCACCCTTCAGCAGGGCCGGATGAAACAGGTGCGGGTGCATATGATCGCTGATGATGATCTGATGACCCAGCTGTCGGTCACGACCAAACTGTTTCCGGTGCCGCAGATTTTGGCGCGGCTGAAACAGGCAGGACGGGATGCGGCGGAAGGCTTTCTGGCGCAAGACAGGGAAAACCTGGGCGTGCGCTCCTCTGCCGATTTGCCGGCGATGTTCGGTTAGGCGTCTTCTTTTTCAAGGACTTTCGGCTTCTTGCCGTTTTCCAGCGGTTTGCTGGGGTCCTTGGGGTTCGGGTAAACCAGGCCTGCGGAGATCACCAGTTTGGCGGAATCCTCTACCGACATATCCAGTTCGATCACATCTTCCTCTGGTACGAACAGCAGGAAGCCGGACGTGGGGTTTGGCGTAGTCGGAAGGAAGACGCTGACCAGCCCGCCGCTGGTTTCCGCACGCTGGGCGATCTCGCCCTTGGCATTGGTGGAAATAAAGCCGATCGCCCAGATGCCCTTGCGCGGGTATTGCACCAGACAGGCTTTTTCAAAGCTGCGCTCGGACTGGGCGAAAACGGTCTCCGAAATCTGCTTGATGCCGGAATAGACCGTGCGCACCACCGGCATCCGGTCTACCAGGCTTTCGGCGAAGGTGATCAGCGAGCGGCCGATCAGCCCTTTGGCGATCCAGCCGACGATGATGGTGAACAGCAGGAAGATGATCAGCCCGACGCCGCGCAGGTTGATGCCGATATACTGCTCGGGCCGGACGGTGTGCGGTACCAGCGGCAGCACAACGCTGTCGATCCAGCCCATCACCGACCACAACAGCCAGATGGTCAGCCCCACCGGGGCAATCACCACGATGCCGGTAAAGAATGAGGCGCGCAGGCTGGCAAACAAGCCGCGGCGGCGTTGGGGTTCTTCGTCGAATGGCGTTGTCATAGATCGGTTATCCAGGAATTCCGCTGGAACCTAGGCACTGTTTTGGGGCGGAGCAATGGTTTCCGCCCCAAAAATCAACTCATTGTGCGAGATTGTTGAGTTCCTGTGCGATCTTTGCCGCCAGCCGGGCATTGTTGCGCACCAAAGCGATATTCGCGGTAAGCGAACGGCCTTCGGTCAGCTCAAAGATACGGCTCAGCAGGAAGGGGGTCACGTCCTTGCCTGCAATACCCTGTGCATCGGCCTCGGACTGGGCTTGGGCAATCACCGGGGCCAGAACCTCTGCCGCGATCTGGGCGTCTGCCGGGATCGGGTTGGCAATCAGCTGGCCGCCCGGCAGGGCCATTGCCCGCCGGGTGGCATGGGCGCGGGCGATCTCGGCGGGTGTGTCCATGCGCAGCGGCGCTTTCAGCTCTGATTGGGCTGACCAGAAGGCGGGGAAGCTGTCCTGTCCGTAAGCGATTACCGGCACGCCATGGGTTTCCAGAACTTCCAGCGTCTTGGGCAGGTCGAGGATCGCCTTGGCGCCAGCGGCCACCACCGTCACCGGTGTCTGTGCCAGCTCCATCAGGTCGGCGGAAATGTCGAACGTGGTCTCAGCGCCTTTGTGGACACCGCCGATGCCGCCGGTGGCAAAGACGGAAATCCCTGCCAGTCGCGCCGCAATCATGGTGGCTGCCACGGTGGTCGCACCAGTGCCGCCGGTGGCGATGCAGGCGGGCATGTCGGCGCGGGAAATCTTGGCAACCCCCTTGGCCTGACCCAGCGCCTGCAGCTGATCGGGTTCCAGACCCACATGCAAAACACCCTCTATCACCGCCATGGTGGCGGGCACGGCACCGGCATCGCGGATGTCCTGCTCCACCTGCGCGGCGACCTCGACATTCTGCGGGTAGGGCATGCCGTGGGTGATGATGGTGCTTTCCAGCGCAACAATGGCGCGGCCCTCGGTCTTGGCGGCCTGGACTTCGGACGAATACTGAATGTCGATCAAAGCGGGGGTTCTCCTGAAACGTAGGTTGCCGCAGCCTTGAGGGCTGAGGCCAATGCGGTTTTGCGGTCTTCGCCCCGTGCCTCGGCAACGATATGGGCGGCCATGAAAGTATCGCCTGCGCCGGTCACCCGGGCGACAGTGACGCGTGGCGGCACAAGGGTGATGGTGCCTTCGGCATCGGCCACAGTGGCTGAGGAACCGCCATCGGTGACCAGCACCCGTGCGGCGCCGCGGTTCAGCATCGCCTGCGCCGCAGTTTCGCTGTCGGTGAATTCTGCCTGGCACAGGATGCCGGCCTCTTCCAGGTTTACATACAGCGTGCCGCGGGTGCGGGTCAGGAAGGGGCGCAGCCGTTCTGCCTTGCCCGGTGAGGCAGGGGCAACCCGCAGGTCGGCCTTGGCAAAGGCGGGGCTGGCGACGATGTCATCCAAAAGAGACAGAGTGAGATTTCCGTCCAGCGCCACCTGGCCCGTGTAAGGCGCGTCCACAGTGCCAAGGGAGCCGTCGGACAGCGGCCGCAGGATCTTGTCGCCCGCGGCCTCCAGCGAATGGGCGTCGGCAATGGCGGCAATCAGCCCGTTGGCGCCTTCCACGGCCATGTAGCGGTCGGTGGGCAAATCCTCGGAGCGGTAAATGTGGTCGGTGATCAGGCCGAAGTGGCCGCAGGCATGGATCAGCTCATCGCCTTCGGGGTCGCGGCCAACGGCGGTCAGCAGCGCGGGCTTCATGCCAAAACGCGACAGGGTCATGGCAATGTTCATGGCGACGCCACCGGGCAGGCGGGTGATGCGCCCGGGCATATCCGATCCGCGCTGCATTTCACTGGTGCAGCGGCCGATGATGTCCCACAGGACCGACCCGATGCACAGGATGGCGGGTGTCTGAGAGTTTGGGGCTTGTGTCATAGGGATCTATTGCCGCCTTTGCCGGGCCTCTGCAAGCGGCATCACCGGGCAGGCACTGCGAAAGTCAGGGCGGCCCAAAGGCTTTCCCAAACGTAATTCGTGCCATCCGGGGCAGGGCGCAGAACCACAGCGTCCAAAAGGTAGCTGTGCCCTGGGGCGACACTGACAACGGTCTCCCCCTTTTCATCCGTAGGCTGGGTGGTAATGGTGACGGTGCCATCCGGGGCTTTGGCAAAGACTTCAACCTGCGTCCTTGGCCGGGGATTGCCCTGATACAGCACCCGGACCGGAAGACCCGCTGTCAGGTCATCCGTGTAGGGATTGGCGAGAGAGACAATCTCTGTCTCCAGTCCGGTGGCCTTGTCCGCCCCTGTACCATCGCCAATCGCCACCAGTGCCTTGGCAAAACGTGTGTATTGCTCGGTAAAGCCAGCCTCTGGCAGTCCGCGCGCCAGGTGCCGGGTTCGGATATTTTGAAAAGCCTTGTGGTCAATAAAGGCCTGAAACGCATCCCAGCTGTCATAGGTGATTGTCTGGGGCCGGGTCTGGTGGACCAATACGGCCAGCCCGTCCTGCAACGCGCCGCCGCTAAAGGCAGGCATATCCCCCATCCGTCCAAGATAGGGAGAAGCCGTTTCCCCCTGTATCACCTCAAAGCGAGCGATACGGTGATCCAGATAGGGTTGCTCAGCCCCGTTGAATTCCTGCCCGTTACGCAGCTTTGCCACCACGGCACCTCCGGAAACCACTTGATATTCTTGCGGCTCAATCCAAAACTCGTGGGATAACAGCCGTGCGGCCCCAAAGGTCAGCCCGGCACAGAGAATTGAGCAGAACAGGCGGTATTGCATGAATTGGTTCCTGGGTTTCAGGCGTGGCGTCACTCGGCTGCAGATCCTATTTGCCCTGGTGGCGGGCCTGCTTGCAATAGCCGCCGCAGGCGCCCGCGCACATGAAGTAACCCCGGCCATCGCTGATTTCACCGTCACGGACCGGCAAATCACCGTCGAGCTGCGGATGAACATCGAGGCTTTTGTGGCCGGGATCAACCTTGATGGGCTGTCGGACACCAACCAGACCGCCCAGGCGGCGGATTATGATGAGCTGCGGGCGCTGGGCGCGGACGAACTGGAACCGATGGCCCGGCTTTTTGCGGAGGAATGGCTGGAGACGTTTGCCATCCGGGCTGCTGGCCCCGTTGAGCTGGATGTCACAGCGATCACCATTCCTGAGGTCGGCGATGCAAGCCTGCCGCGGGCGTCTTTTCTGAAACTCGCAGGTGAGATTCCGCCCGGAACCGGGAGCCTGCGCATTGCGTGGCCCGCAGGGTCCGGTGGCGTCGTGCTGCGGCAGAACGGGGTCAATGAGCCCTATACCGGCTACCTGCAGGGCGGGGAGATATCTCCCCCCATTCCGCTGGGGGGCGGTGCGGCCAAGGCGCCGGTTGAGGCTTTCATGGAATACATCCCTGTTGGCTTTACCCACATCCTGCCCAAGGGGCTGGACCATATCCTGTTTGTGCTGGGATTGTTCTTCCTCAGCCCGCGGGTAAAGCCGTTGCTCTTGCAAGTGAGCGTATTTACAGTGGCGCATACCATCACCCTGGCGCTTGGCGCGCTGGGCATGGTCACTGTGAACCCGGCCATTGTCGAGCCGCTGATTGCCCTGTCGATTGTCTTTGTCGCGGTGGAGAACATCTTTGCCCGCAAGCTGCACAGCTGGCGAACGTTTGTCATCTTCGGCTTTGGCCTGTTGCACGGGCTGGGCTTTGCCTCTGTGCTGGGAGAGTTCGGACTGCCCGCAAGCCAGTTTCTGCCTGCGCTGATCGGCTTCAACGTAGGGGTCGAGTTGGGCCAGCTGGCGGTGATTGCAGCCGCTTACCTCGGCGTGCGCCTGTGGTTCGGGCGGCATCCGAAGTACCGCGGCCGGGTGGCGATCCCGGCTTCTGTCACCATCGCGATGATCGGCGGCTACTGGTTTGTGGAACGGGTGTTTCTGTAAGCACCCGCCAAGGGCGTTGGCCGAGGCTGCGGGGCTGGTTAGCCCATCGCCCGCATCAGCACCTTGAGCGCTGCCAGCGGGTCCTCGGCGTGCCAGATTTCATCGCCGATGCCGAAGAAGTCGGTATGGGGCGCAATACCGCGCACCTGATCCTCGGTCAGGCCGCCCTCAGCCACAACCGGCACCTCGATCATCTTTGACCACCATTCGAACAAATCAGCCTCAGCCTGCGCGCCGTCGCCCAGGCCGGAAGTGCCCACGGGGCCAAAGCTCACATAATCCGCGCCCGCTTCGCCGGCCACCATGCCGTCATGCTGCGAGGCACCGCAGAAGCAGCCGACTATCGCATCCGGCCCCAGCGCCTTGCGCGCGGTGCGGATGGATTTGGATGCATCGGTCAGATGCACGCCGTCCAGACCCAGCCGTTCCGCCAGGACCTGATGATCGGAGATCACCAGCGCCACGTCGCGGGCCATGGTCACTTCGCGCAGCGCGTCCCCCGCACGGCTGAGGGTATCCTGATCGCGGCTGGCGAGGTCCAGGCGCACACAGGCCACGTCCACCTCATCCAGCACCCGCGCCAGCTGAGCGGGGAATTTGCCCAGCTCGAAACTCGGCGGGGAGATCAGGTAGATCTGCGGCTGCTCGGGTGCGTCAGCAGGGCTTCCCATGGCGGTGCTCCATTATTCAGGCGATTGGACGGTGTTTAGCCGATTTCCGGCAGGACGCAAGGATTTGCGGCGGTGAAGTCCCGGTAAATGCAGCCCAAACCCGTGCGGGACCTTGCCCCGCGCCCGCGCGGGCAGTACAGCAGGGCCGATTTTGCCGGAGAACACGATGCCCACCGATACGCCCCAGCCCGCCTTTGTCCTTGTCCGCCCGCAGATGGGCGAGAATATCGGTGCCGCGGCGCGGGCGATGTGGAACTTCGGCCTGGACCGGATGCGCATCGTCGCACCCCGCGACGGCTGGCCAAACCCCAAGGCGGTGGCGATGTCCTCGGGTGCCGGCCGCCTGCTGGATGAGGCGCAGCTGTGCGCCGACGTGCCGGAGGCGCTGGGCGATTGCACCTATGTGTTCGCCACCACCGCCCGCCAGCGCGGACTGACCAAACCGGTCTACAGCCCCGAGCGCGCCATGCAGATCGCGGCGGAGAAGATCGCGGCGGGGGAGAATGTCGCGGTAATGTTCGGCCCCGAGCGTGCGGGCCTGGAGAATGAGGATATCGCCAAGGCCAACGCCATCATTTCTGTGCCAGTGAACCCGCTTTACGCTTCCTTGAACCTGGGTCAATGCGTGCTGCTGACCGGCTATGAATGGATGCGCCAATCGGGCGAGGTGGTGCATGAAACCACCGATCTGGGCCGCAAGGGCGACTGGGCAAGCGGCGTTGAAGTCGAGAAGCTGGTGGAGCACTACGAGGAACGGCTGGACGAAGCCGGTTTCTTCTTCCCGCCGGAAAAGGCCGACAGCATGAAGACTAACCTGCGTAATCTGTGGAGCCGGATGCGGATGACCCGCTCCGACGTGCAGATGCTGCACGGCATCATGCGCCAGATGGTCCGCTGGAAAGAGCGCGGCGGCGAGTAAGCCGCTCTGGACCTTTGAATAACCCGCCCCTAGCTTGGCACCACAGACAAAGAGGCAAGCATGAGCAAGCGCAGCATTTTCGAAGAGGTTGAGGGCGAGAAGACGGACGCGCCCGCGGTGCAGCCGGGACTGATCGACCGCGGCCGCGGCGGCGCCCGCAAGGCGATCCGCGCCTGGCTGATGGTGCTGTTTGCCCTTGTCGTTGCAATGATCGTTGTGGGCGGGTTGACCCGCCTGACCGACAGCGGGTTGTCGATTACCGAATGGCGGCCCGTGACCGGTGCCATCCCGCCGATGTCGGAGGCCGAATGGCAGGCCGAGTTCGGCAAGTACAAGGAAATCGACCAGTGGCGCATCCAGAACCAATGGATGGAACTGGCTGATTTCAAATCGATTTACTGGTGGGAATGGGGCCACCGGCAGCTGGGCCGTTTCATCGGCGTGGTCTGGGCGCTCGGCTTTCTCGGTTTTCTGGCGGCGCGAAAGATCCCGGCGGGCTGGACCGGCCGGCTGCTGTTGCCCGGCATCCTCGGCGGCGTGCAGGGCGCCATCGGCTGGTGGATGGTGGCCTCTGGCGTGACCCAGGGCGAGGGGATGACTGCGGTTGCTTCCTACCGCCTTGCTTTGCATCTGGGGCTCGCGTTTGTGATCCTCGGCTTCATCGCCTGGTATGTGCTGATGCTGGGCCGCGAGGAGCGCGAGCTGATGCAGGCGCGCCGCGCCAAAGAGGCAAAGCTGTTCAGCCTGTCCACTGGCCTCATGCATTTCGCCTTCCTGCAGATCCTGCTGGGTGCGCTGGTGGCAGGGATTGACGCGGGCCGTTCCTATACCGACTGGCCGTTGATGGGCGGGCAGGTGATCCCGCCGAACCCATTGATGCTTGAGCCGGTCTGGAAGAACTTCTTTGAAAATCCCGGTCTGGTGCAATTCATCCACCGGGTGGCGGGCTATCTGCTGTTTGCCTTTGGCGTGGTGGCCTGGCTGCGCGGACGCGGTTCTGCCCATGCGCGCACCCGCTTTGCCTTCAACGCCGTTATTGCGGCGCTGTCCGTACAGGTGCTGCTGGGGATCATCACCGTGGTCTATGCCGCGCCGCTGCATGCGGCGATCACTCACCAGCTGGTGGCGATTGGCGTCTGGGTTCTGATCCTGCGCGCCCGCTTCCTGTCTGCCTATCCCATTGCAACCTCGATCAAGGATCATTGACCCATGAGCGCATTTGACGAACTGATGGCCTTCCAGCGCGAAACCCAGGCGCTGGGGCAGATTGCGGGCCGTCTGGGCTGGGATCAGGAAACCATGATGCCGCGCGGTGCGGCGCCGCAGCGGGGCGAGGAAATGGCCGCGATCGAGGCGGTGCTGCACGCCCGCCGCAGCGACCTGCGCGTGGCCGAGTGGCTGGAGCAGGCCGTTGCGCCGAATGAGGCTGGCGAAGCCCAGCTGCGCGAAATCCGCCGCAGCTATGAGCGCACCGTCAAGGTGCCCGCCGACCTGGCTAAGAAGATCGCGCAGGTGACTTCCGTGGCGCAGGGCCAGTGGGCCGCGGCGCGCGCGGATGAGGATGTGGCGGGTTTTGTGCCGGTGCTGGAGGAAGTCGTCGCGCTGAAGCGCGAGGAGGGCCTGGCGCTGGCGGCGGGCGGTGACGTTTATGACGCCATGGTCGAGGATTACGAGCACGGCATGACCGGGGCCGCGATTGCGGAGATCTTTGATGCCATGCGCCCCGGACTGGTGGAACTGCGCGCCAAGGTTCTGGAGAAACCCGCGCCGAAAGGGCTGACCGGCAGTTTTGACGAAGCCGCGCAGATGAAGCTGACCCGCAAGCTCGCCAAGCAGTTCGGTTATGACATGTCCCATGGCCGGGTTGACAAGGCGGTGCATCCGTTCTGCTCTGGTGCTGGCCTGGACGTGCGGATCACCACGCGGACCAGCGAAACCGATCCATTCAACTGCTTCTATTCCACCATTCATGAGGTCGGCCACGCCGCCTATGAGCAAAACATCAGCCGCGACTACCTGCTGACCCCGCTGGGAAGCGGCGTGTCGATGGGGGTGCATGAAAGCCAGAGCCGGATTTATGAAAACCAGATCGGCCGCAGCCGCGCCTTTACCGGCTGGCTGTTTGAGGAGATGAAAGCCGCCTTTGGCGATTTCGGTGTTGCGGATGCGGATGCCTTCTATGCGGCGGTGAACACCGTGCATAAGGGCTATATCCGGACAGAAGCGGATGAGCTGCAATACAACCTCCATATCATGATGCGGTTCGGCCTGGAGCGTGCGCTGATGAGCGGCGATCTGGCGGTGAAGGACCTGGAAGCGGCCTGGAATGACCGGTTCGAGGCGGATTTTGGCTATGCCGTCGACAAACCGTCCAACGGGTGTTTGCAGGACGTGCATTGGTCAGTGGGCCTGTTCGGCTATTTCCCGACCTACACGCTGGGCAATGTCTATGCCGGCTGCCTGTATCAGGCGCTGCGCCGGGATGTTCCGGGACTGGATGCAGAGCTGGCTGAGGGCAATACCGCAGGTGCAACCAGCTGGCTGAAAGAGAACCTGCAGCAGCACGGCGGTTTGCGCAGCCCGCGCGATACCATCGTGCATGCGTCCGGCATGGAGCCCGGCCACGCGCCGCTGCTGGCGTACCTTGAAGAGAAGTTCAGCCTGCTTTACGACCTCTGAGTCGCCGCCGCACAACGGCTAAGACCCTTTGGCGGCAGCGGAAATCCTGCTGCCCCGAAAATGCCGCAATTTAACAGTATTCTCTTAATCCTTGGGGGTGTGAGTAAGAGAGTAATCTGATGCATACAGCCGTCGCCTACCTTATCTTTGCCAGTTATGTGCTGGGGACCACCCTGGTCTGAGGCATATGCCCGTCAGATCAGCGCCATCCGTTCGGCCCGTTCCGGATCCGGGAAGGGCCGGTAGAGGCCGATGTCGGCCGTGGCAATCAGCGCACTGACATGGGAGTAGAGCTTCTCTACCTCCTCGTCATGTTCGCCCAGAACCCGGAAGGCCTGATCCAGCTGGGTCATGTCCCTGAATTCGATTTCCAAGAGGAAGTCGCGGCAGGTGTCGCTGGCCATGTCCAGCTTGCGCCGCAGCAGGCGCCAGCCCTGGACCACGCCGCGTTCCTGCAGATAGCCCATCCATTGATCGACCGCGCTGGCAAAACTCAGCGCCTTGGCCTCGTGATGCAGGTCGATGGAGCAGTGGTACAAGTTCATTGGGGTATTCCCTTCATGAGAAATCAGAACTTGTCCGTAACAATAGCTAAGATCCGTTAGGGGGCCGTTAACACTGCGAACGCCGCCCCGGCAACGGGACGGCGTTCAGTGTTTTCAAAGGAGTGGGGCTTGAGGGGTTATTCCTCGCCGCCGCCTTCCTCCTCGCCGTTTTCGGCGATCCAGGCGACAGAGACCACTTCCTCACCCTTGCCGGTGTTGAACACCCGCACACCGCCGGCAGAGCGCGAGCGGAAGGAGATGCCATCGACCGGCACCCGGATCGACTGGCCCTTGGAGGTTGCCAGCATGATCTGGTCGTCCAGCTCAACCGGGAAGGAGGCGACAATCTCGCCGCCGCGCATGGCCTTGTCCATCGCGGTCACACCCATGCCGCCGCGGCCGCGCACCGGGTAGTCGTGCGAGGACGACAGCTTGCCCGAGCCGCCGGTTGTAATGGTCAGGATCAGGTTCTCGGCTGCCGACATCTCTGCATAAAGCTCGGTTGAGAAGTTCGGATCTTCCGGTGCCTCCTCATCCGAAGTCTCGGCATCGTCCGTCAGGCCGGCCATAGCCCGGCGCATCTTGAGATAGGCCGTGCGCTGCTCTGGCGTGTATTTGGAGTGGCGGATCACAGACATCGAGACGACGCCGTCCCCGCCGGTCAGCTTGATACCGCGGACACCGGTGGATTCGCGCGAGTTGAACACCCGCACGTCGGTGGAGCGGAAGCGGATGGCGCGGCCGGAGTTGGTGAACAGCATCACGTCGTCGTCTTCCGAACAAATGCGCACATTCACCAGTTTGACAGATCCGTCCTCCGGCAGTTTCATCGCGATCTTGCCGTTGCGGCGGACGTTGGCGAAATCCGACAGCCGGTTGCGGCGCACGTCGCCGCCGGAGGTGGCAAAGACCACCTGCAGGTTTTCCCATTCCGCGTCCGGCACGTCGACCGGCATGATGGCGGCGATGGAAACACCGGTCGGGATCGGCAGGATATTGACGATCGCCTTGCCCTTGCCGGTGCGGCCGGACTGCGGCAGGCGCCAAGTCTTGAGCTTGTAGACCATACCGTCGGTGGTGAAGAACAACAGCTGGGTGTGGGTGTTGGCCACGAAGAGGGTGGTGATCACGTCCTCTTCCTTGGTTTGCATGCCCGATACACCTTTGCCGCCGCGCTTCTGAGCGCGGAAGTCGGCCAGCGGCGTGCGCTTGATGTAGCCGCCGGAGGTCACGGTCACCACCATGTCCTCGCGCTCGATCAGGTCCTCGTCCTCCATGTCGCCGGACCAGTCGACGATTTCGGTGCGGCGCGGCACGGCGAAGTTGTCGCGCACTTCGCGCAGCTCATCGCTGATGATGCCCATGATGCGTTCGCGCGAGGACAGGATTTCCAGGTATTCCTTGATCTTGCCTGCAAGTTCTTCCAGCTCGTCGGTGACTTCTTTCACGCCGATCTGGGTCAGGCGCTGCAGACGAAGTTCCAGAATCGCGCGGGCCTGGGTTTCCGACAGGTTGTAGGTGCCGTCGTCGTTGGCAGTATGGGTCGGATCGTCGATCAGCGCGATGTATTCGAGGATCGGCTGTGCCGGCCAGCGCCGGGTCATCAGCTTTTCCCGTGCTTCAGCCGCATCCGTGGACTGGCGGATGGTGGTGACGATTTCGTCGATATTGGTCACCGCCACGGCCAGGCCGCACAGGATATGGCTGCGTTCACGGGCTTTGCGCAGCAGATGCGCCGTGCGGCGCGCCACCACGTCTTCGCGGAAATCGATGAAAGAGGTGAGGAACCGGCGCAGGGTCAGCTGCTCCGGCCGGCCACCGTTCAGCGCCAGCATGTTGCAGCCGAAATAGGTCTGCATCGGGGTGAAGCGGAATAGCTGGTTCAGCACTACCTCAGGCGTGGCGTCGCGTTTCAGCTCGACCACCACCCGCACGCCGTTGCGGTCGGATTCGTCCTGCACATGAGCCACGCCCTCGATCCGCTTTTCGCGGACCTGCTCGGCGATCTTTTCGATCATCGCGGCCTTGTTCACCTGATAGGGAATCTCATCCACGACAATGGCATAGCGGTCCTTGCGGATCTCCTCGACGCGGGTCTTCGAGCGGATGATCACGCTGCCGCGGCCCTCAAGATAGGCTTTGCGGGCGCCGGAGCGGCCCAGCATCACGCCGCCGGTCGGGAAGTCGGGGCCGGGGATATAGTCGATCAGCTGTTCGCTGGTCAGGTCCGGGTCTTCGATCAGCGCCAGCGTTGCGTCGATGACTTCGCCAAGATTGTGCGGCGGGATGTTGGTGGCCATGCCGACCGCGATGCCGCCGGCGCCGTTGACCAGCATGTTCGGGAAGCGGGCCGGCAGCACGGTCGGCTCGCGGTCCTTGCCGTCGTAGTTGTCCTGGAAATCGACGGTCTCTTTCTCGATATCCGCCAGGATTGCCGCGGCGGGCTTGTCCATGCGGACCTCGGTATAGCGCATAGCCGCCGGGTTGTCGCCGTCCATCGAGCCGAAGTTGCCCTGGCCGTCGAGAAGCGGCAGCGACATCGAGAAGTCCTGCGCCATCCGCACCAGCGCGTCATAAATCGCGCTGTCGCCGTGGGGGTGGTATTTACCCATCACGTCGCCAACCGGGCGGGCCGACTTGCGGTAGGCCTTGTCATGCGTGTTGCCGGATTCGTGCATTGCATAGAGAATGCGGCGGTGAACCGGTTTCAGACCGTCCCGCAGGTCCGGAATTGCGCGGCTGACGATGACCGACATCGCATAGTCGAGATACGAGTTGCGCATCTCGGCTTCGATGGAAACGGTCGGCCCGTCATAGGCCGGGCGTTCCGGCAGGTTTTCGTCCATGTTTTCAGGAGTTTCCGGCGTATCGCTCACGTTGGCTGCCCGCTCTTTCTTCTGGGTCTATATATTGTGTTCGCACCCTATCAGAGACCGTATATGGGGCGCAAGCACGCAGCCCCCGAAAGCCGGAATCCAGCCGTTCACGCAATGGTAACGCACTGTTTTTGAGGAAATTAACCAATTGCAGCCTAGCATCAATCAGAGGGGGTAAGAATTGGAGGCTAGAGATGGAGACCAGCGAAACAGAGCTGATGCTTAAAGGATACGGGCTGACCACGGCGGAATTCACTTACCGCATGCCGGATCATATCCATGTTTTGAACACGTTCGTCTGGCAGCAGTACGACTTGGCGCCGGACCACCCGCGGCTGTTTGAGTTCATCGAGTTCTGGCATCGGGAAATCGAGGGGCCGCTGCATTCGGTGCGGTTCAATCACCGCAAGATGATCGGCCCCGGTGAGTGGCGCAATGTGGTCGGGGAGTTCCAGATCCACTGAGAGGAGGCAGCGCCAGGCACAGACCGCACGGCCGGTAGAGCCGGCGGTGAAACTGCACCCGTCCGCGGCTAGCCGGCCGCGCCAGGTGACTGTGATGCCGGGGCAATAGTCTGTTCCGCTGATCTGCATCCGTTCAAAAAGACCTCAGTGTTGGCATTCTGGCCCAGTGAAACGCTGAGCCGCCTGTGGTGTTTCTTGCCGCCTGCATGGGTGTAATGGACGTTCCCAGTGACCTTAACGGCCGGGGCGCATGTTGCCTTGTACTTTCAGGCGCCCGCCAGCGGCGCGGACGGGGCTGGTTCCGGCGCGGAGGCGGCGATGTTTGTGGGCAGCAGATAGTTCTCGCCGTCGATTTCCACCCCGTGACCGGCAAAGAAGACAAAGGCCGCATCGCCGGGTTCCAGCCCGGCGGTGAATTCGGAGATTTTATTGTTCAGCCCGCGGCGGTTTTGATCGAGCGCCGTTGTGACGACGAAGCCAAGTTCATTCAATTTCGTGCCGACTGCCTGCGCATCCGACCGGGCCTTGGCCAGCTCGGGAACGTCGGAATAGCTGTTGTTTCCGATGACCAGGGCCATCCGGTTTTCTGCGGAGGCTGCAATGGGAAGGAGGCAAAGCAGAAGAGCGATCAGCAAGCGCATGTCACAACACCCGGCAGGCAATATGGCCTATGGTACCATCCTGCGGATGTCAGTTGAAAGCTGCGCTTTTTCTCAGGCAGAGCAACTGGCACCGCCCAGAACGCAGAATTTGGCACAATGCGGGTGGTTCAGCTGCACCGGGCGCTCTGCCTCGGCCAGTGTTGCGCCCATCTCGAACTCCGGCGCGTAGGGCAGCAGGGTGCAGGTCAGCACAGCGGGGGAGTCTGCCCCCCTGCGCTTGACCACCATGCGGGAGGAGGCGCACATCACGCTGTCCGGCGATTTGTTCAGGATACCCCAGCACGCGGTGGTGATTTCAGGGACTTCCACGGTTTCGTCCATTTCGGGGAACAGAACGGTCTGGCCCGGGTCTTGCGCGTCGATGGCAAAGCCGTGGGTTTCGAACAATGCGGCATAGCCCGCGCGGGCCTCAGCCTCGCTCTCGCCCCAGACTGTGCGGCCTGCTATGGCCATGCGAAAGCCGTTGTCGCGCAGCCATTCCATGCCTTCGATGGTTTTTGCAAAGCTGCCTTCGCCGCGTTCCTCATCGTGCAATACGGCGCTGTGGTGATCGACTGAGATTCGCAGCGTCAGCTTGTCTCTGTACCTTTCCCGCAGGGCCAGCAAACCTGTCTTGACCGTTTTGCGCATCATCGGGCGCATGGCGTTGGTGAGGATCAGAACCTCGAACCCCCGTTCCAGCGCGGCGCGCGTCATAGGGATCATCTCCGGGTTCATGAAGGGCTCGCCGCCGGTGAAGCCGATTTCCCGGATGGGCCAGTTGCGGTCCGCGATCTGATCCAGATAGTCCTGCACTTCGGCGGCAGTCAGATAGACCAGCGCGTCATTCGTCGGGGAACTCAGAATGTAGCAATTGCTGCATTCGATGTTGCACAGGGTGCCGGTATTGAACCAAAGAGTTTCCGGATGGCTGAGCGGGACTGAAGCGCGCTGCTGACCGTCTGCCGTCACAAAGGCGTCTTGGAACTTGCCCAGGTTGGCGGCAGATTTTTGCAGGTCTTTCATGCGGATGTCCTTTGGGGCGGTTCCTTTCGCAGCAAGCTACCTTATACTGGGCAGGAAATGAAAGCAGCCGGGCAGGCACATGACAGGGATGTGAGCGGCGGTGTGCCGTGCCTGCACCGGCGGAGACAGGAAGAACAAGAATGGTTTCGCGTGTGATACCGGTCGACCCGTTTGACCTGGTGATTTTCGGCGGCACGGGCGATCTGGCGCAGCGCAAGATTCTGCCTGCGCTGTTCCGCCGCCATTGCGCGGGCCAACTGACCGGGGATGAGCGGATTATCGGGGCTGCACGTACAAGCCTGACCAGCGAAGAATACCGTACGGTTGTTGCCGAGGCAGTACGCGCCCATGCCGGGCCCAAGGCCTGCGGCGGCGGGGCGCTGGAGACGTTTTTGGAGCGGGTGAGCTATGTGGCGCTGGATGCTTTGGGCGAGGAGGGCTGGCAGGACCTGAGCCGCCAGCTGCGCCCGGAGGAGGATGTGCCGATCCGCATGTTCTATTTCTCGGTCGGCCCCGGGCTGTTCGGACCGCTGGCAGAGCGGCTGCACCGGCACGGGCTGGCCAATGCGGGCACGCGGATTGTGGTGGAGAAACCCTTTGGCCGCGACCTGGAAACAGCGCGGGAGCTGAACCGGACCCTGGCCAGCCATTTCGACGAAAGCCAGATTTACCGCATCGATCATTACCTGGGCAAGGAAACGGTTCAGAACCTGATGGCTGTCCGGTTCGGCAACATGCTGTTCGAGCCCCTGTGGAACAGCCAGTATGTTGACCACATCCAGATAACGGTTGCGGAAACCGTCGGTGTTGAGGGGCGCGAGGAGTATTACGAGCGCGCCGGGGCGATGCGTGACATGATGCAGAACCATCTGATGCAGCTCTTGTGCCTGATCGCGATGGAGCCGCCGGCCAAGTTCGACCCGGACGCTGTGCGCGACGAAAAGCTGAAGGTGATCCGCGCACTGGATCCGGTGGAGCCGCATCACATCGTGCGCGGCCAGTATCAGGCGTCGCTGGATCCGGAGGCGCCGCATCCGTCCTATCGCGGACTGGTTGGCAACCCGCGCAGCACAACCGAAAGCTATGTGGCGCTAAAGGCGCATATCAGCAATTGGCGGTGGGCCGGAACACCGTTTTATCTGCGCACCGGCAAGCGGCTGGTGAACCGCTCCTCGGTGATCAACGTGATGTTCAAGGACGCGCCGCATTCGATTTTCGGTGCCGAAGCCGGGCGTCACGCCAACCACCTGAAGATCCGCCTGCAGCCCAATGAGGGCATCACCCTCAGCGTGACCATCAAGGAGCCGGGGCAGGGCGGGATGCGCCTGATCGACGTGCCGCTGGACATGAGTTTTGCCGAGGCGCTGGGGCCGGAGGGCGGCGATCCGCCGGATGCTTATGAACGGCTGATCATGGATGTTGTGCGCGGCAACCAGACGTTGTTTATGCGGGGAGACGAGGTGGAGGCGGCCTGGGCCTGGACCGATCCTTTGATTGAGGGGTGGAAATCCCGCGGTGATGTGCCTAAACCCTATGTTAGCGGTACCGCCGGGCCGGAGGATGCCGATTTGCTGATGCGCCGCGACGGGCGGGAATGGAGAGGGATCAACCCATGAAGTTCAATGAGTACCCTGATCAGGACATGCTGGCGATCGAAGTCGCGAATGAAATTGCGGGTGATTTGAAAACCCACTTGCTGAACCACGATACCGTGTCCTTTGCGGTCGCGGGCGGGACCTCGCCCGGGCTGATTTTCGACGACTTATGCGCGGCTGACATCGAATGGGACCGGGTGCGCGTCATGGCGACGGATGAACGCTGGGTGCCTGCGGAACATGCCCGCTCCAACGCGTCGATGATCCGCGGCCGGCTGCTGCAGAATCGGGCGGCGGCGGCGCAATTCCTGCCGTTCCATGTGCCTGAGCGGGAGCCGGAGGAGGTGCTGGCTGAGCTGGAAACCCGGGTGGTGCCAGAGCTGCCTCTGTCGGTGCTGCTGCTGGGCATGGGGGAGGACATGCACACAGCCTCGCTGTTTCCCGGTGCTGCCGGGATCCAGGCGGCGCTGGCGCCGGACGCGCCGCCGCTGGCGGTGATGCGGCCCGACAGCCAGCCCGAAGCGCGGATCAGCCTGACGGCGCGCGTGCTCGACGCAGCGATTGCCAAGCATCTGGTGATCTTCGGGGACGCCAAGCGCAGGGCTTTGGAAAAGGCGATGTCGCTTCCGCCCGAAGACGCCCCGGTACAGGCTGTTTTGTCCGAAGTGTCTGTCCACTGGGCGCCTTGAATTCTGGAAAGGTAGAAATGTTCACTTCCTTGAAGACGCTGCATTCGGAAATTTGCAGTGAAGACATTGTTGATCTGTTTGAGAGAGATCCCAGCCGCGCTGAAAATTTCAGTGTGCGGTGCGAAACGCTTTTGTTCGACTATTCCAAGACCCGGATTACAGCCGGTGTGCGTGCGGCGCTGGTTGACCTGTGCGAAGCGCGGGATGTGGCCGGCAAGCGGGCGGCCATGTTCCAGGGCGAGCCGATAAATGAAACTGAGCAGCGCGCGGTGCTGCACACAGCCCTGCGCGATCCCGACGGGCAGGAGCTGCTGGTTGATGGCGATGACATCCGCGCACCGCTGCGCAAGACCCTGGAGCGGATGGAGAAATTGGCCGCGCGTGTCCGTTCTGGCGCGATGCAGGGGCCGGGCGGCGCCTTTACAGATGTAGTCAACATCGGCATTGGCGGTTCTGATCTGGGGCCGGTGATGGCGACGCTGGCGCTGGCGCCTTACCACGACGGGCCGCGCTGCCATTTTGTCTCCAATGTGGATGGTGCCCACATACATGATATCCTGCAGCGGATTGATCCCAAGACGACTTTGGTGATTGTGGCCTCCAAGACCTTCACCACGGTTGAGACCATGACCAATGCCCGGACCGCGCGGCGGTGGATTGAGGATGGCGGCGGTGATCCGGCAAGGCAGTTTCTGGCCCTGTCAACGTCTGAGGAAGAGACCGCAGCCTTTGGCATACCGCGCAAGCATGTGTTTGGCTTTGAGGACTGGGTTGGCGGACGCTATTCGGTCTGGGGGCCGATCGGGTTGAGCGTGATGCTGGCGGTGGGGCCGAAAAACTTCCGCGCCTTTCTGGCGGGCGGCAAGTCGATGGATGAGCATTTCCGCAGTGCCCCCTGGCCGCAGAACATGCCGGTGATGCTGGCGCTGACCGGCATTTGGCACAATCAGGTCTGCGGCTATCCGACCCGTGCCGTGCTGCCCTATGACCAGAGGCTGCGGAGGCTGCCGGCCTATCTGCAGCAGCTGGAAATGGAATCGAACGGCAAGTCGGTGGCGATGGATGGGTCTCCTTTGCCGTATCCGTCCGGCCCGGTGGTCTGGGGTGAGCCCGGCACCAATGGCCAGCATGCGTTCTATCAACTGCTGCATCAGGGCACATCGGTCATTCCGGCAGAGTTTCTGGTGGCGGCCAAGGGCCATGAGCCTGAGCTGGCGCAACATCACACGCTGCTGGTGGCAAATTGCCTGGCGCAGTCCGAGGCGCTGATGCGCGGCCGCAGCCTCGAGGAAGCCTGTACGCTGATGCGGGCCAAGGGCTATGAGGGGGCAGAACTGGAGCGGCAGGCGCGCCACCGGGTGTTTTCAGGCAACCGGCCGTCCACAACCCTGATCTATCCGAAGCTGACCCCTTATGTGCTGGGTCAAATCATCGCTCTTTATGAACACCGGGTGTTTGTCGAAGGCGTGATCCTGGGCATAAACTCGTTCGATCAGTGGGGCGTGGAGCTGGGCAAGGAGCTGGCGAACACGCTGGGGCCGCTGCTGACAGGTGAAAAAAGCGCTGAGGGCAAAGACGGCTCCACCCGCGCGCTGCTGGAGTTCGTGCGCGGCTCCTGGAGCTGACGGAGCTATCGAAAGCTGCGGGGCGTGACCGCCCCGCGGGTTTGATCAGGGCAGCGTTACGCTGCTGGTGATTGTGTTGACGAAGTTTCCGCTTGCCGGGTCGGTCAGGGAGGAGAATTTACCGCCGCCCTCTGCCTCGGCCCAGGGGCCTGTCCCGCCGCTCAGTTTCCAGCTGCCGGTCAGGGCGCCGGAGGCATCCATGCCCTCGGCGTGCCAATGCAGCACCACCTTGTCGCCGGCCTTGTCGGTAAAGGCGCAGATCCCGCCGCCAGTGACCCCGCCAGGCGCGGCTTCAACCGCGCCAAAACATGGCCCGGCGGCACCGTTCATCGGGTGCTCGGCGTCTTCCATCTCAACGTTTTCGTAGGAACTGCTGGTTTGCATCACCATATGGCCATCGGCGATCTCCGTGGGCGTATTGCTTGCGATGCCGGTTCCGGTGCCGCCCTGCTCCCAGGTTGTGCCTGCAGCTGCGGTTCCGGCGCCGAAGGCGCACAGGAGTGCGGCGGTGAAATAGTGACGTGTCATACTGGTACCCTCCCAAACTGGCGGCCCTTAACATGCGGGCCTGCCGGGCCAGTCTATCACAAACTGCGTGATTGCGCGCGGGCAGAGAGGTCAGGCAGCTTTAGCTAAAGCTGCGCGCTGGAAGGTCTTGAAAAATATGGAAGGTTGGAGCGGGTAGCGGGAATCGAACCCGCGCCTTAAGCTTGGGAAGCTCGCATGATACCATTTCACCATACCCGCTTGTGAGGGCAGGATTATGCCGCGGCGGCGCCAAGGTCAAGGGCGCCGCCGCGAAATTCTTGCCGGATCCTGCTTAGCCGCGCCGCCGGCGGCGGCGGCCGCCGCCAGCGCCTTCGCCGTCACCGCCGCCGGTGTTGAAATTCACCTGCGGCAGGGTCACCACGGTTTCCAGGATCGGGAAGGGCTCCGCCGAATTGGGGATCGCCGAGGCATTGACGAAATGCTCTTGGAAGCGGGGCTCAACGGCGGTTTCGATCTTCTCGATCCGGCGCACGGTCTCCTCGATCTCGCCGCGCGCCTCGGTGTTCAAGAGCGCAATACGGGCACCAGTGCCTGCGGCGTTGCCGGCCGAGGTCACCTTGTCCAGCACGCAGTCGGGGATCATGCCCAGCACCATCGCGTGCTTGGCAGAAATATGCGCGCCAAAGGCACCGGCCAGCACAACGCGGTCAACGTTCTGAACGCCGAATTTGTCCATCAGCAGACGCGCACCTGAGTACAGCGCGGCCTTGGCCATCTGGATGGCGCGGATGTCCGGGTTGGTGACAGTGATGGTCGGGCCGCCCTCGGCGGAGCCGTCCCACAGCATGTAAGCATTGGTGCGCCCATCCGCGATGCAGCGGGCAGTGCCGGTCTGTTCTGCCGAGCCGATCAGGCCAGAGGCGTCCAGCACGCCCGCCAGGCGCATTTCGGCAATCGCCTCGATGATGCCGGAGCCGCAGATGCCGGTGATGCCGGTTGTGGCGATGGATTCGGAGAAGCCGTCCTCATCCGACCAGGCGTCGGAGCCGATCACGCGGAAGCGGGGTTCCTTGGTTTCCGGATTGATCTCCACGCGTTCGATGGCGCCGGGGGCGGCGCGCTGGCCGCTGGAAATCTGCGCGCCCTCGAATGCGGGGCCAGTGGGGGAGGAGCAGGCCAGAACCTTTTCCTTGTTGCCCAGCAGGATTTCCGCATTGGTGCCGACGTCAACCACCAGCACCAGGTCTTCGGATTTGTCAGGCGCCTCGGACAGCGCCACCGCGGCGGCATCGGCACCGACGTGGCCGGCAATGCAGGGCAGCAGGTAGACGCGGGCGGCAGGGTGGATGTTCAGGTCGAGTTCCGCCGCTCGCAACGCCAGCGCGTTGGAGGTCGCCAGCGCAAAGGGGGCCTGGCCCAGCTCAAACGGGTCGATGCCAAGGAACAGGTGGTGCATCACCGGGTTGCAGACAAAGACCGCATCCACGATCAGCGCCTTGTCGATCTCCGCCTCAGCTGCGATCTGGGTGAACAGTGCGTTCATGCCCTCGCGCACCGCGCGGGTCATTTCCCGGTCGCCGCCCTTGTTCATCATCGAATAGGAGACACGGCTCATCAGGTCTTCGCCAAAACGGATCTGCGGGTTCATGATGCCGGAGGAGGCCACGACCTCGCCGGTTTTGAGATCGCAGAGGTGCGCGGCGATGGTGGTGGAGCCGAGGTCAACGGCAAGGCCGTAGATCGAGCCTTCATAGAAGCCGGGCCAGATGTGCATGATCTTGGGCGGGTGGTTTTCATCGCCCAGATGCACGGCGACGGTCACCTTCCAGCCGCCCTTGCGCAGCGCGGGTTGAAGCGCGCTCAGGATATGCAGGTCGGTTTTGACACCCTTCAGGTCCCACTGGGCATCCAGTGCCTCGATCAGCCGTTCCATATCGCCGGTGGGTTTGTGCATGTCGGGCTCTTCCACCTCGACATAGTACAGCCGGGTAGAGGGGTTCATGGTGATGTCCCGGGCTTCGGCGCGCTTGCGCACCACCTGGCGGTGGACCTGGCTTTCCGGCGGCACGTCGATCACGATGTCGCCCTGCACGGTGGCCTGGCAGCCCAGGCGGCGGCCGTCGATCAGGCCGCGCTTGTCCTTGTAGCGCTGCTCAACCTTGTTCCACTCGCTCAGCGCGCCCTCGGCCACGGTCACACCGTGTTTGGGAAACTCGCCGTAGGAGGGGGTGATCTGGCACTTGGAGCAGATCCCGCGGCCGCCGCAGACGGAGTCCAGATCGACACCCAGCTGCCGCGCGGCGGTCAGAATCGGTGTGCCCGCGGGGAAACGCCCGCGCTTGCCGGAGGGGGTAAACACAACGAGGGGTTCGTCAGTCATGCCTGTGGCCTTCTCATTCCGCAATTTAGGCGGAGCATATGGGCTTTTGCGGCAAGCGAAAGGCAATGGGCGGCATTTTCCTGTCTGCTGGCGGCATTTTCCGCGATTTGATGAATTTGGAATGCTGTTTTTTGGCAGGCTTGCGGTCAGCCGCCTGCCTTCGCCTCAACTTCTTCAAGCCACGCCAGAATCTCTGCGCGGTTGCCGTCGAGCCGCGGGGCGGGGCGGCGGGTGTCTGGGTCGGGCAGGCCGCTCATCTTGATCGGATTGCCAGCGGACAGATTTTCCGGACGTCCGTCCTCATCCAGCACATCGACCACCATATTACGGGCCAGGATCTGCGGATCGCGCAGCACCTGATCCACGGTCTGGATCGGACCGGTGGGGACACCGGCCCCGCTCAGCAAGGCGATCCAATGATCCGTGGGCTGACCCAGTGTCACCGCCTCGATCAAGCGTTTCAGAAGGCGGGCGTTTTCGCAGCGGGCCGGATTGGTGGCAAAGCGCCGGTCCGCAGCCAGCGGCAGCTGCAGGGCATCGCAAAGCCGGGCAAACAGCGCGTCATTGCCGGCTGCGATCACGAACAGCCCGTCGGAGGCGTGGAAGGTCTCAAACGGGGTGATCGACGGGTGCCGCGCGCCAGAAGGCTGCGGCGCTTCGCCGGTGACGGAGGTAATGGCGATGGCGTGTTCAAGCAGGGCCAGCTGACTGTCCAGCATAGCAACATCGATGAAGCGGCCCTGGCCCGTCTTCTGCACGTCCAGAAGGGCCGCGAGAATGCCATGGCCGAGGAACATGCCCGCCACGATGTCGCCAATGGAGGCGCCGACCCGTACTGGCTCGCGGTTCTTTTCGCCGGTGATCGACATCACCCCGCCGCGTGCCTGAACCACCATGTCATAGGCGGGTTTCTGGGCGTCGGGGCCGGTGTGGCCAAAGCCTGAGACCGCGCCGTAGATCAGACGCGGGAAGCGGGCGTGCAGGTCGTCCCAGCCGTAGCCAAGCCGCTGCATCACGCCGGGCCGGTAGTTTTCCAAGAGCACATCTGCCTGGCCCAGAAGGCGTTCAAAGATTTTGCGGTCCTCCGGCGCTTTCAGGTCCAGTGCAATGCTATGCTTGCCGTGGTTGATGGTGGCGAAATAGGCGCTGCTGCCATTATTAAAGGGAGGAAATGACCGGGTGTCGTCACCGGTCCCGGGCCGTTCCACTTTGATCACCCTCGCTCCGAGGTCAGACAGGATCATCGAGCAATAGGGGCCTGCCAGCACATGGGTCAGGTCCAGAATAATGATATCTTGCAAGGGGCCGGGCATGGTGAAATCCAGAGTCATTTCTGCAGATTTACAGAAATCCGGAGCGGGCCTGCGCGCCTTGACCCAGATCAGCCGCCCGCCAAAGAATTGCTGCGCTGCAGGAATTCTTGCCGCAGGCCTCTTTCCACCCGCAGGCTTCTGTGCCATAGGGTCACCGCCAAACGGGGTTATGCATGAGGACGACCAATGCAGATTCGTGAGGCTCTCACCTTTGATGATGTTCTACTGGTGCCAGGCGCGTCGAGCGTTCTGCCCAACACCGCGGATACGCGCACGCGGGTGACCCAGTCCATCGCCCTCAACATTCCGCTGTTGAGCTCGGCAATGGATACAGTGACCGAGTCGCGGATGGCGATTGCGATGGCGCAGGCCGGCGGCATGGGTGTGATCCACAAGAACCTGAATGCCGAGGAGCAGGCCAGAGAAGTGCGCCGGGTCAAGCGGTTTGTCTCCGGCATCGTTTACAACCCGATCACCCTGACCCCGGACCAGACCCTGGCAGATGCTCAGGCGCTGCAGGAACGTTACCGTGTCACAGGCTTCCCGGTGGTTGACGGCTCGGGCCGCGTCGTTGGCATCGTGACCAATCGCGACATGCGCTTTGCCACCGATGCCAGCACGCCTGTTTCCGTCATGATGACCTCTGACAACCTGGCGATGCTGCAGGAGCCGGCCGATCTGGAAGAGGCCAAGTCGCTGATGAAGGCGCGCCGGATTGAGAAGCTGCTGGTGTCTGACAAGGACGGCAAGCTGACCGGTCTTCTGACCCTCAAGGACACCGAACAGGCGGTTCTGAACCCCACCGCCTGCAAGGACGAGCTGGGCCGGCTGCGCGTTGCGGCTGCCAGTTCGGTTGGCGACAGCGGCTTTGAGCGCTCTGAGGCGCTGATCGATGCAGGCGTGGATATCGTGGTGGTGGACACCGCACATGGCCATTCCGCAGGTGTTATCGACGCGGTAAAACGCATCAAGGCGCAATACAGCAACGTGCAGGTGATTGCCGGCAACGTGGCAACAGCCGAAGCCACCCGCGCACTGATCGACGCAGGCGCGGACGCGGTTAAGGTCGGCATCGGCCCGGGCTCAATCTGCACCACCCGCATGGTGGCGGGCGTCGGCGTGCCGCAGCTGACCGCGATCATGGATTGTGCCGGCGCTGCTGGTGACGTGCCGGTGATTGCCGACGGTGGTATTAAGTTCTCCGGCGATTTCGCCAAGGCGATTGCGGCGGGCGCGTCCTGCGCCATGGTCGGCTCGATGATTGCCGGCACTGATGAAAGCCCGGGCGAGGTGATCTTGTACCAAGGCCGTTCCTTTAAATCCTACCGCGGCATGGGCTCCATGGGCGCGATGGCACGCGGCTCTGCCGACCGCTACTTCCAGAAAGATGCAGCCAGCGACAAGCTGGTGCCGGAAGGGATTGAGGGGCAGGTGCCTTATAAAGGCGGCGCGGGCGCGGTGATTCACCAGCTGGTGGGCGGTCTGCGCGCGGCGATGGGCTACACCGGCTGCGCGACTGTCGATGACATGCGCAAGAACTGCAACTTTGTCCGCATCACCGGCGCCGGGCTGAAGGAAAGCCACGTCCACGACGTGCAGATCACCCGCGAAGCACCGAACTACCGGGCGGGCTGAGACCATGATGGCTGCTTTTAAGAATGGGGCGGGGGCATGACCCCCGCCGCCCGCCTGCAGGCGGCCATCGAAATCCTGGACCAGGTGCTGGCGGGGGAGCCCGCGGAAAAGGCGCTGACCTCCTGGGGGCGGCGCAGCCGCTTTGCCGGTTCCAAAGACCGCGCGGCGGTGCGCGACCATGTGTTCGACGCGGTGCGCTGCCTGCGCTCTCATGCGGCGCTTGGCGGCAGCCGCAGCGGACGCGGCCTGATCCTGGGCGCTCTGAGGGAAGCGGGACTGAACCCGGATGAATTCTTCACCGGTCAAGGGCATGCGCCTGCGCCGCTGACGGATGCTGAACGTTCGCTGCTACCGGCACCCGCGGGGCCGGAAGCGCTGGATATCCCTGATTGGCTCTGGCCGGAGTTCAGTGCCAGCCTTGGCGCGGAGGCTGAAGCCGCGGCGCTGGCGCTGCGCAGCCGGGCGCCGGTGCATTTGCGGGTGAATACAGCGCGGGCAACCGTGGAACAGGCGCAGAATGTTTTGGCTGCCGAAGGCATTGCTGCCGAACTGCATTCAGCAGCGGAAACTGCGCTGGAGGTGAAAGAGGGGGCTCGCAAGCTGCGAAACGCCAAGGCGTACCAGGATGGTCTGGTAGAGCTTCAGGACGCGGCAAGCCAAGCCGTGACAGAGCGGCTGCCGCTGAAGGACGGCATGACGGTTCTGGACTATTGCGCCGGCGGCGGCGGCAAGACTCTAGCGATGGCGGCCCGGGCCAGAATCCAGAGTTTTGCACATGATGCCGACCCACGGCGGATGAAGGATCTTCCGGAGCGCGCCGCGCGTGCCGGGGCGGATGTAAAGCTGCTTGCGGCTGCAGATCTGGCCCGCTCCGGACCTTATGATCTGGTTCTATGCGATGTGCCCTGTTCCGGCTCCGGCTCCTGGCGGCGCGCGCCCGAAGGTAAATGGCGCCTTACATCCGAAGGGCTGGCTGAATTGCAGCGCATTCAGGGTGAAATCCTGCGCCAGGCCGCCGTGCTGACCGCAGCTGACGGCGTGCTGGCCTATGCGACATGCTCAATGCTTGACTGCGAAAATAGCGCGCAGGTTCAGAGGTTTATCAGCGAGAACCCGGAGTGGATGCTGGCCGGTCAGAAAGGCTGGCAGGTTCAGAACGGCACCGATGGGTTTTTTGTTGCTGTGTTGACGCGCGCGAATACCCGTTGTTAGGGTTCCGCTGAAAGTCCGTTGTTTCTTAACGTGGTTTTAACCTAAATCGCCGCGTTATGGCGGCAATCAGTACAGACCATGGAGCCGTAATGTCCGGTCGCCAAGACACTTCCGTTCCGGAACTGCGCGTTTATTCACCCGAGCAAACCAAGCTTGCGGCAACTCTGCTGCTGTCGCTGGCGCTGATGTCTGGCCCGTGGCTGCTGCCGTTGCCGGACTGGATGGGCCGCGGCTTCGTTCTGGTCGGGCTGACGCTGACTGCGGTTGCGGTGCTGATGGTGGTTCAGGCGCGGATGCGGCTGAACGCGCGTGCAATGGCCGCCGATCTGCTGACCGGCTTCATTGAAAAAGATGCGACGCCCAGTTTTGTCACCGATGATGACGGCATGATTCACGCCTGCAATGGGGCCGCGGTGAAGCGGTTTCAGGATGCCAGCCGTGACACCTTGGCAAGCACACTGCGGTCCATTCTGGCCAATCCGTCTGCGGTGCTTTACCGGCTGCAAAGCCGCGCCCGCGTCGATGGTGCGTCGCGCGAGGACATCGTTACCCGGCGCGGCCATGTTCGGCTGGCGGTACACCAGATGAACGGCGGCAGTTTCCTGTGGCGGGTGGAGGATATCCTCGACCGCGGCGGCAATGGCCGCGGCGCCGACACGCTGCCGGTTCCAATGATCACTGTGGGCCGCACCGGTGCCGTGCTGTTCATGAACGAAGCGGCCCGCAGCCTGATCGGGGAGCGGGTAAAGTCCACAGACCGGCTGTTCCCTGCGCTGCCGGTGGTGCCCGGGCAGATCAACACGCTCAGCACCAAAAAGGGGCCGGTTCAGGTCCTGGTCAGCGAAAAGAACCGCACCCAGGGCCGCAGTGAGCTGTTCCTGATGGAAGTGGATGAGGCAGGGTTTGCGTCGTCGCAGGCCGGGTTCGAGGCGCTGCCGGTCCCGTTCCTCAAGGTGGCCCCGACCGGGGAAATCCTGAGCAGCAACCGCATGGCTTTGCGTTTGCTTGGTGTCGAAAGCTGCGCCAGCCTCAAGCTTGGCCAGCTGATGGAGGGCCTTGGCCGTCCGATGTCGGACTGGCTGCGCGACACCGCGGACGGGCTGGCCCCCAACAAATCGGAATTCCTGCGGCTTTCTCGCGCCGACAAGGAGGTTTTTGTCCAGGTTACCCTTACGCGCGTTGTGGAAGAGGGCACGCCGGTTCTGATTGCGGTGCTGAACGATGCGACAGAGCTGAAAACCCTGGAGGCACAATTTGTGCAAAGCCAGAAAATGCAGGCGATCGGCCAGCTGGCGGGCGGCGTGGCACATGACTTCAACAATCTGCTGACGGCGATTTCAGGCCATTGCGACCTGCTGCTATTGCGTCATGATCAGGGCGATCAGGACTATGGTGATCTGATCCAGATCCATGAGAACGCCAATCGGGCGGCCTCATTGGTCAGTCAGCTGCTGGCATTTTCCCGCAAGCAGACTTTGCAGCCGGAAACCCTGGACGTGCGGGACACGCTGTCGGACCTGACCCACCTGCTGAACCGTTTGGTGGGCGAAAAGGTCACCCTGACCCTCAGCCACGATCCGGTGATGAAGTCGATCCGCGCTGACAAGAGGCAGCTGGAACAGGTGCTGATGAACTTGGTGGTGAACGCCCGCGATGCAATGCCGCAGGGCGGAGAGATCCGGGTCGAGACTGAGGTCATCTCGCTCGACAAACCGTTGGAGCGGAACCGTGCAACAGTGCCTTCAGGCGATTGGGTGACGGTCAAGGTTTCGGACGAGGGTGTCGGCATTGCGCCGGACAAGCTGCAAAAGGTGTTCGAACCTTTCTACACCACCAAGCGCACGGGCGAGGGCACCGGCCTGGGCCTGTCCACCGCCTATGGCATTATCAAGCAGACTGGCGGCTATATCTTTGTCGACTCGGTCAAGGGGCATGGCACGCAGTTCACCTTGTTCTTCCCGGTTCACAAACCGCAGGCGGATCAGCCCGCCGCGGAGAAACCCGCGGAGGCCGAGGAAAAGGCGGCAGCCGCGCAGCATGGCGAAGGCGTTGTTCTGCTGGTCGAGGACGAGGCGCCTGTACGCGCCTTTGCCTCCCGCGCGCTCAGGATGCGCGGTTACACGGTGCTGGAGGCAGAATCGGCTGAGGACGCCCTTCGCACACTGGAAGACCCGGGCCTAACAGTGGATGTGTTCGTGACGGATGTTGTGATGCCGGGCATGGATGGGCCCAGCTGGGTGCGCGAGGCGCTGAAGGAGCGCCCGGACACCCGTGTGGTCTTTGTCTCCGGCTATGCCGAAGGCGCCTTTGGCGAGGCCGATCCGGATGTGCCGAACTCGGTGTTCCTGCCGAAACCGTTCTCGCTCAACGAGCTGACCGAAACGGTGCATGCACAGCTGCACTAGCGTCAGCAATGCCCAAAAAATGAAAGCCGCCGGACCCGGCGGTTTTTGTGCATTCAGCGGGCAGGAACCGACTGGTAGAGTTCGAATTCCGCCGCGCGCTTGCGCCGGACATGAGCCTCCGCCCCGTGGCTCAGGGACAGGTCTGCTTGGGGGCTGACGTTCTTGTGCTCCAGCCGGATCTCTGTGTCCAGGCGCTGTTCCAGGAACTGCTTCAGCGCCTGCTGGTCCTCATAGCGGAACAGATGGCTGACCTTGCAGCCATTGGGTTGCGCTTCCAGGAACTTCGCCTGGCTGCCGACATTGGCAAAGGCAGGCGGCTTGCCCTTGCAATAGGCGTGCAGAAAGTCATCGAAGCTGACGTCCTTGGTTGAATTGGGTTTGCCGTCCAGCGCAGGCCGCCGGCGGTACCGGTACCAACTGCCCAGCCAGCTGATGGGTTCGCGCACGACGGCCGCGACCTCCAGCTCAGCATTGCAGACTTTCTCAAACATCGGCCGGATCCAGCGGTTGTAGCGGTAGAGCGGCGCGTGTTTCAGCTCCGGCGGGTCCGAAATCACCAGGTCGGCGCGCTCGCGCAGGGCCGCCTGAAACGCGGTGGTGCCTGTCTTGGGAACGGAAAGCAGCGCCAGCCGTTCCTTGAAAAATATCATCATCCCGTTAACTGCCCGGTAAATAATCTTGCTGCCGATTAACCATAAACCAATCTTTAACACCCTGGCCCTGAAGTGGGTACACCAGAAATCTGTTGCAATGTTCTCTTTTTGATCTCACAAGGAACAAGAGGTGAACAAAGCAGTGATTGCCGCGCGCCCCGGTGTGTGACACATAGAAAAGGACAAGGGACTATGGCGGATCTTTTGACCATGAAAAATAAAGTAAGCGGTGACAAGCAAAAGGCGCTCGATAGCGCGCTTGCCCAGATTGAGCGGCAGTTCGGCAAGGGTTCGATCATGAAGCTCGGCGATGGCAGTGCCATGCAGGAGATCGAGGCAAGCTCGACCGGCTCATTGGGTCTGGACATCGCGCTGGGGATCGGCGGCCTGCCCATGGGGCGGATCATTGAAATCTACGGCCCGGAAAGCTCGGGCAAGACCACGCTGACGCTGCATTGCATTGCGGAACAGCAGAAAAAGGGCGGCGTCTGCGCCTTTGTCGACGCGGAACATGCGCTGGACCCGCAGTATGCGGCCAAGCTGGGCGTTGATCTGGATGAGCTGCTGATCTCGCAGCCTGACACCGGCGAACAGGCGCTGGAAATCACCGACACGCTGGTGCGCTCCGGTGCGGTCAACATGGTGATTGTTGACTCCGTGGCGGCACTGACCCCGAAGTCGGAGCTTGAGGGCGATATGGGCGACAGCAATGTCGGTGTGCAGGCCCGTCTGATGAGCCAGGCAATGCGCAAGCTGACCGGATCCATCAGCCGTTCCAAGTGTATGGTGATCTTCATTAACCAGATCCGCATGAAGATCGGCGTGATGTTCGGCTCCCCCGAAACCACCACCGGCGGCAACGCGCTGAAATTCTACTCTTCCGTCCGTCTGGATATTCGCCGTATCGGCGCGATCAAGGACCGTGATGAGGTGGTCGGCAACGCAACCCGTGTCAAAGTGGTGAAAAACAAAGTGGCGCCGCCGTTCAAACAGGTGGAATTCGACATCATGTACGGTGAAGGCATCTCCAAGATGGGCGAACTGCTGGATCTGGGCGTGGCGGCGGGTGTCGTAAACAAGTCCGGTGCCTGGTTCTCCTACGGGGATGAGCGGATCGGGCAGGGGCGGGAAAACGCCAAGACCTTCCTGAAGGAAAACCCGGCAATCGCCTTTGACATTGAGGACAAGATCCGCGCCTCCCACGGGCTCGAGTTCGAGCGTCCGGAAACAGGCGATGCGGACGACATCCTTGAGGCCTAAGCGCCCGAAATCTGATCAAATCCTGGTAACACGGGGGCGCAGCGCTGGCTGCGCCCTTTTTCGTGAGGCGCCGCCGCTTCCTGCTGTGGACAGTGCGCAGGCTGACGGGTAAACCTGCCCGGAACGCTTATTTTAAGCCCGCAAGAGATCCCGCACATGCCGACGCTCAACGATATCCGCTCTACCTTTCTGAACTACTTTGCCAAACAGGGGCATGAAGTTGTCGATTCCAGCCCGCTGGTGCCGCGCAACGACCCGACCCTGATGTTCACCAACTCAGGCATGGTTCAGTTCAAGAATTGCTTTACCGGGGTGGAAACCCGCGATTACAGGCGCGCGACCACCTCGCAAAAATGCGTCCGCGCCGGCGGCAAGCACAACGACCTTGACAACGTCGGCTATACCGCGCGCCACCACACGTTTTTTGAGATGCTTGGCAACTTCTCCTTTGGCGATTACTTCAAGCATGAGGCGATCCCCTTTGCCTGGGAGCTGATCACCAGGGAATTCGACGTTCCGAAGGACCGGCTCTACACCACCGTCTATCACACCGATGACGAAGCCTTTGAGATTTGGAAGAAGCTGGGCGTCCCGGAAGACCGGATCATCCGCATCGCCACTTCTGACAATTTCTGGCAGATGGGCGACACCGGGCCTTGCGGCCCCTGTACCGAGATCTTCTATGACCACGGCGACCACATCTGGGGCGGGCCTCCGGGTTCGGCTGAGGAAGACGGCGACCGGTTCATCGAGATCTGGAACCTCGTCTTCATGCAGAACGAGAAGTTCGCGGATGGGTCGATGGTTGACCTGGACATGCAGTCCATCGACACCGGCATGGGGCTGGAGCGGATTGCAGCGCTGCTGCAGGGCACCCATGACAACTATGAAACTGATCTGTTCAAATCGCTGATCGAAGCCTCGGCAAACGTCACAAACTCCGATCCGTTCGGTGATCAGAACGTGCATCACCGGGTGATCGCCGATCACCTGCGCTCCTGCTCCTTCCTGATTGCCGAGGGCGTTCTGCCCTCGAACGAAGGCCGCGGCTACGTTCTGCGCCGGATCATGCGCCGCGCGATGCGCCATGCCTCGCTGCTGGGTGCCACCGATCCGGTCATGCACAAGCTGGTACCGTCGCTGGTTCAGAAAATGGGCGCGGCCTATCCGGAGCTTGGCCAGGGCCAGGCGCTGATCGAGGAGACCTTTGAACAGGAAGAAACCCGTTTCCTCAAGACATTGGACCGCGGCTTGAAACTGCTGGACGAAGCCTCTGCCGACATGGACAAGGGTGACGTGCTGCCGGGTGAAACTGCGTTCAAGCTCTATGACACCTATGGCTTCCCGCTCGACCTGACTCAGGACGCCCTGCGTGCCAAGGAGATTGAGGTCGACACCGATGGGTTCGATGCTGCGATGAAAGAGCAGAAAGAGAAATCCCGCGCGGGCGGCATCGGCCTGGGCGAAGCGGCGGATGTGAAGGTCTACTTCGACATTGTTGATGCTGCTGGCACCACCGACTTCCTCGGCTATGAAACTGAGAAGGCCGAAGGCCAGATCGTTGCCATCGTCAAGGATGGCGCGCAGATTCAAACTGCAGCCAAGGGAGACACGGTTCAGGTTATCTTGAACCAGACGCCGTTCTATGGCGAAAGCGGCGGTCAGGTTGGCGACACCGGTGTGTTGACAGTCGAAGGCGGGGCGGCCCGCATTACCGACACCAAGAAGGTGGAGGGGTTGTTCCTGCACATCGCCGAAGTGACCGAAGGTGAAATCGCCGTGGGCAAGGGCGCTGCCATGGAAGTGGATCACGCGCGCCGCAGCAAGATCCGCGCCAACCATTCTGCTACTCATTTGCTGCACGAAGCGCTTCGAAACGCGCTGGGGGAACATGTGGCGCAGAAGGGCTCGCTTAATGCTGAGGACCGCTTGCGTTTCGACTTCAGCCACAACAAGGCGATGGGGGCGGATGAACTGGCCAAGGTCGGCGCCGAGGTGAATGATTTCATTCGCCAGAACACGCCTGTGTCCACCCGGATCATGACTCCGGATGACGCGCGCGAGCTGGGCGCCCAGGCGTTGTTCGGCGAGAAATACGGCGAAGAGGTTCGCGTAGTCTCCATGGGCCGCGCGCCGACAGGCAAGGGCCACGATGGCGACACTTATTCGATCGAGCTGTGCGGCGGCACTCATGTGAAGCAGACCGGTGACATCGGCACTTTCGTCATTCTGGGCGACAGTGCGTCCTCTGCCGGCGTGCGGCGGATCGAGGCGCTGACTGGTGCGGCTGCGGTTGAGCATCTAGAGCGCGAAGCGGGCCGGATGGCTGCAGTCGCAGCGGCCCTGAAGGCGCAGCCCGCGGATGTCCTGGACCGCCTCAAGGCAATGATGGACGAGCGCAAGGTCCTGCAGAACGAGATTTCCAACCTCAAGCAGCAGGTTGCCATGGGCGGCGGTTCCGGGGGCGGGGCTGATGCCAAGGACGTGAATGGCAAGAAGTTCCTGGCCCAGGCGCTGCAGGGCGTGTCCGGCAAGGATCTGCGCGGGCTGATCGACAAGCACAAGCAGAACATCGGTTCCGGTGTGATCCTGCTGATCGCAGAGGACGACGGAAAGGTGGCTGTGGCTGCCGGTGTCACCGACGATCTGACGGGCGATATTTCGGCTGTGGACGTGCTGAAGGCCGCGGTTCCCGCTGTGGGTGGCAAGGGCGGCGGCGGCCGTCCGGACATGGCCCAGGGCGGCGGCAAGGACTTCTCTGGCGCCGATGAAGCCATTAAGGCGGCCGAGGAGCTGCTGGCTGGCTGACCATTTGGTCAAAAAACGCTTGGTCTTTCCGGCAATCTGCCTAAGCTGCCGGAAAGATCATCACTAGGGAGGCTCTGATGCCCGCACTTTGGATTGCACATGTGACCGTTACCGACGCTGACGCCTATGGCAAATATGCCGAATTGGCAGGTCCCGCCGTCGCCAAGCATGGCGGCGAATTCATCGCCCGCGGCGGCCGGTTTGTGCAGCTGGAAGGCAAGGAGCGCCCGCGCAACGTAGTTGCGAAATTCCCTAGCGTCGAGGCTGCGGTGGATTGCTATCACAGCCCGGAGTACCAGGAAGCGCTGAACCATGCCCGCGGCGCGTCCGAGCGCGAGTTGATGGTGGTGGAAACCTCCGAGTAATGGTCACCGCTTTTGCGGAAATGCTGAAACGCCACGCGGCCCCGGGCCGGGTGGCGTGGATAGGTGTGCGGCCTGGGCGGCGGGAAGAGGTTCAATCGCCCGAAAGTGCCGAATTGACCCTAGAAGGTCTTGGCGGCGATCACGCCAAAGCAGGCAAGCGTGCCGTGACCTTGATCCAGGCCGAGCATTTGCCTGTCATTGCCGGTCTGGCAGGACTGGGCGCGGTGCAGCCGGAGCAGTTGCGGCGCAATCTCGTTGTTGCAGGCATCAACCTAGCAGCCTTGCGGAAGGCGACGCTGCGGGTCGGCAGCGCGCTGGTGCGTATCACCGGCCCTTGTCCGCCCTGTTCGCGGATGGAAGAAGTGCTGGGCCGCGGTGGATACAATGCGATGCGCGGGCATGGCGGCTGGTACGCCGAGGTTCTGGAAATCGGCAGGGTAGCCTTGGGCGACAGCGTTACAGTTTCGCAAGACGCAGAATGAAAAACGGCGGCAGATTTCTCTGCCGCCGTTTTTAGTTCGTCAGGCGCTGGCCTTGGACATCCGCTTGCGCTCATGCGGGTCCAGATAGCGCTTGCGCAGACGCACGCTGTTCGGAGTTACCTCAACCAGTTCGTCGTCGTTGATATAGGCGATCGCCTCTTCCAGCGACAAAGTCATCGGGGTGGTCAAGCGGACCGCATCGTCCGTGCCGGAGGCCCGAACGTTGGTCAGCTTCTTGCCCTTCAGCGGGTTCACTTCCAGGTCGTTGTCGCGCGAATGCTCACCGATGATCATGCCGGTGTAGATGTCGGCCTGGGCGCCGATCATCATCTTGCCGCGCTCTTCCAGATTCCACAGCGCGTAAGCCACCGACTGGCCGTTCTCCATTGAAATCAGCACGCCCGCGCGGCGGCCCGGGATCGCGCCCTTGTGCGGCGCCCAGCCGTGGAACACGCGGTTCAGCACGCCGGTGCCGCGGGTGTCGGTCAGGAACTCGCCGTGATAGCCGATGAGGCCGCGCGAGGGCACATGGGCGATGATCCGGGTCTTACCTGCGCCTGCGGGCCTCATCTCAACCAGCTCACCTTTGCGGGCGCCGGTCAGTTTCTCGATCACTGCGCCGGAGTATTCGTCATCCACGTCGATGGTGGCTTCTTCGATCGGCTCCATGCGAACGCCGTCGACTTCCTTCATGATCACCTGCGGGCGGGAAATCGACAATTCGAATCCTTCGCGGCGCATGTTTTCGATCAGGACGCCCATCTGCAGTTCGCCGCGGCCGGAAACTTCAAACGCTTCGCCGCCGGGGGTGTCCTGGATCTTGATGGCGACGTTGCTTTCAGCCTCTTTCATCAGGCGGTCGCGGATGACGCGGGACTGCACCTTCTTGCCATCACGGCCGGCCAGCGGGCTGTCGTTGATGCCAAAGGTCACGGTGATTGTCGGCGGGTCAATCGGCTGGGCGTCCAGCGGCTCGTCCACGGCCAGTGCGCAGATGGTGTCGGCCACAGTCGCCTTGGACATGCCTGCGATAGAGACGATGTCGCCCGCCTGGGCTTCTTCGATGTCCTGCTGGGCAAGGCCGCGGAACGCTTGGATCCGGGTGACGCGGAACTGTTCGATTTTCTGGCCAATGCGGGAGATCGCCTGCACGGTGGCGCCGACCTTCAGCTTGCCGCTTTCGACGCGGCCGGTCAGCAGACGGCCCACAAACGGGTCGCTGCCCAAAGTGGTGGCCAGCATCCGGAAATCTTCGTCCTGGCGCTTGATCTGCTTCGGCTCCGGCACGTGGTTCACGATCAAGTTGAACAGCGCGTGCAGATCCTTGCGCGGGCCATCCAGTTCCGCATCGGCCCAGCCGGAGCGGCCTGAGGCATACATATGCGGGAAGTCCAGCTGATCCTCGGTGGCGTCCAGCGAGGCAAACAGGTCAAAACACTCGTCAAGGGCGCGGTCGGGTTCGGCGTCCGGCTTGTCGACCTTGTTCAGCACCACAATCGGGCGCAGGCCCAGGGCCAGCGCCTTGGAGGTCACGAACTTGGTCTGCGGCATCGGGCCTTCGGCGGCGTCCACCAGCAGCACCACACCGTCGACCATCGACAGGATCCGCTCAACCTCGCCGCCGAAATCGGCGTGGCCGGGGGTGTCGACAATGTTGATC
Source organism: Leisingera sp. CC-HEC093 (assembly GCF_059429195.1). Classification (NCBI taxonomy): domain Bacteria; kingdom Pseudomonadati; phylum Pseudomonadota; class Alphaproteobacteria; order Rhodobacterales; family Roseobacteraceae; genus Leisingera; species Leisingera sp. CC-HEC093. Next base: position 3,589,998 of record NZ_JCAIJR010000001.1, on the reverse strand, counting down.
CGGGTGCCGTTCCACTCGACCGAGGTCGGTTTGGCAAAAATGGTGATGCCGCGTTCGCGCTCCAGATCGTTGCTGTCCATGGCGCGTTCCGCCACAGCCTGATTTTCGCGGAAGACGCCGGATTGTTTCAGCAGCTCGTCAACCAGGGTGGTTTTGCCGTGGTCAACGTGAGCAATGATCGCAATGTTGCGCAGGTCCATGACGTTCGCCTTTGTAAGGAAGTTGGGCCGCGCATAGCCCGAACCCCGGACAAAGGCCAGAGAAAAACCGCCCAAACGCCCTGCAAATACGGATCAGTGGCCCGAAGACTTGGAGAACAGATGAATGATGACGATGCCTGACATGATCAGGATCATGCCAATCACCGCAGGCAAGTCCAGTTTCTGGCCAAAGACGATGAAGGCGATCACCGCGATCAGCAGGATGCCGAGGCCGGACCAGATGGCGTAAACAATGCCCACCGGCATGAATTTGAGCGTCAGCCCCATCATGTAGAAAGAGAAGGCATAGGCAACCAGCACGATCAGCGACGGCCCGAGCCGGGAAAACTGCTGGCTGGCCTGCAGCGCTGTGGTGCCGACGGTCTCTGCAGCCACCGCGATGATCAGGTAGACGTAGTGAACCGGCATCCCAGCCTCCCTCAAGCGCTTGCCGCGGGCAAACCCGCTGATCTGACATCCTGCCTATCCGATCTGTTCTTGCCGGGGAAGTCCTGAAGCGGCACGGGCTTGCCGGATTCCGCAAGCGTCGCGAAGTGAACAGGTTTCTGTGCGCAGGCACACTGTACTTCATGTTGGCTAATTATTAGGAGATTGTTCCAACAATGTGGGTCAGGCTGAAACGATAGTCTGATTCCTGGAATCGGAATGAGGATTGCCGCATGTGCCGCTGGGCTGCCTATACGGGTGCCGACGTCTTCCTGGAAGACATCATATCTATACCTGCGCATTCGCTGATTGCGCAAAGCCAAAAGGCGGTGGAATGCAAGACCGCCACCAATGGCGATGGCTTCGGCATCGCTTGGTACGGCCAGCGGCCTGAACCGGGGCGTTACCGCGATGTTTATCCGGCCTGGTCGGATTGCAACCTGCGGGCGCTGGTGCATCAGGTGCAGTCGCGGTTGTTCCTGGCGCATGTGCGGGCCTCCACCGGGTCCGCCACCAGCCGCAACAACTGCCATCCGTTCACCGCCGGCAGGTGGAGCTTTATGCACAACGGCCAGGTCGGCGGGTTCGAAAAGTTCCGCCGCCATGCGGATATGTGCATCCCGGATGAGCTGTATGAGCACCGCCGCGGCGCCACCGACAGCGAGGTGCTGTTTCTGCTGGCCCTGCGGGAAGATCTGGACGCGGATGCTAAGGGGGCGCTGGAACGCGCCGTGGCGCGGATGGAGGGCTTGTCCCGGGCGCGCGGGACCGCGCCGCACATGCGGCTGTCGGTGGCGATGTCGGACGGCCGGACGCTCTATGCGGCGCGGTATTCCTCGGACAGCATCGCACCATCCGTTTACTACCGCTGGAGTCAAAGCATGAAGGGCTGGGCTGTGGTGTCGGAGCCGTTGGAAGACACTGGGGAGGCCTGGAGCGAGCTGAAGCCGGGCGAATTTCTGAGTTTGACGCCGAACGGGGCGGAAACTCAGCCGTTTCAACCATTCCTGGACTGAAGTGCAGCCCCTCCGCGGGGCTGCTCAGCTGGCTAAAGGCGGCCTGCTTCGCGGAACCAGGGCGCGATTTGCGCCCGGACATAGGTCCAGACTTCTGGCGCGCCGCGGCTGACCTTGCCGCCGACACGGGCATCGAGCTGCGGCAAGCTCACGTCGTAATCGACCCAGCTGCCGCCGCCGTTCAGCAGATTCAGGAGCACCGGCTGCACCCGGTCGATGGACTTGGCGAATACCGCGTCCGGGGTTTCCGCAGCCTCGAATTCTTCCCAGATCGCCTGCATGGGTGTACCTTGGTCCGCAGGCAGCAGTCCGAACAGGCGGTCTGCCGCTGCCTGTTCCTCCGCGGCTAGGGCGGCAAGGGCTGCAGGATCCATCACCCCGTGGATCGGAGTGTCGCCAGCGTCGATCTCCACCAGGTCGTGCAGCAGCAGCATTTGCAGCACCCGGTCAACTTCGACCGTCCCGGCGCTGTGTTCAGACAGCACCCAGGCGTACAGCATGATATGCCAGCTGTGCTCAGCCGAGTTTTCATGCCGGGAGCCATCGCCCAGCTTGGAGGCGCGGGTCACCAGCTTCAGCTTGTCGGCCTCGTTCAGGAAGGGAAGACGGGCAGTCAGGCGGCTGCAGTCATACCTGGTGTCCTCTCCCAGCAGAGACAGCGCGTGGTGGTAAGCCTCTGGCAGGTGCTGTTCCAGAGCCGCCGCCCGGCCGCCAAACAGGTTCTGCCGCACCACATCGACATGCCAGTCCAGAGGTGCAGCACCATAAAGCGTCTGAAAGATCGGCTGGCAGTGGTCCACCCGCTTGGCAAACTGCGCGTCGGGGGTCTCAGCGGCCTCGAATTCATGCCACAGGGCCAGGAACTCGGCGCCTTGGTCTGCTGGCAGCAGCCCGAACAGCCGTTGGGCCGCCGCCATTTCCGCCTCTGCCACTGCGTCCCAGTCGACCTGATCGGTGATCGGATGGTCGCCTGCGTCGATTTCGACCAGATCGTGCAGCAGCAGCATCCGGATGGCGCGGAACACATCCACTTCCGGCGCGGCAAAAGGGGCCAGAACCAGTGCATAGAGCGCCAGGTGCCAGCTATGCTCGGCTGAGTTCTCGCGGCGGCTGCAATCCAGGATCAGGTTCTGGCGCTCAACCCCGCGCAGCTTGTCGGCTTCGAGAAGAAAGGCGAACTGCGCCTCAAGACGGGCGCTCACGCGTCACCCTTGACGCTGAGTTGTGCTTGCAGCGTGGCGACTTTCTGGTTGAGGAAGTCGCGGGCTTTGCGTTCGGCAAGGCGCACGCGGATTTCTGTCAAATAGGCTTCCTCGAGCGACTGGGAGGCGGCACCGAGAACCTGGCCCACCTCCACATACAGCCGGTCTTCGCCGCTGGCGTCCTGCACCTTGAGTGTATCGACCGCCAGTTTCTGGGCCAGCGCTTCGATGGTGCCGCTCATCAGCGGGTGTTCTCCGTCAGGCGGCGTTTGACATAGTCGGAAACAGTGCCGATCATCGAGTCCATATGCGGTTCCTGGAAGAAATGGTCAGCCCCTTCCACCTCAGTATGGGTGATGGTGATGCCCTTCTGCTCATGCAGCTTGCCGACCAGGCTGGCGGTATCTGCAGGCGGTGCCACGCGGTCGGCGGTGCCGTTGATAATCAGGCCCGAAGACGGGCAGGGCGCCAGGAATGAGAAATCATACATGTTGGCCGGCGGCGCAACGGAGATAAAGCCGGTGATTTCCGGGCGGCGCATCAAAAGCTGCATGCCGATCCAGGCACCGAAGGAGAAGCCCGCAACCCAGCAATGCTTGGAGTTGGAATTCATCGACTGCAGGTAATCCAGCGCCGAGGCGGCATCCGACAGCTCACCCACGCCCTGGTCGTATTCGCCCTGGCTGCGGCCGACGCCGCGGAAATTGAACCGCAGAACCGTAAAGCCCATGTTGTAGAACGCATAGTGGAGGTTATAGACCACCTTGTTGTTCATGGTGCCGCCGAACTGCGGATGCGGATGCAGCACGATGGCGATGGGGGCGTCTTTTTCTTTTTGCGGGTGATAGCGGCCTTCGAGGCGGCCTTCGGGTCCAGGAAAGATGACCTCGGGCATGGGCGGTTAAAATCCTACTCTCGTTTTCGGGTCTGCCGGCAGAATACTTGACGGGTTCCGTCAGGCATCTTAGAACAGTTCTAATCAAGGGCGCTGGCCTCGCCATACACCGTCAGGCTGAGATACGCACAGTCGGAGGGAAGGTCAATGTTTTCGCACTCGCGCCCTGGTTTCGAGGGGTAAATTATGAAGCTTTCCACCAAAGGGCGCTATGCGATGGTTGCGCTGGCCGATATTGCGCTGCAGCCGCAGGGCGATCTGGTGCCGCTGGGTGACATTTCCAAGCGTCAGGATATCTCGCTGCCGTATCTGGAGCAGCTGTTTGTCAAGCTGCGGCGTGCCGGGCTGGTCGAGTCGGTGCGCGGGCCTGGCGGCGGGTACCGGCTGGCGATGCTCCCGTCGGAGATCCGGGTAGTGGATGTGCTGTCGGCGGTGGATGAAACTGTCGACGCCATGCACAAGGGGGCAGGGGCATCCGGCGCCTTGTCCGGCAGCCGCGCGCAATCGCTGACCAACCGCCTGTGGGAAGGGCTGAGCGCGCATGTCTATGTGTTCCTGCACCAGACCCGCCTGTCGGATGTGATCAAGAACGATCTGGCCCCGTGCCCGGCAGTGCCGAGCTTGTTTGCAGTTGTGGATGACTAAGGTGGAGCGCAGGCAGGCTGCACCAATCCCTCCGGACAGGGCGTATTCCGCACAAAATTTGCTCCGAAGCTTTGCCAATTGCGGCAAGGCAGCTTATGACGCGGCAGCGGTCCGCAAAAAGATGTATCTATGAAGCGCGTTTACCTCGATCATAATGCCACTGCTCTGCTGCGCCCTGAGGCGAAGGCAGCGATGATTGCGGCGATGGAGGTCTGCGGCAACCCGTCTTCGGTGCATGCCGAGGGCCGGGCCGCCAAGGCGCTTGCCGAGAAGGCGCGTGCCCAAGTTGCCGCAGCATTTGGCGCCGACGGGGCGGACATCGTGTTTACTTCCGGTTCAACCGAAGGCGCGGCGCTGGCGTTGGCTGGCCGCGGCCTGCATGGTGCGCCGGTGGAGCATGATGCCGTGCGGGCCTGGATGGTTGAAGATCTGAGTGTGAATGCTGAAGGCGCGGTAAAGATTATCGATCCCGCACAGTCCACGCTCCAACTGGCCAATTCCGAGACCGGTATTGTTCAGGCGCTGCCGGAGGGGCTGGCGGTTACGGATGCCACCCAGGCCTTTGGCAAGCTGCCAGTGGCTTTCAACTGGCTGGGTGCCCGAATGGCGCTGATTTCGGCGCATAAGCTGGGCGGCCCCAAAGGCATCGGGGCGGTGGTGATGAAACGCGGCACTGATTTGCCGGCCCAAATCAAAGGCGGCGGCCAGGAAATGGGGCGCCGTTCCGGTACAGAAAATGTCATTGGAATCGCGGGTTTCGGCGCTGCAGCTGAAGCGGCGGCCAAAGATCTTTCAGATGGCGTCTGGGACAGGGTTGCAGAACTTAGAAATATTCTAGAAAAGGCGCTTGTGTCTGGCGTAAGCCATACTATTTTTGTCGGAAAGGATCAGAAGCGGCTGCCGAACACCCTGTGTTTCGCAACGCCGGGCTGGAAGGGCGAAACCCAGGTCATGCAGATGGACCTTGCGGGTTTTGCGATCAGCGCCGGCAGCGCCTGTTCCAGCGGCAAGGTGCGCGCCAGCGCGGTGCTGACCGCGATGGGATATGACGAGGCCGCAGCCCAGGGCGCAGTGCGCGTGTCGCTGGGGCCGGAGACAACGGAAGAAGACGTGCTGCGCTTTGCCGAGGCGTGGCTGCAAAAAGAAAAGAAACATCGCGCCCGCGCGGCGTGAGTGAGGAGATGACAATGGCCGCTTTGGACCAGACCCAAGTCAAGGAAGGTGTTGACCAGGAAACCGTGGATGCGGTGCGCGAGGTCGGCGGTGCTTATAAATACGGCTGGGAAACCGATATTGAGATGGAATACGCTCCCAAGGGGCTGACCACGGATATTGTCCGGCTGATTTCGGAAAAGAACGAAGAGCCGGAATGGATGCTGAACTGGCGGCTGGAAGCCTACGAGCGCTGGCTGCAAAAGGAAGAGCCCACATGGGCGATGGTCGAGTATCCTGAAATCGATTTCCAGGATCAGTACTACTATGCCCGTCCCAAGTCGATGGAAGTGAAGCCCAAGTCGCTGGATGAGGTCGACCCAAAGCTGCTGGCGACCTACGAAAAACTGGGTATCCCGCTGAAAGAACAGATGATTCTGGCGGGCGTTGAAGGCGCGGGCGAGACCCCGGAAGAAGGCCGGAAGGTCGCCGTGGACGCGGTGTTCGATTCCGTTTCGGTCGGCACAACCTTCCAGAAGGAGCTGAAGGAAGCGGGCGTCATTTTCTGCTCGATCTCCGAAGCCATCCGCGAGCATCCGGAGTTGGTGAAGAAATACCTTGGCTCCGTGGTTCCGGTCTCCGACAACTTCTATGCGACACTGAACTCTGCCGTGTTCTCGGACGGCTCCTTCGTTTACGTGCCGCCGGGCGTGCGATGCCCGATGGAGCTGTCGACCTATTTCCGCATCAATGCGGAAAACACCGGTCAGTTCGAACGTACCCTGATTATCGCCGATAAAGGCAGCTATGTCAGCTACTTGGAAGGCTGTACTGCACCGGCCCGCGACATTGCGCAGCTGCACGCAGCAGTGGTGGAAATCATCATCGAGGAAGACGCCGAGGTGAAATATTCCACCGTCCAGAACTGGTATCCGGGCGACGAGAACGGCAAGGGCGGCATCTACAACTTCGTGACCAAGCGCGCCGATTGCCGCGGCGACCGCGCCAAGGTGATGTGGACCCAGGTGGAAACCGGCTCTGCCGTGACTTGGAAATACCCCTCCTGCATCCTGCGCGGCAACGAAAGCCAGGGCGAGTTCTACTCGATCGCCATCGCCAACAACATGCAGCAGGCCGACACCGGCACCAAGATGGTGCATCTGGGCAAGAACACCAAGTCGCGCATCGTGTCCAAAGGCATCTCTGCCGGCAAGGCGCAGAACACCTACCGCGGCCTGGTGTCCATGCACCCCAAGGCGAAGGACAGCCGCAACTACACCCAGTGCGACAGCTTGCTGATCGGTGATAAATGCGGCGCCCACACGGTTCCTTATATCGAGGTCAAGAACAACTCCTCCCGCGTGGAGCATGAGGCGACCACCTCCAAGGTGGACGATGACCAGCTGTTCTACTGCCGCCAGCGCGGCATGGACGAGGAAGAGGCGGTGGCCCTGGTGGTCAACGGGTTCTGCAAGGACGTGCTACAGGCGCTGCCGATGGAGTTCGCCATGGAAGCCCAGCAGCTGGTTGCGATCTCGCTGGAAGGATCTGTGGGCTGAACCAACCAATGATGATTGACGGACGGACATATTCCTCAAGGGAGCGCCAGAAAATTGCTCGCACGGCGAGGCGCCGTGTGGGTAGTGAAGTTGCTCTTGTTGCAACCTTCGGGGGGGCTGTTTTGTTCGTCATGCTTTTCTGGTTTGGACCCTACGTGGTTTTTCCTATTGCCAGCGGTCTCGGAATGACCATTTCCGCGACTGGTCTCGTTCTCGCGTTCGGAACGAGTGCTAGTTGTGCTCTTTTGCACGGCTTGAGGCTGAAGAAAAAAGTGAAAAGCGCAAAAGAGCTAGATGCCGCTTTTCTTTATTTGTACGCACGCAAAAGAGCGGAAGACCTTGAAAGTAAAGGGTATCCCGAACAACAAGAGGCACTTTCATGATCGTCACAACCACTAACTCTGTCGAAGGCTACCAGATTGCCGAATACAAGGGCATCGTGGTGGGTGAGGCGATCATGGGCGCCAATGTGGTGCGTGATGTCTTCGCTTCGATCACCGACATCGTCGGCGGCCGCTCCGGCGCTTATGAAAGCAAGCTGCAGGATGCGCGCGAAACCGCGCTGGCTGAGCTGGAAGACCGCGCACGAGCCAAAGGTGCAAACGCCGTGGTCGGCGTCGATCTGGACTATGAGGTGGTCGGCCAGTCGATGCTGATGGTTTCGGCCAGCGGCACCGCAGTGGTGCTGGGTTAAGGGGCCGGGAGACGGACATGGCCAAAGACGAGCAGCTGATCGAGCGCCCGGCGCTCACCCTGCCGCCGGAAGAGGCGGATTGGGTGCGCAGCCATTACCAGGATGCAGGCGTCCTCCTGGAATATGGCAGCGGCGGCTCGACCGTGCTGGCGTCTGAGCTGAGCGGGAAAAAGGTCTTTTCCGTTGAGACCGACAAGATGTGGTACCGCATGATGAAGCGGTATTTTCGCCAGGCCGGCGCTGAATCGGAGGTGCATTTGCACCACGTGAATGTCGGCAAAACCGGAAAATGGGGGCGGCCGCTTAACAATGACATGTGGCGGCGGTTTCACCAGTATCCGAACTCCGTCTGGGATCTCGAAGCTTTTGAGGCGCCGGACCTTGTCCTGATTGACGGCCGCTTCCGGGCTGCCTGCTTTCTGACTGTTATGCTGCGCACGGAACAGCCCGTCACTGTGCTGTTTGACGACTACGCCGGACGGGCGCTGTATACGCAGGTCGAAAAATGGGCGAAGCCGGTTCAAATCCGCGGCCGCATGGCCCGGTTTGAGCTGCACCCCGATGAACTTCCGCGCCGGGATCTGACCCGGATCCTGGCGCTCTACACCAAAACCTTCTAGGCGCCTACGGCTGCCGGAACAGTACTATGCGAGAGGCAAAAATGCTCGAAATCAAAAACTTGCACGTCAAGCTTGAAGATGAGGATAAGCAGATCCTGAAAGGTGTCGACCTCAAGGTCGAGGCTGGCAAGGTGCACGCTATTATGGGGCCGAACGGTTCGGGCAAGTCCACACTGTCCTATGTTCTGTCTGGCCGCGACGGCTATGAGGTGACCGAAGGCTCTGCGGAGCTGGAGGGTGAGGACATTCTGGAGCTGGAGCCGGAAGAGCGTGCCGCAGCCGGCATGTTCCTGGCATTCCAGTACCCGGTCGAAATCCCCGGCGTCGGCAATATGACCTTCCTGCGCACCGCAGTGAACGCGCAGCGCAAGGCCCGCGGCGAGGAAGAGCTGTCGGCCTCCGACTTCCTCAAAATCATCCGGGCCAAGGCGAAAACCCTGAAGATTGATGCCGACATGCTGAAACGCCCGGTCAACGTCGGCTTCTCTGGCGGTGAGAAGAAGCGCAACGAGATCCTGCAGATGGCGATGCTGGAGCCGAAACTGTGCATCCTGGACGAGACAGACTCGGGCCTCGATGTGGATGCGATGAAACTGGTGGCCGAAGGTGTGAACGCCCTGCGCGACGAGGGCCGCGGCTTCCTGGTGATCACGCACTACCAGCGCCTTTTGGACCACATCAAACCGGACGTGGTGCATATTCTTGCGGGCGGCCGCATCGTCAAAACCGGCGGCCCTGAGCTGGCGCTGGAAGTCGAGAACAACGGTTACGCCGGCATCCTGGCAGAGGAGGCGTAAATGGCCCTGCCCGAAGTCAAGCAAAGCGCAACAGAGGCGCGGCTGGCGGCGCTGAGCCTGCCGGAAAGCGGCTGCCTCAAGACGGCGCGCCAGGCTGCGCTGTCGCGGGTGCAGACCATGGGTCTGCCGTCGCGCCGCGATGAGTACTGGAAATACACCAAGCCGGACACGCTGGTTCAGGCGGATGCGCCCAAGGCGGCTGTGTTTCACGCTGACGAGACACCGTTGTTCAATGCTTTTGAGCGCCTGAACATCGTGTTCGTCGATGGCGTTTTCGACGCCGAAGCCTCCGATGATCTGGCGCTGGAAGGTCTCAGCATCGACCGGATCGAGGATATCTGCTGCAAGGATATCCATTGGGCCAAGGACCTGTATGGTGTTCTTGAAGCCCGTGGCCAGACCCCGGTGGAACGCCCGCTGGCAGCGCTGAACACCGCGTTTGCCACCGATGGCGTGGCGATCCGGGTGACGGGCAAGGTCTCCAAACCGCTGAACTTTACCTATGTCCATTCGGATGAAAACTCCGACGCGATCCTGCATCACGTGATCCGTGTGGAAACCGGCGCTGAGGTGACGATCCTCGAAAACGGTCCCGCGGCTTCGCGTTTCAACAAATGCATGGAGATCGATGTTGCCGACAACGGCAAACTTCACCTCGTGCGTGCTCAGGGGCGCGACCATGAGCGCCGCGCTGCGACACATCTGTTCGCCCGTCTGGGCACGGAGTCTGTGTTCAAGTCCTTCACCCTGACCGTGAACGGCGTGCTGACGCGCAACGAAGCGGTGATCGAGCTGACAGGCGACGATGCAGTGGCCCATATTGCAGGCGCTTGCGTCGGCGATGGCGACTTCCACCACGACGACACCGTCTTTATCACTCATGACGCCGTGAACTGCGAAAGCCGCCAGGTGTTCAAGAAGGTGCTGCGTAATGGTGCCACTGGCGTGTTCCAGGGTAAGATTCTGGTGAAGGAAGGGGCGCAAAAGACTGACGGGTATCAGATTTCCCAGTCTCTTCTGCTGGACGGCGACAGCCAGTTCCTGGCCAAGCCTGAGCTGGAAATTTACGCCGACGACGTGGCTTGCTCGCATGGCTCCACTTCCGGGGCGATCGACGAGGAAGGCCTGTTCTATCTGCGCTCCCGCGGTGTGCCGCATGCCGAGGCGACCGACCTGATGACGCTGGCCTTTTTGGCTGAAGCGGTGGATGAAATTGAGGACCCGGAGATCGCCGCGGATATCGTTTCCCGCCTCGAAGGCTGGCTGGCCCGGCGCCGCTGATGTCCGTCACAACGGATATCCCGGCAACCTACAAAGGGCCGCGCAAGGTTTTTGCGCGGCTTCTGAGCATGGGCGCCCGCGAGGACCGGCTGCTGATTTTCCTGATTAGCGGCTGCGTGCTGACTTTTGTCGCGCAGATGCCGAAACTGGCGCGAGAGGCGCATCTGACCGGCCAGGAGCTGAATATTCTGCTGGGCAGTTCACTGCTGGCTCTGGTTTTTATTGCGCCCTTGCTGCTCTATACGCTTGCGCTGGTGGTGCATTGGATCGCCCGGGCGGCAGGCGGGCAGGGCGATGCCTACCGCGCCCGTCTGGCGTTGTTCTGGGCATTCCTGGCGGCTAGCCCGCTGATGCTGCTGAACGGTCTTGTGGCCGGTTTTATCGGCGCAGGCCCGGCCCTGAATCTCGTAGGGGTCTTATGGTGCGCCGCTTTCCTGTGGTTCTGGGTGTCTGGCATGATCCAGGGGTATTGGGCGAAACAATGAACGCACTGGCCGCCTTTGCTCTGCTGACGCTGAAATCGCCGCGGGATGCTGCGCAGCAGATACTTGCGCAGGACTGGCCGCGCGAGGCCCTGTGGACCGCATTCCTGCTGTCGGTCGTTCTGAACGCCTGCGTTTATACGCTGCAGCAGGTTCTGCTGCCGCTGCCGCCAGAGGTTCTGCTGCCGCGGTTTTCGCCAGGGGCCTATTTTGCGGTGGTTCTGATCCTGCAGATCAGCTTCATTTCAATGCTGGCCACTACCGGCCGCTGGCTGGGCGGGCAGGGCAATTTCACGTCTCTCTTGACCCTCGTCACGTGGCTGCAATTGCTGCAGGCCGGGTTGAACGCCGCCGTTGTGGCCGTGTTCCTGCTGCTGCCCTCCCTGGCCGCGCTTCTCAACATTGCGGCCAATGTCGTTGTGTTTTTCATCCTCCTGCATTTCGTCAACGCGGCACACGGGTTCGGCTCTGTTTGGCGGTCGCTGGGGGTGGTGATGATGGCCAGTGTGATCCTTGTGTTTGTTCTTCTCTTCATTCTGGGTCTGATCGGCCCCGCCAATCTGGGACTTCCCGAACATGTATGACGTGGAAAAAATCCGAGCCGACTTTCCGATCCTTGCGCGCGAGGTGAACGGCAAGACGCTGACCTATCTCGACAACGGCGCGTCCGCACAGAAACCGCAGGCGGTAATCGACGCCGTGACCAAGGCATATGCCGAAGAATATTCCAATGTTCACCGTGGCTTGCACTTTCTTTCTAACCTCGCAACCGAGAAGTACGAAGCCGTCCGCGGCATCATCGCGCGGTTCCTGAATGCGGGCGACGAAAACACTATCGTTCTGAACTCCGGCACCACTGAGGGTATCAATCTTGTTGCCTACGGCTGGGCCATGCCGCGGTTTGAGGCGGGGGACGAGATCGTCCTTTCGGTGATGGAGCACCACGCCAATATCGTGCCCTGGCACTTCCTGCGCGAGCGCCAGGGGGTAGTGCTGAAGTGGGTCGATGTGGCCGACGACGGCAGTCTGGATCCGCAAAAGGTGATCGACGCCATTGGCCCCAAGACCAAGCTGGTTGCTGTCACTCAATGCTCCAACGTGCTGGGCACCGTTGTGGACGTGAAGGCCATCACCCAAGGCGCCCACGCCAAGGGGGTGCCGGTGCTGGTGGATGGCTCGCAGGGCGCCGTGCACATGCCGGTCGACGTGCAGGACATCGGCTGCGATTTCTACGCGATCACCGGCCACAAGCTCTATGGCCCCTCCGGCTCTGGCGCGATTTATATCAAGCGCGAACGCATGGCGGAGATGCGCCCCTTCATCGGCGGCGGCGACATGATCAAGGAAGTCTCCAAGGAGCAGATCATCTACAACGATCCGCCGATGAAGTTCGAGGCCGGCACGCCGGGCATCGTGCAGACAATCGGCCTGGGGGTGGCGCTGGAGTACATGATGGGGCTTGGCATGGACAACATAGCCAGGCATGAAGGCGAATTGCGCGACTATGCGATGCAGCGGCTGACCGGGCTTAACTGGATCAACGTGCAGGGGCAAGCGATTGGGAAGGCTGCGATTTTCAGCTTCACCATGGAGGGCGCCGCGCACGCTCACGACATCTCTACCATCCTCGACAAGAAAGGCGTCGCTGTGCGCGCCGGTCACCACTGCGCCGGGCCGCTGATGGATCACCTGGGCGTTTCGGCTACTTGCCGCGCGTCCTTTGGCCTGTACAACACCAAGTCAGAAGTGGACACTCTGATCGATGCGTTGGAGCTGGCGCATGAGCTGTTCGCTTGACCGGCCCAACAATACCAAAAAAGAAAACGGCGCCCGGGAGGCGCCGTTTTTAATAATAGGGAGTAGGTTTAGCCCTGGATTTTGTCTGCACGCAGCGGACAGGACAGGTAGACGCCAAACTCCTTGCCCACATCGCAGCTGACCCGCGCATGCACTTTGCCCTGGCGGTCAAGGAAGCGCTGGCTGTCCTCCACCGGGAAGATTCCCTCGTGCCAGATATTCGGGTGGATATAGAGCCCCCTGGACCCGTCGCACCAAAAAGCCACGACTTTCTCCGGCTTCAGGTCATCCCCCGGCAGCGCTGCCGGAATGATGAAGGGTTTGTTGTCCAGCGGATAGAACAGCTGGCCGCCGTCAGGGTGATAGTTCATATGCCACAGCAGAACCTGATCCCGCGGCGCAGTTTTCCGCTCCGTCTGCGCCTGCTGCGGGTCTGTAGACCAGCCTAGAACATAGTGGCCATTGACCGCTTCGTTCTCACCAAAGAGCACATCGCCGCGCCAGTCGCCGCGGAAGGTGCCTTCGACCCAACCGGCCTCGTCCCCCGTGCCCTCATCGATCGGGCGCCAGCCCTGCGCGGGCCATTGCACGATCTCGATCTCGAAGTTTTCGGGATCATCGACAAGACAGCCATACTCCCTGACGCTTTCTTCGGTTGCCCGGATCAGCGGCACCTCGTGCCAGGGGAGAGAGGGTTTGGAACTGGCTTCAAAGATGTACTCTGGCGCACTCATCCTGCTGTTTCCCCGATACCCTTGTGCTTGTCGACCATCCGCTGCACCATCGGCGCAAAGTGCCAGTAGTCAGGGGTTTCCATATCCGCCCGCTTGCCTGCCTCATCCAAATAACGCACCGCGATGATCTGCTTAAGGTTCGGATTCTTCTCGAACTCCTCCACTTCCTCTGCACTCATCGGACCGCCTTGCAGGTTCAAAGAATGGATGGAAGCCTCTGATAACCGGCTGAAATATTCCGGTTTAGTAGCGCAGAGATACCGCTTGGCGGCGACATGATAGCGGACGCAGTCGGTGATCACTGAAGGCAGGAATTGTTCCAGCACTTCAGCCCCCGCTTCTTCGTGATAACGGTCCTCGGTATCGTCCATGGAAAACATTCCGAACTCGCTGGTAAAATGGCCGATATCGTGCAGCAGCGCCCCCACGATGATCTCTTCCGGCTGGCCGTTCTGTTCGGCGATGGTGGCGCCTTGCAGCATATGCTCGGCCATGGTGACCGGCTCGCCCAGGTATTCTTCATCGCCGCGGCGGTCAAAGATTCCGCCGATGAAGTCGACGATGTTGTCTCGGCTCAGCTGGCTGATATCCGGCTTGCTCATACCCTAGCCCTCGATTTGTGCGTTCAGGACATTCAGGGTCGACAGCAGCCCGTCTTTGTCGGCGTAGCACCCTTGCAGCCAGCGGGAGCCGGCTCCGGAATAGCCCAGGCGCGCATGCATCACGCGGGTGTTGTCGACGATGAAGCTTTCGCCCGGCTCCAGCTTGAACGAGACACCCATTTCGGGATCGTCAATGAACGCGCCAAGCTGGCGGTAAGCAGCGTAATAGGCTTCCATTTTTTCAAACGGGATATCGACGAATGGGGCCGAGGAACGGTTGTTGAAGCGCATTCCGATCATCTCGCCGTCAGGCGACAGTTCGATCATCGGGCGGCGCGAACGCAGATGCACACCGTCGGAGCCCTTGTACTCAAACCGCGCCGGGTATCCAGCCAAAAGGGCAAAGCCCTCTGGGTTTTCAGCCTTCAGGCGTTCCGCAGCGCGGAAACCATCCACGACGATGCTGTCGCCGCCCTCAGCCGAGTTTTCCAGACAGTAAAGGATCTGCAAGCTGGGCACCGGGTCGCGGTAGGGGTTGTCGGTGTGCGCTTGCAGGCCAAGGCCGGTATAGGCGAGGTTGGTCGGGTTCACCTCGGTGCGGACCTCAAAATACTTGCCGTAGTTGGTCTCGCGGATAAACCCAAACATCTCCGCGCAATCTATCAAGGCGCCTTCTTCAATCGGGCCGTTCACCAGTTTGGCAAATCCGAGGCGGGCAATTGCGTCCAGCCAGTCCCGCTTGACCTGCGGCGTGGACTGCACCTCGCTCCAGTCAAAAACCGGCGCCGGCTGACTGCCGTTCCAGGTTTCAACACCCGGTGCCAGGCGGCCAAATTCGGACGATTGTTCAACATCATAGGCGTTGGACTTCAACCATGATCCCGGGAAGGTGACGGTTTTTCCTTCGGGGGCGAAAGTGACGGTGAGGGCATCATCCTCAACCAGCGCGGTGCTGATTTTAGTATCTGCGGAAATATCGCCAATGGTAATCAGCCGCTGGCCATTGCCAGGCGCACGGGTTTCAGGGTCCAGCGCGTTGTCGCGCAGCCAGACGGCGTGAAAACGGCTTTGGCTGCCGTCTTCGAATGTCAGGGTCAGAAAACTGCCGGATGCGTCGGCGGTTACGGAACGGGGCATGAGAGTCTCTCCGGTTGGCCTGGTTCTTGCTTGCCTTGCTATCGCGGCTGAGCCATCAAGAGAACGACGGAAATCGGGGTTTGAGAGTTAGGTTTTCTAATGCCTAAAAAAGTCACGCGGAAGGGTCTGCCGCCGCTCGATTGGCTCAAGGTGTTTGAGGCCGCAGGCCGGCACGGCAGTTTCACAGCCGCGGCAGAAGAATTCGGTGCCACCCAGGCGGCAGTCAGTCAGCGGATTCGAAACCTGGAATCCTGGCTTGGACGGCAGCTTTTCCTCCGCTCGGCCCGCGGTGTATCTCTGACGGTGGACGGCGAAAGCTACCTGCCGCTGGTGCATGATTCCCTGCGCGCACTTGAGCAAGGAACCGAGAACCTGTTCGGCCACAGCGTCCGGGAGCTGCGGATTGCCGCCCAGCCTTCGCACCTGGAAATGCTTCTGCTGCCGCGGCTTGCGGCGTTTTCTAAAGACTACCCAGAACTGAGGCTGGTCATGGAAACCGTACCCAAACGGCTGGATTTCGAGGCCGCGGACGGGGCATTGCACATCCGTTACGGGCGCGGCAGCTGGCAAGGGCGCGAGGGTATTCTGTTGGCCAATGAGGTGCTGATGCCAATGGCTGCGCCGGAAAAGTCTGCTGATTGGCGCCGGTTGCCAGCGATCGAACTGCGCGGCGAACGTCCGGGATGGGCCGAATGGGCGCGGGTAACCGGGGAGGGGCAGCCGGAAACCGGGCCGGTGTCGGTGGATTCCATGGCTCATGCGCTGCGGGCAGCACGGTTGGGAATGGGCGTGGCGCTTGGTTCCCAGGCCTTGGCCGCCAATTTGCTGCAAACCGGCCAACTGGTCTGCTTGGCGGCCCCCGAACTTGCGACCATTGACGGCTACTGGCTGACCTGGCCGCCAAGCCTTGGCAAAACACCACGCCAGATGGCTTTGCTGAACGCGCTTGCGGATGCAATCGGAACGCGGATGCCTTAGAAAACAAGACGCTGCATTGAGAGGGATTTGGCGCACCTGAGAGGATTCGAACCTCTGGCCTCTGCCTTCGGAGGGCAGCGCTCTATCCAGCTGAGCTACAGGTGCGTCGTTAAGCCGGGGTATACCCGCGCTTGGTTGCCTCTGCAACGGGAAAAACTGCCTGTTTCCAAATTCCTGACCTGGCCCTGCATACGCGCGCCTGGAAAGTTGCCCTGAAAATAATAAAGCCTGCACCAGGTGTGCAGGCTTGCAGATTTGCAATGGTTGGCGGCGTCAGCCGCGCCAGGTGCGGACAACGCCGCAATCCATATGGACAAAATTCGAACGCTGGTACTTGCCGACACCGCCGGCATGGCAGGCTTCGGCGGCCCGGGCCATCTGCGACACCGACCGCGACGCCAGGCGCAGGTCGGCGGCCTGGCCGCGCATATGCAGAGAGTTCTTTGCCACCCCGCGCGACCGGCTGCGCAGCATTGCGTTGGTCTTGGGGCTGCGGTAGCCGGACAGCAGCATATAGGGTTCGTTCACATCCAAAAGGTTGTGCGAAGCTGCCATGATATCGATGGTGCGCAGATCGATTTGCTTGACCTCGTCGCTGCGCCAGTCCCGCATGAAGTGATTGATTTCCTTGACCGCATCTTTGATGTAGTCGCCGTCAATCCAATACACCATGTCAAGACGCTCGCCGGTGCGGCCGGAGTACATGCGGATGCGACGGATATCGCCGCCACCTCGCAAGAAGCCTGCTGCACTGGAGAAGGTCGGAGCTGCTGCCACTGCCGTTGCAGCAAACACACCCAAAAGAGAACGCCGGGAGATCCCCGTGCCCGTGGTTTTTGCCATTGTAACTGCGCCGTCCCGTACGCTTTAGTCCTGCCTAGTCGCCCGATGTTACGGGCTCGTTAACGTTACTTTGTTAACGTGCGGCATGTATGGCACACAGAGAATCCTGATCCAACATTTCTTTGCCGCGCTGTAACGCATAGCCCGATTTTCGGCAATTTCTTGCGCATATGGGGAGGGGCAGGGAACTTTTCCCCGCGACTGTTGCAACCGGGTTTCATAGACGCGGCTTCGGTGCATCAAAGTTAAGTTTTCGCGATTGTGAATGGACAACAGCGGCTGGCATTTACCAGAATTTCAGATAGGCACTGCCAGAATTGACAAAAACGGCGCAAGGACCGGAAATTATGACGCGTGCTTTTGCAGGAAACTTCTTGCCAGGTATCAAAGCCGGGCTGTTTGCCTTGGCATTGGGCGGGATGATCGGCGGGTCTGTTTCCGGTTCGGCACAGGCTGAGGTTTCGGCGGCTTTCCGCCAGGCTGTTGCTGAGGCGGCCTACGGTTATGACGCCGTTGCAAAATTCTACCGCGAAAACGGCTATCAGGCGATTTGGACCGGTCAGGATGAGGCATCGCGCCAGCGCCGGAATGCGCTGCTGGCCGCTTTGAATGAAACCAAGGCGCATGGCTTGCCGGACCGCTCTGCAGAGGTCAGCGTCTTGATGCAGCAGATGCGCGACATCAGCACCACCCGCGACATCGGCACCGCTGAAGCCGCGCTGAGCAAGGCGCTGGTGGATTACGCCACCGATTTGCAAACCGGGATTCTGGTGCCGTCGCGGATCGATGACGGCATGGTCCGCAAAAAACACACCGTGGACGGCAGCAGCTTTCTCAGCCGGCATCCGGGACGGCCAGCCCTATGCCTATCTGCGCAGCCTGGTGCCCGCGTCACAGCAGTACCGCAGCCTGATGCGGGAAAAACTGCGGCTGGAGGGGTTGATTGCAGCGGGCGGCTGGGGGCCTGCGGTGAACGCCAAGAAGCTGGAAAGAGGCGACCGGGGGACCGCCGTGGTTGCCCTGCGCAACCGTTTGATGGCCATGGGCTATCTCCAGCGCAGCGCGTCGGGCAGCTATGACGCGGCGATGGAGAGGGCGGTGCAAAGCTTCCAGTCCGATCACGGGCTGGAGACCGATGGCGTGGCAGGCCCCGGCACCATTGACGAAATCAACAAACCGGTAAGCACACGGCTTAAGTCCGTCATTATTGCGATGGAGCGCGAGCGCTGGCTGACCCCCGACCGTGGCGAGCGGCATGTCCTTGTCAATCAGACTGACTTCACCGCCAAGATCGTGGACAACGGCGATGTGACCTTTGAAACCCGCTCGGTGATCGGCAAGAACACGCACGACCGCCGCAGCCCGGAATTCTCTGACGAGATGGAGCATATGGTGATCAATCCGAGCTGGTATGTGCCGCGCTCGATCATCACCAAGGAATATCTGCCGAAGCTCAGAAACAACCCGAATGCCGTCGGCCATATCCAGATCACGGACCGCCGCGGCCGGGTGGTGAACCGCAGCACGGCAGATTTTTCGCAATACACCGCGCGCAACTTCCCCTACGCCATGAAGCAGCCGCCCAGCAGCCGAAACGCGCTGGGGCTGGTCAAGTTCATGTTCCCCAACAAATACAACATCTATCTGCACGACACGCCGCAAAAGAGCCTGTTTGCCCGCGAGGTGCGCGCCTTTTCCCACGGCTGCATCCGTCTCGCCCAGCCTTTTGAATTCGCCTATGCGCTGCTGGCGCGCCAGACTGAGAATCCCAAGGATTTCTTTCACCGTATCCTGAACAGCGGCCGCGAAACCAAGGTTGAGCTGGAGCAGAAGGTGCCGGTTCATATCATCTACCGGACTGCAGTTGTGTCCGGCAAAGGCCGCGCAGAGTACCGCCGCGATGTCTATGGGCGTGACGCCAAGGTCTGGGCTGCTCTGGAACGGGCAGGGGTGGCGCTGCCCAGCTTTCAGGGATAAATGTCGGGCCCAAACAGGATTATTCTGAAAGGGCCTGCCATGTTCACAATCCGCCAGATCGCTGAGTCCCTGGGCGCAGAGGCCCAGGGCGACCTGGACCTGCAAATCGCGGGCGCGGCAGAGCCTCAGGATGCGGCTGCGGAGCAGATCGCGATGGCGATGGCTCCGAAATACGCCGAAGGCCTGAAGGCCGGCAAGGCGCAAGCAGCCATATTGTGGGACGGCGCGGACTGGCAATCCTTCGGACTGAAGGCCGCCATTTTTGCGCCGCGCCCGCGGATGACCATGTCGGGTGTGACCGCAATGTTGGATCGCGGCCAGGGATATGCCGAGGGCATCCATCCGTCCGCTGTCATTGACCCCACAGCCGAACTGGGTGACGGCGTTTCAGTCGGGCCGCTCTCAATTGTCGGGCCCGGCGCAAAAATCGGCGCCCGTTCGGTTATTGGTCCGCATTGCTATGTCGGCGCGGATGCGGTGATCGGCGCGGATGCGCATCTGCGTGAAATGGTTTCGATCGGCGCCCGCGCCGCCATCGGCCACCGTTTCCGCGCCCAGCCGGGCGCGCGGGTCGGCGGCGATGGCTTTTCCTATGTCACTCCTGAAGTTTCCGGTGCTGAAAATGCGCGCAAGACCTTGGGCGACCAGGGCGCGGCCAAGGCGCAGTCCTGGGTACGGATCCACTCTCTGGGGGCCGTGACCATCGGGGATGATGTGGAACTGGGCTCCAATTGCACCGTCGACAACGGCACCATCCGCGATACCGTGATCGGCAGCGGCACCAAGCTCGACAACCTCGTGCACGTTGGCCACAACACCCGCGTCGGTAACGACTGCCTGCTGTGCGGCCAGACCGGCGTGTCCGGCTCCGTCGACATCGGCAACAACGTTGTTCTGGGCGGCCAGACCGGCGTGGTCGACAATATCTTTATTGGCGACGGGGTGATTGCGGGCGGCGGCACCAAGATCCTGTCCAACGTGCCCGCGGGCCGCGTGATCATGGGCTACCCGGGCGTCAAGATGGAAACCCATACCGAGATGTACAAGGCACAGCGCCGTCTGCCGCGTTTGATGCGTGACATCGAATTGTTAAAAAAGGCTGTTTTCAAGTAGCCGTCTAATACCTACATCAGCCTCAGGCAGAAAATCGGGGATCTTTATATGAGCACGCAGGACAAGGTCATTGCAATCATTGCCGAACAGGCGGTTCTGGAACCGTCGGATGTGACCCTCGGCAGCACATTGGAAGATCTTGGCATCGACAGCCTTGGGCTGGTGGAAAGCATCTTTGCGATTGAGGAAGAGTTCGACATCTCCATCCCGTTCAACGCCAATGCGCCTGAGCAAAGCGATTTCGATATTTCCAATGTCGCAGCAATCGTCGCTGGAATTGACAAGCTGGTTCTGGAAAAAGCGTAAAGCTCTATGAAACGAGTCGTTATCACCGGGGCAGGAACCATCAATGCCCTGGGCCATACCGTTCCGGAAACGCTGGAAGCGATGCGCGAGGGCCGTTGCGGGATAGGCGAACTGGAATTCCGCGATGTGGAGCGGCTGGCGATCAAAATCGGCGGCCAGGTCCGCGGTTTTGAGGCTGAGGGCCGGTTCAACCGCCAGCAGATGAGTCTTTACGACCGGTTCACCCAGTTCACGCTCACCGCCGCCAAGGAAGCCATCGGGCAGGCCGGGCTTGAGTTCCACGGCGAGCTTTCTGCCAAGGCCGGTGTCGTTCTTGGCAATTCCGGCGGCGGCATGCAGACGCTGGATGAAAACTACCGCAGCGTCTACGAGGACGGAAAGAACAGGGTGCACCCGTTCGTGGTGCCCAAGCTGATGAATAACGCCGCAGCCGGCCATGTGTCGATGCAGTTCAATCTCAAGGGGCCCAGCTTTACTGTTTCCACCGCTTGTGCCTCGTCCAACCACGCCATGGCGCAGGCCTTTCAGATGGTGCGGACCGGCATGAGCCCGGTGATGATCACCGGCGGTTCGGAATCCATGCTGTGTTTTGGCGGCGTCAAGGCCTGGGAGGGGCTGCGGGTGATGTCAAAGGACGCCTGCCGCCCGTTCAGTGCCAACCGCAATGGCATGGTGCAGGGGGAAGGTGCCGGGATTTTCGTGTTCGAAGAATATGAGCACGCCAAGGCCCGCGGCGCCGGAATTCTCTGCGAAGTCATCGGCTTTGCCATGTCTTCGGATGCGGCCGATATCGTCATGCCCAGCAAACAGGGGGCCGCGCGCGCCATTGCCGGGGCGCTGCAAGACGCCCGCGTCGATGCCTCAGAGGTGGGGTACATCAACGCCCACGGCACCGGCACGGCTGCAAATGACAAGACGGAATGCGCCGCCGTGGCCGATGTATTCGGGCCGCAGGCCGACAAGCTGATGATATCTTCCACCAAATCCATGCACGGCCACCTGATCGGTGGCACCGGCGCGGTGGAGCTTCTGGCCTGCATCATGGCGCTGCGCGACGGGGTGATTGCGCCGACCATCGGGTATCAGGAGCCCGATCCGGAATGCGCATTGAACGTGGTGCCGAATGAGGCGCGCGAGGCCCGGGTCGATGTGGCGCTGTCCAACGCCTTTGCCTTTGGCGGGCTGAATGCGGTGCTTGTCCTGCGCAGCATCTAAAAACAGCACAAAAAAACGCCGCGGCCCGTCAGGGGCGCGGCGTTCCGTCTGTTTTGCCGCGGGGCTTACTGCTTGACCACGTCAACCACGTCGAAACCTGCGGTAAAGCCGTTCAGCGACAGTTGCATCTGCACGACCTGATCCGGCGCCGGTGCGGGACGCAGCGACAGCACTGCTTCCTTGCCCTTTTTTAAGGCGTCGATGTCGTTTTGGGTCAGGCCGATTTGCGCCACGCAGCCCAGCGGGCTGCAGAAGGTATAGTTGTAACGCTTGGCAGGTGCCCCGTCGATGGAGATGGTCAGCGCAGCCGGCAGGAGGGTTTCCAGCGGCACAATCACCGTGGCGCCGGCAACTGCCTGGCCGCCCTGCTGCTCAATCCGGAACAGCGACACCTCGGCCATTGGTTTGCCTTGCGGGCCTTCCAGCACCTGCAGCAGCGAGCACGGGTCGGTTTCAGCTTCGGTCCGGATGCAGGCCAAATCCCAGTCGCCGTGCTTTTCCTTGGAATAGCGATCCCCCAATTGGGGGCCGTTGCTGACGGGTTCGCCGAGATCCAGCAACTGATCCGCGGTGGTTTCGGATTGTTCTGCTTGCGTGCCGGTTTCTTCAGTGACGCCAGATTCTTCCGCGGCAGTTTCCTGCGCCGCCAGCGGCGCGGTCATGGCAAGCACCGCGGCAAGCGTGATCGGGGTCAGGGACTTCAACATGAATGCCTCATTTTTTGAAAGACGCTGCCTTCGCGTGTAACACGCTGTCCAGGGAGTGTCAGGTCCATAACAAAGCATCGGCGGGGAAATCCGCGCAAGGCAGCTCAGCCGTGGAAGCCGTTGGAAAAATACAAAAAAGGGAACCCGATGGCCCCCTTTTCCGTGTTAGTCTCTCCCCGTCGGACTGGCCGACTTAGTTATTGCGTAGGACGTTACGAAAGGGCTGGCCATCGGTCAACATGCAAGTTCAAAAAAAACCGGGCCGGCCTTGTTTTCGCGGCAACGGCACCTGAATACGGTGGGCGCGGCCCGCCATTGCCCGAAAAACAGGCAGTTGCAGCTCAAAAAGAAGGCCGTGCACGAGGCACGGCCCAGTCTGACAGGGAGGAAATGTCCGCCACGGCAACCGCATTTGCAGGGGCGGGCAAGATTACTGTCGCATCAAAAAGTTAACTTAGTATTGTTGTCTACAGGGAAAACCACGCAGAGGCAGGCATGGCAGACAGTATATTTCTTGGCGGCGGCGGCGAAGCCTATGGGGAGCCGCAGGCGCTGGACCTGAAATACGCCAACCGCCACGGCCTGATTGCGGGCGCCACCGGTACCGGCAAAACCGTAACCCTGCAGATCCTGGCAGAGGGCTTCTCCAACGCCGGCGTGCCGGTGGTGATGGCCGATGTGAAGGGGGATCTGTCGGGGCTGGCACACGCCGGATCGGAGCAGCACAAACTGCATGACGCCTTCTGCTCGCGCGCGGAAACAATCGGTTTTGCTGATTACGCCTACCATGCCTGTCCCGTCACCTTCTGGGATTTATACGGTGAACAGGGCCACCCGGTGCGAACGACAGTTGCAGAGATGGGCCCGTTGCTGCTGGCGCGGCTGCTGGAGCTGAGCGAGCCGCAGGAGGGGATCTTGAACATCGCCTTCCGGCTCTCCGACGAAGAGGGCCTTCCGCTTCTGGATCTGAAGGACCTGCAGGCGCTGCTGGTCTGGATCGGGGAAAACCGCAGCCAGCTTTCGCTGCGGTACGGAAATGTCTCCACCGCATCGATCGGGGCGATCCAGCGCCGCCTGCTGGTGCTGGAAAATCAGGGCGGTGCAGGTCTGTTCGGGGAGCCCGCCTTGGCCCTTAGTGATCTGATGCGTTGCGACACGGCAGGCAAAGGGATGGTGAATATCCTGGCTGCGGACAAGCTGATGGCGGCGCCCGGGCTGTATTCAACCTTCCTGCTGTGGCTGCTCAGCGAACTGTTCGAGGAACTGCCGGAAGTGGGGGATCCTGACAAGCCGCGGCTGGTGTTCTTCTTCGACGAAGCCCATCTGCTGTTTGAGGATGCGCCCAAGGCGCTGATCGACAAGGTGGAGCAGGTTGCCCGGCTGATCCGCTCCAAGGGGGTCGGGATCTATTTCATCACCCAGAACCCGGCAGATGTGCCTGAGGACATACTGGGCCAGCTTGGCAACCGTATCCAGCACGCGCTGCGCGCCTTTACGGCAAGGGATCGCAAAAATCTGCGCCTGGCAGCTGAAACCTATCGGGAGAACCCGCGGTTTTCGACTGAGGACGCAATCCGCGAAGTCGGGGTTGGCGAGGCTGTGACCTCGATGCTGCAGAAAAAGGGGGTGCCGGGGGTGGTTGAGCGGACATTGATCCGCCCGCCCAGCACACAGCTGGGACCGATCAGCGCGGATGAGCGCCAAAAGGTTCTGAAGGCTTCTGACATGGCGGGGAAATACGACGCCCCGCTGGACCGGCGCTCTGCCTATGAAATCCTGGCCCAGCGGGCGCAGTCCGCGGCACAGGAAGCTGAAACAGCGGAGGAAACCGCCGAGGCCTCTCCGGAGCCGATGGCGCGCGAGTTCAATGCCGCGCGCCGCTATTCAGGATCCCGGGTCAGCCGGTCCACCTCACGCTCCTACAAGAAAAAGGACAGCTTTACCTCTGCCATGTCTGAGGCAGTGATCAAGGAGCTGAAGGGAACCACTGGCCGCCGGATTGTCCGCGGTATCCTTGGCAGCCTGTTCAAAGGCCGCTGACAAAAAGCGGGAACCTGCGTCGAGGGCTGTAGTCAGCCCTCTTTCATTTGCCTGTAACCTTCCCGTTTGCAGATCTCATCTGCTTCCTGGACAGTCATGGACGTCGGCCGGTCGATTGAACGGTCCCACAGCACCCGGTCTTTGGTGTAGAGCTGGCAAGTGACGATGCCCTTGCTGGCCTGGAGCTGCACTGGAGTGGTTTCAAACCGCTCAGGGGAAACGCAGCCCGTCAATGCTGCAAGTGCGCCAGAGACGGCAAGGAATTTCAAAACAGTATGCATGGCTTTCTGCCTCATTGGACTCAGCTGAGTTGTATCAGCCTCCAAGAAACAAAAAATTAAGGCGCTGCTTTCACGGTTCTAAGGCAAAGCTTGGGCGTTGACTGCTGTGGCAGAGTTGCAGCGGTCAGTTGGGCTGAGCGGCCGCAAGGAGAGACCGGGCCCTGACCGGAAATTGTCCGCTCAGGGCCCTTGCCGTCTTACTTTTCAGGGATCAGGCCGCGCGGGCTGAACCTGAGCACAAGAAGCAGGATGAGCCCCATGGTGAACAGCCGCATATGCGAGGCGCTTTCCATCAGATGCGCCTTCAGCGCGCTGCCCTCAGCCATGCCGGAGGTGACAAGCTCCATCAGCAGGATGCCCATCGGCTCCACCTTGATCCAGAAGAACCAGATCAGCATGCCGCCCAGCACCGCGCCAAAGTTGTTGCCGGAGCCGCCGACGATCACCATCACCCAGATCAGGAAGGTGAAGCGCAGCGGGTTGTAGGTGCCCGGCGTCATCTGGCTGTCCAGCGTGGTCATCATCGCGCCGGCAATGCCGCAGATCGCGGAGCCGAGCACGAAGATCTGCAAATGGCGGCGGGTCACGTCTTTGCCCATCGCCTCTGCCGCGGTCTCGTTGTCGCGGATCGCGCGCATCATCCGGCCCCAGGGGCTTTTGAGCGCCATCTGCGCCATCCACAAAAGCGCCAGCAGCACTACGGTGAACATCAGCGCATAGCCCGCCTTGACGTAGACGGTCGAGGCGGTGACCGGATCCATGCCCCAGCTTGCCGCACGCTCCACAAAGGACGGATCGCTTTGCAGGTCCACTTCATAGGGCAGCGGGCGGGGCAGGCCGACCACGTTCTTCACACCGCGCGACAGCCAGTCCTCGTTCTTCAGGACCGCGATGATGATCTCGGCAATACCCAGTGTTGCAATCGCCAGATAATCCGAGCGCAGACCCAGGGCGGTCTTGCCGATCAGCCAGGCGGCACCAGCCGCCAGCAGGCCGCCAGCGGGCCAGGCCAGCAGCACCGGCAGGCCCAAGCCGCCGATATTACCCTGCAGCGCCGGGTTGATCGCTTCAACACTGCCAACTGCCGGATCAAAGATCGCGCGGTAGACGAAGAAGCCGGCAACCAGAACAGCCAGCAGCACCAGTGTTCTGAATTTGCCCGCGGGCATATTCTTGGTGATCATCACCGCGGCCACGATCGTCAGTGCCCCCATGACCAAGGCCATCACGATGCTGACGCCGCCCGACGACCAGGCCGCCGGGATCACTGGAGTCGAGGTCAGCACCACAGCCAGACCGCCAAGCGCGGTAAAGCCCATGATGCCGACGTTGAACAGCCCGGCAAAGCCCCACTGGATGTTCACCCCGATGGCCATAATGGCTGAGATCAGCCCCATGTTCAGGATCACCAGCGCCGAGTTCCAGGAGCCGGAAAAGAACAGGAAGTCGGTCATGCCTTCTGCGAGGATCATCACGCCGACAAAGACGAAAAGAAGGGTATGTTTCATAGTGTCGGTCATACCGCTTTCCCTTTGAAAAGGCCGGTGGGCTTGAACAGGAGGACGACAATCAGGATCGCAAAGGAAACCGCGAACTTGTAGTCGGTGCTGAGGAGCTGAACCAGCCCGTCAGGTGCCAGGCTGTCCGGCAGGCCGTAGGTCAGGACCTTTTTCCAGGCATAGGTGATCGTCACCTCGGAAAACGCGATGATGAAACCGCCAGCAATGGCCCCAATCGGATTGCCGAGGCCGCCAACAATGGCGGAGGCAAAGATCGGCAGCAGCAGCTGGAAATAGGTGAACGGTTTGAACGACTTGTCGAGGCCGTAAAGCACGCCTGCAATGGTCGCCAGCGCCGCCACGATCATCCAAGTGTACATCACCACACGCTCCGGGTTGATGCCCGAGAGCAGCGCCAGATCCTCGTTATCAGAATAGGCCCGCATGGATTTGCCGGTGCGGGTCTTGTTCAGGAACCAGAACAGCACCGCCACCACGATGATCGCGGTGACTACGGTGATGCCTTGGGTGGTCTTGATTGCCAGGCCTTCGTTCAGACCGGTCATCTGCTTGAAGGTGCGCGCCTTGATGATGAAACGCTCGCCATCGGCAAACCGCTGGTCGCCGGGGCCAATGATGAAGCGCACGATGCCGTTCATCATGAACATCACACCCAGCGAGACCATGACAAAAATCACCGGTTTTGCCTTCTGCTGGCGGTAGAACCGGTAAACGGTCTTGTCGGTCAGCAGCGCCAGGCCGATGGTGCCCAGGATGCCAAAGGGCAGGGCCAGCAGTGCTGTCGGCAGCGGTCCTGCGCTGATCCCCATGGACTGGAAGGCCCAGGTGATCAGGATCGTGACCATCGCGCCGAACGCCATGGTATCGCCATGGGCAAAGTTCGAGAACCGCAGGATCCCGTAGATCAGCGTCACCCCCAGCGCGCCAAGCGCCAGCTGGCTGCCATAGGCGAGGCCGGGGACAAGTACAAAGTTAGTAAGCGCCACGAGGGCGTTGAGAAGATCCATGCTTAGCCCCCCAGGAAAGATTTGCGCACTTCGGGATCGGCCAGCAGCTCCTTGCCGGTGCCGGTATAGGCATTGCGCCCCTGCACCAGGACATAGCCTTTGTCCGCGATCTCAAGCGCTTGCTTGGCGTTCTGCTCCACCATCAGGATCGGCAGCCCGGTGCGGGCAACCTCGATGATCCGGTCGAACAGCTCATCCATCACGATGGGGGAAACGCCTGCCGTGGGTTCGTCCAGCATCAGCACCTTGGGTTTGGTCATCAACGCACGGCCCACCGCGACCTGCTGGCGCTGGCCGCCGGACAGCTCACCGGCCGGCTGGTTGCGCTTGTCGCGCAGGATCGGAAACAGATCATAAACCTGCTCCATCGTCTCCCGGAAGTCATCGGTCCGGATAAAGGCGCCCATCTCCAGGTTTTCCTCCACCGTCATCGAGGTGAAGATGTTGCTGGTCTGCGGCACAAAGCCCATGCCCTTGACCACCCGGTCCTGCGGGGTGAGCTGGGTGATGTCCTCGCCGTCCAGGCGCACCGCGCCGGAACGCACGTTCAGCATCCCGAACACCGCCTTCATCGCGGTGGACTTGCCGGCGCCGTTGGGGCCGACGATCACCGCAATCTCGCCCTTGTCGACGGCGATGGTGCAGTCGTGCAGGATATCCGGCCCCTTGCCGTAGCCGCCGGTCATCGTATCGCCGATCAGGAACGGGCCGCCCTCGACCTTATGCGTGGGTCCGCTTTTCAAGTGGGCGGGCTGCATCGTGCCGATGCCTTTCGTGTTGGTGATCGAGGCATCCTTGTTGCCGTGATCGTCCTGGTAGGGGTTGTCGCTCATGCGTCCGCCTCCAGTTTGTCTTTGTTTTTCAGGCCGGTACCCAGATAGGCCTCGATCACATGCTCGTTTGCCTTGATCTCGTCCAGGGTGCCCTCGGCCAGCTTCTTGCCTTCGGCCATGCAGATCACCGGGTCGCACAGGCGGCCGATGAACTCCATGTCGTGCTCGATGACGACAAAGGTGTATCCGCGCTCCTCATTGAGGCGCTTGATGGCATCGGCAATGGTGTAAAGCAGGGTTCGGTTCACACCGGCGCCGACCTCGTCGAGGAAAACGATCTTGGCGTCCACCATCATGGTGCGGCCCAGCTCCAGCAGCTTTTTCTGGCCGCCGGACACCTGACCCGCCTTCAGATCCGCGATATGGCTGATGGTCAGAAACTCCAGAACCTCATCGGCCTTGGCCCGCAGCGCGCGCTCCTCGTCCGCAATCCGCTTACGGCCGAACCACGTGTTCCACAGCGTCTCGCCCGACTGCGCGCCGGGCACCATCATCAGGTTTTCCCGGCAGGTCATCGAGGAGAACTCATGCGCGATCTGGAAGGTGCGCAGCAGTCCCTTGTGGAACAGCTCATGCGGCGGCAGGCCGGTGATATCCTCACCATCCATGGTGACCCGGCCTGAGGTCGGTTCAAGCACGCCTGCGATAACGTTGAAAAGTGTGGTCTTTCCGGCACCGTTCGGGCCGATCAAACCGGTTATGGACCCCTTGGCGATTTCCAGCGAGGCGCCGTCAACCGCGTGGAACCCGCCGAAGTGCTTGTGCAAGTCCTCGACGACGATCATGTCATTTCATCCCCTGCCGCGTTTTCGCGGCGTTTTTAA
Source organism: Leisingera sp. CC-HEC093 (assembly GCF_059429195.1). NCBI lineage: Bacteria > Pseudomonadati > Pseudomonadota > Alphaproteobacteria > Rhodobacterales > Roseobacteraceae > Leisingera > Leisingera sp. CC-HEC093. The sequence goes on along the minus strand of NZ_JCAIJR010000001.1, from coordinate 3,561,094 downwards.
TTTAGAACAGCCCGGGCGGAACCCGGGCTGACCTATCTTGGTTGCTTTTCAGATGCTTATCAGCGGAAGCGAAGGGTTTCGTTCTTGCCGTCCTTCACCTCGATCTCGCGGTAGGAGCCTGCGCTCTCACCCGGGCCGATCAGCTCAACGCCAGTCGCACCCTGATAGTCGATGTCACCGCCTTCGGCGAGGATTTCCAGCGCCTTGCCCAGTTCGCCCGGATTGATCGGCTCGCCCGGGGCGTTCGCCACGTCCAGGATCTTGCCTACATAATCCGCCGGGTTGGTGGAGTTGGCTGCCTGCATCGCCAGCAGGAACAGCGCCGCCGCGTCATAGGATTCAGACGCATAGGCGGAGGTGCCGTCAAAGCCGCGTTCCTTCGCCATCTCCGCAAAGATTTCCGCGCCCTTACTGTCGGAACCAGCGATCTGGCCGAACGAGCCGTCCAGGTCCGCACCAACGTTTGCAGGCAGGCTGTCGCCGATCATGCCGCCGGGCAGGCCGAAGGTGTCAAACGCACCCGAATCCAGCGAACCCTGAATGATGCCCAGGCCGCCCTGGTCCAGATAGCCGGCCACAACCAGCACATCGCCGCCAGCAGATGCCAGCGCGCCGACTTCTGCAGAGTAGTCGCCCTTGCCGTCCTCATGCGCGGTCACGATGGTGACTTCGCCGCCGACTTCCTCGAACGAGGACTGGATCGCGTCCGCCAGGCCCTTGCCATAGTCGTTGTTGGTGTAGGTCAGGGCGATTGCATTGATGCCGCGCTCTTTCAGAATCTCGGCCATCACCTGGCCTTCGCGTGCGTCCGACGGCGAGGTGCGGAAGAACAGCCCGTTGTCTTCCATGGACGACAGGCCCGGCGAGGTCGCGGACGGGGAAATCATCACCATGCCGTTCGGGATCGCCACGTTCTGCAGGATCGCGCCGGTCACGCCAGAGCAGTCGCCGCCGATGATGCCGTTCACGCCTTCGGCAACCAGCTTCTCGCCGTTTGCAACAGCCAGGCCGTTGTCGATACAGCCGGTGTCGGCGCGGACCGGGGTCACGGTGGCGCTGTCCAGCAGCTTACCGGATTTGGTGACTTCTTCCATGGCCAGCTCGGCGCCGTCGCCCATGGCCGGGGCCAGCGATTCAATCGGGCCGGTGAAGCCGAACAGCACGCCCAGTTTCACTTCCTTGGCGTGGCCGCCGGCATATGCGGTGCCAGCCGTCAGCGCAGCGGCCGCAGTGGCCATCAGCAGTTTCTTCATTTGAGAACTCCCATTGTTGGAACAGAAAATGTTCACATCGGACCCTAGGCAAGCCGTCTGAAAAAGAAAAGTCCTGTTGAGGCGTGCGATTGCAAAGAGTCCGTCCCGTTTTTCTCCGCTATTATCAGTTTATGTGCTGCGGAGCTGAGTTTAATTTAAGCTTAAAGTAACAAAAGGGGAAGCGTAAATGTTGTATCGGTTACTCACTTTGACGGCAGCCCTGCTGCTGTTGCCGTTTTCCACGACAGTTCAGGCAGATACGATCCAAAGCAGCCTCGGCCGCCTGACTGTAACCAGGATGGCCGCCGGGTTCGATGTGCCTTGGGCCTTTGCTCTTCTGCCGGACGGCGGTTTCCTGGTGACCGAGCGTGAGGGCGCGCTTTTCTACGTGCGGGACGGGAAAAAGAATCAGGTCAGCGGCACGCCTGCGGTGGCGGCAAACGGGCAGGGCGGGCTGTTGGATGTGATGGTGCCGCGGAACTTTCAAACCAGCCGCGAGATTTTCCTGACCTTCGCCAAACGGCAGAGGAACGGTGCAGGCACGGCCTTGGCCGCCGCGCGGCTCAGCCGGGACTATGCTTCCCTGACCGGTCTGCGTGTGCTGTTTGAGGCTGCGCCCGGAGCCAGAGGCGGGCGGCATTTCGGTGCGCGGGTGGTTGAGGCGCAGGACGGATCCCTGTTCGTGTCGCTTGGGGAGCGCGGCGACCGGCCAAGCGCCCAGGACCTGCGGCTGCATCAGGGATCGGTGGTGCGGATCAACAGGGACGGCAGCGTGCCCGCCAGCAACCCCTTTGCCGGCACCGCAGGCACCCAGCCAGAGATCTGGTCTTACGGCCACCGCAACCCGCAGGGCATGGCATTGGATCTGCAGGGGAACCTGTGGGTGGCGGAACATGGCGCCAAGGGCGGCGACGAGGTGAACCGGGTCCGCAAAGGGGCCAACTACGGCTGGCCGGTGATCTCCTACGGGCGCCATTACTCCGGCGCCAAAATCGGCGCAGGCACCGCGATGGCTGGCATGGAACAGCCCGAATGGTACTGGGACCCCTCCATGGCACCGTCCGGTATGATGATCTATTCCGGCCGGATGTGGCCGCAATGGCGCGGCAATATTTTCGTGGGCTCGCTCAAGTTTGGCTATATTTCCCGGCTGACCGGCTCCCCCCTGAAAGAGGTGGAGCAGCTGCGCAGCAGCGAAACCGGGCGCATCCGCGATGTGCAAGAGGCGCCCGACGGCAGTATCTGGTTCGCCTCCGAAGGCGAAGGGGCGGTTTTCAGGGTTTCCCGCTGACCAAGCCGCAAACCCCGGCAGTTAGATCTTGAACGCTGCTGCCTTGCTGCCGCGCTCGCGGTACGGGGTGGTGTCGTAATGGGCGCGGTAGCATTTGGAGAAATGCGACGGCGAGGCAAAGCCGCAGGCCAGCGCCACGTTGATCACGCTCATATCCGTCTGCATCAGCAGGTTGCGCGCCTTCTGCAGCCGCAGCTCCATGTAATAACGTTTTGGGGAGCGGTTCAGGTAGCGGCGGAACAGGCGTTCCAACTGGCGGGTCGACATGCCCACATCCTGCGCCAGGATCGACGGGCTGATCGGCTCCTCGATATTGGCTTCCATCATCTGGATCACCATCGACAGCTTGGGATGGCGCACCCCGATGCGGGTCGGGATCGACAGCCGCTGGGTGTCCTGGTCGGTCCGGATCGAGGAATAGATCAGCTGGTCCGCCACCGAATTGGCCAGATCCTCGCCCTGGTCATTTGCAATCAGCTTGAGCATCAGGTCGATAGAGGAGGTGCCGCCGGCGGTCGACAGCCGGTTGCCGTCGATCACAAACACCGATTTCGCCAGTTCCACCTCGTCGAATTCCTCGCTGAAACTGTCGGCGTTTTCCCAGTGAATGGTGGCCCGCTTGCCATCCAGCAGGCCAGCCTTGGCCAGCGTATAGGACGCGGTGCACAGACCGCCGACCATCAGCCCCTTGCGGGCCTCGCGCCGCAGCCAGGACAGCACCTTCTTGGTCGAGGCGTCCTGCACGTCGATGCCGCCGCACAGCATGATGGTGTCGTCGCGCTGCAGTTCATCCAAATCCGAATCGAGTTTGAAAACCGTGCCCGCGGAGCAGGTTACGGTATCGCCGCCTTCTCCGACCACGGTCCAGGCGTACAGTTCCTTGCCGGCCATCCGGTTTGCGATCCTGAGGGACTCCATCGCGGCCGAAAAGCAAAGCAGGGTGAATTTGTCGAGGAGTACAAAGACAAACCTCTTCGGCTGGCCGGCGGCTACTCCTGAGACAGCAGGCTTGCGTGGCGTCTGCATGGCGGGCGTCCTTCAAGAAACAAGTCGGGCCGCGGGAGCACGCTCCGCGGCAGGTCTCAAAACCGTGCTCACAGCTTGGACCCGGGGTCAAGTGGCCGCAATTCTAAACTGGTCTCTCCCGGGCGGATTTTGTATAGAGCACCCAACATATTCTAAAGACCTCTGATGCGGAGATAAAGTCATGAGCGACTGGCAAAAATCGGATTGGCGCAACAAGCCCCGGGTGCAGATGCCGGACTACACCGATGCCGCTGCGCTGAACGCTGTCGAGGCTCAGCTTTCCAAGTATCCGCCGCTGGTGTTTGCCGGTGAAGCGCGCCGTCTGAAACAGCACCTTGGGGCTGCCGGCCGCGGTGAGGCGTTCCTGCTGCAGGGCGGCGACTGTGCCGAAAGCTTTGACCAGTTCAGCGCCGATGCGATCCGCGATACGTTCAAGGTGATGCTGCAGATGGCAATGGTGCTGACCTATGGCGCCAAGGTGCCGGTTGTGAAGGTGGGCCGCATGGCCGGCCAGTTCGCCAAGCCGCGCAGCGCGCCGACCGAAACCATCGATGGCGTGGAGCTGCCCAGCTACCGCGGCGATATCATCAATGAGCTGGACTTCACCGCCGCATCCCGCATCCCGAACCCGCAGAAAATGCTGCAGGCCTACACCCAGGCCGCCGCAACGCTGAACCTGCTGCGCGCCTTCTCCACCGGCGGTTTCGCCGATATGAGCCGGGTGCACTCCTGGACTCTGGGTTTCACCGACGAACAGGAAGTCCAGAAATACAGCGAGATCGCAACCCGCATTCAGGACACCATCGACTTCATGGCAGCGGCTGGGATCAACGCCGATACCACCCATGAATTCTCCACCGTTGAGTTCTACACAAGCCATGAGGGCCTGCTGCTGGAATATGAAGAGGCGCTGACCCGTCTCGATTCCACCTCCGGCAAATGGCTGGCCGGTTCCGGCCACATGATCTGGATCGGCGACCGCACCCGGCAGCCGGACGGCGCCCACGTGGAATTCTGCAGCGGCGTGCTGAACCCGATCGGCCTGAAATGCGGTCCGACCACGACGGCTGATGACCTCAAGGTGCTGATGTCCCGCCTGAACCCGGAAAACGAAGAGGGCAAGCTGACCCTGATCGCCCGCTTCGGAGCCGGCAAGGCAGCGGAGCATCTGCCGCGGCTGGTCAAGGCGGTAAAGGAAGAGGGTGCCAAGGTCACCTGGGTTTGCGACCCGATGCACGGCAACACCATCAAATCCTCCACCGGCTACAAGACCCGCCCCTTCGACAGCGTGCTGCGCGAGGTGCGCGACTTCTTCGGCGTGCACAAGGCAGAGGGCACCATCCCGGGCGGCGTGCATTTTGAGATGACCGGCCAGGACGTGACCGAATGCACCGGCGGCGTGCGCGCAGTGACCGACGAAGACCTGAGCGACCGTTACCACACTGCCTGCGATCCGCGCCTGAATGCCAGCCAGTCGCTGGAACTGGCATTCCTGGTGGCGGAGGAGCTGTCCGCTCTGCGCGCAAGCCAGGCCGCGCGCCAGGCCGGCTGATCCCGGCCGGGCCGCGCACCGCCTGGTGCCGCGGCCTCAGCACCGCAAGAGTTGCTAAAAAAGAGCGCCCCGGGATTCTTCCGCGGGGCGCAGTCAATTCAAGTGCTATGACCTTGTACTTGAATGCAAAATCTTATGCGATGTCCCGCAAGGGTCAGTCGCGGCTGATCACCAGCCGCAGGTGCGGCGCGCCGGTACGCTTGGCGGGGGGCGGTGTGTCCTCCTGCGCCTTCCCGCTCGCCCGGCCGGCCCGGCTGCGGTCCAGCAGTGCCTTGGCTTCGTCCAGCAGCGACCGCTCCGGCTTGAAACGCGCCTGGGTTTCGGCAAATCCCGGGTTCGGCTGATTGACACCGGCCGGCGCCGGTTTTGGCTCCTCCAGCGGCTTTGCCGTATGCTCCGATGAGGCAGGGGCGCTTGCCACTGCGCGCATTTCAATCGACGTGATAGAGAACCGCTGCGACGTTGCCGCTGCACCCTCATCCGCCACCAGGATGCCCAGCACCCGGCTGATGTCTCCCAGGTCGCTGCGCAACGGCAGCAGCAGCATGCGGGCTGCGCGCGGCGCCTGATGGCGTGCGGCTTCGATCTGCAGCTCCAGCTCCACAATCGCCGGGGTTTCGAACATATGCTCCATCGCACTGCTCATCTGCTTGCGGGCATCGGCGGTGAAGAAAGCGGTCACCGGCATTCCCCGCACTTCCATGCCTGCCATCTCGTTGACCAGAGAACCGGCCAGGCGGAACCGGGCAATCCCGGGGGCGATGCGCTCAAGAATAAAAGTGTTGCTCAGGATGTTTTCCAGCCCGCGCGGATCGATCTGCGACCGGCTGGGAACATCGTCCCCCCGCCGCAGTGCAGTCCAATAGGCCTCAGCCTGGCGGAGCGGTGACATCGCCCCGCCTTTGCGGAAGCGGCTTATCGAAACGACGTTTTCCTGCCCGCCGGGCAGGCCTTGACCATCGCGGCTGCTAAAAATCATCTTACTTTCCCCTGCAAAGCCGGCCATCCCGAAGATCCTGTGCAGCTCCTGGCTGCCTTAAGACTTAGGGCCGGTTTGGTTACCCTGAAGTTAAGATGACACAATCTAATTCAAATTTGGACTAAATCTTAAAGCAATGGTTAACGCCTCCGCGCGGGCGTGTTTTTGCAAATGCGCTTGCGCCCTGTACTTTGCAGACAGTAGAGCAGACAAATCACCAGTGAAATGAGGGCCATCCGCATGACCATCCGCAGCATGACCGCCTTTGCCTCGGCGCAGGGCAGCTCCGATCGGCACAGCTGGAGCTGGGAACTCCGCTCGGTCAACGCCAAAGGGCTGGATCTGCGGATTCGGGTGCCGGACTGGCTGGAAGGTCTTGAAAACCTTACACGTTCTGCTCTGGCCAAGGCGCTGGCGCGGGGCAATGTAGCGCTGACCTTGCGGATCACCCGCACCGAAGACAGTGCCGGTCAGGTGCAGGTCAACACCGCTGTTCTGCAATCGGTGGTCAAGGCGCTGGGAGAGGCGCAGTCCATCGCCGCGCAGAACCGGGTGGAGGTGCGTGCAGCCTCCGCAGCGGAGCTGTTGTCTTTCAAAGGCGTGCTGGAACAGTCCGCGGGCGACGATGATCCGGCACCGCTGGTTGCCGCTCTCAGCAAGGAACTGGAAACCCTTGTGGCGGAATTCGTGCAGATGCGCGAGGCCGAGGGCGCCGCGCTTGCCGTAATCCTTAACGGCCAGCTGGAACAGGTGGCAGCCCTGACCGCCCAGGCGGCTGACCGCGCGGAAGAACGCAAGGTGAAGATGGCTGACACGCTGAAGGCCAATCTGGCCCGCGTCATGGACAACACCGACGGTGCTGACCCGGACCGGGTTGCGCAGGAACTGGCGCTGATTGCCGTCAAGGCGGATGTTACTGAGGAACTCGACCGGCTTGGCGCCCATGTGGCCGCGGCCCGCGACCTGCTGCTGAAAGGCGGCGCGGTGGGCCGCAAGCTCGACTTCCTGATGCAGGAATTCAACCGTGAGGCCAACACGCTCTGTTCAAAAGCCCAGAACAGCGGCTTGACGGCAGTGGGGCTTGAGCTGAAAACCGTGATCGACCAGATGCGCGAGCAGGTGCAGAACATAGAATAAGAAAAGGAGTGCCCAGATGGCGGACCGCCGCGGCCTTTTGATCATCCTCTCTTCGCCTTCGGGCGCAGGCAAATCCACCTTGGCCCGCCGCCTGATGGCCTGGGATCCAGGGCTGAAATTCTCGGTCTCCGCCACCACCCGCGCCCCGCGCCCGGGCGAGGAGCACGGCCGCGAATATTTCTTTATGTCCGAAGACGAGTTCCGCCAGAAGGTGGCCGAGGGCGGCATGCTGGAACACGCGCATGTGTTCGGCAACTTCTACGGCTCCCCGGCAGGCCCGGTAAAGGACACCATCGAGGCCGGCCAGGATGTGCTGTTCGACGTTGATTGGCAGGGTGAGATCCAGATCCGCAATTCCGATCTGGGCAAGCACGCGCTGTCGATCTTCATCCTGCCGCCTTCAATTCCGGAGCTGCGCCGCCGTCTGGAAACCCGCGCGCAGGACAGCGACGAGGTGATCGCCAAGCGGATGCAGAAAAGCTGGGATGAGATCAGCCACTGGGGCTATTATGATTACGTGCTGGTCAACGACGATCTGGATGAAACCGAGGCACGGCTGAAAACCATCGTCGAGGCAGAGCGCATGCGCCGGATCCAGCAGCCCCGCCTGCAGGACCACGTCCGCACCCTGCAAACCCAGTTTGAGGAACAGTCATGACCCTTTACGCTCTTGGCAAGCATCAGCCGCAGATCAATGAGGACACCTGGGTTGCCCCCGATGCCAACCTGATCGGCAAAGTGGTGATGGAAGCTGGCGCCTCTGTCTGGTTCGGCGTCACCATCCGCGCCGATCACGAGGAAATCCGCATCTGCGAAGGCACCAATGTGCAGGAAAACGTGGTGATGCACATCGATGCGGGCTATCCGCTGACCATCGGCAAGAATTGTACCATCGGCCACAAGGCGATGCTGCACGGCTGCACCATCGGTGAAAACACGCTGGTCGGCATGGGTGCCACCATCCTCAACGGCGCGAAGATCGGCAAAAACTGCCTGATCGGGGCAGGGGCATTGATCACCGAGGATAAGGAAATTCCCGACAACTCCCTGGTGATGGGAAGCCCCGGCAAAGTGGTGCGCGAGGTGGATGCGTCGCTGGCCGAAAAGCTCACCCAAAGCGCGCTGCTTTATCAGGACAACATGCGCCGTTTCCGGGCAGAGTTGAAACCGCTGTAACCGGCGCCGGCTGCCATATCAGCTTTACACAGCGGCGCTAGACAGGCTGGGATCATAACCGCGGGGACCAGATGACGACTGAGCTGATTGACGGATTTCTGGCAGCCATCCCTCTGCCCGCCGTGCTGGTAGACCAGACAGAGCGTTTCATCGCCGTGAACAGCGCAGCGGCAACGCTGTTGGGGAAGGGGGTGAAGGGCCGCCACTTTGCCACCATCCTGCGCCAGCCCAGCGTCGCCGCCGCCATAGAGGCCTGCCTGCGCGACCGCGAGTCCCGCACCGCGCGGCACCTTTCCAACGACGGCGCGCAGGACACAACATTCACCGTCACCCTGCGCTATGTGCCGGGCATCGGCGCGGTCAGCGGCGGCGCGGTTCTGGCCTGTTTCGACGACATCTCCGAACGTGAGCAAGCAGGCCAGATGCGCCGCGACTTCGTTGCCAATGTCAGCCACGAGCTGCGCACGCCGCTGACAGCGCTCATCGGTTTCATCGAAACGCTGCGCGGCCCGGCCAAGGATGACGACAAGGCCCGCGACCGTTTCCTGTCGATCATGGAGGGCGAGGCGAGCCGGATGAACCGCCTGGTCGGGGATCTCTTATCCCTCAACCGTGTCGAAAGCGAGGAGCGGGTGCGCCCGAAACAAAAGGTGGACCTGTCTGGCCACCTTGCCGCCACTCTCAAGACTCTGGCACCGGTAGCAGAGGCGCGCGGTGCGGCGATGACCCTGGAAGCGCCGGACGATCCCGTGTTTGTCACCGGCGATCCGGACCAGCTGCAGCAGGTCTTCACCAACCTGGTGGAGAACGCGGTGAAATACGGCGGCGACCAAGTGCGCGTTCTTCTCAGTTTCACGGCGCGCGATCCATCAGTGCGCGCGCCCGCAGCGCGCATCCAGGTGATCGACAACGGCCCGGGAATTGATCCCATCCACCTGCCGCGCCTGACAGAGCGTTTCTACCGTGCCGATAGCCACCGCTCGCGCGAGATGGGCGGCACCGGGCTGGGGCTGGCAATTGTAAAACACATCGTCAACCGCCACCGCGGGCGGCTTCGGGTCGAAAGCGATCTGGGCCAAGGATGCGTTTTTACAGTGATATTGCCTGAATAACTGTCTCCGGCGCCCGCAAGGTACCATGCCGCCGCCGGGACGCCCGGCGGCGGCATTGCGTTTCTGTGTCAGAAATTTTTCTTCGGATGCCGGGTTTGTCATACAGCCGTTACACACATGTCACAAAAGCCTCATCAGCAGCTTCTAGGAGAGGCGGCAAGATCATCACGGGGTGATCGACCTTAGAAACTCTTGGAGACACAAATGTCCTTTGTGAAACTGACCGCTTCCGCCCTGGCGATTTCCGCCGTTTCCGCCACCGCAGCCGCTGCGCGCGACCAGGTGCAGGTTGCCGGTTCGTCCACCGTTCTGCCCTACGCCTCCATCGTGGCAGAAGCCTTTGGCGAGAACTTTGATTTCCCGACCCCGGTTGTTGAATCCGGCGGCTCCTCTGCCGGCCTCAAGCGTTTCTGCGAAGGCGTGGGTGAAAACACCATCGACATCGCCAATGCCTCGCGCCAGATCAAAGACAAGGAAATCGCCGCTTGCGCCGAAAACGGCGTGACCGACATTATCGAAGTCCGCATCGGTTATGACGGCATCGTTTTTGCCTCCGACAGCAATGCCGACTCTTTCGAATTCACCCCGTCCGACTGGTTCCTGGCGCTGTCCGACAAGGTGCTGGTTGACGGCGCGCTGGCCGATAACCCGAACACCACCTGGGCCGACGTGAACCCGGACTTCCCGGCTGTGGACATTCAGGCCTTCATCCCAGGCACCAAGCACGGCACCCGCGAAGTGTTCGAAGACAAGGTGATCCTGGCGGGCTGCGAAGCCACCGGCGCATTTGAACACCTCCTTGCCCAAGCCGAAGGCGATACCGACAAGGCCAAGCACAAGGCAGCCGAGAAAGCCTGTATCGCTCTGCGCACGGATGGCAAATCGGTCGACATTGACGGCGACTACACTGAGACCCTGGCCCGCATCGAGAGCAACAAGGACGGCATCGGCGTCTTTGGCCTGGCCTTCTACGAAAACAACACCGACAAGCTGCAGGTTGCCACCATGTCCGGCGTTGCGCCCTCGACCGAGAGCATCGCAACCGGCGAATACCCGGTGTCCCGCCCGCTGTTCTTCTACGTCAAGAAGGCCCACATCGGTGTGATCCCCGGCCTCAAGGAATACGCTGAGTTCTTCGTCGCGGACGAAGTTGCCGGTGAAGACGGCCCGCTGGCCGAATACGGCTTGGTGGCTGACCCGGAACTAGCAGACACCCAGGAAACGGTTGCCGCTGAGGCCGTGATGGGCGGCAATTCCTGATCGCCCCGCGCGTGATCTGATCCTCGCCGGGGCGGAGCGATCCGCCCTGGCTCTTACTTTCCGCGGCAGGGCTGCCGCAGCCAAAACGCCACCGCCAAAACCGGAGCTTTTCATGCCCACTTTCTGGCTTGTTGCCCTCCTGCTTGCGCTGTCCGCCGCGGGCTATTTCGGCGGCCGCCGCCGCGCGATTGCCTCCGCCGCAGGCGACGTCAAAGACCTTCATTCCCTGCCATCCTATTACGGCTACCACGTGGCGATTGCGGCCTTTGTGCCGGCCATTGCGGCCCTGGCGGTCTGGCTGCTGGCCCAGCCGGTGTTCATTGAAACCCGCGTCTCTGGCATGATCCCGGCAGAGGCGGTTCCCGAAAACTCCACCATTGGCCTGGTGATGAGCGACGTGCGCCGGGTGGCGGAAGGGCTGGACCTGGCGGTGGAGCAGGGACTGCTGACCGCCCGCGAGGCCCGCAATGCCGTTGCGGGCGAGCAGGACCTGCGCGCCCTGATGGGCGAGCTGGGCGTGGCCCTCGGCTCCAAGGTGCGCCCAGAGGTGCTGAACGCCGCCCAGGCTTACCGCAACCTGTCCCACACCGGCCGGACTGCGATGACCGTGGTTGTGACGCTGCTGGCACTAGGCGGTTTTGCCTTCGCCTACGCGCGCACCCACAAGGACTTCCGCGCCCGCAACGTGGTGGAGCGCGCGGTGCTGGCGCTTTTGATCCTGGCTGCCTCACTGGCGATCCTGACCACCATCGGCATCGTTCTGTCGATGCTGTTTGAAACCAAGAACTTCTTTGGCCTGCATTCCTGGACGGACTTCTTCTTCGGCTCCACCTGGGCACCGAACTTCCGTGGCGGCAGCGAGCTGTCGATCCTGCCGCTCTTGTGGGGCACGCTCTACATCTCCTTCATTGCCTTGCTGGTTGCAGTGCCGGTGGGCCTGTTCGCTGCCATCTACCTGTCGGAATATGCCAGCGGCGCGGTGCGCGCCTTTGCCAAGCCGCTGCTGGAGATCCTCGCGGGCATTCCCACCATCGTTTACGGCCTGTTTGCACTGCTGACCGTTGGCCCGGCGCTGGCCGGCCTCTTTGCCAAGGGCGGCGTTCTGGGTGTTGAATGGATGGCCGGCGCAACCTCAGTGCTGACGGCCGGGCTGGTAATGGGTGTCATGCTGATCCCCTTCGTCTCCTCCCTGTCCGACGACATTATCAACGCGGTGCCGCAGGCGCTGCGCGACGGCTCGCTGGGCCTGGGCGCCACCAGGTCTGAGACCGTGCGCCAGGTGGTAATGCCTGCAGCACTTCCGGGCATTGTCGGCGCGGTGCTTCTGGCCGCCTCACGCGCCATTGGCGAGACCATGATCGTGGTCATGGGGGCAGGGGCGATTGCCAAGTTCTCCGCCAACCCGCTGGAGTCGATGACCACCATCACCACCCGCATCGTCAGCCAGCTGACCGGCGATACTGACTTTGCCAGCCCGGAAACGCTGGTTGCCTTTGCCCTGGGGCTGACACTGTTTGTCCTGACCCTCGGCCTGAACGTCCTGGCGCTCTACATCGTGCGCAAATACCGGGAGCAGTATGAATAATGACTGACCTCAGCCAAATCCCCGCCGGCGCTGCCCCCCGCAAACACGGCGGTTCGCTGCTGGAGAAATCCCCGCGCACCAAGAAGCGCAACGCGGCAGAAACCCGGTTCAAGGCCTATGGCATTGCCGCCATCACCGCGGGCCTGATCATGCTGCTGGTGCTGGTGACCACCATCGTCGGCAAGGGCACCGGTGCCTTCCAGCAGACCTTTGTCACGCTGAATGTGGAACTGCTGGAAGCCAAGCTCGACAAGAAGGGCAACCGCGATCTGGCCGACATCAAGAAGGTCACCACCTTCGGCTACGCCCCGATCATCAAGGGCGCGATGGAGGCCGTGATCGAGGAACTGGGCATTGAGACCAGCCTCAAATCCAAAGAACTGGCCGGCATCCTGTCCAAGGACGTCGCCGCCCAGCTGCGCGACTATGTGATCGCCAACCCGGACCAGATTGGCCAGACGGTGGAGTTCCGCTTCCTCGCCTCCAGCCGCGTGGACGGCTACCTGAAGGGACGGGTGACCCGCGACAGCATCGTCAACGACAAGAACATCTCAGCCGAACAGCTTGATCTTGTTGATGCTTTGGCCGCTGCCGGGGTGCTGGAGAAGACCTTCAACCTCGATTTCATCTTTGGCGCGGATGCCTCCGATGCCCGCCCTGAGGCCGCCGGCATCGGCGTCTCCATGCTGGGCTCGCTGTTCATGATGCTGGTGGTACTGGCGCTGGCGCTGCCGATCGGCGTCGCCGCCTCGATCTACCTTGAGGAGTTTGCACCGCAGAACTGGCTCACCGACATGATCGAGGTGAACATCTCCAACCTCGCGGCCGTGCCCTCCATCGTGTTCGGCATTCTCGGCCTCGCGGTCTTCATCAACTACATGCACCTGCCGACCTCGGCGCCGCTGGTGGGCGGTCTGGTGCTGACGCTGATGACGCTCCCGACCATCATCATCTCCACCCGCGCCTCGCTGAAATCGGTGCCGCCGTCGATCCGCGACGCAGCGCTGGGTGTCGGTGCATCGAAAATGCAGGCAGTGTTCCACCACGTCCTGCCGCTGGCCGCGCCGGGTATTCTGACCGGCACCATCATCGGACTGGCGCAGGCGCTGGGGGAAACTGCGCCGCTGCTGCTCATTGGTATGGTTGGCTTCATCGCCTCCAACGCGCCGGAAACCCTGGCGGACGGCCTGCTGGCGCCGAACTCTGCCATGCCCGCCCAAATCTACGAATGGGCGAAACGCGCCGACCCCGCATTCTACGAACGCGCCTGGGGCGGCATCATCATCCTTCTTCTCTTCCTGGTGACCATGAACACGCTTGCTGTGATCCTGCGCCGCCGCTTTGAACGCCGCTGGTAAAAGGGGCATAGTAATGAACGACATGACCGTGATGGATAAGACCGTGGAAACCCAGAACATCAAAATCGCCGCCAAAGACGTGAACGTCTATTACGGCGACAGCCACGCGATCAAAGACGTGAACGTCGAGATCGAGGACAACACCGTCACCGCCTTCATCGGCCCTTCCGGCTGTGGCAAGTCGACCTTCCTGCGCTGCCTGAACCGGATGAACGACACCATCGGCACCTGCAAGGTGAAGGGCGACATCCTGCTGGACGGCGAGGATATCTATGACAAGCGCGTCGATCCCGTGCAGCTGCGCGCCAAGGTCGGCATGGTGTTCCAGAAGCCGAACCCGTTCCCCAAGTCGATCTATGACAACGTGGCCTATGGTCCGCGCATTCATGGCCTGGCCAAGAACAAGGCGGAACTGGATGAAATCGTAGAGAAATCTCTGCGCCGCGGTGCCATCTGGGATGAGGTGAAGGACCGCCTTGATGCGCCCGGCACCGGGCTGTCCGGCGGCCAGCAGCAGCGCCTGTGCATCGCCCGTGCCGTTGCAACAGAGCCTGAGGTGCTGCTGATGGACGAACCCTGTTCGGCGCTCGACCCGATCGCCACTGCGCAGGTTGAGGAACTGATCGACGAACTGCGCAGCCAGTATTCCGTGGTGATCGTCACCCACTCGATGCAGCAGGCCGCGCGGGTCAGCCAGAAAACCGCCTTCTTCCACCTCGGAAACCTGGTGGAATTCGGCCCCACCGGCCAGATCTTCACCAACCCCGAAGATCCGCGCACCGAAAGCTATATCACCGGCCGGATCGGCTGATTTCTAGGAAAAATAAATGACTACACAGCATATTGCATCTGCATTCGACCGCGATCTGGAGGCGATTCAGGCCCGGATCATGAAAATGGGCGGTCTGGTCGAGGACGCCATCCGAGAAGCCGCGCAGGCACTGGAAACCCGCGACGAGGAACTGGCGCTGACCGTGCGCCAGGGCGACAAGGCCATTGACGGGCTGGAAGAGCTGATCAACGAGGAAACCGCCCGGTTGATCGCTTTGCGCGCGCCTGCGGCCTCTGACCTGAGGCTTGTTCTCTCGGTAATGAAGATTGCCGGCAACCTGGAACGCATTGGCGACTATGCAAAAAACATGGCCAAGCGCACCGGCGTCCTGGCACAGGGGCCGAACATCAGCGAAGGCACATCCGCCCTGCGCCGCATGGCGCGCGAGGTGGAGCGGATGCTGAAAGATGCGCTGGACTCCTACATCCAGCGCGATGTGGAACTGGCGCGCGACGTGATCGAACGCGACCGCGACGTCGACCAGATGTACAACGCCCTGTTCCGCGAATTCCTGACCCACATGATGGAAGATCCGCGCAACATTTCGGCCTGTATGCACTTGCATTTCATAGCAAAAAACACCGAACGCATGGGCGACCACGTGACCGCGATCGCCGAACAGGTGATCTATCTGGTCACCGGCGAAAAGCCGGAGGAAGACCGCAAGAAGGCTGACACCACCTCAACCACACCGCAGGAGATCTGACCAATGGCTGCCGATCAGCCCACTGTCCTGGTTGTAGAAGACGAAATGGCCCAGCGGGAAGTGCTGGCCTACAATCTCGAAGCCGACGGGTTCCGCGTGCTCCGTGCCGAACACGGCGAGGAAGCGCTGCTGGTGGTCGCGGAGGATATGCCGGATATAATCATCCTTGACTGGATGATGCCCAACCTCAGCGGTATCGAGGTCTGCCGCCGCCTCAAGACCCGTTCCGAGACCCGCAATATCCCGGTGATCATGCTGTCGGCCCGGTCAGAGGAAGTGGACAAGGTGCGCGGGCTGGAAACCGGCGCTGACGATTATGTGGTGAAACCCTATTCCGTGGTTGAACTGATGGCCCGCGTGCGCAGCCAGCTGCGGCGGGTCCGGCCCTCTACCGTTGGGGTGCGGCTGGAATACGGCGACATCGTTCTGGATGCCGAAACTCACAAGGTCAGCCGCGCCGACACTCCGCTGAAGCTGGGACCAACCGAATTCCGCCTGCTGTCCACCTTTATGGAAAAGCCGGGCCGGGTGTGGAGCCGGGAACAGCTGCTGGACCGGGTCTGGGGCCGCGACATCTATGTCGACACCCGCACCGTCGACGTCCACATCGGGCGTCTGCGCAAGGCACTGACCCAGTTTGGCGGCGACGATCCGGTTCGTACTGTTCGGGGCGCGGGCTACGCTCTGGGCTGAAACCCGTTCTGAACCGGCACCGGGGGGTGTACAGGGGGTGCACGCATGTCACCCCCTGAAATTCACCGCGGCAGCGGATCCTCCGGCTGCGCCTTTCCCGCCAGCCAGCTGCGGAATTTCATCAGTGCCGCCGCGCCTGCTTTCCGCTCCGGCCAGACCAGGAAATAGGCGCCTGCGGTCTCCACCGGCTCCGGATGCAGCGCCACCAGCCGACCGGTCGCCACATCCTGCTCCACCAGGTAATCGGGCATCAGCGCGACCCCCAAACCGTGCAGCGCAGCCTGGGTAATGGTTGCGAATTGATCATAGATTGTGCCGCCCAGTTCCGTGTCCGCCGCAATGCCGTGCTGTCCGAACCAATCCCGCCAGGCGGTGCTCCGGGTCTGAATATGCAGCAGCGGCAGCTTCAGAATGTCCTTGGGTCCGTTGATCCTGCGCCCGTCAATCAGCTGCGGGGCGCAAACAGGTAATAGCTGTTCATGCTTCAGTAGCAGCGACTGTGTTCCGGGCCAGCTTGCATCTCCGAAATGCAACGCTGCATCAAATGGTTCGGTGGCAAAGTTGAACGGCTCCAGCCGAGTGGCCATGTTGATGGTCACATCCGGGTGCAGCCGGGCAAATTCCGGCAGCCGCGGCATCAGCCAGCGCATGCCAAAGGCGGGCAGGATCGCCAGATTGAGCGTTCCAGCCAGTGGTGAGGCCTGCAATCGCAGGGTGGACTGCACGATCTGGTTCAAGGCCTGGCGGATTTCTGCGGCATAATCCTGCGCCTCTGTGGTCAGGGTTAGCCGTTTCTGATCCCGCTGCACCAGCTCCATGCCGAGCTGGCGTTCCAGCGTTTGCAACTGGCGGCTGACCGCCCCTTGTGTCAACGCCAGTTCGTCCGCAGCGGCTGAGGCGCTGCCAAGCCGGTCCAGCGCCTCCAGGGCGCGCAGCGAGGAAATCGAAGGCAAGAACTTGCGTGGTACTGACATGTATGAGTGTTTGTCATGCTTTCTTGCCAAAGTCTCGCTGTTTTTTCCATTCACCTCCCGTTAGGGTTTGGGCAGATCGTGAACGACTGAGGTACAAGATGACCGATAAACCCGCACTGCGCGCCAAAGATGCCCCGGATCTGGGCCGTTTCAATTGGGAAGACCCGCTGCGGCTGGAAGACCAACTGACCGAGGACGAGCGGATGATCTCTGCCTCAGCCCGCGCCTATGCGCAGGAAAAGCTTCAACCGCGCGTGCTAAGTGCTTATGAAAACGAGGAAACCGATCCTGAGATCTTCCGCGAGATGGGTGAAATGGGCCTTCTTGGAACCACCATCCCGGAAGAATACGGCGGGCTTGGCGGCGGCTATGTGTCCTATGGCTTGGTCGCCCGCGAGGTGGAGCGCGTCGACAGCGGCTACCGCTCTATGATGTCGGTGCAAAGTTCGCTGGTGATGTATCCCATCTACGCATACGGCAGCGAAGAGCAGCGCCAGAAATACCTGCCGAAACTGGCCTCCGGCGAGTGGATCGGCTGCTTCGGCCTGACTGAGCCGGATGCCGGGTCTGACCCCGCCGGCATGAAGACCCGTGCCGAAAAAATCGACGGTGGATATAGGCTTAAAGGGTCCAAGATGTGGATCTCCAACGCGCCGATCGCTGATGTGTTTGTGGTCTGGGCGAAGTCCGAAGTGCACGGCGGCAAGATCCGCGGCTTTGTGCTCGACAAGGGGTTGAAGGGCCTGAGCGCGCCGAAAATCGAAAACAAGGCTTCGCTGCGGGCGTCGATCACTGGTGAGATTGTGATGGATGGCGTCGAAGTCGGCGAGGACGCGCTGCTGCCGCATGTCGAAGGGTTGAAGGGGCCGTTCGGCTGCCTCAACCGCGCCCGCTACGGCATCAGCTGGGGCGCCATGGGTGCCGCGGAAGCCTGCTGGCATGCGGCACGGCAGTACGGGCTGGACCGCACGCAGTTCGGCCGGCCGCTGGCGAACACGCAGCTGTTTCAGCTGAAACTGGCGAACATGCAGACCGAAATCACCCTGGGTCTGCAGGCAAGCTTGCGCGTCGGCCGTTTGATGGATGAGGCCAACGCCGCCCCGGAGATGATCTCAATCATCAAGCGCAACAACTGCGGCAAGGCGCTGGAGATTGCGCGGATGGCGCGTGACATGCATGGCGGCAATGGCATCAGCCTGGAGTTCAACGTGATCCGCCACATGGTGAATCTGGAGACCGTGAACACCTATGAGGGCACCCACGACGTCCATGCGCTGATCCTGGGCCGTGCCCAGACCGGCTTGCAGGCGTTTTTCTGATCACCCGGCAGCAGCGCGGAGGATGCTCCGCGCTGCATTTTTGCAAGATTGCTTTGCATCCCTGCATTGGTGAGGCAAGAGACGGTTATTGCAAAGCAAATGGCGTTGCTGCTTTCGTCTGAAGGGGCTTGAATTGCCGGTTATTTGGTTAACGCATCGGCTGCCAACACAACGGATACCCAAAGCCGACTGAACTGTGGCGAAGACCAGACGTTAACGCGCGTTTTCATTTTGCAGTAGGCGCCCTTTGTGCGCGAATTCTCCGGCTTTTCCCCATTGATAGCGCAAAGCTCATCCAGAGGCTGAATTACGCCTTGCATCCTGCATTTTTGCAAATGCACCGGCTTTGCGGATTGCACAGATCCGTCATGCTTTGCAAAATCGCACTTTCATTTTGCGCGAATGCAATTGCACTAACGCAGCCTGGATTGGCTAAGTGGCCTCTTGATTTTGCGTTTTTAGCGCCTTTACAATAAGTTAACTGGCGAGCTTGAAAGCATCAAGGCGAAAATTAAGAGAATTTTCAGAAATGCGGCGAGCCGTGCCTGACTGCAGCAGGAGCCGTTCGTCTCAAAAGAAAGCGGGCCGGAAGATCCGGCCCGCTAACACGGTTACCCAGTTCCGCTTCAGGCGGGAAGGTGAATGTTGAACTGCTGCCGGATCGCCATGTCTGTTTCCGCATCAAAGCGGGCGGCAGCGCGCTCAGAGAGGATCTTCTCCTTTTTGGCAACGGCCTTGGCGATCAGGTCCGGCTTGTCACGCTCTGCCCATTCTTTGGGGGACGTGCGGTCGCCCAGATCGGGGTAGACGTAATCGACCTGCATGCGGCCGAGGGTTTGATCGGTGCCGAGGTAGTGACCAGGCCCGCCCAGGCAGGTGGCGCGCATCTGCTCCAGCGCAAGGGTTTCATCATTAACCTCAATCCCGCGGACACAGCGCTGTGCCTGGCCCAGCAGGTCGTTATCAAGGATCAGCGATTCCAGGCAAAATCCCAACAGCGATGCGTGCATGCCGGCCGCCTCATAAACCATGTTGAGCCCCGACAGGCCGGCCATGACGGCGGAGCACATCTGCTCCCAGCCAGCCTGCATATCCGGCAGTTTAGAGTCCGAGGCGCCGGCTGCGGCACCGCCAGGAAGATCGTAAAACTTGTGCATCTGGGCGCAGCCTGCGGTCAGCAGCGCCTGCTCGCCTGAGCCGACAGACATCGCACCGGTGCGCAGGTCCAGACCGAAAGGCCATGTGCCGAAAATTGCAGGGGCACCGGGCTTTACGGCATTTACATAAACCAGACCCGCGAGGCATTCGGCAACAGCCTGGGCGATCGCGCCAGCGATGGTGGACGGGGCTGTGGCACCAGCCATGCCCGCAGACAGCAGCAGCACCGGCATGCCGCCCTTAATGCACTCCTCCATCACTTCGCAGGACTCGGTTGCGAATTTCATTGGCGGAACGACAAAGCAGTTGGAGTTCGACACAAACGGGCGTTCGCGCCATTTATCCTCGCCGCCTGCAATCATGTGCAACAGTTCCAGGCCGGGTTTCACAAAGGCCGGCTCAGTGAAGGACACGCCGACATGCTTGGTGGTGCCGGCCGTCGTCGCATAGATTGAGTTCAAGTCCATTTCGAGGTTGTCGGGTATGTCGCGGCAGACCATCGGGCGCTGAACAAAGTGGATGTTGTCGAGCCGATCGCAGATGCGGGCGGCATCATGCAGGTCTTGGACGGTCGAGTCGCGGTACACCCGGCCTGCAACATCCACCATGCTGACAGCAGCGCCTGCGGTGCCGTAATGCACGCGGCCGCCGGACAGCTGCAGGTCGTTCTTGCCGTCGCGGCTGTGGAGCGTAACGGAGCGGTTGGCTTTGGCGATGGTGTCTTCGACCAACGCGCGGGGGAAGCGGATGCGGCCGTCGCCGCCCAGGATGCAGCCTGCCGCGGTCAGGTAGTCAATACCGCTTTGCGGCGCATCGGCAAGGCCGATTTCCTCGAGAGCGGTGAGGGCCGCTTCGTGTATTTTCTCCATATCCGCCTGGCTGAGCATTTTCAAAGCGGTGGATTCCATGCCGGGACGGACCGGGCGCAAATGGTCGGGCAGGGCTGCGGCGCGTGCTGCACGGCGCGCATTGCGGCCGCCGCTGCGGGTGGCGCGGGTGGAGGAGGCTTGGTCGTTCATGGGGGAGCCTTTTGGCAGGTGTTGTTGAAATGTCCGGTGATTTCAACTTAGTGCGGCCGGCCTCTGGCTGCGCGGCCCCGCGCTGCACCGATGGTGCGGCAGATGAGGCTGACTTGGCTGCGTTCTTCCTGCATGGGAGCTCCCGTTTCATTCGCGCCAGTGTGCCATGCGTTTGCGGCGTTTCTTGTCCGATAGCGACCAGGGTGAAAAAAACGACACATTTTTCACAAAGGTTGGTCTGAGCGTTCCTGATGAAGGGTATGGCCGCAATGGACGTTGTCAATCTCGGCTGCAGTCGGTGAAATTGCTGCCAACTGGAGGGTTTGATAAAATTTTAGGCGCTTTGGGGAACGGAATATTAATCATTAATTGCCATAGTGGCTGCCAGGGGCTGCGCGCTGAAAGGCGCTATCAAGAAGGCAAAACTCAATGCCGATGGTTAAAAAGACCGTGTTTTTCCGAATCTTGGCCGCGTCATGTGCCCTTGCCGCCGCAGACGGCCAGCCTGCTTTTGCTGACGAAGCTGCAAATAAACCGTTCCAAGCAGCAGAAAAGGCGGCTTCAGCGGGCGCTGCAGTTGACGCACGCAGTTTTCAGTTCTCTTTGGGCCAGGGCGCTGGCGGCCTGTTGTTCGGCGGAAGCCTTGCAACCGGGCAAACCGGCGTTTTGACGCGCGCAATCCAAGCAGATGAAACCCATCAGCTGCGACTGCAGGCCGGGTACGAGTTCGGCCAGACGACCGGTTTCGTGACCGTTGGCGGCGTACAGGCAGAAGCGTCCGGGGGCCGGCGGCTGGGCCCCTTATTCGGGCTGGGCATGCGGGTTTCCCTGAACCGGATGCTGCAAGTCACCGGAGAGCTGCTGCATCATGAGGCCGGGCCGCGGGACGGCGGTGCCGGGCGTTCTGGAGAAACACTGTCGGTCAGCGCTGCTTTCCGGTTTTGACGGTGCACTTGCGCTGCGCAGCAGCGAGGCGAGCTGCTAGGAAATAGAGAACGGGTTTTCAATGGGCTGGCGGAAAGCTGCTGGCCCGCATTGGCAAGAAAGCGCGCGCTTGTGTGTGCTTTCGGCTAGTCCCCGCCAATTCGGGGGGCTGCTTCTGATGCAGCACTGGAAGTTACGCTGCAGAGACCTTTTGTAGGCGTCAACGGCGCACATGAAGCGCCGGTACTGCAAAAGGAGAAGTCTGAATGACTCGTTTCGTAGCTATGACAGCCATCGCAACCGTAATGGGCAGTGCGGCGTTTGCCGGCAACCTGGTGGAGCCGGTGGTTGAACCCGCCCCGGCGCCTGCGCCGGTTGTGATCAATGAAGGCGGCGACTGGACCGGTTTCTATCTGGGTGGCCAGGTCGGCCAGCTGGACGCGGACGCCGACAACGGCGCCTCCGGTGATGACACCTCTTATGGTGTGCATGCTGGCTACAACCATGATTTCGGCCGTTTCGTTCTGGGCGGCGAACTGGATTATGACAAAACCGACCTGGATCTGAGCGGTGAAACCATCGATTCCGTCGCCCGCGCCAAGGTGAAAGCCGGTTATGACTTCGGTAAGGTGCTTGCCTATGTGACCGGCGGTGTGGCGGAAGCCGACTCTTCGATCGGCAGCGAAACCGGCGAATTCTATGGCGTCGGCTTGGCCTACCAGGTAACCGATCAGTGGCAGATCGGCGGCGAAGTGCTGGAGCATGACTTTGACGAGTTCGGCGACTCCGGCGTCGGCGGCGATGCGACCTCGGTGGCGCTGCGCGCATCGTTCAAATTCTAAGCTGACACAAACACCGGCGCAGCAGCCCTGGCCCGCTGCGCCGCTGGCCGCCCGGTCTGTTCCCAAGGCAGACGGGGCGGCCTTTGCTGTTTCAGGGTCAAGGGGCTTGGCGCAGCCTCAGCCCCGTGCTAAGCAGCCTGTATGAACCAGATGAGCACCGCCATTATCTGCTGCATTACCTGCTGACATTTCAGCGGGCTGGTTTCTGTCGTTTTCATTTCCTTGACAAGTTGCTAAGCCCGCGCTGCGCGCAATGGTAGTGCCTGCTGGCATCGGCAGGGCATGGAAAAGGAACCGGGCATGGGAACCAAGGACACAGTGATCAAGCTGCAAAACACGAAGACCCGCAAGAAAGAGGTCTTTGAGCCGATCGACGCCGAAAACGTGCGGATGTATGTCTGCGGCCCGACAGTGTATGACCGGGCGCATCTGGGCAATGCCCGTCCGGTGGTGGTTTTTGATGTTCTTTACCGCCTTCTGCGCGAAGTTTATGGCGCGGATAAAGTGACTTACGCCCGAAACTTCACCGACGTGGATGACAAGATCAATGCCCGCGCTGCCGAGAGCGGCCGGCCGATCGGCGACATCACTGCAGAGACGACGCAGTGGTTCCTGGATGACATGGGCGAGCTTGGCGCGCTGGAGCCGAACCACATGCCGCGTGCGACCCAGTATATCCCGCAGATGGTGGCGATGATCGAGGAGCTGATCGCCAAAGGCCACGCCTATGCCGCCGAAGGCCATGTGCTGTTCGCCGTCGACAGCTGGAAAGAGCTTTATGGCAAATTGTCTGGCCGTTCGGTGGATGACATGATTGCAGGCGCTCGGGTTGAGGTGGCACCCTACAAGAAAAACCCGATGGATTTTGTGCTGTGGAAGCCGTCCAGCGATGACCTGCCAGGCTGGGACAGCCCCTGGGGGCGCGGGCGGCCGGGCTGGCATATCGAATGCTCGGCCATGTCCTATGAGCTGCTGGGCGAGACCTTCGACATCCACGGTGGCGGCAACGACCTGATGTTCCCGCACCACGAGAATGAAATTGCGCAAAGCTGCTGCGCAAATGGCGATGACAGCTTTGCACGGTACTGGCTGCATAACGAGATGCTGCAGGTTGAAGGCAAGAAAATGTCCAAGTCCCTGGGCAACTTCTTCACCGTGCGCGACCTGCTGGACCAGGGGTATCCGGGCGAGGTGATCCGGCTGGTGTTCCTGCAGACCCATTACCGCAAGCCGATGGACTGGACCGACAGGAAGGCCAAGGAGGCCGAAGCGACGCTGCGCAAGTGGCGGGCGCTGACGGCGGGCATCGAACCCGCGTCCAGCGCTGCTGCCGCGGTCCTGGAGGCGCTGGCGGATGATCTCAATTCTGCAGGCGCGATTGCCGAACTGCATAAGCTGGCCGCGGCCGGCGACGCCGCCGGGCTGCTGGCATCGGCGCAGATGCTGGGGCTGCTGACGGAGGAGATGGGCGCCTGGGACGTGAAAGTTGTTTCTACAGGAGTCGAAATCCAAGTCGCAGCCCTGATCGAAGCCCGTAGAGCAGCAAAGGAAAGTAAGAATTTTGCAGTTGCAGACGAAATAAGAGATGGGTTGAAAGCGGCTGGTGTTTTGTTGAAAGACACATCCGAAGGCGTGGAATGGGAAGTCTCGCAGCTAGATACTATGAATTCAGTTGCAGCAAGAGCCAACAGAGCGACAGCCACGGAAAGTGATGATGAAGCTGTTTTCTGGTCTCAAGTTCTGAGTAAAATGCAATCCGGACAGCATCCTTGCAAAGAAAACCAGTCAACTATGATTGAAAAACTCTATCAAAAGTTTGTTTCATGAGCAGGGAACGCCTCTATCTTTACGACACAACCCTGCGGGACGGGCAGCAGACTCAGGGCGTGCAGTTCTCGACCGAGGAAAAGAAGCAAATCACGCAGGCGCTGGACCAGCTGGGCGTTGACTACATCGAGGGTGGATGGCCGGGCGCGAACCCAACAGACAGCGCGTTCTTTGGTGAGGTGCCGGAAACCCGCGCCACTATAACTGCCTTCGGCATGACCAAGCGGGCCGGACGGTCGGCGGAAAACGATGATGTGCTGGCGGCGGTCATGAATGCAGGCACCCCGGCGGTTTGCCTGGTTGGTAAAAGCCATGATTACCATGTGACCCATGCGCTGGGGATCACGCTGGAAGAGAACCTGGAAAACATCCGTGCCTCGGTCGCTCACATTGCGGCGCAGGGACGCGAGGCACTGTTTGACGCCGAGCATTTCTTTGATGGCTACAAGGACAACCCCGAATACGCCTTGGCGGCCTGCCGCGCAGCGCTGGAAGCCGGTGCACGCTGGGTGGTGCTGTGCGATACCAATGGCGGCGCGCTGCCTGCGGAAGTTCACCGGATCGTTAGCGACGTTGTTGCGGCCGGAGTTCCAGGTGAGAAACTGGGCATACATACCCATAATGACACGGAAAATGCCGTGGCTTGCTCTCTGGCTGCCGTCGACGCCGGGGCGCGGCAGATTCAGGGCACGCTAAACGGCTTAGGGGAGCGCTGCGGTAACGCCAACCTGACCGCACTAATCCCGACGCTGCTGCTGAAGGAACCCTATGCCGGTAAATTCGATACCGGTGTAAGCCTGGAAGCGCTGGCGGGGCTGACCCGGACCAGCCGGATGCTGGACGATATCCTGAACCGGGTTCCTGTGCGCCAGGCGGCCTATGTGGGGGCCTCGGCCTTTGCCCATAAGGCGGGGCTGCACGCCAGTGCGATCCTGAAAGACCCCTCCACTTATGAGCACATCGAGCCGGGCCAGGTAGGCAATGCCCGGGTTATCCCGATGTCGAACCAAGCCGGGCAGTCGAACCTTCGTAAGCGGCTGACTGATGCCGGTTTGAGTGTCGAGAACGGCAACCCGGCGCTGGCGCGGATCCTGGAGCGGATCAAGGAGCGTGAGGCTGAGGGCTATTCCTATGATACTGCGCAGGCCTCTTTCGAGCTGCTGGCACGCAATGAGCTGGGTCAGCTGCCGGACTTCTTTGAAGTCAAGCGTTACAAGGTCACCGTTGAGCGGCGCAAGAACAAGTACAACCGCATGGTCAGCTTGTCCGAGGCGGTGGTTGTGGTGAAGGTTGATGGTGAGAAACGCCTGTCAGTCAGTGAATCCTTGGACGAAACCGGCAGCGATCGCGGCCCCGTCAACGCGCTGGCACGGGCGCTGAGCAAGGACCTGGGGCGCTATTCCGCGCAACTGGAGGATATGCGGCTGGTGGATTTCAAGGTGCGGATCACCCAAGGCGGCACCGAGGCGGTTACCCGGGTCATCATCGACAGTGAAGACAGCCAAGGCCATCGCTGGTCCACCGTCGGGGTCAGCCCGAACATACTCGATGCCTCTTTCGAGGCGTTGCTGGATGCAATCCGCTGGAAGCTGATCCACGACGGGCAGGCGGATGCAGTTTGACGCCGACCTGACGGCCTGCGCAGAGCTGGTTCAGAAAAGCGATCCGGACAGGTTTCTAGCTACCATGGCAGCGCCGGTCCAGGCGCGGCCGCTGCTGTTTGCGCTGTATGCTTTCAACATTGAGCTGGCGCGGGCGCCCTGGGCCAGCCAGGAAAGCATGATTGCGGAAATGCGGGTGCAATGGTGGCGCGATGTGGGGGCGGAAATTGCGGAGGGCAAGCCGGTCCGCCGTCACTATGTGGCAACGCCCTTGGCGCGGCTGCTGAAGCCGGAGCTGGCTGTTTGTATCGACGGGATGGCCGCGGCGCGGCGCTGGGATATTTACAAGGATCCCTTTGAGAACCAGGCAGAATTTGACCGTTATGTCGACCGGACCAGCGGGTCACTGATGTGGATGGCCGCAGCGTCTTTGGGGCAGGCGGATGAGGCTGCCGTCAGGGACTTTGGCTATGGTGCGGGAGTCGCCAGCTGGCTGCGTGCGATCCCGGAACTGGAGGCGCAGAAGCGGATCCCGTTGCTGGACGGCACCTTGGAGGGTGTGCAAGCTTTGGCGCGCAAGGGTCTGGAAAAGCTAACTAAAGCGCGCGTCCAGCGTGCCGTAGTTTCGAAACCTTCTGGGGCTGCCTTGTTGGCGGGCTGGCAGGCCGAGGCCGTTCTGAAACAGGCAATCCGGGAGCCTGAGCGAGTGGCCCAGGGCGCCCTTGGCCAAAGCGAGTTCCGGCGCCGGTCGGGGCTGATGCGCCGGGCGGTCTTCGGGCGCTGGTAAAGAAGAACTGTTATGAAACAGGAAAGGCGCCCCTGTGGGCGCCTTTCCTGTTTTTCCTGACTTCCAAGCTGGACCGGTCAGGCCTCTTTGGGCCGCATCACCAGCCAAACCAGCGCGCCGCCGGCCAGCACCAGGAAGGGCGCCATGGCCATATTGACTGCGTTCCAGCCATCCACGGGATTGCCGCCGGAGCAGTTCATCAGTCCGCCGGAGGCCAGCGAAGCCATGGTGACACCGCCGAACACCAGTAGGTCGTTTAAGCCCTGCATCCGGCCGCGCTCATAGCTTTCATGTGCGCCGGCCAGCATGGTTGTTGCGCCGATGAAGCCAAAGTTCCAGCCCACGCCAAGCAGCACCAGAGCGATAAAGAAGTTCTCCAGATCGACTCCCTGCAGCGCCACCGCGCCGGCACCGGCGAGGATCACCAGACCTGCGGCAACGATCTTTTCCACGCCGAAGCGGGCAATCAGATGGCCGGTGAAGAAGGATGGCACATACATCGCCAGAACGTGGGAGGTGACCACATCCGCGGCGTTGCCCTCGGTGAAACCGCAGCCAACCACGGCCAGCGGGGTTGAGGTCATTACCAGATTCATCAGCGCGTAGGAAACCATGGCGCAGATCACGGCAACGGCGATGACTGGCGTTTTCAATAGCTCCACGCGGCTGCGGCCCTTGGGGCTGTCCTGACTGGGTGCGGGCGGTTTGGGGATGTCCAGAAACAGGAACAGCGCCGCGCCCAGAACGTTTACGGCTATCACCGCCAAATATGTGCCAAGGAACGGAATAACAAAGGCTTGACTGGTGGCCTTCACAATCTGCGGGCCAATAACCGCTGCGGCCAGCCCCCCCGCCATCACATAAGAAATCGCCTTGGGGCGGAATGCGTCGGAAGCGGTGTCTGCCGCAGCAAAGCGGTAGAAGCCGTGCGCGCTCATGTAGACGCCGGTCAGCAGGCTGCCGAGCAGGAAGATGGGGAAAGAGCCGAGATACAACCCGTAAGCACCAACCAAGCCGCCAACAGCACCAAAGGCGGCACCGGTATAGAAACCGGCGCGGCGTCCCCAGCGCTGCATGATTGCCGAGACCGGCGTGGCCGCCAGCATCGAGCCGCCCACGATCAGCGATATGGGCAGCGTCGCAAAGCAGGGGTTGGACGCCAGCGACTGGCCGGCCAGGCCGCCGACGATGAAGATCATCGGCATCTGAGCGCCGAGGATCGCCTGGGCCAGAACCAGGATGGCAACGTTTTTCTTGGCGACCGCGTCGCTGGGGGTGGTCATGGTCATGCTCATATGGGATGCGTAGCGGTGAACCGGAGGCGGGGCAAGGCGCTTGCCGCGCTAGTGGGCCGCCGTGCTGCCGCGGTCAAAGGGGGTGACGTGGCGTCAGATCAGCCAAGATTTCTGCCGGGTGCAGGCCGGATCATTCAATGCAATGACTGCGTTAGTGAGGGGGCGGACTGGCTGGCGGCGCAGGACCGCCGTTTTGCCGAAGCGCTGGCGCTGACCGGCCCGCTGCCCCTGCGGCGCAAGCCCGAAGGGTTTGCAGAGTTGTTGAGCGCAATTGTCAGCCAGCAGGTGAGCGTGGCTTCCGCCAGTGCGATCTGGAAGCGTATGAAAGCCGCGAAGTTAACCGGCCCGCGCAAAATTCTTTGGGCAACGAACGAGGACCTGCGCGCGGCCGGCCTAAGCCGCCAGAAAATCCGTTACGCCCGGGCGCTGGCCGAGGCGCGTATTGATTTCAAGGCGTTGCGAAATGCTCCTGATGCGGAAGTGATTGCCACACTGGTTCAGGTGCCGGGGATTGGCGTCTGGACCGCGGAGATTTATGCGATGTTCTCGCTGGGGCGGGCGGATGTATTTGCCCACGGGGATCTTGCCCTGCAGGAGGCCGCGCGGGTCTTGTTTGATCTGCCCGCACGCCCGAAGGAGCGGGAGATGCGGCAAATCGCAGAGGAGTGGTCGCCGTGGCGGTCGGTTGCGGCGCGCATCCTGTGGGCCTATTACCGGGTGGCGAAGGACAGGGAAGGAATCCGATGACTCGTGTACTGAATGCCGGCCGCAAGGAGCCGCTCTCCGGCGACACCCGCTCTGTTGTGGTGTTCCTGCATGGCTACGGCGCCAATGGCGCAGACCTGCTGGGGCTTGCCGATCCGCTGGGCGAACATCTGCCGGATACTCTGTTTGTTGCACCCGATGCGCCTGAGGCCTGTGCCGGTGCGCCGCTCGGCTTTCAGTGGTTCCCGATTCCCTGGATCGACGGGTCATCGGAGGAGGAAAGCATGCGCGGGATGCAGGCCGCAGTGGAGGATCTGAACGCCTTTCTGGATGCACTGATGGTGGACGAGGATGTGCTGCCAGAACAGGTTGTGCTGTTTGGTTTCAGCCAGGGCACCATGATGAGCCTGCATGTCGCGCCGCGGCGCGAGGATGCGGTGGCCGGGATTGTCGCGTTTTCCGGCCGTCTGCTGGCCCCGGAACTGCTGAAGGATGAGGCCCTGTCCAAAATGCCTGTGCTGCTGGTGCACGGCGATCAGGACGATGTGGTGCCGGTACAATCGCTGCCGGAAGCCGCTGAGGCGCTGCAGGAGGCCGGTTTCCAGGATGTCTTTGCCCATATCCAAAAGGGCACCGCCCATGGTATCGCTCCGGACGGTCTGAGTGTGGCGCTGGCCTTTATGCGGGATAAACTGAGCCTGTAAGCTCTCGGTTTGGCACTGGGCTGTTCTGTGGGTCGTTAGGCCCACAGATGCGGCTCAGCAATCTCCAAAGAATTCCCGGCCGGATCCCGGAAATAGACTGAGCGCGCGCCGCTGGGCCAATCAAACTCGGCCTCGATTTCCACCCCAGCCGCCAGCAGCCGCGCCCGCATCTTCAGCAGGTTTTCCCGGGTTTGCATGAAACACAAATGCCCCGGTCCATGTGCGCCATGCGGCGGCACCGGCAATCGCGGATTTCCGGGCGGCTTCACGGTTTCGGCGGCATTGAACAGAAGCACAACAGAATTGCCGCAGCGAAAAAATACATGCCGGTTGCCGAGCCGCTGGATGCGTTCCAGCCCCAGAAGCCTGCCGTAGAAGTCTTCAGCCGCGTCCAGGTCGCCGACGTACAGCGACGCTTCCAGAATGGCATCGGGGGCAGGGGCATGTGGCAGCATGCCGGCAGGGTATC
The DNA here is from genome assembly GCF_059429195.1 of Leisingera sp. CC-HEC093. Classification (NCBI taxonomy): domain Bacteria; kingdom Pseudomonadati; phylum Pseudomonadota; class Alphaproteobacteria; order Rhodobacterales; family Roseobacteraceae; genus Leisingera; species Leisingera sp. CC-HEC093. Next base: position 3,531,510 of record NZ_JCAIJR010000001.1, on the reverse strand, counting down.
AACGGCGGCGCGGCCTGTCACCTGCCGGGCCGCGGGGGCGGGCGGTCTTGGCTTTGCGCGGCGGTTTCTGCGAAGGTTTGGGCGGGCCCGGCACACGGGGCGGCTCCAGATCCTCCCAGTCGCCTTGCGCCAGCCCGTCCAGCGTCCAGGCGCCGATGCTATAGCGGATCAGCCGCAAGGTGGGATGCCCAACAGCCGCCGTCATCCGCCGCACCTGGCGGTTGCGCCCTTCACGGATGGTAAGCGCGACCCAGCTGTCGGGGACGGTTTTGCGAACCCGGACAGGCGGGGTGCGGGCCCATAGCCCGGGCGGTTCCGGTATTACCTGAACTTTGGCAGGCCGGGTTCTTCCGTCATTCAGATCAACGCCTTCCGCCAGAATCTTGAGCGCCTCGGCGCTTGGAAGGCCTTCCACCTGCACCCAGTAGGTCTTGTCCATCTTGTGCTTGGGATCTGTGATCCAGGACTGTAAGCGGCCGTTGTCCGTCAGCAGCATCAGCCCTTCGCTGTCGCGGTCAAGGCGGCCGGCGGCATAGACGCCAGGGCAGTCGATGTACCGGCTGAGCGTTGCGCGCGGGCTGTCCTGGCTGCCGCGGTCGGTGAATTGCGGCAGCACATCATAGGGTTTGTTGAAACGGATCAAACGGGTCATGGCAGGGCAATAGGCGGGCAGGGAAGGCAGGGCAAGAGGCCTGAGGCGCGGCTGCCTGTGGATAACTGTCACCGCAGTGTTACTTGACGGGGCTAGCATGCTCCCGACATGTTGTGGGTCATTGGGGCTTGTCAGGTGCCAACCACGATATATAGTCAAAGTCAGGCTGGGGCGGGTTCCCCGCTCTGGTTCCGGGAAACGGAAGATCAGGGCGAGGAAGACGTTCAAAAATGGATGGCGATTTCAGAGCAGAGTTTGTCAGATCTCCAGGGGCGCTGAAACAGCACCCCGCGCTGGTGCTGAATGCGGATTACCGGCCGCTTTCATACTACCCGCTTTCTTTGTGGTCCTGGCAGGATGCGGTCAAAGCAGCCTGGCTCGACAGGGTGGCCATTGTGGCCGAGTACGACGAGGTGGTGCACAGTCCGAGCACTGCGATCCGAATACCGTCTGTGGTGGTTCTGAAAGATTATGTGAAACCTCAAAAGCGCGTGGCCTTCACGCGCTTTAATTTGTTTTTACGGGATGAATTCTGCTGCCAGTACTGCGGCAGCAAGGGCGATCTGACGTTTGACCATGTGGTTCCGCGCGCCGCCGGCGGTGTGACCAGCTGGGAAAACGTGGTTGCAGCCTGCAGCCCCTGCAACCTTAGGAAAGGGTCCAAGTCGCTGCACCGGGCTGGGATGTCGCTGCGCAAACCGCCGCGGCGCCCAGGGGCGGAGGAGCTGCGCAACACGGGGCGCAAGTTCCCGCCCAACCATTTGCATGAAAGCTGGATGGACTTTTTATACTGGGATACTGAGCTGGACGCTTAGGCTGAGCCGTCAGGCACGGCGCTGAACCGGTTGCAGACCCGGGGCCGCTATCATGATCGGCAGTGGTGCTCAGCAGAGCGGTGCACTGGCGGGGGCGGTCGTGTTGTTACAAGATAAGTGTTTTGCGGGTGGCAAAAAGGCCATTTGGCCTTTTCTCCTTGTTCTGCGTTCCCAAAGCGGGCCTATTCGCCGGCCAGCTCCATCACCGCGTCCAGATGGCTCGTCGCAAACGGCCGCGTGAGCATTGGCAGGTCTTGCAGTTCGGGATCCCTGCTTTCGCCATTGACCAGAATAATGCGCCAGCCCTTGGCACGGGCCGTAAACAGCCAGTCGCGGGCTACCGGATCGCTAATGGAAAAGGCGAAGAACACCAGCCGCGGCGTCGGCGTTCGGTCATCAAGAAAGGTGGTGCAAAGCTCGATCTTCGTGGCGCTCAATACATTGTCCAGCCCGCGGCGTACAAGATAATCGGTGATGTCCACGGCCTCCAGCGCGTTCCCGCTCAGGATCAGGATGGGTGCTTCCGCACCGGTATTCTCAGTACCCATAAGGTCTCCTCAAGTTATGAAGGAGCCATGCCACCGGTGTCCGAAACGGTCATTAAACTGTGACATATCAAGCGGAAATAGCGTCCACTTAGAAATTGTCTAGTCATATATGGCTTTGTGCCGTGCAAGTGTTGCCGTGAACAAAGTGAAAACTTTGTAATGGATTGAAATAAAGTGGAAAAATTGACGGCAGTATCGATGGCCGCCGACGTGAACTAAAATTGACTGGCCGTCTTCTGCACCAGGATGCGGTTTAGGTAGGGTGTCATGGATTAAATGCCGCGGAAAGCTCAGCGGCGGGTTTCAGATCACCTTCGTCAAGGGGTCGTCAGCCGCGTCCTTTGCGGCACCGGGCTGCGGCTCCAGCAAAACCCCAAGCCACAACAGCAGCGGCAGCGCCACGAAGGCGCCCACCGGCCCCCACAGCCACAGGCCAGAGACAATCGACAGGAACACCAGCAGCGGGTTAATTGCCATGCGCTGGCCGACCACTAGCGGCGTGACGATATTGGCCTCCGCCATGTTGAGAGCGAGAAAGGTCAGCGGCGGCAGCACGGCATAGGCTCCGTGGAACTGGAGAATGCCGCCAAGCGCCAGCCCCGCGGCGACCAGCAGCGGACCGAGGTACAGAACGTAATTGAGCAATCCCGCAGCCAGCCCCCACAAAAGAGCATATTCTACCCCCAGTGCCATCATTGCCGCCGCAGTTGCGGTGCCCAGTCCCGTATTGACCAGCGTGATCGCCGCAAAATAACGCGCCACGACAGTGTCCGCGTGCCTCAGCCGGTCCTTAAGCGGTCCGGTCAGGCGGTAGAGATCGTTACGCGTCAGGGTGAAAAAGAACAGGGTGCCGACAAATATGAACACCTGCGAAACAAAGCTGGGTGCCAGCCACAGCGCATCTCCCACCGAGGGGATTGCGGTCTGGGGCTCCACCGCTTCGGCGCCGACGCTTTCCTCTATTCCCTGGCTGATCGTTTCGATCCCGCGCAGCAGATGCGCTGCCTCGCCGATCAGCCGTGCCATCACTGCCTTGATGCGGGGCAGTTCCTCGATCAGCACGTCGATCAGCGGTTCGATCAGCAGCAGGATCACCGCCACGAACAGTGTGGACAGCAAAAGCAGCGTAAGGGCAATCACCAGCCGCGGCACCCCGTAGCGCGCCAGCTTGTCCGCCACCGGTGACACCACAACGCCCAGAACCAAAGCAAAACTCATCGGCGCCAGGATCTGTTGCGCCAGCTGCAAGGCCGTTGCGACTGCGATGATCGTCAGCATCAGCAGCATGACCCGCACACCGCGGCTGCTGAGCGCTGTTGTCAGAACACCGGGCACGGGGTCAGCGTGCAGCGTTCTGCGGCGGGCTGCTTGCGGCTTCCAGCCGTGCGCTGGCCTTGCTGTGCAGGCGGTCCATTTCCTCGCGCAGGGCGGCTTCGGCCTTGGCGGCCAGCGCGTCGCGGTGCGCGCCCAGCAGCTCGTCCTCGCGGCGGGTGGCAGGCAGCAGCGCGCCGATCAGGGCGCCAAGGCCAAGCGCGATCGCACCGGCCGCCAGCGGGTTGTCGTCATAGAAGCTGCGGCCGCGCGCCGCCGCCCGGGCGGCCTGGGCCTCGACCTTTTCCTGCGCCTGCAGCGCGGCGGTGCGCGCCGCCAGCACCCGTTTGCGGGCCGCATCGGGCAGCGCCTCCAGGCCTGCGTTCAGGGTCTCGCGCATCTTGCTGGTGCGGAAGTTTTCGTCACTCATCCCGGTCATCTCCTTCTTGATGGCGGCGTCTGCCGCCGCAACGCGGGCGTCAAACCCGCCCATGGCGGCCGCGGGCGGCACCGCCGCGGGGGCGGGTGCTGCGCGGGGCGGGCGGCGGCCGGTGCCGGTGAACATCAGCGCCAGCCCGGCGCCGGCCAGGACCAGCCCGGCCGGGTTGCGCCGCGCGGCGGCCATCGCCTGGCGGCCCAGTTCGCCGCCATAGCCGTTGGCGGCGGCGGCAATCTGCTGCGCCGCGGCCTGCGGCGCCACCGCGCCGGTCAGCCCGGACAGCGACGCGGCAAGGCGGCGGCGGTCGGCTTCGACCTGCTGTTCGAGGGTGTCAGTGCTGGGCATCAGCGGCCTCCTTGATCGTGGCGGCATCTTGTTTGACGTTGCGCAGCGTGCGCCCGGGCAGCAGCGCGCCGCTGCTGAGCCGCGCCCGGCCCGCAAGCACCAGCGCCAGCGCCGCCGCCAGCAGCGCGCCGCCAACGATCAGCGCCGCCAGCCCGGGGGCAAGGCCCGCGGCGGCGATCCAGGCAACCAGCGCCGCCGCCAGCACATGCACCCCGGCCAGCGCCAGCAGCGCAGCCCCGGCAATCAGCGCCAGCCCGGTGCCGGCGCGGGCGGCGTTCTCTTTCAGCTCCGCCTTGGCCAGGGCGGCCTCGCTGCGCAGCAGCGCGGCGAAACGGCGAAGCGTCTCGGTGAACAGTTCGGGGGCCTGGCGCAGATCAGGATCCGGCATCGGGCGCCTCCGGATGGATCGGCGCGGCAGCGGCGGCGCCAGGCTGCGGCGAAACGGGCTGCGGCGAAACGGGCTGCGGTGCGGCAGGCTGCGGCGTTACGGGCTGCGGCGCGCTCGCCTTGAGAAAGCGGGTGGCGGCAAAGCCAGCCAGCGCGGCGGCGCTCAGGAACAGCAGCGGATTGCGGCGGGCAAAGGCGCTCACCTCCTGCACGGTTTCCTCCAGATCGAGGCTGCGCACCTGGCGGGCGGCGTCCTCCAGATGGCCGGCCACGGCCTGGGCCGCCTGCGCCTGCATGCTGCCGGGATCAAAGGCCTGCGCCGCGGCCTCAGCGGCCTCGGCGGTGGCTTGAACCTCCCCGGCGGCCTGCGCCTGCGCGGCCCCGGCGCCTGCGCGGAGTTTTTCCTCCACGGCACCTTTGGCCTGGCGCCCCAGACCGGCGGCCTGGCTGCGCGCCTGCTGTTCCAGATCGGACGTATCGGTCATGTCATCTGCCTTTCTGCTGTCGGGCTGTCACAGGGGGAACGTGCGGGCGCGAAAATGTGCCGGACCGGTTCACTTTGCGCCTTCAGGATCGGACAGGAACGGCAGCCGGTTCAATGGCTGATGTAAAACGCCAAATACCCAGAGCGGACGTCAGCAGGATCAGCTGCCCGGCAAGTTCGTAGACCATGATATCCCCCTTGGAAATGTCGGTTCCGCAAGTGTAACGCGGACGACGAGGAGATGGTTCCTTGAATTCTGGACCGGTCCGGCTTCCGGCAAAAAAAAGACAAGCCGCGCATTGGCGCGGCGTGTCCAAGGTGTGTCTGGTTTGCGGGTCAGTAGCGCCTGCGTATCGCGAGCCCCAGCAGAATTCCGGCCCCAAGTGCGCCCGCGACGGCAATGCCTGGGTTCTTCTTTACGAAGTCCTGGGTTTGATCCGCGAGGCGTTGCAATTCTCCCGAGCTGTACTTCATCCCGGCATCCAAGTGTTCTTGCGCCGTTTGCACCGCCTGGGCAGCCTGTTCCTTGGCGCGGTCTGCCATGCTGTCAGCGGAAGCGTCTTTGGCGGTGGAAGTGCCTTTGGCGGCGGACTTGGTGGCGGGACGCTGCGTAGTTTCGGTCGTGCTGGTCATATCAACTTCCTTTTGGGTTTGGCTGATTTCCGGTCTGAGAAGGCGGGCTGGATCACTTGCGGATCAGGCGCAAGGCAATTAAAAAGATAAAGAGACCCAGGAAGATCACAAACAGGATCTTCGCGACCCCTGCCGATGCGCCTGCAATGCCGCTGAAGCCGAAGACGGCAGCGGTCAGTGCCACGATCAAGAATGTAATTGCCCAGCCAAGCATGTCTCTTGTTCCTGTTTCAGTTGCGCGCTGTTTTCAGCGCCGTCTGACAGAACAACGGCTGGGCGGGCGAATGGTTCCGTGAAGGCTGCTGCAATTGCAGAATGCTGGAGCTGGAACGGAAAACGGCCCCCGCCGGGAGAAAAGCGGGGGCCGTGGAAGGCGCGGCCAGGCTTTGGTCCAAATGCAGGATCAGCTTCCCGGTTCTGCCTAAGACCTGCAGGTGCGGTTCAGGTTCCTGGCAGGAAATGCTTGTTTTCCGGCTGCAGGCAGGATGGGCCCGGCGCGCGGCGAAGTCAGCCTTTGGCCCGCTGGAGCATGCCGAACAGGTCACGCGGATCATCGGGATCGGCCAGCATGTCAAGGTCGATGAAGTAATCAGTGCCCTTAATGCGGTCGCGGATGTAACGCAGTGCCGAGAAGTCCTCGATCGCAAAGCCGACGCTGTCGAACAGGGTAATCTGACGGTCGCCGGTCCGGCCCTGTTTTTTGCCGGAGATCACTTCCCACAACTCGGTGACGGGGAAATCTTCCGGCATCTGCTGGATCTCGCCCTCTATCCGGGTTTGCGGCGGGTATTCGACAAATACGTCTGATCGGTTGAGAATGCCTGCAGCCAGTTCGGTCTTGCCGGGGCAGTCGCCGCCGATAGCGTTGATATGCACGCCGCTGCCGACCATGTTGTCCGTCAGGATGGTGGCATACTGTTTGTCGGCGGTGCAGGTGGTGAGAATATGCGCGCCTTCAATGGCTTCTTCCGGTGTTTTGCAGGTAACAACTTCGATCCCCAGCCCCTGCAGATTGCGGGCGCATTTCTCAGTGGCCGCCGCGTCCTTATCATAAAGGCGCACGGATTTCAGGCCGACGATCGCCTTCATCGCCAGGGTCTGGAACTCAGACTGGGCACCGTTGCCGATCATAGCCATGGTGGTTGCGCCCTTGGGCGCCAGGTACTTGGCGGCCATGGCTGATGTCGCCGCGGTGCGCAGGGCGGTCAGCATTGTCATCTCGGTCAGCAGTACCGGATAGCCGGTGTAAACATCCGCAAGCAGGCCGAAGGCGGTGACGGTCTGCAACCCTTCGGATGTGTTCTTGGGGTGGCCGTTCACGTATTTGAATCCGTATGCCTCACCATCAGAGGTTGGCATCAGCTCAATCACGCCAACGTCCGAGTGGCTGGCAACGCGCGGAGTCTTGTCGAACAATTCCCAGCGCTTGAAGTCTTCTTCGACATACTCCGCCAGGTCGCGCAGCATCTGTTCGATGCCGGCATGATGAATGAGGCGCATCATGTTGTCGACGCTGACAAAAGGCACCAGGGCCTTATCTGAAGGCTGGGTCATGCGGATGTCCTTTCACGGGGGCTGAGGTGGATGCCTGCCAGCATGCAGCGCACCGACCCGCCTGCGGTTTCGATGGTTGGAATGGTAAGGGGGAGCAGTTCGGTGCTCTGTTCTATGATGGCGACCTGATCCGGACGCAGCACCTGCAGAGCTGTTGCGGAGAGCGCCAGAAGGCGTTTGCGGCCTGTCAGCTCCAGCGCGTTGCCCGCGAAACCGGCGATCTGTTCCGGCGTCAGGTCAATAACCTGGCGGCCGGTTTCTTCAAGCCGCGCCGCAACCTCTGCGCGGCGGGCGGGATCAGTGATCATATCCAGGCAGATCAGTGCGTATTCGGTACCGATGCCCATCAGGACATTGGTATGGTAAACATCGCGGCCTGCATCATCTTTGGCTTCGAACACCATGGGTTCAAAGTTGAAATGGGTGCAGAAACGTTCCAGCAGCACCGGATCGGCGCGGTTGGATCTTACCGTGTAGGCGATGCGCCCGATATGGTCGAACACCATGGCGCCGGTGCCTTCCAGCGAGAGGCTGTCTTGTTCCAGGCCGGAATAGTCGATCACGTCCTGGACCCGGTAGTTCCGCTTCAGGAGTTCGATGACGTCCCAGCGGCGTTCCCTACGGCGGTTTTCGGCGTACATCGGGTAAACCGCAACGTGGCCGCCGGCATGAGTGGAAAACCAGTTGTTCGGGAACACGCTGTCGGGTGTTTCGGTGCTGGTGTCGTCAAAAACATGAACCGTGACACCGGCGCCGCGCAAGGTGTTCACTGCGCCGTCAAACTCCGTCAAGGCTTGTGCAGAGGTGATCTCCGCTGAGGTATCCGCAAGCGATTGAAAGGCGTTATCACCCTGTGTTTCCGGATTTGAGCGGAAGTGGTGCGGGCGCACCATCACCACTGCAGAGGGCGCTTGCAGGCTGCTCACTGGTAGCTCCGTGTCGGGCGGTCAAAGACGCGGCGGCCAAGCGCGGAGGCGCAGAGGTCGACCATCAGGTGTGCAGTACGGCCGCGTTCATCAAGGAACGGGTTTAGTTCGACCAGGTCCAGCGAAGTCATCAGGCCGGAATCATGCAGGATTTCGCAGACCAGATGCGCCTCGCGCACGGTGGCGCCGCCGGGCACGGTGGTGCCGACCGCCGGGGCGACGGAAGGGTCTAGAAAATCGACGTCCAGAGAGACATGCAGCATGCCATTGGCCTGGGCGACCTGGTCCAGAAAGCGGTTCAGCGGCCCGGCAATGCCATTCTCGTCGATGTGGCGCATGTCGTGGGTTCGGATGGCACTGTCCTCCAGCGCCAGCCGCTCCTGAGTGTCGACAGAGCGCAGGCCGATCATGCACACATTTTCCTGCGGCACCGGGTTTTTCACTGCCGGAAAGCCTTCGAAACCGTTGCGGCCAGTAAAGTACCCGACCGGTGTGCCGTGCAGGTTGCCGCTGTCGGTCGTCTGCGGCGTGTGAAAATCGGTGTGCGCGTCGAGCCATAGGACATACAGCGGCCGGCCTGCCTGGGCGGCATGATTGGCGGCACCGGCAACGGATCCCAGCGACAGCGAGTGATCGCCGCCGAGAAAGACCGGCATGCCGCGCTCCAGCGCGTTTTCAGCGGCCTGCGCCAGGCGCGAGGTCCAGCCGATCGTCTCGTTGCGGGCATAGACCAGCTCGTCATTTCTATCCTCGGCGTGGGTGTCCGGGACCAGGTTGCCGAGGTCTTCCACGGTGTGGCCCAGGCTTTGCAGGGCTTCAGTGATTCCGGCGGTGCGGTAGGCGTCGGGGCCCATCAGGCAGCCGGCCCTGCGTTTGCCGCTGTCTACCGGGGCGCCAATCAGGATGCAGTGTTGTGAGGTCACTGTTTTGATCTCCCAAAATCTCAGGTTTAATACTAGAGACTTCCGAAACGTGATGGAATCCAGCAATCATTTTGCTCATGATGGTGGGCAATTGATCAAAACGGGGTGAGGTATGGACAAAACGGATGAACGGCTGGTGTCAGCCCTGCGGCACAATGCAAGGGCGTCGCTTTCGGATCTGGCGCTGGAACTGAACTTGTCACGCACCACCGTGCGGGCCCGGATTGAGCGGCTGCAGGCGCGGGGGGATATCCTGGGGTTTACCGTGGTCCTGAAAGAGGATGTCCTGCGCGATCCGGTGCGCGGGCTGATGATGATCGGGATCGAAGGCCGCGGCACCAGCCGGATCACCCGGCAGCTGCAAGGGTTGCCCGAAGTGCGGGCGATTCATACCACCAACGGGCGGTGGGACCTGATTATCGAATTGGGCACCGAGACGCTGGAAACCCTGGACGCAGCCTTGGCCAAGATCCGGACGTTCGAAGGTGTTGTAAGCAGTGAAACCAATCTGTTGCTGGCGACCAAGAAAGACACCTGACGCCAAGCCGAATATTTCGATGCGGCCAATATCTTGGCGGCCGCATCGAAGCTTTCTGGCAAGTTAATGCTGTTTGCGGATGTGGTTGGCCGCAGAAATCCACAGCAGCGCGAGGCCCAAGGAAGCAATGGCGTTCCAGCTTGCCATGGAAAGCGACAGCATCTCCCACGGGACCTCGTCACAGCGCACAAGCGGCGCGGCCATGATCTGCTCCATCAGCTGGTCCGGCGACAGCCCGCCAACAGGGCCGGAGGTGCAGGTGGCGGGGCCTTCCCACCAGCCGCGCTCGACCCCCGTGTGATAGGTGCCAACCCCGGCGGTGGCCAGCGCCGCCAGCGCGCCCAGATACGGCAGCACAGCGCCGGGGATGACCAGCGCCAGAACACCGATCCCAGCCGCGGCGGCATGTGGGTAGCGCTGCCAGTAACAAAGTTTGCAGGGCGCCATGTCGCCAATATACTGGAACCCCAGCGCGCCAATCAGCAGCGCAGCAGAGCCGCCGGCGGCCAATACGATCAGAAGCCTGTGCATGATCAGATGAACCTCACCATCAGAAAGCCGCCGAACAGGATCGCAATGAAGGCAGTGAAAACCAGTCCCAGGCGGCGTTCAATGAAATCCCGGACTGGTGCGCCGAACTGCCACAGTAAGCCCGCGACGATGAAAAAACGCAATGCACGCGCTAGGATAGAGGTGGCAATGAATGTACCGACCGGCATCCCGCTCCAGCCCGACATGATGGTAATCACCTTGTACGGGAATGGCGTGATGCCTGCACCCAGCACTGCCCAGAAGCCAAAATCGTTGAAGCGGGTGTTAAATTCCGCCATGGCGTCGCCCTTGCCCATGGCTTCCAGCACTGGCTGGCCGATGCTGTCGTAGAAGAATGCGCCGATTGCGTATCCCAGAACGCCTCCCGCCACAGAGGCGATCAGCGCCACCAGGGCGATCAGCCAAGCGCGCGACGGGCGGGCCAGGATCATCGGGATCATCAGAACGTCCGGGGGAATCGGAAAGACCGAACTTTCAACAAAGGCGACAACGGCCAGACACCACAGCGCCTTGGGATGATAGGCCAGGGCCATCGTCCGGTCATATAGCGGTTTCAGCATTCTGGCCCTGCGTCCTCTTCGGCGTTTGCCAACGGAGGTGGCACGCGCACGCCGCTCCGTCAAGCTAGGCGGCGGCTGAATTTGCACTGGTGCTGATTTTCCTCCGCGCAGTTCCGTTTTGCCTCTGGACCTTGGCTGATTGCTTGGCTAGGAAAAGACCGCGGCCCAAGTGGCGGAATGGTAGACGCAGGGGATTCAAAATCCCCCGCTGGTGACAGCGTGCCGGTTCGAGTCCGGCCTTGGGTACCATTGCAGAGCATTGTCTTTGCGAGAGAAAGCCGCCGGTCGGAAGACCGGCGGCTTTTCGTTTGATGACATACTATTCCCCTGAGGCAGCGCCTGCTTAGTGGTCGACACGCCTCCTTGCTGGACTGGCGAACCGGATGAAACAGAAACTGCCGTCATTCCGTCAAGAGAGTACCTTTGCGGAGGGGGGGGCGCGTTTTACATGACGAAGGCCCGGCCGGGAGGTCGAGCGGATCGAGAAGACTGCCGCAAATGGTGCATGGCACGCTGGGTGCCATGGCGCGATAATCGGCCGGGGTGCCGGGGTGCCGGGGCGGCTCACTCGGCGGGCTGGTCTAATATCCCAGTTGCAGACCAATAAATAAAATCAACCGGCCCCGCCGGGGCTGTTTCAAGACCTGATAGAACGGGTGCCAGCCTGTCAATTTCGCTTGATCGGCAAATTCCGCGCAAGGGTCCTGATGTATAGTTCTCTTTTTCCAGATACCGCGGCAGATCCGGGTGTCTCAGGTACACAAATTTGCGCCCTTGCGAGGCGTAGACCGAGACAGCGCCCGGCGGGATATTCGGACCTCCGCCGAGAGCGCAGACAACAAGGGTCTCGTCGGCCTGCAATTGCTCGCCAAGCGGCTGCAAAAATTCTGAAAGTTGCAAGCCAAATTGAGTGCTTAAGCCGCCCATGCCTAGATCGGAAGTGCGTTTGAGTGGCCCCCCGGAAGCTAAGAGCAAGGCAAGGGTGGCACACCCGCCTATCCAGCGGAGACGGCTGATTGACATAAGCGCGCCAGCGGCGCCGACCATCAGCAAGGGTAAAATAAGAAGCGTATACCTAGGATAGACCTTGCCTGAGGCGCCCCACATCATAACCGCAAAGAGAAGAGCTATCCCCGTTGCCGCGAGCAATCTGGGCCGGCGGGTTGTGAAGGGAAGAACGCAAAGGCCGAGGAAGCCCGCGAGACGCAACCACGGCTCTCGTCCCAGGATAAGGTTGGAAAGGCCGTCCAGCCCGCGATCCGTCAGAGCTGGAGCAAACCTGTCCAGCATCTCCTTCTTTAAACTGCCATCAAGTGCCCCACCTGAACCATCCAGGGCAAAGCGAGCCTGTTGAAACAGGGGCCAAGCAAACGCCAGTATCAATGAGATCGCGATTGTCCAGCGAAACCTCCTGTTTTGCCAAATTTCGCCAAGTGGCACAGTTTGCCATATGCGGGTCAACGCCAGGGTCAATAGGGCCATGGCCAGGAAGGCCAGAGGGGTCGGGCTTTTCTGCAGTGAAGCTAGGAAAACCGTTGCTGCAAACCAAGGCCAGTATTTTGGTTTTTCAAAAGCAGCTAACATTGCAGCAACTCCCAGGGTTGCAAATAGAGCTGCACCTGCATCAAGCATGGCCGACGTTGCGTAACGCCAGAAGTCCAAGGAACTCCCGAGCAGCAAGACTGAGGGCAGCATCACCCAAGGCTCCTTGGGGAGCATCACCCTGGCCAGAAGAGCTGTTGCCGCCAAAACACCCAACGCAAAAAGTGCCGATGGCAGGCGAAGGGATAGTATATCTGGCAGGCCGATCTCCATCAGCAATCCGGAAATCCAGTATTGCAGCGGCGGTTTCTTCAGGCTCGGCTCATTGTTAGAGTACACCGCCAACCAGTCATCGTTACGGGCGAAACCGGTACTTCTGTCGTACGTGTAAAACTCATCGTAGTGGCTGAGTTCGCCGAAGCCGAGGTCGGCCAAGTGCCAAGTCCAAACCAGGAAAATTGCAATAGCGGTCGCAATGTAAGGCAGATAACCTAACAAGCTGAACCGATGCTGAGCCAGGGTTGCATTTTGCATGTATTCGCCGCTTTCTGTTGGGGCCTGTTTGCACCAGGCAGTGGCTTGGAGCTCGGTTCGTACTTGATTTCCTTCATGCAATCAATCACAACCCAGCGGGTTCGAATCAATGCAAGAAATGTGCAAGCTGATGCCTCCAGGCTGTGAGACTCCCAATTACAACCGCCCAATCGTTTCGATTGTAATCCCCATGCACAATGAGGAAGGGGCGGTTCAGTCGCTTCTTCAGGGGATACTGAACGCCGCGTCTGAGCTGTCTGACTTTGAGATCCTCGCGGTGGATGACGGCTCTACTGACAAGACATTTGAGCGGCTCTCCGCGTTTCAGAAAAGCTGCCCGCAGTTGCGTGTATTGAGGCATAAGACAGCGGGCGGTCAAAGTGCTGCAGTGCATTCAGGTGTCAGTGCTGCTGCTTCGAAAATCTGCTGTACTTTGGACGGTGACGGGCAAAATCCGCCCGAAGAACTTAAGAAGCTTTGGGCTCCGCTGCTCTCCGACGAAAGCGGGAAGATCGGCTTGGTGGCCGGACAACGCCGCGGACGCAAGGACACGGCTTCCAAGAAGCTCGCCTCGCATTTTGCGAATGCGTTGCGGCGCAAGGTTCTTAGGGATGGCACCCGGGATACCGGATGCGGTTTGAAGGGATTCAGGCGGGACGCGTTTCTTGCGCTTCCCTATTTCAATCATATGCACAGATACTTGCCAGCGTTGTTCCAGGCATACGGCTGGGACATCGCTTTGGTGGATGTTGCCCATCAGGAACGTTTGAGCGGCCATTCAAAGTACACAAACCTCGGGCGCGCGCTCGTGGGGGCGTGGGATTTGTTCGGCGTGGTTTGGCTTGTGCGTCGCGCGCGAACCGTGTCGCCTCAGGAAGTATCAGCACATTGATTGAAACAGTCCTTAATTTTCTTCAGGTTCGCAATCCAAGCGAGGCGCTGTGGGTCTGCATTGGCTTGTTCGGCCAGCTTATGTTTACTGCGCGTTTTTTGGTCCAATGGATATCGTCGGAGCGGGCAAAAAAATCGGTCGTGCCGATGGCATTCTGGTATCTTTCCATAGGGGGCGGAATTATCCTTCTGTCTTATGCGGTCTATCGCCGCGATCCGGTTTTTATCCTCGGCCAATCTATGGGTCTCACGATTTATTTGCGTAACATTTTTTTAATACGCGCAGAAAACCGGGAGACTATTTAAGCGGAGCAATGAACGAGGTCGGAAACTCGGACGGTGACGCAGGCTCCTCTTATTATCCCCGCAAGATCAACGGCTGTCCTTCAGCCCGTAGTTCGCGAAGGCAGTGACAACTTCCGCCATTTCGTCCGCATTCAGGATATGCGGCTTGCCGATGGTCAAGCTTGTCGCGTAACCCTTTGCAAGGGTTTCCAATTCCACCATGCGCCACAGCGCGCGGGGCAGGTTGTCCCCGGTTGCAACGGCGCCATGGTTGGCCATCAGGCAAGCGCTGCGATCCCGCAAGGCACGGGTGATGTTCTCCGACAACTGGCGGCTGCCGAACAGCGCGTAGTCCGCCACCGGCACGTCGCTGCCGCCAAAGGCCGCGACCATGTAGTGGCAGGCCGGGATCGCCTGACGGTTCATCGCCAGCGCGCTGCAATAGACGGGATGGGCATGGACCACGGCATTCACGCCGGGTTTGGCCTGAAGGATCGCCAGATGGAAGGGCCACTCGGTCGAGGGCTTCATCTGTCCCGGCCGCGCAGGGCTGCCGTCGAGTGGAATCAAGACAAGATCTTTTGGAGCCAGTTTTTCATAGGGCACGCCGGACGGCGTGATCAGCAGGTGAGACCCCGCGCGAACTGAGATATTGCCGGAGGTGCCCTGATTGATACCCGCGGCGTTCATTTCCAGGCAGGCGTCAATCACCGCTTGCCTGAGTTCGGTGCAGTCCTGATACGGCGGTTTCATCGGGCAGTCTCTGGCATCAGGCGGATTTTGCTGCGGCCATTTCCGGGAACAGGCCTGCCAGGCCTTGCTCGGAGGCGTCGCAGATGCCGCGTTCGGTAATCAGTCCGGTCACCAGCCGGTTGGGCGTGACGTCAAAGGCCGGGTTGCCGCCCGGAGTTCCGTCCGGCGTCACCTGCACGACGCCGATCGCGCCGCCTTCGGTCTTGCCCTGAACATGGGTGATCTCACGCGCGCTGCGTTCTTCGATCGGGATTTCGGCTACGCCGTCCGAGACCGTCCAGTCAATGGTCGGCGAGGGCAGGGCGACGTAGAAAGGCACCCCGTTATCGCGGGCCGCCAATGCCTTCAGATAGGTGCCGATCTTGTTGCAAACGTCGCCGCGGCGGGTGGTGCGGTCGGTACCGGTGATGACCAGATCGACCTGCCCATGCTGCATCAGATGGCCGCCCGCGTTATCGGAGATGTAGCTGTGGCTGATACCGTGGCTTCCCAGTTCCCAGGAGGTCAGCGCCCCCTGGTTGCGGGGACGGGTTTCATCGACCCAGACGTGGATAGGGACACCGGCCTCATGCGCCTGGTACATCGGGCTGGTGGCGGTGCCCCAGTCCACGGTCGCCAGCCAGCCGGCGTTGCAGTGGGTCAGCAGCCGGACCGGCTCACCCGCGGGTTTGCCCGCTGCAATTTGCCGGATCAGTTCCAGTCCATGCGCGCCGATGCTGCGGTTGATGCCGACGTCTTCATCCGCGATTTCATGCGCAAGAGACAGGGCGGCGGCAGCACGCTCCGCTTCGCTCAGCGGCTCCAGACGGGCACGGCAGCGGTCCAGCGCCCAGCGCAGGTTGATCGCGGTCGGGCGGGTTGCGTTGAGAAAGCCCCAAGCCTGGTTCATTGCCGCAATGGACGGATCAAGCCGCATCGCCAGTGCCATGCCATAAGCGGCAGTCGCCCCGATCAATGGGGCTCCGCGAACCCGCATTTCGGTGATGGCATCGGCAAAATCCTGGAGCGTGTCCACTTGCTGGATGCGGAATTCATGCGGCAGCCAGCGCTGGTCGATGATCTGAAGCGCCTCCCGCTCATGGTCCCACCACAAGGACCGATAGTGCGTTCCATCAACTTTCATCGGCTTTCTCCCATGCGTTGCGGCGGCACTGCGCAAGCGGCCGGACACGGCCTGTGATGCAAGTGCGTGCTCTGCTGTGTGTGCGGCTACACAAGCATCAGCCTCATGAGATTTCAATGGCCTGCACGCCTAAAGTGTCACAAGGATCCGGTAGAGAAGGTGTCGCAGGACTGGACGTCGCCGGTTTGGAAGCCGCGGGCAAACCACTCTTGCCTTTGCGCACTGGTGCCATGGGAAAACGTGTGCGGCTGCGGCACCCGGCCGGCGTTGCGCTGCAGCGTATCATCACCGATCTGTTTGGCGGCGTTCATGGCTTCTTCGACGTCGCCGGGTTCCAGCGTGCCCAGCGTGTCCTGGGCATAGCGGGCCCAGATCCCAGAGAAGCAATCGGCCTGCAGCTCTGTGCGGACAGAAATAGCATTGGACTCAACCTCGCTCACGCGGGCGCGCACACGCTGGGTTTCGCCCAGGATGCCAAGCTCGTTCTGGACATGATGGGCAACCTCATGGGCAACGACATAAGCGGCTGCGAAATCTCCCCGCGCGCCCAGCCGCTGGCTCAGCGTGGTGAAGAAGGAGGTGTCGAGATAAACTTTTTCATCCAGCGGGCAGTAAAACGGCCCGGTTGCCCCGGATGCCCCGCCGCAGGGCGATTGCGTCACCCCTTTGTAAAGGACAAGGACTGCCGGGCTGTAGCGGCGTCCGAGCTGCTGTTCAAAAATAGAGGCCCAGACAACTTCGGTATCCGCGAGTGCGACGCTGACAAACTCCGCGGCTTCCTGGTCGGCTGCCGTGATCGGGGCAGGGGTGCTGGTTTGCGGCGCGGATCCTTGCAGCAGCGGCGTCAGATCCACCCCGAAAAAGGCCCCCGCGACAACAACCAGCAAAAGACCGGCCCCGCCAATACCTGCGCTCCTTCCTGACATCCGGCGGCCGCGCCGGTCCTCGATATTCCGGCTTGCGCGCCGCCCTTTCCAACGCATGTCATTCTCCTTGCTTTCAAGCCAGGCGTCTTTGCAGAAACAAGGTAATTGCCTGGCAGCCGTTATCAAATTCCGCAGGTGAAGTTACCCGGCCCTGCATACCGGGAACGCCTGACTGCATGCTGCAGTTCCATCTGTTTCCTGCCTCTCGCAGCGACGGAAACTCCTGTGCAAAGCGTGTGCAGCTTGCGAATGTGCGTAGGGACGTTATTCAATAGGGTAACAAATTGGATACAGGGCGGCAGGCCGGGTTGAAGGCTGCGCAAAAAATTCTGTTTAATTGAAAGGCTCAAGAATGACGTGCTTCTGGAACATCGGCCTGACCGGCCTGACCGGCCGGACCGGCCTTGCAATGGTGGCCGCGGTAGGCCTGGCTGCAGCGGATGCGGCACTTGCGCAGCAGGGACAGGGGGCTGCACCCAAGGTGTCAGTTTCCGAGGCGGTGATCAAACCGATCAAGGACACAGCAACTTACATCGGTCGCGGCGAGGCGATTGACAAGGCCGATATCATGGCCCGGGTGAGCGGCTATCTGGAGGAAGTCCTGGTCCAGGACGGCGCAGAGGTCGAGAAGGGGGATACGCTGTTCCGTATCGAGCGCAGCGCCTATGATGCAGTGCTGGAGAGTCGGCGGGCGGAACTGGCGCAGGCTGAGGCCAATCTGGAGCTGGCGTCACTGGAGCTGGTCCGCAAGCAGGAGCTGTTCGAGCGCGGTTCGGTCCCGGAAGCGGACCGCGACACTGCCCGCGCCAATGAACAGGTAGCAGAGGCACAGGTGCGGGCTGCCCGGGCTGCTATCCAGCAGGCGGAGCTGGATCTGAGCTACACTGAGGTTCACGCGCCTTTCTCTGGCCGCGTCGGACGTGTTGAGGTCAGTATCGGCGACGTGGTCAGCCCCAGCGGCTCCCCGCTGGTCAACATCGTGCGCGAAGCACCGGTTTATGTGTCCTTCTCCGTGAATGAAAAGCAGTTCGTCGAGATCTTGCAGGAGCTGGAAGCCGAGGGAGTCGACCGCGGCGACATCGAAACCGCGCCGGAGGTGTTTGTCGTGCTGCCTAACGGAGCTGAGCTGGAGGAAAAGGGCCGGATTGCCTTTGCCGGAAACCGGGTGGATCCCACGACCGGCGCAGTCACTGTGCGCGCAAAGTTCGAAAACAAGGACCGGCTGATCCTGGACGGTGCTTTCCTCACCGTGGGGCTGCAATCCCAGCAAGCGGTCGACCGGATTGTCATCAGCCAGGCAGCAATTCAGCGCGATCAGCAAGGGCCGTTTGTACTGGTGGTGGATGAAAACAACCAAGCGCAGCAGCGTTATATCGCAACTGGCGATGTGCAGGGCACCGGGATCATCGTTTTGGATGGTCTGATCAACGGCGACACCGTGGTGGTTGAAGGGCTGCAAAAGATCCGGCCCGGTGTCGAGGTGGACCCCGTTATGGCCGGCCAGGCTGGAGAATAACTGATGTTTTCCTCCACTTTCATCTCAAGACCGAAATTCGCGATTGTCATCTCCCTGGTGCTGACGGTCATGGGCATCATTGGCTATTTCGCATTGCCGGTGGCGCAGTTCCCCGAAATCACGCCGCCAGTGGTGAACGTCACAGCCAACTATCCGGGCGCAAATGCAGAAACCGTCGAGAAGAGCGTCGCGGCGCCGATAGAAGCACAGGTCAACGGCGTCGACGGAATGCTGTACATGACCTCCACCTCTGCCGACAACGGAAGCTATTCTCTGGACGTGACATTCGAGGTTGGAACCGATCCGGATATTGCCTCTGTCAACGTGCAGAACCGCGTGGCACAGGCGGCTTCAGCGCTACCTGCCGAGGTCAACTCGAATGGCGTTGTGACCCAGAAAAGTTCGTCAAACATGCTGCTGGTGACGGCGCTCACTTCGCCCAACGGGTCACATGACAGCGTGTTTTTGTCAAACTATGCTGCGATCAACATCAAGGATACGCTGGCGCGTGTAGACGGTGTAGGCAAGGCGGAGATCCTGACCAACTTTGAATACGCTATGCGGGTCTGGCTGAACCCCAACACGATGGCGGGCCTGGGTATTTCGCCAGGCGACGTGATCAATGCGGTTCAGGAGCAGAACGTCGAAGTGTCAGCCGGCCAAGTGGGTGCGCCGCCCGTGCCAGGCGATCAGGTGTTCCAGTACACGATCAAATCCAAGGGGCGCCTGACCGAAGTCAGTGAGTTCGAAAATATTGTGATCCGCACAGGGGATGGCGGCAGCACCGTCCGCCTGAGAGACATTGCCAAAGTGGAACTTGGAGCCTCGAACTATAGCTCTTCCGGCTACTTCAATGGTGTTCCGGCAACCATTCTGGCGGTCTACCAGGCGCCGGGTGCCAATGCGCTTGCCGTGTCGGAAGGCGTTTTGGCGGAGATGGACCGCCTGTCTCAGGCATTTCCAGATGACGTCTCTTTTGCAGTGCCGTTCAATACCACGGATTTTGTCGAGCAATCACTCAACGATGTGGTCTCCACCCTGATGATGACCTTTGTGCTGGTGATCTCTGTCGTGTTCATCTTCCTGGGGTCTGTCCGCGCCACGATCATTCCGGCGGTGGCAATCCCGGTCTCGCTGATCGGCACTTTTGCGTTCCTGCTGGCCCTTGGCATGTCGCTCAATACCATCTCGCTGTTTGCGCTGGTGCTGGCAATTGGCATCGTGGTGGATGACGCCATTGTGGTGGTGGAGAATGTCGAACGCATCATTGCCGAAGAGGGACTTTCGCCCGCGGATGCAACGCGCAAGGCAATGGCCCAGATCACCGGCCCGGTGATCGCCACCACACTGGTGCTGCTGGCGGTATTTGTGCCGGTCACGTTCATGCCCGGGATTACCGGCAAGCTCTACTCGCAATTCGCAGTGACGATTTCGGTCGCGGTCGTTATTTCTTCGGTAAACGCGCTCACGCTGTCGCCTGCGCTCTGCGGTATCGTGCTCAAGGCCCGCTCTGGTCCGCCCAGAGGGCTGCTGGCGAAATTCGAAAGCATGATTGGCAGTGCGCGCAACGGGTACCTCGGGGTCGTGACAAGGCTGCTGCGAGTGCCGGTGATCGGGCTGGTAATCATCGCGGTGGTGGCCTTTGGCACCGGAGCGGTTTTCAACTCCGCCCCCAAGGGTTTCCTCCCTGCCGAAGACAATGGCTACTTGTTTGTTGATGTCCAGCTGCCCGATGCGGCAGCGCTGGGGCGGACAGAGACGGTGACGCGCCGGATAGACGAGCAGATCCGCCGGATCCCGGGAGTTCAGGGTACAGTGCTGGTGAACGGATTCAGCTTGCTGAACGGCGCCAGCGCCAATGGTGCGATGATTATCGCAACCCTGGCGCCCTGGGATGAGAGGCAAGACGCGGCGCTCCAGCCGAACGCGATCCTGGGTCAGATTTACGGCATTGCAAATGGCGAGGCTGCAGCCAGTATTGTTGCCTTCAATCCGCCGCCAATCTCAGGCCTGGGCATGTCGGCGGGTGTCGAAATGGCGGTGCAGCAGACCGCGGGCGGCACCCCGCAGGATCTGGCGCAATCGGTCGGCTCGCTGGTCTATTCCGCCAATCAGCGGTCTGAAATTGCCCAGTCCTATACAACCTTCCGGGCTAATGTCCCGCAGGTGTTTGTCGATCTGAACCGCGAAAAGGCCAAGACGCTGAATGTGCCGATTGCCGAGGTGTTCCAGACCATGCAGACCCACCTCGGGTCCTATTATGTTAACGACTTCAACCTGTTCGGCCGCGTCTACAAGGTGATGCTGCAGGCTGAGGGGTCATACCGCGACAAGATTGAGGATATCGGCGGTCTCTATGTGCGGGCGCAATCGGGTGAGATGGTGCCGCTGTCAACGCTGATCGACGTCGAAAACGTGCTGGGGCCGGTGCTGCTGAAGCGCCACAACATCTTCCGCTCCGCCACAGTAACTGCGGTTCCGGCGCCCGGCCTGTCCACAGGCGACGCGATCCGGGTGATGCAGGAGGAAGCCGCGACCGCGCTGCCACCGGGCTATTCCTTCGAATGGACCGGCACCGCGCAGCAGCAACTGGATTCGGCAGGGCTGGTCACCGTCATTCTGGCGATGGCAGTTCTGTTCGGCTACCTGTTCCTGGTCGGGCAGTACGAAAGCTGGACGATGCCAGTGGCAATTCTGCTGTCGGTCATAGTCGCGCTGTTCGGTGCCGTGGCCGCGGTGGCGATCGCTGGCAATGACATCAACCTCTACACTCAGATCGGGATGATCATGCTGATCGGTCTGGCGTCAAAGAACGCCATCCTGATCGTAGAGTTCGCGATGGAGCAGCGGGCAGCGGGCCTGTCCATCCGAGAAGCTGCACAGGAGGCTGCCAAACAGCGTTTCCGCGCGGTGATGATGACCGCCCTGTCATTCCTGCTGGGGGTCGTGCCG
Source organism: Leisingera sp. CC-HEC093 (assembly GCF_059429195.1). NCBI lineage: Bacteria > Pseudomonadati > Pseudomonadota > Alphaproteobacteria > Rhodobacterales > Roseobacteraceae > Leisingera > Leisingera sp. CC-HEC093. The sequence goes on along the minus strand of NZ_JCAIJR010000001.1, from coordinate 3,510,321 downwards.
CTGATGATTGCATCTGGAGCAGGGGCCGCCAGTCAGAGCGCAATTGGTATCGCGGTGTTTGGCGGCATGCTGGCGGCCACCGTCGTTGGCGTGATTGTCGTTCCGGTGCTTTACGCCATGATGCAGGGGCTGCGGGAACGGTTTAAAGGCGAGCCTGCCGGAAGCCCGGCAGAGTAAAAGGGCTATCCCCGCCAGCCATCCGGCTGGCGGGGTATACCAGAAAATGGCTGGGAATGCGGCAGCGCGTGTGAGGTTAGCCCGCCCGGGCGCGCAGTCCGCGCTCATGGGCGGTTGCAAGGATCAAGTCCCACTTCCGCGGAGTGCCCCGAAACTCCGGTTCCACATCGCAGGTCAGCGGCGCACTGGCGCCTTTTGGCATCTTGCGGGCTTCGGCGGAAACGCACCGCTCCAACGCCCAGAAATCCGTCAGGGACGGGTTATCAAAAATCACTTGGCTGAGCAGCATCGCTGCAAGCTCCCTGTAGGTTCTGGTTACGGCTTCGTGCCAGAGTAGCCGGTGCCGCATATTTTTTGTGTGACGCTTGATAGCGTCGTTTTTTGCATCTGTCACCCTTCTGTTTCGTAAGCGTGCCATTTTGCCAAGGCGGTTTTGCTACGCTGGTCTGCGGCTGCCAAAGCAATGAAACGGCGGAAGCACATGCAGCCGGATTTTCCTTGCAAGAAAAATCTTTGCGCAAAGGCTGGTAAAGCTGCCGCCGGTTTTAGGGGGAAAAAACTCTAACTGTCGTCACCAAAACGAAAAAGGCGGCGAAAAGGGGTGCGGCAATAAATAGCACCCTTGACTTGGGAAGGTGGCAATGAAACCCTTCTGCGCGTGCGATATTTTTCAGCACGCACCCTGGTTGGCTAGCCAGTTTCCCTATCCGGGATGCGACCCGGACACCAGATGGACAGCTGTTCAAGCAGGGCTGCAAATCATAAGACAAGTGGGAGAGACTTGATCATGAAACACACCAAGCTGGCTATCGGCGCATTGGTGGCAGCGACCTTTGGGGCGCCCGCAGCATTTGCTCAGGAATACATCACCATCGGCACCGGCGGCGTGACCGGCGTTTATTACCCGACCGGCGGCGCCATCTGCCGTCTGGTGAACAAGGGCCGCAAGGAGCACGGCTTCAAATGCGCCGTCGAATCCACCGGCGGCTCGGTTTACAACGTCAACACAATTAAAGAGGGTGAACTCCAGTTTGGCGTGGCTCAATCCGACATTCAGTACAACGCATACAACGGCGTAGTACAATTCGAGGGCCAAGCTTTTGAAGGTCTTCGTGCGGTTTTCTCGGTGCATCCGGAACCCTTTACCGTCGTGGCTCGTGCTGACGCCGGGATTTCCTCTTTTGACGACCTCAAAGGCAAGCGCGTCAACATCGGCAACCCCGGTTCCGGCCAGCGCGCCACCATGGAAGTTCTCATGGACGCCAAAGGCTGGGGCATGGAAGAGTTCGCCCTGGCAACTGAGCTGAAAGCAGCGGAACAGTCCGCAGCGCTGTGCGACAACCAGATCGACGCGATGATCTACACCGTCGGCCACCCGTCCGGCTCCATCCAGGAAGCCACAACCGCCTGTGACTCGGTGCTGGTGACCGTAGACGGCGAAGCGGTTGAAAAACTGGTTGGAGAGAACTCTTTCTACCGCACCGCGACCATCCCGGGCGGCATGTACCGCGGATCCGACAACGATACCAGCACCTTCGGTGTGGGCGCGACCTTCGTGACCTCGGCTGACGTTTCGGACGATGCAGTATACGCTGTGGTCAGCTCCGTCTTCGAAAACTTCGAAGCCTTCCAGAAGCTGCACCCGGCGTTTGCCAACCTGAAGCCGGAAGAGATGATCGCGGACGGCCTGTCGGCCCCGCTGCATCCGGGCGCCGAGAAGTACTACAAAGAAAAAGGCTGGATCGAGTAATCCGCCAGATAACAGGAACGGGGCGCATCAAGCGCCCCGTTTTCGCCTGAGGCCCAAGGCCCGGGCTTGACCATACCGGCCCCGCGAAACGGCGGCCGCAGGGGAGATTATCCATGACATCCGATGCTCAGGGAAATCGGCCGCTTAGCGAAGAAGAACTTCAGGAACTGGTCGCGTCCTCCGACGCGGGCGCCCGCAACCCGGTGGGAAGCGTGGGGCTGTTCCTGGCGATCGTCGCCGTCATCTGGTCCGTGTTCCAAGTCATTCTGGCCTCACCGCTGGCCAACCAGCTGCTGCCTGGCAGCGTGATCAACAATTCCCGCCAAATCCATTTGGCTTTTGCTCTTTTCCTGGCCTATGCCGCCTATCCTGCCTTGAAATCGAGCCCGCGGGCTTACATCCCGATACAGGATTGGATCTTTGCCATCGCGGGCACCGGCATCGCGCTTTACGGTTATATTTTCTATCAGAAAATCGTTGATTCCGGCGGACTTGCCGACGACATGGACAAGTGGTTCGCGCTCGCCGGTCTGATCCTTCTTTTCGAAGCCGCGCGCCGCGCGCTTGGCCCGGCGATGGCGATCATTGCCACGATTTTCCTGGCCTACGTCTTCTTCGGCTCCTCCGAATGGGTGCCTGAAGTTATCCGCTGGAAAGGTGCCAGCCTGAAGAAGGCCATGAGTCACATGTGGATCACGTCCGAAGGCGTTTTCGGTATCGCACTGGGTGTTTCAACGAAATTCGTCTTCCTCTTTGTGCTGTTCGGCGCGCTGCTGGATAAGGCGGGTGCCGGCAACTACTTCATCAAGATGGCCTTTGGCGCGCTTGGCCACCTGCGCGGCGGCCCGGCCAAGGCGGCTGTTGTCGGCTCTGCCGCGACCGGTCTGATTTCCGGCTCTTCTATCGCCAACGTGGTCACCACCGGCACTTTCACGATCCCGCTGATGAAGCGTGTGGGCTTCACCTCTGAGCAGGCTGGCTCGGTCGAGGTGGCGTCCTCGGTGAACGGTCAGATCATGCCGCCGGTGATGGGGGCTGCGGCCTTTCTGATGGTGGAATATGTGGGCATCTCTTATGTCGAGGTGATCACCCATGCCTTCCTTCCGGCCGCGATCTCCTACATCGCGCTGGTCTATATCGTGCATCTGGAAGCGGTGAAGCGGAACATGCCGACGCTGGGCAATCGCGTGGTGTCGATGGGCCGTACGATCGGCGGCATGGCTCTGTTCTTTGCGGGCTTTGCGGCCCTTTGCTACGGCGTGCAGTACCCTGTGAAATGGGTGGTCACTGCTATGCCCGAGGCTTCAGGCCTGACGCTGTCGGCCTTGCTGCTTGCGGTCTATGTTGGCCTGCTGTGGCTGGCCTCCGGCGTTGATGATCTGGTGCCGGATGACCCCAACGCCAAAGAGGTCGAACTTCCAGTGGTGGCAGAGATCTACAAGGCGGGCCTGCATTACCTGCTGCCGATCATTGTGCTGGTTTACTTCCTGATGATCGAGCAGAAGTCGCCCGGACTGTCAGCCTTCTGGGCAACAGCTCTGCTGTTTGCGATCCTGCTGACGCAGAAACCGCTCAAGGCCATCTTCCGCGGGCAAAGCAATATGGCTAACGCCTTCGTGGAAGGTATCCATGACCTCTGGAACGGTCTGATCGACGGTGCCCGCAACATGATCGGCATCGCGTTGGCTACCGCCACCGCAGGCGTGATCGTCGGCACCGTGACGCTGACCGGCGTGGGGCAGGTGATGTCCGAGCTGGTCGAGTTCGTCTCGGGCGGCAACCTGATCCTTATGCTGGTGATGGTAGGCCTGCTGTCACTGGTACTGGGCATGGGCCTGCCGACAACCGCCAACTACATCGTTGTCAGTTCGTTGATGGCGGGCGTCGTGGTGGAACTGGGTGCCCAGTCTGGCCTGATCGTGCCGCTGATTGCTGTGCATCTGTTTGTATTCTACTTCGGGATCATGGCTGACGTGACACCGCCTGTGGGGCTTGCCAGTTTTGCAGCTGCGGCTGTGTCGGGCGGCGATGCCATACGTACAGGCTTCACAGCGTTCTTCTACAGCTTGCGGACCGTGGCGCTGCCGTTTGTATTCATCTTCAATACCGACCTTCTGCTGATTGATGTGAACTGGATACAGGGGATACTCGTGGCCATATCAGCCACCATTGCGATCCTCGTCTTTACCGCGGGCACCATGGGTTACTTCGTCAGCCGCAACCGGATCTATGAGAGCGTCCTTCTTATCTTTGCAGCCTTTGCACTGTTCCGCCCGGACTTCTTCATGGACCGGGTGATGCCGCCCTTTGCCCAGGTCCCGCCGGCCCAGCTGGCGCAGGCGCTGGAGGAGGCAGAGCCGGGGGCAGAACTTCGGATTACCGTAGAGGGCCCGGATTTCGACACGTCTGAGATCAAAAGCACCACGATGATCATGACCGCCGATGGCTCGGACGGGCAGTCTGCTGTCGATGCCTACGGCCTGCTTTTGATGGAGGAAGATGGAGCGGTGAAGCTGGAAGAGCCGATGTTCGGCACCGCGGCAGCCCCCAATCTGGAGAGCTTTGATTTCTACGCCGACGAACCGGTTCAGATCATCGCTGTCCAGGCCCCTGCCAGCCAATTGCCGAAGGAGCTGATGTTCCTGCCGGCGCTTCTGCTGGTTGCCCTGGTAGCCCTGATGCAGCGCGGCCGCGCGCGTGAAGAAGAAGGAGTAACAGCATGAGCAAACCCGTTCTTTGCGCCTTGGAGTTGAATGATCCGGCCTTGGACGAAATGGTTCTGGCTCAGGCCGCCCGGCTGGCTGATCTGGAGGATGCCCAGCTGGACGTCGTCAATGTCTTGCCGGACTTTGGCGAAAGCTGGGTCTCGGGCTTCTTTGAGGAACACCACCATAAAAAGGCGGTCAAGGACACCACTCAGCGATTGACTGATCTGTGCGAGAGAGTTCTTGGCAAGGACCGTAACGCCAAGGTCCGCCATTTGGTGGCCACTGGTACCGCCTATCAGGAGATCCTGAAGGTTGCCGGGACCGCAGGCAGCGGCCTGATCGTGATTGGGGCACATAAACCGGATCTGAAGGATTACCTGCTCGGGCCAAACGCGGCCCGGGTTATCCGCCACTCCAACTGTTCAGTCTTTGTAGTCCGCTGAAACAGACAAGGGCGCCTTCGGGCGCCCTTATTCATATCCAGTCATTTCGAGGTACCCCTTGCCGCTGTGGCTGCCCGTGACCGTGACCGGTCCCTCCCAGTAGGAAAACGAAGTGCCCATCCAGCTTTGCGGGTTAAGCGCCTGCACCTCAATGAAAACCTCCTTGGCAGGCAGGTTTGCTTGCCAGCGCGTTGGAACCTTGCGTCCAGCCACCTCGCTGTATTCCAGGGGTTCAGCCTGAAAGGCCCCCGGTTCCAGCGGTTCCGCCGTCCCGTCAGCGGCAATCCAGGTGCCGGATGTAAAGTCGCCGGTTTCGCTGCGCAGAACGAAGCCCATTAGCTTGCCGCCGCTGTCAAAGCTGAGCGAAAACCAGTCCCAGCCGTTTTGGTCTTCTGCTAGCGGCTGGCTGGACCATTCCCGGTCCAGCCAGCCATGGCCGGTGACTTCGACCGGCCCCTCCACCAGCTCAAGCGTACCGGAGACCTGATAGTGCGGCTGGGAATAGTAGTGGCTCGCCTGACCGCTTGCTGATTTCACTGAATAGCCGTTGTCACCATGTTGCACCAAGGGGCCATCGGCGCTGAGGGCCAGTGAGTACGAGAAACCATCACCAGAGGCGGAAAGGGATATGTTTTCAATAGACTGCCCGGCGGAGCGCATCTGCCAGTCATTAATCCAGGCGTCAAAGGGGTCCGCCTGAACGCCAGCCTGGCCAATCCCGCCTCGGGCGATACGCTCGGCGAACAGGTGCTGATCCCGGCTGGTCACGGCCGCATGGGCCATCCAAATCTGCGGGCTTCGCCACCCCTCCGCTTCACCAGGCGCCAGGGCAGAGCGAAACAACGTCCATTGGACGCCGTAATCCGCACCGTCAGAACCTCCAAGATTGGTAGTCAAGTACCACCATTCAATGCGAAAATCAGGATGCGGGCCATGGTCTTCTGGAAAGGACAGCTGGGTGCCGGACTTCGGAGAGGCAAAGCCGTCTGCGGTTGTTCCCAGCCCGGCATAGCCCTGCGGCTGAGCTGCGGTAGCCCAGATGGCGGCGGCGGTGCAGAGAAAAGTCTTAGCGTTCATTGGCAAACACCTTGAGCAATGCGGCCGGATCAATCCGGCTGAGCCGACGGGCTGGCAGCGCAGCAGCAATGATCGCAGCCACCAGTGCCAGCAGGAACAGCCGAAGCCAATCAAGCGGAAACAGGTACATCGGAAGCTTCCAGCCAAAGGCCTCCACATTGATCACCGACAGCAGTGCCCAGGCTAAGACCAGCCCCAGTGGCAGCGCCAGAGTTGCGGTTGCTGCTGTCAGCAGCACGCTGCGCAGGATTTCAACCCCGGCCAATTGGCGGCGGGTCAGGCCCATCGCCCAGACCGGCGCAAGCTGCGGTAAGCGCTGGTTCCACAAGGTGAGCAGGCTGGTCAGAAGGGCAAACCCCGCGACACCAAGCGTTAGCAGCTTCAATGCGCCGGTGATGACAAAGGTCCGATCAAACACCGCCAGCGACCGGGACTTGGCACTGGCTTGATCGGTTATGTTTTCTCTTGGAATACCAAGGTCCTGCCGAAGGTTTCTGATCAGGTTCTCGATTTGATCCGGTGCGACCCGGAGGCCGAAATGCCGGTTCGGCAGGTCGGGCGTGCGGGTCAGCAGCGCAGGTAGGGAAACCATGACCTGGCCGTTCGGGTTGCCGTAATCGGAGTAGATCCCGGCGATGGTCAGGCGCCATTCTGGCTCCAGCTCCAAGACGGAGCCCGGAGCCAGTCCGTGACGGCGGGCAAGTTGCTCGTTGATTAGAGCGGCCTGACCGCCCGCAATCTGGTCCCAGGCATCCGGAAGCGCGTCCAGCAGCGGCCAGTTCTGCCGGTAGGCCGGACTATCCGAAACCCCGTAGATGCGCAGGGGTGCGCCCTGGTGCCGGGTGTCGCTGTAGCGCCGCGGCAGAGCCGTGATGCGCTGGGTATGCAACCACTCGGCTAATTCTGCGCCTTGGGCGTCGCTGCTTGCTGTGACATAGACCTCAGCAAACAGGCGCTGATCCAGCCAGCCGGTAAAGGTCAGGCGAAAGCTGGAGACCATGGTGCCGACCCCAATGTTGGTGGCCAGCGCCAGCAACAAGGCCATCAAGGCAAGCGACAACCCGGGAAGCTGTGCGCGTGTATCGGCCCAGAGCCATTCTGTAAAAGCCCCCTTGGCCAGCCGCCCGCCAAGGCGCAGCCCGGCGGAAATCAGCATCGGTAACAGCAGAGCGGCCCCCAGCATCAATGCGCCCAGAAACGCAAAACCCGCGATAAGACCCTGAAAGGTATGAAGTACAATAAACGCTCCCGCGATGAGAGCCGCGCCCGAAAACGCTCCGGCACTATGCGACCGGCTGGCCTGCTGGCCCCGGGCGCGGGTGGCATGGGCAGCCAGCAGCGGCATCCGCCACAGCGCAAAAAGGGCCTGCGCCCCGCCCAGGAATGTGCCGCCCAGCGCCATTGAGAGACCGGAGATTGCCCAACCTGGTCGCAGGGAAAGGCTGCCGTCCACTGGTGCACCGTAGAGTCCGGCGAGGGTGGCGCTGACGTCTGGCAGCAGTGCTGCCGCCACAAAGTAACCGCCTGCCAGCCCGGCGGCGCCCGCCGCCAGCGCGATGACAGCCAGTTCCGCACCAAAGAGGCCGGTCAACAGCGGCATTGGCACGCCAAGGCTCCGCAGCGTGCGGATCATCCCGCGGCGTTGTTCAATGCTAAGCGTGATCGTGCCCTGGACGATGAACAGGCCTACGGCAAAGGCCAGTAGACCGAAGGCGGTCAGGTTCAGGTGGAAACTGTCGGTCAGCCGCGCCGCGTCGGAGGCGGAAGAACGGGCCTCCACAAGCTTCAGATTGGGCGCCAGTTCCTGGAGTGGTGCCAGCCCAGGGCGCTGCTCCGGCAGAACCAGCAGATAGCTGAGACTGTCCGGACGGCGCTGCAGCGCGCTGGCGAGGCTGATGTCAGCCACAGCAATCCCGCGCGGCAAAGCCGCCAACGCGGTCACCGGGTGCGCAGTCTGGTAGGCTCGCAGCAGCTCCGCCGTTTCAGGATGCGCAAAGAGCCGTCCGGGCGGCAGAAGCGCGTCCAGAGGCGGCACGCCGTCTTGCTCCAAGGCTTCGGATAGCGTGGCAGCCAGCGGGTGCTGCAGCAGGTCAACACCCATGATATCAAAGCTTTGCTGCTCAAACCTGACAGTACCTTCCAGCACTGGCGCCAGCTGCCATCCTGCCCGCCGCAATGCCGCGTACTGACCAAGCGGGATCATCCCCGACATTGGCACCAGCCGGTCCGCTCCTGCGGTGCCAAGCTGTTCAGCTGCCCGGGCATAGCTGGCACGGGCCTCTGCGTTGATCGCCTGCACAGCTGACCAAAGGCCGGTTGCCAGCGCCAGTCCCAGGATCAGGGTTGCAAGCTGCAGCGGGTGGCGCCGCCAATGCGAAAGGATGGCGTGCAGCGCAGCGCGGGTCATGCAGCCAAACCATTGCGCAGATGCAGGTGCTGATCCAGCATCTGAGCGATGGTGGATGAATGGGTCACCAGGAACAGCGCCGTGCCGCTTTCGCCCACCAGTTCCAGCATCAGTTCAAGCACCTTTGCGCTGGCAGCCTCGTCCAGGTTACCGGTCGGCTCGTCTGCCAGCAGCAGTTTGGGCCGCAGGGCCAGTGCGCGCGCGATTGCCACGCGCTGTTGTTGCCCGCCGGACAGCTGCTCCGGGTAGTAATTCAGCAGGCTGGCAAGGCCAAGATGGCTGGCCAGGTTCAGCCCCCAGTCCGCGTCCCACCTGCCGCCCAGCCGGGCGTGAAGTGCGATGTTCTGCCTTACATTAAGTGAAGGGATTAAATTAAATTGCTGGAAAACAAGAGAAACCTTTTCTCGCCGCAGCGCAGCCAGTTGGCGGTCCCCAAGGCCAGACAGGCGGGTGCCGTCAATCTCAATTTCTCCGCTGTCGAAGCGGTCAAGTGCTCCGGCCAAATGCAGAAGGGTGCTTTTGCCGGAGCCGCTTTCCCCGGTCAGTGCCAGGCTGCTGCCTGCTGCCAGTTCCATAGTTACCCCGCGCAGTACAGCTGTTTCTGCCGTCTGGCCTGGATAAGACTTGGTCACATTGCAGATTGTCAAAACCATTATCGGCAACTTTCCGGGCGATTGGAATGCACTTGCTGCATGGGCACTCAATACTCATGATCCCGGGATGTCCAGCCTTGCACAGGCCCGGCACCGGACCTGCGGCACAGGCAGGTTCCGCTTTTTTGAGTTGCGGGCCGCTGTGCCAAAGTGCAGCTATGGGTTGCCAAGGCACGGTCAAAACGGGAGGTCTGGCATGACGCTGTGGAACCAGCTGCTGTGGGGGTCAATCTATCTCAGCACTTGCCTGATCCTGGAAATTTCGATCCTGGTCTGGTGTTCTTCTGTGCTGAACAGATTGTCCGGGCGGTTTGACAAACCCTTCCGGCGCTGGCAGCTCGGCCTGATGCTGGTGGTGGCGATTTTCATCATCCTGGGCGGTCACACTGCGCAGGTCTGGATCTGGTCCGCGGCGTTTGTGCTGGTTGGCGCGATCGAAGACTGGAATACGTCGGTCTACTTTTCCTTGGCGACCTATACCACTCTCGGCTATGGCGATGTGGTTCTGGGACCTGCGCTGCGGATATTCGCTGCTTTCGCCGCGGTAACAGGTCTGTTCGGTTTCGGGATCAGCACCGCCTTCCTTGTCAGTGCAATGGGACGCCTGTTTTCCTTTAACAGTCAGCGATCTGCCGGTAGCGGTTAAAGTACAGGCGCCAGCAAACGGGCAGCCGGAGCCAGAAGGCGGATTGCCAGCGTCTGCTGCGGAAGCCCGATGGAAAGATCAGTTGCGCGCTGGAAATCCGCGTCTAGCATTTCCGCGACGGCTGTTGCGGGATCCTGGCCGAAGAACAGCGCCATGGTTTCAAAATTGAGCCGGAACGAGCGGTTGTCCAGGTTTGCGGTCCCAATTCCGGCGATTGTTTTGTCGATTACAAAGCACTTCTGATGCATGAAGCCGCCCCTATAGCGCAGAATGCGGACACCGGCTGCCTTCAGTTCGTCAAAGAACGCAAAACTGGCCAGCCAGGGCAGGTAGTGGTCCACTGTTTCCGGCAGAAGAATCCGCACATCAACGCCGCGCAGGCCGGCGTGTTTAAGGGCGGCAAACACGTCCTGATCGGGTACAAAGTAGGGAGAGGCGATCCAGATCCTGGATTGTGCCGCGGTGATTGCAGAGAAATAGAGCATGGACCCGTTGCCGATGGTGTCGCCGGGGCCGGTGGAGGCAATCAGGGCAGGGTAGTCCTGGGGCGACGGTTCAGGCTCCCAGTTCAGCAGGTCCAGGATCGGCTCCTGAGTGCGCCAATGCCAATCCTCTGCAAACGACAGCTGAAGCTGCTGGACGACAGGTCCGGTGAGTTTCACATGCGTGTCCCGCCACGGTCCGAACCTTGGGTCCAGGCCCATGTACGCGTCACCTGCGTTCAGGCCGCCAGTGAACCCGGTGCGGCCGTCCGTGATGACTGTTTTCCGGTGGTTTCGGAAATTGATGCGCAGACGGTGCCAGGGCCCTCTTTGAACCGCGGGGTCGATCATGTTGACACCTGCGGCCTCCAGCGCGCGCTTGTAATTACGCGGCAGTTTCCGGCTGCCGATACTGTCAGTCATGAACCAGACAGTGACACCGCGTTCTGCTGCTGCAATCAGCCGGGATTGCAGCTCCGTTCCCAGATCATCGGCGTGCAGGATGTAATACTGAACAAGCACATACTCCTGTGCGTTCTCAATGGCTTCGAAAATAGAGTTGAATGTTTCTGAACCGTTAAGAAGCAGCTCCATTCCGTTCCCGCGGCAAACCTGCAATCCTGCGATGGCTTCGAACGGGGCGGTATTGACGCTCAGCGGCGGCACATCTTCGGACCGGGCAGAGGTATAATGGCGCGTGGCGATTACCGCTTGTTCCGCTGCCCGGCGGGCCTTCCAGTATCCTTTGAACCGGTGGTGGCCGAATATTAAATAGGCAGGCAGTGCGAGGACGGGGGCGGCCAGCAGGAACACGACCCAGCCAATGGCGCCTTGCGGGGTGCGCGCAGTGCGGGCGGCGCTGAGCGCAGCAAGCCCCGCAGCCGTCCAGGTTGCGGCCAGGGCGGCGGTGCTGAGAATAATCCAGACCATCGGTGGCTCCAAAATCTGCCTTGGAGTCAACCTAGTGCCGAAAGCACCCGCCCGCTATACCCGGCACTGCAAATCGCGGGGCTGATTGGCCACGGCGGTGTATTGCCGCTGGTATTTTCCCTGCAGTTGTGGAACCTTGCCGCTATGCCGATCCTTCCGCCAATCCGCATGTGGCCTGCCGCGCTCCTGACTGCCGCCCGCCGTTTTAACCGAAAAAACGGCTGGGTGATGAGCAGCCATATTGCCATGTCGATGATGCTGGCGCTGTTTCCCTTTGTGCTGTTCACCGTTGCGCTAGCGGGCACAGTGGCGGGGCTGCTGTCGCAAGAAGTTGCGATGGAAACAATGACAGAACAGGTGTTCAGCGTCTGGCCGGATGCGGTGGCACGTCCGATCCTGCGCGAGCTGCAATCCGTATTGCAGAACTCGAACACCCAGCTCGTCACGCTGGGCGGCTTGTTTGCGCTTTACTTTGCGTCGAACGGGGTCGATGCCGTTCGGACGGCTATGGTGCAGGCTTATCATGACAGTGACACAAGGCCTTTCTGGCGGTCGAGGGCTTTGTGCATCGGGTTGGTTATTCTGGGCGGCGCCGGCATTCTGGCGGTCACCGTGTTCGAAGTGATCATGCCGCTGTACGTGCGCCACATTACCAAATTTCTGCCGATTGCCACTGTGCCGCAAGGCTGGGAACAGGGGCTAAGGGGGGTCTTGGCGCTGGCCTTGCCGGTTGGCGCGGTGCTGGCCTTTCACGTTCTGTTGCCGGGCCGTGTGCACCGGTTGCGCCGGATCCTGCCGGGGGCGGTTCTGACGCTCTTTCTGTGGCTGGCTTGCGGCAGTGGTTTTGCAATCTATGTGGGGTCATTTGCGCAGTATTCCACCACCTATGCCGGGCTTGCCGGCGCCATGGCCGCGATGATCTTTCTTTACCTGAATTCCGCCATCCTGATCCTCGGGGCAGAGTTCAACGGCGCACTGATCGACATGGCCAATGGCATGGGGCGGACATAGCGCTGCGGCTTACGCGCAACTGTTTCCAAATATGCAACAATAAGGCGGTCTTGCCACAATTGCGCCCAGAAGCGAACCCAATCACCCCCTAGTTCTTCTGGAAAGCTGAAGATCCAGAAGGGGCCGTCATGACAAAACTGCAAAGCAAGCTTCGCCACATGCGCCTGTTTGAGCTGATGCGGCAGCGCGGGTCAGCCAGCAATGCCAGCCGCAAGCTGCGGGTGTCCCGGCTGACCGAAGAGGAAGACGAGGCAGCTGTCATGCTGCGCACGCTGGCAGCGCGGTCGCTTACCTTTCCGCACAGCCGCCGGGTCTGATCCGGCTCAGCCGCGGAAGCCTGTCGCCACCACGAATTTTTCAGAGCTGTCCGACCGCGAGGAGGGCGGCTTGATATTCATCACCTTGGTGAACTTCTGTTTCAGCAGCTTCTGGAGCTCGCCCTCGGCGCCGCCGGCCAGAACCTTAGCGACAAAAGTGCCGCCTTCTTCGAGCACGTCAAAAGCGAAATAGGCGGCGGTTTCGCACAGCGAGATGATCCGCAAATGGTCGGTCTGCTTGTGGCCGGAGCTGGCCGCCGCCATGTCCGACATCACCACATCTGCCTTGCCGCCCAGCCATTCCTTGACCTGCTCATCGGCGCCGTCATCCATGAAGTCGAGCTGATGAAACTCGGCCCCTGCCAGCGGTTCGACTTCCTGAAGGTCGATACCGATGATGCGGCCGACGGCCTTGCCTTGTTTTTCACCCAGGGAATTGATCCGCTTCACCGCAACCTGCGCCCAGCCGCCCGGGGCGCAGCCCAGATCGACAACCCGGGCACCGTTCACCAGGAAGCGGTACTTGTCGTCCAGCTCCATGATCTTGTAGGCCGCGCGGCCGCGGTAGCCTTCGGCCTGGGCGCGTTTGACATAAGGGTCGTTCAGCTGCCGCTGCAGCCAGCGGGTAGAGCTGAGCTTGCGCCCGCGCGCCGTTTTCACATTGACCTTCAGATCCCGCAGCCCGCGGCCGGAAGTGTTTTTACCAGTGGGGGTCTTTGCCATGAGCCTATTCTCCGAAGGTGCCGGCTGCAGATAACCTCTTGCTCCTGCCGGATCAAGACGATGCTTTTTCGCAAGAAAGCGCAAGGTCAGGCCAGGGAGCGGATATGCCGAACATAAGATATCCTAGAAGGTTTGCGGCTTTGCCCCAAAGGCTCTTCTTCTCGCAGCCCGCTGGCAACCTGTCAGACCTTTCAGTATTATCGTCTTTGGCGTCGAGGACTTTCAAGTCGCCGTCGCGAATTGCGCAGAGGTATACTGAAGCCTCCGCGGCATCTTTGGAGGGAACATTGATTGGAATCCCGCCAAACGCCAGGCATTGATGCGGCAGCAGTGTAATGGTGTTGATCCCCGGGCAAAACACTTGGAAGCCTGCAGCCTCCAACGCAGAAACCGTTACAGAAACAGTGCTTAGCCGGTACGCTATGGCAACGGTCGAAAACATGCGAGGCACCTTGCGATTACAGTTGAGCTGCTAATAGGGACCGTCTTCCAGAACGCCATCTGCGCTCATCTGCGCATAAAGCAGGCCTTCGCGCAGGCCGCGGTCCGCAACCGACAGCCGGTCTGTGGGCCAGCAGCGCAACAGCGCCTGCAGGATTGCAGATCCAGACATGATCAGGGCTTGCCGGTCCTCACCTATGCGAGGGTCGTGGCGGCGGCCCTGAGGGCCAAGCTCCAGATATCCGCGGATTACTTTGTCAATCTGATCGCTGGTCATTCGCAAGCCATCAACCTTGGTGCGGTCATAGCGCTTCAGCCCCAGATGCGAGGCAGCAACGGTGGTGACGGTGCCGGAGGTGCCGACGATCTGGAAGCCTGCCCGCGCCTGCTCGTCTTTGTAGGGGGCGAAATCGGCGAGGTTCTCCTCAAAAAACCAGCTCATCAGGGCGAAGCGCGCGGCGTCGTCCTCCACATCGTTGAATTGATCGCGCAGCGTGGCGACCCCCAGCGGCACGGAAATCCAATCCACGACCTTGGCAGCGGGGAAGGGGCTTTCGGTCGGGTGAAACCCGTTGTGCAGCCGCATGATGGCGGAAGGACGGTCGCGGCGCGGCACAGAGGAGACGTCGATCCACACCAGTTCGGTGGAGCCACCGCCGATATCGACCACCAGCAGCTGTTCAGTCTTGGTGGAAACCAGCGGTGCACAGGAGATTACTGCCAGCCGCGCCTCTTCCTCCGGCTGGATGATTTCCAGCGTCAGTCCGGTTTCCCGCTTCACCTGACGGATGAAATCGCGCGCGTTTTTGGCGCGGCGGCAGGCCTCGGTTGCCACCAGCCGCATGCGCTTGACCTTGTTGCGCTTAAGTTTCTGCTGGCAGATCCGCAGCGCCTGAATAGTGCGCGCCATTGAGGACCGGGACAGCCGTCCGGTCCGCTCCAGCCCGGCGCCGAGCTGCACCGATTTAGAGAAACTGTCGACCACATGAATACCGCTGCCCTTGGGCTGGGCGATCAGCATGCGGCAGCTATTTGTACCCAGATCCAGCGCCGCATAGAGCGCATCAGGATCGGGACGGGCCGGTGCAGGGGTCTCAACCGCTTTGGGAAACGCGCCCGCACCTTTCGAGCGCCTGGGCGCCATGATTCACGCCCTCCGATTATCGTGTTAACTGCGACAATAGGTGTGCAGATGCGGCGGCGCAAGCGCCCCGGTGGAAGAAGTGAAGCAAATTCCGCCGCTTCCCGGAAAACTCATAATCCACATGAATATTTTGGCACTATGCCCCTGTGGCATTCGTAGGTGTACAAAGCTAGTGTCGCGGCAGCAAAACGTCGCTCAATCCCATCGTGTTGTCGAAAATCGACCAACCTGCGGCGCGCCACCGCACTAGAACGTGGTCTATCCAGGCTAGGAGGAAAGCAAGGCATGCCCGACGTTACGATCGTATACTGGCGCGACATCCCCGCGCAGGTCATCGTTGGCAAAGGCCGCCGCGGCACCAAGCGGCAGCTCGAAGAGCGGTTCGAGCAGGCCATCGACCGCGCGGCCATGAAGGTAAACGCCAAGGACGCAGACGCCTATCTTGCGGAGTGGCGCAAGGCCGCGCCTTTCGCTGCCGAGGGCGAGGCTGCCGAGATTGCCGAGGCCGAGGCAACCCGCCTGGAAACGGAATATGATCAGGACCGCCTGAAGGCGCTGATCGCAAACGACGGATGGGCGTGAGCCTGACACCACTTATGGGAGGCCGTGATGGCTTTGCTGAACTTTAAAAAACGTGACTCTGGCGCTGCCCAGCCGGTCAACCCGCAGGTCGAGGCCTTTCTGCAGGGCTATTCGATCGAGGTGATGCCGCGCACCGCCGAGAAGGTCGCCGATTTCCGCGACCTGCTGCCGGCCGGCACACGCGTTTACATCGCGCATATCGAAGGCACCCCGATCGAAGATATGGTTGCCACCGCCAAGCGCCTGAATGCCGAAGGTTTCCCGGTGATGCCGCACTTCCCGGCGCGCATCATTAAAGACGAGGCTACCCTGGCTGACTGGATTGCCCGTTACCAGGGCGAAGCCGACGTCAAGCAGGCGCTGATGCTTGCGGGCGGCGTGGCTAAGCCGCACGGCGATTTCCACAGCTCCATGCAGCTCTTGGAAACCGGCCTTTTCGACAAGGCGGGCTTTACCAACCTGCACGTTGCCGGCCACCCGGAAGGCAACAAGGACATCGACCCGGACGGCTCCAGTAAAAACGTCTCCGAAGCCGTGCAGTGGAAGCAGAAATTCTCCGAGCGCACCGACGCCAAGATGGCGCTGGCCACGCAGTTCGCCTTTGAAGCCAAGCCGATCATTGAATGGGCAAACGGACTGAAGGCCGCAGGCGTGGATCTGCCGATCCACATCGGCATCGCCGGCCCGGCGAAGCTGCAGACCTTGATCAAATTCGCCATCGCCTGCGGTGTCGGCCCGTCGCTGAAGGTTCTGCAAAAGCGCGCAATGGACGTGTCCAAGCTGCTGCTGCCCTACGAGCCGACCGATGTGGTTGCCGAACTGGCTGCCTACAAGGCGGAAAACCCGGACTTCAACATCACCAACGTGCACTTCTTCCCGCTGGGCGGCATCAAAACCAATGCCACCTGGGCCATCAACAACGGCGGCGCCTCGGCAAAGCCGGTCAACTCCTAAGACCCTAAGGATCAAAAATGACCCGTACAGTCGTAGAATCAAAAACCAAAACCGCGATCCTGGGCTTTGATCAGCCGTTCTGCGTGATCGGAGAACGGATCAATCCGACCGGCCGCAAGAAACTCGCAGCAGAACTGGAAGCCGGCGACTTCTCCACCGTTGAGAAGGACGCATTGGCCCAAGTGATGGCTGGCGCCAACATCCTGGATATCAATGCGGGCGTGGTCTACAACTCCAACCCGAACCCGAACGAGACCGAGCCGCCGCTGATGACCAAGATCGTCGAGCTGGTGCAAGGCCTCACCGATGTGCCGCTGTGCATCGACTCTTCGGTGCCCGGTGCGCTGGAAGCCGGCCTGCAGGCTGCCGAAGGCCGCCCGCTGCTGAACTCCGTCACCGGCGAGGAAGAGCGTCTGGAGCACGTGCTGCCGCTGGTCAAAAAGTACAATGTGCCGGTTGTAGCCATTTCCAACGACGACACCGGCATCTCGGAAGATCCCGACGTCCGTTTCGCCGTGGCCAAGAAAATCGTTGAGCGCGCAGCCGACTTCGGCATTCCGGCGCATGACATCGTGGTCGATCCGCTTGTGATGCCTATCGGCGCTATGGCGACCGCCGGTCAGCAGGTGTTTGCCCTGGTCCGCCGCCTGCGCGAAGAGCTGGGCGTGAACACCACCTGCGGCGCGTCCAACGTCTCCTTTGGCCTGCCAAACCGTCATGGCATCAATAACGCCTTCCTGCCGATGGCGATGGGTGCGGGCATGACCTCTGCGATCATGAACCCTGTGGCGCTGCCGGTGACCCAAAAGGCAATCGCCGAGAAGAAAGCCCTGGTCGAAGCGGCGGGCATCATCCTGCCGGAAGGCATGGATGACGAGGCGTTTGTGACCATGTTCGGCCTGGGCTCCACCAAGCCGCGCGCCGGCAAGGAGATGGAAGCCATCCGCGCCGCAAACCTCCTGACCAACAACGACCCGCACGGCGGCGACTGGATCAAGTTCAACAAGCCTCCGGCGGCGGAAGGCGAAGAAGGCCGCGGCCGTGGCGGCCGCGCCGGCGGACGCCGCCGCCGCGCCTGATATGCCAGAATGAAGCCAACACGAAGGCCGGGCAGAAATGTCCGGCCTTTTTTGTTTCTTTGAATTCGGGCGCTTGGGCGGATAGGCACATCTCTTGCCTGGCCAGCAAGAGGGATGGCGGGCGGGTTGACATGGTCCGCCGTGTGGCTGTGGCCATGCAGATTGAGAAGCGGTCTGTAAGGGGATAATGGCGGAGAGACAGGGATTCGAACCCTGGGTGGGCTTGCACCCACAACGGTTTTCGAGACCGCCCCGTTCGACCACTCCGGCACCTCTCCGCGGGGGTCTGGTGGGGCAGCGTTTAAGGTCGATTGCGGACAGGCGCAAGGGGCGATTTGCAGCTTTGGAAAAAAAAGCCGGATTTCCGTTGCCAGCCAAGGCTTTTTGCCTAAATTTGCTCTATGCAAATGATCCTTCCATTCCCCGCTTTCCTGATCCGCGTCCTCGCGGTTCTGTGCTTTGGCTTCTGGGCCATGGCTCTGCCGGCCCTTGCTGCAGACCGCGAAAGGGTTGAGGCGTTTCTGGAGGTTACCGGTTTCGACGTGGCGCTTGACAGTATCGCGCTGTCCGCCTCCAGCGCCCCGGATATGCTGGGCGTCGATGCCGGCGCCTTTGGCAGCCAGTGGACCGAAATGTCAGAGGAGGTCTTTGATACCAGGCAGATGCGCGGCCTGGCCCTGGACATACTGGAAAACACTCTTGATGACGAGGCTCTGGATCACGCCGCTGCTTTCTACGCCAGCGATCTCGGGAGGCGGCTGGTCCGGGCGGAAAACTCCTCGCATCTGGTGGAAGACGATGAAGTCAAACAGCTGGCGGGCAACCGTATCATATCTGATCTGGTCAAGGCCGGCAGCAAGCGGGTGGCGATGTATCAGCGGATGGGAAGTGCGATTGATGCCGCGGGCACCGGTGTGAAGGCCTTGCAGCAGATCCAGTTCCGGTTCCTCATGGCTGCTGCCGCAGCCGGTGTGATCGAACTGGAATTGGACGCGGATGAGCTGCGCGCCCTGATGAAGGAGCAAGAGGGCGAGCTGCGTCTCGGCCTGCAGGCATCCAGCCTTGCCGCCGCCGCTTATACGTATCAGGAGTTCAGCGATGACGAAGTCCAGGCCTATGTCGAGGCGCTGGAAGAGGCCCCGATGCAGCGTGTTTATGAGCTGTTGAACGCAGTTCAGTATGAAATCACCGCAGACCGGTTCGAGGAGCTGGCCCACCGGATGGCAGATCTGACGCCAGGCCAGGATATCTGAACTCCCGGGGCTGTTTGAAAAGCCGGTGGAAAGCGGTTGACACATCAGTAATTCCGAACCATAAGCCCGCATCCCGGCCCGGAATCCGTGCGCCGGGGTTTATTTGTCATACGCCCATCCAAGGGCGCGCTGTTCGAGGCGGCATCTGCCGAAACACCCGCAAGGGGGCCGTAGGACGCGGTTAGAAAAGGAAAGACGCACATGTTTGCGGTCCTCAAGACTGGCGGCAAGCAGTACAAGGTTCAGGCGGGCGACATGCTCCGCGTTGAGAAACTTGCTGCTGATGCCGGCGACACCATCCAATTCGACGAAGTTCTGATGCTGGGCGGCGACGCTCCGGTTGTTGGTGCTCCGCTGGTAGACGGCGCAGCCGTCAAGGCTGAAGTGGTCGAGCAGATCAAAGGCGAGAAGCTGATCCACTTCGTCAAGCGCCGCCGGAAGCACTCCTCCAAGCGCACCAAAGGCCACCGTCAGAAGCTGACCCTGGTCCGGATCACTGAGATCCTGGCATCGGGCGCAACCAAAGCCGCTCCGAAAGCTGCCGCCAAAGCTGCTCCGGCTGCTGAAGCTGCTGCAGGTTCGGACGACCTTACCCAGCTGACCGGCGTCGGCCCCGCAGCTGCCAAGAAACTGGCAGAAGCAGGCCTCACCAGCTTTGCTCAGATCGCAGCCTTGTCCGAAGACGACATTGCTGGTATCGAAGCAATCAAAGTGAAGCCCGAGTGGGTTGAGCAGGCCAAAGAGCTGGCTAAAGGCTAAGGAGAGAGAGAATGGCACATAAAAAAGCTGGCGGTTCCTCCCGTAACGGCCGCGACTCTGCTGGTCGCCGCCTTGGCGTGAAACTCTACGGTGGCCAGGCAGCCATCGCAGGCAACATCATCGTGCGTCAGCGCGGCACCAAGTTCTGGGCTGGCGAAGGCGTGGGCATGGGCAAGGATCACACCCTGTTTGCCACTGCCGACGGTGCTGTAAGCTTCCGTAAAGGCCTGAAAGGCCGCACCTTTGTATCGGTTCTCCCAGTGGCGGAGGCCGCTGAGTAAGCCGACCCGAAGGGTAAAGAAATCTTTAGGGGGACCGGCTATAAGGCCGGTCCCTTTTTCATTTTGTCAGCGAGTAGCCATGATCGCCAAGGTGCAGAATAAAAACCGGTTCTTCGCGTTCAGCCAGCCGAGTGATCACGCTTCGCAAACAGATAATTTTGCGCGATTTGAAGGTGGTGTGTATTGCCGTTGCGGCAATGCGAGCACATGTGAATTGAGCCGCCGCGCATTTGACGGCAGAGGAGGAGCTAATCCATGAATTTGGAACCTATAGTGTGCCAGCAGGTGATTGAAGCCGAACGTTTTGTCCTGCGGCCCTTGCGCAAATCCGACGCCGGCCTGATTGAGCATTATGTCAGCGATGCGCGCGTTGCCCGCATGACGCGCTCCGTTCCGCACCCGTTGCCGCCTGGCGCGGCTGAGGCTTTTGTGGCCCGTGCCATGGCAGAAGAGCGGGATGAAGACGTCTGGGTGATCGACGGCACCATTGAGGGCGATTCTGAGCTGAAGGGCGTCATTGGGCTCAAGCGGATGGACCGCAACCAGTCCGAAGTCTCTTATTGGACTGCGCCGCCGTTCTGGAACACCGGGCTTGCCTCCGCGGCGCTGAAGGCGCTTGTGGACGCCAACCCGCAGAAGAATGACGCGATGTTTGCCTCTGTCTTTCAGGACAACCCGGCCTCCGCCCGGGTGCTGATTCACTGCGGCTTTGATTATCTCGGCGATGCTGAGAGTTATTCGGTGGCGCGTGACGCCTCCGTCCCAACCTGGACTTACAGCCGAAAACTGTGATTGGCGCGGCGCGCGCTTTGCGGTAAGGCAATCGAAACAGTCCCGCCACAGCCCCGGGCCTTGGCGGGACACTTGTACTGCGCAGGCGGGAAGAAAGTCCTGCCACATTAAGGAGCTGTCATGAAATTCCTCGATCTGGCAAAGGTCTACATCCGTTCGGGCGCCGGCGGGAACGGCTGCGTCAGCTTCCGCCGTGAGAAATACATCGAATACGGCGGTCCGGACGGGGGCGACGGCGGCAAGGGTGGTTCTGTTTGGGCTGAGGTCACAGAGGGGCTGAACACCCTGATCGATTTCCGTTACCAGCAGCACTTCTTTGCCAAGAACGGCCAGTCCGGCATGGGTCGCCAGCGCACCGGCAAGGACGGCGACGACATCGTGCTGCGCGTGCCTGTCGGGACTGAAATCCTGGACGAGGATCAGGAAACCGTGCTGGCCGACCTCACCGTGCCCGGCGAGCGTGTGCTGCTGGCCAAGGGCGGCAATGGCGGCTTTGGCAACCTGCATTTCAAGTCCGCTACCAACCAGGCGCCGCGCCGCGCCAATCCAGGGCAAGAGGGGGTTGACCGTACCATCTGGCTGCGGCTCAAGCTGATCGCCGATGCGGGTCTTTTGGGGCTGCCGAATGCGGGTAAGTCGACCTTCCTGTCGGCCACCTCCAACGCCCGGCCCAAGATCGCGGATTACCCTTTTACCACGCTGCACCCGAACCTTGGCGTGGTCGGTATCGACAACACCGAATTTGTGGTCGCTGACATCCCGGGCCTGATCGAGGGCGCGCATGAGGGCAAAGGAATCGGCGACCGTTTCCTGGGCCATGTGGAACGTTGCGCGGTGCTGCTGCACCTCATCGACGGCACTTCAGACACCGTGGTCGAGGACTATGAGACCATCATCGGCGAGCTGGAGGCCTATGGCGGCGTTCTGGCCACCAAGACCCGGATCACCGCGCTCAACAAGGTCGATGCCATCGACCCCGAAGAGCTGGACGAGAAACGCAAAGCCCTGGAAGAGGCTGTTGGCGGTCCGGTGCATCTGATGTCCGGCGTTAGCCGTCAGGGCGTGAACGAAGTCCTGCGCGCCCTGCGCAACGAGATTGACGATGACCGTCTGCGGATGAAACCCGCCGAGGAGGAAGCGCCTTGGCAGCCCTGACCACGGCAAAGCGTATTGTCGTCAAGATCGGCTCGGCGCTGCTGGTCGATCGGGAAACCGGCGAGCTGCGCTCCGGATGGCTGCACTCTCTGGCCAATGACGTCGCCTGGCTGAAATCCCGCGGAACCGATGTGGTGCTGGTCTCCTCCGGCTCCATCGCCCTGGGGCGTGGTGTTCTCGGTCTGCCGCGTGCAGACCTGCCTCTGGAACAATCCCAGGCGGCCGCTGCGGTTGGCCAGATCCGCTTGGCCCGCGCCTATGAAGAGGCGCTTGCGCCGCACCGGATCACCACTGCGCAAGTGCTGGTGACGCTGGAAGACAGCGAGAACCGCCGCCGCTACCTGAATTCCCGTGCGACGCTGGAAACACTGCTGGGCATGGGGGCTGTGCCCATCGTCAATGAAAATGACACTATCGCCACCGATGAGATCCGTTATGGCGACAACGACCGCCTGGCGGCGCAGGTCGCGGTGACGGTGGGGGCTGATGCTCTGATCCTGCTGTCCGATGTGGATGGTTTTTATAGCGCCAACCCGGCGCTGGATCCGGACGCCAAACGCTATGACCGGATTGACGCGATCACACCGGAGATTGAGGCGATGGCCGGTGATGGCGTTTCTGGCCTGTCCAAGGGCGGTATGATAACCAAACTGCTTGCCGCCAAGATGGCAACAGCGGCAGGCTGCGCCATGGCGATCACTGAAGGTTCGCCTTTGAACCCTCTGAAAACGCTTCAGGAAGGTGCGCCGTGCACGTGGTTCTCCGGGCAGGGCGATCCGCAAGCGGCACGCAAGCGCTGGATTGCTGCGATGAAGACCCGCGGCGTTCTGACCATCGACGAGGGCGCTGCGCGCGCGCTGATGTCCGGTAAAAGCCTGCTGCCCGCAGGCATCCGTCATGTGGAGGGTGACTTTGGCCGCGGCGATCCGCTGGCCATCCTCGGCCCAGACGGGCGCAAACTGGGGCAGGGACTGTCGCGCTACACCGCGGATGAGGCCCGTGCCATCCAGGGGCGCCAATCGCAGGAGATAGAGGCGACGCTGGGTTATCCCGGCCGCGCCGCGCTGATCCACCGCGATGATATGGCGCTTTGACCGCACCACCTGATAGTTTATTCCAGCCGGTACGGCACCCAGTGCCAGACAGGGACCGGCAAGGGCACGAGACAAATGAAAGACAATGAGAATATCCCCGCAGTGATGGCGGAGCTTGGCAAACGTGCAAAGCAAGCGGCGCAAATTCTGGCGACAGCCAGCGCGGAACGCAAACATGCAGCCCTGATCGGCGCAGCGGAAGCTGTCTGGAGCCGCCGGGCGGAAATCATCGCGGCAAACGCCAAGGACTTGGAGTTTGGTCGCGGCAAGGGCCTGTCGGACGCAATGATGGACCGGCTGATGCTGAACGAGGCGCGTGTTCAAGGTGTCGTCGATGGCCTGCGCGCCGTGGCAGAACAGCGCGATCCGGTTGGCGCGGTGATAGAGGAGTGGGAACAGCCCACCGGCCTGAAGATCCAGCGCGTCCGCACCCCGCTGGGCGTGATCGGCGTGATCTATGAAAGCCGTCCCAATGTGACTGCCGATGCCGGCGCGCTATGCCTGAAATCAGGCAATGCGGTGATCCTGCGCGGCGGCTCAGAAAGCTTTCATTCTTCGCAGGCCATCCATGCTTGCCTGGCAGGGGGGCTGAAATCCGCCGGGCTTCCGGAAGATGCCATACAGCTGGTGCCGACCCGCGACCGTGCCGCGGTGCAGGAGCTGCTGACCATGACAGATTATGTGGACGTCATCGTCCCGCGCGGAGGTAAGGGACTGGTAGGTTTGGTCCAGCGTGAGGCAAGGGTGCCGGTTTTCGCCCATCTTGAAGGCATCGTGCACATTTACCTCGACAAGTCCGCCGATCCGCAAAAGGCATTGGAGGTGGTCCTGAACGCCAAGACCCGCCGCACTGGCATCTGCGGCGCCGCGGAGTGCCTGCTGATCCACCAAGACATTGCGTCGACGCTGGGCAAGGCTGTGCTGGAAGCCCTGGCTTCTGCAGGTGTTGAAATCCGTGCAGGCTCAGGGCTGCCCGGACCGGACGGCATGACGGCCGCCACGGCTGATGACTGGGGTAAGGAATATCTGGATTCCATCATTGCTGCCAAGCAGGTAGCGGGCATTGACGATGCAATCCAGCACATCCGCACCCACCATTCCCAGCACACCGATTGCATCATTACCGAGGATGAAGCGGCGGTTCAGAAGTTCTTTTCCGAACTCGATAGCGCCATCCTGATGCACAATGCCTCAACCCAGTTTGCCGATGGCGGCGAATTCGGGATGGGAGCAGAGATTGGCATCGCCACGGGCAAAATGCACGCCCGCGGTCCGGTCGGCGCAACCCAGCTTACCAGTTTCAAATATCTGGTGCGCGGCGACGGCACCACCCGCGCCTGACCCTTTGAATCGCAAAACGCCGGGCAGCTTGCCCGGCGTTTCTTTGTTCAGAATGCGGTTTTCAGAACTGCATAGTGATATTTTCCAGGTTAAGCTCCAGCCGCACGGTGCGGCCTGCTTCCTTGGCCGCTTCCGGCAGCAAAGCGAACTGAACCAGTGCCGGGGTGATTTCGGCGTTTGAACTGCCACCGCTGACCCGCGCCCACAGCTCATCATCCACCGTAACCTTGCGGCCTTCACCCACCACGGTCCATTTGCCATCGGCGCAGAAGATCTTGACCGTGCCGCCATAGGGCAGGGCGCTTTCCAGGCACAGCGCAGACAGCAGCGCCAGACGCGCCTCGCTGCGGGTGCAGCCCTCCAGCGGCGACCATTGGTATTGGATGCGCCCGCCCTTGCTGATGTCCTCCAGAACCGAGACGATTTCCGCTCGCGGCGTCTGTTGGTCGCCGGCTGCACCAAAGGCGATCCGGAAGAAGCGGATGCGGGCATTGGCGTTGGCCACGCTGTCGGAAATCAGTTCCAGCTCAGGCCCCGACATGCTGCCGGCCATGCCCAGAAGCTCCAGACCGTTGTTGATGGCACCGACCGGGCTGATCAGATCGTGGCAGATCCGGGACCCTACCAAAGCGGCCAGATTGGCGTTATCTACACCCATAACTATTACTTCCTCCGAACTGGGCCATCCCACTATGAATGACCTCAACGCTATATTAGCCCCCGGCATGTTTGTCCGGCATCCTGATCACCCAGAATGGGGCATCGGTCAGGTGCAGTCGAACGCGGGCGGCAAGATCACGGTGAACTTTCCCGATCAGGGCAAGCTTGTGATTGACGGAGCGCGTGTCTCCCTTATTCCCGTCTTTGATCCATAACGGTTTATGAAGGGTTAACGTAATCCCTCAAATTCTTCTCAATTCCTGCGCGCTCTTTGCCTTATTGGCGGCAAGCGCTCAAGCCTGAACTATGCAAGGTGACCGAATGCCAGACACCGCCCCGGAATTTTCCGTGAAAATCGCCGAAACGGAATACGAACTGCGGTCCGCACAGGCCCTGCGCTATGACGTGTTCGTGCGTGAACTGGGCGGCGGCGGCGAGATGGTCGATCACGAGGCCGGGCTGGAACGGGACCATTTCGACCCGTTTTTTGACCACATGCTGGTGACAGATCAGACCAACGGTATTGTGGCTGGCGTGTACCGCCTGCTGCGCGACGACCAGGCGGCAAGGGCCGGGCAGTTTTATTCCGAAGATGAATACGACCTGAGCGTGCTCAAGGCCTCGGGCCGCCGGCTGCTGGAGCTTGGACGCTCCTGCCTGCATCCCGATTACCGCGGTGGGATGGCGATGTTTCACCTCTGGTCCTGTCTGGCGGAGTATGTCGAGCGCCACGGGATTGAGGTCCTGTTCGGGGTCGCCAGCTTCCATGGCACCGATCCGCAGCAGCTGGCCAATCCGCTGGCCATGCTGCATCACAACCATCTGGCCCCCCCTGAATTGCGCGTGCGGTCAAAAGTGTTTCAACCCATGGACTTGGTGGCCATTGATGATTTGAACCGCAAACGCGCCATGGTGGACACACCTGCGCTGATCAAGGCCTACCTGCGGCTGGGCGGGTTTGTCGGCGAGGGCGCCTATGTGGACCATGCGTTCAACACCACTGACGTCTGCCTGATCCTGGACACCGCGCGGATGAACGAACGGCAGCGCAAGATCTATACCAGTGGAAAGGGGCGGGAGTGAGCATCAGCTGGCAAAGCGAAGACAGGCCTGATCCGGTCCGGATCCCGCCTTTGGGCTGGCTTTTGGTGATTGCGCGCGGCGTGCCGCTGGCGCTGCTGGTGTTTGGCGGGCTTCTGATCTTGCTGACCGTTCGGCTGGCTGAGCGGCCGCTGTTCGGGCACCGGCGGCCGGTCTCGCCGTTCATTACTCAGTTCGTGTGCCGCAATGCCTTCCGCATCATGGGGATCCGCTACCAGACCCGTGGCACGTTGATGCGGCAGCGCGGGCCGGTTGTTGCCAACCATTCCTCCTGGCTGGACATTTTTGCCCTGAACGCGCGAAAGCGGATATACTTTGTGTCCAAGGCAGAGGTTGCCGGATGGCCTGGGATCGGCTGGCTGGCGCGGGCCACCGGCACCGTGTTTATCGAGCGCAACCCAAAGAAGGCAAGGGAGCAGGCAGCGCTGTTTGAGCAGCGGCTGCTCGCCGGGCATAAGCTGCTGTTCTTCCCAGAGGGCACTTCGACCGACGGCTTGCGGGTTCTGCGCTTTAAAACAACGCTCTTTGCAGCATTTTTCACCGATCAGCTCCGCAATGGGCTGTACGTTCAGCCGGTTTCGGTCATGTACCATGCTCCCAATGGCGCGCCTGCGCGTTTCTACGGCTGGTGGGGGGACATGGACTTTGGGCCGCACCTTCTTAAGGTTCTGGCCGCCCCTCGTCAGGGCGCCGTGGAACTGATCTATCATCCGCCGTTGAGGGTGGCGGACTACCCGGACCGCAAGGCGCTGGCCGCCCGGGCGGAGGAATTGGTGCGCAGGGGCCATCAAGAGGCCTTGAAGACCTGAAATCCGTAGGAGGGCGCCGAATTCTGCGGGGCGGCTCTTGTCAGCTGGCAATTTCTGATCTATAGGCGCGCCTACGAACCCGCAGGCGGGGTTTGGCCTGATCAGGGGAGACATCCCTGACGGACCCCCGGTTGGAGCAAATGCTCTGAACCCCCGCCGAGGATAGAAACCGGAAAGGAAAGAATAGCATGGCTCTTCCCGAGTTCACCATGCGTCAGCTGCTGGAAGCTGGCGTTCACTTCGGCCACCAGACACAGCGCTGGAACCCGCGCATGTCGCCGTTCATCTACGGCTCGCGCAACGGCATCCACATCATGGACCTGACCCAGACTGTTCCGATGCTGGACCAGGCTCTGCAGGTTGTCCGCGACACCGTAGCCAAAGGCGGCCGCGTTCTGTTCGTTGGCACCAAGCGCCAGGCAGCCGGCCCGATCGCCGAAGCTGCTGAGAAGTCCGCTCAGTACTACATGAACCACCGCTGGCTGGGCGGCACCCTGACCAACTGGAAAACCGTTTCCCAGTCGATCAACCGCCTGAAGGAAATCGACGAGAAAATGGCAGGCGGCGCCGAAGGTCTGACCAAGAAAGAGCGTCTGGGCATGGAACGCGACCAGGAGAAGCTGGAAGCCTCCCTGGGCGGCATCCGCGAAATGGGCGGCGTGCCGGACCTGCTGTTCGTCATCGACGTGAAGAAAGAAGCACTGGCAATCGCCGAAGCCAAGAAACTGGGTATCCCGGTTGTGGCTGTTGTCGACACCAACTGCTCCCCCGATGGCGTGGACTTCATCATCCCGGGCAACGACGACGCCTCGCGCGCGATCTCGCTGTACTGCGACCTGGTTGCTCGCGCAGCTCTGGACGGCATGTCGGCTCAGCTGGGCGCAGCAGGCGTTGACCTGGGCGCGCTGGAAGAAGCACCGGCAGAAGAAGCCGTGGCTGAAGTAGCCGCCGAAGCCTGATCCGTCCTGTCACGGAACTGACATGCGGGGCAGGGTATCACCTGCCCCAAATCTGTTTTTGAATTGAGGAGAGCCAAAGATGGCAATCACTGCAGCAATGGTGAAAGAACTGCGCGAAACCAGCGGCGCAGGCATGATGGACGCGAAGAAAGCACTGGTCGAAAATGATGGCAACATGGAAGCCGCCATTGACTGGCTGCGCACCAAAGGCCTGGCCAAAGCGGCGAAGAAATCCGGCCGCACCGCCGCAGAAGGCCTGGTTGCTGTTGTTGTCGAAGGCGGCAAAGGTGTTGCTGTTGAAGTAAACTCCGAAACCGACTTCGTTGCCAAGAACGGCGATTTCCAGGAAATGGTTGGCGGCATCGCCAAAGCAGCCCTGGGTGCGGCAGACGTCGACGCACTGA
The DNA here is from genome assembly GCF_059429195.1 of Leisingera sp. CC-HEC093. NCBI lineage: Bacteria > Pseudomonadati > Pseudomonadota > Alphaproteobacteria > Rhodobacterales > Roseobacteraceae > Leisingera > Leisingera sp. CC-HEC093. Next base: position 3,482,189 of record NZ_JCAIJR010000001.1, on the reverse strand, counting down.
ACGCGGCCGATCTGGGTGGAAAAACCGTTGCCGAAACCCTGACCGACAAGATTGCCACCATTGGTGAAAACATGTCGCTGCGCCGCATGGCCAAGCTGGAAGGCGAGACCGTCGTTTCCTACGTCCACAACGCGGCCACTGCCGGCATGGGCAAAATCGGCGTTCTGGTTGCGATGAACGGCGGCGATGAAGCCATCGGTAAACAGGTTGCAATGCATATCGCAGCCGTGAACCCGGCCGCGCTGTCCGAAGCTGATCTGGACGCGTCCGTGGTTGAAAAGGAAAAGCAGGTCCAGATGGACATCGCCCGCGAGTCCGGCAAGCCGGAGCAGGTGATTGAAAAGATGATCGAAGGCCGCATGAAGAAATTTGTGGCTGAGTCGACCCTGCTGAACCAGCAGTTCGTGGTGAACCCGGATCTGACCGTGGAAGCCGCTGCGAAAGAAGCTGGCGCCACCATCACCGGCTTTGTGCGCGTGGAAGTGGGTGAAGGCATCGAAGTCGAGAAAGAAGACTTCGCAGCCGAAGTGGCCAAGGCAGCCCAAGGCTGATATCCACCTGGATGACCGGAAATGGAAGGCCGGCGGGGCAGATGTCCCGCCGGTTTTTTCTTGCGCAAATTGGCGGCCGGTCCCGCTCAGTGACTGTCAATTGCACGGATGGCTTGCGTCTGAGAGGAAAGGCGAGGGGCCCTGCCGATGGGGATGGGCAGGACCCCTCAAATATCGGGGCAGGCCGCGGATCTATACGCGCCTGCCCCCGATAAGGTATGAGAGCCCTGTAATCGCAAGGATCAATACCCAAGTTCCTTGGCCAAAGCCACCACTCACGGAACAAGTGCAAATTGCAACGTATTATCCTTTAGCGGTAGTACTGAATACCTTACTTTTTAACTCTAAATAGCGGCTTACCGTCCGCGGCTTTTGACAAAACCGGTTTTCCAGCCAGAGTGTGAAGACAAATGAAGAAGTTTCAGTTGCTTGCGGCGCAAACATAAGGCCGACGGCGCGGCCGGGTATCTGCCCTGTCAAGCGTCCATCGGGTACATCTGATTGTGCAATGCCGCCTTCAGAACGGCCTGCGCGGTGGTCTCCACAGACAGGGATTCCCGGGCAAGCCTCAGGTGTTTTTCGATGGTCGCGGGCGTCAGGCCCATCAGCAGGGCAATGTCCTGGGTGGTCTTTCCATCGCCGACCCACTGCAGCACTTCGCGTTGCCGCTTTGTCAGGCAGCGTTTCGGGCCGGTATAGGGCAGGGTGAGGATTTTCAGGTGGGCGACATTGTTCATCAGAGCGATGTCGTCGCCAGCGTCCAGCCACAGGGCGTCCACCTGATCCTGCGTCATGCCAGGCCGTGCGGCCAGCGAGATCGCCCCCTTGTAACGCGGCGATGCAGAAGAGAAGCTGACCGTGTATCCGGCTGTCAGGCCCAAGGCCTGGTTGAATTCATGCACCTTGCGGGCTTCCGCGCCAAGCTTGCCGTCCGCGGCTTGCTCCTGCACGATCCGCCAGCTGCCGGCGCCTTCGTTTTCCAGCGCCCAGCGGAGCATCGGCGCATGCGAATACAGCCCCTGGCGCAGGAAACCCTCCAAATAGGCGTTATCGTGGTTTGAGAGGATGACAAAGTCATCCGGATCCCCCAGCGACGTCTCGGTCTTATAGCGGGTATGGCCGTAGATCAGCCTATCAAACCCGTAAACCGCCATTTGCTGGACGTGGCCGTGCCATAGCTCCTCCAGGCTTTGCGCTGCACAGACAAAGCTCAGGTATGACTTCAGCTTCATGCTGTGTCGGCCTCTTTCAGCCGTGCGGCGAGTGCATCCAGCGCCAGCAAATACCCCTGGGCGCCAAAACCGCAGATCTGCCCTATGGCCGCCTTGGAGATATAGGAGGTGTGGCGGAACGGCTCCCGTGCGTGGATGTTTGAAAGATGCACTTCAACGGCCGGGATCTCAACGGAAATCAAGGCATCCATCAGCGCGATAGACGTGTGTGTATATGCGCCGGCATTCAGGATAATGCCCTGATGCTTCTCCTTAGCGTCATGAATGGCGTCAATCAGGGCGCCTTCATGGTTCGACTGACGGCAGGTCACCTCCAGCCCCAGATTCTTGGCGTGTCCGGCACAAGCCTCTTCTACCATCGCCAAAGTGACCGCGCCGTATACGTCCGGCTGGCGGGTTCCAAGCAGGTTCAAATTGGGGCCGTTCAATACCAGAACACTCGCCATCAGGTTTATTTCCTTGCCGTCTTTCCCTTTGAACTAATATGACAAATTTGTTTCGAAAGCGAATACACAAACGCATGTGAGAGAAAAAAACATAGCAGTGCCTGCTCTGGGTTGCAGAAACCGGAAGGCCGTCTGGCCCGCCTGGGTTTACGTGATGATTTAACTCGACGCGGCTGTCCCGGATCTGCATCATCCCGGAACCTCAAGATACAGGCAAGCTGAACACCCGCGGGAGGCAGCAATGATTTCAGCGCAGTGGAATAGGATCAGGTCCTGGCAGCAACGCTATGTGGACGAACGGAAATATCCCGGCAGCACCTTGCTGGTGCTGCGCGGCGGCGAGGAAATCTATTACCACGCCGCGGGCCTGCGCAATGTTGAAGAGAACCTGCCATTCACCCGGGACGCGCTGGTGCGCCTGTATTCGATGAGCAAACCGGTGACATCGGTGGCACTCCTGATGCTGCTGGAACGCGGCTTGCTTCATCTGGACGCCTCGTTAAACGATTTCCTTCCGGAATTCAGCAACATGCGGGCTCTGGTTCCGGGCGCCACTGCCATTGATCAGACCGAACCATGCCTGCCGCCAACACTGCATCAGTTGCTGACCCATACCAGCGGGTTGAGCTATCCATTCAACCTGGGTGTTTTGCCAGAGGCCATGGCGGCAGAAGATCTGCTGTTCAAACCGGACCATGGCCCGCTGTCCGCCATGGTCACGCGGCTGGCAGGGTTGCCGCTGGCTTTCAAACCCGGCACCCGGTGGGAGTATTCGGTGGCCACCGATGTACTTGGCCGGGTCGTCGAAGTCGTGTCCGGACGTCCGCTGGGGGAATTCCTTGCGTCTGAAATCTTCGAACCCTTGGGTATGTCAGAAACCGGGTTCCGGGTGCCGGACGGGGCAGGGAACCGCTTTGCCTCGCTCTACACGCCGCTAGCAGGCGACGCGATGGCGCTGAATTCTGCCGCGGCCGGTGGCGACAGCCTGCGTCTGACGGACCGCTGCGGCAGCTCACCTTTTGAAAAGGCCGCAATGCACTCCGGCGGCGGCGGTCTGGTTGGCACGATTGATGACTACATGAAGTTCGCCGAGATGCTCAGGTGCCGCGGCAGCCATGCCGACGGCTTTATAATCAGCCCGCAAATTGCTGATTTCATGATGCAAAATCACCTTTTCGGCGACATTGCCTCAATGGGACCAAGCAGCTTTGCCGAACAGCCGATGGAGGGTATGGGCTTCGGCTTAGGCGGTGCTGTCGTGCTGAACCCGGCGCGTGCGCGCTGTCCCGGTTCTGTTGGTGACTTCAGCTGGGGCGGTATTGCCTCAACCTTTTTCTGGGTAGACCGGGAGCTGGATCTGTCGGTGGTTTTCCTGACACAGCTAGCGCCCTCCAGCTCTTACCCGTCGCGGCCCGAACTCAAAGCACTGGTGCATGGAGCCATGACAACTTAACCTCCAGACACGGCGCATACAGCCGGGTAAAGCCGCCCGCTGAAGGCCGGTCAAAGGAAGACTACAAATGACAGACACCGCCAGGACCTTGCTTGATCTGCTGGATCTTGAGACGCTGGACACCAATCTGTACCGCGGCTCTGGCTCCGGTGGTGAAACCCCGACGCGGATCTATGGCGGCCAGGTGATCGCACAGGCGCTGACGGCTGCATACGCTACAGTTTCCGGTAGGTTATGCCATTCTCTTCATGCGTATTTCATCCGTCCGGGCGATCCGTCACGGCCGGTGATCTATGAGGTCGATCCGGCCCGGGACGGCCGCAGCTTCACCACGCGGCGGGTTGTTGCGATGCAAAACGGCAAACAAATCCTGAATCTTGCGGCGTCATTCCATTCTGAGGAAGACGGCTGGAACCACCAGCACGCCAAGCCGGATGTCCCGGCGCCCCGCGGTCTGGAACCGCGCCATGAGATCCTCAATCGCAACGCTAGCCGTTTCGCGCCGGAGAAACAGTCCGAGCTGCTGCGGCCGCGTCCATTTGAAATCCGGGAGGTCGAGCCACGTGATCCGTTGGTTCCGGAAAAAACCAGCGATGCCAATCAGATGTGGATCCGGATGGAAGCGGCACAAGGCGCAGGTCCGGAGCTGCAGCACATCCTGCTAGCATATGTGTCAGACTTCGGGCTGCTGGGATCCTCTATGCGTCCGCACGGGCTGACATTTCATAATCCAGAAGCGATGACGGCCAGTCTGGACCATGCAATGTGGTTCCACGCGCCGGTGCAACTGCAGAATTGGCATCTTTACTCCATGGACGCGCCATTCACTGGCAACGCGCGCGGTTTCAATCGCGGATCTATCTTCACAGAAGACGGGGAACTGGTCGCCAGTGTAGCCCAGGAAGGTTTGTTGAGGCCTTTAAAGCGCTGAAAATAAAGAGGTTTAACCTCAATCATAGTTTTGAACATCCAGTAAGTTAACATAATTCTGATTATACGCTTTACCCGATAAGCCTGAACCCGTCCTTTCTTCTTCTGCCGGTCGTTGTTCGTCTTTAATGACGGATAATTTATATACTTTCAACCCCTCCTCGATGTCTTCGATCGATCGCGCCTGGTTGCACTCGATCGGTACATAAAGAAAAACCGGGACGAAAGCCCCGGTTTCACTGCTTAAGCGGCCTTTCCGTCCTCACATAGCGCCGTTGCAGAATGCCTGGAACAGATCGGGCTGCGTGGTTGCGACGATACCGCCCACCATACCGGCTAGAACCGGCGCAACAACCCGCAGCGCCACGATAGTCTTTGCTTTCATCATGTTTTGTAACCTCCAAGAAATACATGATTTTCCAGATTAGTGACGCGCCGGGCCAGATCCTCTTGCCCTTTGGTAAGCGCGCCCAGTTTGAACCAAATGCCGCCGCCAATCAGGACGCCTGCAACCGATGCCAATAGCTGCAGCCCCTCGACCGGCGTCATTTCAGCACACCCCCGGCTTGCAAGGCGCGGTAGCTTACGTAAAGCCCGCCCGCAGCCGTTGCCCACTTGGTGAGTTTTGCCGCGCCTTCAGCGGCTTCCCCGGCTTCGTTCAAGGCTTTGCCGCCCAGGAACAGCCCGCCCAGGGCAACCCCGGCCCAGATAATCGGCGCAACCATCAGACATACCCCTGCGCGCGCTGGATGCGGCTGGACGTGTGCGGGATGCCGGGCCGCAGGAACGTGTCCTGAAACACCTTTGTTGCATCCTCTACGCTGTTGGTTTTCTTCACCCGGTCAACGGCCCGCTTTTCCCAGGTCTGGGACATTTCGTACTTCAGGAACCCATAGTTCGCTTCATAGCTCGACAGGTCAGAGTGGCCGTTTTGCTCAGCCCAGCTCTCAAACTGGCGGCGGCGCGGGCCGGTCCACTGTGCATAGCCGTAGCCGCCGCGCGACCCCTTCACCAAGGGGTTATATTCCTGCAGGCCCTTAAAGCCGTCGCTCTCATGGTCCAGGTTGCCGACAACGCCCGCCGCCTGCGCCCTGGTAAAGCCAAAATCGGCCATCAGGTCGCGCATCAGGCGGTTGCCGATCCCGCCGCCGCTCGGCGCGGAATTGGTGTTGCTCGCACCAGCTGGTAGCGTGTCGCGGACCCAGCCGCCCCAGCTGCCAGTTTCGGCCGGCACATCGGTTTTACCCTTGCCGCCGCCCAGCCAGCCATTGCGGCCAATCGCGTCAAACAGCGTGTCAACACCCCAGCCCACCAGGGCGGATCGCAGATCCCCGCCGCCACCCTGGCCACCGCCCTGGCTGCCGCCCTGCTGCAGCGCCGCCAGTTTGGCTTTTGACCCGCCGGTCACATACCCGGCGGGCATGATTACCGCCTGCTGCTCGGCGTCCTTGCGCTGCGTCTCCCGCCATGCGGCATAAATGCCCACCACGGTTGCCGCCCCCAGGATCGCCACTGCCCCTCTTTTGCCCATCGTCTGCCCCCTTAGAGAAATGTTACGCGGAATTCTTCGTGCGACCCCGCCCGGTTTTCGATTTTGAGAACTCCGGGCTGGACGGCGATTGTTACCGATCCGTCAGCGCCGGTTGTTCCGGTAACATCGGTTGTGACCACGTCCACCGATGACCCGACTGCCCCCGCAGATGAGACAAGCATGTCGTCCCGGATATCCAGCGATGACCCCACATCGAAATAGACCATTGTAGACCACTGCCGGTGCGGGAACTCTGCCGCGTTCATGGCGCTGGCAGTGATCAGTGCAAAGCCGCCCGGACGCGGCGGGACGACCTCACCCACGGCATCATCCAGGACTTGCAGCAAGGCCCCGCCGACAAGGTTGCCGTTCAAGTCAATCGCTTCAGCCGCCACCGTTGCATCAAAGGCCACGGTGTTGTTTTTCGGGTCAACGGTCTTCTTGAGGGTGTCGGTGCCGACGCCCCATTCATATTCGAAAGTGCCGTTAATCTTATGGTTGACCTCAACCAGGTCGTTTGCGTTCAGAAACAGGTTGTAGTTGCGGTGCACAGCGTTCACGACGCGGTTTTCCGGGGCCATGCCGCCATACAGCCCCGCAAGCCCCGTCAGGTCCCCGGCCCAGGTGTTCGCGCCATCGTCCAGGAAACCGACAGTCGCGTCACCGCTCAGGTTGGTGATTGAAAGTTTTCCCGCGTTTTTCTGCCCTGCGCTCTGCGGATAAATGCGGTGCAGCGGCGGCGTCGGCGAGGTAATTCCGCTCAGAACCCAATTGCAGTCACGCAAGTTGATAGTGGCCTCATAGTCGTCGATGACGCCGTTATCAAAATAGCTGTCATGGAACCACGTTTCGCGGTTGCCACGGTTCTCGACCAGGACGAAATCATCGTAGAGAGGAGCCACAATGTGCGCGCCGTAGAAATGCGTTGCAGCCGGGTTGTTGTCGGTGATCTTCACGCCGACTTTGCAGGAAAGCACATTGGCCTGATAGATGTTGCTGTCACCGTCATCGATCTCGATGCCGATAGCAGAGAAGTTGCTTGGATCAGCGTACTCCGCGTCCCCCTGCTCGTATTCGAAGCACTTCGGGTTGTAGAGCGCAGACGCGCCGGCCGCGCCGCGCACCCGGATGCCGCACCCCTTGAATCGGTAGCATTCAGGGTTGAACGTGCGCGACCCCGACGGACCGTGCAGGTCCAAGCCGGCGTAAGCTTTCCCGCCTTCGATGCGGCCCATGTAGTGCTCACCGCGCAGACGCATTTTCAGAATGTAGGTTGTGGTGGAAAGGTTGCCGCCTGATACGCCGACCAGCGTGCTTTTGCTGAAGTCAATATCAGCAGAGTTGATGCGGGTGCTGTCGTCGGGGTCCTGCAGGGCAATCTGGTTCTGGACCGTGCAGCGCGACGAATGCGTGAGCTTGATGGTCCATTCCTCGGGATCGTTCGCGCCCGCGATTGCAGTGCGCCACCGCACCAGCGCATCCCAGGCCGCCTGGATCTGCGCCGACGCTTCCACACCATCCACCGCGCCGAATTGTTCCGCTGCAATCAGGCCATAGTGCTGCAGTTCGGCCTGGCCGCTGGCGTCGCCGAAGTCGCTATATAGCCCGCCGTCAACAGTGCCGGTCGCGGTAGCTACCTTTACATAAGTGCCGCCACCGCCGTCACCGGGTGCCGCATAGCCGCGCGTCTGCATGGTTTCGCCCTGCTGGACGGCAGGCGATGCCAGCATGTCCGCGTAGGTGTCGAAGATGAATTTCACGGCATTCTTAACCGCGTTCACCGTCGCTGCATCGCTGGCGGCCGCGCTGGCGCTGGCGGCAGCCGCCGCGGCGCTTCCGGTTGCCGATGCGGCATCGCTGGCCGCTGTGGCGGCGCTGCCCGCTGCGGCTGTGGCGTTGGTGGCTGAGGCGGTTGCACTGCCTGCCGCGTTGGCCTCGCTGGCCGCTGCTGCGCTGGCGCTGGTGGCTGCCGCGTTTGCGCTGTCCTGCGCGTCCTCTGCGCTTACGCTGGCCGATGCCTGCGCGCCGTAAATTAGGCTGCTCACTGTCAGGCCCCTTTGGTTTCGAAGATTGCAATTTGAACGGAACCCGCCGCCGGGTTGTAGGCGTGAACCGCCGCCGTTGTGGTCAATACCGCGCCCTCATAGGGCGCCAGCGGCCAGCCAGATGAACCAGTTGCACCCTGGTCTTTAAGCCAGATGGTTGCGGTGCCGCTGAGGTTTTTCACCGCCAGCTCGCGGCGTTCCAGGTCAGAGCCGGCCAATTCCAGCACCGCCCCGGAATTGACGGTCACAGGGCCGGGCGTTTCGAACACCGCAGGCGATTGCGGCGCGGTCTTTACGGACCCCTCGACCACAAGGCGCGCGTCCCGCAGATCGCCCCGGCCAAAGCCCAGGCGAACCGATATGGACCCGGCGTTCGGGTTGTGGATGCGGACGTGCGTAAACCCCCCAGGTGCCTTAAACGACAGACCCGCCTCAAAGTTCGTCTGAGTGCCGTGGTCGAAGGTGATTTTGAACGGGCTGGACGCTTCCAGGCAAACCAGGAACTCCGCCGCCCGTGCGACTTCCAGGCTTGCGCCCGCTTCAATCGTCCAGGTGTCTGCCTGGTACTGTGGCCCCTTGTTCATTTCATCACCTTTGCCGCGACAAAGGCCAGCGCCGCCGTCGGAATGCCGATTTTGGCAATCAGTTCACCCATCTGGCTCCCCTCTGTCTTGTTCATCTGCTGAGTTGTTTTCAGGGCGGTCGACAGGGTGTCAGTCACCCGCTCCGTATGTTCGTCTTGGGCGTGCATGGCCCCCGCCACCAGTTCAGAGGCCTGCTTGAGTGCATCTGTCCCGTGCCAAAGCGCGCCCTCTAGCGCGTCCTCGCTGAAGGCCAGGGCGCTTTCCCCAAAATTCAAAGCGTCCTCGCTTAGCTCAAAGGCTTCATCGGCCACGACATTCACGCGGACGCTGCCGCCAGCGGATACCCCGATGCTGCCCGCATCCGTCGCAACCCGTCGATCATGGGTGACGTTCTGCGTTTTGTTACTGCTGCTGCTGCTGCTGCCGCCCACGGCTCAAATCCTTTTCCAGTTTCCAGCACAGGCCCGCTGCGCCGTGGTCCCAAATTTCCCGGGTTATGAACCCCTGCCGCTGCATGATCCGGCGCAGCCCAGGGCGGCGGGTGTCAAAGCGCAGCACCGGAACCCCGGTTGCCTCCGCCAGCCCCTCAAAGGCCCGCGCAATCACAGACGCCACAGACAGCCCCGGAACGGCCCCGCAGGAGGCCGAAACCACCGCCAGAGCGTTCCCGCCGCAAGAAAGCCTTTCGACCTCCCAGACAAGCGCTCCGCGCGCCTCTCCGGCAATTTCGATCTGCCAGAGGGAAAGCCGCCCGGTTTCAACACCGCTGCGCCAATCGTCCATATGCTGAGCCGCACCAGGAACGCGGCTCAGCAGGGTTTCAGCGCAGCGCGACCAGGGGGCCGCGCTGAAGGTTACTTCCTGCGGGACAAAGCGAGCCAAAGGACAACCCCCCCGATGATCCAGGGAACAGCCTGGCGCGCGGTTTCCTGCCACGTATCAGCGGCAGCGCTCTTGAAGTGGAAAGCCCCGGTTGTTGACTGCCCCCCCGACCCCCCGGCCTCGGATATCGCCGGGCCGGAAGTCAGGTTGAGCGGGGGCAATGGTACAGGCCCCGCCGCCATCAGTTCGACTGCGCCGCGTAGATCACCACGCCGACGGCCACCGCGCCTGCCGCCAGCAAGCGCCAGTCGAAGCCGCCACCGCCGCCGCCGGTGCGGTAGGCAACGGGCGTGGCCCGCACCTCACGCGCTTCAGGCTCACCCCGTGCGCCCATGTTGGACAGCACAGCGCCCGCCAGCCCCTTCAGCCAGTCCGCAGCCGGTGCGGCACCGTCAACGGAACCTGTCACGGCCCCGCCATCCGAACTCGGGAAAAAGGTGGTGCCCATGTCCAGGGAACCCACGGAAGGACGCCACAGATCAACGCTGCCGTAGCTCGCAAGCGACTTGGAATAATCGCCCTGCCCCGGCAAAACGGACGATCCGAATTGTGTCGAGAAATAATCGGCAATCGCCATTATTTACCCCCTTTCTGGCGGGATTTCCCCGCCGCCTGGTCAAGCGCCCTGGACGCTTTCCGCGTAGATCGAGTGGTTGCCGGTGCCGGTGAACGTCAGCTTCAGGCGGAAGTCCTGCAACAGCATCGGAAGCGCCTCGGCCAGCCGGTTTTCGGTGCAGAAATCGACGTGGGTGAAACCCGCTTGCGGCACCCGGCCCACAACGCCGTAATGCGCAGCCCGGATCTGCTTGTCGCTTTCGTGCACCTTGCGCTGGTCCGCATGAACCTCGCAGTTGGAGATTGCCGCCGTTGCGATGTGCAGGCCGAACATTGCATATTGGCCGCGCACAATGTCCGCGATTTCCGCCTCACCAGTGACGCCCTGGTTATGCACATAGCGCTGAATGCGCAGGTGCGGGCCGAACGGCCGGCCAGGCGACTGGACCGCGTAGACGTTCAGGCTGTTGATGGTGATCCCGGATTTCAGGTCCATTTCCAGCGTGAAAGACGCCATGCCGCCAGCGGTGCCGTATGCGGTCTGATCCTCGCCGCCGATGGTGCGCATCCAGGGCCGCGACAGGAACAGCGGCAGAGCGCCGTCCTTCAGGGTCTGGCCGTAATACTGGTTCATTTTCACCAGGTCCGCGGCGGTGATGGTGATTTTGGCTTCACCGTCCACCGTGAGGCGGATTTCGTCGATGTAGTCGCCCCAGTCAGCGGCAGGCACATCCCGCGCCGGGCCGCTGTCAACGTTCATGCGGATATAAAGCCGCTCATAGGTCAGGCCCAGCGGCAGATTCACCGATGCGGTTTGACCGGGGCCGATGCCAAGCGGCGTTGGCATTTTCTTGAGGGTGCGTGTCAACTGATCGCCCCCCGATTACATGTCGTAACCGGCGCGCATCTGCGCGACGATAGCAATGTTCCGCATATGGAACATGGCCAGGCCAGCCAGCATGACGCCAGCAGTGACCAGGCCCACGGATTTCACATCCGATTTCTTAAGCATAGACTTCCCCTTGTGCTTCGTCTGCGGCGCTCGGAATGATGCCGCTCAATGACACGGGGTCGCCTTCAAGCTGGCGGCGGATACCGTAGACCACCAGGCCACCGATAACCGACACCACCAAAGCGCTGAGAAGGTCGCTTGCCTTCATTGCTGAATACCCCGTTTTTGCTTCAGTGGGGCCAGCATTAGGCAGGCGAAATGTGCTAGTAAAATCTAGCTATATCAAAGGTATACGTAGCGAATTTGGGGTGCGGGCGGGGCCGTTATGGCCCCTGCCCTGGTCAAGCCCGTTTCTTGCTGGCGGCAGGCTTGCGGCTGCTGTTCGCTGCCTTCGGAAAGGTGATTTTTCCCTTGGTCAGCTGGCCGTGTTTTTCGGTGATGTATTCCAGGTTTTTCAGACCGGCCACCGCCGCCCGGTCGCCGCCGATCTCTGCCGCCGCCGCGTCCAGGTCGCGCGGCCCCTTCTGCCGCAGGACAACGGTTTCCGTGCAGTTGTTGCGGAACCTGGTCGCCACCTCGGCAATGCGCTGGCTGACGCCGATCACCTCAATGCCGTAGTGCCGCCCCCGGCTGCACACGTTGGCAAAGCCAGGGCATTTCTGCGCCCCGCCGGAGACCGGAAAGCTGAGGTTCATTTCCTCGACCACCAGGGTAAGCCCGGCCTTGCTCTTGCCGTCCTTAAACGGCTGTTGCGCGGCCATCAGCAGCTTGCACAGCGCCGACAGCGCGGCGGGTTCCTTGTCGGACGGCGGCACATAGGCCACCCGGAACCCCTGCCAATCGTCAACCATTGCCTGGCGTACCTGGTCGAGACTGTCCCGCGCCGAATGGGTCACGCTACGTATACGAAGCTCCGGCCCGTACTCTTCCAGCGGATCGAAGATCACCAGGCGCTTTCGCGCCTTTATAAGCTTCTTTACGTAGGAGGATTTGCCGGAACCGGATGCGCCCCAGACGCCTATACGGCCCGCGTTACTGGTTGCGCTCATACCCGTCCCCTTTCGGCAGTAAAGCCAGGAAAACACAAACGGCCACAACTACGCGCACAGCCACCGGATCAACGGGAACGAAGTCCCAGCAAACGAAACACGCTGCCAGCCAGAAACCCAGGCACACGCCAAGGTAAGAGACCAGCCTCAAGAAAAAGTCGCTCATGCCGCCTCACCATCTGCCCAGGCCATCGGGCTTTGCGCGCCTGGCGGCGGCGCGTAATCCTCGTTAGCCGGCGAACCGGCAGCGGGTGCCGCGTCCTGGTCGCCGCGCACACTGCGGAATTGCGCCTGGCGCTGCTTTATGGCTTCCAGCTTGGCCCGGCGGCGTTCCTCCAGGATCATCCGCACAATCATGATTTTTGCCAGGATGAACGGGGCCGCCCTGGTGATCCGCATGAAGTTCTCGGACTGCGGCATGAGCGCGGACGGGAAATAGATTTCCAGCAGCTCATAGATCGCATCTGAGGCGTCCCGCGCTATCTCGACCTCATCATCCTGGACCGCCAGCGGCTTCCACATCGGCATGAACATGCCCGGCAGGCCGAAACTGTGCCGGAAGGCGACGAAAAACGCCTCTTTCGTGATCTGCTCGACCTCCGGCACCTCGACCACCGGTTCCCCGGTTTCCTGGTCAACCGGCACCACATCATCAGCGCCGCCGCCCTCGGTTTCCAGTTCTGGCGCGCGGAAGCCGGTCATATGTCCCGGCCCGTCGTCGCCAGAATCGACAGGGACCACGATTTCCGGCCCGCTCAGCCCTTCAATCCCAAATTCGGAGTCGCTCATGCCAAAAACCCTCCCCAGCCGCCTGCGGCCCGTTTTTCGGGCGCTGCGTCGATGTTGTCAGCGGGCGGATTGTCCGCGTTCGCCGGTTTCGTGGCTGCTGCCGGAACCTCAGACCGCCCGATTTTCAGCGGCAGAGTGGCCTTTACCGGCGTTTCCCCGGCCTCCCGGTACGCCTTGCGCAGCGCCCAGCTGATCCGCTGCCCCCAGCGCTGCGAATGGCAGCACTGCGTCCCCTGGTCGTCAGCATGGCCGCAGTAGTAGTAGGCCCCGCCGTTCTTGTTCGCCTTGATCTGCACCGGCCCGCCGCAGCACTCGCAGGTTGCCCGCGCCAGCACGGTTCCCTGCGTGGTTTGAAATTGCCCGTTCAAGCTCATGCCGCGCCCTCGTCCTGGTACGGGGTCAGCGCGTCAACCCGCGCGGCCAGTTCGACCATAAAGGCCCCGGTTTCTTCCACCAGGGCCGGGCCTTGGGTCATCTGCGCCACGGCTCCGGCCTTGCGCAGCTTTTTCGCCCGGCTGTGCAGATCCTCGGCGCGCTCTTTCAGTGGTTGCATTCTCGTCTCCTATCCTAACGCCCTATAATACCCGTTATGGTATATCATAACGTATAAGGCAGATACCCCCTGCCCCGTCAACACATCGCAAACGCGGCATTTGTTCCCGCTACGTAGCCTCCCCGTTCCTCCCTCGTTCGAAATGAAGCGGCCCCAGGCGCTTTTACACGCCCAGGGCCGAAAATCTCGCCTTCCGCAATTCTATGCGGCCCGAAGGGCCTCAAAGCTCTGCCCTCGCCGCGCCTCTAAGGCGCGCCCTATTCAGCCGCCACGCCCACCACATCTGCCACCGGGTGCCACTGGCTGAATTGGGCTTTCCCCTCCGGTACTGATGTTCTCGCCCTCGCCTCCTGCCGCCGACTAGGCGGCTCCTCATATCGACTGATCGAAAGATCAGGCGTGGTGGTTCCTGTGGAACCAGTGGAGGGGGGGTATTTAATTGACCCCCTTTGTGGTCGTTTTTTGACCCCCTTTTAGTTCGATAATTGCCCCCCTTTATTTGATCCGGAGTTGAGTTATCCACAGGGGTTTTCTTCGCCTTCAGGGTCGCCCATCAGTTCCATAGCCTTCAACGGACCGAACTTGCCGCTTAGGAACCGCCAAGCGGCTTCGCGCTCGCGCTTTGCTTCCATGGCTTGCACCTGGTCGTCCGCCGGTGTTGTCTCGCATCCGGACACGCAAAGCCGCCACGTTGTCGGGATGTTCCGCCCCCCCTGCCAGTTCCTCATAGGCTTTATGCTGCCCTCTTCACGAAGCGCAGCAAGGGACTGCTTTGTGATCGTTAAGCCGCAGCCGCACTTTGCCATAAGCTGCTCTTTTGTAATCGTAACTTGCGGGCGGTCGAAGTCGGCCTCGTCCCACATCTTTTCTAGTATCCGGGCCGCGGTATATCGCGCCTTGGTCGCAGCCATTGCAGCGCGCCTGGTTTTCTTTGTTGCGGCACAGGCAGCACGATATTCCTCGTCGCTTTTGTAGCCCTGGCGCTGCCATTTGGGGGCGCGTTTTTTGGTCATGCCCGGTTCGCCTTGCCGATGGCCTCTGCAATCTCGTCAGCGACAAAGCACAGCGGCAGGTCTTTCAGGGTTCCGTCGGCTTCCATCGCCTTCAGGTGGTTGTAAACAACCATCTTGCCGCGCTTCAGGAAGCGGGCAATCTGAGGGGCCTTGTATCCCCTGGCCGCGCCGATCCGCATCACATCGCGCTCAAAATCGCTAATATACTTTGCTTTTGCCATCGCCTCTTTACGGGCGGCTACCGTGGGTATATATCAGTCAGTGCGGAGTTAGGCCGATATGGCTCGGTCTAATCCCCCCGGGGCTCTCACAGGACACTTAGGTGCCTCCTGTCATCCGCACCCTAAAACCCCTGCCCTGCGGGGGTTTTTCGCGTTTTGATAATTCTGATTATAGGATTACTGACTGTAGCCGAAAAGCAGAAGTTAGACAGCATCTTGCAATTGCACAATCAGGCAAGGCTGGCTCAATTCGTCCACTCAGCAAATGCCGCCTAGCGATCCCACTCCGCGGGCTTCCAAGCCGTGTTCCCGTCGCGCTATACTGTGACGTTTCTGCTTTGCAAACCCGGTGGCATTTCAGATTGGTGTTTACACTGGCTAGCAAAAGCCGGGGCTTTCCCGGAAAGAAAATGGCTTCCTCTGAACCAGAGGAAGCCAGTTGTCACCGGTCAGGCTCCTTCATTGACTGCCCGAAAGTTTTTCTTACCTGGGCCATCCCGGTGTTCAGAACGGGCGCACCCGTTCCTAATTTCGTCGAAAGCAGATCCGATGCTGCTTCCGGTTATTGGTTGCGGCGCTGTCGGGGGTTGATGACCGGCGCCGCAGGCGAAGGCCCTCAGCTGCAGCCAGAGGTTCCCCCGCAGGTGTTGCACTTCATGCAGGTTCCGTTGCGCACCAGCGTGTAGTTTCCGCATTCGCCGCAAGCTTCACCCTCGTAGCCTTGCATTTTTGCCTTGGTGCGCGCGTCCATGCCGCCCATGGTTTGCGCTGGCGCCTCAGTTGTTTCGGGCACCAGGGCTTGCAGCGCCGCCACTGGATCGGTGCCTGTGCCCAGTGCCCCGGCTTCGGTC
The DNA here is from genome assembly GCF_059429195.1 of Leisingera sp. CC-HEC093. Lineage (NCBI taxonomy): Bacteria > Pseudomonadati > Pseudomonadota > Alphaproteobacteria > Rhodobacterales > Roseobacteraceae > Leisingera > Leisingera sp. CC-HEC093. Next base: position 3,466,552 of record NZ_JCAIJR010000001.1, on the reverse strand, counting down.
TGGCCGCCCTGCAGCACCACCAAATCCTGCGGCAGGCGTTTGCGAAGGTAACCGGTCGAGGAGATCTGCTTCAGCACTTCCAGCGACCGGGTTGCCGCGCTTTCGCTCAGCTCCGAGAGGTTTGAGACGCCTTCTTCCTCACCGCGGCCAAGATCGTCAAAAGTCGCACCTTCCGGCTTCACATGCGCCAGATCGGTCCGGTCGAGATAGGAAACCGCCAGTTCGCGGAACACATAGTCCAGGATCGAGGTCGCGTTCTTGATCGAGTCGTTGCCCTGGACCATGCCCGCAGGCTCGAACTTGGTGAAGGTGAAGGCATCGACAAATTCCTCCAGCGGCACGCCGTACTGCAGGCCGACCGAAACCGCGATGGCGAAATTGTTCATCATCGCCCGGAAGCCTGCGCCTTCCTTGTGCATGTCGATGAAAATCTCGCCCAGATTGCCGTCTTCGTATTCACCTGTGCGCAGGTACACCTTGTGGCCGCCGACAACCGCCTTTTGGGTGTAGCCCTTTCGCCGCTGCGGCATCTTGGTGCGGTGCGACTTCAGCACTTCCTTGATGACCACTTTCTCGACGATCTTCTCGGCCAGCACCACCGCCTTCTCCTGCGGCGCGCCGCTCTCCAGAATTTCTGCCGCGTCGTCGTCGTCCTCGACCAGCGCGGCCGCTAGCGGCTGGCTCAGCTTGGAGCCGTCGCGGTACAGCGCGTTGGCCTTGATGCCCAGGCTCCAGCTCAGCTCATAGGCCTTCTGGCAGTCTTCAATGGTGGCCGAATTCGGCATATTGATGGTCTTGGAAATCGCTCCGGAGATGAAGCTCTGCGCCGCTGCCATCATGCGAATGTGGCTGTCAACGTTGAGGTAACGCTTGCCCTTCTTGCCGCAGGGGTTGGCGCAGTCAAAGATCGCGTAATGCTCTTTCTGCAGATGCGGTGCGCCTTCCAGGGTCATGGTGCCGCAGACGTGGTCGTTGGCGGCTTCAATGTCGGCCTTGGTAAAGCCAAGGTGGCGCAGAAGGTCAAAGGTCGGGTCGTTCAGCTTGGTCGCCGGGATGCCCAGCACGCCGGTGCAGAAATCTTCGCCCAGGGTCCACTGGTTGAACACGAAGCGGATGTCAAAAGCCGATTCCAGCGCCGCGTCCACCTTGGCCAGCTCATTCGGCCCGAAACCGTGGCCTGCCAACGAGGTGTGGTTGATGCCAGGCGCATTGCCGATGGAGCCATGGCCTACCGCATAGGACACGATTTCCTCGATCTGGGCAGAGCTGTAGCCCAAGCCCTCCAGCGCCGACGGCACAGAACGGTTAATGATTTTGAAGTAGCCGCCGCCGGCCAGCTTCTTGAACTTCACCAGGGCAAAGTCCGGCTCGATGCCGGTGGTGTCGCAGTCCATCACCAGGCCGATGGTGCCGGTTGGTGCAATCACCGTGGTCTGGGCGTTGCGATAACCGTGCTTTTGTCCCAGCTCCAGCGCTTCATCCCAGGCGCTGGCGGCCAGATCAGTCAGCAGCGCATCGGGGCAATTGGAAATGTCCAGCGGCACCGGTTTGACTGACAGCGCCTCATAGCCCTCAGCGCTGCCCTTTGCAGCGTTGCGGTGGTTGCGGATCACCCGCAGCATGTGGTCGGCGTTTTTCGCATAGCCTGGGAAAGCGCCCAGTTCGGAGGCAATCTCGGCAGAGGTGGCATAGGCCACACCGGTCATCAGTGCGGTCAGCGCGCCGCAAAGCGCCCTGCCCTCATCCGAGTCATAGCTGTAGCCCATGTTCATCAAAAGGCCGCCGATATTGGCATAGCCCAGGCCCAGGGTGCGGAAGTCATAGGAACGCTGCGCGATTTCCTTGGACGGGAACTGCGCCATCATCACCGAGATTTCAAGCGTCAGTGTCCACAGGCGGCAGGAGTGCATGTAATCATCCGCCTGGAACAGCCCGTTTTTCAAGAAGCTGAGCAGGTTTAGAGATGCCAGATTACAGGCGGTGTCGTCCAGGAACATGTATTCCGAACAAGGGTTTGAGCCGCGGATCTCACCGTCTTCCGGGCAGGTGTGCCATTCGTTGACGGTATCGTGGAATTGGATGCCCGGGTCGGCACAGGCCCAGGCCGCATGGCCCACCTTTTCCCACAGATCGCGGGCCTTGACCACCTTGGCAACCTGGCCGTCAGTGCGGTTGAACAGCTCCCAGTCCGCGTCCTTTTCGACCGCATGCAAGAAAGCATTGGTCACCCGGATCGAGTTGTTGGAGTTCTGCCCGGAAACAGAGCTGTAGGCCTCGGAATCCCAATCGGTGTCATAGGTTGGGAACTCAATCGACGTATGGCCCTGCTTGGCGTAGTCCAGCACCCGCTTGATGTAGGTTTCCGGGATCGCCACCTTCTTGGCTTCGCGGATCGCCTTTTTAAGGCCGTCGTTAACCGCCGGGTCATAGGCGGCGGTCTCAGCGCCGTCCCAGCTGCGGATCGCCTCGAAGATGCCGTTCAGCATCTTCTCGTGCATCTTGGAACCCGCGACGATCGACGCGACCTTCTGCTCTTCGAGCACCTTCCATTCGATGAATTGCTCAATATCGGGATGATCGGCATCGACGATCACCATTTTTGCTGCCCGACGGGTTGTGCCGCCTGATTTGATGGCGCCCGCCGCGCGGTCGCCGATTTTGAGGAAGCCCATCAAGCCGGAGGATTTGCCGCCGCCGGACAGCGGTTCGCCCTCGGCACGCAGATGGGAGAAATTGGTGCCGGTGCCAGAACCGTATTTGAACAGCCGCGCCTCACGCACCCACAGGTCCATGATACCGCCGTCCTTGACCAGATCGTCAGAGACAGACTGGATGAAGCAGGCGTGCGGCTGCGGGTGCTCATAGGCGCTGTCCGACTTGGTCAGCTTACCGGTTTTGTAATCGACATAGTGATGGCCCTGCGCCGGACCGTCGATGCCGTAGGCCCAATGCAGGCCGGTGTTGAACCACTGGGGCGAGTTCGGTGCCGAGCGCTGGGTCGCCAGCATGTAGCGCATCTCGTCGTAATATGCGCGCGCATCATCCTCAGAGGAGAAATAGCCGCCCTTCCAGCCCCAGTACGCCCAGGCGCCCGCCAGACGGTCGAACACCTGCTTGGAGGAGATCTCACCGCCCAGCTCGGCGCCCTCGTCAGGGACAGAGCGCCACAGGAACTCGGGCACGCCTTTCTCGCGGACCTTCTTCAGGCGGGACGGCACGCCGGCCTTGCGGAAATACTTCTGGGCAATGACGTCGCTGGCCACCTGGCTCCAGGACGCGGGAATTTCGATGTTGTCGAGACGGAAAACGATGGTCCCGTCCGGATTGCGGATTTCCGAGGTAGCCGAAACAAAGGCCAAATCGGCATAGGCATCCTGGCCGGGTTTGGTGTATTTCCGTTCGATCTTCATGCTCTGCCCCTTTTCAAGCACACATCGGTCAAGTGTCGCGGTGCCCCCGCACCAGTCATTTCCGGCCGCAGAACGCGCAAACAGCCCGTGTCCGCCGCATTTGGCGCACTTGCGGCCCTCGCCGGCCATTCTTCCAGGACTGAGTGCTGTGTTCAGCGTTGTTGCTGCGGCGCTGGAACCCACCAGATCTAGTGCCGATGCAACCGGTAAACACAATTTGGCGTATTCTGACACAAGGGGTCAACGCTAAATTTACCTCTTGGCAACGATCTTTGCTGTTGACGCTATCTGCGGATTGCCGGGTCCGGACTAGGGCTACGATTCATCCACAGCCTGGGGCCGCCGCCGTGGCTTCAGGGGGATCATGGGGTGATCCGGATTTATGCCGGCTGGCGAGTGACTTGCTGTTTTAACCATCAGCCGCCGGGACCGCCGGTTCAGCAGATGATGCAGGCTACTGGGTTACTGGAGGCGGAAAGATACCGGACTCTTCTTATTGTTGAGCTGTTGCAAGTTTGATGCTGCTTTCCCTCCACCAGCCGAGCACGGTCCGCAAATCTGATGCGGGTCAGCGGCACTTGGTTAAAGTTTGGTTAACAACCTGTTAACAGCGTAGTGTTACTTATGGTTGCGTCTCGAAAAAATCATCATCCTGCGCGCGAAACCGATTCTGCTAAGGGTTCTCTGTGAGCGGAGATTCGCTGCAATCATTTGGAGAGAAGTGGTCGGGGCGGCGAGATTCGAACTCACGACCCCCTGTACCCAAAACAGGTGCGCTACCAGACTGCGCCACGCCCCGGACCGTGCGCCTTCCTATCTCCGGCAGAATGATTTGGAAACCCCTAACAGGGCCAAACTGCGCCGCTTTCGGAAAAAATTTGGTGGCGCATCTCCGTGCCCGCGGCAATTCCGTACCGGCGGGCAAGCCCGCCATTGATTTCCAGAACCGCGAACACCCGATCGCCGCCCGGGATCGGCGTCAGGTCGCCCGGTTTCGCATTCTCATGAACAGAGGTCACACGGCCGCCGTCATCCACAAAGATGATGTCCAGCGGGATCAGGGTGTTCTTCATCCAGAACGCGGCTGGCTGCGGCCGGTCGTAGACAAACAGCATCCCTGCCCCGCGCGGCAGGCTCTCGCGGAACATCAGCCCCCGGGCGCGTTCCTGCTCGTCATCGGCGATTTCAATAGAAAACCCGGTCTGCCCCCAGCTGCCGCGCAGATCTACTCTGCCGGGATGGCACTCGCCGGCAAGAACCGGGGCGGTCATCAGGAATGCGGCAGCGGCGAAACTCCAGCAAAGAAGACGCCGCGGCACCGGCTCAGTCCTGGCTGTCGGCCGTCATCGCGGCTTCCCAGGCCAGCACCTCAACCGCCATGCGGCCGCGCTTGCCGTCGATCACCCGCATCGCCAGCGCCTCGCCGGGCTGCAGGTCCGCAAGGCCGGACTGGCGCAACACCTCGACGTGCAGAAACACGTCTTCGCCGCTGCCGAACACATTAGCAAAGCCAAAGCCCTTGCCCTTGTCGAACCATTTCACCCGGGCGGGTTCAAGCGGTTCGTTCTGCAGGCTGTCCATGTCCAGCTCGGCAAAGTCGCTCAGCACAGGGGTGTCTTCGCGTTCCGGCGGCTGAATCGAAATCACTTCGACAGCCTGAACGCCGCGGCCGGTCTGGTGGGTGACGATTTCAATCCGGGCGCCATCGGCAACCGAGCTTTGCCCGAAATTGCGTAACACGTTCACGTGCAGAAGGATGTCCGGGCCGCCAAGGTCAGACACGACAAAGCCGTATCCTTTGGCGGGGTCGAACCACTTCACCAGCCCCTGAATTTGCTGCAAGCTGCTGAGATCTTCTGCCACGTAAATATCCCTACCGCGTTTCTTGTTTTTTACTTGTGCTCTGATGCGCCAATCTGACCTTGGAATTCAAGCTAAAAAGTCTTGAAATTGTCAGTAAAGGCGCCTTGACCCTAGGTAAACTGACGATTCCTGTCAGGGATTGAGGCGGTTGATCTCCCATGCCGCATTTGCGGCATCGCGGCGCCAACGGAACCGGTCGTGCAACCGGAATGCGCCATCAGCCCAAAACTCGATCTCAACGGGCACCAGCCGGTAGCCGCCCCAGAACGGCGGGCGCTCGGGATTCGGGCCCTTGGTTGCCGTCACTTTTGCGACTTTCGCCATCAGCGTGCCGCGGCTGTCCAGCGGCTGCGACTGTTTCGATGCCCATGCGCCCAGCCGGCTCTTGAGCGACCGGGACTTGTAGTATTCATCCGCCTGCGGCCCGTCCTCCCGGGTGATCGTGCCGCGCACCCGGATCTGGCGGCGCAAGGATTTCCAGTGCATGACAAAGGCCGCCTTGCCCGCATGGTCCAGTTCCTGCGCCTTGGCGCTCTCATAGTTCGTGTAGAACACAAAGGCACCGTCCTCGACTTCCTTCAGCAGCACCATGCGGCTGTTCGGCAGCCCGGTGTCATCCACTGTTGCCAGCGCAATCGCGTTCGGATCATTGGGTTCGGTTGCTTCCGCTTCCTTCAGCCAGGACCTGGCAATAACAAAGGGATCGTCGCCTGCAAAAATACCTGTACGGTCGGACATGGGCACCTCAAACGGGAATTTGAACGCAACCTAGGGAGCTTCGTTTCCGCCTACAAGGGCAAGCACCCTTGAAGCGGCCCGCGCAGCATACTAAACACCGTCTAATTCAAAAGATCACAGGCGGAGAACCTGCATGTCTAGTCAACTGATGGCCGGTAAGCGCGGCCTCATCATGGGCCTGGCCAACGACAAATCCATTGCTTGGGGCATTGCCAAGGCTTGCGCCGACGCCGGCGCCGAACTTGCCTTTTCCTATCAGGGCGATGCGCTGAAGAAGCGGGTCGACCCGCTGGCCGAACAGCTGGGCAGCAATATCGTTCTGCCGTGCGATGTGTCGGACGAGGCGTCCATTGACGCCCTGTTCGCTGAGCTGGAAGGCAAGTGGGGCAAGCTGGATTTTGTCGTTCACGCCATCGGCTTTTCCGATAAAAACGAGCTGCGCGGCCGCTATGTCGACACCAGCCGCAGTAATTTCCAGATGACCATGGACATTTCGGTGTTTTCCTTCACCGCAGTGGCCAACCGCGCCGAAAAGATGATGAGGGACGGCGGCTCGCTGCTGACCCTCACCTATTACGGTGCCGAGCAGGTGATGCCGCATTATAATGTGATGGGCGTTGCCAAAGCGGCACTGGAGGCCTCGGTCAAGTATCTGGCTGAGGATCTGGGCAAGGATGGCATCCGCGTCAACGCGATCTCGGCCGGCCCGATCAAGACTCTGGCCGCATCGGGTATTGGCGATTTCCGCTACATCATGAAGTGGAACGAATACAACTCGCCGCTGCGCCGCAATGTGACCATCGACGACGTCGGGAATTCCGCATTGTACCTGCTGTCCGACCTCAGCTCGGGCGTCACCGGCGAGAATCTGCATGTGGACGCGGGCTATCACGTCGTCGGCATGAAGGCGGTGGATGCGCCGGACATCTCCAAGTAACTGAAAACAGGGCGCCTGGACTGCGGTCCGGGCGCCCGCAAGCTGACGCGACACCGCGGGGAGCACAAAAAATGACTGATCGTTTGCCGCACGAAAAAGGCTTTCACATCAGCTGGGACCAGATCCACCGCGACAGCCGTGCCCTGGCCTGGCGTCTGGACGGGCAAGGCCCCGATGGCGGCGCTTGGCGCGCAGTTGTGGCGATCACCCGCGGCGGCATGGCGCCCGCCATGATCGTCAGCCGGGAGCTGGACATCCGCACCGTGGACACCATCTCCGTGCGCTCCTACCACCACCAGGCGCAGGGTGAGGCCGAGGTGCTGAAAGCGCCGGATGCGGGCCTGATGGGCGATGGTGAGGGCGTGCTGATCATCGACGACTTGGTCGACAGCGGAAAAACCCTGGAACTGGTGCGCGAAATGTACCCCAAGGCGCATTTCGCCACTGTCTATGCCAAACCCAAGGGGCGTCCGATGGTTGACACCTTCATCACAGAGGTGAGCCAGGACACCTGGATCTTTTTCCCGTGGGACATGGCGCTCCAGTATGTGGAACCTTACCGCGGTAAAGACTGATCCAGTCCGGCCCGCAGGAATTCAGAGGCGCGCATCACAGCGCGCCTTTTTTGTTGTCATGCCTTCAGATACCCTTGCGGCTTGAGCTGTCCATGCCGCCGTGCCAGACATACGCAGGTGCGGTGACCAGCGCGCCGGAAGTTTCTGACGCAGCCCGGAGCCGCCCATGTCCTTGCCCCGCACCCAAGCCACTTTTGTGTCGCCCATCGTCGAATCGCGCCGCTGGGTGGCAGGGGCAGATTTCCCGCCGGACCGCCCGCTCCTGAATGTGAGCCAGGCTGCGCCGGCAGAAGCCCCGCCCGAAGGGTTGCGCCGGGCGCTGGCCGACGCTGCGCTGAATGACGTCTCTGCACATCTTTATGGCCCCGTTCTGGGCAATGACCCGCTGCGCCAGGCACTGGCGGGTCAGATGTCTTCCCATTACCGGGCCGGCCTGCAGCCGGCGCAGGTTGGCATCACTTCCGGCTGCAACCAGGCCTTTGCCGCCGCCATCGCGTCGCTCTGCGGTGAAGGCGATGAGGTCATCATCCCGGTCCCGTGGTACTTCAATCATAAAATGTGGCTGGACATGGCGGGCGTCACCTCCGTGCCGCTGCATGTTGGCGAAGGCATGCTGCCGGACCTGGCCGCCGCCGAGGCCCTGATCACGGAGCGCACCCGCGCCATCGTTCTGGTCACGCCCAACAACCCCTGCGGCGTGGAATACCCGGCAGGCCTGGTGCAGGCGTTCTTCAGCCTTGCCCGTACCCGCAGGCTGGCGTTGATCGTGGACGAAACCTACCGCGACTTCGACAGCCGCGAGGGTGCACCGCACGGGCTGTTCCGCATGCCGGACTGGGACCAGACCCTGATCCACCTCTATTCCTTCTCCAAGGCCTATCGCCTGACTGGCCACCGGGTCGGCGCCATCGCTGCCTCTTCAGACCGGTTGTTTGAGATGGAGAAATTTTTGGATACGGTCACGATCTGCCCCTCTCAGCTGGGTCAGGCCGGCGCGCTATGGGGCATTGAAAACCTGCAGGTATGGCTGGCGGGCGAACGCCAGGAAATCCTCGACCGCCGCCTCGTGATCGAGGAAGGCTTCCCGGTGCTGGCCGCGAAAGGCTGGAAGCTGCTCGGCTGCGGCGCCTATTTCGCCTATGTCGAACACCCATTCGATCAGCCGTCGGAGGACATCGCCCGCAAGCTGGTTGCAGAGGCCTCGATCCTTATGCTGCCGGGCTCCATGTTCATGCCCGCAGGCGACCCGGACGGCGCCCGCCAGTTCCGCATTGCCTTTGCCAATGTGGACCGGGCAGGCATCCGGACGCTGTTTGACCGGCTCGCCGCCTTTAATCCCTGATCATCCAGCAGTTTGATCCGCAATCATCTTGCCCCTCTGCGGGCAGCCGCGTATTCAGTCAGCGGCATTTCCCGCAGCCCGCACTTCGCGGCAGCAGAACAATAAAGAGGGCATCATGGCCGCAGGCATGAAACACCTATCCAAAACCTTTGTCTGGATCCTGATGGGGATGCTGATCGTCGGCCTTGCCGGATTTGGGGCGGTGAACTTCACCAGCTCGTCTTCCTCGGTCGCGACTGTCGGCGATGAAGAAGTCAGCATCGGCAACTATGTGCGCGAACTGCAGCGCGAACAGCGCGCGCTGCAGGCCCAGACCGGCCAGGCCATGTCTATGGCGCAGATGACCGCCTTCGGTCTTGACCGGGTGGTTCTCGGCCGCTTGATCTCGCTGGCAGCACTGGATCACGAGGCAAAGAGCCTGGGTTTGTCGCTGGGCGATGAAAACCTGATCGATGAGCTGGCTGCCATTGATGCCTTTCAGGGCGTGAACGGCCAGTTCGACCGCGAGGCTTACAGCTTTGCCCTGCGCAATGCGGGCCTGTCGGAAAAGGAATTCGAAGAGGATCTGCGCCGCGAGGCCGCCCGCACCATCGTGCAGAACGCGGTCCTGTCCGGCACCAAAATGCCCCAAACCCTGACCGAAACCCTGACCGGCTTCATCGGCGCCCGCCGCAGTTTCTCTTATGTGCAGATCAACGCCGCGGATATCGCTCTGACAGCTGAGGTGCCCTCCGACGCAGACCTCAAGGCGTTCTATGAGGCCAACCAGAACCAGTTCATGCTGCCGGAAACCAAGGTTATCACCTACGCCGCCCTGCGCCCTTCCATGCTGCTGGACGAAATCGAGGTGGACGAGGCCCAGCTGCAGCGCCTGTTCGAGGACCGTTCGGACCAGTATCAGGTACCGGAGCGCCGCCTGGTTGAACGGCTGGTGTTTGCAGATGAGGACGCCGCAGCCAGCGCCAAGGCGCAGCTGGAAACCGCTGGCGCCACCTTTGAAAGCCTGGTTGAGGCCCGCGGGCTGACCCTGCAGGATATCGACATGGGCGACGTGACCATGGGCGACCTTGGCGCAGCCGGCACCGATGTCTTCGCCGCTGAGGTTGGCACCGTGACCGGCCCCCTGCCCTCCGATCTTGGCCCGGCGCTTTACCGTGTGAACGGCCGCTTGGAGGCGCAGATCACCACCTTTGCGCAGGCTGAGCCTGAACTGCGCGAGGAGCTTGCCTCCGACCGCGCCCGCCGCCTGGTCGAGACCCAGGCCGAGGACATCGACGACATGCTGGCCGGCGGCGCCACGCTGGAGGAGCTGGCCACCGAAAACGGGCTGGAACTGGCCCAGATCAACTGGACCGAAGAAAGCAGCGACGAGATCGCGGCCTATGAGGGGTTCCGCACCGCCGCCGCCGCCGTCACCGCAGATGATTTTCCTGAGGTCGGCTTCCTGGAGGACGGCAGCCTGTTTGCCCTGCGTTTGGATGAGACCCTGCCGGAACGCCCGGAACCCTTTGCCGAAGCCAAGGACAAGGTGCTGGCTGCCTGGCAGGCTGACAGGCTTGCCAATGCCCTGAAGGCGCAAGGCGAGGAACTGCTGGCGAAGGCAGAAGCGGCAGACGGATTTGCAGAGAACGCCGAGGTGAAAACCGAAAGCGGCCTGACCCGCACCGCCTATATTGACACAGTGCCGGCTGATCTGGTCGCAGGCGTGTTCGAAATGGAAACCGGGACGTTCCGTTTGGTGCAGGATGCGGACTCCGCCGTGGTTGTCCGCCTTGACGCCATCCTGCCGCCGGAAGCGAGCGACGACATGACGTTGCTCACCCAGGCACTGCAGGCGCAGCTGGACCAGGCGCTGGCACAGGAACTGTTCCAGGCCTATGTGCAGGACGTCCAGACCCGCGCGGAACCCCGCGTTGACCAGCAGGCGCTGAATGCAGCGCAGGCAAATTTCCAGTAACCAAGGCATCCGATCCATGGCCCTGACCCCCGATTTCGACACCTTCGCCAAGGCCTATGAGGCTGGCGAAAACCAGGTCGTCTACACCCGCCTTGCCGCCGACCTTGATACGCCTGTGTCGCTGATGCTCAAGCTGACCGGCGCTCAGAAGGACGCCTTCATGCTGGAATCGGTGACCGGCGGCGAGGTGCGCGGGCGCTACTCGATCATCGGCATGAAACCGGATCTGGTCTGGCGCTGCCACGGGGAGCAGTCTTCCTTGAACCGCTCGGCGCGGTTTGATGCGGACGATTTCGCGCCGCAGGACGGCAATCCGATGGACAACCTGCGGGCGCTGATTGCTGAAAGCAAGATTGCGCTGCCCGACGACCTGCCGCAGGCCGCGGCAGGCCTCTTCGGCTACCTTGGCTATGACATGATCCGCCTGGTTGAACACCTGCCGGACGTGAATCCGGACCCGCTCGGCCTCCCCGATGCGCTGATGCTGCGCCCTTCGGTGATTGCAGTGCTGGATGGCGTCAAGGGTGAGGTCACCGTGGTGTCGCCGGCCTGGGCCAGCGACGGCCAGACCGCCAAGGCAGCCTATGCTCAGGCCGCCGAACGGGTGATGGACGCGGTGCGCGATCTGGAACGCGCCATGCCCGCTGACAGCCGTGATCTGGGGGACGCTGATGAAGTTGCCCCGCCACTGTCGAACTTCTCCAAAGAGGGCTACATGGCCGCGGTGGAGAAGGCCAAGGACTACATCCGCGCAGGCGATATCTTTCAGGTCGTTCCGGCGCAGCGCTGGACCCAGGAATTCCGCCAGCCGCCCTTCGCACTCTACCGCTCGCTGCGGCGCACCAACCCGTCGCCTTTCATGTTCTACTTTAACTTCGGCGGCTTCCAGGTGGTGGGCGCAAGCCCTGAAATCCTGGTGCGTGTCTTTGGGCAGGAAGTCACCATCCGGCCTATTGCGGGCACCCGTCCCCGCGGTGCAACGCCAGAAGAAGACAAAGCGCTGGAACTGGATCTGCTCGCCGACAAAAAAGAGCTGGCAGAGCACCTGATGCTCTTGGACCTTGGCCGCAACGACACTGGCCGGGTGGCCAAAATCGGCACCGTGCGCCCGACCGAGAAATTCATAATCGAACGCTACAGTCATGTGATGCACATTGTCTCCAACGTGGTTGGCGAGCTGGCAGAGGACAAGGACGCGCTGGATGCCTTTTTTGCCGGCATGCCCGCAGGCACCGTCTCCGGCGCGCCCAAGGTGCGGGCGATGGAAATCATCGATGAGCTGGAGCCGGAAAAGCGCGGCATCTATGGTGGCGGCGTCGGCTATTTCTCAGCCGGCGGCGACATGGACATGTGCATTGCGCTGCGAACCGCCATCGTCAAAGATCAGAACCTCTATATCCAGGCCGGCGGCGGCGTTGTCTATGACAGCGACCCGGAGGCGGAGTATATGGAGACGGTCCACAAATCCAACGCCATCCGCCGCGCCGCTGCCGACGCGGCCCGCTTCACCGGTAACGGCAACCGCTGACGTCAAGGCGGCAGAAACCCGCCGGTTCTTCTTTGTTAAACACTCCCCTCCCTCAGCCCTGCAGGCGGCTTCGCCGCCGGGCAGAGGAGGCAACGGCGTCCGCATTGGGCGCCGTTTTCATTTGCTCAAGATCATTTTCCCGGCAGCTGCGATACCAGGCTTGCTGACACTGGCGCCAGTGCCACCCGCGCGGCGCGGTCCTGCAGGCCCCACAGCAGCAGCGCCGAAATCGTATCCGGACGCAGCCGTCCCAGCATGATCACCGCGCCTTCCTGGCCGGCCCGGAACGCCGCCTGATCCAGGAACCGCCGGATCGCCCGCTGGTCCTGGCCTGCGCCGTCAAAATCGCGGAACACCACGCCGGCCGGCACGCCGTCGCGCAGCGCCAGCTTCTGCACGGTGTTCAGACCGCTGTCCTGCGTTACCAGGCCATAGCCGGCCGAAGCTGCATATGCAGCCACCTGATCCGCCAGCGGACGGTTGCCCTGCACGCCGGTTTCCACCCCTTCCAGGATCGCCACCGCTTCCGGCAACAGCGCACGCCAGACCTCAAATGCGGTTTCCGCGTCCTGCGGCGAGGCCTCGCGCGGCAGGTCGGCCAGCATCAGCACCTCGAACCCTGCGGCCCGGCGGGCCTCCATCTTCTCGGCAGCCTGCGGATCCTCGGGGTCGATGGCAAAAGTCAGGGGATAAGGGAAAGCTTCCAGCGCCTCAGCGCCGATTGAGCCAGCACCGTCGATCAGCACAATCGACATCAGCGGCCGGTCTTCCGTGTTAAAGAACGGCTGCGCATAGGCGGTAAAGGGGGGCACCTCCGGCATGCCGGAGGTGATGGCTTCCGCCTCGTCCCGTTCGGTAAGCGGCACCACCGGGGTGCCGATCCCAGGTGACTGCGGCGCAGCTCCCTCCGCTTGCGCGGACAGGTCCGGTTCTATGTCTTCGGCGGTTTCGATAAACTCTTCCCTGGCAGCTGTCTCAGGCACAGCGCCAATCACCGGCAGGGTTGTCGCTTGCGGCGCACTGCCGATTTCCGGGGCTTGCACAGCCGTTGCTGCGGGAACACCCGCGGCCTCGGACACCGCCGGCAATTCCAGCGGTTTTGCAGCAGCAACCGGCTCTTGGGTGCCCTCATGCGCCTCGCCTTCGCCGGTTTCCGGCTCTGGCTGGGGCGCGGGGTCTGTTACGGCAACAACCGCGCTTTCACTGCCGGGCGCCGCCGGCACCGCTGGCTGCACGGCCTGCGGCCGCTGTTCCTGTGACACCCCTAACGTATCCGGGATTGAGGCAGGCGTGAGGCTGCCCGAACTCGCGACTTCTGCTGCAAGCCCGACCTGAGGCCTGTCCGCCGGAGCGGTATCCGCGCCTGCCAGCGCGCTCAGATCATCGTCCGCATCAGCCGAAACGGGGATTTCCGGCTGCACTTCGGCGAGGTCGGCATCCGGTCCCTGTGCACTGTCAGGCGCTTCCGCCCCCTTGCTGCCGCCGTTCGGCATCAGCGGCGCTTCGCCCGGATCAACCGCTGCGGGTTCCGGCACCTTGGCGGCGCTGTCTTGCGCCGGCTCTGGCGCCATTTCCTGCTCCGGAGCGGTATCCGGAAGCGGCACCGACAACGACAGCATCGCCAGCCCGCCCGCGGCCAGCAATGCCCCGACACTCACGCCGCCAAGAAATCCCCGCATGCCTGTTTTGCCTCTCAATCTTTCTTCCGTGCTGCGCCGATCCAGCCTGCCTGCGCGCCCCTTGTGCCGGTTCGCCCTTGCATTCGCCTATCCTGCCCTTGACGCTGCCCCGTATCCCTGAACAAGTATGTTGCAACCACTATACTGCGGCGCGCACCCCGCCCGCCACCCTTAAAAGAGCCCGCAAGATGCTGCTGCTGATCGATAACTACGATTCCTTCACCTACAACCTCGTCCACTACCTCGGCGAGCTTGGCGCGGAAATGGAAGTGCGCCGCAACGACGCCATCAACGTGCAGGAAGCGATGGCGATGAAGCCCTCAGGCATCCTGCTGTCACCCGGCCCGTGCGATCCCGATCAGGCCGGCATCTGCCTTGCGCTGACCGAAGCCGCGGCTGAGACGAAAACGCCGCTGATGGGCGTCTGCCTCGGCCACCAGACCATCGGCCAGGCCTTTGGCGGCAATGTGGTGCGCTGCCACGAGATTGTGCACGGCAAAATGGGCATGATGCACCATAAGGACACAGGCGTTTTCAAGGGGTTGCCAACACCATTTGAGGCTACCCGCTATCACTCCCTGGTGGTGGAGCGTGAAAGTCTGCCAGACTGCCTGGAAATCACCGCCGAACTGGAAGACGGCACCATCATGGGCCTTCAGCACAAGGAGCTGCCGATCCACGGAGTCCAGTTCCACCCGGAATCAATTGCCTCCGAACACGGCCACGCGCTGTTGAAAAATTTCCTTGACGTGATGCAGGTGCCGGCATGAGCGACCAGCTGAAGCCGCTGATCGGTGCCGCCGCCGAACGTTCCCTGACCCGCGAAGAAGCCGAAACCGCCTTTACCCTGCTGTTCGAGGGCGAGGCCACGCCAAGCCAGATCGGCGGCCTTTTGATGGCCATGCGCACCCGCGGCGAAAGCGTCGATGAATACGCCGCCGCTGCAGCCGTGATGCGCGCCAAATGCAACCCGGTATCGGCACCCGCCGGCGCGATGGACATCGTCGGCACCGGCGGCGACGGCAAGAACACCCTCAACATCTCCACCGCCACCGCCTTTGTCGCGGCGGGCGCCGGCGTGGTGGTCGCCAAGCACGGCAATCGCAACCTCAGCTCAAAATCCGGCACTGCCGACATGCAATCGCAGATGGGCATCAACGTTATGGTTGGCACGCAAGTGGTTGAAAAGGCGATCAATGAGGCCGGGATCGGTTTCATGATGGCGCCGATGCACCACCCCGCGGTGGCGCATGTGATGCCGACACGTCAGGAGCTGGGCACCCGAACCATTTTCAACATCCTCGGCCCCCTCACCAATCCGGCCGGCGTCAAGCGCCAGCTGACCGGGGCTTTCAGCCGCGAGATGATCCGCCCGATGGCGGAAACGCTCAAGGCGCTCGGATCTGAACGCGCCTGGCTCGTGCATGGCTCCGACGGCACGGATGAGCTGACCATCACCGGTGTCAGCTGGGTTTCTGCGCTGGAGGAAGATGGCTCCATCCGCGACGTCGAATTGCACCCTGAGGAGGCAGGCCTTCCGGTGCATTCCTTTGACAAGATCGTCGGCGGCACGCCAGAGGAGAACGCCATGGCGTTCCGGGTTCTGCTGCAGGGCGCGCCCTCGGCCTACCGCGACGCTGTGCTGCTGAATGCCGCCGCTGCGCTGGTGGTGGCAGGCAAGGCTGCCGATCTTAAGGAAGGAGCCGCCTTGGCTGCAGAATCCATTGACAGCGGCGCGGCCAAGGCCAAGGTCGAGGCGTTGGCCCGGATCACTTCCGCCGCATGACCCAGCTGCCTGCAGGGCTGGGCGATTGGTCCAGCCTCCCCTTTTTCAGCACCCTTTGGCCCGGGATCTCCGCTGCCATCGCAGCGGACGGCCGGGACATTCTGCCGCCCGCGCACCAGCGGTTTGCAGCACTTGAGCTGACCCAGCCAAGGGACACCCGCGTGGTGATCCTCGGCCAGGACCCCTATCCGACACCCGGCCATGCCCACGGGCTGGCCTTTTCGGCAGAACCGCATGTGCATCCCCTGCCGCGTTCCTTGGCCAATATTTACAAGGAATTGAACGATGATCTTGGCGTAAGCCGTGCAAACGCCGACTTGCGGCCCTGGGCTAGCCAAGGCGTGCTTTTGCTGAATACCGCCCTGTCAGTTCCGGCAGGCGACGCCAACGGCCACAAGCACCTTGGCTGGCACCATCTGGTGCATCAGGTGCTGGAACTGACATCGGCGCGCCCGACCGCCTACATTCTGTGGGGAAATGCCGCGCAAAAGCTTGAAAAACATATCAAACCGGGCGATCACCTTATCCTGAAAACCGCCCATCCCTCGCCTCTGTCGGCGCGGCGCGGCTTCTTCGGGTCCCGGCCCTTTTCAAAAGTGAACAATTGGCTCGCCGCCCGCGGCGAAGCCGGCATAGACTGGAACGCAGGAACGGAGGCCCCGGCATGAAGGAAACTGGCATGACCGAAAACGTGCTCGACAAAATCAAGGCCTACAAGCTTGAGGAAGTGGCGGCAGACAAGGCCGCGAAACCGCTGGAGGCGGTCGAGTCCGAAGCGCGGAATGCCTCCCCTGTGCGCGGCTTTGCCAAAAGCCTGATGCAAGCCAACCGCACCGGCTATGGCCTGATTGCTGAAATCAAGAAGGCCAGCCCGTCCAAGGGGCTGATCCGGCCGGATTTCGAACCGGCGGAACTGGCTAAGGCCTATGAGGATGGCGGCGCCGCCTGCCTGTCGGTGCTGACCGACACCCCCAGCTTCCAGGGCGCCAAGGACTTCCTTACCCAAGCCCGCGAAGCCTGTTCCCTGCCCGCGCTGCGCAAGGACTTCATGTATGACACCTACCAGGTTGCGGAGGCCCGAGCGCTGGGGGCGGACTGCATCCTGATCATTCTCGCATCCGTTTCCGACGCCCAGGCGCAGGAGCTGGAGGAAAGCGCCTTTGAATGGGGCATGGACGTTCTCTTGGAAGTGCATGACGCCGAAGAACTGGAGCGCGCCTGCAACCTGAAATCGCCGCTGATGGGCATCAACAACCGCAACCTCAAAACCTTCGAGACAACGCTGGACACCACCCGCACCCTGTCTCGCATGGTGCCTGCCGACCGGACCATCGTCTGCGAAAGCGGCTTGTCCACGCCCGAGGACCTCAGCGACATGGCCCGCTACGGCGCGCGCACCTTCCTGATCGGCGAAAGCCTGATGCGGCAGGACGATGTCGCCGCGGCGACCCGCGCGTTGCTCGCCAACCCATTGACCCCTGGCATGATGTAAGGAGGCAGCCCATGAGCCTCACCCATTTCGACACCAAAGGCGACGCCCATATGGTCGATGTCTCGGACAAGGCAGTGACTTCGCGCATCGCCACTGCCGAGGGCCACATCACCATGGCGCAGGAAACCTTTGATATTATTGCCGAAGGCCGCGCCAAGAAGGGTGATGTTTTGTCCGTGGCGCGCCTGGCCGGCATCATGGGCGCCAAGAAAACGCCAGAGCTGATCCCGCTTTGCCACCCGTTGCCGGTGACTAAGGTCGCGGTAGAGTTGGCGCTCGATCCGGACCTTCCCGGCGTGCGGATCGAGGCCACCGTCAAGACCACCGGCCAGACCGGGGTTGAAATGGAAGCCCTCACCGCAGTCTCCACCGCCGCGCTTACCGTCTATGACATGGCCAAGGCCGTTGACAAGGCGATGCAGATCGGCGGCATTCGCGTCACATTAAAAGATGGCGGAAAATCAGGCAGGTACGAGGCGTAGATGATCCCCGTCAGCGAAGCCCGTGCGCATCTGTTGGCGCTTGTCAGCCAGTTGGAGACTGAGGAAGTTCCCTTGGCAGAGGCCTCAGGCCGGGTACTTGCGCGTGATGTGCAGGCCCGACGCGACCAGCCGCCATTCTCCGCCTCAGCCATGGACGGCTATGCGGTGAACGCCGCCGAGGTCGAGCTGCACGCCATGTTCAAGGTAATCGGCGAGGCCGCGGCCGGCCACGCTTTCCACGGCCGCGCCGGTGCCGGTCAGGCGGTGCGGATCTTCACCGGGGCCCCGGTGCCGGAAGGCGCAAGTTTCGTTGTTATTCAAGAGGATGTCAGCCGTTCTGGCGACCTCATCACCATCACCGGCGAGCCCGGCAGCAACCACAACATCCGTCCCCGTGGCGGTGATTTCACCGATGGCCAGACCGTCAGCGCACCCAGGCTGCTAACCCCTGCGGACATCGCCTTGCTGGCTGCGATGAACATCCCCTCGGTCCCGGTCATCCGCCGCCCGGAGGTCGCGCTGATCTCCACCGGTGATGAGCTGGTGATGCCCGGCGGCACGCCGGGGCCGGACCAGATCATCGCCTCCAACACCTTTGGCCTCAAGGCGATGCTCGAAGACTTCGGCGCCCGCGCCCGCATCCTGCCCATCGCCCGCGACACAGAAAGCTCCCTGCGCACCGCATTCAGGCTGGCAGAGGGCGCTGATCTGGTCGTCACCATCGGCGGCGCTTCCGTCGGCGATCACGATCTGGTCGGCAAGGTGGCGCAGGACCTCGGGATGGAGCGCAGCTTTTACAAGGTCGCCATGCGCCCCGGCAAACCGCTGATGGCGGGCCGCATGGGCGCTGCTGCGATGGTCGGACTGCCTGGCAATCCGGTTTCTGCCATGGTTTGCGGACATGTTTTCCTTGCACCCGTGATCCGCACCATGCTGGGCCTCCCCTCCGGTGCCGCGCAGCTGCGCACAGCCGCCCTGGCCGCCGCGCTGCCGGAAAACGGCCCGCGGGAGCATTACATGCGCGCTAGGGTCGAAAACGGCCGGCTGACCGCCTTTGAAAACCAGGACAGCTCGCTTCTTACCATCCTGGCAGAGGCCAACGCTCTGCTGGTCCGCGCGCCCGGAGATAACGCCCGCGCCGCAGGCGAAAACGTGCAATACCTCTCCATCTGACTTCGCTTCCTCTTTGCACAAATACCCAGACAGGAGACGCAAACCGCTGGTCCTGCCGCTGCCAATGTTCTGATACAGCCATGTTGACACAAAACGTGAACATGCGTAGAACAAAAGAAAACACGAGGCACGGAGGGAGCGGCGATGCTCACAAAGAAGCAACTTCAACTGCTGGAATTCATTCACAAACGCCTGCAGCGCGATGGCGTGCCCCCCAGTTTTGACGAAATGAAAACCGAACTCGACCTCAGGTCAAAGTCCGGCATCCACCGGCTGATCACGGCGCTGGAGGAACGCGGCTTCATCCGCCGCTTGCCGCACCGCGCCCGGGCCATCGAAATCATCCGCCTCCCCGAAAGCCTCGGCGGCACCGGGGAGCCGCAGGGGTTTGCCCCCAAGGTGATCAAGGGCGGCCAGGCAATGGCCGCACCGCCGGCCCCGGCGCCGGCAGACCCGTTGCGCCAGGCGGCGGTCGAACTGCCGGTAATGGGCCGCATCGCGGCCGGTGTCCCGATTGAGGCGATCAGCCAGGTTTCGCACCAGGTCGCCGTGCCGGGCGGCATGATCGCCCCCACCGGCCAGCACTACGCGCTGGAGGTCAAGGGCGACTCGATGATCGAGGCCGGCATCAACAACGGAGACATCGTGGTGATCCGCGAAACCTCTGCTGCGGACAACGGCGATATTGTGGTGGCGCTGGTCGAGGGCCAGGAAGCAACGCTAAAGCGTTTCTACCGCGAGGGTTCGATGATCGCGCTGGAAGCCGCCAACCCGGTCTATGAAACCCGCCGCTACCCGTCGGACCTGGTCGAGGTCCAGGGCCGACTGGTCGGGCTGATCCGCACTTACTGACTGTCCTTACCGCTCAGCAGCAGCCGCAGGCGGCGGATTTCCCGCCCCTCCGGCTGCCAACCGGTCCAGGGCCGCGCGCCCGCTGCGTCCCGCGCCGTCAGCAGTGTACCGCTGCGGGTCAGGGCGAGGCTGCCAGTCTGCCGCATCACGTCTGGCGTCAGCAGCAGGCAGCCGCTGGCACCCGGCACAGTGGAGATGATGATATCGCTGTCTTTGCAATGGCTTGCCACCGAAAGTTTACGCTTGCCCGGCGCATGAACAAGGCGGAACCCTGCGCCCTGCCACGCCGGCAAGCCCTCCGGGCCGCCCCCCCAGCGGCTGGCGGCAACAGGCTGAGAAGCCGGATCGCCGTCATTCTCCAGCCAGATTTTCGCAGTAAACCCCTGCCCCTTGGCACGCGACAGCGCGCGGCCTTCCGCCTCCATCACTCCGACCAGTCCGCCTGAATCGGAAATCAGGATGTCCGGGCGCACCGCCATGTTCCAAACCGCCAGCGCGGCCGCGGCGGGCAACAGCCCCGCCAGCCGCAATCGTCCCTGCCAAACCACTGCAAAGACCATGCCGCCGGCAAACAGCGGCAGCACCCCGGGCCCGGGCGCCGCCACATGGGAGACCGCGCCGTCAAAGCCAGAGACGCTCCGGGCCACCCATAAGATCCAGTCCATGCCCCATTTCATCAGCGTGAGCCCGATCCATTCCATCCCGACCGGCGCCAGGCACAGCGCCAGCACTGCAGCGGGGATCACAATCGTGCCCATCACCGGCACTGACAGCAGGTTTGCCAAAAGCCCGTAATGCGGAATGGTGTTGAAATGCGCCGCTGCAAACGGGGCGGTGGCCGCCCCGGCCACGGCGGAGGAAATCACCAGGGCAAGGGCGGGCCGCAGCCAGCGCGGCCCAAGCGGCACCTGCCCATCCCTGAGCGCGGCAAACACCGCCACCAATGCGGCAGTGGCGGCAAAGCTCATCTGGAAGCCGGGGCTCAGCAGGCTTTCGGGCCGCCGCAGCAGCACGATCACCGCCGCCACCGCCACCGCACGCAAGGTGATCGCCCGGCGGTTCAGCAGCACCGCGCCAAACATCACCGCCACCATGGCAAAGGCGCGCTCAGTCGCTACATTGCCGCCTGACAGCAGCAGATAGCCCGCCCCGGCGGCCAGCGCTGCCACGGCGGCCAGTTTCTTGACCGGCCAGCGCAGCGCAACCCAAGGCACCAGGCACATCAAGCTGCGCAGCGCCGCAAAGACAAACCCTGTCAGCAGCCCCATGTGCAAGCCGGAGATTGCCAGCAAATGCGCCAGGTTGCTTTGGCGCAGAGCGGTCAGTGTCTCCTCGCCCACACCGCTGCGGTCGCCGGCAGTGACGGCTGCAGCAAAGCCGCCGGTCTCCCCCGGCAGCCGCTGCTGCAGGTATTGCGCCAACGACCTGCGCAGCCGCTCAACCGGCTTGCCGCTGCCGGGCGCCTCGGCCAGCAGCACCGGCACCCGTGTGTAGCCCAGCCCGCCAAGCTGCTTGAACCAGGCATGGCGGCGGAAATCGAAACCGCCGGGTTCCACCGGCCCTTGCGGCGGCAACAGATGTGCGGTGGTCATCACCCGCGCGCCGGGCGGCGGTATGTCTTCCTGACCTTTCAGTGAAATCCTGACGCGCGCAGGCGTATCCGCTGGTGCAACCCTGTTCAGCCGCACCTGATCCAGGGTCAGCCGCAGTGCATCTGTGGGGGAACGGTCCACAGCCACCACCCGTCCCTCGACCGGACCGTAGTACCGGAAGTCCAGAACCGGGGACGCCACAATGTGCGTCCGGGCATATCCCAGGCACAGCCCCGCGGCCAGCAGCGCGGGACCCCAGCACAAAAACGCCAGCGGGTGCCGCATCTGTGCGCCTGCGCCAAGCAGGAACGAAACACAAGCCAGACCCGCGATCACCGCGGTGCCCGGTTCGATTTTCAGGCTGAAATAGGCCCCGATCCCGACACTCAGAAACACCGGCACCCAAGGAAACAGGTTGCCGCGCTGACCTTGCAGAACGTTGCTGAGCGCAGTCCCAAGCCGCATGCTTGCCCCCCGCCTTCTGGCCCGGTAGACAGGCGGAAACTCTACGCCCCACATGGTTTCCAAAAGGTAAATCCCGCCAATGACCCAACCGGTTGTCACCCGTTTCGCGCCGTCTCCCACCGGCTATCTGCACATCGGAGGCGCACGCACAGCGCTGTTCAACTGGCTTTATGCCCGCGGCTGCGGCGGCAAATTCCTGCTGCGGATCGAGGACACCGACCGTGAACGCTCCACGCCTGAGGCGACCGCTGCGATCCTGCAAGGCATGGAATGGCTGGGCCTGGACCACGATGGCGAGGTGATCAGCCAGTTCGAACGCGCGGACCGCCACGCCGAAGTTGCCAAACAGCTGCTGGCCGAAGGCAAGGCGTATAAGTGCTTTGCCACCCAGGAAGAGATTGCCGCCTTCCGCGAGCAAGCCAAGGCTGAGGGGAAGTCGACCCTCTACCGCTCGCCCTGGCGCGACGCCGATGCGGCCAGCCACCCGGACGCGCCCTATGTGATCCGCATCAAGGCGCCGCAGGACGGCGCCACCGTAATCCAGGACGAGGTGCAGGGCGATGTGACCATCCGCAACGACCAGCTCGATGACATGATCCTGCTGCGCTCTGATGGCACCCCGGTCTACATGCTGGCGGTGGTGGTCGATGACCACGACATGGGCGTGACCCATGTGATCCGCGGCGATGATCACCTGAACAATGCTGCCCGCCAGATGATGATCTATCAGGCGATGGGCTGGGATGTGCCGGTCTGGGCGCACATCCCGCTGATTCACGGCGCCGACGGCAAAAAGCTCTCCAAGCGCCATGGCGCGCTTGGCGCGCAGGAATATCAGGCGATGGGCTACCCGGCCGCAGGGATGCGCAATTACCTGGCCCGTCTCGGCTGGTCACACGGCGATGACGAGTTTTTTACGGACGCACAGGCCAAAGAGTGGTTTAATCTCGGAGGCATCGGCAAAAGCCCTGCACGGTTCGACACCAAGAAACTGGAGAATCTCTGCGGCCAGCATATCGCCGTTAGCGATGATGCCGCACTGCGGCAGGAAATCTGCGCCTATCTGGCAGCTGCCGGGGAGCCCGCCCTGACTGACGCACAGTCACAAGGGCTGGAGCGTGCGATGTATTGCCTCAAGGACCGGGCACGCACATTCCCGGAACTGCTTGAAAAAGCGCATTTTATCCTTGCCTCACGGCCTCTTGACCGGGACGCGAAGGCAGAAAAAGCCCTGTCTTCTGTATCCGATGGTATACTGGAGGAATTGACGCCGCAGCTGCAAAATGCTAGCTGGGCCCGTGACGATCTGGAGGCGCTTCTGAACGCATTTGCAGAAGCCCATGATACCAAGTTCGGCAAACTGGCAGGCCCTTTGCGGGCCGTGCTGGCCGGCCGGGCGGTAACGCCTTCGGTGTTCGACATGATGCTGATTCTGGGCCGCGAGGAAACCCTCGCCCGGCTCAAGGACGCTACAGGCTGACTGCGGGCTTGATGCCCGGGCAAGCCTGTTTCTGATAAACGACCCCTGCGCGGAGACGCGCAGGCGCTGCCCCGCATGAAGACGCCCGGATGAGGCAGCTTTCGTGCCCGCAACAGGAAGGGACATCTATGACCGAGACACAGAAATCTGCCAAGCTCAGCCTCAATGGCGAAACCTACGAGCTGCCCATTTTCTCGCCAACGGCCGGGCCAGATGTTCTCGACATCCGCAAGCTTTACGCGCACGCAGGCGTGTTCACCTATGACCCGGGGTTCACCTCGACTGCCAGCTGCGACAGCACCATCACTTTCATTGACGGCGACAAGGGCGAGCTGCTGCACCGCGGCTACCCGATCGACCAGCTGGCGGCAAAATCGCACTATCTGGAAGTCTGCTACCTGCTGCTTTACGGCGAACTGCCGACCGCGGCGCAGCTCGAGGATTTCGAGACCCGTGTGACCCGCCACACCATGGTGCATGAACAGATGCACAACTTCTTCCGCGGGTTCCGCCGCGACGCGCACCCGATGGCGACCCTGGTGGGTGTTGTCGGCGCGATGTCCGCGTTCTACCACGACTCGCTGGATGTGTCCGACCCCTGGCAGCGTGAGGTTGCCGCGGTGCGCCTGATCGCCAAGCTGCCGACCATTGCAGCAATGGCCTATAAGTATTCGATCGGCCAGCCGTTCGTCTATCCGCGCAACGATCTGGATTACGCTGCCAATTTCCTGCACATGTGCTTCTCCGTTCCGGCTGAGGAATACCATGTGAACCCGATCCTCAGCCGGGCGATGGATCGCATCCTGACCCTGCACGCGGATCACGAGCAGAACGCCTCGACCTCGACCGTGCGTCTGGCGTCCTCCTCCGGCGCGAACCCCTTTGCCTGCATCGCGGCCGGTATCGCCTGCCTCTGGGGTCCGGCCCACGGCGGCGCCAATCAGGCCTGCCTGGAGATGCTCAAGGAAATCGGCACCGTCGACCGCATTCCGGAATTCATCGAACGCGCCAAGGACAAGAACGATCCGTTCCGTCTGATGGGCTTTGGCCACCGCGTGTACAAGAACACCGACCCGCGCGCAAAGGTGCTGAAACAGTCCGCGGACGAGGTTCTGGAACTGCTGGGCGTCGACGACAACCCGCTGCTGCAGGTCGCCAAGGAGCTGGAGCAGACCGCCCTGAACGACCCCTACTTCATCGAGAAGAAGCTGTTCCCGAACGTCGACTTCTACTCTGGCATCATTCTGGAGGCGATGGGCTTCCCGACCTCAATGTTCACCCCGATCTTCGCGCTGTCGCGCACCGTCGGCTGGATTTCGCAGTGGAAAGAGATGATCGCCGATCCGCAGAACAAGATCGGCCGCCCGCGCCAGCTGTACCTCGGCGAGACGCTGCGCGACTATGTCGATATCGAAAACCGCTAAACGACTGCAGTAAAACAAAAACGCCCCGCGAGAAGCGGGGCGTTTTTTTGTGTCCAGCAGCTGCCCAGATTAGGGTTCGGACGGCACTGCAACGGGATCGCGGCGGCGTCGAAACCCGGCGCCACCGCTGCGGTGCCGCCAGGAAGCCGGACAAATCCGGCGGGTCCGCCAGAGGCTCTCAGCGCCCCTCGAATTTCGCCGGGCGCTTTTCCATAAAGGCCGTCACACCTTCCAGGAAATCACGGGTCTTGCCGCATTCCCCCTGCAGATGCGCCTCGACCGAGAGCTGCTCTGCCAGGGTGCGGCCATAGCTTTCGCGCAGGGCGGACTTGGTGGCGGCAAAGGCCTTGCTGGGGCCGCTGGCCAGATAGGCCGCACGCTGGCGCCAATGGGCCTCGAACTCAGCGTCCGGCACTGCCTCCCAGATCATGCCCCAGTCACTGGCCTGCTGCGCGCTGATACGGTCGGCAAACAGCGCCGCGCCCATAGATTTGGCCAGGCCGACCTGTCGCGGCAGGAACCAGGTGCCGCCGGCATCCGGGATCAGGCCGATTTTGGTGAAGGCCTGCATGAAGAACGCGCTTTCGCAGGCAATCACCACATCCGCCGCCAGTGCCAGGTTCGCGCCCGCGCCGGCTGCGGCGCCGTTGACCGCGGCCACCACCGGCATCGGGCAGTCATAAATCGCCTGCAGCATCGGCAGGTATTCGTCGCGCAGGGTGCGTTCCAGATCCAGCGGGCCGCCGCCGCTGCCCGCATCGCTCAGGTCCTGGCCAGAACAAAAGGCATCACCGGCGCCGGTCAGCACCACCGCCCGCGCCTCAACCGCGGCCAGCCCCATGGCATGGGTGATTTCCGAGCGCATCTGGCTGTTCAGCGCGTTCTTGCGCGCTTCCCGGTTCAGCGTGATGACTGCCAGCCCGTCTTCAATCGAAAACAGGATTTCTTTGTATTCCATCAGATTGCCCCAACTAAAGTCGATTTGGCCGGCAGGGCCTCTGGGACCCTGCAGCCGGTTGGCAGCCATGGTGGCGCAAACCAGGCTGGCCGGAAAGACAGACCCGGCGTCAATCCTCGAGGATTTTCCGAAGCCGCTCCTGCTCTTCCGCGCTCAGGCGCTGTTCAGCCGCCTTGGGCGCCCTGGCCCGGCCGCGGACATAGAAGACGCCGATGATCAGCGCCGCCAGCAGCATCAGCGGCCCTGCCGCCCACAGCAGCCAGTTGGCTCCGCTGGTGGTCGGGCGCAGCAGCACGTATTCGCCATAGCGATCGACGATGAAATCCATCGCCTCGCGGTCGCTGTCGCCGGCCACCAGCCGCTCGCGCAGCAGAACACGCAGGTCGCGGGCCAGCTCGGCGTTCGACTCGTCAATGCTCTCGTTGCGGCAGACAAGGCAGCGCAGGTCTTTGGACAGCTCGCGGGCGCGGCCCTCCAGCACCGGGTCGGCCAGCACCTCTTCAGGCTCAACCGCCAGCGCAGGCGTCGGCACCACCAGCGAGACAGCCAGTACGCCGGCCAGGGCCAGGATAATAAAACGCAGCAGTTTCATTCCGCAGGCACCCCCGCCGATGGTGTCTTGCGCGCCCCTGCCGCAACACGGAAGCGCCGGTCGCTCAAGCTCAGCAGGCCGCCCAGTGACATCAGGATGCATCCGGCCCAGATCCAGTTGGCAAAGGGCTTGATATAGGTCCGCATGGTCCAGCTGCCGTCCGCCTGTTCGTCCCCCAGCACCACATAAAGATCGCGGGTCACGCGGTAATCAATCGCCGCCTCAGTCGTGGGCATCTTGGCAACCGGATAGTCACGCTTCTCCGGGAACATCACCGCCTCGGGGCGGCCATTTCGGGTCACTTCAACGCGGCCCTTGGTGGTGAAATAGTTCGGCCCCTGCTCCCGGCTCACGTCTGTGAGCATCAGGGTGAAAGCGCCGACCTCAAACGGCTCGCCAATGCGGGCGACGCGGATGTCTTCCTGTTCCCAGGCCGTAAGGCCCGCGATGGCAAAGATGGTGATACCCAGCCCGCCGTGGGCCACGGCCTTGCCCCAATCCGCCCGCGGCAGCCGCAGCATACGGCCAAGACGGTTCTCGCGGCCGCTGCGCAGCCACAGGTCGGCCAGCGCGCCAAAGACCATCCAGGAACCAAGGAACAGCCCCACCGGCCCCAGCGCCGACTTGCCTGTCTGCAGTGCCCAGGCCAGCACGCCCAGCGATACCGCCAGCACGAACACATAGCGCAGCTGCCAGGCCACCTTTCCGATCCGCCCGCGTTTCCAGGGCAGCATGGCTCCGATCGGCATGATCAGTCCCAGCACCACCATGAACGGCGTGAAGGCAGAGTTGAAGAACGGCGGGCCGACGCTCAGCTTACGGGCAAAGACCATCTCCGCGACGATCGGCCAGACGGTGCCGAAGAATACGACAAAGCAGCTCACAGCCAGCAGGATGTTATTGGCCACCAGCGCGGTTTCGCGGCTGACGGTGCCAAACAGCCCCTTGGCCTCCATCGCCTGGGCGCGGGCGGCAAACAGCGTCAGCGCACCGCCGGTGAAAAACGCCAGGATGAACAGGATGAACACGCCGCGTTCCGGGTCGTTGGCAAAGGCGTGAACGCTGGTGATGATGCCGGAGCGCACGATGAAGGTGCCGATCAGCGAGAAGCCAAAGGCAAGGATTGCCAGGAGGATAGTCCAGCTTTTCAGCGCCTCGCGCTTCTCTACCACGATGGCAGAGTGCAGCAGAGCCGCGGCCAGCAGCCAGGGCATGAAGGAGGCGTTCTCCACCGGATCCCAGAACCAGAAACCGCCCCAGCCCAGCTCATAATAGGCCCACCAGGACCCCAGCGCGATGCCGATGGTCAGGAAGATCCAGGCGGCCAGCGTCCAGGGCCGCACCCAGCGGCCCCAGGCGGCGTCAATGCGGCCTTCGATCAGGGCAGCCACGGCAAAGGAGAAGGCCATCGAAAGCCCAACGTAACCGAGGTAGAGGAACGGCGGGTGGAACGCGAGCCCCGGGTCCTGCAGCAGCGGATTGAGGTCCTGGCCGTCGAACGGCGGCACCGTCAGCCGCAGGAACGGGTTGGAGGTGAACAGGATGAAGGCAAAGAACGCCACGCCGATTGCCGCCTGTACTGACAGCACCCGTGCCTTCAGCGTCGGCGGCAGCCCGCCGCCAAAGACCGAGGCCATCGCCCCGAACAGGCTGACGATCAGCACCCACAACAGCATCGAGCCCTCATGGTTCCCCCAAGTGCCGGAGATCTTATAGAGCATAGGCTTGGCCGAATGGCTGTTGAGCATCACCAGCTTCAGCGAGAAATCCGAGGTGATGAAGGCCCACATCAGCGCGCCGAACGCAAAGGCTGTGAACAGGAACTGCGCCTGTGCAGCCGGTTCCGCCACGGCCATCCAGCCAGGCCAGCGTTTATGGGCGCCGATCAGGGGGATAACGGCCTGCACGATGGCAATCATGAAGGCGAGAATTAGGGCAAAATGTCCGAGTTCTGTAATCATGTGCCGATGTGTCCATGTATGCTCTGTAAGGCTGGGTTTTCCTATACGCCTGTCTGCCGGCAGGTCCAATGGCAAACGCCGCGCCACGGCGCCGCAGAAGGCAAATTGTGATCAGCGGCGGCGGGTTTTCCAGGCCTCCAGCGCCGGGTTGGTCTCGGTTCCGGTGGCGTCCAGCCGGGCGGCGGCATCAGTGCCGGTGCCGGCTGCGGCAGGTGTGTCAGCCCGCAGGCGTTCGAGCGCCGCGATGTTCCGGGCCACCTGCGGCACCCGGGCCATGCTGGCAGCCAGCCCCTGCTGGAACTCCTGGCTTTTCACCTGGTGGCGCGCGCCGAAGTAGAACGAGACGATGACCCCCAAAAGCCACCACAGCGGTTCCGGCACCAGCGCCAGACCCTGCATCCGGGCGGCAAACCACACCGGATCGCTAAGGGCCGAGATCAGCAGCGCCAGGGTGCCGAGCGCCAGCAAGGGCCGCGGCAGCCGGTTCATACCGTCCATGAACCGGTCGAACCGGCTTTTGCCGCCATACTGGAACTCTGCTGCCAGCTGGTTCAGCGCGGCGTTTTGCATTTCATGCGCCCGCACCGCGCCGGCCTCGGTGTTTTCGCGGAACACCTCAAGGGTTTCCCGCAAGGCATTGCGCCGGTTTCCGAAAATCATGCCGAAGATATCCGCGATCAGCCCCATGCTGCTGTCCTCCGCTGAAACGCCTGGCGGCTCAGGTGGTACTGGGCGGAGATGAACTCTTCGGCCCGCCGGATCCAGCCGCCCTTGGTGCCATCACGGGCGCGGGCAAACTTGCGGCTGGCCACGCGGCGGTCTGCAAGGCGGAAGTAATAATTGCGCCGGGCAATGCCATAGGCATCACGCAGGGCGTCTGCGTCCACCAGGGCCGCCTGCGCTGCCGCCGATGCGGTCTGCGGGCCGATGGCGCCGTCCACGGCCACCTTGAACCCCATTTCGCACAGCAGCCGCTGCAGGATGCGCACCGCGTTGCTGCCCGCATTCACATACATGTCAAAGACTGTCGCCTGCAGACAGACCGGCAGGCTGCTGATATGGGGCGCCTCAAAGTAGTGGCGGATGAAAATCCCAACTGCCTGCGCCCGGCTGAGCAGTCTTACATCCTCGACCCCCACCTGCCCGTCGCCCGTCAGATCCAGCCCCAGCCGCTTCATAGTGCCGATGGTCACCCCGAATTTGGTCGCGCCGCCCGGATCATCCGGATCATTCACAAAGCCGCCTTCGCGCGCCACGATCTGTTCTGCGATTTCCTGAACTGTCTGCATGTCACCTCACCACTTCGGTTTGGGTCATACTGCCGCAAGGGGCCTAAGATCCCCTGACACCACCGTACGCCGGGTACGCAACACCCGCCCAGGCCGACGCCGCGCCGCGCGCATCGCGCGGCGCCCGGCCCAACGCAAAACGCCCCCCGTAAGGGAGGCGTCTTTGGGGCGGGAGCGCTCTGTCCGGACTGGCTGGATCAGGTCTCGGGCTCCTGGTACACCCCCTGCTCCTTCAGTGCGTCCATGACTTCCTTGGGCATGTAGGTTTCGTCATGTTTGGCGAGTATTTCAGTGGCTTCGAAGATACCGTTCACATAGCTGCCGGTGCCGACCATACCCTGGTTCTCCTCAAAGAGATCGGGCAGCACGCCGGTATAGGCAACCTGCACAGTGGCACCGCCGTCGGTCACGTCGAAATGCACCGTCATGCCCTGGCCGCGCTGCAGCGAACCTTCGGCCACCAGACCGCCGATGCGGAACACTTCGGACGGCTTCGGCGGCTCTTCCATCACCTGGCTGGGCGAGCGGAAATAGTTGATCCCGTCCTGCAAGGCATAGCCGATCAGGGCGGTGGCAACGATCAGGGCCACCGCGGCAACCGCGATGACCTGGATACGGCGCTGTTTCTTCAGGTTCTTCATGGTGTCCTCATATCAGGCCCAAGCCAGCGCCGCCCCCGGATCAGGGGAACAGCGGCGCCATCATCAGACCCTCGGTTTCATCCTCACCTAACATCAGGTTTGCGTTCTGCAAGGCCTGGCCGCTGCTCCCCTTTGTCAGGTTGTCGAGTGCCGCAATGACGATGGCGCGGCCTTCGATCCGGTCCTGCGCAACGCCGATGTGGCAGAAGTTGGAGCCGCGCACATGATGGGTGCTTGGCGCCTCGCCAAAGGGCAGCAGCTCAATGAAGGGTTCGTCAGCGTAAGCCCTGGCAAAGGTGTCATGGATCGCCTTCGCGTCGCCCTTCACATAGACGGTCGCCAGAATGCCGCGGTTGGCGGGCAGCAGGTGCGGGGTGAACTGCACCTTCACGGGGCGGCCTGCGATCTTGCTGAACTCTTGGTCGAATTCGCCCAGGTGCCGGTGGGTGCCGCCGATGGCGTAGGCGTTGCAGCCCTCGCTCAGCTCTGCATGCAGCAGATTTTCCTTGAGCGACCGGCCGGCGCCGGAGACGGCGCATTTCAGGTCCAGGATGATATCGTCCAGGTCGATGACGCCACCCTCGATCAGCGGCCGCAGGGCAAACTGGCCGGTTGCGGCGTTACAGCCTGTGCCGGCCACCAGACGGGCGGATTTGATCTCTTCCCGGTAGAACTCGGTCAGGCCGTAGACTGCTTCTTCCTGCTGCTCCAGCGCGGCATGGGGATTGCCGTACCATTTTTCGTATTCCGCCGGATCGCGCAGCCGGAAGTCCGCAGACAGATCGACGATCTTCAGGTCCTTGGGCAGGGCCGCGATTACCTCTTGGCTGGTCTTATGCGGCAGCGCGCAGAAGCAAAGGTCGATGCCGGAGAAGTCGATTTCGCCAATCTTACACAGCACCGGCAGCTCCATATGGCGCAGGTGCGGGAACACTTCGGCCATGGTCATGCCGGCCTTGCGGTCGGCGGACAGGGCCGCGATGCCGATGTTCGGGTGCTGGGCAATCAGCCGCACCAGTTCGGCGCCAGTGTAGCCGGAAGCGCCAAGGATAGCCACTTTATGGGTCATGTCAGACCTCGTCTTTCGATGTGATATGCCGGTTCCGCAGCCATCTGCGGAGAGAAATAGGGAAAACTGCGCCTCAGCACTTTGACCTGGAACAAGGTTCCGGGCAGTTGGTCTCAGGCCGCCTTAAAGGTGATTTCCCGTCGGAGAAACTGGGTCGCGCGGTCGCTGACACGGCCCGGATTGCCGGTGGTGAAAAATCCGCCTTCGCCATTGCCTTGCATGCCGGGATGACGCTGCAGGTAATCCGCAAGGCTGTCGGCCACCAGGCTGCCCTGGCTGAACACCTTGACCTCCGGCCCCAAGGCCTCCTGAAAGGTCTGTTCCATCAGCGGGTAATGGGTGCAGCCAAGGATCGCGGCCTGCGGATGCGGCATTTTGCGTTTCAGCGCATCGACGTGGGAACGCACCAGCGCCTCGGCCAGGATCATGTCGCCGTCCTCGATCGCGTCGACAACGCCGCCGCAGGCCTGCGCCTCGACGTCGACGCCGATGGCGCGGAAGGCCAGTTCCCGCTGGAAGGCACGGCTGGCGACCGTCGCAGGCGTGGCAAACAGTGCCACATGCTTCACCTCCACCTCGCGCGGGGGCGAGTTGTCGCCCCACTGCCGCTCGGTCAGCGCCTCAATGAGGGGCACAAACACGCCCAGCACCCGCTTGCCCTGAGGCAGACCGCCCTCCTGCATCCGGCGCAGGGCGGCGGCCGAGGCGGTGTTGCAGGCGAGGATCACCAGATCGCAGCCCTTGTCCCACATGTCCTGCACGGCGGACTTGGTCAGCTGATAGACGTCCTCGGCATCGCGCACGCCATAAGGCGCGCGCTCGTTGTCGCCGTAATAGAGGAAATCCACATCCGGCAGACGCTTTTGCGCCGCGTCCAGGACGGTCAGCCCGCCCAGGCCTGAATCAAAGATGCCTACAGCCATGTCGCCTTCTCACGCGCGGTGTTTCTCTTCGAACTCAAACCCATACCCGTAGGATTTGAGCGGTACTGGAGAAAGCTCATACGTCGCTTTGCGCAAGAAATCCATAAGTGCTTTTGTGTCTTTGGCCATTGGCGCCAGAACGTCGCGGGCAATCGGCTCGCCAATCACCACGCGGACCGGCGTGTCAACCCGTTTGCGGAACTCCTGAATCAAGAGCCCCATGCGCAGGTTGGTATGCAGGTGGCTGGCGATCTGGAACAGGCGCGAGGTGCGGCCGTCAAAGAACACCGGCACCACCACCGCGTCGGACTTGGCAACCATCCGGGCGGTGAAGCCGCGCCAGCCGGGGTCCATCGGGTGGCCCAGTGGATGCGTCGCGGTAGAGACCGTTCCGCCGGGAAAGATGCCGATGGCGCCGCCTTGCCCCAAGTAGCTGAGCGCTTCCCGGCGGGTGTTCAGGTTGGTGCGCACGGCCTCCTTGGATTCGTCAAAGGAGATCGGCAGGATCACCTTGTTCAGATCCCCGGCCTTGCGGAACACCTGGTGCGCAAGGATACGGAAGTCGCTGCGGGTTTGGGCCAGTATATGGCCCATCATCAGACCGTCGAGGATGCCGTAGGGGTGATTGGCAATCAGGATGACCGGCTTGTCCCGGGGGATATTGGCCAGCGACCCGCCGGCGATGTCCAGCGTCAGCCCGTAGCGCTCTGCCATCACAGACCAGAAGCTGCGGCCGGCGGCAACGTCATGTTCATAGCCCGCGGCCCGGCGGATCAGCTTCAGGCGCCCGGTGGAGTTCTCCATCAGCCGGATCATTGCGCGTCCGGTGCGGGTGGTGGCGGAATGGGCATAGGAAATATCACGGGCAATATGGCGCTGCGCGTGCATCTGCAGGGGGTCTCCGTCTGGTGTCACCGGCCAGATAAGGCCGGAGGCACAATATGCAACAGATCCGTAACAGCGGTGTGACGCTTTGCGAGTAACTGCCGTTCGGGACCGTTTCCTGTTCAGGCCGCAACTTCCCGGCTGCTGCCCATCAGCGGCAGACCCGTCAGCCCGGCCCCGCGCCACAGGACATAGGTCAGGATCGGCTGTGCTTCTGTATTCATCGCATGCGGTTGCCAGCCGCTGTGCAGACGTGTGCCGCCCGCCTGCAGCCACCCGTCGTTTTCGTCTGTCAGGAACTGCGCGCCGCCGCCCAGAACCACATACAGCTCTTCCGCCTCGTGGCTGTGCCAGCCGTAGTTCAGCCCGGCGCCCCAATAGGCGATATAGCCGCGCAGCTGGGTGGTGCGGAAATGACCGGTCGGGCCGAACAGCTCAAAATAGCCGTAGTTCTGCAGGAAATGC
This sequence comes from Leisingera sp. CC-HEC093, assembly GCF_059429195.1. Taxonomy (NCBI): domain Bacteria; kingdom Pseudomonadati; phylum Pseudomonadota; class Alphaproteobacteria; order Rhodobacterales; family Roseobacteraceae; genus Leisingera; species Leisingera sp. CC-HEC093. The sequence goes on along the minus strand of NZ_JCAIJR010000001.1, from coordinate 3,432,994 downwards.
GCGCCCACCTCGGCCTCGGTGTAGGTCTGCGTCCAATGCGCCTGGCCCGCCGCGGTGCGCAACGCGTTGATCAGGGGCTGGGTTTCAGCCGTGCCTGGCTGTTCGAACCCCGCAACCTGGTCTTGTGCGGGCATTGCCGCGGGGGCCAGCCCGGCGGGCTCCATATCGCTGGGCCAGGGGGCGAACTCCCGCAAGGCGGGCAGTTTTGCGTGCAGGACGCGGGCAGCTTGCAAGGCCTGTGTGAGGGACATTGGACGGCTCCTTTCCGGTGCAGCAAGAACATGCAATCCGGGCAGAGCCTAAGAGCGGCGCGCCAAAAGGCGCGCTGCAATCGCTGGAAAATGGGCTGAAAGCGACCGCTGCAGCAGAAATCTGCAAGCGGCCGTGTCCAAAGAGGCCGTGTCCCAAGAGGCAGAACGGCCAACGCCGCGCGTCAGCGCGGCGCCGGGCCCAACTGTTTTGGGCCTTTCTTTGAAAGGGTCAAGGCAGGCGGGAGTGCCCCGCCCTGCCCTGTTGTTACTCTGCCGCCTGTTTGACCGGCACGCCGCCCTGGCGCAGCGCGGCCAGCAGCTCTTCGCGGCGTTTGGCAGCCTTCTGCTCGTTCGCCATCTTGACCGGGCCGAAGCCGCGGATTTGCAGCGGCAGCTCTGCCAGTGCCAGGAGCGGCTCCAGGATTTCCGGGCCGGCCTTGGGCAGCCATTCCTGCATGTCGGCCTCATACTGCTTGATCAGCGCGCGCTCCATCTTACGCTCTTCGGTGTAGCCGAAGACGTCGAGCGGCGTGCCGCGCAGGGACTTCAGCTTGGCCAGCAGGCGGAACCAGCGTTCCATGCCCGCTCCGAACTTGCGCTTCTTCGGGCGGCCGTCCGGGTCGGTGCCGGTCAGCATCGGCGGAGCCAGGTGGTAGGACAGTTTGAGGTCGCCCTCGAACTCCGCCTCCGCCTTGGCGCGGCTGTCGAGCAGCAGGCGGGCAACTTCGTATTCGTCCTTATAGGACAGCAGCTTGTGGTAGCCCTTCGCCACTGCTTCCTTGAGGGCAGGATCGCTGATGCCGTCCAGCAGCTTGGCATAGCGCTTGGCCAGGCCCTTGCCCTGGTAGGCCACCAGGTGATCGGTGCGGAAGGCGATCCTTTCCTCCAGCGTCTTCGGCGCTGACGCGGCCTTCGGCTGGATCAGCTTGGCGGCTTCCTCCGGGTGCAGCACAGCCCAGCGGCCGATATCGAAGGCGCGCTTGTTGCGCTCTACCGCGGCGCCGTTCATCTCGATCGCCTGTTCGATCGCCTCGTGGCTGACCGGGATCAGGCCCTTCTGCCAGGCACCGCCGAACACCATCATGTTCGAGAAGATTGAATCGCCCATGGTGGCGCGGGCCAGCTCGGAGGCATCGAATAGGTCCAGCCGGTCGCGCAGGCGGGCCTGCAAGGCCACCTCCAGACGGTCCACCGGCACCTTGAACTCAGTGTCCTTGGTGAATTCGCCGGTGATGATCTCGTGGCTGTTCACAACCGCGCCGGTCTGGCCGGTGGTGGTCAGGCCCAGGGTCTTGGAGCCGGCGCTGACCACAAGGTCGCCGCCGATCAGCGCATGCGCTTCGCCGGTGGCAACGCGGATTGCCGAAATGTCATCGGGATTGCTGGCGATCCGGCAGTGGATGTGCACCGCGCCGCCCTTTTGCGCGAGGCCGGCCATTTCCATCAGCCCGGCGCCTTTGCCATCGATCTGCGCCGCCTGCGCCAGCACCGCGCCGATGGTCACCACGCCGGTACCGCCGACGCCGGTGATCACCACGTTATGGGTGCCGTCGATTGCCGGCAGTGCGGGTTTCGGCAGATCCGGCAGGTCGATGTCGGCGGTCGCTTCCTTGCGGATCTTGGCGCCTTCCACCGTCACAAAGGACGGGCAGAAGCCGTTGACGCAGGAAAAGTCCTTGTTGCAGGAGGACTGGTCGATGGCGCGCTTACGTCCCAGTTCGGTGTCTTTGGGCACGATGGAAACGCAGTTCGACTGCACCCCGCAATCGCCGCAGCCTTCGCAGACGTCGGTGTTGATAAACACCCGCTGGTCCGGATCCGGGAACTGGCCCTTCTTGCGGCGGCGGCGTTTTTCGGCGGCGCAGGTCTGGATGTAGATGATGGCGGAAACGCCCTCGACCTGTTCAAACTCACGCTGGATCTTCATCATTTCGGCGCGTTCATGCATCCGCATGCCGGAGGGGAACAAGGAGGCGTCCACATCCTCCTTCTCGTCGTAGACCACGGCCATGGTCTTGACCCCCATCGCCTTCAGCTCATGCGCGATCTGCTGGGCCGTCAGCCCGCCCTCGGCCTGCTGGCCGCCGGTCATTGCCACCGCATCATTGTAGAGGATCTTGTAGGTGATGTTGGTGCCTTCGGCGAGCGCCGCCCGGATCGCCTGCACGCCGGAGTGGTTGTAAGTGCCGTCGCCCAGGTTCTGGAACACATGCTTGCGCTTGGAGAACGGCGCCTCGCCGACCCAGTTGACGCCCTCGCCGCCCATATGGGTGAAGCCGGTGGTCTCGCGGTCCATCCACTGCACCATGAAGTGGCAGCCGATACCGGCATAGGCGCGGGAGCCGTCCGGCAGGCGGGTCGAGCTGTTGTGCGGACAGCCGGAGCAGAAATACGGCAGGCGGGTGGCGATTTCCTCAGCGTTGTCGGCGCGGCGGGCTTCTCCCAGCGCCTCCATGCCGGCGCGGATCGCCTCGGTCTCGCGGCCCTCCTCGATCAGGATTCCGCCCAGTTTCTCGGCGATCATGATCGGGTCGAGCGCGTAACGGGTCGGGAACAGCTCCTCGCGGTGCATGCTGCCGGCGCCGCCCTTGTACCAGCCGTAGACGCGGCGGCCCTGGCGGTCGTCAAAGATGGCTTCCTTGATCTGAATCTCGATCAGCTTGCGCTTTTCCTCGACGACGACGATCAGGTCCAGGTCCTGGGCCCAGTCGTGGAAGCCCTTCATGTCCATCGGCCAGGTCTGGCCCACCTTGTAGGTGGTGATGCCAAGGCGCTCCGCCATGTTTTCGTCAATGTTCAAGAGCTTCAGCGCGTGCACCAGGTCGAGCCAGTTCTTACCCGCAGCAACAAAACCGATCTTGGCGCCGGGCTTGCCCCACATGCGCTTGTCCATCTTGTTGGCATGGCTGAAGGCCTCTGCCGCAAAGCGTTTATAGTCGATGATGCGGTTTTCCTGGCGGAAGCGGTCGTCATCCAGGCGAATGTTCAGACCATCGGCCGGCATGTCGAATTCCGGGGTGACCAGCTGCATGCGCTCGGGACGGGCATCGACGACCGAGGTCACCTCGATGGTGTCCTTCATGGTCTTGAGACCGGTCCAGAGGCCGGAGAAGCGGCTGAGCGCGTAACCGTAGATGCCGTAATCCAGGATTTCCTGTACGCCGGCCGGGCTGACGATGGGAAGGTAGCAGTCCAACAGCGACCATTCCGACTGGTGCAGCACCGTGGAGCTTTCACCGGTGTGGTCGTCGCCCATCGCCAAGAGCACGCCGCCGTGCTTGGAGGAACCGGCCATGTTTGCGTGACGGATCGCATCGCCGGAGCGGTCAACACCCGGCCCTTTGCCGTACCACAGGCCAAAGACGCCATCGTATTTGCCTTCGCCGCGCACCTCGGCCTGCTGCGCACCCCAGAGCGCGGTGACCGCCAGGTCCTCGTTCAGGCCGTACTGAAAGGTGACGTCAGCCTCTTTCAACTGCTTTTCAGCGCGGGCCATCTGCAGGTCCACTGCCCCCAGCGGCGAACCGCGGTAACCGGTGACAAGCCCGGCGGTGTTGAGACCTGCCGCCATGTCGCGGTGCTTCTGCATTAGCATCAGCCGCACCAGCGCCTGGGTGCCGTTCAGCAGCACAGGGGATTTGGTCAGGTCGTATTTGTCATTGAGTGTGATCTTGGGCGTGCTCATCGTGGCCTCCTCAACCGGGATTAGCTTGCACTTTCTGACACCAAGAATAGGTCATAATTGCTGACCTGAATAGCCGTATTTTTTTCGTTTTTGCTCGCTTGCGCTGGGAAAACTGATACATAACTAAGATTTCATACAGTCGGCCCCGAACGGACAGAAAGTAACGTATATGGATTGGGATAAGCTCAGAATATTTCACGCAGTGGCCGATGCGGGCAGTCTGACCCATGCTGGCGACAAGCTTAATCTGTCGCAATCCGCGGTTAGCCGCCAGATCCGGGCGCTGGAGGAGAGCCTGAATGCGACGCTTTTCCACCGCCATGCGCGCGGACTGATTCTAACTGAGCAGGGCGAGCTTCTTTTCGACGCCACCCAATCTATGTCCACGCGGCTTGAGGCCGCCTCAGCCCGCATCCGGGACAGCGAAGAGGAAGTGTTCGGCGAGCTGCGCGTGACCACTACCGTTGGCTTTGGCACCCTATGGCTGGCACCGCGGCTGACCAAGCTTTACGAGCAATACCCCAACCTCAAGATCGACCTGATGCTTGAGGAACGGGTGCTGGATTTGCCGATGCGCGAGGCCGATGTGGCCATTCGCATGAAGGAGCCGAGCCAGGCCGATCTGGTGCGCAAGCGGCTGATGACGGTTCGGATGGGGCTGTATGCGACGCCGGACTATCTGGAGAAGCACGGCAGTCTGGAAACATCCGCTGACATTTCCAATCACCGGCTGATCTGTCAGAACCAGCGGTCAGCCCAGGTCGGGTCTGCTGCAGTGCTGGGCAAGAAGCTGATGGCACAGGATCCAGGGTCGCTGCTGACGGTCAACAACTACTTTGGCGTGATGCAGGGGGTGCTGCACAATCTGGGCATCGGCATTCTGCCGGACTATGTGACCGAAGAGTTCCCCCAGCTGGTCGAGGTGCTGCCGGACGAGCATCAGAATGAGGTTCCGGTTTACCTCGCCTACCCCGAGGAGCTGCGCCATTCTCAGCGCGTGGGCGCCTTCCGCGACTTCGTGCAAGGCGAAATCATGGCCCACCGGAAACACATGAAGGAGCTTGGCAAGCTCTGAAGAAGCGGCGGCCTGAAGTTTAGCATGCCCCTTGCGGCGACTGCGCCGCGGGCTTGGAGTCCTGCAGGACGCTGGCGCACGGCGCGAGCCATGCAAAAACCGCATAGCAGCATTGATGGTCTTTTAGCGTTAGTCCTCTTGAAGGGTCAGGTCCAGAGCCCTAAATGATCCTCATGAAGGCGGCGGCTTCGCCCCCCCTTCATACCTCCCTGTTGGACTTCGGCCGAGCTTAGTGCTCGGCCTTTTTTTTGGCCCGGCAGCCGCCTGCGGGGCAGCGCCCACTGCTGTATCCTGCGCCGGAAACACGATTTTCTTTGACCTGAATACAACTCACCGGTTCAATTGCCCCAGGGTTTTCCCTATTTGCCCGGTTTTTTTGTGCGCGAGGTTAATATGAAGTCTTTCCTTCACCGGTTTGCCCGCATTTTCAGCGTCGTTCTGACGGTCCTTGTTTTCAGTGCTGCCTGGCAAACGCCAACCATGGCGCAGACCAGCGAGCCGCCTGCCCTGCCTGAACCGCTGACCGAGGCCGCCATACACGAGATGGTCGCCCGAATGTCCGATGACCAGGTCCGGACGCTGCTGCTGGAACGGCTCGATGCGGTGGCAGCCCGGCAGCAGGCGGCGGCACAGCCTGCAACGCTGACGGAACGGGCGGTTCTGCTGTGGACCGCATTCACGCTGCCTGTCACCGATGCGGTGCGCAAACTGCCGGTGCTGCCCGAGGGCCAAGCCCGCGCGGTTGGGAACTTTGTGCAGAAACACGGCGGATTGGGCGGTGTTCTGAAAATGCTGGGGCTGATTGGCCTGACCCTGGCCATCGGTCTGGCTGCTGAATATGCGGTGCGCAAGCTGATCGCCCGCTGGCGCAACCTTGAGACCATCAGCGGCGATGCGGACACGCTGGGTGGCGCGCTAAGCTTTCTGGGCCGCCGCTTCCTGCGCGAGATGATCGGCCTGGTGGTGTTCTACATCGTGATCCGCTCCGTGGGCCGGGCCGTACTGGACCCGCATATGCTGCTGTTTGCTGCGCCAATGGTCACCTATCTGATCTGGATGCCGCGTGTGGGTGCCGCGGTGTCCAGGTTCATCATGGCGCCGGAGCGGCCGGACCGGCGGCTGGTCAACGCCAGTGACCGCTGGGCGGACTTTCTGCATTTGCACACCATCGGCCTGATTTTCCTGGCCGGCCTGACCATCTTCTCGGTCCGTTTCAATGCTGCCAACGGGGTGCCGCCGGAATCGATCCGCCTGGCCTATTGGCTGGATACTCTGGTCTATGTTTACATCATCTGGATCGCCTGGACTGCGCGCGAAGGGCTGACCGACATGATGCGCGGCACCGACCCGGACCGCACCCGCTATGACGAGGCCGCGGCACATCATTATCCGTATTTTGCGATTGGAGTGGCCGCTCTGACTTGGGTGGTGGTCGGAACACTGATCGGTCTGGGCAAGGTGGCGCAGCTGGTTCATGGCGCACACTATGTAACAATGTTCTGGCTTCTGGCCGCTCCGGCGCTGGACACGGCCATCCGCGGGCTGGTCAAGCATCTGGTTCCGCCGATGTCCGGCGAGGGGCAGCTGGCGGCGGAAGCCTATAAGTCAACCAAGCGCAGCTACATCCGGATCGGCCGCGTGCTGGTGGCTGGCATCGTGCTGATGATCATCTCCAATGCCTGGGATTTGGATCTGATGGCAATCGCCACCGGTGCCGAAGGCATCGCAGGCAATGTTATCGGCTGCCTGATGACCATTGCGGTCGGCTATGTGGTTTATGAGGGTGTGTCGCTGTGGATCAACCGGCGGCTCGCCAGGGAACAGACCTCCGGCGAAGAGGCCGAGGCCGGCGGCGAAGGCGGCGGCGCGGGCGGCTCGCGGCTGGCAACGGTGCTGCCGCTTTTGCTGGTCACCGCGCAGATTGCCATCGTGGTGATCTTCGGGCTGCTGGCTGTCGGGGCGCTGGGCATCGACATCGCACCGCTTTTGGCTGGTGCCGGCATTCTGGGCCTGGCCATCGGTTTTGGCGCGCAGAAGCTGGTGACTGACGTGGTCTCCGGCATCTTCTTTTTGGTCGATGATGCCTTCCGTGTCGGCGAATATGTCGAGGTCGAAGGCACCCGCGGCACGGTCGAGAAGATCTCGATCCGGTCCATGCAGCTGCGCCACCACCGCGGACCGATCAACACCATCCCCTATGGCGAAATCCCCAAGCTCACCAACTACAGCCGCGATTGGGTGATCATGAAGCTGCGCTTTACCGTGCCGTTTGATACCGATCCCAACAAGGTCAAGAAGATCTTCAAGAAGATCGGTGCCGAAATGATGGCGGACGAGTTGTACAAAGACGACTTCCTGCAACCGTTCAAGAGTCAGGGCGTTTTCGACTTCGATGATGTCGGCATGATCATGCGCGGCAAATTCATGGCCAAGCCGGGCACCCAGTTCACCATCCGCAAAGAGATCTACAACCGGATCAAGGCAGCCTTTGCCGAAAACGGCATTGACTTTGCCCGCCGCGAGGTCCGGGTGGCGATACCGGGGCTGGAGGAGACTGATCAATTGAACGACACCGAAAAGGCAGCTGTGGCCGCCGCCGCCAGCAGCGCCGCGCAGCAGCAGGCGGCTGAGGGGGAAGCGGGTGCTGCCGGGCAAAAGAAGTAACACCTTGCGCCGGGTCATCCGGTCTGCAGCCCTGGCAGCCGGGCTTGCAGGCCTGGCAAGTGCCGGGCTGGCCGCGGGTCCTGAACAGACGGAACGCCACCTAGGCCATATCGAGACGGCGCAGAAGACGGAAGGTTACGGCTTCCGCAACGGCTCTGTCGTGGTGGCACCGGTGCCGTTTTCCAGCCCGATGATCGGCTCCGGGCTTGGATTGGGCGCCGGGTATCTGTTCAAGACCAGCCCGGATGCGAATACCTCTGTGATCGGGCTGGGCGGGCTCAGGTCCGACAACGGCAGCCAGGCGGCAGCGGTCATGTTCAACTTTGCCCTTCCCGGCAACCGCTGGCAGGTCAAGGCGCTCGCGGCACGGGCGGATGCGGTCTATGACCTTTATACCGGGCTTGGGGCGCTGCCGGTCAGCCAGGACGGGTCACTGGTGCGGATCAATGCCTCCTACGGGGTGACGCCAGACCTGTCTGCCGGCGTTGTGCTGCGTTATTTGGAGACCAGCATCTCCCCAAATGCGGGCCTGCTGCCCGCTGCGTTTCAGCCGGACGCCAGCTTGGAGATCGGCACCTTTGGCTTCAGCCTCGACTGGGACCGCCGCGACGACAGTGACTATCCCACAGAAGGCACGCGGCTGACAGCTTTTGCCACCCGCTCCCACACGCTTGGCGGGCTCAGCCGCCGCTATGACAAGGGGTATGCCATCCTCGACGGCTACCGCCCGCTGGGACGCAGCGGGGTGATTGCCCTGCGCGGCACCTTATGTGCGGCCTCCGGCAACACACCGTTCTTTGATCAATGCTCCATCGGGGCCACCGACAACATGCGCGGCTTCAACAGCACCCAGTTCATCGGGCCGCGCTCGGCCTCCCTCCAGGCCGAATACCGCAGGCGCTTTTCCAAACGCTGGGGCGGCGTGGTCTTTGCCGGCACCGGCTGGACCGGGCCGGAGTTCGGCGATTTGACGCAGGGCGGCAGCCATAGTGCTGCGGGTGCCGGCCTCCGCTACCGGGTGTCCAAGAAGTTCCCGGTGGATTTCTCCATTGATGTCAGCCGCAACAACGAGCAGGAAACCCAGTTGTATGTCTATGTCGGGCAGCGGTTCTGACGCTGCGGCCACGCAGCGTGCATCCGTTTGCGCAACCCCTCTTTCCCAATGGCAAAGCTTGCTCTAAAAGGCGCGCAATCGCAGCCATTGGGGACGTTTACGGATGCAGGAACCCGCCATCACGCCTGAACTGATCGCAAATCACGGGCTGAAGCCTGATGAGTACGATCTGATCCTCGAAATCATCGGGCGGGAGCCGACCTTCACCGAGCTGGGCATCTTCTCGGCGATGTGGAATGAGCACTGCTCCTACAAGTCCTCCAAGAAATGGCTGCGCACCCTGCCGACCGACGGCCCGCAGGTGATCTGCGGCCCCGGCGAGAACGCGGGCATCGTGGACATTGGCGACGGCGATGCCGTTGTTTTCAAAATGGAAAGCCACAACCACCCCTCCTACATCGAGCCCTACCAGGGCGCGGCAACCGGGGTCGGCGGCATTCTGCGTGACGTGTTCACCATGGGCGCGCGGCCCATCGCCTCGATGAATTCGCTGTCCTTTGGCGAGCCGTCCCACCACAAGACCCGCCAGCTGGTCAACGGCGTGGTTGAGGGCATCGGCGGTTACGGCAACTGCTTTGGCGTGCCTTGCGCGGGCGGCGAGGTCCGCTTCCACCCGGCCTACAACGGCAACTGCCTGGTGAACGCATTCGCCGCAGGTCTCGCACGCACCGACTCGATCTTCTACTCCGCCGCGTCCGGCGTTGGCATGCCGGTCGTGTACCTCGGCGCCAAAACAGGCCGTGACGGCGTTGGCGGTGCCACCATGGCATCCGCCGAATTTGACGACACCATCGAAGAAAAGCGCCCCACTGTTCAGGTCGGCGACCCCTTCACGGAAAAGCGCCTGATGGAAGCCACGCTGGAGCTGATGCAGACCGGCGCGGTGATCTCAATCCAGGACATGGGTGCCGCGGGCCTCACCTGCTCTGCCGTCGAAATGGGCGACAAGGGCAAGCTGGGCGTCAAGCTGAACCTCGAAGACGTGCCGCAGCGCGAAGAGAATATGACAGCCTATGAAATGATGCTGTCGGAATCTCAGGAACGCATGCTGATGGTACTGAAGCCCGAGCTGGAAGCCGACGCCCGGGCTGTCTTTGAAAAGTGGGACCTCGATTTTGCAATCGTTGGCGAAACCATTGCCGAGGATCGCTTCCTGATCCTGCACAACGGTGAAGTGAAAGCCGATCTGGTTCTGTCGAAACTGGCCTCTACCGCGCCGGAATACGACCGCCCCTGGGTGGAAACCCCGGCCGCCGAGCCGCTGACTGATGCGGACGTGCCGACCATCGACCCGATCGACGGGCTGAAGGCGCTGCTGTCCTCCCCCAACTACGCGGGCAAGCAGTGGGTTTATGAGCAGTACGACACCACCGTGATGGGCGATACCCAGCGCCGTCCGGGCGCAGGCTCTGGCATTGTCCGGGTGCACGGCACGGAAAAAAAGCTGGCCTTCACCTCCGACGTGACCCCGCGCTACGTCAAGGCGAACCCCATCGAAGGCGGCAAGCAGGCGGTGGCAGAGGCCTACCGCAACCTGACTGCAGTTGGCGCCAAACCGCTGGCCACCACCGACAACCTGAATTTCGGCAACCCCGAAAAGCCGGAGATCATGGGCCAGTTCGTCGGCGCCATCAAGGGCATCGGCGAGGCGGTGGCGGCGCTCGACATGCCGATCGTGTCCGGCAACGTGTCGCTGTACAACGAGACCGACGGCAAGGGCATCCTGCCGACCCCGACCATCGGCGCCGTGGGCCTGATCGCTGCCGGCGAAGAGCCGATCATCGGCGAGGCGCGCGACGGCCATGTGGCACTGCTGGTGGGTGAAACCACCGGCCACCTGGGCCAATCGGCGCTGCTGGCAGAGGTTTTCAACCGCGAAGACGGCGACGCCCCGGCTGTGAACCTGGATGCTGAAAAGCGCAACGGTGAGTTCATCCGCGCCAACCGCGAGCTGATCAAGGCCTGCACCGACCTTGGCGACGGCGGCCTGGCGCTGGCGGCGTTCGAGATGGCCGAAGAGGCCGGCGTTGGCGTGCAGATTGACGCGGGCGACACCCAGACCGTGTTCGGGGAGGACCAGGCGCGCTATCTGATCGCCTGCAACTTTGACCAGGCCGAGGCGCTGATGCTGGCCGCGGGCCAGGTGGGCGTCACCATCACCACCGTCGGCAAATTCGGCGGCGACATGGTGAAAATCGGCACCTCCGAGGCGCCGCTGGCCGAGCTGAAGGACATCTTCCGCTCCAGCTTTGCCGCTGCCGTGGCTTGATTTTCGGCGCCAAGCGCTGACACTAAACGGGCGGGATGGCGCAGCTGTCCCGCCCTTTCCTTTAACTGGAAACAGGCCGATGACCCTTCCTGAGCTGACAGAGGATTGCAGCCGCTGCGCGGGCCTTTGCTGCGTTGCCTATCCGTTTGAGGCGCACGAGGATTTCGGGCTGTTAAAGGCCGCAGACACGCCCTGCCCCAACCTTGCCCCGGATTTCCGCTGCTCCATCCACGATAAGCTGGCGGCCTGCGGCTTTGGCGGCTGTATCGCCTATTCCTGTGCAGGCGCCGGCCAGCGGGTGACGCAAGACTTGTTCGATGGTGAGACCTGGCGCGACGACCCGGACTTACTGCCCCATATGACCCATGCCCTGCGGGTGCTGCGGCCGATCCACGAGGCACTTCTGGTTCTGCAAGAGGCCGCCGCGTTGCCCTTGCCGCAGAAACTGCGGGACCGCTGCATGGTGCTGACCCGGGCGCTGTGTCCAGATGCCCCCTCCTCCATCTGGGATTTCGAGGAAGATGCCGTGCAGGAGGCCTTGGCAGCAGTGCCGGACTTTGTCGGGTCCATCGCGTCTTTTGCCCGGGTCCAAGGCTAATCCCGCTTGCACAGCCCCAGCCGCACACCTACATTTTTACCAAACGAGACAAAGGACTTCTCCGGATGCCTATGCAAGCCCATGAAATTGAAGAACTGCTGCGCGAAAGCTTCCCCGACGCCGAAATCCAGGTGGCCGGCACCGACGGCGTGCACATGTCGGCGATGGTTGTCGACGAAAGCTTCCGCGGCAAGAACCGCGTGCAGCAGCAGCGCGCCGTCTATGCCGCGTTGAAAGGCAAGATGGACGGCCCCGACGGTGAATTGCACGCACTCGCGCTGACCACCAAGGCGCCTGAGTAAATACGGTGTCCCTGTTCTCCTCCATCCTGGTAATCGGCATTGTGGTCATGACCGCCGTTGTTGCGGTTGTCTCCCAGCGCCGCCGCCCGCTGGAGGAGGATGACAACGACCCGGACTACCACACCCTGCGTTCCGACTATCAGTCGGGCATGGGGGGCGGTTCCGCCCGGACCTGGAAGGTGCCGAAAGACCCGCAGGAATATGCCCGCTTCTTTGTACCAAAGAGCAAATTGAAATAGCGCTGCACCGTTTCCATGCGTCCGACAGGGCGGATTGGCAAGGCCCGCGATAATCCCTATATGACGGCCAAAGGAAACGGCGCAGCAGCCGAAAGGAAATGAATACATGACCGACGTAAAAACCCGCATCGACGAAACCGTCAAAGCCAGCGACGTGGTGCTTTTCATGAAAGGCACCAAGGAAATGCCGCAGTGCGGATTCTCTTCGCGCGTGGCGGCGGTGCTGAACTATATCGGCGTGGATTACACCGACGTGAACGTGCTGGCGGATGAGGACATCCGTTCTGGCATCAAGGAATATTCCGACTGGCCGACCATCCCGCAGCTTTATGTGAAGGGCGAATTTGTCGGCGGCTGCGACATCATCACAGAGATGGCCCTGTCGTCGGAGCTGGACACCTTGTTTGACGACAACGGCATCACCTTCAACAAGGAAGCTGCCGACAAGATCCGCGAAGCCAACGCCTGAGCGCAGGCTGCAAGGACCGGAAACAAAAAAGGCCTGCCGCAGAATTTTGCGGCAGGCCTTTTTGATGACAGATGCCTGACGGGTTCAAGCCGCGTTGATCAACACCAGATCGTCGAGGGTGAAGGTGTCGCCGGCGCCCTGCAGACGGGCCACGACCTCGCCCCGCTCCAGGATCAGCGCATCACCGGTGTCAGCATCGTTTTCAACAGTGAAGTCGTCCGCGTCCACCGAACCTCCTTCATCGCCGAACAGCAGCTGAACCACGTCTTCGCCCGGTGTGAAATCGGTGATCGTGGTTACACCTTCGGCGTCCTGCATCGTGTAGAGCGCAAAGCTGTCCAAGCCGCTGCCGCCGGTGCCGGTATCGCCGGCCCCCAGCAGCAGGAAATCGTCGCCATCGCCGCCGTCCAAGGTATCCGTGCCATCTGCGGCGCCGGACAGGCCGAGCCCGCTGATTGGGGTGTCCTCATCCCGCAGACCGGCGATTTCCTCAGGTGTGAGCGTGCGAGAGAAGTTTACGCCGCTCAGCGCGTCGTTGCCGGCCCCGCCGTTCAGAACGTCGGCACCGTCACCGCCGATCAGGTCGTCGTTCCAGTCACCGCCGTCAAGCGTGTCGTCGCCGCCATCTCCAAACAATATGTCTTTGCCGCCGTCGCCGGACAGGGAGTCATTGCCTGCGCCGCCATAGAGGATATCGTGAAACTCGCCGCCCGAGAGCGTGTCATCCCCGCCGCCGCCATAAGCCGTATCCTTGCCCGCGCCGCCTGACAGCTGATCGTTGCCGGCACCGCCATCCAGATAGTCAAACCCCGTGCCGCCATCCAGCACATCATGCCAATCGCCGCCGCTCAGCGTATCGTTTCCGGCGGCACCAGTCAGCGTGTCCATGCCGCCCTCGCCGGCCAGCATGTCATTGCCCTCGCCGCCATCAAGAAGGTCATGATAGCTGCCGCCGGACAGGGTATCATCCCCTTCTTCGCCATAGACAACGTCCATACCGCCGTCCGACTGAACCTGATCGTCACCGGCGCCGGCATGAATGGTATCAGCCCCTGTGCCGCTTTCGATCACATCGTTGCCGCTGCCAAAAAGCAGATCGTCCGGTCCTGCCGTAGGCTGGCCTTCCAGCGGTTCCCCTGTCAGATCATCCGCCGCGGTTTCCGGACCGGCACCGGTGTCCTCGTCGTCGTCCAAACCAATTGCAATCCCGGCCACAGCCAGGGACCCGAACAGAATCGCCCCAATCATGAATTCCCCCAATGCACACAACTAAAATTGTCCGGACTTTTGATAACGGAGAGTGGCGGCCAAGTCCAGTTCGCGTCTGACGTGCATTATTTAACCCGCAAAAACGCGGCGTTTCTGTATGCGAAACACCGGGCCGACGAGCGAGGCTGCCCCGAGGCGCCCTGGGATCCAGACGCCGCAGGCTCATCTGCACTTTGCGGAAAGAGAAATTGGAATCAGCCGGCGGGCTGCGCCCGTTCCTCAACCTGCTGGGCCAGCGCCTCTGTGCGGGCGGCCAGTTCAGCCAGGCTTTCGGTCACATGCGGCGGCACCACAGGAATCTCAATGCGCTCGGGTTCCGGCGCTGGGGCGTTCTTCAACGCTTCCAGTTCCTGAACGCGCTCGGCCAGCTCGGCCTCCACTTCCTTGATCCGGTCTTCCACCGCAGCGGTTTTGTCCGCCAGCATAAGCCCGGCCATCAAGAGCATCCGCGCCTCGGGCATGCGGCCGATCTGATCCGACAGCACCTGCGCCTCGTCGTCCAGCATTTTTGCGGCGGAATGCAGGTAGCTTTCCTCCCCCTCCTGGCAGGAAACCTCAAATCCGCGGCCGCCGATATGAATGGTCACTTCGGGCATCAGACTTCCTCTCCTTCCGGCAGGTTGCGGGCATTCGCCAAGAGCGGTTCCAGCTTGGCCAGGACAGCGTTGACCTGGGCCTGATCGCTGGCCTGGGCCGCGCGCAGGCCATAAATTTCAGCTTCCATAGAGGCGTTGATCAGCCCCGCATCGCCCAGGCTTTCAGCGTTGGCTTCGCGAAGTGCGGTATTGGAGGCGCGAAGTTCCTCGTTGGCCAAGCGCAACTCCTGAAGCTCTGCATCCAGCTGCACCAGGGCATCGTTCTGGCGAGCGAGTTCCGCGGCCGTGTCCTGCATCCCCGGCATTCCGGCGCTGTCACCGCTGTCCGCGGCGGCCAGCTGCGCTGTCAAAGCCTCATTGGCGGATTGCGCTTCGGCAAGCTGATCCTCAAGCGTTTCCCGGGCGCTGGCTGCATTGTTCGCGGCCACTTCCAGCTCACCCTTAAGGCGGGCCACTTCAGCCCGCAGCGCCTGCTTCTCGGCAGGGTCGCCGGCCTCATTGCGCAGCAGCTCCAGTTCCGCCTGCATCGCGGCAACGTCTTCATCGTTTGCAGCGCCTGCGGGCGCCATGCTCTCAGCGTCCTTGAGCCGCCCGTGCAGCACCTTCACCCGCTCTTCCAGCTGGGCATTGGCGGTGCGCTCCTCGTCAAGCGCCTTTTCCAGTTCTGCGTTTGCAGCGCTTTCCGCGGCAGCCTCTGCCGCCCTGGCGGCCTCGGCTGCCGCCTCCTCTGCCCGGACCCTGTCCGCTGCGCGCGCGTCCTGCAACGCGGCGGTGCCGGCGCTGATCCGTTCCAGCGCGGCCTGGATGCGGCCTTGCAATTCTTCAATCTGGTTCATGCCTGTTCCTCACCCGCACCCTGCCGTTCTATGTCCGCCGCCCGCCCGAATCGTGCAGCCGCCGCCGGCATGGGCCAGTTCTTCCCTTTCAGGGATAAAACACCCCCCTTTGCGTTTCAACCACTTGCCACGCCTTGTTCGCGCTGTTTGACCCAGATCGGCGCAACCATGCTTGATCTTTGGCGCATCGCTGTTATTGAGCGCAGCAATTGCCTGTAACGCCAAAGGAACAATCCCAGTGGACCTGACAGCCCTGCGCACCGCCAACCCTGAGCATTGGAATAAGGCCGCCGCGATCCGCGCGCTGGCCCTCGACGCCGTTGCCGCCGCCAACTCCGGGCATACCGGCATGCCGATCGGCATGGCCGATGTGGCTACCGTGCTGTTCGAAAAACACCTTAAATTCGATGCATCCAACCCGCAGTGGCCGGACCGCGACCGGTTCGTCCTGTCGGCGGGCCATGGTTCGATGCTGATCTATTCCCTGCTGTACCTCACCGGCGACCAGCAGGTCACCCTGGATCAGATCAAGAATTTCCGCCAGACCGGCGCGATCACCGCGGGCCACCCGGAGAACTTCCTGATCGACGCGGTCGAGGTCACCACCGGCCCGCTGGGCCAAGGCATCTCCAACGCCGTCGGTTTTGCCATGGCAGAGGAAATGCAGCGCGCCCATTACGGCAAGAAGGTTGTCGATCACCACACCTATGTGATCGCAGGCGACGGCTGCCTGATGGAAGGCATCAGCCAGGAGGCCATCGGCCTTGCCGGCCGCCACCAGCTGGGCAAGCTGATTGTCTTCTGGGACAACAACAACATCACCATCGACGGCACCGTTGACCTCAGCGACCGCACCAACCAGGTGCAGCGTTTCAAGGCGTCCGGCTGGCAGGTGCTGGAAATCGACGGCCACGACCCCAAGGCCATCGACGAGGCCATCATCGCGGCAAAGAAATCCAAGAAGCCGTCGATGATCGCCTGCAAGACCCACATCGCCCTGGGCCACGCCGCGCAGGACACCTCCAAGGGCCACGGCGCGCTGACCGACAAGGACCAGCTGCAGGCGGCCAAGGACGCCTATGGCTGGACCGGCGGCCCGTTCGACGTGCCGGCCGAGATCAAATCCCAGTGGGAAGAGATCGGTTCGCGCGGCAAGTCCGAGCGCGAAGCCTGGGAAGCCCGCTTTGCCGAGCTGTCGCAGCAGAAGCAGGACCGGTTCAACCGCGCCTATGCGCTGGATGCGCCCAAGAAACTGTCGGCCACCATCAAGGCGCTGAAAAAGCAGGTTTCGGAAACTCAGCCCAAGGTCGCGACCCGCAAGTCGTCTGAAATGGCGCTGGAAGTGATCAACCCGATCATGCCGGAAACCGTGGGCGGCTCTGCTGACCTGACCGGCTCCAACAACACCAAGACCGGCGATCTGGGCATGTTCGACGTGGACAACCGCAAGGGCCGCTATGTCTACTGGGGCATCCGCGAGCACGGCATGGCCGCCGCAATGAACGGCATGGTGCTGCACGGCGGCGTGCGCGCTTACGGCGGCACCTTCTTCTGCTTCACCGACTATGCCCGCCCGGCCATGCGCCTGGCCGCGCTGTCCAAGATCCCGACAGTGTTCGTGATGACCCACGACTCGATCGGTGTTGGCGAAGACGGCCCGACCCACCAGCCGGTCGAACATCTGGCAATCTGCCGCGCGACCCCGAACACCTATGTGTTCCGCCCCGCCGACACCGTGGAAACCGCCGAGGCCTGGGAAATCGCCCTGACCGCCAAGGAAACCCCGTCGGTGATGACCCTGACCCGTCAGAACCTGCCGACCGTCCGGACTGAGCATAAGCTGACCAACATGGTCGAAAAAGGCGCCTATGTGCTGGCCGAGGCCGAGGGTAAGCGCCAGGTGATCCTGATCGCCACCGGCTCTGAGGTTTCCGTCGCGATGGACGCCAAGGTCAAGCTGGAAGCCGAAGGCATCGGCACCCGCGTCGTCTCCATGCCCTGCATGGAGCTGTTTGCAGCCCAGGACGAAGCCTACCGCCGCAAGGTCCTGCCCGCAGGTCCGGTCCGCGTCGGCATCGAGGCCGCCGTCCGCGACGGCGGCTGGGACCGCTGGCTGCTGGGCGAGCGCGGCCAGGAGAAGAAAGCCGGTTTCGTCGGCATGGACCGCTTCGGCGCCTCTGCCCCGGCAGGCGAGCTGTTCGAGCGCTTCGGCATCACCGCTGAGGGCACAGTGGCGAAGGTGAAAGAGCTGCTGGGGTGAGGTCCGTCAAACACTAGAAACAGAAAAGGGCTCCTGTCGGAGCCCTTTTTTTTCGGTTTGAACCATCTATTGCGCGTTGTCAGTTTCGGCCATTTCCTTCAACGCATCATAGGCTTTCTGTGCATAGTCCAAACGCAGCTCGTAGTTACCGCTGGCGACGATGAATTCTGGAGGTTCTATACCCGCAGCAAGGAAAGCTTGCGTCATTTGAGTGCCGGAAAGCGGGACATAGTCCGAAGACTCGCCGCTGAATTTGTTGAACAACCGGCCTCCGAACCAGCCACTGCGAGCTTGTGCCTGTTTTGCGGAATGCAGGCGAAAATGGAGGAAACCGTACAACTGTTTCACGTCCATGGGGGCGAGGTCCGCTGCCTTACTGATTGCCGAGAGCAAAGACGCAGTTCCGCCTGTTGCTATTTCACCCGCAGCAACTTGGTTTGGAGTTGGACCGGAAAGAATCTTGATAATCGGCTTATTCAAAAGCGCCCCCTTAAATCCTAGTAACTGAGTGACTAATTTCTTTCAGTGGCTGGCAGACTTCCCCGAAACCGACGCAATCAACGGCCCCACAACCTTGGTCGCCAGCGGGATCAGCAGCAGCCCCAGCGCGACGCCGAATACCCCGTCCATCGCCGCCTTGGCCGTCCACTCCGCAAGGCCCTCCCAAGCGGCAGGCACCGCATGGCCCGCGGCATAGGCCCAGTCGTGGATGTGGTGGCCCAGCCAGCCAAAGCCCAGCACCTCCAGCCCGTGGATGATGATGGAGCCGCCGACCCACAGCATCGCCGCGGTGCCGACCACCGACAGGATCTTCATCAGCACCGGCATGAACTTGACCAGCCCGCGCCCCAGCCCGCGGCCAAAGCCGGTATGGGCATTCTCAGCCATATACAGCCCCACATCGTCCATCTTCACAATCAGCGCGACAGAGCCGTAGACCGCCAGCGTGACGCCAATAGCCACCACCGCCAGCGTCGCAGCCTGCATCCAGACGTTCGGAGCCTCGATGGCGGCCAGCGCGATGGTCATGATTTCGGCGGACAGGATGAAGTCGGTCTTGATCGCGCCCTTGATCTTCTGTTCTTCCAGATGGCCGGGATCCTTGACGCTCATGTCTTCGTCAATGGCGTGGCTGACGTGCGGAAACAGCACGTGAAAGATCTTCTCAGCCCCCTCGAAACACAGATAACTCCCGCCCAGCATCAGCAAGGGCGTGATGGCCCAGGGCGCGAAATTCGCCAACAGCATCGCCACCGGCATCAACAGGATCAGCTTGTTGAACAAGGAGCCGCGGGTGATGCGCCAGATGATCGGCAGCTCACGCGCCGGCGCGAACCCCTGCAGGTACTTGGGCGTCACCGCCGCGTCGTCAATGATCACACCCGCGGTCTTGGCGCCGGCCTTGCCCGCCGCCGCAGCCACATCGTCAACCGAGGCCGCCGCCACCTTGGCGATCCCCGCCACGTCATCCAGAAGCGCCAGCAAACCGCTCATGCCAAATCCCTCAATCTCTGTCCGCGTTTGAAAGGCAATCTGCCCGGTTCCGCGCCGCAGCACAAGCGTTAGCGCCACCGCATCAAAGGCGCTGATTTCCGTTAACGCCACCGCCGCAAACCGTTACCGCCAACATCATGATTTTGCGCTAACAGTTTCATTTAATGACGCTTTTACCCCTTTAGACCACATCCGCCCCGGTCTATATGGCGGCCAAAGGTTTTGCTCGCTTGGAGACGTACACATGACCATCAAAGTCGGGATCAACGGTTTTGGCCGCATCGGCCGCTGCACCCTGTCGCACATCGCCGCCTCGGGCCGCGACGACATCGAAGTGATCAAGGTGAACGCCACCGGGCCGCTGGAAACCGCAGCACACCTGATCAAATACGACTCCGTGCATGGCCGTTTCCCCGGCGAGGTTTCCATCGGCGACGGCACCATGAACCTGGGCCGCGGCGACATGCAGATGTTCTCCACCTACGACATGGGCGAGCTGGACTGGTCGGGCTGCGACGTCGTTCTGGAATGCACCGGCAAGTTCAACGACGGCGAAAAGGCCAAGGCGCATCTGGAGCGCGGCGCGAAGAAGGTTCTGCTGTCCGCCCCCGGCAAGAACGTCGACAAGACCATCGTGTTCGGTGTCAACGACGACCAGTTGCAAGCCGGTGACAAGATGATCTCCAACGGCTCCTGCACCACCAACTGCCTGGCGCCGCTGGCCAAGGTGCTGGACGAGGCGTTCGGCATCGAGCACGGCATCATGACCACCATCCACGCCTACACCGGCGACCAGCCGACCCTGGACCGGCGTCACAAGGACCTGTACCGCGCCCGCGCCGCCGCCATGTCGATGATCCCGACCTCGACCGGCGCCGCCAAGGCCCTGGGCGAAGTGCTGCCGAACCTGAAAGGCCGCCTGGACGGCTCCGCCATCCGCGTGCCGACCCCGAATGTCTCTGCTGTGGACCTGACCTTCCGCGCCGGCCGCGACGTGACCGCTGAGCAGGTCAACGCCGCCGTAAAGGAAGCCGCCGAAGGCCCGATGAAGGGCGTTCTGGGTTATGAGCCGGCGCCGCTGGTCTCCGTCGACTTCAACCACTCCCCCGAGAGCTCGATCTTCGCGCCGGACCAGACCCGCGTGGTCGAAGACCGCATGGTGCGCGTGCTGGCCTGGTACGACAACGAATGGGGCTTCTCGGTGCGTATGGCAGATGTTGCCGTTGCCATGGGCAAACTGGGCTAACCGCAGCCTAACGCCTTGAGATTTCACGCCCGCTCAGGTTATCTGGGCGGGCGTTTTCTTTTGCGGCGGAGCTTTCATGACCAACCGGATTGCACTCTATTTGGGCCTGTTCCTGATCGCCGCCGCCGTCATCGATGTTGCCCTGGCCGGCGACCGCCACATGATCTTTCTCGGCAAGAAACTGTTTGCGCTGATCGATTGGCTGGCTTTCTGGCGCTGACCCCCCGCGGCTGCCGCTGCTTTGCCGGATTCCGGGCCGCATTCCCATTCCCCAACGGCGGCGCCAGCCGCCGCCTGCGCGCGCAGCGCGCCGCCGAAAGCACAAAGCCGGGCGTTAGCCCGGCTTTGCCTGCGTCGGGTAATAGGACCCCGGGGTCAGTCGTTTTTGCCGAGCCGCTTCATCAGATTGTCGTTCACCAGCGGCGTGACGAATTTCGACACGTCGCCGTCCAGCCGGGCGATCTCCTTGACCAACTTGGAGGCAATCGCCTGATGCCGTGCCTCGGCCATCAGGAACACTGTCTCGATTGAGCTGTCCAGCGCGCGGTTCATGCCAACCATCTGGAATTCGTATTCGAAATCCGCAACCGCCCGCAGGCCGCGCACGATGATCTGCGCGCCAACGTCGCGGGCGCAGTCGATCAGCAGGTTTTCGAACGGATGCGCCACGATCTCTGTGCCGGTCTCGTCGCTCAGTTTGGCGCATTCCGCCTCGATCATCGACACCCGGTCCTCCAGCGGGAACAGCGGCCCCTTGTCACGGTTGATCGCTACGCCGATGACCAGCTTATCCACCAGCGCGCTGGCGCGGCGGATAATGTCTATATGCCCGATGGTGATCGGGTCGAAGGTGCCGGGATACAGACCCACGCGCATGGGCGGCCTCCTGCCTTGTCAGAAATTTCTGCATACGCAAACATATTTGCGGCCGCCATTGCAAGAGGGCAGAAATACGGACACCCCGCCTGCGGCCTGGCGCCCCATCTCCCGCCTGCGGCTCAGTGCCCCATGATCATGTCCTGCAGCGCATCCTTTTCCATCGCGACCTGCGACAGCTGCGCCTTGACCACATCGCCCAGCGTCACGATGCCCACCAGCTTCTCGTCCTCGACAACCGGCATGTGGCGAAACCGCCCTTCGGTCATCTGCTGCAGCACATCCCCGACATTGGATTGAGAGGTGCAGGTGACCAGCTCCTTGGTCATATAGCTGCTGACCGGTTCGCTCAGGCAGCCGGCGCCCGTTTTGGCCAGTTCGCGCACGATATCACGCTCAGACAGGATGCCATCGGGCCTTTCTCCGTCCGCGGACACAACAACAGAGCCGAACTTGTTCTCCGACAGCAGCCGGGCGGCATCCGACACGCTGGCATCCGGTTTGATGGTGACCACACCACTGGTGGCCTTGGACTTCAAAATGACCTGAACGAGCACGTTGCAGACCTCCTAAAATTTGGCGCGTTATAAATAACTGTGCCGCAACGCAGCTTTAAGTCAAGGCTTCCAGGCGGGCCACCTCGTCGCGGATGCCTTTCGACAACGCCTGGGCAAAACGGTTCAGCCGCTCGCTGCGCTGGTCGCCCTGATGCCGCACCAGGTGGAAGCTGCGGGTCAAGCTAACCTTGTCGGTCAGTATCTTGCGCAGCATCCGGTGGGCCGGCAGGCTGAAATCATGGGCCACGCAAACTGCCGTGCCCTGTGCTGCCATCTTGATCTGAACCGAAACAGAGTTCGAGGCGAGCGCCACCCGCTCAACGCCGATATCGTTGAGATAATCCAGCTCCTTGTCAAAGATCATGTCAGGGATGTAGCCGATCATCTTGTGGCCCTTCAGGTCCTCCAGCTTTTTGATTTCCGGATGCGCCTTCAGGTAATGCCGCGAGGCGACCAGGTGCAGCTTATAGTCGCAGATCTTCTGCACCAGCAGTTTGCCCGCGGTTGGCGCGCTGACCGTGACTGCCATGTCGGCCTCGCGGCGGCTGAGGTTGATCACCCGCGGCAGCGCCACGATCTGGATGTCCAGATCCGGGTTCTCCTCAGCGATTTGGGCGCAGACCTGCGGCAGGATGTAATTGGCGCTGCCGTCCGGCGCACCAATGCGGATCTGGCCCGACATGGTGTCGCTGGGGCCGCTCAGCGCCTCGGTGCCGGCCCGCATCGCCTGTTCAGCGGCTTCTGCGTGGACCAGCAAGCGGTCGCCGGCAGCGCTGAGCGCATAGCCCTGCGGCGATTTCACAAACAGCGGGGTTTCCAGTGCCGCCTCAAACCGGGCAATGCGGCGGCCTACCGTAGCCGGATCCATTTTCAGGATGCGGCCGGCGCCGGACAGGCTCGCCTCCCGGGCCACCGCCAAAAACACTTTCATATCATCCCACTGCGGATCCATTGGCCCCGGGTCCTCCGTCCTGTTGCTAACCTGGCGTTAACCTTTTGCGTTCCTGCAAAGCCTCTTTGAAATGTTTCCTCTTTTCCGATGTTTTTTGCAAGCCTACGATGAGGGCAAGATGAACAGAGGAGGATCCGATGAAAGAACTCGGCCACTTTATCAACGGCAAACTGGTCTCCGGCACCTCGGGCCGCTTTGACGATGTTTTCAACCCCGCAACCGGCGAAGTGCAGTACCAGTGCCCGATGGCCAGCGTCGCGGAAACCACTGATGCGATCGAAAAGGCAGCCGCCGCGCAGCCCGCATGGGGCGCCACCAACCCGCAGAAGCGCGCCCGCGTGATGATGAAAATGGTCGCGCTGATGAACCGCGACATGGACAAGCTGGCAGAGGCGCTGAGCCGCGAGCACGGCAAAACCATCCCGGATGCCAAGGGCGACCTGCAGCGCGGCCTGGAAGTGGTCGAATACTGCATTGGCGCGCCGCAGATGCTGAAGGGTGAATTCACCGACAGCGCAGGCCCCGGCATCGACATGTACTCCATGCGTCAGCCGCTGGGTGTTGTCGGCTCGATCATGCCGTTCAACTTCCCCGCCATGATGCCGCTGTGGCACGTCGGCCCGGCGCTGGCCTGCGGCAACGCCGTGGTGCTGAAACCGTCCGAGCGGGACCCCTCCGTGCCGCTGATGCTGGCGGAGCTATTTGTTGAGGCCGGCCTGCCCGAAGGCGTGTTCCAGGTCGTGAACGGCGACAAGGAAGCCGTGGACACCATCCTGGACAGCGAAATCATCCAGGGCGTGTCCTTTGTTGGCTCCACCCCGATTGCGCAGTACATCTATTCCCGCGCCACCGCCAACGGCAAGCGCGCCCAGTGCTTCGGCGGCGCCAAGAACCACATGATCATCATGCCCGACGCCGATCTGGACCAGGCCGCTGACGCGCTGGTCGGTGCGGGCTTCGGCGCCGCCGGCGAACGCTGCATGGCGATTTCGGTTGCGGTGCCGGTCGGCGAGGAAACCGCCGACAAGCTGATCGAAAAGCTGATCCCGCGCATCGAGACCCTGAAGGTTGGCCCCTACACCGCCGGCGACGACGTGGACCTGGGCCCGGTGGTGACCGCAGCCGCCAAGGAGCGCATCCTGGGCCTGATCCAGACCGGCGTCGATCAGGGCGCCAAGCTGGTGGTCGACAACCGCGACTTCAAATTGCAGGGCTACGAGGACGGCTTCTTTGTCGGCGCCCACCTGTTCGACCATGTCACCCCCGACATGGATATCTATAAGCAGGAAATCTTCGGTCCGGTTCTTTCCACTGTGCGTGCAGGCACTTACGAGGAAGCCTTGAAGCTGGCGATGGACCACGAGTACGGCAACGGCACCGCGATCTTCACCCGTGACGGCGACACCGCGCGCGACTTTGCATCCCGCGTGAACATCGGCATGGTGGGCATCAACGTGCCGATCCCGGTGCCGCTGGCCTACCACACCTTCGGCGGCTGGAAGAAGTCGATGTTCGGTGACCTGAACCAGCACGGCCCGGACAGCTTCAAGTTTTACACCCGCACCAAGACCGTGACCTCCCGCTGGCCCTCGGGCATCAAGGAAGGCGGCGAGTTCAACTTCAAGGCAATGGACTAACTCTTTGCCCTAAAATCAAAAAAAGGCTCCGGATATTCCGGGGCCTTTTTCCTTGCAGCCTGCCCAGGGCAAATGCAACGGCCTGCCCGGTGGCGTTTTTGCCGGCACGGCGTCAGTTAAAATAAGGTTTGGAGCCAATTTTTGCTTGTTCCGCAGCGTAACTCGTCTATCCGGTCTGCAACAGACAGACAAACGGCAGGCGCATGAGCAAGACACAAGAACTGAATCAGCCGCAGGCGGCGGCACGCACGGCGCGCGATTGGGTCAAGATCCTGGCCCAGTACCGCGACCCCAATCCCCTGCGCAGCAGCTTTGAACTGGCGGTGACAGTTGTGCCGTTCCTGATGCTCTGGGTGCTGGCCTGGTGGTCGCTGTCCGTCAGCTACTGGCTGACGCTGGCGCTCTCCGTTCTGATCGCCGCCTTCCTCTTGCGCCTGTTCACCATTCAGCACGACTGCGGCCACGGCTCCTTCTTTGCCAACCGCCATGTCAGCGACTGGACCGGCCGGATTATCGGCGTGCTGACGCTGACCCCTTATGACGTCTGGCGCCGCACCCATTCGATCCACCACAGCACCCATGGCAACCTGGACAAGCGCGGCATGGGTGACATCCACACTATGACCGTGGCCGAATACCGCGCCGAAAGCCGCTGGGGCCGCCTGATGTACCGGCTGTACCGCCACCCTGTCACCCTGTTCGGGTTTGGTCCCGGTTACCTGTTCTTCCTGCAGAACCGCATTCCTTACGGCCTCATGGGGCAGATGCGCTATTGGATCAGCGCCATGGGCACAAACGCGGTGATCCTCACCGCGCTGGGACTTATCTGGTATTTTGGCGGGCTGATGCCCTTGCTGCTGATCTTCCTGCCGGCCACGCTGATTGCCGCCACAGCGGGCCTGTGGCTGTTCTATGTCCAGCACCAGTTCGAAACCACCCAGTGGCAGCAGGACAGCGACTGGCAACTGCATGACGCTGCCCTGCACGGCAGCTCGCATTACGTGCTGCCACCGGTGCTGCAATGGCTCAGCGCCAATATCGGCATCCACCATGTGCACCACCTTTACAGCCGCATCCCCTTTTACCGTCTGCCTGAGGTGTTGCGCGATCATGCCGAACTGGCGGAAGGCAACCGGATGACCATCCGCGAGAGCCTGGCCAATGCCCGGCTTCACCTGTGGGATGAGGACAGCAAGCGCCTTCTGTCCTTTGCCCAAGCCCGCAACCTGCCGGCCTGAAACGCGATGTGCCGGGGCGGCGATCTTCCGCCGCCCGGCGCAACACAAGCTTGTGAGGCGGTCAATTTCCGCTATGCCGCCCCTAGGAAAACCTGCAGGCATGCTTATCTTGCAGCGGAGTTTTTGAGCAGCACGGTAGAGGAAACATGACCAAACTCCACATCACCCGCCGCGCAACCCTGATGGGCCTTGGCGCCACGCTGGCCACCCCGGCCCTCCTGCGTGCGCAATCCACCGACGCCTTCCCGCAGAGCGAACCCGCCATCCGCGAGGAAGTGCCGGTTCAGCGCAATTTGTCCGCCTTTACCCAGCAGGATTGGCAGGACCACTTCGAGACCCTGGGCGTTGGCTGCCTGCTGGCCGACATCAGCTCCCGCGCGCTGCATTACTGGGGTCCGGACGGGGAAACCTACCGTCTTTTCCCCTCTTCTGTGCCGATGACCGAGGACCTGACCAAACGCGGCTACACCGAGGTGGTGCGCAAGAAGGAAAACCCCAGCTGGACGCCGACCGCCTCAATGCGCGAGCGCGATCCGTCGCTGCCGGTGACAATCGAGGGCGGCGTGCCGAACAATCCGCTGGGCACCCGGGCCATGTATCTGGACTGGCCTGCCTACCTGGTGCACGGCACCCATGACACCCGCAAGATCGGGCGGCAAAGTTCCTCCGGCTGTATCGGTCTGTATAATCAGCACGTCGAGGAACTGTATGAGCTGGTGCAGATCGGCACCCAGGTGCGGCTGCTGTAACGGCGGCCTGCCAGCCAGTTCAATCTGCCTGCAAATGACAAAGGGCGCGGCATCGGCCGCGCCCTTTTGCTGTTTCTGCAGGCGTCACGCCAGGCTTAAATGGTCCGGCTTCAGGCCTGCCTCATACCGTTCCAAAGCTTTTTCCATCAGCGCCTCGAAATTGCGGGTGAAGCTTTCGGTGTCGTAAAGCGGGCCGGACTCGATGCCGTCCTTCAGCCGGGCTTTCACTTCCGCCAGATAGGCCGGATCGCGGGCCAGTTTCAGGGCAAGCGCCTCATACTGTTTGGGCGTCGCAGCTGCCAGGTCATCCAGGCCGGCGGCATGCAGCAGGCTGGCAGCAACCCGGGCGGCAAATTGCTTGCCGGTTTTCGTCACCACCGGCACCCCTGCCCACAATGCGTCGCTGGCGGTGGTATGGGCGTTGACGTTGAACGTGTCGAGGAAGAGGTCGGCATGGCGCAGCCGCGCCAGATGCTCCGCCTGCGGAAGAGTACCGGCGAACACGATTCGTTCCGCCGCAATACCACGCTGCTCCGCTTCCTTGATGATTGCCGTCCGCACAGACTCCTGGTTGGCATAGAACCACAGCACGCTGCCCTCCACGTTTTGCAGCAGGTTCATCCAGATATCGAACTCTGCCGGCGACACCTTGTAAGGCCCGTTAAAGGAACAGAAAACAAAGCCGTCCTCCGGCAGGCCGAGTTCGCTGCGCGAGGGCACGCCATCAGCGGCCTGACGGGTGTCGTCATTCACCTGATAGCAGCCAGGCATATAGATGATCTTCTCAGTGTAGTGCCTTCTCAGATTGGCCGGAATGGTAACAGGATCGGCCACCATGTAGTCCATCGCCTGAATCCCGGTGGTGCCGGGATAGCCGAGATAAGCAACCTGCACCGGCGCCATGCGGGATTGGAACACGTTGACCTTGTTGCCCTTGGTATAGCCCTTCAGGTCAATCGCGATATCCAGCTCATCAGCGCGGGCGGTCTCCACGATTTGGGCATAGGTCTGATCCGCCACATCGCGGTAGACATCCGCGGCACGCTCCGCCCGCAGGCGGCCTGCCTCGTCGCTCGCCTTGCCGTAGTCGTACAGGATCACCTCAAAACGATCCCGGTCATGCAATTCGAACAGGCGGCCAATCAGGAACATGGTCGCGTGATCGTGGAAATCGCTGGAGAAGTAACCAAGCCTGATCTTGCTGGTCTGCCTGCTGGGCCGAGTGAACGGCTCCCCTTTCAATGAGGCTTTTACCGCTTTCGCAACTTTGACTGAGCAGTGTTTCTGAAACTCCGGGTCATCGGTAAGTGGCAGCATTGCAAACGGGTCCACATTCGCAGACGTTTTTTTGATGACGCCCAGCGTCTTGCTGAGATTTTTATAGGCAGACCAATCGGCATGGCGGAGTTTCAGAAAGATCGATCTGGCCAGCGCGATGGCATTTTTCGGATCCGTCTGGGCCGCCAGATCGAAATAGCCGATCGCTTCCTCTTCCCGGTTCAGCCGCATCAGATAGGTGCCGATATTGCATTGGTACTGGGAATTCGCCGGATCAATCTTCAGGGCTTCCAGATGGGACAGGATCGCCAGATCCGGCCGCATCATCAGTTCCAGCGTCTCGCCCAGCATGAAATGCAGTTCCGCGTTTTTCGGCTCCAGCTGGATGGCCCGTTTTAGCAGCGGCACAGCGGCCTGCAGTTCACGGCTGATAATCCGCTTGCGGGCCTCCGCAATCAGCCCTTCAACCTGCCCGGCACCGGAACCTTGGCGCTGGCCTGCCTGGCCCTGCTGCATCTCCAGCGCGACCCTGGCCTGCGGGCTTGCCGGTTTGGGAGCCTCGAAATTGATGGGGGGGATGCCTGCCGGGCTGTTGCCGCCCTGAGCCAAGAAATGTTGTGCACCTGTTCTGGACACGTGAACAGCTCCTTTGTGGAATGCTTCTGCCAGGCTTTGCCTGCGAAATGGGTCTTTGGACCCGACATTCGGCGAATTTTCTTAAGAATTCCCTCACCACGCCGCAACTGCGTCCGGCAGCAGGCGCAGCATTGCTGCACGGCGGCTTTGCATTTGCGCAGCTTGCCTCAGCGTCCGGCGGCCGCTATTAAATAAACAACTGTTCAATTCATTGAAGCGACGGGAGGAGCTGCGCATGGATTTCGCACTGACAGAGGAACAGCAGGCCATTTTCGACATGGCCCATGCATTCGGCCAGGACAACATCGCGCCGCATTCCCGCCGGTGGGAAAAAGACGGCACCATCCCCAAATCCCTTTGGCCGCAGCTTGCGGAGCTGGGTTTTGGCGGGCTTTACGTGTCTGAGGAATACGGCGGCTCCGGCCTTTCGCGCCTTGATGCCACCCTGGTGTTCGAAGCCCTGGCCATGGCCGACCCCGCAATCGGCTCCTTTCTGTCGATCCACAACATGTGCGGCGGCATGATTGACAAATTCGGCTCGGATGAGACCAAGCAGAAATGGCTGCCCAGCCTGTGCACGATGGAGAAGATCTTCTCCTATTGCCTGACAGAACCCGGTTCCGGCTCCGACGCCGCGGCCCTGAAAACCCGCGCTGAGCGCAGCAACGAGGGCTACATCCTGAACGGCACCAAGGCCTTCATCTCCGGCGGCTCCTACTCCGACGCCTATGTCGTGATGTGCCGCACCGGCGAGGACGGCCCCAAGGGCATCTCCACCGTGGTGGTCGAGGATGGCGCACAGGGCCTCTCCTTCGGCGCGCTGGAGGATAAGATGGGGTGGAAGGCGCAGCCCACCTCCCAGGTGCAGTTCGACGATTGCGCGATCCCCGCAGACAACCTGATCGGCGAGGAAGGCAAAGGCTTTTCCTACGCGATGGCGGGCCTTGATGGCGGCCGCCTGAACATCTCGGCCGGCGCGCTTGGCGGTGCCCAGACGGCGCTGGATCAGACCGTGCAGTATATGTCCGAGCGCAAGGCCTTCGGCAAATCCATCAACCAGTTCCAGGCGCTGCAGTTCCGGCTGGCGGAATATGAAACCCGCCTGCAGGCCGCCCGCACCTTCCTGCGTCAGGCCGCGTGGAAGCTGGACAGCGGCGCCCATGACGCCACCAAGTTCTGCGCCATGGCCAAGCTGATGGTCACCGACACCGCCTTTGACGTTGCCAACGGCTGCTTGCAGCTGCACGGGGGCTACGGCTACCTGGCCGACTACGGCGTCGAGAAGATCGTCCGCGATCTGCGGGTGCACCAGATCCTGGAAGGCACCAACGAGATCATGCGCCTGATTGTCGCGCGCCAGCTGATTGCGGAGTAATCTGCAATCGGCAGACTGCCCGCGGCGCAAATACTGATGGAGCACGCCCGATGAGTGACATCCACATCCGCAAGTCCGGCCAGGCCGGCCGCATCACTTTCACCCGCCCCAAGGCGCTGAACGCGATGAGCTATGACATGTGCATGGCAATCGACGCCGCTATGCGCGATTGGGCCGATGACGACACCGTTAAACTGGTGGTGATCGACGCCGAGGGCGACAAGGCCTTTTGCGCCGGCGGCGACATCGCCGAGCTTTACGACACCGGAACCAAGGGCGACTATTCCTATGGCCGCACCTTCTGGCGGGATGAATACCGGCTGAACGCGCGGATTTTCGAATACAAGAAGCCGGTGATCAGCTTCATGCAGGGCTTCACCATGGGCGGCGGCGTCGGCATCGGCTGCCACGGGACCCACCGGGTGGTCAATGAGACCAGCCAGATTGCCATGCCGGAGGTCGGCATCGGCCTAGTGCCGGATGTGGGCGGCTCCCTGATGCTGGCGCTGGCACCGGATCACCTAGGTGAATACCTCGGCATGACTGCCGCACGGATGGGCGCCGATGATGCGATCCTCGCAGGCTTCGCCGACTATTTCATCCCGCAGGACGGCTGGCCCGCGCTGATCGCCGCGCTGGAGGAAACCGGCAGCGCCAAGCTGGTGGAGGACGCCGCCCGGCCCGCACCGGACGGTAAGCTGCGCAGCCTCCGCAAGGACACCGCCAAACATTTCGGCAAGGACAGCCTGGAGGACATCCTGGAAAGCCTGCAGGCAGAGGACAGCGAATTTTCCGCCGCGGCGCTGAAATCGCTGAAGCGGAACTCGCCCTTGTCGATGGCCTGCACGCTGGAGATGCTGCACCGCTTACGCGCTGATGGCCCCGCCATCCGCCGGGCGCTGGACCTGGAATACCGCTATACCTTCCGCGCCATGGAAAAGAGCGACTTCCTGGAGGGCATCCGGGCCCAGATCATTGACAAGGACCGCAATCCGCAATGGCAATATGCGGGCCAGACCGTCCCGGCTATGGCAGTAGAGGACATGCTGGCGCCGCTCGGCGCTGATGCGCTGACATTTGAGGAGGATAACTCATGAAGATCGGATTTATCGGGCTGGGCAACATGGGCGGGCCGATGGCCGCCAACCTGGCCAAGGCAGGCCACGAGGTCACCGGTTTTGACATGGCCGACGTCAGCATCGAGGGTGTCACAATGGCGGCCTCCGGCCCCGAGGCTGCGGCAGGTGCCGATGCCGTCATCACCATGCTGCCCAACGGTGCCATCCTGCGTCTTGTCGCTGCAGAAGTGATCCCGGCAATGGCCAAGGGCGCGGCCCTGATTGATTGCTCCACTGTTGATGTGGACTCCGCCCGCGCAGTGGCGGAACAGTCCGCGGATTCGGGCCTGTTGTTCGTCGACGCACCGGTCTCCGGCGGCATCGGCGGTGCTGCCGGCGGCACGCTCACCTTCATGGCTGGCGGCTCGGCTGCAGCCTTTGCAGCAGCGGAACCGTTGTTTGAAATCATGGGCCAGAAGGCCGTGCATTGCGGCGAGGCCGGCGCCGGCCAGGCCGCCAAGATCTGCAACAACATGATCCTCGGCGTCACCATGATCGCAACCTGCGAGGCCTTTGCGCTGGCTGACAAGCTGGGTCTCGACCGGCAGAAGATGTTCGACGTGGTTTCGACCTCCTCTGGCTACAGCTGGACCATGAATGCCTATTGCCCGGCCCCCGGTGTTGGCCCGCAATCGCCCGCCGACAACAGCTACCAGCCGGGTTTTGCGGCGGAACTGATGCTCAAGGATCTGGGCCTCAGCCAGCAGGCCGCGATCAGTGCTGATGCCGATACGCCGATGGGCGAACTGGCAATGGCGCTCTACAAGAAGTTCGTCGAGGAGGAAGATGGCAAAGGCGTGGATTTCTCCGCCATGCTGCCCCGGTTCGAAAAACGCAGCCGCGAAGGCTGACACGCCGGGCCGCGCCCGCGTCGCGGCCTCCCAAACCGGCATTGCGCAAGGCCGGTCCCGCACGGGGCCGGCCCTGGTTTTGCGGGCTGTCGGAAAATATCCCTAAAATTCGACTAAACTCCCGGTTTTAGACGCCCTCCCGCCACATTTCGGACCCATTTCGGCTCCATTCCAGAAGCCGGACTTTAATCCTATTTCTGGACCGGGACCGCACGCATGGCGACTGCAACCGAGCTGAACATCAACACAAATGCCACTGCCACCCAGATGGCAGAGGAGATCTTTGGTGATGGCGTCACAGTTACCAATGCGACCTACAGCGGCGACAACCTGTCCTCAGGCATCTACACCGGCGCCGACACCACCACGCCCGGCGTGGCGCCTGCGGATTCCGGCGTCATCCTGTCGACCGGATACGCCCGTGATTTCACCAACAGCGACGGCTCCTCCAACACCAACGTCCGCGCAAACACCAGCACCAATACCAACGGTGTGAACCGTGACGCTGACTTCAACGCGCTGGCCGGCACCAACACATTCGATGCCTCGATCCTGGAGGTTGATTTCATTCCCGATGGCGACACGCTGACCATCGACTTTGTGCTGTCCTCTGAAGAATACCCAGAATTCGCAAATTCCCAGTACAACGATGTGGTTGGCGTCTGGGTGAACGGGGTTGAGGCCCAGGTGTCGATCGGCGACGGCACTGCCTCCATCGGGAACATCAACGACGGCACCGAGAACGTCTATGTCGACAACACCGGCGACCAGTTCAACACCGAGATGGACGGCTTCACCATCACCTTGACCTTCGTCGCCCCGGTGAACGCAGGCGTGGTCAACACCCTTAAGATCGGGGTCGCCGATACCGCCGACAGCAGTTATGACAGCAACCTGCTCATCGCAGGCGGCTCAGTGCAAACTGCCATCGTGGCTGCGGACGACGAAGCAGAGTACGCAATCAACAAGACCCGCATACTTGACGTGCTGGAGAACGACAGCACCACCAGCGGCACGCTGACCATCACTCATATCAACGATCAGGCGGTCTCGGCGGGCGACACCGTTACCCTTGCCACCGGCCAGCAGATCACCCTGAACGATGACGGCACCCTGACCGTTGTCACCGACGGCGACCTGGAAACGGTTTATTTCAACTACACCGCGGATAACGGCGAGGGGAATTCCGACACCGGGCTGGTGGAAATCACCCAGACCGTGCCCTGCTTTCTGCGCGGCACGATGATCCGGGTGCCCGGCGGCGAAATCCCGGTCGAGGATCTGCGCCCCGGCATGGAGGTTCTGACCTACGACAACGGCCCGCAGGTGCTGCAATGGACCGGCTCGCGCCGCACCCTCTGCACCCCGGACACCGCCCCGATCCGCTTTGCCGCCGGCAGCTGCGGCAACAGCCGTGACCTCTTCGTCTCGCCGCAACACCGGATGCTGATCTCCGGAGCCAAGGCGGAACTGCTGTTCGGCGAGGATGAGGTCCTGGTCAAGGCCAAAGACCTGATCAACGATCTGACCATCCGGCCGGCGCTGAACCTGGCAGAAGCCGAGTATTTTCACCTTCTGTTCGGCAGCCACCAGATTCTCTGGGCCGACGGCGCCCTCAGCGAAAGCTACCAGCCCGGCCCGGAAACAGCGGCCGGCTTTGACGCCGGCACACAGGCGGAAATCCGCGGGTTGTTCCCCGAAACCTGCGCTGAAACCGGCCGCCGCTGCGGCAATGCTGCCCGCCGCGCGCTGCGCAGCTTCGAAGCGCGGGTTCTTGCCGCCGTCTGAGCCGCAACTGGCGGCCCGCCGCCACCCCTTTCTCCGCTTTCTTGGAATTGGCGTACAGCCGGTTATGTAAGGAGCAGCGAAGAAAGGACCCGCTGTAAATGGTACGCCGTCACCTAGTTCCGTTCACCGTTCTTGCCGCGGCTTGCGCGCTGGCGATACCGCTGGCCGCAGGTAATGGCATCACTGAAGAAGCACGCATGCAATGCCCGCAGGGGCTGGCGGTGAAAGCTTCCCACTGCGTGCCGCCCGGGGTGACCAAGAAATTCTACCGCCGCGGCGACCACATTCTGGACGACTATACCTGGATCGGCCAGCCCGGGCAGTGGGCGCCTGACCCCTATGGCACCTATGTGCAGGCCGGCGGCTATGTCTATCAGGTGAACCGGGAAACCCAGAAGGTTCTGCGCCTGATCGGCGCGGCAGGCGACCTGCCGTACTGACACCGCTATTGCGGGCCGGCTAAACCCGGCCCAGTGCCTCCATCGCCTGCCGGGTATCCTCATCTGCCGGGAACAGCATCTCGATCCTCAGCTCCGACATCGCCAGATCGCCGGTACCGCCGAACTGGGTGACGGTGGAAAAGAAAGACAGCACCTGCCCGCCCAAGCGGTAGCGCGCCGGGATCACCGCTGGCAGCACCCCATCCTGCGGCACCTCGTGGACCGCTGCATGTTCCTGCAGCCGCGCCACCGCCCGCTCCAGAACCGGGTCAGCCCCGAAATGCGCCAGCTCGGTGCGCAGCCGCGCCAGGCTGTGCCGCTCGACCTCCTCCAGATTGGCCAGCGCTGCCCGCAGCGCAGTATTGTCCAGCAGCGCCGCGATCAGGCTGCTGCCCTTGCTGATCCCAGCGCTGGCCAGCATCATCTCCATCGGCAGGTTCAGATCCAGCAGGGTCCAATGCCGGTCAATCATCATCGCCGGAAAGGGCGCATGCGCCTCCATCATCTGCTTTGCTGCCAGCACCAGCGGCGCCAGATCCGCATCCGCCAGCGGCCGGCTGACATAGGCCGGCGCCAGCCCGGCGGCGGTCAGCAGCTGGTTTTGCACTCCGCCCGGCAACTGCAGCTCCTCGCTCAACCGCAGCACCATGCCCCGGCTGGGGCGCGACCGGCCGCTCTCAAGAAAAGACAAATGCCGGGCTGAGACCCCGGCCTCCAGCGCCAGGTCCATCTGGCTCATCCGCCGCAAACCGCGCCATTTCTTCAGGACCGCGCCAAATGTTTCTGCCATGTCCCGCCTCCATTTTCTGTAGCATAAGCGACCAAAGCCGGCGCTTCACCTACCTCCAAGGTAATTGTTTTGCCTTCGTGCGCCGCTGCACCCTGCCCTGAGATACCTACAGGAGCTTCCCATGACCCACACTGCCGCGATCCGCATGCTCAAGACCGTTTCAATCCTCGGTGCCGCCTTCGGCCTTGCCATGGTGCTGGCCCTCGTCACACCGCTTGGCGCGGCACTCGATCTGTTCCTCGACCTTGCTTTCCTGTCGGTGGACGGTGCCCAAGCGCTCAGCCCAGGCGCAGCCACCCTGATGACAGCCATCAGCGGCGGGCTGATGTGCGGATTCTGCGTGCTGATCTATCTGGTGACAGAGCATGTCTACAGAACCGACCCCGCCCTCGGCCGCCGCCTGCTGATCCCGGCACTGCTGGCCTGGTACGTACCCGACAGCCTCGGCTCCCTCGCCGCCGGCGCCTGGTTCAACGTGGTGATGAACACGGCTTTCCTGGCCCTGTTCCTCGTCCCGCTAAGGCTCGCACGCCCCGCCGCCGCGCAAACCGCATAAGAAAGGGGGCGCCAACGCCCCCTATTCACCTTTGCAAAAATACTCCGGGGTGAATTGGCCAAAGGCCAAGAGGGGCAGCGCCCCTCTGCTTCATTCCGCCGCAACCTTCCGCGCCGCCAGAATGTCCTTCAGATAGCGCCCTGTGTGGCTGCGCGGCTCCTCCGCCACCGTTTCCGGCGTGCCGGCCGCAACAATCTCGCCGCCGCCATCGCCGCCCTCCGGGCCGATGTCGATGATCCAGTCGGCGGTCTTGATCACATCCAGATTGTGCTCGATCACCACAACCGAATTGCCCTGCTCCACCAGTTCGTGCAGCACTTCCAGCAGCTTCTTCACATCCTCGAAATGCAGGCCGGTGGTCGGCTCGTCCAGAATATACAGCGTCCGCCCGGTGGAGCGTTTCGACAGCTCCTTCGACAGCTTCACCCGCTGCGCCTCGCCGCCCGACAACGTCGTCGCCTGTTGGCCCACTTTGATATAGCCAAGACCCACCCGCATCAGCGCATCCATCTTGTCGCGGATCGCCGGCACCGCCTGGAAGAACTCCTGCGCGTCCTCCACCGTCATATCCAGCACGTCGGCAATGCTCTTGCCCTTGAACTTGATCTCCAGCGTCTCGCGGTTATAGCGCGCGCCCTTGCAGGTTTCGCAAGTGACATAGACGTCGGGCAGGAAATGCATCTCGATCTTGATAACGCCGTCACCCTGGCAGGCCTCGCAGCGCCCGCCCTTGACGTTGAAGGAGAAGCGTCCCGGTTTATAGCCGCGCGTCTTGGCCTCCGGCAGGCCGGCAAACCAGTCGCGGATCGGGGTGAAGGCGCCGGTATAGGTCGCCGGATTCGACCGCGGCGTGCGCCCGATCGGACGTTGGTCGATGTCGATCACCTTGTCCAGATGCTCCAGCCCCTTGATACTCTCGCAAGGTGCCGGCGTCTGCCGCGCGCCATTGAGGCGCATCGAGGCGGTCTTGAACAGCGTCTCGATGGTCAGCGTCGACTTGCCGCCGCCAGAGACGCCGGTCACGCAGACAAACTTGCCCAGCGGGAACTCGGCGGTCACCTCTTTCAGGTTGTTGCCGGTGGCCTTGACCACCTTGATCTTCTTCTTGTTGCCCTTACGGCGCTTCGCGGGCACCGCGATTTCCCGTGTCCCGGCCAGATACTGACCGGTGATCGACCCGGCATCCGAGGCAATCATCTGCGGCGTGCCGTGGCTCACCACTTCGCCGCCATGCACACCTGCGCCGGGGCCGATGTCAAAGACGTAATCCGCCTGGCGGATCATGTCCTCGTCATGCTCCACCACGATCACCGTGTTGCCCTGGTCGCGCAGGTTCTTCAGCGTGCCGATCAGCCGGTCATTGTCGCGCTGGTGCAAGCCGATGGAGGGCTCGTCGAGCACATACAACACCCCGGTCAGGCCGGAGCCGATCTGCGACGCCAGCCGGATCCGCTGGCTCTCACCGCCCGACAACGTGCCGGAATTGCGGCTCAGGGTCAGATACTCCAGCCCGACGTTGTTCAGGAAGCCCAGCCGCTCACGGATCTCCTTGACGATGGCGCGGGCGATCTCCTGCTTCTGCTGGCTCAGATGGTTCGGCACATCCTCGATCCAGGCCAGCGCCTCGCGGATCGACAGCTGCACCACCTGCCCCACATGCACCCCGGCGATCTTCACCGCCAGCGCTTCATCCCGCAGCCGGTAGCCTTCGCAGTGATGGCAGTGGCGGTTGTTCTGGTAGCGCTCGAACTCCTCGCGGATCCAGTTCGAATCCGTCTCGCGGTAGCGCCGCTCCATGTTCGGGATCACGCCCTCAAAGGTGCGCTCCACCTGGTAGACCCGGCCGCCCTCGTCATAGCGAAACAGGATCTCCTCCTCGCCGGAGCCGTAGAGGAACACCTTCTGCACCTTCTCGGGCAGATCCTTCCAGACGGTGTTCTTGTCAAAGTCGTAATGCCGCGCGATGGCCTCGATGGTCTGCAGGAAATAGGGCGACTTGCCCTTGCGCCAGGGCGCCAGCGCGCCGTCGTAGACCTTCAAGGACTGATCCGGCACCACCAGCCGCTCGTCAAAGAACAGTTCAACCCCCAACCCGTCGCATTCCGGGCAGGCCCCGAACGGCGCGTTGAAGGAGAACAGCCGCGGCTCAATCTCTGGGATGGTGAAGCCGCTGACCGGGCAGGCGAAGTTTTCACTGAAGGTAATCCGCTCCGGATCGCCCTCCTTGGGCGCTGTCTCCAGAATGGCGATGCCATCGGCCAGATCCAGCGCGGTGCGCAAGCTGTCTGCCAGCCGCGTTTCCATGCCTTCGCGCACCACCAGCCGGTCAACCACCACGTCGATGTCATGGCGGAACTTCTTGTCCAGCGTGGGAGGCTCGTCCAGCTCGTAGAATTCGCCGTCCACCTTGACCCGCTGGAAGCCCTGCTTGCGCAGCTCTAGGAATTCCTTCTTGTACTCGCCCTTACGGTCGCGGACGATCGGCGCCAGCAGGTAGCCGCGGGTGCCTTCCTCCATCTCCATGATCCGGTCGACCATGTCCTGCACCTGCTGCGCCTCGATCGGCAGCCCGGTGGCCGGCGAATACGGTGTGCCCGCACGGGCAAACAGCAGACGCATGTAGTCATAGATTTCCGTCACCGTGCCCACGGTGGAGCGCGGGTTTTTCGACGTCGTCTTCTGCTCAATTGAGATTGCCGGGGACAAACCGCTGATGTGGTCCACGTCCGGCTTTTCCATCATGTCCAGGAACTGGCGCGCATAGGCGCTCAGGCTTTCGACATAGCGGCGCTGGCCCTCGGCATAGATAGTGTCAAACGCCAAAGAGGACTTGCCCGAGCCCGAAAGACCGGTAATCACCACCAGCTCATCGCGCGGAATATCCACGTCGATGCTTTTCAAATTGTGCTCGCGCGCGCCGCGCACTTCGATGGATTTCAGCTCAGCCATAATGCCCCCGTACCCGCGCCGCCGAACCCTTGGCGGACGCCCGCCCTACAGATAGGGAATGCAGTGGGAAACGCCAAGCCCCAAAAGAGAACATTGCGCGAACAGGATGAAACTTGCTGACAGCAGCTGGCAGCAGCCGGGAAACCTGCGTTGTCTGGTTCGGAATCCGGCGCGCCGCGCATCCGCGCGGCGCTTGGCCCAACGGGAGGCAGTCTGCCAAGCGGACCGGCGACGGGCGGGAGCTTCTGGTCAGGCCCAGGCGCGCCGGCGCGCCGCCAGCAGCTGATGCACCAGTATGCCCGCCAGAAACAGCACACAGACTACCAGTATCATGCCGCCATAACCCGCCATCCCCAGCGCCGCCAGCAGCAGCGGCGTGCCAATCACATTGCCCGCATTGCCCGCCTGCGACATGGCGCCGTTCGACTCGGCCTGGTCCGCTGCGGTGGCGTTCAGCTGCGGAACGCACGCAAAACTGCCGCTTTGCACCAGGCCAAAGGCGGCCGCGAGCGCAAAACAGGCCAGCCAGTCCCCCGGCATCGTCCACAGCCACAAACCCGCTGCAGCGCACAGCGCAAACCCCACCTGGATCAGCTGCACCGCAGGCATCACCCGCAGCAGCGCCACCCCCAGGATCATTGACGAGGCGATGGAGATCAGCGGAAACGCCCCCATCACAAAGGCCCGCTGCCCCGCCGGCACATGCGGCGGCAGTACCGTCAGCAGCGCCACAAAACAGGCGGTATAGAACAGCCAGCCCGCGGCCGGCGCCAGCTTGAACGGCGAACGGTAGATCTTCAGATGCAGCGCCGGCAGCTCTGCCAGCTGCGGCATCACTTGGCGCGGCGGCACCGGCAAGTCCCGCATGGACCAATGCAGCAGCACCGCCAGCGCGGCCATCAGCACCGCATGGGCGGCAAACAATGCCAGCAGCCCGTGGGACGCCACCAGCGGCAGCCCCAGCCAGTTCAGCAGCGCAAAAGCAACGCCAAAAAACGTGCTCCACACCGTCAGCGCCGCGCCCCGCTGCCGGTCATTTGCCAGCAGCGCCATCAGCGTCGGCCCGGCCACCACGATGCCCAGATGCGACAGGCCTTCGACTACACGAGTGGCCAGGAACAGCCCGTAGGGCAGATGCAGAACCTGCAGCGCCGACATCGCGGCACCGGTCCACAAAGCCCAAACCAGCGCGCGCCGGTAGCCGAAGGCAGAGACGAACAGCCCGGCCACCGCGCCCATCAGAATGCCCAGCACGCCGGTCATCGAAACACTGAGGCTCAAGCCTGCGCCGGCCTCTGGGTAAAGCGCGCCTAGCTGTTCAAAGACAACCGACACCTTGCCGTATTGAGCGGCAGCTCCAAGTCCCGCAGCCCAGACCGCCAGGATCGCGCCCCAGCGGGTTTTCCCGGATGTGATCATGACCGCTGCCTCTGATTGTTATTGCTCTGCCTCTGGTTACCGCGGAGCGGACCGGGTGGCCAGAGCGCAAAGAAAAACCAACGCAGCGCCAGAACTCCGGCGCGGGACAAGACCACACGGCTGCCACGCTTCGCCGTTGTTGCACGGCTTCACGAAAAAAGGCGGCCCTCAGCAGGCCGCCTCTTCAATCCTACACTGCCTCGGGCAGCTCACATGTGGATCACCCGGTCATAGGCATCCAGCACCGATTCATGCATCATCTCGCTCAATGTCGGGTGCGGGAAGACGGTGTTCATCAGGTCTTCCTCAGTGGTTTCCAGCTGGCGGCCCACCACATAGCCTTGGATCATTTCGGTCACCTCTGCGCCGACCATATGGGCACCCAGCAACTCGCCAGTCTTGGCGTCAAAGACGGTCTTGACCATGCCCTCTGCTTCCCCCAGTGCAATCGCCTTGCCGTTGCCGATAAAGGGGAAGCGGCCGACCTTGATGTCGTAGCCCAGTTCCTTGGCCTTGGCTTCGGTGTACCCGACAGAGGCGACCTGCGGCTGGCAGTAGGTGCAGCCGGCAATGCTCTCGGGCTTCACCGGATGCGCGTGTTTGCCTGCGATCAGCTCCGCCACCATGACGCCCTCGTGCGACGCCTTATGCGCCAGCCAGGGCGCGCCGGCGATATCGCCGATGGCGTAAAGGCCATCAACACCGGTGCGGCAGAACTCATCCGTCACCACGTGGGTGCGGTCGACCTTGACGCCCAGCTCTTCCAAACCCAGGCCCTCGACGTTGCCGACGATGCCCACGGCAGAGATCACAGTGTCGAACTCCTGCTTCTCCACCTTGCCGCCGACCTCGATATGGGCAGTCACTTTCCCTTTGCTGCGGTCCAGCTGCTTGACCATGGCTTTCTCCATGATCTTCATGCCCTGTTTGACAAAGGCCTTTTTGGCAAAGGCAGAAATCTCCGCGTCTTCGACCGGCAGCACCCGGTCCATCACTTCAACCACAGTGGTCTCAGCACCCAGCGTGTTGTAAAAGCTGGCGAATTCGATGCCGATGGCGCCGGAGCCGATGACCAGCAGCTTTTTCGGCATCCGTACCGGATCCAGCGCGTGCTTGTAGGTCCAGACCAGATCGCCGTCCGCTTCCAGCCCCGGCAGCTCGCGGGCGCGGGCGCCTGTGGCCAGCACGATGTTCTTGGCAGTCAGATCCTGCGTGCCCTTGTCGGTTTCCACCGACACCTTGCCCTTGGCCGGAATGGACGCCTCGCCCATCACCACGTCGATCTTGTTCTTCTTCATCAGGTGGCCAATGCCGGAGGACAGCTGTTTTGCCACCCCGCGCGAGCGTTTCACCACCGCATCGAGGTCATAGCCGACCTTCTCCGCCTTCAGGCCGAAATCCTTGGCGCGCTCCATCAGGTGGAACACTTCCGAGGAACGCAGCAGCGCCTTGGTCGGGATGCAGCCCCAGTTCAGGCAGATGCCGCCCAGATGCTCGCGCTCGACCACGCAGGTCTTCAGACCCAGCTGCGCGGCCCGGATGGCCGCAACATAGCCCCCCGGCCCTGCGCCGATTACGATCACGTCATAAGATTGTGCGGCCATGGTGCTCCCTCGCCCTCGAACAGGTTCCAAAAACTAGTTTACCGTTAAACTAAATTTTGCTGCGCTGCAATGATCCTCTGCTGCGGCATTGCGGCCATGCGTTATCCGGCAGGTTTCCGCTTGGCAGCTCCGGCGCTTACGGGGCAGCATAGGCCGGAAGCTTTTTGCAATCTACAGCCGAGGACAGAATGCATATGACAAAAACACTTTTCGACCTCACCGAGGCCGTCCTGAACGCACCTTGATCCTGCTGGCACTTTGCCTGTTCCTGGGGTTAAGGCTGATGGGGGCCGCAGAAGGCGTCACCGCCAGCGTCGCGGCCCGGCTGGCGCAGGTGGAAGAGCGGCTGGTTCAGATCCAGGACACCCTGACAGAGATGCACAGCCTGCCGCAGCAGCCCGCGGCGGCGGCATCCCGTGCTGGCACCGCGGAGCTTGCCAGCAGGATCATCCGCGCCGCACCGCTGCTGAGGGATAGCGGCGCCTGCCCTCAGTCAGGCAGCTGATCCAGGCTCAGCCCTTGACCGCATAGGCCGCCAGCAGCCCGCCGAACTCCTCCATTGAGGGGAAGTGTTCAAAGCTGTGCTCTGCCGCAATCTCCACAAACGGGTGTTTGGCCGCGGTCCAGGTCTCGATGAAGGGATGGAACCATCCGGTGTCTTCGAACATCGTGGGGCGCACGTTCACAAAGGCCTCCACGCCGCTGATCCGGGTGAACATCCAGGTCTGGCAGTCCGGACAGCAGTAATGCGCCAGTTCCTCCCCCTTGGCGCCGCCAATGACCGGATCGCCCTGCACCACCCTGACCGCCTCGGCCGGAAACATCGCGGTCAGGGAAAACGCGCTGGCGCTCATCTTCTGGCAACCGCGGCAGTGACAGGCAGCGGTCAGCACCGGCGGCGCGGACACTGCAATTTCAGTGGCAGCGCAGCGGCAGCTGCCAATCATGGGAAAAGAAGTCATGGTCATCGTCAGCCTCTTAAAGATTTACCTGAAATACGGGAGCACCTCCCTGCCGCGGCGCGGCTTCGCGCGCAAGAGGCCGGCAAAAGAAAACACCGCGTCCGGATCCGGGCACGGTGTTCAATTCTTCCGGCGGCGCGGATATCAGCCAGCCGATTGCATCTGCCGCACGGTCTCGCCGTAGCCGCCCGCTGTCACATAGGCGAGCTCAGGCCCGGTGCTGCTGCGGCGCAGCGCCTCATTGCGATAGGGGAAACGGCCGAACTGGCGGATCACTTCGCGGTGGGCGCGGGCATGGAGCAGGTTGCTGGTCCCGGTCTCCGGCATCCTTTCCATCATCAGCCGGATGCACCGTTCCTGGTCGCACAGGTTCTCCGAATGCATCAGCGGCAGGTAGAAGAACTGCCGCGCCGGCTCGTCGATTTTCATGTCCCAGTTCCTGTTGATCGCCACCTTGGCAGCCGACATGGCGGCCCGGTCAGAGGCAAATGCCTTGCCGTTGCCGCGGAACATGTTGCGCGGAAACTGGTCCATCAGGATGATGTAGGCCAGCGTGCCGCTCGGGTAGGTCAGCCAGAAGGAGAACTTGCCCTCGCAGGCCTCCTCCCAGGTCTTAGTGAACTTCTCGCGGATCTCTTGATCCAGCGCCTCATCCTGCAGATACCACCCCTTCTCGCCGACTTCGTCGAGCCAGAATGCAAGTATCTCTTTGGGACCAGCCATCGGTCGTAACTCCAAGTTTCTCCTGACCCTATCTTCAGGCCATTTTGCATTACCTTTACAAGTAACCTTGGGTCACAAATTACGACAGACAACCCCAGTGGGTGAAATATTCCTCACAATTCTGGCTAGTTAGCGCAATCAGCCCGCTTCTTGGGCAGTTTCCTGCTCCTCCAGTTCGGTTTCGATGGCGTATTCCTGGGCAAATTCCACCGCGACCGGCGACACCGCCGGCGACATCACCGCATAGCTGCCGGTTTCGCCCACCGGGGTCGAGGCCCGCTGCGTCGCACGGTAGGCGGCATAGGCAGCCATCGCGAACATCAGCGCACCGATAAAGGTGAAGAACCCGGCCGGTCCGAACACCGAGTCCTCCATCAGCCAGCCGGTGATCAGCGGTCCGGCAATCGCGCCCAGGCCATTGATGAACACCAGCCCGCCAGAGGCCGCCGCCATGTCGTCATGCTCCAGGTAGTCATTGGTATAGGCGATCAGCAGCGAATACAGCGGGTTCGACAGGCCGCCGATGAAGAAGGCCGCGACCAGCAGCATCTTGAATTCCACCCCGAACAGGAAGCCGAGCACCGCGCCGCCGCCGCCAACCAAGGCGACGAACAGGATCAGAACCCGGCGGTCCATGCGGTCCGACAGCCAGCCCAGCGGGTACTGCAATAGGGTTGCACCGACATAGAAGGTGGCGATGAAGACCGACAGCTGCGTCAGGGACAGTCCGGCTGCGGCGCCGTAGACTGCGCTCATCCCGAACTGGGCGGAAAACACACCGCCCAGCAGGAACATCCCCACACAGCCCAGCGGCGAGATCTTCATCAGCTCCTTCAGCGTCATCGGCTTGGTGGTGTCAAACGCCGGCGTCGGCGAAATCGACAGCAGAATAGGGGCAAAGGAAATCGAAACCAGGATCGACGCGATGACAAAGGCCTCA
Organism: Leisingera sp. CC-HEC093; assembly: GCF_059429195.1. Classification (NCBI taxonomy): domain Bacteria; kingdom Pseudomonadati; phylum Pseudomonadota; class Alphaproteobacteria; order Rhodobacterales; family Roseobacteraceae; genus Leisingera; species Leisingera sp. CC-HEC093. The sequence goes on along the minus strand of NZ_JCAIJR010000001.1, from coordinate 3,389,189 downwards.
TAACCGCCGGGATCGCCGACCTGAATCAGCCCCTGCGCCGCAATAATCCCCAGCATCTGCACGATCATGTACAGCGACAGCGCCTTGCCCCGGTTGGAGTTGTCCGCCGCATTGTTCAGCCAGCTTTCCGCGGTCACATACACGCCGGAGAAACAGAAGCCTATGACCACGCGGCCCAGGCCCCAGGCAATGGTGTTGGGCAGCACCGGATACAGGATCATCACCGCGGAGATGAAAGAAGCCAGCGCCGCAAAGACCCGCACATGCCCCACCCGCCGGATCATTTCCGGCGCCAGCCGTGACCCGCCCAGAAAGCCCGCGAAATAGGCCGCCATCACAATCGACATCTCGAAGGTGGCAAAACCCTCCAGCTCGCCGCGCACGCCCAGCATGGTGCCCTGCAGGCCGTTGCCCACCATCAGCAGCATCATCCCCAACAGCAGCGCCCATGCGCTCGACAGCACCTGCAGCATCTCGTGCCCCTTTCGAAAGCAAAGCAGCCCTCCACTACGGGACGGGCTGCCAACACATTTGATTGTTATGTCCGGGCGATCAAGCCCGCCGGGCCGGTATCGCCGATTCCGGTTTCAGTTTCATGACCCCGGTGCGCGCACTCGGGGCCTATGGTTGCGGCGCTTGTCTATGATTTACTGCCGCATTTCTAAGATGTATTCGCCTATGCCGGTATCAAAAGCGACGCATCGCCATATGAGAAGAACCGGTAGCCGTTCTCAACCGCGTGGGCATAGATCCTGCGGATCTCCTCCTGCCCCATCAGCGCTGAGACCAGCATCAGCAGAGTGGATTTCGGCAAGTGGAAATTTGTCATCAGCGCATCCGCCACCTGGAAGGCAAAGCCCGGGTAGATAAAGATATCGGTGTCGCCTTCCCAGGCATGGATCTGGCCGTCCTTGGCCGCGCTTTCGATCAGCCGCAGCGCCGTTGTGCCGACCGGGATCACCCGTCCGCCCGCCGCCTTGGTTGCCGCGATCTCCGACGCCGCGTCGCCGCTGACCTTGCCCCATTCCGCGTGCATCCGGTGGGTGGTCACGTCCTCCACCTTGACCGGCAGGAAGGTGCCCGCGCCCACATGCAGGGTGACATATGAAATTTCCACCCCGCGGGCCTTCAGCGCCGCCAGCAGCGGCGCATCGAAATGAAGGGATGCCGTTGGCGCCGCGACCGCACCGGAGTTTCTTGCCCAGACGGTCTGGTAATCGGTCTTGTCCTGCTCATCCGCGGCGCGCTTGGCAGCGATATAGGGCGGCAGCGGCATCGCCCCGGCCTCGGCCAGCGCGGCGTCGAAGCTGGTGCCGCTCAGATTGAAGCGCAGATGGCCTTGGCCGTCTTCAATGGTTTCCAGGGTGGCGCTCAGATCCTTGGAAAAGACGATCTCCTCGCCCTCGCGGATCTTCTTCAAGGGTTTCAGCAGCGCCGCCCAGCTGCCATCGGCGCGCGGCTCCAGCAGGGTTGCCTCGATCCTGGCCGACACCGGCCCTTGCGCGCTGTCGCGGTGGCGCTGCCCGCTCAGCCGCGCCGGGATCACTTTGGTGTCATTCAGCACCAGCCGGTCACCAGGCTGCAGCCAGTGGACCAGATCGGTGACGTGCCCGTCGTGCAGGGCGCCGCCCTCTGCCACCAGCAGCCGGGCCGAGCTGCGCGGGCTGGCTGGCCGGGTGGCGATCAGATCATCAGGCAGGTCAAAGTCAAAATCACTCAGTTTCATGGCTGGCGCTATAGGATGTGCGGCACGGGAAATCTATGGGGTTTTGCAACATTTACCAAGCCTACTTACCGGCGCTGAGCGGCTCTTGCACCTGCGGTGCCTGCTCCTGCGGCGACGGCGCAGGGGGCGAAACCGCACCGCTTGCGCTGTTCGCGGGCTGCTGGCCCGGGATCTGCGGCGCGGGCCCGCGGAAGATTTCCCGCAGGAAACCCGGCGCCAGCCCTGCCAGCGGATTAACAGAGACAGAGGGGTCGGCGGCGGTCCCGCGCAGGGTGAAGGTAAAGCCGAACAGCCCCTCGCCGTCGCGCGGCGACAGCACCCGGCCGATAGCGTTCAGCAAATAGACCGGTGAAATCACCCCGCGCATGTCCAGCCGGCTGGACCGCAGGTTGTAATTGCCGTCCAGTGACAGCCCCATCGACGGCCCCACTGCGCTGCTTTCGTGCAGGATCAGATGCGAGGCCCCCAGCCGGAACCGCCCGTCCATACTGGTGAACAGGATGCCCTGGCCGGTCATCTCGTCCAGCAAGCCAACCAGGCTGATTGCGTTCAGGATCGCCGCCATCGACGGCGCATTGCGGACCCGGATATTGCGCACAGCGACCTTGCCGTCATATTCGCCCGGCGTGCCGGCCGGGATCAGGGTCATGTCAAAGGAACCGCCGCGGCCATGCGCAAAGATCCCCGCCGAGCGGAACACCCCGCCGGCATCATTGGCCCGGATTCGCGCCGCCGTGCCGCCGTTCTGCGGCACCACCGTGCCAGCCACCGGGGTCTGTCCGTTCAGCCTGCCGGTGAACTCGCCGTTCATGCCGCCCTGGGTCGAGAACCGGCCCTGGAAGCTCCGTAACCCGATACTCTCCGTGACCTGCAGATTCTGCAGCCGCAGGCTGACCGGCACCGCCCCGCCGCCGCTGCTGCCGCCGCCCGGCGGCCCGTCCCCGGCAAACGGCGACCGGTACAGTGCCAGCCTGCCGCCCGTCACCTCGATCGCAGGCGGGGCATTGCCGCGGCCGCGGAAAGTCACCGCCCCCTGGAACCACCCGCCTGCCCTTGCCGATGTAAACACCGCCTGATCCAGCCCGCCGCCGGCCCGGGTTGTCACCCGCCCGCTGGCCGACAGCCCCGGCGCTTCCAGTTCCAAACGATCCACCGTGGCACGCTCTCCCAGCACCGCCGACAGCGACAGCCTGCCCCTTGCTGCCTCCGCCTTGCGCCAGCTGATCTCCGGGATCCGCAGCCCAAGGCCGGCCAGATCCGAGTCCAGCGCCAGCCGCGGCGGCGATCCCGGCGTCAGATCCACACTATAGCGCCCCTGCCCCGTGCCAAAGACAGACCCGCGCGGCAGGCCGAGGTTGAAGGCCTCCACCGCCTCAGCCGTCAGCGCGATACGGCCCTCCACCCGGCTGTCCTTGGGGGCATCCTTGCCGATCTGCTGCTGCCAGCTGGCGCTCAGCGGCACGCCGGACAGGCTGCCGTCGCCGCTGATGCGGACATGGCCCTGATCGCCCTCAACCGCCAGCACCGGCGCCTCGGCCACATGGCCCGGCACCAGCTTGTCTGACTCCACCGCCCGCACCGTGCCGCGATAGTGGTATTGTATCTCCTCTACCGGCACGTTTTTCTTCAGCGGCATCGCCAGCGTGCCTTCCGCCTCCACCAGGCCCGCAGCCAGGTCCACCGGCAGCCCGGCCTTGTCCATCACCTGCATCGGCTTCCGGTTCAGCAGCGACAGCGCCGCCGTGGCGGAACCGCGCGCCATGATCCGGGCAATCCCCGGCGTGCCTTCCTTGGCCGAGACATCGGGGATGATGAAGGAGGTGCCTGCCACATCCACCGCGCCGCCCTGCTCCGGGAGAACTGTCCCGGCCGATGCCGTTACCACAAACCGTTTGCCGTAAAGGCTCAGCTGCCCGGCGCCGCCGCGCACCGGCGGCATGAATTTCTGAAACAGCACCTCGGCGCGGTCAAACGCCAGATCAAGGCTGATAAACGGCTTGCCCGGACCCCGGCCGCGCATGTGGAAACCGACATCGCGGATCTGTCCCTGCCGCAAGTTTTCCCGCACCCACTGCCGCGGCTTGGGCGCCAGCACTGCAGGCCACAGCTCCTTGACCCGCGCCGCGCTGACCGTGTCGACACTGCCGTTCAGATCGTAATTCCAGCCGTCCCGCCCGGCCCCGACCGTGCCGTCGAGGTGGATGCGGCTGTCCCCGTCCCGCACCAGCATCTCACCCAGCCGCAACCGGAAAGGCCGCAAACGCAGGTCGAAATCCGCGTCCACCGCGGGAAACCTGACCGGAGTATCAAACAGCCGGCGCGGGTTCAGTTCCAGGCCGGAAAACCGCAGCTGCCCCGTCAGCCCGGTCAGCTGGCCGTTCTGGATGCCTGCCAGGCTGGCCTGCCCCTGCATCACCCCGGATCCCCAGCCGCTTTCGACGCTGAGTTCGGAAAAACTCAGCATCTGCCGTGCGGGATCATAGGTGAAATAACTGCGCGCGCCGCTGATCGGCACCGGACGGGTTTGCGCCTCCGGCTGGATCACGCCCTCGCCGATGCGCAGGCTGGCCTGCACCGGCAGCACCGCGCCATCGCCTGCAACACCGCCGCGCAGGGAGCCGGAAATCGGTGCCTGCAGCACGCCCAGCCAGCCAAGCGCCGGGCTTTGCACGGCAATATCCTCGCTGGCAATGTCAGAGACCATTACCCCGAATTCCGCCTCAGGGCTGCCGATCTCAGAGCTATAGCTGGCCTCCACCGTGCCGACCCCGCCACGCCCGCTCAGCACCGAGAACGCTCCGGACAGCGACACCGCGGCACCGTCCCGCTGCAGCCGGATGCGGCCGCCGTCCAGTGTCCAGCCGCGGCCCAGCCGGTCGTCGGTATAAGACAGCGTCAGCGCATTGGTCTCCACGCCAGTCAGCGACGCCAGCACCGGCTTTTCCAGCTGGCTGTCCCATTGCTCGATCAGCTGCACCAGGCTTTCCGCGCGCCGGGCCGGCAGCCCGCCGCTGGCGAAGCTCAGCGCCAAGGAACCGTCCTTGTTGCGCCGCAGCGCTGCAAACAGCCCGCTGAGAGTGATCTGCTTGGGCTGGATGCGGCCGCGCAGCAAGGGCCGCATCGCCAGGCTTGCCTGGGCATCGGCCAGCTGCGCAAACACCGCGCCGTCCGGATGCCGCAGCACCACATCCCGCAGGCTCACCCGCGGCCGCCAGCCCTTGTTGACCACCACATTGATGGCGCCGAATTCGATCTGCAGCCCGTTCAGGTGGCGTTCGATGCGTGTCTCCACCCGGCTTCGAACCCAGTCCGGCGCGTCCAGCCGCGTGCCGATCCCGAAATAGACCGCGCCCGCGCCCAGGAACGACAGGACCGCCAGCACCCAGGCCAGGCGGCGCAGCAGCCTCCAGCGCCGCCGCTGCCACCGCCCGGACGGCGAAACAGTGCCCGCCGCCTCTGCAGCAGGATCCGGCTCCGGCACCGGTCCGGCCACAGGCACCGCCTCAGCGGCGGCGCGGTTATTCTCGCCGGCGGGTTTGATCTCAGCTTTCCCTTCGCTGTTCATGGGTTATGGTCGCCGCGCAGTGATTTGCGCAAAAGACAGGAGACAGGCCAATGCTCGACGTTTCAGATCCCGCCCCTTCCTTTACCCTGCCCCGCGGCGGCGGCGGAGAGGTCACGTTGTCCAGCCTCAGGGGCGCGCCCGTGGTGCTGTTTTTCTACCCCCGCGATAATACCCCCGGCTGCACCAAAGAATCCATCGCCTTTTCAGAGGCTTTGCAGGCATTCGCCGATGCCGGCGCTCACGTTTTCGGGATTTCCAAGGACAGCCTGAAGAAGCATGAGAATTTCACCGCAAAACACGGGCTGACAACACCGCTCTTGTCGGATGCGGAGGGCACCGTCTGCGAGGACTACGGCGTCTGGAAGGAAAAGAGCATGTACGGCAAGACCCACTGGGGCATCGAGCGCTCCACGTTCCTGATCGACGCCGATGGCAACATCGCCCGGGTTTGGCGCAAGGTGAAGGTCGACGGCCACGCGGACGAGGTCCTGGACGCCGTCCGCGCCCTGTGACCCAAGCCCTCCCGCCAGCTCTGCCCGCGCCCTGCCGGGCACAGCCGCGGCTGTTGGGCCCGGCGCCGCCCAAAGGGGCGGCGCGCAGCGCGCGGAATGCGCGCTGCCCGACCCAAGGCTGCCAGGGCGGTCAGCCTGCTGATCGCCCGCAGTCGCGGGAGCGCCCCGTTTCCGCTCTGGACTCCGCCGCCCAAATCGGGTGAAGCCGGAGCCGCAACCCGCCGCAACAGGAGACCCGCATGTCCGATCAGCCCCTTACGCTCGCCGCACGCGCCGCCGAGGTGCTGACCACCGCGGACGGCCGCGCCAAGACCGCATTGTCGCGCCGCCATGCGGCTGAGTGGTTTGCCTCGCGCAAAGGAGACGCCCCGAAGATCCCGGTCGGCACCGCCAGCCCGCCGGTGCACCCGGCTCGGCCCGAAAAGCCCGAACTCCTGAATCCCCGCGACGTGCCCAAGCGCAAGCCCGGATCCGAGGCCGGCCGTATCGCCCTGCTGCACGCGGTCGCCCATATCGAGCTCAACGCCGTCGATCTGCATTGGGACATCATCGCCCGCTTCTCGCATGTGCCGATGCCGCTGGGGTTCTTCGACGACTGGGTCAAGGCGGCGGATGAGGAATCCAAGCATTTCAACCTGATGTGCGACTGCCTTGAATCTCTGGGCAGCCATTACGGCGCGCTGCCTGCGCATGCCGGCATGTGGCGCGCGGCTGAGGACACGTCGGAGGACCTGATGGGCCGTCTCGCCGTGGTGCCCATGGTGCTGGAGGCCCGCGGCCTCGATGTAACCCCCGGTATGATCGGCGTCTTCCGCAAGGCACAGCTGTCGCAGGCCGTTGAGGCGCTGGAGCTGATCTATGCCGAGGAGGTCAGCCACGTCGCCTATGGCTCCAAATGGTTCAACTTCCTCTGCGGCCGGGACAATCTGGACCCCAAGGAGGAATTCCACGCGCTGGTGCGCAAGTATTTCCGCGGCGCGCTGAAACCGCCCTTCAACGAGGAAAAACGCGCCGACGCCGGCCTGCCGCCCGATTTCTACTGGCCGCTGGCCGACCAGGTGAAACCGCTGCCGGGCTGGTAGCCCCGCCCGGCCGCACTGCCCGCAGCCTTTACCTGAAGCCCGCCGGAGCGTAGACTGGAAAGTCCCGGAAACCGCGGGTGCCCCATGTTCGAAGACGACTTTCCACTGCTGAGTACCGCGAGCCTTGTCGCCCTGATCATGCACAAGGCCGGCGCCGGTCCGGTCACGCTGGAGAGCTGCGAAACCGCCCTCGCCGCCCTGTTCCGGCAGGCCAACGAACACCCTGGCCTGCCGCCGGAGGATCTGCGCGCGCGGCTCACCGGCCATCTGGCAGACTTGCAGACCGCCCGCATACTGGAACCGGTGCCGGACGGCGGCTGGCAGCTGACCCGCCGCGGCCGCCGGGCGCTGGAGCAGCACCCTGAAGGGCTCGACCAGACCGACCTTGCCCGCTACCCGGAATTTGCCGCCCATCTGCGCGACACTGCCCACCAGCCCTGCGGCATGGACCCGCGCGGCGCGCATTTCGACGAAGGCTATCTTGCTTGCCTGAACGGTCTGCCGTTTACCGCCAACCCCTATGCTTTTGACAATGCCGACCACCAGGCCTGGGAAAACGGCTGGACCGAAGCGCAGGACGAACGGCAGGGCTGACCGGGCCTCTGCCGGCAGCCGCCGTCCGCAGCCGCTTCCCTGCCCCGCTCGGCAATTTCCCGCCGATCACACTCCGCTAACCGCCGTTGCCCGGCCCGATGGGTCAACAGGCTTGCCCAACCGGCCAGCCCTGTCTATTGACTTCGGCCAAGGTCCCGGAACCGCGCCGCGGCGGGCTGCGGGGCCGGACGACGAGACTGGACAAGGACCGGACATTGCGCACACGGCTCGCGATCAGAATTCACAGTTTTCTTGAACGCCGCTTCCCGGAGCGGCGGGTGTTCTTGAAATCCGACACCGACACCCGGTTCATCCGGTTGCGCTCTGAAACACAGCTTGTGGCAGTGGCCGGCATCACCCTGTTTACCGCCTGGGCCATCGTCGCCACTGCCATCGTGCTGATGGACAGCATCGGTTCCGGCAATTTCCGCGAGCTGGCCAAGCGCGATCAGCAGACCTACCGCGAGCGGCTGAACGCGATTTCCGATGAACGCGACGCCCGCGCCGAAGAGGCGCTGGCCGCCCAGGAGCGTTTCAACGCCGCACTGGCGCAGATCTCGGCGATGCAGTCGGAGCTGCTGGCGTCTGAGACCCGCCGCCGCGAGCTGGAAACCGGCATCGAAGTGATCCAGACCACCCTGCGCGACACCATGAGCCAGCGCGACGCCGCCCGCGGCGAGCTGGCGCAGCTCAAGGAAGAGACCGGCGGCGGCACCGGCGCCCATGCCGCGATGGCCAGCGCCGAGGCGCAGATGGACCTGCTGGCAGACGTGCTGGCCGACACCGCCACCGAGCGCGACCAGATCATGGCCGACGCCCGGGGCGCGCTGCAGCAGCGCGACGAGCTGGAACTGGAGCTGCAGCTGATGGATGAACGCAACAGCCAGATCTTCCGCCAGCTGGAAGAAGCGGTGGCGGTCTCTGTCACTCCGCTCGACAAGATGTTCCGCAATGCCGGCATGCCGCCCGACCGCATCCTGGAGCAGGTGCGCCGCGGCTATAACGGCCAGGGCGGTCCGCTGGAGCCGCTGGCGATGTCGACCCGCGGCGAGGAACCCAGCCGAGAAGCGCTGCGCGCCAACGCCATCCTGGCCAAGCTGGACCAGCTGAACCTCTACCGGCTGGCGGCTGAACAGGCGCCCTTTGCGACGCCTGTGAACCTCGGCCAGGTGCGCCAGTCCTCCGGCTACGGCTACCGCCGCGACCCGAAAACCGGCGGCCGCCGCCTGCACAAGGGGTCCGATTTCGCCGGCCGCACCGGCACCGATATCTTTGCCACCGCCGATGGCGTCGTCACCCATGCCGGCTGGCAGTCCGGCTACGGCAGGATGGTCACCATCCGCCATGCTTTCGGCATCGAAACCAGATACGCCCATAACTCGAAACTCCGCGTGACTAAGGGCCAAAGGGTCTCGCGCGGGGATCACATTGCTGATATGGGTAACACCGGACGGTCCACCGGGACCCACCTCCATTACGAGGTCAGGGTCAACGGGCAAGCTGTTAACCCCATGATCTACATCAAGGCTGCGAGAAATGTTTTCTAAGAGCAAAATCAACGAGCCCGGGCCGAAGCAGGCCGACGCAACCCCGGCACCCGCGGCGGCCCCGGCAGCTGCGCCTGCGGCCAGCGACTACACCTCCAGCATGCCCAAGGCCAAGCCCGCCGCATCGCTGCTGAGCTCAGACCTGCACATCACCGGCAACGTCAAGACCACCGGTGATATCCAGGTCGAAGGCACGGTTGAGGGCGACATCCGCGCGCATCTGCTGACCGTCGGTGAAACCGCCACCATCAAGGGCGAAATCACCGCCGATGACGTGGTCATCAACGGCCGCATCGTCGGCCGCGTGCGCGGCCTCAAGGTGCGCCTGACCTCCACCGCGCGGGTCGAGGGCGACATCATCCACAAGACCATCGCAATCGAAAGCGGTGCCCATTTCGAAGGCTCCGTGCAGCGTCAGGACGATCCGCTGAACCCGGGCGGCCGCAAGTCCGCCCCGGCTGCAGCGCCGGCCCCGGCGCCGTCTGCGGCGATTCAGGCCGCCACCAAGGCACATAAAGCAGAAGGCTGAGCCGCCAGCCGGCCAGCCATCTGCACCGCCGGGTCTGACAGGGACCACCGAAGCGCCGCAGGGACCCCCTGCGGCGTTTTCATTTTGCAACACCTCTTGCTCAATTTTAGCGCGACCTCAGAATTACTTAAGGGCAGCACTTTCATCGCCTTGCCTTGCTTAACGCTATTTGGCACCAGAACCCTAGGTTGTCGGGCAGCCATCCGAACAACGCAGAATTCCAAATTTCCAGGGTGTCTTAGATGGCGAGATTTACAGTAGACGATTCCAGTTACACTTGGGATGTGGGCGGATTGCAGGATTATTTCATCCGCAGCATCAGTGTTGCCGCCGTGGATCCGAACCAATTGGTCTACACCGGACTCAACATCAACTTTGAAATCTACACCACTACACTGAACGGTATTTTCTACGCTATTGGCGAAGAAGTTCATGGTTGGATTGGCAGCATTGACTTCGAAGTCGGCGGCACAACCGTCATGTCTGCGACGGATTTCCTTGTCGAATACACAGAGTATTCGACACTTGAGAATGCAGACTTCGTTCAGTCTGTGACCCTCGGCGATGACGTGTTTACGATCGACTCTACACGGAGCAGCACCTGGGAACTTGGATACGGCGACGACACTATTAATGCCGGCACCGGAGACGACAGCATCTACGGCGGTTCAGGGACCGACCTGCTGATCATTGACGATAGCATCGCCGGGACCGAGTTCCGGTCCGTTTCCACCTACACTTACCTGCGCTCCGCAGAAGGTAACGACCGGCTGAATTCAATGGAGCTTATCCAGTTCAACGATCTGACTGTCAGCCTGCAGACCGGAGGCTCCAGCGACAATCAGTTAACCGGCGACCGCCAATCAGCCAGCCAGCACGACGTAATCCTCGGCGGGGGGGGTGATGACACCTTGCGCGGCCTTTCCGGCAACGACCGCCTTTACGGTGAGACCGGTAACGACCGGATCGAAGGCGAAACCGGCCGCGATCGCTTGCTCGGCGGCTCCGGCAACGACCTGCTGGATGGCGGCCGCGGGGGCGACAAGCTCTTTGGCGGCTCCGGCCGCGACAAATTGAATGGCGGCAGCGGCCATGACCGCCTGTTCGGCGGAGCCAGCAATGACAAACTCTTCGGAGGAGCCGACAACGACGCTCTGAAAGGCGGCAACGGGCGCGATGTTCTGTTTGGCCAGAAAGGCAATGACCTGCTGACCGGCGGCGCCCATGCGGATATCTTTGTCTTTCGTCAGGGCCATGGCAACGACACCATCACCGATTTCACTGCGGGCACTGACCATATCCGGATCAGCCGGGGTGCAGAGGATATGGGCGGCCTCGCCTTCCAGGCCCAAGGCGATGATGTGCTGGTGTCCTTCAGCGATGTGACCATCCTGGTCGAGGACATCTCCGTGGCGGCGCTGCAGCAATCGGATAACTTCCTGTTCTGATCCAGGCGGCCAGAGCCGAACTCTAGCAGGCGCGCCCCTCGCGGCGCGCTTATTGCTATTTCAGCATCCATTTGCCGTCCGGCCAGAAGGCGTGGAAGGCAAAGGCGAACATCACGTCATGGGCCACGTCCCGCCCCTGCCCGTCCCGCACCCGGACGCTGCCGATGTCGCGCCCCTGCGCCAGCCTGCGCTTGTCCAGCGCCGAGGCCTGCCCCGGCCGCCAGCTCAGCACCAGCCCGGCCTCGCGGATCTCGGCTTCGTTGGCCAGCCGGGCCAGCGGCCAGGCACGGCTGCCGACGCGCACCACCCGCTGCATCGGCGCCAGCCCGTGCGGCGGCGGGCTGCCATCATAAAGGAACGGCCATTTCGCTGTGTCATAACCGCGGTACGGGTTGCGCCCGTAATCGCGGTTCCAGCCCGGTTCCGCCATCACCAGCCCCTCCGGGTTGCGGGCGGTGAACTCCTGCCAGCTCTCGACCCAGCTTGGCAGCGTCTTCAGCCGGGTACCGGTCATCCGCCCGACAATGCCGGTGCCGGTCGCCTGCTGCCACCAGCTCCGGCTTTCACGGTCATACATCACCATGTCCGAATACCGCAGCTTGCCGCTGACGCCGAAACTCAAGACCCCCGCCGCGGTGCGCCGGTCAAAGCTCATCGCCGAATTGCACAACGGGCAATAAGTCACCGCCACCGGCACCCCAGCCACCACGTCGTTCACGATCTCATGCCAGGTCAGGTAGCGCAGCGGATAGGCCCGCGGCGCGGCACCCGCCATCTCCAGCGTGATCACCGGCTCCCGCGGCTTCAGCCGCCGCGCCTTGGCGGCTTCCACGAACTTCGGCCTGTCCAGCGCCGGAATGCCATCCTTGGGCACCCCGCCAGAACGGATCTGGCCCCAGTCCTTCACGCTGGAGCGGCTGAAATCAGTCTGCGGCCACTCCCGCTGCCAGACCTGCGGATCCGCCTGCGCGCTCCACGGCAGCAGCAGACCCAAACACAACAGCATAGGTTTGAACATGACCAGCGCCTCCCACCCCAGTAAACGGCAGCGGACAGGCGCGGCACAGGGGGCTGCACGCGCTTGTGACCGGCTGTCAGCACGCCAGACACAAAAATGCCCGCCCCCGGGACACCGGGGGCGGGCTGTCTGATACCGGGAAACCGGACCGGGCTTACTCGGTCACCGTCACCTTGGTCATGGCGTCGGGCTGACCGGTCACCGAGCCGTTGTTGCCGGCGCCGCGCTTGATCGCATCAACCACATCCATGCCGTCGGTCACCTTGCCGACAACCGTGTACTGGCCGTTCAGGAAGTGGCCCGCATCGAACATGATGAAGAACTGCGAATTGGCGCTGTTCGGGCTTTGCGAGCGGGCCATGCCCACCACGCCGCGGTCAAACGGCAGGTCAGAGAACTCGGCCGGCAGGTCCGGACGGCCGGAGCCGCCGCGCCCGGCCATGCTCATATCGCCGCCGGCCTTGCCGAACTCGACGTCGCCGGTCTGTGCCATGAAGCCGTCGATCACCCGGTGGAATACCACACCGTCATACGCGCCTTCAGCCGCCAGCGCAGTGATCTGCTCCACATGCTTGGGCGCCACATCCTCAAAGAGGTCGATCTTGATGGTGCCGTTGGCTTCACCCTCGACCTGGACCTCCAGGCCGGTGGCAAAGGCAGGCCCTGCCGCCAGCAGGGCCAGGGCTGTCAGCGCCTTACGCATCCGCAGCCACCTTGACGCTGATCATCCGGTCCGGGTTCGCCGGCGGCTCGCCCTTGGTGATGGCGTCCACGTGCTCCATGCCTTCGATAACGCGGCCATAAACGGTGTACTGGCCGTTCAGGAAGTGGTTGTCCTTGAAGTTGATGAAGAACTGCGAGTTTGCCGAGTCCGGATTCGCAGACCGCGCCGCGCCCAGGGTGCCGCGGTCATGCGGCAGCTTGGAGAACTCGGCCGGCAGGTTCGGCAGGCTGGAGCCGCCGGTGCCTGCCATGCGGATGTTGAAACCGTCTTCCATGTCGCCGTTGGCCACGTCGCCGGTCTGCGCCATGAAACCGTCGATCACCCGGTGGAAGCAGACGTTGTCGTATTCACCTGCACGGGCCAGTTCCTTCATCCGCTCGGAATGCTTCGGTGCCACGTCGGGCAGCAGCTCGATTACAACATTGCCGTCTTTCAACTCGATGATGACGGTGTTTTCGGGATCTTTAATCTCGGCCATGTGGCCCTCCTGTCGTCGAAATTTGCAACGATAGTTAAGGCCAGCGCCCGGAAATGCCAAGGGAGCATTGACTGATGCGCAAAAACCCCCGAAACAGCCCGCGGATTTGACTGCATTTTCACCATAAGGGGTCACTTGAGATGGGCTGGAAAACACTCGACGACATGGATCTGAACGGCAAGCGCGTGCTGGTGCGCGTGGATATCAACGTGCCGATCGTCGACGGCGTGGTGACCGACTCCACCCGCATCCGCCGCATCGCCCCCACCGTGCGCGACATTCTGGCTGCCGGCGGCAAGCCGATCCTGCTGGCCCACTTCGGCCGCCCCGGCGGCGAACGCCGCGAGAACCTGTCGCTGAACCAGCTGGTGCCGACACTGGAGCGCGCCTTTGAAACCCGCGTGCTGTTTGCCGCCGATTGCGTCGGCGCCGGCGCCGAAGCCGCCGCGGACGCGCTGCAGCCGGGTGAAGTTCTCCTGCTCGAAAACACCCGCTTCCACGCCGCCGAGACCAAGAACGATCCCGACCTGGCCGCTGGCATGGCGCGCCTGGGCGAGGTTTACTGCAACGACGCCTTCTCCGCCGCCCACCGCGCGCATTCCTCGACCGAGGCGCTGGCCCGCCTGCTGCCTGCCTGCGCCGGCCGTCTGATGCAGGCCGAACTGCAGGCGCTGGAAAGCGCTCTGGGCCAGCCGCAGCGCCCGGTGACCGCCGTGGTCGGCGGCGCCAAGGTCTCCACCAAGCTGGAACTGCTGGGCAACCTGATTGAGAAAGTCGACCATCTGGTGATCGGCGGCGGCATGGCCAACACCTTCCTGGTCGCCAAGGGCCTGCCGGTCGGCATCTCCCTGGCCGAACGCATCATGAAGGACACCGCAGCCGAGATCCTGGCCAAGGCCGAGGCCGCGGGCTGCGAGATCATCCTGCCCTCCGACATCGTGGTCGCCAAGAAATTCGAGGCCCACGCCGAGCACCAGATCCTGCCCGCCGATCAATGCCCCGAAGACGGCATGATCCTGGACGCAGGCCCGGACAGCGTCGCCCGCATCATCGAAGTGTTTGCAAACAGCAAGACGCTGATCTGGAACGGCCCGCTCGGCGCGTTTGAGCTGGAACCGTTCGATGCAGCGACCAACGCCGCAGCCCTCAAGGCCGCAGCGATGACCCGCTCCGGCCAACTGATCTCGGTTGCCGGCGGCGGCGACACCGTGGCGGCCCTGAACGCCTCCGGCGCGGCCGGCGACTTCACCTATATCTCCACTGCCGGCGGCGCCTTCCTGGAATGGATGGAAGGCAAGGAGCTGCCCGGCGTCGCAGCGCTGGAAAACGCCTGAAACGGCACAGCTGCATCACTGGATGCCTGAACTGAACCGCCGCAGACTTCCTGCGGCGGTTTTTTAGGACCTCCAGCCGGCTCCTATTTCATGTCCAGAACGCGGCCCATCACCATTTGTGCCACATTCCGCTGCTAGCAGCCCCCTGCAGCGAAAGGACCTTTTTGATGAAATCTTCCAGATGGCAATGGGTGTTATCTTTTACCCTGATTGCAGCCGCAGTTTTTCATGGCGCAGGGTACCTGGAGTCCAAACCGTCTCAGGCTCACACCGGTCTTGCCGGGATCGCCCACCGCTATTGCGCACCGCAATGGCACGCCCTGACAACCTCAGAAAAAGCCTCTTGGCTGGAAGCAATACCTGCAAATTACGAAAACAGCCTGGTAGAAGTTCCGGCCGATGACCCGGACGCCCGCAGCTTTGAGGCCTGGAACAAGCACATTGCCTCCACTCTTGCGCTGCAAGAGCATATCCGCTCCTTCTTTACCCTGTATAACTCTTTGCCCGAGGACGATGCCGGCAAAGAGGAAAAATTAGCACACGCCTTTGCATCCTACCGGGCAAAATACGGCCTCTGGTCATGCCTCAGCCTCAACAGCACTGAACGCCAACTGCTGGAAGCCAAAACCCACTCAATAGATAAGACAATTGATGCCATGGACATTTATCTGGCCGAAGACCAGTACCATTGCCTGGGCCTCGAACGCATCAGAGAAGCAGCTTCCGAACTCGACCCGGCGGAACAGAACTTTCCAGAAAACTTCCGGGAAATCGTGCGTGAACATCTGAGGCTTTGCTAGCAACGTCCGTTGCCGCGACGGCCTTGCAGAGCATCTTCCGCAAATTTTCCCCGCTTTGGACAGATTTGGGATTCCCAAGCAGATTCGCTTGTGGCATTCTGAATTCAGACGCCGGCAAACGGTGCAAAACACATCAAGAGCAGTAACATACAGGCACCTCCAAAGTGACCCGAAGCACACGGCCGTCCCTCGGCGCCATCGCCTTTTTTGCCATCGCATTCGCGCTCAGCGCTTACTTCACCTTTGCGGCGGTACAGGGCGATTTCGGGCTGTTCCGGAGGGTCGAGATCCAGGCTGAGGCAGAAGAGCTGCAGCAGGATCTCGGCCGTCTCCAGTCCCGCATCGGCGAGATGGAGAACCTGACCCGCCGCCTGTCCGACGATTACCTCGACCTCGACCTCCTTGACGAACAGGCACGCACGGTTCTGGGTCTCGTCCGCGCGGACGAGATTGTGATCCGCTGATCCTCTCCACTAAGCGCGCCTCTGGCACATCGTTTTCCCGGGAGGAAAGCGGCTGGGAACTTGGCAGTTTTACCAGACCGAGTCTTGCCAGAACTCCTTGTCACCCCGCACCCATTTGAAATTCTCCGGTTCAGGTCTGCCTGCAGCTGTGCTTGCGGTCCCCCAGCGTTGCATTTTTGCGCGGTGACCGGCGGATCTTTACCCTGCGTCCGGACCGCGTCAGAATAGCACTATTCAGCCGGGCCAAAACCCGCTATGAATTTGTTTAACACTAAACTATCTAGCCTTCAGGGGGAGCTGACCACCATGGCCGCTAGAAAAAGCGCAAAGAAACCAAACGTTTCTGCCGAAGAACTGACGAAACACTACCGCGAGATGCTGCTGATCCGCCGATTCGAGGAAAAGTCGGGCCAGCTCTATGGCATGGGCCTGATCGGCGGCTTCTGCCACCTCTACATCGGCCAGGAAGCGGTTGTTGTGGGGCTTGAGGCGGCAGCCGAGGAAGGCGACAAGCGCGTCACCTCCTACCGCGACCACGGCCACATGCTGGCCTGCGGCATGGACCCCGACGGCGTCATGGCTGAGCTCACGGGCCGCGAAGGCGGCTACTCCAAGGGCAAGGGCGGCTCCATGCATATGTTCTCCAAGGAGAAGCATTTCTATGGCGGCCACGGCATCGTCGGCGCCCAGGTGCCGATCGGCGCAGGCCTCGCCTTTGCCGACAAGTACAAGGGTAACGGCCGCGTGACCTTCGCCTACTTCGGCGATGGCGCTGCCAACCAGGGCCAGGTCTACGAGACCTTCAACATGGCCGCCCTGTGGAAACTGCCGGTGGTCTTCGTGATCGAGAACAACCAGTACGCCATGGGCACCTCGCAGCAGCGCTCCACCTCCAGCGCCGAGATCTGGGAACGCGGCAAGGCCTTCGGGATCCCGGGCGAGGCTGTGGACGGCATGAATGTGCTGTCAGTGAAGGAAGCGGGCGAGCGCGCCGTGGACCACTGCCGCAGCGGCGACGGCCCCTACATCCTCGAAGTGAAAACCTACCGCTACCGCGGCCACTCGATGTCGGATCCGGCCAAGTACCGCACCCGCGAAGAGGTCCAGAAAATGCGCGAGGAGCGCGACCCGATCGAGCAGGTCCGCGAGATGCTGCTGACCGGCAAGCACGCGACCGAGGAAGACCTCAAGGCGATCGACAAAGAGATCAAGGAGATCGTCAACAAGTCCGCCGAATTCGCCAAGGAAAGCCCGGAACCGGCCCTGGACGAACTCTGGACCGACATCTACGCGGATGAAGTGCCGCAGGTAAACGCCTGAGAGGGAAGACAAAAACATGGCAACTGAAATTCTGATGCCCGCCCTGTCGCCGACCATGGAGGAAGGCACCCTGGCCAAATGGATGGTCAAGGAAGGCGATACCGTGAATTCCGGCGACATCCTCGCCGAGATCGAAACCGACAAGGCGACGATGGAGTTCGAAGCCGTCGATGAAGGCACCGTCGGCAAGATCCTGATTGGCGAAGGCACCGAAGGCGTCAAGGTCAACACCCCCATCGCGGTGCTGGTCGAAGACGGCGAAAGCGCCGATGACTACGAGGCCAGCAGCGCCAAGGAAGAGGCCCCCGCCGAGGAAGCGCCCTCCGACGAACCCGCCGCCGCCGCGCCGCAGAAGGAACCCGCCATGCCGGCCAAGGTTCTGGAACCGGATTACCCGGAAGGCACCGAGATGGTGCAGACCACCGTGCGCGAAGCCCTGCGCGACGCCATGGCAGAGGAAATGCGCCGCGACGAGGACGTGTTCCTGATGGGCGAGGAAGTCGCCGAGTACCAGGGGGCCTACAAAGTGTCCCAGGGCCTGCTCGATGAATTCGGCGCCAAGCGGGTGATCGACACCCCGATCACCGAGCACGGCTTTGCCGGTATCGCAACCGGCGCCGCCTTCGGGGGCCTGCGCCCGATTGTCGAGTTCATGACCTTCAATTTCGCCATGCAGGCGATTGACCACATCATCAACTCCGCGGCCAAGACGCTTTATATGTCCGGCGGCCAGATGGGCGCCCCGATGGTGTTCCGCGGCCCCAATGGCGCTGCCGCCCGCGTCGGTGCCCAGCACTCCCAGGACTATGCCGCCTGGTACATGCAGATCCCGGGCCTCAAGGTGGTGATGCCCTACTCCGCCGCCGACGCCAAAGGCCTGATGAAAACCGCAATCCGCGACCCCAACCCGGTGATCTTCCTGGAGAACGAAATCCTCTACGGCCGCGCCTTCGACGTGCCCAAGCTGGACGATTTCACCATCCCCTTCGGCAAGGCCCGCATCTGGCGCGAAGGCTCCGACGTCACCATCGTCTCCTTCGGCATCGGCATGCAGTACACGCTGGAAGCGGCGGAGAAGCTGGCCCAGGACGGCGTCAGCGCGGAGGTCATCGACCTGCGCACCCTGCGCCCCATGGACCTGCCCACGGTGATCGAGTCGGTCAAGAAGACCAACCGCCTGGTCACGGTCGAGGAAGGCTGGCCGCAGGGCTCCGTCGGCAGCTATATCGCCTCCGAGGTGATGCAGCAGGCGTTCGACTATCTCGACGCCCCGGTTGTGACCTGCACCGGCAAGGACGTGCCCATGCCCTATGCCGCCAACCTGGAACGCCACGCGCTGATCACCACGGATGAGGTGGTCGAGGCCGTGAAGCAAGTGACCTACCGCTAAGGGAGCGCGAAAAGCATGCCTACTGAAATCCTGATGCCCGCGCTTTCTCCCACCATGGAGGAAGGCACCCTTGCCAAATGGCTGGTCAAGGAGGGCGACACCGTCTCCTCCGGCGACCTGCTGGCCGAGATCGAAACCGACAAGGCCACCATGGAATTTGAAGCCGTGGACGAAGGCACCGTCGGCAAGATCCTGATCGCCGAAGGCTCCGAGGGCGTGAAGGTGAACACCCCCATCGCGGTGCTGCTGGAAGACGGCGAAAGCGCCGACGACATTGACACCTCCGGCGGCTCCAGCGCGGACGCAGCCCCGGCCAAGGAAGCCAAGGAAGAGGCCCCTGTCGAAGCCAAGTCCGAGGCGCCCAAGAAAGAGGCCAAAACCGCCCCTGCCGCGCCGCAGGGCGCCGACGGCAACCGCATCTTCGCGTCGCCGCTGGCACGCCGCATCGCTGCGGACAAGGGCCTGGACCTCTCCCAGATCAAGGGCTCCGGCCCTAAGGGCCGCATCGTCAAGGCCGACGTGATCGACGCCAAGCCGCAGGCCGCCGCGTCCAAGGCTGCAGGCGGCACCGAAACCGGTCCCGCCGCAGCGGCCCCTGCCGCAGCTGCGCCCGCCGGCCCCTCCGCCGATATGGTCGCCCGCATGTACGAGGGCCGCACCTACGAGGAGGTCAAGCTGGACGGCATGCGCAAGACCATTGCCGCCCGCCTGACCGAGGCCAAGCAGACCATCCCGCATTTCTACCTGCGCCGCGACATCCAGCTCGACGCGCTCTTGAAGTTCCGCGGCGAGCTGAACAAGCAGCTCGAAGGGCGCGGTGTGAAGCTCTCGGTCAACGACTTCATCATCAAGGCGGTGGCCCTGGCGCTGCAAGCGGTTCCGGACGCCAACGCAGTCTGGGCCGGCGACCGGGTTCTGAAGATGAAAGCCTCCGACGTGGCGGTTGCCGTCGCCATCGAAGGCGGGTTGTTCACCCCGGTGCTGCAGGACAGCGACACCAAATCCCTGTCGGCGCTGTCGGCAGAGATGAAGGACCTCGCCTCCCGCGCCCGCGAGCGCAAGCTGGCACCGCATGAATACCAGGGCGGCAGCTTCGCAATCTCCAACCTCGGCATGTTCGGCATCGACAACTTCGACGCCATCGTGAACCCGCCGCACGCGGGCATCCTGGCAGTCGGCTCCGGCGTCAAGAAGCCGGTTGTCGGCGCGGATGGCGAACTGAAGGTCGCCACTGTGATGAGGGTCACCATGTCAGTCGACCACCGCGTCATCGACGGCGCCCTCGGCGCGGACCTGCTGAAGGCGATCGTCGGCAACCTGGAAAACCCGATGGTGATGCTGGCCTGACGGGCCGCTGCCAGAAAAAACACAACAGCCCCGGCCTCAGCGCCGGGGCTTTCGTATTTGTAATGCGAATCCAGATCTCAAACCCCGCTTTGAGCCCTGAGCGGAAATGTCGCAATCTTGCTGCGCGCGCTCGCAGCACAAAAAATGCCGTAAGCGCTCAAGTGTCAACGCCGCAGCGCAGCGAGCACACCGGACCTTCATGCAACTCGCAGCACTACTCAAACAGCTAATTTACAAGTCGCCTAGCCTGCAATGCGCGTTGGCCTACGGCTTATGTGCCATGGACTGCTCTATGCAGACTGCTTTCAGGTTATGGCAAGTCGGTGGCAGTTCCTAACGGGGCGCCGGTCCGCAGCGGCCCAGACGCAAAGGGTGACAACCGCGAGAATGGCCCCAAAGAACGAAAGTGTTGCGCCATTCATTCAACTTATGGATAAATGACCCCACTCGGAAAGTTTTACGGGGCGGACAAAGGCGGGCAGTGTCTCTCGCTTGCTGCCTGTCTGCGGCCACCTCAAGTTTCAATGTTAACGAGTGAGGGAGTTACCGATTATGCCAGTTTCGCATTTGAACAGGGCCGTCGCGGCCGGGTTCCTGATATTAAGCATTGGAAGTGCGCCGGCACTTGCCCAGGAAAGCAGCGCAAGCGGCAAGCCGAACATTCTTGTTATTTGGGGCGACGACATCGGCCAGTCCAACATCTCCGCCTATACGATGGGGCTGATGGGTTATCAAACCCCGAATATCGACCGGGTTGCCAAAGAGGGTATGATTTTCACCGACTATTACGGTGAGCAATCCTGCACGGCTGGCCGGTCATCCTTTATCATGGGCCAGTCGGTCTTCCGCACTGGCCTGTCCAAGGTCGGTCTACCCGGCGCCGAAGAAGGCATGCAGGTCGAAGATCCGACCATTGCAGGCCTTCTCAAGGCCGAAGGCTATGCCACCGGGCAATTCGGCAAAAACCACCTGGGAGACCGGGATGAACATTTGCCGACAAATCACGGTTTTGATGTGTTCTTCGGCAATCTCTACCATCTGAATGCCGAGGAAGAGCCGGAGAACGAAGATTTCCCGCGGGACATGGTCCTGGCGGACGGCACAACGTTTCTCGAACGCTTCGGTCCGCGCGGTGTTCTGAACGTGACCGCAACCTACAGTGAAGGTGAAATCAACCAGAATATCGAGGATACCGGCGCGCTGACGCAGAAGCGGATGGAGGTCGTGGACGACGAGACATCGGATGCAGCGATCGCCTGGATGGAGGAGCAAACCGCCGCCGGGACTCCGTGGTTCCTGTGGTGGAGCGGAACGCGGATGCATTTCCGTACCCATGTCAGTGAAGAGAACCGCGCACTCGCCGATGAGCGGTACAATGGAGAACGGGCTGACGAATACACTGCCGGCATGATCGAACACGACATGGATATCGGCAAGTTCCTCGACAAGCTAGACGAGCTTGGCATAGCCGACAATACCATCGTGTTCTATTCCACTGACAATGGCGTCCACATGAACACCTGGCCGGACGCCGGGATGACGCCATTCTGGGGCGAGAAGAACACCCAGTGGGAAGGCGCATGGCGGGTGCCCGCCATGGTCCGCTGGCCCGGTAATATCGCGCCGGGAACGATCTCGAATGAGATCGTGCATCACATGGACTGGCTGCCGACATTCCTGGCCGCTGCAGGCAACGAAACCATTAAGGAAGATTTGCTGGAAGGCGTCACAGTTCCAGAGATGGCAGGCCGCGAATACCGCGTCCATCTCGACGGCTACAACCTCTTGCCTATGCTGAAGGGCGAGACGGACAAGAGCCCGCGCAAGGAGATCTTCTACTTCACCGATGACGGCGACCTCGCAGCGATCCGGCTCAACAACTGGAAGATCACCTTCCTGGAGCAAAAAGCCTGGGGAACCTTCCGGGCCTGGATGGAGCCGCTTACACCGCTGCGCGTGCCGCTGATCTTCAACCTGCGGCGTGATCCCTACGAGCGCGGCTACCGGACGTCGAACACCTACTACGACTGGCTGCTTGACCATGCCTTTATGCTGGTGCCGGCCCAAGCCTATGTCGCGCAGTTCCTGGAAACCTTCAAGGAATACCCGCCGCGGCAGGAGGCGGCTTCCTTCAGCCTCGACAAGGTGATGGAGAAGCTGTCGCAGCCGGGCGGCTCACAGTAGGCTAATCCCTGTTCGCCCCAGTGGAACTCTCCGCCGGGGCGCGTCTTTTGCCGGTTGCACCGGTGCCCTTTCCTTGCGCTTGCGGAGGTTTTCCCGATGCGTGCTCTGCTGACTTCAATACCAATTACTATCTTGTGTGCATCGGCATCCTTTGCCGACCCCTTGCCGTCCTGGACGGACACGGCCACCAAGGCCGGGATCATCGCTTTTGTCGAACGTGTGACGGACCCGGCCTCAGCGGATTATGTCACTCCCGCCGCGCGCATCGCGGCCTTCGACAATGACGGCACGCTCTGGGCAGAGCAGCCAGTCTACTTCCAACTTTTATTTGCCATCGACCGGCTGAAAGAAATGGCTGCCGATGATCCCGGGGTGCTCACGTCTGACGTGCTTCGAGCCGCAGTCGAAGGCGACATGGAGACAGTGGCCGCCTCTGGCACTGAGGGACTGTTGGAAATCGTCTCCACTACCCACTCCGGCCTGACGGTGGATGAGTTCCAGGCTGAAGTGCTCAGATGGCTGGATACGGCCAAACATTCCGGCACCGGCCTGTCCTATGACGAAATGGTCTATCAGCCAATGCTGGAGCTCTTGAGCTACCTGCGCGATGAAGGCTTCCGTACTTACATCGCCTCGGGCGGCGGCCTGCATTTCATCCGGGTGTTCTCGGAAAGCGCCTATAACATTCCGCCTGAGCAGGTCATCGGCTCTATCGGAAACGGCAGCTATTCCGCCCAGGACGGACCGCCGCGGGTGATGAAGGACCCAGGCATCTTCTTCATCGATGACAAGGCTGGCAAGCCGGTTGCCATCGAGGCCCGTATCGGGCGCCGCCCGGTGATTGCAGTTGGGAATTCCGATGGTGACTTCCAGATGCTCGAGTGGACGACCGCCGGGACAGGCGCACGGCTGGGCATTTTACTGCACCACACTGACGGTGAACGCGAATACGCCTACGACCGTGACAGCCACATCGGGCAGCTTGCGCGCGGGCTTGATGAAGCTGCCAGCCGCGGCTGGCTGGTAATCGACATGGCTGGTGATTGGGAGCATGTCTGGCCAGGTGGCGAATGAAGCCGCCGTGCAATCCAAGTGCGTGAACGACCCAGGAAACCTGAAAGCCCACCGAAAATGCAGATTGCAGTTCTGATCCTTCTCCTGCTGCTTGGGCTGCCTGCTATGGCCCAAAGCCTTGACAGCTATTTGGGGTCAGACCGCTGCACCAGCTGCCACAAAGACAGTGCCGCTAGCTGGGCAGGGTCGCATCACGCTCAGGCCTGGACAATGCCGTCGCGGGAGACAGTTGTGGGTGATTTCAGCGGGACGGCCTTCCACCATGACGGTATGACCGCCCAGTTTCAAACCGGAGCTGAGGGTGGCTACTACGTCGAGCTTACTGAAAACGATGGATCGCAGGCGGCATACAAGGTGCATTCGGTCGCGGGAATTGAACCGCTGCAGCAATACCTTCTGGAGACCGAACCGGGGCGGTTGCAAAGTTTCGACGTGGCCTGGGACACCGAAGAGGGTCAGTGGTTCCACCTTTACCCGGACCAGAATTTGCCGCCGTCGGACGGTCTGCATTGGACCGGCCCCTATAAGACCTGGAACGCGCGGTGCGCCGAATGCCACGCTACTGGTTTCCGCAAAAACTACGATCCACGCCGTTCAAGTTATGCGTCTACCCAAGTCGAAATGGGGGTCGGCTGCGAGGCCTGCCACGGACCGGGTGCAGACCATGTGGCTTGGGCCGAGGCATGGGAAACGACAAGGACCCCGCCGCCCGCAAACCACGGATTTCCTGTGGATTTCGCCGTTCCTCGGCAAGCGGTCGAACAGTGCGCGACGTGCCACTCCAGACGCGAAGCCAGCTTGGATGGCAACCCGGTGCCAGGCACGCGCTTCCATGATGCCTACACGCTCGCACTTTTGCGCCCAGGGCTTTTTCACGCAGACGGGCAGATCCAGGACGAGGTCTATGTCTACGGCGCCTTTCTGCAATCCAAGATGTATGCGCGAGGCGTGACCTGCCTGAATTGCCACAATGCACACAGCCTGGGGCTGAAGGCGGAAGGCAACAGTCTTTGCACCCAATGCCACAGCCCGGCGGGCAATCAGGATTTCCCAACACTCACAACAGCTGATTACAACAGCCCGGCGCATCACTTCCACACAGAAGGCAGCACCGGAGCGAAGTGCCGGTCCTGCCACATGCCGGAACGCGTCTATATGGGCAACGACTGGCGCGCCGATCACTCCTTCAGGATTCCCCGGCCGGATCTTTCGCCGGTGACGGGAGCGCCGGATGCCTGCACCGCCTGCCACGGTGGCCAGGACGCAGGCTGGGCTGCAGCACAGATTTCTGTTTGGTATCCGGACAGCCGGAACCGCGGTCGGCACTACGGGGAGGTGCTGGTGCGGGGGCGTGCCGATGCTGCGGCGGTGGCCGGGGATTTGACCGCGCTCGCGCAGGATACCAGCCAGCCAGGCATCGTGCGGGCAACGGCGCTCTGGCTGCTGGAGCAGTCCGACGACCCGCAGTCTGCCGCCGAGCTGACAGATCTGCTGCAGGACCCGGATCCGCTTGTCCGCGCTGCCACGGCCTCTCTGCTGCGTCTTGCACCGCTTCAGGAAAGGGGTAAGCGGCTGGCCGCCGCCTTTACCGATCCTGCCCGCAACGTGCGCATGGCAGCCGCCCGCGCGATGCTGGGCGGCACGGTGAACCGCCTCCAGAGCGGAACCGCCAGAGAGCTCCAAGCCGCCATGGTGGAATGGCAGAATTCCATGGCAAGCCGGCTCGATTTCCCGGAGACCCATCTCCAGCTTGGCGGTGTGGCGCTAACCATGCGCAATATGGGCATGGCCGCATCAGCGTTCCGCGAAGTGGCGCGGCTGGACCCGCAGCGGCTGGATGCATGGATGATGCTGGTCAGGATTACAGCAGCCACCCGGGGTCGCGATGCTGCCGCCGTGGTTGTGGCAGAGGCCCTGTCGGCCAATCCGGAGCATCCCGCACTTCTGGCCGCTCAGGCAGAGCTGCAAGGAAAACCTGCGCCGCAAGGAGACAGTGAATGATTGCCTGTTTCAGAAAACCCGTGCCTCAGAGCGGGCCGCTCCGCTGCCCCGGCACCTGCAGTTTCTGCCTGCGGCAATATTTGACACATCTGCCGGAAAGGAACCGCCTATGAAAAACACCTTGGCCGCAATTGCATCCTGGGCTGCCGGTATCCTCGCTTACGGACCTGCGACAGCTCAGAGCGGAAACTGGAACTACGAGGCGACGATCTACCTTTTCGCGCCCGAGTCCAAAACAGCAATCACCACTCCTGCCGGGCGGATCGAGGGCACACTCAGCTTCGGCGACGCTATTGAGAACCTTGATTTTGCCTTTATGGGAGCATTCGCCGCCAGTAACGGGAAATGGAGCTTTCTAACCGACTACATGTATACGGACATGTCCTTCGGCAACGACACACCCGGGACTTCGTACTCGGGGCTTAACACATCGATGACGACCCAGATCCTGAACGGGTATGCAGGATACCGGGTGCATGACAGCGGCAGAGCCGCAGTCGATCTGATGGCTGGTTTTCGTTGGTTCGACACGGACACGACCCTGACCTTGCAGCCTGGCACCGCACCCCAGAGAAGCGCCGCTGCCAATGCCAGCTGGGTCGATCCCGTGATTGGCTTCCGGGTGCGGGCGGCGTTTTCTGACCGCTGGCAAGGGACCGCCTTTTTCGACTATGGCGGCTTCAGCAGCGGAAATGAAACTTGGCAGGTTCTGTTGACTGCCGGTTACGCGCTTAATGAAAAATGGCTGCTGCGCGGCGGATATCGCTATATTTCTATGGAAAATGAAGTGAACGGAAATCCGTTTGAGTTCAGCCAGTCCGGCGCGATCTTCGGAGCGACATACCGGTTCTGATCCGCTTGAAGCAGCGAAACAAGCCCACAGCCGATGCTGACGTCTTTGGCCTGGTCGGCCATATTCGGGTTACTCCTCTCTGTTCCAGATATTAACTGCGGAAAACTCAAACCTATATCGGGGGCGATTTCATTGATCACATCATTCAACTCCCTTACTGCATTGGTTTATCTGCGGCCTCTGATCCCAAGCAAGCGAAGGGCGGTTAAGTCTGGCGTCTCGTTTTTCCGACCTGACTGCGGCGAAAAGGCGGTTTGAGCTCCGCCGATTTCCGCGGGCGAGAATGACCGCAAACTGGAAGTTCGCTGCACTACCGAAAGTTTCGCGCCGCGGGAGCGCGTTTTTTTGCGTCAGCAATAGCTGCAAGAGCAAAAGGCGGCTCTGTCCCGCAATGCGGTCGCAGGAATGATTGGAGCCACGGTACGCGCAAAATCTCCGGCGCAAACCCAAGTTAAAAGGGAGCGCCCCCGCCCCCTTTCATCTTTCCCAAAATACTCACCTGCAAAACAGCCGCCGCCAGCACCCGGCCAGCGGCGGCGCGCAGATCAGTACTGATACCCAGGGGTCGAGGCAGATAGCGCCTGCTCCGCCTCATCCATCTCCGCCGGGATGCCGTCAAACAGCGGCGTGGAAAGATACCGCTCGCCGGTATCCGGCAGCACCGCCAGCAGCACCGAACCCTCAGGCGCGGTTTCCGCCACCTTCATCGCCGCCGCCAGGCTGCCGCCGCTGGATATACCCGCCAAAATGCCCTCTTCCGCCGCCAGCCGCCGGGACCACTTAATGCTCTCCTCACCGCTCACCGGCTCCAATGCGTCGAAATAGCCCTTGTCCAGCGCCTCCTGCAGCACCAGCGGGATGAAATCCGGGGTCCAGCCCTGAATGGGGTGCGGATTGAAGGCGGGATGGGTCGCCGCAGGCTCGCCCTCGCCGTTGCGCGCCTGCGCCTCGCCAGACTGCACCAGCGCCGCATTGGCTGGCTCGCTCAGGGTGATCTTCAGGTCCGGCCGCGCGTCCTTCAGCACCCGGCCGAGGCCGGAAACCGTGCCGCCGGTGCCGTATCCCAGCACCACATGGTCCAGCCGTTCGCCCGCAAAATCGCCCAGGATCTCCCGCGCGGTGGTGCTTTCATGGATGTCGGCGTTGTCCTTGGTTTCGAACTGATGCGCCAGGAACCAGCCGTTCTGCTCCGCCAGCTCCTTGGCCTTCAGCACCATGCCAACTGCCTTCTCCTCCTTGCGGGTCAGCACCACCTTGGCGCCCAGCATCCGCATCAGCCGCCGCCGCTCGACCGAGAACCCGTCGTGCATGGTGATCACCAGCGGATAGCCCTTGGCGGCACAGACCATCGCCAGCCCGATGCCGGTGTTGCCGCTGGTCGCCTCGACCACGGTCTGGCCGGGCTTCAGCCGCCCCTCGCGCTCTGCCGCTTCAATGATATTCAGCGCCAGCCGGTCCTTGACCGACCCCGCCGGGTTGAACGCCTCGAATTTCACATACATGGTGACATGCGCCGGAGCGATATTGTTCAAGCGGACGGCAGGCGTATCGCCCACCGTTTCCAGGATCGAGCCAAACAGCCGGCCGCGGCCTTGGGTTGTGTAAATCATGATCTGTCCCCCAAATGGAAATTGCTGAAAACGCAGGTGTTAAACAGGTATATGCGCCCCGGCCCCGGCCGGTTCAAGCCAGCCCGCCGCTGCGTATTGCGATTAAGACCAGCCTCCGCCCGAAACGGGATTTTGCAGAACCGGCGGCCATGCGCCCTGCCCCCCGCAGATCAACTGCTGCCTGCAACCGCTTATTTAAAAACAGCATTCTCCACGGACCTGCCATTAAAAAAGGGGCGTTTCCCGCCCCTTCTTCTTTGCAAGAAATCGTCAGAATCCCCGAGCCCCGCGGCCCGCCCCCTCAGTCGGATCCGTTCGAAAACCGCTGGTCCATGCTGACCGAGGGCTGATCGCAGCCCGCCTCGCCGACGATGCGCGCGGGAATGCCCGCCACGGTCTTGCACGGCGGCACCTCCGCCAGCACCACCGACCCGGCCGCAATGCGGCTGCAGTGGCCGACCTTGAT
This sequence comes from Leisingera sp. CC-HEC093, assembly GCF_059429195.1. NCBI lineage: Bacteria > Pseudomonadati > Pseudomonadota > Alphaproteobacteria > Rhodobacterales > Roseobacteraceae > Leisingera > Leisingera sp. CC-HEC093. The sequence continues at coordinate 3,361,123 of NZ_JCAIJR010000001.1, read as the reverse complement.
ATTGCCCAGCACCTTGGCGCCGGCCCCGATCAGCACGCCGTCGCCGATCTTCGGGTGCCGGTCCTCTTCTTCCTTGCCGGTGCCGCCCAGGGTCACCGAATGCAGCATCGACACGTTATCGCCCACCACCGCGGTTTCGCCGATGACAATGGAATGGGCGTGGTCGATCATGATCCCCTTGCCGATGTCCGCCGCCGGATGAATATCGACGCCGAAGATCTCGGAAATCCGCATCTGGAAGAAATAGGCCAGATCCCAGTCGCCCTGCTGCCACAGCCAGTGGCCGATCCGGTAGGCCTGCACCGCCTGATACCCTTTGAAATACAGGATCGGCTGCAACAGCCGGTGGCAGGCCGGGTCGCGCTCAAACACGGCCATCAAATCGGCGCGCGAGGCTTCGACGATGCCGGGATCAGCTTCATACGCCGCATCGACGATCTCCCGCAGGATGGTCATCGACATCTCGTTGGAGCACAGTTTGGCGGAAATCCGGTAAGACAGCGCCTTTTCCAGCGATTTATGGTGCAGGATGCAGGCATGGATCAGCCCGCCCATCAGCGGCTGCGAGTCGACAGCCTCCTGGGCTTCCTTGGTAATCCGGTCCCAGACGGGATCCAGCGAGGCGACGGCTTGCTGCGTTTTGAACATGGCGATGCATCCTTTCTCCGCTCAAGATAGCCATCTAAGGGCTTTTTCAGCAAACGCAAACCCGTGATGGGCTATATTTCCGATATGAATGACCCGCACGCCGGGCGCCTGCAGGCGCAAATCGCCGCCCGCCTGGCTGAGCTGCGCCCGAAATGACCCGCGCCGCGCGCTTGCGGCGCGCGGCGCGGACGCATTGCATCCACTGGCACGCATAACCATCAGGCCGCAAGATACGCAGCGGCTGACAGTGCAGGGGTTTTGCTAAGAAGCGCTTGAGGGCGCATTCTGCTTCCTCAAGACGCCTGCCCCAGTGTAAAGCCAGTCTGACGGCCTCAAGGACAAGCCGCGCCAGGGCGCGGGGGCCTGCGGCCCTCCTTGACCCCATCAGCCTGCCAGGTCGAAGCCTCCCCACCCGCCTCCAGCGCTGCCGCCAGCTCCCGCAGCACCAGACGGGTGCAGCTGAGATAGGCCGCGTCATCCAGAAACGGCTCCTCTGCCAAGGCAAACTTGCGCGCCGAGGCACTCAGACTGCCGTCGCCCCAGCGCGGGTGCAGGGTGCCAAGCATTGCGCAATGCGCCGCCGCCTCCGCCGCGCCGCCAAAAATCCGCCGGCACAGGGGCAGCCGCTGATCCTGAGGCACCCGCAGCAAGACCCGTGCCACCGCAGACACATCGCCGGGCAGCACAGGATGCCTCATGCCAGCACCGCCCTGGCCGCAAGCCCCGCGCCGAACCGGGCAGACCTTTGCGCCACCTCAATCACATCCCCGGCCTGCGCCCCGTCTGCCGCCTGCCAGGCGGCCGGGTAGGTCCAGAAGCTGCTGCCGGAGACCGCCTCCCGCAGCAAAGCGGAGCCGCGCAGCACCCGGATGCGGTAGGATTCGATCTCTTCCCCCAGCGGCACCTCCTCCAGGTCCCAGCTGTCGCCCTCGATCCGCGTGCGGCGCACCCAGGACGCGCCGATATCCTGCCCCAGCCTGCCCGCCAGCCGCAGATGCACCGGCGCATAGGGCCTCAGGCCGATGCCCTCGAACGCCTCCTGCAAATGCAGGTAGGACGGGTCATCAAGCCCCCGCTGGGCCGGGCCGATCCGGTAATGCCGCAGCCTGCGGCGCTGCTCCGGCGGCAGATCCATCTGCACCGGCGTGCCATCGAGCAGTACAAAATACGCCCCGGCAGGCCAGACCTGCGGCATCAGCGCATCGCTGCCCAGCTGCCCGCGCAAGCGCCCGCGCAACAGGTAGGTCTGCGGCGCGATCAGCTCCGCCTCGCGGAACTGGAACAGCTCCCAATTGGCCGCGGTGCCGTCGCCGATCGCCGCGGCATTGGCACCGTTCAGCACCGCTTCGGCGCTGCGGCTTTCCAGCGTGCCGGAAATCAGCTTCACCTGCAGATCCGCGCCCAGGTCCCAGCGCCCGGCCCCGGCCGCAAACAGCGGCGTTTCCGTGACGCCAATGACCTGCCGGGCCGCAACCACCTGTTCCAGCGCGTAATTCTCATCCGCTTCCGATCCATAGACCGCCACGCTGCCCGGCCAGGCCGTGGCAGTCAGCGCCAGATGCGGCGCATGCGGCACCTCATCGCCGCGCATCAGCGGCAGATCCATGAACAAGGGCAGCACCGGCCCGGGCGCGGCAAAGGCATTGACGCCCGGCAGCTCTTCCGCCACCGCGGCCAGGTCATAGGTGCCGGGCTCGATCCGCACCGCCTCCACCATCTGCGCTTCGGCCTGCTCCACCCGGTCGATGCGATAGAACTGGTCCTTGCCCTCCACCGGCAGCGAGACCACATCCCCGGCCCCCAGATGCAGCATCGAGGGCGGCAGCGAAAACCGCGCCGCATCGCGGGAGATCCGTGCCTCAGCCAGCCAGCGGGCGACGGTCTGGCGCGCCTCGGCCCTGGTCAGCGCCAGCGGCAGCTCGTTCTGGCTGACACTGTGCGTCGCCTCATCCGGCAGCACCGCCTCCACCGAGCGCACAGCGTGGTCGCCGCCCCATTCGGTGAACCGCAGCCGCACCCTGCCCGCCAGCTCCGCCTCGCTGGCGCGGCTCAGCTCCAGGCTGCCGTCCATTTCCTCGTTCTCAGCCAGCTTCTCCAGCATCAGCGCTTCACCGCCGCTGCCCTTGCGGGTGCGGAACATCAAGACACCGCCGCGTTCCACCGCGTCGAACCCGTAGCGCAGCATCAGGGGTTGCAGCACCGCGCGCGCCTCTGCCACATCCGGCACCGCATAGCCATGCACCATGCCATAGAGCTGCGACACGTCGATATCCAGAAGCCCGGCCCGGCGGCAGACCTCCTCCACCACAGAGGCCAGCGTGCGCTGTCCGGCCCGCCCGTTGAGCCAATGGCCGCGCAGGTAGTTTTCGCCGTCGTTCCAGACCTTGCGGCGGCTGGGAAAGGCCGGAAACGGCCGCGCATCCCAGGCCCAGACATAGGCGTTGGACATGTCCAGCATCGGCCCGCCGTATTCCTCTGAAACCGGGTTGTTGGCCGCCTGCCCCCAATAGCCCAGAATGGCCTTCAAGTACTGGACCTGCATCAGGTCGTCACGCATCCCGTTGGAATGATGCGGCAATCTGGATTCTGAGCTTTTCGGGTCCAGGAACTTGTTGGGCTGGTTGGTGCCTTTGTCGATGGCGGCGCAGCCCAGTTCGGTGAACCACACCGGTTTCGACTGCGGCACCCAGGCAGTGGGCGTTTCCTGCCGCACGCCGCCGATCCGCTCGTGGTGGGTGTTGCCCCACCACGAGCGGATATCCTTATAGCGCCAGACCCAAGGCTCGCCATGCGCACCGTCGGTGATCGGGGTGCGGATCTGCGCCGCCCGCGCGCCGCCAGAGCGGTAGTACCAGTCGAACCCCTCGCCGCCCTCCACATTACTGCGCAGATAATCGAGGTCATAGACCGCCGGCGCACCTGCCTGCGCATCCAGATGCGCCTCCCCGTCGCGCCAATCGCTGAGCGGCATGTAGTTGTCGATGCCGATGAAATCGATGTTCTCATCCGCCCACAGGGGGTCCAGATGAAAGTACCGGTCGCCCTCCGGCGACTGATAGCCCCAGTATTCCGACCAGTCGGCGGCATAGCTGATCTTGGTTCCCGCCCCCAGCAGCTGCCGCACCTCAGCCGCCAGCGCCCGCAGCCGCGCCACCGCCGGAAAGCCGTTGGCGCCGCGGATCTGCGTCAGCCCCCGCATCTCGGAACTGATGCAAAAGGCCTCAACCCCGCCCGCCGCCTTGCACAGGGCTGCATTGTGCAGGATGAAGCGGGACAGGGTCCATTCCTGCGGGCCGCTGTAGCTGACGCTGCCGCCGCTGACGCTGAAATCACCGGCTTTGGCGCTGCCAAAGAACGCCGCCACCTGCGCATCCGCCGCCGCGGTGCCATCGGGCGATCCGGCCCGGCCCGGCGCTGCCGACAGGGTGATGCGCCCGCGCCAGGGCAGATGCGGCTGGCCATCGCCGCCGGTCCAGGGATCGGGCAAGCTGTTGCCTTCTGCCTGGTCCATCAGGATGAACGGGTAGAACATCACCCGCAGGCCCCGCTTGTGCATTTCCTGGATCGCCTGGATCACCGAGCCGTCGGCCGGCGTGCCGCCGTATTGCGGCGTGCCGTCTTTGGTCAGCACCCGCTCCGCCGCGCTGCGGCCCAGCCCGCTGACGGACCACACCATATCGCCCTCGGCGGCCTTGTGCTCCACCTTCGGTTTCAGCCTGCAGGACCCGCAGCGCAGGTCATTGCCGAACCACGACACGATCAGCGAGGCCGCGCCGCAGGCTGGCAATTCCTTGCGCAGCGCCCTGACAGAGGTCTTGAGGTCGGACATCCCGGAGGGCGAATGCTCGTTGGCGGCCTTGGTATCCCCCGGCCCGCCGGAATAGGTCACCCGTTTGGCAGCCAGCGCGTATTCGCCGGTGCCGGGCATCAGTGCCACGCCCTGAACCAGCTGGCCCAAATCCTCTGCATGGGTGCTGCTGGCGGGCTGTTCGGGGCGCAGCACGTCAAAGGAAAACTGCGGCACCCGGTTGCCGAACCGCGCCAGCTGCACGTCCTCCATCACCACATAGGCCGTGCCGCGGTAGGCCGGCACCTTGCCGGCACCCTCAACCGCCTCGATCACCGGATCGGGCAGCTGGTCGTCCGTGCCGCGGTAGACGCGCATGTTCAGATCCTTGGGCGAGACTTCCTCGCCATCAGCCCAAACGCGGGAGACATGGGCAACCTCCCCCTCGCAGAGCGCTATCGCCAGCGACACAGAGTAGCTGTAGGTGGTCACTTCGGGTTCCGGCGGGCGGGGCCGCCCCTTGCCGCCGCCCCCGCCGCCGGTGGTGGTGGAGGTCTCCAGAAACCGCGAGGACCAGATCACCTGGCCGCCCAGGCGCATCCGGCCATAGACCTGCGCCACCGGCTCGCCCTCGCCGGCCTGGGTCAGCCGGAAGCGGTCGACCTTGCCGGTCTCCACCGCTTCGGCACCGCTGCCCATCAGCCGCTGATCAATAAGCCGCCCCAGGGTGGCGCCCACCGCGCGGCCGATCACGGCTGAGGACAGGCCCATGACGCTGCCGCCGATTGCGCCGCCAATTGCCGCGCCGGCGGCGGAAAGAACTATGGTTGCCATCAGATCAGCTCCTTCGGGAATTGAAACCGCGCCACTATACGGCGCTGCCAGGGCGGGCTCAGCGGGCTTTCGACAACCCCGTGGCCGGCATAGGCGTGGATGAAGGCGGGGCCGCAATCAGGAAGGCCCCGCCCGGCGGACGCCGCCTTCGCGTTTGGATCCGCAACCCGGGACTGCACCCCCAGATGCTTGGCCACCGACCCTTCGCGCATCCGGAACAGGATCACATCGCCGGGGGCGGCCTGGCCCAAGGGTTTGGCAATCAGATGCCGTGCCGCCGCCTGCCACAGCGCCTCGGCGCCCTGCGGCTCCGACCAGTCCATCGTATAGGCGGGCGGCGCTTCCGGCTCAGCCCCGTACAGCTCCCGCCACAGGCCCCGGATCAGGCCCAGGCAGTCGCAGCCCGCGCCCCTGCAGGACGCCTGATGCACATAAGGCGTGCCGATCCAGCCCCGCGCTGCTGCCACCGCCCGGCTCATCGCCTGCTGCCCCCGGTGTTGCGGCCTGAACGGCGCGGCACCGCCATCACCCAGTCCTCGCCGGGGATGTCGGGGAAGCCCTGGAAATTCAGGATATTGTTGAACTTCAGCCTGCAGGTGTTCAGACGTTTGTCGCAGCCGGCCTCCAGCCGCACCAGATCCCCCGGCGCAACCCGCGCGCGGATCGGCTCCCACAGGGAAATCCGGCGTCCCGCGGCATCGGCCTGGTCCGCTTTCACCGCCGCCCACAGCCCCTCTGCCGCGCCGCTCAGCACCGTCAGGCGGCCATCGTCGAACCAGCCCGGTTCAAACCCCGGCAGCGCCTGCCAGCGGAAGTCCTGGTTGCGCTGCACCTCTTCGGCCTCCAGCTCCTCGGCATAGCCGGGCGTGTTCAGGTCGAAGCGGCAGGCGGCATCGCCCAGCACCGCGGTGCAGGGCTTCTGGTAAATCCGCCCCAGCGGCTGGTTCAACGCCTCGGTCAGCCCGCGCAGCTCTGCCTCAAAGGCGCCGCCAGCCCGGCGGATTTCACCGATCGAGCCGCGAAACTGCAGCCAGCGCATAGAGACGTCCTGCCAGTTGACCAGCCAGCAGCGCACCTCAGCCCCGTCAAACCGGCCCGCCTCTATGTCCTGCTCGCGCACCGCGGCGTCGCTCAGCACCCCCAGCGCCTCGGTGTTGTCAACGGCCAGGCCGGTGGCCTGGCTCACTGCGCGAGCGGTCAATCCGCTGCCGGGCTGGAACGCCATGCCGTCAAAGGACAGCTGGCGGTCATGATCGGTAAAGCCCAGAACCGTGCCGTCGCGCCGGGTCAGCGCCCAGGCGCGGCAGACGGTGGTGATGCCGGATTGAAGATGGATGCGCAAGTCATTGGGAACACAGGTCATACCCGCACCTCCACCACCGGCACTGCGGGTGCCTCGCCAGCCTGGAAGGAGGCCACGCTGGTCTGGATGCTGGCGGTGTCAAAGCGCACTGGCACGTCGAATTCGAACCCCGCGCTGATGCTCAGGCCCTTTTCCGGCGGATGCGCCAGGGTGATCAGGCCGGTGGCGGTGTCGAGTTCATAATCCACGCTTTCGCGCAGTTCATCCTGCTCAATGCCCACCCGGACGGTCCCGGCAACCGGCTTGGCAATCGGACGCTGATAGGTGAATTCGCCCGACCGGTAGGTCTTGGCCAGCTGGAACGTGACGGTGCTGCCGTCACCCGTCGCAATCACCTGATCATCAAAGACCACTTCGGCGCTGGGCCGGGCGGATTTGTAGTCGCTCCAGTCCTTCCAGCGGAACCCGTACAGCTGCCCCTGGCGGGCCTCGAAGAAGGCGATCAGCACCTCGATATCCTCCAGCGCGCGCAGGCCGAGGCCCGCGTCATAGCGGCGGCGGGAGTGCGCCCAGGGGGTGTTCCTTTCCTCAAACCCGTTGGCCAGCGTCACCACATCGGTGCGCCGCTCCGGGCCGCCGACGGAGCCGAAGCTGAGCGAGGCGGGAAAGCGGACTTCGTGGAAATTCATGACGTTACCCTCCATCCTTAACGGTTGCGGCCGCCGCGGGACAGCGCCCGGGACAGCTGCGCAGCGATCTGGCTGCGGCTGCGTTCAAAACCTTTGACGTCCGGGGTGGAGACATTCATCACCACGTTGACCGCGCCGCCGCCCTGACTGCGCACGCCGAGCGAGCCGTCGGCCCCGCGGGTCAGCGGCAGGATCGCCTCTGGTCCCGCTTCGCCCATCAGCCCGGTGGCGCCGCGCATCGGAAAGGCCACCGGGCCGGTGACAACCCCGCCCTTGGCAAAGGGCATCACTTGGCCCTGGCTGAAGGCGGCGCCTTTGGCAAAGGGCAGGATGCTGCCCACCAGATTGCCGATGCCGTCGGAGATCAGCCCGCCCACATGATTGGTCACCGGTTTCATTGCGGCGTTGTAGGTGGTGCGGATCATGCTGGTTCGCAGCGTGTCCATCGCCTCTGACAGGCTGCCGCCGTCAAACACCAGATCGTCAAAGGCACGGCGCAAGCCCTTGGAAAGACTGCGGTCCAGGATCTGCGCATCGCGTCCGGTCTCGGAGAACCCCTCCTTGACCCGCCCCAGCACTTCTGCAAAGGCGGCGGCCATTCCGGATGCACCGTCCAGGGCTTCGCCCAAAGCCTCGCCCTGCAATTCCAGTTCTGCCATCGAAGATGAGTCAGTCATCCGTTGTCTCCTTGTTCTTTGGGCCGGCGGCGTCTGGGAAGGCCGCCATCAGCGCTGCCAGACGGTCGCGCCCCAGCGGCAGCGGCGTGGCGGCGTCTCCCAGCATCAGCCGTAACTCAGCGGGGGTCAGCTGCCAGAAATCGCGCGGCAGCAGTTTCAGCCCCGCCATCCCGGCGCGCATCAGCGCGGGCCAGTCGAGCGCGGTCATGGGCTGTCAGGCACGGCAAAGCTGCGCACCAGCAGTTCCGCCGCCACCCGCGCCGCCTGCATCGGGCCGCCGGTTATGGTGGCGGAGGCCAGATCCTCACGGCTGAGATCGTGCCCGCCGCCCTGCAATCCTGCGGCCAGCAGCGCCAGTACATCGCGGGCGGAAAACCGGCCCTGTTCGAACCGCTGCACCAGATCCACCAGCGTGCCTTCCTCCAGCGCGGCCTCCAGCCCCGCCAGCGCGCCTAGGGTCAGCTTCAGCGCGTAAGAGGTTCCATTCACGATCAATTCCGCCTCGCCTGCGTGCGGGTTTACCATGGTCACACCGCCGCAAAGCTGAGCTGGCCGGCGCTGGCGAGCGAGAGTTCATAGGTCGCCTCGCCATTGTGGCTGCCTGCGTATTCCAGCGCGGTCACCTGGAACGGCCCCTGCACGATGCCGAAGTCGGGGATGATCACCTGGAACTCCGGCGTGAGCCCGTCAAAGAACAGCTGCCGGGCGCGTTCGTCCGTTGCCTCATCCCGGAAGATGCCGGAGCCGGAAATGCTGGCGGACCGCACACCGGCACCAGCCAGCAGTTCGCGCCAGCCGCCCTGGCTTTCGAGGCTGGTCACATCGACGCTTTCGGCGTTAAAGCTGATGCGCGTGGCGCGCAGGCCGGCGATGGTTTCGAACAGGCCTGCGCCGTTCATGTCCACTTTGACCAAGAGGTCCTTGCCGTTTTGAACTGTCATTGGATTTCTCCATGTATTTCAATTTGTTTCGCTAGATTTCTGAGGTTCAGACGTCATCCACACGGGCGCGGAACCGCAGGGTGATCTGCCTGCCGCCGGAGGTCAGCCGCTCTGCCTTGGCGCGGTCGAACCAAAGACCGGTCAGCCGGCCGCGCGGCAGCGGCACCGCGGCCCCCACCAGCGCGTCGCAGACCGCGGCGGCGGCGGATTTGGCCCCGGCAAAACCGGCCATGTCGGTGGTGACGGTGACAAAGAAGCGGTGTTCGGCCCCGCCCGCGGTCTTGTCGGAGCGGTCAAGCACCTCCTCTGATCCCAGGGCCACATAGGTCTGCGGCAAGGGGCCTGCGGGGATGGCGTCATAGATGGCGCTGCCGACCAGCGCGGTGAGGGCTGCGTCGCCGGTCAGATGGGTGTAGACGGCGGATTGCAGCCCGCCTGCGATGGCATAGGTCATCCGCTCACCACCTCAACCGCGAAACAGGTGAGGTAGCGGGCGTCCGGGTCATTTTCCGCAACTGCATCAATGCGGTAGAGGCGGTTTCCGTCCCGGAAGCGCTGATCTGGACGCGGGCGGGATGCAAAACCATCCGGGCTGGCGCGCAAGGTAATACGGTATTTCTGCAAAGACACGCTGTCACCAGCCATACGGCCCGTCAGGGATTTCACCGCTGCCCAGAGGGTGCCAAGCGCCACCCAGGTCTCGCTGTAGCCGCCGGCGCCGTCGGGGCTGCGCTGGGGGTCTTCCAGCACCAGTTTTCGGGTCAGGTTCGGGGGCTGTTTCATGCCAATCCTCCCAGCGTCAGCCGCAGGCTGCGGTAGCGTTCGATCAGGCTGGTGACACCAAAGGGCATGCAGCCGCCGTGGAGTCCGGTGTCGGCCCGGTATTCGTAGTAATGCGCTGCCAGGAGCATCACCGCCTGGCCAAGGTCGGCAGGAAGCGCGCCCCAGTCCGCGGCCATGCCGGCCTGCAGGGAGATCCGCACCAGGCCGCCGGTTGGGATGGCGGGCAGCAGGTTGCCCGACGGGCGCAGGCAGGGCCGCTGGCTGTCGCGTTCCAGGCTGTAAAGCGCCGGGCTCAGCACCGTTTCGGCCCCGCCGGCATCGCGGATCATCACCGCTGCAACCTGCTGCACCGGGGCGATCGGGAGCACCATCCGGGCGCGGTCGCGCCAGTGGCGGATTTCCAGCTCAAAATCGCGTGTTATCAGCGCCTTGCCAGTCCTTGCTTCGATTGCGGCCAGGGCGGCGCGCAGGAAGCCAAACAGCACCTCGTCCTGCAGGCTGTCCTCGCCAAAGCCGGTGCCCAGACGCAGGTGCGCCTTGAACTGGGCCAGCGGCAGGGCGGCCTCGGGCACGGGGGTCACTTCGCTCAGCATCATCATCTCACTCCTGCGGGCCTCCCCCTTGGCGGCCCTGATCTGCTGTCCATTGAAGGTTCGGCCGGCACGCACCGTTCCCTGCCGCTCGGACGGAGGGGGAGCAGCTAGACGGCAGGGAAATATGGGGTGCGTGCCAGCCGGCGGACCGGGCTGCCGGTCCGCCATCAGCGCTGAGCGGTTAGCTCAGGCCGAATTTCATCAGCTTGATCGCGGCAAAGTCGCTGACGTCGCCGCCGACGCGTTTGGTCGCGTAGAACAGCACATGCGGCTTGGCGCTGAAGGGGTCGCGCAGCACGCGCAGGTCCGGGCGTTCGGCGATGGTGTAGCCGGCGCGGAAGTCGCCGAAGGCGATGGAGAAGCTGTTGGCGGAGGGGTCCGGCATGTCCTCAGCAATCAGCACCGGGTAGCCCATCAGCCGTGCGGGTTCGCCCGCGGCGAGGCCGTCCGACCACAGGAAGCGGCCATCGGCGTCCTTCAGTTTCCTGAGCATTCCCGCGGTCTTGGAGTTCAGAATGAAGGTGGCATTGGCGCGGTATTCCGCCCCCAGCGCATAGACCAGATCGATGATTGCATCGCCGTCGCCGATCTCGCCTTCGACGCCGGTAGCCTTGTAGCCGATGTTGCCCCAGGTCCAGCTGTCGTTTTCCTCGACGTTGTAGTTGAGGAAGCCGGTGGGCTTGTCGATGCCGTCGCCATTGATGAAGGCGTCAGCCTCGGAGCGGGCGAATTTGTCGGCGATGCGGCCTGCCAGCCAGCCCTCGATATCAAAGGCGCTGTCATCCAGCAGACGCTGCGAGGCCTTGGGCAAAGCGCTGAGTTCGTGCAGCGGGATAGAGATGCGGTCGATATTGCCGGTGGAGGTTTCCGCTGCCGGACCGGTTTCATTGGCCCAGCCGGCGCCCATTTCGCTGTGGTCGATCAGCACGTCATAAGACGTCGCCTCTACATGCACCACAGAGGCCACGGCGCGGATCGAGGCGGAGGCGTTCAGCACCGCCTTGACGGTATCGGAGGTCTGCGGGTCGACCAGATAGCCGCCATCGCTGCCCACGGCGGTGGACATGGATTTGCCGTCCAGATCGAGGCCGCGCAGGCCGTCGTCGTCGCCGCTGCGCAGGTAGGCGTTGAACGCCTTTTGATGCGGGGCGCCCGGGTCCTGGCTGGCTGCCAGATGGGGGCGGTTCTGAGAGATTGTCTTACGGTCCAGCATGGTCACTCGCTCTTCTGCCTGTTTCAGCCTTGATTGCACGTCGTCCTGAAACCCCTTGAATTCATGAAGAAAGCCGGTGATGGCCTGTTTCACTTCATACGCCAGGGGCGCTGCGTCCCCGGTTTGGGCCGGGAGGTCTTGATTGCTCATGATGGGTGTCCTGTTTTGAGGTCGCGGGTGATCTGGCGCAGGCCATCGGCCAGGGCGCGAAGGGCGTGTGCCTCAGCCTCGAGGGCGGAGGATTTCCCCGCCACCCGCGCGGCGGGCAGCATCGGGAAGGTGACCAGCGACACCTCCCACAGCTCCACCTGGGTCAGGCGGCGGGTGCCGTCCTGGGCGCGGGTGGCCTTTTGGGTGCGGTAGCCGATGGAGAGGCCGTCGATAGCGCCCGCCGCGATCAGCGCGGCGGCCTCGGCGCCCTTGGGTGTGGCGGTGAGGATGCGGCCCTTGACGTACAGTCCGCGGGTGTCCTCGCGCACCTCGTCCCAGACGCCGATGGGCTGGTGCGGGTCGTGCTGCCACAGCATCTTGACCGTGCGGCCCTGATCCTTGAGTGCTTTCAAGGAGGCCGCATAGGCGCCGCGCTCGACCACATCGCCGCCCTGATCGGTCTGGCCGAACAGGCTGGCGTAGCCCTTGATTTCGGTTGCGTCCTTCAGCGAGAGGTCCTCGCCGAAGCGTGCGAATTTATGTTCAAGCTGGGGGGTTCCCTGCATGATGTCTGCCTCGCAAGTTGTTGGTGTTACGGCAATTGCACCGTCAGGAAGGATTGGAAGGCCTGCGCCAGGATCACCGCAGCGACACCGTAGACGGTGAGCCAGAGGCGTTTTTCCAGCCGTTCCATCATCTGTTCGATCCGGTCGAGGCGGCGGTTCACCGCCTCGTTCTGGATCTGGGCGACCCGCTCATGGGCGGACAGGCGCAATCCCGGTGAACAATCGAATGGGTGCATCGGGTGCTCAGTCATCCTGTCCGCCCTCCGTCTGCGGCGCGGCCGGGGCTTCTGTGGGCAACCCCAGCAGCTGCCGCTTTTCCTCATTGCTGAGGAAATCCGCGGAGGTGATGCGCCGCCACTGGGCCTCGCGCTCTGCCGCCAATGCGGGCAGCTGGTCGAGGTCGGGCTTGAGGCACAGCGCTTCGCCGGTCCAGCCCGTCAGCCAGCCGGACAACGCGGCGGCGGCCTTGGAGACCAAGGGCAGCACGGTCAGCCGGTAGAAGGCGCGGTTGGCCTCCTGATAGTTGGCATAGGTTGCATCGCCGGGGATGCCGATCAGCATCGGCGGCACCCCGAAGGCCAGCGCGATTTCGCGGGCGGCGGTGTCCTTTGTCTTTTGAAATTCCATGTCTGAGGGAGAGAAGCCCATCGGCTTCCAGTCCAGTCCGCCCTCCAGCACCATCGGGCGGCCGGCATTCTGCGCGCCCTGAAAGTTTGTTTGAATTTCTTCACTTAGATGGCGGAATTGATCATCGGACATCTGGCCCTGGCCGTCGGAGCCGGTCCAGACCAGCGCGCCGGAGGGTCGGGCCGCATTATCCAAGAGCGCCTTGGACCAGCGGGAGGCGGCGTTGTGGACGTCAATCGCCATTGCCGCCGATTGCAGCGCAGAGAGGCCATAGTGGTCGTCCTGCGGGTGGAAGCTTTTGATATGGCAGATCGGGGAATTGCCCGGCTCGTTTGCGAAGCGGTGCTTGCGCCCGCCCACCACATAGTCGAAGCCTGCGGGCCAGCCGTCCGGCCCCGGCACCACGTTCATCCGGTCGGAGCGCAGCACGTGCAGTTCTGCGGGCGTCGCGTCCTCTGCCGTGACCATCTCGACATAGGCGTTGCCGGAGAGCAGCAGGTGGCCGTAAAGCGCCTCCAGCAGTTCGGCCTGGGTCTGGGCCGGGTTGGGACGCGCCAGCAGCGCCAGCCAGGGGTGGGTGTCAAAGCGCTGGCGGCTGTCCTGCAGGACCAGCGGCACCGCGGCGGCGGCCTCGGCAATCAAGCGGATCACCCGGTGAGCGACCGGATTGCCGGCAAAGCCGCTGCGGGTCAGGGATACGGTGTCGCGCGGGCTCCAGGCGATGCGACCGGCGCCGTGCCAGGAGACCACGCGGGCGGTCTGGCTGGCCTTTTGTTCCAGGCCCGGATTTTTGGGGCCCGGTTTCTGGGGGCCTGATTTCTGGGGGTCTGGCGTTTTGCGCCGCAGCAGGTCAAAGACCATTATCCGCTCCTCAGGTTGTTCATCTTGGCGCTGGACCCCTTGGGGCTGGTGCGCCTTTGCTGAGGATCATTAGTGCCCAAAAGGCCTGAAGATTTGGCAAGCGGTGCGTACGGTGGGTACGCAACACCCTATGCCAACCATCTGAATAAAAACAGAAACCGCCCGTTGCGCAGCGGGCGGTTTGCGGAGTTCACGAAGGGCAGCGCCGGTCCGCGGGTGGGCGGGAAGCGCCCGCCCCATCGTGCTGGAAGCACGCCTCCGGCATGACGGAGGGCGGGACGGGCGCTGCCCGGCCTGCGGCCAGGCGGTAGATTACAACACCCTGACCTGCGGCCTGCGCAGGTTGGCAGCAGGCTGGATGATCAGCTCATGCAAGGCCCAGACCAGCGCATCCACCCGGTCCGGCGATCCGCTGCCGCGGTAGCCCTGCGGGGTCATCTGGCACATCTGGTCCTCCAGCTCTCCCAGCCCTGGCAGGTGGCGCACCCGGCCCTGCTCATAAAGCGCGGCCACCGGTTCGGCGCGGGCGGATTTGCCCTTTTTCGCGTGCAAAGCGCGGAACGGTACCAGCGGGTCGGCCTGGCGCAGCACGGTCTCCACCAGGGCGCCGCCCTGGTTGACCTCAGCCACCACCCGTTCGGCGCCAAAGCGGTCGCGGGCGGCCATCACCGCCTGCGCCCAGGCCAGGGGGCCAACCCCCTGCACCGTGCAATCCGCCAGCACATAGGCTTGCCAGTCCTGCGGCGGGCCGTGGGTGATCGCGCCCGCCACCACGATGCCGCAGGCGTCGGAATCCTTGCCCGCGCTGACCGCCGGGTCGACGGCGACCACCACCCGGTCGAGCGGCGGCGGCTCTGCCACCTGGGCCGCCACCAGTGCTGCCGTTGCCCAGAGCGCGCCCTGGATGTCCGACAGCATCACCCCGTCCAGTTCCTGCCGGCCCAGGCGGGTGCCTGCATAGCGCGCCCGTACCTCTGTCAGGAAAGACGGCGCGAGGTTGGCGCGGTTGGCCTCTGTCGGGGCATGGGTGGTGATGGTGCTGGGCGACGCCAGGAGCCGTTTCAGGACGGCTGCGTTGCGCGGGGTGGTGGTGACGCAGACGCGGGGGTCCTGCCCCAGCCGCAGCGCGAACTGCAGCATGTCCCAGCTGTCCTGGCCTTTGCGCCACTTGGCCAGCTCATCCGCCCAGGCGGCGTCGAACTGGGGGCCGCGCAAGGCCTCAGGGTCATGGGCTGAGAATGCCTGCGCCTCAGCCCCGTTGGGCCAGATCAGCTTGCGCTCCGACGCCTTCCACTTGGGGCGGCGGTCGGGGGGCGAACAAGCCAGGATGCCGCTGTCGCCGTGGATCATCACGTCGCGCACCTGGTCATAGGTTTCCGCCACCAGCGCGATGCGCCGGGCGGTGCCGGGGTCATAAGGGGTTGCCCCCTCGGCCAGCGTGCGGACCCATTCGGCCCCTGCCCGCGTCTTGCCCGCGCCGCGCCCGCCCAGGATCACCCAGGCGCGCCAGTCCCCATCCGGCGGGCGCTGGTGGTCCAGCGCCCAGATGTGGAAGAGATGCGGCAGCGCGCACAAGGATTTGCGGTCCAGCTCATCCAAGAACAAGCTCAGGATCGAGGGCGGCACGCAGGCGAGAAAGTCCGAGCTCGACAGCTGCGCGCGCTGCGCCGAGATCGAGTTCGTGTTCGGATTTGAGCATGCGGGCGAATTCGGTGCTTTGTTCTGCAAGGAGTCTCTCCACTTTCTGGCATTCACGGATCAGCTGTTCCAGACGGCTGATCTGCCCCTTGGCGCCGGTTGTTTCATCGGCCCCGTTGGTTTCGAGCTGCTCCCGTAGCTCCTCCGCCTCGTTGCGCAGGCGGTGTATGCTCTCCTGCAGGGATTGCAGGAGATCGGCGGTGTAATGCACCTGCCGCTGCAGGACGGCACCGCCGTCCTGGTCCGGTAATTGGCCCGGTTCTGAGTGGCCCGGTGCCGGGCCGCTGGTCTGATTTGTCATGGATTGGTCTGCCTCATGCGTTTCTTGTCCGCACGAGAGAAAGACGGGACGGCAACCGGCGAAGGGGTCCGGGGCCGTCCATGTTTCTTCCAGCTGCACCACAACCTATACGGGATTATGGTGAAAAAGTCAAGGGTTAGTGGGAGGGGTGCGTACGGTGGGTACGCAACGGGGCATCAATTTGAGAGTACAGAGCACAGACTGCTTTCCATCCCGATGCAGTGGTAACAGCGATCTTTTTCGTCAAATTCCAATTCAAAACGTGAATCAAATGGTGCGAAACTTTCGAGAAGCCCGCCTTTCGAATCCACAATCTGTAGTTGTACATTCTTCTCGCACCACGCTGTGCACCATTGTTTCCATTAATAGCGAGGATCACCAGATGGGTTGGAAAAATCACCAGATCGCCACTGCGCAAGAGTCGACGCCAGTTCATGGCGACAAAGGACAGGTCTTCTACGATGCCACGCTCCACTACGTGTCCATTCCGGAAGATGCGACCATCGTGTTGTCCAGCCACCCGAATGGCGAAGGAGATACGTCGGTCGATGATGTCGTAACTCTGACCCTGACCGACCAGGACGACAATACCAACACCGCCACCTACAAGCATGATTACAGCAACAATTGCTCAGGCGTGGTGACACCGATTCAGCCTCAGGATCTGACAAAACAATTCAGCGCGTTGACGGGTAAGACCGTGAAGGCGACGATTGAGTTTTGCGACCAATGCGGCGGCTACCAAAGCGGTTCGAATTTCTACCTCTGTATTTACACCTGACTGAGGCGCTTACCAGGGAGGGAACCCCTGGATGCAAAAAGGGCGCCATCCGGCGCCCTTTCCCGTTTCTTCTCAGCCCCTCGCAGCCTCAGTTGTTCTGCTGCTGCTGGGCTTCGATCTCGCGCCATTTGGCCACGTTGCGGTTGTGCTCCTCCAGCGTCTCGGCAAAGGCGTGGCCGCCGGTGCCGTCGGCAACGAAGAACACGTAATCCGTGGTCTCCGGGTTCACCGCGGCCTCCAGGCTCGCCATGCCGGGGTTGGCGATGGGCGTGGGCGGCAGGCCCTCGATCACGTAGGTGTTCCAGGGGGTGGCTTTGCGCAGCTCGCTCTGGCGCAGGCCGCGGCCCAGGACGCCCTCGCCCTTGGTGACGCCGTAGATCACCGTCGGGTCGGTCTGCAGGCGCATGCCGCGGTTGAGGCGGTTGGTAAACACAGAGGCGACCATGCCGCGTTCCTCGGCGACGCCGGTTTCCTTTTCGATGATCGAAGCGAGGATCAGCATTTCCTCAGGAGTGGTGACGGCGGCATCGGCAGCGCGGCCCTCCCAGGCGGCGTTGATGCGCAGCTGCTGACGCTCCTGCATCTCTGCCAGCACGGCGGCGCGGTCTGTGCCGGGGGTGACCTCATAGCTGTCGGGTGCCAGCAGGCCCTCCGCCGGGCGTTCGCCCGGATCGCCGTCCAGCACATCCATGGCTTTGAGCGCCTCAACCACCTGCCAGCTGGTCACGCCTTCGGCCAGCGCAATGCGGTAGCGGGTGTCGGCGTCCTGGCGGGTCTCGGTGTACTTGGCCGGGGCCTCATCCTCGCCGAGGACGAAATCGGCGATTTCCTCGAACTTGTTGGTGGCCGGATCCAGTTCCCGCACCAAGGTCTGAGTGCGGGTCACGCCGACGCGGTAGACGATCTCAGTGCCGCAGGTGGAGGCGCCGGAATGGGTGATCCCGTCCACGATGCGCTCCATCGAGGCGCCCGGCTCCACCAGGAAGCTGCCGGCCTTCAGCTGGCCGGTCTTCTCGCTGTATTTGGCGCCGAGACGGAAGATGGTGGCAGAGGAGACCGCGCCCTGTGTTTCCAGGTCGCGGCTGACGCGGGCCATGTTGGAGCCGCGCTCCACCCGCAGGCAGATGGCGGTGTCCAGCGGGCCTTCGGAGGTGTATTGCGACTGGCCCCAAAGGATGAGGCCGCCCAGCAGGAACAGGGCGGCGATCAGGACCGTCAGCATATTAGAGGCGAGGCTGCGCCACATTAGTCAGGCTTTCCGAAGAGAACCGACGCGTTGGTGCCGCCAAAGCCGAAGGAGTTCGACAGCGCCACCTCGATCTTGCGTTCGCGCTTGGCGTTGGGCGCCAGGTCGACCGGGGTCTCAACCGCGGGGTTGTCGAGGTTGATGGTCGGCGGCGCCACCTGGTCGCGGATCGCCAGGATCGAGAAGATCGCCTCAATCGCGCCGGCCGCGCCCAAGAGGTGGCCGGTGGCGGATTTGGTCGAGGACATGGTGACATTGCCTGCGTGATCGCCCAGCAGCCGTTCAACGGCACCCAGTTCGATGGTGTCGGCCATGGTCGAGGTGCCGTGGGCGTTGATATAGTCGATGGCGGAGGGTTCGAGGCCCGCATTCGCCAGCGCTGCCTTCATCGAGCGTTCGCCGCCTTCGCCGTCCTCGGACGGGGCGGTGATGTGGTAGGCGTCGCCGGAGAGGCCGTAGCCCAGCACCTCGGCATAGATCTTGGCGCCGCGGGCCTTGGCGTGCTCGTAGTCTTCCAGCACCACGATGCCGGCGCCCTCGCCCATCACAAAGCCGTCGCGGTCGGCGTCATAGGGGCGCGAGGCGGCCTTGGGGTCGTCGGCGCGTTTGGTGGACAGCGCCTTGCACGCATTGAAGCCGGCAATGCCGATCTCGCAGATCGCGGCCTCGGCGCCGCCCGCGATCATCACGTCGGCGTCGCCGGATTTGATCAGCCGGGCCGCGTCGCCGATGGCGTGGGCGCCGGTCGAGCAGGCGGTCACGACAGAGTGGTTCGGGCCCTTGAAGCCGAAGCGGATCGAGACCTGGCCGGAGATCAGGTTGATCAGCGCGCCGGGGATGAAGAACGGCGACACCCGGCGGGGGCCTTTTTCCTTGATCATCACCGCGGTGTCGGCGATCGAGCTGAGCCCGCCGATGCCGGAGCCGATCATCACGCCGGTGCGCAGGCGGCTTTCCTCATCCTCCGGCGTCCAGCCGGCGTCGCGCACGGCCATGTCGGCGGCAGCGATGCCATAGAGGATGAAGTCGTCGATCTTTTTCTGCTCTTTCTTGATGACCCAGTCATCCGGGTTGAACGTGCCATCCGCGCCGTCGCCGCGCGGGACCTCGCACGCGTAGGTGGTTGTAACGCCGCTTGCCTCGGCATCAAACAGGGTGATGGGGCCGGCGCCCGACTGTCCATCCAGCAACCGGGACCAGGTTTCTTCGACTCCGCTGGCCAGCGGGGTGACCAGGCCCAGTCCGGTGACTACTACTCGGCGCATTCCTTGCTCTCCTATGCCTCGGCAATCCGTCCGTTCAAATAGCTTGGAATGGCAACTGGGTGCAAGAGCGGGTGCGCAGACCGGGTGACGGCACGTCACATGCGCGTTTTCTGTTTGTTTTCCTTGCGTGCACGATTGGTTAACCGCTCCCCTTTGGATTGAATAAATCCGAACCAAGGAACTTGGCGGCTGTTTTCAGTTCCGCCGCGCGGGCTGGAGTTCTGGGCCAAATTGACTCCAGCCCGCTCCTTTTTTTTCGCCACGGCCTTGGCCGGGACAGTCGTCCGGCCCGACCGGGGAACAGCCGCTGTTGCGGCAGCAGGCGGGCAGCTGCGGGGCCACTGTGTGCCTGAAGCGGCCTGCCAAGGGTGCGGCGGCGCCAAGAGGCCATGACCAGCAGCGCGATCGGCGCGCAGCCTTGCTGCAAGCTTGTCCGGAGGCTTCAGTGCCCGCAGCTTTTTGCAGAAACCTTTAACGGCAAGCTTTCGCGTTAACCTCAGATTCGCTTCTGTACGGCAAGATGGCTTCCGGAAAGATGTAAGGAAGACCCCGCCATGCGCAAATGGCTGCCGACAGCTGCACTTCTGCTGACCATTTTCCTGTTGCCCGCGCGCGCGGACGCGACCTGTCCGGTGCATCAGGATCTTTCGGACCTGAACCGGGCTTCGTCAGGATTCCTGACGTATCTCAACAGCGGCCAGGGTGCCTATCGCATCCAGGAGCTGAACCACTGGCTCAGCGTAAATCCGCCTGCGCCGCTGCGCCAGCGGATGCGGGCGGTGGGCATCAATTCAGCCGAGGGCAGCACCCTCAAGCTGATGCAGCAGAACACGATGCTGCTCCAGATACTGGCCAGCCAGGGCCGCATGGCAGCGCTGGAAGGCGCCCGCCACATGGGCATATTCGACCTGCAAGCGGCCTTTGGCACGATGGTCGAGGCGCTGCCCTGCGACCAGTTCAAGGAAGACGGCTATGGCAGCAAGCTGGTGGCGATCAATGCCAATGATGCCCGCCAGCGCCAGCAGATCATCAATGCCGCGATTGCCTGGATATCGTTTCTGGTGCTGGGCGGCAGCGTGCTCTACTTCCTGGACCGGATCGGCATCCGCAAAATCCGCCGCACCAAACGTTACCCCTGCGCGGTTCCTTGCGTGCTGCAGGCCGGGGCGCGGACCGTGCAGGGGCATCTGGTTGACATGAGCCGGGCCGGCGCTAAGGTGCGCCCGGACATGCCCTGCGAAACCTCCGGGCGGGTGCGGCTGTCCTTTGGCGGCCATACCGTGGACGCGCAGGTGCGCTGGACAACAGCCGATTACATCGGCGTGCAGTTCGTTCAGGAGTTCAACTTCATGCAGTTGCACCGGCTGCTGGAGGCCTTCCCGATGGAAGAAGGCGGCCTGCGGGAGGAAGTGCGGCTGGGGCCGTAACGGCCGGTCTGTAACCCGGCTGCGGTACGCGGCGGCGCGTGCCTCCTGCGGCAATCCCCTGCCCTTGTTGGCGGGCTTGCTGCGCTGATGCTGACATCCAATTGAATACGTCCCGCGGCACTGGCCCCGCTTGCCTTTTTGTCCGCAGGCCAGGTGCGGTGCGGAGCGGCGGCGGCTGCCGGTTACCTCGGCGGCTCTTTTTGTGCCTTTTCCAATTCCACCGCATCTGGCTGGAAAAGCCGCCCGTCCGCCGGTCACGCTTTTGCGCCGTATTAACGCTTCTCTGAGGTAGCGTTAATACGCGCGCACTCAGCTTATGATAGATTGTAAGGAATTCAATCGACTGAGACAAATTTCTGAGTTCCTGAGCGAGTTCCTGAATGAAACACTGGCCTTTGATCGTAGCTGCGCTTGCGGCGCCAGCTGCCGTTTTATCCGGCGCGGAAATGGCCGAAGCCTCCAGGGCAACCTGCATGCTGCAATCGGACCTTGTGCTCCTGCAGCACGAGGCGCGCGGTTTCCTTGAGTTTCTGAGAACAGGCACCGGCCCGGCCCAGGCCCGGGAACTGCGGCACTGGCTGCAGGATCACCCGGCAGTGGACCTGCGCGTCAGACTGCGGCGCAGCGGGATGGAAGCGTTTGAGCCGATTACCATGAAGGTGATTACCCAACAGAAAAGCCTGCTGGAAATCTACCGCCTGCATGGCGTGTCCAAGGCGGATGCCAGCGCTGAACGGCTGGGCGCGGCCGCGCTGCTGAATGAGTTTTCCAGCCGCGTCATTCCGCTGCCCTGCGATTTTGCTCCGCCGGAAAATCAGAGAGGTGCCACCGCAACAGGTATAGGCCGCCTCAAGGGGATTTCGCGGGAAACTGCCATTGCCAGCTCCTTGCTGGTATTGCTGTTGGGTGCCGCCGGCGCGTTTCTGGCTGAGCGGCTGGCCCGCAGGCACCGCAGACGGCGGCGGCGGTATCATTGCGCACTGCCCTGCACCCTGCAATGCGGCGCCTACCGGCTGCCGGCCAAACTGGTCGATGTCAGCCGGCTGGGCGCAAAAGTGCGCATTTGGGACCGCAGCGGCACCCCGCTGACAGCGATGCGGAGCGAAGTGCGGGCCGTGCTGCCGCAGATTGGGGAGATTGCCGCGCAGGTGACCTGGCAGACCAGTAACTACATCGGCCTGAAATTCAGCAAACCGCTGACCAAGGACGAAATGCGCAGCCTTCTGAAATGGGCGCCCAAGACCGCGGTTCAGCCGGCAGCCGCGGCAGCGAAACCGGCCTGACTGCCGCACTGACCGCTGCCGCGGCAGAAGCCGCGTGACGGTCTGCCGCCTGAAACTATCCGTGCCCTGGGATCACCCGTGCAAGGGGCGCCTGCGGGGGCAATCCCCCGCAGGCGGTTTGTTACTGGAATTCCGCCACGGGTTCCGGTTCCGGGCGCGCCACTGCCAGAGCATCCTGCACCGACAGCGTTTTGCGGAACAAAGCACGCCCGACAAGAGCGCCGGAGATGTTGTGAATGTATTTCAGCCGAGAGATGTCATCACTGTTGCGCACCACGCCGCTGGCAATCACCGGCAGCTTCACCTGGGAGGCCAGATGCGAGATCAGCCCCATCTGCGCCTCAGTATCGGCGACGTCGGCGTCGATGTCGGTGATGATAATGCCGGCAAAGGGCGTGCCCTCGAATGCCTCCAGATAGGCCTCGGGCGTGAATGCGCCGGAATTGCGCCAGCCTTCGGTCATCACCTGGCCCTGCCAGATATCAACCGCCAGCACGATCTGGTCGGGGTGGCGTTTGGCCAGTTCGCGCACCAGGTCCGGATCGCGGGCCGCCAGGGTGCCGATGACAATGCGCCCTGCCCCCTTGTCGATCCAGTGCTCGACCTGCTCGCGTGAGCGCATGCCGCCGCCCAGCTGCACCGGGATACCGGCGCCGCGGATGATCTGGGTGATCAGCTCCTCGTTGCGATGGTCGCCTTCAAGCGCGTTAAAATCAGTAAGATGCATCCATTCTGCGCCCGCCGCGGCAAAGCCCTTGGCGGTGTCAACCGGATCCACATGCCAGATCTGCGGCTCTTCCAGGCGGCCTTTTTCGAGGGTTACGCAACGGCCGTTCAGAATTTCCATCGTGGGGTAGATGATCATGGTGCCAGACTCCTCTGTATCGCCTCTTGCGGTCAGGTTAGCACGGATTTTTCCGCGCGATACGCCGTTTCATGACCATTTATGGAACAATTGCGGCGCGTTTCGCAGACATCTTTGATAGCGCAAACGGAAAGACCTTTGCGATGCGGCCTGGCGCACAACGCGCGGGGAATCAGAGCCGCATCCGGCACGGCTTGCGGCAAAAGAAAACGGCGCCTTCCCCGTTGGGAAGACGCCGTTTGATCCGGTCATCCGGAAGCGTGGCTTAGGACGCTTCGGAGATAAACTTGACCGCGTCGCCGAAGGTCTGGATGGTTTCGGCTGCGTCGTCCGGGATCTCGATGCCGAACTCTTCTTCAAACGCCATCACCAGTTCCACGGTGTCCAGGCTGTCTGCGCCCAGATCGTCGATGAAGGAGGCGTTTTCGGTGACCTTGTCCTCTTCAACACCCAGGTGCTCAACAACGATCTTTTTAACGCGATCTGCGACGTCGCTCATGTCTCTTCCTCGTTTTTCAGGGCACTCTGCCCGGTTCTGCCCTAGCCCGATCGGGCGGCGTGGTTTTTGCCCGGAGCGGGCGGTGTCATCCCCGGCAGGCGGGGAAAGTGCGGCGTTTCCATTAGGAAATACCAGCGGATATGGGCCGCCTATAGCATAGACCGCAGCCAAGGCAAACGGTTTCGCGCGGTCATCAAGCGGCAGCGCGGCTTGCCTGTGGCGGCTATGAAGCGTGCAGATGGCCTTGTAATCAAGTGGTTGCAAGGCCTGCACCGCATCTTTTTTGCTTTTTCGCCCGTTTTCAACCGTTTGGCGGTGCAAGTTGGCATGGGCTACCGCCCCTTCACCAGAGTGCGCGGACCAAAAAGCCCCGCAGATTGGCTGCGGGGCTTTCCAAAATGCGGCGCTGCAGTGCGCTCAGATCATCGCCATGCCGCCATTCACATGCAGGGTGGTGCCGGTGACATAGCCCGCTTCCTGGCTGGCCAGATACAGCACGGCAGAGGCGATTTCCTTCGAATCCCCCATGCGGCCGGCCGGGATCTGGGTCAGGATCGCGTCTTTCTGGCTGTCGTTCAGCTTGTCGGTCATGGCGGTGGCGATGAAGCCCGGCGCCACGGCGTTGACGGTGATGCCGCGGTTGGCGACCTCATAGGCCAGCGATTTGGACATGCCGATCATGCCGGCCTTGGAGGCGGCGTAGTTGCCTTGGCCCGGGTTGCCGGTGGCGCCCACGACAGAAGAGATGTTGATGATGCGGCCCCAGCGCGCCTTCATCATGCCGCGCAGAACCCCGCGGCACAGGCGCATGGTGGAGGTGAGGTTGACGTTCAGAACGGAATCCCATTCCTCGTCCTTCATGCGCATGAACAGGTTGTCGCGGGTGATGCCTGCGTTGTTGATCAGGATATCGACGGAGCCCATCGCCTCTGCCGCCTGTTTCGGCAGCGCCTCAACCGCTTCGGCGTCCGAGAGGTTGCAGGGCAGCACATGGGCGCGCTCGCCCAGTTCCGCGGCCAGCGTCTTGAGCGGCTCCTCGCGGGTGCCGGACAGCGCCACGGTGGCGCCGGCGGCGTGCAGCGCCCGGGCGATATCGCCGCCGATGCCGCCAGAGGCGCCGGTGACCAGCGCATTCTTTCCAGTAAGATCAAACATGTTTCTTGCCCTCTTGGCTTCTTAGTCCCGCAGGACCGGTTTTGTCAGAAGACCGTAGCGATTTATCTCGGCCTCGGTCATTTGGTGCAGTCCGCTGGCCGGTGCGGCCTGGATCGTGAACCAGTAGAAATCGGCGCTGCCCAGCATCCGGGCAGTGTAGGCCACATAGGGCGCATGCACCGGGTGGCCGGGCGGGTAGGCCCCGGCCGGGTTCTCCCCTTCCCAGGCGTGCACCCCCAGAAAGGCGCCCGGCTCCATCGTGCGTTCGGTGCCGGCCAGGAAGATGTCGACCGCACCGGAGGAAATCTCGCTGGCGGCGGTGACATGGGTATCGAGGCCCAGATCGCGCACCATGTGCCCGAGACGGAGATTGATCTCGCTGTCGATGGAGCCCGGCATGTGCAGCAAAACCAGGCGCCGGGCCTCGGGGTGGCCGGCAATGAACGCGCGGAACTGGTCCAGCGACCGCGCGTTCAGGGTCCCGCTGACCAGAACATCCTGCCCCTGCATCTCGAAGCTGGTGGTCTCCACCAGGTTCGCGGCAAGCCCGCAGCCTGTCAGGACTGCGGCCAGAACGGGGCCGGACGCCAGAAACGAGAACCGTTTCCGCATGGGTTATTCCCCGGTCGCGGCCTTGGCGTCCTCGGGGGTGCCGATCTGGCGGCAGGCCAGCGAGCGGTCGATCTTGCGGATCATGCCCGACAGCGCCTTGCCTGCGCCGATCTCCCAGAACTCTGTGACGCCCTTGGCGGCCATGGCCTGCACGCTTTCGCGCCAGCGCACGGAGCCGGTCACCTGCTCGACCAGCAGCTGGCGGATTTCGTCCGGGCTGGTGACGGCATCGGCGCGCACGTTGGCAATCAGCGGCACTGCGGGCGATTTGATATCCACGCCTGCCAGCGCCTCGGCCATGGCGTCCGCCGCGGGCTGCATCAGGGCGCAGTGGAAGGGGGCGGAGACCGGCAGCATCACCGCGCGCTTGGCGCCCTTTTCCTTGGCGATCTCAGCGGCGCGTTCCACGGCCGCCTTGGCGCCGGAAACCACCACCTGGGTGGGGTCGTTGTCATTGGCGGCCTGACAGACGTCGCCCTGGGCGGCTTCTTCAGCCACCGCGCGCACGGTGTCGAGGTCAAGGCCAAGGATCGCAGCCATGGCGCCCTCACCCACCGGCACCGCGCTTTGCATTGCGAGGCCGCGGGTGCGCAGCAGGCGGGCGGTATCAGCAACTGAAATGGCGCCGGCGGCGGCCAGTGCAGAGTATTCACCCAGGCTGTGGCCTGCGACGAAGGAGGCCTTATCAATGGTGACGTCTTCGGCCTCCAGCGCGCGCATGGCGGCCATGGAGGTGGCCATCAGCGCGGGCTGGGCGTTCTGGGTCAGGGTCAGGGTTTCGATGTCGCCCTCCCAGATCAGCTGGCTCAGGCTTTCCCCAAGCGCATCATCCACCTCGTCAAAGATGGCCTTGGCGGCCGGATAGGCCTCAGCCAGTGCCTTGCCCATGCCGATGGTCTGGGCGCCTTGCCCGGGGAACACAAATGCGATCGTCATTGATGACCTCGTCCGTTTTAGCGTTTTGCCTGATGTACCCGCCCTTTCCCTAACGTACAAGCAAAGCTGCGATCTGCGCACGAAACCTGTGCATCTGCTGACAGCACTCGAGCGTTGCAACCGGAACAGGCGCGGTTAGGTTATGGGGAACCGGATTTTGACCAGGAACCGCACCCCATGTCCCGCTCAAACACTTTTTCATCCTATGGCAGCGTCGCAAAGGGCTTTCACTGGCTGACCGCGCTGCTGATCTTTTCCGCCTTTCCGCTGGGCTTTATTGCCAATGAACTGGCGCATGAGATCCAGAGCCCCGGGTTTGACGGCAGCCAAGCGGTGATAGAGCGGGCGACGCTGCTGTTCTCCTTGCACAAGACCATCGGGGTGGCGGTGTTCTTTACCGCGCTGTTGCGCATCCTGTGGGCGCTGAGCCAGCCGAAGCCCGGCCTGCTGCACCCGGACCGCAAGGCGGAGGCGCTGGCGGCGGAGATGGTGCATTGGCTCTTGTACGGCTCGCTGGTGGCGGTTCCGCTGTCGGGCTGGATTCATCATGCGGCAACCACCGGCTTTGCGCCGATCTGGTGGCCGTTCGGGCAGAGCCTGCCGTTTGTGCCGAAATCGGAGGCGGTGGCCGGGCTGTTTGGCGGCCTGCACTGGCTGCTGGTGTGGACGCTGGCGGCGGCGCTGGGGCTGCATATTGCCGGCGCGCTGAAACACCATATGATCGACCGCGACGCCACCCTGCGGCGGATGCTGCCGGGCCGCGGAGCCCTGCCCAAGCCGCCCGCCCAGGCGCACAGCCTGGTGCCGCTGCTGGCCGCCATGGCGGTCTGGGGCGGCGTGCTGGGCGGCGGTGCGGCGCTGGGCATCCTTGGCGGCCATGACCACAGCCACGATCACGCCGCAGAAGGCACCGTTGCCCCGGTTGTGGCCGCTGCCCCGGAGACTACGGGCGGCTGGGCGGTGCAGTCCGGCACACTGGGGATTTCCGTCACCCAGATGGGCAGCGTGATCAATGGCAGCTTTGGCGAGTGGACGGCGGTGATCAACTTTGAGGAGCCGGCGGCACCCGGCCCGGCCGGCGATGTGGAAGTGACCATTGCAATCCCCTCGCTGGAGCTGGGCTCAGTCGCGAGCCAGGCGATGGGCGCGGATTACTTTGACAGCGCCAACTTCCCCACCGCGCAGTTCAAGGCGGAGATTGAGAAGCTGGCCGAGGGCTATCAGGCAGCGGGCACGCTGACCATCAAGGGGGAGACGGTGCCAGCCACCCTGCCCTTTGACCTGGAGTTGGACGGGGAGACCGCGAAGATGACCGGCGGGCTGACGCTGAACCGGCTGGATTTCGGGGTTGGCAAAAGCCTGCCGGACGAAAGCTCGCTGGCGTTTGCCGTGGATGTTTCCGTGGAGCTGGAAGCAAAACGGGAGGAGTGATCCGGGGTGTTCACGCCCTCCCGCGCCTGAGGATGCACCGGCTGCGCCGGCGCCCCCTGGCAGCCTTGGGCCCGGCGCCGCGCTAACGCGCGGCGCTTTGCCGTTCCGCGGCACCGGCATCAGGCTATCCGAACATTTTCTCCAGGATCACAACGCCGATGTCCGGCAGCGAAGCATCCCGGCCGGAAAACACACTGCGGCCGGTTTCGGCAAATCCCCATTTTCCATAAAAGGGCACCGCATTGAGAGTTGCTTCGATGCGCACATGCCCTGAGCCCGCTGTCAGCGCGTCATCGAGTGCGCGCTGCATCAGCCCGGCCCCGGCGCCCAGGCCGGTGTATCCGGCGGCAACGAACAGGCGCTTGATTTCCCCCGGCACGCCATGGGCGAACCCCACCGGCGTCCGGGCGGCCTCAGCGATCCAAATTTCGCCGCTGGCGCAATCCGCAAAGTAATCTGCAGGAACCCGTCCCGCCATCCAGCTGTCCACCACCTCTTGCGGGTAGGGATCAGGTGCCAGACGGCTGACCGATGCGCCGACAAGATCAAAGACTGCCTGTGCGTCCCCGCGGCGCGACCGCCGGTAGCGGATACTGCCCTTCAGGGCCGTTTTCTGTGCCACTGCGTTCTCCTGCTTTTAGGGGCGGCCGGTGCCCCGCCAGGTTTCTTGCACAGTTTCCAACCTGCGTTCAACATGCCAGGCTTGTGTTTTCAAACCGCCCTCAACCAGAGCGGAAGACTAGTGGCTGTGCCGGTAGTATCCGCCGTGACGGGAGCGGTGGCGGTGGATGCCCCGGTAGTGATGCCGGTGCCGTTTGACATGATGACGCCCGCCGTAGGGCTTGTAATAGGTGCGCGGATAATAGTCGTGGCTATAGCCGCGGTGGCGGTGCTTTCTGTCGTCCAGGCTTTTGGCGATGATACCCAGGGCAATCAGCCCGGCAAGGGCGCCAGCGGCATTGCTGCCTCTGTCATGCGCGGCGGCTGGCGCGGTGAACGCCAGATTGGCTGCGAGGGCCAATGCCGCGCAGGCTGCTGTGAGAGAGCCGAAACGGAACATGGTGCCTCCTTTTCGAGGTGGCCTTTGGGGCCGTCTTCAGCCTGTGCCATCGGCAGCCAAAAGGCCAATGAACTCCTCTCACGGTTCGGGGAGGCCCAGTGCCCTGCAGACAAAAGAAAACCGCCGGCCCCTGAGGGAGCCGGCGGCTGGAAATCCGGTCGGACGCAGCTGAGGGATCAGCTGTCGGCCTTCATCGCCTCGACCGAGATCTTGATGTTGACCTCGTCGCTGACGAAAGGCGCGAACTGGCCCAGGTTGTAGTCGGTGCGCAGGATCTGGGTGGTGGCGTCAAAGCCGGCCCAGGGTTTCTTGGCCATCGGGTGCTCGCCCGCCTGGTTCAGTTTGGCGTCCAGCACCACGGATTTGGTCACGCCGTTCAGAGTCAGATCGCCGGTGATCTTGGCAGTGTTGTCGCCGGTCACCTCAATGCCGGTGGAGGTGAAGCTGATGGTTTCATCCTCGGTAGCGTCAAAGAAATCCTTGGTCATGAAGTGGTCGAACCGGGCCTGCCAGCCGGTGAACATGCTGCTGAGCGGCATCGACACCGACACGCTGGAGGCTGCCGGGTCTTCCTGGTCGAACATGATCTCGCCTTCGAAGCCGGCGAACAGCCCGTAGGTGGTCGAATAGCCCAGGTGATTGTAATCGAACAGAATCTGGCTGTGGCTTGCGTCCAGAACATATTTTTCCGGTGCGGCGGCGGCGCCGGTTGCAGCGGCAGCGGCCAAGGCGGCGGCAAGCAGGGTATTTTTCATTTCAAAGGCTCCGAATTGAAGAATTTACATGGCAACAGATGTGGCGATTTCTTTCCCGAAGGGAAGGCCGCAAAAACCAACATTATCTGTGAGTGCGCGAACACAAAACCCGGCTGCGGGCAGCCGGGTCCGGTCTCGCGGGAATGTGAACGCGTGTTACGTCAGGATCCGCACCGCGCCGCTGAGCTGGTCGCGCAGCTGGCTGCGCAGGGCGGCGGAGCCCAGCGGCAGTTCGATCAGCAGGCTGCCGTCGCCTTCGTACATCTGCACCGAAGAAGCAGTCAGCCGCACCCCGCCGAGGCTGCCGTAGCTGCGGCGCAGGACAGTGCGCGGGCGGCCCTGGGCGTCCCGCTTCAGCAGGCGCAGCTCGCGGCGCACCGGGTCGAAACAGGCTTCGGGGCTGCCCTCGGGGTGATGGGCGGTCAGCAGCACCAGCCCGGTCAGCAGAAAGGCGATCGACACGCCGATCCGGATCAGGTTCATTTCCGGATCCGCGCCCGCCCCCTGCACCAGCCACAGCCCGACCGAACCGAGGACCATCGCCGCGCCGAGCAAGCGCACCATGACAACCCGCACCCGCCAGTTGGCCTGCAGCCGCAGGCGCAACGGCATCTGCCCCGCCAGGCTGCCCAAGGCGTCCGCTGCAAAAGCTCTGCCGGCCTGCGGCGGAATTTGATCTGTCACTGCCATTGCTCTGCTCCCTTCCCAAGCTGCCCTTGCCGACTTTGCGGCCCGCGGCGACCGTCCGCGTTAAGGCTTCATTAATAAGTGAAGACCGGCATTGCGGCAGGATTGGGGCATGCATGCGGTTTTGCCGCGGCGGGGGTCCGGGGCCTGCTGCGATGCCCTTTTGCCTTGCTCTTTCGGCCGCAGCCTGTATAGGAGGCCCTGCTTCCGCGACTTCTTCGATCCGCGCAGCCTCTCGTGACCGGGCAGCGGAAGTGTGACATGCCCCGTCTATGAAATGCGCCTAGACACAAACAGGAGTTCGCATGCCACTCTATGAGCATGTCATGATTGCGCGTCAGGACCTGTCCAACTCGCAAGCTGAAGGCCTCATCGAACATTTCGGTGCTGTTCTGTCCGACAACGGCGGCAAGCTGGTCGAGCAGGAGTACTGGGGCGTCAAGACCATGGCCTACAAGATCAACAAGAACCGCAAGGGCCACTATGCCTTCCTGAAGACCGACGCACCGTCGGCCGCCGTTCAGGAAATGGAGCGCCTGATGCGTCTGCATGATGACGTGATGCGCGTCCTGACCATCAAGGTCGACGAGCACGCCGAGGGCCCTTCGGTCCAGATGCAGAAGCGCGACGAACGCGGCGACCGCCGTGAACGCCGCTGATCAACGCTTGAGAAAAGGACGCTAAATCATGGCAGCCAAACCGTTTTTCCGCCGCCGCAAGGTTTGCCCGTTCTCGGGTGATAATGCGCCGAAGATCGACTACAAAGACACCCGTCTGCTGCAGCGCTACATCTCTGAGCGCGGCAAGATCGTGCCTTCGCGCATCACCGCCGTTTCGGCAAAGAAGCAGCGTGAGCTGGCCCGTGCTATCAAGCGCGCCCGCTTCCTCGCCCTGCTGCCCTACGCCGTGAAGTAAGGAGATAAGCAGATGCAAGTTATCCTTCTTGAGCGCGTTGCAAAGCTGGGCCAGATGGGCGACGTCGTTGACGTGAAGCCCGGGTTTGCCCGCAACTTCCTGCTGCCGCAGGGCAAGGCAAAAACCGCCTCTGACGCCAACATCGCTTCCTTCGAAGCCCAGAAAGCGCAGCTGGAAGCGCGCAACCTGGAGACCAAGAAAGAAGCCGAGGCTCTGGCAGAGAAGCTGGACGGCCAGCAGTTCATCGTGATTCGCTCCGCTTCGGATGCGGGCGCGCTGTACGGCTCGGTCACTCCGCGCGACGCGGCTGACGCAGCCACCGAAGCCGGTTTCTCGGTCGACAAGAAACAGGTCGCCCTGATCGCTCCGATCAAGGACCTCGGCCTGCACTCGGTCTCCGTGAAACTGCACCCGGAAGTCGAAGCCAACATCGAACTGAACGTCGCACGTTCGGCAGAAGAAGCCGAGCTGCAGGCATCGGGCAAATCGATCCAAGAGCTGGCCGCCGAAGAGGAAGCCGCTGCTGAGTTCGAGATTTCCGAGCTGTTCGACGACATCGGCTCTGCCGCGTCTGACGACGACGACGCACCGGTTGCTGACGACGCTGGCGAAGAAACCAACTGACCCCGTTCGGGACAGTGAGACACGGAAAAGGCCGTCCTTTGGGGCGGCCTTTTTCATTCTGTCCGCCACTAGCGAAGAACCGAGGCAAATTGCACGCAAATCCCCCGCCCCGGAATAACCATCTGTTTGCCGCATTCGGCCAGAATACTCCGTGAGTGGAGTGAGAAAGGGGGATGCGCCATGCAGGACGCATTGGAAAGTGAAGAGCTGGCGCTGCGGCGGCGGCTGTTGTTCCGGCTGCTGCGCAGCGGCGGGCCGGCCGGCTGCGCCGCGCGTGCGGAGACCATTTCGGAGCTGGTTCCGAGGGGGCTGATTGCGCCGGGGGAAAGCCTGTTTCAGGCGGCATCAGCGGCAGACCGCAAACCGGTCTGAGCCCGCACCGGCCGCTGCGGCACGGGGAGCGGCACGGCGGACTGCAAGCCGGTTTTGCACCCTCGGCGCAACTTTGCGCGCGGAGGCCGCTGCCGGTGGTTATAGGGACCGCGAAATTTGGGAAACAGCCGCGGCCCCTTCTGCCCGACATGGTCAGCTGCCCCACAGGCGTGAGGGGCAAACTGCCCTGAGGGTTGTTCTGCCTCAATGCGCAACACCAATATGTAGTGGCCCGCCATATTTAACAAACCTCTAATCATTAAAGTTTGATGCACCTGGAGCGCGGCCTGCGGGCCACCGCGGAACCGGCAGAACCCGCCGCAGGGAATGGCGGTTCCCCGCCGCTTCGGAACGCTGCGGCACGGGTGCCGTTGCAGCCGCCGGCGATCCGGCTAATCTGCCGGTTGTGAGAAACCGCTTTCGGAGGCCGCATGACGCGCCGGACCACTCTGATCTTATTTATAGCTGCCGCAGCGCTGTCTGCCTGCGCCAGCACCGCCTCCCCGCCGGAGGTGACCCGGGCGGCCCCGCCGCTCTACCCGAATGAGACACCGGAACTGCGCCGGAAGATCAACTATTGGGCGGATCACTACGACGTCCCGCGCAGCCTGGTGCACCGGCTGGCAGTGCGCGAAAGCACCCACCGGCCCTGGGCGGTGAACCGCCCTTATTACGGGCTGCTGCAGATCCTTCCCGCAACAGCGCGGTCGATGGGGTTCAAAGGACAACCCCGGGATCTTCTGGATGCCAATACCAACCTGCAATTTTCCGTGAAATACCTGCGCGGTGCCTGGCTTCTGGCCGATGGCAGCCAGGATATGGCCGTCAAACACTACTCGCGCGGCTATTACCACGAGGCCAAGCGCCGCGGCATGCTGGTTGAAACCGGCCTGCGGCAGGCGCCGTCGGGCGGCTGAACCTCCCCGGCCGCAGCGCCCCGCAGGGGCGCTGCCCGGCCCAACGGGACGCAGGGACGTCCGCAGGACGGCACCAAGGACGGGCGGGAGCACCTGTTTTCTGACCTGGCACCGCGTTCCTGCAAGGCCAAACGCTTCGCCCCGCAGCGAACCGTTATTTCCCGCGTCCTTGCCTGCGCGGGCTATCCAGACAGAAAGCAACTGGAGAGCCCCATGATGCAGCCTCGCCTCGACAACGACAGGTTCATTCCCGAAGATGGCCTGCGGATCACCGTCCAAGTGCCGGAACCCCACGCAAAAAGGATCGCTGATGCGGTTCTGACTGTGGTCCCGCTGACTTACGGAGATTACGACCGTGTCAGCTTCCAGACAGCAACAGGTGTTCAAAGCTTCCGGTCCCTGGGGAGCGGACGGAACGCAGCGACCGGCACTGCTGTCGAGGTGCCCTGTGCGGAGCTGTCATTCTTTCTGTCCTGCGATGGCCAACAAACCGTGCAGGTTCTTAAGAGCATCTACGCGTCACACCCTTACGAGGAGCCGGTGATCTTTGTGACGCCTTGCACCCGGACGCTGCATATCCGGGGCATGGATGAAGACAATCCCAACAGGTTCTGGAACCGCGAGCCCGAAAACTGGGTGCCGGAAGAACACCGGCAGGACAGTCAGAGCTGACAGGAAACCTCCAACGAAAAAGGCCGCCCATCCGGGCGGCCTTTCCGTAGATCATAGAAGGAAGGGAGATTACTCCTCTTCCAGTTCCTCAACGGCTTTCTGCAGCTCGTCCTTGGAGATCTCTTTCTCGGTGACTTTGGCTTGTTCGACGATGTGGTCGACAACCTTGTCTTCGAAGATCGGCGCGCGCAGCTGCTGCTGCATCTGGGCGTTCTGCTGGATGAACTCGAAGAACTGGCGTTCCTGGCCCGGGTACTGGCGGGCTTGCGCCATGATCGCCTGGGTCATTTCGGCGTCGGTCACTTCGACCTCGGCTTTCTGGCCCAGCTCAGCCAGCAGCAGGCCCAGACGGACGCGGCGCTCAGCCAGTTTGGTGTGCTCTTCGGTGGTTTCGATCTCGCCGTGATCGTGGCCCTGAACCTCAGGGTTTTCCTCGTGCCACAGCTGGTGCGCGATCTGCTTGGCCTCAGCGTCGACCAGCGACGGCGGCAGGTCGAAGGAGACCAGGGTGTCCAGCTTGTCCAGCAGCGCACGCTTCATCACCGCGCGGGCAGCGCCGGCGTATTCGGCTTCCAGGCGCTCGGTGATCTGGGCCTTCAGCGCGTCCAGGTCGTCGGCGCCGAATTTCTTGGCCAGCTCGTCATCGATCTCAGCCGCTTTCGGGGCTTTGACTTCTTTGACGGTGCAGGAGAACACGGCCTCTTTGCCGGCCAGGTGCTCTGCGCCGTATTCTTCCGGGAAGGACACGGTCACGTCTTTTTCTTCACCGGCCTTGGTGCCGACCAGCTGCTCTTCGAAGCCGGGGATGAAGGAGTTGGAGCCCAGGGTCAGCGGGTAGTCGTCGCCTGCGCCGCCATCGAAAGCTTCGCCGTCGATCTTGCCGACAAAGTCGATCACGACCTGGTCGCCGTCTTCCGCTGCAGCGCCGTCTTCGCGGGCTTCGAATTCCTTGGCGGTTTCGGCCAGGTTGTTCAGCGCCTCGGTGACAGCTTCGTCTTCCGCCTTCACAACCAGCTTTTCCAGCTCAACGCCGGAAAAATCGACTTCGGGGATTTCCGGCAGTGCCTCATAGGACATCTCGACGTTGACGTCGTCGCCTTCTTTCCAGTCTTCGTTGGTCATCTTGACGTCGGGCTGCAGCGCCGGACGGTCGCCGCTGTCCTCGAAATGCTTGTTCATGGCGCCGTCGATGGATTCCTGCATCGCTTCGCCTATCAGGCGCTGGCCGAACTGCTTTTTCAGCAGTGCCATCGGCACCTTGCCCTTGCGGAAACCTTTCATTTCGACTTCCGGCTGGGCTTCGACCAGCTTTTCGTTGACCTTCTCGTCCAGCTCGGCGGCGGTGACGGTGATGGCGTAGCCGCGTTTCAGACCTTCGTTCAGCGTCTCGGTGACCTGCATCCTATTCCCCATAGAGATTCGGGGCCCCTGCGCAGAGGTGCCCCCAGACAATTTGCGGTCTTCTATTTCCCCCGGAGCCCCGGCGCAAGGGGCATTGCCGGTTTGCTGTGCAATCCTGCGGAATTCCCGGCCTGCAAACGCAAAAAAACACGCCCGCAAAGGGGCGTGTTTCCTGTTCTGTGTCCGAGGGGAGAGACGTCAGAACTTCCAGCGGGCGCCGGCCAGGATCACATTGGCGTCCTGGTAGGTGGTGGCGCTGCTGTCATCGTAGGAGTAGTCGCGGTAGGCCAGGTAGGTTTCGACGTTGTAGGCGTCGATCTTCTGGACTGCAGCGATGCCCCAGGATTCGGCACTGTCGCCATTGGTCACCATGTCAGAGCCGTCATAGTAGTCGACCGAGAAGGAGGTCGAGCCGGCAGAGATCAGATCCGCCGAGTAGCCCAGCTTGGCGTAGGCGTAGCTGCCTGCAATGTCGCGCTCGCCTGCGGCAACGTTCAGCGACAGGCCAGTGGCCTTGTGCAGCACCGCAAAGGAGCCGGAAATGTCGCGGGCGTCTTCCTCGCCGGTTTCTTCGGTCCAAGAGGCGCCGATACCAGTGTCGATGGCGAACCCGGCGGCATCGTCGTTGGCCCAACGCACGGCCACGTCATAGCTTTCGCGGTCGTTGGCGTCCTTCAGCACATCGGTGCCCCAGGAGGTCGACAGAGTGAAACCCGCAAGCTCTGGCGAATCGTAGCGGACGCGGCCCAGGCGGCTGCCGTCCAGATCGGTGAAGGCGTCGCCGATATCGACGCTGCTGAGCGTGCCCGCGCCGGTGCGGAAGGCATAGCCGCCCGCGGAATCGGCAACCGAGTTGGACGCGCCAAGGCCGGTGCCGGAGAAATCCGCGCCGGTGATGCCGTCAGTTGCCATCGAGCCCTGACCGGCCGAAAAACGGCCGTAACGCGCGGTGTCGAACTGGAAATCGACGTGGCGGATGTTGGTGCGGTCCCAGCTCAGGTTGTCGCCGGTGGACAGCTGGCTGACCCCGTCCGATCCGCGGAAGCCGAATGCGGTTTCAAAGCGGAACCGCAGAGTGTTTTCGCCATAGGCCTGCTCCAGCTCAAAGCCGATGCGCGAATTCGACGCCTCGTTGTCGACCAGCCGGTTGAAGTCTTCCTCGCCGTCGTCAAAGGACTGGTAAGCGGGGTTGAACTGGCCGTACCAGCGGAAGCTGCCGCCGGTGTCGTTGGTATAGGTGGGGCCTGCAAAAGCCGGGGCCGCGAGTGCGGCTGCGAGGGAGGCTGCGCCGGCGCGGGCTGCAAATTTGGTTTTCATGTCCTGTCTCCTGTTCCGCCGCTTGCGGACACTGCCCGGCACAGGCCGGCGCCGGAGCCGAGGGAGCCTCCGGGCGCGTGACGTGAATTCCGGGTCAGATGACCGTTGCGGCAATTTTGAAAATCTGCTCGTGGCAAAAAATCTCCTGCAACCTAGCGCTGCCGCGGATCGGGTGATGTGAAGACGATTACGTTTGCGCCCCGCCCGGCGCAAAGCAGATATGCAGGCGGCGCAACCCTGGCCGGACTTCAGCCCGGCTTACCGGTTCGGAGACTGGCACTGCCCGCCAGAAAAAACGCTCCGGCAGGCCGGAGCGTTCTGTCTTGCCATAGTTTTTCCGCGCGTCAGAATTTCCAGCGCGCGCCCAGCACCCATGTCGTCAGGTCCTGGTATGAGGCCGCTGCGTCCTCATATTCATATTCCTGGTATGTCAGGTAGATGTCGGTGTTGATGCGGTCGACCTTCTGGGCCAGACCGACGCCCCAGCCCTTGGTGCTGGAACCGGTGACGTTGAAATCCTCGCCGTCGTAGTAATGCACGCCGAAGCCGGTCTTGCCCCAGGGCAGCCATTCGTTCTCATACCCGATCTTGGCGTAGTAGTAGCTGGGGTCGCTGGCCCCTGCCGCGTCATTGTCGCGGGTGCCGCCGGCAACGGTGAAGCTGATGCCGCTGTCCAGCAGCACCGAGGCAGAGCCGATCACGTCGGACCGTTCATCGCCGCCGTCCTCGCGCACCTGATAGGCCAGGGAAGCGGCGAAATCGGCAGCGCCGAAGTCCTGCCCGTAAGACACGCCCAGGTCATAGTAATCGGCATCATCCGACGACGACAGCACGTTCTTGCCCCAAGCGATGCCGGCGGAAAAGCCATTGTAATCCGGTGTGTCGTAGCGGATCCGGCCGCGGCGGGAGCCGTCGAGGTTGTCAAAGGCGGCAACCAGCGCCGGCCCGCTGAGCACGCCTGCGGTGTCGCGGATCAGAAAGCCCGCATTCGAATCAACGGTATAAGAGTAAAGCGCGGTGCCGACGTAGGACAGGTCGGTCTCAGCCGCGCCGTCCGCCACCATGCTGCCCTGCCCTGCAGACAGTTTGCCCCAGCTGCCTTCCAGCCAGAAATCCACGTGGCGCAGGTCCGCCCGGGTCCAGCCGCTGTAGTCGGAGCCGAACTGGTTGACCTCGGTCGAGTTCGGAAAGCCCAGCCCGGTCTCGAACCGGAAGCCGAAGGTATTGGCGCCGATCGGCTGCATCAGCCGCAAACCGATCCGGGAGCGGGACAGGTCATTGTCGAGCAGGTTTGTTTCGGTTTGCTCGCCATCGTCGACTGAGATGATGGCGGGGTTGAGCTGGCCATAGATTTCAACATAGCCGCCGGAGTTGTTTTCGTATTTCAGCTCAGCCAGAGCCGGAAGCGCCAGGACGCACAGTGCAGTCCCCGCCGCCGTGGTTGTTTTCAGAAGACGTTTCACGGCCATCCCCCTCATTCACAATACACTGATAAACACTTGGGCCGGCCGTTGGCCGCGGATGGCCGCAGGCCGACGGCAGATTATAGCACAGGCATGGCCAAAGCGGAAAAACTATCAGATGCCAGGGTAAAGCCGGCCAAGCGCCGCCGGCAGCGCCGCGATCAGGCGGTGAAGCCACTGGATGAAAGCTGCTTGTGAGTGGTGCGGGTGAAGGGACTTGAACCCCCACGCCTTGCGGCGCCAGAACCTAAATCTGGTGCGTCTACCAATTCCGCCACACCCGCACGACACGACAGGCTTGCCCATCGTGTGACGCGCTCAATAGCAAAGCTTGGCGGGGGATGCGAGGGGAAATCGTGCACCGGAAGCCGCTGTGCAAAACGGCAACAATCCGTCCGGAATATCGCAACAATAAGCGGCTTTTCGCGCAAAAAGGCTGGGCCTGGAATCCCCTTGTGCCGTAGTTTGGCAAAAAAGTCTGAGGCAGACAAAGCGAGCAAAACTATGAAACCGTTTGGAAATGCGGCCCTGCGCGCGCAAATGGCTATGCGCGGCCAGGCACAGCCCCGGCGCCTGTTTCAAGGCAACCAGAACATCAGTCTATTGCGCGGCACCAGCGTGCTGACCCGCGAGGGCGAACGCGCGGCTGAGGAAATCAAATCCGGCGACAGCCTGATCACCCGCACCCAAGGGATGGCGCAAGTGGAGGCTGTTCGGACCCGCCGCGCAATGCTGCAGGCGGTGTGTTTTACCGCGGGTTCACTGGGTGATACGCGCGCGGACGGCGATCTGGTTGTGCCCTGGGATCAGCGCATCCTGGTGCGCGACTGGCGTGCCAAGGCCCTGTTCGGCCAGCCGCAGGCCGTGGTGCCGGCCTATGAGTTGGTGGATGGCGAGTTTATCCGCGACCTTGGGCTGCAGATGATGGACCTGACGGTGCTGGAGTTTTCCCGCCCGCATGTGATCTATGCAGGCGGTTTGGAACTGGCTGCAGCTGCCGCACCGCAGGAAGACCTGCGCCCGGCGGCCTGACCTTTAGAGGCCCAGCTTGCGGAATACCGCGGGGATCTGCTCCGGCAGATCCTCGGCAATCAGGCCGGGGCCGAATTCCAGCGCGCATTCCACATGGATATAGGCCGCGGTTTCCGCCGCCTGCATCGGGGCGAACCCGCGCGCCATCAGCCCGGTGATGAAGCCTGCCAGCACGTCGCCCGACCCCGCGGTTGCCAGCCAGGGCGCAGACCGCTTGTAATGGGCTGAGTTGACAGAGCAGCGCCCGTCCGGCGCGGCGATCACCGTATCCGGCCCCTTGAACAGCACCACGCAGCCCGCGCGCTTGGCGGCCTCGCGGGTGGCGTCCACCTTGGAATAGGCGGGGCCTGTGGCCGCGGGCGCGTTGAGTTTCTCCGCGAGGTCCGGGAACAGCCTGGCAAATTCACCGCCATGCGGGGTGATCACGCAATTTTCGTGCAAGGCCTCAAACAGCGCCTCGGGCTTCAGTTCAAACCGTGTCAGCGCATCGGCATCCAGAACGGTTGGCCGCTGTTCCTTCAGCGCCGCAAATACCATCGCCTGCGTGTCCGCGCCGCGGCCCATGCCGGGGCCGAGGCAGAGCGCGCTGAGACGGTCGTCTTCCAGCAGTTCCGCCAGCCCGTGCGCGCCGTCGATCTGGCGCAGCATGATAGCGGTCAGGTTGGCGGCGTTTTCAAACATTGCCGAACGGGGAGAGCCGACAGTGACCAGCCCCGCTCCGATCCGCAGCGCTCCGCGGGCGGCAAGACGCGCCGCGCCGGTCTTGCCGTGGCCGCCGGAGAGGATGAGGGCGTGGCCGTGGGAGTATTTGTGGCCTTGAGTTGGCCTGCCAAGCACCGCTGCAGGCTTAGTCAGCAACTTGGCAGCATCAATTCCAGTGTGAGAAAGTCCTATGCTCTTCACCACTGTCTTTCCGCATTTGAAAGGCCCCCATCCCAAATGATGCCCTTGCTTGAGTGCATGAAAACTAACTGTCAATGCAGCAAGCACAGTCTCGGCTCCTACGCACAGTTCACGGCCACTGTCCGCGCATAGTCCTGACGGGACATCAATCGAGACTGTTTTTTCCGCGGCACCAGCATCCGAAACACGGCTCGCAGCCCAATCAAGGGCCTCGCCAGTTAAGCCCCGTTTCAATCCTGTTCCAAACAAAGCATCAACATACAGATCGGCTTCATGCGAAAATTTCGGTGCGTCTGACAGTGGCTTTGTTTGTCCCAATTCCCGCCACCGCTCATAATTCGCCTTCGCATCCGGTGGCAGCTTGTCAGGATCGCCGTAAAGGAACACCCCCACCTCCCAGCCGCGCTCTTTCAACAACCGCGCCACCACAAAACCGTCACCGCCGTTGTTGCCCGGCCCGCACAGGACCACTGCACGGCGCGCCGTTTCATCTTTCCCCAAATACTCCGGGGAGCGCGAGGGGCTGGCCCCTCGCCCGCTCTCAACAGGCCCCGCCAGTTCCGGCCACTCCTCGAAGATGGCCTCGACCACCCCCTGCCCGGCCCGTTCCATCAGCTCCAACCCGGTCACTTCACCGGACTCGATGGCAGCCTGCTCAATCGCCCGCATCTGGGCTGCGGTCAGCAGTTCGGTCATGTTTTGCCCTTCCCCGATTCAATTCTGCGCAATTTGCAGGCGCAGCGCTTAATTTTTAGGCACACGTGTTCAAATCCTGCCCACTATTGCCGCAGCCGCAGCCTCCTGCATTGCTGGGTTCATTTAGAAGTGAAATGACACCCCCAACAAGCTTGCGAGGAGCCCAGGCATGAAAAAGATCGAAGCCATCATCAAGCCTTTTAAACTGGATGAGGTGAAGGAAGCGTTGCAGGACGTCGGTGTGCAGGGTCTTTCTGTCATCGAGGTCAAGGGCTTCGGCCGCCAGAAGGGCCACACCGAGCTTTACCGCGGCGCCGAATATGT
This sequence comes from Leisingera sp. CC-HEC093, assembly GCF_059429195.1. Classification (NCBI taxonomy): domain Bacteria; kingdom Pseudomonadati; phylum Pseudomonadota; class Alphaproteobacteria; order Rhodobacterales; family Roseobacteraceae; genus Leisingera; species Leisingera sp. CC-HEC093. The sequence goes on along the minus strand of NZ_JCAIJR010000001.1, from coordinate 3,320,814 downwards.
GGTCGACTTCCTGCCCAAGGTGAAGGTCGAGGTTGTGCTGGACGACGATCAGGTCGACCAGGCGATCGAGGCCATCGTCGATGCCGCCAAGACCGACAAGATCGGCGATGGCAAGATCTTTGTCTCGCCCGTCGAGCAAGCGATCCGCATCCGTACCGGCGAGACCGGCCCGGACGCGCTGTAAGAATTCAACAAACATCCTGACATCTAAATCAGAAGGACCGAGGGAATGAGCGTAGACGCAGTTCTCAAGACACTCAAAGAAGAAGACGTCGCCTATGTCGACATCCGTTTCACCGACGTGCGCGGCAGGTTGCAGCACGTGACCGTGGACGTGGACCTCGTTGACGAGGACTTCCTGGAAGAAGGCTTCATGTTCGACGGCTCCTCGATCGCCGGCTGGAAGTCGATCGAAAACTCCGACATGAAACTGATGGCGGACACCACCTCTGCCTATATCGATCCGTTCTACGCGGAAAAAACCCTGTGCCTGCACTGCTCCATCGTTGAGCCCGACACCGGCGAAGCCTATGAGCGCGACCCGCGCGGCACCGCGCAGAAAGCAGAGGCTTACCTCAAGTCCTCCGGCATCGGCGACGTGGCCTATATGGGGCCGGAAGCGGAGTTCTTCCTGTTCGACGACGTGCGGTATTCCAACACCATCAACAAGGTGTCTTACGAGGTCGACGCGACCGACGGCTCCTGGAACACCGACGCCGAGTTCGAAATGGGCAACATGGGCCACCGCCCGGGCCTGAAGGGCGGCTACTTCCCGGTCAACCCGACCGACGAAGCCCAGGACCTGCGCTCCGAGATGCTGTCGACCATGAAGCGCCTGGGCATGAAGGTCGACAAGCACCACCACGAGGTTGCGTCCTGCCAGCACGAACTGGGCCTGATCTTCGATAGCCTGACCAAACAGGCGGACGAGCTGCAGAAGTACAAGTACATCATCCACAACGTGGCGCACGCCTATGGCAAGTCGGCAACCTTCATGCCGAAGCCGATCTATGGCGACAACGGCTCCGGCATGCACGTGAACATGTCGATCTGGAAAGACGGCAAGCCGCTGTTTGCAGGCGACAAATATGCTGATCTGTCGCAGGAAGCACTGTACTTCATCGGCGGCATCCTGAAGCATTCCAAGACTCTGAATACCTTCACCAACCCGTCCACCAACTCCTACAAGCGCCTGATCCCGGGCTTTGAGGCCCCGGTTCTGCGCGCCTACTCTGCCCGCAACCGTTCCGGCTGTGTGCGTATTCCGTGGACTGAAAGCCCGAAAGCCAAGCGCGTCGAGGCCCGTTTCCCCGATCCGGCGGCAAACCCCTACCTGTGCTTTGCCGCGCTGCTGATGGCCGGCCTGGACGGCATCAAGAACAAGATCGATCCGGGCGAAGCCATGGACAAGAACCTGTACGATCTGCCGGCCGAAGAGCTGGAAGGCATCCCGACCGTCTGCGGCTCTCTGCGTGAAGCCATGGACGCGCTGGCCGCCGACCACGACTTCCTGCTGCAGGGCGACGTGTTCACCAAGGACCAGATCGACGGCTACATCGAGCTGAAGATGGAAGAGGTTCACAAGTACGAGCACACCCCGCATCCGGTGGAATTCGGCATGTACTACAGCTGCTAAGCTGCTGGAACAGACATGGACAGGGCGCCCTTCGGGGCGCCCTTTTCATTTGCGGGCCTTGCTCTTGGGCCCGGCCTTCCGTATCCAGCGCGGCTCAGCCCGGCAGACAGGAGCCTTCCCATGACCGTCCCCAACACCCTTGGCATCGACTTTGGCACCTCCAACTCGGCCGCCGGGATCGCAGTAGCGGGCCGTCCCTGGCTGGTGGAAATGGAGCCGGGCGAGCAGACCCTGCCCACTGCGGTGTTCTTTGAAGACGGCAGCCGCAATATGAGGATCGGCCACAGTGCCACGCGAGCGCTGATTAATGGCGACGAGGGGCGGTTCATGCGGGCGCTGAAAAGCCTGCTGGGCACGCCGCTGCTGCAGGAGGAACGGCGGCTGGGCGGCGAGCGTTTGAGTTTCGCCACCCTGATTGCGCGGTTCCTGGCCGAGATGAAGGCCCGCGCCGAAGCGGCAACGCATATGGAGTTCACCCATGCGCTGTCCGGGCGTCCGGTGCGGTTCCATTCCAAGGATGAGGACCGCAATGCCCAAGCAGAGAAAGACCTGCGCGCCTGCTATCTGGAAGCCGGGTTTCAGGACGTGATGTTCATGTATGAGCCGGAGGCCGCGCTGCGCGCCGCCGCGCCTGCACCGGGTCTGGGGCTGATTGTCGATATCGGCGGCGGCACCTCCGACTTCACGGCCTTTGAACAGGGTCCCGATGGGGATGCCCGCATTCTGGCCTCCCATGGGGTCCGGCTGGGCGGTACCGATTTCGACCGGCAACTAAGCATCCGCCATGTCATGCCGCTCCTGGGCCGGGGCAGCCCGATCCGCAACAGCTTTGGCGGCGGCACCCTGCCGGCACCGAACCGGCTGTTCAACGATCTGGCCACTTGGCAGATGATCCCGTTTCTTTATGCCCCGGAAAGCCGCCGGGCGGCACAGGATCTGGCGGCCAATGCGGTGGAGCCGGAAAAGCTGGCGCGGCTGGTGGCGGTGCTGGAAGATGAGCTGGGCCATGAGCTGGCCTTTGCGGTGGAGCACGGCAAAATCCGCGCCAATGGCAGCGAAGGCGCGGCGCTGATCGACCTCAAGCTGCTGGAGCGCGGGCTGTCGCTGCCGCTGGATGCCCCTGCCATGAGCGAGACGCTGGCGGAGCAGACAACGGCAATCGGGGCCTGTGCCGCAGAGACCTTGGCACGGGCCGGGATTGCGCCTGACCGGGTTGCGCGGATCGTCCTGGTCGGCGGCTCTTCGCTTTTGGCGGCGGTGCAGGCAGAGATGCGCAGCCTGTGCCCAAATGCCCGGCTGGAAACGGGAAATGCGATGACAGCTGTTGCAGACGGCCTGGCACTGGCCGCGGGCAGCGCCTTTGCCTGAGGAAATGGGAACCAATGAAAGCTTTTCCCGTTAGACATGGGCAGCCAACGCGTTAGGCTGCGAACCATGAGTCACATTTCGAGAGTTTGCTTCATGCGCCGGCTGATTGTCCCTGCCCTGATTTCCGCCTTTCTTGCCTCCCCTGCCCTCGCCGCCAACTGCGGCAACACTTCTGCCGGGTTTGACGCCTGGAAACAGGACTTCCAGCGCGAGGCCAAGCGCGCAGGCGTGCGCAAGGCGGGACTGCAGGCACTGGCGAATGCACAATATGCCCGCCGCACCATTTCCGCCGACCGCAACCAGAAGAGCTTTAAATACTCGCTGGAGAAATTCATGCAGATCCGCGGCTCCGCCACCATCGTGGCGCAGGGCCGCAAGCGCAAGGCGCGCAACCCGGACTTCTATGCAGCGCTGGAGCGCAAGTACGGCGTGCCCGCGGGCGTGCTGATTGCGATCCACGGCATGGAAACTGCCTTTGGCAATTACATGGGCGACAGCCAGGTGGTCTCGGCCATCGTGACGCTGACATATGACTGCCGCCGTTCTGATTTTTTCCGGCCGCATGCGCTGGGAGCGCTGAAGCTGGTGGATCAGGGGGCAATTACGACGGCGACCCGGGGGGCCAAACACGGGGAGCTGGGGCACACCCAGTTCCTGCCGGGCAACGCGCTGGCTTACGGTCAGGACTGGGACGGCAACGGGCGGGTGGATTTCTACAATATGGGGGATGCACTGGCGTCCACTGCAAATTACCTGCGCCAGAAAGGCTGGAAGCCTGGCAAGGGTTATCAGCCGGGCGAACCGAACTACCGCGTGCTGAAGGAATGGAATGCCGCCAGTGTCTATCAGCAGTCGCTGGCCATTATGGGCCGCCAGATCGACGGCTGATCCGCTGCCGCACTGCCGTTGCCGAAGCGATTGCGCCCGCCGCTAAGGCGGGTGTTTTACGTTGAGGCCGCGTGTAAGCGACAATCAGCGCGAGTCACGCGGGATTGCAGGCCTTTGGGCATCAATGTGTTCGAACGCCGCCACAGTTGAGCCGCAATCAAGGCCGCCCGCCCACGCCCGGCCCCGGCATTTTTATTAAAATTCAGTATCTTGACGGCCGCCACATTTGAGCTGAAACACCTGCGGCACCGGCGTTGCAACCTGTCACGCCTGCCCAACTTTCAACTACTTCAAATTTTACAGTTTCTGTGTCGGCACCCTGAATGGAGGAACCAGGCAATGGCAGAGAATGTGCAATATACTGGCAGGCTGGGACTGGAAAGCCGCGAGGCCGGGACCCTTTCCGCGGCGGTGAATGCGGTTGCGGACACGCTTGACGATTTCGGCCATCCGGCGGAGAAAATCGAGGCGCGGGCGGAGAATACCGTCAAGCTGCAATGCGATCACTACCTGGTGACCCTGCGCCTGCGCCGGGTGCCCTTGCGGCGCAACAGCAAGCTGCCCAGCAGCGTCATGCAGCCGGCAGCCCTGCTGGATCTTGTGCTGTCGCCGGTCTTTCCAGGCTACTGCGATCAGGAAATCTCAGAACTGCTGCTGGCGGAAACCCTGCGGCGCCTGCTATCGGCGGTAGAGGCAACCTCGGTCGAGTGGCTCGACAGCGAGGTCGCGCTCACCTGTGAGCAGTTCCTAAGCGCGTTTGCCTCCGAGGGCCGCATCGCGGAACAGCCTGCGGCGGCGGCCTCTGCCACCGTTGCCCGCCAGTTGGAACGCCCCGCAGCCCCCAAGCCGCGCGGCCGGGAGTGCTTCACACCGGTCGATCAGACCGCTATCGCGCTTGACGCTCACTGCGACCGCGCCCTTCAGGCCGCGCAGGCAAGCAAGGCTGCCAGCGTCTCTGTTTCTGAAGCGGCCCGCGCGTTTACCAGCAGCCGGATGATCACTAGTACGCCCCAGCGCCGCTGGGGCGGGCAGCTGCGGGCCTCAGCCGCAGCTGCGCTTAGCCTCACCGGCCCGCGGCGCCTGCGGCTCATCAGCCATCTGCTGCTGCTGACGGCTCTGGTTCTGTATCTGGAAAGCGCCGGCATGGTACAGGCCGCCCGGCCGCTGATCCCCTAGGACGGGGTTCCCTCTGAAATTCCAGCCGGTGCCCCGTCCGGGGCACCCCATTGGCGCAGCACATCTGCGCGCGCAACGACCCGGGTGTGAATGGCAAACACCACCGCGCGGGTTTCCGGCAGCCGCAGAATCATCTGCTTTTCCGTGCGCAAATAACCGGCGCGGCTGCCGTGCGACTTGTCCCGCGGCGCATTTTGGCTGCGCGGCTGGAACAGCGCGGGATCCTGATACCACAAGGCGTTGAACCGCCACAGCGGCCGGCCCGCCTGCACCCCGTCGAACAGCCTCTGCACACGGGACGCAATGCTGCTGCCGTAGCTGTCCACCGGCTGGTGTATCCCAGTCAGCGGGCGCATGAATTTCTCTGCCAGTGTCCAGCTTGCCGGAAAGCATAGGACCGCACCGGTCAGAACATGCTCCGCCGCGCCTTCCGGTTTCTGCAACAGGCAGAAATCCTGCTGGGTGAGGCGCCCAAGGGTGCCCAGCGGGTCCTGCCGGCCGATCGCAACACGCAGCCCGTCAGCCCGCACCGCAAAGGCGCCGGCGCTGGGATCAATGTCCTTCAAAACCAGCTCCAGAAGTTCCTGCGCTGCCGCCGTCGCGCCGGGGGCCAGTTGCAGGACCGCGTCCCGACGGGTGGCCAGGAGGCGCTCCCGCTCGGCCATCTGGCCGGCAAAAGCCTCATCCGCTGCCAGCCAGTCCTCAGGCGGAAGCGGCTGGATGCCGGGCAGTTTCCTTTGCTCAAGCGGGTTGTAGGGGATGGTTTTCTGCAGAAGCGCGGTCATGCCCAAGCGGTAGCATACCGCGGCAAAAAATCCAGCAGCAACACCGCAACACGGGTCAGAAACGACCGCCGAATACGTCGTTTTCGGCAGCGATTACCGGCGCCAGCAGCGCCACATTGGACAGGACTGTGCAGCAAGGACATCCCAGCATGAACGAGCATTACCGCGACATCCGCAAGATCGACCCGACCCGCGGCGCCAAACTGGGCGACAACACACCCAACGACAATGACCGCGTCGAGATCGGCCCGACCCAGCTGGCTTTTGCTGAATGGGCAGAGGCCGGACTGCAGCTGCCCGACCTGCAGGCATTGCGCAAGTTCCGCTGGGAACGGCTGGTCCGGTTCATCAACGACCGCGGCTATGGCGGCCTCTTGGTGTTTGATCCGCTGAACATCCGCTATGCGACCGATTCCACCAACATGCAGCTGTGGAACACCCACAACCCGTTCCGCGCGCTCTTGATCTGCGCCGACGGCTACATGGTGCTGTGGGATTACAAGCAGTCGCCGTTCCTCAGCGAATTCAACCCGCTGGTGCGCGAGCAGCGCGCCGGGGCCGACCTGTTCTATTTCGACCGCGGCGACAAGATCGACGTGGCCGCCGACAAGTTCTCCAACGAGGTGCGTATCCTGCTGGAGGAACACAGCGGCAGCAACAGGCGGCTGGCGGTGGACAAGGTGATGCTGCACGGGCTGCGCGCGCTGGAGGCGCAGGGGCTGGAGATTTTCCCTGGCGAGGAGCTGACCGAGAAATGCCGGGCAGTGAAGGGCCCGGACGAAATCCTGGCGATGCGCTGCGCCCATCACGCCTGCGAAACCGCGGTGGCGGCAATGGAAAAATTCGCCCGCGAGCAGATCCCGGGCGGCAATATCTCCGAGGACGACGTCTGGGCGGTACTGCACGCGGAAAACATCCGCCGCGGCGGCGAATGGATCGAAACCCGGCTTCTGGCCTCAGGCCCGCGCACCAACCCTTGGTTCCAGGAATGCGGCCCCCGGATCATCCAGAACAACGAGATGATCAGTTTCGACACCGATCTGGTCGGCTCTTACGGCATTTGCATCGACATCTCCCGCAGCTGGTGGATCGGCGATCAGAAGCCGCGGGCCGATATGGTCTATGCCATGCTGCACGGGGTCGAACACATCCGCCACAATATGGAAATGCTGAAGCCCGGTGTGAACATCCAGGAGCTGTCACGCAGCTGCCATGTGCTGGATGACCAGTTCCAGAAGCAGAAATACGGCTGCATGATGCACGGCGTCGGCCTGTGTGATGAATGGCCGCTGGTGGCCTATCCGGACCAGATGGTCGAGGGCGCCTTCGACTATGAGCTGGAGCCGGGCATGGTTCTGTGTGTCGAGGCGCTGGTGTCGCCGGAGGGCGGTGATTTCTCCATCAAGCTGGAGGATCAGGTGCTGATCACTGAGGACGGCCATGAAAACCTGACCAGCTACCCCTTTGATAAGGCGCTGCTGGGCGAAGCCTGATCCGTTACAGCCGGTCCCTCCTGCCAGGAGGGGCCGGGGCAGCCTGCGGCGCCGTGAGGCGCCTCCGCTTAACAATGGCTGCTGAGGAAAGGCGCAAGCTTATCACGCAGCACCAGCACGCCGGGTGAGTCCGTCACCTCTTCCAGCTGCTTCAACGGCACCCAGGCCAGGGCGTGGGATTCATCGCTGGGTGCGATCTCCCCCGCCTCTGCCTGAAACAGGTAGCGCACGTCGTAGTGCCAATGCGCGCAGTCGCGTGCATTGGCCGGGATTTCGTGGATGTCGACGTCGAATACCTGATCCGACAGCGGCCTGATCCGCCCCAGCCCACTTTCCTCGTAGGCTTCCTTCAGCGCCACAAAGGGCACGTCGGCAATGCCGTCGCAGTGGCCGCCCAGCTGGAACCAGCGGTTTAGCTTTTTGTGATGGGTCAGAAGCACGCTTTTCATGTCCTTTGACAGCACAAAGGCGGAGCCGGTGACATGGCCGGTTTCCGGGTCCCGGCCGAAGGCCTGAGGCTCGCTGTTGCAGAAATCCATCAAACGCTGCCACATCCCGCGGTCCCGAGTATTCCGCGGACTGTAACATCCGATGCCCGTAAGGGTGCTGCTGCTCATCTGCCTTCACCTTCCCGTTACGTTCCGTCCCATTGCCTTGTTCAGGACCGATTGAGCGCTCAATCTATGCCGGACACCCAACAAAGGCCACGCCCATGTCCACGGAACGGATCACCTTCACCGGCCACGCCGGAAACACCCTTGCTGCCCGCCTCGACCTGCCCGATGGGCCGGTGCTGGCCACCGCGCTGTTTGCCCATTGCTTCACCTGTTCCAAGGACATCCCGGCAGCGCGGCGGATTGCCGGGCGGCTGGCGGCGATGGGGATTGCGGTTTTGCGGTTCGACTTCACCGGGCTGGGGCATTCGGAGGGCGAGTTTGAAAACACCACATTCAGTTCCAACGTGGCGGATCTGATCAAGGCGGCGCAGTATCTGGCGGGGCGCAGCATGGCACCGGCGCTGCTGATCGGCCATTCGCTGGGCGGTGCTGCTGTGCTGCGGGCGCGCGCAGGTATTCCTTCAGTCAAGGGGGTGGTGACGCTCGGGGCGCCGTTTGATCCGGGCCATGTTTCTCATCATTTCGACGCCGCCCTGCCGGAGATCGAAGCCAAGGGCCGCGCAGAGGTCTGCCTGGGCGGGCGGCCGTTTGTGATCGGCAAGGAGTTTGTCGACGATATTCATGCCGAGGCGCTGGCGCCTGCAATTGCGGAGCTGAAGGCGGCGCTGCTGGTGCTGCATGCGCCGCGTGATGAGACTGTGAGCGTCGACAATGCCGCGTCGATCTTCACCGCTGCGAAACACCCCAAGAGCTTTGTCACCCTGGATGACGCCGACCACCTGATTTCCCGCGCGGCAGATGCCGAATACGCGGCAGAAGTGATCGCCGCCTGGGCGGGGCGCTATGTGAAAATGGCACCGCCTGCGCCGCCGCCCGGCGCGCCAGAGGGCATCCTGCGGGTGACGGAGGCAGACCCGGAGGGCTTCCTGCAGGACGTGCAGTCCGGCCCCTACCACCATGCGTTTGCCGATGAGCCGCTGGCCTATGGCGGCACCAACCGCGGCATGTCTCCCTATGGCTTTGTCGCCGCCGGCCTGGGCGCCTGCACTTCGATGACGCTGCGGATGTATGCCCGGCGCAAGGGCTGGCCGCTGGAGGGGATCAGCGTCGATGTGAGCCATGACAAGGTGCACGCTCAGGACGCGCTGCCGTCAGGGCCTGCTAAGATCGACCAGTTCACCCGGGTGGTGCGCCTCTGCGGTCCCCTAAGCGATGATCAACGCGCGCGCCTGCTGGAAATCGCCGACAAATGCCCGGTGCACCGCACCCTGGAAAGCAGCGCCAAAGTGGTGACCCGCCTGGAGTCCACGGAGCAGGCAGAGGCCTGACGCCCGAATTCTCCGGCAGTGCTCCCGCGCCCGTCTGGTGCAGGCAACCTGCACCAGCAGCGGCCTTGGGCCCGGCGCCGCGCAAGGCGCGGCGCCGGGCCCAACTGCGCAAGGTCTTCGTCAGAAGGCCGCAGCGCAGGCGGGAGAACCTGACGGTTGAGAACTTTGCGCCACATCAATGTGCCGGGGCAAATTTCCCCGCATTCTGTCTCTGCATCCGGAAACGAAGGGACTTGGGAGGAGACACATGGGACTTTTTGCAAAGCTCGGGCGCAGCAGCGATCTGGTGCAGGGCATGGCCAGCCGGCTGGGCGTCGACTATGGCGCGATCGTCGCCGCAGATCCGCAGGCGCAGGGCCAGAAATACATGCGCGCAATCCTGCGCTGCAGCACCTGCCGCAATCAGGACGGCTGCAGCGACCTGCAGCGGGAGACAACAGAATTGGCGGAGGCGCCGTCCTACTGCCGCAACGCCCAGCTGCTGGCGCATTTGCGGGGCGGCTGACAGCCCGCGGCCTGTCGTATCACGCTCTCTGGACGTTCACAGCCTCCCACGGCACACGGCTCCGCGTGCCCGGTTACTCCTTTGGGTCGGCGTAGCGCCCCATGGTGATGTCCCCGCCCACCCCGACAAACCTGAACGCCTCGCCGTCGCTTTCCAGCACATAACAGGCCCACAGGTCCGAGGGCGGCCAGGTGGAGCAGTATTTGCCGTCCCGCACGCCCCAGTAGCCCCAGCTGTCATGGCCCGCATTGTAGAGCGTCCGGCCCGAGGCGCGGAACTCCTGCCAGGCGCCGCTGCCGTAGACCAGCCGCTGCCCTTCCAGCACCGTCTGCACCTCCTCACCGTCCAGCCCCCCGCCATTCGCCGCCCCAAACCGGTGAAACTGCACATGATACCGCAATCATCAGGGCAATCTGCCTCATCCCCGCCTCCCAGCCTTGCTGTCCTGCCTCTGCTGATCTAAGAGGCCGGGCATCTGCTGCGCAATCACATAAAGGTGCCTTCGCCAATGATCCCCCGCTATTCCCGCCCCGAGATGGTCGCAATCTGGTCGCCCGAGACCAAATTCAAGATCTGGTACGAGATCGAGGCCCACGCCTGTGAAGCCATGGCCAACCTGGGGGTGATCCCGCGCGAGAACGCCGACGCGGTGTGGAAAGCCAAGGATGTGGACTTCGACGTTGCCCGCATCGACGAGATCGAGGCGGTGACCAAGCATGACGTGATCGCCTTCCTTACCCACCTGGCGGAGCATGTTGGCTCCGAAGAAGCCCGGTTCGTGCATCAGGGCATGACCTCCTCCGACGTGCTGGACACCTGCCTGAACGTGCAGCTGGTGCGTGCCGCCGACATCCTGCTGGATGGCATGGATAAGGTGCTGGCGGCGCTGAAGAAACGCGCGCTGGAGCACAAGAACACTGTGCGCGTCGGCCGCAGCCACGGCATCCACGCCGAGCCCACCACCATGGGCCTGACCTTCGCCCGCTTCTATGCGGAAATGGACCGCAACAAGAACCGCCTGGAAAAAGCCCGCTGGGAAGTCGCCACCGGCGCGATCTCCGGCGCGGTCGGCACCTTCGCCAACATCGACCCGGCGGTTGAAGAGCACGTCTGCGAGCAGCTGGGCCTGCGCCCCGAGCCGATCTCCACCCAGGTGATCCCGCGCGACCGCCACGCGATGTTCTTTGCCACACTGGGCGTCATTGCGTCGTCGATCGAGAACGTTGCCGTGGAAATCCGCCACATGCAGCGCACTGAAGTGCTGGAAGGCGCGGAATTCTTCTCGATGGGCCAGAAAGGCTCCTCTGCGATGCCGCACAAGAAGAACCCGGTGCTGACCGAGAACCTCACCGGCCTTGCGCGTCTGGTGCGTATGGCGGTGATCCCGGCGATGGAGAACGTGGCACTGTGGCATGAGCGCGACATCTCGCATTCCTCCGTCGAGCGCGGCATTGGACCGGATGCGACCATCACCCTGGACTTTGCCCTGCACCGCCTGGCCGGTGTTGTCGACAAGATGCTGGTGTTCCCGGAGAACATGCTGGACAACATGAACAAATTCCCCGGCCTGGTGATGTCGCAGCGGGTGCTGCTGGCGCTGACCCAGGCAGGCGTCAGCCGCGAGGACGCCTATTCCATGGTACAGCGCAACGCCCTGAAGGTTTGGGAAGAACGCGTCGATTTCCGTGAGCTGCTGCTGGCGGACGCCGATGTGGTTGCGGCCCTTGGCGAAGAAGCGATCAACGAGAAATTCGACATGGGCTACCACACCAAACATGTCGACACGATCTTCCGCCGGGTATTCGGCGAGTAAGCCGCACGCAGTATTGAATTTTCGCGCCCCGTCAGCCTGACGGGGCGTTTTTCATTCGGCTTTCACCCTTTGGCTGATAAGAGTTTGCGGAGTACGCCACCTCAAAGACCCTCACACTAATTCTCACATGCTCCTTTTTGCCGATTTTGACGAAAGCCTCATTCAGGACCATGTCCGGGAATTTCAGGCCGCGGCCGGCGTGCCGGGAACCTTCGCTGTGAATTGCATTCACAAAGCAAGCGATCCCGGCCGAGAACAGATGGTTTTCACACTTCTGCACGAAACCGGCACCACTTTGATTTTGAAAAAGGACTTCCAGGCCGGAAACAGCTGGATCGAACGAGAATACCGCCTGTTTCAGAAGGTTCAGCCGCATTTTGCGGCCTCCGAAAAGTGCCGCATCATTGCGCCGGTCTATCTTGCCGCGGACAGGAGCTTTCACATTACGGAGTTCGAAAAGGGCCGGACGGCAACGGAAGCCCTGCGCAACCCGCAATCCCCGGCCCAGGCCAACCAGGTCTTCCGCAGGGCCGGCGCATGGCTGAACCACCTGCATCAGTTCTCGCCGGAAGAGCCGGAAAACATCTGGATGAATTGGATTTTTGATCAGCTTGAAAATGCCGCGGCAGACGGCAGCGGCATGATCTCGCAGGATTACTATGCCAGTTTTGCAGCGCAGTTGCTGGACCAATCCCGGAACTTGCAGGGCAGCCCCTGCCCGCGCGTGTTTTCGCACGGCGACTTTCACAGCGGTAACCTGATCCTCGGCAGCGGCACCGCCTGCGGCCTGGATTTGGCCTATGCCAAACATAAGCCCGCCATTTACGACGTAGTGGATTTTCTGACCAGTGATTTGACCACCCCGGCCCACCCCGGTGACATCGGGCCCGGCGGTGTCCGGCGGGCCAGTACTGAGTTCTTTTTTAAGACGTACAGGCGCTCGTTCAGCGCCCCCTTGCTGAACTTTCACTTGCGGGCCAAGCTGTTATTGAAGCTGGCACGAAATCAGGCAGCCGAAGTGGAAAAGAGCCCGAGAGCCCGAAAGAGGTTTGATACCCTGCTTGCCCGGCTGGACTGTGCGTTTTCCCAGCCCCTTGGCGGCTGACCCCGTCACCTCCCGTATATTTGATGAGAATGAAGTCGCCCGCACGCGGGTTGTGCGGTTACATTACGGAAGACATTGCTTTTGGAGCTTCAAACATGCGCATTTTCGCCTTGGCCGCCGCCCTGACTCTGCCTGTTGCTGCCCTTGCCGCCAGCGGCAACGATTGGAACCCGCCGAAACCCTCGGAGACCACCAAGACCTGCAAGGGCAAACGGGTCTGGGATGATGACAAAAAGCGCTGCGTGCGGCCGCGCAAATCCTCGCTGAACCAGGACGGGCTACTGAATGCAGCGCGTGAGCTGGCCTATGCCGGGCGCCAGGAAGACGCGCAGGCAGTGCTGAGCGCGATGGCGGATCAGCAGGACACCATGGTTCTGACCTATTGGGGGTTCACCCACCGCAAACTGGGCAATCAGGAACTGGCACAGACCTATTACGATCAGGCACTGGCGCAAGACCCTGACAATATCCTGGCACGCTCCTACATGGGCCAAGGTTTTGTAACACAAGGTAAATACGGCGCTGCCAAAGCGCAGTTGCAGGAAATCAAGGCGCGCGGCGGCGATGGCAGCTGGGCCGCGGCCTCTCTGCGCGACGCCTTGGAAACAGGTGCCTCTTACGACTACTAGGCTTCAGGCTTTCTTTACGGCTTTCCGCGTAACCTGACCTCGATGATTGAGAAGAATCTTTTCTAGGGTGCGAGAATGCCTCAAGACAACATGCTGGCGCTTCCAATGGATTTGGGCGGGGGCGACATGGGCGGAATGGACATGGGCGACTTCGCCGCTCCCGCACCGATGGGCGGTCTGGATGCAGGCGGCCTGAGCGGTGCGATGGGCGGCGGCTCCATGGCCGGCGAGGCAGATGTTTCCGGCCTCAGCGGCAAGGCCAAAGCGGCCATCATTGTGCGGCTGCTGCTGAATGAAGGCGCCGAAATTCCGCTTGAAGAGCTGCCCGACGACCTGCAGCTGGAGCTGACCCAGCAGATGGGCCGGATGAGAATTGTGGACCGCGCCACGCTGAATGCTGTGGCGGGTGAATTTGCCGATATGCTGGACAATGTAGGCCTGCACTTTCCCAATGGCCTGGCCGGAGCGCTGAACGCGATGGAGGGCAAAATCAGCCGCTACACCCACAACCGCCTGCGCAAGGAAGCCGGCGTTCGCCAGTTCGGCGACCCCTGGGAACGCCTGAAGCAGCTGCCGCCGGAGGACCTGGCGCAGCTGGCGGAGGCCGAAAGCACCGAAGTGGCCGCAGTTCTGCTGTCCAAGCTGGACACTGCCAAGGCTGCACAGATGCTGATCCATCTTCCTGGCCCGGTTGCCCGCCGGATTACCTATGCCGTCAGCCAGACTGCCAATGTGACACCCGACACGGTGGACCGCATCGGCCTGTCGCTGGCCGCCCAGGTGGAGGCGCGTCCCGACCTGGCCTTCGATCAGACACCGGGCCAGCGGCTTGGCGGTATTCTGACCGAGGCCGCCGCCGCCAAACGCGACGAGGTGCTGGTTGCGCTGGATGAAGAGGACGAGGAATTCGCAATCAAGGTACGCAAGGCCATCTTCACCTATGCGCTGATTGGCGAACGGATGAAGCCATTGGATGTGCCCAAGCTGATGAAGGTGCTGTCGCAGGCCGATCTGGTTACGGCCATAGCCTTTGCCACCGACGAGGAGGACGTCGCAACCAGCGAGTTCCTGCTGAAGAATATGTCCAGCCGTATGGCCGACAACATCCGCGACGAGGTGGCCGAGCGCGGCAGGGTCAAGCGCAGCGACGGCGAAACCGCCTTTGGCCTGATCATTTCCGCCATGCGCGACCTGGTGGCGACCGGCGAGATTGAGCTGAGATCCGATGAAGAGGAAGAAGAGAGCTAATCCCTGCTCTCCCGCTCCTTCGGCAGGCAGGCGCAGACGCCGTCTCAGAGCTGCTTGTGCCTGCTGCCGCCCCTGCGTATGATGCAGACTTCCTGGCGCAGTTGCGCGCCGCAGCCATCCAGACGCCATGCCCGCAGATCCTTCCGAGCTCTCCGCCCTGAGCCATGCCAGTTACTTTGGCAGCAACCTGTTTCTTCGTGGTCTGCTGCTGGCGGCCCGGCTGGTTCCCTACCACCTGCGCGTTCCGATGATGGGCCGGCTGGTCACCGCAATGGGCCGGCTCGCCGGGTTCGACAAGCGGGTGCGCGACAACCTGACGCTGGTCAGCCCGGAACTGTCGGATCTGAACCCGGGCGCGCTGTACCGGGACGTCAGCGACAACGCCGGACGGATGATTGCGGAAATCTACGCCGGCAAGCCGTTTCATGACCGCGCCAAGGCGGCACCGATCACCGGCCCTGGCCTGCAGGCATTGGAAGACGCCCGCGCGGCGGGCCGCCCGGTTTTGCTGGCCACCGCCCACTTCGGCAATTACGACGCTGCCCGTTCTGCTCTGTTCGCCCGCGGCTATGAGATGGGTGCCTTGTACCGCCGCATGGCCAATCCCTATTTCAACGAGCATTATGTCGAGGCCATCAAAAAGAACGGCGAGCCAATGTTCGAACAGGGCAAGCGCGGGATGGTGGAGCTTGTCCGGCATCTGAAAAAGGGCGGTATTGCCGCCATCGTCACCGATCTGCACGCCCAGGGCGGCAAACCGATCGACTTTTTTGGCAAACCTGCGGTGACCTCAACTGTGCCGGCAGAGCTGGCGCTGAAATTCGGTGCAGCGCTGATCCCGGTCTATGCGGTCCGGCAGGACAATGGCCTGGATTTTGAGATCGTCATGAACGCCGAGATCCCGCCCACTGATCCGCTGGAGATGACCAAGGCCCTGAGTGCAGACCTGGAAACAATCGTGCGCAAGCACGCCGGTCAATGGTTCTGGATTCACCGCCGCTGGAAGTTCCGTAAACGTAAGGCGAAGTCCGGCCAGCCGGCCAAACGGGCCTCCGATACGGCCTGATGGTCAGTCGACGCGCGCGGCCGCAAGTATGCGGCCATAAGGGGCAGTCTGAACCAGCACCGCTGCAGGCAGGCTGCCGGGCGACGGAACCGAAATCTCCAGTTCCTGCGTACCGTCCCACTCGGCAGCAATTTCCCAATTCTCAACCACATTGGCATAGGACAGCGTCCGGCCTGCCAGCTCACCGCGGGTGATGCTGACGGAGCGTTCCGGGGTGTAGTGCACCAGTTGAACCAGCATCTTGCCTTCTGGCAGCGGCACGCGCGGCAGAAGCCGGATCTGCAGCTCTTCCCCTTGGCGGCTGACCGCCAGCGCAACCGGGCGCGGCTGTTTGCTGTGCTTGCCGATGGCCTCTTCGACCTGGATTGCATCGGCGCCCACCACATCCTCCTGCCCCATGATGATCATCTGCGGCGTATAGATCATCCGCCGTCCTCCGGCCTGGGCGTAACCTTTCTGCCGTTTGGTATGGGCGGGTTTTGCAAACTGATCTTTCCAGCCGATGTAATCCCAGTAGTCCACATGCAGCGCCAGCGGCAGGACATCCTGCCGCGCCGCAAGCTCATGCAGCAGCGCATCTGCAGGCGGGCACGAGGAACACCCCTGCGACGTGTACAGCTCAACCACCACAGGCTCAGCGGCGGATTGGCCGTAAACCGGCAAGGCAAGCCCTAGTACAGCCACGATCGGCGCCAGAAATCTCATGAGTCGCTTTCTTTATTCTTGAGGCTTCTGGTCTAAAGATGTGTCTGCAAATAGGCCAATCAATCATTTTTGAGGGCCATGCGAGGGCGCGTACTGCAAAAAATGTGTACTATTGCATACAAAAGTGCCCCCTGCGGCGTTTGGGCTATTGAATGCTTCATCTTCCTCATGCATTTAGCAGGCAGCGAATTCCCCGGTTACAAATTCTTGAGGGAGGCCAACCATGCCTATTACCGTCGGACAGGACAATGCCAAGGCGCGCAAAACGCTCAGCGTCAACGGCAAGTCGATCTCCTACTACTCCATCCCCGCAGCCACAGAAGCTGGCTTTGGCGACTTTTCCAAGCTGCCCGCCGCCCTGAAGGTGGTGCTGGAAAACATGCTGCGGTTCGAGGACGGCGGCTTTTCCGTCTCCACCGACGACATCAAGGCGTTTGCCGAATGGGCTGAAAAAGGCGGTAAGAACCCGCGTGAGATCGCCTACCGCCCTGCCCGCGTGCTGATGCAGGACTTCACCGGCGTTCCCGCCGTTGTCGACCTGGCCGCCATGCGCGACGGCATCGTCGGCCTGAAGGGCTCCGCCGCCAAGATCAACCCGCTTGTGCCCGTTGACCTGGTCATCGACCACTCGGTGATGATCGACGAATTCGGCAACCCGCGCGCGTTCCAGATGAACGTCGACCGCGAGTATGAGCGCAACATGGAGCGCTATCAGTTCCTGAAATGGGGTCAGAACGCGTTCAACAACTTCCGCGTTGTGCCGCCGGGCACCGGCATCTGCCACCAGGTGAACCTGGAATATCTGGCCCAGACTGTCTGGACCGATACAGACCAGAACGGTGACGAAGTCGCCTATCCGGACACGCTGGTCGGCACCGACTCCCACACCACCATGGTCAACGGCGCCGCCGTGCTGGGCTGGGGCGTTGGCGGCATCGAGGCCGAGGCAGCAATGCTGGGCCAGCCGATCTCCATGCTGATCCCCGAGGTCATCGGGTTTGAGCTGACCGGCGAGATGGTCGAAGGCACCACCGGCACGGACCTGGTTCTGAAGGTCGTGGAAATGCTGCGCGCCAAGGGCGTGGTCGGCAAGTTCGTCGAATTCTACGGGACCGGCCTGGACCGTCTGCCGCTGGCAGACCGTGCGACCATCGCCAACATGGCGCCTGAATACGGCGCCACTTGCGGTTTCTTCCCGATCGACGGCGAAACCCTGCGCTACCTGCGCAACACCGGCCGTGACGAGGACCGCATCGCGCTGGTTGAGGCTTACGCCAAGGAAAACGGTTTCTGGCGCGGCGCGGACTATGCACCGGTTTACACCGACACCCTGTCGCTGGACATGGGCAGCGTCGTTCCAGCCATCTCCGGCCCGAAACGGCCGCAGGACTACATCGCGCTGGATGCCGCTGCCACCACATTCCACGACTATGTCGAAGGCCAGCGCAGCGCCAAGGACGCCAGCGCGCGCGCCGAAGGCCGCTGGGAAGCTGAAGGCGGTCAGCCAGAACCTCAGGATATCCCTGGCGACAAGGGCCACCACAAGTCCGGCTTTGTCGCGACCGACGACAGCAACTACCAGCTGCACGACGGCTCCATCGTGATCGCCTCGATCACCTCCTGCACCAACACCTCCAACCCATATGTGATGATCGGCGCGGGCCTGGTTGCGCGCAAGGCAGCAGCCCTTGGCCTCAACCGCAAGCCCTGGGTCAAGACCTCGCTGGCGCCCGGTTCGCAGGTCGTGTCCGCCTATCTGGAGGCCGCCGGCCTGCAGGAGGATCTGGACAAGGTCGGCTTTAACCTGGTGGGCTACGGCTGCACCACCTGCATCGGCAACTCCGGCCCGCTGGCTGAGGAAATCTCCAAGTGCATCAATGACAACGATCTGATCGGTGTTTCGGTGCTGTCGGGCAACCGCAACTTCGAAGGCCGTATCTCACCGGACGTGCGCGCCAACTACCTGGCCTCGCCGCCGCTGGTGGTTGCTTATGCGCTGGTTGGCGACATGAATGTCGACATCACCACCGCACCGCTGGGCCAGGACAAGGATGGCAACGACGTCTTCCTGAAGGACATCTGGCCGACCCAGAAGGAAATCGCCGATCTGGTCGAAGCCACCGTCACCCGCGAGGCGTTTCAGTCGAAATACGCCGACGTCTTCAAAGGCGACGAAAAGTGGCAGGCGGTCGAGACCACCGATGCGGAAACCTATGACTGGCCCGCAACCTCGACCTACATCCAGAACCCGCCTTACTTCCAGGGCATGGGCACTGAGCCGGGCACCATCTCGAACATCGAGAACGCCAAGGTTCTGGCCGTTCTGGGCGACATGGTCACCACCGACCACATTTCCCCCGCCGGTTCCTTTGCCACCACTACGCCTGCAGGCCAGTATCTGCTGGAACGCCAGGTGCAGCCGCGTGAGTTCAACTCCTACGGCTCGCGCCGCGGCAACCACGAGATCATGATGCGCGGCACCTTTGCCAACATCCGCATCAAGAACGAGATGCTGGACGGCGTCGAAGGCGGCTACACCAAAGGTCCCGATGGCGAGCAGACCTCGATCTTTGACGCCTCAATGGCGCATCAGGCCAACGGCACGCCGCTGGTGGTGTTCGGCGGCGAGCAGTACGGTGCGGGATCCTCGCGCGACTGGGCGGCCAAGGGTACTGCGCTTTTGGGCGTCAAGGCGGTGATCGCAGAGAGCTTCGAGCGCATCCACCGTTCCAACCTGGTTGGCATGGGTGTGATCCCGTTCGAGTTCAGCGCAGGCGACACCCGCAAGTCTCTGGGCCTCACTGGCGAAGAAACCGTGTCGATCAGCGGCCTGGACACCATCCAGCCGCTGCAGGAAGTGCCCTGCTCGATCACCTTTGCCGATGGCTCGGTGAAAGAGATCACCCTGAAGTGCCGGATCGATACCGCGCCGGAGATCGAATACATCGAACACGGCGGCGTTCTGCACTATGTGCTGCGTAACCTGGCCAAGTCATAAGCTCTTCCAATCCTGAGCCTTTGAACATGCACCCCGCGGGGTGCATGTTTTTTTGCGCCCGTGAGTTTTTGCGGCAGTGGAAAGTTGAAATCATCCGTTGTTTCAACAGGCTTTGTCCGGCCCTGTATCCAATATACACTTTTTACGTGCAACCGTCAGAAGCTTTACCGGCTGTACGGACCAGTCCGCTTGTGCAAATGTTGTTTCTGGATACACCTTTGAAAACACTGCGCAAACCATTGAAAGGCTTGATGCCAAAACATGAAAGAGGCCGTTTTAGCAGTCGTGTACCCTGATATAGAAACATTCGACGCACATGCCGAAGCTGTCCTGGCGATGGTGCCGGACACACGGGCCTTTCCAGGCTGTATCGAGGTCTATGCGGGCATCAACCGGGACCATTTCGAAATCGCAATCTTTCACCTTTGGGAATCGCCTGAACACCTCAACAGGTACCTCGACTGGCGGGCAGAACGCGGAGATCTGGATGCCCGCAGTGCCACTATGCGCCGGGAACAGGACTTCCGAACCTATTCAGTGCCTTGACCCGGCCGCACAGGGCCTGTTCGCAGTGACTGTATTGAAGACATGGCAGCACCGGGAGACACTGGCGGCATGAAACACACAGACACAATCACCGGATACCACGCCCACATCTACTTCGACGCCGCAACGATGGCGCAGGCCCGAGACCTCTGCCGTCAGGCAGCGGAGCAGTTTTCTGTAGAGATGGGCCGGTTCCATGAAAAGACCGTCGGACCGCATCCCATGTGGTCTTGCCAGCTGGCAGCCACACCTGACCAGTTCGCGCAGCTGCTTCCCTGGCTGTCGCTGAACCGGAACGGGCTGATTGTCTTTGCCCACCCGGAAACCGGCGACGCGCTGGCCGATCACCGCGATCACGGGATCTGGCTGGGAACGGGGCTGGAGCTGGATCTCAGCATTTTCAGCTGAACCGTTGCGCAAATTTACCAGAAATTTCCGGGTTGCTTATAAGCTTGTTGCACCTTTACCTGCCTGGAGCCTGCCGTGACCGAAATTGTGATTTTTCAGGTACAGGCCATTCCGGGCAGGTTTGCTGAACTTTCCGTGCTCATCAAGAAAATGGTGGCGGAAGCCCGGGACAGGCCAGGCTGCCTGCAGGCTGAGGTACTGCTTGCCCCGGACCGGAACGAAATCGCCGTGCTGCAACGCTGGAAAGACCCGGAAGCCTGCAGCGACTACCTGATTTGGCGTTCAAGACGGGAAGAGATTGAACACCTGTTTTCCCTGATAGTTGCGGAACCCGACTTCAGAAGCTTTACGGACTGCTCGCAGGACGAACAGGCCTGACTCTTCCTACTGCTCTGCTGCCTTCTCCATCGCCGGGCGCAGGGTTTTCTCAATCACCCGTTGGGTGATGGGGCCGGCAAAACGAAGGATGATTTTGCCATTGCCATCTACAACATAGGTTTCCGGCACGCCATAGAGACCCCAGTCAATTGCCATCCGGCCTTTCTCATCCCGGCCGATCGCAGTGTAGGGATCGCCCAGCTCATTCAGGAACGATTCAGCATTGGCCAGCTGGTCCTTGTAGTTGACGCCGTAGACCGGGATGCCCTCTTTGGACAGCGCCTCTAGGTTCGGATGCTCCGCGCGGCAAGGTGCGCACCAGCTGGCCCAGTAGTTCACCAGCTTCACATTTCCGTCGCGCAAGGTCTCATCGGTGAACATTTCCTTGCCCGGAAATTCGTCCAGCACCACCGGCGGCGCGGGCTGGCCTTCGCGGGCGGATGGCAGGCTGTTCGGGTCCTCGCGGAACATGCCGACCAGCGCCAGGCCGACAAAACCTGCAAACACAACGCCGGGAACCGCCATCAGCGGAGAAATCTTAGCCATTGCGCTTCATCCGGGTTTCCAGGGTTTCCATCTCCCGGCGCACCTTGCGGCCGCGCAGGATCGTCAGCACCACCAGTCCCGCCAGCAGAACCAGCGAGGCGCCATAGGCCGACAGCACCGTATCGGCGTATTTTCCAAGATCGGGCATCACGCCTCCAGCCGTTCGCGCGCCATCAAAGCCTTGATGCGGCGGGCGCGGATTTCAGTTCCGGTGCGGTAGAGCACCAAGGCAAGGAACAAGAGCACAAACCCTGCCATGCAGACGTAGAGCGGCGAGGAGAAAGCATCGTGCACGTTCTCCTTTTCATCGAGCGACAGCGACGCACCTTGATGCAGCCCCTGGTTCCAGAAATTCACCGCATAGCGGCTGAGCACGGCAAAGACCGAGCCCACCAGGCAGAGGATCGAGGTCAGGTCAGCAGCGGTATCCGGGTTGTCGATTGCCTCCCACAGGGCGATGTAGCCGAGGTAGAACAGGAACAGCACCAGGAAGGACGTCAGACGCGGGTCCCAGGCCCACCAGGTGCCCCACATCGGCTGCCCCCAGATCGCGCCGGTGATCAGCGCAATCACGGTCATCACCACTCCCACCGGCGCGGCGGCGCGGGCGGCCAGCGCGCTGACGTGGTGGCGGCGGATCACCCAGACCAGCGAGGTGACCAGCATCATGAACCACGCGTTGATCGCCATCAGCGCCGACGGCACATGCAGAAAGATGATCTTGACGGTGGAGCCCTGCCGGTAATCGTCCGGCGTGAAGAAGAAGCCCCAGACAAGACCAACGGTGATCAGCACCGCAGAGCTGACCCACAAGGCCGGCATCACCTTTTCGGTGGTGGCCAGAAACTTCTTCGGGTTGGCGTATTCCCAGATCGACATGTTGGCTATTTAGCTCTTGTTCTCGGGTTTCTCAATTCACGGGTCCGGCAAATGTCCTAGCGCAAATTGACGCGCAGGACAGCGGCGCTGGCAAAAGGCAGCAAGGCGATGGAGGCGGCAGAGATCCCTGCCAGCAGCAGCAGCGGCGTCTGCACGGCCATGTCCTCAGCACCGCGGCGGGCGACTTCGGAGCCGAAGATCAGCGTCGGGACGTACAGCGGCATCACCAGCAGCGACATCAAAAGGCCGCCGCGTTTCAGCCCCACGGTCAGCGCAGCACCAAAGGTGCCGATGACAGAGAGCGCAGGTGTGCCCAGCAGCAGAGAGACCACCAGCCACTGAAAGCCCGGCACCGGCAGGCTCAGCAGTACGCCCAGCACCGGCGCTGCCAGCACCAGCGGCAGGCCGGTGGTGATCCAATGCGCCAGAGCCTTGATCGTGACGGTGCTTTCCAGCGGCAGCGGCGCGGTGGCAAGAAGGTCGAGCGAGCCGTCCTCCCAATCCAGCGCCAGCAGCCGGTCGAGCGACAACAGGCACGCCAGCAACGCCCCCAGCCACAGCACGCCCGGAGCGATGCGGGCCAGCAGCTCGGACTGCGGGCCGACGGAGAATGGCACCATCACGGTCACGATCAGAAAGAACGCAAGGCCGAGGCCAAATCCGCCGCCAGCCCGAAAAGCGAGCTTCAGATCCCGCAGGAGAAGCGCAATCACAGGAAGCCTCCGTCAAAATCGTCGATCTCGGGCGGCTTGGCCTTGTAGGGGCCGACATCCAGCACCTCTGCCTCCAGCCCCAGGTCGATATGGGTGGCAATCAGCGCGGACCCGCCCTGCCCCAGATGCGCCCGCACGGCATCCGCGAACATGGCGACGGAGGTGATATCGAGGCTCACCGTCGGTTCATCCATGATCCAGATCGGGCGGCCGGTCACCAGCATCCGGCTGAGGCCCAGGCGGCGTTTCTGTCCCGCCGACAGCGCGCCTGCCTGCCGGTCGCGCAAGCTTTGCAGATCAAACCCGTCCAGCGCCTGTTCAATGCCATTGCGCCCGAAAACGCTGGCCCAGAATGTCAGGTTCTCCGCCACGGTCAGCGTTGGCTTCAGACCGTCGGAATGGGCGGCATAGGCAATCTGGTCCTCAGCACCCTTAACCCGTCCCTTCAGCGGCGGCTGCAGGCCTGCGACGGTGCGCAACAGCGTGGTCTTGCCGATGCCATTGGGGCCGCGCAGGATCAGCGCCTTGCCGGGCTGCAGCGCAAAGCTCAGCCCCTCCAGCACCGGGATGCCGCCGCGGGCCACGCCCAGATCCGTCACAGTCAATGTCATGAAGGTCGCTTATCCCAATGTGTCGGCGCATGAAAAGACTATTGAGCGCCGGCCCGCTTTGCGGCAGGTCAAATGAATCTTCAGAAAATCAGACCGGCAGCGCCGCCAGGGCGATGCGGCGGCCCTCAGACAAGAGCACATTATAGGTGCGGCAAGCTGCGGGGGAGTTCATTGCCTCGACGCCCAACCCGGCCTCCTCCAGCGCCTTGCGAAGATCCGCCGGAATATGGGCGATCTCAGCCCCGGTGCCGATGAACAGCACGTCGATCTGCCCGGTCAGTGCCAGCAGCGGGGCGGCGTCATCCAGCCCGGCCCAGGCCGCCGTGCCGGCAGCTGAAGTCAGCACTGCGCCCTGGTGCACCTGCCCGCCGATGCGGAAGAACCCCTCGCCGTAGCCGTCCACTGGCTGCGCGTCGGAAAAGCTCACTTCATTCAGCCGCATGGGTGGTCCTTTCAGTCAAATACCGGGAGGCTGGATAGCACGGCCAGCGCGATCACGGAATAGGAGGCAAAGCGGTAGATCTTCTCCAGCTTGGGGTCAAACAGCGCCTTACCGGTGAGCGTGGTGATCACATAGGGGATGCCCAGAAGGCAGGCCAGGATCACGGCCTTGAGACTGGCCATACCGCCAAAGATCAGGTTGGCAGCGATCACCACGTCCAGCGCCGCCAGGAACACGATAGTGTTGGCCCGGACCCGTGCCACGTCGCGCACATTGGCCAGGTAGAAGACGATGATCACCGGCCCGGTAAGGCCGGTCATGCCGCCAACCACACCAGCTGCACCGCCGATGGCGAATCGCCCCGGCCAGCCCAGCCGCCCCTGCCAGCGCCAGCCGGAAACCACCGCGGCCAATGTCACGCCGATCACCCCGGCCGCGACCCAACGCAGGGTCAGCGGATCCATCTGCGCCATCAGCCACAGCCCGGCCGGAACCGTAACCGCGGCGGCCATGGACAACGCCCCGACCTCTGCCCTGTCCGCCTTGCTCCAGGCCTGCGGGAACAGGGTAATGGTGGAAAACACCCCCATCAGCACCATCAGGAACACCACATCCGCCGACGGCAGGAACTGCGCGCCGACGGGCACAAAGATCATCGCGGTGCCAAAACCAGTGAAGCCGCGGACAAGACCCGCGGCTCCAATGGTCAGGAGAAGCCAGAACAGCCCTGGCGTTTGCAGGGCTGCCTGAAACGCCTCAAGCATCAATGTTCGAGAACTGATTGCCGGTGGTGTTTGCCTGCTTCGACCAGTCGCGCTTTACTCCCAGTTTCAGCAGGATGGTAGAGGCGACAAACACAGACGAATACGTACCGACCACAACACCCCAAATCATCGCAAACACGAACCCGCGGATTACGTCGCCGCCCAGCACATAAAGCGAGATCAGCGCCAGCAGCGTAGTAACAGAGGTCATCACGGTCCGGCTCAGCGTCTCGTTGATTGAGATGTTCAGGACTTCCGCCAGATCCTTCTGCTTGTAGCGGCGCAGGTTCTCGCGCACCCGGTCAAAGACCACCACCGTGTCGTTCAGCGAGTAGCCGACGATGGTCAGCAGGGCCGCAATGATCGCCAGGTCGAACTTGATCTGCAGTTCCGAGAACACGCCAATGGTCAGCACCACGTCATGCACCAGCGCCGCCACCGCGCCGAGGGCGAACTGCCATTCGAACCGCAGCCAGATGTAGACCAGCACCGCCGCGATGGCGAGCACAACGGCAATCACCGCGGTCTGGATCAGCTCGCCCGAGACCTTGGGGCCAACGGATTCGACCGAGACGAATTTGATGCCCGGTGCCACCGCGTCCAACGAGGCCTTCAGCATCTCGATCATCTCGCCGGAGATCGCCTCCCCGTCCTCTTGCGCCTGGATGCGGATCATGGCGACATGCTGGTCTTCATCGAAGGCCGGATCGAACACCTCAGTGATCGACACATCGCCCAGCCCGTGCACTGCCAGCGCGTCGCGGTAGGCGCCCACATCCACAGTCTGGGTGGCCTCGGTGCGGATGGTGGTGCCGCCGCGGAAGTCGATGCCGAAGTTCAGCCCCTGTAACAGGAAGGAGGCAAAGCCCACCACCATCATCAGGGCGGAAATACCCAGCCACAGCTTGGCGCGTTTGAAGAAATCGAATGAGGTTTCCTGGGGAACAAGTCTCAGCCGCATATCACACCTCAATCGTTTTCGGACGACGCCGTTCAAACCACATGACAATCATCAGGCGGGTGACAAAGATCGCGGTGAATACCGAGGTCATGATGCCCAGCCCCAGGGTGATCGCAAAGCCGCGCACCGGGCCGGAGCCCATGGCGAACAGGATCACCGCAGTGATGAAGGTGGTGATGTTGGCGTCGAGAATGGCGCTCAGCGCCTTGGAGTAACCTTCGTCAATGGCTTTGGCCGGACCGCGGCCCGCCTTCAGCTCTTCGCGGATGCGTTCGAAGATCAGCACGTTGGCGTCCACCGCCATACCGACCGTCAGCACGATGCCGGCGACGCCCGGCAGGGTCAGCGTCCCGCCAATGAGGCTGAGCATGCCGAAGATCAGCGCGATGTTCAGGATCAGCGCTACGTTGGCAAAGAGACCAAACAGGCCATAGCTGAGCCCCATGAACACCAGCACAGCGACAAAGGCCACGATGGTCGCGATCTTACCCGCGTCGATGCTGTCCTGCCCCAGTTCGGGGCCGATGGTGCGCTCCTCCAGGAACTCCAGCCCCGCAGGCAGCGCGCCTGCGCGCAGCAGCACGGCGAGGTTGGTGCTTTCCTCAATGGAGAAGTTACCGGTGATGATGCCGGATCCGCCCGGGATATGCGATTGGATGACCGGAGCGGAAACCACCTCATCATCCAGCACAATCGCGAAGGGGGAGCCGATGTTCTCGGCGGTGTAATCGCCGAACCGGCGCGCGCCTGAGGTGTTGAAGCGGAACGTCACCGCAGGCCGGCCGTTCTGATCAAACGACGGCTGCGCATCCACCAGGTCCTCGCCGGTCACAACCGCGGCGGCTTCGATGGTATAGAAGGTGCCCTCTTCGTCCAATGACGGGACAACCTTGTTGCCCATGCCCGGCGCTGCATCTGCATCGCTGCCGCGGCCCACAACCGGATTGAAGGTCAGCTGCGCAGTGGTGCCGATGATCGCCTTCAGCTCCGAGGCGGAACCGATGCCCGGCACCTGGATCAGAATGCGGTCAGCACCCTGGCGCTGGATGGTTGGCTCGCGGGTGCCGACCTCGTCGATGCGGCGGCGCACGATTTCCAGCGACTGGCGCACGGTGCGGTCGTCGGAGGCAAGCTTCTCCGCCTCGCTCAGCTGCACCACCAGGATGTCGCCTTCGGCGGAGACCTCGATGTCGGTGGCGCCGGCGCCGGTCAGGCTGGTCACCGGATTTGCCAGGCCGCGCACCACTTCCAGCGCGCGGGACATGCCGTCCGGTTTGGAAATTTTCAGGCGAATCTGGTCCACGGGGCCCGGCTGGCGGCGGAAGGTGCCGACAGCGGAGCGCTCCGGCCGCAGCGCATCGCGCACTTCCGGCCACAGCGCGTCCATCCGCGCCTCATAGACGTCGTCAACCTGCACCTCAGCCAAGAGATGCGCGCCGCCGCGCAGGTCCAGGCCCAGGTTCACCAGGCCCGACGGCAGATAGGATGGCCACTGGCCAGACGTTTCCAGCCGTTCCGGCGTCTCGCCTTTGGCGGCGATAGCCGCCGCCGCGTCGTTGGACTGTTCGACGCGGGTGTAAAATCCGTTTGGCAGGGCAAGCATAAGGCCGGCCGCACAGACCAGCCAGATCAGCACCCTCTTCCAGAGATCGATTTGCAGCATTGCCCTGCCTTTTCAGATAGTTGCGGAGGGTGCTTAGGCTGCCGGCTCGGTCTTGTTCAGAACCTGGGCAATGGTCGCCTTGACCACGCGCACCTTGACGCCGTCAGCGATCTCGACCTCGACCTCGCCGTCTTCCTTGACCTTGGCCACCTTGCCGATCACGCCGCCCTGGGTCACCACCTGGTCACCGCGGCGCAGGCCGTCCACCATCGCCTGATGCTGTTTCATCTTCTTCTGCTGCGGGCGGATCAGCAAAAAGTACATGATCGCGAAGATCAGGATAAGCGGGAGAAATTGGCCGATTGCGCCAGCGTCCATGGGATATTCCTTCTGTCAAAGCGGCGCAGACGTTAGCGCCGGAAATTTGCAGCGGAACCTATGCGCTGGCAGGATGGGTTGCAAGGCTCACAAGATGCAAAAGCGCCTGTCTGAAAGGCCGTTGCAGGTTTGCCCGCGCCAGCCAGCGGCACGGGGCATTCCTGCCCCGCGCGCCACACAGTGGCGCAGGCCCCTCTTCCCCTTTCTTCACCCTTGCGTCATAGGATGGGCCTACTGATTCAAATATCATTCAACGCTAGGAGAGACTCTCATGCATGACATCCGCGCTATCCGCGAAAACCCTGCCGCATTCGACGCCGCTGTGGCGCGGCGCGGGGATGCGGGCGTGTCATCCGAGATCCTGGCGCTGGACGAAGCGCGCCGTGCCAAGATCCTGGCGGCAGAGACCGCGCAAGCCGAGCAGAACAAGGCCTCCAAGGAGGTTGGCGCAGCCAAGGGCCGCGGTGACGAGGCCGAGTTTGAACGCCTGCGCGCGCTGGTGGCCGAGAAGAAAGCCGAAGTCGCCGCCATGAACACCGAGGCAAAGGCGCTGGACCAGCAGCTCAATGACAGGCTGATGGGCATTCCGAACCTGCCGTTCGACGATGTGCCGGACGGGGCGGACGAGGACGATAACGTCGAAATCCGCCGCTGGGGTGAGCCGAAGGCGCTGGAGTTCGAGGCCAAGGAGCACTTTGAGATCGAAGGCGTGAAGTCGGGCATGGATTTCGAGGTTGCGGCCAAGCTCTCGGGCAGCCGTTTTGTGGTGCTGTCCGGCGCGGTGGCCCGCATCCACCGGGCGCTGGCCCAGTTCATGATCAACACCCATGTGGACGAAAACGCCCTGACCGAGACCTGGACTCCGGTACTGGTGCGCGAAGAGATGATGTACGGCACCGGCCAGCTGCCCAAGTTCGGCGAGGACAGCTACAAGACCACCAACGGCTGGTGGCTGGTCCCGACCGCCGAAGTGACGCTGACCAACATCGTCAACGGCCTGACGGTCGAGGAAGGCTACCTGCCGCGCCGTTACGTCGCCCACACCCAATGCTTCCGCTCTGAGGCCGGTTCGGCCGGCAAGGACACCTCCGGCATGCTGCGCCAGCACCAGTTCGAGAAAGTCGAGATGGTCTCGGTCACCCATCCGGACAAGAGCGTTGAGGAGCATGAGCGCATGACCCGCTGCGCCGAGGACATCCTTGAGCGGCTGGGCTTGCCCTACCGCACCATTGTCCTGTGCACCGGCGACATGGGCTTTGGCGCCCGCAAGACCCACGATATCGAAGTCTGGGTGCCGGGCCAGAACACCTACCGCGAGATCTCCTCGGTCTCGGTCTGCGGTGATTTCCAGGCCCGCCGGATGAACGCGCGCTTCAAGCCTGAGGGTGGCGGCAAGCCGCAGTTCGTGCATACGCTGAACGGATCCGGCCTGGCCGTCGGGCGCTGCCTGATCGCGGTGCTGGAAAACGGCCAGCAGGCGGATGGCTCGGTCAAGCTGCCGGAGGCGCTGGCACCCTACCTGGGCGGCAAGCTGACCCTCACGGCAGAAGGCAAGCTTGTCTGACCCGGACCGCACTCTGAAAACAGAAACCGGCGCCTGCAAGGACGCCGGTTTTCTTTTAACAGCAGCAGCTTAAAACTACTTCTTCGCTTTCTTCTTTTTCTTGTCAGCGCCATTGCCTTCCAAGATCGCCTTGGCCTTGGCCTTTTCTTTCTCGATGGCCTTCTTCGCCTTGGCCTTGACCTTCTTGGCCTTCTTCTTGGCCTTCACCTTGGCTTCGGCAAATTCTTCCATCAGCTGCGCAGCCTGACGCTTGGCCTTCTTCGCCTTGGCCTGCGCCTTGGCGGCCTTCTCTTCAGCGGCCTGAAGAGCGGCTTCCGCAATTGCCAGACGGGCACTCAGATCATCGCCATCCGTCTCTGCGCTGCCATTATGAGCCCGGGCGGCCTCCAGCAGCAGACTAGCCCGGCTGGAGCCTATCCCCGGAATGCTCCGCAGTTGCTGCTCCTCCATTCCGGCCAGCGCCTCGACGGATTTAATTCCATTTCCCTGAAGAATCCGGGCCAATGCAGGCCCCACACCTTTCAACTCCGAAATTGACGTCATTCCGAGATCAGCCTCCCCGCCAGTTTTTTTCTAGCCTCTTGTCAGGCAATCATTGCAGGAAACGCTTATGCGGGAAAGGGCACCAGGCATTTCTTCTCCTCATCCCAAAGCTTTAGCGTCAGTGCTCTGACCGCCTCAGGGAATTTGATCCGCCGCAGCCCCAGTTCCGGCGGCAGGCTGTAGTGGCACTGCCGCAGCCGGTAGGATGGAATGCGCGCGTTGTAATGATGGATGTCATGCAGGGTGATGTTGGCCACCGCCATGTCAAAGAACCAGCCGAAGTCCAGACAGGACGAGCCCTGCAGCGCCGCCGCCTGCGGGCTCAGATCCGGGCGGCGGTCCCAGTAGGTGTCCTCGAAATTATGCTGCAAATAGACCAGAAACACGCCGAGCATGCCGCCCAGGAAGGAGAACACCAGCCAGATCCAAATGCCGGTCATCCCCGCCGCCCAATAGAGCAGTCCCAGCATGACCACGATCACCAGGTTGTGCAGGACCACGCCGGTCATGCCGAACCGCACCGTGTTCTTGGGCCAGCGGTAGCGGATGAAATAGGTGAAGGCTGATCCCAGCGGCACCAGCACAAACGGGTTGCGGTAGAGCCGGTAGCCCAGCCGCTCCCAGAACCCGGCCGCATTCCACTCCCGCACTGTCATGGTGTGGATCTCACCGGTCTCGCGGTGTTCCAGGTTGCCGATATTGGAGTGATGCAGGTTGTGGTTCTGCTTCATCACTTCAAAGGGCGCAAAGGTGAAGGGCGACAGAACGTGGCCCGCGATCTCATTCTGCAGGCGGGTCTCAAACAGCGAGTGATGCCCTGTGTCATGCTGCAGCACATAGAGACGCACCGCGGCAAAGGCGAACACCACCCCTGCCGGCAGCATCACAAACCAGCGGTCCGCGTGGGCGATGGCCAGATAGAGCGACAGAAAGTAAACCATGAACGTCCCAAAATAGCTGAGCGATGCCAGCCGGTTGTCCTTTTGGGTGAACTTGCGCGTGTGTGCCCTCAGATCCATAAGCTCTTCCATAAATGCGCGACGTGACAAGCATGCAAAGAAGGTGCAGCCCGCGCAACTTCTACCTCAGATAATTCCGGGCTGGCCAATGGCAAGACGGCGGCGGCCAGGCACCTCAACCCTAGGGGTATCATCCCGCCTTTCTTGATGGAATAGGCCGGTTGCGGGCAGCGCCGCGCGGCAAAAGCCCGCCGAAAGCACGCAGCGGGGCTGGGCGCGACAGTAAAGCGCCGCCCCTTGGGGCGGCGCCGGGCCCAACGGGCCAAGGTATTCTGTGAATGCCGCGAGGCCGGGCGGGAGCAACCGCCCTTTGCCGCTCAGCCGCCGCGTTTCTTCAGGTGTTTTTCCAGCGCGCCTGCGTTCTTGGCCCGTTTGCCCTTGTAGGGGTTCTTGTCGCCCTGCCCGCGCATATAGAGGCGGATCGGGGTGCCCGGCATGTCGAAATCCTCACGCAGGCCGTTGACCAGATAGCGGGTATAGCTTTCCGGCAGCTTGTCGGGATGCGAACACATCACCACAA
The DNA here is from genome assembly GCF_059429195.1 of Leisingera sp. CC-HEC093. Lineage (NCBI taxonomy): Bacteria > Pseudomonadati > Pseudomonadota > Alphaproteobacteria > Rhodobacterales > Roseobacteraceae > Leisingera > Leisingera sp. CC-HEC093. The sequence goes on along the minus strand of NZ_JCAIJR010000001.1, from coordinate 3,289,579 downwards.
ACCCCGGCGGGCGGCTCTTGGCCTGGGTCATGTAGCGCAGCTTAATGCGCTTGCCCTGCGGTGCCGGCGGCGGGTGCTGCTCCAGCATGCCAACCAGCCAGCGGTTCAGCGCCGCGGTGGGAACACGCCGGTTCCAGGTGCCGTAGGCGCGCATGATCGCCTCATGCAGCCGGTCCAGCCCCTTGCCGGTCTTGGCCGACACGGTGACCAGCGGTGCACCGCGCAGCTGCGGCAACAGGCGGCCGAAGGCTTCCTTAAGGTCGCGCAGTTTTTCCTGCTTGTTCTCTTCGGCGTCCCATTTATTGACCGCCACCACAACCGCGCGCCCTTCACGCTCGGCCAGGTCGGCAATCCGCAGGTCCTGCTGCTCAAACGGGATGCTAGCGTCCAGCAGAACCACCACGACCTCGGCGAATTTCACTGCGCGCAACCCGTCAGAGACAGAAAGCTTCTCCAGCTTCTCCTGCACCTTGGCCTTCTTGCGCATGCCGGCGGTATCAAATACCCGCATCGGCACGTCGTTCCAGTTGATCTTGAGCGAGATCGCATCGCGGGTGATCCCGGCCTCCGGGCCGGTCAGCAGCCGGTCCTCGCCCAGGATCTTGTTGATCAGAGTGGACTTGCCCGCATTCGGGCGGCCCACCACAGCAACCTGCAGCGGCTTGGCGTCGGTCGGCTCGGGGATGTGCTCTTCTTCATCCTCGCCTATTTCCTCGTCCAGCACCACATCGGTCTCCGGCGCGTGGCTTTCGGCCTCTGCCTCGAACTTCTCCGCCAGCGGCTGCAGGATGCCATAGAGGTCAGGCATCCCCTCGCCATGCTCACCGGACAGGCGCAGCGGCTCGCCCAGCCCCAGGCCGTAGGCCTCCAGCACGCCGGCCTCAGCGGCGTTTCCCTCAGCCTTGTTGGCGGCCAGGATCACATGCGCGGACTTGCGGCGCAGGATGTCGGCAAAGATCTCATCCGTCGGGGTGACGCCGGTCCGGGCGTCGATCATGAACAGGCAGATGTCGGCCATATCCACCGCCCGCTCTGTCAGGCGGCGCATGCGGCCTTCCAGCGAGTTGTCGGTGGCATCTTCCAGGCCCGCGGTGTCAATCACTGTAAAGCGCAGATCGCCCAGCCGCGCCGCGCCCTCGCGCAGGTCGCGTGTCACGCCCGGCTGGTCGTCGACCAGGGCCAGCTTCTTGCCCACAAGGCGGTTGAACAGGGTGGACTTGCCCACATTGGGACGGCCCACGATGGCGAGGGTAAAGGACATCAGACCAGCTTTCTGCGATTCAGACGCGGCTCATAGCGCATCCGGGCGGCTTCCGCCACCCGGAAACACTGTTAGCGGTATGCCAGCAAATCGCCCTTGGTGGAAACCACGTACAGCGTGCGGCCTGCAATAACCGGTGCCGTGGTGGCGCCGCCGGGCACCTCCACCGTGCGGGCCAGGCTGCCGTCCTGCGGGTTGAAGAAGCGCAAGAGCCCGTCGCTGGAAGCGACAACCACCTGCCCGCCAGCCAGCACCGGGCCGTGGTGCACGTGGATCTGGCCGCGCTTCCTGGGCTTATTCTTGAGGAAGCCGGGCAGCTCCACCGCCCAGATCACCTCACCGCTGGCTGCATCCAGGCGCAGGAGCTGGTTCAGGTCGCTGACCTGGAACAGGCTGCCGCCCGCGGGCCAGGCCGTGCCCGCCGCGCCCTCGCGCGCAGTCCACAGCCGGTCGCCGGTGTCCAGGTCGATGGCCACTGTGCGGCCGGAGTTGTTGCCCGCATAAAGGCGCCCCCCCGACACCACCGGCGCGCCTGTCACATCACCGATCCGCGACAGGGTCCGGCCGGTGCGCTTACCCGCGACCGAGGCGCTCCAGCGGCGCAGGCCGCCGCGGCGGAAAGTGGCGATCAGATCGCCGGAGCCGAAGGCAAAGACTGCCAGGTCGTTTGTCACAACCGGCGCAGGCGCGCCCAGAACGTTGGCCGGAGACGGGGACGCTTCGATCTGCCAGGCAATGCGGCCGTCCTTGGCATTTACCGCCCAGCCGGTGTCGTCGCCCGCCACCAGATAGACCAGCCCGCCGCTGACCCGCGGCTGGCCGGAGCCGGTTGCGCCCAGCTCCTGCCGCCAGATCTGGCTGCCGTCGGCTGCATTCAGCGCCGTCAGCACACCAAAGCCGGAGGAGATGTAAAGGACCCCGTCATCAAAGGCCAATCCGCCACCCGTGGCCTGGCCCTCGTCGTCAACGGCCGGGGTCAGCTCGCTTTGCCACAGAACCTGGCCCTGCGGCGAAACCGCGGAGACCCGCGCCGCGCTGTCCAGGGTGTAGATGCGCCCGCCGCCGACAACCGGGGTTGCAGTGATCCGCTGGCGGCGGCTGTCGCCGGCGCCGATCGGCGCGGACCAGATGCGCTGCGGTGCGGAAGACAGCGCCGGATGCGCGGTGCGGCCGGCTTCGGCACCATGGCCCTGTGCCCAACTCGCATTTGCCGCTTGCTGCGGCAGGGATATCGGGCGCGACTGGTTCACAATTTCGACTTCGGCATCAGGCCGGATGTCCTCGCGCTCGCCCCGCAGGATGACCTCTGGCTCTGCACAGGCCGCCAGCACGGCCGCGGCTGCAGTTGTGCAAAGAAGAACCCGTGCCCGGGAGAAAGTTTTGTTTATTGTCATTGCCCTGCCCTGTCTGCCGTTATCGTTCCGCAAGTTCCCATCCGCGGAGCGCCTTACCCCTCAGGCGCGGCATCCCCGTCCAGGGATCCGCCGAGCGCCACAATCACCTGTGATGCGCGGTCTTTCAAGTCTGTACTGACAGTTGCATCCGCAACAATGTCCTGCAGCCGGGTAATTGCCGCCTCGCTGTTGCCCTCTTCGGCGTCCAGCAGCGCCAGCTGCTCAGATGCCAGCAACGCCAGCGGCGCCCCGGGCCGGGCCAGCGCTTCGTACTGCAGACGGCGGTCTGCCGCGCTGAGCGTCTCAGCCTGCAGCGCCAGCGCCTTGAAGCTGGCGATATGGCGGTAGATCAGAGGCAGCTCCCCATCGACAGCTACGGCTTCCAGCTTCGACACGGCATCAGCAGTCTTGCCGGCCTCCGACAACGCGCCCGCTTCCAGCATCGCCACAATGGCCGCCCCGCCGGCGCTATCGGCCGCCACAGCCGTCAGCGCTGCAGCCTGGTTTTCGCTGCCTTCGGTTTCCAGCGCCGCGGTGATCGCGTCGCCCAATTCCTCAGCAGCGGCCTGCTCCTGGGCCTTGGTGTATTCCCGGAACGCCGCGCCGCCGACAATCAACGCCACCGCGACGCCGCCGATCCAGCCATAGCGCTTCAGCGTCAGGAAAAGCCGGTCGCGGCGGACCTCTTCGGTCACTTCATCGATAAAGCTGTCGGTATCGCTCATAAAAAGCCCCAGATATGCGCGGCGCGGGCTGGTGCCCGTACCGGTAATGAATGCGTCGCGCCCCTCTTAACCCGGCACAAAGGCCAAGCCAAGTGGCCCGTTTGCACCAGAAACACATGCCATGAGGGCAGAAAAGCAAGAAATGTGAACTAAACCACTTAGTTTAGAATGGACATCTCCTATATCAGGCTTATCACATACGCGCGAGTCCCGCAGTGAACAGGCCCCTGCCGAACGACGGCAAGGGTTTGTGCATGTGGAAAGACACAGACATCAGGAAAGGCCCGAAATGCGCATTGTACCGATACTGACCGCAGTGGCGGTGACAGCCAGCCTTTACATGGTGGTTATCAAGCGCGAAAATCTGATGGCATTTGCCCGCGGCGCGGATGCGGCGGAAGCAGCTGAGACCGACGCCTCCGCCGCAGGAACGGAACTTGCCCAGGCTGAGGAAGCCCGGATTGGCGTGGTGGCCGTTCAAAGCAAAGCGCGCACCATTGGCAACGCGGTGATCCTGCGCGGTCAGACCCAAGCCATCCGCCAAGTGGAGGTACGGGCCGAAACCACCGCGACGGTGATCTCCGAACCGCTGCGCAAGGGTGCCCATGTCAAAAAGGGCGATCTGCTGTGCGAACTGGACCCAGGCACCCGCAATGCATCGCTGCTGCAGGCGCAGGCGCAGCTGAAAGAAGCCCGGATCAACCTCACCGCCGCTGCCAAGCTGTCAGAAGGCGGATATGCATCTGAAACACGGCTGGCCTCCGCTGAGGCCGCGGAGCGGTCGGCGCAGGCGGCCGTGGCCGCGGCAGAGCGGGAAATCGGCAACTTGGCTATCACCGCGCCGTTTGACGGGCTTTTGGAAAGCGACACTGCGGAACTGGGCAGTCTTCTGCAGTCCGGCAGCCTGTGCGGCACTGTGATCCAGCTCGATACCATCAAGCTGGTGGGCTATGTGCCGGAGGCAGAGGTCAACAAGATCGCCTTGGGCGCCATTGCGCAGGCGGAACTGTCAACCGGCCAGCAGGTCCAGGGCGACGTTACTTTTCTCAGCCGTTCCGCCGACCCCACGACCCGCACCTTTGAGGTCGAGATCACCGTTCCCAACCCGGACCTGAGCATCCGTGATGGTCAAACTGCAGACATCGCGATTTCCTCGGCCGGTTCCCTAGCGCACAAACTGCCGCAATCGGCGCTGACGCTGAACAACGAGGGGCAGCTGGGTGTCCGCGTTGTCGGATCCGGCAGCACCGTGGTATTCTACCCCGTGCAGCTGCTGCGGGATGAGGTGGATGGCGTCTGGCTGGGCGGCCTGCCCGAAACCGCGGATGTCATCGTGGTGGGACAGGATTTTGTAACCGAAGGCGTCGCCGTGGCGGCCACCTACCGGGAGACTGAACAGTGATTGGCATAGTCGACTGGGCCGCCGGCCGCGCGCGGATGGTCCTCGCCTTCATCGCAATATCCCTGCTGGTCGGCGGCTTCGCCTATTCGATGCTGCCCAAGGAAGGCGAGCCGGACATCGAAATTCCGGCCCTGTTCATCTCTGTTCCCTTCCCTGGCATCTCCGCCGAGGACGCTGAGTCCCTGATAGTCAAGGTGATGGAGACCGAGCTTGCCGACCTCGACGGGCTCGACAAGATGACCTCCACCGCTGCCGAGGGTTATGCCGGCGTGGCGCTGGAGTTCGATTTCGGCTGGGACAAAACTGCCATCATGGCCGATGTGCGCGACGCCATGGACAAGGCGGAGGCGGAGTTCCCGGAAGGCGCCGAGAAATACTCGATCACCGAAATCAACTTCTCCGAATTCCCGATTGTCATCGTGAACCTGACCGGCGCCGTGCCGGAACGCACGATGGCGCGTGCCGCCAAGGACCTGCAGGATGATCTTGAGGCATTGGATGCGGTGCTGGAGGCCGGTATCGCCGGCAATCGCGACGAGATGGTCGAAGTCCTGATCGACCCGCTGCGGCTCGAGGCCTACAACGTCACAGCACTTGAACTGATCAATGTTGTGCAGAACAACAATCAGCTGATTGCGGCGGGTGAGATCGAGACCAGCCAGGGTGCGTTTTCGGTCAAGATCCCCTCCTCCTTTGACGATGTGAAGGACATTTACCAGCTGCCAATTAAGACCAACGGCGACCGGGTGGTCAAGCTGGGCGAGCTGGCACAGATCAACTTCACCTTCGAAGACCGCGAAGGCACCGCCCGCTTTAACGGCGAGGACACGGTTGCCCTGCAAGTGGTGAAGCGCAAGGGCTATAACCTGATCGACACCGTAAACATGGTGAAGGAAACCATTGAGGTCTCCAAAACCAAATGGCCGCCGGAACTGCAGGCCGCGGTTGAGGTCGGCACCTCCAATGACCAGAGCCGTGTTGTGGGGTCCATGGTGAGCCAGCTTGAAGGCTCCGTCCTCACCGCCGTGGCGCTGGTGATGATTGTCGTTCTTTCGGCGCTTGGCAGCCGCGCTGCCCTGCTGGTTGGCTTTGCCATCCCGACCTCGTTCCTTCTGTGTTTTGCGTTTCTGGCGGTTATGGGGGTTACCATTTCCAACATGGTGATGTTCGGCCTGATCCTCGCCGTGGGGATGCTGGTGGACGGCGCCATCGTGATCGTGGAATACGCCGACAAGCGCATCAAGGAAGGCACCGGCCCGATGCACGCCTATGTCGAGGCGGCGCAACGGATGTTCTGGCCGGTGGTATCCTCCACCGCCACCACGCTCTGCGCCTTCCTGCCCTTGCTGTTCTGGCCCGGTGTTCCCGGCGAATTCATGGGGATGCTGCCGGTCACCATGATCTTCGTGCTGTCAGCCTCGCTGGTGGTGGCGCTGATCTACCTGCCCGTCATGGGCGGCGTCACCGGCCGCATCAGCCGCACGTTTGAGGGCGCCTCGCGGGCGCTGCGGATGATCGCGCCCTGGTGGCTGCGCGCCGTGCTCGTGCCGGTCGCTATGTGGTTCATGTTCGCGGGCGCCATGCAGATGCTGAACCCCTCATACCTGCTGGGCGAGGGCACAGGCCCGATCACGGGTGTGCTGTTCGGCGGCCTGGTCTTCACGCTGGCCTCCTTCGCGGCTTCGATCACCCTCAGCTCGGTCAAGACCGTGCGCGAGGAGCAGGAGGTTTCCCCCGGCTATCACCACACCCCGTTTGGCCATGTGATCAAGTTCATCGCAGGCAACCCGGTGATGCCGGTGGTGACCATTGCCGCCGTGGGCTTTGCTATCGTGGCCGTCTTCTCGATGTTCAGCGAGAACAACTACGGTGTTGAATTCTTCGTCGACTCGGAGCCGGAACAGGCCACCGCCTATGTCCGCGCCCGCGGCAACATCTCGCTGCACGAAAAAGACGAGATGGTGCGCGCCGCCGAGGACGTCATTCTGAAGCACCACGCAGTGATCAATGTCTTCTCTTTTGCTGGCGACGGCGGCCTCAACACCGACAGTTCCGGCGCGCAGCTGCCGCCGGACACCATCGGCCAGGTCCAGTTCGAGATCATCCCATGGGAGGAGCGCCCCACCGAGAGCGAGCCGCTGGACGGCTGGTTTGGCGGGCTCATGAGCCAATACCTAGGCTTTGAGAAGAAGGTGATCGCCGAGGAATACGACGGCAACACCGTGATCGATGAGCTGAATGCAGTGCTCGGCAAGCTGCCCGGTTTCGAGGTCGAGGTGCGCGCGCTGGCGCAGGGCCCCGCCTCCGGCAAGCCGGTGCACCTGCGCCTGCGCGGCGAAGGCTGGGAGGATCTGACCGCCGCCACCCTGGCCGCACGGGAGACGTTCGAAAACACCCCCGGCCTGATCCTGATCGAGGACAGCATGCCCCTGCCCGGCATCGACTGGCAGATCAATGTCGATGTCGAAAAGGCCGGCCGCTACGGCGCGGATGTGGCCACCGTAGGTGCGATGGTGCAGCTGGTAACCCGCGGCATCCTTCTGGACACCATGCGGGTCGACAGCTCCGACGAGGAGATCGATATCCGCGTCCGCCTGCCGGAGCAGGACCGCGTGCTGTCGACGCTCGACAACCTCAAAGTCCGCACCACAGACGGCCTGGTGCCGCTGTCGAACTTCGTGACCCGTCAGCCGGTACCGAAACTGGCGCAGATCAACCGCATCAGCCAGCAGCGGTTCTACGACGTCAAGGCGGACGTGGAACCAGGCCTGAGCAAGGTTGTGATCGAAGATGCGGACAGCGGGGAGCCGACCCGCCTCGCCCTGCTGAAAGAAGTGCCGGAAGGCACCGAAGCGACTGGCGCGACCCTCACCGCGCCGAACGGCCGGGTCATGCAGCTGGCCGCGCTTACCGGGGCTGATAGCTTTGACGCTGTGCAGGCTGCGGTGGACAATGGCGCCAAGATCATCCCGGTGAACCCGAACGAGCGGATTGCCGTCCTGACCGAGTGGCTGGAAAGCGATCCGTTGCCGCGCGGTATCGGCTGGGAATGGACCGGCGACCAGGAGGAGCAGGAGGAATCCGGCGCCTTCCTGTCCAAGGCGTTTGCCGGCGCGCTGGCGCTGATGTTCGTGATCCTGCTGGCCCAGTTCAACAGCTTCTACAACGCGGCGCTGGTGCTGCTGGCGGTGGTTCTGTCCACCACCGGCGTGCTGATCGGCATGATGGTGATGCAGCAGCCGTTCTCGATCATCATGACCGGCACCGGCATCGTGGCGCTGGCGGGCATTGTGGTGAACAACAACATCGTGCTGATCGACACCTATCAGGAGTTCAGCCAGCAGATGCCGCGGATCGAGGCGATCATTCGCACCGCTGAGGCGCGTATCCGCCCGGTGCTGCTGACCACCATCACCACAATGGCGGGCCTGACGCCGATGATGTTCGGGGTCAGCCTGGACTTCATCAACGGCGGCTACTCCATCGACAGCCCCACCGCCCTGTGGTGGAAACAGCTGGCAACCGCCGTGGTCTTTGGCCTGGGCATTGCCACGGTGCTGACCCTGGTTGTCACTCCGTCCCTGTTGTCGATCCGCGTGTGGTTCTCCACCTACATGCGTGCTCTGGGCCGGCTTCTGTCGCGGATCACCCGCGGCCGCTCGAGCCGCATCGCGCAGGATTCCAAGCTGTTCAAAAAAGCCCGGCAGCTGCCAACCACCGAAATCCAATGGGTCGAAGCTGAGACGCCCGAAAGCGGCGATACCGGGGCCGAAGAAGACGAACCGCACCCGCCTGCCCCGCGCGGCAGGCTGCGCGCCGCGGAATAACCGGCCCACAAAAAAGCCCCGCTCCGGCGGGGCTTCTCTATTAGGGCCGGTTAGGTCAAGCGGAATGATCTCCTATGCCTGCTTCGCGGGACAAACCGACCTTGGATTTTCTGCCTTCGCTGGCGCAGAGATCCCTCGCAGGCGCGGCATGAGATTTTCGGCGCCGCAGAAAAGTTCCCGATTGCGGTCATACACAGGTGCAAAATTCGCCGGACCCGAACCGCTGTTTCGCCGCGACCAGAACCGACAAGCAGGGAGCGGGGCTAGGCTTTCTTCACGCGGATAGGATGTTTGGCTCCGCTAGGTTCCTGATGCTCAAACGTTTTATGAGCTGTCTTACTGATGATAAAGGAACCCAGTTTGGACTTGGCCGCGTCAGCTTCTATTAAGATTTCCGGACAGGGTTACCGTTGGCAATAATCTGATGAATCAGAAAAGCAGCAGCGTGGTGCCCTTCGGCATCAGTTCCCGTTCCATCCGCGTTCTCATGAAAAGCCGCGGCATCACGAAGAACACCAATGACTTCATGCTCAGGCAGCACCTGAAGATCTTTCATAGCCAGCAGCAATGCCTCGCAGATTGATAGCGCGGCCATTCCTGCACATTCGGTCCGCTCGGACATTTTGGGCCTTCCTTTCTTGCATTGCGTGACATGATAAGCTGACAGAGAGGTTATCTTCAGCACCTTCGCAGGAAACGAAGCAGGCCGAACTGATCCAAAGCAGTCCAGGGGACCGGCGGTGTTCAATACCACCGCGCCAGCTCGGGAGGGGTTATGAACTCCATCGAACACAGCCCGCTCGCAAGGAAGCTGTCGGCATTTGCCACTCTTTCAAAAGATGAGCTGGCCGTACTAACTCAGTTGCATCAGCGCCGGAAAATCTTTGCGGCAGGTTGTGACCTTGTGCATCAGGGACAGCCTAGACAAGCCGCGTACATTCTGGCTTCGGGCTGGGCCTGCTCTTACAAAATCCAGCCGGAGGGATCGCGCCAAATCGTCGACTTTCAGATACCGGGTGATTTCCTGGGATTGCGCAGCGTTCTGCTGCGGACCTCGGACCATAGCATCGAGCCTGTTGTGGAGATCGAAGCAGCCGAGGTTCTTGCAAGTGACCTGCTGGGAGCATTGGCCGACACCCCAAGGCTGGCGGCAGCCATACTTTGGGCGGCGTCCCGCGATGAAGCCATGGTTGTCGAACATCTTGTCGGGCTAGGACGCCGCGATGCAGATGTGCGAATGGCACATTTTCTGCTGGAACTTGGTGCCAGGCTGGCGTTCGTCGGACTGGGAAGCAAGGAGGGCTATGCCTGCCCTTTGACCCAGTACCATCTTGCAGACGCCTTAGGATTGACCGCTGTCCATGTAAATCGAGTTCTGCGGCAGCTTCGGGAACGGGAACTGGTCACTTTCCGGGGGGGCTACGTGAAGTTCGGAGATATTGACCGGCTCATGGAACTGGCAGATTTCGATCCGGCGTACCTGGATCAGACTGGACCGCTTCTGAAATGAAACGGCTACCCTTCGGAAAGCCCATGCCGCCGGGTGGCGGGTTCAGAACGGTCAGGCTACGCGAGAACTTGTTTTGCCGCCTCAAGCTCCCTGTACATTTCGGTATGATTTTCATCGCTGTGCGCCTTCTCCGCAAGCCTGTAGTGCTTCCAAGCCGCTTCTTTCTTCGGTCCGGCTGGGGCTCTTTCGCAGGCAGCTCTTATGGACGCCAATTTCACGGAAAGCCTTCTTGTTTCGGGGGTCATTTCTTTGTCCTTTCAGAGGTCTTCAAGAATAAGAAGCGCGAACTATGTGCCGAACCGATTTGGACGAGCACATACCCCGCGCTTCTTTGGCACTCGAAAACAATCACACACCAGCAAAATATGGCGCCGGTTTAGTCCTTTTATCCGGGACTGGGTCTCCACGTACTGACACAGGTTAGCTAGCGGTTTCCCGGTTCGGGCGCTCTGCAACGACCAGTTGCACTCGTCTGAGAAAAAGGTTGTCGACAAAGGCTATACCTGCCCACGTGCGCGTCAGCGACTGCATTAACCTGCCGCAGCTTCTGAACTATTTCCTCTGGCTTGTGCCGCTTGTTCGCCATTCTCTGTCCTCCGTTTCCTAAACATAACGGTGGACCAGTTCAGATGGGGCACTCCAGAAGATGTCCGCAACCTCAAGCGCGTGCCGTGGCACGCCAATCGCTCCGTCAGGTCACGTCTCGCATGTGTTCAAATGGGCTGGCGACATTGCGCAGCGTCTTGGTGGCGACATGGGTGTATCGCGCCGTCGTCGTCAGCTTGGCATGGCCGAGCAGCACCTGGATCACGCGGACATCCGTGTCGGCCTCCAGAAGATGCGTGGCAAAGCTGTGCCGGAGCGAGTGCAGCGTCGCGGGCTTCTTGATCCCGGCCATCGCTTTGGCTGAGTTGAAGGCGCGGTTCAGTGAGCGCGGTGACAGGGGCTCAACCCTGCTCTGCCCCGGAAACAGCCAGCCCTGCGGCCGCGCCTCGCGCCAATAGGCCCGCAGCAGCTCCAGCAGCGACGGTGACAACATCACGTCCCTGTCCTTGCCGCCTTTGCCGCGCTCCACATGGATCAGCATCCGGTCGCTGTCGATATCCCGGACCTTCAGATTGGTGACCTCGGATGCCCGCAACCCCGCGCCATAGCCGATGCCCAATGCCGCCCGGTACTTGAGGCCGGGTCCCGGCGCCGCGGCCAAAATCGCCGAGACCTCTTCAAAGCTCAGCACAATCGGCAGTTTGCGCGGTTCGGTCCGGAACTGGATATACTTCTTCATGTCCTCCCGATCACAGGTCATGCCGAAGAAGAACCGCAGCCCGGCGACCCGGGCGTTGTAGACCGAAGGCGTGCCCCCGGTATCCGTCATGTAAAGCTGATAGGCGCGAAGCTCTTCCGGCGTCGCCGTATCGGGCGACCGACCCAGAAACGCGGTGAAATCTTTGAGCGCCCGGATATGGGTTTTCTGAGTCGTCTCCGCCAACCCGCGAATACGCATATCCTCGATCATCCGCGCACGTAGCGGGCTCATCTTCTCCTGTGTCATTTGAACCTCCTGTCCGATTGAGAAACCTCAATCGTCAGGCAGGTCCGCCACATCACAAAATCGGCGCGCCGCAAGAATGCTTCGCCATGCCAGCCACAAGCGCCAGTGCCGCGAGAGCGGCTTAGTCCCGGAGCCCATTTTCCCAAATTCTGCATGCGTCATGAATGTCAGCTTTTTGCACTTACACCACTTTGAATGCCGCTGATGTCTACTGCGCCCCGGCCAAATTCACACCACTGTCGGAAGGAGCCCTTCCAGTTCGCTGGCCTATTGCAAACTTGCCGGAAACTACGTTAACACCTCACGCATTGGTTGTTTGGTGAATTTATGAACACGCATTTTTCTCAGCAGGACCGGCAAGGCCGCCTGTCGACGGTGCTTGGCGCGGATGGTTTGGTGCTTTTGCGCATGGATGGCAGCGAGGAGCTGTCAGGGGATTTTGAGTGGCGCGTTGAGGCGCTGTCGGCGCAGGACGGGCTGGATCTGACCTCGCTTCTGGGCACCCATGCCACGGTGGAGATCGATCACGGACAAGGCTCACGCGCCTTTGACGGGATTGTCTGCGAGGCCCGCCAGCGCGGTGCGTTTGAGAGCGGCTTCCGCTATGATCTGGTGCTGCGGCCCTGGCTGCATGTGGCGGACCTTAGGCGCAACATGCGGATCTTCCACGACAAAACCGTGATCGAGATCGTTCAGGAGGTGCTCAGCGCCTACGCTGGACTGGGTAACCCGCATCTGGAGGTGCAGGTCTCCGAGGATTATGCGGTGCTGGAATACACCGTGCAATACGGCGAAAGTGATGCAGATTTTGTGCGCCGCCAGTTGGAACGCCACGGCATCACCTGGTCCTGGCGCCATGAGGCGGGGTCGCACACGATGCTGCTGAGTGATGCTGCCTTCAGCCTGCCGCAGGTGCCGGGCGGTTCACGTCCCTATTATGGTGTCGCGGGCTATCACCGCCACGAAGACGAGCATTTCCGCAGCTGGTCCCCGGCGCAGCGCATCACAACCGGAGCGGTGCGGCTGACGGAATACAACTTCAAGATCCCCAATGCCGCACAGGAGGCCGAGCAACTCAGCGAGATCGCCCACCCCAGCAGCGATATCGAGAGCTATGACTGGCCCGGTGACTACCTGACCCAGGGCGAGGGGCGCGGTGTGGCGGACCGCCGCCTGCAGGAAGAGCGCGGCCATGCCCTGCGCCACCACGCCGAGGGGGATGCCGTGTCCCTCGGCGCGGGCTGGCGGGTGACCCTGGCAGGCGATGCCGTGCCCGGCGCGACGGGTGAGACATTCGTCTGCCTCAAGGCGAGCCACCGTTTCCGCGCACAGGCCTATGGCTCAGGCGATGCAGGCGGCGATGAGGCGCCATACGAAGGCTCATACGTTCTGACGCCGGAAACCGCCCCTTTCCGCCCCGAGCGCCGCACCAAAGGCCCGCGGGTGCAGGGGCCGGAAACGGCTGTGGTGGTGGGCGACGGCGAGATCGACTGCGACGAACACGGCCGCATTCTGGTGCGCTTTCACTGGGACTGGGAAAAGGCGTATACCATGCGGGTTCGCGTGAGCCAGAATTGGGCCTCCCAGGGCTGGGGCGGCATGGTGATCCCCCGCATCGGCATGGAGGTCATCGTCGAACACCTGCGCGGAGATCCCGACAAGCCTATTGTCACCGGCTGCGTCTACAACGGCAAAAACAAACCGCCGTATAAACTGCCAAAGCATAAGACACGGTCAACTTTCAAGACGGATACCCACACAGGGCGGGGCTTCAACGAGCTGAGGTTTGAGGACGAAAAGGGCCTGGAAGAAATTAGGGTTCACGCCGAAAAGACCTCAACACGATTGTTGGGCAGGACGAGGCCAAGCTTGTTATGCGCAACTATAGCGAAATGGTGCGAGACAATAGATTAGAAGAAACAGTTGGAGACGCATATCATTCCGTTGCAGGTACACTCACGTTTTCCGTGGGAAACAACGGTTTCGTGGCTACCAATGCGATGGGTTTGGGGATGCAGACGAACAAGGTTTCTGCGGCAGGTTCTAGATTGGGAAAGCTGGAAAACCTCGGGCAGCGAGATGGCAGTTTCGTGCTGAGTTGTGATGGAGATAAATCCGAAACCGTTCAAGGTAACAGCGTCGAGATCGTCAGTCGCCAAAAGATATCAACTGTGGACGGGCTGCAAAGGCAAGAAATCACTGGCAATCTAGACATGACGGTTGGAGCGTCATTCCACACATTGGTGCGTGGCCGTAAAAACGACATCGTAGATAAGAAATACACGTTAACCTGTGGGCAGTCCTCAATCACTTTGGAGCCGAATGGAAAGATTCTTATCCGTGGGATCGATGTCCAAATTGAAGGCAGCAGTTCCGTGAAGATCACGGGCGGTCGCATTGACCTGAATTAGGGAAAACAAAAGTATGGCCGAGGAAGCTGTTCAAGAAGAGTTGGAAGATTACTGCGCTTTGTGGGGCATTAACATTGCGACGACGGAGGACAACCCAGCGGCGGCATTGCGCATACTCCAAGCAATGTATGGCGTGCCTATCGTCGAGCGTCAGGCTGAGCGCCGACAGATGCTTTTGCGTATCGGCGAAGCAGCCCAGCAGGCTTTTCCGGGGGACAATCATCCCTTCCATTTCGCAATCGGCACCAAATTCGGGAATTTGCAAGAGAATCCGCAACTGTTCGCCTTCATTGCGAATGCTCGAAATATGCCGGCGGCGGAGTTGATTGCACTTTATGGAGATATCCAGAAAGGAATTACCCGACTAAAGTATGCTGCGGGGATCACGGGCGGTGCGGCAGCGGCAGGGGTTTTGAACGTCGAGGGCGGTTTGACCAAGGCAGGGCGTGCTGGCGCGGCGGAGGTGGTCCGCTCTGGCGATGTTCGTGAAGGTATTCGCCGGGCTATCGAAACCTCTCGTAAACCAGATGAATTGACTGATGCGATGCGTGGGCGGGTCGGCAATCGAGTCCCCGTAAATGTATATACAGCTCTGTTGACGGGCGTGTTGTTGCTGGCTGTAGCCGAAGGTGAGGAAAAACTAACGGACTTGCGGATCGTTGCGGAGATTAAGTTAGGCAATGGAGAGATGACCGAAATCGAGTACCGTTATCTGTTGGATCTTAAACCGACTGATGAGGTGCCGCCTCGGTACTGGGAATGATGGAAGCCGTATTGATTCGACAAAGATCTCTGCCACGCGGATTGCGGCGGGCAAGCTTGCTACCGGCGCTATTGGTGGCGGTGCTGACACCTGAGTTATGGCTTGCTCTTTTTATCGGCAATGTCGTTCTGGTTGCGGTCTATGGCATAATTTATGGTATTCATCGCCGTGGTGATCCGTTTTCATCTATTCGAACAGGCAGTAGGTTATTTTTGAAAGCTAAAGAGAATCTTGAGCAGGTTAGCGATCCTGCGGTGAGTTGGTTCCTGGTGCAATCAGAACTACGTCACATCGCACGTGATGTTTGCCTGTTGCCAACTCTAGTAACCGCCATCTCCATTTCTGCTCATGGCACAGTTTCGCAAGTAGTTTTACCTGTTCTAGTACTTCTTATTCTGGCCGTTTTGGTGCTTCGGGCCTTAGAGTTTGGGATTTCAAGAATGGAAGCCTCTCAATTACCAAGCGATATTGAGGCCCTGCGTAAAGTGCTCGAAAAAGATTTCCCGAATTGGATATAACCGGAAGCGGCAGACCCGTCTGTATTGGCGGCTAAAGAGGCGGAACTTGATGTATAGGAGATGGCGTAATGCCAGCAGCTGGACGAAAGGGTGATACCGGGTCTGAACACGATGGGTTCCCTCCAACACCAGCCACAGAAGGCAGCTGTGATGTCGGTATCAATGGGAAACCGGCGTTGCGCAAGGGGGATGCTTTTTCGCCGCATTCAAAGCCCAAGCACCCTCCGCACGGGCGGGCGCTGGAGGTTGGATCTGGCAGCGTGTTCATCAACGGAAAGCCCGCAGGGCGCGTCGGCGATGCCATTGACTGCGGCGGGGCCGTCGAAAGCGGCTCCAACGATGTTTTTATTGGTGGGTGATTCTGCAACGCAGTTCCTCCTATTGGATCGCCTGCAAAATAGTTACCCATCTTCAGCTATTGCACGGTCTCGACGGACGAAAGCCGCCTTTGGAGCACTTGCAGCGAAAGCCAGTTTTGTCCGGCGACTTGTAAATTCCCACCTCAAAAAATGCTGCGCGATGCGCGAATGGCCGAGATCGCCGCCGCGTGGCGGCGCGGACTTTTTCGCCTGCGCAGAAAATTCGGTACACTATGCACACGCAGCGTAAATTCGAGAGGTCCGCTCAGGACTCAAAGCGGCCAATAGCCCAGGGGCTGCTTATCAGGCATAAACGCCTGGCATGATGATCTATCCCGGCAAGGGACTTGCTTCTCTTCGAAGTCGGCACGGGGCCGCTCCATGATGGGGTCGGAAGGAAAGGCATCCCAATCTTTTCTACGGACTGCGGCTGAAGCCTCGTTCAACCCCGCCCCGGGATTGCCTGCCCACCCGTCCCTGCACGGGACATCAATCCGCGCGTTCAGCGCGAATTCTGGCGGTTTGTGCCTGCCAGCGAAATTCGGTTTTGTCAGTCCACATCCGGTGTAGAATAATGGCCAGGCGCCGGGCAACGGCAACAAGAGCCCTGAGCTGCCCTCTGCGCTTTGCAATCGACCGCCCCTAAGCTTCAGCGGGGAGCTTCTGATGTTCCGCCGCATGATCGCGCCAGCAGCCTCCACCAGTGCCCACCGGACATTGGCATCACCACACTTTGAAATGCCGCGCCCGTGATCAATTTCGCCGGATTGATAGCGTGCTGGCGTTAAGCCAAAGTGAGCGGGAACGGCCCGGGAGCGCCGGAAACGGGCCGCCTCGTCTACGCCAGTGCGGAATGTAAGGGCAACCAGCGGGCCGACGCCGGGAGCGGTCATGAGCAGCCGGCACACGGGATCATCAGTGGCCATCCGCTGCATCGCTTTGTGCAAATGCTGGAATTGCGCGCGTAACACACGCCGGACTTCCAGGAGTGGCGTGACGGCCAAGGCAAGGTGCGGGCGTTCTTCAAGCAGATCCTTGACCCTGCTTTCGAACTGTGCGCGAGTGACGGCCCCGACCTTCATGCCGAAATTCCGCAACAGGCCGCGCAGGTTGTTCTCTGCATCAACGATCCTTGACTGCAGGAACTTCCGCGCCGTGAGCAGCATCCGGATCTCCTGGCTGTGTTCGGTCTTTACGTGCACGGGGCGAAAGAGGCCGACACGCATCATTTGGGCAATGCCTCGGGCGTCGTTCTTGTCTGTTTTGTTAATCCGGGCCGAAAGCGCGGCCCGCATGTGCCGTGCCTCGACGCATATCACAGGATAGCCTGCCGCAGCCAAGCCGCCGTAAAGCCATTGGGACAGCGGGCCAGCGTCGAGGCCAACACGCCGGTATCGGCCAGCAACTTTCTCAAGCAGTGCTGTGATTGAAGCAGGTTCACTTTCCACCTTCGCTTCTTTGACCAGTTCCCCTGCGCTATCCAGGATGCAAACGCTGATCGAGCGAAGCGATACGTCAAGGCCAACAAACAGATCCATAACTATACCTCCTTGATGTGGTCATCAGGAGCCTGCCCGCATTTCTGCCGACCTGTCACCCTCCTCAGCGCAGCGGAGCAGCCCTAATCATCCCATCTTTTCTTTGCGTCTGGCCAGACTTGCCGGCAGCGCGCAGATCAATCGGTAAAGCCGTATTCCCCCAGCTCACACAGGTCGAGCCCATAGTCTTCGGCCTCGGACCCGTCGGCAAAGCCGCCGCGGATGTCATACACGCAGGTGGTCGCCCCGTCCGCAATCAGTACGCCGATCTCATAATCCGGTGCCAGAACTCCGCCCTCCAGCAAGTTCTCTTCCCAATTGCCGGAAGAAGCCGGGGATACGTTGAATTCGACCAGGTCGGCGCTGCTGTCATTGACCAGCAGAAATTCGAGATCCTCGGCATATGCAGGCGCCTGAAGAGCCAGCAGAGCTGCGGCGGCGGTGGTGGTGGCGGTGAAAATGGTTTTCATGTTGTCGTCCTTTTGCGCGGGCCAGCCGGCGCCCCTGCCGCGATGTCCCCGAGTGCGCGTACATCAGGCATTCTTTGTTGCTGCTCAATGGGAATGCAGCTGGCCTCTTCCCCGCTGCGTTTCCTTTGCCACAAGTTTTCCTGCCTTTCTTGCAGACGGCGTCATGCCAAAATTCCTGGGGTCAGCCGCGACGATCATGTAGCCCATGGTTAACGGCAGAATTTGCGGTGTTTAATCGCGCAAGTTTTATGTTCTCCCCGTGAACGCGCCTTCGCGCGGTTGATACACAGAGATGGCCCTCAAGATGCTGTTTTTGTTATATTTCACAAATCTCTCTGAAATAAAAAATTTTGAAAAGCCGCAAGTCCCGCTCATCTATTTTGCCAAATGCGGCAAAGCGCAAATGGAACTGACGCATCCGGAGCAGCGTCTGTTCCAGCCCGGTCGCCTGCGCCTTTCCCACGGATTTCAGCGTTCACACTATGTTATTTATTGCATGCAAACGAAGGCAGGAACGGATTAATTCCCGTTATACGTGTTTTCTTGCAGGAAAGTATGCAATGTCACTCAGATCGCAAATCCTCACGCTGATCGCGGTCCCCTTTGTTGCCTTGTCGGGCATTGGCGGCCTCAAGGCCCTGGACGACTGGAGCCGGTATCAGGATGCAAAGGTAACGCAGGCAAAAACGGAAGCCTCCGTTGCCCTGACAAAAGTCGTCCACAACTTGCAGGTCGAACGCGGGCTTTCAGCCGTATTCCTGTCATCCGGCGGGACCTCCGGGTCGGCGGATCTCGACGCTGCGCGGGTCAAGGCAGACGAGGCAATCGCTAAGCTGCCTCCGGACGAGGCTGGCGCTCTTGCGCATCTGGACCAGCTGGCCGCAACGCGCAAACGGGTCAGCAGCCTTGAATTGACCCCCGGTCAGATGGGCGCACGGTATTCCGGGTCAATTGCCGGTATACTGGAGGACGTCAGCACCGGGCTTTTGCATCAGAACAACCCGGAACTTGCCCAGCTTAGCTCCGGCCTGATCAGCCTCACCTACGCCAAGGAAGCCGCGGGCCAGCAACGCGCTGCGGGTGCCGCCGGGTTTGCCCGGGGCAGCTTCGATCAGGCCATGTTCCGCTGGTTCGCACGTACCGGGGCTGTCGAAGATCAACTGCTGGACCTTGCCGCGCTCTCCTTCGGCCAGATTCTGCCCGGATTGGAACTGCGTGGTGGACTGGCCCCGGCAGGCCTGCCGGACATCCGCAAGCAGGTTCTGGAAACCCGCCCCGGCGATCCCGCACCCGGTTATCAGGCGTCAGACTGGTTCGACAGGGCAACCCAATGGATCGACGCGCTGCGCAGCGCAGAGATCACCGTGACAGACGCCATGACCGGCCTGGCCGCCAAAGAGCAGGCCGGAGCACGTCAGGCACTGATCGTTACCTTGGCGGTGGTCGTCCTGTCCCTGGCCGTCAGCGCATTGATCGGCCTGCGCCTGATCACCGCCTTCACCCGCCAGTTCGGCGCACTGCAGGCGGATCTGGAAAAACTGGCCCGCAAGGAATTCAGCTTTCAACCGGCCAATCAGGAGTCCAAAGCGGAGATCGGGCATCTCAGCCGGGCAATGGAAAAAACCCGTTCCGCCCTGGAAGAAGCCGAGGAGAAGCTCGCCGCGGTCGAAGCCAACCGGATCGCAGACCGCGGCGCCGTGGTGGGTAAACTGGACGCGCATTTGTCCCGCCTGTCCCAGCGTGATCTGGACTGCGCCATCGAAGAGGCATTCCCCGAAGAATACGAGGAACTGCGGCAGAGCTTCAACGCCACTGTCCAAACGCTGAAGGACACCATTGCGCAGGTGTTCTCTGCCGCCAGCAGCATCCACAACGGTGCCACCGAGATCAGCCAGGCCTCTGATGATCTGTCCAACCGCACAGAAAGCCAGGCCGCGACGCTGGAAGAAACCGCAGCTGCGCTGGAACAGCTGACCGCTTCGGTGAAATCCGCAGCCGACGGCGCGCACAGCGTCGAGCAGACCATGGAGGAAGCCCGCCAGGAAGCGGAAACCAGCGGCGAAGTGGTGCGCAAGGCCGTGGAGGCCATGACCGGGATCGAGCAGTCATCCAAAAAGATTTCGCAGATCATCAGCGTGATTGACGACATCGCCTTCCAGACCAACCTGCTGGCGCTGAATGCCGGGGTGGAGGCTGCCCGCGCGGGCGAGGCCGGCAAGGGCTTTGCCGTGGTCGCCAGCGAGGTGCGCGCCTTGGCACAGCGCTCTGCCGATGCAGCGACTGAAATCAAGGCACTGATCAGCGACAGCTCCAATCAGGTGAGCGAGGGCGTCGACCTTGTCGGTGAAACCGGTGAGGCGCTGGCGAGCATCGTCGGCCGCGTCAATCACATCTCCAAGCTGGTGTCAGATATCGCCAGCGGCGCCGCAGAGCAATCCACAGGCCTGAGCGAGATCAATACCGGTGTCACTCAGCTGGATCAGGTCACCCAGCAGAACGCCGCCATGGTGGAGCAGGCAACTGCAGCGGGGCACCTGCTGCATTCCGACGCGGGCAAACTGGCGGAACTGATGGGGGAATTCAAAATCTCAGGCATCCAGGCCGCAACGCCGCGTCCGGCCGCCGCGCCGCCGCAGTCCCCCAGCGCCCATGGGCCGGACATTGACGCCGCGATTGCAGTGCCGCTGCGGGCCAAGGCCGCCAACGGCGGCGCCTGGCAGGATTTCTAAACCCGGTCCTGATGCAATAGCACCGAAGGCCGGCCCGCTGTGGCCGGCCTCTGCATCCGCGCAGATCACGCCGCGTCCTGATCCGCCTGCTGGCGCTGCCACAACCGGGCATAGCGGCCGTCCTGGGCCAGCAATTCTTCATGGGTTCCGGTCTCGGCAATTTCGCCCTTTTCCAGCACCACGATCCGGTCGGCCTCGGCAATGGTGGACAGGCGGTGGGCAATGGTGATCACCGTGCGTCCCTGCCCGGCCCGCGCCAAGGCTTCCTTGATTTCCTGTTCGGTATCGGTGTCCAGCGCCGAGGTTGCCTCGTCCAGCAGCAGCACCGGCGGGTTCTTCAACAGCGTCCGGGCAATCCCCACCCGCTGCTTTTCACCGCCTGACAGCTTCAGCCCGCGCTCCCCAACCTGGGTCTCATACCCTTCCGGCAGCGCCATGATGAAATCATGGATCTGCGCATCCCGTGCCGCCTGCTCCACCTCTTCTTGCGTGGCGCCGTCCCGGCCATAGGCGATGTTGTAGCGGATAGTGTCGTTGAACAGCACCGTGTCCTGCGGCACCACCCCGATGGCGTGATGCAGGCTTTGCTGGGTCACCCCGCGCACATCCTGGCCGTCGATCTTCAGCGCGCCGCCAGTGACGTCATAAAACCGGAACAGCAGCCGCCCGATGGTCGATTTTCCCGACCCGGTGGAGCCGACAATAGCCACGGTCTGGCCCGGCTCTGCCTCCAGCGAGATGCCCTTCAGGATCTCGCGCCCGGCATCATAGGAGAACCGCACATCCTCCAGCGTTATGCGCCCGCCATTGACTTGCAGCTCCCCGGCGTCCGGTTGGTCGCTTACATCGGCGGGCTGTTCCAGCAGGTCGAACATCTCTCCCATATCCACCAAGCTTTGACGGATTTCGCGGTAGACGGTTCCGAGGAAGTTCAGCGGCACAGTGATCTGGATCATGTAGGCGTTGACCATGACAAAATCGCCGACGGTCAGATTGCCCTGCTCCACCCCGATGGCCGCCATCACCATCACGCCGACCAGACCCGCGGTGATGATCACGCTCTGGCCGAAATTCAGCGCCGCCAGAGAATAGGCGGTCTTGAGCGCCGCCTGCGCGTAGCCCCGCATGGCACCGTCATAACGTTCCGCCTCGCGCTCCTCGGCGACGAAGTATTTGACCGTCTCGAAGTTCAGCAGGCTGTCGATGGCCTTCTGGTTGGCATCGGTGTCCTGCTTGTTCATCTCCCGGCGCAGCTTCACCCGCCATTCGGTGACCGCAAAGGTGAACCAGACATAAAGCCCGACGGTGACCGCCACGACCACCAGATACCAGGCGTCAAACAGCACCGTCAGAATTACGGCCACCAGCGTCAGCTCCAGGATCAGCGGCCCGATAGAGAACAGCATGAAACGCAGCAGGAATTCGACACCCTTCACCCCGCGTTCGATGATCCGGCTCAAACCGCCGGTCTTGCGGGTGATGTGATAGCGCATGGACAGGCGGTGGATATGGGTAAAAGTCTCCAGCGCCAGCCGCCGCAGCGCGCGCTGCCCCACAGGGGCAAAGACCGCATCGCGCAGTTGCTGGAAACCGGTGGTCAGGACACGCGCCATGCCATAGGCCACCGTCAGACCCACGGCGCCAAGCGCCAGGGGCGGCACGCCCTCGCCCGCCAGACCGTCGACCGCGCCCTTGTAAAGCATGGGCGTATAGACCGCGATCAGCTTGGCCAGCACCAGCACCGCCAGCGCCAGAACAACCCGGACCTTTACCCCGCGGTTGCCTTCGGGCCACAGATACGGCCCCACCTTGCGCAATGTGCGCAAACCGGAACGGCGTTCGTCCAGAGCGATGTCTGCATGGTTTGGCGCGGCGGCCTGATCGGTCTGTGTCATGGCTGTTCCTGGCTAGACACTTTCAAATACGCACCTGTTCACGGTTTTGCGAGGGGGACGAAGAAAAAACGCGCCGCAAGGGCGCGTTTTCCTGCACTCACTCGGGGATCGCAAAGACCTGTCCGGGGTAGATCAGGTCCGGGTTGCGGATGGCGCCCTGGTTAGCCTCGAACAGCCGCACATACAGGAAACCGCTGCCGTATTTCTGTTGCGAAATCGCCCAGAGCGTATCGCCTTTCTGCACCGTCACCGCCCGCACCAGCGGCGCGGGCTGATCCGGGTCCGCATCACGCTCCGGCTTTGGCAGCAGCTCCGGCGCTTCGCGCTTGAACGGGGTTTCCAGACGGCTCACCACTCTGCCGGAGCCCGGCTCGATTTCGTCCAGCCGCAGGGTATAAACCCCCGGCGCCACATCCGCCAGGCGCCCGGTCCAGCGGCCATCCTCGGCGGCGTCCAGCTCGGCCACCGGCTGGTTGTCGACATAGATCCGCACCCGCGATTGCGGGCGCGCCCGGCCCGACAGATCCACCCCGCCAGTGCTGTTGTAGCTGATTGAATCCAGCGCCACCTCTTTGCTCAGCTCCAGATCGGCAGGCACAGCGGGCTGCACCACCTCAATCCCGTCCTGATCAGCGCGCAGCACCGCAACGGCCTGGCCTTGCGGCTGCGGCGCGACCGGCTCCGCGGCTGGCACAGGGCCTTCAGCAGTGGGTTCAGCAGCAGCATTTTCGGCCTCGCCCTGCACCGCTGGCTTGGCACCGGCTTCCGGTTCAGCCGCCGCAGCAGCCTGTTGCGTTTCCGCTGGGTCCTGTTGCACTCCGTCTGCCGCCTCTGGCGCAAGCGCGGCAACCTGTTCGCCTGCGGTGTCCTCAGACGTTTCCGCAATCTGCTGCCCCAGAGCGGCGGCAGCCGGGCTGACCGGCGCCAGGATGAAGGACGCGCCGGATGCGCTTTGTTCACCGTCATGTTCCGCCAGCAGCGTCACCACCCTGGCATCGTCACTGGGCGCGATAGAAGTCAGTGAGACGAACTCGCCGCCTGCAGGCACCTCCAGCTGCTCCACAACCTCGCCGTCGAGCAGCACCGATACCTGCACGCCCGCTTGCGCCCGGCCGGCAATCACCGCTGCTCCATCGTTGTCCACCCGCACCAGATCCAGCTCTGGCGCCTGCAGAACAAAAACGTCCTCCTTTGGCGTGCCGGTTTCCGGATCCGCCTGGGGGGCCGCTGCCGCATCCGCAGGCTCCTCCAGGGCCGTCAGCTCAGTGCTTTCCTCTGCGTCCTGCTCTGCCGCGGCCGTATCGTCAGCGGCTGTGTCACCAGTCCCCATTTCCGTTGTGTCTGCAGCAGTTACAACCTGATTTTGATCTTCAGCTGCTGCTTCGTCAGCGGCCGCCGCTTCCGGAGTCTCTGCCTCGGCCTGTTCGCTGGTGCCCGCCGTTGAAGCCTGCTCATCTTCAACGTCCAGCACAGTCCGGTTTTGCAGCGGCTGGCCGGACTCCTCGCCGTCGCCGGAAAACGCGCCGTTGCTGTTTGCCGCCTGCCCGGCCGTCTCTCCGCCCGCCACCGTGCCTTCAGGTGCCACCGTGCCAAACACGCCCAACTGGTACAGCACCACGCCGCCCACGACTACGGCTACCCCGGCAATACCGCCAAGTGTGAGGGCCCCCAGACCCCCGCTTCCAGATGCTTCCGCCATTTCATTCCCTTCGGCATATGCGGAATGTGACCTTCCGCTTAGTTGAGGGAATCTAACAACCCCGCTATCACGGGTCAAAACACCAATTGGTTTTCACCTTGATATTCCACGGAAAGGCTGGCCGATGCGCATCAAATCCGTCTGTGTCTACTGCGGCTCCCGTGCCGGGGTTCTGCCCGCCTACGCCGAAGCGGCCCGCGCATTCGGCGCTGCACTGGCTCAAAACGGGATGCGGCTGGTTTACGGCGCCGGTGATGTCGGGCTGATGGGCGAAGTCGCCCGCGCCGCGCAAAAGGCGGGCGGAGAGACCTTCGGGGTGATCCCCAGCCACTTGGAGCGGCGCGAGGTGGGAAAATCCGACCTCACCGCCTATGTGGTGACGGAGACCATGCACGAGCGCAAGAAGGTGATGCTGTGGAACGCCGACGCTGTGGTCGTGCTGCCCGGCGGCGCCGGCTCGCTGGATGAGCTGTTCGAGGCGCTGACCTGGCGCCAGCTGGGCCTGCATTCCAAGCCGATCGTGATCCTGAACACCGAAGGCTACTGGGACAAACTGCGCAGCCTTTTGGAGCACGTCGCAGGCCAGGGCTTTGCTGGCCGGGAAACCCTGGACTACCTGATCTGGGCCGAGACGCCCGTGGCCGCCATCGCTGCCCTGCGCGATGCCCGCTCCTGACTTAGGGCTGAGAAGGAAAACACCGCGACCGCGCTCCAGATTAGCGCAAAGGCGGTGCCGTGCCAAGGGGTGAAAGGCTCGGCAAAGATCAGCACCGCCACCAGAAACTGCAGCGTCGGGTTCAGGTACTGCAGCACGCCCACGGTGCCCAGCCGTACCCGGCGGGCAGCATAAGCAAACAGGATCAGCGGCAGGCCGGTCAAAATGCCGGAAAACATAAGCATCACCGCATCCCGGGCACCGCCCAGAAAACCGGCGCCGCCGGTCATCCCGATGATACCCAGCGCGACCGGCAACAGCAGCGTAACCTCGGCAGTCACAGACACCACCGGCCCCAGTGGTAATTGTTTTTTAACAACTCCGTACAGGGCAAAGCTAAAGCTCAGCGCCAGCGGTATCCAGGGGGCCGCCCCCAGCCCGAAGGACAGCACCGCCACGGCAAGGCCTGCGAGGCATACCGCCACGCCCTGCGACAGCGTCAGCCGCTCGCCGAAGGCCAGACGTCCCAGCAGCACGCTCAGCAGCGGAAAAACGTAATAACCAAGGCTCGCCTCTGTCGCATAGCCCAGCTGCACAGCCGAGATGAAGATAAACCAGTTGAGCGAAATCATCGCCGAGGCAAACGCCAGCAGCAGCGCGCTGCGGCGGGTGGAAAGCGCCGCCCCCAGCTCAGCGATGCGGCCCTGGCACAGCAGCACGATGGCAAAAAACACAAAGGACCACAGCGCCCGGTGGGACAGCACCTGCTCCGGCGGCACATGCGACAGCGCCTTGTAATAGATGCCGGAAAGCCCCCAGACAGTGCAGGAGGCAAGGAGTGCCAGAACGCCTTTTTGTGCTTCGCCCATCAACTGCTCCTGCCCGGCTTCCAGTTCACAGACACCGGGCAGGAGCGCAGGTCAACCCTGGTCAGCTGTCTTGCAGCGCTTCCTTGACCAGTTCTTCAATCTTGCTGAGTTCGTGGCCGGTCAGGTTTTTGCTGATCTCGCCGACCACGCAGTCAGAGACTTCCTTGTGGAGGTTCTTGCGCAGTTCCCCCAAGACCTCCGGAGCGGCCACCAGAACCAGCTTCTCGAAGTCGCCGCGGTGGGCCATCTCATAAAGCTTGTCGGACAGGTCCTTAGCAAACCGCTCCTTCGCCAGTTCGTGCCAATCCGTGTCGCCAACCGCTGAGCGGTGCACGCTGGGACCGTCGTTGAAGCGCCCTGGCCGGTTTGCCGACTGCTCCCGGTCGGGCGGGTTGTCCTGCTCGTCCTTGCGGCGCACCTGCAGATACGGGTCGTCCCCGTCCACGGTGTTTTCCAGAAACAGCGCCTTTTCGCTGTCAGCCACCAGAACAAAAGTGCCATGGGAAAGCCGGGTCATCATTTCTCCTCCTGCTCGTTTGACTTTTGCACCCGGGTGGCGCCCGCCGGGCGTTCCTTGGCGCGTTTTTCCTCGTCTTCACTGCCGATTTCCCGCGCCAGCCTGCCACCGGTGCGCCCGCCGTGGGCAACACTGCCCTCCTCGCCCAGTATGTCCTTGGTTTCGCGGTGTCCGTCCTTGGACCTTTTGCGTTCAGCCATGGTCGTCCTCCTTTCGTACAAAAGACCAACGCCCGAAGCCCGCCCGGCGTTCCGTGCGAAACACAGCAGAACGGCATTCATGCCGCATGAAAAAACCCGCCGGAAAATTCCGGCGGGCCTGTATAAGCCAGTTTGCGGCCTTTGCCTTACATGCGCGAGGCGACGTTTTCCCAGTTCACCAGGTTGTCGAGGAAGTTCGACAGGTAGGCCGGGCGCTTGTTGCGGAAATCGATGTAATAGGAATGTTCCCACACGTCGCAGCCCAGCAGCGCAGTCTGGCCGAAGCACAGCGGGTTCACGCCGTTCTCGGTTTTGGTGACTTTCAGGCCGCCGTCGGTGTCCTTGACCAGCCAGGCCCAGCCGGAGCCGAACTGGCCTGCGCCCGCGGCGGAGAACTCTTCCTTGAACTTCTCGACGGAACCGAAGCTGTCCGTCAGCGCCTTTTCCAGCTCGCCCGGCATCTTGCTTTCGCCCGGGCCCATCATTTCCCAGAACTGGTTGTGGTTCCACAACTGCGAGATGTTGTTGAAGATGCCGTTCTGGGCCACTGCACCGGCGTCGTAGGTGCCTTTGATGATTTCTTCCAGCGACTTGCCGTCCCATTCGGTGCCGGCGATCAGCTTGTTGCCGTTGTCGACATAGGCCTTGTGGTGCAGGTCGTGGTGGTATTCCAGGGTCTCGGCCGACATGCCTTTGCCGGCCAGCGCGTCATGTGCATAAGGAAGATCGGGAAGTTCAAAAGCCATTTGGGCCCCCTGTGAAATAAGTTTGCGTTCCTGTGCAGATACATGCTGTGTGCGCGCTATCAGGTCAAGGGGCGAAGGTGTGGATTTCGCGCAGGGCACATGTGCACTTCCGACAAAAAGATCTGTGCCGCCAAACTGCAGCCTTCCCACTTATCACTTGCGCCGTCTTCGCATCAGACTAGTCGATGGCCTGTCTTGTAACGCTAGCTACAAACAGCGTCACCATTCAGCCCTCGGCTGCAGACCAACCTCATGCCGTGCCAGCAGCGACAGGCTGTTTTCGGTTCTGCAAGTTCCCTTGCCGCGCGGCAGTTTGGTGTGGGGACTCTTTTTACCCGCCTGCAGACTCAACTTCAGGTTCGCCGTATTTAGAACCGCGCGGAACCGCCGGCGGGGTTTTCCGGGTTCGGAATAGACAGCCAAATCGGGCAACGACCAGTTCAGCGCATAGGAGGTCTGGCTCTGCTGCACCACTTTGGCCTGCACAGGCACACCAAAGGCCAGGTCGGTCACCTGCGCAGAGCGGTAGTCATCGGATATATGGAATGTGACCTGGCTGGGTATCCAATCCGATCCGGAAATCGGTGTCAGGCTGCAGTGAAAGGTTGTCCCTGCCATGGCCGCCGCCCCGGCGGCCGTAAAAGCCAGAGCCAAAGCTCCGCGTAGTGGCATACTCATAAGCCGCTCCCTGAAACAACTGCACAGGACTACCTCCCCCCACAGGAAACAGCCTTAATTCAACCGCTTGCACTTTGCGCAATTGGTGAACCCAGAAACGGGGCGCCGAACAGAAAGGTGCCCCGGAGGGTCTCCAAGGCACCGTAAATGACGCGCAAAGGCGTCACAAGCAGAAAGCGAGTGAAAATTTTAATAAACACCCACTTTACTTTGCGGATGTGCTGCTGCGCTCATCAGTTTGAACACATATTCACCGACCGAACGGAAGCACACGATGTAGAAGTTGCCGTCCTCGTTCAACCAGAAGGCACCCGCCACCTGTGCCAGCCGCGAACGGCGGAACTGGCCCGGCTTGAAGGCCGCAGCGTCAAAATCCACCGGGCTCACTTTGCCCATCACTTCGCGCGCGCCCTCGCCCGACAGGCGGAAGAAGGCACGGGCGTCGGAGACGTTCACCGCCAGCGCATGCTCGCCCTTCAGCGCCTCGGACACCTCGGCGGTCTTGGCAACCGCGTCCTCATAAGGGACCAGCAGCAGCAGCTCGTCCGGGGACATCCAGGCAGCAGCGCCGTTTTCGGCGGCCGAGATGGAGCCTTGTGCCGGAACCTCGGCACCGGTGGCGGCTTTGACAGCCGCCTTCAGCGCCGATGAGCCCAGATCGCCGCGCAGGGTGATCATACCCTGCAGTCCGGCATCCTCGACGGTCGCCAGCCCCGAAAAACGGGCGCCGTTCAGTACGGAAACAGCCTTAGACATTCTGCTTCTCTCCATCCTTGTCGTAGAAGACCGCATCGACGATCTTGGCTTTATAGGTCTTGCCGTCAGTGCCCGGGAACTCGATCACTTCGCCCATCCGCTTGGGGCCGTGCTTGATCAGGCCCATGGCGATGCCGCGGCCCAGGGTCGCGGAATGATAGGTCGAGGTCACCCGGCCGATCACATTGCGCTGGCCGTTGGCATTGATGCCTTCACCCACCGCATAGGCGCCGTCGGGCAGCACAGAGCCATCGACCGATTCCAGGCCAACCAGCTGCCAGCGGTCCGGATCGACCATGTGCGAACGCTGCTGTGCGCGCTTGCCCAAGTAGTCTTCCTTCTTCTTGGACAGCGCCCAGTGCAGACCCAGATCCTGCGGGATCACGGTGCCATCGGTCTCGTCGCCGATCATGATGAAGCCCTTCTCGGCCCGCAGGATGTGCAAGGTCTCGGTGCCATAAGGCATGACGCCGAATTCCTTGCCTGCCTCCATCAGCGCATCCCAGAATGCCTGGCCCTCAGAGGCCGCAACCGCGATCTCATAGGACAGCTCGCCCGAGAAGGAGATCCGGTAAGCACGGGCATCAAACCCGCCGATCTTGCCGTCACGCCATTCCATGAACGGCAGCGCCTCTTTCGAGACATCCATGCCGCCGCCTGCGCCTGCGTTCAGCTTTTCCAGCACCTTGCGGGCGTTGGGGCCGACCACTGCGATCTGGGCATACTGCTCGGTCACGTTGGCGACATAGACCTTCATGTCCCACCATTCGGTCTGCAGCCATTCTTCCATCCAGCCGTGAATACTTTCTGCACCGCCGGTGGTGGTGTGGCACAGGAAGGTGTCCTCGTCGATGCGGGCAACCACACCGTCGTCCATCAGGAAGCCGTTCTCGTTGCACATCAGGCCATAGCGGCATTTGCCGACCTTCAGCGTGGACATCATGTTGGTGTACAGCATGTCCAGGAACTTGCCTGCGTCGGGGCCCTTGACCACCAGCTTACCCAGGGTCGAGGCGTCCAGCAGGCCCAGGTTCTCGCGGGTGTTCTTCACCTCGCGGTTCACCGCGGCATGACGGTCCTCACCGGGCTTGGTGATGGCGAACGGGCGGCGCCACTGGCCAACCGGTTCCCAATCCGCGCCGTTCTTGTCCATCCAGTCGTAGATCGGCGTCTTGCGCACCGGCTGGAAGATCTCGGCACGCGCCTCGCCGGCGATCGCCCCGATGGAAATCGGATGGTACGGCGGACGGAAGGTGGTGGTGCCCACCTGCGGGATTTCCGAATTCAGGCTGTCCGCCAGAATGGCCAGGCCGTTGATGTTGGACAGCTTGCCCTGGTCGGTGGCCATGCCCAGCGTGGTGTAACGCTTGGTATGCTCGACGCTTTCGTAGCCTTCGCGCGCAGCCAGCTGCACGTCCGACACTTTCACGTCGTTCTGATAGTCCAGCCAGGACTTCATGCGCAGCTTGATATCCGCCTTGGCGGGCATCAGCCAGACCGCTTGCATCTGCGCTTCGGCTTCAGACTCGCCCTTGGCAGCCGCCACGGATTTCGCTGGGAAGCCAGCCGCTTCAGCCGCTTTCGCACCAGCAGCCGCTGCGTCTTCCAGCAGCGCGCCCAGGCCGAACTCGCCGTTCGCGGCACCAGCCGGAACCACAAAGCCCTGACCGTTGTCGCCCAGCGGCGGACGCGAGGCATCGGGGCGGAAGTTGGCGTTTTTCTCGTCCCAGATCAGCTTGCCGCCGCAGTGGGACCACAGGTGCACCACCGGCGACCAGCCGCCGGACATTGCAACCGCGTCTGCTTCAACCTCTTCACGGGCTCCGCCTTCGCCGTTCTGGGCGCAGATGGCGACCTGGGTCACGCATTTGCCGTCCTTCACCTTGGCGATGGCACGGCCCAGCTCAACCCGGATGCCCTTCTCGCGGACCGCTTCCATCAGCGCGCCGCCGCCGGTTTCGCGGGTGTCGACCACGCGCACCACTTCGACGCCTGCATCATGCAGCACCAGCGCAGTGCGGTAGGCATCGTCGTTGTTGGTGGCAACCACAACTTTCTGCCCCGGGTTCACGCCCCAGTTCACCACATAGTCGCGCATCGAGGCCGCCAGCATCACGCCGGGCACATCGTTGCCGGCAAAGGACAGCGGGCGTTCAATGGCACCGGTTGCGGTGACGATCTGGGAGGCACGGATCCGCCACAGACGGTGGCGCGGGCCGCCCTGGCCCGGGGCGTGGTCGGTCAGGCGTTCATAGCCCAGGGCATAGCCGTGGTCATAAACGCCGGAGCCCATGCAGCGGTCGCGCAGGGTGACGTTGTCCATGGCCTTCAGCTCTTCCAGGGTCTTCTCAATCCAGACCTCGGGCGCTTCACCGTCGATGGTGCCGCCGTCGACCGGCG
Source organism: Leisingera sp. CC-HEC093 (assembly GCF_059429195.1). Taxonomy (NCBI): domain Bacteria; kingdom Pseudomonadati; phylum Pseudomonadota; class Alphaproteobacteria; order Rhodobacterales; family Roseobacteraceae; genus Leisingera; species Leisingera sp. CC-HEC093. The sequence goes on along the minus strand of NZ_JCAIJR010000001.1, from coordinate 3,258,705 downwards.
CGCGGCCGCCCCAGTGGCTGTTCTGCTCCAGCACCAGAACCTTGGCGCCGGTGGCCGCAGCCGCCTTGGCCGCCTGCAGGCCGGCGACGCCGCCGCCGATGACCAGCACGTCTGCAAAGAAGTAGAAATGCTCGTAAGTGTCGGCGTCCTTCAGCTCCTTGTCAGGCGCTGCGCCCAGACCTGCGGACTTGCGGATGATCGGCTCATAGACGTGCTTCCACAGCGGACGCGGGTGGATGAACATCTTGTAGTAGAAGCCGGCGGTCAGGAAACGCGACAGCTTGTTGTTCACCGCCAGCACGTCGAACTCCAGGCTCGGCCAGTGGTTCTGCGACTGCGCGGTCAAACCCGAGAACAGCTCGGTGGTGGTGGCGCGCTGGTTCGGCTCGTAGCGGTCGCCCACGCCCAGCTGCATCAGCGCATTGGGCTCTTCCGAACCGGATGCGACAACACCGCGCGGACGGTGGTACTTGAACGAGCGGCCCATCATCACCTGGCCGTTGGCCAGCAGTGCGGATGCGAGCGTATCGCCGGCAAAACCCTTCATGGACTTGCCGTTGAAAGTGAAGGCGATCTGTTTGGAGCGGTCGATCAGCCGGCCGTGCTTGGCAAGACGCGTGCTCATGTGCGCAGACCTTTCAAAAGAAAAGCGGATGTTTCAGTCAGGCGGCGGATCATTTCTGACCGTCCGAAAATTCGCGCCAGGTCCAGCCCGGGCGTTTGGCAGCGATCTTGTCCAGGATCTCCTGCGTCGGCACGCTGGTCTGTGCGGTGTAGGTGCCAAAGACCTCCAGCGTCATGGTGCAGCGGGCAGCGTGGAACCACTTGCCGCAGCCGTTGGCATGGCGCCAGCGTTCAAAGTGAACGCCTTTGGGGTTTTCGCGCATGAACAGGTAGTCATGGAACTCATCATCCGAGGAGCCGGGGCCATAGCGCTTCAGATGCGCTTCGCCGCCCGCGGCCAGTTCGGTTTCTTCGGCTTTGACGCCGCAGTATGGGCATTCAAGGATCAGCATTATTTCATCCTTTTGTAAGAGCCATGTACATCAGAATTGAAAGCAGAACGAAAAGTGATGGAATCCTTGTCCACATCTTAACGCCTGCAATGACACGCTCTTTTTCAACAATCATCGGCTCAAGTTTGATTTCTAACTCTGTTTGTATCTCCGCAAGAGAGAGAGCCAGAACACAGGCAAACGAGAGGCCAACAAGCCAAGGGTCAGATATGAAATCTGTCACTCGGGCCAATTGAGTAACAACGACCAAAACCCCAAACATCCCCAGCGAGTAGTAGGTTCTCGGGCGATGATCTGCGATAAGCCAAGAAGCCTTCGCAGCATCGCTCATCAGTCTGATTGGGGCGTTCGCAGGAATCTTCATCAGTGTGCCACGCCTGCAGCAACGCTCTCGTCGATGAACTTGCCTTCTTTGAAGCGGTTGATCGAGAACTCCTCGGTCAGCGGCGAGTGGCCGGTGGCCATCAGTTCTGCCATCGCCCAGCCCGAACCAGGGATGGATTTAAAGCCGCCGGTGCCCCAGCCGCAGTTGATGAAGCAGTTCTGAACCGGGGTCTTGGAGATAATCGGCGAGCGGTCGCCGGTCACATCCACGATGCCGCCCCACTGGCGCAGCATCTTCAGGCGGCTGACCATCGGGAAGGTTTCGACCAGGGCGCGCACGGTTTCCTCGATATGGTGGAACGAACCGCGCTGGGTGTAGTTGTTGAACCCGTCGGTGCCGCCGCCAATAACCATCTCGCCCTTGTCCGACTGGGACATGTAGCCGTGCACGGTGTTGGCCATCACAACCACATCCATGCAGGGTTTGATCGGCTCGGACACCATCGCCTGCAGGGCTACGGATTCCATCGGCAGACGGAAACCCGCCATTTCCGACAGAACAGACGCGTTGCCTGCAACAATCATGCCGATCTTGTCGCAGTCGATCGGGCCCTTGGTGGTGTCGACACCCACAGTGCGGCCGTTCTCGGTGCGAACGCCGGTGACTTCGCATTTCTGGATGATGTCCATGCCCATGTCGGAGCACGCACGCGCATAGCCCCAGGCCACGGCATCGTGGCGGGCGGTGCCGCCGCGTTCCTGCCACAGGCCGCCCAGCACGGGATAACGGGGGCCGTGCAGGTTGATGATCGGCACCAGTTCCTTGACGCGCTCAGGCGAAATCCACTCGGTCGGCACACCCTGATGCTGGTTGGCATGCGCGGTCCGCTTGTAGCCGCGGATCTCATGCTCGGTCTGCGCCAGCATGATCACGCCGCGCGGGCTGAACATCACGTTGTAGTTCAGATCCTGCGACATGGTTTCATACAGGCTGCGCGCCTTTTCATAGATCGCAGCCGAAGGATCCTGCAGGTAGTTCGAGCGGATGATTGTGGTGTTCCGGCCCGTGTTGCCGCCACCCAGCCAGCCTTTCTCGATGATTGCGACATTGGTAATGCCGAAGTTCTTACCCAGGTAGTAGGCAGTGGCAAGGCCATGCCCGCCCGCGCCCACGATGACGACATCGTAGTGGCGTTTGGGTTCCGGCGAGCGCCAGGCGCGCTCCCATCCGGTGTGATAGCGCAGGGCTTCCCGCGCAACAGCAAAGACTGAATAGCGTTTCATGAGCGAATCCGATGGTTCGTGTCTGATAGCGGGTATGCCCGAAACGCATGGCCGGCCAGTGCCGTTTATCGCCCTGTTTCTGCTATATTGCGACATATCCAAATGACGCATTGCAGCAGCCCGCGGCAGTTTGGCTCTTTTGTTCACCCGCCCTCGCATATAGATGAAGACCAAACTTCGGAGACGGCATGGTTTTCTGGACAGTCACCGCCCTAATCGCCTTTGCGGCAGCACTGCTGCTGGCAATGATCATCATCCGCGCGCGGGAGCAAGGCGAGCCTGCCGCGGCCTACGACCTGCGGGTCTACCGCCAGCAATTGCGCGAAGTCGACAAGGATCTGGCCCGCGGCGTGATCGTTGAGGCGGACGCCGATCGCATCCGCACCGAAATCTCCCGCCGCATCCTGGCCGCCGACGCGCTGCTGCAAAAACGCAAGTCCGGCCACTCCCAGCCCCGCGCCCTGTCGCTGGGCTTTGCCATTGCGACCGCGCTGCTGATCACGGGCGGCACCCTGGGTCTGTACTGGCAGCTCGGCGCGCCGGGCTATGGCGACCTGGGCCTGCAAGACCGCATCCGCCTGGCAGGCGAGCGCGCCGAAAGCCGTCCCTCCCAGGCAGAAGCTGAGGGCGAAGTGCCAGCGATTGCAAACCCGCAGGTGGACGAGGGCTACCTCCAGCTGGTCGAACAACTGCGCAAAACCGCAGGCGAGCGTGAAAACGATGCCCGCGGCCAGGCCCTGCTGGCCCAGCACGAGGCGAACCTTGGCAACTTCAAGGCCGCCTATGAGGCCAAGACCAGCTACATCCGTCTGGCCCAAGGCAAAGTGAACGCCCGCGACTTCACCGAACTGGCCGAGCTTAAGATCATGGCGGCCGGCGGTTATGTCTCGCCCGAGGCGCAGACCGACCTGCAAAAAGCCCGCGCCATCGACCCCACGCACGGGCCAGCCCGCTATTACTGGGGCCTGATGCTGGGCCAGATCGGCCGCCCGGACCTCGCCTACCGCGAATGGGCCGCAACCCTGCGGGACGGCCCGGCGGACGCGCCTTGGGTCAAGGGCATCCAGGGCCAGATCGAAGAAATGGCCTTCCGCGCCGGTGTCGAATACCGGCCCATCACGCCTGGCGGCGGCACCGCCCCCGCCCTGCCCGGCCCCAGTGCTGAAGACATGGCCGGCGCCGGCGAGCTTTCCGCTGAAGAGCAGCAGGAGATGATCCGCGGCATGGTCACCCGCCTGTCGGACCGGCTGGCGACCGAAGGCGGCAGCGCCGAGGAATGGGCCCGCCTGATCGGCGCCCTGTCGGTGCTTGGCGAAACTGAACGCGCCCGCACCGTCTATGACGAGGCCCGCAGCGCCTTTGTAGCCGACGCAGACGCGCTGGCGCTTTTGGAAACCATCGCCGCCCAGGCAGGGATTGCAGAATGATTCACGACGCCTTTGAAGACTTCGCCGCCGCCCTGCCGCCAATGAGCGCGCTGATGGGGCTGGACCTGGGCACCAAGACCATCGGCGTCGCCGTCTCCGACCGCATCGGCGCGGTGGCGACACCGCTGGAAACTGTGAAGCGCAAGAAATTCTCCCTGGACGCCGCGCGCCTCCTGGAGATCATTCAGGCACGCGACATCAGCGGCATCCTTCTGGGCCTGCCCCGCAACATGGACGGAAGCGAAGGCCCCCGCTGCCAGTCCACCCGCGCCTTTGCCCGCAACCTGGGCCAGCTCACCGATCTGCCGATCAGCTTCTGGGACGAGCGCCTCAGCACCGTGGCGGCAGAAAAAGCGCTTCTTGAAGCAGATACGACACGCAAACGCCGCGCAGAGGTTATCGACCACGTCGCGGCCTCCTATATTCTTCAAGGCGCATTGGACCGGATGCGGCATTTGAAGAACGGGTGAATGATGACTGACGACGTTTGGAAACGGGACGAAATCCAGTCCCCCTGCATCAAGATCTGCGTCGTCCACCCCGAGGCCCGCATCTGCACCGGCTGCTACCGCTCTATCGACGAAATCCGCGACTGGTCCAAGATGACCAATGACGAGCGCGCCACCATCATGAACGACCTGCCCGCCCGCGCCAGCAAACTGGTCAAGCGCCGCGGCGGCCGCGGCGCAAGGTTAAAGCGCAGCTAAGCATGTCGCTCAAAAGTGGGAACCGGTATTGAGATTCCCGGACATGCGTTATCAAAAAGGCAACGCGGCGCGCGGTGAGGTAACTGCTTGTCAATCATGCGGAATAACTACTGACCCAATGTTTCGCGCGCGAAACATTTAGGCAAGATTGCTGACCTATTTCCAAGCACAAGCACCAACTTACCACTCGCACGCATCCATCCGTACCGGAAGCAATGCTCAGGAATTTGAGATCAATAGGTGTTTCGTTGGGTCGCGTTTGACAAACTCATCTTCTATCCAGCGCAAAACCCGTCTTTGACCACCAAAGGCAACCATTTCAACAGCCCTGTCAAAACTCACCCACTGAAAATCACTGTGCTCACTGTTGAGTGAAACCGTCGCCTCACCGTCAATAAATGCCACAAATACAGGGGCTACCGCTATTTCATCCCTTGCAGCCACATAGAACTGTTCAAAGGTATCCGCTGAATAAAGCAAAGTTGGTTTCAAGCCAGTTTCTTCATCCAACTCGCGTAGAGCCGCCTGCCAAGCTGTTTCGCCGTTCTCAATCGACCCGGACACCTGGCACCACTCACCAATTAACGTCTCGTTCCTTTTGAGAAGGAGAACTTCAGTTCGCGTACCAACCTTGCGGATTGCAACAAGAGATACGAGGAAAGCTCGGACTTGAATTTCGGGCAAGGTAATTTCCTATCTCTTTCACTATTGAAGTGAAACGGGGGCTCAATCACATCCAACTTGCATATTCTTAAGGCGCGACCAGTTCTGTCGGCTAAAGGAAATCCCTTTGCCGCCTATTGGAAAATCAAGTCTCAGCACCTACCCCTCCGCCAGCCACCCTTTGGTCCAATCCGCCAGCTCAGGCCGGAAATAGGCGATCATGCGCCCCTCTTCCGGTGCGCTGGCTCCCTCACCCCAGGGTGCAACCCCGTGCAGGCAGAGCCGGTGCATCAGGTAGCTTTCGCCGGGTTTGGCATGCACCGTGATCCGCGGGCAGGTCTCGAACACCTCGGCGCGGGCAGCGGTATAGGCATCGGTCACATCCACATCCGCCCAGTCCTGCGGCGGCACGCCCTCGAACGCGGCGGCAAAGGCGCGGCGCATGATCCTGTGGCTGCCTTCCCAGATCACCAGCGGCGCGGCATCGGGGCTGCTTTCATTCAGTGGGATGCCCAGCACCCAGGCATGCGGCTCCTCCACCTTGCGGCGGCGGTGCTCGCCGAACATTTTCACCCCGTCCACATGCGCCGCATCGCGTTTGATGCGGTAGCGGAAGGCGGCCTCGCCCTCGCCCGGACGCGGCCGCGGATAGCCGGGAAAGACCGAAGACACCTGCGCCCGGTGCAGGTCCGGGATCGCGCCAAGGTTCTGCGTGATAAATTCCACCGGCGTCCCGGCCAGCGGCGGTCCATCAGGCAAACGCCCCCGCGCATCATTCGGCAGGGCATCAACCCCGATGAACCAGGTGCGCTCGCACTGGAACCACTCGGCACAGGCCGGATCATCCAGCGACCGGATGCCGTGGCGCAGCGCATCCGCGGCCCAGGCGGCGACCTGCGGGTCAGGGGCAAAGCGCACCCAGCCCTTGTCTTGAAACTGCGAGAACAGCTTTTCCATGTTCACGTCCTCAATACCCAAAAGCCTTGCGCAGCATGTTCAGCGCCACCAGCACCAGGAAGGCTCCGAACACCCGCTTCAGCGGCTTCGGGTCCATCGCATGGGCCAGCTTCACCCCCCAGGGCGCGGTAATCAGCGTCATTGCAATCACGATGAAAAACGCCACCAGATTAACTGCGCCGATGGTGAAAGGCGGCCGCGTGGCCGGGTCCACATCCAGCAGCAGGAAACCGGCGACCGACGGCACCGCGATGATCACGCCGAACCCGGCGGCGGTCGCCACCGCCCGGTGCACCGCTACACCGTGCAGCGTCATCAGCGGCACCCCGAAGCTGCCGCCGCCAATCCCCATCAGCACCGACAGGAAGCCAACCGCAGGCGACAGCGCCATGCGCCTGGCGCCCTTGGGCATCGCTTCGGCCAGCCGCCACTCAGACCGGCCCAGTCCCAGGTAACAGCCGATGATCAGCGCCAGCCCGCCAAACACGCCCTGCAGAACGGTGGAGCGCAGGGCAGAGGCCGCCAGCACGCCGACAATCGCCCCCAGAGCAATGCCAATCCCCCAGCCCCGCAGGATCTCCCAATCCACTGCACCTTTTTTGTTGTGGCTCAGGACAGAGCACAGCGAGGTCACGATAATCGTCGCCAGCGAGGTCGCCAGGCAAATCTGCATCAGCTGTGCACCGCCATAGCCAAGGGTCTGGAAGGCATAGAAAAAGGCCGGCACCAGCACAATGCCGCCGCCAACGCCCAAAAGCCCCGCCAGCACACCGGCAAAACCGCCGATCACCACCAGCAGCGCTGCCATCTGCATCAGCAGCGCAGGTTCCGGCCACAGAGCGGCTGTCACGGCAGGATCGGTCATGCGGGGCACCTCGGGCTTTTGCGTCTGCGGCAAAGGGTTAGCCGCCGCTTCCGGCATGCACAAGGCAATAGCGTATGAGGCACCGCGTCACGCCGCCGCGCGGCGCTCCACCTGTGCCAGGGCCTCCAGCACCAGCTCCGGTCCGGCTCCGGCCCGGCAGGCGCCCTCGGACAGCATCCGCCGCCACTGCCGCGCCCCGGGCTTGCCCGCGAACAGCCCCAGCATGTGCCGGGTGATCTGGTTCAGCTTGGCGCCTTCGGTCAGGCGGGCCTCGATATAAGGCAGCATCTGCCGCACTGCCGCGCCCGGATCGCTCACAGCACCCGTGCCGTAAATCTCCGGGTCGGCTGCACACAGCACATCGGCCGGCTGGTGATAGGCCGCGCGCCCCACCATTACCCCGTCCAGACCGCGGTCCAGGTGCGCCTTGGCCTCTGCCAGCGTGGCAATGCCGCCGTTGATCGAGACATGCAAGTCGGGGAACGCTGCCTTCATCCGGTGCACCAGGTCATAATCCAGCGGCGGAATGTCCCGGTTCTCCTTCGGCGAAAGCCCCTGCAGCCAGGCCTTGCGGGCGTGGATCGTCACCCGGGTGCAGCCGGCCGCGCGGATCTTGTCCAGGAAATCCGGCAGCACCTGTTCCGGCTCCTGCTCATCAACCCCGATGCGGCATTTCACAGTGACTTCCACATCCACTGTTTCCCGCATCGCAGCAACGCAATCTGCCACCAGCTCCGGCGTCTGCATCAGCACCGCGCCAAAGGCACCGGATTGCACCCGGTCGCTGGGGCAACCGCAGTTGAGGTTGATCTCGTCATAACCCGCATCCGCCCCCAGCCGTGCGGCTTCCGCCAGCTCAGCCGGATCGGAGCCGCCCAGCTGCAGCGCCACTGGGTGCTCTTGCGGATTGAACTCCAAAAGATGCAGCGCCCCGCCCCGCACCAGCGCCGGCGCCGTCACCATCTCGGTATAAAGCAGCGTCTGACGGCTCAGCAGCCGGTGCAGATAGCGGCAGTCGGACGTTGTCCAGTCCATCATAGGCGCCACGCTCAAACGCGCGGCCTGGTGCAGGGGGGCAAAATCTCTCATGCCGCGCCATATAGGCCCTGCGCCGCCGTCTGCCAAGCTGATCTGCTTTGGTAAGCCCTGAGCGCCCTTCCCTTGCGCTCGCAGTCTAGCCCGCCAACGACGGCAGGTAGAGCACAATCCCCGGGAAGGCGACCAGCAGCGCAATTGTCACGCCATCGGCAATGAAGAACGGCGTCACCCCCCGGAACACGTCCTGCACGCTCAGGTCATCGCGTACACCTGCCACCACAAAGCAGTTGAGGCCGATGGGCGGGGTGATCAGGCAGAACTCGGCCATTTTCACCACCAGAATGCCGAACCAGATCGCGCACATCGTGCCGCTCATGCCAAAGGCGCTGTCCGCGGCGGCCACGCTTTCGCCGCCATTCAGCGCCATCACCGCCGGGTAGACGACCGGCAGGGTCAGCAATAGCATCCCGATGGCGTCCATGAACATCCCCAGCACCGCATAGGCCAAGAGAATGCAGATCAGGATCAGCATCGGCGACATCTCAAGCGCGGTGATCCAGTCGGAGAACGCCCCCGGCAGGTCCGCAAAGCCGAGGAAGCGCACATAGATCAGCACGCCCCAGATGATGGTGAAAATCATCACGGTGAGCTTGGCGGTCTCCAACAGGGCAGACTTCAGTTCCGCCCATTTCATCCCTTCCTTCAGCGCATAGAGAAAAACGATGAAGGCCCCGATGGCGCCGCCTTCGGTCGGGGTGCCCCAGGCATCGCCGCCGAAGGGGTTGTAGACAAAGCAGATGATGATCACGACCACCAGCACGATGGGCAGCGCGCCGGGCAGCGCCGCGAACCTCTGACCCCAGGTGAACCCCTTGACCGGGGGGCCGACGCTTTTGAAGATCACCGCGATGCCGACGATCAGCAGCCCGTAGACCACGGCCGAAAAGGCGCCGGGGATAAAGCCCGCCAGCAACAGCTTGCCCACATCCTGTTCGACGATGATGGCATAGATCACCAGAATGGCAGAGGGCGGGATCAGCGACGCCAGCGTGCCGCCTGCCGCCACAACCCCGGCGGCAAAGCGTTTGTCATAGCCGATTGCCAGCATCTCCGGGATGGCGATGCGGGCAAAGACAGCGGAAGTTGCGACCGAGGCGCCCGACACCGCGGCAAAGCCTGCGGTGGCAAAGACGGTGGAGACCGCAAGCCCGCCCGGCAGCCAGGCGATCCAGCGCTTGGCGGCAACGAACAGCGCGCGGGTCAGGCCTGCGTAATAGGCGAGATAGCCGATCAGGATGAAGGTCGGAATAAGGCTCAGCGCCTGGCTGGAGACCTTGGAATGCGGCACCTGGCCCGCGGTCTTGACCGCAATGGTCAGGGCCTTGCCGAACCGGCCCGGGTCGTAGCCGAACTTGGCCCAGAAGATCCAGATAAGGCCCGCAAGCCCCGCCAGACCGGCCGCAAAGGCCACCCGCATCCCCAAGACCACCATGGCCAGCAGGCCGCCCGTGACCCACAGGCCGATTTCAATCGGTTCCATCTGCCTTACCCCTGCCCGCTGCCATTTGTGTCATGGCCATGCATCTGATCCGCCTCAGCCGCCGCCTGCTCTGCCGCGCTCTGGATCAGCGGCACCGCCACCGGCGCGTCCAGCCCCAGCAGCAGCGCCCGCCCGTAGCCCCAGACCTGCAGCACCAGCCGCAAGGCCAGCACCGCAAAGGCCACCGGCGCCAGCAGCTTGGCAGGCCAGATCGGCAGGCCGATGTCGATGGAACTGTCGCGGCTCCACATCGGCGCGGCAAAATCGAAGGAGCGCAGGAAATGCGACCAGCTGCCCCAGACCAGCGCCAGGATTAGCAGAAGGATCAGCAGCACCGAGACCAGCTCGAACAGCCACAGCGCCCGGCCGCGCAAAGCACCGATGAAAATGTCCATGCGGATATGGCCGCCCTGGCGCTGCACATAGGCGATACCCATAAAGGCAATCAGCGGCATGATCTGTTCGATCCAGTCAACATAGCCGGGCAAGGGCGCGTTGATGGCGTTGCGCCCGCCGACTGAGACCACCGCTAGGATCATCAAGGAAAACACCGCTATGCCGCTCAGCAGCGCCAGCAGCTGCTCTGCCTTGAGCAATCCCCTGTCCAGCCTGCTGATCAGGCTGCCATCCTCCAGCACCGCCGCGCTGCCTGCCATGCCCTGCCCCCGTCATTTCCATATCGTCAAAGACAGAAAGGGCCGGTGCAGTCCTGCCCGGCCCCTTCATGATGTGTCAGGCTCAACTGCCAGAGCGGTGATCGCTCAGCGTCTTCTGCACCAGGTCATACAGCTCCTGCGCCGGCAATCCTTGCGCGCTCATGTCCTCGATCCACTTGGCGCGGATCGGATCGGCGGCCACCTTGCGGAACTCGGCCAGCTGGTCGTCGGAGATCATCACCTTTTCGACGCCCTTTTCTTCCAGCACGCCGTCCCACTTGGTCAGCAGCGCGCCGTAGTTGTCCAGGTAATGGGCAATCGCCTCCTCGACAGAACTGTCCAGCGCTTCGCGCTCGGCGTCGCTCAGGGCGTCATAGGCATCCGTGTTGACCACCACCGGGCAGTTCACGGTGCCGGGGTTCAGGTTGGCGGTCCACCAGTCGGCCTTGTTGATGGTGCCAAAGCTGAGATGCGCGTGCTGGGCAAAGGCGACGGTGTCCACCACGCCGGATTCCATCGCGTTATAGGCCTCGGTCGCGGTCACCGAAGTCGGCACTGCGCCAACAGCAGAGAACGCCTGGCCGATGCCGCCGGTGGCGCGCACGCGCATGTCCTTGAACTCTGCCAGCTCATCGCGCGGCGCGCCGGTGCCGACGATATTGTACTGCGGCATCGGCGAGGTCATCAGCAGCTTGGCGTTCCAGCGCGCCAGATCCGCCTGAACTGCCGGGTGGCCGTAAACCGCGTGGCTCACCGCAACTTCCTCCTCCAGCGTGTTCACACCCAGGAACGGCAGTTCCAGCACGGTGATCGAGGGGTTCTTGTCGCGGTGGTAGCCGGCGCAGAACTGCGCCATCTCAAATGCGCCGATGGAAATACCGTCGAGGTTTTCCTTGTTCTTCGACAGGCCGCCATAACTGATGTTCAGGGTGAACTCGCCGCCGGTCTTCTCGCTGACCAGCTCTGCCAGCTTTTCCACATGTTCGGTAAAGGCGCGACGCTTGCCCCAAAGGGACACGTTCCATTCGGTGGCCGCAGCCTCTCCTGCGATTGCAAAGCCAGCGGCAGCCGCCACGGCGGCAGTCAGAATTTTATTCATGATGTAACTCTCCCGAATTGCGCCCTTTTTACCCCGGCAATGGCCCGGAGAGGTGCGCTTGGCGGTCAGGCTAGCCGCTTGCCCGCGCCCTGCCAACCCCTGCGGCGGAAGTGTTACGCAGCGACTCGCGCCGGGCGCGCAACCGGGGATGGAATCCTGCCGCCGCGCCCGGGATGGCACAATATGCCGCAGCACTGCCGCAGCATGTTTCCGCCAACAGCGCCGCAGCACCGCGTTTCCACAGGAACAGCCGCCGCAAAATCCGCCCAAAACCGTTTACAGGCAAGTCCTTGTTTTTGCGCATTCTGAAAACTGGACACGCCAGGATCTTTACAATTTTTACAGGTCTGCGGAAATTCGTTCACAAGCAAATGCTTAAAAACCGGTCAGTTATTCACAAATTTTCAGCCTGCAGTATTATCAGTGCTCAGGAGGAAACGGTTTGACAGCCACGGCACAGCGTTGTCGTTTGTCTTGCCAATGAATTTCTGGGAGGAAACTGAATGAACGCGCTGCACGCAGACGCTGTCTATCCGCCGTCGGACGAAACCGTTGCCCGCGCGCATGTGAATGCCGCCAAATACCAAGAGATGTATGAGGCCTCGCTGTCCGATCCCGAAGGCTTCTGGGGCGAAGAGGGCAAGCGCATCGACTGGATCAAGCCCTTCACCCAAGTGAAGGACGTGAACTACAACTTCGGCAATGTCTCGATCAACTGGTATCCCGACGGCACCCTGAACGTCAGCGCCAACTGCATCGACCGCCACCTGGAAACCCGCGGCGACCAGACCGCGATCATCTGGGAACCGGACAGCCCGGAAGAAGACGCGCAGCACATCACCTACAAGGAGCTGCACCGCCGCACCTGCCGGATGGCCAACATCCTGGAATCGATGGGTGTGCGCAAGGGCGACCGGGTGGTGATCTACCTGCCAATGATCCCCGAAGCGGCCTATGCCATGCTGGCCTGCGCCCGCATCGGCGCCATTCATTCGATTGTCTTCGCCGGCTTCTCCCCCGACGCGCTGGCGGCCCGCATCAACGGCTGCGACGCCAAGGTGATCATCACCGCGGATGAGGCCCCCCGCGGCGGCCGCAAGACCCCGCTGAAGTCGAACGCAGACGCAGCCCTCTTGCACACCAAGGACAGCGTGAAATGCCTGGTGGTCAAACGCACCGGCGGCCAGACCACTTGGGTTGACGGCCGCGACTACGACTACAACGAGATGGCGCTGGAAGCGGATGATTATTGCGCACCCGCCGAAATAAACGCCGAGGATCCGCTGTTCATCCTCTACACCTCCGGCTCCACCGGCCAGCCCAAGGGCGTTGTGCACACCTCCGGCGGCTACCTGACCTATGCCGCGATGACCCATGAGATCACCTTTGATTACCACGACGGCGACATCTACTGGTGCACCGCGGACGTGGGCTGGGTCACCGGCCACAGCTATATCGTCTACGGCCCGCTGGCCAATGGCGCCACCACGCTAATGTTTGAGGGCGTGCCGACCTACCCCGATGCCTCCCGCTTCTGGCAAGTCTGCGAAAAGCACAAGGTCAACCAGTTCTACACCGCCCCTACCGCCCTGCGCGCACTGATGGGCCAGGGCAACGAATGGGTCGAGAAATGCGACCTGTCCTCCCTGCGCACCCTGGGCACCGTGGGCGAGCCGATCAACCCGGAGGCCTGGAACTGGTACAACGAGGTTGTCGGCGGCGGCAAATGCCCGATCGTCGACACCTGGTGGCAGACCGAAACCGGCGGCCACCTGATGACCCCGCTGCCGGGCGCCCATGCGATGAAGCCGGGGGCTGCGATGAAACCCTTCTTCGGCATCCAGCCGGTGGTTCTGGACCCGCAGTCGGGTGTCGAGATCAGCGGCAACGGCGTCGAGGGCGTCCTGTGCATCAAAGACAGCTGGCCGGGCCAGATGCGTACCGTCTGGGGCGACCATGAGCGGTTCGAGAAGACTTATTTCTCCGACTACAAGGGCTACTACTTCACCGGCGACGGCTGCCGCCGCGACGAGGACGGCGATTACTGGATCACCGGCCGCGTCGATGACGTGATCAACGTCTCCGGCCACCGCATGGGCACCGCTGAGGTCGAAAGCGCACTGGTGGCCCACGCCGCCGTGGCCGAGGCCGCCGTGGTCGGCTACCCGCATGAGATCAAGGGCCAGGGCATCTACTGCTATGTGACCCTGATGAACGACCGCGAGCCGTCTGATGAACTGCTGAAGGAACTGCGCGCCTGGGTCCGCACCGAAATCGGCCCGATTGCCTCGCCAGACGTCATTCAATGGGCACCCGGCCTGCCGAAAACCCGCTCCGGCAAGATCATGCGCCGCATCCTGCGCAAGATTGCCGAGAACGATTTCGGCTCGCTTGGCGACACATCGACCCTTGCCGATCCGTCGGTGGTCGAAGATCTGATCGAAAACCGCGCGAACAAGGGGTGATAGACACATGAATATGGCAGTCATGACCCGCCCCGCCGTTCTGATCCTGCTGGGGCCTCCGGGCGCCGGCAAGGGCACCCAGGCGCGGATGCTTGAGGAAAAATTCGGCTATGTGCAGCTGTCGACCGGCGACCTCCTGCGCGAGGCAGTTGCCGCCGGCACCCCGGCCGGCCTTGCCGCCAAAGCGGTGATGGAAGCAGGCCAGCTGGTCAGCGATGAAATCGTGATCAACATCCTGCGCGACCGTCTGGCAGAGCCGGACTGCGCCAAGGGCGTGATCCTCGACGGCTTCCCCCGCACCACCGTGCAGGCTAAGGCACTGGACGGCCTGCTGGCGGAAACGAACCAGAAGATCAACGCCGCGATCAGCCTGGAGGTGGACGACGCCGCGATGGTCGACCGTATCTCCGGCCGTTACACCTGCGGCGGCTGCGGCGAGGGCTATCACGACAGCTTCAAGCAGCCTGCGGAGGCCGGCAAATGCGACAAATGCGGCGGCACCGAAATGAAGCGCCGCGCCGATGACAATGCAGAAACCGTTGCCAGCCGGCTGGAGGCCTATCACGCGCAGACCGCGCCGCTGATCGCCTACTACGGCGGCAAGGGCGTGCTGCAAACAACAGATGCCATGGGCGGTATCGACGACATCGCCCAGGACATGGCGGCCATTGTGACAAGGGCCACCAGCTAACGACCAAGAAACGGGGCCTGCCCTGACCCGGCAGGACCCCGTCCCCGGACATTGGAATACCCGTCGGACCTGCCTTGGCAGACCGGAGGAGTCATGCCTGCGCGCCCTTAACCCCGGCAGCAGGCAAACGGAGGAGGTCTGCCCTGCACCCCGCAAGGCAGACATGGAGGAAAAAGGAGGAGCCGCGATGGCGGACCAATCCACAAACGCCGCAAAGGCCGCAGAAGCCGATAAGGGCTACTGGGCGGCCAATGTGCGCATCATTCTCGTGAGCCTGGTAATCTGGGCTGTTGTTTCATTCGGCTTCGGCATCCTGCTGCGCCCGATGCTTGCGGGCATCAAGGTCGGCGGCAGCGATCTGGGCTTCTGGTTCGCCCAGCAAGGCTCAATCCTGGTGTTCCTGGGGCTGATCTTTTTCTACGCGTTCCGGATGAACAAGCTGGACCGCGAATACGGCGTGGAGGAAGAATAAGATGGACCAGTTTACCATCAACCTGCTGTTTGTGGGCGCATCTTTCGCGCTCTACATCGGCATCGCGATCTGGGCCCGCGCGGGCTCCACATCGGAATTCTATGCCGCCGGCCGGGGCGTCCACCCGGTCACCAACGGCATGGCCACCGCAGCCGACTGGATGTCGGCGGCGTCTTTCATCTCGATGGCGGGCCTCATTGCCTTCACCGGCTATGACAACTCCACCTTCCTGATGGGCTGGACCGGCGGCTACGTGCTGCTGGCGCTGCTGCTTGCGCCCTACCTGCGCAAGTTCGGCAAGTTCACCGTCTCCGAATTCATCGGCGACCGGTTCTATTCGCCCACCGCGCGCGTGGTGGCTGTGATCTGCCTGATCGTTGCCTCGACCACCTATGTGATCGGCCAGATGACCGGCGTCGGCGTGGCCTTTGGCCGCTTCCTGGAGGTCTCCAACACCACCGGTTTGCTGATCGGCGCCTGTGTGGTGTTCGCCTACGCCGTGTTCGGCGGTATGAAGGGCGTGACCTATACCCAGGTGGCCCAGTACTGCGTTCTGATCATGGCCTACACCATCCCGGCCATCTTCATCTCGCTGCAGTTGACCGGCAACCCGGTCCCGGCCCTGGGCCTGTTCGGCGACCACGCTGCAAGCGGCGAGCCGCTGCTGACCAAGCTGGACGCCATCGTGACCGAGCTTGGCTTCAACGAGTACACTGCGCATCACTCCGACACCTTCAACATGGTGCTGTTTACGCTCTCGCTGATGATCGGCACCGCGGGCCTGCCCCACGTGATCATGCGTTTCTTCACCGTGCCCCGCGTGGCTGATGCCCGCTGGTCGGCCGGCTGGGCGCTGGTGTTCATCGCGCTTCTGTACCTGACCGCCCCGGCAGTTGGCGCCATGGCCCGCCTCAACATCACCGAAATGATGTGGCCCAATGGCGGCATTGAAGGCGGCGCCGTGACCGTGCAGCAGATCGAGAACGATCCGCAGTACGACTGGATGGCGACCTGGCAGCAGACCGGCCTTCTGGGCTGGGAAGACAAGAACGGCGACGGTGCGATCCAGTACTACAACGACCAGAACGCCGATCTGCAGGCCACCGCCGAAGCCAACGGCTGGGCCGGCAATGAGCTGACCAACTTCAACCGCGACATCCTGGTTCTGGCCAATCCTGAGATTGCCAACCTGCCCAGCTGGGTGATCGGCCTGGTGGCCGCAGGCGGTTTGGCGGCGGCGCTGTCCACCGCTGCGGGCCTGTTGCTGGCGATCTCCTCGGCTGTCAGCCACGACCTGATCAAGGGCTCGATCAATCCGAACATCTCGGAAAAGGGCGAGCTGCTGTCAGCCCGTATCGCCATGGCCGTGGCCATCGCGGTGGCAACCTACCTGGGTCTGAACCCGCCGGGCTTTGCCGCGCAGACCGTGGCGCTGGCGTTCGGCCTGGCCGCTGCCTCGATCTTCCCGGCGCTGATGATGGGCATCTTCACCAAGGTGAACAACAAGGGCGCCGTGGCCGGCATGCTGGCAGGTCTTATCGTGACCCTGGTCTACATCTTCCTGCACAAGGGCTGGCTGTTCATCCCTGACACCAACTCCTTCACCGATGCGGACCCGCTTCTGGGCACCATCAAATCCACCTCCTTCGGTGCGGTTGGTGCGATGGTTAACTTTGCGGTGGCCTTCCTGGTGTCGAAATCGACCGAGGCAATCCCCGCCGAGATCGAAGAGCTGGTCGAAAGCGTCCGCATCCCGCGCGGCGCCGGCGCCGCACAGGACCACTAACCTCCCCTGGGCGGGCTGCCACCCGGCGGCCCGCCTCTTTCCTCATGGTCCCGTCTGGTGTTTCACTGGCGGGGCCATTTTTTCCTGACTGCCCGGCAATCCGGGCTGCTGCGCACGCCGGGAACCAATCTCCACCGCTTAGGAGGCCGCAATGCCCCTTACCGACGCCGCCCTGCTCCGCTTCCTGTCCTCGGTGCACCCCTACGACAGCCTGGAACCCGCAGTGCTGCAGGATCTCGCGCCCAGGTTCCGCCAGATCGACGCAGCCGCAGGCGATGCTGTCTATGCCCTGAACGAGGAACTGCAGGGGCTTTACCTGGTCCACACCGGCGAGGTGGAGGTGACAGACGAAAACGGCATACCCGTTTCCATCCTTGGCCCCCGCAACTCCTTTGGCGAGCGCGGCCTGACCCGCGGCGGCCGCGCAGTCACATCGGCCCGGACCACCAAGGACACAATCCTGCTGCTGCTGCCCAAGGCAGAGTTCTATGCCCTGATGGCCAGCCAGCCGCAGGTGGTCAAATTCTTCGACCGCCGCCGCCCCGGCAGCCGGGACAGCAGCAGCCTCGCCACCACCCGGGTAGAGACCATCATGGCACGTGATCCCGTCACATGCTCAAGCGGCCTCACCTGCCAAGGCGCGGCGCAGCTGATGCGGGACCGCCGCATTTCCTCTATCTGCGTCACAGACGGGGAGACGCTGCAGGGCATTCTCACCACCCGCGACCTGACCGGAAAAATCCTCGCCGCCGGCAAACCCGTCTCCACCCCGGTCAGCACGGTGATGACCCCGGACCCGCTGACGCTCGCCCCATCCGCCATCGGCTCCGACGTGCTGCATATGATGATGGAGCACGGCATCGGCCACATCCCGGTTGTTGAGGCCGGGAAGCTGGCGGGCATCGTCACCCAAACCGACCTCACCCGCTTTCAGGCTGTCAGCTCAGGCGAAATGGTATCGGGCATCGCCCGCGCCGGGTCCGCTGAAGAAATGGCCAAGGCCGCTGCCGGAATCCCCCGCCTGCTGGTGCAGCTGGTGGCGGCCGGCAACCGCCACGAGGTGGTCACGCGGCTGATCACCGACATCGCCGACACCGCCACCCGCCGCCTGCTGGCACTGGCAGAGGAAACACTGGGGCCGCCCCCTGTCCCGTACCTGTGGCTGGCCTGCGGCTCACAAGGGCGGCGCGAGCAGACCGGCGTGTCCGATCAGGACAACTGCCTGATCCTGTCCGACGATCTGGCGCCCGGTGATGAAACCTATTTCGAACAGCTCGCCCGGATTGTCTGTGACGGGCTCAACACCTGCGGCTATGTCTATTGCCCCGGCGACATGATGGCCTCCAACCCGCGCTGGCGGCAGCCGCTGCGCGTCTGGCGCGACTATTTCCGCGGCTGGATTGCCAAGCCGAACCCGGAGGCGCAGATGCTGGCCTCGGTGATGTTCGACCTGCGCCCCATCGGCGGCGATACGGCGCTGTTTGCGGACCTGCAGCCGGAAACCCTGAAGGCCGCCAGCGCCAATTCGATCTTCACCGCGCATATGATTGCCAATTCGCTCAAGCACACGCCGCCTTTGGGCCTGTTGCGCGGGCTGGCCACCATCCGCTCGGGCGAGCACCGCAACACGCTGGACATGAAACACAACGGCGTGGTGCCGGTGGTCGACCTGGGCCGGATATATGCGCTGCAGGGGGAACTAGCGGAGGTGAACACCCGCGCCCGCCTGGAAGCGGCAGAGGCCGCGGGCGTGCTGAGCCGCACCGGTGCAAGCGACCTGCTGGACGCCTACGACCTGATTGCCCAGACGAGGCTGGACCATCAGGCGGCGCAGATCCGCAGTGCCCAGGCGCCGGACAATTACCTGGCGCCTTCGGACCTGTCGGATTTTGAGCGAAGTCATCTGCGTGACGCCTTTGTTGTGGTAAAGACCATGCAATCGGCGGCAGGCCACGGCAAAGCCATGCTAAGCTGACGTTTGCGCCTGCGGAGAGCGCGGGAGCCTCCGGCGGGAGTATTTTTGAGAAAGATGAGAGGGCCGAAGGCCTGCGGGGAGAGCGTATGTTTCTGGAACTGATTGCAGTGATTTTTGCAGGCATTGCCGCGGCCGGCGTGGTGATGCTGCTGAACCGGACGCTCAAGGGCCGGCTGCCGCGCTGGTTCGCGCCGGTGGCGGCCGGGCTGGCGATGATCGGTGTCACCATCGCGTCCGAGTACGGCTGGTACAGCCGCACCAAGGCCGCCCTCCCCGAAGGGCTGGTGGTTGCTGAAACCGTCAGGAACCGCAGCTTCTACCGTCCCTGGACGCAGGTTGTTCCCTATGTGGACCGCTTTGCTGCGGTCGACACCGCAACGATGAAAAGTCACGCGGCGCATCCGCAGGTTTATCTGGCCGAAGTCTACTTCTTTGGCCGCTGGGCGCCGGTCAGCAAGCAGCCTGCGGTGCTGGATTGCGGCAAATGGCGCCGGGCCCTGGCGGCCGGCACAGTTGCGTTTTCCGGCACCGGCCTGCCGCAGGGATTGGACTGGGTCGCCGGCGCGGCGGACGACGCGCTTCTGACCACCGCCTGCGAGGCGTAGCCATGCACACACGCTTGCCGCTGCGGCTCCGCATCTTTCTGTTCTTCTGCCTGCTGGCGCTCGGTGGCATAGCTGTCACCACCGGTGCGCTCTGGCTCGGCTACAGCCGCGCAGGCCAGCCGGCGCTGACGGATGCCTTCCTGTTTTCCGGCCTGCTCAGCGGGTTTGCCCTGCTCGGCCTCTGCGCCGGGGTCTGGCTGCTGTTTGACGAAAACGTCGCCAAGCCGATCGAACGTCTGGCAGCGGGCATGCGCGCCCGCGCCCACGCCGGTGTGAGCAAGGAGCTGGACACCCACGGCGCCCGCTACCTGGGCGATCTTGCCGCCGCAGCCCAGGGGCTGGCCGGGCAGCTGGGCGCCTCGGCGCTGTCCGCGGCAGAGGCCATCGCCCGCGAAACCGAGCATCTGGAGGCCGAGAAAACGCGGTTGGCGGCACTGCTGACCGACATTCCCATTGCAACCGTCATGGCCAGCCCCGCCCACCAGATCGTGCTCTATGACGGCCAGGCCGCCGCCGTGCTGGCCGAGGAGGCACCGCCGCGCCTGAACGCCCCGCTGTCCGACTACCTGGACCTGACCGGGCTGGAGGCTGCCTATGGCCGCCTGATCCGCACCGGGATGGAGGTGCAGGCCGAAGTCAAGAGCGCCAGCGGCGCCCGAGTGTTCGACCTGCGGCTGAAACCGCTGGGCGGCGCCCCCGGCTATATCATCCTGTTCGAGGGCAGCCACGCGGGCTTGGCGCCGGAAGACCCCCGCCCGCTGGTCTATGACTTTGCGTTGCTCGACGTCGAACAGGCGGAACAGGAGAGCCGCAGGCTCAGCGCTCTTAGCTATGTGGTGTTCGACACCGAGACCACCGGCCTCTTGCCGCACAAGGACGAGATCGTGCAGATCGGCGCCCTGCGGGTGGTGCGCGGCCGGATCATAGAAAGCGAGACTTTCGAAACCCTGGTCGACCCGGGATGCCCCATCCCCGCAGCCTCAACCAGGGTGCATGGGGTCAATGATGCCATGGTGCAGGGTGCGCCGCAGATTGCAGAGGCAGCGCGCAGTTTTCACCGCTTTGCCTCTGATGCGGTGATCGTGGCCCATAACGCGCCTTTCGACATGGCCTTTCTGCACCGCCACGCCAAGCGCACCGGCATCACCTGGGACCAGCCGGTGCTGGACACCGTGCTGCTGAGCGCGGTGCTGTTCGGCGCCTCGCAGAACCACACGCTGGACGCGTTATGCGAACGGCTGGACGTCACCATCCCGCCCGCGCTGCGCCATACCGCCATGGGCGACGCCCGCGCCACCGCCGAGGTGTTCTGCAAGATGCTGCCGGTGCTAGAGGCGCGCGGGATCACCAACTTTGGCGCAGTGCTGCAGGAGACCCGCAAACACAGCCGCCTCATTGCGGACATGAACCAGGATCAGAACCGAGGCTAGACAATCGCGGCCACGCGTGGCAGGTCACTGCCCGAAACGAACAAAAGGCGCGCGAAATGGCCGACACCAGCTTTGTTCCCGGGCCGGACACCGCCCGGGCCTACCGCGATGCGCTCGGCTGCTTTGGCACCGGGGTGACGGTTGTCACCATGCAGGCCCCCCGCGGGCCGCTGGCCATCACCGTCAACAGCTTTACCTCGGTGTCGCTGGAGCCGCCCTTGATGCTGTGGTGCCCGGCCAAGGGCTCGCTGCGCCATGATGCCTTTGTTGCCGCGGACAACTTTGCGATTCATGTGATGGCAGAGGACCAGCTGGCCCTGGCCAAGCATTTCGCCGCCTTCGGGGAGGATTTCAGCGCTGCGGCCTGGCAGCCCAATGCGCTGGGCGCACCGGCGCTGGAAGGGGTGATTGCCCGTTTTGACTGCCGCCGCTATGCTGCCCATCCGGCCGGCGACCACACCATTGTCATCGGCGAAGTGGCCCGCGTGACCACCCGTCCGGGCAAGGGGCTGATCTTCAAGCGCGGCCAGTATGGCGGGTTTCTGGAACAGGGCTGACCACTGTCTCCGCAAAGGGCAGGCCCGCCTCTGCGCTGTGAAACGGGTCAGCTGGCAGGCTGCCCTTGGAACTCCCGCCCGCCGCCGGTTCAGGCCCGCCTGCGGCCTGCCCGTCCTGGCCTGACAGCAGATGCGGCAGCACTGCATAGGCGGTCAGATCCATTCCCGGCGTCATGCTGAGCGCCCGCTGCGGGCAAATTGAAACGCACAGGCCGCACTGAAAACACAAGGATTCCACAAAGCTGAGCGCACCGCCATTCTCGGTTAGGCTCAGCGCATCCGACGGGCAGATCCAGACACAGCTGCTGCAGCTGTTGCACCGGCTTTCGTCCAGGCTGACAGTGCCATACGGCGCCTGTTCCGGCAGCGGCACCTGGCCGGTGGCGGACGGCAGCAGCGCTGCGGCGCTTGCCCGTGCTGTCTCCCTGCGGCTGTCCATCGCCAGCACCTCCGGCGCCACCGAGGGAAACGGCAGCAGCCGAGCAGCCAGCCGCCGGCCGAGACCCGCCGCACCGTCGAACAGCAGGACCCGGCCCAGCCCGCCCAGGGCGCGTACCAGCCCCGCCTCCAGACGCTGCTGATCGCGTGCCTGGTGCCGGGAACAGGCCTGCAGGTAGATGATATCGAAACCGCAGGCCAGCGCATGCAGCAGGTCCGCATGGGTGATCCTCTCCAGGCAGCAGACCGAAACCGGGACAACATCGCTCGGCGGGGGCGGCGTCCCGGCCAGCCCGGCAGGCTCAACCTCGAACAGCGCCAGGATTTGCGCCCGTCCGGTTTCAAGCTTGCGCTCATGGGCGGCCTGGCACAGGGCCATCAGCGGCAGCGCCCGGCTTCTGCTGGCCACATCCAGCAAGGCATGCCGGCCCTTGACCGCGTAGCGCGACCGGCACTCCTCTGCTTCCTGCTGGGGACACAGGCACAGGTGCTGCGGCTGGCTGGCTGCCCGCTGTTGCCGTTTGAGGAAATGTCCGCATGCCTCGCCCATAAGGGAAGGTTAACACAATTTTAAACAACTCAAGCGGGTATTTGCCGAAACCTGCCCTTTTGTTGCAATTTTAACCAAACCACTCCTTCCCCACGCAAAAGCCCGCCGGGGCACTTCCCGGCGGGCTCTCAGGGCCGCCTCACTTACAATGGGGCGTTTTAGTTCAGCGCAGCATCCGTAATGGCATGGGTCCAAGCGCCTTCCGGCTCCTTGGTGATCACCGGATCAGAGCCGCCGCCCATCAGGGTCGACACCGTGCGCTGGTAATCCGCCGGATCCAGCGCGCCGTTGCTGCCCGCGGTCAGCTTGGCAATCTCGCCCATCATCCGCTTCTGGTGCTCTTCGGTCTGGGCACCGGAGGCATCGTTGTCCAGCACGATCTCCGCGGCCTCATCCGGATTTTCCTCCGCGTATTTCCAGCCCTTCATCGAGGCGCGCACGAAGCGCTGCATCTTGTCCGCAAAAGCCTCGTCGCCCAGATTCTCCTCCAGAACGTACAGGCCGTCCTCCAGCGTCGCGACGCCTTGGTCCTCATACTTGAAGGTGACCAGCTCATCCGGGCTGACGCCGGCGTCGATGACCTGCCAGTATTCGTTGTAGGTCATGGTCGAGATGCAATCCGCCTGGCGCTGCAGCAGCGGATCGACGTTGAACCCCTGCTTCAGCACTTCGACGCCGTTCTCACTCTTGCCGCCGGTATCGATGCCCAGCTGGCTCATCCAGCTCATAAAGGGGAATTCATTGCCGAAGAACCAGACCCCCAAGGTGCGGTTCTTCAGGTCCTCCGGGCTTTCGATGCCGGCATCCTTCCAGCAGGTCAGCATCATGCCGGAGGATTTGAACGGCTGGGCGATATTGACCAGCGGCAGACCCTTTTCCCGTGCCGCCAGCGCCGCAGGCATCCATTCCACCGTCACATCTGCGCCGCCGCCCGCAATCACCTGGGTCGGCGCAATGTCGGGACCGCCCGGCAGGATGGTTACATTCAGGTCCTCTTCCTCATAAAACCCCTTGTCCAGCGCCACATAATATCCGGCGAACTGCGCCTGGGTCACCCACTTCAGCTGCAGCGTCACGTCATCCGCCGCCTGCGCCGCCCCTGCGGCCCCCAGCGCCAGCGCTGCCGCCGTCATCAGATGTTTCATGTCTCATTCTCCCTGTTGATTATGATGTGAAGCTTGCCCGGCTTTGACCATTCGTTCAAAGTTTTTTCTTTATGAGGCCTGCCTTTGACAGCACCCCGCGCAAGATTTCCGCAAAACCGCCCCGCCTGGCGGGACGGCACAGACCTCAGCCCCGCTGCGACGGGTGCCAGAAGGTGAAGCTTTTCTCGATGAGCGCCACCAGCCCGTAAAAGGCCGACCCGGCCAGCGCCGCCACCACGATCTCCGCCCAGACCATGTCCAGCGCCAGCTGGCCGACGCTGGTGGAAATGCGGAACCCCATGCCGACGGTGGGCGAGCCGAAAAACTCCGCGACAATCGCACCAATAAGCGCCAGGGTGGTAGAGATCTTAAGGCCGTTGAACACAAACGGCAGCGCCGCCGGCAGCCTCAGTTTGAAAAACGCCTGCCAGTAGGTCGCCGCATAGGTCTGCATCAGATCGCGCTGCATGGCAGAGGTCTCGCGCAGGCCCGCCACCGTATTCACCAGCATCGGAAAGAACACCATGACAACAACAACCGCAGCCTTGGACTGCCAGTCAAAGCCGAACCACATCACCAGGATCGGCGCAGTCCCGACAATCGGCAACGCTGCGACAAAGTTCCCGACCGGCAAAAGACCGCGGCGCAGGAAATCGCTGCGGTCGACCAGGATCGCAGTCAGAAAGGCCGCGCCGCAGCCGATCACGTAGCCGCCAAGCGCGCCTTTCAGGATGGTTTGGGCAAAATCCTCCCACAGAACCGGCAGGCTGGACGCAAACCGCGCCGCGATCACCGTGGGCGCCGGCAGGATCACCAGCGAAACCTCCAGCCCGCGCACCAGCAGTTCCCAGACCACCAGCACGGTGATGCCGAAAATGGCGGGCACCAAAAGCTGCACCGCGCGGGTCCCTGAGGCCGGGCTGTTTGCCAGCCGGCTGTTCAGCCACCAGCCGCCGCACCAAACAAGGATTGCAAGGATTACCAGTATCATGCCCGCACCCCCATCCGGTTCAGAACCAGCTTTTCGATCAGCCCCAACAGCGCCACCAGCGCCGCCGCCAGGATCGCAGCGGCAAACAGCGCCGACCAGATCTGCACGGTTTGCCCATAATAGCTGCCCGCCAAGAGCCGCGCGCCAAGGCCCGCAACCGCGCCGGTCGGCAGCTCACCCACGATGGCGCCGACCAGCGACGCGGCAATACCGATCTTCAGCGATGCAAACAGATAGGGCATCGAAGACGGCAGCCGCAGCTTCCAAAACCCCTGGGCGGTATTGGCATTGTAGGTTTTCAGCAAATCCAATTGCATCGCATCCGGCGCGCGCAGCCCCTTCACCATTCCGACAACCACCGGGAAAAAGCTGAGATATGCCGAGATCACCGCCTTCGGGATGATCCCCTGCACCCCGATGGAATACAGCACCACGATGATCATCGGCGCCAGCGCGATGATCGGAATAGTCTGGCTGACAATCGCCCAGGGCATCACCGACATATCCATCACCCGGGAATGCACGATCCCGACCGCCAGCAGGATACCAAGGCCGGTGCCGATGGCAAAGCCCAGCAAAGTGGCGCTCAGCGTTACCTGCGCGTGATAGATCAGGCTGCGTTTGGAGGTGATCTTCTTTTCCACCGTGGTCTCCCACAGCTCCACCGCCACCTGATGCGGCGCGGGCAGCCGCGGGCGCTCCTGCACCCAGGTGTCGCCAATGGCAAATGTGTTGTTCACCACCAGCCCGATCTCACCCCTGTCCCGGCGTTCCTTGGCGGTGGCGGGGGTGACTTCGGCCCCTGCCCGCTCTGCCTGATCCAGAACCCCCTTGATGTTCATCGGCACGCAGGCCGCGTACCAAAGCGCGATGATGGCGGCGAGCACAGTGAGGACGGCAACGAGGCTTTTCATACCCGCACCCTCCCTGACCGGCAGCCGCCCGGTGCACAGGGGGTGTACAGGGGGTGCACGCATGGCACCCTCTTGTTCCGGCGGGTCCGGCTGGCAAAATCAGTCATCGCCATGCCCCGCCCGCAGGCCCTCACGCACCCGGTGGGCGATCTCGATAAACTCCGGGCTGTCGCGGATATCCAGCGGCCGTTCCTTGGGCAAGGTGCTGTCGATCACGTCGTGGATGCGGCCGGGCCGCGGCGACATCACCACGATCTTGGTGGAGAGATACACCGCCTCGGGGATCGAGTGGGTGACAAAGCCGATGGTCTTGTTTGTCCGCGCCCACAGCTTCAGAAGCTGTTCATTCAGATGGTCGCGCACGATCTCATCCAGCGCCCCGAAGGGTTCGTCCATCAACAGGATGTCAGCATCGAACGCCAGCGCCCGCGCGATGCTGGCCCGCTGCTGCATGCCGCCCGAAAGCTGCCAGGGAAACTTGCCGCCAAACCCTGATAATTCAACAAGTTCCAGGACTTGATTAACGCGTTTCTCCTGCTCCGCCCTGGAGTACCCCATGATCTCCAGCGGCAGTTTGATGTTCTTTGCAATGGTGCGCCACGGGTACAGCCCCGCTGCCTGGAACACATAGCCATAGGCGCGGTTGCGACGTGCCTCATCCGGGGTCATGCCATTGACAGACAGGCTGCCGCCGGTGGGTGTTTCCAGCGCCGCGACACAGCGCAGAAAGGTGGTCTTGCCGCAGCCCGACGGGCCGATGAAGGAGACAAAGTCGCCCTTGCTAATCTCCAGGCTCACATCTTTCAGCGCCTGCACCGGTCCGTCATTTGTCTGGAATGTCAGATCCAGGTTCCGGGCCTCGATCACGGGCTCGGAGGGAGCGGAAGCGGAAGCGGCGGCCTTGGGATGGATTGCCTGGGTGGTCGGTTCCATATTCATATCTTCGCCTTGATTTCACACAGGAAAACGGGCCGCCGATACCGGCAGCCCGCTCCTGATTTATACGCCTGTTGCCGGGATCCCGGTGCGCTCCACCGGCCGCGGCGCCGTCAGTTCCTTCCAGGTCGACAGCGCCTTGTTCACCGTTGTATTGGCCTCCCGTGAGACGAACTTGCCGTGGCCCTCCTGGCACTTGATCTCCCCATCGTGCACCGCCACATGGCCGCGGGTCAGGGTAAAGCGCGGCAGCCCCTTCACCTCATGCCCCTCAAACACGTTGTAATCGATCGAGGACTGCTGGCTGGCAGCGGAAATCGTCTTGGTCTTCTTCGGATCCCAGACCACCAGATCGGCATCGGCACCGACCAGAACCGCGCCTTTTTTCGGGTAGCAATTCAAGATCTTGGCGATGTTGGTTGAAGTGACGGCCACAAATTCGTTCGGGGTCAGGCGGCCGGTTTCAACACCATGGGTCCACAGCATCGGCATCCGGTCCTCCAGGCCGCCGGTGCCGTTCGGGATCTTGGTGAAATCGCCTACGCCTGTGCGCTTCTGCTCGGTGGTAAAGGCGCAATGGTCCGTCGCCACCACCGACAATGAACCCGATTGCAGACCAGCCCACAAGCTGTCCTGATGCTGCTTGTTGCGGAATGGCGGCGACATCACCCGGCGGGCGGCGTGGTCCCAGTCCTTGTTGAAATACTCGCTCTCATCCAGCGTCAGATGCTGGATCAGCGGCTCGCCCCAGACCCGCTTGCCCTGCATCCGGGCGCGGCGGATGGCCTCGTGGCTGTCCTCGCAGGAGGTATGAACGACGTACAGCGGCACACCCGCCATATCAGCGATCATAATAGCGCGGTTGGTGGCCTCGCCCTCCACCTGCGGTGGCCGGGAATAGGCATGCGCCTCGGGGCCGGTGTTGCCTTGCGCCAAGAGCTTGGCCGACAGCTCCGCCACCACATCGCCGTTTTCGGCATGCACCATGGCGATGCCGCCCAGCTCCGCCAGCCGCTGGAAAGAGGCATAGAGCTCATCATCATTCACCATCAGCGCGCCTTTATAGGCCATGAAGTGCTTAAAGGTGTTGATGCCGCGCTGCTCGATCACGGCCTTAATGTCGTCAAAGACCTGCTCGCCCCACCATGTCACCGCCATATGGAAGGAATAGTCGCAGTTGGCGCGGGTCGATTTGTTGTCCCAGCGCTTCAGCGCGTCCAGCAGGCTCTCGCCCGGATTGGGCAGAGCAAAATCCACAACCATGGTGGTGCCGCCCGCCAGCCCGGCGCGGGTGCCGCTTTCAAAATCGTCCGAGCTGTAGGTGCCCATGAAGGGCATCTCCAGATGGGTATGCGGATCGATCCCGCCCGGCATCACATAGCAGCCGGTGGCGTCCAGCTCCTCATCACCTTTCAGGTCGGGCCCGATCTGTGTGATCACCCCGTTTTCAATCAGCACATCCGCCTTATAGGTCAGGTCGGCGGTCACGATAGTGCCGTTTCTGATGACTTTACTCATAGCTGCAACTCCCTGAATCGGGGCGTATTT
Source organism: Leisingera sp. CC-HEC093 (assembly GCF_059429195.1). Lineage (NCBI taxonomy): Bacteria > Pseudomonadati > Pseudomonadota > Alphaproteobacteria > Rhodobacterales > Roseobacteraceae > Leisingera > Leisingera sp. CC-HEC093. Next base: position 3,230,626 of record NZ_JCAIJR010000001.1, on the reverse strand, counting down.
TCACGCCTCCACTTATTCTCAAAGGATAAGGTCCCTTGTTCTTCTGGCCGGAAGTATCCCGGGGGAGCGGCCCAAAAGGCCGCGGGGGCAGCGCCCCCAGGACTCCGCCCGTTCGCGGGCGAAACGCTCCGCAGGAGCGTTTCCGGGAAGCCCACTCACTCCACAATCTCCGCCGTTTCGACCACCGCGTGGAACAGCACATTGGCACCGGCCTCGGCCCAGTCCTTGCTGATCTCCTCGGCCTCGTTATGGCTAAGACCGTCCACGCAGGGGCACATCACCATTGCGGTCGGCGCCACCCGGTTGATCCAGCAGGCGTCATGGCCTGCGCCAGAAATGATATCGAGATGCGAATACCCCAGCCGCTCCGCCGCTTTGCGCACCGCGTTGACGCAGCCCTCGTCAAAGGCCACGGGATCAAAACCGCCCACTTTCTCGAATTCTATCTTCACGCCCATCTTCTCGGCAATCCGGGTGCCTTGCTCTCGAAGGCGGTTTTCCATGTCGGTGATCACGTCGAGTTCCGGGCTGCGGAAATCGACGGTAAAGACAACCTTGCCCGGGATCACGTTGCGCGAATTTGGGTAGACATCAATGTGGCCGGCCGCACCCACGGCATGCGGGGCGTGGCTCCAGGCGATCTCGTCCACCGCTTCCAGAATCCGCGCCATCGCCAAGCCCGCATTGCGGCGCATCGGCATCGGGGTGGAACCTGTGTGCGCGTCCTTGCCGGTGACCGTCACCTGCGTCCAGCTGAGGCCCTGGCCGTGGGTCACCACGCCAATGTCCTTGCCCTCGGCCTCCAGGATCGGCCCCTGCTCGATATGCAGCTCGAAAAAGGCGTGCATCTTGCGGGCGCCGGTTTCTTCCTCGCCCCGCCAGCCGATGCGCTTCAGCTCATCGCCGAATGTCTTGCCCTCGGCGTCTTCCCGGCCGTAAGCCCAGTCCTGGGTATGCACACCGGCAAACACGCCCGACGACAGCATGGCCGGTGCATAGCGGGTGCCCTCCTCATTGGTGAAATTGGTGGCCACGATCGGGTGCTTGGTCTTGATATTCATGTCGTTGAGCGAGCGTATCAGCTCCAGCCCCGCCAGCACCCCCAGAACCCCGTCGTATTTGCCGCCGGTGGGCTGCGTATCGAGGTGAGAGCCGACATAGACAGGCAGCGCGTCCGGGTCGGTGCCCTCACGCCGCGCAAACATGTTGCCCATTTGATCGAGCCCCATGGTGCAGCCGGCCTCCTCGCACCATTTTTGAAACAACGCGCGGCCTTCGCCGTCTTCGTCCGTCAGCGTCTGGCGGTTGTTGCCGCCTGCCACGCCGGGGCCGATCTTGGCCATTTCCATCAGGCTATCCCACAGCCTGTCACCGTCAATTTTCAGATTCTGTCCAAGCGACGTCATCAAGAGCTTCCTTCCCTGTGCGCCCGTCTTTGCAGGCTTCCCGGCTTGGCGCCGTGTTAGGTGGCTTTGAGTGCCGGTCTCATCAAAGCTGTGGTTTTGCGCGCCCGCCTTTGATTTGACCAACTGGTCAAACTCACGCTATCACGGGTTCACCACCAGTCAAGAAATTGCCGCGTGGCCCTTGAAAAAAACGGTGCTTTTACCGGAAACAGGTGAAATTCCGCGCTTTCGCTGATGCGGGGCCGCAGAAACAGACAGGACGGACATGCCCGCAGACCGCGCGCCCACTCGCATCCAAAGAAAGAATCGCGCCGCCATTCTGGAGGCCGCGCTGGATGTGTTTTCCAGCCATGGTTTCCGCGGCTCCACCGTGGACCAGATTGCCAAGGCAGCCGGTCTCAGCAAGCCGAACCTGCTGTACTATTTCCCGTCCAAAGAGGCAATTTTCAATGAGCTGATGGGCGGGCTGCTGGACACCTGGCTGGACCCGCTGCGGGCCTTGGATCCGGATGGTGAGCCGCTTGAGGAGATCCTCGCCTATGTGCAGCGCAAGCTGCAGATGAGCCGCGACTTCCCGCGCGAAAGCCGGCTGTATGCCAATGAGATCGTCCAGGGCGCACCGCGGCTGCATGACGTAATCGCCAGTGATCTGAATGTGCTGGTCGAGGAAAAGGCGCAGCTGCTGCAGGGCTGGATGGATGCCGGACGGATCAACCGCGCGCATCCCAAGCATCTGCTGTTTTCAATCTGGTCGCTGACCCAGCATTACGCCGATTTCGACGTCCAGGTGCGCACGCTGATGGGCGAAGAAGACCCGTTTGACGCCGCGCCGATATATCTGGAAACCCTGTACCGGCGGATGCTTACGCCGAAAAGCTGAGGCGGGCTGCCGCTGCACTCGCACTGCCGAGCGCGCCCTGTCCCAGAACTTATTCGCTAAAAAAGCCCCGGCCAGAAAGCCGGGGCGTAAAGTCGACGGGGAGACAGCGCGCCCTCCTGGGCGCGTTTCGGTTATTCCGCAGCGGTTGCCGACGGATTGTTCGGATGCGTGGTCCAGTTGGCGTAGTCGCCCGAGACCACCTCGCCGGTGCGTTCATCGATCTGGCCTGCCGGCACCTCTTCCATGGTGATGCAGCCCTCCACCGGGCAGACGTTCACACAGAGGTTGCAGGCGACGCATTCGTCGTCCTTCACCGTGAACACCCGGTCCTCGCTCATCGCGATCGCCTGGTGCGAGGTGTCCTCGCATGCCGCATAGCAGCGGCCGCATTTGATGCAGTCGTCCTGGCTGATTTTCGCCTTGGTGACAAAGTTCAGGTCCAGATACTGCCAGTCGGTCACATTCGGGACCGCCATGCCGATGAAGTCCTGGGTAGAGGTGTATCCCTTCTCGTCCATCCAGGTAGACAGGCCCGAGATCATCTCCTTCACCACGTTGAAGCCATAGGTCATCGCCGCGGTGCAAACCTGCACGTTGCCTGCCCCCAGCGCCATGAACTCCGCCGCGTCGCGCCAGGTGGTGACACCGCCGATGGCAGAGATCGGCAGGCCGCGGGTCTGCGGATCGCGGGCGATTTCCGCCACCATATTGAGCGCAATCGGCTTCACCGCCGGGCCGCAATAGCCGCCGTGGGTGCCCTTGCCGCCGATGGTCGGCTCCGGCGCCATGCTGTCGAGATCCACAGAGGTGATCGAGTTGATGGTGTTGATCAGGCTGACCGCATCGGCGTTACCGGCATTCGCCGCCCGCGCCGGGTTGCGGATGTCAGTGATGTTCGGAGTCAGCTTCACGATTACCGGCTTGGAGTAGTATTTCTTGCACCATTCGGTAACCATCTGGATGTATTCCGGCACCTGCCCCACAGCGGAGCCCATGCCGCGCTCCGCCATGCCGTGCGGGCAGCCGAAGTTCAGCTCAATCCCGTCGGCGCCGGTGGCCTCGACCTGCGGCAGGATGTCTTTCCAGGCCTGCTCTTCGCACGGGACCATAATCGACACGATGACGGCGCGGTCCGGGTAATCCTTCTTAACCCGGGTGATTTCCTCCAGGTTGGTCTGCAGCGGCCGGTCAGTGATCAGTTCGATGTTGTTGAGCCCCAACAGGCGGCGGTCAGCGCCCCAGATTGCGCCGTAACGCGGGCCGTTCACATTGACCACCGGCGGGCCTTCCGAGCCCAGGGTTTTCCAGACCACGCCGCCCCAGCCGGCCTCAAAGGCGCGGCGGACGTTGTATTCCTTGTCGGTCGGTGGCGCAGAAGCCAGCCAGAACGGGTTGGGGGATTTGATACCCAGAAATTCTGTTGTCAGATCAGCCATTTGATCTCTCCTCTTAAGGCTCGCAGAGTGCAGTAACCTGCACTGAGCTGGCTCAGCCCATCAGGCTGGAGTGAATGTCCATTGCAGCGTCGCGGCCCTCGGCCACGGCGGTCACTGTGAGGTCCTCGCCGCCAGAAGCGCAGTCGCCCCCGGCCCAGACCCCGGCAACCGAGGTGCGGCCTGTCCCGCTGACCTTGATCTTGCGGCCTTCAAGCTCCAGCGCGTCCGGCTGGCCCTCCAGCGTCTGGCCAATGGCCTTGAACACCTGATCAGCCGCCAGCCGCACGGTCTCGCCGGTGCCGGAAACCTTGCCGTCCGCAACCGCAGTATACTCCAGTTCGATCTCGGCCGCTGCGCCGTTGCCATGCACCGCCTTGGGCATGACGTTGAACATCAGCTTCACCCCCTTGGAGGCCGCCAAGTCCTGCTCAAACCGGCTGGCACCCATTTCCTCCCGGCTGCGGCGGTAGGCGATGGTGACGTTTTCGGCGCCCAGAAGCTTGGATTGCACGGCGGCATCGACCGCGGTCATGCCGCCGCCGATCACAACCACGTTGCGGCCCACGGGCAAAGCGGTCAAGTCTTCCGCCTGGCGCAGTTCGGCAATGAATTCCACCGCGTCGCGCACACCTTCCATATCCTCGCCCGGTGCGCGCAAGGCGTTCACCCCGGCCAGGCCGATCGACAGGAACACCGCATCATAGCTGTCCTTCAGAGCATCCAGCGACAGCTCTTCGCCCAGCTTTTTACCGTAATCCATTGTAATGCCGCCGATTTGCAGCAGCCAGTCAACTTCGCGCGCGGCGAAGTCATTGATGGTCTTATAGGCCGCGATGCCGAATTCGTTGAGACCGCCCGCCTTGGACTTGGCGTCATAGACCACCACACCGTGGCCCAGCATCGCCAGCCGGTGTGCGGCAGCCAGGCCCGCGGGGCCGGCGCCAACCACAGCAATTTCCTTGCCGGTGGCTTCCGCGCGGGTGAACGGATGCGCCCCCTTTTCCATCAGCGTGTCAGTGGCATAGCGCTGCAGCCGGCCGATCTCGACCGGCTTTCCCTCGGCGGTTTCACGCACGCAAGCTTCCTCGCACAGGGTTTCTGTCGGGCAGACCCGGGCGCACATGCCGCCCAGGATGTTCTGCTCCAGAATGGTTTTGGCCGCGCTTTCGGGGTGGCCCGCCTGTATCTCCCGGATGAACTGGGGGATGTCGATGCTGGTCGGACAGGCGGTCATGCAGGGCGCGTCATAGCAGAAATAGCAGCGGTCCGCCGCCACGGCTGCCTCATGCGCGTCATAGGCTGGGTGCAGGTCCGAGAAATTCTCAGCAATGCCGGCAGCGTCAAGACGCGCTGCCTGAATGCCGGATGCCTGATGGCTGGTCGCCATTGGGTGTCTCCCTGATTGTCTGTTATTCTTGATACCAGAGTGCCACAGTCTGATTTTTTATCAACTGGTAAAATTTTGGCTTGACCAAAAAAATTGCCGCTCCTGGAAGAGCGGCCTGCAATGAATTGAAATCGCGTGATTATGCCGGACCTCTATCCGGCCAGTTTTGGCCTGATCAACTGAAAGCTCAGGCAAAACCAGCAGCCAAAGACAGCAGACGGCGCGTGAAACAGCCCGTACCGCAAGCTAAATCTGCACAGGTTTCCCAGCAGGCCGCGAATTCCCTGCGGTGTCAGGACGGCAAAACTGCGGTGGCTTCGATTTCCACTTTGGCCTCGTCTTCGACCAGGGCAGACACCACCACCATGGTCATCGCGGGAAAATGATAGCCCATCACTGCGCGGTAGGCCTTGCCGACCTCTGCCTGATGAGCCAGGTATTCTGCCTTGTCCGTCACAAACCAGGTGAGCCTTGTGATGTCCTGCGCGGTTCCGCCCGCGGCCTCGACCACCTCCAGAATGTTGCGCAGGGCCTGGCCCATTTGGCCGATGAAGTCCTGCGCCTCAAACACCTGATCCGCAGTCCAGCCGATCTGGCCGCCGACAAACAGCTGCCTGCCTTCCGCCACCATGCCGTTGGCGTAGCCTTTGGCGGGCTTCCACCCTTCGGGGTGCACGCTGATGGCCGGCATGGCGGAACTCCTTTGCTGATACTGCCTGAGGCTGACCTTAGCGCCGCCGCAGCATTTATTTCAAGCTTAAAATTTCTTGCCGCCAAAACCCCAAAACAAAACCGCGCAGGTCCGGGACCTGCGCGGCTGCATAGTTCAGCGCGGATGCACGGCTTACATGCCGAGCGCTTCCTTGATACATGTTCTGTTTTGTCGCTTAGACGTACCTATACGGACTTTTGTGACTACTAAACGCTTTCCAAACCGACTAGACGTGCCAACCTGCGAAGCGAAGCGCCGGCTTGAGAAGCCATGACCGAAGATGGAGCTGCGTCACAGCTCCATTGAGTTCGGGCCCGTCCTGCCCATCCCCTCAAGATCCTTACATTCTGTTCTTTGTGTATAGGTCACACCCGTCTGCTCAGTTTCTTCGTCTGGAGAACAGACTGACTTAGAAATGCGAACCGCGAGCTCTTCACGGATTCCGGCTAAATTGCCTTCCCCACTTCAAAGAGAGCACTATCTGAAATCCGCACCAATGCTGATGGTAGTTTGGAACGGAAAACGTCAGCGACAGAGTTCACGCATCCCCAGCGGCCATGATGCGTTGCCCAGGCTCCGGTGACGACGACTTCATCTGTGTTTAAGTTCTCTGAAATGCTCTCAGCAGCTTCTTCCTGTCCCTCAAATATCAGTTGTTGAGTACTACCACCAAAACTACCCCACTCCCGAAACGGACTTTCTCCTGCATCACATCCCCAAACGCGCAAAGCACTAAGTGATGCAAGTTGACCGGATTTAATCGCACCAGCCTCCGAATTCGACATCCCTGCATTTATTGCATCATTGAAATCATCGTGAATTTCATCAGATAAAAACCCGTCTATTACCACGAAATTACCTTGATGATTTAGAATCTCGCTCCTTATTCGGAGCCGATGTTCATTCGCTCGGAGCTTTCCAACGTTGAACTCGGCGCTTCCAAAAAGGCTGCCCGGATGTACTACGACGAGTGTCTTCATTTATTAAAATCCTCAACTAGACACCTAACCTTACTCAAATGAGTTTTAACTGAGATTAAAATACCGACCACACTCAAGCGAATCCCAATGATCCTTCGCAGACTTGGAGCAGACGTGGTCGCAAACCTGGCTGGGCCCATGAGGCCTTGGAAGCCGGTAAGTTTCTGGAGGATATCGAAATCTGAAGCATGGGAGTGGAATGCCCCATCTGAACTGGTCCACCGCTATGTTTTGGAAACGGAGGACCGAGAATGGCGAACAAGCGACAGAAGCTAGAGGAAATAGTTCAAAAGCTGCGGCAGGTTGATGTGCTTGTCGGACAGGGCATGCAGAGGGTGGACGCGCTCCGCGAGGTTCGCATCACCGAACAGAAGTATTATCGCTGGCGAAAGCAGTATGGCCGGATGGGAACCGACCAGCTTAAGGAACTCAATCGGCTACAGAAGGAGAACGAGCGGCTTCGGAAGGCGGTCTCTGAGCTGACCTTGGACAAGCTAGTCCTGAAGGAAGCCGCACGGGGAAACTTCTGAGCCCCGCCCGTCATGTATCCGCCTCAGACCGGAAAGACGGACGGCGGGACTTTCCGGCCGTTCGCCGCACATGCAGTCTGGGCAACCCCAAGAGGCCGCTACGCGCAGGAAGCGCCCTTTGCAAACTCGGCCGTTTGACGCAACCGACCGAGGATTTTCGCTGCGGCGCAGCCCGCCGTTTCTGCCGTTCGCTGCGACAGCGAGCTTCTGAACCCGGTGAATTCACATCTGTGGAGGCCCCCTTTAATGCAAGTTGTTTTTTGAGCGTTTGGGAATGTGAACGGATGCGGTCATCTGTCAGGCCTGTTTATGCGGCGTTTCAGACGCCGCTGGCCGGTATGGAGATACGCGGTTCAGTTCCACATCACAGTGGCGGGTTGATTATCCCGGTGTGAGTTCCTGGTTTTACTGAACCCGATCTTTCCGATCATTTGCCCTTACACTCAAAGACCTCCTCACATTCCCGACGTACCGGCCATCGCAACGCTTACGCGGCGGCGATAGCCGGGTCTCTGTAATCTTCGTGTTTCACCAACATGGCCCATAACCTGCGCGCCATCTTATTTGCGAGTGCAATTGCGACGACCATACGTGGTTTTCTTGCGAGCATCCTTTGGAGCCAAGATGCTTCAGGGGCACCCTTGTGAATCGCCATCCTCACTACGGACATGGCACCGATGACCAAGAGCCTGCGGATATCTCTCTGCCCCATCTTCGACGTTCGGCCCAATTTCTGCTTTCCCCCGGTCGAGTGTTGCTTCGGTACCAGCCCTACCCACGCAGAAAAATCCCGACCCCGACGAAAGATTTCCATAGGTGGGGCGAAGGCCGAGACAGCCATTGCAGTTATCGGACCGATGCCTGGCATGGTCTGGAGACGGCGTGCGTTATCGTCTCTTGTCGCTTCGATGCGTACCTGCTTTTCAAGCCTGCCTATTTGTTCTGTTAGTGTAGCGATCTGACCAAGGTAGATTGATCCAACATCTGTCACCACTTTTGGCAGACCGTTCTCGGGATCTTCCAAGATTTCCCTCAGACTTTTGATATTTGTCGTCGTTTTTGGTGCCACCCGGCCAAACTCGGCGAGATGAGCCCGCAGGGCGTTGATCAGCTGCGTGCGTTGCCTCAAAAGCAGGTCACGTGTCCGGAACAAAACCGCCCGACTTTGCTGCTCATGTGTTTTCACGGCGACTGTTCGCATCGTTGGACGTGACGCAGCCTCGGCAATCGCTTCTGCATCAGCCGCATCATTCTTATGCCGTTTGACGAAAGGTTTCACATAGATGGGCGGTATCAATTTCACATCATGGCCAAGTGCCTCGATCTGACGCCCCCAGTCATGCGCGGTTGCACAAGCTTCCATAGCAACTGTGCAATTCGGTTGTTGTACAAAAAATGCCAAAACTTGCGCCCGAGACAGCTTTTTGCGGAACAGAACACTGCCGTCAGCCGCTGCCCCATGCACCTGAAAACTACGCTTTGCTAAATCTACTCCTATGATCGCAACCATTTCCATTGTCGCCTCCTCTGTTTCTGGTCTGTTAAGACAGTACCAGCATGGCACATCACGATGCCGTCGGGAGGGGCATCCACTCCATCACAGTGCGGGACAAACCCGTCCTTCGCCGCAGATGCTCAATCCTTGCTGCGGTTGCGAGAAAATTGGAAGGCCAGGTGGATGTGGAAGTTCGCCATGCTGCAAGAGCGCCCTTGGCTGCCAGCAGAAGCAGACATTCACCTAACGATCCAGCCAGAACGCGAGGGATTGAGACCAAGGGGGGCAGGTCAATAGCAGTGTTAGAGAAAGCCCAGCAGAAAAGGGGGGCATGGCGAGATAGAAAGCCGTCATCCAGGTTCAGGAAGATACTGTTATGGCAAAGCGCCTACGCATTGCTCACGAATGACAACCGATAGTAACCAGACTGGGACACGGCACAGTCTGTACTTTCCAATGTGCGCCCCCGTCCGGTTCCTTTGGCACTGTGACAGCCCGGGCCCAGCCTTTCCGGAAGCAGCTGCAGCATCGCGATGGGAGTTTCTGAGAATTAGCCAAAGGCTATGCGGAGGGGCTGCCCCCCTTCTCATGGCAGACCTATACGGTCCTGACCTTAATTCTCTTGGGAATTTCATTTGCGTACCGCAGCTTTGCTAAATTGGCGTGGGTGGCCTGATCTGACTGGTCCAGTTTGATTGTTAGTGCATCATTGGCCTCGGTTCCATCGGGATGATGGCTTCTGGAGCCGGGGGCCTGTAGCCCAATGCACTGTGGGGTCTCTTTGTGTTGTAGTGTTTCCTCCAGCCTTCGATGATGATTTGAGCCTCCCTCACCGAATAGAATATCTCACGGTTGAGCAGTTCGTCCCGCATCCGGGCGTTGAAGCTCTCGACGTAGCCGTTCTCCCAGGGGCTTCCGGGTTCGATGAAAGCGGTCTTAGCCCCGACAGCCTCAATCCAGGCCCGCACGTCATTGGCAACAAACTCCGGCCCGTTGTCGCTTCGAACGTAAGCTGGCGGCCCCCGCAGGATGAACAAGTCCGTCAGGGCATCAATCACGTCGGTCGAGTTGAGTTTCCGCTTCACTCGGATCGCCAGGCATTCACGGCTGAACTCATCCAAGATGTTCAGTGTGCGGAACGCTTTCCCATCGTCGGTTCGGCAATGCACGAAGTCATACGACCAGACATGGTTGCGATACTCGGGGCGCAACCGGATGCATGACCCATCGTTCAGCCAAAGCCTTCCTTTCTTCGGTTGCTTCGGTGGCACCTTCAGCCCCTCTCGTCGCCACAGCCGCTCAATCCGGCCATCACTGACCTGCCAGCCTGAATCCCTCAGCAGCACAGCAACGCGCCGGTAGCCGTAGCTGCCGTATTGCCTGGCCAATCCGGTCATGTCGGCAACCAGCCGTTCCTCGTCTTCCCGGCCCCTTGGATGATGCCGCTGTGTCGAGCGATGTTGCCCGAGCACGCGGCAGATCCGACGCTCCGATACCTTCATCCCGCTACGGATCAGCTGGATGCAGGCTCGGCGACGAGCGGGGCTCAGAAGTTTCCCCGTGCGGCTTCCTTCAGGATGAGCTTGTCCAGTGTCAGATCCGACACGGCCTTTCTCAGCCGCTCGTTCTCCTTCTGGAGACGCTTGAGTTCCTTCAGTTGGTCGGTTCCCATCCCACCATACTGCTTGCGCCAGCGGTAGTAGGTCTGCTCCGTGATGCGAACCTCCCGGACTGCATCAACCCGCGCCATTCCTTGCCCGACAAGCACATCAACCTGCCGCAGCTTCTGAACTATTTCCTCTGGCTTGTGCCGCTTGTTCGCCATTCTCTGTCCTCCGTTTCCTAAACATAACGGTGGACCAGTTCAGATGGGGCACTCCATTATCAGGCGGTTCAGATCCTCCCCTATACTCCCCTCGCCGGTACGGAAATAGATATCCGATCTGCACCTGACTCAGCAGACGAGATCGCCATGCTGTCCGTCAATGTGCTGATGGAGAACGACCCGCACGAAGATCTAAGATCAATCATCGAACGCGTGGACCCTGACGTTCTTTTTTTGATGGAAACGAACCAGATTTGGAAAGATGCACTTGAAGACACACTGAATCGCTACCCTACCATAGAGCAGCATGTCGCAGATGATTTCTACGGTCTAATTTTCGCCACGCGATTGGAACCAGTGCGCGTCGAGCTCCTTTGGCCGACGGCGGGTGACACACCGGCGGTACGGCGGTACTGAAATCGCCCAATGGAGTCGAATTCAACTTCGTGGGGTTGCATCCGCGCCCGCCGGTGCCCGGCAACACCACTAAAGTGCGCGACAAACAGATCAAAAAGGCCGCACTTATGACCCAATCATCGGAGCGGCCTACGGTCATCTTGGGGGACTTCAATGACGTGGCCTGGTCCTGGACCTCCAAGCGCTTCAAACGCTACGGCAACTTTGTCGAGCCGCGTGTGGGCCGGGGCATGATCTCAAGTTTCCATGCCGAAAGGCCGCTGCTACGTTTCCCCATCGACCAGCTTTTCATGACTGAAGATGTCGGCCTGGTGTCTTTCGAGCGGCTGGAGGAATTCGGCTCGGATCATTTTCCAATAGCGGCCACGGTGTTTGTTGAGAACACTGCCGTGTTAAACGGCCAGCAGCAGGCGCGTTATGTCCAGGGACAGTGAAGACTCGAACCCTCCGGCTGCACATGGCGGCTGGCGTCAGCTCCGGGTGCCGATCATCGGCATCTTCTTACTGCTGCTAATACAGTCTTTGGTCTGGGCAAGTGACTTCCTGGTGCCCGTTACGGCAGCGGGCCTGGGATATTTTGTCCTCAACCGCCCGCGCCGAGGCCTGGCCAGACTAGGGATTGCGCCTATCCTTTCCGCCGCACTGTTCACGGTTGCCATTGCCGCGCTGATTTCAGTGGTACTCGTGCAGCTGAGTGCCCCAACCGCAGCCTTAATAAACGACCTCCCGGAACTAATTGAGCAGATCAAGGATAAGCTCTCCGCTGCTGGCGGAACACTGGAGGCCATCAATGATGCTGCGGTGGCTGCGGAGGAGCTGATCGAAGAGCATGACGCGGAAACCGTGGAGGTCGAGGTAGTTTCGGACACCGGCATTGCTGCCGCGATTTTCAGCATGGCGCCTGGGTTTCTCAGCCGCATTCTTTTTGCACTGCTCCTGCTTTTCTTTCTCATAGCCTCAGGGGACTTGTTCCTGACAAAGGCCGTGCAGAGCCTTGATCAGTTCGCGGACAAGCGTCAGGCTGTGGAGGTGGGGCATGCGATTGAAGACCGGCTGGGCTATTATCTAGGGGGCATCACACTCATTAATGCCGGCCTGGGAATTGCGGTCGCCATTGTAATGCAGATCTGGGGCCTGCCAAATGCTGTCTTGTTCGGCTTCATGGCATTTGCGTTGAATTATGTGCCATTCCTCGGCGGCCTGATGGGCGCCTCGATCGCAGCCGCTGTTGCTTTTGTCAGTCAGGATGGCGCCTGGGTCCCGGTTGGGGTTTTTGCGACCTATATTGCGCTATCGTCAGTCGAAGGACAATTGATAGCGCCACTCATCATCTCGAAACGCATGCGCTTTAACACACCGGTGGTTTTCCTGTTCGTGGCTTTCTTTGCCTGGATTTGGTCAATCATCGGGATGATTGTGGCACTGCCGATCCTGATTGTGCTTAAGATCGCCTGCGACGAAACGAAATCGATGCAGACATTCGCACGGTTCCTCGGTGATACGGACGAAGAGTTCCCCTGAGAGGCGGACGGCTCAAAGGATCACAGGTAAGGTCAGAGCTGATGTCCAGCGGTTTCGCTTCAGCGTGCGCTGTTCGGCTGCGTTACATTGATAGGCCCTAGCCCCCCTGGGAGCGGCGGCGGAAGCGAACCTCCCCCGCCCCCGGACCCGGCCGAATGGCTCGTTTAGTTCTGATGCTCCGGAAGGTTCTTCAATTCGTCCTTCGTCATCGTGGTTGTGGCGTGAACGCTGCCAGATTCATCCCGCATGAAATTCAGACGTCCCATGTCGAGCGCGACCGGTTTTGCGCCAAGGCCAAGGAAGCCGCCGACATCGACAACGGCCTGTGCATGCTGCCCGGTACCATGCAAGTGTGAGACCGAACCAATATTGTCGTCGCCGGGGCCATAGACGTTTGCACCTTCGACGTTGTCAGCAGTCAACTCTTGAGGTTGAAGAGGGGTATGTTTGGAATGGTCCATTGAAGACCTCCTGTTGGTTTGACCGGGTGTTGTTACCGATCTGATAAAAATTCCGGCGAGGGAGGGGCCGGGTCGACATTGCGAAGACCCCATTGCCTGCTCCAAAACCGGTACTTGGTACCGAGACACGATGCTTGCGCCTCGTGCTTGAAGGATAGCGCGCGGGCTGGACTTACCGAGGCAGTATTTCCTAAACTGGATTAACGATTGAGCGATCAAATCCTCGGCTGCGACCATCTCTGCCAACGCGCCGAAAAATTTTCACCGGCATCAATCCGGAATTTGGGAGAATAGCTAGGACCGTCGCTATGCTGCAAAGATGCGGAGGGGCTCAGCACACCCATGATCTGGGCCTCGGTGAATCGTGTCTTCTTCATCGGAATTTCCTCGTTCATCCTGCCGAGAAAATTCTACTTCCGCATCCGCTTAAGATCCGGGGGGATTACCCGATCATGGCAGAGATCGGAACCCTAGTTGAGCGCGAGCCAGAAGAGCTGTCGGACAAGGCGCGATGAGCTGTAACCGGCGACAGGATTGCGTCAGGTAGTAGCAGAATAGTTTCTGCTTGCCAGGTCCCGCCCGATGGCTTTGAAAGGGGGCTTCAAGTTAAATCTCTAGTTTGATCGGGGACGAGGCCGCAATCGATTGCACGGAAGCCTGACGTGCCTGCGCTCCGCTCGAGCGCGCTCGGCACCCTACTGATCGGCAGGTCTGCTTGGCATCCGGGCATCAATCTGACTGCGTGTTTTGAAGTCGCTTCGCGTCAGCCTCCACTGAAGAATCCCGTTGCTCCTGCGCCAAGTGCGTATCCCACCCAATTTTACCGCTTCAACTCCGTCGTTCAGATCACCGCCCGGCCGCAGTCTGGGCTGCGGACGATTACGTCATTTTTCCCTGCTTGTGATCAGTCTTGCCCGCGCTGGTCGAGATAAGCTGCGTCATACGAGGCGAGGTCGGACAATTTTCCCGGATCTGTAATTTTCAATGATCCTTGTGAGAGGGTTACGAGCCCGGATTCGCGCAGCTTCCGGAGGGATTTGTTGGTGTGAACCATGCTGAGACCGAGCGCATCGGCCAGTTCTTCCTGTGAAAGCGGACAGGTAAATGTGCCGCCATCGCCCAGTCCTGCGAACTCCATACGCTTCGCGAGTTCAAGAAGAAAATGCGCCATGCCCTCAATTGCGCTGCGCCGGCCGAGGTTGACGAGATGCTCCGCCACCATGGCTTCGTCTCGTGCGGCTGACCACAGAACAGCTTGGCCGAGGCGGGGATAGGTCTCGATAAACGTCTGGAGGTTGTCGGCAGTGAAGATGCCGAGCTTGACAGGTGTCAGGGCCGCGAAGGAGTGGTCTGCCGCGTGCAGCAGGCGCCCGTGAACACCAGCAAAGTCACCCTGAATCGGAAATTGGATGATCTGACGTTTTCCTGTTTCCAATGTTTTGTACTTGCAGCCCCAGCCGGCCAGCATGATGAAGCAACTGTCTGTTTCGTCGCCCTCGGAAACGATATCCTTGTCGGCCTCACACTCCTTCACGGCGCTGATGAGGTGTTTCGCGGCTGACAAATCCTCGGGCTCAAGCCGGTGGAATTGACTGAGTTTCCGGTAGAATGGGGAGAGTTCCTCCACCGCCCCGATATCCTCCCCCAAGCTGGCAGCCCTGGTCCATCCCACTGCGCTGGCCCCTAGAGCTGGCTTTCTTCTTGTCAGGCGATGGAGAGCGAGCGCACCCTGCTGGGCTAGGAAAGCTGAGACATAAATTTGCGCCGCTGTAGGCAGGCGCGGCTCCTGGAAATGGGTTGAAACTATCCCAATCACCTCATTTTGCGGCGTAATCAGGGGGACTGACAGCACAGCGCGGACGCTGGCTGCCTCCATAACTTGCGCAAAGGGCAAGTATTCCGGTTCTTTTGACACGTCATTGACTACGACGATCTGCTTTTCGCGCAGGGCCCGGCCGCAGGCGCAAGGGGTATCCGCGGTTACGCTCCGGAATGTGTCCAGAAACTCGCCTGTAAAGCCGCGCTGCGCGACTATTTTCAAAGTCTGACCGTCGGGCGTAAGAAGCTGAATGGTGCCAAAGTCTGCTTCGTAATAATCCACAAGATCATCAAGCAGCGCCTGTGCTGCAGCTTGCTGGCTCTTGCAATCTGCCATCTGGATCGAAAGCTGATGCAGCCTTTCACTGTCCTTCGACAAGGCTCCGGTTGGCACCTCCAATTCACGCATGTTCAATACCCCTCCTGCACAGGCGAAAACTGGTACAACAATTTAGCGTTTGATTTGGACCCATCCAAATATCCTCAGTGGTTTTCATCCTGAAATGACTGTCCCGGGCAAAGAGGCAGCCCTTGCGGATAAGGCCATCATGGATAGATGGACATGGATAAGGCAAGTCCCGCAAAGAGCGGGTTCGGGACGGGCGTGCAGCGGCTCTCTAAAAATACAGCCCGTAGCTTACCGGCGAATTACGCCACGCCTAAGAAAATCCCGTCTTTCCCGGAGAATTTCTCTGCCTCGCACAACAGGTTCCGGGAGAACCTGCTACTCCTGTTTATAAGCTGCTGATCGGCTGAATTTGATTTCCGGGTCGACTTGCCCCGGCGCCCTCTGCGGCCTGAATGCAAGGTTTAACGGCACAGGCCATCGCATCGAGCACCGGGACCGGTAACGACGGGTGGCTGAAAGCAATTAGTGCTTGCGCATCCAATCATCAATTTCCCGTTCGGCCTCTTCCTTGCTCCGGCCATAGCGCTCTTGGATTTTTCCTGCGAGCTTCTCGCGGTCTCCCTCCATCTTGTCCCATTCGTCACCGGTGATATCTCCCCAGGTGCTTTGAGCAGAGCCTTTCAGCTGCTTCCATTGTCCTTTGACTTGATCCCAGTTCATGTCGTTCTCCTTCGTGCTGAATGCGAACAAGTGATCAACGCCTCTGATCAGCAGATGTTCCCCTCTACTCACCTGGATCATGCTTCGTACTGGAAACAATCCGCCCTGAATAAACGCTTGAATGAGGGTGGAGGCTGGTTGCCGCCACTTTACCCTCACCAATCGAGGAACAAATGCTGCCGATAGGAATTTGGTCACAGCTCGGGCTGCGGCTGGACGGTGATCTGGCACACGGGTCCGGAGCAGTGAAATTGGCAGGGTTCGCGCCTGGCGCAGGAGAACGCGGATCTCTCCGTGGAGGCTGACGCGCAGCGAACAAAGCCTCGTTCTGAGATCGTCGGCTGGATGGCGGACAGTACGGGAAGAAGCCCCGGCAGGGCAGAACCAGCCGGGGCTATCAGGAACCGGGCGCCGCGCTGGTGGGACGAGCACGCGGTGCAGATTGGAGGCCGGTTCCCGGCAGCGGACGGATTACATCCGGGTATCGACGATGAGAGTCACGGAGCTCTCTCCATCGATCTCCACCGCGATCACATCGTCGGCGGTGAAGTTTTCGGCCTCGAGGGCGGCGGTTAGCTCCTCATTTCCGCCGATGGCACCCCGCGCCGACCGCAGATCAGCGCGATGGTCCTCCAGGGCCTTATCGAGCGCAGGCGTGGCGGCTCCCGAAATCTCATTAAGCTTCACCACTTTGACCTGAGGATCATCTGAAAGCGCTGAGATTTGGGCCGTCCAGCTGGCGACGTCAGCCTTGCCGTTGTGAAGCGAGGAAATCAGCTGACCGTAACTACCATCCATGCCGGTCTGAGCCGAGACACCGCCACCAATTTCGGCGCCGGTTCCGGCACTCTCGCCAACTTCCGCTGCTGCCCCGGTATCCGCGGAAACGCCTGCATTTTTTGCGGCGGCCGCACCCGCAAGCAGGGTCAAGGTGACAGCTGCGGCACTGGTAACGAGTTTCATGGTTCTATCCTTTTTCAGATACACGCCGGACTGCGCCGGCTCGCTCTCCCCTAACTCAGGACTTGCTGAAGAAGTTGCAGTGGGCCCTAAGGGCAGGCGGAGGCTCGCCGAAACCGCTTGGTGGCCTGTGCGAGAGTCTGCCAGAAACACGCACAGCGCCCGTCTTCAAAGGAAAGCTTGCCCGGGAGTACCCATGCATTGCCCGCGACCTGCGAGTTCGGGTGATAGATATCGCTGCAGCATGCTTGAACGGCTGGTTTTCACGCCGCGCAGCAGTGCCGAAAATGATGCAGTCGCGGCGATTTTTCTGCTGCGAGCGCGCGCAGCAAAAAAACTACAATGACCGGGTTGGGCTCGAAGCCCGATTTTGCCGCGCGCGGCATGAATGTCTGCTTCATCCGAAGGAAAATCTATGAGTCGCTAAAGGTAACTTTGCTGCGTCGGATGAAAATATTTCCCTTTAAAATCAAACAACCAAGTTCCCCAAAAAGGAAAAACTATGTGTCGCCCGACACAAATTGTCGGGCGACACATAGTTTTGCTATTTGCGACAGCACCTTTCATTTTTCGTGTCTCCAACATCCCCGCTCGCGCCTCCTGTTCCGCCAGTGGCGAAGCCTTCCCTGATTTTCACTTCGGAAGACCTCGAGCCTTCCGGAGGGCAAAGCAGGGTGGGCGCAGCCCGGACTGCGGCCGGACGGTGATCTGACACACGGGGCTGGAGCGGTGAAATTGGGAGGGGCCCGCGCCAGGCGCGGGAGGAACCGGATTTCTCCGTGGAGGCTGACGCGCAGCGGCATCAGAACCCGTGTTCAGATTGCCGACCGGATGGCAGGCGGACCAATCAAACGGAAACTGCCAGGCGCGCTAGAGCGGAGCGGAGGCGCGGCTGACTTCTGTGCAAGTGATCGCGGTCTCTCCGCGATCACATTCTAAATTAGGCTGGAGGAGCAGGAGGAAAGCAACCGGAGAGATCTTTAGCTGCCATTTGTCACGCGGATCGCGAGCTCACACAACGCGGGACAAAGCGGGCTTGTGTGAACGCAGCTATTGCTGACGCAGCATCTATTTGCAGCCGCGGCACACTTCATGCTGCAACGCGGAGCAAGTCGTCATTCCGGTCATCGTAGGCGTTAGAGGTGGGTTCGGTTTATCCGCACAGTCTCGAGCCGTTGCGTAAGTGGATCTCCCGCTCGCTTATGCTGGCACCGGAACCATATAAGTAATTGACCTAGTTTTCGCGGCCAATCACAAAACCATGCTTGCAGTAAAGGTATCCACCACCGTTCGATCGTGAGCGAAGCCTCAACGTCCGATCCTATCCATCGCCCATCCCACCGAGAAGCCGTGCAGAATGGTGGATAGTAGGATCGTCAGCGCGGTGATGACCCACAGGTCGGACAGGTTATCAAGCTCTGCGTGATTGGTTGCATATGCGAGATAATAGATCGACCCAATACCGCGAACGCCATAAACCGCCACGACTGCCCGGTCGGAACGGGTCATGGCGCTACCCATCAGCGAAACCCAGCCCGCCAAGGGTCGCAAGATGACGATCATGAGCACCGCCAGCGCGACATGGTGCCAGCCCAGATCAGGCGCCATGACCGGCAGCACACCGCCCAGGGCGATCAGCAAGAGTGCTGTCAGCGCATGTTCGATGGATTCCGAAAAGTCGTGCAGATGCCGGTGGTAATTATGTTCGCTCTCAATCCGACGGAGCGACAGACCCATGGCCGCCACGGCGATGAAGCCATAGCCCTCGACCAGTTCGGTCGACCCGTAGCACAGGAAGACCCCCGCAATCGCGATCACCCCCGATCCGGTATCGGCCAGCCGGGTCTCGCGCGGCAGGTTGAACAGGATCTGCCCCAGCAACCAACCGCCGGCCCATCCCATCAAGGCCCCCAACGCGATGCGGTAGATCACGTCCTCCAGCAACCATTGCAGGCCCCATTCGCCGGGGTCCAGGCCCTGCATGACGATCAACAGCCCAAGATAGACAAAGGGAAAGGCTAGCCCGTCATTCAGGGCGGCCTCGGTCGTCAGGGCGAAGCGGACGGGGTGCTCCTTCCCCTCCTGCGGCGGCGCGATCTGCACATCGGCGGCCAGGACCGGGTCGGTCGGAGCCAGCACCGCCGCCAGCAGGACAGCACCCCCTGCCGCCAGCCCGCCAAGGATCACCCCCAGGCCCGCGACCGCGACGATGGTCAGTGGCATGGCGACCAGCAGCAGGCGCAATGTCGGCCCCCATTTGTTTAAGGTCCCGAGGCTGTCCACCCGCATGCCCGCCGCGAAGAGCGCGACGATCACGGTGATCTCGGCCATGATCTCCCATAGCAAAGGTGCGCTGCGCGGATCGGGGGGCGCGGGCATTCCCGGCACCACCAGCATGGCACCCGCTCCGAAGAGGATCATCAGCGGTGCCGCCGCCGGTTCGCGCGACGAAACCAACCGCGGGAACCAGCGCGCCAGGATCACGATGATGCCTACGACCGCCAGGGCCAGATGATAGGTGCTGAATTCGAAAAACGCATCGTCACTCATCTCAGCGATCCCTCACGCCCTTGAACAGAACCTCGTCCATTTGCTCACCATGCAGCACCGAGACATCGCCCGTTGTCTCAAGAACCACGGCGCGGACCGATGACAGATCCAGCGCGTTGGCCTCGCGCAGCTTGGCGATCAGGTCCTCCTTGGACACGCGGGTGGCCCGGAGCGCGTCATGAAAGATCTCGCCATCCTTCATCAGCAGGACCGGCGTGTTCTGGACCAACTCGTCCAGGCGCGGCGACCAACGCCGCAACCTGGAAACGAAATACTGGACGGCAAAGAGGCTGGCCATCGCCGTCAATGTCTGCACGAAACCAGGCCATTGCTGCGATTGCGAGGCACCGGCGAGAAGCGAACCCATGGCGACTGTTATGACGAAATCGAAATTCGTCATCTTGGAAAAGGATCGTAGCCCGACGATGCGAACCAGCAGGATGATCCAGAAAACGCCGCAGGCGCTCAGCATGGAACCCTTGATCAGGGCGTCGATAATTGGCTCGTCAATGAAGATTGCTCCGCTCCTTCTGGAGTTGAAGATGTCACGTCGATAATAGTCGCCCGCCGTGCGCCTGATCTCAATGCATATTGATCTCTGCCCTTTTGAAAGGGGATAACGTGATTTCATGGGAATAAATTGCGGCGTGGAGCGGTTTGATAGGTGATCGATTTCAGTGAATTCATCCTGCGCGTCCTGTTCGCAGGCGGATGCGGACTGGTTGTCGGGCTAGACCGCGAGATCAAGGGCAAGCCGCTCGGGGCTGGCACCTATGTGCTCGTCGCCATCGGCTCGGCCGCGCTGATGGCTGTAACGCTCAACTTCGCCCTGAGCAGTGTGGCTGATGACGGCGCCATGTCCATCGACCCGACCCGCCTGATCCAAGGGATCGTGGGGGGCATCGGCTTTCTGGGTGCCGGTGCGATCATGTCTCCCAGCGATAACGGGCGGCTCAAGGGGATCCGCAGCGGGGCGGCCATTTGGGCGTTGGGGTCGATCGGCATCGCCTGCGGGCTGGGGTTCCTAAAGGAAGCGGCCTTCATCTCGGCGCTGATCTTCGTGGTTCTCAATATCTTCGATTGGCTGCATATTCGTGGTCAAAAATAGGAATTCCGTCATGTCCGATAGATCCAGTTGCCTGGTCACCAAGCTCTCCCATTACGTGACCTTGTCCGACCACGACAAGGACCGGCTGACCAGTCTGGAAAAGACCGAGCGCACTTTCTCGGCCGGGCAGGAAGTCTATCAGGGCGGCGACGAGAACAAGAATCTCTATGTCGTCAAGCGCGGCTGGGCCTTCAGCTATACCGATCTTCCCGATGGCCGCCGCCAGATCGTCAAGCTCCATCATCCGGGTGATGTCATCGGCTTTCCTGATGTCGCCCTCAAACATGCGACGACGACCCTGCGCACGGTCGAGGACGTGTGCCTGTGCCCGTTTCCGAAAGCCTCTCTCGACGAGATCCTGCGGGAATCGCCGCGGCTTTCCGCATTGCTCATCTCGATCGCGCTGAGGGATCAGGTGGTGTTGATCGACGTGCTGCGCGCCATGGGACGGATGAGCGCACAGGAGCGGATCAGCTACATGCTGCTCGACCTGATATCGCGGCTGCGCATCACCAACGCAACGATGACCGATAGCTTTCGCCTGCCAATGACCCAGAGTCAGATCGCCGATTATCTCGGGCTCACGAATGTCTATATCAGCAAGACATTCATCCGCATGGAGCATGAAGGCTTCATTCAGCGCGATCAGGATCGCGTCCGGCTCCTGAAGGAGGACGAGATGATCGAGCTTACCGATTTCCACGATCGCTATGCCGAGATGGATACGTCCTGGTTTCCGCAGGAGCGGTAGGACCACCCTTCAATCCAGTTGCATGCTGATCTCTGTTTCCTCGGGCAGGCTAGTCTTCTGCGTGGGGCGTAATCCGCCTGCACACGGGAACTTGAAGGCAACGAAAAACGTTGCCCTGTAGGTGGCCGAAAATACTGTAAGCCACTGATTTCGAAAAGCAATTAATGCTTTTAACGCCTTGGGGGTGAACGATGAAGCTACGGCTTTTCATAGCGGCTAGCATGCTGATTTTTGCGGCTGCGATGCCTGTGATCGGTGCCGTAATCTGCGGTGCCATCGTTGTGGTTCAACTGGCGCTCCTGGGGCTTCGGCCATTGATCGCCTGTCTGCCCGCACATCTTCCACCCGTTGCGCGGAATCCCGTCGCTCCGTGGTTTTCGGTCCATGTTGCCACCCATTCCGAGCCGCCCCTGCTGGTGATGTCCACGCTGCGTGCCCTGCTGGATCAGGACTGGCCGGCCGAGGGTTGCGAAATCATCGTGATGGACAACAACACCGCCGATCCAGCAGTTTGGAAGCCGGTCGAACGATACTGCGCCGCATATCCCGACCGGATCAAATTCCTGCACCGCACCGGCGTGAAGGGTGCAAAGGCTGGCGCGCTCAATATCGCGCTGGAGCATACCGACCCGCGCGCCACCCATATCGTGACCGTGGATGCCGATTATGTCGTGGCACAAGATTTCCTGAGCCATGCCGCCGCCGCCCTCCACCGGACCGGCGCGGATTACGTTCAGTTTCCGCAATCCTACCTTGGCACCGCCCTTGCCGCGCCGGGGGTGGATGCGGAACTGGAAGAATATTTCCGCACCAATGCCGCCAAGGCGGACGAGGCCGAGGCGGTATTGCTGACCGGAACACTTTGCGTGATCTCCCGCCCGGCGCTGGCCGCTGTGGGCGGATGGTCGGGTGCCACCACGACCGAGGATGCGGAGCTGGGCGTGCGGCTGTGCAATGGCGGGTATTCGGGGCGTTTCATCAACCAGGTGGTCGGAAAGGGCCTGCTGCCCCTGTCCCTGCGCGATCTCGAAAGGCAGCGCTATCGCTGGTGCAGTGGCAATGTCCAGACATTGGCGAAACATGCGGAGACGATCTTCACGTCGGCAGGTGCGCTCAGCTTCCAAAAGCGGCTCGCCCTCCTGTCGCAACTGACCGCGTGGTTCAATCTGGCGCTTGTCCCTTTCCTGCTGCTGAGCGCGTGGCTGCTGACCGGACAGGGCCACACGTCCGCCGCGGCGTTGGCCGGCTGCGCCATCGTTCTCAGCCTCTGCGACATCGTCATCCGCGTGCTGGCACGCGGCTGGCGGGACGGGCTGCCGCTGACAACGGTCCTGCGTGCCCTTGCCTGTCGCGTCGCGCTGGCCCCGCACTCTGCCAAAGCGACCTTCGATGCGCTGACGGGCTGCCGCCTGAAATTCGTCGTGACCGACAAGGCTGGCGGTGAGGCCGAGACCTTCGGTCTTCTTCCGCCCTGCCCCGCGCTGCTCTGCACACTGGCGGCCTTTTTGTTGACCAGCGCCCAGCCAGGCGATCCGATCGTCCTCGCCGCGCTCTGCGCGCTAATGCTGCCCTTGCCGGCGGCGATCCTGACAAGGCGCAGTTTACGCGCTTACCGGGATGGGCTGAGCCTGCCCGCACGGGAGGCCATGGCATGAGATCCGATCCCCTCGCCCCGCTGGTCGATATCATCGTTCCCACCTTCAATCGTGCCCATCTGATCGATGGTGCCATCCGCGCGGCGCTGGACCAGAGCTGGTGGAACATCCGCGTCACGGTGATCGACGATGCCAGCACCGATGCCACCGCGCAGGCAGTGGCGCCTTACTTTCAACATCCCAAATTCAACTATGTTCGACTGGCGCGGAACCTCGGCACGGCGCAGGCCAAGAATGCGGGCCTGCTGCTGACCGGCGGCGATGCGGTCACCTTCCATGATTCCGATGACATCCCGCACCGCGACAAGGTGCTGCATCAGGTCCGCGTGCTGACGGCCCAGGAGGTGGGCGCCGACGCATGCCTGAACTGGCGACTTGCGGGCAAGCAGGCAGGCCAGCGACTGGAAGTCAGCGCGGCGCTGACCCATCACGAGTTAATCCTGCCGGACGGGCGGCGGGTGGAGATCAGGCGCGACCTGTCGCTGCTCGATGACGTGTTCCCGAACCTGCAAATGGGCGCGCAGGTGCCCGGCGAATGGACCCATGTCAACTCCGGCCTCTTCCGCGCCGACGTGTTCCGCCGCCTTGGCGGGTTCGAGGATTGCATCGAGGAAGATCGCGAGTTCCGCAACCGTCTGGTCCTGAACGGCGAGGTCATCTGGATCGTGCCGGAACTGCTGCTGACCAAGATCGAGACCCCCGACAGCCTGACGCAATCGGCGGCATCGGATTACGATAGCACCCACCGCCGGGCAGACCGGGCGCGGGTCTGGCAAAAGGTCGAGGATTGGCGTCAGAGCGGCAGGGTCGAACCCGTGCCGGTGGATATACCGGACCTAACCTTGGGCGATGTCAGCCGCCCCGACTGGCTGCAAAGGCGCGACATCGCGGCGACAGAGGCAACGGCAGCGCGGGTTGGTCGCATCCTGGCCGACCGCGCCGGACAGGTGGCCGCGCAATGAGCCTGATGCGTCTTGACACCGGAAAAGCGCGGATCGCCATCGTCGATCCGTGCAGCGCGGCGGGCTACGACCTGCCCGATATGGACACCGGCGGGTTGGGCGGCACCGAGGCGACGGTGCTGCGCATCGCCGCCACCCTGCGCCCGCGGTTCGACCTTGCTCATTTCCAGAACGGCCGCATCGAGAGACAGATGTCGCCTGTCGGGCGGCTCTGCCCGCTGCCCGATCTGGACACAGGCGGTTATTTCGATGCGATGATCGTCCTGAACCGCTGGAAGGTGGCGCTGAAGCTTCGCAAGCGGTATCCGGATACGCCGATCTTCCTGTGGCTGCATGTCTATCCCGGCCGTCACAACCGCAGGATGGGCACGGCCCTCAAAAAGGCCGATATCCCTGTCATCTGCGTGTCTCAGACCCATGCCCGCCACCTGCAGGCGTTCCTGAAAGACGGGGTCACACCACCGCTTCACGTAATCTATAATCCGCTGGACGACGACCTGCGGCCCGACGCAACGCCACGTGATTGCAACCGGCTGCTCTTCGCCAGTTCCCCGCACAAGGGGCTGGCGCAGGTCTTCGCGCAATTTGAGACGCTGCGCCGGCACCTGCCGGGCCTCACCCTTGCGGTGGCTGATCCTGGGTATCTGGGATGGAAGACCGGCTCGGTGCCCGATGGGGTGACCTTTCTCGGTGCGCTGTCGCATCCGGCGCTGATCCGGCAGATGCGCCGAAGCTTGTGCCTGTTCTACCCGCAGACCTCTTTTGCCGAGACCTTCGGGCTCGTGCTGGCCGAGGCGAACGCGGTGGGAACGCCCGTGCTCGCGCATCGCGGCCTGGGGGCCAATGCCGAGATCGTGGCGGACGACCGGCAAATGGTGGATGGCCATGACCAGGCGGGAATTTTCGAGCGCGTCGAGGCCTGGCGGCTGTCGCCGCCGCAGGTGAGCGCCAACCCCGCATTCCGCCTTTCCCATGTCGCGCGGCACTGGACATCCCTTCTTCAGTCCGCTGCCTTGGGGGATAAGGTTCGCGAGGTGCCGCGATGAGACTGCCCTATCCCGCCGCCGCCCAAGCGCCGAGTGCGGACGATGTGGTGCCATCCTGGGTAACAGATCGTCTGCATGATGCCGCCGGCTCCGAGGAGCGCGACGAAAGCCCCATCACGCATTCGATCGGCTTGCTGCGCCAGGGCGGCCTGCTGGGTGATGACGGCGGTTCTGACCCTGTGCGCACCGCGCGGGCGCTGATGCAGGTGGGGGCGGCGAATCTCGGTGTCGGCCGGCTCTGGGAGGGGCATGTCAACGCGCTGCGGTTAATCCGACTTTATGGCTCGACCACCCTGCAACATGACATGGGCCGCCGGATCAACGTCGGTGCCGTGCTGGGCGTCTGGGGGGCGGATGGCCAAGTGCCGGTCACTGTGGATACCAAGGGGGCGCGGCTGGTTGGAACCAAGCGTTTCGCCTCGGGCCTCGGCACGGTAACTCACGCACTGGTCACCGTGGGCAGCGATGCGGGCGTGCGTCTGGCCTTGGTTGATGTGCGCGATCAATCCCGCGCCGACACCTCTTGCTGGGACATGCAGGGGATGAGGGCGACGGCTTCGGGAAGCTACGATTTTTCCGGCGTGGCGGTGCAGGACTGGGTCGGCGGGCCGGATGATTACCTGCAAGAGCCGCATTTCGTCGGCGGCGTCTGGCGCATTGCAGCCTTGCAGGCGGGGGCCGCCATCGGGTTGCTGGACCAGGCGGCAACCGAATTGCGGAGCATGGGCCGCATGCAGGCCGAGGCGCAGCAGGCGCGCCTGATGGCCGTATTGATGCACGCCTGGGCTGGGGCAGCCCTGACTGAACGTGCCGCACAGGCTACCACCGATACGTCTTTGGGGGCCGAAGAGATCGTCGCCGCGTCGATCGCTGCGCGTCTCTTCACCGAGGAGGTCGGACTGGATGCCATCCGCGCGGTCGAGCAGAGCATTGGCCTGCGCCATTTTGAGACCGGTTCGGAAACCGGGCGCATGGCCCGCGATCTCGCGGTCTATCTCCGCCAGGCCGCGCGCGACGCTTTCCTTCAACGGGCGGCACGTCAGGCACTTGGGCAGGATGATCAGGCCTGGGGGATCTTCGGATGAATGTCGTCGCGCATCCTGACAGCGCCGTATTCCAGGGCCGCGAGAGGCTTGTGGTGCTGGCACCGCATCCGGACGATGAATCGCTGGCCTGCGGTGCATTGCTGGCACGCGCCTTTGCCGGGGCCGGGGCGCATGTGATCTGCCTGACCGACGGCAGCGCCAGCCACCCCGGATCGCGCCGGTGGCCGCCTGAACGACTCGCCGCCTTGCGCCGGGTTGAGTTGACGCGGGCCATCGAATGCCTTGGGGGCGGGGCGCGCGATCTGAGTTGGATGGGTTTGACCGATGCCAGGCTTTACCGCGCCGATGCGTCGGACATCGCCGCGCGGCTCGAACGGATGATCGAGCCGACAGGCGCGCGCCATGTCTTCGTGCCTGCACGCGAAGATCATCACGAGGATCATCAAGCCACCGCAGGTTTCGCGGCAGTGCTGCGCGGCATTCGGCCCAATTGGGTTTTCCATTGCTACCCCGTCTGGTGCCGCTGGGACGACCCGGAGTTTGCAGATACGATCGCGCCATACGCGCCGGTCTTCCTGCCGCCGGGGGCGCATCTGGCGCGCAAGCGCGCCGCCATAGCCGCGCACCGCTCGCAATCGGGACAGGTCGTGGCGGACGATCCTTCGGGCTTTGTCCTGCCTTCCGGATTCACGGAACGCTTCGCAAGCGAAGACGAGATCTTCTGGAGGATGCCGTGATGGGTGTCGGTCGGAACCATCTGAACGCGCTTTACGCCGATACCACTGACCCCTGGGATTTCGCACAGAGCGGTTACGAACAGGCCAAGTTCGCCGCGACCCGTGCCGCGCTGTCGTGCCAGCACTATGCCTCTGCCTTCGAGCTGGGCTGCGGCAACGGGCAGCTTGCCCGCCACTTGGCGCCGCTTTGCGACGTCTATACCGGCATGGACGCCGTGGCCATCGCCGTGGAGACTGCGCGGCACATCCTGCCCGACGCCCGGTTCATACAGGATTTCTATCCTTGCCCACTGCCCGACGACGATTTCGACCTGCTGATCCTGTCCGAGATCCTCTATTTCCTCGACCCTCCCGCCCTGCAGAACCTGGCCCGCGACATTGCCGTATCCTGGCCCCGCGCCGAAGTGATCTGCGTAACCTTCCTGGGCGAGACGGGACACGACCTGCAGGGGCCGGAGGCGCTGGAACTTTTCACCGCCGCCCTGAGCTCGCACAAGGTCGAGCTTGTTACGCAGACCGAAGGATATCGGATCGACCGCGGGTTGCCGGAGGACACGCCATGAGCCACTGCCCTGTCCCGGCTATCGCTATCATCATCCCCGCCCGAAACGAAGAGACCCGCATCACCGCCTGCTTGACCGCGCTGGCGGGGCAATACGCCGGGCACATGCGAGTGATCCTGGTGGTCAACAACACGACCGACCGCACCGCTGCACTAGCTCGCGACATCGCCGAACGGGTCGGCCTCAACCTGACGGTGTTGGAATGCGCCCTCGCCCCGCACGAGGGCGTCGGAACCGCCCGGCGGATCGGCTGCGATCATGCCCTGCGCACCATGAATGGTCTGCGATATCTGCTGACAACCGATGCCGATTGCCTTGTCGCACCAGACTGGCTCGCGCGGAACCTCGCGCATCTGAGGGAAGTGGATGCGGTCTGCGGCAAGGTCGAGCCGATGGCGGAAGAGATGGGGGTCCTGTCGAGCATGGATGCACATCTCGGCGCGCTGGAAGGCACCTATCGTCGGCTGGTGCAGGACTTCCATGCGCGGCACGCGCCGGGCTGCGCCGACATTGCCGACACACATGGCGAGGCCGCCGGTGCAAGCCTGGCCCTCAGGAAAACGGCCTACGTGACTGCAGGCGGCTTCGCGCCGGTCAAATGCGGCGAGGACCGCCGGATCGTCCGCACCCTGCGGCGCGCGGGGGCCAGGGTGCGCCATGCCGATGACGTGATCGTGCAGGCTTCCTGTCGACTGAGGGGCCGCGCGGCGGGAGGCATGTCGGACGCACTGAAGGCCCGCATCACCAGTGCGGATTACCTGATCGACGATTGTCTGCCACCGGCGCATCGGCTGATCCGGCAGGTTCGCCGCGGCACCCTTGGGCCATGGCCGCCGCTGGTGCCGGCCCACATTCGGCTCAGGGTGCAAGAGCTGCCCAGCCATATCGAAATGCTTGAAACCTACCGGAATTCGGCGTGGGCGATGCCCGCGCTGGAAACTCCGGCTGCACCGCTGTCCGGTTCCCACCCCGGCAGCGGAACGCCGGAGAACGGGGCGGCGATTGTCCCCGCCGCCCCACACAACCAACCGTCGGCAATGCCGATCTTGAAAGGAGCCTGAAATGACGAAGTTGAAAGACCTTTATGTAGAGGAACTCCAGGACCTCTGGTCCGCGAATGAACAGATGTCCGAGGTGGTCTCGGCCATGGCCGACCAGGCCTCGGACAACAAACTGGCCGACCGGCTAAGCGCGGCCAAGGACGGCATCGACCAGCACACCCGGCTGCTGAAATCCCTTCTGGAAGACGCCGATGCCGATGTGGAGAAGGAACATTGCAAGGGCATGGAGGGGCTGGTGAAGGAGGCCCGCAAGCATGCGCTGGACAGCGACATGACCGGGGCCGCCCTGGATGTGGCGATCATCGCACAATACCAGCGCATGTGCCATTATGGCATCGCTGGCTTCGGCACGACCAAGGCCTTTGCCGAGGCACTCGGGCAGGACGAGGCGGCGCGCAAGCTCAATGACGCGCTCGACAATATCTACGAGTCCGATGACTTCATGACAGAGCTGGCCGAACGTTCTCGCAACGTGGACGCGGTGAGCTGACGCGAAAGGTGGACCGGTGCGTCCTAGATGAACGGATGCTCCGGGCCGATTTCTCTCGTGCGCATCAACCGCCTATGAGATCGCCGCCATTCGGGTGAAGCACCTGCCCCGTCATGTAGGACGCATCTTCGCAAGCGAGAAACAACATCGAGGGTGCGACCTCGTTCGGCTGACCAGGGCGGCCCAGCGGCGAAGACTTGCCGAAATCCTCCACCTTGTCGGGCGGAAATGAGGCAGGGATCAGCGGTGTCCAGATCGGTCCCGGCGCGACCCCGTTCACCCGGATGCCGCGCGGTGCCAGTTTCGAGGACATCGCCCGCACGAACGACAGGATCGCCCCCTTGCTGGAGGCATAGTCGACTAGCAGATCCTGCCCGCGATAGGCGGTGACGGAGGTGGTGCAGATGATGGATGCGCCTTCGTCCAGATGCGGCAGGGCCGCCTGCACCATGAAGAAATGACCGCCGATGTTCGTCCGGAAGGTGCGGAAAAGCTGCTCTTCGGAGATTTCCGTGACCTCCTTTCGCGCATGTTGTTCGGCGGCGTTGCAGATAACCACATCGAGCCTGCCGAACTTGTCCAGCGTCCGGCTCACTGCGTCTTCGCAGAACGCCTTGTCGCCCACGTCGCCGTCCAGCAGCAGCGCCTCGCTGCCTTCGTCTTCCACCAGCTTGCGGGTCTTCTCGGCATCGTCATGTTCGTTCAGGTAGATAATCGAAACCTTCGCGCCCTCGCGCGCGAACAGCACTGCCGTGGCTCGGCCGATGCCCGAATCCCCACCCGATATAAGGGCCACCTTATCCTTCAGACGACATCCGCCAGAATACCGCGGCATGTATTCGGGCTCAGGATCCATGCGG
The DNA here is from genome assembly GCF_059429195.1 of Leisingera sp. CC-HEC093. NCBI lineage: Bacteria > Pseudomonadati > Pseudomonadota > Alphaproteobacteria > Rhodobacterales > Roseobacteraceae > Leisingera > Leisingera sp. CC-HEC093. Next base: position 3,200,900 of record NZ_JCAIJR010000001.1, on the reverse strand, counting down.
GATTCGATGCCCGGTTGCCTGTCCTTGGTCTCCAGCTTGTCCAGATCTGCGCTGTTCATGATAAAGATCCCTTCCTATCGACCATAACCTCAAGGAACCCGGAACTGTTCCCATCATACGTGGGCGAAATATTGGGCGAATATACGCCTGCCGTCTTTCGCTCCAACGATATTACAGGAACCCTCTGAGTGGGCAGGCAGTTGAGTTTTACCAACTGTAACGAGTCTGACAGGAGAACATCATGGATTATTCCAAGCACACCCCACTTCGCCCGGAAGAATTGAACGAGGCAACCGTCGACGGCGCGAACGTCTATGGCCCCGACGACAACCATATCGGCGATGTCTCACATTTTCACGGTTCCGGTGCCAATGCACAAGCCGTCGTCGATGTCGGCGGATTTCTCGGTATCGGGGCGAAGCCCGTGGCGCTGGACGCCTCGCGCCTGAACTTCATGCGTGACGAGAATGGTAAAGTCCATGCGACCACGACGATGACAAAGGACGAGTTGAAGAACCTCCCGGAGCATCACCACTGATCGCACCAAGTTTGAAGGGCCGGTCCGCAAAAGCGGACCGGCCCTTTTTCATTTTCCTATCCCGACTTCCCGGTCCGAGGCGCAAAGCGCGACTTCGGCATTACAACCCTCGTCCGACGCAACGCCGCCGATCCGAAAAGTGCCCGGCTACATCCTGTCCCAGAACCGGAGCTTCGCGCAGGCTTCCAGGAAATCACCGACGGTTTCTGCGTCGATTTTCATCATTCCGCCGTCGGTCTTCCCTGCCAGTCCGGCATTCTTGAACAGCGGCTCGGCAGCTTCCGTCCAGGCGATGAACTTTGCATGCGCGAACGCATCACTGACAAAATCTTGCGACGGTTTATCATCGGCCGTTTTGGAGCCTTCGTCGTCTGAAAACACCAGAGCCACGGCGTCGAAAAGTACCGAAGGACCACCGTCGATCTTCTCGTCAGCGGGCTTTATCGTGCCGTCCGAGAGTTTCGCACCCGCGATACGGGGCGCGACGATGGCCACCATCGCACCGGCGTCGGTGAATTCGGTTTCGATCTTCTTTACCAGTTCAGCGTCCGCGCCGTCGGTGATGTAGAGCCCCAGCTTGCGCCCGGCGAAGCTGTCCGGGCCGTTCTTGAGGATACTGAGCGCGTCGGAGGCGGGCAGATCGGTGACGGGTTTGCGTGCCGTTGTGGCCGCGTCGGGCATGTCGGTCACCCCCAGACCCTTGGCTACCGCGTTGGCCAGGTCGTCATGCACATTCATCAGATGGCTCAGCATCCGCAGCCTGATCCGCTCATGCTCGCATTTCGACAGCTCGAAGGTATAGGCGGCGGAGATATGGTTCTGCTCGGTCTCGGTCTGACTGATCCAGAACTGGCGTGCTTGGCTGTAATGATCGGCGAATGTCTCGGACCGGGTGCGTTGCTTGTCGCCCTGTACTCGTTCGGAATAGCTGGTGAACCCGATCTCAGGGTTCTCGCGCGGGCCGCCGTCTTCGCCCCAGCTGTTGGGCTCATAATTCGCACGGCCTTTGGGATTGTGCATCGCCATGTGGCCGTCCTGCTGAAAATGATGGACAGGGCATTTGGGAGCGTTGATTGGAATATGGGTGAAGTTCGGCCCACCCAGCCGTTTGGTCTGCGTGTCGAGGTAGGAAAAATTGCGCCCCTGAAGCAGCGGATCATTGGTGAAGTCGATACCGCGAACGATGTTTTGCGTGCAGAAGGCCACCTGTTCGGTTTCGGCAAAGAAGTTGTCGACGTTGTTGTCAAGCGTCATGGTCCCGATGATCTGGACCGGCACCTGCTCTTCGGGGATCAGCTTGGTGGCGTCGAGGATATCGAACTCGAACTTATCCGCGAAATCGTCGTCGAACACCTGAATACCCAGATCCCATTGCGGATAATCGCCTGCGTCGATCGCATCCCACATGTCGCGGCGATGGAAATCCGGGTCTGCACCATTGATTTTCAGCGCCTCGTTCCAAACGACTGATTGCAGCCCCTGCCGTGGCTTCCAATGAAATTTCACAAAATGGGATTTGCCGTCGGCATTGATAAGCCGGAAGGTATGAACGCCGAAGCCCTCCATGAAACGCAAGGACCGGGGAATGGCGCGGTCGGACATCGTCCACAGCGTCATATGAACTGCTTCGGGCGAGAGTGATATGAAATCCCAGAAGTTGTCATGCGCACTTTGCGCCTGCGGGAACCCACGGTCGGGGGCGGGTTTGACCGAATGGACCAGATCGGGAAACTTTATCGCATCCTGGATGAAAAACACCGGGATGTTGTTGCCGACCAGGTCCCAGTTACCTTTCTTGGTGTAAAACTTGACGGCGAAACCGCGAACGTCGCGGGCAAGGTCGAATGACCCCTTGTTGCCCGCAACAGTGGAAAACCGGGCAAAGAGTGGCGTCTTTTCGCCCTCGCGCTGGAAGATGTCGGCACAGGACAACTCCGGGATTGCCTTGGTCAGCTCAAAATGACCGTGAACGCCGTAACCGCGCGCGTGGACGACACGTTCCGGGATACGCTCGTGATCGAAATGAAAAATCTTCTCGCGCATGATGTGGTCTTCAAGCAGCACCGGCCCACGCGGCCCAGCCGTGAGCGAGTTCTGATCGTCGGCGATGGGACCGCCTTGCGCAGTTGTCATCGTCTCTTCGTGCTTTTCGGTCTGCTGACGCGGCGCGCCGCCCTTATCCAAGTTCAACTTCTTCACCTCGTTACTCCCTATCTGTGCTGGACGCGCCCGCACGCTCTGTTGCCATGCGGTTTGCATGTTTCGACCCGGAGGAGCGTAGCCAACGCTTACAGGGACTCTGCAGAAGTAGGTCGCGTGGTCCCCTATGCGAATTTTTTGCACCGCTAACAGATGTTGCCGGAAGGACGGGCCTTTCCGGAACCCTCTTTGGTCCGCGGACGCCGCGCGTAGGCAACAAATTTTAGATACCTGACGCGCCGATGCGTCAGCGACAAAAAGTACCGAAGGGGTTGCGCAACTCCAAAAGAACTCCATATACCATCCACATGGATGGAGAATCGATATGAGCAATGTCAGGCAGCTGCGCGACAAGCAGCCCGAAAATGAAAAGGTCACGATCAACCTCGGCTTTGTCGATCTGGGTCGTATCGACCTGCTGGTTCAGGAGGGTTTCTATTCGAACCGCAGCGATCTGATCCGCACGGCAATCCGCAACCAATTGGAAAGCCATGAAGGTGCCGTCAGTCGATCGCTGGAACGGCATACGATGGAGCTGGGACTGCGCGACTACTCCGCGGCGGACCTCGAAGCCCTCCGTGATGCCGGGGAGATGCTGCACGTCAAGGTCGTAGGACTTGCCCGTATCGGAGCGGATGTGACACCGGAACTGGCGCTTCAGACCATTGGATCCATCACCGTGCTAGGTGCCTTGCAAGCCAGCGCGGAAATCAAGAAGGCCCTCGCCGACCGCATCACGTAGGACGCGCAACCCAACAAAGGAAAAAAGACATGAAATTCTATGACGTAGGCGCCCGGCGCCCTGCGGCTGATGACGCACGCCTTTCAGCCGCCAACGATCTGGTGCAACGCACGCTTGCCCAGCATGGGCTTTTGCCCGGCACACAAGCGTCCCAATCGGGAGCGCTGCCCACGGGCGGAGCGCCCGGAATGGACGGGCTGCTGGCACAGCTGTCGCAGGTCGGCACACGATCTGTCCCTGTCCAGACACCCCTGCCAGAAGGCGCCCGGTTCGACCGGCACACCTATACCTGCCACGCAGGGAGCCGGAAGTACCGCACCTATGTTCCCGCATCCGCACAGGCGGGTGTGAGCGGACTCATGATGATGCTGCATGGCTGCACCCAATCGCCCGAGGATTTCGCGGCAGGCACAGGCATGAACGCACTGGCCGAAAGGCATGGCTTCGTGGTTGCCTATCCCGCGCAGTCGCGTGGCGACAACGCGCAATCCTGCTGGAACTGGTTCAGCCGGGGCGATCAGAAGCGCGGTCGCGGTGAACCCGCCATATTGGCCGGATTGGCTACGCAGCTTTGTAACGAGCATGGCATCGACCGGAACCGAACCTTCGTTGCCGGGCTGTCGGCAGGCGGTGCGATGGCGGCCATTCTGGGCGAAACCTATCCGGATGTGTTCGCCGCTGTCGGGGTCCATTCGGGCCTGCCCGTCGGCGCAGCCAAGAATGTGCCCTCTGCCTTTGCCGCGATGGGCGGCAGCATCCTGGACGCGCCCGCCCAGTCAAGGGAAGGTCCGGGCGTGCGTACGATTGTCTTTCACGGCACCGCCGATGCGACGGTCCACCCCGACAATGGCGACGCCATCGTGCGCCGGGCGCTGGCTGGCGGATCGGGTCAGAGTATCGAGACCAGCGAGCAGGCAGGTGCTAACGAACGCAACTATACGCGGGTGATCTCGGGCGATGCGACTGGCAGCACGTTGGTGGAACATTGGCGAATTGACGGTTTGGGCCACGCGTGGTCGGGCGGATCGGCCATCGGCTCCCACACCGATCCCAAGGGCCCCAATGCAAGCGCGGAAATGGTCCGCTTCTTCTTTGACAACTCCAGCAAGGACACCTGAAATGACACAAATGACTTTGACATTCGACGCGGTAAGCGAAGCTACACCCGGCCCGAAATGGAAGGCACGCTGGAACCGATCCTGGCCCGCCTATGAAGCGTGGTTTGCCGCGAGAGGCGGGGACAACGGCCCGACCCGCGCCGAGTGCCGGGACGCGGTGGAACAGTACATGCCCGAATTGATCGGTGTCTATGATCGGTTGGTGCTGCTTGCAGGCGGCTCGGACCGCGCGGCGCGTTTCCTGTCGACCTGGTGCCCACCCTCCTATCTCGGAGGTTGCTCGCTCGCGGCGGTCGCCGACGACGATGAGGTGCGGCTGGTGCGCAACTACGACCTGTCACCCGAATTGAACGAGGGGCTGCTGATGCGCACCGAATGGACCGGGCGACCCGTCATGGGCATGGTCGAATTCCTCTGGGGTCTGTCTGACGGCATCAACGATGCGGGTCTCAGCGTCGCACTTGCCTATGGCGGTCGTTCGGAAACCGGTGAGGGTTTCGGCATCACCACGATCCTGCGCTATGTGCTGGAAACCTGCGACACGGTTGCGCAGGCGATTGCCGCACTTAGACGTGTACCATCGCATATGGCCTACAATCTCGTCCTTGCTGACGCGTCCGGGCGGACCGCCAGCGTGGAACTATCCCCCGGCGGTAGTGTCAAGCTGATGCCCCACGCGATCGCGACCAACCACCAAAGCGGCCCGGAAGCTGCCGAGCGACCTGCGTTCACACGCAGTTTCGAGCGCTTGGCGCACCTGAGCGCCCTCAAGGCGGCACCGACCGAACTCAACCGCCAATTCCTCAGCGAACCGCTCATACAGGATCGCTATGCCGAAGGCTTCGGAACCTTGTTTACGGCCGAATACGATCCCAAGAGGAAATCCTTGGGCTTGACGATCATGGGCGACCGCTGGGATCAGACGCTTGAGGCGTTTGAGGAAGGCCAACGCATCGCCACATACTCCGGCGGTGCGGCAGGGCCCGATTGTGTGGCATCCAATGGCATACACTGGTCAGCGGCGGGGAACATCGACTGGCAGCAGTTGGCAAGGGATTATGCGAATGGCCACGGTCAGATGATCGGAGCGTATCTGCCCACATCGACTGAGGGCGAAAAGGTAGCGTAGCTGAATAGCGGACACTCCAAGCAGGTATTCCATCGTCCGCTCTGTGTCGCGGTCTATTGGTTCGGTTAACAGATTTCGCCGCGATCTGATCGAATGGCCGGTCTTCTTGCCGCGTTGCGACAGCCAAATTTCAGCAACCGCAGAAAATTTCGCGTAGCGTGCGCACGCAGCAGGATTTAGACACTTCTCCTATGGGCTCCGACCGGGCGTTCGCCGCGCCAGGCGTGAATGACGATAGGCAGCCCGAAGCGGTCATAGACTTGGGGTGACGCGGCAAGGATGCTGCCGGTGCAAAATTTTCGGTCCATCTCACCGAAAGCGGCCACTCACCGAACCCGGTGAGCTACCGCCAATGCTGCGGACCGCTCCAGGGGGGCGCGATGCGCAGAGAGCGACCTTTGCAAATCCCTTACTGTCGCCAGATCAGGCCACGATTTTCGCCGCGGTGCCGCGATCAAAAGCTGCCGCTTGTCGAGGGCTTAGCATGAAACTGGCATCGTATGACTTGGTTGCGGACAAGGACGAAGCCGCTACCGCGGCAGGGGCGCTCGGTGATACCGTTGCGGGATGATCTGACGGCTGAGATTTTGGGAAAGGGCGTGTCTGTCTGACGATTGGGGTCTCTCAATCAACAGACAGGAGGGTCCCATGGCGGACACAAAGACCACACCGCTTCGAGAGCGGATGATCGAAGATATGCGGATCAAAGGGCTCGGGGAGAGTTCGCAGAAAGCGCATATCAGGGCCGTTCGATATTTTGCCGAGTTTCTTGGCCGATCGCCGGATACTGCAACGCCCGAAGACCTGCGCGCTTACCAGCTGCATATGGTGAACACGAATGTCACCCCTTCGACCTACAATGTGCGGCTTGTCGGGCTGCGGTTCTTTTTTGAGACGACATGCCAGCGCCCGGAGATGAAGCAATGCCTGCACTACCGCACGGAGCCAAGGAAGCTACCGGTCGTGTTCAGCGCCGAAGAGGTGTTCGAGCTGCTGAAGGTCGCGCCCGGCCCGGGGCTGAAGTACCGCGCTGCACTCAGCATTTCCTATGGCACCGGGCTCCGGGCGTCGGAGGTCTGCAATCTCAAGGTCACCGATATCGACAGCGACCGGATGCTGATCCATGTCGAGAAAGGCAAGGGCGGCAAGGATCGCAAGGTAATGCTGTCGCCAGGCCTTTTGGCGCTTCTGCGCGACTATTGGCGCGAGGCGCGGCCGGATGGCTGGCTCTTTCCAAGCAAGCCCCGGATCAATCCGCTCTCACCCCGCCAATTGCACCGTGCCTTCAGCGCAGCCAAGCATCTGGCTGGGATCAAGAAGCCGAGGAGCACGCTGCACAGTTTGCGCCACAGCTTCGCAACCCACCTGCTAGAAGCCGGAACAGATGTGCGGGTCATTCAAGTTCTGCTTGGGCACGCCAAGCTGAGCACGACGGCGCAATACACCCATGTCGCGACCAAGCTGATCCGCGACACCGACAGCCCCTACGAGTTGCTGGTGCAGCTCCAGGACCGAAGGTCGGAGTGACGCGCGCGGGCAGTGCCGCGCCCGAAGCTGGAGGTTGCTGACATCTTTCGAACCCACGGTCCTGCCTATCGGCGGGCCAATGTCGGGCATCTGAACCTGGCGCAGTTGAAGGCCATGTCAGCGATTGAAGCCTGCCGAACGGGGGCGCTCGGCGGGCATGTGGCGGCCTGCACCAAGTGCAACCACCAGCATATTGCGTACAACAGCTGCAAGAACCGGCATTGTCCGAAGTGTCAGGCACCAGCGGCGCGAGACTGGATGGCAGCACGCGCCGAGGACCTTCTACCCGTGGAGTACTTCCACGTGGTCTTCACACTACCGGCCGAGATTGCGCGGATTGCTCTCTGGAACAAGCGGGCGCTCTATAGCCTGCTGTTCAAAGCGTCCGCTCAAACGGTCATGACAATCGCCGCCGATCCCAAGCGCCTCGGCGCCCGTGTCGGCTTGACCAGCGTGCTGCACACCTGGGGCTCGGCTCTGACCCATCATCCCCACATCCACATGATCGTCCCGGGTGGCGGCCTGTCGCCGGACGGCACCCGGTGGGTCGCGTGCAAGCCCGGATTCTTTCTGCATGTACGCGTGCTGTCGCGGCTGTTCCGGCGGTTGTTTCTGGACGGGCTGATGGCGCTGCACGGTGCCGGGCACTTGAGACTCTTCGGAGATCTTGTGGGATTGGCAGACGCACCCGCCTTCGCTGAATGGTCGGCCCCGCTGCGCAAGATCGACTGGGTTGTTTATGCCAAACCGCCCTTCGGTGGTCCGGAGGCGGTGCTTGCCTATTTGAGCCGGTACACACACCGCGTGGCGATCTCAAACCATCGCCTGGTCAGCGCTGACGCCGACACCGTAGCGTTCCGCTGGAAGGATTACCGGATCAAGCGCGGGGACCGGATGAAGGTGATGCGACTTGCAACCGACGAGTTCATCCGCCGCTTTCTGATCCATGTCCTCCCCGACCGGTTCCACCGCATCCGACACTATGGCTTCCTCGCGGGCAGTAGTCGCAAAGAGAAAGTCGCCCGGGTCCGCGCGGTTCTCGGAACGGCGGGCTCTGGCGAACCGGACCAGCCAGAAGATGACCTCAAAGAACCCCTGACCCTGCGCGAACCATGCCCCGATTGCGGCGGACCCATGCGCATCATCGAAACCTTCCGGCGCGGCGAGGTTCCGCGATCCCGGGCACCACCAAGATTGCAGGCCGCATGATGAAAAGCCCGTCTCACAACCACTCTGAGATCAGAAACTTCCCATGCTGGTCAACGGTGCGCTTTGGCCTACGCTCGTGCTCGCACCTCAAGACGATGAAAACCGCCCCGGCAAGACCCGCGAAGTTTCCAGACACTGCCCCAAAGGCCGTGCCGCCAATCGCCCAAGCTCAGCAAACCCCGCGAAAATTCCACCAATATCCATGGCGGATGCCTGCGCTTTCCCCATAGCGCAGCACACACATCCCGCGGCTTCCACCTTGTCAGATTTGTCAACGCGGGCCATCCCGCCAAGCCCAACCTAACCAACTGGCCCGCATCGAAAAATCTTAGACTTTGCTGCCGTTCACAACATGAAAATGAATGTCGGCTTCACTGTATCCATTGAGTAAGCCTTAAACCTAGCAAGAAGAGAACTGACGCAAGTTTCTGCCGCGGTGCCAGCTTACCTTGCTTGAGGATTTATCCTGTGGTTGTCTTTCCTCAAGTATCAGGCGGGGGGTGGATTTTGAGTGGCGAGTTGCTCAGCCGTTGCCGTCGAAGAAGCAGAATGTGAGTCGAGTAGATGAAACCTTATACGCGGTCGATCATCGAGCTGTTTGATGGGAAGAAGCGATTTCTAATACCTCTGTACCAACGCCAGTATGCATGGAATGTCGACTCCCAAATCCCCCTTCTTTGGGAAGACATCGAGCGTATAGCCAAGCGCATTGATGAAGACCGAATGTCAGTGGTTCCGCATTTCATGGGCGCCATGGTCATCGGCCAGATAAAAACCTTTGGGAAGCAGGTTCAGGCTTTTGAAATCATTGATGGCCAGCAGCGGTTGACAACTTTCCAGATAGTCTTGGCGGCGCTTAGAGATGTCGCTGAGGAAGTTGATTCGAGATATGCTTCAGAGCTTCAAAAATATCTGTTGAATGACGGGGTGATGGAGCATCCCGAAATAGAACGGTTTAAACTTTGGCCGTCGTTGATGGATAGAAGATCATTTACTGGAATAATCGACCCGGAAGCATCAATAGAAGACGTTTTGCCGGTGCAACAAGATGATGGCTTCGTCAAGAAATCAGTGTTCGCCCACGAATATCTTAAAGACACCATTAGAAAGCATGTCATCGTTGACGATGTTTTTGACGAGCATCGCTTTGAAACGATATTCGAAGCCTTGAAGGACGGCTTGGCTATTGTGTCAATCGAGCTTGAAGGTGGGGATGACCCTCAGACCATATTCGAAACGCTGAACAGTCGCGGGGTGGAGCTTTCTCCGGGTGACCTTATGCGCAACTTCATCTTCCAGCGCGCAAAAGGTATGGGCCAAGTGGAAGGGTCGCTTCATGTGGACAAGCTTTATGAAAAACACTGGTTGCCGCTGGACAGGCCCTTTTGGACCCAGGTTGCCTCCAGAGGCCGACAGTCGCGCGCAAGGCTTGATTGGTTGCTCACCGATCACCTGTCTATGAACATCGGTAGTCTTGTGTCCATCGAGAACCTTTACGATAGCTATCGGCGCTGGATCTTGAACGAGCGGCCATTTCCGAGCGTTGTTCCAGAGCTGGAAGCGATTTCCGCATCGGCCAATGTAGAAGAACGCTTGTTTCAACAAGATAAGTCGGACCCCCTTGGTGACTTCGGTCGCTTCGCGCATGCATTTGATGTTTCGACCGTTTTGCCGCTTGTGCTGTATTTGGCCACCGAAGCGAACCTTGGTGATCGTCTGCCTGAGGCCCTTTCCATTCTAAAGAGCTATATTCTGCGGCGCGACATCTGCCGCCTTACAACAAAGAACTACAACAAGCTGTTTGTTGGCCTAATTCCCAAACTTCGTGAAGCGCCTGGGGATCAGGTCAAATCCTTATTCGTACACCTGTCGGAGCGTGGAAGCGACATCGACAGATGGCCGGATGATGAAGAGTGGAATATTGCGTGGATGTCGCGCGATCAGTACAGTCCGGCCCGTCAAAATCGCTTGAACTACCTGTTTGAGATGCTTGAGTCCGAGTTGCGTAACGAGCGCAATGAAGACATCGAAATAAAGTCTGCTTTGACCATTGAACACATCATGCCCCAAAAATGGCAGGAAACATGGCCACTTCCCGGCTACGAGGACGTTGACTCTATCGACGATTTTGATGTGGAATATCGCTCTATAATGCTCCGTAGAAATAAAGCGGTTAACACTATCGGGAATCTTACGCTTTTAACGCAAAAGCTCAATTCCAGTGTATCGAATGGCCCTTATGCGACCAAGATGCCCGCCATACGCGCTCATTCAAGTCTAGCCTTGAACCGAGACTTGAATGAATGGAACCATTGGGATGAGGGCACAATACAACAGCGCGCTGAGGTGCTTTTCAAAGCAGCCAGACTCGTCTGGATTGCGCCAATCCGCCAGGAAGGCTTTTCCAAGACTTCAAATACTGCCCACGAGAACAACAACAGTTCGCGATCTGGAATGCCAGAAGATGGTACGCGATGTGAGTTTACCTACGGCGGTCAGGTGTATCGCGGCATCATCAAGGATAGTCAGCTTTTGGTTGAAGGATACAGCACTCCGTTTGGCACATTCTCCGGGGCATCGCGGACCATCACAAGAACAAGTCGGAACGGCTGGAATGATTGGTATCTCGATTTTGGCGGCGGACAAAAGACTTTGGCGGATAGTTGGCGCAAGTCATAGCAGCAAAAACAACCTCTGAGACATTGAGATAACGGATGGCCGGTCCCTTTTGATTCTATCATCTTGTTCGACCGATAGTCGGGAAAGCAAACCTTCGTTCATCCCGCAGCATCAGGCGATATGGGCTCACTGCCGCCTTGCGGCGGCGCAGCGCCGAGAGACCGGCCCAAGCTTGCCCCAGGCCAACCGTGATCGGCTCACGCCAGCCCAAAGCGGCCCCATGCCTGGTGACCAGCCTGGCGGGCCAGCACATGCAGGTCGGGCGGTTTGCGGACCTTCTCCGCAGGTGCGAGATCACGTGGTGCCATCTGAGGAAGCTGACATTCCGGCTTTCATTTAGTCCCATTTATTTCTGCGTCGCCGCAGGGCATCTCCGAGCCCAAACCGCTGGGTGCCGCGCAAGGAATGAACGTGTGCGAAGCGTGCAGAACGGACACTGCCATGATGGGGCCAGCCCGAAGCAACCATTGAAATCAGCGCTTTTCACCAGGGGGTGTTGAGGGCGACAGTTCAGGGCTGCCGCCTAAGTGGCAACTCTCAGCTTCGCACCAAAGCCAATCCAAGAACGCTTCCGCTCCTGCTGAGAGAGGGGCTTTCTGGAAGACGACATAGTAGCCTGAGGTTTCCACCCAAACATCTGACACTCGGACCAGAGTTCCGGCTTCTATTTCCGGGATGACCAGATCATCCCACAAAGCTACCCCCTGGCCGTCAACAACTGCTTGAACCCGACTGTTGGAGTCCGGGATCGCCAAGCTTGACCGGCTGGGTTCATAGGAAAGCCCTGCCGCATCATGCCAGGCACGCCAGCCCGCATCGCCAGAGCTATCGCCAAGCAATGGAAGCCTGCGCACAGCATCTGCAATTCCCATCTTCTCAATTTGGCCGGCGACAGCCCGGTTGGCAGTGGGGACTGCAGGACAGGGTATAAGAAGTTCGCTTTTGTAGTTCGCCCAGCCGCCGAGCCCCCAGAGGATTGCCAGATCCACTCTAGCAGTCTCCAGCATCTCTATGGAGTTGACCGGTTCAATCCGCAAACTGACGCCCGGATTGGCCTCAAAGAAGCGCGTGAGCCGTGGGGAGAGCCAGCGGGAAGAAAAGTAGGTCAGCGAGCCGATGCTCACCGTAGCTGACGAGACGCCGCGCAGATCCGAGATTTCCCGGTCAATCTGGCTCAGGGCGGATTGAGATACATGCCACAACCTGCGCCCAGCCTCAGTCAGGGTCAATTTGGCGTTGCCTCTTTCAAACAGCTGAAACCCAAGATCTCTCTCGAGTTTGTTGATCTGATAGCTGACCGATCCTTTGGACTGATGCACCTCTTCGGCCGCCGCCGTCATTGAGAGCCTGCGGGCGACAACATCAAAGGTCTTCAAGGCGTCATAGGAACGAAAGCGCATCTCATCTGTCTAATATTTTCGAACGGCTTGTGCAATTCATTGGGTTTGCCTCAGCGATGCTGGCCACGATAGGCCTTTGGTAATGCGTGGAGACCGTAAGCCGTCCGGCAAACACCCGCAGGTGTCAAACAATTCCAAACGGTGAACATCATGAATGCCGATCTTTCCCAATTCCGTTTCGTGGCAAAAGCTCTGCCGAACAAAGGCGCGCGTCCACGTGAACTTGCGCGGACCATGCCTGCCCATCCGCTCAGCTACATGGAGCTGCCCTATGACCCGGAATACACGCTCTACAACTCTCGCCTGACGCCGGAAGCATTGAGCACGGCCTCTGATGATGAAATGTACTGGGCCGTGCGCACCAACGTCATATTCCGACATACTGGTGAATTGCCGATCGAAATCAGCGGCCCCGACGCCGAAACCCTGCTGAACAAGGTTTTCACCCGCAGCGTCAGCAAAGTGAAACCAGGACGCTGCTCCTATCAGTTTGCCTGCTATCACGACGGCGGCATGATTACCGATGGGGTGCTGTTGCGGCTTGCGGAAGACAGATTCTGGATGGCGCAGGCGGATGGCGACCTGTTCAGCTGGTACAAGGCGCATGCCCAGGGCCTGGATGTGAAAATCCACGACCCGAATGTTTGGGTCAGCCAAATCCAGGGTCCACGCTCGCTGGAACTGCTGGCAGCTGTGCTTGACGGACCGATGCCGGACCCATTCCGCTACTTTGATTGTGCTGAGGTTTCAATTGCAGGCCAGACTTGCTGGATCAGCCGATCGGGTTTCACCAACGAGTTGGGCTGGGAGGTCTATCTGCTGCCGGATACGGATATCCCTGCAATCGGCGACAAGATCATGGAGGTCGGCGCGGCATTCGATATTCTGCTGACCGGCACACCTGTTTTCCGCGCCCGGAGGATCGAGGCTGGCCTGCTGAATGCCGGATCCGATTTCGGAGCGGAGACCACACCTTTCGACGCTGGCCTTGGCGCATTCGTTGAGTTCGATGACCGCGACTTTATCGGCCGCGAGGCTCTGGAAGCCGCCGACAAATCCTGCCGTACCTGGGGGATGCGGGTAACCGGTGGTGTGGCGCAGCTTGGACGCGTCATGACAATTGATGGCAGGCCCGTCGGCCGTGTTTGTTCCTCGGGCTATTCGCCCTATCAGGGCTGCGGTGTCTGCATCGTGCGCATGGACGACCCTGCGCAGGGTCCGGGTGCGCAGGTCGATGTACTCTGCGCCGATGGGTCCACCCAGAGCGGTGAGCTCTGCACCCTGCCTATGTATGACGCCGACCGCCTGATCCCGCGCGGCAAGTTGGTGGATATTCCAACCAAACCGAATGCAGCTTAGTGACCTTCATGCCCTGCGTTTCAACAGCACGCATCGGGAGTTGCGAACCAGAGGCGGCTTCGGCCGTCTCCACTCACTTTGCATTTCTACTGTTGAGGTCGTTCTCTTCCTTGGATCTTTGTGCTGCGCTGGACGTGTTGAATGAAGCTAACCAGTTTGACCAGACGCCCAGATATTCGTGGTCTCTGTTCAGTGAAGACGGAAACGCTGTGTTGGCGTCTAACGGATTGTCCATGAATGTGGATGGTCCGATGATGCCGGTCAGCAGAAGAGACACGGTGATCGTGCTGGGAGGCAATGAATACGTCGACGCATCTACTTTGCCAGTTCTGGCCTGGTTGCGAAGTGTTTCCCGGAAAGGTTCGCGCATAGGCGCGGTGGGAAGCGCTGTCTTCACCTTGGCCAAAGCCGGGATAGTTTCAAACGAACCGGTAACTGCTCACTGGAGGTACAGGGGGGCAATTGCCGAACATTGCCCAGATTTGGAGTTAGAGCAGAACATCTTCTGTATTGGCGAAAAAAGCCTGACCTGTGCTGGAGGGGCTGCGACCTTGGATATGATGTTGCAGCTGATCACTGAAAACAGTGGTAGCTGTATAGCCAGCTGGGTGGCAGACAGGCTTGTTTGCGGCTCTTATAGAACTGGGCAAGAAGAGCAGTCGGTTGCTGAATTCCTGCATACCGGAGAGCGAAATGCCAAGCTCGCAAGCGCAATCGGATTTATGCGGTCGAACTTGGAGGAACCTATTCCAGTTCAAGAAATAGCTGCCTCGGTTGGTATTTCCGTGCGGCAGCTTGAACGTCTCTTCAAGGCGTTTTTGTCTACAAGCCCAAAAGCATTCTACAGAAAACTAAGGCTCGAACATGCGCGCCGTTTACTTCATCAAACATCGTTGCCAATCATCGAAATTTCCATTGCCAGCGGCTTTAGCAGCCAATCCCATTTTTCCAGACTTTTTCGCAGGCACTTCGGCGTCTCACCTCATCAGGATGCTGCAATCTCGTTGGGCAACAGGTCCAGGAATCTATGAAGAGCCGGATTGCGTGCTTCCTTGAGCCAAACCGCCGAAATGTCGACCACTTTTTCCACATCCCGGATGCGCACAGCGCTGAGCCCGGCCCGGCGCGCACGCACAACGTTCTCTGGATAAATCAGGACACCCATGCCCAGCAGCACAAACGTAAAGAACTCATCCCGGAGATATGCGACCTGCCCGGTCTTTGGGACAAATCCCCGTTCGATGCAAAGATCCCTAACAAGGTTGGTGAATGGAAGCCAAGGCGTGTCACCGATCAGAAAAGTCTCATCACGCAACTCCACCAGATCAATCGTGTCGCGCGAGGCCAGAGGATGATGGTCGGGCAGAACGACGGCGAGCCCTTCGCTCGAAATCGGCTGGCAGTTGAGAACCGGCGGCACATGCCCCATGAAATGCCAGATGAACGCGATATCGACCTGCCCATTCAGAACCAGTTCAATCTGGCGAGGGCTTGGATAGAACCGGACACCGATCTTGACCCTTGGCTGTTGCCGCCGGAAGGTCTCTATGGTTTCCGGCAGCTGACCGAGAATGGCAAAATCTGTGTAGGTGATGGAGAGGCTTCCGCGCTGCCCTTCGGCTACATCCCGGGCATTGCTTGCGATCTGATCGACCAGGTCAAAGAGCTCTCCAAGGCGTTCGTAAAACGCTTCACCGGCTTTGGTCATTTCCACCGTCTGGGTGGATCTATCCAAAAGCGAAAAACCAAGTTCGGCTTCCAGCGATTGAATGGTCTTGGACAAGGCAGGTTGCGACGTATTCAGAACCTCTGCCGCTTTCCGGAAACCGCCGCTTTCGACGATGGTTTTGAACACCAGAAATTGGCGCAGGGTGAGATTCAAGGTGATAGCTCCAAGTTATCGCTTGATGGCGCATTGATATTATTCAAAGCGATCAGACCGTGCAATGATCTTGCTGTATCAGGGAGCCTTTAATGTATCTGCCAAACCTTTCGACCTCACATTTCCCCGCTCAGGGCGACGCAGAAATCCGCAACATCACTGTTGGCGGCTTGCTGCGGGAAATCGCAGACAGACACGCACTTTCAGTTGCGATGGTTGACGTTTCTGACAATGGGAGTTGCGACCGTCAGTGGACCTATGGCGAACTTCTGAAAGAGGCTGAGCGACTGGCGCTGGCCTTGTCCTCCCGCTACGCCCAGGGTGAGCGGATTGTAGTATGGGCGCCCAATATCCCCCAGTGGGTATTCATGGAGTATGCCTGCGGTCTGGCGGGGCTGGTTCTGGTTACTGCCAATCCGTCCTTTCAGGCTTCTGAGCTAAAGTATGTGCTGGAACAATCCGGTGCAGCCGGCCTGTTTATGGTCGATGAATTCCGCGGCAACCCGATGGTTGAAATCGCGCTGGAAGCAACCGGTGGGAACAAACGCCTGCGCGAGATCGTAAACCTGGAGGACGCGGGCGCTCTCTACGCCACTGGGGAACGGCCTGCTGTGCTTCCTGAAGTGCTGCCAGATGACGCTGCGCAGATTCAGTACACGTCGGGGACAACCGGTTTCCCCAAGGGTGCCGTACTCAGCCACAAGAACCTTGTGAACAACGCCCGGCTCTTCTGCGGACGGGCACAAGTCGGCGCGCACTCTGTCTGGGCCAATTTCATGCCGCTTTTTCACACAGCAGGTTGTGCAACGGGGGCGCTGGGGTGCCTCCAGGCAGCTTGCAAGATGCTTCTGATCAAGCGTTTCAATGCGGATGTCTTTGCCCGGCTGATTGAGGAACAGGGGGTCACAACCTGCTTTGCGGTCCCGACCATGCTCTTCAACCTGCTGGAGTCCCTCGAACAGACCCCGCGAGACATGTCTTCGCTTGAGGTGATCACGACGGGCGGCGCGCCTGTGCCGCCTGATCTGGTTCGCCGGGTGCGGGACCGCCTGGGGTGTCACTTGCTCAGCGCATTCGGACAGACGGAACACAGCCCGATGATCTGCCTGAACCCGGTCGAGGCCACCCTTGAACAGATCGTGGAAACAGCTGGCCAGCCGCTGCCGCAAACAGAGGTTTCGATCCGTTCTCCGGAGGACAACAGCGTGCTCCCAGTCGGCGAAGCAGGCGAAATCTGCGCGCGTTCCTACGCTGTGATGATCGGCTACAACGACAATCCGGAGGCCACCGCCGCCGCCATTGATGACGATGGCTGGCTGCACACTGGTGATCTGGGCACAATGGATGCCCAGGGCTTTGTGAGGGTGACAGGCCGGGTCAAGGACATGATCATTCGCGGCGGTGAAAACCATTTTCCAGCCGAGATCGAAGCCGTTCTGGTGACCCACCCGGACGTGGCGCAAGTGGCTGTGGTCGGCCTGCCGGATGAGAAATGGGGAGAAATCATTGCTGCATTCATCTTGTCCGGCACTGCACCGGACGTGGCCGACCTGCGCGCTCATTGTCGCGCTCATCTGTCGGCGCAGAAGACCCCTTCGGTCTGGGTGAAAGTTCCGGAGTTCCCGCTGACCGGCTCCGGCAAAGTGCAGAAGTTCGCCATCCGGGAGCGGTATCTCGGAGGTAGTTATGGGGAGCCGTTGGCATGAGCGTTCGCGTCGAAAAGGATGGTCCGGTCTGGACAGTCATCCATTCCCGTCCTGAGGTTCGCAATGCCATGGATCCGGAAAGTGCCACGGCACTCTTTGAGGCCTTCCAATCGTTTGATGCAGACGAAAGCGCCAAGGTTGCCGTGTTCTGGGGCGAAGGCGGAGCCTTTTGTGCCGGGTGGGATCTGAAACACGCTGCTTCGCTTGCCGGGGCCGAAGCGCTCGATCCTTTCGACTTTCCCGACGAAGGTGAACCACCGATGGCGGCCATGGGACCCAGCCGGTTGGAGCTGTCCAAACCGGTGATCGCCGCTGTGTCAGGGCCTGCCGTGGCGGGCGGAATGGAACTGGCGCTTTGGTGCGATATCCGGGTGATGGAAGAGACCGCCTTCATGGGGGTCTACTGCCGCCGTTGGGGCATTCCGCTGATCGACGGGGGCACGGTGCGCCTGCCGCGGCTGGTTGGGGAAGGCCGCGCTATGGACCTGATCCTCACCGGCCACCGTGTAGATGCGGAAGAGGCCCTGCGAATAGGTCTGTGTGAATATGTGGTGCCGGAAGGTGACGCGCGAACAAAGGCCGAAGCCCTTGCCCGCGACATCGCTCGTTTTCCCCAAAGCTGCATGCGCGCGGATCGCCGTTCTGTGCAGGCGCAACACGGGTTGCCTGTGCGTGACGCTCTTCGACAGGAATGGCGTGGCAGCAAGGCAGAAGTCACCAAAGGTGTCGAAGGCGCGACCCGTTTCGCCAGCGGCAAGGGCCGTGGAGGAGATTTCCGCGATGTATGATCTGAACCTCACGATGTCCTACATCCCGGCCCAGTCCGACATGGATACACGCGAGATAACAATTGGAGCAATGCTGCGCGAGACGGCTAAGGCGCGGCCAGACTCCGAGGCCCTGTCAGAGATCCGGCAGGATGGATCGCCGGGACGGAGCTGGACATATGGCGAACTGCTGGCAGAGGCTGAGAAACTGGCACGGGCTCTCTCGACCCGGTTCACTCCGGGAGAACGCGTCGTCGTCTGGTCCCCCAACAGCCCGGAATGGGTGCTGATGGAATATGCCTGTGCTTTGGCCGGGCTGGTCCTGGTGACCGCGAACCCGGCCTTTCAAGCGCGCGAACTGGAGTATGTCCTGAAGCAATCCGGCGCGGTTGCCTTGTTTCTGGTGGAGGAGTTTCGCGGCAATCCAATGCGCAGTATCGGGGCGGACGTTGCTGCTGGCATCCCGGCTGTGCGGGAAGTCACTGACATGGAGAGCCCGGCCCTGTTTGCCTTTGGATCCCGCCCTGTCTCTATGCCACAGGTTGCTCCGGGCGACGCCGCAATGATCCAGTACACCAGCGGAACCACCGGTTTCCCTAAAGGGGCCGTGCTCAGCCACCGCGGACTGGTCAACAATGCACGTTTCTACGCCACCCGGTGCGGAGCGACCGAAAAAACATCCTGGGTCAATGTCATGCCGATGTTCCATACGTCTGGCTGTGGAATGGTCACGCTGGGATGCCTTCAGGCAGGCTGCCGGATGGTATTGATCAGCTTGTTCGACCCGGAAGTGGTTCTGGATCAGCTTGAAGCGTGCCGCGCTGACATCATCCTTGGCGTACCGACCATGGTGGTGGCGCTTCTGGACGCGCAGGAAATACGCCGGCGGGACCTGTCTGCGCTGAAGGTGGTCAGTTGCGGCGGCTCCATGGTTGCCCCGGAACTGGTCCGCAGGGTGCAAAACCTGATGGGGGCCGGGTTCTCGACACTCTACGGGCAAACCGAACACTGCCCCGTGATCACACAGCACCACCTGTCTGATGGTATTGAGGACATTTGCAACACAGCAGGACAACCGGTTGCGCAAACCGAGGTCTCGATCCGCAGTGTCGATGATAACCGTGCAGTCGCCATAGGGGAGGTCGGAGAGATCTGCGCCCGCGGCCCCTGCGTCATGCTGGAATACAACGACAATCCCAAGGCCACATCCGAGACGGTGGATGCGGATGGCTGGCTGCATACCGGTGATCTGGGCCGGATGGACGCGCGCGGATATGTGAGCGTCACCGGCCGTGTCAAAGAGATGATCATCCGGGGCGGTGAGAACCACTTCCCTGCGGAGATCGAGAGCTGTCTGCTGGAGCACCCCGACGTTGCCGAGGTTGCAGTCGTCGGCTTGCCGGACCCTAAGTGGGGTGAACTGATCGGCGCGTTCATCCGCAGCAGCAAACCGCTCGCAAAGGCAGAACTTCACGCGCATTGCCGCGCAAACATGTCGCCGCAGAAAACACCGAATGTCTGGGTGCAGGTGGATGAGTTTCCCCTGACCGGTTCCGGAAAGATCCAGAAATTTATTCTCCGCGACCGCTTTGCCGCTGGAGATTTCCATGAACTCTGACCGAAAGGGAACGCCATGAACATCATGACAAAACACTACATCAATGGACATTGGGTTGCCTCGGTTGACGGGCGCGAGATGGCCGTGGAGAACCCCTCGACCGAGGAACGGATCGCCACAATCTCGCTGGGCGGTCCTGCTGATACCGATGCGGCAGTTGCAGCGGCCAAGTCTGCCTTCCCGGGCTGGGCGGCGACTGAGCCCCAGGAGCGTATCGCTGTGTTGGAACGGCTGATGGAAGCCTACAAAGGGCGCGCGAAGGAAATGGCGCAAGCGATCAGCCAGGAGATGGGCGCACCCATTGCATTGGCAAGTACGGCACAGGTGGGCGCCGGCGCCGGGCATCTCAAGAACACCATCCGTGCAGCCAAGTCATTTGCTTTCGAGTACCCCTTGGGAGATCACGCACCCGGCGACATGATCTTCCATGAACCGGTCGGGGTCTGCGCTCTGATCACACCTTGGAACTGGCCGATGAACCAAGTGATGCTCAAAGTCGCGCCTGCTTTGGCGGCGGGTTGCACGATGGTTCTGAAACCAGCGGAACAGGCGCCGCTCAGCGCTATGCTGCTGGCCGAAATGATTGACGAGGCAGGTTTCCCGCCCGGTGTATTCAATCTTGTCAATGGCGACGGCGCAGGTGTGGGCAGCGCTCTCACCGCACATCCGGACGTGGATATGGTCAGCTTCACGGGCTCGACCCGTGCAGGCATAGCTATCAGCAAATCCGCAGCAGACACTGTCAAACGTGTCAGCCTTGAGCTGGGCGGCAAGGGCGCCAACATCATCTTTGCTGATGCAGACGAAAAAGCAGTCGCGCGCGGCGTGCGCCATTGCTTCAACAATTCCGGCCAGTCCTGCAACGCACCAACCCGGATGCTTGTGGAACGCTCCATCTATGATCAGGCTGTCGAAACTGCGCGTGCCGTTGCGGAGAAGACCGAGATCGGTCCGGCGGACGTTGAAGGCCGGCAAATTGGGCCAGTTGTCTCCGATACGCAATTCAACAAGATTCAGTACCTGATCAAACGCGGGTTCGATGAAAGAGCGACGCTGGTTGCTGGCGGATTGGGGCGGCCCGAAGGGCTTGAGCGGGGTCACTTTGTCAGGCCCACCGTCTTTGCCGATGTTACTCCGGACATGACGCTTTGGAAGGAGGAAGTCTTTGGCCCGGTTCTGGTCATGACTCCGTTTGATACCGAAGAAGAGGCCATCGCATTGGCCAACGACACACCCTACGGCCTGACCAACTATGTCCAGACTGCTGATAAGGCCCGTGCGCGCCGGGTGGCGCGGCAACTCCGCTCTGGCATGGTTGAAATGAACGGCAAATTCGGCGGCCCCGGATCCCCCTTTGGCGGAATGAAACAGTCCGGAAATGGCCGTGAAGGCGGCGTCTGGGGATTGGAAGAGTTCCTTGAAGTCAAAGCCGTCAGCGATTGGCAGTGAACATGACCAAAGTTCTCTATGAAAAAGACGGCCGCATTGGGCGGATCACCTTGAACCGCCCGGACGTGATGAACGCGATTGACGATGATCTGCCGCGCGAACTTGCCGCCGCTGTAGGGCGGGCTGACGCAGATCCTGGCGTGCATGTGATGGTTCTGGCCGGAGCGGGCAAGGCCTTTTGCTCAGGCTATGATCTGGCGCACTACGCCGAAGGCAACGGCCCCAACAAGGTGGTGCAGGAGATGCCCTGGGATCCGATGCAGGACTTCCAGTTCATGTGGGCGAACACTCAGAACTTCATGTCACTGTTCCGGGCGATGAAGCCGGTTGTCTGCAAGGTTCATGGCTTCGCCGTCGCTGGCGGGTCGGATATTGCCCTCTGCGCAGATCTGACAATCATGGGAGATACCGCACAGATTGGTTACATGCCGACCCGGGTCTGGGGATGCCCGACCACAGCGATGTGGGTGCATCGGTTGGGCCCGGAGAAGGCGAAGCGGATGATGTTCACAGGTGATAGAATCTCTGGCGTCGAGGCCGCGGAGATGGGGCTGATACTGAAATCGGTCCCGGAAGATCAATTGGATGATGCCGTCGAGGCCTTGGCCGGGCGTATGGCAACTGTACCCATCAACCAGCTGGCCATGCAAAAGATGGTGATCAATTCCGCCGTCGAGGAGAGGATCAACCAGACTCAACGTCTGGCGACTGTATTCGACGGCATTACGCGCCATTCCCCGGAGGGTATGAACTTCAAGGCCCGTGTCGAAAAGGTCGGCTGGAAACAAGCGGTAGAGGAAAGGGATCAGGGTTCGTTCGACTGGACGGGAAACCAGCCCTTTGTTTTCGGCGATTGAGATGCACACCTTCATGCCGAAGGCGTAATCACAGTTGTTCCGTCGCAAAAGCAGGCCGTAAAAGCAAACGTAAAGAAAGCCAGCTTTCAGCCCGGTGCGCTTTATTCAGAGGTCGCGAAGCGTCGCAAGCAGCCATTGACTTGGTCGCGGCGAACAGCAGAAACGGCGGGCTGCACCACATCATCAGGATTCTGTTACCAAGGTCAGGATTGGGCCGACAGTGCCGGTAAGGTGCTAACCGCACTGATCGTCCATTGAAAGACCTTGGCTGGTCGTTTCGGCCCTTTAAGGAGGATATGGAAACTCCTGTAACCGCCTTCGTTGAGCCAAAATGCTGAATGGCGGACGTAAGTGTCTATCGGTCCAATGTCTCTCACGCCCGCCCGCTGTATATAATTCGCCAGGTTATTGATGCGTCCGTGTCTTTTGCGGGTCGTAGACCGGGCTGGCAACCACTGTTGCGGCGGTTTGAAGAGTCTCGCTTTTAAGCTGCAGAACCGTTCCAGCGGCGATCCCAGGACGGACATGTGCCAGCGCCAGCGATTTGCCTATCCGGTGAGAATAGCAGGGGCTATTGATCACCCCGATCTCTTCACCATCCAGCAGCAAGGTCTCACCGCCCTCCACCATGTCCGAATGATCTATGGCGAGGCAGACATTGGAAATCTTCTCGCGGCCTTTCGCCGCCATTACCGCCTCTTTGCCGCGGAAATCGCCCTTAGAGGCGCTGACAGTGAAACCCAGGCCGACCTCCCAAGGCGTGTGTGCCTCGGTCATGTCATAACCATAGAACAGCAGCCCCGCTTCAATCCGCACCTTGTCGAGCGCGGTGAAGGAGCAAGGCATGACACCGGCCTCTGCCAGCTTGTCCCAGATATCAGCAACCACCGCGGCGCTGGCAAAGATCTCATAGCCGCGTTCGCCCGAATAGCCGGTGCGCGAGATCCGGCAGGGGTGGCCAAACAGGACAGCAGGAGCGTGTTCAAAATAGCCCAGTCCGGCAAGATCGTTATCGCAATGTGCGTTCAGGATATCCAGCGCCGCCGGACCCTGAACCGAGACGTCATGCAGGTCGTCGGTGAACTCCAGCCAAACGTCACGGCCCTTTGCCGAGGCTTGCAGCAGCGCCATGGTATCGCCGGAGCCATGCACGATCATCCATTCATCGCCGCCGTTGTTCGAGACAATGGCGTCGTCGGCAATGCCGCCCGCTTCGGTCAAAACGCAGAGGTAGGCAGCTTTGCCCGGCGCCAGTTTGGACAGGTCGCGTGTGGTCAAGTGATCCAGCACGGCCTGCGCGTCCTTGCCGCGGACAAACACCTTCTTCAGCGGGGACATATCGAACATGCCGGCGCGCTCGCGCACTGCGTCGTGCTCGTCATTCGGGTCGGTGCTGTAAGTCCAGGCGGTGCCCATGCCGTTCCAGTCCTCAAGCCCTGATCCCAGGGCAATGTGGCGGGAGGCAAGCGCCGAGATGCGGCTCAGTTCTTCGGTCATGTTTCAGGGTCCTTTCTCAATACCATTCGTCGGGCATGGCGGCTTTGCGCTCCGCCACGAAGTCATTCAGGGCAGTGCGGGTGGCTTCCGGCATTTCCGGTGGCTGAAATTCCGTCAGCATCTGACGCCATCGGGCGGCGGCCCGCTGATCAGCGGTCTGGCGGCCGTTCTCGTCCCAGGTTTCAAAGGGGCCGCCTTCGGGCACCTGCGGTTCAAAATTGGCGGTTGTGTAGTGGCGCAGGGTGTGGCTGGTGGACAGGAAGTTTTCGCCCGGACCGGCCTCGGCGTAGGCATCACGGCCAAAGGCCTCGTCGTCCGTTCCAAACCCCTGCAGCATCTTCAGCATCGCGCCGCAATGGTCGAGGTCCATCACGAACTTCTCGTAGGACATCACCAGCCCGCCTTCAAGCCAGCCTGCCGCGTGCCAGACCTGATGCCCGCCGGAAAGAAGGGTTGCCCACATCGCACCGGCGCTGTCCTGCATCGCCTGGCCGTCGGCGGCGTTGGAGGCAGTGACCTGGCCGCCGCCGGAGCGCACTGGCACCCCCAGCCTGCGGCCCAGCTGGCTCAGCGCCATGGTGGTCAGATTGGCTTCGGGCGATCCAAAGGTCAGCGCGCCGGTGCGCAGGTTCATCGAGGAATGGAAACTGCCGAACACCACCGGGCACCCAGGGCGCACCAGCTGCGTCAGCGCAATGCCCGCCATCGCCTCAGCCAGGGTCTGGGCGGCAACCGCAGCCGGGGAGAGCGGCCCCATGGCGCCGGCAAAAATGGCGGGCGAGATGCAGACGCATTGGTTTGACGCCGCGTAGATGCGCAGGGATGCGGACATCACCTCGTCATAGATCAGCGGCGAGTTGACGTTGATGTTGGCCTGCATCACCGCGTTCTGGTCGAGAAACTCCGCGCCGAAGGCCAGCCGGGCCATCTCAATGCTGTCCCAGGCGGCCTGGGCCGAGGTGACGCCGCCCATGAAGGGTTTATCCGACAGGGTGAGATGCGCCAGCATCATGTCCAGATGCCGCTTGTTCACCGGCACGTCAGTCGGCTCAACCACGGTGCCGCCGGAGTGGTGCAGCGCAGGCGCGAGATGCGCGAGCTTCACGAAGTTCTGGAAATCCTCCAGCGTGGCATAGCGGCGGCCTTGCTCCAGGTCCGAGACAAAGGGCGAGCCGTAGCCGGGCATCAGCACCAGGCTGTCGCCACCCAGGGTCACGGTGCGGGCGGGGGTGCGGCCATGCAGCTGGAATTTGGCGGGCGCGGTTTTGCAGAGCTGCCGCACATGGCCCGGTTCGAAGCGGACCCGGACGCCGTCGACGCGGGCTCCGGCCCCGGCAAACAGCGCCAGCGCTGCATCGTCGCCGCGGAATTCAACGCCGATGTGCTCCAGGATCCAGTCCGCCTGGCATTCGATGCTCATCAGCGAGGTTTCGTCCAGCAGGTCATACGCTGGAATCCGGCGGCGCTGATACACCGGCCTTGCCTGCGGTGCATTATGCCGGGTCAGCCGCCCCCGGCGCGACTTTCCGCGCTGGGTGATATGGCCTTCAGCGTTCATATTTCCCAACAGCTCGACTCCTGAAATGATTTACAGGGGCCATATTTTAGAAGTATCCCCGCACAACAATCGATTTTATTTGTCCTGTGCGTTCAGAAATTTTATACGATTGCGTCATGCCCGTAGAATTCCGCCACCACGACACCCTGCGCCTGTTTGCCGAAATCGCCCGCTACCGCAGCTTTTCCGATGCGGCGGAGGCGCTGAACATGACCAAAGGCGCGGTCAGCTATCAGGTCAAAACGCTGGAGGCAGACCTGGGTTTTGCCCTGTTTCAGCGCAACGCCCGCGGGGTGGAGATGACGCCCGGGGGACTGAAACTGCTGGTGGCCTGCCAAAGCCACTATGAAGAGATCGAAGCCGAAGTCCTGGCCCTCAAGGGGCTCTCCACCAGAACCTTGACGGTGGGCGTCTCCAGCTATTTCGCCGCCCGCTGGCTGTCGCCGCGGCTGATGTCCTTCATGCAGGATCACCCGGACATCCAGCTGCGGCTGCAGCCGATGATCCGGCTGTTCGATCTGGAGGCGCAGGGCGTCGATATCGCCATCCGCTGGGGCAGCGGGCAGTGGGATGACGGCGAAATTACCCCGTTCCTGCCCTGTCCGGCTTTTCCTGCAGGCAACGCCGCAGCCCTGAAACAAGTGGAGCGGCTCGGTTGGGAACAAGCGGTTTCAACCTCTACGCTGCTGCGTGACCATGATGACAGCGACGCCTGGACAGAGTGGCTGAATGCCGCCGGTCTGCCGCACCAGACGCGGCGGGATACGCTGATTATCCCCGACCCCAACGTGCGGGTTCAGGCGGTTATCGACGGTCAGGGTATTGCCCTGATGGACTCCCTGATCGAACGGGAACTGGAAGAGAATAAGCTGTTCCGCCTGTCACCACATGTGCTGCAGGACTACGGCTACTTTCTGGTCCGCCCGCGAAAATCTGTCTCCCGGAAAGGTGTCATTGCATTCTCAGAATGGCTTCAAAAACAATAGACTGCGATAATTGCCGAATTGTCTTTTTGAGCTCTCGCATGAACAGGCTTGGCACCGGCACCGATGCCGCGTCTGAATGCGAATGGCGGTTTCCGGGGAGCTGCACTGCAGCGACGCGGCCCCTGATCAACGGCAGCTTTGGGCCGTTCAACACAGCTGGTGGTCGGGGTGGGAAGCAGCCGTTCGCTGCGCCAAACATATAGGTCCAGATTACGGAAAATGTGCGCAACGCCCGTTTGTGAATGTCCGGCACCTTGGTATTGGCGGCGTTCGTCGACCACTGGGTGATCCAAGGGGTCATTCACGCAGACAATTTCCGGATCAGAGCAATTGTTGACTGGTCCTTGCCCTCAGATGAGGCGCCCTTGATCATTGGCACCAGGACGCTGGCCAGTTCCTTGCCCAATTCCACTCCCCATTGATCAAGGGGGTGTCCGCAAACTGTGTTGGTGCGCTTCGTTATTTTGAAGAAAGGCCTATATTATTCCGCTTTTCCCGCGGAGGATGCCCTTGCTACACCACGACTTTCGCCGTTTTCTCGAAGACCTGAACCCGGCCCAGATCGAGGACGCACAAACGAAAATCCAGGATCTCCGACGAAAGACGGAAGCGATCTCGGAGATCGAAGCACGGACAAACCAAGATCACAAGTGCCCCTTCTGCGGCGACGAGCGCCGCCAGAAGTGGGGCCGCACGCGGACCAAAATCCAGCGCTACCGCTGCACCGGTTGCCAGAAGACTTATTCGGGACGAACGGGCAGCGCCATCGACCGCATCCATCGCCCGGACCTGTTCATGGTGGCGCTGCGGGATATGTTGGGCACCTCTGCACCGCAGTCGGTGCGCAAGCTCGCGAGACGGCTCGGGCTCAACAAATACACGGTCTGGCGCTGGTGGATTCTGGTGTTTTCGATCATCGGGAGCAGCATCTCATCGGCGAGCTTTTCTGGGATCATCGAGGCGGACGAGACCTACCAGCGAGAGTCTCGAAAGGGGTCTCGAGAATGGGTCCGCCACTTCGCCGATCCGCAGAACGTCCCGCGGCCGCCGCGCCCTCGTTGGGAAGACTTCACGACACAAGGGCTGCAGATGATGCGTGGTCTCTCAAGCTGGCAACTCCCCATCCTCACGGTCGCCGACCGTGACGGTTCTCGCCTTTTTCGGCGGCTACCGAACCGCAAGAGTGCCACCGTGGAGCGCGCCATGAAGCCTCTGGTTCCGGATGATGCCGTGCTCTGCTCGGACGGAGGGACTGGCTACAGGAACCTCGCGGCGGCACGCCAACTGGAGCATTTTGTGGTCGGCAGCAAGCCCGGCAAGCGCGTGGCCTCAGGATGCTATCACATCCAGAATGTGAACTCACTCCACGCCTGCTACAAGAGGTTCATCAAGCCCTTCTGTGGTCCGGCCAGCAAGAACCTCAGCGGCTACATCCGTTGGCTCGAGGTGAGACTGGAGGGGATACGACCCGCGGAACTTGTCCGCGCATCGTAAATCTGGTGTCATGGCAGAGGTCCGCTTCAAACCTGAAACGGACCGGGTTTGAAGGGCTTGGACCTATCGCTCTCGATCCGATTTCGCCTTCATTGCGCTGCGCACGAGCTTGCCAAAAGCACGATCCTTTTCTCGGCGTTCCGCGAGACTGGCAGAGTTGAAGGCGTCCTCGGCTTGGAGCTTGCGCCAGCGGGCGAGCCGGGCGGGGTCAAGGCTGGCGTCCTCGATCGCGGCCAGGATGGCGCAGCCGGGTTCGGTTTTGTGCTGACAGTCGGTGAAACGGCAGTTCGCGGCCAGCGCCTGGATATCTTCGAACACGTCGGCGATGCCTGCTGCGGCGTCGGTCAGCTGCAATTCGCGCATGCCCGGCGTGTCGAGAACGAGGCAACCGCTCGGCGTGGCATGCAGCTCGCGCCGGGTCGTTGTGTGCCGACCTTTGGCATCGTCATCGCGGATGTCTTGCGTGGCGATGGCCTGCGTGCTGAGGAGCGCGTTCGTCAGGGTGGATTTGCCGACGCCGGAGGAGCCGAGGAAAGCAACGGTGCGGCCGGGCTTGCACCAGTCGGCCAGCGCCTCAACGGGTTCGGCGCCGCGGGCGTCCAGCGCCACAACGGGCACCCTGTCGGACACGGACTGTGCCCCGTCGATGTAGGGCGCAGTGTCCTCTGCGATGTCCGCTTTCGTCAAGACGATCATCGGCTCGATTCCGGCTTCGAAAGCCAACGCAACGTAGCGCTCCAACCGCGCCACGTTGAAATCCGCGTTGCAGGACGTGACGATGAAGATCGTGTCGATGTTCGCCGCGATCAGCTGCACCTCGCGGCCGGTGCCTGGCGCTCGGCGCTTGATCAGGCTCTTGCGATCCAGCACCCTGCTCGACCGCGGGCGCGCGCGATCGAGCAGCAGCCAGTCTCCCACGGTTGCCTCTGGTCCCGGCGGGATCGTCTCGTCGATGCCGTCGCCCGCCACCTGCAACCCGCTGCGATGCACCGCGACCACGCGAACTGGGGGCGTTTCGGTGAAGGCTTCGACGTCGATCTGGCTGGCCAAGGCCGGGCCCCAGCCGAGGCGTTCCAGCGCCGTGGGTGCGCGTCGCGCCGGTGCGGCATCCGGCAGGAAGGCGGAGTAGTCGCGGATCATCGGGCTACCAGAGCGCTGGATCGTCGAAAGCTGCAACGCAACGCGCAGGCCCGCGCAGGGGCGTCAGCGGCACTCCCGTAAGGCTTTGGGCGATCCAGCCGTGTGGCTGCTGGAGCGGCTGTGGCGCGGGAAGGTCAGCCTCCGAAACGGGTTTGAACCCGACGCGGCCATAGAAGGCCGGGTCGCCATAGGTCACGGCGATATCCACGCCCTCCTGCCTGAGCAAGTCGAGACCGTGGGCGATCAGCCGCTGCCCTATGCCCTTGCCCTGATGCGCAGTGGACACCGCCACAGGGGCCATCATGAAGACCGTGCGCGGATCGTTTGCGTAGGTGAGGCGGGTGAAGATGATATTACCTAGTAGCGTGCCGTCCGCCCAGGCGGTGACGACGCGCAGATCCTTAGCGGGTGTCTCCGTTATCAGTCGGCGCGCAAGGGCGCCGACCACCGCGCCTTCCTCCGCGCCCTCCGAAGCAGCGAAAGTTGATGCGAAGAGATCCGTGATCGCGTTGGCGTGTGTCTCGTAATCCGTTGAAAAGTTCATTGTCATGTCTCCATCGGCGGGCTGAACCTGCCAGTTGTTGGGAAATCGGTTCGCGCCGCCCGTCAGGGCTTTTGCAGCATGAACATCTCGAAGCTCACGATCCCGTCGCAGGCATGGTAGGCGGCCAGTTCCGCGCGCAGGTCCTCCAGCACCCGCGTGCCTTCCAGCCGCGGCTCCATCTCAGCGACGCGCGCCTCGAGCGGGCGGTAGTAGGTGTCCATCGCCTCTCGCCCCATGTCGAAATGCCCGAGCACGCGGAAGCCGGCGCGTTTCGCCTGTGCGAGCCGGACGGGCACGCGGGTCATCGCCGGGTATGCCGAGGCCCAGTAGGCGCGCAGCTCCTCGGGCGGTGTCTCGGTCCGCCAAACCATTTCGGAGAAGACGAGCACGCCGCCGGGACGCAGGAGGGGCCGCCAGTTCCGCAGCGCACTCTCGACGCCGATGATATAGGCGCTGCCTTCAGACCAGATCACGTCCCACGGGGCGTCCGGCAGTGGCAGCTGCGCCATGTCCGTGTTTCGCACCGCCACCCGGTCGCCAAGGTCCGCTGTCGCCAACCGCTCGCGCAGCCGGTCGAGCGCACCCGCGTCTGTGTCGGTCGCCAGAATGCGCGCCGAGGTTGCCTCGGCCAGAACCATCGTCGCCATGCCGGGGCCGCAGCCAATCTCGAGGATCGTTTTGGGCGCGAAGGGCACCATGGTGAGAGCCTTTCGTGTCGCGACGTCGGTCGCCGGCCCCCACCGGTCGAGGCCGGAGAAGACGTCCATGAAGCAGGCCATGTAGTCGTCGTGTGTGTTCATGTCCTTCGACAGCCACGCGACCCGCGCGGCC
This sequence comes from Leisingera sp. CC-HEC093, assembly GCF_059429195.1. Classification (NCBI taxonomy): domain Bacteria; kingdom Pseudomonadati; phylum Pseudomonadota; class Alphaproteobacteria; order Rhodobacterales; family Roseobacteraceae; genus Leisingera; species Leisingera sp. CC-HEC093. The sequence goes on along the minus strand of NZ_JCAIJR010000001.1, from coordinate 3,170,671 downwards.
TCCTCACTGGAAAAACCCTGCATCATCAGCCAGGCGCGGTGCAGTTCGGGCGCCACGCGCTCGAGCTCCTCGTGCCAGTCCTTCAAGCTGCCGCGCCCAAGGAGCGCTGCGAGCAGGTCGCGCGACCGCGTCTTCTCGGCGATTTCGCGTTCCAAAGTCTCAAGCCGATGGCCCAGCATCTTGCGGTCGAGCTTTCCATCCAGGCAGACCTGACACTCCTCCAAGCTGAGGCCGCCTGCCTGGAGTTGCTGCATCAGACGCAACCGTTGCCGGTCAGCATCGGAATATACGCGATAGCCATTCGCCTGTCGCTTACCCTTCAGCAGGCCGAGCTTCTCGTAATAGAGCAACGTCGTGCGCGAAAGGCCCACGCTCGCCGCCAATTCCGAAATCCGATACATCCGTCGCCCTATCCGCTAACACTGATTCTTGACCTTTGACGCTTTCATAAGGTGTGAAGTTATAGACAGGTCAAGCTTCGGTGAGGAGGAAAGTCGGCTCCGTTCGGCTGAGTTTGAGTTCGCTGCGTCCTTAATTTGCAACCGCAGCGAAGGTCCGAAATGATGGGCCGCATCGCAGCGGAGACGGGGCCCGATCAGTGGCCGGTATGGGCCGCCTTTGCAAGCGGCCCAATTTCTTCAAATTTCCACGCTTTCGGAGATCGCTAGAGCATCCTCCAGCTCGACGCCGAGATAGCGGACGGTGCTGTCCATCTTGGTATGTCCGAGCAGCAACTGAACGGCCCGCAGGTTGCCAGTCTTTCTGTAGATATGCGCCACCTTTGTCCGGCGCATGGAATGCGTCCCATAGGATGTGGAATCCAGCCCGATGGATCTCACCCAGTCCCGTACCAGACGGGCGTACTGCCGTGTTGAGATGTGCAGACGATCGTGAAACCGGCCGGGCCAGAGGTATTCTGAGCCGACCATCATCGGTTCCTCCATCCATCGCGAGAGCGACTTGCGCGTACCCTCCGTTATCTCGAAGCGCACTGGCCGCTGTGTCTTGCTCTGGACAATCGAGGCGCGTTCCTTGACCTGGCCCGAGGCATAGACATCCGCGACCCTCAGTTTCACCAGGTCACAGCCACGCAGTTTGCTGTCGATGGCCAGGTTGAACAGGGCGAGATCCCTGTGGTTCAGGGCGATCTCCAAACGGACGCGAATGGCCCAGACGTGTTTTGGCAGGAGCGGCCGCTTCTGACCGACAACGCGCCCCTTGTTCCAGGCTGGGCGGCACGCGCGAATGGCGGGTAAATTGGCAATAGCCATGATAGGCCCTCCGATCCGCCACGCCCTTCCACGACACCAACCCGACGTTGGTGCATAATTCTAACATGCTAATTCGGCAGCGCGGCGAATTACGGTTAGGTCAACCGAGCGATGAAATGGGGAATTCTCGGGCCGAGAGCGAAGCTTCTAATGAATTGCCCTTGCCCTTGCCCGTGCCTGATTGAACGTCCGCAATTGATGGATTGGCTGGCAAGCCTCGCGCCTGCAGCATCCAGCACCGCGTGCCTCATTCGCATGTCCGCTCCGGGCTGGCTTGAGCCGATCACGGTCGGCTTGGGGCAGGCTGGTGCTGGTTTCTCGGTGCTGTGCCGCCGCAAGGCGGCAGTGAACCCAAAGTATCGGATGCGGAAGTGCCCCACGGTATATGAATGACTGCCGCAGGAAGCCGTGCCGACAATCCCGCTTAACGCGTTCAGCGGCATCCTTGCTTAGAGCCGGACTCCTCGGATGACGAGCGCCAGTCGAGGTATCGCCAAGCCGGACCCGGCGGCAAACGATCGGTGGAAGTCTTCGAACGCCGCTCTGAATGCGTCGCGCCGGTTTTGCGGCAGGGCGGCGTATGTAGCCGCGACAGGACCGAAGCCATTGACGTATTCCTTCCAAACCGTCGTCACATCCGGTGCATAGAGTGTCGTCACCTGTTCGTGGATGTCGATTTCGAAACACTCTCCGACGACCTCTTTCAACCAGCTCGAACGCCCCCAGTCGAAGGGTGAGGCAGGCGGCGGCGCATCGGACCATTCTCCGACCAGCCCGAAGAAGCGCGCAATGTAGCCATCGGGCTCATCGGCCCATGTCGCGAGTGCCAGCCGCCCACCGGGCCGAACGACCCGCGCCATTTCGGTTATCGACTTGGACGGTTCGCTTGAGAAAATGACACCGTAGGTCGAGATCACTCCATCGAAACTTCCGTTGTCAAAAGGAAGCTCCTCCGCCGCCGCCTGTTGAAAAACCGGACGAGGATCAAACCCGGACGACAGCGTTTCGGCCGCTTCGAGCATACCTGGTGCAATGTCCACGCCCGTGACGCTGGCCCCACGCCAAGCTGCAAGCCGGGCGGCCCAACCCGTGCCCGTCCCGATATCGAGGATGCGTTCGCCGGGTCTTGGCCAAAGGGCTTGAACCGTGTGTGAAATGGTGTCGGACAGCCCGAATGAAATCCCGTCGTAGGATTTGCCCGGCTGGCCCCACATCCGTGCTTCAGGGCTTAATGTGTCGACGTTCATCATAGCCTCCTTCTCAATGGCTTCGGAGCGATTGTGCCGATCAGGTCCGCCGATGGATACTCCACGATCTGTAGTATTCAGGACGGAATAGCTGGGGTATCATGCACTTAGCACAGGAGGCCGCGATGAAGAGCTATGGTCAATTCTGCCCTATCGCCAAGGCCGCGGAAATCTTTTGCGAACGCTGGACGGCACTGGTCATCCGGAACCTCGGCGCGGGCGCCGAAAGGTTCAGCGACATACACCGCGGCGTGCCGCATATGTCTGCAACGCTCCTGACGCAGCGACTGCGCCAACTGGAAGCCGAAGGTCTTGTAGAGCGACGACGCAGCGATACGGGCAAGAGCTGGACCTATCACCTGACCGATGCCGGTGTCGAGTTTCTTCCCTTGGTGGGAGCTCTTGGTATCTGGGGGCAAAGGTGGACACGGCGCGAGCTTGCAGAAGGCGAGCTTGATCTGGGGCTTTTGATCTGGGGATTGGAATACTCGGTGGACCCGACTGCCTTCGGACCGAGGCGCCATGTGCTTCGGCTCGAAGTGTCCGACCAGCCGAAGCACAAGAGATTCTACTGGTTCGTGTGCGAGGACGGAAGCTTGGATCTATGCGTTTCCGATCCCGGAGGTGGGACCGATCTGTATCTGGAGGCCACGTTGAAAAACTTGATCCGGGTCTATCGCGGAGACATCGCTTTGGCCACCGCGATCGAAGACGGGCGGCTGACAGTCGATGGCAAACCGAAACTCTCACGGCGACTTGGGCGCTGGTTCAATTTCGACACTATGGCGAAGACACCTTTGGCAGCGGGCGGCCCGGCCCGGCGCTTGATATCTATGTCTTCTGAACCCCAATGAGCCGAGAATGCAGGATCGTGAAATCCTCGGAAAGACCGGCGCCAAGTTTTTTTGGTTTCCCTGGTGCCGCGTGCCATACCGACCAGACATTGGATCCGTGGACACGAGCGGCAGCAAAGTACGGCACTATGTGAACTCACCGGTTCCAAAACCTCGCAGTCGCAGCGAATGGCCGGAACGGCGGGCTGCGCCGTAGCAGAAACCCTCGGCTGGTTGCGTCAAACGGCCGAGTTTGCAAAGGGCAGCTCCCTGCGCGAAGCTGACGCTGACCAATACCCAGGTTGCGGCTGCAGCGGACGGTAGCAGCGTCTCGCTCAACAGCCTTTAGGCAGCCGGGCCTCGAACGCTTGCATTGCATCGATGCTCCCCTGCTGCACCTGCGAGGGATGCTTGGCAACGGAGTACCGTTAGCGCCTCTTAGAAGGCAGCAATCAACCATGCGGAACCGCGAGGCAAATGATTTCAAATGGGTGGAACGAATGGCGCGAAATGCGCCGCCATCACGCCCAAATGAGGCCATTGGAGGATCTTTCTGGTGGTGTTGGAACTGCTCAGTACAGTCGGCTTCCCTCTCATGCCGACGGCAATCTTAGCACAATTGTCACGCTATCGGTCAAACCGAACATCCGTGCAAAGTGCAGCATCAGGTAGAGAGGGCTCGCAGTTAGCCGCCCTCGAAGCCATGCTCGTCGCGAAGCCGCTCGAAAATCCGCTTGGCCGTATGCCTCTGCTTGCGTGGTCTCTCCCGGTCTTCTGAAAGCCATTGATCGATGATTCCGGTGAACCCATCCAGTTTGGGCCGCCAGATCGGCGCTGAGCGCCGATAGCCAGGCGAAACCGAATACGCCAAAATCTTCCGAACGCCGTCACGAGATATCCCGAAATGCTGCGCCGCTTCACGCTGGCTCATGCCCTCTGCGCACGCCAGACGAACCTTGCGAAATAATTCCACGGTGAAGATCCTCCGGCCGTTAAAAGAAGGGCAAAGGTGGACAACTTTTGCGCCGCCCGCAGCAGGATCATCCCGCCGCTACCGTGGTCGACTTTCTCACCGCCGTTCTTACATTTCACCAATCAAGCAAGGGAAAGTGCTTCTAAGGCCTTCTTACACGATCAATCAAACCGCGCCCGTCAGATCGTCCCCAGCACACAGTCAATCATCACAACTGACATTCGTCATTGCACGCATCAATCTATCAACAGCATCGTCTGCGCCTTGATAACCAACTTTTAACCCATCCAGGCCAACGGAGACGTGAAGGATTGCTGGCGCAGGAACTGTCTTCTCCTCCAGCGCAAACCAACTCTCAAAATCTTTGACGGCGCGATCAGATCCGTGTGCAATCAGCGCTGCCAGGATGCAATCATGCAGTTTTTGCCAAGACTGCAGAACCGTTTCGTCACTCATATCACTTCCCCGGTTCAAACGCCGTAGCACTTCAACTGGGGTAATGAGGATTCGTCGGTGCCGCAAGATGGTTGCGCTCCGTTTGGTGCTTACATTCGAAACTCGTAGAAATATGTGTTACAGACACTTTCTAATTTTTGTCTGGAACCTTTTGTCGCTTAAGGGAGCAAGACCTTGGTCGAATGGCTGCCCGTGTCACTTCAGACGCTCTATGCTGAAATGGTCGACCGAAGTTGGGGCGGCTCGTACGCAGAGTTGCTCGAAGCTGGCGGCACGCCTTACAAGCGGTCCCTGAAAGGTCGCGATTACTGGTATTTCAAGACTTCTCCCGTTGGAACTGGTTCACGTAAGGACCTCTATCTTGGCCCCGACACCGGCGCTGTGCGTCAGCGAGTGGATGAGTTGCGCGACCTCAAGCGCATCCGCAAGGACCGCATCTCGATGATCCGCGCGCTGAGAGCGGCAGGGCTGCCGGCGCCAGATGCCATGAGCAGCAAAGTTCTTTCGGTTCTCTGTGAAGCGGGCGTATCCCGTCTGCAGGCCGTCGTCGCTGGCACCCTCGCGTTCCAGGCCTACGGTCCGATGCTGGGCGTTCGTTTCAACAAGAGGATTGCCCAAACTTTCGATTCAGCCGAACCCCGATCAATCTCTATCTACGTCGATGATCCGATTGAGGATGATCTGCTGCCCCACCTGCACATTGTTGACGATAGGTTTCGAGTTGCGCCTTCAGCGTGCGACAGCACGAGGTCCCTGAAGTATGTGCTCGGCTCTGAAACTCAGGAAGAGTTCTCTGTCTGTATCCTGCGCCCTCTTGCGGGCTCTGAGCGCAGCGGCCGTGTAGCAGAGCGAAAATCGATCCAGGATAATGGCGAGATCAACCTTTGTCATGGTTTCCTCATCAAAGGGGCAATCAACGCAGTTGCCCTTCACGGCATCGGTGTTCCGATCAATGTGCCTGCGCCAGAGCGCTACGCCGTGCATAAGCTTATCGTGTCTCGCCTGCACAAGGGCTTAGCCCAGAGCCAGGCCAAGACCCGCAAAGACTTGGCTCAAGCCCAAGTGCTCATCGAAGTGCTGCTCGAAGATCGGCCATATGAACTTCAGCGTGTTTGGAACGAGGCTTTTCAACAGGGACCGATGTGGTCAGAGGCGTTACACCAAGCTACCAACATGATTGAAGGTGGCATCAAAGAGCGCCTGCTGGCCCTCACCGAGGTGGAAATCTGACCAGGGTCTCCCGATTAGGTGCAAGCAGATCAAGTCGGGTGTTCTACATCTACACTCCTGCTTCCCGCCCGCCGCCCCAGCCGAGTTTAACCAAAGTGACGACGACCAAATTTTGGGGCTAAGATGACCTGTCGCTGCCCATTAATCAGTTCAGGTGTCGAATATGGCTCAATCCGTAAAACTTGCCGATGACATCATGGAATTGGTCCGCCGTGAAGCACAACTGAGTGGCCGCTCATTGGCTGGTCAGATTACCCACTGGCTGAAAATTGGCCGGGCCATCGAGCGCTCCGGCAGTTTCGACTACGCCCGCATCTCCACCGTGCTCGAAGGCAATCATGCCTCCACACGACCGCATGATGAAGAGGAGGATGCGTGGCTGCATACATTCACCGAAAAGATGGGGCGTCCGACGGAAGCTGAAGAAGATTTCTTTGGCCGACGCCAATCACTCGGCCGCGGAGTTGGCCTTGATGCTAGGGGCAATCTCGTCTACGCCAAGCACGACACCGCCGGTTGAGCCCGTGCCTTACCTTGCATGGGGGCGCTTGTCGGCCTGGACTGATTGCCTCTTGGGACTCGAACCCATCCTAGCCCATAGCAGCGGTACAGTTCACATCTTCCAAGCTTCGTGTTTCAAGTCTCGAATGTAACGAGCTACGCGAAACACCTCACCACAGTTACAGAAGTCAATTGGCCGTCTACCGTTGAATGCGTCGTGCTTCTTTATCAGCCAGCTTCGGGCGTACTTGGGGCTTTCGGACCATGCCACGAGCATCTTGATGATTACACGCTCCTCAGCCGTCATCACGCCCACTCCCAGAAGCACTACGCTTTGGAGGAGACATTGATTTTTCGATGTAATTCACGCGGTCACGCAGCAAGGAGGTCGCGTCATCGACGCCAAATGGGCGATCTGCATTTAACGAGCGATGAAGCAGGGCCAGCTCAGCTTCGAACCAATCTGTCGCTGCTTCCACCAGCTTGCGGTGCTCCTGGTTGGACGGCTCATACTGAATGTCCGGGAACAATCTTGACCAGATGAAGCCGGCAGGATCTGAGTGTGTTTCCCTCAAACGGGAACTGATCTCCTGCAAGAGCTCTCGAGCGGTCGCGCTTCTCAATTCGTCTCGTGACATACCTCTTTCCTCCAATGAATCTTGGTGGAAACGCCGGGATTTGCACCCGGGGGTACACTCTGATCTGGAGCTACTGGGGGTATAAGACCCGTCCCGCACTACGCCGCTTCCGCTTTCCGATCTCAGATCAGGCGGATATTCGTTGCAGCGTATAGAAGGCGTAAGTCATGCTTCGCATCGTACGCAAAGTCGGGTGGTTCGGTCAATCGATACAGTTGTTCACGCAAGCCAATCTGAAAGCCACCGTGCTGATGACTTGCTAGTCGGGGCACCGCTCACCAGTTCCGTTGGAGCGATGCTTCCGGAACATTGTTCCACACCATTTGGACAGCAGCCCTCAATAGCCTTGCAGGCTCTTTGTGATGCCATTTTGGCTGAAGCACAGTTCCGCATCGAGGATGAATCTTACTCTTTCCGCTCTAGCTGCTCTATCTCGGCACGCAAACGCATAATTTTCTGAGTTTTCTGATATTCGTCAATCAGATCTAGAAACATTTTCGTTTTACCGCCATGCTTCAATCCGTACTGATTGAGCACCAGCTGGTTGAATTCCTCAGCCCGCGACGCCGCCACACGGAATTGAATGTGCACCATCTCATCTTCAGCAGGATGATCTTGTTTGTTTCTCATCATTCCTATCCTTTGCCCAAGGATAGCTGCGGTTATCAAGCAATCAAGAGGCCGAACCCGCGTGCTACTGAGCCTGAGACAGAGTCTGCTTCGACCAGCCCGGCCGCAGCGTTGCCACGTCCGGGCGAACAACCGCATGGACTAGTTCCCAAGTCGCAAACCTTCTTTTAATAGACGTCGTCAAGACTGCTCGTGCTTTTCATGAAGAGCACGAAGGTGGGAAAACAGTTTTCCATTCTGCACTTCATAGGCCTGGGCGGTTTCCATGAACCATTTTTTGTCTTCTTCCAGAACTTGCAGGTGAAGCTGAACCTGATACTTGGATCTAGGTCTGCCCCTCTTGTTTTCCCTTTCAGCAATGGTTGGCCTCTCCGTCAAGGGAGGCAGAAGGCTGTGCCTGTGCGCAAGCCTATCAAGAACCCGAGCTTCAATCTTCTCAGCAAGTTGATCCAACTGGCTATCTAGCGACCTTTGGTCCTCTCCCATGTGATCTCTCTCGTCCTCCTAAGTCCCGGATATACCTCCGCAGGGTACAAAAAAAATTCGGAGATTCATAGAGTACTTCGTGGACGAACACCTAGGTTGAGTGAATGTTCGCCGCATGGCAAAACTAAATAAAGAACGCCTTCTGTGGGCCTTTGCCAAGGCGTTGCTAAACGAAAGAACTGCCCAGGAACTGTCTCAGGAAGAGCTGGCTCGCCGAAGCAAGGTGAGTGCCAGGTACATTTCGTATTTGGAGACAAGTCGCTACCAGCCAAAGCTGGAGACAATTGGCCTGATCTGTGACGGCTTAGGGCTGAGCCTTGCAGAGTTTGCGCTAAAGATCGAACAGGCTTATCGGTCTAGGTCGAAGTGAGGCTTTCGACACCCGTCGCATGCTGAGTTCTTTGAGACCAGGGACATGGGGGCTTCTTGACCTATAACCTGCGCTAAGCGCTCCTTGAGTTTAGAGTAAAGACCGATCAGGAGCAGCTGCCCTCACCAATAACCCTTCTGTCAGGCTTCACTTTATGTATTTTCACAGACAAGAGACCGAGCCGGACACCTTCTGCTTCAGGTGTAGAACACGGGACTTGAACTGACATTTCTGCTCTTCTGGAGCGCAAGCATGCAGTGTCGATCAATGACGAGCATTCAGGACAAGATCATCAAACCGAAGCTGGGGCTGCTGGAGCTTGCCAAGCAGCTCGGCAGCGTTTCGCAGGCCTGCAAGGTAATGGGATACAGCCGGGACAGATTCTACCGCTTCAAGGAGCTCTACGAACAGGGCGGCGAGCAGGCGCTGATGGATCTCAGCCGCCGCAAGCCGATCCTGAAGAACCGGGTGCCGGAGCATGTCGAACGGGCGGTGATCGAACTGGCGATTGAAAACCCGGCGCTAGGGCAGAAGCGCGCCTCCTGGGAACTTCAGAAGCAGGGCATCATAGTGTCGTCTTCCGGCGTCCGCTCGATCTGGCTCCGGAACGATCTGGAGACCATGAAGAAGCGGTTGAAGGCCTTGGAGGCCCGTGCCGTCCAGGACGGCATCCTGCTCACCGAGGCGCAGATGGCCGCGCTGGAAAATGCCCAGCAGAAAAAGGAGGCGCACGGCGAGATCGAGAGCCACCATCCGGGCTACCTCGGCAGCCAAGACACCTATTACGTGGGCACGATGAAGGGCGTGGGCCGCATCTACCAGCAGACCTTCATCGACACCTATGCGCGGGTGGCGGCCTGCAAGCTCTATACCGAGAAGGCGGCGATCACTGCCGCCGACCTGCTGAATGACAGGGTTATTCCTTTCTTTGCCGAACACGACATCAGCCTGCTGCGCATCCTGACGGACCGCGGCATCGAATATTGCGGCAAGGTCGAGAACCATGCCTATCAGCTTTACCTGGCCGTCGAGGACGTGGATCACACCAGGACCAAGGCGAACAGCCCGCAGACCAACGGCATCTACGAACGCTTCCACCGGACCATCAAGGACGAGTTCTACGACATCGCCTTTCGCAAGAAGCTCTACCGCTCGGTGGAGGAGTTGCAGGTGGACCTGGACGCCTGGCTGGCCAAATACAACGAGCAGCGGCCGCATTCGGGAAGATACTGCTATGGCAAGACGCCTATGCAGACCTTCCGCGAAACGCTACATATTGCCAGGGACAAGACAATCAGAGCTTCCGAGACATCGGACAGCCAGCAAGCCATTCTCAGCACAGAAAGCTGAGGTGTCCGTCAGATCAAGTCTGAAGTTTTACACTTCTGCACCACAGCGATCAGTTCAACTGTGTAGCAGACCAATGCCCCAGGCCAATACGAAGGATCGCCTTGAAGAACTGCCCCCTAAGACTACGGAAATAGAGTCAGCGCAATTAACAACGAATGCTCCCCCGTCGCAGCAGGCAAGTTGCCAGCGTGGAGAACGTATCAACAGCTGGACAACGGCAAAGATCATCCGTCACCTTTCTGCAAAGCGTGACAAATTCTCTCGTCTCATTCTTTCACATTCTGCCAATAAGGCTTCCTTCTCGGCAAGAATTTTCAGCACCTCCACACTCATCATTTCCACCTTATTCTCAAGGTCCTTAACCCTCTGCGTCGCCACTTTCTTGGGATCCTCCACTTTCTCGGAAGAAGCCTTACGGACTTTTGAAAGCCAGTCCTTTAGTGCGTCGCGCGTATCTTTATGATGCTGGTTGCGAAGGGTCGTATCCCCGACCCCCGCCCTGCGACACACCTCTCGTATTGTAAGCCTCCCTCTGTTTTCTGGATAGACTCCATGAGCCTTCAGCTCAGATTCAATTACTTTAACTGCGGCTTTGATGCGGTTTCTCGTTTCAATCTTCCGGGCAACCTTGGCCTCAACCATTTTCTTGAAGTTTTCATTCAAAAGACGCCCCTCCCCCCTACAGTTCTCTTATGAAAGTAGCGACCTTAGTTCCCAAATCCTCCCACAAAGCGGCATCTGCGCCTTTCAAAACATCAATCGCCCAAGCATCTCTTTTCACCAACCCTAACAAATCTGCACTAGCCGCCATATTAACAATGAACTGCCGAATATAGAAACGCCTCTCCAAATCGTTCAGCTGCCCTCCCTTCAGAATATCGGAGAAGTATTTGTGCTTTTCTTTTCTTCTCTTCCTTGCTGCAGCTAATTCAAGCCTGTGAATACACTTGGGCGAACAGCTTCCAACATCTCGCAGACCAAGTTGGGTCGAACACGCTCCTCGCTCAAAATCTTGAGCAGTGCATACTACGCCCGGATCCACCATTTCAAAATCGCCTAAAAGAGGTACAAGTTCACTAAGATCATCGCTTCCCAAGTCATTTCTGCCCAGCCTAGTCTTCATCTCAGACTTTCGCAGACGCAACATTGCACCGCTCTTCCCTCCCAACTCATCAATTTGGGTTACTATTTCCCCTTCTCTGACCGCCCTCACCTCTCTCTTAATACGCTCTATATCCTCAAAAAACTCGCTATCACGGTGAGCATACCCAAGAGTTGTTTCCTGATCTTCATGCCCAAGTAAATCGAAGAGAACCTGACTATAATTCATAATGGAAAGTGCTATCAATCGCGCAACTGTATAGCGAAACCTGTGCGGCGTTATTCTGCCGTTAATTTCTTCCAGTTTGCGACCGTTGATCGATCCGACCCTCGCACCGAACAAAGTCAGCTGCACATCCAACTTCGGAAGCTCTTCCCCAGTTTCTCTACTCTTCAAAGAAACCCACAAACTATCGCCGGATCCGAAGGCACGAGCAAAGGCCTGCTGGCGCTCAACTGCTCGACTTGCCAGATTAGAAAGGGGCCAATTTCTCCACTGACCAAGAACCGAATCCGAAGACTTGAACTCCCTTCCCTCGAGAAAACACCCTCCCTCCGAGTTTTTTAAGCACTCCAGCTTTAGAGAAATTAGCTCCTGATATCGCATTCCCGTCATCAGAAGGACTACTGCATTTGCTGTCTGGCAAAGACTTAGCAAAGCGAAAATTCCATGAAGCGTATCTAAAGGCCAGCGCGTGAATTTTTTCACTCTCTTACCCGCGCCACTAATGTATATACTAGCTGGAAACGGGTCACCCACAACTAATCGATCAGACTCCCAAGTTCCAACCAAGCGACTTATAAATTTATTGAGAAAATTCTTGCCATACCGCCCCTTCTCATCACACTTGACCTGACTGATTGACCGGTAAGCCTTCATAACATCAGGTTGAATACTCGACAACCAAAGAGAGGCACGAACAATTTCTGTGACCGCCTCATCGGAGAACGGGTCTCCCGATTTTTTTCCTTTCTTTTTCTTGAACTCAGGCTTTGCAACATCGGAGGCAGGCCAGTCATCAAACAGGTTGTTGTCAAAAAAGGCATTCAGGTAGAAGACACTGTTCCACATCCATGATGTGTGTTTCTCCCGAAGAGTTTGTATTTGGGAAGGAGACAAGCTTGCAAAAACTGTCGGACCATCAGGACAGGCGGACTTTCTTTGACCGGGTGAAAAATTTTCCAGAGAAAATCGAGCCGCTAACAACAAAAGCTTGGTTTGATGAACCCACGTTGAAACAGCACCTGGTTGTCGAACTCTGCCATTCAACCTAACAGTTTGAGTTTTATTTAAAATCGCCAACCGCTTAAGCCGCCGTTTCAATCCTTCTGCTTGTTTGGACGAGAATCCTTTAGGAACAGCATTCTGGAAATCAATTACCTGAAGGTTCCTCTGTCGTTTTCCAGGGGGCAACAAGTGCTTCGGAACAGCCCAAACGTCGTCTTCTGCAATCGTTGAAAACTCATCACTGATTTGCCCATCTGCATCAACGGATACTGGTGATATCTCGTACTTCTTCAGTTCTTTCCACGGCAGAGACCACGCATTACACAGCTCGGGTGCCCCTCGCCTATTTTGAAGGATTGCTCGGTTTCTGCTAAATGGACTGGACGATTTTCTCACTCAGAACCCTCCTAGGGAAGGATCATCAAACAGAACGGCCTTTCCAGACGTCAAGTTTGAAAGGTGTTCCAAAGATCTCTCTTCAAAGGCCTCGGCTACGTCTTGAAAATACCTCGATTTGAGCAAATCGATAGCCTCTAGCTCCCAATTGAACGAAGAGATTAACCATCTGTTGGGAGCAGTATTGCTTCGGATATGAAGCAGTTCGGCGTGACGGATTGCCAAGCCTTCCCAGGCTCCCTTGAACACAATTCCATGTTTACAAAGCACGCATCTCTGCACCAAACAGAGCTGGTCTTCCGGATGATCCGGCCAAAGTCTCTCGTCTGGCTTTCGGGGGTTCCGGCACCCCATGCCCAGGCGGGATCGAAATTCAAATAAGCGCTTTCGGTCTTCTTCTCCAAAGTCTTCATAGTTAGCAGACAAAAACAAAACGGTGGGATCAACAGAGTTGCCACTCTCAACCTCTTCTAATGCAAAAGAAATAACTTTGCGCGCTATTTCGTAATGCTCTCGAATTACGTTGTTTTGATTAAGATACCCTCTAGTTGTCTGAACAGAGCTATGGCCCAACCCCTTCTTCACAACGTACAAATTCCTATCACTTTTTTTGAACAGGTGCTCTGCAAAGGCATTGCGGCAATCCTTCCATCGAACTGACAGAATTTTTTCTTCTAGTTGATCGGCATCCTTGTGGGCATGCATAGTCCTGATTGCCCTTTTTTTGATCAAGTGCAAATTGTCGTTCATTATTTGCGGAATAGGTTGCCAACCGACACTATTCACGCCCACTCCTTGGTTGTGAACGAAATATATCCAAGGTGAAGACAATCGAGCCTCAATCTTCGCAAGTTCCTCTTGAACCAATCTTGTTGCAGGTACTCCTTCCAGCAATGACTGACGCTCCCGCAACATCTGCCTCATGGGCTCCGATCTAGAAACCAGTTCACTAATCGTTCGAAAGCTTCGAAACTTCGGTCCAGCCTTCCCTGTTGCATACACGCGCTTTGACGTTTTAGGGCGGGTAGAAAAGAGAAAAACGGTGCTCAACTTATCTCCGGACGAATTTTCACTTCCGTTTTTGAACTCATACCACTTTTCCTGAAGGTTAATACCAGAAACCGCATCAATCCATCCCGTTTCCATGCTCACAATCAGAATTGCCGCACAGACCTCAATTGATGATGGAGAATATAGGCAAAGGCGATCAGAAAATGTCGCCCCAACAAACCCATTGGGCCGAGTACAGTTCACCTTGGCGAAATAACGGAGAAGCCTTCTCTTTTCGTCATCACTATAGCTCCCCCCACCCACTATTTTGCTACGCATATATTCCACATACGATCTCGCGTAATAAGGCCTCAATTCAAAATCTTGTTGATTAATCGCAACACACCCAAACTCTTCAAACTTCCCTTTCGCCTTCTCAAGATCTTCCGCCTGTGTCCTATGTGACCGATCTGCTTCGTCCAGTATTCTTTTGCAGGCTTCATATATCTTTTTGAATGCCAGTGAGTTGAGCTCGGGCCTAGCACCTTTTCCCTTTACCCGAGCCACGGTTGGCCAATGCAAGGACGTAGACTCCGCATTTCGAGCTTGTGAAATCAATTTGTGCGCGCAGTTAAGTATGTTCACGGCCTCTGATATCTCATTGCGAAGGAGGTACTCCTTGAACAACTGCCCATCTTCGCTCGAAAATTCCTCTACAGACGAGGAAACATGTTTACCGCTAGCTCTTTCTTCAGAAAGCCACTTGAACAGATAATCAAAGTGTCTGATACGCCAGGTCTTAATGGCTTCTTTTGTGCGCTGATCGCTCCTGAGATATTCGAGGAAGTATGGAAGAAGCTCCAATATTAATTCAGGAAACCCTACCAAACCGGTATCCAAGCAACCATTTCCGTATTTTGTTAGGTCCACCAAATAGTTGTCACCGCGCTGAACGCTATAGTAGAACCTGAGAGGGTTCCTGTTCCGGTCAAACGGGATGACCCTGGCTCCAGCCTTTAAATCCAACTTCTCATCATCACTACGAGATAATGATTTAGAAAACTTCCTAACCATTTAAATATCCCACCCAATCATTGATAGCCGGATGAACTTCCACTGCACCTACAATCCAGTTTAAGTATGACTCGGTGGTCGCCTCACTCATGTGGCCAAGTTGAGGCTGGATATACATCTGAATCAACGTTCCATGCATTTCGCGCGCAACGTTTCCCAGAGGCCCAGTCAGCCCAACTGAAAGCTCAAGATGTTCCCTGAGTTTTTCCTGCAAAGTAAAGCAGGCCCAAATATGACGAGCAAGATGAGGACTAAACCCCCTGTACGGCAATGGTCGGGAACGGACCAAATTCGATAGAACCAGTCATAACTAAAGGCTCGCCCCCTTGTTTCCGTCAAGAAGAGCTGCTTTGGCAAGTTTTCCAAAGGGCTTTGCATGCGAAAACGCCTTAAAGCCAAACGGCGCCGTAATCTTGAGTACGAGTGCAAATCGCAAAGAAGATCGACTGGAACACGCACTATCCTGTGCTTTCCTTCTAGGTTGGAATCTCCGCGTCTTCGGTGGCCCTTGGTTCCATATTTAAGTCTAAGTCTGGCTGTTAACCTCCCTGGCTCCCTTGGGATCGCTGGTAGTTGGCTCATTTGTAGAGAGACTACTTCTGAAGGTCTCAGGCCAACACTTATTGCAGTTCTCACCATTAGCGCAGCGGTTTGCCCGTATTTCTCGTAAACTCCACGGCTCCAAGCCTGAAGCTCTTCAACGGTAGGGAGTCTCAACTCTTCAGGATGGGCACGTAGCGTTCCAATCCTCGCTCTATACCTTCGTCCTTCGCGATCGCGGGCATTCGACTTAGTAGTCGGAGTTTCAAATTTTTTTCTCAGCCCCAAGGCGGAAGCGAAGCACAAAAAATCACAAACCGTATTCATGCGGGAGTTGATCGTGCTTGCAGCTAGAGGAACACCCTTTATCTTCATATTCCACTTTCCGTCTTGCATCTGCCCCTGATAACTATCGAGAAGATGCTGATAGCATAGTACCCTCCAATCCACATGCCGGCTTTCACACCAATCCAAGAAGTTAATGAGCGCGCTTCCTATCGAACGAATTGTGTTTTTTGACAGCGGGTGTCCTGCAGCAAAAGGAGAGCGCGCTCCTTTGGACCAACGCCCATTCGCCTTCCATCTCAAGTAATTGGTTGCTTCTTCTTCGAGTTTCCAATCACGTGACCAAACCACACCAACGCTTGATCCGACGAACTCATACAATCCAGCTTCGGTAAGATCTTCGTCTTTCGGTCGTACAAGGTGTGCCATTTGAACTTGCCCGGTATCACTTTCCTTCAGCATTACGTATGCCCAAAGAAGTCAGGAGCCTGTGCTCTTGGGCGATACCTGCTACTGCAAGGTTGGAGAATGGTTCGGTCAAGTACGCTGATCTTTCGAGTAGCCATGGCCGCGTAGTTGACGGAACCTTCTCACAAATTCTCTGCGCCAGTTGCAGATCAGCAACACGATCTACACGCCGACCGCGAAGCCATGATCCAGCTCTGCATACCAGTCGAATCTCCTACCTAAACATGGCAGGATTATTCAACCTGCCACAGCGGCCAACCTACGAGCGGCTTTCGGACCCCGAAATCTGCAACGGGAATTCGGCTTGAGCCTTAGTACCCCCCCCAGCACTTGCGACTTGCAAGCCACTGTCTTGGCCCAATTTCTGGGACGGACATGGGAAGTTAGCAGAAAGGCACCAAATCAGCCTAAGTTCAGGTTGGATCAGCCAAGGGACTGAGTGTCAGGGTGTGAAGGAAACCCAGGAAGCTCTCTAGAGCCCTACCGCAGCGGTGTACGGCGTTCTTTTGTCTATTTTTCGATCATACTTCTAAATCTGCAGTGTTAGCGCTCCATGCTGACACGCATTTAACAACACCTTCGAATAGGCATAACAGACAGACTCCTATTTCAGTCGTAGGAATGCTGCCCGCGCCATCCAGTCCCAACTCTTTACTAAAGAAGCCGTACCAACCAGCAAAGACCACATCACAACCAAAATTGACGCAATGATCTATCTAGAGCAGACCTTACTTCTTCCGGCGTTGAAGGCGCCAAAACAAAAGTGCTGGCCTTAAGGAGAGGATCTGCCTTTTTGCTTCTACAAGCTCGTCAGACATTCCTCGGTGGTACTCGCTTAGTCGCGAGTTGCAGGCAGGGTGAATCCTTCAATACATAACTTGAGTGTTCGTTGCCCGCTGGCCCGGAAAAGCTGCGCTATTTGAGGGCTACGCTATTCCGGGCCAGCTGTCGACATGAGCCCTCTTACCGAGAACTTGTCCTTAAAAGCACGTGTAAGCGCTTTTATTTCATGTCCAAGGCTTCCTTGTACATTTCCAGCACCGCCTCTTCTTCGGCGATGTCGTTCTCGTCGCGCTTGCGCAGGGCGATGATCTTGCGCATCACCTTGGTGTCGTAGCCGCGTCCCTTGGCTTCGGCCATCACTTCCTTTTGCTGCTCGGCGATGGTTTTCTTCTCTTCGTCCAGACGCTCGAACCGCTCGATGAACTGGCGCAGCTCGCCAGCGGTCACGCGGTAGTTTTCGCTTTTTTCGTCTTCGGTGATATCCATCTGCGGCTCCGTCGGCACATGCTGTCAATTGCTGTCGGAGCAAGGGGATAGCGCCCTGCCCGCCGCGCCGCAAGACGGGAAAGCGGCGAAGCGGCGCTGAGCGGCAAAAACCGGCACCATGAACACCATGATCAGGGGCGCAAAGCTTGCACGTGCGGAACGGATCGGTTAGGCGCGGCGCAGCACGAACCCCGCAGGAGCACGCATATGTTCGATCTCATCGTCTGGGCCGGAGCCGCCGTGTCCGTAGCCGGCCTTCTGGGGCTGGTCTGGTGCATTGTCCGGGTCGCGCGCGCCCGCCGCCGGAACCTCGATGACGAAGCCCTGCGTGCAGTGGTGCAATCGGTGCTGCCCTACAACCTGGGCGCCCTGCTGCTGTCGGTGCTGGGGCTGATGCTGGTAATGGCGGGCATCTTTCTGGGCTGACGCCAGGCCGCTTCTGTCTTGTCTGGCCGTTTGGACTTAGACCGGCACGTTGTCGAACATCTCCTCGACCGCTTCCTCGCACAGCGCTGCTTCCAGCCGGCGCAGGCGGCCGGGAACCTCTGCCCCGTTCCGGCGCATGTAGTCCAATAGCCGGATAAACTCAGGCCGCATGGCCAGGCGGGCTGAGCCTGTTTCCGTGCGGATCCGTGTTTCCAGGTTCTCGACAGTGTGCAGCAGATCTTCCCTTGTCATAAGCAGTCCTCCCTAAGCCCGGCGATTATGCCAGCATTTTGCAACAGGAATACGAAAGCCCGCAAAAGGCGAGCGCTCCGGCGGTTTTTTGCGCATCTTTTCCGCTCTCCTTCCGGTATTGCCAAGAAAATACGCGGCCACAGCATAGTCCGGAGCCCCGGCGGCCCGCCTTGACACAAATCAGACGGCTGCGATGATTTCACCGGGCAGCAGTTTCCGGGCCGTCCTGCTTGAAACATATTCTTAAATCTATATATGATTTCTCAGATCCAAGGGAGAGCAAGAAATGACCCCCGCCGTCAAAGCCTTCTTCGACGAAGCGACCAACACAGTGTCCTATGTGGTGCGCGAACCCGAAGGCTCAGCCTGCGCCATTATCGACTCGGTTCTGGACTACGACCAGGCAGCCGGGCGCACCTGTACTGCATCGGCAGATGCGATCACTGCGTGGATACAGGAAGCAGGCCTCCGGGTTGAGTGGATCCTGGAAAGCCATGTCCACGCCGACCACCTGTCCGCGGCGCCCTACCTGCAGAACCAGATGGGCGGCAAAATCGGCATCGGCGCGCAGATTACCGTGGTTCAGGACACGTTCGGCAAGGTGTTCAATGAAGGCACAGAGTTCCAGCGCGACGGCAGCCAGTTCGACCGGCTGTTCCGCGAAGGCGACAGTTTCATGATCGGCCAGATGCGCGGCGAGGTGCTGCACACGCCGGGCCATACACCTGCCTGCCTCACCTATGTGATCGGCGATGCGGCCTTTGTCGGCGATACGCTGTTCATGCCCGACTTTGGCACCGCGCGCTGCGATTTTCCGGGCGGCTCCTCTGCGGATCTGTTCAACTCGATCCATAAAATCCTGTCGCTGCCGGATGAAACCCGCGTGTTTGTCGGCCACGACTACAAGGCGCCGGGGCGCGACGAGTTTGCATGGGAAACCACCGTTGGCGAACAGAAGGCGCTGAACGTGCATGTCGGCGCCGGCCGCAGCATCGAGGATTTTGTTGAAATGCGCGACGCCCGGGACGCGACGCTGGGGATGCCGCGGCTGATCCTGCCGTCGCTGCAAGTCAACATGCGCGCCGGCCAAATGCCGGAGCCGGACGAACAGGGCGACGTGTTTCTGAAAATTCCGGTCAACAAGCTCTGACCGGGCAAGGAGACAGGCAGACATGGAAGCGGATTGGATCTGGGGATTGGGCGGCGGGCTTCTGATCGGCCTCGGCGGCGCGGTCTATCTATTGGGCAACGGCCGCATCATGGGGGCCAGCGGCATCCTCGGCGGTCTGCTGGATGGCAGCGGCAGGTCCACCGCGGCGGAGCGGATTGCCTTCATCGCCGGGGTGGTTCTGGTGCCGCTGCTGATCACCCTGCTTTCCGGGCACGCACCCGACACACATGTCACCGGTAATGCCGCAGTGCTGATAAGCGCAGGCCTGCTGGTGGGGATCGGCACGCGGGTGGCCAACGGCTGCACCTCCGGCCACGGGGTTTGCGGCATCTCCCGGCTGTCCCTGCGCGGCCTTACGGCCACTGCCGTCTTCATGCTGGCCGGGATACTGACACTGGCGGTTCTGCGCCAGCTTCTGGGGGTGATCTGATGCTGCGTATCGTTCTGGCGTTGTTTGCAGGCGGGCTGTTTGGCACCGGACTGATGCTGTCGGGAATGACTGACACGGCGAAGGTGCAGGGCTGGCTGGATATCTTTGGCAACTGGGATCCGGCGCTGGCCTTTGTGATGGGCGGCGCGCTGCTGCCGATGGCGCTGGCCTGGCGGCTGGCGGAGGGGCGCAGGCCCGTGGCCGGCGGCGGCTTTCCTGCGGCGCCGAAAGCGGATGTGAACCGGCGATTGATCTTGGGTTCTATCCTGTTTGGCGCCGGATGGGCGCTGGCGGGCCTGTGTCCCGGCCCTGCCATCGCCTCGCTCAGCTACAACGGCTGGCCGGGGGTCTTGTTCTTTGCCGCGATGGCCTGCGGCATGTTGGCCGCCCCAAGGCTCAGCCGGCATCTGGACCGGACCACGGCAAACGCGTAAAGACTTAGCCCATGGATGCACGCGTAATTACCCCCCGCTATTCGGTCTCGCCGCAGATCTCTGCCGAGGACCTGCCCGCCATTGCCGATGCCGGCTACAAGACGGTGATCTGCAACCGCCCGGACGAGGAAGTTCCCCCCAGCCACCAGGCCGAAGCCATCCGCGCCGCCGCAGAGGCCGCGGGACTTCGGTTCGAGCTTCTGCCGCTCACGCATCAGACGATGACACCGGACAATGTGGCGCGGCAGCGAGAGCTGTACGAGGGCTGTGAGGGGCCGGTTCTAGCCTACTGCGCCTCTGGCACGCGCTGCTCTGTAGTTTGGGCGCTGAGCCAGGCCGGTGATTTGGCGGCCGATGATATTTTGAAAAAAACCGGGGCGGCGGGATACCAGCTGGATGGATTGCGCCCGGCGCTGGAGTCTCTGGCGGGCGGCTGAACGGCTGAAGGAGCCGGGGCGTCTGCAGTTCCGGCCGCATCTGCCAGGCCTGGCGCGGTGTCTTTCAAAGAGCTGAAGGACTCAGCTTTCGGGCAGCCCGCCGTCCAGCCCCGCCAGCTGCGAAATATCAAGCGCATCCCCGGCCGGGAGATCACCCAGGTCATCCGCTGGCAGATCGGCGAGTTCAGGCAGGTCGGACAGATCGGGCAGCCCGCCTCCGAGACTGTCCATGCTCATTGCATCCCCGTCTTCGAGCGCGGGCATGCCCATGGGGTCCATTTCGCCACCAAGCCCGTCACCGCCGAGCGCGGGCAGGCCGCTGTCAGCGCCCAGGTCCAGGGCAGCCGCATCCAGCCCCGCCTGCCCATCCAGCGCGGGCAGGCCCATGTCATCCATCGGGTCCTGCAGCCCCTGTGCCGCAATCCCCATATCAAGCGGCGGCGGGCTGCCTGGCAGCGCCTCCATTCCGCCGCTTTCAGAAAAGGCCATAGCGTCTGTCTCATTGCTGCTGCGATGGCCGGGATTGGAGACATTCAGGCGCACGGCGCGGGAGCCGTTCATCTGGCCAAGGCGCCCCTTGGCAACCGATTTTCCGCCAATTGTCAGAAGGTCCGTTTCATACAAAAAAGCCGAATCCAGCGCCAGCGTATCACCGACCTTGAGGCCTGCGAATTTGCGCAGCGGCACCGGCATCTTGCATAAGACCGCAGACAGCTCTGCCCGGATTGAATCGAGGTTTGCGCCCAGCGAAGGCCCCGGGGCACCGCTTTGCCCGCCGGTCATCTCCTCTACTGTGGGTTCCGGCAGAATCAGCTTCATCACCCCCTGCATGGCGCCGCATGCCAGGTCGATGTTCAGTTCGATGACACGGTAATCATCAGCCTCCATCCCCAGCACCAGGCTGCGCACGGTCTCGACCTGCGCACCGAAACGGTAGCCGGAAAACAGTGCCTGGTCCGCCTGGCCGTCCAGCATCGCAACAACCTTGGCAAAGGTGCGTTCCAGGAATTCCGCGGTCATCGCGGCGTCAGTGGGGGTGTAATGGCGCTCACCCGGCGCCTTGCCGATCACCGCGCCGATAGTTTGCTTTTGAATGAGAGCGGTGACAGTGGCCGCATCCATACAGGCAGCACCCATGCGGCCATGCGGGCAATCCAGCACCACCATTAGATCCTTGTCGGACAGCTGCGCAGCCAGATCATCCGACAAACGGTTGGACTGGCGCGCGGCCAGTACCGCCATCGGCAGATCGCACAGATCCGCGGCCGCGCGTGCGACCGAACGGCGCAATGCCTTCAGGGTCAGGGAACTGGTCAGCCCCCCGGCGCCTTCCTTGGTCGCCGCCAGCTTGCGTGCAAGCACACTCTGCCCGCTGCTGCCTGCCTCTGCTGCTTCTGTTTCAGACATAGGCTGTTTAACCTGCCCCTTGCGCGTCCCGTTTGCCCTGTTTTACCCGGAAGGGGGTTAACAACTCCTGTATAGGGCCGGGTTTACGCCGCCTTTTCGCCCGCTGCCGGCAGGGAAACCCGGAACGCGCCGCCGCTGCGTCCCGGCAGATAAAACACATCACCGCCAAGCCGTTGCATGACCTCGCGGCAGATTGCCAAGCCCAGTCCCGCGCCGCCAGCCCGTTCAGGGCTGACGCGCGCGAATTTCTCAAAAATCATCTGCTGGGAATCCGCCGGAACACCGCCGCCGTTGTCGGTAAAATCAATTTGCAGCCGCCCGGCCACCGCGCTGGCTGATATCGTCAGCTCCGGATCTTCTGCGTCGCAGTATTTCTGGGCATTGGCAATCAGGTTGATAAACACCTGCGCCAACCGGTCGAGGTCGGAAGAAATACGGAAGCCCTCGCTCTCGGGGTCGCGCCGGACCCTGAGCGGCCGCTCTGAGCCCGCGAGTGCCGCGGCTATCGCGTGATCCAGCACTTCGGTCAGGGTGCCTGCTGACATGTTAAGGCTGACCTGCCCGCTTTCCAGCACGCTAAGATCCAGCAGGTCATTCAGCAGCCGGGTCAGCCGCAGCGTTTCATCGTGAATGATACCGGCATAGTGGCGCTGTTCCTGCGGACCAAGCTGCCCGTCGTCGCGCAGGATCTCCGAAAATGCCCGGATTGAGGTCATCGGCGTCCGCAGCTCATGGCTGACCTGGCTGAGGAAGGCATCTTTCTGCGCCGAAATCTGGGTGAGCTTTTCGTTTGTTTCCCTCAGCTTGCGCGCAGTTGCCGACAGCTCCGCCGATTGCGCTTCCAGGCGGCTGGAATACTCCAGCATCTGCGCCGTCTCATCCGCAACCGCCAGCAGATCCGCCACAGACACCGACGATCCGCCGGCGATCTGGCCGATCATCGCATGCGCCGCCGCGGCCCCGATCGACGCGCTCAATTCGCGTTCCAGCCGTTCCAGAAAGGCGGGTGTCGGCTCCGGCAGCGGCCCGCGGCCGCCCTGGCGCAGCCGCTCGCGCTCAAAGAATGCCTGCGCCTCCGCAGCACCCAGGATCCGCTGCGACATGATCATCAGATCCTCGCACTGCGCCACCGATCCGGTCCAGCCGCGCGGGCCTGCGGAATGGTCAAACACGTTGACGAATTGGGCGCCCTGCAGCCGTTCCAGCGGGCTGGGAAACGTCATCAGCGACACCAGGCAGAACGCCAGCGCATTGAGGCTCATCGACCACATCACCGCATGCACCGTCGGGTCCATCCCTTCAATCCCGAACAGCGCCTCAGGGCGCAGCCAGCTGAGACCAAAGAGGCCATGGCGCAGGATATGCTCCGGCAGCAGCCCGCCGCCCAGGGCGGGCAGCAGCATGGTATAAAGCCAGATGCCGAACCCCACGGTCAGCCCGGCCAGGGCGCCGCTGCGGGTGGCGCCGCGCCAGAACAGCCCGCCGACCAGCGCCGGCAGGATCTGCGCCACCCCGGCAAAGGAGATCAGGCCGATCACGGCCAGCGCCGCCGCGCCGCCAGAGAGGTGGTAGTAGAAATATCCCAGCGCCATGATCACCGCGATCGACACCCGGCGCGACAGCAGCACCACGTCGCGCACATCGCCGGAGACCGACGCCTGACGGCTTTGCAGCCGCAGCCAGACCGGCATCACAATGTGGTTCGACACCATCGTCGACAACGCCATGGCTGCCACGATCACCATCGAGGTGGCGGAGGAGAACCCGCCCAGGAAGGACAGCATCGCAAGCCCCTGCTGCCCCTGCTGCAGGGGCACCGTCAGCACGAACATGTCGGGGTTTGCCCCCGCAGGCATCAGATCCAGGCCCACCGCGGCAATCGGCACCACGAACATCGAGATCAGCAGCAGGTACAGCGGAAACGCCCAGGACGCGATCCTCAGGTGGCGTTCGTCTTCATTTTCCACCACCATCACCTGAAACATCCGCGGCAGGCAGACAAACGCCGCTGCTGCCAGAAAGGTGACCGCAGCCCAGCGGCTGCCATCAACATTCCATTGGCCGATCTGCGAGGCATCTATGCGGGCCAGTGTCTCACCGACCCCGCCAGCCACGCCCCAAACCACAAACACCCCGACGGCCAGCAGTGCTGCCAGCTTGACAACCGCCTCCAGGGCCACAGCGGTGACAACGCCATGGTGGCGCTCATTGGCGTTCAGGTTGCGGGTTCCGAACAGAATGGCGAACACCGCCAGCCCGGAAGCGACCCAGAACACCGTCGAGGTTTCGTTATAGCCGCGCAGCGGATCGGCCTCGGCAAAGATCGCAAAGGACAGCGTAACAGATTGCAGTTGCAGGGAAATATACGGAGTAACGCCAATCACCGCGAGAATGGTGACGCCGGCCGCAAGCAGGTTCGATTTGCCATAGCGCGACGACAACAGGTCGGCAATGGAGGTGATCCGCTGGCTGCGCCCGATCCGCACCAGCTTGCGCAGGCCCCACCACCAGCCGATCATCACCAGCGACGGACCCAGGTAGATCGTCACGAACTCCAGCCCTGAGCGTGCCGCATATCCAACGGCGCCATAGAACGTCCAGGCAGTGCAATAGACCGACAGTGACAAGGTGTAGATCAGCGGCGACCGCATCCAGGCGGCACTGCGTCCGCGGGTGGCCAGCCGGTCGGCCCAGAAGGCAATAAAAAACAGAAAGGCCACATAGGCCAGGCAGACAAAGGCGAGCAGGTTCAGCGAGGCCATCAATCGCCCGCTCCGCTGTCCGGCGGCGGCCCCTCGTCCGGCCCGCCGCCGGTCCAATGGTCCGCCCATCGCTGCACGGCAAGACTGAACACGAAACAGGCCGCGATCAAGCCGGCCCAAACCGCAAAGACATAGATGATCGCCGCCGACATGCTGACGCCGCCGCGCCCGGCAGGATGGGACGCGGCCTCGGGCCACAACAGCGGCAGCGCCAGCAGCAGCGCCCCCAGCACCGGCAGCAGCCGGGCGATGTCCATCAGGCGGCGGCGGCGGTAGGTCTGGCGCTCTGAGCGGGAGCCGGTCTGCGCCTTGTGGCCGCCGTCCCGGGTCATCCCTGCCCGGCCTGGGCGTGCAGATCGCGCACGGCTGTCAGCACTTCGGCGTTGGAGAACGGCTTGGTCATGAACCGGGTGACACCCGCCTTCTCAGCCATTTCGCGGTCCCGCATCTGGCCGCGGGCGGTCAGCATCAGCACCGGCAGGGTCTTCATCCCCTCGCCGCCGCGCAGTTCGCGCACAATTTCCAGCCCGCTTTTGCCCGGCAGCATCAGATCCAGAATCACCAGGTCGGGATCGGCATCCCGGATCACCTCCACCGCAGTGGCGCCATCGGTATGCACATCCACGCTCCAGCCGTCGCGGGTCAGAAGAAAGCGGATCGCCTCGGTGATATTCGGCTCATCCTCGATCAGAACAACATGCCTGCCCATCAGCAGAATTTCCTCCAAGCGCGGTCCCTGGCCTCCCGCCGGGCCGCGCATTCATTTTTGCGCAGGTTAGCCGCCGGCCTGCACCAGTGTCAAAACTCTTCCTTCAGGATCGATGGCTCACGGCGCGCGTTACAGCCCCGGCGCGGGCAGATCCGGCAGCTGGCGCCCACCGGCTGCGGATCTTGCGCATCCTTGGCACCAGGCAGGATCAGCATCACTGCGCGGTACAGGGGGTCTTCGCCGAAATCCGGCTGGGTCTGCGGCCAGGCCACGGCCAGGCAGTCAAAGGCAGCTGTATTGCGCCCCTGCTGCACCACGTTGCGCCGCACCGGCACATGCGGATTGACCAGAGCGGTATAGAGCGGCCACAGCGGGCAGGAGGCGCCAAAGCGCGGCATGGCAAACCCGGTGACGGGCTTGCGGAACAGCAGGGTGCCTGAGGCATCGCAGATCACCAGCCCGGCTTCGTGGCCCAGAACCTCCTCCGGCAGTGCGGCCAGGCGGCGCAGCACCGCAGGCAGCCCGCAGCCGAACCGGCGCGCCAGCGCCGCAGGTGCAATCCCAGCGGACTGCAGTTCACGCTCCAGCGCGTTCAACGGCATCACCCGGGCATCGGCCTGGTACTGTTCCAGCGCCGCCCGGGCCAGGCTGCGTGCCGCCTCGCTTGCCAGCGCCGGTGCGTTCCCCAGCAGCTCCTCAGGCTCTGCTGAACCATCCTCCAATGCCGGAAAATGGAACCCGTTGTCTTGAAAGAAGGCTTCTGCCTCTTCCTGCGGCATTCCGCGGCGGTCCTCACCAGCATCCCCTTCGTCCAGAAAACTGACGAGGGCGCGGCTGCTTTCCGACAGCCGCAGCGAATCCTCGTTCAGGTTTTTGTGAAACCGGTCCCGCCACTCGGGTTCCAATTCACCGGTTTCCGCCAGGATCGACGCTGTGGAGCGGATCGCGGCGGCGGTCGACAGCACCTCATGCACCGAGGCCGCCAGGTTGGGGTCATGCGCCAGCCGGTCCGAGAGCGTCTCGACCGTGCGTTCCAGCGTGGCGATGCGGCGGTGGCCTGCCGCCAGAACCTCAGCCCAGCCCGGAAAACGGCCCGCAAATTCATCGGCCCGGTCCAGCTCCGCCACCGGCACGCCACTGTCCGCCGCGGCCTCACGCAGGGTGGAGATCAGCGCCGCCTCCGCACCCTCGCTCAGCATCGAGGGCTCCACCCCCAGCACACCGGCGATATCAACCAGCAATTTGCCGCCGATTCTGCGCCGGTTGTGTTCAATCAGGTTGAGATAAGAGGCCGATATCCCCGCCTCCCGCGCTAATTCGGCCTGGCGCACCCCGAGGATGAGCCTGCGCTCGCGGATCCGGCTTCCGGTGAGTGTGTCGCGTGCCATGCGGACGGGCCTTCCAAAACACTTCCTTTTCAACGGCTTTCTGCAACGCAAAATAACTTTGTTTACAGAAACACGTAACCAGTTGTTCATTTCTTTACAGAATTTTCAAGCCCCAAAAGGGTTTTATTGCCTGAGTTTACATGACGCTCTCATACTGATTTTGCACGCAAAGTGCTGGTACCGCGCAGAAGTGAGGAGCTGCAAGGCACCGATCATATCAGGGAGGAATACATGTCCAAATTTGACGCATCACGCCGCAGAGTCCTTAAGACCGGCGCAATTGCAGGTGCCGGTGTGGCACTGCCAACCATCTTTACCGCCTCTTCCGCCGCGGCCTTTACCAATGAACCGACCGGCGGCACCGTCACCCTGGGCTTCAACGTGCCCCAGACCGGCCCCTACGCCGACGAAGGCGCAGACGAACTGCGCGCCTATGAGCTGGCCGTTGAGCATCTGAACGGCGGCGGCGACGGCGGCATGATGAACACCTTCAGCTCCAAGGCGCTGCAGGGGAACGGCATCCTCGGCAAAAAAGTCGAGTATGTGACCGGCGACACCCAGACCAAATCGGACGCCGCCCGTGCCTCCGCCAAGTCGATGATCGAGAAGGACGGCGCGGTGATGATCACCGGCGGATCGTCCTCAGGCGTTGCCATCGCGGTGCAGGGCCTCTGCCAGGAGGCAGGTGTTATCTTCATGGCCGGCCTCACCCACTCCAACGACACCACCGGCAAAGACAAGAAGGCCAACGGATTCCGACACTTCTTTAACGGCTACATGTCGGGCGCAGCACTGGCGCCGGTGCTGAAGAACCTCTACGGCACTGACCGGATCGCCTATCACCTGACCGCTGACTATACTTGGGGCTGGACCCAGGAAGAATCGATCGCCGCCGCCACCGAGGCGCTGGGCTGGCAGACCGTGAACAAGGTCCGCACCCCGCTGGCGGCCACCGACTTCTCCTCTTACATCGCGCCGGTCCTGAACTCTGGCGCCGACGTGCTGGTGCTGAACCACTATGGCGGCAACATGGTGAACTCGCTGACCAACGCGGTGCAGTTCGGCCTGCGCGAAAAAGTGGTCAACGGCAAGAACTTCGAGATCGTGGTGCCGCTTTATTCCCGCCTGATGGCCAAGGGTGCAGGCGAGAACGTCAAGGGCATCCATGGCTCCACCAACTGGCATTGGACGCTGCAGGATGAAGGCTCCAAGGCCTTTGTGAAATCCTTCGGCACCAAATACGGTTTCCCGCCGAGCCAGGCCGCACACACCTGCTATGTGCAGACCCTGCTTTATGCAGACGCGGTGGAGCGTGCCGGCAGCTTCAACCCCTGCGCCGTCGCGAAAGCGCTGGAAGGGTTTGAGTTCGACGGCATGGGCAACGGCCCGACCCTCTACCGCGCTGAAGACCATCAGTGTTTCAAGGACGTTCTGGTGGTGCGCGGCAAAGAGAACCCGACCTCGGAATTCGACCTTCTGGAAGTGGTTGAGGTTACCCCGCGGGCCCAGGTGGAATACGCACCGGACCACCCGATGTTCGCCGGCGGCAACCTCGGCGCCTGCAACCCGGGTGCATAAGCCAGTCGCAGGGCGCCGGAATTTTTAAAAATTCCGGGCCGGAGTCCGCACCGGACTCCGGCTGCCCCAACCGGCCCGTCCGCTCCCCCGCCGGGCGGGCCATCCCCAACCTGACGCACGGTGGGACCCATGGACGCCATTCTCTTGCAAATCCTGAACGGGCTGGACAAAGGCTCGGCCTATGCGCTGATCGCGCTGGGTTTGACACTCATCTTCGGCACGCTGGGCGTGGTGAACTTTGCCCATGGGGCACTGTTCATGATCGGCGCCTTCTGCGCAGTCACCCTGCAGCGCATCCTGAACCTCAGCTTTGAGCTTGTGGACGAAACCCAGAAGGATTTTCTGGGCAACCCGCTCAAGGTGAAAACCCCCTATGTAGAGGCCTGGTTCGGTCCCGACATCGGCGGCAGCATTATCGACTGGGCGGTGCCGCTGGCGATCCTGTTTGCGATCCCGATCATGATCGGCGTCGGCTACGTGATGGAGCGCGGGCTGATCAAGCACTTCTACAAACGCCCGCACGCCGACCAGATCCTTGTGACCTTCGGCCTCGCCATCGTGCTGCAGGAGGTGGTCAAATACTTCTACGGCGCCAACCCGATCCAAACGCCCGCGCCCGACGCGCTGAACGGCGTGGTGAACCTGGGTGCGGCCATCGGCATGGATATCGTCTATCCGGTCTGGCGCGTCGTCTATTTCTTCTTTGCGGTGCTGATCATCGGCGGCATATTCAGCTTCCTGCAGTTCACAACCTTCGGCATGGTGGTGCGGGCCGGCATGGCCGACCGCGAAACCGTGGGCCTTCTGGGCATCAATATTGATCGCCGCTTCACCATTATGTTCGGTATCGCCGCCGCCGTCGCGGGCCTCGCGGGTGTGATGTACACCCCGATCAACTCTCCCAACTACCACATGGGCATGGACTTCCTGGTCCTCAGCTTCGTTGTGGTGGTTGTCGGCGGCATGGGGTCGCTTCCCGGCGCGGTGCTGGCGGGCTTCCTGCTGGGCGTGCTCGAAAGCTTTGCCTCTATGAACGAGATCAAGTCGCTGCTGCCCGGCATCGACCAGATCATCATCTACGTGGTCGCAATCATCATTCTGCTGACCCGGCCGCGGGGCCTGATGGGCCGCAAAGGCGTGATGGAGGAATAAGACATGTTCGGACTAGACAAAAAAGACACTTCAAAGCTGATCATCGTCGCCTGCCTCGCACTGCTTGCGCCCTTCATCCTGAACCCATTCCCAACGGACAGCGCGCTGGCGCAGTTCAACGCGGGCTATCCGGATTTGATGCAGCGTTTCGTGATCTTCGGGATCTTTGCTATCGGCTTCAACATCCTCTTCGGCCTCACCGGCTACCTGTCCTTTGGCCATGCAGCCTTCCTTGGCGCAGGCTCCTACTCTGCCGTCTGGATGTTCAAGCTGATCGGCATGAACGTGATCCCGGCCATCCTGCTGTCGGTGATCGTCGCGGGCCTGTTTGCGCTTCTCATCGGCTTTGTCAGCTTACGCCGCTCCGGCATCTACTTCTCGATCCTGACACTGGCGTTCGCGCAGATGTCCTTCAATCTGGCCTATTCGGTGCTGACCCCGATCACCAACGGTGAAACCGGCCTGCAGCTGACGCTGGATGATCCCCGCATTCTGGGCGTCTCCGCCACCGCGGACGGCTCAATCCCCGTGACCAACCTGTTCGGGCTTGAGATGCGTTCCACCTTCGAGATGGCCGTCGGCCCCTGGGCCTTCCAGTTCAACGCCGGCTATTACCTGTGCGCGCTGATCATGCTGGTCGCCTTCTACCTGTCGATCCGCATCTTCCGATCGCCCTTTGGCATGATGCTGCGGGCCGTGAAGTCCAACCAGCAGCGGATGAACTACACCGGGCTCAACACCCGTCCCTATACTCTGGCGGCTTTTGTAATTTCAGGCATGTATGCAGGACTTGCAGGCGGGCTGATGGCCTCAATGGACCCGCTGGCAGGCGCTGAACGGATGCAATGGACTGCCTCCGGCGAGGTGGTGCTGATGACCATCCTCGGCGGTGCCGGCACGCTGATCGGTCCGGTGCTGGGCGCCGGCTTCATCAAGTACTTCGAGAACATCTTCTCCAAGATTAACGACAACGTTCTGCACACCTGGTTCAGTTTCCTGCCGGACGGGATGGAGGACGCGGTGGTCTTCATCATCCACCCCTTTATCGGCAAAGGCTGGCACCTGACCCTGGGCCTCTTGTTCATGCTGGTGGTGATCTTCCTGCCCGGCGGCCTGGTTGAAGGCGGCCAGCGGATCAAGGGCTGGCTCAGCGGCCGCAAGGCCAAGAACGGCAGCTCTGCTGCCCAAGAAACCAACCCCGCGGAATAAGGAGACAGAACAATGGGTATCCTTGAAGTCAAAGACGTGGGGAAACGGTTCGGCGGGCTGCAAGCGCTGTCCGACGTCAATCTCAGCGTCAAGGAAAACACAGTCCACGCCATCATCGGGCCGAATGGCGCAGGCAAGTCCACCCTTCTGAACTGCCTGGTGGGCAAGCTGATCCCCGACACCGGCTCCGTCATGTTCGACGGCCAGTCGGTTCTGGGACGCGCGCCTTACGAGATCAATCAGATGGGCATCAGCCGCGTGTTCCAGACGCCGGAAATTTTCGGCGACCTGACGGTGCTTGAAAATATGATGATCCCCTGTTTTGCCAAACGCGACGGCGCGTTCGAGCTGAACGCCCTGTCTGCCGTGCTCAAGCAAAAGGACATTCTGGAGCGAGCCGAAAACATGCTGGAAGAAATGAACATGGCGGACAAGCGGCACATGCATGCCGCCGCCATGTCCCGCGGCGACAAGCGGCGGCTGGAGATCGGCATGTGCCTGAGCCAGGAACCGCGCCTGCTGCTGCTGGACGAGCCCACTGCCGGCATGGCGCGGGCCGATACAAACAACACCATCGACCTGCTGAAGCAGATCAGCGACGAGCGCGACATCACCATCGCCATCATTGAGCACGACATGCATGTTGTGTTCAGCCTCGCCAACCGGATCACTGTTCTGGCGCAAGGCACCCCGCTGGTCGAGGACGATCCGCAAAACATCCGCGGCAACCCGAAGGTGCGCGAAGCGTATCTGGGCGAGTCGGCATAAGGAGGAACGTCACTCATCCCGAAAAGCGGGAACCGGTTCTCGGACAAGATGAGTGAGAAAGGATAAAGTCATGAATGTGAAACCCGATTTCTCCAAAAATGCCAACGCGGCCACCACCGCGCCAGCCTTCCTGTCAGTCTGGGATGTGCACGCCTATTACGGCGAAAGCTACATTGTGCAGGGCATCAGCTTTAACGTCCACGAGGGCGAGATCCTGGCCCTATTGGGCCGCAACGGCGCTGGCAAAACGTCCACTCTGCGCTCAATCGCACGCACGGGCTCCCCCATGGTGACCCGCGGCGAGATCTGGCTGGACCACAAACCGCTGCACAAGATGGAATCGCATGAGGCCGCCGCAGCCGGTCTGGGCCTGGTGCCCGAGGACCGCCGTATCATCCCCGGCCTGACGGTTGAGGAAAACCTGCAACTGGCCCAGATCGCCCCGCCCGTCGGCTGGTCGCTGGAGCGCCTGTACGACCTGTTCCCGCGCCTTGGCGAGCGCCGCAAGCAGGAGGGGGTGACGCTGTCGGGCGGCGAGCAGCAGATGCTGGCGATTGCCCGGGCCTTGGCCCGCGACATCAAGGTGCTCTTGCTGGACGAACCCTACGAAGGCCTCGCCCCGGTGATCGTCGACGAGATCGAAAAGACCCTCATCCACATCAAGGAACAGGGCATGACAACCATCATTGTCGAGCAGAACGCGGTCCGCGCCCTGGAACTGGCGGACCGTGCGGTGATCCTCGATACCGGCGGTATCGTCTTTGACGGCACCGCCGCCGAGGTGCTGGAAAACGAGGAGCTGCGTGCCGAATACCTGGCAATCTGAGTCCGCGCCGGGCAGGCGCGCTGCCCGCGTCTGCCCCGCGGCCCAGAACCTGTTCTTCTGGCCGGAACCTGTTCTTCTGGCCGGAAATATCCCGGGGTTTGGGGCAGCGCCCCAAGTCACCCATTCAAGCGTTCACGCAGCTTGGTCTTCAGAACCTTGCCATAGTTGTTCTTGGGCAAAGCATCGATGCGGATATAAGCCTTGGGGCGTTTGAACCGGGCAATCCGGCTGTTGCACAGCGCGTCCAGCTCCGCTTCCGTCGCATCGCCGACGACAAAGGCCACCACTTCCTCGCCCCAGTCCGCATGCACACGCCCCACCACGGAAACCTCGCGCACCTGCGGGTGCAGCAGCAGCACCTCCTCCACCTCGCGCGGATAGACGTTGGAGCCGCCGGTGATGATCATATCTTTGGACCGGTCCTGCAGGGTCAGGTAGCCATCCTCGTCCATGACACCCATGTCTCCGGTCATCAGCCAGCCATTGACCAGCGTCTTGGCCGTGGCTTCGGAGTTCTCCCAGTACCCGGGCATCACCGCATCGCCGCGCACCATGATTTCTCCATGGCTCCCGGCAGGCAGGAACTCACCCTCCGGCGTGCCAATGCGCACTTCTGCCACGCTCTGCGCCCGGCCGACGCTGGCCAGACGCTCTTTCCAGCGGGGATGCGCGCGGTCCTGCACGTCCTGGCGCGGCAGCGCGGTGATCGCCATCGGGCATTCGCCCTGACCGTAGACCTGGACGAAGACCGGGCCGAAATGCGCTACCGCCTCCATGATGTCGGCGACATACATCGGCCCGCCGGCATAAACCACGGTGCGCAGCCCTTCACCGGTGCGGCCAAGCCGCTTGGCCTCAGAGGTCATTCTTGTGACCATGGTAGGGGCTGCAAACATGTGCACGCGCCCGAAATGCGCTGCCAGATCAAAGATCTCCGCCTCATCAAACCCGCCAGATGCGGGGCAGACATGCCGCGCGCCAGCCAGCACATGCTGAATGGCATAGATCCCGGCCCCATGGCTCATCGGCGCGGCATACAGCGCGTGGTCCCCGTCGCTCACCTGATCCACATCCGCGAAGTAGGCAATCGCCATGGTCATCAGCATCCTGTGGGTGATCATCACCCCCTTGGGCCGCCCGGTGGTGCCGGAGGTGTAGAACAGCCAGGCCAGATCCCCCGGCAGGCGCGCCGCAGGTTCCGCCACCGGATCAGCCTGCAAGGCATCCGCATACTCCGCGCCGGTTATGTCCACGCAACGCACCTCTGCCGCCGTCCCCTCCACCGCTTCCGTCAGGCCGGGCGAGGTGAAGACCAGCCCAGTGCCGGAGTTTTGCAGAATGAACTCCGCCTCCTTGCCGTGCAGCTTGGCATTGATGGGCACAGCCACCGCGCCGGCGTACCAGATGCCGTAAAGCGCGATCAGGTAGTCCGGGCAATTCTTCATGAAGATACCGACCCGGTCGCCAGGCGTGATGCCCTGCGTCTGCAGCCAGCCCGCCACAGAGGCTGCGCGCGCATGGAACTGCGCATAATCCGCAATCAGCGCCTGCCCCAAATACAGCGCCGGCCGCGCGCCCTGTGCCGCGGCAATCCGTGCCAGCCATACTGCTATGTTCATCCGCTGCCCCTCCCCGGCTTGCCGTTGCGGCCGGAAACTGGCACGCAAGGGCAAAGCCCTTCAATTCCGCAAAAATACCTGCGTAAGAATACCATATGAGCGATCTTGCCTTTGACCATGCCCCAGTGGGCCTCGCGGTTCTGGAACGCCGCGTCATCACCCGGTGCAACCTGCAATTCGCGGCGACATTCGGGGGCGCGCCCGGCGATTTTACCGGCATGCCGATTGCTGAGCTTTATCCCAGCCAAGAGGATTTCCACCGCATTGGCGCCCTGCTGCAGCAGCCCGAAGCGCAAAGCGGCAGCTACAGCGACGAGCGCATCATGCGGCGGCGCGCCGGCGCCTTGTTCTGGTGCCGGGTACGGGGTCGGTCGGTAACGCCAGAGGCACCGTTTCAGACCGGTATCTGGTCCTTTGCCGATATCTCCGAAGACCGCCCTGTCGTCTCGCTTACTCCGCGCGAGCGCGAGGTGGCGATCCTAACCTGCAAGGGGCTGTCGGCCAAGGAAATCGGCAAGCAGCTGGACCTGTCCTACCGCACGGTGGAAAGCCACCGGGCGCATCTGTTGCAGAAATTCGGGGCCCGCAAATTGCCGGAACTGGTGGCAAAACTGACTGGAATGCCGCTGTGATAAGGAATTTCACGCCGGCAATTGCGAATCCGCGTCATAGACCTCATGTTACCGCCCAGTTCAGGAGTGCTTTCCTTGCGGTAATCCTTGCCCTATAAGCGCCCTAATTTCCTGCCTGCCCTATTCGGCGGGCCTGTCGGAATTGGCTGAGGACAAAATGACAAACAAATCTCACGAAGCTGACGTGGCATTCATCAAGGCGCTGGCGGAGCTGCTGCGCGAAAACGATCTGACCGAGCTGCAGGTCAAACGCGACTATGGCGATGATGACAGCCTGAACGTGCGCGTGTCGCGCCAGACTGTGATGGCGGCCGCCCCGATGCAGGTACAGGTTCCTACCGCTGCTGCCCCCGCGCCGGTTGCCGCCGCAGCCGCGCCCGCCGCTGCCGCCCCCGCAGCCGCAAACGACGATCCGGCCAGCCACCCCGGCGCCGTGACCTCGCCGATGGTCGGCACCGTCTACCTGCAGCCGGAGCCCGGCGCGCCCTCCTTCATCTCTGTTGGCGCACAGGTCAGCGAAGGCGACACCCTGCTGATCGTCGAAGCCATGAAGACCATGAACCACATCCCGGCACCGAAATCCGGCACCGTGAAGCGCATCCTGGTCGAAGACGGCGCCGCCGTCGAATTCGGAACCCCCCTGGCCATCATCGAGTAAGGATCTGCCATGTTTGACAAGATCCTGATTGCCAACCGCGGCGAAATCGCCCTGCGCGTGATCCGTGCCTGCCGCGAAATGGGCATCAAGTCCGTCGCGGTGCACTCCACCGCTGATGCCGACGCGATGCACGTCCGCATGGCCGATGAATCGGTCTGCATCGGACCCCCGTCCGGCGCACAAAGCTACCTGTCGATCCCGGCCATTATCTCTGCCTGCGAGATCAGCGGCGCCCAGGCAATCCACCCGGGCTACGGCTTCCTGTCGGAAAACGCCAACTTCGTGCAGATCATCGAAGACCACGGCCTGACCTTCATCGGCCCCTCTGCGGCACATATCCGCATCATGGGGGATAAGATCACCGCCAAGGAAACCGCCAAGAACCTCGGCATTCCGGTTGTTCCCGGCTCCGAAGGCGGCGTTCCTGACATTGCGGCAGCCAAGAAGGCCGCCAAGGACATGGGCTACCCGGTGATCATCAAGGCCACCGCCGGCGGCGGCGGCCGCGGCATGAAAGTGGCCAAGGACGAGAAAGAGCTGGTTTCGGCCTTCTCCACCGCCCGTTCCGAGGCCAAAGCCGCGTTCGGCAATGACGAAGTGTATATGGAGAAATACCTCCAGAAACCGCGTCACATCGAAGTTCAGGTCTTTGGCGACGGCAAAGGCACCGGCATCCACCTGGCAGAACGCGACTGCTCGCTGCAGCGCCGCCACCAGAAAGTGTTCGAGGAAGCCCCCGGCCCTTGCATCACCCCGGAAGAGCGCGCCCGCATCGGCAAGATTTGCGCCGACGCCATTGGCAAGATGGGCTATTCCGGCGCCGGCACCGTCGAGTTTCTCTATGAGGACGGCGAGTTCTATTTCATCGAGATGAACACCCGCCTGCAGGTGGAGCACCCCGTGACCGAGGCCATCTTTGGCGTCGACCTGGTGCGCGAGCAGATCCGGGTGGCCGAAGGCCTGCCGATGTCGTTCACCCAGGACGATCTGGAAATCAACGGCCACGCTATCGAGGTGCGGATCAACGCCGAGAAACTGCCGAACTTCTCGCCCTGCCCGGGCAAGATCACCCAGTACCACGCCCCCGGCGGCCTGGGGGTGCGGATGGATTCGGCACTCTATGACGGCTATTCGATCCCGCCTTATTACGACTCGCTGATCGGCAAGCTGATCGTGCACGGCCGCGACCGGACCGAGGCGCTGGCGCGCCTGAACCGGGCCTTGGGCGAACTGATCATCGACGGCATCGACACCACCGTGCCGCTGTTCCACGCGCTGTTGCAGGAGCAGGACATTCACACCGGCGATTACGGCATTCACTGGCTGGAACGCTGGCTGGAAGAAAACACACCGGGCTAAAATCCTGCGGGGCGCACCATCCGGTTGCGCCCCGTTTTACTTTTCCTTGCCTTTCCTCTTTATACTGGCGGCATCATGAGCCTGACTGCCGATCTCTTGCTGCACGCCTATTCCGCCGGTGTTTTTCCGATGGCCGAACACCGCGACGATCCCGAAGTGTTCTGGGTCGACCCCAAGCGGCGCGGGATTCTTCCGCTGGACGGTTTCCGCATCTCCCGCTCCCTTGCCAAGCGCATCCGCAACGGCGGTTATAAGATCACCGTGAACCGCGACTTTGCAGGCGTGGTGGACGGCTGTGCCGACCGGGCAGAAACCTGGATCAACAGCGAAATCCGCGACCGGTACCTCGATCTGCATATGATGGGAAACGCCCACTCGCTGGAGGTCTGGCAGCAGGGCGCATTGGCGGGTGGCACCTACGGCGTCTCGCTGGGCGGGGCGTTCTTTGGCGAAAGCATGTTCTCCCGGCGCCGCGATGCCTCCAAGGTGGCGCTGGCCTATCTGACCGACCGGCTGGTGCAGGCGGGCTTCACCTTATGCGACACCCAGTTCCTGACCCCGCATCTGGCGTCTCTCGGCGGGGTCGAGGTCACACGCGCGCGTTACCGCTCGCTGCTGCGTGAGGCCCTCGACAAGGACGCGGATTTTTCAGCGCCTGCGGTGCCGCAGCCTCAACTGCTTTTGCAGCGGATGACCCAGACGTCGTAACGATTGTGGTCCAGCGCATTCAGCGCCGGGCTGGAGGCAATCATCCAGCCGCTGAAATGCTCGGCGCCGTTTTTGGGGTCCTGCACCGACAAATAGGCAAATGCGTCGCCAGTCGGGTTCTCCGCCGGGTAGCGGCAATCCCGGACGGTAACCAGCAGGCCGAACATCTCGGCGCTGGCGCCAATGGCCACCTCGGCATCCAGGGAATGCCCGTTGACCTTGTCCAGCGCCCGCAGCACAGCAGCGCTGCCTTGCGCAGCCTGCTCCTGCGCCGCGGCGGGGACCGCCAGCAACGCGGCCATCAGTGCTGCCGCCAGGCGCTTCACGACTCTTCCCCGCCGCCGGCCACGAATTTCACCAGCAGCGAAATCAGGCTAACCGCGCCCTGGGTGTCCTCGATCTCATCCCCTGCTTCAAAGGCAAAGGGGGACCCGCCTGGCATGATCTCGACGAAGTTACCGCCCAGCAGGCCCTCGGAGGAAATCACCACGGCGCTGTCGTCAGGGACTTCAATCCCGTCCTTCACCGAAAACACAGTGTCGGCACGGAAGGTTTCCGGGTTCAGATCGACGCCGGTCACAGTGCCGATCTTGACTCCGGCCAGCCGCACATCGGTGCCGATGCTGACGCCCTCCAAAGACCGGAAAGAGGCAGTGAGATCATAGGTTGCGCCGCCGCGCGACAGGCCGGCCGCCTGCCCTGCGTAGACCGCAAAACCGATTGCCGCGGCCAGCACGACGCCGCCGGCAAAAACTTCAGTGGGATTGTGGGACATGAAATCAGCCTTTTGGCAGATGTGTTTATTCGGGCACCCAGGCCTCGTAGTCGCGGCGCTCTTTCGGCTCGCCGCCTGCACGGATCGACCCGGCCGGCGCATAGGCCATCATGGTGCCGGTCAGGTTTTCCTGATGCGGCTTTTCCCAGGCTTTGTGCTTCAGCGGCTTCTCGCTCGGCACCTCGTCAAAGGTGCGGTGCAGCCAGCCGTGCCAATCAGGGCTGACGCGGGAGGCTTCCACTTCTCCGTTGAACATCACCCAGCGCTTGCTGTCGTCCGCATTGCGGTAGAACACGTTGCCCTGGTCATCTTCCCCCACCTTGATACCCTTGCGGGCGGTGAAGATCCGGGTGTTCAAGGTGGAGCCGTTCCACCAAGTCACAGCGCGCAGAAGAGTGTTCAGGATTCCCATGGGTGCCTCCGGAGTTTTCCGACTTCGATATGGCCCAATTTCCCGCCAAGGTCCAGTGGCTTGCGCCCCGGGCTGGATGAGCAGAGCGGGAATTGGCAGTTTTGCCTCAGCGGCTTGGGCGCCGCCTGCCCTGTCAGCCGTCAGCTGGTGCCAGCGCGGTAACTTCAATCTCGATCCGGAACTTGGGATCAATCAGATTGCACTCAATCATCGTAGCCGCCGGCGGGTTTGCGCCAAAGGTTTCCGCCAGTACGGGCCAGCAAGGCTCGAACTCCGCCGCATCCGGCAAGTAATAATTGACCCGCACCGCATCGGCAAAGCTGGCGCCCGCCTTCTCCAGCGCCGCCGCGATGGTGTCCAGTGCCGACTTGCACTGGGCAACAACGTCATCGCCCTGGCCGACGGTGCCCGCCACATGCACGAAACCGCCCGCAACCACGGCGCGGCAATACCCCACCTTGGCCTCGAACTCACCTCCGGAAGAAATCCGCTTGATCATAGAATTCAACCTTCTTCTGGCTAAAATATCCCGGGGGAGCAGCGGCTTGCCGCTGCGGGGGCA
Organism: Leisingera sp. CC-HEC093; assembly: GCF_059429195.1. NCBI lineage: Bacteria > Pseudomonadati > Pseudomonadota > Alphaproteobacteria > Rhodobacterales > Roseobacteraceae > Leisingera > Leisingera sp. CC-HEC093. The sequence goes on along the minus strand of NZ_JCAIJR010000001.1, from coordinate 3,131,661 downwards.
GCGCCCCCAGCCCCCTAAAACCGGAAACGGCGCGGAAGAACCGCGCCGTTGGTGTGAATATTAATCCGCTCAGCCTGCCGACGCCGGCTCCTTTTCGGCATCCGCGTGGATCATCAGCGGCTGCGCGTCAGAGGTCACTGCCTCCTCATTCACAACCACCTTGGTGACGCTCTCCATGCCGGGCAGATCGAACATGGTATCCAAGAGGATATCCTCCATGATCGAGCGCAGGCCGCGGGCGCCGGTCTTGCGCTCGATCGCCTTCTTGGCAATCGCGCTCAGCGCTTCCTCGGTAAAGTCCAGCTCGGTGTCTTCCAGCTCGAACAGGCGCTGGTACTGCTTGACCAGGGCATTCTTGGGCAGGGTCAGAATGGTGACCAGCGCATCCTCGTCCAGATCCTCCAGCGTTGCCAGAACCGGCAGACGGCCGACAAATTCCGGGATAAGACCGAATTTCAGCAGGTCTTCCGGCTCCAGATCTTTGAAGATCTCGCCGACACCGCGCTCATCATTGTCACGGACATCGGCGCCAAAGCCCATCGCTGAGCCCTTGCCGCGCTGCGCGATGATCTTGTCGAGGCCGGCAAAGGCACCGCCGCAGATGAACAGGATGTTGGTGGTGTCCACCTGCAGGAATTCCTGCTGCGGATGCTTGCGCCCGCCCTGCGGCGGCACCGAGGCCACGGTGCCTTCCATCAGCTTCAGCAGCGCCTGCTGCACACCCTCGCCCGACACGTCGCGGGTGATCGAGGGGTTTTCCGACTTGCGGGTGATCTTGTCGACCTCGTCAATATAGACGATGCCGCGCTGCGCGCGCTCGACGTTGTATTCCGACGCCTGCAGCAGCTTCAGGATGATGTTTTCAACATCCTCACCGACATAACCGGCCTCAGTGAGGGTGGTCGCATCCGCCATGGTGAAGGGCACATCCAGGATCCGCGCCAGCGTCTGCGCCAGCAGCGTCTTGCCGCAGCCGGTGGGGCCGATCAGCAGGATGTTGGATTTCGCCAGTTCAATGTCCGAACCCGCCTTCTGGGCGTGGTTCAGACGCTTGTAGTGATTGTGCACCGCAACCGACAGCACCCGCTTGGCGGTGGCCTGGCCGATCACGTAATCATCCAGGACCTGGCAAATATCCTTGGGCGTCGGAACGCCATCGGTGGCCTTCAGGCCAGAGGCCTTGGTCTCTTCACGGATGATATCCATGCACAGTTCAACGCATTCATCGCAAATGAATACGGTGGGGCCTGCGATCAGCTTACGCACTTCATGCTGGCTCTTGCCGCAGAAGCTGCAATAGAGGGTGTTCTTGCTGTCGCCGCCTGAATTCGTCGCCATGGTCTACCTTTCAGTCCGCCCGGTCCGCTGCACCCGCACCGCGGGGCGTTTCAACTTTTGGCCAGCTTAAGACAGTGCTTAGGCGGCCACAATGTGAAAGTGCGCCCCATCTTAACCGCTGGGGCACACGGCTGCTCACAAGCTCAGGCGTCAGGCCTGCTCAACATCACCCTTGGCGCGGTTTTCAACGATCTCGTCGATCAGGCCGAATTCCTTGGCCTCTTCCGGCGACATGAAATTGTCACGCTCCAGCGCGTCGACAATGGTGTCGTAGTCCTGGCCGGTGTGCCTGACGTAAATCTCGTTCAGGCGCTTCTTCAGCTTCAGGGTTTCCTCGGCATGGATCATGATGTCGGTGGCCTGGCCCTGGAAGCCGCCGGAGGGCTGGTGCACCATCACGCGGGAGTTCGGCAAGCTGAAGCGCATGCCCGGCTCACCGGCAGTCAGCAGCAGCGACCCCATTGAGGCCGCCTGGCCGATCACCAGGGTCGAAACCTTGGGCTTGATGTACTGCATGGTGTCGTAGATCGACAGACCGGAGGTCACAACGCCGCCGGGGCTGTTGATGTACATAGAGATTTCCTTGGACGGGTTTTCCGCCTCAAGGTGCAAAAGCTGTGCCACGATCAAAGAGCTCATCCCGTCGTGCACCGGGCCGTTCAGGAAGATGATCCGCTCCTTCAGCAGGCGGGAAAAAATGTCATAGGCCCGCTCGCCCCGGCTGGTCTGCTCAACCACCATCGGGACCAGGGTGTTCATGTATGTTTCTCTGGGATCAATCATTGCGACCTGCCTGCGTTGTTTATGTCCGGCACCATACCCGACAGTGTGTTACCCGAGTCTTAGTATCGCCCCTTTTGACCTGCAAGGGGCGGCGGGCATTTTCACGATGACGCAAACCTGCATGTGGTGTCGCAATCCGCTGGAACGCTGTCGCTATTCTCCGGCTGCATCGGGCGGCAGCGCCTTAGGAAGCAAAATAAAGTCCGATATCCGCCCGGTGCACTGACCCGGGCGCTGCGCCTGGGGTTCCGCCATGTCCGATGACAGTTTCGTTCAGAAAGGCGCTGCCGCCAATCTCGCCATTCCGTTCGAGGGCGAGCCGCAGGATTTCTATTTCCTGCTCCTGCCCAAGGCGACAATGCTGCCGGTGGCCGCCGCCATCGAACCCCTGCGCATTGCCAACCAGGTGACCGGCACCCGGCTCTACCGCTGGTACATCATGACAGAGGACGGCCAGCCGGTGCGCTGCTCCAACGGCATGGTGGTGACGCCGGACACCAAGCTGCAGCCGCTGCCGTCGGATTCGCTGGGGTTTGTCTGCGCCGGGGTGGAACCGCATGCGGCTGCCAGCGAAGTCACCCTGAACTGGCTGCGCCGCGAAAGCCGCTTTGGCCGGTCCATCGGCGGCATCTGCACCGGGGCCTTTGCGCTGGCCCAGGCCGGGCTGATCAAGAATCACAAGTTCACCCTGCACTGGGAGAACCAGCCGGGCTTCCTGGAAAGCTATCCAAGCCTGGAGCCCTCCCCCAATATCTTCGAAATCTCCGGCCCGCTGATGACCTGCGGCGGCGGCAATGCCGCAACCGACATGATGCTGCACCTGATCGAGGAGCGCCACGGCAAGCAGCTGGCGATCATCGTGGCGGACATGTGCCTGCATGTGCGCTCCGGCGGCCAGGCGGCACCGCAGAAATCGAATTACGCGGTGGCCATCGGCAGCCGCAACCAGCGCCTGCTGAACGCGCTGCAGCTGATGCAGGAATCGATTGAGGAACCGCTGTCGATCGGCGAGCTGTGCGACCGGCTTGACATCTCCCGCCGCCAGCTGGAGCGGCTGTTCTCGCGCTATCTGAACCAGAGTCCGATGCACGTCTATTTCGACATGCGCCTCAGCCATGCCTTTGCGCTGATGAACGAGACCTCGATGAGCGTCACCGAAATCGCGCTGGCCTCAGGCTTCAACTCCGCCACCCATTTCTCGCGCCAGTTCAAGCGCAAGTTCGGCGCGTCCCCGCATTTCTTCCGCAAGGGATGGAGCTGACCCGGCCGGACATCGCCGATCCGGCAGTGGGTCAGTATGCCAAGGGCCGGACGCCGGAAATCCCGCTGCATGTCTCCACCCAGGCCAATAGCTGCCGCTGGACCTACGGCGTGCGGATGCGGCTCAAGAACGGCACCCTGCAGGAGCTGGACAGCAACAAAAACGCGTCAAGACCAACCGCGTCGGCACTGCGGGCTGCTGCGGCAAGGGATGCAGCGGCTGCCTCCTCTTCTGGCAGGACCCGCGATACGAATTGGCACGCGCGGCACTGCAGAAATGCAAGCGGGGCGAAATGCTGAACCGGGCGGAAACGGCGGAGCTGAAGCGGGCGGCAGGTGAGTCTGCCTGAGCGGCGCGCACTCCCAGCCCCAACTTGTTTCGCCGCGTACAACTCACGGCCTGACCGCGCCCCATCACAATAAAATCTGCGTGTCCGCCGGTGATCCCCAGGGTTCTCAGCCGCGGCCCCGCACAAGTTTCCTTTGGCCCCGGCTTGCAGATTTGCTAAGCGCTCATACAAGATATGATGACTATACGCACATCCCGGGCAGCAGCGGACAGCTGGCACCGGTGACAAACAGAGGCGCGGCGCCCCGGCAGCGCCTGGGAGACTACAATGGCCCTACCGCAGAGTCCCGCCGATATGGACCCGGACGAAATTGAAAAGATGGTTGAAAACGCAACCAAGGCCGCCAACTTCCTTAAGGCGATCAGCCACCAGGGCCGGTTGATGATCCTGTGCCATCTGGTGTCCGGAGAAAAATCGGTGACCGAACTGGAAGCACTGCTGTCGGCCCGCCAGGCCGCCGTGTCCCAGCAGCTGTCGCGGCTGCGTCAAGAGGGGCTGGTCCTGCCGCGACGTGAGGGAAAAGCCATCTACTACCGCCTGGCAGATGACAAGCCGCGCCGCATACTGGAAGTTGTCTACGAGCTGTTTTGCAACGACGGCGCCTGACGCCGGCAGCACAGGTTCGACCGGTCCCGCAGCGGGTCACCGGACGGACCTCACCTTAAACGTAGACAATCCGGAGGCCGGCAATGGACCGCAAGCAGATCACCGGCGCGCCGCAACCCGGAAACAAAGCGGAAGCCTTTGAGGCCGCAGACGACATTCCAGCCAATCCGAACCTTTCGCGCACCATTGGCAGTGTCCTCGCTGCCCGCTATGGCCGCCGGGGAATTCTGCAAGGAGTGCTTGGCGTCTCTGCCGCCGCTGCCCTGTTCGGCGCCCCAGCCCTTACCGCTGCACGCCAGGCCGGCGCGGCCCCGCGCAGCCGCTACGCCTTTGACGAACTGGCGGCCGGTGTTGACGGGACCCACCACGTGGCCGCCGGGTATGACGCGGACATCCTGCTGCGCTGGGGCGACCCCATCACTGCTGATGCGCCCGCGTTCGACGTGAGAAACCAAAGCGCCAAAGCCCAGCTGCAGCAATTCGGATACAACAACGACTACACCGGCTTCCTGCCGCTCAACACGGATGGCACCCGTGGCCTGCTGTGCGTCAACCATGAATACACCAACGAAGAGATGATGTTCCCCGGCCTTGGACGTCAGGACAAAGTGAAGTTTGCCGCCATGACACGGGAGCTGGTGGAGATCGAGATGGCCGCCCACGGCGGCTCTGTCGTGGAAATCGCCCGCAACACGGACGGCAAGTGGACGGTGGTGCGGAACGGCAGGTACAACCGCCGCATCTCGCCGCTCAACACGGTGATGGCCATTGATGGCCCCGCTGCCGGCCATCCGCGGATGCAGACCGGTGCAGACCCCGCGGGACGCACAGTCATCGGCACGCTGAACAATTGCGCCGGCGGCATGACCCCCTGGGGCACCTGGCTGATGGCAGAGGAGAACTTTCACGGCTACTTTTGGACCGATCAACTGGACGCCGGAGGCAAGCCGGATCTCTCAGGCCAGCCCGAGGCCGCGCAGATGGCCCGCTACAACCTGCCGGCCATGTGGTACGCCTGGGGCAAATTCCACGACCGCTTCAACATCACCAAGGAACCCAATGAAGTGAACCGCTTCGGCTGGGTTGTTGAGGTGGATCCGCAGGACCCGCACTCAACACCGGTAAAGCACACGGCACTTGGACGCTTTGCGCATGAGGGTGCGGAAACCACCCTATCCGCTGACGGCCGCCTGGTGATCTACATGGGCGACGATGCGCGGTTTGAATACGTCTACAAATATGTCTCCGATGGCACCGCGTCAGACGACCGCACCGCCAATTCCCGGCTGCTAAGCGACGGCACGCTCTACGCCGCCCGCTTTGACCCGGATGGCACGCTGCACTGGCTGCCGCTGGTGCATGGCCACGGGCCGCTGACCTCTGAAAACGGCTTTGCCAGTCAGGCGGATGTGCTGATTGACGCACGCCTGGCTGCGGATGCGCTGGGGGCAACGCCGATGGACCGCCCCGAAGACGTCTCCCCCCGCGGTGACGGCACCGCCTTTGTCATGCTCACCAACAACTCCAGACGCAAGCCCGGCCAGACCGACGCCGCCAACCCGCGCCCGGAGTCGGATTTCGGCCACATCATCGAGATCAAGGAGGACAGCGGCGACCACGCTGCAACCCGCGGCAGCTGGTCGATACTGGTGCAATGCGGCGATCCCGGCATTGCACCGGTGGGCGCCCAGTGGAACCCGGAAACGTCGGAACACGGCTGGTTCGCCTCTCCTGACAACAGCGCCATTGACGCCGCTGGACGGCTTTGGGTTGCGACCGACCAGGGCCGCAAATGGGCCAAGACCGGCAAGTCCGACGGGCTTTACGGAGTAGAAACCGAAGGAGAGTTGCGCGGCCACTCCAAGCTGTTCTTTCGCTGCCCGGTTGGGGCAGAGCTCTGCGGCCCATACTTCAGCCCGGACAATGAAACCATGTTCCTGGCAGTGCAGCACCCCGGCACCGACGGCACCAAAAGCCTGAAAGGCTTCGAACGCGAATCCAACTTCGAGGACCCGGCCACCCGCTGGCCGGATTTCGATCCGGCCATGCCGCCGCGCCCCTCGGTGATGGTGGTGACCAGAAAGGGAGGCGGCAAGATCGCAACCTGACCCGGCTTACCCGCCGCACGCAATTGTGAGCCTCAAAACCGCTGCTATGCCCTATGTGTGGGCAACGCCGCCTTGGAGAGTCCCATGTTTTTCAAATGCCTGACCGCCGCATTGATCCTGACTGCCGCATCAGCCTCTGCAGGCAGCATAGCCCCGCGCGACGGCTGGGCCGTGCATGAAACGTCCAAACCCTTTGACCAGCTGGTCGCGGACGTCAAAGCCGCCGCCAGGGCCCAGGGTCTGGGCGTTGTCACCCAGGCCGGCCCGACCCAAGCCGCCGCCGCCCGCGGCATCACCATCCCCGGCAACCGCGTGATCGGCCTGTTCAACAACGACTTCGCGGTCAAGATCCTCGCCGTCTCCACCGCTGCGATGATCGAGGCCCCCGTGCGCATGTATGTGACCGAGGAAGAGGACGGCAGCGCCACCCTTTCCTATAAGCTGCCGACGCATGTCTTTGCCCCTTACGCGGATGAGGGCGGCGCAGGGTTGGCGGCCCTGGCCGGCCAGCTTGACCGGCGTTTTGCCCTGATCGCTGAGCAGGCGCAGAAATAGCCCTCTGCGTCTTTCTGCGCTCACATACCCCTATTTGCGCCAAAAACCGCCGCAGCATTTCTCACACTGGCGTGAGAGGACTTGCGCAGAGGCGCAGCCTCGGCAATCTGACGGCAATTCAACGGATTGGACGGACAAGATGACAGAAACCCTGCGTGCCGCCGATGTTCTGGCCCGGCGGCTTCACGAGGCGGGCTGCCGCCACGCCTTCGGGATGCCGGGCGGCGAGGTGCTGACGCTGGTCGATGCGCTGACCAAGGCTGGCATCACCTTTCACCTGGCCAAACACGAAAACTGCGCCGGTTTCATGGGCGAAGGCGTCCACCACGCCGACGGCGCGCCGGTCATTCTGGTCGCCACGCTCGGCCCCGGCGCATTGAACGGCATCAACGTAGTGGCCAACGCCCATCAGGACCGGGTGCCGATGCTGGTGCTGACCGGCTGCGTCGATGCGGCAGAGGAGCAGAGCTATACCCATCAGGTGCTCGACCACCGCGCAGTATTCACGCCGATCACCAAGGCTACGTTCCGGCTGGATGCGGACTCGGCAGACCTGGTCGCAGACAAGGCGGTTGCCATCGCAACCGAGCCCCGCAACGGTCCGGTGCATATCGACGTGCCGATCTCGGTGGCCGATGCGCCGGCAAGGGACCGCGGCATCCGCCGCGCGCCTGCAAGTGCCAGCGTGCCAAGCGGCGAGGCACTGGCGCAGGCGCGTTCCTGGCTGGCAGCGGCGGAGCGCCCGGTGGCGGTGATCGGCCTCGACGCGCTGCAGGAAAATGCAGGTCCGGCAATCCGCGCCTTTCTTGAAAAACATCAGATCCCTTTCATCACCAGCTACAAGGCCAAGGGCATCCTGCCCGAAGCCCATCCGCTTGCCTTAGGCGGTGCCGGCCTGTCTCCTTTGGCAGACAAGCACCTGCTGCCCCTGGTGCGCGAGGCCGACCTGGTCCTCTCCATCGGCTACGACCCGATCGAGATGCGCCCCGGCTGGCGCAATGTCTGGGATGTAGAGAGCCAGAACGTCATCGACATCGCGCCAGAGGCCAACACCCATTACATGCATCAGGCCGGCCTGAATTTTCTGACCGCGATTGCCCCCACGCTGGAAACCCTCTCAGAAGACACCATCCCGCGGGAGACCTGGAGCAATGGCCGCCTGGCGCAGGTGAAGTCAGCGCTGGCGGAGGCCTTCCCGCAGGATGAAGACTGGGGCCCGGCCGGCGTCATCGCCGAATGCCGCGCCGCGCTGCCCCCTGAAACCCTCGCCACCGCCGACAGCGGCGCCCACCGCATTCTGCTCAGCCAGATGTGGGCGTGCGCTGAGCCGCGCGGGCTGATCCAGTCCTCCGCGCTTTGCACCATGGGCTGCGCCCTGCCGATGGCCATCGGACGCAAACTGGCGCAGCCGGAGCGTCCCGTGGTCAGCTTTTCCGGCGATGCAGGATTTCTGATGGTCGCGGGCGAACTTGCCACTGCCGCGGAAATGGGCGTGGCGCCCATCTTCGTGGTCTTCGCCGACGCCAGCCTCGCCCTGATCGAACTGAAACAGCGCCAGCGCCAGCTTGCCAACGGCGGCGTGGATTTCGCCGAACACGACTTTGCCGCGATGGGCCGGGCGTTCGGCGGCAACGGCGTGACCGTCACCAACCGCAGCGAACTGCGCGCCGCCTTGCGGGACGCGCTGACAGCAGACACATTCACCGTAATCTCAGCAGTAATCGAACGCGGAGGCTACGATGGCCGCATCTGACATGCTCCCCCATGGCGCGCTCCAGGGCGTCAAGGTTCTCGATCTCTCCCGCATCCTGGCAGGCCCGACCTGCACCCAGCTGCTGGGCGACCTCGGCGCCACGGTGATCAAGGTGGAAAACCCCAAGACCGGCGGCGACGACACCCGCCAGTGGGGGCCGCCCTATGTGACGGACGCGGACGGGCAGCAATCCGACCTCTCCGCCTATTTCATGGCCGCCAACCGCAACAAACGCTCGGTTGCCATTGATATTGCAACAGAAGAAGGCCAGCAGGCCATCCGCCGCCTGGCGGCAGAGGCCGACATCCTGATTGAGAACTTCAAACCCGGCGGGCTGGCAAAATACGGGCTGGATTATGCCAGCCTCAAGGACGCGCTGCCCGGCCTGATCTACTGCTCGATCTCCGGCTACGGCCAGACCGGCCCCAACAGCCACAAGCCCGGCTATGACATCATGGCGCAGGGCTTCGGCGGCATCATGTCGCTGACCGGCGAACCTGAGGGCCAGCCGATGAAGGCCGGCGTCGGCATCGCCGATGTGATGTGCGGCATGTACGCTTGCATCGGCATCCTCTCGGCGCTGCACCACCGTGAAAAGACCGGTGAAGGCCAGCAGATCGACCTGGCGCTGGTGGATGCCCAAATCGCCTGGCTGATCAACGAAGGCGTTGCCTATCTGAACACCGGCCAGATCCCCAGGCGCCGGGGCAATGAACACCCCAGCATCATGCCCTATGGCGTTTATAAAACTGCGGACGGCCATGTGATCCTGGCGGTGGGCAACGACAGCCAGTTCCGCCGCTTCATGGAGTTCCTGAAGCTTGAAGGCCTGGCCGAGGATGCCCGCTTTGCCACCAATCCCGCCCGGCTGCAGAACCGCGATGCGCTGAACGCGATCCTGATCCCGGCGGTGCAGCGCTTCACCACAGACGCAGTGCTGGCAGCCATGGAAACCCGCAAGGTCCCGGCCGGCCCGGTGCAAAACCTGGAAACCCTGTTTGCCACCGGTCAGGTCGATGCGCGGCGGATGGCGATCGGGATGGAAACCGCTGCCGGCCCGGTCAGGCTTCTGGGCAATCCGCTGAATTTCTCCCGCACGCCGGTCACCTACCGGCACGCCCCGCCCAGATGCGGCGAGGGTACAGAGGAGATTCTGGCCTCCCGCACCCCCTTCGGGCAGTCCTGAGCGCATAAATCCGCGGCGGCATTTCGCCAAGTGTTACAGTTTCCGGCAAAACACCGCCAAACCGGCGGTGTTTTCGCCTCTTTATCCCCCTGCCTCTTGCGGAATTTTCTACGGAAATCCTACACATCCGGCAGATTTTACAGCCGGATGCACACAGGCCATCACCAAACCGCGAGCGGGGTTCGCCCGGACCAATCCGATGAACTAATGTTCAGCAGGACATCGAAACAGCGCTCAATTCGGAACATAGATTGGATTCATATGACGCAGGATATCTTCGGCCAGGACAGCAGCCTGACGGATGCAGCAGCGCTGCAGGATTGGAATGCCGCGCAGGTGGGGATTCTGTCCCACGCCGCGTCCACCGCAGATCTCTTGGGCGGGGTTCTGAAAGCCGCACCTGAATTTGCACTGGCTCATGCAATCAAGGGGCTGTCGCTTCTGATGCTGGGACGCTCTGAACTGCTGCCCGCCGCCCGTCAGGCGCTGCACGATGCCAAGACCTGTTACCAGGGTGCCCTCCCGCGCGAGCGCAAATATGTCGACGCGCTGGAGACCTGGCTGGCCGGCAGCCCCAGCCAGGCGATTGAGCGGATGGAGGAAGTGCTGATAGCCTTTCCGCAGGACTCCCTGGCCATGAAGCTCAGCCACGGCATCCGCTTTATCATGGGCGACCCCGCGGGCATGCGTGCCTCAATCGAACGGGTGCTGCCGTCCTATGCGCCGGATCATGCCGGCCGCGGCTATCTGCTGGGCTGCCATTCCTTTGCGCTGGAGGAAACCGGCGAATTCGAACGCGCTGCCAACACCGGGCGCCAGGCCCTGTGGATGGCGCCGGATGACGCCTGGGGCCTGCACGCGGTGGCCCATGTCCATGACATGACCGGCAACGCCCAAGCAGGCCTGGAGTGGCTGGAGGGGCGCGAAAGCGCCTGGGCCCACTGCAACAACTTCCGCTATCACGTCTGGTGGCACAAGGCGCTGATGTATCTGGACCTCGGCCGCATGGATGAGGCCCTCGCGCTTTATGACACTGAGGTCCGCAAGGACAAGACCGACGATTACCGCGACATCTCCAACGCCACCTCGCTGCTGATGCGGCTGGAGCTGGAGGGCTTCAACGTAGGCAACCGCTGGGAGGAGCTGGCGAATCTCTGTGCCGCCCGCGCCGAGGACGGCAGCCTGATTTTCGCCGATCTGCACTATCTTCTGGCTCTGACCGGCCACCGCAAGGAAGACGCGCACCGGCTGGTTCAGCGAATTCACGCCGATGCCGGCACCGGCGGATCCGAAGCCAAGGCGCGGATGGCGGTTCCCGGCTGCGCCGCCGCCGACGGGCTGGAGGCCTTCGGGGACGGTAATTACAAGGCCGCATTCGAGAATTTATCCACAGCCCGCAGCAGCCTGGTACTGGCCGGCGGCAGCCACGCGCAACGCGATGTTTTCGAACGGATAACCATCGACGCCGGCCTGCGTGCAGGACGGCTTGACGAAGCCGAAGCAATCTTGGATGACCGCCGCGTCAAGCGCGGCGGCACCGAGGACAATTACGCCCTCGCCCGGCGTTCCCTGATCGCCGAAGGGCGGAACCCTTCCGGCGCCGAAAGTGTTCCCGCCGAATAAGACCTTCAAGGACCAAACAACCAATGTCCAGCGTTGCGCCCTTCCCCGGGCCTCAGAAAGACCCCGGTGCTGCCAATCGTGCAGCACCTCCGCCGCTCGCAGCCCAGCCGCGCGTCCGCGACCCGCGGCTCGACTTCTATCGCGGTATCGCGATGTTCATCATCCTCGTGGCGCATGTCCCCGGCAACCGCTGGGCCAGCTGGATTCCGGCCCGGTTCGGCTTCTCGGACGCAACTGAAATCTTCGTCTTCTGCTCCGGCATGGCTTCGGCCATTGCCTTCGGCAGCTCCTATGCCCGCCAGGGCTGGATGCTCGGCACCGCCCGCGTCGTTTTCCGCTGCTGGCAGGTCTACTGGGCTCACATCGGCCTGTTCTTCTTTCTCGCCGCATCGATGGCCGCGCTCGACCTCTATGGCAGCTTCAGCAAAAGCTACATCGGCTCTTTGAACCTGCACTGGTTCTTTACCAACACCGTGCAGCAGCTTACCGGCCTGTTCACGCTCACCTATGTGCCGAACTACTTTGACATTCTGCCGATGTATCTGGTGGTGCTGCTGATGATGCCGCTGATGATGGGGCTGGAAAAGGTTGGCCTGTGGACCGTGGCCGCCGCCTCGGTTGCAATTTGGCTCATCGCCAACCCCTATATGATCGGTCTTGGCCCTAACGGCGTCTCCTTTTCGGCAGAGCCCTGGTCGGACCGCGAATGGTTCTTCAACCCGCTCGGCTGGCAGCTGCTGTTCTTCACCGGCTTTGCCTTCATGAAGGGCTGGCTGCCGGCGCCGCCGGTGTCCAAGGCACTGGTTATTCTGGCGGCAGCATTTGTGATCCTGTCCGCCCCCTTCGGCTCCTGGAAAGTGTTTCTTTGGGTGGAAGCCGCGAACAAGGATCTGGCCAGTCTGATCCGCCCCACCTGGGAGATCACCGCGGAATGGCGCGAGAAGACCGACTTCGGCCTGCTGCGCTATACCCATTTCCTGTCGCTGGCCTATCTCGGCTGGGTGGCTGCCGGCACCGGCGGCAAGCGCTTGATCGCCACAGGCCACTCGCTGGGCGCACGCGTGTGGGCGGTTCTGCTGCAACTCGTTACCAAAGTCGGCCAGCAATCGCTTGCGGTGTTTGTTTTTTCCATGGCGCTGGCCCGTTTCATCGGCTTTGCGCTTGACCAGACCGACCGCGCGGTTATGACCACGGCATTCGCCAACTTGGTTGGCTTTTTTCTAATCATTGTCTGCGCTTACATCGCAGCCTGGTTTAAGTCACAGCCTTGGAGAGCCAAAAAATGAGCTCTTTTACCCGACGTTCTTTTATTGCCGCAGCGCTAAGCAGCACCGCACTGGCTGCCCTGCCCGGCCAGGCAAGCGAAGCCATTCCTTTCACCCGCGATGCCGTGGTCGCCAAGGCACGCGCCCTGGCCGCCTCAGACTTTGCCGAGCGCCCGGCGGTGCCGCAGGATTGGCTGGACCAGTCCTATGACGACTACAAGGCCCGCTGGTTCCGCTCCAAGGACGCGCTGTGGGCCCGGACAGAACGCAGCTACAACGTCGATTTCTTTCTGCCGGGCCTCTATTTCCCCCGCGCCGTCCAGATCAACACGGTGTCAAACGGGCTGTCCAGCCGGGTGCCCTTTGACCTGTCACTGTTCGACAAGTCCGACAAGGCGCCGGATCTGACCACCGAGGGCGACCTCGGTTTCTCCGGCCTGCGGCTGCGCACCGAGCAATCCGAACCCGGCAAGAAGACCGAGTTCTGTGTGTTCCAGGGCGCCAGCTACTTCCGCGCCATCGGCACCGGCAACACATATGGCCAGTCCGCTCGCGGCCTGGCGCTCAAGACCGCCGACCCCGAGGGGGAGGAATTCCCCGAGTTCATCGAATTCTGGCTGGAGGCCCCCGCCCCCGGACAGCGCCACATGGTGGTGCATGCGCTGATGGATTCGCCCTCTGTCACCGGTGCCTACCGCTTCACCATCACCCCCGGCAGCAGCGCCGTGATGGATGTGGAGGCGACGCTCTTTGCCCGCGAGGAACTGACCCACACGGGCCTGGCACCGCTCACGTCGATGTTCTTGTTCGACGCCAAGAACCGCCACGACTTCGACGACTTCCGCCCTGCGGTGCATGATACCGACGGCCTCCTGGTGGTGAATGGCAATGGCGAGACCCTTTGGCGACCGCTGTCCAATCCGAAGCGCCTGCAGATTTCTTCTTTCGTCGACGTTAACCCGCGCGGCTTCGGGCTGATGCAGCGCGCCCGCAAGCTGTCGGATTTCAACGATCTCGAAGCCTTCTATCACAAGCGCCCGTGCCTCTGGGTCGAACCCAAGGAGGACTGGGGCAAGGGCGCCGTCACCCTGGTGGAAATCCCGGCGGACAAGGAAATCTACGACAACATCGTAGCCTACTGGCGTCCGCGCGAACCCTATGCCGCCGGAAGCGAGATCAACCTCGCCTACCGGCTTACCTGGGGTGAAGAGCCGCCGCTGCCGCTGCCGCGGGTGCTGTCCACAGCCGAGGGCGCCCGCATCTTTGGCGGGACCGGCCGGATCATCACCATCGACTTTGATTCGCATCCGCTGCTCGATGGCGACCCGGACACCCTTGACGTCCACATCCACTCTCCCCATGGGGCGCCCAGCGAAGGCGTGCTGCAGCGCAACCCGGAAACCGGCGGCCTGCGTCTCGCCTTCACCTTCGACCCCGGTGACCGGGATCACATCGAATTTCGCGCCCAGCTCAGGAAGGACGGCAGCCCCGCCTCCGAGGTCTGGCTTTACAGGTGGACCGCATGACTACGTGTGATCTGATGCCTCCGGAACAGCCCTTGGCAATGCCGGAACAGGACTTCAGCAAGGATTTTCGCGACGCAGCCGCCCCCGGCGGCGCGGCGCCCCGACAGGTGGCACTGTGGCGCCTGCTGGCGTTTTCGCCTGCAATGGCGGCGACCGGCGTCCTGACTTGGGTCATGGGCGGCTGGTTCACCGACGGCGGTTTTTCGGTGCTGGAAGTGATCCTGCTGGCGCTGATCGCCTTCAACTTCTTCTGGATCGCCTTCACCGTCTCTACCGTGCTGCTCGGCCTTTACGGCCTGTCACGCCGCGAGCGCACCACGGCCCGCGGCGCTGCCCGCCCGATGAAGGTCGCGCTCCTGATGCCGGTCTACAATGAGGTGCCCTGGTATGTGCTGGGCAACGCCCAGACCATGCTGCAGGAGCTGCACGGCCGCGGCGGCCTGCATGAATACGCGATGTTCATCCTGTCGGACACCCGTGACGATGCGATTGCCGCGCAGGAGCGCGCCAGCGTCGAGGCGCTGCGCACCATGCTGCCCGAGGGCACTGAGCTCTACTACCGCCGCCGCGCCGACAATGAGGGCCGCAAGGTCGGCAATATCTCCGATTGGGTGCGCCGCTGGGGCGCGGGGTACGAGGCGATGCTGGTGCTGGACGCCGACAGCCTGATGACCGGCCGCGCCATTGCCCGCCTGGCTGACGCGCTGGCCCGCGATCCCGGCGCCGGCCTGATCCAGAGCTACCCGCAGCTGATCGGCGCGCAGTCGGTCTTTGGCCGGATGCAGCAGTTTGCCAATGGCGTCTACGGCCTCGCCCTGGCCGAGGGCCTCGCCCGCTGGGCCGGCCACGAGGGCAACTATTGGGGCCACAACGCCATCATCCGCACCCGCGCCTTTGCCGCCTGCGCCGGCCTGCCGCTGTTGCGCTCGCCCTTCGGCGGCAGCGAAAAACTGATCATGAGCCACGATTTCGTCGAGGCCGGCCTGTTGCGCCGGGCCGGCTGGTCTGTGCGCTTCCTGCCCCGCATCCGCGGCTCGTATGAGGAAACCCCCGCCACCCTGATCGACCACATCCTGCGCGACCGCCGCTGGTGCCAGGGCAATCTGCAGCACCTCAATCTGCTGCACGCCAAGGGTTTCCGCTCGATCTCCCGCTTTCACCTGTTTGCCGGCGCAATCGGCTATCTGATGGCACCGGTCTGGTTTGCGCTGCTGGTGCTCTGGGCTGTGATCGGCCGCAGCGAAGAGGCGTCAGTCATCAGCTACTTCAGCGAGGCCAACCCCTTCCGCCCCAGCTGGCCTGACATGTCCGAACCCAAGCACGTTCTGGTGATCATCCTGATCTACGCCATGCTGCTGGCGCCCAAGATGCTGGCCGCAATGGCGCTGCCGCTGACGGGCAGCCGCTTTTCGGAATACGGCGGACCGGTTCATTTCGCGCTGTCCTTCGTGTCCGAGGTGGTGCTGGCCATCCTCTATGCGCCGATCCTGATGGTGCAGCAGATGATTGCCGTGTTCCGCACCGCCCTTGGCCTGCAGCGCGGCTGGGAGCCGCAGGCGCGCGACGGCGGCAGCTACTCCTTGCGCACGCTGATCACCTGCCACGCGCTGGAAACCGTCAGCGGCGTGGCGCTCTGGGCCGGCATCCTGACCGGTACCGTGTCACTGTGGCTTGTGCCCATCGCCCTGTCGCTGGTACTGGCGGTGCCGCTGTCGGCGCTCTCTGGTGTCAAGACGGTGAACCGCATCCGCAACTGGATGGCCACGCGGGAGGAGTTCACCGAACCGCAAATCACCCGCGCCGCCCGTGCCGCCCGCGCTGACCTTAAGGCGCTGCTGGACGGCAGCCCCGCCCGCGGCACCCCGGCAGAGTAAATTCAGTAAACAGGGGCTCCCGCGCCCGCAGGATGCCCCGGCTGCCGCCGGGGCATCCTTGGCAGCCTTGGGCCCGGCGCCGCGCTGCCGCACGGCGCGGCCTGCGGCGAACGCAACCGCAGCACGCCCGAAAGGGCGCGCTGCCTGGCCCAACGCTTTGCCGGAAATCTATGATTTACAGGCCAAAGGGGCGGGAGACCTCCGCCGCAGCCTGACGCCCGTCCTGCCTCAGCGAAGCGCGGGCTGATCCTCAAACCAATCCGCCATCAGGGCGGCCCAGCCCTTGGGCACCATATGGCCGCCGTCAAACAGCACCAGTTCGATCTCCGCACCCGGCCCGCAGTCCCAGCGGCGGCGCATCAGGCCCTCGGCGCTCCACGCCCTGTCCGGCGCGTGGGAGGCACAGTTATTGGCTTCCCGCCAGACCTCCAGCGCAGCAAAGACATCGCCCTGCTCGAACCGTCCGCCACCCAGGACACGGCCTTCCAGCGGCACCACCTCGTCACGCCAGCCATGCACCTGCAACAGCCGCACCGGCCCCTTGCAGTGCTCCGGCTGCGGCCGCCAGAACGCGCCCGAAACCGGCGCATAGCCCGCAAAGGCAGACGGATCGCGGCAAGCCAGGTAATGCACCATGAAAGCACCTGCTGAAAACCCGGCCAGAACCGTCTGCGACCTGGAGGTGCCGAACCGCTCCGCCGCATCCGCCAGCACCGCGGCAAAGAACGCGCCTTCGTCGCGGCCCTCATCAAACGGGCCGAACCCCCAGGACTGGGGACCGCTGCCGTCCCGCTTCAGCCCCTCGGGCGCGATCACCGCATAGCCGCGCTGCGTGAGCCCTTCAATCAGCCCGCTGTTGCGAAAAACGCTGCTGCCGCTGCCGCCATAGCCGTGCAGGAACATCACCACAGGAACAGCGCCTTCCGCAGCGTCCCGTTGCGGCAGAACAATATGATACTGCCCGGCCTCCACACTGCAGGCTGTCTGCTGCGCACCGCAGCCCGCCAACGCGGCGCTGCCCCAGACCGCTGCCAGCACAGCCGCTGCCGCCGCTGTGGTTTTAAGCGCGTTCATCGCCCCTCCCGCCTTATTCCGCCCACCGGGACACCGGCAGATTGCCCGCGATCCAGCCTGGTCCTGCGCCAGACCCCAGCATGCCCTCCGGCACGTCGATCACACTTGTATAGCCCGCACTGGCCAGCGCCAGCGTCATCCGCGCGGAACGCACACCGCGGGCGCAGATCAGCGCGACCGGTGCCGACCGGTCCGGCCCGGCCGCAGCCTGCAAGGCCTCAATGAAATCCGGACGCCGCATGTCGATCTGATGGCTGCCCGCAGGCACCCCGGAGGCGCGCCATTCCCGCGGGGTGCGGATGTCCACCAGGGTGACTTCCCCCGCCTGCGCCAGCGCAAAGGCCTGTGCCGCCGTCAGCCGCGGCTGGCCGTGTACCGGCGGCTGGCGGCGGTGCCACCAATAGCCATATCCCGCAGCCGCCGCAGCGCCGCCCAGCAGCATCAGCCGCCGCGTTGGCTTCGGGGCCTGCACCTTTGTTTCCGACATCCTTCCTCCGCTGATTGTTGCGCGCACCGGCCCGCTCGCCGGGCCTGCCCTCAGATCTAGCAGCACAGGCGCCGCCTATCACCAGAAACAGACCGAATCCGCCGGTCAAGTTCTTGTTATTGCGCGCCCGTTGACCAATTATGCCCGTAACAAGCGTATTCACTCCGCCTCTGGCTGCGGCATTAAGCCTGGATCAGGGGCGGCGGGGTGGCTGCGGGCAAAAAAATTGCTTAGCACTGGCCCAATAAAAACGACGCGCCAACCCGACAGGAGACTTGCACGTGTCCCTTTTCCTGATTGCGGCCCTGCCCTTTATCGGAGCCGTCTTTCCCGCGCTATTGATCCGCGCCGGGCGCAATGCTGCGGCTTCTGCCGCCGGGCTGACCACGCTGCTCGCCTTCATCGGGCTGATGCTGCATATCCCCGCCGTGTTCCGCGGCGAGACGGTGTTTGCCGCGGTGGACTGGCTGCCCGCGCTTGGCCTCAACGCGCATTTCTTCCTCGACGGCCTGGGCTTCCTGTTTGCCGCGATGATCCTCGGCATCGGCCTCTTGATCATCCTCTATGCCCGCTACTACCTGTCGCGCGAAGATCCGATGGGCCAGTTTTACAGCTACCTTCTGCTGTTCCAGGGTGCGATGGTCGGTATCGTTCTGTCCGATAACATCCTGCTGCTGCTGGTGTTCTGGGAACTCACCTCACTCAGTTCCTTCCTGCTGATCGGCTACTGGAGGCACCTGCCCGAAGGCCGCCAGGGCGCACGCATGGCACTGACCGTTACCGGCTCCGGCGGGCTGGCTATGATCGCGGGCATGCTGCTTTTGGGCCATATTGCGGGCTCCTACGACCTCAGCGTGATCCTGCAAAACAAAGAAGCAATCCAATCCTCGGACCTTTACCTGCCCGCGCTGATCCTGATCCTGCTGGGCGCCTTCACCAAGTCCGCGCAGTTCCCGTTCCATTTCTGGCTGCCGCACGCGATGGCCGCCCCGACGCCGGTCTCGGCCTATCTGCACTCTGCAACCATGGTGAAGGCCGGGCTGTTCCTGATGGCACGCCTCTGGCCGGTGCTGGCCGGCACGCCGGAATGGTTCTACATCGTCGCCACCACAGGGCTTGTCACCATGCTGGTCGGCGCGGTGATTGCCCTCTTTAAGGATGACCTCAAGGCGCTGTTGGCGTTCTCCACCGTCAGCCACCTTGGCCTGATCACCATGCTGCTGGGCTTTGGCACCAAGATCGCGGCGGTGGCGGCTGTCTTTCACATCATCAACCATGCCACCTTCAAGGCGGCGCTGTTTATGACCGCAGGCATCGTCGACCACGAGGCCGGCACCCGCGACATCAAGCGTCTTGGGGGCTTGCGCCACCTGATGCCGGTCACCTTCACCATCGGCGCGGTGGCCGCTCTGTCGATGGCGGGCATCCCGCCCCTCAACGGCTTCCTGTCCAAGGAAATGATGCTGGAGGAAACCGCCCACACCATCTGGAACGGGTCGCATCTGATCGTGCCCGCCCTCGCCACGGTGGCGGCGCTGTTCTCCGCCGCCTATTCCTTCCGCTTCATCGCCCATGTCTTCTTTGGCCCCAAACGCGACGATTACCCCGGCCACCCGCATGATCCGGGCACCGGCATGTGGATCGGTCCGGCGTTTCTGGTGCTTCTGGTGGTGCTGATCGGCCTCGCCTCGGCCAAGATTGCCGGGCCGATGGTCGCCACCGCCGCAGGCGCGGTGATCGGCGGTGAAAAACTGCCCTATTACTCGCTCAAGCTTTGGCACGGGCTGACGCCGGCGCTGTACATGTCGGCGGCGGCCACCATCGGCGGCCTGATCCTGCTGGCGCTGCACCGGCCGTTGCAGCGGGCGTGGAACGCAATGCCCCGGCCAGAGGCCAAGACCATTTTCGAGGCCCTGATCGGCGCGGCCACCCGGCTCAGCCAGTTCGTGACAGAGGGGCTGCACAACGGCGTCCTGACCCGCTACGCGGCAATTATGGTCACCTTCACTGTGGCGGTCGGCTATTTCGCCTATCGCGGCGGCACTCTGGGCGCTGAAACCCGCATGGTGCAGGACCCGGGCATCCTGCCGGTTACCGGCTGGTTCGCATTGGTGGTGGCAACCCTGTTCATCGTCGCCAAGCACCGGAACCGCCTGCTGGCGCTGGTGCTGATCGGTGTGGTGGGGCTGGTTGTCTCCCTGTCCTTCAACTACCTTTCGGCCCCCGACCTGGCGCTGACCCAGATCTCGGTGGAAGTGGTCACCATCATCCTGATGCTGCTGGCCCTGAATTTCATGCCCAAGGAAACGCCGGTGGAAACCCCCGTGCTCACCCGCCTGCGCGACGGTGCAATCTCGGTGGTGGCGGGCCTGGGTGCCGGCGGGCTGATCTATGCGCTCCTGATGCGCGACTTCGCCTTCCCCACCATCTCGGACTTCCACCTCGCCAATTCCTACAAGGGCGGCGGCGGCACCAATGTGGTGAACGTGATTCTGGTCGACTTCCGCGGCTATGACACCTTTGGCGAGATCATCGTGCTGGGCATCGCCGCCATGGTGATCTTTGCCCTGACCGAAACCGTCCTGAACAGCCGTGTGCGCGCCTATCTCCTGAACCGCAAACCCGACCTGCCGCAGGCGGGCGACGCCCACCCGCTGATGATGGTCGTTGCAACCCGGGTGATGATGCCGCTGGCGCTGATGGTGGCTGCCTACATTTTCTTCCGCGGCCACAACCTGCCGGGCGGCGGCTTCATCGCCGGGCTGGTCGCGGCGATCGCTATCATCATGCAATACATGGCCTCAGGCTTTGCCTGGGCGACCGAGCGGCAGCGCTACCCCTATCACGCCATCATCGGTTCCGGCGTGCTGATCGCCGCCGCCACCGGCATGGGCGCCTGGTTCAACGGCAAGCCCTTCCTGACCAGCGACTTCGGCTACCTGCACTGGCCGCCGCTGGAGGAGTTCGAATGGGCCACCGCCGCGCTCTTTGACCTCGGCGTCTTCCTGGCCGTCGTCGGCGCGGTGCTGCTGGCGCTCGAAAGCCTGTCGCGCTTTGCCTGGCAGCCGGGGATGAGCACCGAACACGCAATGGACATCAACCCGGCACGCGACGAAGCGGCCAAGACCGGGACGGAGGGATAAGCATGGAACTTCTCGTTGCCTCGGCCGTGGGCATTCTGACGGCGGCCGGCATCTACCTGATCCTGCGCCGCCGCAGCTTCCCGGTGATCCTGGGCCTGTCGCTCCTGACCTATGCGGTCAATGTATTCCTGTTTGCCACCGGCAGGCTGGTCACCGGCGCACCGCCGATCCTGAACAAATACGAAGAGGTCGCCTATACCGACCCGCTGCCGCAGGCCTTGGTGCTGACCGCCATCGTGATCTCCTTCGGCATGACCGCCGTGGTGGTGATGATCGCGCTGGGAGCGTATCTGTCGTCCCGCGATGACCGCACTGCCATGCCCGTCGAAGCCGACGGCGCAGAGGAGGACGCATGATGGAACACCTTCTGATTGCGCCAGTGGTGCTGCCTGCCCTTGTTGCGCCCTTCATCATCATGGTGCTGCGCCACCACCTGGACTTGCAGCGGATCTTCTCGCTGGCCAGCGCGGTGCTGCTGGCAGGTGTCACACTGACCCTGGCCGCACAGGCCGCAGACGGCACCGTCAAGGTCTATGAGCTGGGCGACTGGCCCGCGCCCTTTGGCATCGTGCTGGTGCTGGACCGGCTGTCGGCGATGATGATCGTGCTCACGTCCCTCTTGGCGCTGCCGGTTCTGCTTTATGCCATCGGTTCCGGCTGGGACACCCGCGGCAGCAACTTCCACGCGCTGTTCCAGTTCCAGCTGATGGGCATCATGGGCGCCTTCCTGACCGGCGACGCCTTCAACCTGTTTGTCTTCTTCGAGGTGCTGCTGATTGCCTCTTATGGCCTGATGATCCACTCCGGCGGCACCCGCCGGTTTCAGGCCGGGGTGCAGTATGTGGTGTTCAACCTCCTCGGCTCCACCCTGTTCCTGTTTGCGCTCGGCACGCTCTATGCGGTGACCGGCACGCTGAACATGGCCGACCTCGCCGTAAAGGTCGCCCAGATCCCGGCAGAGGACACGGCGCTCCTGCGCGTCGGCGCGGTGATGCTGCTTCTGGTGTTTGCCATCAAGGCATCCCTCCTGCCGCTGCATTTCTGGCTGCCTTCGGCCTATGCCAACGCGCCAATGCCGGTGGCCGCGCTGTTCGCCATCATGACCAAGGTCGGCGCCTATTCGATCCTGCGCATCTACACGCTGGTCTTCGGGCCTGAGGTCGAGGCCACAGCCGGCCTCACCGAAAGCTGGCTGCTGCCCGCTGCTCTCCTGACCCTTGGCGCAGGTGCCATCGGCGTTCTTGGCTCCAAGAAGCTTGGCCGTCTGGCCGCCTTCGGCGCCATCGCCTCCATGGGCACGCTCTTGATCGCCATTTCGCTGTTCACCCAGACCGCCGCCGCGGCTGCGCTCTACTACCTGGTGCATTCCACCCTCGCCGCTGCCCTGCTGTTCCTGGTCGCCGATCTGGTGATGGAGCGTCAGGGCCAGTGGATCCTGCCGCAGCTGCCAATGCCGCAGACCGGGCTGATTTCGGCGCTGTTCTTTGCTGCCGCCATCGCGCTGGCGGGCATGCCGCCGCTGTCGGGTTTCCTGGGCAAACTGCTGGTGCTGGACGCCACCCGCGGCGCTGCTCTGGCGCCCTGGATCTGGGGCGTGATCCTGCTGGGCTCGCTCATCACCATCATCGGCATGGCCCGCGCAGGCTCGCTGCTGTTCTGGAAGGGCCACGGGCTGGAGCCTGAAGAACCCGCCACCATCGAGGAACCGCCCGTGGGCACCCTGCCCGCCAGACCGGCACCGCTGCCCTTCGTGGCCTGCTTCGGCCTCCTTGGCGGTCTGGTGGCGCTCACCGTGTTTGCAGGCCCCGCCACCCGCTATGCAGAGGCGACGGCAGCGCAGCTCTATGCGCCTTCGGCCTATATCGACACAGTTCTGGGGAGGACTGCAGAATGAAAATCGTCTGGCGCCTGTTCCCGCACCCGCTGCTAACCCTTCTACTGACCCTCACCTGGCTATTGATGGTAAACCGCTGGTCGCTGAACTCGCTGCTCTTCGGCTTCATGCTGGGGGTGGTGATCCCCTTCGTGACCCAGCCCTACTGGCCCAACCGGCCCCGGCTGCAGCACCCGCTGAAGATCGCGGAGTACATCCTGGTGGTGCTGCTGGACATCGTGCAGGCCAATATCATCGTCGCCCGCATCGTGCTGTTCAAACCCAACGCCGACCGCCGACCGAACTGGATCACCATCCCGCTGGACCTGAAAACGCCCGAAGCGATCACCGCCCTTGCAGGCACCATCACCATGACCCCCGGCACCCTGTCGGCGGATGTCTCGGATGAGGGCCACGCCCTGCTGGTCCACTGCCTCGATGCCCCCAACCCCGACGCGGTGCGGGATGAGATCAAACAGCGCTACGAGCGCCGGCTGATGGAGATTTTCGAATGATCGAAAGCGCCGCAACCTTCGCCTTTGCCTGCTTTGCGCTTGCCATGCTGATGAACCTCTGGAAGGTCGTCACCGCCCCCGATGTGGCCGACCGCATCCTGGCGCTCGACACCATGTTCATCAACGCCATCGCCCTGATGGTGCTCTACGGCATGGCACTGGGGACCGAGATTTTCTTTGAGGCCGCGATGATCATCGCCATGCTCGGCTTTGTCTCAACCGTGGCCTACGCGCGCTTTATCCTGCGCGGCAACATCATCGAGTGAGGCAGACATATGGAAACCCTGTTTGAATTCCTCGTTGCCGCCTTCCTGGTGATTGCCGGGATCTTCGGCATTGTCGGCTCCTTCGGCCTGATCAAGCTGAACGACCCGATGTCGCGCCTGCATGCGCCGACCAAGGCCACTACTCTCGGCGTCGGCGGCGTGCTGCTCGCCTCGATGCTGCACGCCGCCGCGTTTGAGAAGTACTTCTCCTACCATGAGCTGATGATCACCCTTTTCCTGTTCCTCACCGCTCCGATCACGGCCAATTTCATTGCCAAGGTTCATATCCACCGGCAGGAAACCCGCGACACCATGCCCGAGGCCGGCGGCGACGATCACTGGGCCACCCATGACACGCCCGAGGATGAGGAACGCCGCCACGCGTCCCAAACCCCGCCCGCCGAAGACTGAAACGCACTGCACTCAGGAAGGCATAAACCGTGATCGACACCTCCCGCCTGCCGCTGACCCGTGACCTGGTGCTGGTGGGCGGCGGCCACACCCACGCGCTGATGCTGCGCAAATGGGGGATGAAACCCCTGCCCGGCGCCCGGCTGACCATCATCAACCCAGGCCCCACTGCGCCCTATTCCGGCATGCTGCCGGGTTTTGTCGCAGGCCACTACGGGCGCGAGGAGCTGGACATCGACCTGGTCCGCCTCGCCCGTTTTGCCGGGGCCCGCGTGGTTCTGGGCGCGGCTGAACATATCGACACCGCAGCCCGGCTGGTGCATGTGCCGGACCGCCCGCCGATTGCCTATGACGTCGCCTCCATCGACATCGGCATCACCTCCGCCATGCCGGATCTGCCGGGCTTTGCAGACCACGGCATCCCCGCGAAACCCCTCGGCCGCTTCGCCGCCCGCTGGGCCGCCTTCCGCGAAAACGACGGCCCCGCCCATGTCGCGGTGATCGGCGGCGGCGTTGCTGGGGTGGAGCTGATCCTCGCCATGGCCTATGCGCTGCGCGCCCGCGGCCGCCTCGCCCAGGCAACACTGATTGACAGCGACGAGGCATTGCGCGCAATTGGCACAAAGGCGCGCCAGACCCTGTGCCGCGCCCTGGTGGAACACGGTGTGCGGCTGGAGGAAAACGCCAGAATCGAACGCATTGATGACGGCTACATCACGCTGCAGGACGGCCGCGAGATCCTGTCGGACTTCACCACCGGCGCCGCCGGCGCCCGCCCTTATGACTGGCTGGCGGACAGCGGCCTGGACCTGCAGGACGGCTTTATCCGCGTCGGCGAAACCCTGCAAAGCTCCGCCGCCAATGTCTTTGCCGCCGGCGACTGCGCCCATATGGCGTTTGCCCCGCGCCCCAAGGCGGGCGTCTATGCCGTTAGGCAATCGCCGGTGCTCTATCACAACCTCCGCGCCCTGCTGACCGGCGATCCCCAGCGCAAATACCGTCCGCAGAAGGATTATCTGAAACTGATCTCCATGGGCTCCAAGGAGGCGCTTGGCGAACGTTTCGGCACCACTCTCTCAGGCCCGCTGATGTGGACCTGGAAAGACCGCATCGACCAGGCCTTCATGGACAAGTTCCGCGACCTTCCCGCCATGGACCCGCCGGACCTCCCCGCCGAGCACACCCTCGATATGGTGCAGGCACTGGGGGACAAACCCATGTGCGGCGGCTGCGGCGCCAAGGTCGGGCGCGACGCGCTGCTTGGCACGCTCGCAGGGCTTGGCAGCACGGACCGCAAGGACATAACGCCCTTGCCCGGCGATGACGCGGCGCTGCTGATAACCGGCAACACTAAACAGGTGATCAGCACCGACCATTTACGCAGCTTCACCAACGACCCGGTATTGATGACCCGCATCGCCGCCGTCCACGCGCTCGGCGACATCTGGGCAATGGGGGCAGATCCGCAGGCCGCCACCGCCAACCTGATCCTGCCGCGCATGTCGCCCGAATTGCAGGCCCGCACCCTGCAGGAAATCATGCGCGCCGCCTCGGAGGTCATGCAACAGGCCGGTGCCGCCATCGTTGGCGGCCATACCTCGCTGGGGGATGAGCTGACCATCGGCTTCACCGTCACCGGCCTCTGCCCCCGCCCCGCCATCACCCTTGCCGGCGCCAAACCCGGCGATGCGCTGATCCTGACCAAGCCCCTCGGCTCCGGCGTTCTGATGGCAGCGGAGATGGCCGGCGAAGCCAAGGGAGACTGGGTGGCGGCTGCGCTGGAGCAGATGAGCCAGCCGCAGGGCGCCGCCGCCCGCATCCTGCAGGACGCCCATGCGATGACCGATGTGACCGGCTTTGGCCTGCTCGGCCATCTC
Organism: Leisingera sp. CC-HEC093; assembly: GCF_059429195.1. Taxonomy (NCBI): domain Bacteria; kingdom Pseudomonadati; phylum Pseudomonadota; class Alphaproteobacteria; order Rhodobacterales; family Roseobacteraceae; genus Leisingera; species Leisingera sp. CC-HEC093. The sequence continues at coordinate 3,105,788 of NZ_JCAIJR010000001.1, read as the reverse complement.
CTTGGCATTTGCGAGGCGTCCGGCACAGGGGCAGAGCTGTCCGCCCGCAAGATCCCATTGATGCAGGGTGCCGCAGAGCTTGCCGACCGCGGCATCCGCTCCTCGCTGTTCCCCGCGAATCAGGCCGCCCTGCCCGAGCTCCGCACCACCGGCTGGCAGGACCTGCTGTTCGACCCGCAAACTGCCGGCGGCCTGCTGGCAGCGGTTGCCGCAGATCAGGCTGATGAGGTGCTGGAGCAGCTCACGGCTTCCGGATATCCCGCAGCCAAAATCGGCAAGGTTACAGGAGCTATCGGTACGATCACACTCAGCGCCTGACCCGCTGCGCGCCAGCGCAGCGCCGCGCCCAACGGGAGCGGGGCATCGCAGATGCACCAGCGACGGGCGGGAGATCCCCGCACCGTCCGCCTCAAAGCCTGGTCATAATTTCCGCAACCTGCGCCGCGGCGGCATCCAGTCCGGTCTCATCCAGCGCCCCGGCAGCGACTGTGGCGGCGACCTCAGCCCCGATGGCCGCGCGGGATTTGCGGTAAGCAGGGTCGTAGTGCTGCGCCATCAGCGCCTCGGTCAGCCCCGCCTTGTCTCCAGCCTCGATGCTGGCAAACCAGCCGTCCACCACCGCGCCGGACCGATGGGCGCGCAGCGGACCCAGCTTGTCCCGCAGCTGCTCCGCGTCCGACAGGATATCGTCATAGGCCGCCACCAGATACCGGCAGCGCGCCGCAACCGGCACCTGCAGTTCAATCCGCGGCGCCTGCTTCATCGCGTCCCAGACCGACGGCGGAATGATCCGCTGGCCGATCTTGCTCGATTCCGCCTCCACCAGCACCGGGCGGGCCGGGTCCAGTTTCATCAGTGCGCCCGCCAGGGCCGATTCAAACCCCTTCTGCGCGGGCTGCGGTGTCGGCATGTCCCCCAGAAGCGAGCCGCGGTGATTGGCCAGCCCCTCCAGGTCCAGCACCTGCACGCCCAGCTGCCCGGCCCGTTTCAGCACCTCGGTCTTAGCCGAACCGGTGTAGCCGTCCAGCGCCACCAGCCGGTGCGGCAGCGCGGTCTGATACAGCGCCGCGTTCACCAGCCGCCGGTAGCTCTGATAGCCGCCCTCCACCACCTCGGCGCGCCAGCCGATCTGCTGCAGCATCCAGGTGAACGACCCCGACCGCTGGCCGCCGCGCCAGCAGTAGACCAGCGGCTTCCAGCCGCCCTCGTGATGGCTCAGGCTCTGTTCAATGTGGTTCGCGGCATTGCGGAACACCAGCGCCGCCCCCAGCTTGCGCGCCTTAAAGGGGCTCTCTTGCACATAGATGGTGCCGACCTGCGCCCGCTCCTCGTTGTTCAGCACCGGCAGGCTGATGGCGCCGGGCACATGGTCCTCGGCATGTTCCGCCGGGCTGCGCACGTCGATCACAGTATCGAATCCGTGGGCATAGAACTCTTGCAGGGAGGTGAATGTCAGCGCCATGGCCCATGCCTACCGCGCCCTATGCGCAAGGAAAAGCCGCAATAGCCCTGTTTGCGGCAATATTACTTGCGCGCAATGCGCACGGGGCGCTAAGGCAAACCTTGCAAACAGACCTGCCCGGGCAGACGCCCCGGCGCACTTCAACCGGCAAGGACCGAAAGGCCATGATCAGCGACCCTTTGGACATCCACACCCTGCCCGGCCACCTGATCCGGCGGCTGCACCAGATCTCCGTGGCCCGGTTCATGGACCATATGGCAGCAGAAGGCACCGACCTTACCCCGGTGCAGTTTTCCGCCATGGCCGCCATCCGCCGCCACCCCGGCATCGACCAGGCCTCGGTTGCGGGTCTCATCGCCTATGACCGCGCCACCCTGGGCAAGGTGGTGGACCGGCTGGTCGACAAGGGGCTGGTGGAGCGCCGCGTCTCCCAGGCCGACCGCCGCGCCCGCGAGGTCAGCCTGACCCGGGATGGCGCGGCGCTGCTGGACCGCATTCTGCCCATCGTGCGGGAGTCCCAGCCCGGCATTCTCACGGGCCTCACCGCGGCGGAGCAGGAGACCTTTGTGGCCCTGCTGAAAAAGGCGACCCTGGCCGGAAACGATCTCAGCCGCGCTCCACAGCGCGACCTGCCCGTCCGCCACGCCGCCGAGTAACCCTCAGATCAGCCGCCGCGCGGGATACCATCCTGCCCGAACGGCGCGATCAGCAGCGGTCCGGCGCTCTCGCCCTTGTACCAATGCGGCAGGCCCCCCCAGCGCATGGCGGCCAGCTGCCGCCCCGTATCGCCTGCCTGCACTACATGCACCGGATTGGCCGGGCAGACGTTGTCATCCGGCACCTTGGGCAGATCATTCGCAGGCTGCGCCGCAAACAGCTGCGCCATTGCATCCGTGGGCAGGGTTATGGCAAATCGTCCGCACATGCTGATTTCCAACCCAGCCCCGGGCCGGCTTGCAAAGCGTCCCTTGGCCACCGTATTTCAGCCGCCCCGACAGGATGATAGATAGGCCCAATGACTCTTCAGAACGATCTCCAGTCCGCCTTGGGCTTTCTCAACCAGGGCAAGTTCAAACAGGCGCTGAAACAGTCCAAGGGCGGCATGAAGCGGCACAAGAGCCACCCGGATTTCCCGAATATCGCCGGCATTTCCCTGTCCGGCCTGGGCAAGCACCGCGATGCCGTGCCGTACTTCAAGAAGGCGCTCGCGCTGGCCCCCGGCTTTCACGACGCTCGCAAGAACCTGGCCCAGACGCTGCTGTTCATGCAGCAGGGCGAACAGGCGATGAAGCTGCTGGAGCGGGTGCTGAAGGACCAGCCCGGCGATCAGGCGGCGCTGTATCTGCAGGCGCAGGCGCATCTGGTAATGAACGCGCCGGAGGCCGCGATTGAGACCGCCACCGCAGCACTGGCCCGCGATCCCCGCCAGCCGCGGATGCTGCGCCTGCGCGCCACCGCCTGGAACACGCTAGGCGATGAAAAGGCCACGCTGGCGGATTACCAGGCGGCGCTCAAGGTGAACCCCAACGACGCCGACGCGCTGCAGAACGCCAGCCTGCTGCTGGCCCGGCTGATGCGGCAGGAGGAGGCCACCGCAGCCGCGCAAAAGGCCGTCGCCGTGGCACCGCAGAACGCCGAGGCGCGCAGGCGTCTGGCCAGCCAGCTGATCTCCAACGGCGAAAGCGGCGCGGCGCGCGAACAGTGCCTGGCGCTGCTGGAGCTGGCCCCCAAGGACACCCAGGTGCTGGAAATGCTGGCCCGCATCAGCAGCCGCGAACAGAACGCTGAGCTGCTGCCCGCCGCGCAAAAAGCACTGAAGGCCGCCGCCCCCCGCTCGCTCGACCGCGCCAACGTCAGCTTTGCCCTGGCCCGGATCGCCGATCAGGCGGGCGACAAGGAGGCTTTTGCCGCCCACAATGACGAGGCCAACGCCTGCATGGCGGCGCAGACCCCCTATGACTACGAGGAAAGCGAGCGCCAGTTCAGCCGCCTCATGGCGGCCTTCCCAGAGGTGATCACCCCGGCAGAGACCGCAGCAGACGGCCCGCGCCCGATCTATGTGGTGGGGATGCCGCGCTCCGGCACCACGCTCACCGAAACCGTGATCGGCCTGCACCCCGACGTGTTCCCCTTGGGCGAACGCGGCGTGCCGGCCTTTCTGCTGCATCCCTTTATTGACAAGGATCAGGACTTCACCGCCGAGGCCGCCCGCAATTTCGTGGCAGAGGACATCAGCCGCCTGCCGCAAATGCCCGAAGGCACGGCAGCCTATGTTGACAAGATGCCCGACAACTACCGCCTTTTGGGCCACCTTGGGACCGCCTACCCGGATGCACGGTTTGTTCATCTTTGCCGCGACCCGCGCGATGTGGCGCTGTCGATCTGGCGCGGCTATTTCTCCGGCAGCTCGCTCACCTATGCCTACGACCTCAAGGCGATGGCGCACCGGTTCAACCTCTATGGCCGGCTGATGCAGCACTGGCGCCAGGTGATGCCGGGACGGATCTATGACCTGCGCTACGAAAGCTTCGTTGCCGATATCGAGGGCGAAAGCCGCAAGCTGGCCGCCTTCTGCGGGCTGGACTGGGTTGAGGACATGGCCCACCCGGAACGGCACGAGGGCCAGGTGCTGACGCTGTCGAACACCCAAGTGCGACAGACCGCGCACACACGCTCGATTGGAAAGTGGGAGAAATACGCCGATGTCCTGGCCCCCTTCATCGACGGCCTCAACCCGGAAATCTGGCCGGAAGTCAAAGGGTAACGGGGCCTACTTGGTGTAGGCCTTGCGCGCGATCTCGATCCGCGCGTCCATCATCGACATCTCTTTCAGGATCTCCTGCCGGCGGCTGCGGTCGCCGGCCTCGCGCAGCTCGGCCCGCAGGCGCTGCAGCTCACGCGACAGGCTCACGAACTCCGGCACCCCGCCGCTTTCGCGCACCAGCCGGTTGACCAGCTCATTCTCCGGGTCGTCGCAATGCGGCAACGGCCTGCCGGCGCCAGCTAGATTGTCAAAGGCACCGTCTTTCTCGGCGGCTTCGACGCGGGCATTGATGAGGTCGATCAACGGGTGGTCCATGCCCCGCATTCTGCCATTTGCAAACGGTCGGCGAAAGCCCCTGGCGGCTGTTAACAAACAGGCCGCAAAGCTGAACAAACCCTGAAAATAATGCGGCAGCCTCCCTGTCCGAATGTTTCGCGCGCGAAACATCCGGACAGCAACTCTGACCTATTTCAGCCCGCCTATTTAACCTGCGAAATCCGCCCATCGGTATAGGGCGTATAGGGCCCTTTGGCCGCCAGATACTCCGCCAGCACATCGGCCAGATCGGGGCCGAAATCATAGGCGTTCTTGTCGTCGCCCTCGAACATCGCATAGCCGTCGCCGCCATTGCGGACATAGTCATTTGTGACCACCACATAGGTCTTGGCCGGATCAACCGGCACGAAGCCCGCGCCCTCTGCCACCAGCACCTCGGTGACGCGGCCCGCATTCGGTGCGGCAGAACTGTCCCAGCTGAATTTCAGCCCGGCCACCTGCGGGAAACGGCCCTTGACGTCCTCCACCTGGCTGACGCCGTTTTCCAGCGCCGCAACCAGGGTTTCGCCGTCGATCTGGAATGTAGACAGCGTGTTCTGAAACGGCAGGATGGTCAGCACCTCGCCCATGGTGACCTGGCCTGCATCCAGGCTGGCGCGGATGCCGCCGGAGTTGGCAATGGCAATCGTCACGCCCTGATCCTTCACCCGGTCCAGCATCGCATCAGCCACCAGATTGCCCATCTGGCACTCCTGCACCCGGCACACATCGCGGCTGCCTTCGACGGGTTCAGCCGCCTCTGCCACCACCTTGTTGCGGATCTCATCCAGCGGCTGCGCCAGCTCGGCAATGCGGTCCAGTGTGGCCGCATCCTCGCTGACCGCGGCATCCATGATCAGCGGCTCACCGGTGGCGCTGATAACCTTGCCTGCGTCGTCAAACGTCACGTTCAGCTCGCCCAGAAACTTGCCATAGGCATAGGCCTGCACGATCTGCACCCCATTCACCACGGTCGGATACGGCCCTGCGGCCTTGTCCGAGGTGTTGGACAGATAGGTGTTCGAATGGCCGCCGACGATCACATCCACCCCGGTGGTCTCTGCCGCCACCCGCTGGTCGACGCCATAGCCGGAGTGGCTGAGCACCACGATCTTGTTCACGCCCTCGGCGGTCAGCCGGTCCACCTCCGCCTGCACCGCCGCCACGGGGTCAGAGAAATGCACGTTCTCGCCGGGGCTTGCCAGCTCATGCGTGTCCTCCGGCGTCAGGCCGATCAGACCGATCTTCTCGCCGCCGCGCTCGATCACCGTGGATTTCTTCAGCATATCCGCCAGCGCAGGCTCGGCGGAGACATCCGCGTTGGACATCAGTACCGGAAAGCCCACCGCATCCATGAACCCGCGCAGAACCTCCGGCCCGTCGTCGAATTCGTGGTTGCCGACGGTCATACCGTCATACCCCAGCTTGGTCATAAACGCCGCCGCGGCCTTGCCCTTGTAATAGGTATAAAACAGCGAGCCCTGAAACTGGTCGCCGCCATCCACCAGGATCGCGTTTTCCGCCCGCCCGCGCGCATCGGCGATGGCCGTCACCAGCCGCGCGGTGCCGCCGAAACACTTGCCCTCGGCCTGATCCTCTGCGTCGCAGGTGCTGTCGTATTTGTTGACCGGCTCAAACCGCGAGTGGAAGTCGTTGGTGTGCAGGATGGTCAGCTTGTACTCCGCCGCCGCGGCGCCGGCAGTCAGGGCCAGGGCTGCAACCGATGTGAGAATGCGTGCAATCATGAGGAGCGCTCCCGTTGTTCTGTTTTGAGGAAAGCCTGCGCCCAAACCCCGCGCCGGTCAAAGGGGAAAAGCCGGGCCGCCGCCTCCCCTTGCGTCAGCTTTGCGCGGCCGCATGCTGCCAATCCCCCTTGATTCCTTTGCAAACGCAGGGCATCAGGCGCTCATGCTGATTTACAAGATTTTCCGGGCGGACGAATGGGCCGCGCTGCAGGCCAAGGGCGAGACCCAGGGCGCGCCGATTGATGTGGCGGACGGATACGTCCATTTCTCCACCGCGACACAGGCAGCTGAGACGGCGGCCAAGCATTTTGCTGGGGCCGAGGGGCTAACCCTCCTAGCCTGCGATGCGGACGCGATGAGTGCAGACCTGAAGTGGGAAGTCTCCCGCGGCGGCGCCGAGTTCCCGCATCTTTACCGCAATATCCGCATGGCGGATGTGGTCTGGGCCAAGCCGCTGCCGCTGGTCGGGGGCACCCATCAGTTCCCTGAGGAAATGACATGAAGCTGACCGAGAAACTGGCGCTCGCCGCCATGCACCGGATCGACCCGGAGGCGGCGCATGGGCTGTCCGTGAAGGCGCTGACCATGGGGCTGGCCCCTGCCCCCGGCCCGGTCACCTCTGCCCGGCTGAAAACCTCGCTGGCGGGGATTGAGCTGCCGAACCCCGTGGGACTAGCGGCAGGCTATGACAAAAACGCCGAGGCGCTGGCGCCGCTGGCGAAATCCGGCTTCGGTTTCATCGAGGTCGGCGCCGCCACCCCGCGCCCGCAGCCCGGCAACCCCAAGCCGCGCCTGTTCCGCCTGACAGAGGACAAGGCGGCGATCAACCGCTTTGGCTTCAACAACGAGGGCATGGAGGCGATCGGCGCGCGGCTGGCGCAGCGGCCCCCGGATGCGGTCATCGGCCTGAACCTCGGCGCCAACAAGGACAGCGAGGACCGCGCCGCGGATTTCGCCAAGGTGCTGGCCCATTGCGGCGCGCATCTGGACTTTGCCACCGTCAACGTGTCCTCCCCCAACACCGAAAAACTGCGCGACCTGCAGGGCAAGGCGGCGCTGTCGGCGCTGCTGGCGGGTGTGATCGAAACCCGCGAGGGGCTTGCCCGCCGGGTGCCGGTGTTCCTGAAAATCGCGCCGGATCTGGACCGTGCGGGTATCGAGGATATTGCCGCCGTCGCACTGGAAACCGGCATCGACGCGGTGATTGCCACCAACACCACGCTGTCGCGCGACGGGCTGCAAAGCGCCCATAAGGGCGAGGCCGGCGGGCTGTCCGGTGCGCCGCTGTTTGAAAAATCCACCCGGGTTCTGGCACAGCTGTCGGAGCTTCTGGAGGGCAAGGTGCCGCTGGTCGGCGTCGGCGGCATCAGCACGGCGGAGCAGGCCTATGCCAAGATCTGCGCCGGTGCCAGCGCCGTGCAATTCTACACCGCGATGGTCTATGGCGGGCTGTCGCTGGCGGGTGATATTGCCCGCGGGCTGGACGCGCTGCTGGCACGGGACGGGTTTGAGAACGTCGCGCAAGCGGTTGGAACCAAACGGAAGGATTGGCTGTGATCACCTATTGGCATTACCCGAAATGTTCGAAATCCCGCGCGGGCTTGGCCCTGATCGAGGCTCGCGGCGCAGAGGTTCAGACCCGCGCTTACCTGGAGGATGCGCCCTCCGTTGAAGAGCTGAAGGCGGTGCAGGCTGCGCTTGGTGTCTCCACGGTGGAAATGATGCGGACCGGCGAGACCGTCTTTAAGGAGCTGGGGCTTTCAAAGGACAGCCCTGAGGAAGAGCTGCTGGCGGCGATGGCCGCGCACCCGATCCTGATCGAACGTCCGATTGCCATCAAGGACGGCAAGGCGGTGATCGGCCGCCCGACCGAGGCGATAGAAGCGCTGCTGTGACCGATTGGGGCGGGCCCGCCGGCCCGCCCTGCAAGCTCAAGCGCCCACCTGCGCCTCCAGCCGCGGGTAGCGCAGGCCCAGCGTGATGCCGCGGGCAATGTTCAGCACGATCAGCGCAGCCCACAGGCCGTGATTGCCAAAGGCCGGAACCAGCAGCAGCAGCGCGGCCACATAGATGGCCACCGATTGCAGCATTGCCCACCGCATGTCGCGGGTCCAGGTGGCCCCGATATAGATGCCGTCGAACATATAACTGGCAACACTCAGGACCGGCAGCACAGCCGCCCAGATCAGGAACACCCGGCCGGCCTCACGCACCTCGGGAGAGGTGGACATGAGGTCGATCAGCCAGGGGCCACCGGCTGCAAAGGCGATGCCAAGCAGAACCGCACCGCCCACACCCCATTGCGAGGTGATGACCGACGCGCGGCGGACCCGGTCCCGCGCCTTGGCACCGACGGCACCGCCCACCAGCGCCTCTGCGGAGAAAGCAAAGCCGTCCAGCGCAAAGGCGGTGATCTCGACGAATTGCAGCAGAATCTGATTGGCGGCGAGGTTCACGTCGCCGATGCCGGAGCCGATGAACAGGAAGGTGGTGAAGGAGCCTGTGAGCAGCACCGAACGCACCATGATGTCGCCGTTGACCTGCATCATCCGCCTGAGCCGCGCCGGATCGAACACCCGCGCCCAGTCGCGCCATTGATCGCCGGCAAAGGCATCGCGGCACAGGTACAGCCCCAGCGCCAGCCCGGTCCATTCCGCAATCAGTGTGGCGATGGCTACGCCCTCGACACCCCAGCCAAGGCCGAGCACGAACCACAAATCGAGGATGATGTTCAGCCCGTTCATCCAGACCTGCAACAGGAACACGCCGCGGGTGCGCTCCACCGCGATCAGCCAGCCGGTAACCGCATAAAGCGCGATGGTGGCCGGGGCGCCCCAGATGCGGATCTGCAGGTAATCCCGTGCCAGGCTTTCAACCTCGGCACTGGCGGGTGCCAGCGCAAAGGCGCCCCAGAACACCGCGCCTTGCGCGATGATAAAAACGGCGCCGGCGGCAAAGGCCAGCAGCAGACCGCGCATCAAGAGGGCACCGGTTTCGGCCCAGTCCCCTGCGCCGCGTGCCTGCGCGGCAAGGCCGGTGGTGCCCATGCGCAGGAAACCGAAGATCCAATAGATCGTCGCCAGGATCACCGCGCCGATGCCGACAGCGCCGATGGGCGCGGCCTCGCCCATCTGACCGACCACGCCGGTATCAACGGCACCAAGGATCGGAACCGTTGCGTTCGACAACACAATCGGCAAAGCGATCTTAAGCACCCGTTTGTGGGTGATCCCGGTGTCCGCGCCGGCCATCTGTTCAGCCTTCGCCGTTCTGGTCCTGCGGCATCAGGAAATGCCCCGTGGCCTGGGCAAACAGTTTGTCCTTATGGTCCTGCCAAGCCTCCACATGCACAGAGGCATAGCGGCGCCCTGACCGGTTCACGCGGGCGCGGGCATAGGCATCGCGCGGCAGGCCGGAACGCAGGTAGTCGACGGTGAAGTCGATGGTCTTGGGCTGGCGCGGCAGGTTGCCCTTGGCCATTTCCGCCGGATCCAGATCGCCGTTTTCGATGCGCTGCCACAGGTGCGACCAGTTCAGCGTGATCATCGCGGTGATTTCCAGAAACGCCGCCGTCACCCCGCCGTGGATGGCGGGCAGGAAAGGGTTGCCGATCAGCTTGTCGTCGAAATTCAGCACTGCTGTCAGCTCATCACCGCGGCGCTCGAAGGTCACGTTCAGAAAGCGGATATAAGGCACCGAGTCGACCAGCGCCGACAGGGCTGCATCGCGGCGCTGTTTCACCACCTGGATCGGTTCGGGACGGGGGCGGCTCAAAATTTCTTCTCCACGGTAAAGGCACCGGAGGCGGTGGCGACGGGGCGGTCCGTATCCTCGTCCATTGCCACGGCGCGGACAAAGGCCACGGTGCGGGTGATGTGGTGGCAGGTGGCGCGGGTGGTGATTGCCTGCCCCGGAGTCGCGGGGCGCATATAGTCAATGCGCAGGTCGATGGTGGCGGTGCCGCCGGGGGCGGAAGGATGGCTCATCACCGCTGCACCGCAGCAGGTGTCCATCAGCGCAGAGACCGCGCCCCCGTGAATGACGCCGGTGGCCGGATCGCCGATCAGCTTGGTATCATACCCCATGCGGATCTCGGCGGTGCCATCGCTGATCTCAGTCAGCTTCATTCCCAATTGCTTGGCGTGCGGGATTGCTTCGATGAACTGGCGCGCGAGCTCGGTCTTGTCGGCCATGAGGCTGCCCCTTTGAAATGTTTCTCTCATCTTTGGCCCTGCCCCGGCAAAAGCGCAAGTGTGCCGCCGCGGAGGTTGCACTGTTCGCTGCAAGTGCATAGGTTCCCGGCAAGGGAGATACCGGATGACCGACAACAGATTGTCATTCAAGGAAATGTGCGCTGAGTTCGAAGTCACGCCGCGGACGCTGCGCTACTATGAATACATCGAATTGCTGCAGCCGGACCGCGAAGGCCGGTCACGGTTCTATGGCGCGCGCGAGCGGGCGCGGATGAAGCTGATCCTGCGCGGGCGCAAGTTCGGCTTTCAGCTGGAAGAAATCCGCCAATGGCTGCTGATCTATGAAAAAGAGGGCAACGACGCCCAGAACCATGCGTTCATGGAAATGGCTGACCGCCAGCTGGTCGAACTGGAAAAGCAGCGCGAGCAGATCAATGAGGCCATTGAAGAGCTGAGCGAATTGCGCGAAAGCACCCGGGCGCTGCTGAAATAAGCCCCGCCTGTGTTTTTGGACATGCAACCCCGCCTTTACGGCGGGGTTTTTGCTTACTGAGGATCCGGCTGCTGGATTCGCCTGAATTCGGGGAATTTCCGTAGCGAAAACAGCTATCAGGACCCCAATCGGTATGTAACGTTACGTCATGCCGCGCACGTTTTGCCAACTCGAAACGCCCTGCGAAGTGACGCAACGTACAACTTACGTAAACGTAAAGTCAGTCTTGATCGAAATCCGAACTGCGCACAGCTTGGTCCCGCACCAAGCCGTAAGAGTGACGATGATGACTGAGAAAACCATGAGCATCCGCGAGATGTGCGAGGCCTTTGATGTAACACCCCGCACACTCCGGTTCTACGAAGCCAAGGAACTGCTGTTCCCGATCCGCGACGGCCAGAGGCGGCTGTTCACCAAGCGCGACCGCGCCCGCCTGAAGCTGATCCTGCGCGGCAAGCGGTTCGGGTTCAGCCTGGAGGAAATCCGCCAGCTGCTGGAGCTGTACCATGTCGGCGACCAGCAGGTGACACAGCTCACCAAGACCTATGAGGTCGCGCGTGACCGGCTCGCCGATATGGAGCGCCAGCGCGAGGAGCTGACCGAGGCAATCGAGGACCTGAAGGACCAGCTGGCCTGGGGCGAAAAGATGATCGCCTCGATGAAGGCCAAAAAGGAGGCGGCCGAATAGGCCGCCGCCCCGCCCTTTCCCGCCGGCCTGCCCGGTACTGATTTGAGCAACAAGACCCTGAAGAGGACCGCAATGCCTTCCTATCAAGCCCCCGCCAAAGACGCCCAGTTCATTCTGCACGATGTGCTGAAGGTCTCCGGCCTGGACATCCCCGGATACAACGAACTGGAGCCGGAGTTCACCGGCGCCGTGCTGGAAGAGGCAGGCAAAATCGCCAGCGCGGTTCTGCACCCGCTGAACACGGTGGGCGACCAGGAAGGCTGCCGCCTGGAAAATGGCGTGGTTTACACACCCAAAGGGTTCAAGGAAGCCTTTGAAAAGGTGAAGGAAGGCGGCTGGACCGGGCTGGACATGCCGGAGGAGTTCGGCGGCCAGAACATGCCTTATGTAATGGGCACTGCGGTGGGCGAGTTCTTTTCTGCCGCGAACCAGGCCTTTACCATGTACCAGGGCCTGACCCATGGCGCAGCATCGGCCATCCTGGCGCATGGCACGGATGAGCAGAAGGCCACCTATCTGCCCCACATGATCAGCTGCCAGTGGACCGGCACAATGAACCTGACCGAGCCGCACTGCGGCACCGACCTGGGCCTGATGCGCACCAAGGCGGAACCGCAGGGTGACGGCAGCTTCAAAATTTCCGGGCAGAAGATCTTCATCTCCTCCGGCGATCACGACATGGCAGAGAATATCGTGCATCTTGTGCTGGCCAAGATCCCCGGAGGCCCCGAGGGCATCAAGGGCGTCAGCCTGTTCATCGTGCCCAAGTTTCTGGTGAATTCTGACGGCTCCCTAGGCGAGCGCAACGGCGTTTCGGTCGGCAAGATCGAAGAGAAGATGGGCATTCACGGCAACTCCACCTGCGTGATGAACTATGACGGCGCGACCGGCTGGCTGCTGGGTGAAGAGCACAAGGGCATGCGCGCCATGTTCACCATGATGAACGAGGCCCGCCTGGGCGTCGGCATGCAGGGGCTGGCACAGGCAGAGGCCGCTTATCAGAACGCGGTGGAATACGCCAAGGACCGTCTGCAGGGCCGCGACGTGACCGGTGCCAAAAACCCGGACGGCCCGGCGGACCCGCTGATCGTGCACCCCGACATCCGCCGCTCGCTGATGGATCAGAAGAGCTTTGCCGAAGGCGCCCGCGCGTTCCTTCTGTGGGGCGCCAGCCTGATCGACCAGGCGCACCGCGCGGGCGACAAGGATGCCGACGGTCTGATCTCGCTGATGACCCCGGTGATCAAGGGCTTCCTGACCGATCAGGGCTATGACATGACCGTGCAGGCGCAGCAGGTTTATGGCGGCCACGGCTACATCGAGGAATGGGGCATGTCGCAATACACCCGCGACGCCCGCATCGCAATGATCTACGAAGGCGCCAACGGCGTGCAGGCGCTGGATCTGGTGGGCCGCAAGCTGGGCCAGCACGGCGGCAAATACGTCCTGGCCTTCTTTGATATGGTCAAGACCTTCTGTCAGGAAAACAAAGACATTTCCGACGATTACACCAAGGACTTCATCAAGCCGCTGCAGGCGGCTTCCAAGGATCTGCAGGCAGCCGGCATGTTCTTCATGCAAAGCGGCATGAAAGATCCGAACCAGGCGCTGGCCGGCTCCTACGACTTTATGCATCTGTTCGGCCAGGTCTGCCTGGGCCTGATGTGGGCCAGGATGGGCAAGGCGGCGCAGGAAGCGCTTGACGCCGGGGCCGATGACGCGGCGTTCTATGAGACGAAACTCGCAACCGGCCGGTACTACATGGCACGGCGGCTGCCCGCGACCAAGCTGCACCTCGCCCGCATCGAAAGCGGCGCGGACACGGTGATGGCGCTGGACGCGGACGCCTTCTGATGCCGTTGGGCACCCTCTTGCAGGGTGCCCGCTGCCGCCCCGGCCGGTGCCTTGACATGCAAAGGACCCGACTATGCCGAAACGTTTCCGCCTGACCCGCCGCCTGCCGATCGCGATGACGGAGGACGGCTACCGCAGGCTGAAGAGGTTCGCCCATGAGGCGGGGCTGGATGAGGGAGAAGCGCTGTCATTCCTGTTCGAGAACTTCGACAGCGTGACGGACTACGAGAACCTGAGCCACCGGCTGCGGCTGTTCAACGCCGAGCTGGAGGCGCGCAAAAGATAAGGCCCGCAAACGGGCCGAAGGGAGAAACATGACCAGCACGCGCTCCGCATGGATGACAGAAGAGCACCAGATGCTTGGGGAGATGACGGCCCAGTTCATCACCAATGAATGGGCACCCAAGTTCGAGACCTGGCGCAAGCAAGGTATGATGGACCGCGAGACCTGGAACCAGGCCGGCGGGCTGGGCCTGCTGTGCCCTTCGATCCCCGAAGGCTACGGCGGCGCCGGCGGTGACTTCGGCCATGAGGCGGTGATCCTGATGGAAGGCAGCCGCGCCAATCTGGCCAGCTGGGGCCATGGCATCCATTCCGGCATCGTCGGCCACTACATCCTGGCCTATGGCACCGAGGAGCAGAAACAGCGCTGGCTGCCGAAGATGGTGAGCGGCGAACTGGTGGGCGCGCTGGCGATGACCGAGCCTTCCACCGGCTCCGACGTGCAGGCGATCAAGACCAAGGCCGTGCGCGACGGCAATGCCTACCGGCTGTCGGGGCAGAAGACCTTCATCACCAATGGCCAGCACGCCAACCTTATCCTGGTGGCCGCCAAGACCGACCCCAGCCAAGGCGCCAAGGGCGTGTCGCTGGTGGCGGTGGAAACCGATGGTGCCGAGGGCTTCAGCCGCGGCCGCAACCTCGACAAGATCGGCTGCCACGCGGCGGATACCTCGGAGCTGTTCTTCAGCGATGTGGAGATCCCGCCGGAGAACATCCTGGGCGGCGTTGAAGGCCAGGGCTTCTACCAGATGATGCAGCAGCTGCCGCAGGAACGGCTGATCATCGCCTGCGGCGCGGTTGGCGCAATGGATGGCGCGGTGGAGCGCACCGTGGCCTACTGCAAGGAGCGGGAGGCCTTCGGCGGACCGCTGACGCAGTTCCAGAACACCCGCTTCAAGCTGGCCGAGTGCCTGACCAAGACCAAGGTCGCGCGCGCCTTCCTGGACGACTGCATCGCAGAGCATCTGGAGGGCAAACTGACCGTCGAAAAGGCCGCGATGGCGAAATACTGGATCACTGACACCCAAGGCGAGGTGCTGGACGAATGCCTGCAGCTGCACGGCGGTTATGGCTACATGCAGGAATACGCCGTCGGGGAAATGTGGGCCGATGCGCGGGTGCAGCGGATTTACGGCGGCACCAATGAGATCATGAAGGAGCTTATTGCGCGGGCGCTGTAGCCGCAGGGGCCGCGGCGGGTCCGCAGGAGGCTGGTAATGGGATTTGAGTATTTGGGGAAAGATGAAAACAAGGTTGAGCCCCTGCCCCCAGGCCTTCGCCGAATGGGCAGGGACGTCTTCACCTTTCACGGCCATCGGCTCTCCAGCCTGTACCGCAGGCCCAAAATAGCAAACAGCCGGGTGAGGCGGGTTAACGCTGCATCATCTTTCCAAAAATACTCCACGGGGGTGCGGGGGTGTGAAACCCCCGCTCCGCCAGCAGACACAGGGAGCAACAGATGACAATCAAACTGCACTGCTTCGGCGAAAGCGGACATTCCTACAAGGCAGCGCTGGCGCTGGAGCTGTCAGGCCTCGCCTGGGAGCCGGTCTTTGTCGATTTCTTCAGCGGCGCGCACCGCGGCGACGATTACCGCGGCCTCAATGTGATGGCTGAGGCGCCGGTGCTGGTGGACGGCGATGTGCGCCTGTCGCAGTCCGGCGTGATCCAGCAGTACATCAGCGACAAGACCGGCAAGTTCGCAGGCCGCCCGGAAGACAAATACGAGATCCTGCGCTGGATCCTGTGGGACAACCACAAACTGTCCAGCCAGATTGGCATGACGCGCTTCCTGATGAATTTCATCCCCGAGGACAAACGCCCGCAGGAAGTGATCGCCTTCATGCAGGGGCGCCTGAAGGCTGCCTTCACCACCTTGAACACCCATCTGCAGGGCCGCGAGTGGATCGTGGGCGGTGATCTCACCAACGCCGATCTGACCTGCTGCGGCTACCTGTTTTACCCGGAGCCCTTCGGCTTTGACCGGGCCGACTGGCCCCATATCAGCGCCTGGCTGGACCGCATCAGCGCCCTGCCCGGCTGGAAACACCCCTATGATTTGATGCCCGGCAAACCGTCGGACCGGGCCTGAGGAGAGCAAGATGACAGACGCATATATCTATGACGCGCTGCGCACCCCGCGCGGCAAAGGACGCAAGGACGGCTCCTTGCATGAGGTGACCTCGGTCCGCCTCTCTGCTCTGACGCTGAACGCGATCAAGGAGCGCAACAATCTGGAAGGCCACGCGGTCGAGGACGTGATCTGGGGCAACGTCACCCAAGTGATGGAACAGGGCGGCTGCCTGGCGCGCTCCGCCGTGCTGGCCTCCGATCTGGACGAACGCATCCCGGGCCTGGCCATCAACCGCTTCTGCGCTTCCGGCATGGAGGCGGTGAACCTGGCGGCGAACCAGGTGAAGGGCGGCGCAGGCGATGGCTACATCGCGGGCGGTGTTGAGATGATGGGCCGGGTTGCCATGGGCTCGGACGGCGCGGCGATTGCGGTGGACCCGAGCCTCGCCATGGAGACCTATTTCGTGCCGCAGGGCATCTCTGCCGACATCATCGCCACCGAATACGGCTTTACCCGCGATCAGGCGGACGCTTTGGCAATGGAGAGCCAGCGCCGGGCCGCCAAAGCCTGGGAAGAGAAGCGGTTCGAGAAGTCGGTGATCACCGTGCGTGACCAGAACGGCCTGCCGATCCTGAGCCACGACGAATATATGCGCCCCGGCACCGACATGCAGGCGCTGGGGTCGCTGAACCCCGCGTTCCAGCAGATGGGCGAAGTGATGCCCGGCTTCGACAAGGTGGCGATGCTGAAGTACCCGCATCTGGAGCGGATCAACCACATCCACCATGCGGGCAACTCCTCTGGCATCGTGGACGGCGCAGCTGCGCTGCTGATCGGCAACAAGGAGTTTGGCGAACGCCATGGCCTGAAGCCGCGCGCCCGGATCAAGGCCACCGCTAAGATCGGCACCGATCCGACCATCATGCTGACCGGCCCGGTGCCGGTGACCGAGAAGATCCTGGCCGACACTGGCATGAAGATCGGCGACCTGGACCTGTTTGAGGTGAACGAGGCCTTTGCCTCTGTCGTGATGCGCTTCCAGCAGGCGTTCGACGTAGATCCGGAGCTGGTCAACGTCAACGGCGGGTCCATCGCCATGGGCCACCCGCTGGGCGCCACCGGGGCGATCATCATCGGCACCCTGCTGGATGAGCTGGAGCGGCAGGACAAGGAATGCGGCCTGGCAACCTTGTGCATCGCCTCGGGCATGGGCGCGGCAACGATCATCGAGCGCGTCTGATGCCGAAGCTGGACCTTTCCCAACTGCCCTGGCGCAGCGGATCGGGCTACCCCGGCAAGCTGGCCGAGGCCTGCGAAGGCCGCAGCGTGCAGCCGCTGGGAGATCCGGGCGGGCTGACGCAATACGGTGTCAACATCGTGCGGCTGGAGCCCGGCGCGGCCTCCTCCCTGCGCCATTACCACATGGAGCAGGACGAGTTCGTGATGGTAACCGAGGGCATCTGTACCCTGATCGACGATCAGGGCGCGCATGAAATGATGCCAGGCGACTGCGCCGCCTTTCCGGCGGGAGAGGAAAACGGCCACCACCTGGTGAACCGTTCGGACAAGCCTGCCGCCTTTCTGGTGGTGGGCACCCGCACCCCGACAGAGACCGGCTATTACAGCGATCTGGACATGATGGTGAAATTCGCAAGGAGCGAGTTCACATTTACCCGTAAGGACGGCAGCCCGCTGACGGCTGACCAGACCGGAGAAGACACATGAGCGATTTCAAATACAACGTGGACGCAGACGGCGTCGCAATCATCACCTGGGATGCGGAAGGTAAATCCATGAACGTCCTCACCCGCGAGGCCTTTGGCCTGGTGGAGGAATACGTTGACCGTGCACTGGAAGACGAGGCCGTAAAGGGCATCGTGATCACCAGCGGCAAGAAGGACTTTGCCGGCGGCATGGATCTGAACGTGCTGGCCACCATCCGCGAGGAATCGGGCGACAACCCGGCCCAGGGCCTGTTCGACTTCACCATGGGCGGCCACCGCATCCTGCGCAAGCTGGAGCTGGCGGGCATGGACCCCAAGACCAAGAAAGGCGGCAAGCCGGTGGCCTGCGCCATCAACGGCACCTGCGCCGGGATCGGCACCGAGATTGCGCTGGCCTGCCACCACCGGGTGATGACCTCCAACCCCAAGGCCAGGATCGGCCTGCCGGAAATCATGATCGGCATCTTCCCCGGCGGCGGCGGCACCACCCGTTATTCCCGCATGGTGGGCGCAATGGCGGCGGCCCCTGTCCTGCTGGAAGGCAAGATGATGGACCCGAAGAAGGCCAAGGGTGCGCAGCTGATCGACGCCGTGGCCGATGATGCGCTGGCCGCGGCCAAGGAATGGGTGCTGAACGCCAAGGACGCAGACCTGGTCAAACCCTGGGACGCCAAGGGCTACAAGATGCCGGGCGGCGCGCCTTATCACCCCGCAGGGTTCATGACCTTTGTCGGCGCCTCGGCGATGGTGCACGGCAAGACCCAAGGCGCCTTCCCGGCGGCCAAGGCGCTGCTTAGCTCCATCTACGAGGGCGCTCTGGTCGATTTCGACACCGCGCTGAAGATCGAGGCGCGCTGGTTCACCAACGTGCTGATGAACCCGTCGTCCTCTGCCATGATCCGCAGCCTGTTCCTGAACAAGCAGGCGCTGGAAAAAGGCGCAGTGCGGCCCAAGGACGTGCCGGATCAGTCCGTGAAGAAAATCGGCGTGCTGGGTGCCGGCATGATGGGTGCAGGCATCGCGCTGGTGTCGGCCCAGGCCGGCATGGAGGTTGTGCTGATCGACCGAGATCAGGACGCCGCCGACAAGGGCAAGGCCTATTCCGCCGCCTACATGGACAAGGGCATCAAACGCGGCAAGGCAACCGAGGAGAAGAAAGAGGCGCTGCTGGCGCAGATCACCGCCACCCCGGACCTGGAGGCGCTGAAGGGCTGCGATCTGATCATCGAGGCGGTGTTCGAGGACCCGGGCGTCAAGGCCGAGATGACCCAAAAGGTCGAGGCGATCATTCCCGAGGACTGCATCTTTGCCTCCAACACCTCCACCTTGCCGATCACCGAGCTGGCCAAAGCATCGAGCCGCCAGGATCAGTTCATCGGCATCCACTTCTTCTCGCCGGTCGAGAAGATGTTCCTGGTGGAGATCATCAAGGGCAAGGAAACCGGCGACCGCGCGGTAGCCAAGGCGCTGGATTATGTGCGCCAGATCCGCAAGACGCCGATTGTGGTCAATGACGCGCGCTTCTTCTACGCCAACCGCTGCATCCTGCCCTATATCAACGAAGGCCTGCGGATGATCACCGAGGGTGTCAGCCCGGTGCTGATCGACAACGCCGCACGCCAGCTTGGCTTCCCGGTGGGGCCGGTGCAGCTGACCGACGAGACCTCGATCGATCTGGGCGCCAAGATTGCCCGCGCCACCAAGGCGGCGATGGGCGATGCCTATCCGGAAAGCCCGGCGGATGACCTGATCTTCTGGATGGAAGAACTGGGCCGTCTGGGCCGCAAGTCGAACGCGGGCTTCTTTGAGTACGACGACAAGGGCAAGCGCGTCGAATACTGGACAGGCCTGCAGGAGAAATATCCGCTGGCGGCTGAACAGCCTGACCTGATCGAGGTGCAGGAACGGCTGATGTTCGCGCAGGTGCTCGAGGCTGTGCGGGCGCTGGAGGAAGGCGTGCTGATGGACATCCGCGAGGGCGACGTCGGCGCCATCCTGGCCTGGGGATTTGCGCCCTGGTCCGGCGGTCCGCTCAGCTGGCTGGACATTCTCGGCACGCCCTATGCGGCAGAACGCTGCGACAGCCTGACCGAACAATTCGGCGACCGCTTCGCCTGCCCGGCGCTGCTGCGCGAGATGGCGGAGAAAGGCCAGAGCTTCTATACCCGCTTTGCGCCGGAGGCCTCTGCAGCGGCCTGAGGGTAAGCACAGTACGAGAAAAGGCCAGCGCCCCACGCGCTGGCCTTATTATTTTTTGTCAGCGGGCTGGACGCCGGAGTTTACACCCTGGCCTCGGGCTGCGCCGCGCCGGCAGCGGCGCCTGCGGTCCAGAACTTTTCCTCAGCCATCATGGCCAGAACCAGGCCGCGGGCCTCGTCCGGATCCAAAACACGGTAGGCACCCTGCTCCGCAAACACCCGCCCGCACATCAGGTTTGCCGGGGCCGCCGAATACCCCAGCATCCCGGCTTCCAGATAGATCACCTGATCCTCGGCAAAGCGCGGCGTCACCAGCTCCAGCTGGGCACCAGGGTGCATCCGTCGGATGCCGCGGTAGCCTTCCAGCGTGCAGGCCGGAACGATGGCAAAGGGGTCGCCTTGGGCGTCCTCCACCAGCTCGCTTTCCAAGAGCACGCCCTGGTCCGGCATCAGCCACATCGGCACCCGGTTCATCAGCGCGTCGCGCGGCACGAACAGCGGGCAGCGGGGGGGGTGAAGACCGCCCTCCACCGGGATCATCGCTTCGCGCTGCAGCTCCACGACAGTTTGCATGCCGTGATCAAAAGTCAGTACTTTGTCGCCGGGCGTCAACGCCTCCACCGGGCGCCAACCCAGGTTGGACGCCACATGAGTTCCGGCCAGAAACCCGCCCTGGCCCACAGAAGCCAGCGGGAAGCCGCTGTTCATCACCCGGTCCGCCGGAATGTTTGTGCGTTTCAGTAGCCAGTCCAGCATCTGCGATCCTCTCCTGCAGCCGCGGCAGCCACCCCGCAGGCCATCCCGATCTTTTTCTTTGATCCTTGCCACTTATGGGCCGGAACTAAGGCAACAAACGGGCATTGTTCACTCCGCCGCGCCAATCAGTCCGCCCGAGGCCGGATAAGGTCCCGGACAGGCGCTCCCAACGCAGCACTCTGTCACTTGGATAGGAGAGAATCGTTAAAAGAGTATTCAAATTGCGCGATATCCTGTGCGCAGGCGGCGGCAATGGCCTCGGCTGCAGCGGTGTCGTAATAGCTCCGCCAGTCCTGCCGCCGGCCGCTTTCGTTGACCACAGGCAGCTCAAGGGAAAACCCGAGGTGATCAAAGAGCGGCTGCGCGTCAGATAGGAAATGCTCCAGCCGGATGTAAAGCTGGCACTGCTCCCCCCCGTCTGCATGGCGCATATAGGAGGACGCCGGGCTGCCGCGGAACGCTGCGATGATCTCCGGGTGCTGCACGAAGGCGCGGAATCCCAGCGCTTGCGCCAGGCCGATGGCCGGATGATTGAAGCCCTGGCCGCGCAGCCAATGGTAATAGCTTACCGCCCGGTCCCAAGGGTTGCGCACCAGGGTGAAGGCAAACAGCCCGCGCAGAGTTTCCTTTGGCACCAGCCCTTCGATATCGGCCAGGGTGGAGTGTTTCCATAGCCGCCCGCGCGCCTCAGCACCTTTCAGGCGGCGGCGGCGTTTCAGCGCCTTCGGGGTATCCCCCAGCATCATGTCATCCGCCATCGCACGTGCCTCCAGCGCCAGCGCCAGTGCGGTGCCGCCGGTCTTGGGGATGTGAATAAAAACGTACCGGCGGCCTTGGGACAGGATCATGTGCCGACCCTAGGATATTGATCTGCGCAAGGAAATGACGGAATTGCGCCTGCTGCTGCGCGCCTCCCAGCCTCTTTCACCTTTGCGAAAATACTCCGGGGTGAATTGGCCCCCCGGGGCCAAGAGGGGCAGAGCCCCTTCGCTGTTATCTGGAGCGCAGCGCGATTGTCGTGCCGGCGGCAATAATCAGCGCGATCCCCAGCATCTGCCAGATGTTCAGCACCTGTCCCCAATAGGCCCAGGCGACGCCCGGGCCGACAATCATCACCGAGTATTCAAACACAGCGACATAAGATGCCTCGCCCAGCTGGTAGGCCTTGGTGATCAGAAACACCCCGCCCACCGCCGCACAGCCCTGCAGCAGGATCAGGTGCGAGATCTCCCACAGCGGCCAGACCCAGCCGCGAACCGCAAAACCGTCCGCACCGGCAGGCACGTCCTGCGGCCAGATCTCCAGCCCGGACAGCAGCATCGCACCCAGCACGCCTTGTACCAGCAGATAGATGAACAGCATCGCCACCGTGCTTTCGCCCTGGCAGTAGAGGCCGGTTGCCAAAGAGCCGAGCGCATAGAACAGCCCGCCTGCCACCGGCACCAGGATCAGCCAGTTGAAGGCCGCGGGATCAGGCTGCAACACCATCATGACGCCGGCAAAGCCGCCAAGCACCGCAGCAATCCGGATCCAGCCGATCCGCATCCTGAGGAACAGGACGGAAATCACCACGATCAGGATCGGCGAGGTGAACAGCCCGGCCAGCGCCTGGGCAATCGGCATCAGCGCGACGGCGGTGAAATAGAACACCATAGACACCGCCACCAGCACCGCCCGCAAGAGCACCGCCCCGAAGTTGCGGCAGCTGAGGCCGCCCAGCCCTGCCCGCGCCATCAGCAACAGGAACGGCAGTGCGACAAATGTGCGCAACAGGTAGAACTGGCCCAGTCCGATAGTCTCAGCCATCAGCGGCACGGCATTGTCTGTGATGCCGATAATCAGCATGGCCGCGAGCATGGACTGGGCAGCGGCGGGCTGGCTGCCGGCAACGGGGGCGAGGGTTGCTGTTTGTTTCATCCCCTTCCCATTGGCAGCAACTTTCCGCAATATCTGTTCTCTAAGCGACACCAAAGTGATTCAGGGGAGGAAACTGATGGGGTGGATGGCGGATGAAACCGGTCTGGAGAAGACCGCCGCGAATTATGTGCCGCTGTCGCCGCTCAGCCATCTGCAGCGGGCGGTGCAAGTGTTTCCGGACCGTTTGGCGGTCAGCTATGGCAAGCACCGCAAGACCTATGCGGAGTATCACGAACGCTGCACCCGCCTGGCCTCCGGCCTGGTCAAACTGGGGGTGAAGTCCGGCGATGTGGTGGCGACCCTCCTGCCGAACATCCCCGCCCAGGCAGAAGCGCATTTCGGCGTGCCCGCCTGCGGCGCAGTGCTGAACACCATCAACACCCGGCTGGATATGGGCACGGTCGCCTATATATTCGAGCACGGCGAAGCCAAAGCGGTGCTGGTCGATCCGCAGTTCATTGAGTTGGCAGAGGCAGCCGCCGAGGAGATGGACGGCCCTGCCCCCATCCTGATCGAAGTGGCCGACGATCAGGCAACCTGGCACGCCACCGGCCGCCACATGGAATACGAGGCGCTGTTGGCCGGCGGCGACCCGGAGTTCCAGTGGATCTTGCCCGAGGATGAATGGGAAAGCCTGGCGCTGAACTATACCTCCGGCACCACCGGGCGGCCCAAGGGCGTGGTTTACCACCACCGCGGCGCCTACCTGATGACCATGGGCACAGTGGTGTCCTGGCGGATGGTGCTGCACCCGGTTTATCTGACCATCGTGCCGCTGTTTCATTGCAACGGCTGGAACCACACCTGGATGATGCCGCTGGTCGGCGGCACCCTTGTGTGCTGCCGCGATATCAGTGCGCAGAACATCTACAATGCCATCCACTACGAGGGCGTCACCCATTTCGGCGGTGCGCCGATCGTGCTGAACATGATCGTCAATGCGCTGGACGAGGAACGCCGCACCTTTGACCACACAGTGGAGGTTTTCACCGCCGGCGCCCCGCCCGCCCCTGCAACCCTGTCGAAGATCGAAAACCTTGGCTTCAACATCACCCATGTCTACGGGCTGACGGAAACCTTCGGCCATGTTACCGAATGCTACTGGAAGGCGGAGGACTGGGACGATCTGGACAAGGCCGGGATTGCCGCCAAGAAATCCCGGCAGGGTGTCGCGATGCCGATGCTGGAACCTGTGGTGGTGCGTGACAGCGCGCATAAGGTGCTGCCCAGGGACGGCCAGAGCCAGGGGGAGATTGCGCTGCGCGGCAATGTGGTGATGAAGGGCTATCTGAAGAATCCGGAAGCCACCGCGGAGGCCTTCAAGGGCGGCTACTTCAACTCTGGCGATCTGGCGGTGCAGCACCCGGACGGCTACATCCAGATTGCCGACAGGGCCAAGGACATCATCATCTCCGGCGGCGAGAATATCTCCTCTGTCGAGGTGGAGGGCGTACTGATGGCGCACCCCGATGTGCTGCTGGCCGCCGTTGCGGCGATGCCGGACGAGAAATGGGGCGAGGTGCCCTGCGCCTTTGTCGAGCTGAAGCCCGGCGCCGAGGAGGACGCGGCGGCACTGATCAGCTTCACCCGCGAAACCCTGGCAGGCTTTAAGGCCCCCAAGAAAGTGGTGTTTCAGGAGCTGCCCAAGACCTCCACCGGTAAGATCCAGAAGTTCGAATTGAGGAAAATCGCCAAAAACCTGTGACAATTCACGGGGAAACTGCATCCGGGGCGGCAAAGCAAATTGCCGCCCCTGTTTTATGTGATTATTCTGGCACCAACGATAAGCATGGGGGCCGGGGCGGGCTGCATGACAGCATTGAAGGAATTCGAGCGGCTGGAGGCCGCGGGCCTGTGGCGCGCTGATGCGCAGGCGCAAAGGCGCGATGTGATTGTTTCACTGGGCGACGCGACGCTGACGATTGCCAGCATGAACGACCGGCCGCTGGCGCATTGGTCGCTGGCAGCGGTGGAGCGTGCCAATCCGGGTGTATTTCCTGCCCTGTTCCACCCTGACGGCGATCCCGGCGAAACGCTGGAACTGGCGGAGGATGAAACCGCGATGCTGGATGCCATCGCAAAAGTTCAAAATGCCATTGGCAGGTCGCGGGCACGGCCCGGGCGGCTGCGGGCGGTCAGCATCCTGGGCACCTTGGCGCTGGTGCTGGCGCTGCTGGTGCTGTGGCTGCCGGGTGCTGTGACCCGCCATGCGGTCAGCGTGGTGCCGGATGTCAAGCGCAAGGCCATTGGCCAGGCTCTCTTGGGGCGGATCGAGCGGGTTTCCGGCCCGGCCTGCGCGACGCCGGAGGCTGTGCCGATCCTGAAGAAGCTGGCACAGCGCACCGGCGTCCGGCAGCTGGCCATATTGCGGTCCGGCATCCCCGGCAGCCTGAACCTGCCCGGCGGCATCGTACTGCTGAACCGCTCCTTCGTGGAAGATTTTGAGGATCCCGCGGTTGCCGCAGGCGCCATTCTGGCAGAACGTGTCCGTTCCGATACCCATGACCCTATGTCTGAGCTTCTGGAGGCCGGTAGCTTCCTGTCCACAATCAAGTTCCTGACCACTGGCGAGTTGGACCGTACCTCGGTCGATGCCTATTCCGAGGCGACGCTGGCCAGCCCCCGTCTTCAGCTGCCCGATGAGGTGCTGCTGGCGGAGTTTGCCCGGGCGGCCCTGCCCTCCTCCCCTTATGCCTATGCGCTCGACATCACCGGTGAATCGGTGCTGGGGCTGATCGAGGCAGATCCGATGGCCGGCCGCGAGCTGGAGCCTGTGCTGAACGACCGCGACTGGGTGCAGTTGCAGAACATTTGCGGCTAAGCCCGCCCCCCCGGTCGCCTGCTTGGGCTGGCCGCGGGCACGGGACAGCCTCGAAAAGGTAAAAGGCCAGGCTGCAACCCGGCCTTTCCGCGCCTGCCGTGCCGGCTGTGTTACTTGCTGAGACGAGCGCCGCTGAACCCCGCGGCCTGCGTTTTGGCTAAGGCGGCCGCCGCCTGAGTGCTATCGCGGTAGGGTCCTGCCAGAACCACCTTGTAAGGCCGCCCCCTGCGGCTGACAGTGCCCAGCCGGACTGTCAGGCCTGTGGCGGCCAGCCTGCGGGCCGCGGCCATTGCCTGGCTTGCATCCGCATAGGTGGCAGCGCGCACATAGCGCCGTGCCGAGGCGGGTTGCGCAGGCGCTGCGGCCCCGGGCGCGGAGCGGGTGGACAGTTGCAAGCCCATGGGCCGCGCCTCAGCCGGACTGCGGCGCGCCTCGCGCGGCAGTTTGACAACCCTGCGGTCCAGCGGAAGCTGCACCAGTTTGCGCGGCACGCCATTGCTCCAGATCCGCGCCATCTGCGCCTCCCCTTCTGCAGTGCGGCCTCCGCGCAGCGGGTTCATGCGCCCGTCTTCGCGTTCCACCGCCTCATATCCTGCGGGTGCCTTGGCAAAGCCGGTCACCGCAGCGGGCCGCGCCGTCCGCACCGCCCGCTGCGGATTCAGCCGCCCGTCGGTCCAGACCGGGCGGTAGCCCTTGGGCACGGTGAAACTGTTGCTGAGGCGGCGGTCCTGGTAGATGTGCTTTTGCACCACGCGGGTGTTCGGTGTCAGCTTTACCGAGGATTGCGGCCCGCCATAGCTGACAGGCGCCTCGTCCTGCGGGCCGCAGCGCACGCCGGAGGAATTGGTATACTGGCGGCTGATGTCGGAAAGGCCTTTGCAGGCCTCACCGCCTGCCGGTTTCTGCACGGCAGCAGCAGGGGCCGGCGCGGGTTTCGGCGCCACCCGCAAGGTTTTTTGGGGAGCGGGCCTGGGTGCTGCAGGAACTGCCGCAACGGCGGCAGGATTGGCAGAGGCGGCTTGCGGAGTGCGGCGCGGCTTGGCGGTTGTGACGGTTTTGGGCGGTACGCTGGCAGCGGGTGCCGAAGCCGCAGACCGGGGTGCCGGCTTGGCTGCCGCGGATTGGCCGGGCTGCTGGCCGGGTTCCAGCGTGATCAGTTCCGGGGCCGCGGCTGCGGGTGGCTGCCGGGTGGTGCCGGAAAGCCTGGTCGGTGCGAAGCCGCAGAGCTGCTTGCGGGACCGGGTGACCCGCGGAACCCACGCGACATTTCCGTCAATCCCTGCACGGATAAAAACACAGCCGCGGCTGTCAACGTATTGCTTGCCCTTGAACGAGGCAGGCGGGTATTCCGCGGGTGGTCTGGTGTCACGCAGGGTTTGTGCCTGTATCCCTGCAGTGCCTGCAGTCCCCGCGATGATGGCCAGTGCAATAATTCTAGTTATTTTCATTCCTGAGCCCCACAACATATGGCTGCAGGATGCCCGAAGCTGGCCAGCGAGTAAAGATTCCGCGGCAACAATAAGTCCTCAGCCCAGCAAATTTTGCGCGAATTGGGGCCAATTCACTGACGGTCCGGCTAAGAGCGGGCCAAGGCGGTTCTGCTCCGCCTTGGCGCCTGGGAAATCACTTGGTGCCGAACATACGGTCGCCCGCATCGCCGAGGCCGGGCAGGATATACCCCTTTTTGTTCAGTTCCCGGTCCAGAGAGGCCGTAACGATCGGCACATCCGGATGCGTTTCCTTCATCCGCGCCACACCCTCGGGCGAGGCCAGCAGGCACAGGAAACGGATGTTGTTGGCGCCGGCCTCTTTCAGAAGATCAATCGCAGCGGCGGAGCTGTTGCCGGTGGCCAGCATCGGGTCCACGGCAATCACCAGCCGGTCCTTCAATCCTTCCGGCGCCTTGAAGTAATACTGAACCGGCTCCAGGGTTTCCTCGTCGCGGTAGAGGCCGACAAAGCCGACACGGGCCGACGGGATCAGTTCCAGCACACCGTCCAGCATGCCGTTGCCCGCACGCAGGATCGACACCAGCGCCAGTTTCTTGCCCGCAAGGATCGGCGCGTCCATTTCCTCCATCGGGGTTTCGATATTGGTCGTGGTCAGCGGCATTTCGCGGGTGATTTCATAGGCCAGCAGCTGGGTAATCTCGCGCAGCAGGCGGCGGAACCCCGCGGTGGAGGTGCCCTTGTCCCGCATCAAGGTCAGCTTGTGCTGAACAAGCGGGTGATCAACAACGGTCAGGTGGTCGGTCATGGGGCACTCCTATGGTTTGGCTTTCCGCGCTTTTACGGGCTTGGCCGCGGCAGGCAAGCGTGTTTTGACCATGGAGTCAAAGAAAGCTCTTGCCGGGGCCGTGGGCCGGGACGTCCAGATGGGCAGCGATGGAGGCCGCCACATCGGCGAATTTGATCTGCCCGATGGTGCCCGCGTCAAGCCCGGCGATCAGCACCGGCACCTGCTCGCGGGTGTGGTCGGTGCCGGGCCAGCTGGGATCATTGCCGTGATCGGCGGTCAGCAGCAGCATGTCATCCGGGCGCAGTTGCGGCAGCAGGCGGCCCAGTTCCGCGTCGAACCATTCCAGCGCCCGGGCATAGCCGGAGATGTCGCGGGTGTGGCCGTGCATGGTGTCGAACTCGACGAAATTGGCGAAGGTCAGGCTGCCGTCCTCCGCCGTTTCAACCGCATCGAACAGATGCTGCATCAGCTTGGCATCAGAGCCTTTTTTCAGGGTATCGATACCGGTCATGGAGAAGATGTCGCCGATTTTACCAATGGCGTGGACCTTGCCGCCAGCGTCCTGCACCCAGTTGGTCAGAACCGGCGCCGGAGGTGTGATTGCGAAATCACGGCGGTTGGTGGTGCGGGTAAAGCCCTCCTCTGCCGAGCCCAGGAACGGGCGCGCGATGACCCGGCCCACTTTCATGGCGTGCAGCCGCGGAGCAATGGCCTCGCACAGGGCCAGCAGGCGGTCGAGGCCAAAGGTCTCCTCATGCGCGGCGATCTGGAAGACACTGTCTGCGGAGGTATAGCAGATCGGCCGTCCGGTGCGCATGTGTTCGGCGCCCAGATCATCGAGGATCACCGTGCCGGAGGCGTGGCAATTGCCAAGGATGCCGCCGGTACCCGCCTGCTCCGCGACAAAGGCGGCCAGGTCATCGGGAAAGGACGGCGCCTGATCGGGGAAGTAGTGCCAGTCCCAGGGCACCGGCAGGCCTGCCAGCTCCCAATGGCCCGACGGCGTGTCCTTGCCGCGGCTGAGCTCGCGGGCGCAGCCCCAGCGGCCCTGCGGTTTCGTGTCCAATCCCGGGAACGGGACAGAGGACGCCAGCCGCATGGCGGCACCTAGGCCAAGGCGCTCCATGTTCGGGACATGCAACGGACCGCTGCGGCCGTCCTCCGCCTGCCCGGCAGCACAGGCTTGGGTGATATGGGCCAGCGTGTTGGCACCCAGGTCCGGCAGATCGCCGTTGAAGAAAGTGCCGGCATCCGGCGCGCCGCCGATACCGGCGGAGTCCATCACCACAAGGAAGGCACGGGGCATCAGGAGATCCTTTCGTGAACCAGCGGCGGCAGAGTGTCCGGCGCTTCGCCGATGGCGATGGCTGCCAGGAAGGCGGCCTCTGCCATGTCTGCTGCATCATCGCTGGCGGCGTGGATACGGGCAAGAGCGTCCCCTGCCCCGACCTGCCGGCCCAGGCGGACAATGCCAGAGATGCCGACACCGGGATGGATCTTGTCGCTCTCAACCATCCGGCCGCCGCCGAGGGCGACAACCGCCAGGCCAAGCGCCTCGCCGTTCATGGCGGAGACATACCCCCCTGAGGGCGCCCTCACCTCCCGCACCACTTCCGCGCCGGGCAGGTGATCCGGCCATTTCTTGGCAAAGTCCGCAGGTCCGCCCATGGCCGCGATCATCTTGGCAAAGCGCTCAGCCGCGCGGCCATCGGTGAGGGTTGCGGTAATCTTTGCCGCGCCGTCATCTGCATCCGCGGCAAGGCCCGCGTGGGCAAGGAGTTCGCCGCCCAGAATTGCGGTGATCTCTGCCAGCGGTCCGGATGCGCCGCGGGTCAGCACCCGCATCACCTCAGCCACTTCCAGCGCGTTGCCGAGGGCTGGTGCCAGCGGCTGGTTCATGTCGGTGATCAGCGCGGAGGTCTTGCAGCCCGCGGCATTGGCCGTATCGCACAGCGACTGCGCCAGCGCGCGGGCGTCATCGGCGGTCTTCATGAAGGCGCCGGAGCCGATCTTGACGTCCAGCACCAGCGCATCCGGGGAGGCGGCCAGTTTCTTGGAGAGGATCGAGGCAGTGATAAGGTCGAGGCTTTCCACCGTCGCGGTCACGTCGCGGATCGCATAGAGCCGCTTGTCCGCAGGCGCAATCTGCGCGGTGGCACCAACGATGGCACACCCCATGTCCCGCATCATCCGGCGCAGGTGGTCTTCACTGACGCTGGTGGAGACACCGGGGATTGCCTCAAGCTTGTCCAGCGTGCCGCCGGTGTGGCCGAGCCCGCGGCCGGAAATCATCGGCACATAGGCGCCGCAGGCCGCCAGCGCCGGCGCCAGCAGCAGCGACACGCAATCGCCCACACCGCCGGTCGAGTGCTTGTCCAGCACCGGGCCGTCCAGATCCCAGGTCAGCACCTCGCCGGTGTCGCGCATGGCCAGCGTCAGGGCGCGGCGGCCCTCAACGCTCAGGCCCTGCAAGCAGACCGCCATGGCAAAAGCCCCGGCCTGGGCGTCCGACACTGCGCCGCTGGCCAGGCCTTCGGCAAACCAGCGCAGCGCGTCCTCGCCGGGTGTTTCACCGCGCCTGAGCGTTGCATTGATGGCGCGGGCGTCCATCAGGTACGCTCCATATGGTCCGCGTCAAAAGCGCCGGGCAGCAGGTCACCGACGGTGGTTTCCTGTTCATCGCCATCGGTGGTGGCCATGATGACCTTCACATCGCTGCCGGCGAATTCCTTGATCTTCTGGCGGCAGCCGCCGCAGGGCGTGATCGGGGTCGGGCAGTCGGCGATCACATAGACCTCCGCCAGTTCTTTCTCCCCCGCAGCCACCATGGAGGCGATGGCGCCGGCCTCGGCACAGGTGCCTTCTGGAT
Organism: Leisingera sp. CC-HEC093; assembly: GCF_059429195.1. Taxonomy (NCBI): domain Bacteria; kingdom Pseudomonadati; phylum Pseudomonadota; class Alphaproteobacteria; order Rhodobacterales; family Roseobacteraceae; genus Leisingera; species Leisingera sp. CC-HEC093. The sequence goes on along the minus strand of NZ_JCAIJR010000001.1, from coordinate 3,075,395 downwards.
AAGCGACGTTTTCGACGTTGCAACCCACATAGATCTGGCCGGAAGCGGAACGTATAGCGGCGCCGACCTTGAAGTTGGAATAAGGCGCGTGGGCGTTTTCGCGAACGGCGGCGGCGGCGGTTCTGAGGCTCATGGCGATTCCCCGATTTTTGATCATTTGGTCAAGATGCCGCAGGATAGCTGAATTGCTCCGGGGAGCGGAAGCCCCCGGGATGCAGTTCTTTGCTCAGGCCAATGTGGTGTTAAACACCCCCGGAAGCGTCACCTCCAGCAACTCCACATCATCAGACGGCGCGTTGAGGCGCGTCTTCATGCCCGGTGGGATCACAAAGGCGTCGCCTTGCTCCAGCCTGCAGGGTTCGCGCCCCTCGCCCTCCAGCGTCACCTCGCCGTTCATCACAAAGGTGAAGTGAATGTCGGTGTCATGCGCGGCCCATTGCGGATCGCCCTCCCCCCGGCGCACCACCTGCACGCCCGCGACACCCTTGGTGTTATCCGCAATCGTGGTGTCACGGCAGATGTAGCCCGGCAGGCGGAACGGCACCCATTCTGCCCCCTCCGCCTTATTGTAGACAAACCGCTGGCCCTGCCATTCCCGTTCAGGGCGGCAGTGCGGCGTGGGCAGCGTCATCTCGTGGTCGATCTCGGTCACATGCTCGGCCGGGACGCCGATCTCGATCACCTGCACGTTGTCGCTGGCCTCCAGCACCCGGTGGCGGATTTCCGGCGGCTGGATGAAACAGTCGCCCGCGGTCAGACGCATCTTTTCGCCCTGATCCTCGTAAACCACATCGACCCAGCCGTGAATGCAGAAGATCAGCTGGAACCCGACCCGGTGGAAATGCACCATGTCCGGCACCGGGCCGCCGTCGGGGATGCGGATGTGGCTGGCGATGATCGACCCGCCCAGCCGGTCCGGCACCAGGTCGCGGTAGTGCATGCCTGCGCGGCCGATGATCCACGGGGCCTGATCCTTGAGACGGCGGACCACGAAGCTGTGCACCGTCTCCGGCATCACCATTGGCGGATGGCGCTCCTCAATCTCGATCTTCGTGCCGTTGGGCGCGGTCAGGCGGCGCTGGCCTTCGGCAAATCCATCAGGATCTTCAGTCAGAATGCGGATTGTGCCGGGGCTTTCCTGCGCCCCTTTTTCAACCCGCAGCCGCAGGCCGTGGCCGGAAAACACCGCAACACTCGGATCATCCGCCGGATAGATCATATCCATCTTCATACCCAAGACCTTGGTATAAAATGGAATATCATTACGCAGTTCATCCGTTGGCAGACGGAACTCGGCGACTGTCTCGCTCATCTTGCACTCCCTGTTCTATTGGCAGGAGAGTGAGCCTGCGGCAGGGTTTATGCAAGAACCCGCCGCCCGCACTGCCGCCGCGTCCGTTTGCGTCAGTTTGGGCTATGTTTCCGGCAGAAAAAATGGTTTAACACTAAACAATACCCTTCCCGAGGAGCGCCAGATGTCCGATTCACAGAACCTGCGCCAAGCCGCACTCAACTATCACGAGTTTCCCCGCCCCGGTAAGCTGGAGATCCGTGCGACCAAGCCGATGGCAAACGGGCGCGATCTGGCCCGCGCTTATTCGCCCGGCGTGGCGGAGGCCTGCACCGAGATCAAAGCGGATGCGGCCAACGCCGCCCGTTATACCTCCCGCGGGAATCTGGTTGCGGTTGTGTCCAACGGCTCTGCGGTTCTGGGACTGGGCAACATCGGCGCGCTGGCATCCAAGCCGGTGATGGAGGGCAAAGCGGTCCTTTTCAAGAATTTTGCAGGCATCGATTGTTTCGACATCGAGGTGAACGAAAGCGATCCGGAGAAGCTGGCTGATATCGTCTGCTCGCTGGAGCCGACGTTCGGCGCCATTAATCTGGAAGACATCAAGGCGCCGGACTGCTTTGTGGTCGAGAAGCTGTGCCGCGAACGGATGAACATCCCGGTCTTCCACGACGACCAGCACGGCACTGCAATTGTCGTGGGTGCTGCGGCCAAGAACGCCCTGCATGTGGCCGGAAAGTCGTTTGAGGAGATCAAAATCGTCTCCACCGGCGGCGGCGCGGCGGGCATTGCTTGCCTCAACATGCTGGTGAAGCTGGGCGTGAAGCGCGAAAACATCTGGCTGTGCGACATCCACGGACTGGTTTATGAGGGCCGCGAAGAGGACATGAACCCGCAGAAGGCGGCGTTTGCCCAGGCCTCTGAACTGCGCGCGCTGGATGAGGTGATGGACGGCGCCGATCTGTTCCTGGGCCTGTCCGGCCCCAATGTGCTGAAGCCGGAAATGGTGGCCAAGATGGCGGAGCGTCCGATCATCTTTGCACTCGCCAACCCGACGCCGGAGATCATGCCGGAGGCCGCGCGAAAAGTGGCGCCCGAGGCGATCATCGCCACCGGCCGCAGCGATTTCCCCAATCAGGTCAACAACGTGCTGTGCTTCCCGTTCATCTTTCGCGGGGCCCTGGATGTGGGCGCGACCGAGATCAATGACGAGATGCAAATCGCCTGCGTCGACGGCATTGCGGAGCTGGCCCGCGCCACCACCTCGGCCGAGGCCGCGGCGGCCTACAAGGGCGAGCAGCTGACCTTCGGCGCCGACTACCTGATCCCGAAACCGTTTGATCCGCGGCTGGTGGCCGTGGTGTCTTCGGCCGTGGCGCAGGCGGCGATGGAAAGCGGCGTGGCAACCCGGCCGATCGAGAATATCGAGGCCTATAAGCAGAAGCTGAACCAGACCGTGTTCAAGTCGGCGCTGCTGATGAAACCGGTGTTCGAAGCCGCGCGCGCCGCCGCCCGCCGGATCGTATTCAGCGAGGGCGAGGATGAGCGGGTGCTGCGCGCCGCACAGGCCATCCTTGAGGAAACCACCGAGACTCCGATCCTGATCGGCCGCCCCGAGGTGATCGAACGGCGTTGCGAGCGGCTGGGGCTGGACGTGCGCCCGGGCCGCGATTTCCAGCTGGTGAACCCGGAAAACGATCCGCGCTATTACGACTATTGGAACAGCTATCACAAGGTGATGCAGCGCCGCGGGGTAACCCCGGACCTGGCCAAGGCGATCATGCGCACAAACACCACCGCGATCGGTGCCATCATGGTGCACCGCGGCGAGGCGGACAGCCTAATCTGCGGCACCTTCGGCGAATACCGCTGGCACCTGAACTATGTGCAGCAGGTTCTGGGCGGCAACAGCTATTCCCCGCACGGGGCGCTGTCGATGATGATCCTGGAGGACGGCCCCCTGTTCATTGCCGACACCCATGTGCGGATCGAACCGGCGCCGGAGCAGATTGCCGAAACCGTAATCGGTGCGGCCCGCCACGTGCGCCGTTTCGGGATCGAGCCGAAGATTGCGCTGTGCTCGCAGTCGCAGTTCGGCAATATCGCCTGCGACACCGGCAGCCGCCTGCGGGACGCGCTGCAGATCCTCGACGACAAGCGCCGCGACTTTGCCTACGAGGGTGAGATGAACATCGACACCGCGCTGGACCCGGAACTGCGGGCGCGGATCTTCCCCAATTCGCGGCTGGAGGGCTCGGCGAATGTGCTGATCTTCGCCCATGCCGATGCGGCCTCAGGTGTGCGCAACATTCTCAAGATGCGGGCCGGCGGGCTGGAGGTCGGGCCGATCCTGATGGGCATGGGCAACCGCGCCCATATCGTCTCCCCCTCAATCACCGCCCGCGGGCTGCTGAACATGGCTGCCATTGCCGGCACGCCGGTGGCGCACTACGGTTAACCCCGGCGGCCCCATTTGCTGGCCGCCCGTCCAGGGAGGCCGGATATGAGAGGGCATTGCCACTGCGGCGCAGTGCATTGGGAGAGCCAGGCCGAGGCGGCCTGGAGCTGCTACTGCCACTGCGCCGATTGCCGCCGCAATTGCGCGGCACCTGTCACCGCGTTTTTCGGGCTGCCGCATGAGGCGGTGGAATGGTCCGGTGCGGAACCGAAGGTCTACAATTCGTCTGAGGGGGTACAGCGGTTGTTCTGCGGCGCCTGCGGCACCCAGATGGCCTATCGCACGGCCCGCGATCCGGTGAACATCCACCTTTATACCGCGACGCTGGAAAGCCCCAGCCAGATGCCGCCCAAATTCCATGTGTTCCATTCCGACCATGTGAGCTGGCTGGAGCTGAAAGACAGCCTGCCCCGCTATGCCAAATCCTCAGGCGGGTGATTCCCGGCGGCTGACCCGGACACGCTGCGCGTGGATTTGCAAGTTTGCAATCCCGTGGCGGCTTTCCGGAATATTCTGCAGCAAACACCACTTTGCAAAGCGGGCGGAGTGCAAACCGGCCCAGGCCTGTAAATCCGGTAAATCATCCGCGAAAATCCGGCCAAAACCTGTAAATTCCTTGACGAACCTTGCGTGAAGACGCGGCAAAACTTGCCCGGCCGCCGCTTTGTCGCCTACGCAAAAGGCAGGAGGAGATGAACACCATGGGATATCAGGATATTTACGCCGCCTGGAAACAGGATCCGGAAGGCTTCTGGATGGAGGCCGCCCAGTCGATCAGCTGGGACGAAGCCCCGAAGCAGGCCCTTTTTGACAACGGTGGAGATCTTTACGAGTGGTTTGCCGATGCCAAGGTGAACACCTGCTACAACGCCGTTGACCGCCATGTCGAACAGGGCCGCGGCGAGCAGACCGCGATCATCTATGACAGCCCGGTTACCCATACCAAGCGCGAAATCTCCTATGTTGAATTGCGCAACCGCGTCGCCACCCTGGCCGGTGCACTGCGCGCCAAGGGCGTGGAGAAAGGCGACCGGGTCATCATCTACATGCCGATGATCCCAGAGGCGCTGGAGGCTATGCTGGCCTGCGCCCGCATTGGTGCTGTGCATTCGGTGGTGTTCGGCGGCTTTGCGTCCAACGAGTTGGCTGTGCGGATCGACGATGCCAAGCCCAAGGCGATCATCGCCGCCTCCTGCGGGATCGAGCCGGGCCGGATCGTGCATTACAAGCCGCTCTTGGACGGCGCTATCGACATGGCCGCGCACAAGCCTGATTTCTGTGTGATTTTCCAGCGCGAGCAGGAAGTGGCTGATCTGGTGCCAGGCCGTGATGTGAACTGGCATGGTTTTCAGTACGGCGTGGAGCCGGCCGAATGTGTGCCGGTTGAGGGCAACCATCCCTCCTATATCCTTTATACCTCCGGCACCACTGGCCAGCCCAAGGGGGTGATCCGCCACACCGCAGGTCAGCTGGTTGCGCTGAACTGGACGATGAAAAACATCTACAATGTAGAGCCGGGTGATGTGTTCTGGGCAGCCTCGGACGTGGGCTGGGTCGTGGGCCACAGCTACATTTGCTACGGGCCGCTGATCCACGGCAACACCACCATCGTGTTCGAAGGCAAGCCGGTCGGCACGCCGGATGCGGGCACCTTCTGGCGGGTGATCTCGGAGCACAAGGTCAAGAGCTTCTTCACCGCCCCCACCGCCTTCCGCGCGGTAAAGCGGGAGGATCCGAAGGGCGAGTTCGTCAAGAAGTACGACCTGAGCTGCCTCAGCCAAGTCTATTTGGCTGGTGAGCGTGCTGATCCCGACACCATTACCTGGGCGCAGGAACAGCTGAAGGTTCCGGTGGTCGATCACTGGTGGCAGACCGAAACCGGCTGGTCAATTGCCGCGAACCCCCTCGGCGTAGAGGAATTGCCGACCAAGCTCGGCTCCCCCGCCGTTCCGATGCCCGGATATGACGTTGAGATTCTGGATGAAGGCGGCAACCCGGTTGCCCCGGGAGAGCTGGGCGCGATTGCGGTGAAACTGCCGCTGCCGCCGGGCACTCTGCCGACCCTGTGGAATGCTGAGGACCGCTTCAAGAAAAGCTACCTGACCACTTTCCCCGGCTTTTACGAGACCGGCGATGCCGGCATGAAGGACGAGGACGGCTACCTCTACATCATGGCGCGCACCGATGATGTCATCAACGTAGCGGGCCACCGGCTGTCGACCGGCGGTATGGAAGAAGTGCTGGCAGGCCACCCGGATGTCGCTGAATGCGCGGTGATCGGCGTGGCGGACAGCCTCAAGGGCCAGATGCCGGTCGGCTTCCTCTGCCTCAACTCAGGCGCGGGCCGCGACCATGGCGAAGTGGCGGCTGAGGTTGTGAAGCTGGTGCGCGAAAAGATCGGCCCGGTGGCCGCCTTCAAGCTGGCTGTTGTGGTGGACCGGCTGCCCAAGACCCGGTCCGGCAAAATCCTGCGCGGCACCATGGTGAACATCGCCGATGGCACACCGTGGAAGATGCCCGCCACCATCGACGACCCAGCGGTGCTGGACGAAATCACCGCGGCGCTGCAGTCCATCGGCTACGCCAAATAGCCGTCGCACTTCCCGGCACAGGAGGCAGCCCGGAGCCCTCTCAGGATTCCGGCTGCCTGCCGTCCGGTTTCGCTTGCAACTCCGCCCTGCCCGCCTAGGCTGCAGCCAGGGAGGCTGGAGCATGACACAACCGGACATCTGGCAGCTGAGCGCCACGGAGCTCACCTCACTGACCCGCACGGGCGGGCTGAGCGCGGAGGCCGCAGTCCAGGCCGCCATTGATCGGATGAATGCGGTCAATCCGGCCTTGAATGCAGTGGTCGAGGACCTGAGCACCGAGGCGCTGGAACGCGCCTGCGCCCTGGACAAGGCGCGCGCAGATGGCGCGGAACCTGGCCCGCTGCACGGAGTGCCGGTCACCATCAAGATCAACGTGGACCAAGCGGGCCACGCCACCTCCAACGGCGTCACCGCGCTGAAAGACCTGATCGCCCCGGCAGATGCGCCAGTAGTGGAGAACCTTCACAAGGCCGGTGCGGTGGTGATCGGGCGCACCAACACGCCAGAGTTCTCGTTCCGGGCTGATACCGACAACCCGCTGCATGGCCGCACCCATAACCCCTGGGGGCAGCACATCTCTCCAGGCGGCTCGTCCGGCGGCGCGGGCGCTGCGGTGATGGCCGGAATCGGGGCGCTGGCCCATGGAAACGACATCGGTGGCTCCCTGCGCTTTCCAGCCGCTGCCAATGGCGCGGTCACGGTAAAGCCGGGTCTGGGCCGGGTACCGGCCTGGAACCCCAGCCAGACGGCGGAACGCGGGCTGCTGGCGCAGCTGATGTCCGTGCAGGGGCTGATCGCCCGCAGCGCTGAAGACTTGCACCTTTCGATGCCATCGCTGATTGCCCCGGACCCGCGCGACCCGTTCCATGTGCCGATGGCCTGGCGCGGTGCAGCTCTGGATGGCCCCATCAAGGTCGCCCTTACCAAGAACACACACGGCTATGATCTGCACCCCGAGGTGGAAGCGGCGCTGAATTTCGCCCGCGATGCGCTGAGCGATGCGGGTTATCTGGTCGAAGAAGTTGAACCCCCCAGTGTTTTTGACGCTGGGCGCACCGGCTACCGGGCGCTGATGGGCGAGATCTATGCGCTGATGAAGGATGACGTGGATACCGCCGGATCGCAAACCGTGCGCGATATCTTTGCCGTCTATTTCCAGGAGTTCCCGCCTTTTGCCGGGGATGAACTGCTGCAGGTGATGGCCAAGCGCACCCATTACGCACGGGCCTGGTCACTGTTCATGGAGGACTACCCGCTGGTGTTGTCGCCTTTCCTGCCGCAGCCGTTTTTTAAGCCTGACCGCGACACCGAAGGCGCAGAGGGCGTGCATGAGGTGCTGGGCTGCGCGGTCTATTCCTATGCGATGAACTTTCTGGGCCTGCCTGCGGCGTCGGTCCCGGCCCGGCTGGCCGCGCTGCCCAAGGGTGAGCAGCCGATCAATGTGCAGATCGCTGCCCGGCGCTGGCGCGAGGACCTGGCAGTGGATGCCTGCGCCGCTATTGAGGCCCGCGCCGGCCGCATGTGCGTGCCGCTGTGGCAGAAAATGGCTGCAAACAGCACCGCCTGACACGGCTGACCGGCACGGGCAGGCTGCCGTGGCGGCCTTAGGGTCCATTCTGTGATTGCAACACCGGTGATAGCCAGGCCGGGCTTGACCCGGATCGCCTCTGGACACATTCCGCCGGCGGTTTAGCCGTCACAAGGCGCCGGCTGCCGTCCTGCTGCCCGTGGACGGCACGGCCGGGTCCGGCGCCCGGGAACGGTTTGGACCGCTCCCGGGGGACTTGTTTACCCAAGCCACTCGCTACATCCGGCGCTTGACCAGCCGCACCCGGGCGCCCCGCGCACAGGCGCAGAGAGACCGGGCGTGTCCGGCGGGAACAACAAAACTGGAACGCACTAAAACTGCCGGTACGGCACCCGGGCCTCGCAGCCCGGGGGCAAACGCCGATCACACTTGCCTGTGGGTAAATCTTTGCACTGAAATCTTACCGGGAAGTTCACAAAGGCGTAAACACACCATTAAACGATCACGTAAACTGCTCGGAAATAAGTCTTTCCTCCAGCCCATGACCAGGATCGAACAGGATTTTGTGCCGAATTTGCGTATCGGTTCGGATTTCGACCCAATCAATATCGGCTACGGAAATCGAGTCCGCATCTGCCATCACCGGACGCTTGTCCGCCTCCAGCACGTCAAACCGCACCATCGCGTTGCTGGGCAGCAGCGCCCCGCGCCAGCGCCGGGGGCGGAAGGCGGCAATGGCGGTCAGCGCCAGCACATCGGACCCGATCGGCAGGATCGGGCCATGGGCGGAGTAGTTGTAGGCGGTGGAACCTGCCGGGGTGGAGACCAGCGCGCCGTCGCAGACCAGCTCCTCCATCCGGATGCGCCCATCCACCGAAATCCGCAGCCGCGCCGCTTGCGGGCCTGCGCGCAGCAGCGAGACCTCGTTGATGGCCAGCGCCTTGTGCACCTCGCCGCGGCGGTCCATCGCAGTCATCGACAACGGGTTGATGATTTCCTGTACGGCTTCTTCCAGCCGCTCGATCAACCCCTCTGCACGGTATTCGTTCATCAGGAACCCGACCGTGCCGCGGTTCATGCCATAGACCGGCGCCGGGTGATCCACCATCGTGTGCAGGGTGCGCAGCATAAAACCGTCACCGCCAAGGGCTACGATCACATCAGCCTGTTCCGGGGGGACATGGCCATAGCGGCGGCTCAGTTCGTTCAGCGCTTCCTGAGCGACGCCGGCCTCGCTGGCCAGAAAGGCGATTCTCAAACTCATGAAATCTGTTTCCGGTATTAGGCATCTGGTTCCGAAACAATCACAGCTTTCCGCCGATGGCCATAGTTGCCGTTCTGTCGCAGGGAAATGTCGCTTTACAGTCTTCCTGCGCAAGGATGTTTCCTATAGGAAATCTCTCAATTCTGATCCCTACTCCAACGGAGCCACCATGACTGAAGCGACCCGTGACACCGGCTTTTTCACCCAATCCCTCTCTGAGCGCGATCCTGAACTTTATGCCTCGATCACGGCGGAGCTGGGCCGCCAGCGCGACGAGATCGAGCTGATTGCGTCTGAGAACATCGTCTCTGCCGCAGTGATGGAAGCGCAAGGATCCGTGCTGACCAACAAGTATGCCGAAGGCTACCCGGGACGGCGCTACTATGGCGGCTGCCAGTATGTCGACGTGGCCGAAAACCTGGCCATCGACCGCGCCAAGGCGCTGTTCGGCTGTGAGTTCGCCAACGTGCAGCCGAACTCCGGCAGCCAGGCCAACCAGGGCGTGTTCCAGGCGCTGATCCAGCCCGGCGACACCATCCTCGGCATGGATCTGGCCTCCGGCGGCCACCTGACCCATGGTGCGCGCCCCAACCAGTCCGGCAAATGGTTCAACGCGGTGCATTACGGTGTGCGCGAAAGCGACAACCTGATCGATTACGACCAGATCCAGGCGCTGGCAAACGAGCACCAGCCGAAGCTGATCATCGCCGGCGGCTCCGCCATCCCGCGCCAGATCGACTTTGCCAAATTCCGTGAAATCGCGGACAGCGTCGGCGCCTATTTCATGGTCGACATGGCCCATATCGCAGGCCTGATCGCCGCGGGCGAGCATCCCTCGCCGTTCCCGCATGCGCATGTGGCCACCACCACCACCCACAAGACCCTGCGCGGGCCCCGCGGCGGCATGATCGTGACCAACGACGAAGCCATCGCCAAGAAGGTGAACTCGGCGATCTTCCCGGGCATCCAGGGCGGCCCGCTGATGCATGTGATCGCGGGCAAGGCCGCGGCCTTCGGCGAGGCGCTGAAGCCGGAGTTCAAGGCCTACCAGAAGCAGGTCAAGGCCAACGCAGCGGCGCTGGCGGACCAGCTGATCCAGGGCGGCCTGGACATCGTCACCGGCGGCACCGACACCCATGTCATGCTGGTCGACCTGCGCCCCAAGGGCGTCACCGGCAACATCGCCGACAAGGCACTGGGCCGGGCCCATATCACCACCAACAAGAACGGCATCCCGTTCGACCCGGAAAAGCCCACCGTGACCTCCGGCCTGCGCCTGGGCACGCCCGCCGGCACCACCCGCGGCTTCGGCGAAGGTGAGTTCCGCCAGATCGCCGACCTGATCATCGAGGTGATCGACGGGCTGGCCGCCAACGGTGAAGAGGGCAACGCGGATGTGGAAGCCTCCGTCCGCGCCAAGGTCGCGGATCTCTGCGCCAGGTTCCCGCTCTATCCGAACCTGTAAGAGCCCGACGAATTGAAGAAATCCAACCGCCGCAGCTTGAATGGTTGCGGCGGTTTTGTTTTGACAGCCTTCTGTTCGGCGATCAGAACTCCGCCCTCGCGCGTGTCAGGCCAAGGGGCGGAACGATGGAGAACGGATGGGATACTTCTGCCAGTGCCTGGATCAGGCTGATGGGAGAGGATGGAGACTTCAGCCGCCAGCATGTTCTGGACAAGCCGATGCTGGAAAGGGTGCAGCGGCGGGACAATCCGCGTGTTCTGGACGTTGGCTGCGGCGAGGGGCGGTTTTGCAGACTGGTTGCCCCCCTATTCGTCTCGGGTTACCGGAGTGGACCCGACAGAGGCACTGCTGACCCGCGCACGGTCTCTTTCGGACGGCACTTTTGTTAAGGGTGCGGCCGAGGCGCTGCCATTCGAAAACGCCAGTTTCGATATTGCCGTCAGCTACTTGACTTTGATCGACATCGCGGACGCCAGCACGGCAATTTCCGAGATGGCACGGGTCCTGGCACCTGGCGGGCATTTGCTGATTGCAAACCTGAACGGCTGGATCACGGCATCACAGACGAAGGGAGATGGCTGGACCCGCGATCAGGATGGTGCCGCGCACATGTGCGTTGACCGCTATTTCGAAGAGCATTCCCATTGGGGCGAATGGAAAGGCATGCGGATCAGGAACTGGCACCGCCCACAGGGTTTTTACATGCAAGCCCTGCTTGCCGAAGGGCTGGCCCTGACGCATTTCGACGAACCTCTGGCAACAGGCGGAGCGCGTGCGGCCAGCTACAACCGGGCGCCCTACCTGTACCTCATGGAGTGGCAGAAACCACTGCGGCCGGTTTGAACGCAAAACCGCTCCGGCCGGACACCGGAGCGGTCTGCCTGCTGGTTCTGCAGATCAGCAGGAGGAGCCCTGATCCTTCAGCGCGTCTTCCAGCAGTTTTTCATTGCGGGCGTCCTCGATCTTGCGGATGCGGTCCTCGCTGGAGCGGTGGTCGAAACGGTATTTCACCACATTGATCAGGCTGAGCGTCAGCAGCAGGACGCCCATCGCCCAGTAACCCTTGGTGGCCAGCGGCACCTCGGTAGAGAGCCAGAGGGAAACACCCAGCATCCCATAGGCGAGGCCAACGCCGGCCAGATTCAGAAAAATGATCAGTTTGTTGTCGGTGTTGTCGTTCAGCATTGAAAATCTCCAGGTTTGAAATTGGCTTGGCAGGTTTGCAGTTCAGGTGCCGCAAGTGCCGGATGCGGCTCAGCCTTTGTTTTGCAAGCGGCTCAGCACATCGGCGGCGGTGCTGCGGTTTCGGGGGCCGAAGCCCGCGTCGGCGAGGTCATCGGCAATGGTGCTGTTGCTCAGGTCGCCGTCGATCTCACGCAGGATCTCGCCCTGCTCGAACGGGTCGTCGCGCTGCAGCACGTCCCGGATCAGCGCCTCGGCTTCCTCAGCCGGGCTGTCGCCGCCGGTATGGCGGCGCAAGCGGCGCTGGATATCCTGCTCGCGGCGGGTGGCACGGGCGGCAATGGCACCCTGCTTCAGATCAGTGATGCGGCGGCTGGCGGTTTCCACCGACTGGCGCAGCTGCAGGATACGGGTGTCGAGCCGGCCCAGGGTCTGGCGGCGCACCACCAGCTCGTTCTCCATTTCGGCCACCGCCTGGGCAGCGCTTTGGGCGAGATCCTCGCGCCCCGCCTCCAGCGCCTCGCCTGCCCGGGCCATCAGGTCGCGGACCCGCTCCTCCAGGGTTTCCACCTGGCGCTGCTCTGCCCGCTGGCGCTGGATCATGCTGGCCAGCGTCAGCTTGGCTGCCTTCAGGTTTCCCTCCGCCTCGCGGATCTTCTGGGTGATCAGCTCGATCGAATAGGTCTCGCGCAGCTGCTCTTCTGCCCGGGCATTGGCACCGGTGATCAGGGTCTTCAGAGTGTTGAACATCATTTCCTCCGCAAACATGAACATCGTTCACAGGGAATCATTTAGCAGCTGCATGAACAACGTTCAAGAAAATTCTTGAACGTTGTTCATTTATTTTTTGCCGATTTCCTCCAGCACCTGGGCGATCATCTGTTCGATACGTTCCGGCGGCACGCCGGAGATGCGCTGTTCCAGGCCCAGGAGCACAATGCCGTGCACCGCCGAGAACAGCGCCCGCACCATCAGCGCCGCCTCGCCTGCGTCCTTTTCCGGGAACAGCTCACTCACGGGGCGGGCGATGTTGGAGAAAAGGTCATCCAGCGCGGTCAGGTACCATTCCGGCACCGCATCGCCAGCCGCCATCCGCAAGTCGAACATCGCCCGCCACAGGTTGGTGTTTTCCACCGCGAAATGCAGGTAGGCGTTGCTCATCAGGACCAGGCGGCGGGTGGGCGGGCAAGCCGCGGCGCCCGCGACCGAGCCCTCGACCGCAGCGCCCAGCTTCTGGAAAGTGCGGCCATTCACCGCCATAATGATCGCGGTCAGGTCGTCATAGGCGTTGTAGATCGCCCCCAGGGCGCAGCCCGCATCCTGCGCCAGGTCGCGAGCACGCAGTGCCTCTGCCCCGTCGCGCGCAATGCGCACCTCTGCCGCTTCCACCAGTCTCTGCCGCAGCGCTGCCTTGCGCGCTTCCACCTTGCCTGCCATGGCACCCTGCCTTTGTCTTGAACCGCGTTCAAAATAGCGCCGGCAGCCGCGGCGTAAAGCGGGAAATCAGATCAGGCCGCGCCAGCGCAGCACCACCACCAGCAGGATCAGCACGCAGAGGATGGAGAACGCCACGCTGCCAAGCACGCCCAGCCAGAAGCCCTTGCGCCGCTCGGCCAGGTCGATCTTTTGCAAATGCGCCTTGACCTCGCGGGCGGCGCCGCGCAACGGTTTTTCATCAACGGTGAGCCGCAGTTTGGGGTGGTCCAGCAGCGGCAGCGCGGAGGCGAGCCTCATGCCCTGCTTGTAGACCCGGCGGGGAATACGGCGGCGGGCGCGCTTCAGCGCCGCGGCCAGGTCGCCGGAGGCGTGCTCGCGCTCCCTCAGAAGGGTACGGATGTCCTCAATGTCCTGGTCCAGGCTGGCGGCCATTCCGGCGCTCTCCCCTTGCTGCGGTGCATGGCCACCCTAGCCCGCCGCCGCGGCTGCCTCAATGGGGGGTGGCAAGGCTCCGCCTGCACCGTTATCAAGGCCGCATGCTGAACACGATCACTCATGGCTCTGCCACCGGACCCCCCCCGCTTCTGATTGCCCACGGGTTGTATGGCTCCGCCCGCAACTGGGGCGTTATCGCCAAGCGTCTGTCGGATGAGCGGCAGGTAGTTGCGGTGGACATGCGCAACCACGGCGACAGTCCGCGCAAGGGCAGCCATACCTATCCGGAGCTGGCGGAAGACCTGGCCGGGGTGATCGCCGCCCATGGCGGGCAGATGGATGTGATCGGCCATTCGATGGGCGGCAAGGCGGCAATGATGCTGGCGCTGAACCACGCTGAGACTGTGCGCAAACTGGTGGTGGCGGACATCGCCCCGGTCGCCTATGGCCACACCCAGATCCAGTATATTCACGCGATGAAGTCGCTGGACCTGGAGAAAATCGAGCGCCGCCCTGAGGCCGCTGCACAGCTGGCCGAGGCCGGGGTGGAGCCTGCGCTGCAAAGCTTCTTCACCCAGTCGCTGGACCTGCCGAATAAGCGATGGAAGCTGAATCTGGATACGCTGGCAGACCAGATGCCGAACATCATGTCCTTCCCCCGGACAGAGGCCGCTTGGGACGGTCCCGCCCTGTTCCTGTCAGGGTCCGAGTCGGAATATGTGCTTCCGGAACACCGTGAGGAGATCCGCGCGCGCTTTCCAAATGCCCGCTTTGCCAAGCTGCCCGGCGCGGGCCACTGGCTGCACGCCGAGAAGCCGCGGGAGTTCGAGGCCGCCGCGCGCGTCTTCCTGAACGCCTGACCCGGGTCAGGCTCCGCGGGCATAAAGCTGTTTCGCCACCAGCCATGCCACCGGCATCCCCAGCGCCGCACCCGCGGCTGCGGCCGCAAGAATTGCCTGTGTGGTGACCAGCCCGGCCGCCAGTACCGCGATAACCCCGGCCCCTGCCAGGCTGCTGCCGATCAGCGAGTACAGGATGGATGCAAGGCGCAACATGGGCTTTCTCCTTTGCCTTTGACTGTCCTGCAGTCAGGCATAGGGAATCGCGAATATGTACGCCTTGATCCTGATCAGAATCCGGAAACCTCAATTCTAGCGGGTGTACATCTGCTTCTTGAAAGCCCGGGTCCGCTCTGTAGCTGAGGCAGAGCCGTCGTGGTAGGTGCCGAACCACTTGTCAAAGGGGATTTCAGAGGTGCCGTAGTTGCACTCGAAATAGCGGTGGTGCAGCTGGTGGAAGAAATCGCCTGCCTTGGCGGCCTCTGTTTCCTTGGCAATCACCCGCTCGAAGCCGGAGTGCGACAGAACCGGGCTGATCTGCTGGAACATCGCGTGAAACGCCAGATGCAGCGGGTGCGACGGCACAATCAGGTGGATGAAGTAGGTGGTGAAGTAGAGCAGGTTTTCATACCAGTGGTTGGAGATCCCCGACCACGGACCGGTATTGACGTTGCGGTGATGCACCGCGTGGACATGTTTGTAGAGACGCGGGTGATGCTCCAGCCGGTGCACCCAATAAAAATGAAGGCCGGACCACATCGGGATGAACAGCATCCAGACCACGCACCACACCGGCGCCTCGGCAAATGTCACCACCAGCACCCAGCCATTGGCCATCAGCCAGTAGATGCCCCATTGATAGACGGTTGCCACGGTGATGGCGCTGCCGAGCGTCCACCAGATGTTGTCCAGAACCTGGTTCTTGAAGGTGAAGGTGCCGTTGCCGCGGGACAGGTCGCGCTTGTCGAACTTCTTCTGCATGCCCTGGCCCTTGCGCATGTAGAGCCACCAGTGCAGGCCGCCGGCGACTGCGGCCTGCGGCAACAGGTTGGCGAGCCAGACCTGCAGCATCCAGCCGGGGCGGAAGGCGGCCATGTCTGCCAGCGGCGGCAGCAGCCAGGCATAGATCGCCAGCGCCAGCAGGAGGCAGACCGTCAGCGCCGTAACTTCCATCCAGGCGCCGCGGTACCAGGCCAGGACCGCTGCCGGACGCGGCGGCCAGCTGAACAGCGGGTTGAGCGGCACAGGCCCCTTGGGGTGGTAGTGCCAGCGTTCGGCTTCGCGGTCGGGGAATGTGCCGTGCATCGGGCCGCCTCCTGCTAATGTTCTGGCTCTGGGGCCTCAGGTTGCGTAGTTCGCGCCTTCGTCGTCGAGAATCGCCTTCAGCTCCGCCAGGTGGCGTTCGGCCTGATCCGGGTAATCCTCCAGCTCCTGAGCGGTTTTCTCGGCAACCTCGTCGCTCAGCACCCGCAGCTTCTGGCCGGTTTGCATGGCCCGGATATAGGTCTCGGCGGCGCGCTCGAAGTAATACAGCCGGTTGAACGTGTCCGCGACACTGTCACCGATCACCAGCACGCCGTGGTTGCCCATGATCATCACCTTGACCTTGGGATCGGTCAGCATCGCGGCACAGCGGGCGCCTTCATCCTCAAACGCCAGCCCGCCGAATTCGCCATCCACCACATAGCGGTTGTAGAAAGTGGCGGTGTTCTGGTCGATCGGCGGCAGGGTGCTGTCGGCGAGGCAGGCCAGCACCGTGGCGTGGATCGAATGCACATGCATCACGCAGCGCGCGTGCGGGCACTGCCGGTGGATGGAGCCGTGCAGCCCCCAGGCCGTCGGGTCCGGCGCATCGGGGCGTTCCATCGTCTTGGGGTCGTTTGCATCCAGCAGCAAGAGGTCCGAGGCCTTCACCCGCGCGAAATGCACCTGGTTCGGGTTCATCAGAAACTGACTTCCATCCTCATTCACCGCCAGGCTGAAATGATTGGCAACCCCTTCGTGCATGTCCAGCCGCGCGGTCCAGCGGAAGGCTGCAGCCATGTTCACGCGCTCCTGCCAATGGGTGAGGTTCGGGTTTAGTTCCGCTTGCTTGTTCATTCTGGCGCCTCAAAGTTCACTTACCCTAGTGGTGCCAGCCGCATTCCCTGCTGACAAACGATTGATTCAGGCGCTATGCATTAATTGAACTAATGCATAGGTCTTACATCCATGCCGCCAGCCGCATCCCCCTCCTCCTCCTTGCCCCCGCTCACCTGGCTGCGCGCCTTTGAGGCCAGCGCCAGGCACCTGTCCTTCACCCGCGCCGCTGCAGAACTGAATCTCACCCAATCCGCGATCAGCCAGCATGTGCGCAGCCTGGAGAATTTTCTGGGCCGCGAGCTGTTCATCCGCAAAACCCGCGCGCTGGATCTGTCGGAGGCCGGAGCGAACTACATGCCGATCGTGCGGGAGGCCTTTGACCTGATTGCAGCCGGCACCCAGGCCTTTACCGGCGGTGATCAGGGCAGGCATCTGGTGTTGCAGTGCAACATGGCCTTTTCGGTATTCTGGCTGTCGCCGCGCCTGCCGCGGCTGTACGAGAAGTTCCCATGGCTGGTGCTGAACATCGTGACGCCGATCTGGGACCCCGAACGCCATGCCAGTTCCGCCGGGACCGAAATCCGCTTTGGCCGGCCCAATGACATGTCGGCAGCAGCCGTGCGGCTGACGCGGGACCGTTTTTTCCCGGTCTGCGCGCCGGGTTATCAGAGCGGCGAAATTGATTTCAGCACCGCCACGCTGCTGGATTGTGCAGGCGTCACAGGCTCTTGGGGGGCGTGGTTCAAGTCGCAAGACCTGCCGTTCGCGCGCAATCACGAGATCAACCTGGCGTCCACCTATGTGATTGCGATGACCGCGGCTGTAAACGGCGCAGGAATGGCAATGTCGCATGACACGCTGGCGGGCGGCTTGCTGCAGAGCGGGCAGCTGGTCCGGGCCAGCGAATATTCGGCGGAGCTGCTGGAAAACTACTTCCTGATGCCGCCGCCGAGCCATGCCAGCACCCCGGGATCAAGGGCGTTTCTGGAGTGGCTGGAAGGGGAACTGCCGCCGGTTTAGTTGGGTTCCGCCCGGCCAGGCAGCCACAACTTTCAACTTTCCCCAACAAGTCCTGCCGCATGTTCGCAATACGCCCGCGGCTTGCGCCGTCCCGACCATGCTGCTAGATGCGCGGAACCGGTCGCAGCCTACCCGGTCACCAAAACAAGGGTTCAAAAATGAAGACTATCGTTATCTGCTCGGGCGGGCTGGATTCCGTTTCACTTGCCCATATGGTCGCTGAAGAGCATCAGCTGACCCGTCTTGTCTCCTTCGATTACGGCCAGCGCCACCGAAAGGAACTCGACTATGCCGCCGCCGCCGCCAAACGGCTGGGGGTGCCGCATGACATCATCGACATGCGCAATATCGGCGCCGCGCTCTCCGGCTCGGCCCTGACCGACGACATCGACGTGCCGGACGGCCACTACGAGGAAGAGACCATGAAGGTCACCGTGGTGCCGAACCGCAACGCGATTATGCTGACCATCGCCTATGGCATTGCTGCCGCAAACGGTGATGACGCGGTGGCCGCAGCGGTGCATGGCGGCGACCACTTCATCTATCCGGACTGCCGCCCGGCCTTCACCGAGGCGTTTGACGCCATGCAGCGCGCGGCGCTGGATGGTTATGCGGACGTGCGGCTCTATACCCCGTTTGTGCACCGCACCAAGGGCGACATCGTCACCGCAGGTGCTGCGCACAACACCCCCTTTGCCGAGACCTGGTCCTGCTACAAGGGTGGCGAGACGCATTGCGGGCGCTGCGGCACCTGTGTGGAGCGGCGCGAGGCCTTCCATCTGGCAGGCGTCGAGGATCCGACCGAATATGCCGACCCGGATTTCTGGAAAGCTGCCATTGCTGGCAAGGACGGCACCTGATGTTCAGGATCACAAAGGAATTCCACTTTTCTGCGTCGCACCAGCTGACCCATCTGCCACCGGATCATCAATGCGCCCGGCTGCACGGGCACAACTATGTCGTGGTGGTGGAGCTGGCCTCGAAGGAGTTGAACAGCGACGGGTTCGTTCGTGACTACCACGAGCTGAAGCCGCTGAAGGACTATATCGACGAAACCTTCGACCACCGGCACCTGAATGACGTGCTGGAGGGATACTCGACGGCCGAAAACATGGCGAAGCATTTCTACGACTGGTGCCATGCGCGCTGGCCGGAAGTGGCTGCTGTAAAGGTCTCGGAAACCCCCAAGACCTGGGCGGAGTACCGGCCATGACCCTGCGCATTGCGGAAATCTTCGGCCCAACCATTCAGGGCGAAGGCGCCCTGATCGGGGAACCGACGGTGTTTGTACGTGCGGGCGGCTGCGACTACCGCTGTTCGTGGTGCGACAGCCTGCATGCGGTAGACAGCGCCAACCGCCATGACTGGGCAGTGATGGCGCCGGAACAGGTCATGGCCGAGGTGCGCCGCCTGTCTGGCGGCAGGCCGCTGACCGTCTCAATCTCCGGCGGGAACCCGGCGATCCAGGACTTTGCTCCGGTCATTGCCTATGGCAAGGCTGAAGGCTACCGCTTTGCCTGCGAGACCCAAGGATCGGTCAGCAAGCCCTGGTTTGCGGACCTTGATACGCTGGTGCTGAGCCCCAAGCCGCCCTCCAGCGGTGAAACAGTGGACTGGAAAGCCTTTGACCGATGCCTTGAGGCGGCACAGGGCTGCGGCCAGGCGGTGATGAAAATCGTGATCTTCGATGACAAGGATTACGCCTGGGCCAAGGCCGCGGCAGAGCGTCACCCGGAGCTGCCGCTGTATCTTCAGCCCGGCAACCCGGAAGTTGATCCGGACCTGCCGGTCGACCTGAACCAGGCCACCGAGCGCCTTTTGTGGCTGATTGAAAAAGTGACCGGCGACGGCTGGTTCACCCCCCGCGTCCTGCCCCAGCTGCACGTGCTGGTCTGGGGCAACAAGCGCGGCGTCTGAACATAGGAACCCTGACATGTCTGACAGCATCTACAGCAACCTGAAGCAGCTGGGCGGCGACACCATCGTGCCGCAAAGCCCGGAACAGGCAGAACTGGAGCGGGTCCAGAACCCGCAGGCCGATGTTGCCTACAACGTGCGTTTCACCGCGCCGGAGTTCACCTCGCTCTGCCCAATGACCGGGCAGCCGGACTTTGCCCATCTGGTGATCGACTATGTGCCGGGCAAATGGCTGGTAGAAAGCAAATCGCTGAAGCTCTTTCTCACCTCTTTCCGCAACCACGGCGCCTTCCACGAGGACTGCACCGTCTCCATCGCCCGCCGGCTGGCGGACTTCCTGGAGCCGCAATGGCTGCGCATCGGCGGCTATTGGTATCCGCGCGGCGGCATTCCGATCGACGTGTTCTGGCAGACCGGCCCGATGCCCGAGGGTGTCTGGATCCCGGACCAGGGCGTGCCGCCCTACCGCGGCCGCGGCTGACACAACCCTAAGACCTCACGGCCCGTTACAGCCCGGCAGCGCAGCTGCCGGGCTTTTCCGTGTAAAAACAACCGCATTCCCACTACCCCCCTGTGATCTGCGCTGCGTTAGCGTCACTCATGGAAAAGAAACAATTTACCGCAAAAGTAGTTTTGAGTTTAGTGATCCCGCACTCCCTGACTGAAACGGGAGGGTATCCGGGACATCCGGGTGAATAAAAAGACGGGGAACATGATGAACTCACTGGACTTGGGGAAAGCACTTTCAAGCTATTTACACACCCTTACACAGGCCGGGCTGCAGGTGGAAATGTGCACCGATTTCGAGAACGTGCCGGAAGCAGCCGCAGCCACGGGCCGCCATTTTCAAATGCCTGGATTTGCCATCGAGCGGGCCGACCACACATCAAACTCGGCCTTTTGGCTGTTTCTCAAAGAGGGGGACACCTACATAGGCGGTGCAGCTTTGATGCTGCAGGACCTGGGGCGTGAATCCCTCGCGGACTACCTGATCCGCACGTCGCGCCATCAGTTCCCCAATGACGCCGGCGGCGGAGTGGAAAGCGTTGCCGAACCGCTGGCACGGGAAGTGGGCGGTCGGCTGGCCTATATCGGGGAGCTGAACTTCTTGCCCGGCCATCGCGGCAAGCGGTCTGAGCGCCTGGAGCCCTTCATGCGGATCCTTCAGGTTCTGGCAATCCAGAAATGGGATGTGGACTGGATTTATGCATTCATCCCCGACCGCCACATGCAGGCCCGGCTGGATCTTGTCTATGGCTTCAGCCGCGCCATCCCGCGGGCGCAGAAATGGCGCGACCCGGAACCCGAAGTGCGCAGCAGCAGCGAATGGTTTGTCGGCTCTTCCCGGCTGGAGATGGAGCACATGCTTCAGAGCGACCTAGCCAAAGTTGATGTCCTGTGAGAAATTGACCACCAGCAGCTTGCCGCCGGGCAGATAGACAGGCGCCAGAACCCGCCGGTACTGGCGGGTGAACCGCCGCCCGTTCAACAGCTTCACATCAATGGACGGATGGGTGATCACAGGTTCGCCCCTGCTGATTGCTTCGCTATGTGCCATCACCAGGTCAGCGTTCAGATTGTCGCTGAACCCGTTCAGTGTGTTTCTAAGCTGGCTGCTGTCGGACACTTCGAAGCAGATGGAGGCAAGGCTGGCCGGGCCGGAGCGGATCGGCTGAATGCGGTTCTGTTCAGGGTCCGGAGGGTCGAACATGTCCACCTTGTGCTGCAGCCGGTCAAACCCTTCCAGGCGGCCGCTGTTGGCATACCACCAGTCCAGGAAATCCTGCAGCGACACATCGCAGCCGCGGTACTGGCGGGTCCGTGCTGCCGCCTGCATCCGGTCGTTGAGAATCTGAAAGGCCTTCCGCTCCGATTCCCCGCCGTGATGGCCGGGCAGCAGATCCAGCCCAGCGTTATCTGACGAGAAATACTGGAACGACACCCCCAGCCCCCGCGCCAAGGCGTCCAGTGTGCTCCAGCCAATCTCGCGCTCATGCTTCAGGGCGCTGTTGAAGGTGCCGTAGGGAATGCCGCACTTCAGCGCCGCCTGCCGGTTGGACAGGTTCATATCCGCCAGGAGAGCTGCAATTTTCTCGTGGATGAGCGCCATATGCACAAAATCTTTTACATTCCGCGAAACATCTTGCACAAAACCATCGTCACAGCAACGCAATCCCAGCGCGAGCGGGTGAAACACCCCCCAAAAAGGCGGACAGTCCCCTGCCAGGTGCGGCGCCGCGGCCGAGGGAAAAGGCTGCCACCAAGACAGCGCCGCAAATAAGTTGAGAGAGCTGGTGCCCGCGGCCGGACTCGAACCGGCACGGCCATACGGCCAGGAGATTTTAAGTCTCCGGTGTCTACCATTCCACCACGCGGGCTCCGGGCGCCATCACCGCAGGTCTAGCCTCCTGATTTCACGCGGACAATGTGTTTTCGGTCAGAACGGCGAAAAATTCCCGCAGCACGGGCAGAGCTACAACTCCACATCCCCGGCACCTGGCGGCGCCAGTGGTCCGCCGGGATCCGCCAGATAGCGCTCTGGCAGCCACGGATTGAGCTTCAGCGCTTCCGCCAGCGCCGCGCGCGCCTCCTCCATCCGGGACAGGCCATAGAGCGACAACGCCCGCCCGCTCATCGCGGCGATATGGCGGGGCGACAGCTCCAACGCCCTGTCGAGATCGCGCAGAGCGGCCGTGAAATCCCGGCGCTGGTAATGGACAAAGGCCCGCTGGTTGTAGCCCTCGGCATAATCCGGGCAATAAGCAATCAGTTGATCGAATTCCGCCAGAGCACCGAGGAAATCAAAGGCCGAGCGTTTAGTCATTCCCCTGTCCAGGATGGCCTGTGCCTGCGCATCCGGCGCGTCCGCCCAGTATTCCCACATCCGGTTGGCAATATCCCGTGCCTGCCCTTCTGTTTCGGCTTCCTGCACTTCGGTCATCAGCGCTTCCAATGGTGTGCTGTGGTCGGGAGCTTCGGGGCATTCCGACGCCTGCAGCGGAGAAACCGCGACAGCAGAAAGAACCGCAGCGCAGCCGGCAAAGGAAAACGGGGGGCGAAGAGAGGCGAACAACATGCCCTATGCTCGCACAAATGCAATTTCAATCAAGTCAACTGGGCGTGCGCAGCCTTCGCGGCACCCTACAGCGGCCCCAGCGCGCCGTCCTCCTTGACCGCCTGCATCGCCACATAGGTGGAGGTGGAGGACACATGCGGCAGCGAAGAGATCTTTTCCCCCAGCACCGCCCGGTAATCAGTCATCGAGCGGGTCCGCACCTTCAGCAGATAATCGAAATGCGAGGCCATCATATGCGCCTGCTCAATCTCCGGCAGCCGCGCCACCGCGGCGTTGAACCTGGCCAGCGCCGCCTCGCGGGTGTCATCCAGCTTCACCTCGACGAAAGCCACATGATCCAGCCCCAGCCGGATCGGGTCCACCAGAGCCCGGTAACCTGTGATGATCCCTTCCGCCTCCAATCGCTTGAGCCGGGTCTGGGTCGGGGTCTTAGACAACCCGATCCGCCGCGCCAGATCGGCGATAGAGATGCGGCCGTCCTCGCTAAGCACATTCAGAATCGCCCGGTCGAAACGGTCAAGATCGAGAGAGTTCATTTGGACTTCCCAAAACCAATAATTCACCCATTTGACCTGCTTCTATCACATCTTCAGGCGATTGTCCTTTTAGAAAGGGTGTATTCTTAACAAAAGCCCTGCACACCCTCTGTGGAGTACCCTTCATGACCGCTCAAACCAAGCTGCGCTACCGGATCGACGCCGGCACCTATGCCGATCAAGCCGCGATGCGCGACCAGCTGGTGGCCCAGGCCGCCCTCACTGACGCCGATCGCGCAAAAATCTGCGCCAACGCCGCCGCCCTTGTGCGTGACATCCGCGGTCATTCCGCTCCCGGTTTGATGGAGGTGTTCCTGGCCGAGTACGGCTTGTCCACTGATGAAGGCGTCGCCTTGATGTGCCTGGCCGAGGCGCTGCTGCGGGTTCCGGATGCCGACACCATCGACGCGCTGATCGAGGACAAGATCGCGCCGTCGGACTGGGGCAAGCACCTGGGCAAATCGACCTCCTCTCTGGTCAATGCCTCCACCTGGGCATTGATGCTCACCGGCAAGGTTTTGGACGAGGAACGCAGCCCTATCGGCGCCCTGCGCGGCGCCATCAAACGCCTGGGCGAGCCGGTGATCCGCACCGCCGTCAGCCGCGCGATGAAGGAAATGGGCCGCCAGTTCGTGCTCGGCGAAACCATCGAGAGCGCGATGGACCGTGCCGCCGGGATGGAGGCCAAGGGCTACACCTATTCCTACGACATGCTGGGCGAGGCCGCCCGCACCGAGGCCGACGCGTCGCGCTATCACCTGTCCTATTCCAAGGCGATCTCCGCCATTGCCGCCGCCTGCAACAGCGACGACATCCGCAAGAACCCCGGCATCTCGGTCAAGCTGTCGGCGCTGCACCCGCGTTACGAGCTGGCGCATGAGCACAGCGTGATGGAAGCGCTGGTGCCGCGCCTGAAGGCGCTGGCGCTGCTTGCCAAGGCGGCAAAGATGGGTCTGAATGTCGATGCCGAGGAAGCTGACCGCCTGTCGCTGTCGCTGGAGGTGATCGAGGCCGTGGTCTCCGACCCGGCGCTGGCGGGCTGGGATGGTTTTGGCGTGGTGGTGCAGGCCTATGGCCCCCGCACAGGGCTGGCGATCGACGCGCTGCACGAAATGGCCGAGAAATACGACCGCCGTTTCATGGTACGGCTGGTCAAGGGCGCCTATTGGGACACCGAGATTAAGCAGGCCCAAGTCGAGGGCGTGGACGGCTTCCCGGTCTTCACCTCCAAACCGCTGACCGATGTCTCCTACATCTCCAACGCCCGCAAGCTGCTGGGTATGACGGATCGGATCTATCCGCAGTTCGCCACCCACAACGCCCACACCGTCGCCGCCATCCTGCATATGGCCGAAGGGATCGGCAACGAACGCTATGAATTCCAGCGCCTGCATGGCATGGGTGAAACCCTGCACCAGATGGTGCTGGAGCAGAACAAGACCAACTGCCGGATCTACGCGCCGGTCGGCGCCCACCGCGATCTGCTGGCCTATCTGGTGCGCCGCCTGCTGGAAAACGGCGCCAACTCCTCCTTCGTGAACCAGATCGTGGACGACAACGTGCCGCCAGAGGTGGTGGCCGCGGACCCGTTTGATGCCGTAGAAGATGTGACCCGCAAGATCCCGACCGGGCCGGAGCTTTATGCACCGGAGCGTCCGAACTCCAAGGGGTTCGACCTGGGCCACGCACCGACGCTGGCAAAAATCGAAGAGGCCCGCGCGCCCTGGCGCAGCCACCAGTGGCAGGCCGCGCCGCTTCTGGCGGGCGATGCCCAGCCGGAGGCCGCCAAGGACGTGACCAGCCCCACCGATCACAGTGTCGTTGGCACCGTCAGCCAGTGCAGCCCCGAGGATATCGAGCTGGCGCTGGCGCTGGCAGATCCCTGGGATGCCCCGGCAGCGGAGCGCGCCGCGATCCTGAATAAGGCAGCCGACCTTTATGAGGAAAACTTTGGCGAGCTGTTTGCGATCCTCGCCCGTGAGGCCGGCAAGACCATTCCCGACGCGGTGGCCGAACTGCGCGAGGCGGTGGATTTCCTGCGCTACTACGCGGCCCGCATCCCTGAGGCCCCGCCTGCCGGCATCTTCTCCTGCATCTCGCCCTGGAACTTCCCGCTGGCGATTTTCACCGGCCAGGTCTCAGCCGCACTGGCTGCGGGCAATGCTGTACTGGCCAAACCCGCCGACCAGACGCCGCTGATCGCCCACAGAGCCGTGCAGCTGATGCATGAGGCCGGAGTGCCGCGCAGCGCGCTGCAGCTGGTTCCGGGCCGCGGCAGTGTGGTCGGGGCCGCCATCACTTCCGACCCGCGGGTCAATGGCGTTGCCTTCACCGGCTCCACCGCTACTGCCCTGCGTATCCGCAAGGCGATGGCAGACAACCTGCAGCCCGGTGCGCCGCTGATTGCGGAAACCGGCGGTCTGAATGCGATGATCGTCGACTCCACCGCGCTGCCGGAGCAGACCGTGCAATCGGTGATCGAAAGCGCTTTCCAGTCGGCGGGCCAACGCTGCTCGGCGCTGCGCTGCCTCTATCTGCAAGACGATATTGCCGACAACGTGCTGAAAATGCTCAAAGGCGCAATGGACTGCCTGCAACTGGATGACCCCTGGCATCTGTCGACCGACAGCGGCCCGGTGATTGACGAAACCGCCCGTGCGGGCATCCTGGACCATGTCGCCAAGGCCCGCTCTGAAGGCCGGGTGCTGAAAGAAATGCGCGCGCCGCAAGGCGGCACCTTTGTCGCGCCCACGATGATCGAAGTGCCCGGCATCAGTGCGCTCGAGGAAGAGATCTTCGGCCCCGTCCTGCATGTTGCGCGGTTCAAGTCGCAGGATCTGGATCAGGTGATCTCCGACATCAATGCCACCGGCTATGGTCTTACCTTCGGACTGCACACCCGCATCGACGACCGGGTGCAGCATGTCTGCGACCGGGTGCATGCGGGCAACATCTATGTGAACCGCAACCAGATCGGCGCCATCGTCGGCAGCCAGCCGTTCGGCGGCGAGGGTCTGTCCGGCACCGGCCCCAAGGCAGGCGGCCCGCTCTACCTCAGCCGGTTCTGCGCGCCCGACCGCCAGTCCAGCGCCGCCGGCTGGGACAACAGCATCACAGACCTGAAGGCGCCGAGCGGCGTGCCCAGTCAGCCGGTCACAACCTCCCTGCCCGGCCCGACCGGTGAATCGAACCGCCTGACCGTCTCTGCCCGCCCGCCGCTTTTGTGCATGGGTCCGGGCGCCGAAACCGCTGCAGCGCAAGCGAAGGAGGTAGTCAGCCTCGGCGGCACCGCGATTGAGGCGCATGGCCTTCTGGACCTCAGCCAGCTGGAGAGCATACAGGGCATCGCAGGTGTCTTGTGGTGGGGTGACGAGGCCACCGGACGGGAGATCGAACAAAGCCTGGCCAAGCGCGACGGCGCGATTGTACCGCTGATCCCGGGCAAGCCGGACCGCGCCCGCGTTCTGGCCGAACGCCACGTCTGCGTCGACACCACTGCCTCTGGCGGCAACGCGCAGCTGTTGGGCGGTATGGCCTGAACTATCGGCGCTAAGCTCTTGACGCTGGGCCATTTCCGGCCCAGCGTTCCCCCATGTTTCCGATCCGCGACCACAACCCGTCCGGCCGCACGCCCTATGTGGTGTATGCGCTCATTGCTGCAAACGTCCTGGCCTATATCTACTACTCCGCCAGCTACGCCTCGCCCCGCGCGCTCGCCTATTTCTATGAGGCATATGCAGTGGTGCCGGCCGAGATCAGCCACGGCTACGCGGTCGAGACGCTGTTCACCTCCCTGTTCATCCACGGCGGACTGATGCATCTGGGCGGCAACATGCTGTTCCTGTGGATCTTTGGCGACAACCTGGAGGAGGAGATGGGGCATATCCCCTTCCTCCTGTTCTACCTCATCAGCGGTTTCGGCGCCGGACTGATCCATGTGCTTTCTGCCCCGGATTCACTGGTGCCAACGGTTGGCGCTTCCGGGGCCATAGCCGGCGTGATGGGCGGCTACCTCTTGATGTTCCCCAAGGCGCGGGTCGATATCCTGCTGGTGCTGATCATCTATTTCCGCATCTTCACAATCCCCGCCTTTGTCATGCTGGGCGTCTGGCTGGCGATGCAGTTCTTCGGCGGTCTCGGCGCCGATCCCAACCAGGGCGGCGTCGCCTACTGGGCCCATGCAGGCGGGTTTGCAGTCGGGCTGATCCTGTGTCTGCCCCTGTGGCTGCGCCGCGGCGGCCCGGCGTTCTGGAACCGAACGCATGGGACACCTCCGCATCCGGAGAACGAGTATGAGTTCTCTGCCAGCCGCATCCCCAAGCTGCCGCGCAAGAAGCGCCACCCGGGGCCTTGGGGAAAGTGAGGCGACGTCCGGCCCGGTGGTTAATGTGCGGGAAGAAGACGGCCTGCGGAACCATAAAAACAGGCTACTGATCAACACGCAGGCCGCCACCCCGACGGGCATCGGGGTAAGGTAATGGTAGATCCGCTCCGGATAAGTTTACGGGGAATTATCGAAAGCTTCACTCAAGGTTTGCCAAGCAAGGGAAATTCTAATGACACGAATGAAAGCCACCTGCCACTGCAGCGCTGTTGAAATCGAGGCGGAGTTCCCCGAAGGCCTCGCCTCTGCTGCGCGCTGCGACTGTTCCTTCTGCCGCCGCCGCGGTGCGGCTGCCGTCACCGCCCTTGCCGCCAGCCTGAAAGTACTGAAGGGGGCGGAGAACCTCAGCCTTTACACCTGGGGCACCCACACGGCGAAGCACTATTTCTGCAAGACCTGCGGCATCTACACCCACCACCAGCGCCGCTCCGACCCACGGGAATGCGGCGTCAACCTGGGCTGTATTGAGGGCGCCAATCCGCGGGCGCACGCGCAGACCTACGGCGAGATCCCCTGGAATGACGGGGTGAACCATCCGTCCGACCAGTGATCCAATCAGCTGAGGCCAAGCGAAAGAAAAAACGCGGCACGTTGGCCGCGTTTTCAATAGTTCTTTGCCCTGACAGCGTTAACCGCGGATCACTTTGGCAAAGTTCTCGAAGATCGGCTCGTTCGAGCAGACCACAGAGCCGCTGTCGATGATGCCCGCTTCCGGGTCGATCGCCTCAGCCAGCCCGCCGGCCTCTTTCACGATGATGATGCCAGCGGCCAGATCCCAGGAATTCAGACGGCGTTCCCAGAAGCCTTCGTAGCGGCCGGCAGCCACATAGGCCATGTCCAGCGCGGCAGAGCCCCAGCGGCGCACGCCGGCGCAGGCGGGCATCAGGCGGGCCAGATCCTGCAGCGTCAGCGGCAGGTCGGCACGGCCGCCGAACGGCACGCCTGTTGCGAAGATGGATTCGATCATCCGGTGGCGGCCCGAGACGCGGATACGGGTGTCGTTCATCCAGGCGCCCGCACCCTTCTCGGCAAAGAACATCTCGTCCTTGGCGGCGTCATAGACCACGCCGGCAACGATCTTGCCCTTGTGCTCCAGCGCGATGGAAATCGCCCAGTGCGGCAGCCCGTGCAGGAAGTTGGTGGTGCCATCCAGCGGGTCCACGATCCAGCGGCGGGTGGGATCCTCGCCTTCGATCTCGCCGCCCTCTTCCGCGATCCAGCCATAGGTCGGGCGGGCGTTGCGCAGCTCTTCCTTGATGATCTTCTCAGCGGCGATGTCGGCCTTGGAGACGAAGTCGCCCGCGCCCTTCATCGACACCTGCAGGTTTTCCACCTCGCGGAAGTCCTTCACCAGGGAACGGCCGGCCTTGCGGGCGGTCTTGATCATCACATTGAGGTTTGCGCTGCCAATCATGTCTGCAGAATCCTGTCACGTCGGGGAGATGCCGGGGTCAATGCGTGCCTATACGCGCCCTGCCCCCGAATGCCAAGGGGTTATGCCGCAAACTGCTGATCCCGCCTGACGCCGCGGAGCCCGGCCAGCGAACGGTTGCAATCGGCCGCCGCCGCACCCAGTGTTTGCAGCAAGCAAAAGAAGGAACACCCTATGACCGGACAAATGCAGCGTATCGTGCTGGCCAGCCGCCCCGAAGGCCAGGCCAGCGAGGAAAACTTCCGCCTTGAAACGGTGGACCTGCCCCAGCCCGGAGAGGGGGAAGTTGTTGTTAAGGTTCACTATATGTCGTTGGACCCCTACATGCGCGGGCGCATGAACGCAGGCAAATCCTATGCCCCGCCGGTAGCGGTCGGGGAGACCATGACTGCAGGCGGCGTAGGCGAAGTGATCATCTCCAACAGCCCTGATTTCAAGCCCGGCGACTTTGCTCTTGGGATGTTCGGCTGGGCCAGCCATGCCCATGCGAAGGCGTCCGAAATCCGCAAGCTGGACCCGGCTATCGCGCCCCTCACCACTGCGCTCGGCGTTCTCGGCATGCCGGGGTTTACCGCATGGCATGGCTTGGACGCCTATGGCCGCCCGCAAGCCGGCGAAACCCTGGTGGTGGCCGCCGCGACCGGCCCGGTCGGTTCCATGGTGGGCCAGTTGGCCAAGCAGAAGGGCTTGCGCGTTGTCGGCATCGCGGGCGGTGCGGATAAGTGCAAGCTGGCGGTGGAAACCTTCGGCTTTGACGCCTGCCTCGACCACCGCGCCTATTCCAGCGCCGAAGAGCTGAGTCAGGCGCTGGCCGCGGAGTGCCCGGATGGCATCGACATCTATTACGAAAACGTCGGCGGCAAGGTGCTGGAAGCGGTGCTGCCCCTGATGAACAACTTCGGCCGCATCCCGGTTTGCGGTATGATCGCCTGGTACAACAGCGCTGAAACGGATCTGACAGCCCCGGCCATTTGGCGCGCGGTGCTGACCAAGTTCCTGTCGGTCAATGGCTTCATAATCTTCAACCACTACGACCGCTATGGCGACTTCCTGCGCGAGGCCGCCCCCAAGATTGCCAGCGGGGACATCAAGTACCTGGAGGATATCGCCGAAGGACTGGAGAACGCGCCAAAGACATTCCTGTCGATGATGCAGGGCGGCAATACCGGCAAGCAGATCGTCAAACTGGTCTGAGCCGCGCGACAGCACCTGCCGGATCACGCGGCCGCGCGGGGCAGGCACAGGCGCGGGACGGCCCCGGCCGTTCCGCGCCACTCCGGGCGGCAGCCTTTACTGAAACTGCAGCTTGCGCGCCTCTACCTTGGCCAGACGGATCAGTTCCTGCATGAAAGGCTTTTCGCGGTCTTCCGTCCGGATCGCCGCGTACAAGCTGCGGGTGATACCGGATTTGGTCAGCGGCCGGGTCACATAGTCGGAGGAGTATTTCACCTCACGCACCACCCAGTCCGGCAGCACCGACACGCCGCGGTTGGAGGCGACCAGCAGAAGGATCACCGCCGTCAGCTCCACCTGCCGGATCGACGCAGGCTCCACCCCGGCGGGGATCAGCAGCTGGCTGAAAACATCCAGCCGGACCTTGTCCACCGGGTAAGTGATCAGGTTCTGGCCGATGAAATCTTCTGCATCGACATAGGGTTTCTCTGCCAGCGGATGCTGCGCCGAAGCGACAAAGACGGGATTATAGTCAAACAGCTCAATAAACTCGACACCCACAATATCCTCCGGATCAGAGGACACCACCAGATCCACCTCTTCCTTCAGCAACGCAGGCAGCGCGTCAAAGGCCAGGCCCGGGCGGATATCGACATCCACATCGCCCCAGTTTTTGCGGAACCCCTCCAAAACCGGGAACAGCCATTCGAAACAGGCGTGGCATTCGATGGCGATATGCATCCGGCCCGTGTTGCCGTCCCGCAGTGAAGAAAATTCTGCTTGTGCTGCCTCCACTTGCGGCAAGACCTGTTCTGCCAGCCGCAAAAGCCTCAGCCCCGCCGGCGACAGTTTCATCGGCTTGGAGCGGCGGATGAACAGTTCGACGCCTGCCTGTTCCTCCAGCCCCTTCACCTGATGGCTCAGCGCGCTTTGGGTGATGTTCAGCTGCTCGGCAGCCCGTGCCAGACCGCCGGCCTCATGGATGGCCTTGATGGTGCGGAGATGGCGGAATTCGATATGCATTCTATCAGATCGCTCATGTTAATCTTGAGTATTATGAAATTGTCTCACATTGCTGCGCATGCAACAAGTGTGGACATCAACCTAGCGAGAGACCTGAGATGACGACGCCCAAGATTTCCTTTGAATTCTTCCCGCCGCAAAATCTCGAAGCCTCCTTCCGGCTTTGGGACACCGTGCAGGTCCTCGCTCCGATGGGGCCGCGCTTTGTCTCGGTGACCTATGGCGCTGGCGGCACCACCCGCACCCTGACCCGCGACGCTGTGGCGACCCTGCACAAGACCTCCGGCCTCAACGTGGCCGCGCATCTGACCTGCGTGAATGCCTCCAAGGCGGAAACGCTGGAAATCGCCGACCAGTTTGCCGAAGTTGGCGTGACAGAGATTGTGGCCCTGCGCGGCGACCCGCCCAAGGGCGAAGGCAAATTCACACCGCATCCTGAAGGCTTTGCCAATTCGGTGGAGCTGATTGAGGGGCTGAAGGCGCGTGGCGATTTCAGCATCAAGGTAGGCGCCTATCCGGACCGCCACCCGGACGCCGCCGATCAAGCCGCTGACGTGGAATGGCTGAAGCGCAAGCTGGATGCCGGCGCGGATGAGGCGTTGACCCAGTTCTTCTTTGAAGCCGATACGTTCTTCCGTTTCCGCGATGCTTGCGAAAAAGCCGGGATTGACGGCAGCAAGCTGACTCCGGGCATCCTGCCGATTGAAAACTGGAAAGGCGCGCGCAATTTCGCCAAGCGTTGCGGCACCGTCATCCCCGATTGGGTCGAGCATGCCTTTGACAAGGCGCAGCGCGACGGCCGCGAGGAACTGCTGGCCACCGCTATCTGCACCGAGCTGTGCTCGGATCTGCTGGAGGGCGGCGTGGATAAGCTGCACTTTTACACGCTGAACCGGCCGGAGCTGACCCGTGACGTCTGCTTTGCCCTGGGTGTTACCCCCAAGGTTTCGCTTCAGAACGTGGCGTAAGCGTTGCGCGCAATGGCGCGCGGTTTCTAATGGCAGGACCAACCCGCCAAGGACCCGCGTGCCATGTTTTATGCCAAACAGCCTGCCGACCTGCTGACAATCGACCAAATTGCCCGGATTTCCGGGCTCGACTTCATGCAGGGCATCCTGGACGGCCGCCTGCCCGGCCCGCCGATTGCCGAAACTCTGGGCTATCACCTGCATAGCGTTGAGGACGGCCAGGTGATGTTCCGCGGCACACCGGAATTTCATGTCTGCAACCCGATGGGCACCGTGCATGGCGGCTGGTATGGCACGCTTCTCGACAGCGCCATGGCCTGCGCAGTGATGACCAAAGTGCCCCCGGGCGCGGTCTACACGACGTTGGAGTACAAGGTTAATATCCTGCGGCCGATCCCGCTGGGAACCACGATCGACTGCACCGGCAGCATTGACCACGTGGGCCGCTCCACTGGTGTGGCGCATGGCGAAATCCGCGGACTGAGGGACGGCAAGCTTTACGCGACAGGCTCCACCACCTGCATCGTGATGCAGATCGCCCCGCGCTGATCAGCAATCGGAGGCCTGGGTCTTGTCTGCCGCAGCTTGACTGCTATCTTCCATGCAAGCAATTGAAAAGCTGCAGAAAGGCTGACCATGCCGCCAAACAGTCTGGCCCGCGCCGCGACAGCCCGCATTCAGGTCCTGGCACCGGCGAAGGAGCTGGACTTCCTTGACACGCAATCGCTGGTTCTGCCGGTTGAGGTCACGCCGCTGGAGGCCTGGAACCTCATGCACTCCCGGCCTCTGCCCGGTATGAAACTGGCTTTCCGGCTGCGCGACGCCATTTCTGCCTTGTTCGGGGTCAAACGCATCGGCGGCTTCTCTGGACGGCCGCACCGTGATGTGTCAGCAGGGGACAAGCTCGATTTCTTTCTGGTAGAGGCCGTTACAGACAAGGTGCTGACCCTCACCGTTCGGGACCGGCATCTGGACGTAATGACCTGCGTCACCTGCAGCTGCGGGGTGCTCAGCATCACCTCTTCGGTTAAGACACACAACCTGTTCGGCCGCATCTACATGCTGCCGGTCCGCCCGGCCCACAAGCTGATCGTGTCGCGGTCGCTGAAACGGCTGGCAAAAGAGCTGAATCAGCGCAATCGGGCCTGCACTTAGTAACAGTGCACCTGCCTGCAGCGGCCCCGGGCCAGCAGCGTTCAGACCGAGGCATTTTGCCCGCCGCGGTGGGCCGCCGCGCATTTCGCACGTTTATGTCTTGGAAAACATCTACGTCTTGGAAAACATCGTAAGCCAGCCGTTTGGCTGGGTATTCTCCCTGCCCGCGCCGACACTGCTGTGCAGGCGTTCGCTGGCATCCAGCCCGACCCGGCGGCGGCTGCGCAGAAGAAAAATCTTGGCCCAGCCCTGCCAGGTGCCAACCGAAGGCGCCTTGGGGTCTACCGGAAACCGCATCCGCCAATCGCTGGGCAGCGGCAGGCCGCGCTCCTCTGCCTTCTCCAGCATCCAGATCAGCGAGACATTGGCCAGCGGCCGCGCGTCTTCAAACCCGCCCAGCTGGCCGCCGACATCGCCATGCGCTCCGCGGAACCAGACCTGTTCGACATGGCCATTCCAGCCCTTGGGGCAATCCCACAGAACCGGCTTGAACACGTCGCGCGTCTCATCCATCGCCAATGCGTGGTAGCCGCTCTTGATATGCGGGCCCAGTGTATGGTTGTGAAAATTGTGCTGCCGTTCTGCCCAGCGCCACAAGAGCGGCAGGCGCAGGCCCAGCGCTTTTACGGTGTCCCAGACGCCGACCATCTCGATCTCAACCTCGTCGTGGCAATGGGCGGCGGTAAAGGCCGCGCCAGTCTGAGAGCGTCCGTTCAGCCGGTAATGCCGGTAGGCGGTGCGGATGTGGCGCACGGTGGCATGTTCGGGTTTCAGCAAGCCGATCCGGTCGATCACCCCGGCCAAGGACCGCACCGCATAGGCGCCCCGGGAATAACCGAACAGGTAGATCCTGTCGCCGGGCCGGTAGCGGGAGGCAAGATAACCGTAGGCCCGTCGGATCTGGCGGTTGATGCCGCGCCCCATCATCACATCCGGCGCGCTGCCCCAGCCTTTCCACTGAACCCCGGATTCGTAGAACACCGACACCTGCGCGCCCATTTCCCTGCTCAGGCGGAACAGCTGGCCTGGATGGGTTTCACGGCCCGCCTCCAGCGTCGACATTGTGCCGTCGAGGATGATCACATGGGCCTGCGGCCCGCGCAGCTTGGTTTCCCCGGAATGCTCCGAACGCAGCGGCCGCCCAAGCCACCCTAAAACCCTTTTACTCAGCTGCCTCAGAAACATCTCTAAGCACTTCCCAAATCCTCAGCGGGGTGAACGGCATGTCCACCTGCCGCACGCCGCGGTCCCAGACCGCGTCCTGCACCGCGTTTGCAACTGCTGCCAGCGCGCCGACGGTGCCCGCCTCGCCGCAGCCCTTCATCCCCATCGGGTTCTGTGTCGAAGGCACTGGCTCGGAGGTAAACCCAATCATGGGGACGCCGCTTGCCCGCGGCAAGGCATAGTCCATGAACGAAGCCGTGAGCAGTTGTCCGTCCTCATCGTAGACAACCCGCTCCAGCATGGCCTGTCCCAGCCCCTGCGCCACCCCGCCATGCACTTGGCCTTCGGCCAGCATCGGATTGATCAGATTACCGAAATCGTCAACTACAGTGTAGCGCTCCACCTCGGCTTGCCCAGTCTCCGGATCGATAACAATTTCGGCAATATGTGCGCCATTCGGAAACGAGCGCCCCGGCAGCCGGGCCCGCGCTGCGTGACGCTGCAGATCAAGCCGGCCGTGCGCGCGGGCCATCTCTGCCGCTTCCAGCATTGTGGGGGTCAGGTTGGACCCCGGTGCGCGAAAGGTTTCGCCGTCAAACCCCACGGCCTCCTCCTCCACTCCCATTTCCTGCGCAAGGAACGGCGTGAAGGCGGCAATCATCGTTTCCACCGCAGCCAGCGTCGCATTGGCCTGGGTGGTGACGGAGCGCGAGCCGCCGGTGCCGCCGCCCTGGGCAATGCGGTCGCTGTCGCCCTGGATCACATGAACGCTGTCCGCCGGGATGCCGCTCTGGTCAGCCAGGAACTGGGCATAGACAGTTTCATGCCCCTGCCCGTTGCTCTGCGTACCGACATAGATGTTCACCCGGCCATCCTCCCGAAACTCCACTTCCGCGCCTTCTGAAGGATCGCCCAAAATGCTTTCGATATAGTAACAGACCCCGACGCCCCGGTACTTGCCGCGTTTACCACTTTCCGCGCGGCGGGCCGCGAATCCCTTCAGGTCCGCCTCCTCGGCGGCGCGGCTCAGCACCTTGTCGAAGTCGCCGACGTCATAGGTCTCTCCGGTCACGGTGCCATAGGGAAACGCTGCGGGCTGGATGAAGTTCCGCCGCCTAAGCTCCAGCGGATCGACCCCCAGTTCCCGCGCGGCGCGGTCCATCACCCGCTCCAGCACATAGATCGCCTCCGGCCGCCCGGCGCCGCGGTAAGCGTCCACCTGGGTGGTGTTGGTGTAGATCCCCTCCACCTGCAGCCAGGCAGTCCGGATGTCATAGACTCCGGCCAGCACCCGGCTGAACAGCTGGGTCTGGATCGGCTGCCCGAAAGGCGCGTTGTAGGCGCCGAGGTTGCATCGGGTGCGGACCCGGTAGGCCGTGATCTTCAGGTCTTCGTCAAATGCCAGTTCCGCCAGCGAGGTCAGGTCGCGGCCGCCATTGTCGCTCAGCATCGCCTCACCGCGGTCCGACATCCAGAGCACCGGGCGGCTCAGCACGGTGGCGGCGTGGGCGACAGCAAAATATTCCGGATAGGCAGAGGCCTTCATGCCGAAGCCGCCGCCGACATCCGGCGTCGCGACCCTGATGTCGGACTCGTTCAGCCCCAGCTTGGCAGCCAGCTGGGACTTCATGCCCCACACCCCCTGCCCGCCAAAGGTGAAATGCAGCCGTCCCTGCTGCCACTCGGCAAAACAGCCGCGCGGTTCCATGGTGCTCACCATGATCCGGTTATCCTCGACCTGCAGCGCGATGGTATGGGCGGCATTGCGGAAAGCCTCATCCGCCGCCGCCTCATCCCCCATGCCCCAGTCAAAGGCTTTGTTGTCCGGCACGCTGTCATGCAGCGGCTCGCCGCCGGGCTGCAGGTCCAGCTTGACAGGCAGGTCGTCGATTTCCAGTTCTATCAGCTCGCCCGCATCCCGGGCCTGGTCCAGCGTCTCCGCGACGACAACCGCAACCGGCTCCCCGACATAGCGGACCTTGCCGCGGGCCAGCATCGGGCGCTCCGGCGACGCCCCGCGGGTGCCGTCCCGGTTCTTGACCGTGGCCCCCTCTATCGACACGTCCATACCGGCGGCCTCAAGCTCTGCCAGGGTAATCACCGCATGGACACCCTCGGCCTCCAGCGCATCTTCAGTGCGCAGCGCGGTGATCAGCCCATGCGCCACCGGGCTGCGCAACACCCAGACGCGCAGGGCGCCCGAAGGGGCGGCGTCTTCGATGTAATTGCCCTGCCCGGTCAGGAAACGCACGTCCTCGACCCGTTTCACCGGCTGGCTTTTTCCGAATTTTTCCATGCTCGCCCCCTGTCCGCGCTGGCTGGTTCACAGGGGCGAGACTAAGGTTAAGGGGCGGCCTGTCCAGCCAGTTCGATCACCGTCGCCACGTCAGAAAGACCGTAGCCATTGAACTGCGTGCTCATCGCAGAGGAATAGGCGCCAAGCCCCGGGAACAAAACATAGTCCCCTGCCACCGCGTCGCAAGGCAGCGGCAGCCCGTCCGGCAGCCGGTCCAAACTGTCGCAGGTGGGGCCGAACACCACACGCGGCTGGCGTTCCCCCGCCCGGTGGGTGCCATCACCTGCGACAACTTCCACCCGCCCCGGCAGGCCCATGTCGCGGATATCAACCAGCCCGCCATAGATGCCGTCGTTCAGGAACACCACCTCTCCCGCCTTGCGCATCCCCTTGATGCGCGCCGCCAGGGTGAAGCTTTCGGAGACCATCGCCCGGCCCGGCTCGCAGATCAGCTCCGGCTTTTCAGCGCCAAAGGCGGTATCAGCCGCCTGCCCGATGGCGGCAAAGACCTTCTCCAGATCCGGCGCCACGCCGTCGCGGTTGGCAGCAAAGCCACCGCCGACGTTCAGCCGCGCGATCTGCACGCCGGCCTGATCAATGATCCGCTTGGCGGCGTGGACATATTCAACCCAGGCACTTTCGTCCTCGCACTGGGTGCCGGGGTGAAAGCACAGCGCCGGTGTCCAGCCCCGCGCGGCAACCTGTTTCAAGAGTTCGACCGCCTCTTCCGGTGCGGCGCCGAACTTGCTGCCGAAATCATAGGCGGCGCCCGCAACAGGCAGGGCAAAGCGCACCGAGATTTCGCAGTCGCGCGGCACTGCGTCCAGCTTTTCCAGCTCGCTCAGTTCATCCACTGACCAGCTTGCGACACCGGATTTAATACCCTCGGCGATCTCCGCCTCCGACCGCATCGGGTTGTTGTAATGCATCACCGCATCCGGGCTGGCCGCGCGCACGGCTTCCATCTCTGCGGGCGAGGCCACGTCAAACGCCGTGATTCCCGCAGCAACCAGGTTAGACAACACCGCCGGGTGCGGGTTTGCCTTCACCGCATATGTAACCAGCCCCGGAAACCCCTCTCGGAACCGCCGCGCCACCTCATGCAGGACCCGCGGCGAGAAATACAGGATCGGATGATCCGGCGCGCTGCGGGCCAGGTGGGATTCAGGCGAAAGCCATAGCGGGGGAATCTGCTGCATCGGGTAACCCTCATTCGTTTTATCTATTTTCTGCGAATTCTCCGTCGATTCCGGTTGGCACTCTGACTATAGTGACGAAAATCACCGTCATATCGAAGGCCATAGATGCAAAACGACGACACAGATCAGCGTCTTATCACCCTGCTGCGGGACAACGCCCGCCGCCCGGTGGCGGAGCTTGCCCGTCATCTGGGCTTGGCCCGAACCACTGTGCAGGCACGGATCGAGCGGCTGGAAAGCACCGGCGTGATCACCGGTTACACGCTCAAGACGTCCGCGGCCGCCCGCCCGCCGTTGCAGGCCACGGTGCTGATGTCGATTGAGCCGAGATCGGGGCCTGAGGTTCTGGCCCGCCTGCGCGGCCTGCCCGGCGTCGAAGTGGTGCACACGACCTCCGGCCGCTTCGACCTGCTGGCACAGGTGGTGGCGCAAAGCACAGCGGAACTCGACGAAACCATCGACCGCATCGCGGAGGCTCGCGGCGTGCGTTCCTCCGAAAGCCTGATACATCTGGCAACCAAGCTGGACCGGACTGGACAGTAACAGTCAAACAGCCTTCACGTAATCCAGCAGCCAGTCCCGGAACAGTTTTGCTGCGGGGCGCATGGCGCCACGGTCCGGGTAGATCAGATGGTATGCCTCCTGTCCCGGCACTTCGACGTCCGGCAAGCAGCGCACCAGCCCAGCGGCCCTGACCTCAGCGTCCGACGCTGGCGCGCGCGCCAGCGCGATCCCCATCCCCTGCGCCGACAGCTCCGCTGCCATCAGCGAGTTGTCGGCAAAGAAATAGCGTGCCTGCCCGTGGGACAGGCGCAGGGCCTCGAACAGTTGCACCCAGCTGGCCCGGTGGGTCGAAACTTCGATCAAGGGGAAGCGGAACAGATCCTGCGGCGACTGGATCTGCGCAGCGATTTCCGGCGGCGCCACCGGATAGAGCACCTCGCGCAGCAATTCGTCGCCTTCGGTCCCGAACAGCGACGGATTGCCGAAAACGATCTGCAGATCGGTGAACCGGTTGGCAAAATCAGCCGCCATATTGCCGGTGCTGAGCGCCAGGTTTACTTGCGGATGCGCGGTCTGGAACTCCGGCAGCCCGCGCGCCAGCACCCCATGGGCAAACAGCAGCACCGACTGCACGAACAGCCGCTGCTCCCGGCTTTCTCCGAACAGGCCGGTGGTGGCGGTTTCCAGCATCAGGAGCGACTGCTGCACCGAGGGCAGATAGGCCCGCCCTGCCTCTGTCAGCGTCACCGCATGGGCATGGCGGTGGAACAATGGCGTGCCCAGCTGGGTTTCCAGCGCCTTCACCTGCTGACTGACCGCCGCTGCCGACATGTTCAACTGCGCCGCCGCGCGGGCAAAGCTCTCGGTGCGCGCTGCAACCTCAAACACGCGCAGCCAGTTCAAAGAGGGGATCCGGGTCGCCATGGTGCGAGGCTAAGCAAAACTTGGCCTGACCGGCGAGACATACCGTGCTGGGATTTTCGACCGCCCGCCTAGGGTCCCGGGCAGCGAACAGACCCCCGCCGCGGACACCGCGCCACCAGCCATATGAGAGACGAGACATGACAGGTCCCGCCACCCCCCCGCGCCCCAAGCGCAAGATCTGGAACTTCACCCCGCAGCTGCCGATCCGGACCGCCCCCTATTGGGATTGGCCGGTGAAGCCGCTGGCCTCACTCAAATACCTGTTGCAAAGCTGGAACCCGCTGGCGTTGCGGGCGCTCTTGCTAGTCTTTGCCGTCATCACCTGGACCTTCTTCACCCCGTCGCTGGACCGCGTTTCCATCTTTGGCTGGGACTGGGTGGCAGAGATCTGGCTGCGCAACTTCTGCATCCTGATGGTGGTGGCCGGCGGGCTGCACCTGGCCTTGTGGAAAATCCGCACGCAAGCAGACGAATACCGCTATGACATGCGCCCGATGATGAAGGGCGCCAAGGTCTTCACCTTCAAGAACCAGGTCTGGGACAACATGTTCTGGACCCTTGGTCCGGC
Organism: Leisingera sp. CC-HEC093; assembly: GCF_059429195.1. Classification (NCBI taxonomy): domain Bacteria; kingdom Pseudomonadati; phylum Pseudomonadota; class Alphaproteobacteria; order Rhodobacterales; family Roseobacteraceae; genus Leisingera; species Leisingera sp. CC-HEC093. The sequence goes on along the minus strand of NZ_JCAIJR010000001.1, from coordinate 3,035,484 downwards.
ACTAACCTTCTGGACCTTTTGGGAGAGTTTCATCCTCTACGCTTACGCCAATGGCTGGGTGACGATGATCACGCTGGATGACAACCCCACTGCCTTCATCCTGATGACCATATTTGTGCCGATATGGGCGGGCTTCCACTTCTACTGGCTGCACCGGCTGCTGCATGTGGGCGTGCTTTATACCAAGGTGCACGCCTGGCATCACCGCAACATCAACACCGGCCCATGGTCCGGCCTGGCAATGCATCCGGTGGAGAGCTTCTTTCTGATGTTCGACACCATGATCTTCTTCCTGCTGCCGGGACATCCTGTTCTGGCGATGTTCCTGCTGTTCCACCATGGCATCGGCGCCCCGGCTTCGCACGCAGGGTTTGAGCATCTGAAATTCGGCAACAAGGCCAAGTTTCTGGTCGGCGATTTCTTTCACCAGCTGCACCACCGGTTCTTCGACTGCAACTACGGTACCTGGGAGACGCCCTGGGACGAATGGTTCAACACCTTCCATGACGGCACCGAAGAAGGCAACGAAATGATCAAGGAACGCCGCCGCAAGATCTGGAACACGGGCTGAAACGCCTGGCCTGCCATCTGGCGAGAAGGAAATTCGTGCGCCCGGTCCATACCGCGGAATGCGCGTCAGCAGGGACCGGGCGTCTTTGTGTGCGGCGCCGGCCTCCGGCGCCTGAAACTCTCCGCACCCTGCAGTACCGCTGGATGCATCGTGCAAGTAGAACGCCGCCGCCTGCCCTTGGTTCCCAAGAAATGTGGCATCCAGCACGCGAGGGCCCCGGCTGCCGGTGGCCGCGGCACAGGGTACTTTCCCTTTGCCGCCCCTTTCGGTAAGGGATAGCGCGACCAGAAATTACACGCACGCAGGACTTAGCGCATGGCGATGGAAAAAACATTTAACGCGACTGAGGCCGAGAGCCGCCTTTACAAGGCTTGGGAAGAGGCCGGTTGTTTCAAGGCCGGCGCAAATGCCAAGCCTGAGGCTTCCACTTATTGCATCATGATCCCGCCGCCGAACGTCACTGGCGTGCTGCACATGGGCCATGCGTTCAACAACACGCTTCAGGACATCCTGATCCGCTGGAAGCGGATGCAGGGCTTCGACACATTGTGGCAGCCCGGCACCGACCACGCAGGCATTGCCACCCAGATGGTGGTGGAGCGCGAGCTGGCCAAGACCCAGCAGCCGTCCCGCCGCGAGCTTGGCCGCGAGAAATTCCTGGAGAAGGTCTGGGAGTGGAAGGAAAAATCCGGCGGCACTATTGTTGAGCAGCTGAAACGCCTGGGTGCCTCCTGCGATTTCTCCCGCACCGCCTTTACCATGGCGGGTGCCCAGGGCGACACCCGCACCGGCCACGAGAATTCCCCCAACTTCCATGACGCCGTGATCAAGGTGTTCGTGGAGATGTACAACAAGGGGCTGATCTACCGCGGCAAGCGGCTGGTCAACTGGGACCCGCATTTCGAGACCGCGATTTCCGACCTTGAGGTCGAGAACATTGAGGTTGCGGGCCACATGTGGCACTTCAAATACCCGCTCGCGAACGGCGCCACCTACACCTATGTGGAAAAAGACGAGGACGGCAACGTCATCCTCGAGGAGGAGCGCGACTATATCTCCATCGCCACCACCCGGCCCGAGACCATGCTGGGCGACGGTGCGGTGGCCGTGCATCCTTCTGACGAGCGGTATGCGCCCATCGTCGGCAAACTGTGCGAAATCCCGGTCGGCCCCAAGGAACACCGCCGCCTGATCCCGATCATCACCGATGAATACCCGGACAAGGATTTCGGCTCCGGTGCGGTGAAGATCACCGGCGCGCATGATTTCAATGACTATCAGGTTGCCAAGCGCGGCGGCATCCCGATGTACCGCCTGATGGACATGCGCGGCCAGATGCGGGCCGACGGCGCGTCTTATGACGAGGCCGCAGGCATTGCCATGGCTGTGGCCAAGGGCGAGCAGACCCTGACCGAAAACGAGGCCGACGCCGTCAACCTGGTGCCGGACGACCTGCGCGGGCTGGACCGGTTCGAGGCGCGTAAACTGGTGGTGGAGCAAATCACCAGCGAAGGCCTGGCGGTGATGCAGACCATCACCAAGACCGATCCCGAGACCGGCGAAGACGTTCAGGCGCAGGAACCCTACGTCGAGAACAAACCGATCATGCAACCCTTTGGCGACCGCTCCAAGGTTGTGATCGAGCCGATGCTGACCGATCAGTGGTTCGTGGACGCGGAAAAGGTTGTCGGCCCAGCACTGGATGCGGTGCGCAATGGCGATGTGAAGATCCTGCCGGAAAGCGGCGAGAAGACCTATTACCACTGGCTGGAAAACATTGAGCCCTGGTGCATTTCGCGCCAGCTGTGGTGGGGTCATCAGATCCCGGTCTGGTACATTCCGGGCGAGGACGACTGGTACGCCATCTGCGCCGCGACAGAGGCAGAGGCGCTGGAAAAAGCACGTCTGCAGTCCGCCGAAGGCACCGAATTCCGCATCGTCGCCGATCAGCATGAAGCCGCAAAGATTCTGGCCGAACAGGTCAAGCTGATGGATGTGCAGGACGAAGGTGCCATCCGCAGCTTTGACGGCCCGATGCAGGTTCCGATGTTCCGCGACCCTGACGTGCTGGACACCTGGTTCTCCTCCGGCCTCTGGCCGATCGGCACGCTGGGCTGGCCGGAAGACACGGTGGAGATGCAGAAATACTTCCCGACCTCGACCCTGGTCACCGGTCAGGACATTCTGTTCTTCTGGGTTGCCCGGATGATGATGATGCAGCTGGCTGTTGTCGATCAGATCCCCTTTGACACCGTCTACCTGCACGGGCTGGTACGCGACGCCAAAGGCAAGAAGATGTCGAAATCCACCGGCAACGTGGTGGACCCGCTGGAGATCATCGAGGAATTCGGCGCCGACGCGCTGCGCTTCTCCTCCGCCGCAATGGCGGCGCTTGGCGGCGTGCTGAAGCTGGATATGGAACGCCTCAAGGGCTACCGGAACTTTGGCACCAAACTGTGGAATGCGGTGAACTTTGCCCATTTCAACAACGTCTACGACGAGACCGTCCCGGCCTATGCCTGCCCGGATGCCAAGGCCGCCGTGAACCAGTGGATCATCGGCGAAACCGCCAAGGTGCGGGTGGAAGTGGACGCCGCTTTGGAGGCCTACCGCTTCAACGACGCGGCCAATGCGCTTTATGCCTTTGTCTGGGGCAAGGTCTGCGACTGGTACATCGAGCTTTCAAAACCGCTGTTCGGCTCCGAAGACGAAGCGGTGATCGCTGAGACACTCCAGACGCTGGGCTGGGTGCTCGATCAGTGCATGATCCTGCTGCACCCGATCATGCCCTTCATCACCGAAGAGCTGTGGGGCAACACTGCCAAGCGCGAGAAGATGCTGGTGCACGCTGATTGGCCTGCCTACGGCACCGAGCTGGTCAACGCCGAGGCCGATGCCGAGATGAACTGGGTGATCACCGCGATTGAAAACATCCGCTCCACCCGCGCACAGATGCACGTGCCCGCTGGCGCCAAGATTCCAATGGTGGTGACCGAATTCTCCGATCAGGCGCGCAACGCCTGGAAGAAGAACGAGGCGATGATCCAGAAACTCGCCCGCATCACCACGCTGGAACAGGTGGAAAGCTTCCCCAAGGGCTGCGCCTCGGTGGCCGCTCCGGGCGCTTCCTTCGGCCTCCCGCTGGCGGACGTGATCGACGTAGACGCCGAAAAAGCCCGCCTGGAAAAAACCCTGGGCAAGCTCGCCAAGGAATTGGGCGGATTGCGCGGGCGGCTGAACAACCCGAAGTTCGCAGCCTCCGCGCCGGAAGAGGTTGTGGCGGAAGCCCGCGAAAACCTTGCTGCGCGCGAAGAGGAAGAAGCCAAGGTCAAGGAAGCGCTGGCGCGCCTGGCCGAGATCGGCTGATACCGCAGCAAAGCGCTTTGGAAACACCCGCCGCTCCGGCGGGTGTTTTACTTTCCGCCGCAGTGCGTTGAAACCATTCATCTTTCCATCAATACGGGGAAATTCTTGGCATCCGCCCCATTGTCTTTGCCACGCTTTTGTATCAGCCTGCCTGCAACCATAAGAACAAGGGAGGCTGCAGCCCATGCCCGATGGAACCGCGCCCAAAGGATATTGGGTTGCCCATGTGGATGTACGCGACATGGAACGCTATCAGGCCTATATCAACGCCGCCCGCCCAGTGCTGGCCGAATACGATGCCAAGTTCCTGATCCGCGGCGGTGAACGGGAAGTGCGCGAAGGCGCGTTCCGGGCCCGTACAGTGGTCCTTGAATTCAAGGATTTCGAAACCGCAAAAGCCTGCTATGATTCCGTGGCTTATCAAGACGCCAAGGCCTTCCGCGATCTGGTCTCGACGGGTGATATGCACATCATTGAGGGGTACGGCGGCTGACCCCGCTTACCCTCCTGTCTGACTGAGGTCTGCTGATGCCCGTGCTCAAGAAACTCTTTCAAGCTTTCCGCCCGACCGAACCGCCGGCGCTTCCGGACCCGGATGCAGAGCTGGCGCTGGGGGCGCTGCTCGTGCGGGTGGCGAAGGCGGACCGTGAATACCAGCTGGAGGAAATCAGCCTGATCGACAGGATCCTGGCGCGGCTTTACCAGCACAACGCGATTGAGGCCGCCAAGGTGCGTGCCACCTGCGAGAAGCTGCACGCCGCGGCGCCAGAGACCGACACCTTCGGACGGCTGATCCGCGAGACCACCGGCCTTGAGGAACGGCTGGCAGCACTGGATGCGCTTTGGGAGGTTGTGCTTGCAGACGGCACCGAGCATGCAGGCGAAGTCACCATCATCGAGGACGCGCGCAAGGCAATGGGGCTTTCCTATGCCGACAGTGAGAAGGCCCGCGACCGCGCGGTCAGGAAATTCAGCGGCACCGCGGAGGACAGCTGATGTTCAAGGAACTTCTGAACCGGCTTCTGGAACCGGCGCCCGCGCAGCTGGACGACGAAGGCGCCCGGCTGGCGCTGACGGCGCTGCTGGTCCGCATTGCCCGCTCTGATCATAATTATTCCGAGGTGGAAAAAGACCGCATCGACCGCATCTTGGCCGCCCGCTACGGGCTGGACACCGGCGGCGCGCTGATCCTGCGCGAACAGGCGGAGGCGATGGAGGCAGAGGCCCCCGACACCGTGCGCTTTACCCGGGCTATCAAAGATGCGGTGGCCTATGAAGACCGCACGGGCGTGATCGAGGCGCTGTGGCAGGTGGCACTGGCCGATGGCCGCCGGGACGCCAATGAAGACGCGCTGCTGCGGTTGGCCTCCAGCCTGCTGGGCGTTTCCGATGTGGACAGCGCCATGGCACGCAAACGGGCAGAGGCCGCAAAATGATAGCACACCTGGGAATGTACGACCGCCCCGAAACCGCGGCGGCCAATGACAGGTTCTGGTCCGGGATCCGCAAACACCTGAGCGGCGGCCCGGACCAGCTGACACGCTGCGCCGATTTCTGGCAGGTTTGGAAATCTCCGGACCTGCTGCTGTCGCAAACCTGCGGCTGCCCCTACCGCACCCGGCTCTATGGCGAGGTGGAACTTGTGGGCACGCCAGACTACGGCCTGCCCGGCTGCGCGCCAGGGTTTTACAACAGCGTCTTTGTCGCCCGGCAGGAAGATGCGGGCCAGCCGCTCTCTGCCTTCGCGGGGCGCTGTTTTGCCTTTAATGAGGGGCTGTCGCAATCCGGCTGGGCTGCACCGATGGTGCATATGCACGAGCGCTCCATCCTGCCCGGTGCACTGGTGGAAACTGGCGGCCACCGGCTGTCCGCCGAGGCTGTTGCCGAGGGCCGGGCAGACTTTGCCGCCCTCGATGCGCTGACTTGGGAAATGATCCAGGAATTTGATGGCTTTGCAGCCGGATTGTGCGAGATTGAGCGTACAGAGCCCACCCCGGCCTTACCCTATATCACCGCCTTTGGCAGAGATCCCGATGAACTGTTCACGGCCGTGGAGACCGCCATCCGCGGGCTGGATGAGGACACCAGGGCCTGCCTGCGCTTGAAGGGGCTGGTGCGGCTCACCCCCAGCGATTACCTGGCGGTGCCGACCCCGCCCGGCCCTGTGCTGACCGGGCAGCGCATCCGTTCAGCGGAGCTGACGTAACGCCCCTTCCGAAATGCGCCGCCAAATCTGCCGTTTTGACAACTGAGGTGGCAGCTTGTGCGGTTTGAACATTGCAATCGGTCTTTTTTTCGGTCCAATAAGAACGAATTTCCACGCACAGGGACAAAGACACCTTGACCGATACAACGCCCGTTCTGCAAATCCGCGGCCTGCATAAATCCTATGGCGAGCTGGAAGTGATCAAAGGCGTCGACATCACCGCCAAGAAGGGCGATGTGGTGTCGCTGATCGGATCTTCAGGATCGGGCAAGTCGACCCTGCTGCGCTGCTGCAACCTTCTGGAAGACAGTCAGGAGGGAGAGGTCCTGTTCAAGGGCGAGCCGATCACCTGGACCGGCCACGGCTTGGCGCGCCGCCCGTCGGATGCCAAGCAAATCCTGCGCATCCGCACCAATCTTTCGATGGTATTCCAGCAGTTCAATCTGTGGGCCCACATGACCATTCTGCAGAATGTGATGGAGGCGCCGGTCACCGTGCTGGGCCGCAGCAAAGCTGAGGTTGAGGAAAAGGCCCGCCACTACCTTGCCAAGGTCGGCATCGGCGACAAATGCGACGTGTACCCTGCGCAGCTGTCCGGCGGCCAGCAGCAGCGTGCGGCGATCGCCCGCGCCCTGTGCATGGAGCCTGAAGCGCTCCTGTTCGATGAGCCGACCTCAGCACTGGACCCGGAACTGGAGCAGGAAGTGGTCAAGGTGATCAAGGACCTTGCCGCCGAAGGCCGCACCATGCTGATCGTGACCCACGACATGAAGATGTCCGCGGATGTGTCCAGCCACGTCGTGTTCCTGCACCAGGGCCTGATCGAGGAAGAAGGCACCCCCGACGAAGTCTTTGGAGGCACCCGGTCCGAACGGCTGCGGGCGTTCTTGTCTTCGACACGGCACGAGTAATAATAACGAAACCAATAACCAACCAAAATGGGAGTAACTTTATGAAATCACTGATCCTTGGCACCGCCGCCCTGGCGCTGTCCGCGGGCATGGGCCTGGCGGAGACTGTGCGCCTTGGCACCGAAGGCGCCTATGCGCCGTGGAACTTCGTCAACGACGCCGGCGAGATCGACGGCTTCGAGCGCGAACTGGGCGATGAGCTGTGCAAGCGCGCCGAGCTGACCTGCGAATGGGTCAAGAACGACTGGGATTCGATCATTCCGAACCTGGTTTCCGGCAACTACGACACCATTATCGCGGGCATGTCGATCACCGACGAGCGCGACGAAGTCATCGACTTCACACAGCCCTACACGCCGCCGGATCCCTCCGCATATGTGGCGCAGTCGGCTGATGTCGACCTGGCAAGCGGCGTGATCGCCGCCCAGGCAACCACCATCCAGGCGGCTTTCATCGCTGAGCAGGGTTGGACCCTCGTCGAATTCGCAACCCCGGAAGAAACCGTCGCAGCCGTGCGCAATGGTGAAGCCGATGCGGTTCTGGCCGACAAGAGCTTCCTCGACACTGTTGTCGGCGACGATCTGGTGATGCTGGAGAAATCCGAAGCCTTGGGCGGCGGCGTTGGCATGGGCTTCCGCGAGTCGGACTCTGAGCTGCGCGGCACGTTCGACGCGGCGATCCAGTCGATGAAAGACGACGGCTCGCTGAACGAACTGATCGCCAAGTGGGAAGTGTCCTCCCAGTGGTAATCTGATCCTGTTCCAGGATCTTGCAGGCCCGCGAGCCGCGGCACGCGGGCCTCATTCATTCTCTTCCGGCGCTGCGGCCCCGGGCGTGAACACGAGAAAGACAGGGTACATATGTTTTCCTATTGCACGGACCCATCCACGCTTGAGGGGCTGAACTGGCTCAGCTGCTATCTGACCACCGGCAAGCATGTGAACCTCTACATCTCGGTCTTCGTGGTTCTGACCCTGCTGGCGATCACTGCTCCGGTTGCGCTCTTGTTCGGCTTCGGCGCCGCCAGCGCCGCCCGCTCCAAGTTCCTGCCGCTGCGCTGGTTCGGTAAAGGCTACACCAGCATCGTGCGCGGCGTGCCGGACATTGCATTCTTCCTGTTTTTTGTCATCGCGCTGGACCAGGCGTTTGAATGGATGCGCCACAAGGTGAAATGCCCGGATTGGGATCAGCCGGTCCGCCAGGGCATCGACTTTGTGGTCTGCGATGCAGCCAAGCTGCCGCTGTCGACTTCGCCGCAATGGGTGCATGAGACCTACGGCTTCTTCCTGGCAGTGCTGACCTTCTCTATTGTCTTTGGCGCTTTTGCCGCCAACGTCCTTTATGGCGCGATGCGCGCGGTGCCGCGCGCCCAGATCGAAACCGCAGAGGCCTATGGCATGACCCACCGCCAGGCGTTCTGGCGCGTTTTGGTACCGCAGATGTGGGTCTATGCGCTGCCTGGCCTGTCGAACCTGTGGATGGTGCTGATCAAGTCCACGCCACTGCTGTTCCTGCTGGGCGTTGAGGACATCGTTTATTGGGCGCGCGAACTGGGCGGCACCAAGACCGCGCGCTTCACCGACTACCCCCACCCGAACTGGCATGTCTGGTATTTTGCAGCCCTCCTGGTGTTCTACCTCTGCTTCACCAAAGTGTCCGAGGTTGTCTTGGACCGGGTTATGAAACGCCTGACCAAAGGCCAGGCCACCGCAGCGGGTGAAGCACAAAGAAAGGCAGCGGCATGAGTTGCGTTGAAACCATTCAGGCCTATGCCTTTCGCTCCTTGGGCTTTGGCGAACGGCTGCTGCCGCGCGGCGAATATACCCTGTGCGAACATTTTACGCTGATCGGCTCCGGCTTGATCTGGAACGTCTACTTCGGCGCGCTGGCGCTGATGACCGGCTTTTTCCTGGCGGTGGCGCTGGCAGTCGGCAAGTCCAGCCCCAACCCGCTGTGGCGCAAGCCCGCGGAATGGTTCATCTTTGTGTTCCGCGGCAGCCCGCTGTTCATCCAGTTCTTTTTTGCCTATGCCTGCTTCCTCAGCCTGAAAGGCGTGTCCAGTTTCTTCGACCCGTTCACTTCGGCCTGGCTGGGGGCGCTGGTTGTGCTGTTCTGTAACACCGCGGCTTATTCCGGCGAAATCTTCTACGGCGCGCTGCTGTCGATCCCCAAAGGTGATATCGAGGCTGCCGATGCCTATGGCATGACCGGCTGGAACCGCTTCCGCCGCATCACTTTCCCGACCATGCTGCGGCTGGCCTGGCCAGCCTACACCAACGAGGCGATCTTTCTCTTCCACGCCACCACGCTGGTGTTCTTCTCCGGCTTTCCGGCCTGGCGGCAACAGGGCGATGCGCTCTACTATGCCAGCTATTTCGCGGACAAGACCTTTAACCCCTTTGTCCCCTACCCGATCCTGGCCTTCTACTTCATCCTGCTTACACTGCTGATTATCTCCCTGTTCGGGTTTGTGAACCGCCGGCTGAACAAGCATCTTCCGCAGGAACGGCGGCAGAGGTTTCGCTTGCGCCCCAATCTGATCCGCTGACTGCAGAATGGCTCCTTCGGGAGCCATTTTCTTTGCACGGGCCGGCCCGCAGCTGTGCCATTCTCCGATACGCCCGCATTTATGTGGGAAAAGGCTGCGCAGCCGTCCTGTCAATATTTTGATCAAATTATCTTGGCGAATGGATTTCCTTAGGCTAGGGTTGGCGCAACGCATTCATGGAGCCCCGAATGGAACTGCCCGGACTGAAGACAATCCGCATTGCCGCCTGTGATATGAACGGCCAGATGCGCGGCAAGCGGCTGCCCGCGAGCCAGGCCGGCAAACTGGACAGCGGCGGCGCGCGGATGCCGGTTTCCGCCCTCAACGTCGACCTGTGGGGCCGCGACGTGGAAGACAGCCCGCTGGTCTTTGAAACCGGCGATGCTGATGGCGTCATGCTGCCGACCGAACGCGGCCCGGTACCGATGCCCTGGCTCAAGACCGCCTCGGCGCTGGTTCCGATGTCGATGTACTGGGAGGACGGTTCCCCCTTCCTGGGCGACCCGCGCCACGTGCTGGCCGATGTGCTGTCACGCTACACCGCGCGCGGCTGGACCGTTGTCGCCGCCACCGAGATGGAATTCAGCCTGCTGGATGACAGCGGCGCCCGCCCCGCCCCGCCGATCGATCCGCTCACCGGCCGCGAACTGGATCAGCAATCGGTGCTGTCGATTGCCGAACTGGACGCCTTTGACGAGTTCTTCTCCGATCTCTACGATGGTGCCGAGGCGATGGGCATTCCAGCCCAGGACGCCATTTCCGAGGCTGGTCTGGGCCAGTTCGAAATCAACCTTCACCACCAGGAAGCGATGCGCGCCGCGGATGATGCCTGGCTGTTTAAGGCGTTGGTAAAAGGGCTTGCGCGCAAGCACGGATTTGCCGCGACATTCATGGCCAAACCTTATGCCGAGGAAGCCGGCAACGGCATGCACGTGCATTTCTCGGTCGAGGACAAGGAAGGCAACAATGTCTTCAATGACGGCAGCGACAAGGGTTCCGACTTGCTGAGGCACGCAGTTGCCGGCTGTCTGGCGGCGATGCCCGCCAGCTCGCTGATCTTTGCCCCGCATGGCAATTCCTATGACCGGCTGGTGCCGGGCGCCCACGCCCCGGTCAGCGCCGCCTGGGCCTATGAAAACCGGACCGCGGCCATCCGCATCCCCGGCGGCAGCCCCAAGGCTCGGCGGATTGAGCACCGGGTCGCAGGCGGTGACATCAACCCCTACCTGATGCTCGCTGCGGTGCTGGGTGCGGCAATGGCCGGGATCGAAGACAAGATGCAGCCCCCCGCCCCCTCCGATGGCAACATCTACGAAATCGAGGGCCTGCCGCAGCTGGCCTCCAACTGGGAGACCGCGATCAACTGGTTCGACACCGACCCGCTGATTGCCCGTATTCTGCCCGATCTGGCCATCCGCAACCTGGTGATGACCAAGCGGCAGGAGCTGAAAGGATTTGCGGAACGCCCCAAGGAGAGCCATTGGCTGTCCTGGCTGGAAGCGGTGTAAGGTCGCCTTTGCAGAGGCCCTTGCCCCCTTCAGCGTCGTCGGCTAGGCTCAATTTGATCAAATTTGGTGACTCATGAAAATCGGCATCCTCCAAACCGGCCACTCTCCCGAAGACCTGTTCGGAACCTTCGGTGACTACGACGCCATGTTCCGCGACATGCTGGACGGCAAAGGGTTTGAGTTTCAGACTTGGGCGGTGGTGGACGGCATCCTGCCTGACAGCGCAGACGAAGCAGACGCTTGGCTGATCACCGGATCCAAGCATGGCGCCTATGAGGATCACGACTGGATTCCGCCGCTGGAGGATCTGATCCGCGCCATCCACGCGCGCAAGCAGCCGCTGGCCGGCATTTGCTTCGGCCATCAGATAATCGCCCAGGCGCTTGGCGGCAAAGTCGAGAAGTTCGAGGGCGGCTGGGCCGTCGGGCCGGTCACCTATCAGGTGGACGGAAAGGAGCTGACGCTGAACGCCTGGCACCAGGACCAGGTAGTGAAACTGCCAGAAGACGCGCGGGTGCTGGGCGGCAATGATTTCTGCCGGAACGGCATCCTCGCCTATGGCGACCACATCATCTCCTGGCAGCCCCACCCTGAATTCCCCAATGCCTTCGTTGGCGGCCTGATCGAAAAACGCGGCCGCGGCGTGGTGCCCGACGACCTGCTGGACCGTGCAGCCGCTGAGCTGGACACCCCCGTGGACAATCAAGATATCGCAACCTTCCTCGCAGAGTTTTACAGGAAAGAGAGGACCTAATGTCAGCCTGGCTCGACGCCCTTCCCGAAGCAGCAAAAACCTATCTGGAGGGCCGTCGTCTCGACGAAGTTGAATGCGTTATCTCGGACCTTCCCGGTATCGCCCGTGGCAAGGCGGTACCGGCATCCAAATTCGCGAAAACCGATTATTTCCATCTGCCCGACAGCATCTTCTACCAGACCATTACCGGGGACTGGGCCGATGCGGCGGATGAGGACGGCTGGATCGAAAAAGACATGACCCTGAAGCCGGACATGTCGACGGCCACGGCTGCGCCCTGGACCGGCGACTGGACCCTGCAGGTTATCCATGATGCCTATGACAGGCACGATCAGCCGATCCCCTACAGCCCGCGCAACGTGCTGAAGCGGGTTGTGCAGCTCTATCACGACAGGGGCTGGAAGCCGGTTGTGGCACCGGAAATGGAATTTTTCCTGGTCGCCCGCAACATCGACCCGGCCAAGGAGATCGAGCCGATGATGGGCCGCTCCGGCCGCCCGGCCGCGGCGCGCCAGGCCTATTCGATGACCGCGGTGGACGAGTTCGGCCCGGTGATTGACGACATCTACGACTTTGCCGAGGCGCAAGGATTTGAGATCGACGGCATCACCCAGGAAGGCGGCGCCGGCCAGCTGGAGATCAACCTGCGCCACGGCGACCCGGTCAAGCTGGCGGACGAAGTGTTCTACTTCAAACGGCTGATCCGCGAGGCGGCGCTGCGGCACGACTGCTTTGCCACCTTCATGGCCAAACCGATCGAGAACGAACCGGGCTCAGCGATGCATATCCACCATTCGATCCTGGATGTGGAAACCGGCCAGAACATCTTCTCTGGCCCGCAGGGCGGCGAGACGGATGCCTTCTACAACTTTATTGCAGGCCTGCAGAACCACCTGCCTGCCGGTCTGGCTGTGATGGCGCCCTATGTGAACTCCTACCGCCGGTACGTGAAGGATCACGCCGCGCCGATCAATCTGGAATGGGCGCGCGACAACCGCACAACCGGAATTCGCGTGCCGCTGTCGGGGCCTGAGGCGCGCCGGGTGGAGAACCGCATCGCCGGCATGGACTGCAACCCCTACCTGGGCATCGCCCTGTCCTTGGCCTGCGGATATCTCGGCCTGGTCAACGAGGAACGCCCGCGCAAGCAGTTCAAAGGCGACGCCTACGAAGGCGAAGGCGATATTCCGCAGGTGATGGGCCAGGCGCTGGACCTGTTCGACGAGGCCAAAGAGCTGCATGAAGTGCTCGGCCCGGACTTTGCCCGCGTCTACTCCATCGTCAAACGCACGGAGTATGAAGAGTTCCTGCAGGTGATCTCCCCATGGGAGCGCGAGCATTTGCTGATGAACGTCTAAAACCTCCGGCGCTGCGCCTCGGTGCAGCGCCAGTGCAATTGAGTATTTTTTGAAAGATGAAGTGCAGGCCGTCCCGGATGACACCTGCTCTCAAATGAGGTGCGTGATGGGAATGAACCTGCTCTATTCCAATGACCGCAAGGGCGAATACCCGGAGAGCTGGTATGCGGCGACTGCCGCGCCGCTGGAGCGCTTTCCGGCGCTGGATGAAGATTCGAGTGCAGACGTTTGCATCGTCGGCGGCGGCTATACCGGCCTGTCGGCGGCTTTGCATCTGGCGGAGGCCGGCCTGTCTGTGGTGCTGCTGGAAGCGCAGCGGGTAGGCTTTGGCGCCTCTGGCCGCAACGGCGGCCAGCTGGGGAGCGGCCAGCGGATGGAGCAGGACGGGCTGGAAAAGCTGGTCGGCCCGGATGAGGCCCGCAAGCTCTGGGATCTGGCCGAAGGCGCCAAGGATCTGGTGAAGGATCTGGTGGCCCGGCACCGGATAGACTGTCATCTGAAGCCTGGCGTGGCCCATGCCTGTTTCTCCAAGGGCGAGACGGCACATGAGCACGCCTATGCAGAACATCTGCAAAAACGTTATGGCTACAATCAGATTGAACTGCTGGACCGGGACGGAATGCAGGCTCTCTGCCCCTCCCCGGCCTATGCCGGCGGATCGCTGGATATGGGGGCCGGCCATCTGCACCCGCTTGCCTATGCTCTGGGTCTGGCCCGTGCGGCGGCGGCTGCCGGGGCCAAGGTCCACGAAGGCAGCGAGGTTCTGGACATCCAGAAAGGCACCAAACTGCGCATCCGCACTGCGGGCGGCACCGTCACCGCGGATCATCTGATCCTGGCCTGCAACGGATATCTCGGCGGATTGAATGGCCAGGTCGCGGCGCGGGTGATGCCTATCAACAACTTCGTGGTGGCGACCGAACCGCTGGGTGAGGACGCCGCCCGGGTGCTGACACGCGACGTCGCCGTGGCGGATACCAAATTTGTGGTCAACTATTTCCGGCTCAGCCATGACAAGCGGCTGCTGTTCGGCGGCGGCGAGAGTTACGGCTACCGTTTCCCGGCAGATATCTCCGCCACCGTGCGCAAGCCGATGAGCGAGATCTTCCCGCATCTGAAGGATGTCAGGATCGATTATGCCTGGGGCGGCACCCTGGGCATCACCATGAAGCGAATGCCCTATCTGGCGCGGCTGGCTCCCAATGTGCTGACCGCTTCCGGCTACTCCGGCCACGGTGTCGGCACCGCCACCCATGCAGGCCAGTTGATGGCGCAGGCCATTCAGGGGCAGGCTGAGGGGTTTGACACTTTGGCCCGCGTCCCGGCACCGCGCTTTCCCGGCGGGCCGCGGATGCGTTCGCCGCTTCTGGTGCTGGCGATGACCTGGTTTTCCCTGCGCGACCGGCTGGGCGTCTAGCCGTCCAGGCGCTTCTGGGCCGGTTTCCGCGCAACTCCGCAACAATTCTGTGAAATTTTACCGGGCGCAGCAGATTCCGCCGCGCCCGGTCTTGGCATCTTGGCAACTTAGTTTTAGATTTACCAAAGCAACCATTTAGGATTTTGAAATATGGCCCTGCCGCCCAACGTTCATGATGCTGAGCCTATTCCCGCAGCTGCCCGCGAAGCCATCGACGCACTGATCCAATCGGGCGACCTGTTCCGCTACACCGCGTCCCAGGACGCACCGGTCACGCTGCTTGAACAGGAATACGCAGAGCTCCTGGGCAGCAAATATGCGCTGGCGGTCTCTTCTTGCTCGGCAGCACTGTTTCTGTCGCTGAAGGCGCTTGGCCTGCCCCGCGACGCCCGCGTGCTGATCCCGGCCTTCACCTTTGCCGCGGTCCCCTCCTCGGTGGTGCATGCCGACTGCGTGCCGGTGCTGTGCGAAGTGGCTGACAATTACCGCATCGACATGGCTGATTTCGAGGCCAAGCTGGACGGCGTGCAGGCAGTGATCATCAGCCACATGCGCGGCCATACCTCTGACATGGATGCGATCATGGCTCTGTGCGATGCCCGCGGCATCCCGGTGGTCGAGGATGCGGCCCATTCGCTGGGCACCACCTGGAACGGCAAAAACATCGGCACCATTGGCAAGGCGGGCTGCTTTTCTTTCCAGTCTTACAAGATGGTCAATGCCGGCGAAGGCGGTATCCTGATCACCGACGACGCGGACCTGATCGCCCGCGCTGCGATCATGTCCGGCGCATATGAGCACAACTGGAAAAAGCACAAAGGCCCGCATGGGGAAAACACCCCGGACTTGGAACAGGCCTTTGCCAAGTGGCAGAACCAGCTGCCGCTGTATAACCTGCGGATGAGCAACCTGTCCGCCGCCGTGATCCGCCCGCAACTGCCGGAACTGGCCCGCCGGGTGCGCGACGGCCTCGCCAACCACGATTATGTGGCCGAACGGCTGAATAGCTCCCCCTTCTTTGACGTGCCCGCGCCGCTGGCCCCGGAACGCCGCGCGCCGGATTCGATCCAGTTCAATCTGATGGACCTCAGCGAGGCGCAGACCCGCGCCTTTGCTGCCGCGGCAGAAGCAAAGGGCGTCAAGGTGCAGGTTTTTGGCCTGTCGACAGACAACGCCCGCGCTTTCTGGAACTGGCAGTTCCTGCGCGATGTTCCCGACCTGCCGCAGACCCGCGCGATGCTGATGAAAGCCTGCGACGTGCGCCTGCCGGTACGCCTGTCCCGGGCTGAACTGAACGTGATTGCGGAGATCCTGCTGGCGTCGGCGGAAGAGGCCCTGGGCAAGGCAGCGGCCTGAACTGCACGGATGATTTAGCGAAACAAAGCCCCGGTATTGCGCCGGGGCTTTTTCGTGATTGCAATCCAGGCTTGTGCCGTTCACGGTGCCGCCATGAAAGGCCCACAGAAATTCAAGCGGCGCCCCGCCACCGCCCTGGTGGCCATGGCAAACTCCTTAAGCATGGGGGATACCGTCCCTGAGGACGAACTAAGCCAGATCATTGGCGCGGTGGTGAGGAACCGGGCGGAGCGGGCCGCACTGCTTACCGCCATCCGCGCATCCAACGATCCGGACAGCGGCCTGGCCGTGGCGGACCTGCTGACCGCCTTTGCCACAGAGGCCGCAGAAGCCGAAGCGCAGGCCCGCGACGCGGATCAGGTCATCGGCCAATGGGCACAGCGGCTGGCCGCCGGCGCGCTGCTGGCGAGCTTTGGCGCAGCAATTGCCGGCACGGTCACCGGCGGGCTGGCCTTCAGCCTTACCCTGCTTTCGTTTTCCGGCTTTATTTTCGCAACCGCCTCCCGGATCGGCGGCCGGGTGAAAATGCGCCGCCGCGCCCAGGAACGGGAGAGCGCCGACTCCCTGGCCCGCCATGTGCTGGAAGCAGGCAAACTGAAGCCGGAGGGGAAGTGATATGGAATTTTCAGCATTCCTCCCCTATATTGTCAGTGTAACCGGAGAAACGCATGATTGAAGCCATGGGACTTGAGACTGTCATCGTCAGTACGATCATCGGCGCCTGCGCCCTGTCTTTTGGCGCCAGCGCTTATCTGTTCATGCGTGCACGCCCGCAGTCTGCGGCAAAGGATCTGGACAAGATCGTGAAAAACGCCCCCTATCACCGTCTCCACAACGTGCTGAGGGTTGAGGCCGGGTCCTGATCCGCACCCGCAACAGACTGCGCAACAAAAAAGCCCCCGCCGAACCGGACAGGGGGCTTACTTGTGGAATATGCTGTCGGTGCCCTACGCTGGGCACTACTTCATCTTGGACAGTTTCTCCTGCAGCGCCGCCAGCTGCTTCTTGATGTCATCAAGATCCTCGCCGCTGCTGTCAGACTTTTCGCCCTCCTGCGCGCCTGCGCCCCAGCCCGCAGCGCCGAAGCCACCGGACATCGCCTTCAGGAAAGCCTCCTGCTGCGCCTTCATCGCTTCGAATCCCGGCATCTTGGACATCGGGTTCATGGCGTTCATGTTTTCCATCATCTTCGACTGGCTCTCGCGCAGCATGTCAAAGGATGTCTGCAGGAACTGCGGCATCACCCCGCCGCCGGGCACCATGTAGCTGCGCACCAGATCATTCAGCACATTCACCGGCAGCACATTCTCGCCGCGGCTCTCGTGCTCGGCAATGATCTGCAGCAGATACTGGCGGGTCAGGTCATCGCCGGTCTTCAGATCGACAATCTGCACTTCCCGCCCTTCCCGGATGAACCCCGCGATGTCTTCCAGCGTGACATAATCGCTGGTCTCGGTGTTATAGAGCCGCCGGCTCGCATACCGCTTGATCAGCAAGGGTTTGTCCTGCTCTGCCATGTACTCCCTCCCCGGTATTGATGCATTGCAGCGAAGCCTATGCCACTGCAGAACAAAAGGGAAGCCTTGCCGTGTTTTCCGCAACATTTGTTCCTCTCCGGCCTTCTGCATATGCATCCCCGGCTTGACCTTAACCTGGCTTGAGCTTTTACAGAGGACCCCGCAATAGAATCTGCAGCGGGAGGCAGCACAATATGAAGGTCCTTATTCTGGGCGGCACCGGATCCATTGGCACCGCCGTCACCCAAGAACTGGCCAGGCACGGCCACCAGGTCACCGGCCTCAGCCGGTCGGAGACATCAGACCGCAAGCTCCAGGCCCTGGGTGCCAGCCCCCTTCGCGGCGATCTGCGCGCACCCGGCGCCTGGGTGCGCGAGGCAACCCGCACAGACGCGGTGATCCAGCTGGCCGCGACCTTCGATAAAGACATGGCTGAAGCCGATACCGCAGCCATCACTGCCATTCTGCGGCACGCCGCCCTGCGCCCGGATCCGCTGCGGATGATCTACACCGGCGGCTGCTGGCTCTATGGCGCTACCGGCAGCCGCGTCGCGGACGAGGCCAGCCCGATGCATCCGATTAAGCCCTTCGCCTGGATGCAGAAGAACGCCCGTATGGTCCTGTCGCCTCCGGCCGTCTCGGCTGCGGTGATTCACCCGGCGATGGTCTATCACGCCGGGGGCGGCGTTTTTTCCCGCTACCTGGACGCTGCCCGCGCTGGCAGGCCGTTTGAGATCTGGGGCAGCATCACCACCCGCTGGCCGCTGATCCAGCGCGACGATCTGGCGCGGGCATACCGGCTGCTGCTGGAGAACCCCAGCCTGACCGGCCATTTCAACGCCAGTGCCGAAGACGGCGTTCCGGCGGCGAATATCACCAGTGAGATTGCCCGCCGCCACGGCCACAATGGCAGCTATGTGGTGCGCAGCCTGAAACACGTGTTGTGCAGGTACGGCGCCTGGGCCGAAGGGCCGGCGCTGGACCAGCAGATGGGCTCCTCCAAGCTGCGCCGCCTGACCGGCTGGACGCCGCAGTTTTCCAGCTTCTGCGATGCGCAGTTCTGAAGCCCGGCCGCAAAGCGCTGAAAGAAATGCGTTCTTTTCGAGCCATTAAACCACCGCAAAATCCTCAATATGATATAATAGCTGTCAGGTCTTTGAGTTTGTGGTGCAGGAAAGATGGCTGACCAAGGGGACAGACAAAGACAAGCTGCTATTTTGATCGCTGATGTGGCCGGGTTTTCCGCGCTAGTCGAGACCGGCGAAGCCGAAGCTGTGGCTGCCGTCCGCAATCTGTCGGACAAGGTCATAGTGCCGGCCGCACAACAGTATTCCGGCCAGCTTGTCAAAACACTGGGGGACGGCTTTCTGCTGGAGTTCCCGAATTCCCTGCAAGCTGTGAAAGCCGCCCTGCTGATCGCAAAGAAAACCGCCGCCCGCGGCGCCAGCCGGACCGGCCCGCAGCTGATCCTTCGGATGGGCATCCACACAGGCAAGGTCATCGCTGCCGGCGGCGATCTGTTCGGCAACTGCGTCAACATTGCCGCCCGCCTCGAAAGCTTGGCCGGACCGGGTGAAATCTGCGTCTCCGGCACTGTGCAGGCCCAGGTCCGCGGCCGGATCAATGCAGCCTTTGATGATCTTGGCCTGCAAGTCATCCGCAATATGTCGGACCCGGTGCGGATCTTCCGGATCTGCGAAAACGCCATGCCGCGGCTGGAGCCGGATGGCCCGGCCTATGACATTTCCGTGGCGGTGCTGCCCTTCCGGAACATGTCTCCGGATTCGGAAGCGGCTGAAAGACTTGCAGAGGCAATGACCGAAGATGTGACCATCGGTCTCTCCCGGTTCCGGGAATTGCGCGTCATTTCCCGCACCACCGCCCTGCGGTTTGCCGCCAGCGCGTCCGAGACATCCTTGGCGGCGGTGGAGCTGGGTGTCAGGTATCTTGTCGAGGGCACTGTGCGCCAACTGATGAACGATCTGCGGGTCAGCATTTCCTTGGCCGATGGCGTCAACGGGACATCGCTGCTCAGTGAACAGTACGATCGGGCTGCGGCCGGCAGCTTCAGCCAAGAGGATGCGCTGGCCGGGCAGATCACCCAGACACTGGCCGGCCAGCTGCAGGCCAACGCCAAACGGAAGTCCGCCGAGCTGCGCGCCCGCGGTGAACCTGTAACGTCGCGGGAGCTGGTGCTTCAGGCCAAGGCGCTTTTGCTCGACACTCAGGAGGCGCTGCTTGAGTGCCGCCGTCTCTATCAGCGGGCTTTTGACAGCGACCCCGGTAATGCCTCCTCCTGCTGCGGGCTGGCACTGACTTACCTGGTGGAATGGATGAGCGGCTGGGGCAATTCCCCAGCGGAAACCCTGGACCAGGCCTTCCCGCTGCTGCGCCGCGCCGCCCGCATCGATCCGCTCGACAGCGTGGCGCAGCGCCGCCTGGCCGTCATGCACCTATTCAAGGGCGAATTCTCCCTGGCAGAGGACCATTTCCAGCGCGCACTGACGCTCAACCCGAACGACACCGACGCCATTGCATTCCGCGGCTTGTCCTTGGTCTATCAAGGCAAGCCGGAGAAGGCGCTTGCTGAACTGGATGAAGCCTCTGCGCGCAATCCCTTCCATCCGACCTACTACCATTGGTTCAAGGGACTGGCTCTATACATGTGCCGTGAATACCAGCCCGGCATTTCAGAGGTGAACAAGGCCGTGGGGCTGTTTCCGGGCTTCCCAGCACCGCGCCGCCATTTGGCGGCCTGCTACGGACAGCTAGGCGACAGGAAAGCCGCTGCTCAGGAAACCGGGCGCATTCTGCAGCTGGAACCCGGGTTTTCCGTGTCACGGATCAGCGAGACCCTGCCTTTTGCAAATAGCGAGGACCTTGAGCATTACTGCGACGGCCTGCGCCGCGCGGGGTTGCCGGACTGACCGCTAAAATGCAAAAGGACAGGCCTTGCGGCCTGCCCTTCTTCACGTTCCGGCTCCGTCAGGGAGGAGAGCGAGGGCCGGTACGTGGTCGTTCTTACTTGGCAGTTGCCGAAGCTTTCTTCGCTGCGGTGGTCACCTCTTCGGTGGCCTTTTTCACGGCAGCAGTTGCTTCTTCGGTTGCGTCTTTGCCAGCAGCCATCATCAGTTCGACGGTGTCCATCTGAACCTTCTTGGCGATCTCAGCAAAGGCAGCCATGTTTTCAGCAGCCACTTCAGCGGAAGCGGAGGCGAAATCAGTTGCGGCCTTGGCGTAGTCTGCCGGCTCAGCCTTGACTTTGGAAACGTCGCCCAGCTTGGCGATGGTTTCTTTGGTCCACTTGCTGGAGATCTCGGCGGATTTGCCGGCTGCGTCCAGTGCAACAGCGGACAGCTTCTCGTTCAGGGCTGCGGTGTTCTTGAATGCGTCTTCCATCGCTTTGGTGTCGACCGGGAAGGCGCCCATGAAGTCTTTCATCATCGCGGTGAAGTCTTGGGTCTTTGCCATAGTTCTAATTCCTCAGAAAGCTGCAGCAGGACCATCCTGCGCTCTTAGCATGAGAGGAATATGCGTGCCGCACTGCAGCATTTCAAGAGTTTTGATGCTGCAGTGCAGAAAAAAATCGCAAATCCTGCGGAATCAACGGTTTGCCTTTACCTTCACATAGGACCCCGGGGCCGGCATCAAAGAGGGATAGCCCGAATCCCCGACCTCCCGAGCAGGAACCTGCTTGCCTGACCGCTTCTTCAGCCAGTCATTCCAGCGCGGCCACCAGGAACCCTCGTGGTAATCCGCGCCATCCATCCAGGTCTCGCTGTCGCCCTTCAGCTCGTCGTTGATATAGTGGCCGTACTTCTTCTTGCTGGGCGGATTGACGATCCCCGCGATATGGCCGGACTCCGATACGATGAAGCTCTTGCTGCGCGACCCCATCTGCTGCACGCCGCGGTAACAGTCCTTCCACCGGGCGATATGGTCGGTCTCGCAGGTGATCGCCATCAGCGGCACATCGACGTCTTTGATATGCAGTTTGTGGCCCATCAGCTCGAACCCGTCGCCGACAAACTCGTTATCCTGGCACAGGCCGCGCAGGTACTGTATTGCCATCTTGCCAGGCAGGTTGGCGCCGTCGCCGTTCCAGTAGAGCAGATCGAAGGCCGGCGGCGTCTCGCCCATCATATAGCTTTTGACCGCGGGGCCGTAGATCAGGTCTTTTGAGCGCAGGAACGACATGGTCCGCGCAATCACCCAGGACCGCAGCAGCCCCTCTTCTTCTACCTGTGCCTCGATCCCGTCGACGAAATCGTCCTGCAAAAACGGCGTGAACTCGCCCTGGTCGCCGAAATCGGTGAGCGTGGTAAAGAAGGTCGCCGATTTCACAGATTTGTCGCCGCGCTGCTTCATCAGCGCCAGCGTCAGGCCCAGCGTGGTGCCCGCGATGCAATATCCAACCGCGTTGACCTGCTTGACCTTGCAGATCTCCTTGGCGGTCTCGATTGCAGCCAGGAAGCCCTCTTGTATGTAATCCTCCATCCCCACGTCGGCATGACTGGCATCGGCATTGACCCAAGAGACCACAAATAAGGTGTAGCCCTGCTCGGTCACCCATTTGATCAGGCTGTTCTGCGCCTTCAGGTCGAGGATGTAGAACTTGTTGATCCAGGGCGGGAACAGCACGATAGGTGTCTCATGCACCGACTCTGTCACCGGTTTATACTGGATCAGTTCCATCATCCGGTTGCGGTAAACCACATCGCCCGGCGTCGTGGCGATATTGCCGCCCAGCTCAAAGGCGCTCTCGTCCGCCAGCCGCACCACCAGTTCGCCGTTGTTGGCTTCCAAATCGGTGACCAGGTTCTCCAGCCCGTCGATCAGCGACTGCCCTTCCGTCGCCACCGCCTTTTCCAGCGCGTCGGGGTTGGTCGGCAGGAAATTGGTCGGCGCCATCATCTCGATGATCTGATCGGCAAAGTAGGTCAGCCGCTGCTTATCCCTGCGGTCCAGATCCACCGCATCCTGCACCGCCTTGCGGATCGCATCGGCGTTGGTCATGTACTGCTGCTTCACAAAATTGAAGTACGGGCTGCTGTCCCAAAGCGGATTCGAAAAACGGCGGTCCTTGGGGCCGCCGTCATCCGAGCTGTCCAGTTTCCCAGCCAGAGCTTTCTGGGCATCCGCAAAATTCAGCACAGATTTGCTCCAGTACTCGACCTGCTGCTCCAGGATCTTGGCCGGGTTCTGCATCGCTTCGGCCCAATAGGCAGTTGCTGCGCGCGCATAAAGCTCTTGATTCGGACCGTCCAAAGCCGGGTTATGCGGTACCTTTCGGGACATGACATCGGCCAGACGCTTGCTCAGCTCCTCCACACGGGTCATGTTTTCCTTAAGCTTTTCAATGCTCTCAGAATTGGCCGCTGCGGATAATTCGTCACTAGTTGTCATATAAAAGAATCCCTCATAGGCTTTCTGCTATGCAGAATACTCTTCTGCATTTTTCAGGGCAAAGCGGCGATTGGTCCAATGTTCCGGATTTGATGGTCCGATGACGCAGGGGCAGAGCCCGAAGGAGACACGCATGCGATACATGATGACCTACGATCTGATGGAGACCGTCCGGAACACCAACCAGTGGTTGGGCGCCACCGCCCTCTCCATGGCATCTTACCCGGTCTTCTCCGCCTTGCCAAACCCTGCGCTCAGCTGGATGGCCGCCTGGGGAGAAGTAACGGAACGTACTTACCAGCGCATGGTGGTGAAACCCGACTGGGGCATCCCCTCCTTCACCTGCGAGGACGGCAAGGACCATCTGGTCGAAATCACCACCGTGGTGGAGCGCCCGTTCGGCGACCTCATCCATTTCAAGGTCAACGGGCGCGAAGAACAGCCGCGCAAGGTGCTGCTGGTTGCCCCGATGTCCGGCCACTACGCCACCCTTCTCCGCTCTACCGTCCAAAGTCTGATCAGAAACTGCGAAGTCTATGTGACGGACTGGCACAACGCCCGCGACATTCCTGTTTCCGCAGGGAAATTCGACGTCGAGGATTATACGCTCTACCTTGTCGACTTCATGCGCGAGCTGGGTCCCGACACCCATGTGGTCGCGGTCTGCCAGCCGGTGCCGCTGACGCTCGCCGCCACCGCCTATCTGGCGGAGCAGGATCCCAAGGCGCAGCCCTCCTCACTGACGCTGATCGGCGGCCCGGTGGACCCTGACGCCACCCCGACCGAGGTTACCGACTTCGGCCGCCGCGTCACCATGGGCCAGCTAGAGGAAACCATGATCCAGCGCGTCGGCTTTAAATACCCCGGCGTCGGCCGCAAGGTCTATCCGGGCCTGCTGCAGCTGGCGTCCTTCATGTCGATGAACGGCGAACGTCACTCCAAGGCGTTCATGGATCAGATCCAGCGCGTCTCCCGCGGCGAAGCTTCGGATCACGATGCCCATAATCGTTTCTATGACGAATATCTGGCGGTGATGGACATGACGGCAGAATTCTACCTCTCCACCGTCGAACGCATCTTCAAGAACCGCGAGATCGCCCGCAACGAATTCGTGGTGAACGGCCACAAGGTCGACTTCTCCAAGATCACCGATGTGGCGGTCAAGACCGTCGAAGGCGCCAAGGACGACATCTCCGCCCCCGGCCAGTGCATTGCCGCGCTGGACCTCTGCACCGGTCTGCCGGAGGAGAAGAAGGCCAGCCATGTGGAGCCTGGCGCCGGTCACTACGGCATCTTCGCAGGGCGCAGCTGGCGCAACAACATCCGCCCGCTGGTGATCGATTTCATGAACGCCAACAGCCGCCGGAAACCGGCGGCACACAAACCGGCCAACAAAAACACCGCGGCTTGACAACATGACGGGCGAACTGTCGTTTTCCTGCAATTGCGGGGCCTTACGCGGCGAGGTTGCCGCACAGGGCATTAAGACCGGAACCAGGGTTGTCTGCTATTGCGCCGACTGCCGCGCCAATGAGCTGTACCACGCCCAGCCTGACCCGGCCCCGGATCCGGTCGACCTGTTCCAGCTGTCGCCCGATACCATCACCATCAGCCAAGGGGCGGAGCATCTGAAAGCGCTCCGCCTTGGCCCCCGCGGCCCCTTGCGCTGGTATGCGTCTTGCTGCGGCACGCCCTTTGCCAATACGCTGGCCAAACCCGGGCTGCCCTTTGCCGGCATGCGCTCTGACCTGTTTCAGGACAAGTCCGCCCTGGGCAAGATCCGCGCCAAGGCTTTTGTCCCCGCGCCCGGCAAGCAAGCCCGCACCAAGGGCGGCGGGGCCATGGCCTGGGGCATCGTCAGCCGGATGATCACCGCGCGGGTGTCAGGCCGGTGGAAGGACACGCCATTTTTTGATGCGGAAACCGGCAAGCCGGTGGCCGAACCTCAATTGATCAGCAAGGCAGAACGCGCCAGGCTTTACCCCTGAACGCAGAGATCCGTTTCAGCCACGGGTTCCGCCAGCCAATGCAGCAGCGCCCGGTTCACTGCATCCGGCTGCTCCAGAACCGGGAAATGACCGGCATCCGGCAGGATATCCAGCCGCGCCCCAGGCAGCAGCTGCGCCAGCAGTTCCAGTTTCGCTGGCGGCACCAGCGTATCATGCGCCCCGCCCAGAACCAGCGTGGGGACATGCACCCGCCGCATCGCGGCCTGCTGATCCGGCCGCCGCTGCAGGGCACGCGCTTGCGCCACATACATCTCCGGCCCCAATTCCATCCCCATCCGGCAGAACAGATTGTGCACCTCCAGCCGAAGGGGACCGGGTGCAAGCGCCTCCATCGGCAGCGTCTCCCGCAGCACGTCCTCCAGACGCCCTGCACGCGCCGCGACGATCTGCGGCTCCCGGCTGGCGGCCTGATCCGGCGTCTCTGCCAGCGGGCTGGCCCCGATGATGCACAAACGGCTGACCCGTTCCGGCGCCCGGCGCACCAGCTCCATTGCCAAAATACCACCCATTGAAAACCCCGCCAGGGCAAATCGAGGCGGCAGGTGGCTCAGCATCCGCGCGGCGATCTTCTCCACCGTGTCGCCGCCCGCCAGCGGCAGCACCATCACCGGCATACTGCCGGAGAATGTCCGGACCTGAGCGTAGAAAATCCGCCCATCGCACATCATGCCCGGCAGCAGAACCAGGGGTTCGCGGCACGGTAGCTGGTCATAAGGCATGTGATGCCCTCGCGGTTTGCCTTCCACCCGTGCCCCAACTGTGCGGGCGTACGCGCCCCTGGATCAAGAAAAACCGTCCGGCGGCGGCAACTTCCGCAATGGCTGCCGCCGCTGCGCCACGTTAGTAGCCGTTCCAGCGGAACGCGCCATCCTCCGCCAGCGGCGAGAACGGGTTATAGGCAATCTCCCAGATGTGCCCGTCCGGGCTGCGAAAATAGCCGTGATGGCCGCCCCAGAACACATCTTGCGCAGGCTTCAGGATCACCGCGCCGGCCGCCTCGGCTGCAGCCAGCAGCTCTGCCACCTCTTCCTTGCCGCGGGTGTTGTGGCTCAGCGTCATCGCACCGGTGCCCAGCTCCCGCTCCTCCAGACCCATCTCCGCTGCCAAGGCTGCCAGAGGATACAGGCCCAGCGTCTGCGAAATCAGGTCAAAAGCAATCACCCCGTCCGGGCTCTCCGCCCGCTTCCATCCCAGCGCCTCATAAAAAGCCGCAGCCCGGCCCATGTCCGGCACGCCCAGCGTGATCAAGCTTACCCTCTGTTCCATTTCCGAAAATCCTCATTGAACAATCAAATACCTTCCGCCGCCGGCATGCCCCCGGCAAATCCCGGGGCTGATCCAGCAGCACCAAAATTCTAACGGCTTGGCCGGATGTGAACAATACGTGAACAGGGCGTTTCCGGGCGCACGCCCCAGCAGCCCGGCGGCAATACGATCAAGCCCCGGCCGCCGTCAGGCACCGCCCAGCACGTCCAGCACCGCGTCTTCAATCATCCTTAAACAGGCCGCATCCGAGAACCGGTGATCGGCATCCTTTACCAGGTTGAGCCGCATGTCCGGGCAGGTCGCATGATCCATCAGCCGCAACGCCGTGTCCGTGGACACCGCGGAATCCGCTGTTCCCTGCAGACAGCGCGTCTTGAACGGCAGGAACAGCGGCGAACGCAGCACCAAGTGCCTGCGCCCGTCCTCGATCATCCGCTTGGAAATATGATAAGGCTCCATATAGTCGCTTGGCAGTTCCACATAACCCTGCGCGTCCAGCTGCGTCTTTTGCGCATCTGAAAAGTTGGCCCAATAGCCGTCCTCGGTGAAATCCGGCGCCGCGGCAATGGTCACCAAGCCCTTGATCCGCTCTGGCATCTCCCGCGCCAGAAGCAGGGCCTGCCAGCCGCCCATGGAGGAGCCCACCGGAACGATCAACCCCTCCGTCAGATGCGCCACGGCCTCCAGCGTGTCCTCATGCCAGTCGCCGATGCAGCCTTCCTCGAAAGTGCCGGAACTTTCGCCGTGGCCGGAATAGTCGAACCGCAGAAACGCTTGGCCGCGGGCCTTGGCCCAGGCCTCCAGATGCACCGCCTTGGTGCCCTCCATGTCGGACTTCAGCCCGCCCAGGAACACCACGCACGGTCCCTGCCCTTCGGTCTTATGATAGGCAATCCGGCGGCCCTGGGCAGTGTCGAGGTAAGATGCGGCTGGCATGTTGTCGGTCTCCTGTCCTTTTACCAAGATGTGGCATGGCTCCGCCCGCCCCGCAAGCTGTAGCACTCCCCGCTTGCAACTCCCCCGCCGGCTTCCTTATGGTCCGCAAAATTTTTTTGAAGGACCGCGGGGCATGTTCAGACTCATCAAGGGCTTTATTACCGGCGCTGCCATTTTTGCGGTGGCATTGGCCACGGTCTGGGCCGTGCTGGCTCTCTGGTACCGCCTTCCGTTTGAAACGCTGGCGCGCGGCGCGCTGGCCGGCGGCTTCGCTGTCCTGGGCCTTGCGGTCATTGCCGGCCTGTTCCGGCGCCGCGCCCTGCGGGCGCTGACCACCTTTGCCCTCGCATTGGCTGCGGTGGTCCTGTGGTGGTCCACCCTCACACCGCCCGCGGACGGCGACTGGTCCCCCGATGTGGCCCGCCAGGTGACCGGGACGGTCGACGGCGACATCCTCACCCTGACGGATGTGCGGAATTTTGCCTGGGAAACGCCGGAATCCTTCACCGGGAAGTGGGAGACCCGCAGCTACGACCTGAGCAAGCTCGAAACCACCGACCTGTTCATGTCTTATTGGGCCGGGCCGCAGATGGCGCATATGATTGTCAGCTTCGGCTTTGAGGGTGGCGAACACATCGCCTGGTCTGTCGAGGTGCGGCGTCAGGTTGGCGGCGGCTTTTCCCCGATTGCCGATCTTTTCAAATCCAATACCCTGGTGCTGATCGCCGCGGATGAGCGCGACCTGGTCGGCACCCGCACCAATGCCCGCGGCGAGGATGTGCAGCTGTTCCGCATCGGTGTCAGCCCTGACACGGGCCGGGCACTGCTGCTGAAATATGTCGAAACCGCCAACCGCCTTGCCGCCCGGCCCGAATGGTACAACTCGCTGACCACCAACTGCACCACGGTGGTGATGACGCTGGTCCGGGCCATCGCCGATCAGGTGCCGCTCGACTGGCGGGTTCTGGCCAACGGCTACCTGCCGGAGTTCGCTTGGGAACAGGGCGTGCTGGACCAAAGCCGCAGTGTCGAGGATCTGCGCGCACTTGGCAGCATCACACCGATCGCACAGGCGCATGGCGTCAGCCCTGACTACTCCGCGATGATCCGCGAAGGCGTGCCCTCGCCTGCCCGGTAATCCGGGTTCCCTTTCTTCTGGCCGGAAATATCCCGGGGAGCGCGAGGGGCAGGCCCCTCGCCTTTTTTTTGCAACCGGGTCAGGACAAGCCCGCCAGCGGACTGCTGCCGGCCTTCTGCATCTGCAAACGGCCCAGCAGGTTCTGAATGCGGCCCAGGACTTCCCCGGTCCGCACCGCTTTCTCCTGGCTCGCCCCGCCTTCGATATGCGCGCAATGTTCATAGGACAGGCGGCGCTGCGACAGGATCTTCTGGGACTCGCACAGTGCGGTTTCAATCAAATCCACATCTTCAACGGTCAGGTCAAAGCTTGGGTTCGGGCGGGTCATCGGAACACTCCTGATATGTCCATTGGGTTGCTGGTTTCGGCCACCCTGCCCCGGACCGGCGCATATATCAAGATATTTTTTGTTATTTTTCAGACACTTACCTGTATACATATATGTGCAATCGCATACGCAGGCACACAACCGGATTTTCCGGCGCAATTACAATCACCTGCAAAGCTGCCTTGACTTGGCCTCGCTTTGACCGCAAAACGCGGCGCACTAACACATACCCGCAACCGGGCGTTCTGTGGGCGCCAAACCGACGAGGAGCAGCCAGCCAATGGCCCAAATCTCTCTCACCTTCCCCGATGGCAATGCACGATCCTATGACGCAGGCGTGACCCCTGCGCAGGTGGCTTCCAGCATTTCCACCTCGCTGGCCAAGAAGGCCATCTCCGCCACCGTCAACGATCAGCACTGGGACCTGCAGTGGCCGATCGACACCGACGCCGCCATTGCCATCCACACCATGAAGGATGAGGTCCAGGCCAATGAGCTGATCCGCCACGACCTGGCGCACGTCATGGCGCGCGCGGTGCAGGAAATCTGGCCCGACACCAAGGTCACCATCGGCCCGGTCATTGAGAACGGCTGGTACTACGACTTCGACCGGGCTGAGCCCTTCACCCCGGAGGATCTCGGCGCCATCGAGAAAAAGATGAAGGAAATCATCAACAAACGTGATGAAGTCCGGACCGAAGTGTGGGAACGCGACCGCGCGATCCAGCATTATACCGACAACAACGAACCCTATAAGGTCGAACTGATCGAAAGCATCCCCGGCGATGAGCCGCTGCGGATGTACTGGCACGGCGGCTGGCAGGACCTTTGCCGCGGCCCGCACCTGCAGCACACCGGCCAGCTGCCGGGCGACGCGTTCAAGCTGATGAGCATCGCAGGCGCCTACTGGCGCGGCGACAGCTCCCGCGCGATGCTGCAGCGGATCTACGGCGTTGCCTTCACCGGCAAGGAAAAGCTCAAGGCCCACCTCACCATGCTGGAAGAGGCCGCCAAGCGCGACCACCGCAAGCTGGGCCGTGAGATGGACCTCTTTCACATGCAGGAAGAGGCCCCGGGCCAGATCTTCTGGCATCCGAACGGCTGGACCATCTACACCCAGTTGCAGGACTACATGCGCCGCCAGCAGCGCAAAGGCGGCTATGTCGAGGTGAACACCCCGCAAGTGGTTGACCGCAAGCTGTGGGAACGCTCGGGCCACTGGGACAAATACCAGGAAAACATGTTCGTCGTCGAAGTGGACGAGGAACACGCCCGCGAAAAAGCGGTGAACGCGCTGAAGCCGATGAACTGCCCTTGCCACGTGGAGATCTTCAAGCAGGGCCTGAAGTCCTACCGCGACCTGCCGCTGCGCATGGCCGAGTTTGGCTCCTGCAACCGCTATGAGCCCTCGGGCGCGCTGCACGGCATCATGCGGGTACGCGGCTTCACTCAGGACGACGCGCATATCTTCTGCTCGGAAGATCAGATCGAATCCGAGACCGCCACCTTCATCGACTTCCTGTCGACCATCTACAAGGATCTCGGATTCGAGAAGTTCTCGGTGAAATTCTCCGACCGCCCGGACACCCGCGCAGGCTCTGACGAGGTTTGGGACAAGGCCGAGGCGGCGCTTCTGTCCGCCACCCGCGCCGCCGGGATCGAGCCGGAACTGAACCCGGGCGAAGGTGCCTTCTACGGTCCCAAGCTGGAGTTCGTGCTGACTGACGCCATCGGCCGCGACTGGCAGTGCGGCACCCATCAGGTGGACTTTGTGCTGCCGGAACGCCTGGACGCAACATATATCGGTGCTGACGGTGCCAAGCACCGCCCGGTGATGCTGCACCGCGCCACCCTCGGCTCGTTTGAACGTTTCATCGGCATCCTGATTGAGGAGCACGCCGGCAAGCTGCCGTTCTGGCTGGCCCCGCGCCAGGTGGTGGTCGCCTCCATTACCTCGGAGGCCGACGACTATGTGCATGAGGTCGTCGCCGGTCTGAAGAAGGCAGGCGTGCGGGCTGAAGCCGACATCCGCAACGAAAAGATCAACTACAAGGTCCGCGAGCATTCGGTGGGCAAAGTTCCGGTCATCCTCGCCGTTGGCCACCGCGAGGTGGAGGAGCGCACCGTTTCCGTCCGCCGCCTCGGCGAGAAGCAAACCAAGGTCGAGAGCCTCGAAAATGTTACAAAGGCGCTGGCAGCGGAAGCCACCCCGCCGGACCTGCTGTAACATTTCCCCCCAAAGCATCATCAGCGGCCCCCTTTTCGGGGGCCGTTTTGTTACAACGACTTGTAAAATGGCGGCATTTCAGCACCTTGCGCGGCATTCCGCTCTCACATAGCCTGACGCAGACGTGAGACACGGCCTCGTGACTTAAATTCCTGAAAACCTCGGGTTAGTGTTTCCCTGTCAACACGACACCGCATGTTAAACCGAAAGGAATTCACGAGATGTCGACCACCGCAAAATCCCTGGCCGTTGCCAGCGCCGTTGCCGCCGCTCTGACCGCTGCTTCGACCATCCCGGCTGCTGCCGCCACCAAGGAAAAATGCTACGGCGTTTCGCTGGCTGGCCAGAATGACTGCGCCGCCGGCCCCGGCACCACTTGCGCCGGCACCTCGACCACCGATTATCAGGGCAACGCCTGGACTCTGGTGGACGCAGGCACCTGCGAAGGCATGGAACTGCCTGCGATGGCAGACGGCACTGAGCGCAAAGGTTCGCTGGAGCCGCTGGAGCGCGATTTGCCGGCATAAGAACGGTTTGATTTCCGGGGCGGGAGTGTGAATTCCCGCCCCTTTTGCACCCGGACTACAGGACCCGCCCCGCCATGCTCGACTCTGCTGCACATAACGGGCTGCCCGCCGCCCCCGGCGTTGGCTACAAGCCGCAGCATTTCGCCCAGATCACCACTGATCCGGGCAGCGTCAGATGGCTGGAGATCCACGCTGAAAATTACATGGGCGATGGCGGCCGCCCGATTGCGCAGCTGCGCCACCTGTCCGAACGCTTTGCTATGTCGGTGCACGGCGTCGGCCTCTCCATCGGCGGCGAAGGGCCGCTGGACGCAGACCACCTCGCCCGGCTCAAGCATTTGGCGGGATGGCTGAACCCGGCAAGCTTTTCCGAGCATCTGGCCTGGTCCACCCACGACAGCCATTTCTACAACGACCTGCTGCCGCTGCCCTACACGGACGCCAGCCTGCAGCGGATCTGTGACCACATCGACGAACTGCAGGACACCATCGGCCGCCGGATGCTGCTGGAAAACCCCTCCAGCTACCTTGCCTTTGCCGAAAGCACCTGGTCCGAGCCGGAGTTCCTTGCCGAAATCTCACGCCGCACCGGCTGCGGGCTGCTTCTGGATGTGAACAACGTCTTTGTCTCTGCCACCAACCTGGATTTCTCGCCGCAGGGCTACATCGACGCCTTCCCGTTGGACAAAGTCGGCGAAATCCACCTCGGCGGCCATGACGAGGATGAGGACGACCACGGCCATCCGCTGCTGATCGACAGCCACGGGCGCGCGGTGGTGGACCCGGTCTGGGCGCTGCTGGACTATACGCTTGCCAGATCCGGCCCCAAGCCGGTGCTGATCGAATGGGACAACGACGTGCCGGACTGGCCGGTACTGGCGGCCGAAGCCGCCCGCGCCGCAACCGCGCTGGAGCGCGTTCCGGTATGAGTGTTTCCCAGACAGACTTCACCCGCGCCATGATGGATGCGGGCCAGCCAGTGCCGGATGGCCTGATTGACCATCAGGCCCAGCCCGCCGGACGCCGTTTCAGTGTCTACCGCAACAATGTGGCTGTTTCCCTGACTGAGGCCATGCACAGTGCCTTTCCGGTGATTGCCAAGCTCTTGGGAAAACAAAACATGGACGGGCTGGCAGGCATCTACCTGCGCCAGCATCCACCGGCCTCGCCTCTGATGATGTTTTACGGCGAACACTTCCCGGCCTTCCTGGAGGGCATGGAGCAGCTCAGCCACCTTGGCTACCTCGGCGATGTGGCGCGGCTGGAACTGGCCCTGCGCCGCGCCTACCACGCCGCGGATGCTGGCCCCATCGCGCCCGAGGCGCTCGGCGCGCTGACGCCGGACCAGCAGATGAACTCCTGCCTGGCGCTGGCACCTGCGGTGCGGGTCATCTGTTCGCCTTGGCCCATCCACGCCATCTGGCGCTACAACACAGAGGACGGCGCGCCCAAGCCTGAGCCGCAGGCCCAGGACGTGCTGATCACCCGCCCCGAATTCGACCCCATTCCCCAGGTCCTGCCCCCCGCGGGCGCAATCTGGATCCGCGCCCTGATGGGGGGCGCCTCCATTGGCGGGGCCTTGGAACAGGTCGCCGCCGAAGACGCAACCTTCGACCTGGGTGCCACGCTGGCCCTGCTCCTGCAGGGCGGCGCAATAACCGGATTGGACAGCAAAGGGTAAACCCATGCACACACTTGTCTCCCTATACGACGCCGTCTTTCACCAGCTGGAAAGAGCAGGCAACTGGCTGCTGCCGCTGGCGGCGCGCATTGCCTTCGCCTCAACACTGCTGTTTTATTTCTGGAACTCCGGCCTGACCAAGCTGGGCGATGGCCTCACCGGCCTGTTCAGCCCCTCGATCGGCGCCTACAGCCAGATTTTCCCGAAACAGCTGGAGGCTGCAGGCTATGACGTCTCCCAATTCGGCCTGCTTCAAAAACTTGTTGTGCTGGCTGGAACCTACGCCGAATTCATCCTGCCGCTTCTGATCGTTATCGGGCTGCTGACCCGTCTCGCCTCGCTGGGGATGATCGGATTTGTCATCGTGCAGTCGCTGACCGACATCTACGGCCACGGCGCGACCGATGACAAAACCCTGGGCGCGCTGTTCGACCGTTTCCCCGATGCGGTGATCCTGGACCAGCGGCTGTTCTGGGTCTTCCTGCTGACGGTATTGGTCGTCAAAGGCGCAGGCGCCCTGTCGGTTGACGCCCTGCTGCGCAACCGGATGGAGCCCGCCCTGGCCTGACGCTGCCGGCTCCTGCAAAAAAGAAAAGGCGCCCTGCTCCGGCAGCGGCGCCTTTTTCCTGCTATTCGGATCAGAAATGCGCCTTGGGCTCATCCGGCTTGCCTGCGGCCAGCGCCATCAGGCCGCCCACCGCGGCAAAGCTGAGCGGGAAAATGGTAAAGACATTGAGGCCAAAACCCGCATACATCCCCGCCGCTGACCCCAACAGCAGGATGCCGCCCCACAGGGCCCTGGCCCGCGCCATAGCGCCGCCGGCAATCGCCAGCAGCGGCGACAGCACCGCCAGCAGCCGCAGCTGTTCAATATTGTCGACTTGTTCGGCCACCCCCTCGATCTCGCCGAAGTACTCGACCGCGGCGGTATAGCCATAGCCGAAGAAGCCCACCAACATGCCGAAAATCCCGGCGATGATCCCCAGAACAAGGGCTGCGTTGCGCATTAACTCTCTCCCGAAATCCAGGATACAGACATAAGCCGCAGCTTATGCCGCGCCAAGGGCGTCCTTCGTGTTCTGATCCCAACCCAGGAATAATTCCCCGTCACGCTCGATCAGCGGCCGTTTCATCAGCGCCGGATGCGCCCGCAGCAGCTCCAGCGGCGCGCCCTCGCGCTCCTCCCCGCTCAGGTTGCGCCAGGTGGTGGACCGCGTGTTGACCAGCTTGGCCCCGAATTTTTCGTGTGCCGCCTCCAGCAGGCCCTCAGGCATCCCATCCGTTCGGATATCGACCAGATCGAAATCCGGCAGCTGTTTCAGTACTTTGCGGCAAGTATCGCAGTTCTTTAGCCCGTAGATCTTCATTTTTGCTCTTCGCTCCCCGCACAGATTCTGCACAATTTATGGTAGAATACCTTGGTTTCACTTGATTTTCGGCCAGCCCGTGTAAAACTTAAGGTTGTCCGGCCCCGCCTTGCGCATTTTCGCCAGGGACCGGCCGGATGCCCCGGGAGGGCCCTGGGCGACGTGCAAAGTAGAAGGAGACACGG
This sequence comes from Leisingera sp. CC-HEC093, assembly GCF_059429195.1. NCBI lineage: Bacteria > Pseudomonadati > Pseudomonadota > Alphaproteobacteria > Rhodobacterales > Roseobacteraceae > Leisingera > Leisingera sp. CC-HEC093. The sequence continues at coordinate 3,000,902 of NZ_JCAIJR010000001.1, read as the reverse complement.
GAAATGCCAAGCGGCACCGTGAAGTGGTTCAACACCACCAAAGGGTACGGGTTTATTGAACCCGATGAAGGCGGCAAGGATGTGTTTGTGCACATTTCAGCAGTAGAGCGGTCGGGCATGACCGGTCTCGCCGACAACATGAAAGTCGGCTATCAGCTGACAGAGGGCCGGGATGGCCGGCAAATGGCAGCTGACATCAAGGCGATGTAGGTTCTTAAACCTGCGCTGCGCCCGGACGCTGGCCGGGCGCAGGCAATGGCAGCGGCCTCAGCCGCGCCGAAGGTATTCCACCATAACGCAGGCCGGATCGCTGTCGCGAAGCACCGTTTCCCCGGACTTGGCCCAGTTGTCTGCCTGAAACTCCGGGAAATAGGCGTCTGCATTCTCGATGGTCAGATCGACCTCGGTCACCAGCAGCCGGTCCGCCATCCCCAGCATGCCGCGATAGATCCCCTCGCCGCCGATTCCATAAACGCGGCGGTAGCCCTGCGCATAGGCTGCCTCAACCGCTGCTTCGATCGACGGCAGCACGGTCTCCGCCGCTTGCGGGTTCGACGACACAACCAGGTTCAGCCGGTTCTTCAACGGTTTCACCGGCAGGCTGTCCCAGGTGTTGCGGCCCATGATGATGGCACCGCCCAAGGTCTCGCGCTGGAATGCCTTCATGTCCTCCGGTGCCTGCCAGGGAATATCGTTGTCCTTGCCAATGGCCCCGTTGCGCGCCCGCGCAGCGATCAGGGTTATCATGCCTGTTGTCCTTGTTGCTTAAACCGCCACCGGTGCCTTGATCACCGGATCGGGGTCATAGTTCAGGATCTCGAAATCCTCGAACTTGAAGTCGAAAATTGAATTCACCTGCCGCTTGATCCGCAGCTGCGGCAGCGGCTTGGGCCTGCGCGACAGCTGCAGCTGCACCTGATCCACATGGTTTGAATAGATATGCGCGTCGCCCATCGTGTGCACGAAATCCCCGGCCTCATACCCTGTCACATGCGCCAGCATCGCCAGCAAAAGCGAATAGGAGGCGATATTGAACGGCACCCCCAGGAACATGTCGGCAGAGCGCTGATACAACTGCAAATGCATCTTGCCGCCCGCAACCCGCACCTGCCACAGCGTATGGCAAGGCGGCAGCGCCATGTCCGGCACGTCGCCCGGGTTCCAGGCCGACACGATCAGGCGGCGGCTGTCCGGGCTCTTGCGGATCATCTCCACCAGATCTGCAATCTGATCGACACTGCCCGCGCGATACAGCGGCTCATCCCCCACAGTGCCCTCTGCCAGCTCCAGCCTGGGGAACCGGCGCCACTGGTGGCCGTAAACGGGGCCCAGGTCTCCATTCTCATCGGCCCACTCATCCCAGATCGAAACCCCGTTTTCCTTCAGGTACCGGATGTTCGTGTCGCCGGACAGGAACCACAACAGCTCATGAATGATCGAGCGCAGATGCAGCTTCTTGGTCGTCACCAGCGGGAAACCGTCCTTCAAAGCGTACCGCGCCTGCATACCGAAACACGACAGCGTTCCGGTGCCTGTCCGGTCTCCCGACTGCTCGCCATTGTCCAGAATATACTGTAGCTGATCGAGATACTGCTGCACCGCCGCCCCCCCCTGCCGCTGACTTGATTACCCTGCCCGGCATACCGTTTGGGAGACCGCACGCCAAGGGCGAATTTATCTCGCTTTTCGCCGCTGCGTCATACCATATATGCGCACCTCATAGATACAGTTAACCACATGCTGGTAGCGTATCCGCCACGGTTGCGTCGAAAACACCAGTGTTCAATTGACAACTGCGCTGCCGCGGCCAAAGGTGGCGCAAAACGAAAAACATATTGAGGTAAAAGCAGATGAGGCGCTTTTGGCTAGGACTCGCGGTGATGTCCGCGCTGTCCGCATGCGGCGGTGGGAACCCGTTCAACAGCGATGACGATGACGATACGGACACCGGTTCGGAAACCAGCACAGAGCCGGAGTCCACCAGTCGGGAGGGATTGCCTCCGGGGACGAGCAACCCCTCTGCCGGCCGCGCGATTTTCCGATCGGAACCCACCGAATCTGACGGTGGAGAAAGAGGCGATGGCTTCGCGACGGATATCAGCTATGACGAAGATACTGATACCTTCTCAGTCGACAACCTGGGCTTTGATGGCGATAACGGCTACGCCCGCGGAACCGCGGTCAGCGACCTTGGACCGTTCGCCGTCTACGAGGCGGACGCCACATTCCCTGATATCGTTGATGACGAACCGATCAACCAGTTCACACACCGTGCCATTTATGGCGTCAGCACATCCGGCAACACGGATTTTGCAATTGTCCGTACCGGCCAGTATGTGGACTACGGGTTTGGCGGCTTTATCTACCAGCGCCACAATGGGGTAAACCTCCCCACAACAGGACAAGCGCAATACAATGGCACCATGTCCGGCATCCGGGATTTCAGCGGTGGCGGCGGGCTTGAGTACACGACCGCAGACGTGACCATTGCTATCGACTTTGACGATTTCAACGACACCACAGGCACACGCGGCGACGCCGTTCGGGGCGAATTCGACAACCGAAGGGTTTTTGATATTAACGGCACCGACATCACAGCCGACGTCCTCGAGCGGATCAACGATGAAAACTCACTCAGCTTGACGGAAATACCCGTGCTGACAATCGACGTCGGCCCAGGCAGCATGGACGACAACGGCGAAATCATCGGAGAACTGCACAGTTACTACACCGATACCAGCGGTGACGTTCAAAACTATGAAAGCGGCAATTTCTACGCTGTTGTGTCAGGCGACAACGCCGAGGAGATCGCTGGTGTGGTGGTCGTGACAAATGGCATCGATCCGGTCGCTGGCACGGTACGGGAGACCGGCGGCTTCATCGTTTACAACAACTGACCAGATATGACCGGACGCTTCAGTGCTTGGCGCATTGCAGCCCAAGCCGCCCTCTTTGCGGCAGTGCCTATGGCACTGCCGGCTTCGCCGCAAAAGCAACAGGCAGCAACGCCGGAGCTGGTACGCGCAACTGCTGCCCAAGCACTGGAGGCCGGTGACAACCGTGCGGCCTACCGGTTTTCCAATGCATTGCTGCAACGCGACGCCACAGACCACCTGGCGCTGCTGATAAATTCCCGCGCCGCCCGGTCAATGGGGGATTTCAAAGCTGCACGAAAGTCGGCAAGGCAAGCTTGGAAGCATTCTGAAACGCTTGCTCAAAAACACCACTCATCCCTCACCATGGCGCAGGCCCTGTCATCCGGCGGGCAGCGCAACCTGGCACAGTTTTGGCTGCGGCGGGCAGCACAGCATGCCCCCAGCAGGATGCACAAGCAGCGCGCAATCCGCGACTTCCAGTACCTGCGGGCCACGACGCCCTGGCACCACCGGCTCTCCCTCTCCATTACGCCGGATTCAAATATCAACAACGGCTCAAGCGAATCTTCGCTGTATCTTCCGCAGTTCAGAGTGCGTGCGCCGTTATCCGGGGATGCTCAGGCCCTCTCTGGTATAGAACACACGATCCAACTGCATTCCCGCTATCGTTTCAAAACGACAGAAACCCGGGCCCACGATCTGATCCTGTCTGCAGAATACCGCACCTATACCTTGTCCTCCGAGGCAAAAAAGCAGGCACCGCTGGCCAAGGGCAGTGATTTCGCATTTGGATCGCTGCTCGCCGGCTATTCACACAAAGGTTTAAACCTCAGCCGCCAGGGCGAATACCGGTTGGGCGTCCAAGCCGGGCAAAGCTGGTATGGCGGTGAAGACTATACTCAGTTTCTGCGCTTGAGTGCCGGTCAAAGCTACAAACTTGGTGACGGAAAAACCATACAAGCGCGGCTGCTTGGCGACAGGCAATTCGGCATCAGAACCAATGACCTGGACACGCTGCGCGGTGATCTTTCTTATAGTATGCGGCTTCAATCCGGCTTGTCGTTTTGGAGCTCTGTTTCTGTTGCAGAAGCAGAGTCCAGCCTGGCCACAGGGGATTTTTCCGAAGTCAGCCTTCGCACTCAAATCACTCTCCCCAAGCCGATTTTGGGAGCGGTCGCAAGGGTCGGCTTGTCCGCGCGTGTTCGTGACTACGACTTGTCGTTCTATAGCGCCGACGGCAGGAAAGATGAAAAAATCTCCGCTGAATTCTCAATGACCTTCCCGCAGATCGACTACTATGGCTTTAACCCGTCTTTGCGGATTTCAGGGTCCGCAACAGATAGCAATATCGACCTCTACAAATCGAACCGGTTTGGCTTGAGTTTTGGGATCCAGTCAGCTTTTTAACCAGAAACCTCGACATTCGCACTCAGGCCAATAGGCTGGCATTTGCCCGCATTGCCCCAAGGAGACCGCCATGCCCCTCAAATACCTGCACACCATGGTCCGGGTGAAAGACCTCGAGACATCGATGGCCTTTTACCGGCTTCTCGGCCTTCAGGAGACCCGCCGCTGGGACAACGAACAGGGCCGCTTCACGCTGGTGTTCATGGCCCCGCCCGGCCAGGAGGAGGCACCGGTCGAACTGACCTACAACTGGGACGGAGATGACGGGCTGCCCAGCGACAGCCGCCATTTCGGCCATCTCGCATATGGGGTGGATGATATCTATGCGGTCTGCCAGCACCTGATGGACAACGGCGTCACCATCAACCGCCCGCCGCGCGACGGGCACATGGCCTTCGTCCGCTCGCCGGACAATATCTCTGTTGAACTGCTGCAAAACGGCGACTCCCTGCCGCCGGCGGAACCCTGGGCCAGCATGGAAAACACCGGTCACTGGTAAAGCCGCCTGCGCGCCCTGCCCTGCGGCAGTATGGCGTGCCAAGCTGCATCCACGCAGAAAACCGGCGCAGCCCTTTGGGGGCTGTTCGTACTGGATGCTGGTTTCTTGCAATCTGATATCCGGTGAAAGGGCGGCCGCTTCTGCAGCCATCTGCCGTGACCCCGGCCTGAGGCCCGGCGCGTTACCCTTTGATATGGTCAGAGCATGGTTTCCCCGCATGCTCCGTCTGCGGCCGGTGTTTCCCGGCCTGTCCGGCCATCGCCTCCTGGAACAGCTTGCCCCAGCCGGCGCGTCAGTAAATATAGCGGATCTGATCCGACCAGTAGCGTTCCATCCGTTTCAGCGAGGCGGTGATATCCTCGATCCCTTCCGAGGTGATCACGTTCTTGCCTTCCAGCCCCTCGGCATGGCGGGAGAACAGCGCTGCCACGATGTCACGGATTTCCCGGCCCCGCTGGGTCAGCCGCACCCGCACAGAGCGGCGGTCGATCTCACAGCGCTGATGGTGCATATAGCCCATCTCGACCAGCTTCTTCAGATTGTAGCTGACATTGCTGCCCTGATAATAGCCGCGGGTTTTCAGTTCCCCGGCCGTCACCTCATTGTCGCCGATGTTGAACAGCAAGAGCGCCTGGACCGCATTGATCTCCAGCACGCCAACGCGTTCGAATTCATCCTTGATGACGTCCAGCAGCAGACGGTGGAGGCGCTCAAGCAACCCCAGCGACTCCAGGTAGCCAGTCATGAAACCCTTGCGGTCCGTCTGGCCTATTGGCATTTCCATACTCATTCGCATCTCCGACTCGAATTTGCTCCTGAGACAAGATGCCAACAATTCCCGAAAAATCGGTTAAGCTGGAATTTTATTATTTTTGGTGGGTTTGTGCGATTTCCGCAACCAGAGCGCGGAACCGCTCCTGCGGTTCCGCCTGTCCGGTCACCCACTGGTACAGATCCTGGTCATTCTCAAGCAGCAGCTGGTCATACAGATCCAGCTGCGCCTCGCTCATCTGCTCCAGGCTGGCTGCGGCATAGGCCGACAACAGGATATCCATTTCCTTGATACCCCGGCGCATTGAGCGCATCTGCAGCCGCTTCAGGCGGGTGGCACGGTCTTCTTGCATGGGCCGGACTCAGACGGTTTCCGAAGCCGGAGCCTCATTCACCTGCAGCAGCGCCCGCAGTTTCTTTTCCAGCCGCGCAGCGCGCTCCGCATTCTGGCGCATTTCGCTGCGAAGAGAGCGCAACTCATTCAGAACGCTGGTAAAATCACCAGCATCCAGTTCCAGCGGCGCCGGTTCGGACATGCCTTCGCCCTCGCCGGTCAGCAGCCAGGACATCGACACGTTCAACAGGCCTGCCAGCATGGTCAGCTTGTTGGCGCGCGGCTCGGACAGATCCCGCTCCCAGGCGCTCAGGGTCGATTTCTTGACGCCGATCCGCCGTGCCAGCTGGCCCTGGGTCATCCCGGCAGCTTCCCGCGCAGCCGCAACACGATCGCCAAACGTTGCTGCATCCGGGCCGTACCAGTCTGTATTCTGCTCAGTCATTGTCAGTTCTCCTAACTCAAATTGCCAATGCAGCTTGATCGCTGTTTGGCGGCAACCTATGACAGTTCCGCAGAACATACAAACCGGGGCACCGCCAATGTCTTTCCTGTCCGAGACCTTATCCCGCGTCAAACCGTCACCGACCATCGCCATGACCGCAAAAGCGGCAGAGCTGAAAGCGGCGGGACGCAACGTCATTGGCCTCAGCGCCGGCGAGCCGGATTTCGACACGCCGCAGAACATTAAGGACGCGGCGGTCGCCGCCATTGCCGCGGGCAAGACCAAATACACCGCCCCCGACGGCATCCCTGAGTTGAAACAGGCAGTCTGCGCCAAAATGAAACGCGACCACGGGCTGGACTACACGCCGGCGCAGGTCTCTGTCGGCACCGGCGGCAAGCAGACGCTCTACAATGCGCTGATGGCCACCCTGAATCCGGGCGATGAGGTGGTGATTCCCGCCCCCTACTGGGTCAGCTACCCTGACATGGTGCTGCTGGCCGGCGGCACACCGGTGATTGCCGAAACTTCGCTGCAGACCAATTTCAAGCTGACTGCGGACCAGCTGGAGGCGGCGATCACGCCCAAAACCAAATGGTTCATCTTTAACTCCCCATCAAACCCGACCGGCGCGGGCTACAGCCGTGCGGAACTGAAGGAACTGACCGAGGTGCTGATGCGCCACCCGCATGTCTGGGTGATGACCGACGACATGTACGAACACCTTGCCTATGACGGGTTCGAATTCTGCACGCCCGCACAGGTGGAGCCTGCGCTGTATGACCGCACTCTCACCTGCAACGGTGTGTCCAAGGCCTATGCGATGACCGGCTGGCGCATCGGCTATGCCGCAGGCCCCGAAAAACTGATCGCCGCCATGCGAAAGGTGCAGTCGCAGTCCACCTCCAACCCCTGCTCGGTCAGCCAGTGGGCCGCAGTGGAGGCGCTTAATGGCACGCAAGCGTTCTTGGCGCCCAACAACGAAACCTTCATGCGCCGCCGCGACCTGGTGGTCTCCATGCTGTCGGAAATCGAGGGCATCTCCTGCCCGGTGCCCGAGGGCGCCTTCTATGTCTACCCCTCCATCGCCGGTCTGATCGGTAAGACCACTCCAGCAGGCAAGGTGGTCGAAACGGACGAAGATTTCGCCACCGCCCTCTTGGAAGAAGCCGACGTTGCCGTGGTCTTCGGTGCCGCCTTCGGCCTGTCGCCAAACTTCCGTGTCAGCTACGCAACTTCCGACGAAGCGCTGGAGGAGGCCTGCCGCCGGATCCAGTCCTTCTGCGCCTCGCTGACCTGACAGGAGACACGAGCATGAGCGCCGATCTGCCGGAGTATTACTTCCGCGTCCGAGAGAACGGCGCGTTTGTCTTCCGTGTCGACACCGAAAACCGCAACCGGCGGATCGAGATGGACCAGATCGCCGTCGTGAACATCCGCAACGGCGAAATTAAACCGCACGGCCAGCGCCAGCTGACAGCGCAGGACGCCGCCGAGATCAAATCCTGGATGGAGGCCCGCGCCGCCACCCTGGCCGCCCGCGACATCGACGACATCCACCGGGCCGTCGACCACCTGAACCTCACCGCCCACTGGGTCAACAGCCGCGCCACTGACGAACAGCTGGAAAAGGTGACCGATACGCTCTTGCTGGCGATGCACGACCTGCGCAGCGTTTTGGTGCGCAAAAAAGCCGACCGGCTGATGAAAGAGCACGGCGGGGACTAGGCGTTTTCCTGCAAATCAGCCGCAGTAAAACGACCGCACAGAATAGCCGCGAAACCGGATTTCCGGGTTCTGTACAGGCCCGGCATGCAGCGCCGCCGGGCGTCTTCGCAGGTTTGGGTTGTCCAGCACGAACTGGCTGCGCAGCCACAGCATGTCAGGCGTCCCTGCCTCGGGCCGGGCCAGCCCCAGCCGCCACCGCAAATGCAGGCTCCACCTTGCATCCGCCGTGCCGCCCAGCCGCATCCTGCGGTCCGGCGGCAAAGCCGCCTCAGGACTATCCAGCCCGGCAATCTGGCAAATGAACTGATCCCTGACAGCGGCCTCCCATGCACCCTCAGCCTGATCCGGTGTCAGGGTGATGATATGGCCGGACTTGACCCCCGCGCCGCGCAACGCAAACTCCAGCACCTGCGGCAATTTGAAATGCCGCGTCTCTGCCCCGAACAGCCGGGTTTCCCCCTGCCAGTCCTGGCCGCTGGCGAAATGCAGGGCATAGCGGCCCGGCGGCACAAGCACCCGGAAGAATGCGCCGCCGCGGATGTAGGCCGCCAGCGCAGGCTCGCCGCTGTCTTCGGCGGTCAGCACCAGAAAATAATCCGCCCCTGCCGGCGTTTTCACCTGCAGCGGAAACACCGCGGGCAGCCCTGTACGGTTCCACATCAGCCCCGCACGCGGATGCTCCGTCCCGCCGCCGGCCTCTGCCGCGGTACCGCAGACGAGAATCGCCAGCAGACCAAGCAAAGCTGCCGCCAGCCTCCAAAACCCTGTCCTGACTAATGCCCGTGCCATGGCGGCCCGTCCTTTCTGCCGCCTCTCCCGCGGCTGGCACCAGCTTAGCACAGCCGCACGGGGCCGTGGTCCAAGGCCCGCCGCAGCTGCCCGGTTGACAAGGCGCTGCCGCCGCCGTCGCGGTGCTGCTCAGGAACAATAACCCCGCCCTGCGCGTTGATTTGCTGTCCTAGTGAACAACAGGAGAACCACCATGCAACAGCGCCAAACCGAAACCGGCGGCACGCTTGTCTCCACCAATGACGTAACCGGAACCGATGTCTATGACGAGGCCGGCGAAAAGGCCGGCACTATCGACCACCTGATGATCGACAAGCAGTCAGGCAAGGCAGCCTATGCGATCATGAGCTTCGGCGGGTTCCTGGGCCTGGGCGAACAGCAGTTCACCATCCCCTGGGGTGCGCTGACCTATGACCCCGGCCTGGGCGGTTTCCGCACTAGCATCACCCCGGAGCAGCTGAAAAGCGCCCCCGCCCAGCCTGAAGGCTGGCACCGCGACCGCAAGCACGAGGAAAGCATCTACGATCACTACCAAGTTCCCTATTACTGGTTCTGACCACAGCCATGCCTGGCTGCGGAACGCAAAAAAGGCCCCGCAGCGCTGCGGGGCCTTCCCAGACACGCTGCCGTCACGCCGCGCGGTTGGAAGGGAGTAGGGCCGCCTCCGAAGCTCAGGAGGAGCAGCCTGACGGCAGAGCGCCGCTTTGACGCGGGTCAGCCCGCCTCAGCCAGCACGCCGGCCTCGATTGCAGCATTCACCTCAGCCGCATCGGCTTCGCCGTCCGCATTGGCGTCCACGGTGGCAAAGGTTTCCGCGGTCAGATCCGGAAACGCCAGCTGAAGCTCTTCCAGCGAGAAAGTCCCGTTGCCGTCAGCATCCAGCTCGGCCGCGGCGTCTTTTGCAGCCAGCGGGGACGCCATCAGGGCAGCAACGGCGGTCGCGGTCATAGCAAACTTCTTCATGTGAGACACTCCAGTTTTATTTGGTTTATTTGCAGTCCACGGGGTGTCCCGCGAACCGTGAGGAACAGCTAGGATGCGGCCCGCCCCGGCACCATACCCAACCCGCATCCGGCCTGATCTCCGGCGCAAAGATGCCAGTTTTTCCGTTTCAGGCGAGCAGGTTACCGCCACGCCCGACAGCCCGGCCTTTGTCCGCGCAAGCCCGGCACGCCGCCACGCGGCTTTCCGCCCGCCCCCTTTGGAATGCGCGAAGCCCTGGAACCAAACCGCGCCGCGCAGTTCACGCAACACTGCTTCGCATCCGCGGTTAAGGCCCGGTCCGGCAATCTTGCCAGTCTTGCTCTGCCGCGGCTCTGCACCCGGCCTTCACGCGGACTATGTCCTCAGCGGCGGCATGGGTCAGCCACCCGCCATCAGTTCACCCTGACCGGCCCCCGGGGTCAACCGGGCCGCCTGTATGGAACAGACACATCAGGAGAAAGCGGCAGAGGGCCGCGGCAGTATCAGGACGGTCCGCAACAACCAGAACTTCGCCGGATCGATCAGATACCGTTGGCCGCAAATTCGCTGTCCGCGCCAAAAGCACCGGCAAGCTGGAATTCTTCACTACCTGACAGGCAGCTGCGGTATGAATTACTCGGCGATATCCTCGGACCACAGCTCCGGCTTTTCGCGGATGAACCGCTCCATCAGCGCGATGCAGTCCGGGTCTTCGGCAATCACCACCTCAACCCCCTTGGACCGCAGAAACTCTTCGTTGCCGCCAAAGTTCTTCGCGTCACCGATCACCACCCGCGGGATGCCGAACTGCACGATGGTGCCGCTGCACATCATGCAAGGCGACAGCGAGGTATAAAGCACTGTGTCGCGGTAGGTCTTCTGCCGCCCTGCCTTGCGCAGCGCATCCATTTCGCCATGGGCAATCGGGTCGCCCTTCTGCACCCGCTGATTGCGCCCCTGCGCCACCACCTGGCCCGCCCGCGCCAGCACTGAGCCGATCGGGCAGCCGCCCTCGTCAAACCCCGCCTTGGCTTCCTCATAGGCGATGCGCAGCAGGCGCTTGTCGTCGTCGGTCATCATGGGAAACGGCCTCTTTCTGAATGGGTACAGTGCTTTCAGGAAACACTGCCCGCAAGGGGCTGGGCGGTCAAGCATGGCGGGAAACGCGGTAAACCCCTGCCCGCCGTTTCAGGCCGCAGCACCCACCGCCTGGATCGAGCGCCGCCAGAACCGCAGCATCAGGAACAGCCCGGCACAGGTCAGGCCAGCCACCAGCCCCAGCCAGACGCCCAGGCCGCCCCAGCCCATCATGAATCCAATGACGTAGGATGCCGGAATGCCCACCGCCCAATAGCTGAGCGCGGCAATCACCATCGGCACACCGGTGTCCTGCACCCCGCGCAGCAGGCCCAGCGCCACCGCCTGCATTCCGTCCATCAGCTGAAACAGCGCCGCCGCCGCCAGCAGAACGCCGCCAATCAGCAGGATCTGATCCTTCTGCGGATCTTCCGCGTCCAGGAACAGCGACATCAGCGCATCCGGGATGGTCAGGAACAGCACAATCGCCACCGCCGACACCACCAGCGACATCACTGTCACCACCTTGCCGCCGCGCGCCAGATGCTCCCGGTCGCGGCGGCCAAAGGCATTGCCCGCCCGGATGGTCGCAGCATTTGACAGCCCCAGATGCACCATGAACGTAAGCCCGCCCAGCGAAATCGCGATGCCATGCGCCGCCAGCGGCACCGTTCCCAGCCAGCCCATCATCATGGCTGAGGCCGCAAACAGGCTGGCCTCGGCCAGCGTCGTCAGTCCAATCGGCGTCCCCATGCGGAACACCCGGCCCAGCATTTCCCAGTCCGGCCGGTGGAAATTCTTCAGCAGTTCATGCTCGGGCAGCACTTTCAGCGCGTAACCCAGCACCAGCACAAATGACACCCCGTTGGTCACCAGGGAGGCAAAAGCCGCCCCGGTGATCCCCAGTTCCGGCGCGCCCCAATTGCCAAAGATCAGTGCATAGTTCACCAGCGCATTGACCACCGCCGAAAAGACCGACAGCCACAGCACAATCTGCGTGCGTTCCAGCGCCGCCAGATAGGATTTTGCCACCATGTACAACAGCGCCGGAAACAGCGCCCAGCCGGCAATCCGCAGATATTCCGCTGCATCATGCGCCACCTGCGCCTCCTGTCCCAGCATCAGCAGGATCGGCTCCGACCACCACAAAAGCGGCATCGCCGCCGCGCCATAGACCAGCGAAAGCCACAGCCCCATGCGGGTCGAACGGCGGATCTGCCGCTCTTCGCCCGCACCGGCCGCCGCCGCCACCATCGGCATCACCGCAAAGGCAAAGCCGGACCCCAGAAGGAAGATCGAAAAGAAATAAGATGAGCCCAGCGTCACCGCCGCCAGTTCATCAACCCCGTACCAGCCCAGCATGACGGTATCGGTCAGGCCGATGGCAAACTGCGCCACATGGCCGCCGATCAGCGGCAGGCCAAGAACGGCAATCGCCCGCGCATGACCGCGCAGGGGCATCTCGGTGTGTTTGATCGCAGTGTGGTTTTTTACGGGCGTGCTCATCCTGCCAGCCTTAGGCGCCCCTGCAGGCTCCGGCAAGGGAAGAGTTTCCTTGCCTGCGCACAGGCCCATGGTGGTATTCTGCACAGGCACCCCCTCGCAGGAGCCTATTGAATGACCGATGCCTTTGCCCAGCTGATCCCCGACGTCCGCGCCTTTCTGGCGGAGCTTGCGCAGAACAACAGCCGGGACTGGTTCACCGCTCATAAGGACCGGTACGAGGCGCAGCTGAAATCCCCCGCACTCCTCTTGATGGATGAGGTGGCCCAGGCGATCACCCGCCGCGGCGGCGTGCAGGTCACCGCCAAACTGTTCCGCCCGCAGCGCGACGTCAGATTTTCCAAGGACAAGACCCCCTACAACACACATCTGCACATGATGTGGACCCTGAACGGCGCAGGCTGCGCCCTGTTCTTTGGCATCGCGCCGGACTATTGCACCGCTGGCGGGGGCATCATGGGCTTCAGCAAACCGCAGCTGCCGCGCTGGCGGCAGGCCATCGACGGCGCCTTTGGCGATGAAACCGCGGCACTTGTGGACATCCTCGCGCTCAAGGGGTTTGCCACCCGTGACCCGGAACTGAAACGCGTGCCCGCGCCTTACGGCAAAGCCCATCCCCACGGCGCGCTTTTGCAGCGTAAATCCTTGACCTTCTGGCATGAGATGACAGAACGCGAGCAAGCCGCCCCGATGGGGGCGCTGATGTCAGCCTGCCTGACGCTGGAGCCGATGTTTGCCCTGCTGGACTGCGCCCTGGCTGAGTGAGGTCTAAAGCGCCCGCAGCATGATCTGGCTGGCCAGCAAAGCCACCACGGCACCGGCAAGAATCTCCAGCACCGCCGCCGCGCGCAAGGCGCCGGTCCCTTGCATCTGCGCCAGCGCGCCTTTGCGCATCGTGACCGCCGCGACCGCCACCGCGACCGTCACCGTGGCGGTGCCCAGCCCCATGGCAAAGGCACCGGCAATCCCGGCCCACAGCACCCCCATCCGCCAGGTCAAGAGCAGCAGGAACACCGCGCCGGTGCAGGGCCGCAGCGCCACCGCGCCGATGATCGCCAGCGCATCGCGCAGTGAATGCACATTGGCGGCTTCTTCTGCCGTCGGCCCGTGCCGGTGCCCGCAGGAGCCGCAGACACCGTCCTCATGATCATGTCCGTGATGATTGTGGTGATGATGGTGAACATGGACCTCCTGCCCGGCAGCCCGGCTCCCCAGCAGCCGCCGCAGCCCCCGCGCCAGCAGCCACAGCCCCACCAGCGCAATCAGGCCATAGGACAGCGGCGCCAGCACATCCTCCGCCGCGCTGGTCAGCTGCTCGCGGCCCCAGTCCAGCAGCAGCAGCCCGCCTGCCACCAGCAGAACCGCCGTGGCCGCCTGCGCCAATGAGGACGCCAGCGCCAGCCCCGCCAGCCGCAAGAGCGGCACCGGTTTGCCCATGCCGTAACCGCCAATCACCAGCTTGCCATGCCCAGGTCCCGCCGCGTGGAAAAACCCGTAGGCAAAGCACAAGGACAAAAGTCCCAGCAGCGCGCCCGGCTCACCGGCGCGCAAGGCCCTCAGTCCCCGCGCCATCGCATTCTGCGCCTCGCGCTGGCCTTCTGCTGCCCAGGCTGAAACCTCCGCGGCTCCGCCAAAGCCCCACAGCCAAACCGCCAATGCCCCCACACCCAGCGCCGCTATTGTTAAGAAAATCTTCACCTTACGCGCCGCAGTTCAACCGAACGGTATCGGCAAAGGCTTCCCCCACCTCCGGGTAAGCCTCCTCTGCCTGGTCTGCCGGCATTGCGTATAGAAGCTCCTCCACCTTGGTATAGGCCGCATCCAGGTTGGGCGGTGTCACCTCGCCGCTGCAGCCGCCGGTGATCTCCAGTCCGCTGTTCAGCGTGTAAGCGGTGTAATAGGTCGGATCATAGGCCTTGATCACCACCCCGTCCGCCGCCTGCGGCTGGGTCAAAACCCGCCGGTGCCTTGTGGTGATCCGCCCGCCCTCCACTTCGGTGGACAGATGCTCCGGCGCGCCCAGGCCCAGCGCCTCGCCGCCAAGGGTCAGATAGGTGTCGCCCTGAAAGCCCTCGCTCCAGGCCAGATCGAAGCCCTGCAGCTTGGCCAGCTCCTCCGCCGTCAGGCTGCCGTCGAAATCACTGTCCAGCCCCTTATCCTCGAAGATCAACAGCGAATAGAACTCATCATAGGCCCAGGTGATCTCCACCGCCTGCAGCTGCCCATGATCCGAGACAACAACCTTCATTCCGGTATCCACAAAGATATGCGGATGCGCCCCGGCGCCCGCAGGGGCCAGCAGCGCAAGCGTCAGCAAAGGAACAAGATGCTTCATGCCCAAAGACCTACGCCCAGATGCTCGCGCCCGCAAGCGCAGGGCCGCACCACAGGCAAGGATCAGCGCGCCATTTCAATCTGCGCCGCAACCCTGAAGCCGCTGAAACCGGCCTGAACCGGCCTGCATCAAACGGTTGGCCGTAAGCACATTCGAAAGCGGCCCCTCAAGCCGCCTGATCCCATTCATCTGGCTGAAAACATCCCGGGGTGAGGCCCGCCAGGGCCGAGGGGCAGCGCCCCTAGGAATGCCCCCAGTCCTCCGGATTCTCAGAGTTGTTCGGACTCAGCCCCAGCACATCCCCCTTGGTGGAGCACCCCAGACCCAGCACCGTCCGGTTGGCATAGGCAAAATAGGCGGTCACCTGGTTGATTTCCAGAATCTCGCCGTCATCGTAACCGGCCTCCCGCAAGGCCTCGATATCCGCCTCCGTCACACTGGAAGGCTCCTCCGTCAGCATCCGCGCATATCCCATCGCCAGCACCTGCGCAGCCTCCAAGGGCGCCGCCTCCGGCTCACGCGCCTCAATTGCCGCCCG
Source organism: Leisingera sp. CC-HEC093 (assembly GCF_059429195.1). Taxonomy (NCBI): domain Bacteria; kingdom Pseudomonadati; phylum Pseudomonadota; class Alphaproteobacteria; order Rhodobacterales; family Roseobacteraceae; genus Leisingera; species Leisingera sp. CC-HEC093. Next base: position 2,985,637 of record NZ_JCAIJR010000001.1, on the reverse strand, counting down.
GATCGCCAGCCCGCGCTCCGTGTCCCCCAGCAGCCGCTGCAGGCCCGCAAAGTGGTGTTCAACGCAATAGGCACAGTCGTTGAGGCTGGACACCCAGACCCCCAGCACCTCCAGGAACCATTTCGGGACCTTATTGCCGGTATGATGCAGAACATTCTTATAAAGTGCCATGTGGCCCTCCATCGAATGCGGCCGCAGGGAATGCACCATCATGATGTTGTCAACATTGCCGCCCGGACCGGTCACCCGCTCATACAGCTTCTTCAGCTTGCCGGCTGCCTTTTCAAACGGAACGGTCCTGATCCAGGCCATGTGTCTCTCCCTAACTGTTTGGGCGGGAGAGTAGCGGCTGCGCTATGTAAGAAAAGGACAAACGGAACGTCACAACCGGCCTGCCGGGCGGCACCGCCGCGCCGCGCCTGCCTGCCCCCGGCAGGCGCGTTCAACCGCCCGGCGCGGGGCCAAGGCAGCACTCCCAAACGGGACGCCCGCCAAGTTCCCCTTGCCCCGCTTTGCGCCCGCCCAGGCAGGCGCGGGACTGCCCCATTACTGCGCCGCTTCACGCGCTACCGCAGCAATGGCCGCCCGCACATCCGCCTCGCGGCTGCGGTGGTTGGTGATGGCCGCCCGCAGCATCACGCGGCCCTCCGCCCGGGTGGTGGAGAACACCGCCTCGCCGCTTTCCTGCAAGGTCTGGGCGATATGCGCGTTCAACTCAGACTGCGCGTCCGGTGCCAGATCGTTGCGCGCAGTGAACACGCAGACATTCGACACCACCGGCGCCCCCAGCGCCATTAGGGGCTGCGCCTCCACCTCTGCCGCCATCAGCCCTGCCAGCTCGCAATTGCCGGTGATCGCTTGCGCAAACGCCGCCTCGCCATAGGTTTCCAGCGCCGTCCACACCTTCAGCGCCCGGTTGCCGCGGCTCAGATCAATGCCATAGTCGCAGAACCACGGCTCACCGCCCGCCAGCCCGCGCTCGGCGCCTTCCAGGTAGGACGGCCGCGCCGCAAAGGCTGCCCGATGCTCGTCCTCATTGCGCAACAGCGCCATGCCGCAGTCATAGCCCACATACATCCACTTGTGAAAATCCAGCGCAATGCTGTCGGCCCGCCCGATCCCGTCGGACAGCGACCGGTACGGCTCATCCGCAATCCGGGTCCATGCGCCAAACGCCCCGTCTACATGCAGCCACAGCCCCAGGTCCGCCGCCGCATCCGCCAGCGCCTTCAGATCGTCGAACAGACCCAGATCCACCGAACCCGCAGTGCCCACCACCAGAAAGGGCACCGCCCCGGCAGCCTTGTCCTCCGCCACCATCCGGGCCAAAGCCGCGCAGTCCATCTGCCCGTTAATCAAGGGAACCTTGCGCAGATTATCCGAACCGATGCCCAGCAGCTCTACCGCCTTCAGCGTTGCGTTATGCACGCCCTCGCCGGCATAGGCGGTCAGCCGCACAGCGCCCTGCCCCTCTTTGCGCAGATCCTTCAGGACCCGCAGCCGCGCCGCCTGAAAAGCAATCACCGTCGCCTGCGAGGTACCGGTCACCAGAATGCCGCTGGCGCCCTCGGGCATCCCCATCTTACGGCGGGTCCAATCGACCACCGCGCGTTCCATATAGTTCGCGCCGTGATCGCGCCCGCCCATATTAGCGTTGACCGCCGCCGCCGCCAAAGAACTGATCAGGTCTGAGGCCAGCCCCGACCCCTGCACCCAGCCCCAGAACCGCGGATGGGTATTGCCGCCATGATAGGGCAGCACGTCGCGAATGATCCGGTCCACCGTCTCCTGCGGCCCGCGCGCCTCCGCCGTCACCGCATAGCGCGCGTCCATATCCTCCGGAACCGGCTGCCAGGGGCGCTCCGCCGCTTCTTGCATCTGATCCAGCGCCGCCTCCAGCATCCGCTGCGCCTCCGCCCGGAACGCCGCCCAATCCTGCGTCCTGATCCCCTTCTCAGCCACTTGTGCGTCCTCCTCCTGCCTGCCGCTGGCGAAGGTTTAGCCCGCAAATGCTGCACCTGCACGGAGAATATCGCCGCAGCCGGATGATCGGAACTTAGCTTGGACGGATTGATAACTGCGCGCCCTGCCACCGCGGCGGCACCTTATCCACAGCCCCTTGCGTCCCTCTTCCACCCGGCCCCAACACCTGCCATAATGGCCGCCAATCAACACCAAGGAAGAGCAGTTCCCGCACATGGCCGACGATCTCCTCAGCACGCCTGCATCCGATACCTATGACGCCTCCTCGATCGAGGTTCTGGAAGGCCTCGAACCGGTCCGCCAGCGCCCCGGCATGTATATCGGCGGCACCGATGAGCGCGCGCTGCACCACATGGTGGCGGAAATCCTCGACAACTCCATGGATGAGGCCGTCGCGGGCCACGCCAACCGGATCGAGGTGACACTGCATTCCGATTACGCCGTCACCATCTCCGACAACGGCCGCGGCATCCCGATCGACCCGCACCCCAAGTTCCCGGACAAATCCGCGCTGGAGGTGATCCTTTGCACGCTCCACGCAGGCGGCAAGTTCTCCGGCAAGGCCTACCAGACCTCCGGCGGCCTGCACGGCGTCGGCTCCTCGGTGGTGAACGCGCTGTCGGATTCGATGGTGGTCCAGGTGGCCAAGAACAAAGAGCTGTTTGAGCAGCGCTTCTCCCGCGGCCTGCCCCTTGGCCCGGTTGAGAAGATCGGCGCCGCCCCCAACAAGCGCGGCACCTTCGTCACCTTCCACGCCGATGAGGAAATCTTCGGCCACCACCGCTTCAAGCCCAAGCGCCTGTTCACCCTGGTGCGCTCCAAAGCCTATCTGTTCTCCGGCGTCGAAATCCGCTGGAAGTCGGAAATCGACGACGGCGAAACCCCGACCGAGGCCACCTTCCACTTCCCCGGCGGCCTCAAGGACTACCTGACAGAGGTGCTCGGCAAATCCTCTGTCTACGCAGACCAACCCTTTGCGGGCAAGGTCGAGTTCCGCGAGAAATTCGGCGAGCCGGGGTACGTGGAATGGGCGATCAACTGGACCCCCTCCCGCGACGGCTTCACCCAGTCCTACTGTAACACCGTCCCCACGCCCGAGGGCGGCACCCATGTCACCGGCTTCTGGGCCGCGATCCTCAAGGGCATCAAGGCTTACGGCGAACTGGTGGGCAACAAGAAGGCAGGCCAGATCAACCGCGACGACCTGATGGCGGGCGGCTGCGCGCTGGTCTCCTGCTTCATCGCCGACCCCGCCTTCGTCGGCCAGACCAAGGACCGCCTGTCGACTGAGGCCGCCTCCAAGATGGTGGAAAACTCGGTCCGCGACCATTTCGACAACTGGCTGGCCGCCGACACCAAATCCGCGGGCGCCATCCTCGACTTCCTGGTCCTGCGCGCCGAGGAACGCCTGCGCCGCAAGCAGGAGAAAGAGACCCAGCGCAAGTCCGCCACCAAGAAACTGCGCCTGCCCGGCAAGCTGACCGACTGCACGTCCAAGGACCGTTCCGGCACCGAGCTGTTCATTGTCGAGGGCGACTCTGCCGGCGGTTCCGGCAAGGGCGCGCGCAACCGCAACAACCAGGCGCTGCTGCCCTTGAAGGGCAAGATCCTGAACGTGCTGGGGGCTGCCTCCAACAAGATCGGCACCAACGCCGAAATCCGCGACTTGTGCGAAGCACTTGGCGTCGGCACCGGCACCAAGTTCAACCTCGACGATCTGCGCTATGACAAGATCATCATCATGACCGACGCGGACGTCGACGGCGCCCATATCGCCAGCCTGCTGATGACCTTCTTCTTCACCCAGATGCGCCCGCTCATTGACGGCGGCCACCTCTACCTCGCCTGCCCGCCGCTGTTCCGCCTGACCCAAGGAGCGAAGCGCGTCTACTGCCTGGACGAGGCCGAGCGCGACAAATGGCTGGAAAAGGGCCTGGGCGGCAAAGGCAAGATCGACGTCTCCCGCTTCAAGGGTCTTGGCGAAATGGACGCCAAAGATCTGAAAGAAACCACCATGGACCCCACGACCCGCAAGCTGATCCGCGTCACCATCGACGAGGACGAACCCGGCGAGACCGGCGAGCTGGTCGAACAGCTGATGGGCAAGAAACCCGAGCTGCGCTACCAGTATATTCAGGAGAACGCGAAGTTCGTGGAGGAGCTGGATGTTTGAGGGAATTTCCTGAATGAACAATAATAGCTATTTTGTTTCAGACTTAGAATGCATTGGCGGAGACATCGTAAACAAACAGAAATGCCCAAGAGCGGCTTCTACAACCTGCCCGCATTGCTCAGCTAATGTAGTCTTCTCATTGGTAAACATCTACCAAATCACACCGATTGGATGCTGGCCACGCCACGGCAAGTGCCCAAAATGCATGCATTCCGTGAAGTTTGTTTTCTTCTTTGAAGATTCCCCCAACCACGAAGCAATCAACCCTTCTGAAGTTGCAATTTTCCCTACCCCTCAAAACGCTCGACGGCCAATTAATCTACCTGATGACCTGCCACGAAGGTTAAAGAGAGCAATCAAAGATACTGAGGAAACGTTTCAATCCGGGCTGTACTCTCCCTGCTTAACTTCTGGCAGGAGGGCATTGGAAGGAATCTTCAAGCAACTAGCTCACGAAGAGGACAAGCAAAAGAATCTTTTCAGTTTAATCGAAGAAGTTCTTGCGTCCGAGGAAGCAACTTCTCCTTTGAAGGATCTTTCTCACGCTATCAGAAAGGGTGGAAATCTTGGCGCCCACTTCGATGAATTGATCGAACCTAACAAGGAGACGGCTAGGCTTGTCCTGGAATTACTTGAATACTTAATTGCCTACTTTTTCAGCCTACCTTCCAAAATAGAAGACATGTCCAAGCAAATCAGCGGAAGTTTGGAAACTGCCCAAACTTAAATCTGAAAGTCATTGCAGCTTTCGTATCCCTTTTTTTCTTGCAGAGGCGCGTTTCTTTCCACCCTCCAGCACCACATGGCCCGCGCCTGAACTTGGGAGGGCGCGGATGCACCTTCCCGGGGGGAGTGAAGGCCGTCTCGGAAACGCTCCGGGGGAGCGTTTCAGGCCTAAACGGGCGGAGCCCAAGGCGCGCTTTCCTGCTTCCCTCCCGCAACACAAGGCCCGCGCCTTCCCTGGGGGAAGGTCAGGCGCGGGCCGTGCCGCTGCGCGCCACGTCCCAAATAGAGCACACCGCTCCCCCTTTCACCTTCCCCCAATACTCCGGCCGGAGGTATCTACCGTTAGGTCTGCGCCTGCCGGGGGGCAGGCAGGCGCAGACCGGGCCGCACGCGACCCGGTCAAGGGACAAACCCCGTAGGGTGGGCAATCTGCCCACCATTCCCCGGCATCCCCAATCCGGAACCCCGGCGCGGTGGGCGGAATCGCCCACCCTACGCACCCCCGTTGCGCCAAACCCCGATCCACCGCACGCCCCGCTTGCGCGCCCTTAACCCCGCTCTGCCATACTCCAATCCGTCGCGACACCGGTGCGGACTGACACCCCGCATCAACAGGAGATACGGGAACCCCCAAGACCACCTCTTCATCGGGTGCAGGGGTTCTCCGCAGAGCGAGAGCTTTCGAGCGGACATGGGGGCTTGCGATCCCCTGCCCGGCCCTCCGCCTCTGGCCCCTCCGGGCCCTTGGCGGCGCCGCCACCTCTTCACCGGCCAGCACATCACGGCCACGCAAGCAAAACGGCCCACCGGCCCCAGACACACACCGGACAGGGACACAATCCCGCCCGGCCATACCCGCGCATCCGGTGACAGCTTCGTGAGGGCTGTTGCCTGAAACCGCTGTCCCTTCTTATGGTTAGGCCAGCCAATCACAGAACGGGGACAGCCATGGCCTTCATCGCGGACAACCAGCTGCCCCTGCTGATCCTGTTCTTCGTCACCGGCCTCATCGGCACCGCCTTCCTGTTCCGCAAACCGGCAGGCCACCGCGCCTGGAAACTGGCGGACCTTGTCTGGGTGGTCCTCGGCGGCTTCGGCGCGCTGGTGGCGGTGATTTCCGGCATCTACGCCGCCGACTCGTCCAAGCTCGAACGCCAGATCGACATTGCCTATGCCGCCACGGCGGCCTTTGACCGCGATGCTGCCCGTTTCCGGCTCAGGTTCTGCGACCCCGCCTATGACGCCGACATCGCGGTCTTGTGCGAAAAGGTCGAATTCCTCTCCGCCTCCACCGCGGGCAACGCCGAACTGCCGCTGTTCATCGCGGTGACGGATGAGGTCGCCCCCCTGCAGGGCCTCAGCTTCCTGTTCGGCACCACACGCTCGGACATGGACGAGATGAAGGACATGGAGGCCAAGGCCAGCGCCTTCGACCCGGAGGCGTTCCTGGTCTTCACCGCGCTCGACACCCCCGCCCAGGCGGCGGTCGCAAACATGCGCCGCAAGGTGCCCGCCATCGCCGGCGATTTCCTGATCATCGCCCGCGCCTATGACGACCTCATTGCCCATGTGTCCAAGCTCAAGGACGAATGGGAATACCTGCAGGACAACGCCCATATCCTGGTGCTGCAGATCATCGCGCTGTGCCTCGTCAGCTTCGCCGCCCCCTTCCGGCTCGGCAAATCCATTGTCGAGCTGCGCCGCCCCCGCTAACCTGACCGGACCGCCAACGGGGACCCGCCATGCGCAGCTTTGACGAGATCTATGCCATTTCCGCAGACCGCCACGGCGGAGTTGAGGCGCTGGAGGAAAAACTCACCAAACCCGACCCCAAAGCGGCAGATCTGCCGGAGGACCGCTGGCTGGCCATCATGACCAAATGCATCTTCCAGGCAGGCTTCAACTGGAAAGTGATCGAGGCCAAATGGGACGGGTTCGAGGAGGTCTTTCACGGCTTCGACCCCGGCCCCTGCGCCTTTATGAGCGAGGACGAATTCGACCGGATTCTCAGCGATACGCGGGTGGTCCGGAACGGCGCCAAGCTCGCCACCGTCCGACAAAACGCCGCCTTCCTGATGGAGCTGCGCAATCAGGGCGGCGCAGGTGAGGTGCTGGGCGGCTGGCCCTCCACCGACTTCATCGGGCTATTGGACATGCTCAAGAAACGCGGTGCCCGCCTCGGCGGCAACACCGGCCAATACGCCATGCGCTTTGCCGGGCGCGACAGTTTCATTCTGGGCCGTGACGGCACCGCAAGACTGATCGCCGAAGGTGTCATCGACAAGCCCGCAACCTCCAAAACCGCGATGAAAGCGGTGCAGGCGGCCTTCAATACCTGGATGGAGCAATCCGGCCGCTCGCTCACCGAAATCAGCCGCGTGCTGGCGATGAGCTGCTGAGGCTGACCTGCGCATGATCCGCTGCCTCTTCCTCGCCCTGCTGTTCCTCGCCGCCTGCGGCCGCCCGCTGACAGAGACCGAGCGCGCCTATCTCGGCACCCTGCATGGAAGCAGCCTGAATGCGGACAAGGTGCGCATCGTGAACGGCGCGCCGCTGGGGCCTGTCACTTTCCGCCGCACGCCCCGCCCGCGCGTCACCTGCCGCGAACGCATCCTGCCGCCGGTCAAGGACGAGATCGTCACCTCCAAACCCGCGGCAGTGGCGCTGTTCAACCGGATCCTGTTTACCCGCGACTGGTATCTGGACAACTACCTGCCGGAATACCCGGACCGGCTGCATCTGGTGGAGGCGATGCTGCTGGCGCATGAGGCCACCCACGTCTGGCAATGGCAGAACCGCCGCCAGACCGGATATTCGCCGCTGCGCGCCGCCGCAGAACACGGACCGGACCGCGACCCCTACCTGTTCGATCTGGAGGGCGAGCCGGAGTTCGGCACCTACGGTTTCGAACAGCAGGGCGCAATTATTGAGGAATACGTCTGCTGCCGCGCCCTTGCCCCGCAGGCGGCCCGCACCAAACGCCTGCACCGGATGCTGGCGGTCGCCATGCCCGTCAGCCCGCTGCCGCAGTCCCGCGAACAGGATGTATACCTGCCCTGGAAGGGCGCGGAACTGAACGGCATTTGCGACTGACCCGCCGCGGATTTCCAATGCTGCGCCGTAACGTAGCCCTTGTCTTGCCGGGAACGTTCCGGCCACAAAACTCCCAAGCCATTTTCAGGAGCCGCACAATGACCCAATACGCCCTCATCATGCTGGCCGCGGGCCTCGGAATCCCTGTGCTGGCAGCGCTCAATGCCGCTTTGGGCAAACTGATCGGCTCCCCCGCCTCCGCCGCGGTGGTGCTGTTCCTGATCGCGCTGATTGCCACCATCCTCTATGCGCTGATCGCCGGCCCGCAGGCCCTGGCCAAGATCCCCGCCGCGCCCAAGCACTTGCTCCTGGCGGGCATTCTGGTGGCCTTCTACGTCTTGTCGATCACCTATGTGGCGCCGCATTTCGGCGTCGGCAACGCGGTGTTCTTCGTGCTGATCGGCCAGCTGATCTCAGCCGCCGCGATCGACCATTTCGGCCTGTTCGGCGCCCAGGTCAGCCCGCTGACCCTGACCCGCGCCGCCGGCATTTCGGTGATGGCACTGGGGGTCTGGATCACTCAGATGGCCTAACCGGAGACTTTCTTCACGAACTGCGATTTCAGCCCAATCGGGCCGACGCCCGGCACCTTGCAGTCGATGTCGTGATCGCCCTCCACCAGCCGGATGCCGCGCACCTTGGTGCCGACCTTGATCACCGATGACGTACCCTTCAGCTTCAGATCCTTGATCACCGTCACCGTGTCACCGTCCGCCAGCAGATTGCCGACACTGTCGCGCACGTCCCCGGGTCCGCCCTCAGCCTCGTCGGCAGCCGCACCCGCCGCCCATTCATGGGCGCATTCGGGACAGATCAGCAAAGCATCCACCTGATAGGTATAGGCAGAGGCGCATTCGGGGCACGGCGGCAAGGTATCAGTCATGCCCCGCCAATAGCCGGCATAACGCACCAAGGCCAGCGCTGGATGCTCTCGCTCGGCCCAGCCTGTGCTATACTGTCGAGCAGGGCCAGCGAAAGGCCAGCATCATGACCGGTGGCATTCCGGAACACTACAGCGGCGGCGGCAATCTGGCGGACCGGATTGCACGGGACCTGCGTGCCAAGGGACTGGAGCCCTCGGATCTCACGCCCGCCGACTTTGAACCCTTGGATGAATTCCACTTCCGCGGCCGGGCCGCGACGTTGGAGCTGCTCTCCATGATGCGGCTGACGGCGCAGTCAAAGGTGCTCGACATCGGTTCCGGCCTTGGCGGCGTGGCGCGGACCATTGCTGACACCGCGGGCTGCCATGTCACCGGCATCGACCTGACGGCGGAGCAGTGCGCAGCCGCGGCGGAGATATCCGGCTGGCTGGGCCTATCGGACAAAACCGAATTCCTGCAAGGCGACGCCACAAACCTGCCATTTGCAGATGACGCTTTTAACGCCGCCATCACCGTGCATGTGGCCATGAACATCCCCGACAAGCATCGGATGTATGCCGAGATCCGCCGGGTGCTGTGCCCCGGCGGTGTGTTTGCCGTCTATGACATCCTGCAGGGCGAAGGCGGCGAGATGATATTCCCGGCGCCCTGGTCCGCGGAGCCGTCAAACAGCCACCTGTCCACCCCGCAAGCGATGGAAGCCCTGCTCCGCGCGGCTGGCTTCAAACTGCTGGACAGCATCGAGTCAACGGACCAAAGCCTGCGCTGGCTGGAGGACCGCACAGCCACCACCGGAGCACCTCCGCCGGTGCCCGTCACCACCCGCCTGCTGTTCGGCGACGGGTTCCAGAACATGGTACAGAACCAGCTGCGCGCCCTTCGCGAACGCCGGATGCTGACCTGGAGCTTCCTCTGCGCGGCCTGAGGCCCGTGCCTTTATGCTCCGTTGGTCTTGCCGCTGACCTTGATGTTGCCCTGCAGCTGGGCGCCGTTTTCGGTGGACATGGTCTGGGCCGACACATCCGCCTGCACCTGGGAGCTGGCTGCCAGACGCAGGTCCTCGCACTGGATCTTGCCGCTGTAGGCGCCTTCCACCGTGACCGATTTCGCGCTCAGCGCGCCATCCACGATACCGCCTTCCAGCACTGTCACCGCCTGCGCCGACACGTCGCCGACGACCCGGCCGCGGACCTCGACGCTGCCCTTGCTGGAGGTGATATTGCCTTCAACCGTCACATCTTTCTCGATTACCGAATTCACCACGTCTCAGCCCTTTCTGCGCATCCCAAGGCAGACTAGCCCGCCCGGGCAAATTTGAACAGGTGTTAGCAAAGTGCCGCCCCGGGGCCAAAGCCGCCGCTGTCCGGGTGGCAATGTTCCGCCGCCCAGCCGCAGTTGCCGCCTATTCCACCTGCGGAAACGGTGCGGGCAGCGGCGCCGCGCTGTACTGGAACAGCGAGCCCCAGAAGCCGCCGGGGCTGGGCTGCCAGGGCACGGTGTTCATATCCAGCGCTGCGCAGGCAGAAGACTTTGTGGCTGGATTCTCCTTGGCCCGCTCGCAGCGCTCCGGTGTGGTGTGGCAGGCCACCAAATAGGCCTGCGCCCCTTTCTTGCCGCTGTCCTCCTGATAGCAATAGCGGATCGCCTCCTCCTGTAGCTGCGCCCGGGCCTGCTGCACCAGCTGCTGATTGCCTGCCACCGTCTTGCTGGCCGCTTCCAGCGCCGCAGTTGCATCCTGCTGCACCAGCTCCGCGTCGCGCTGCAGCTCCGCCGACCCGGCCGCCGCAGGCCCTGCCCCCGCCGCCTGCAACGCCTGGGTCAGCCGGGCGTTCACGTTTTGCGCCTCCGCCAGCGCGGTCCGCAGCTCCGCCACGGTGGCGTCGTATTCGACCAGCTTGGATTTCCACTTGAAGCCGGCAAAGCTGCCTTCCTCAAACCCGGCGCTGACCAGAATGCCGTTCAGCTTCTGCGGAAACAGCAGGAAGACCGCAAACAGCGCGATCACCGAAGCATCGCGCAACAGCACCACGAGGTCCTTCAGGACCGAGACCGTCTTCTGCATCTGAACCCACCGTCACCGGAACCATACGGGGGACAGAGTGGCCCCTGGGGGCCATGCAGGTCAAATGCCCGGGCTTCCACACGCCCGGAACAAGGCGCGCAGCCCCGTCCTAAACCGGCACCAGCAGCCCGTTCTCCAGCTTCACCTGCCGGTCCATCCGCGCTGCCAGCTCCAGATTGTGGGTGGCAATCAGCGCCGACATGCCGGTGCCGCGCACCAGCTCCATCAGCGCCGCAAACACCTGGTCAGAGGTACCGGGGTCAAGGTTCCCGGTCGGCTCATCCGCCAGCAGCACCCGCGGCGCATTGGCCAGTGCCCGGCAAAAGGCGACCCGCTGCTGCTCGCCGCCCGACAGCGCCGCCGGACGGTGATCTGCGCGCGCCGCAAGGCCGACGGTCCCCAAAAGATCCACCGCCCGCGCCACGGCAGCTTTCTGCGAGGCGCCATTGGCCAGCTGCGGCAGCACGATGTTTTCCAGCGCCGTGAACTCCGGCAGCAGGTGGTGGAACTGATAGACAAAACCAACTTCCTGCCGGCGCACACGGGTGCGGCGGCGGTCGCCCTTGCGGGTCACGTCCTCGCCTGCCACCTGCACCTCGCCCGCGTCCGGGGTGTCCAGCAGCCCCGCGATATGCAGAAGCGTCGACTTGCCCGCACCAGATGGGGCGACCAGCGCCACAACTTCACCCGCCTGCAAGCTCAGCTCGGCACCGCGCAGCACGTCCACCTGCCCCGGCGTGCCGGTCAGGTAGGATTTGGTGATCCCCTTCAGCTCCAGCGTGATCTCACTCATAGCGCAGCGCCTCCACCGGGTTCAGGCGCGCCGCGCGGCGGGCCGGGAAAATGGTCACAAAGAACGACAGCCCCAGCGACAGCGCTGTGGCCGAGACCACATCGGCCAGCCGCAGCTCCGCCGGCAGCGCATAGATGCCGCGGATCGACGGGTCCCAGACGCCGCCGCCCATGATGTAGTTCACGAACGAGAAGATCGGATCGATATACAGCGCAAATAGGCAGCCCAGCACCACGCCGCAGATAGTGCCAAGGACGCCCGTGAAGGCGCCGCAGATGAAAAACACCCGCATCACCGACCCTTCGCTAAGGCCGATGGTCCGCAGGATGCCGATATCGCGGCCCTTGTTCTTGACCAGCATAATCAGGCCCGAGACGATGTTCATCGCTGCGATCAGCACCAGGATCGACAGGATGATGAACATCACGTTGTCCTCGACCTCCAGCGCCCGCAGGAAGCCGCCGGAGGCATCGCGCCAGGTCCAGACCCCCGCAGTGCCGCCCGCTGCCTGCTGGACCGCCAGCGCCAGCGGCTCGACGTTTTCGGGGTCTTCCACCATCACCTCAATCTCATCCGCCGCGCCCTCGCGGTTGAAGAAGCCCTGCGCCTCCGCAAACGGCAGATAGACGCGGGTGCGATCGATGTCCCAGCGCCCTGCGGTGAAGACATAGACCACCTCGTAGGCATTCACCCGCGGGCTGGTGCCAAAGGCGGTTTTCACACCGTTGGGCGAGATCAGCTTGATCTTGTCGCCGACAGTGACCCCCAGCTCCCGCGCCACGCCAGAGCCGATGGCAATGCCCTCCTCAAAGCGCGCCAGATCGCCGATGGCTTCCTCGCTTTGGGCGACACCTGGGATGCCCTGAATGTCCTTGGCAGAGATCCCGAAGACCTCAACCCCCGCATTGCGCTGGCGCAGGTTGGCCATCACCTGCCCCTTGACCAGCGGCGCGGCGCGGGTGACGCCGGGCACCGCAGCGACCTTCGCGGCCAGCGCCTCATAGTCGGTCAGCGCCCGGTCCAGCACCCCGGCCTCCGTCACCTCGCCATAGGAATAGACGGTGACATGGGCATTGGCGCCCAGAATGGTGCCGACAAATTCCGACCGGAAGCCGGATCGCACCGCCAGCGTGGCAATCAGCGCAAACACCGCCAGGGTGATGCCGATGAGGCTGATCCAGGTCATCACGCTGACCCCGCCCTCGGCCTTGCGGGCGCGCAAGTAGCGCCAGGCGATGATCCATTCGAAACGGGAAAACGGCGGTGGTGTTGTGGCCATAAGGGGTCCTGCCCGGAAATTTTGCCTGCAACCTGTGCTGTGGGGCGCCCGGGGTCAAGGTGCGGTTGCACAACTGGCCGATTATCCGCCAGCCGGGGCCGGAATGACCGCCGCGCGGCCCGAAAATCTATCGAGAAACGGATTTATCAGGAGTTTTCCTCAAAACCCTTGCCTGCCCGCCCGGCCTGACGTCACCGCATCGTGACCTGCCGCATATGCCCGTTGCCTTGCATTCCCCTGGTGGTAGGGCCTTATCAGGCCGGTTGCGGTTTCAAACACGGGTGAGAACGATGGACAGGTATTTCAAACGCGCGCTGCCGCATCCGCCGCTGCGGTCTGTCATCACCGCCGGGCTTGGCGCTTTTGTGGCCATTGCGGCGCTGTCGCTGCTTACAACGCACGCCAACCTTTTGCTGCTGATCGCCCCTTTCGGCGCCAGTTGCGTGCTGTTGTTCTCGGTGCCCGCCAGCCCGCTGTCGCAGCCCGCGCATGTGGTCGGCGGGCATCTGCTGGCCACCGCCGTCGCGCTGGCGCTGAACGCGCTGCTGCCCGATACCTGGTGGGCGCTGGCGCTGGCCGTGGGGCTGTCGATTGCCCTGATGGCGGCGCTGCGGCTGACCCATCCGCCCGCGGGCGCCGACCCGCTGGTGGTCTTTGCCACCGACCCCGGCGTCACCTTCCTGCTGTTTCCGGTGTTGACCGGCGCGGTGGCGCTGGTGGCGATTGCGGCGGTGTTCCACCGTGTGGCGGGCCATCAATACCCGCTGAAACACGGCTGAACGCAGCGCCCCTCCCCAACGCCCTAATTGCCGCGCACAGCGGCTGCCATTGCCGCATAGGAGTTTTCCAGCCCCTCTGCCGTTGGCCGCGGGTCCGGCATCTGTCCCGGCCCGGCCAGCCCGGCGGCCCTGACGATGGTGTTGATGCAGCTGAAGATCCCGCAGACCTCCACCACCTCATAAAGCGCGGCCTCGCTCCAGCCCGCCGCAGAGGCCGCATCAAAAGCCTGCGCAATGCCCCCGGCCTGCCCGGCGTGCAGGGCACAGGCATAGTCCAGCAGCGGCCGGATACGCTCCTGCACCGCCGCCACCGGGCCGCAGAACGCCTCTGAGAACAAGGTGTGGAAATGGACGCAATAGGCCACATCGTTCAGGCCTGAGACATAGGCGGCAATCGCCTCGCGTTCGCCCCGCGACAGGGCGCCGCCGCCGCACATGATGCTGTCCAGCAGGCGCAGCAGCTGTTCCGAGTTGCGCGGAAAAGCTAACAGCACCTGCGTCAGCCCGCTGTCCGCTGCGATACCGCTGAAACCAGCCATGTTTCCCCCTCCGTTTTGCATACCCGCCAGACTAGCAGCCGGACCGCGCGCTGTCTGCGGCCCGGCCCCCGCCGACCAAAGAAAGAGGGCATGACCGGGGTGCCCCTCTGCGCCGCTGGGTGCCAGATGCTGCGGCGATACCGAAGGCCCGCAATCGCAGCCCATCTTGCAACGTTCCGGCCAAGTTGCTATCTGAACCGCACGGCAATGGAGATTTTATGTCCCGGTAATGTGGGGAGGCAGAGCGTCCTCCCGGTGCAAAACTGAACAGCCCCAACATCCGCGCAAAGCGGGTGAATGATGTTTTGCAAACACCCCCTCCACATTACTGCCCGGGCGCCTGCCCGTGGCTGGAACATGAAAGTTCACGACAATGATACGGGACTATTCCCAATTCTTGCCGCCTACGGGCGGCGGCAAAACCGCTGCACGCACACGATCCAAACTGGAAAAACTTGGGTGGCAGCCATTCTTTGCACAGCAAACCAATGCTGACGACCTGACTGCAACCCCGCCTGTGCGCGTGGCCGAAGTCCACCGCAACGGGCTGCACGTCCTTGGTGATGGCATAGACCAGCTCATACCTCCCGGGCCTGACGCGACGGTGGGCGACTGGCTGCTGCTCAATCAGGATCACCCGGCAGCCAGCATTGTGCTGCACCGCAAGAGCCTGTTCAAACGGCGCGCGCCGGGAACGGACCGCAGGCTGCAGCTGATTGCCGCCAACGTGGATACGGTCTTTATCGTCACGTCCTGCAATCAGGATTTCAACGTGGCGCGGCTGGAACGCTATGCGGCACTGGCATTTGAGGCGGATGCCACGCCAGTGATCCTGTTGACCAAGGCGGATCTTTGCAACGATACCGCGCCCTATGTGCAGGCAGCCTCAGCGGTTTCCCGGCGGGCGATCGCCTTGGCCGTAAATGCGCTTGGGCAGGAGCCGCAAGAAAGACTGAAGGACTGGTGCAAGCCAGGCCAGACAATCGCCTTTCTGGGCTCGTCCGGGGTTGGAAAATCCACACTGGTCAATGCCTTGATGGATGACCAGGCCGTGGAAACGGGCGCTATCCGGGAAGATGATGCAAAGGGCCGGCACACCACCACCCGTCGGCAGCTTCATTTTCTGCCAAACGGGTGCGCGGTGCTGGACACCCCAGGAATGCGCGAGCTGCAGCTGACGGATGCGCAAGACGGCATCGCCGATGTGTTTGATGATATCGCATCACTGGCCGGCCAGTGCCGGTTCAGTGACTGCACGCACCAATCCGAACCCGGCTGCGCGATAAAGAACGCCGTGGAACGGGGCGAAATCACACCGGACCGTCTGGCCCGCTGGAACAAACTGGCGGCGGAAGAACGGTTCAACTCAGCCTCGCTGGCAGAGCGGAAGGCCGGTGGCAAGGCGCTGAGCAAATTGGTCCGGGCCGTCAAACGGCACAAAAGAAAGTAAGACAATGATCAGAGAATACACGGCAACCGACACCGGCGCGCTGATTGCCATCTGGGAAAAGGCCAACGCGCTGGCGCATCCCTTCCTGACCCAGAGCTTCGTGGCCTTCGTCAAAGATGCGATGCGCAACATGTTTCTGCCGAATGCTGAGACATGGGTGATTGAAAAGAACGGCGCCCCCATCGGGTTCATCGCCATGATGGGCAACGAAATCGGCGGGCTGTTCCTGGATCCGGACCATCACGGGCATGGCTACGGCCGGGCCATGGTTGATCACGTGGCCGGCCTTAAGGGGCCGCTGCGGGTTGAGGTTTTCAAGGACAACAAGGTCGGGCGTCCGTTTTACGAACGCTACGGTTTTGAATTCGTGGAGGAGTATCTGCACGAACAATCCGGAGCGGTCACAATCAGAATGTCCATGCCTGGTGCAGCGGACGCCTAACCGGCCCTAAAGGAGAAACCCCGCCGGTGCTGGCCGGCGGGGCTGTATTCTTCGGATCGCGGGCAGGCTCAGAAGCCGCGGCCTGTGGGGTGGGCCTTGTAGACCTCGACCACCTTCTTGACCGCCTCTTCCGGGGACAGCTCCTCGCTTTCGCCGGTGCGGCGCGAGGTCAGTTCCACCACGCCGTTCTTCAGCCCCCGCGGGCCGACGGTGATGCGCCAGGGCAGACCGATCAGGTCCATGGTGGCGAACTTGCCGCCCGCGCGCTCGTTACGGTCATCATAGAGCGGGTCCAGGCCAGCCGCGGTCAGCGCCGCATAAAGCTGGTTGCAGGCCCCATCCGCCTCGTCATCGCCCTGCTTGAGGTTGACGATACCGCAGTGGAACGGGGTCACGCCCTCGGGCCAGATGATGCCTTTGTCGTCGTGGCTGGCCTCGATGATTGCACCCAGCAGGCGGGAGACGCCAATTCCGTGGGAGCCCATGTGCACCGGCACGTTCTTGCCGTCCGGGCCCTGCACGGTGGCGCCCATGGCGTCGGAATACTTGGTGCCGAAATAGAAGATCTGGCCAACCTCGATACCGCGCGCCACCCGGCGGCGCTCCTCGGGGATCTGGTTGAACAGGGCCTCATCGTGGGTCTCGTCGGTGCGGGCGTATTTGGAGGTAAACTCCTCCAGCACGCTCTGACACTGCGCGACGCTGTCATAGTCGATCTCGCGGTCGCCGAAGGTCAGATCGGTGACGGCGCTGTCATAAAACACCTCGGACTCACCGGTGTCGGCCAGCACCAAGAATTCATGGGTGTCGTCGCCGCCGATCGGGCCGGAATCCGCCCGCATCGGGATCGCCTGCAGGCCCATGCGCTCATAGGTGCGCAGGTAGCTGACCAGGTGGCGGTTGTAGGCGTGCAGCGCGTCTTCCTTGGTCAGGTCGAAGTTGTAGCCGTCCTTCATGTAAAACTCGCGGCCCCGCATCACGCCGAAGCGCGGGCGGATCTCGTCGCGGAACTTCCACTGGATCTGGTACATGGTCAGCGGCAGGTCCTTGTAGCTGCTGACGTGGGCGCGGAAGATGTCGGTGATCAGTTCTTCGGCCGTCGGGGTGAACAGCATGTCGCGGTCATGCCGGTCCTTCATGCGCAGCATTTCCTGGCCATAGGCCTCGTAGCGGCCCGACTCGCGCCACAGGTCGGCGGACTGCATGGTCGGCATCTGCATCGGGATATGGCCCGCGCGGATCTGCTCGTCGTGGACGATGCTTTCGATCTTCTTCAGCACCTTGAAGCCCAAGGGCAGCCAGGAATAGATCCCGGCGGCGGATTGCTTGATCATCCCGGCGCGCAGCATCAGCCGGTGGCTGACGATCTGGGCTTCCGAGGGGTTCTCTTTCAGAACCGGCAGAAAATAGCGGGACAGGCGCATCTTGGCTCCATCGGTGATGTGGGTTCGAGTTCCCGCCCGGTTTAGTGGGTGATGGGGGTGCGGGCAAGTGGGGAGGTTTGTAAGGACCTAATTGCGCTTACACATTGAAGAATGAGCAGGGCATTTCGGGATCCAAGAAGCACAAAGGATCATCTGGGCGTAACACAAACTCAGGCCACTGCGAGGCCTTGTCTACTGTGAATTTTGCCACCGAGCTCCGACCAACTGAGTTGCGAGCCCACTTTTCCATCTCAGTGGCAACGTCAATGATCCTTTCCTCTCCAAGGACAGCGGGCAATACAAGCCTCACGTACGAGTTCTCCTGATCGAAATCGAACGTGACCAAGTGTTCGTGAAAGCGCTTCGTGCTTTTAAGAAAATTCTGAATGTCGAATTTTCGATCAAACGCCAACAACTTGAATTCGTACAGAACTCCGCACCCACCAGCTTGGTCCTCTCCTTTTGTGTACCAAGGCCGATAGGTCTTGTTCACCTGCATTCCGACAACCATCGACTTATCCACATGCCCTAAACGAGCCCATTCATTCTCTCCAATCTCGCCCCACGGAATTGGGTCCAAGTGCAAGAAATGATGAGTTATTCTGTCAGACGACTGCGGAAGAACAGGCATTGGATCATTGTAACTGGTACAAAAACTCCAAAACCCTTTGTCAATGTCTCTAAGGAATTGCTCGACCCTTTGCAGATCATCACTGTGGCATGATCTGAAATGCGCAACCCTGTTTCTGATTTGCGAGATCTCTTGCGCCTTAGCTTTCCAAACCTTCTTCGGAGGGAAATAGCCTTCGAAACAACCCCAATTATTGTCGATGAGGTCTAGCAACTGCCAAAGCTGGGCATAGCTCAAGTCATTTTCCTCTGGCGTCCCCATATGGATCAACGCTTTGTCCTCGCCCAACGCTGGCGCGACTGACTTAAGGCCTTGTTTCCAGCGATCCCCCCTCTTCGCACGCAGTTCGACATAAACCATGCGTCGCAACCAAGTTTCAAACTGCCAAAGCCGAGCATAGAGCTTGAGCGTAGTGTCTTGAAAGTTATAAATTTTCTTCACATAATTTGATGCAATCATATCCCTCTGGAACCTTTTTTACAATCAACTTGCTATGTGACCCCGCCTATACCTCATTGCATCCATATATTCTTCACGAAATGCGCAACTCTCTCGGCGGCAGCGCGACAGTCCAACACGCCCCAAAAGCAAACCGCGGGCGCCGGAACGCCCGCGGCATTTTCAAACAGTATTTTGCCTTAGCCTACATCTTCGCCCGCTCAGCCCGCAGCGCCAGCCACAGGCAGTAGCACATGATCAGCACCACCAGCGTGAAGGGGATGCCGGTCGAGACTGCAGCCCCCTGGAGCGCCGACAGACCGCCGCCGAGAAGCAGTGCGATGGCCACCAGCCCCTCCAGCGTGCACCAGAACACCCGCTGGATCACCGGCGCGTCCATCTTGCCGCCTGCGGTGATGGTGTCGATCACCAGCGAACCGGAGTCTGACGAGGTCACGAAGAAGATCACGATCAGCACCAGCGAGACCGGCGCCACGATGGAATAGAGCGGCAGCTCCTTCAGGAAGCCGAACAGCGCGCCCTCAGGCTTGTAGCTGTCGATCACGGTGGCCTTGACGCCCTCGGCGCCGCCCGCGTTCAGCATGTCGATGGCGCCGCCGCCAAAGGTCGACATCCACAGCGCGCAGACCGCGGTCGGGGCGATCAGCGCGCACAGCACGAACTCGCGCACCGTGCGGCCCTTGGAGATGCGGGCGATGAACATGCCGACAAAAGGCGACCAGGCAATCCACCAGGCCCAGTAGAATGTCGTCCAGCCGTGGAAGTAACTGGTGTCCTCGCGCCCGAAGGGGTTTGAGAGCGCGGGCAGCAGTTGGACATAGTCCACCATCACGCTGAAATAACGCGCAATTGCGGTGCCGACGCCGGTGACCAGAATGACGAAGATGAACAAGCCGACAGCCATTACCATGTTGATTTCGGACAGACGTTTGACGCCGGCATCCATGCCCATCAGCACCGAGCCCAGCGCAATCGCGGTGATGCCGATGATCAGGAGCACGACAACCGTCGGGCTGGGTTCGATGCCAAAGACCTCGTACAAGCCGGCCGCAACCTGCTGCGCACCCAGGCCCAGCGAGGTTGTCAGCCCGAACAGGGTGGCAAACACCGCCAGCGTGTCAATCGCGTGGCCCCACCAGCCCCAGACCCGTTCGCCCAGGATCGGGTAAAAGGCAGAGCGCAGGGTCAGCGGCAGGCCGAGGTTGTAGCAGAAGATTGCCAGCGACAGGCCGACAGCTGCATAAACCGCCCAGCCTTCAAGCCCCCAATGGTGGATGGTGCCGACAATGCCGATGTATTCGTTGCCCGGCTGGGTGATGTCGATGTTCAAAGGCCGCGCTGCGCCGCCTTCAGAGAAGTTGTAGTAGACAGGCTCCAGCACGCCGAAGAACAACAGGCCGATGCCGATGCCGGCCGCGAACATCATCGCAATCCAGCCGGCATAGGAATAGTCCGGCGTCGCATCCTGGCCGCCGATCCGGACCGAACCGACCGGCAGCACGATCAGCGCCAGGCAGAACAGGGTGATGGCGTCCACCGACAAGACCAGAAACCAGTCGAATGTGCTGGTGAGCCAGGGCCGGAGCCAGCCGAAGAAGGCCGCTGCGGCCTCCTGATTGGCCAGCGCGATCAGCACAAAGGCCGCGATCAGGACACTGGAAATCAGGAAGACCGGATTATGGATATCCAGCCCGAACGGGCGGATGTTGTCCTGTCCCAGCTCATGTTCCGTCTCAAAGTCCCAGACCCTTGGATCGGGATCGAGCATTTTCTTTGACTCAGGCATGTTTCCTCCCTTGAACTTCGCTAAAAGCCCGCCAAGTGTCGCATCAAATTCGCAAATCTCCTAATTTGCGCTTCCGCCATCGGTTTTGCGGAGGCTGGCAGCAGGGATTTTCACGGCCGGGAACCTGCCCGAACCCGGCATAGACCCCGTCATTTGCGGCATTTGCAGGCGGATGTCGTTTTTGCGGCATTCCGGCGCAAATGAACTTGAACCGCTGTTCAAGATTCGAAACTGTTACCGGAAACACCGCTCTCAGGGACAAGGGAGAGAGAGACGTGGCCAAAACCATTACAGAGCCGGCACGCGAGATACCGGTCATTCATGAAACCGAGGTGCTGGTCGTGGGCTCCGGCCCCGGCGGGCTGGCAGCGGCTCTGGCGGCGGCGCGGGCGGGGGTGGAGGTTACGCTTCTCGACCGCTTCGGCTGTTTCGGCGGCAATATCACCACCGTAGGGGTCGAGGGCTTTGCCTGGTACCGGCACGAAGAAACGGTGGAGGCCGGCGGCATCGGCTGGGAGTTCGAGGAGCGCGCCAAGGCAATGGGCGCGGCGGTGCCCGAAAGCCAGTCGCTGTCTTACGAGCTGGACAGCGAGGGCTTCAAGCTGGTGGCGGACAAGCTGGTGGAAGAGGCCGGCATCCACCCGATGCTGCACCGGATCTTCGTAGCGCCGATCCGCGAGGGCAGCCGGATCACCGGCGTGATTGTCGAGAGCAAGGCAGGCCGCGAGGCCATTCTGGCAAAGCGGGTGATCGATGCCACCGGCGACGCCGACATTGCCCATATGATGGGCGCGCCCACCATCAAGACCCCGGTAGAGCAGATGCAGGCGGCCAGCGTGATGTTCCACATCGCCGGCGTCGACAAGCAAAAGTTCATGGAAGGCGTGAAGGCCGACCCGCAGACCTATGCCAACTGGTCGACCGGCGAATGGCAGGTGGAGACCGATGGCAAGGAGGACGAGATGTTCTCCCCCTTCCTGGCCAAGCCGTTTTCGCAAGCGATCCGCGACGGGGTGATCCCGGCGCATCTGAACACCATCGGCGGCACCTGGGGGGCGGTGCATGACAGCGGCGAGATGACCTATATGAACCTGGTGCATCTGGCGGGCATCGACGGCACCGACCCGGACAGCATGACCAAGGGCGAGATCGAGGGCCGCCGCCAGGCGATGCATGCGATTGATGCCCTGCGCGCCTATACGCCGGGCTGCGAAGGCGCGCGGCTGCGGAACTTCGGCATGACCATCGGCATCCGCGACACCCGCAAGATCGACGCCCATCACAACATCACTGAGGACGAGACACGGCATCAGGGCCGGTTCGAGGACAGCATCGGCATCTACCCGGAGTTCATCGACGGCTACGGCGTGCTGATCCTGCCCACCACCGGGCGTTACATGCAGATCCCATATCGCGCGATGCTGCCCAAGGGCGTTCAGGGCCTCTTGGTCACCGGCCGTGCCATCGGCGGAGATAAGATTGCTCATGCCGCCACCCGCAACATGGCCTGCTGCGCCGTGGCAGGCCAAGGCGCAGGCATTGCCGCAGCGCTGTCGGTGAAGGCGGGTTGCGAATTCGACGCTGTGGACATCACCGCGGTGCAGGACGAGTTGAAGCGGCAGGGCGTGAGGTACTTGTGAAGCAGAGCATTCCCACCATCGACATCTCGCCGCT
Source organism: Leisingera sp. CC-HEC093 (assembly GCF_059429195.1). Classification (NCBI taxonomy): domain Bacteria; kingdom Pseudomonadati; phylum Pseudomonadota; class Alphaproteobacteria; order Rhodobacterales; family Roseobacteraceae; genus Leisingera; species Leisingera sp. CC-HEC093. The sequence goes on along the minus strand of NZ_JCAIJR010000001.1, from coordinate 2,963,460 downwards.
GCGCGCGGCAGAGCACCCGAAACGGCAGGACACCGTAGCCGCCATTCTGGCCGCGGCTGAGGATATCGGGTTCCTGTCGGTCACCGGCACCGGCGTGGCGCCGCAAACCGTGGAGGCTGTGCGCGGCGCCGTGCGGGCGATCTTTGACGTGCCGGAAAAATCCAAATGGGATCAGGCGATTACGCGGGAAAATTACCGTGGTTATATCCCGTTGGGTTTCTTCACGCCCAACGACGGCTCCGGCACTGCGGACAAATACGAGGGCTACAAACTGCACCATGAGGTTGCGGCGGACGATCCCATCCGCGCCGCCTGCGCCCTTTACGGCCCCAACCGCTGGCCCGAGGAAGTGCCCGAAGCGCGCGAGGTGATCCTGGGGTACTGGGCGCAGCTGGACGGCGTCTTTCACCTGCTTTTGAGCGCGCTGGCCGAGGGGCTGGGACTGGACCCGGCGGCCCTGCGCGAGCCGTTTGAAACCCCGCTGACCAATATGAGCCTGCTGCACTACCCGCCGCAAGCGCCGGAGGAAGAAGGCTTTGGCATCCACCCGCACAAGGACACCGACGCGCTGACCATTATCGCGCCGGACCCGGTGGGCGGGCTGGAGGTGCAGATGCGGGACGGCGGCTGGATCACCCCGGACTGCCCATCCGGCGGTTTCGTCGTGAACATCGGCGACATGCTGGAGCTGTGGTCCGGCGGGCGGCTGGTCTCCACCCCGCACCGGGTGGTGAACAAGACCGGGCGGGAGCGCTACTCCTTTCCCTATTTCGCGGTGCCGCGCCACGACGTGGTGGTGGAGCCGCTGCTGCCGCCGGTCGCAGGCTTTGACCGGCCTGCAGTGCATTGCGGCCACTGGTCGGCTGAAATCTGGCGCACCAACTGGCCGGATGAGGACGCGGGCGAAGACACGCCGGAGCTGGGCACAGTTCACGAATAGCGGCCATAGCTGAAGGAACACCCCGCCCCTGCAGGGGCGGAGCGCCCGCCCACACTGTGAGGGCGGGCGCTGCCCGGCCTGCGGCCGGGCGCAACATTTCCTTAACTTGCCCCCGGTCTTTTCCGCCTTATCCCCGCCTTGCCCACAGGGGAATCGCCCTGCCCCCTTGCAAGCCCCTGCCCCATCAGGAAAGACTGGCACCAAGATCCTGACGCAAACGGACCAGAGGCGGCACGCGGACCATGGCCTTACCGGCACAACAGCAGCTGAAATACTGGGGCCTCGCCGCCATTGCCTTTGCGGTGGTGATGTGGGCGCTTGGCAATGTTCTGATGCCCTTTGTACTGGGCGCCGCCATCGCCTATATGATCGATCCGGTGGCCGACCGGCTGGAGGCCTGGGGCATGAGCCGCACCGGTGCCACCGCCACGATCACCGTGGGTACGCTGCTGATCTTCCTGCTGCTGCTTGTGGTGGTTGTGCCGACGCTGATCTCGCAGATGATCGACCTGGCCCAGGTGCTGCCGCAGCTGGTGCGCGACGCCCGCGCCTTTGCATCCGAGCAGTTCCCCTCTGTCTTTGAGGAAAACAGCCGCATCCACCAGACAGTGACATCCTTTATGCAGACGCTGCAGTCCCGCGCGATGGAGGTGCTGCAATCAGTGCTGGGCGGCGCAGCCTCCTTCCTCAATATCGTGATCCTGCTGGTCATCGTGCCGGTTGTCGCGGTTTATCTGCTGCTCGATTGGGACCGCATGGTCGCCCGCATTGATGAGCTTTTGCCGCGCGACCACCAGCCGGTGATCCGGCGCCTGGCCGGCGAGATCGACGCGGTGCTGGCGTCCTTTATCCGCGGCATGGGCACCGTTTGCCTGATCCTTGGCACTTATTACGCGGTGGCGCTGATGCTGGTGGGGCTGAACTTCGGCCTCGCGGTCGGCTTTATCGCGGGCCTTGTCACCTTCATCCCCTACCTTGGCGCCCTGATCGGCGGCGCGCTGGCCATCGGGCTGGCGCTGTTCCAGTTTTGGGGCGACTGGGTGTCGATCGGGCTGGTGGCGGCAATCTTTGCCATCGGCCAGGTGATCGAAGGCAACGTTCTGACCCCCAAGCTGGTGGGCGACTCGGTTGGTTTGCATCCTGTCTGGCTGCTGCTGGCGCTGTCGGTGTTCGGCGCCTTGTTCGGCTTTGTCGGCATGCTGATAGCGGTGCCAGTTGCGGCGGCGCTGGGTGTGATCGCGCGTTTTGTGACCGAGCGGTATCTGGACAGCCGCCTGTATCAGGGCCAGAGCCATCCCAATGCTGAGAAGCGGGACGCGGGCGCGGAGTAAACCGATGGCACAGCAGCTGAGCTTTGATCTCCCGGCGAAACCGGCGCTGGGGCGGGAGGATTTCTTTGTCGCGCCGTCCAATGCGATGGCGGTTGCCCTCCTGGACCCGCAGTTCGCCTGGCCCAGCGGCAAGCTGGTGCTGACCGGCCCCAAGGGCGCTGGCAAGACCCATCTGGCGCATGTCTGGGCCAGCCAGACCGGCGCGCGCATTCTGCCGGCCGCAGAGCTGACGGCAGAGACCGTGCCGGACCTGGCAAAAGGCCCGGTGGCGGTCGAGGACGTGCCCCGGATTGCCCAGGACATTGAGAGGCAGAACGCCCTTTTTCATCTGCACAACCTGGTGCTGGCGGAGCGCCATCCGCTGGTGATGACCGGCCAGGGCGCGCCGAACCTGTGGGGGCTGTCGCTGCCCGACCTGCAAAGCCGGGTGCAGGCCGCCACCCATGCAGAGCTGCAGCCGCCTGACGACCAGCTTCTGGCGGTGGTGCTGGCCAAGCTGTTCAACGACCGCCAGATCACCCCGAAGCCGGATGTGATTCCCTATCTGGTGGCGCATATGGACCGCTCTTTTGCCGCCGCGGCGCAGATGGTGCGGCGGCTGGACCGCCTGTCGCTGGCGGAAAAACGCAGCCTGACCCGGCCCCTGGCGGTGCGGGCGCTGTCGGAAGTGCGCGAAGAGGCTGCGGAAAATGACGCATCCGCGAGCGGTTGACCCCTGCCCGCCCATGCCCCATCCTGACCGCGGATCGCAAGACGGAGCCCTCATGAACCTGTCCCAGGACCCCGCCGCCGCCACCGATTGGGGCCCCTTCGGGCGTCCGATCTTTGATGACCCCAAGGCCCGGGCGCTGTCGCGGGTGGGGGTGGTCGATGTCGGCTCCAACTCGGTCCGCTTGGTGGTGTTTGACGGCGCCGCCCGCAGCCCGGCCTATTTCTACAACGAAAAGATCATGTGCGCGCTGGGGGCGGGCCTGTCGGAATCGGGCCGGTTGAACCCGGAGGGCCGCGCCCGCGCGCTGTCCGCCCTGCGCCGGTTCCAGCATCTGGCCAAGGGCATGGGGCTGCCGCCGCTGTCCGCCGTCGCCACCGCCGCGGTGCGCGACGCTGAGGACGGGCCGGAGTTCTGCGACGAGGTTCTGCGCGAAACCGGGCTGAAGATCCACGTGATTGACGGCCGCGAAGAGGCGCGGCTGTCGGCGCAGGGGGTGCTGCTGGGCTGGCCCGGCGCCTATGGGCTGGTCTGCGACATCGGCGGCTCCTCGATGGAGCTGGCGGAGATCCAGGAAAACTCGGTGGGCCGCCGCGTCACCTCCTCGCTGGGGCCGCTGAAGCTGCGCGATATCAAGGGCGGGCGCACGGGCCGCAAGGCACATATCAAACAGGTGATCGAGCAGCTGAAGGGGGAGATGGGTGCGCAGCGCGACCGCCTGTTCCTGGTCGGCGGCAGCTGGCGGGCCATTGCCCGCATCGACATGCACCGGCGCGGCTACCCATTGAAAGTGCTGCATGAATACCGGATGTCCGCCAAGGACGTGCGCGAAACCGCCCGCTATATCGAGACCACAGACCTGAGCAAGCTGCGCAGCGCCTGCGGTGTCTCCTCCAGCCGGATGTCGCTGGTGCCTTATGCCATCGATGTGCTGACCAGGCTGGTCAAGACTTTCAAACCCAAGGACATCGCGGTGTCCAGCTATGGCATCCGCGAGGGGCTGCTGTATGAGCAGATGCCGCAGCGGCTGCGCGCCCGCGACCCGCTGATCGAGGCCTCCCGCTTTGCCGAGATGAAGGACGCGCGGGTGCCGGGGTTTGGCAAGACAATGTACGATTTTGTCAGCCCCTTGTTCGCCAATGCCCGGCACAGCAAGCGGCGGCTGGTCAAGGCGGCCAGCCTGCTGCATGACGTCAGCTGGCGGGCGCATCCCGACTACCGCGCCGAGGTCTGTTTCGACAACGCCACCCGCGCCAACCTGGGCGGGCTGAAACATTCCGAACGGGTGTTTCTGGGCCTGGCGCTGCTGCACCGCTACAGCAACAAGCGGCAGGGCAGTTCGTTCGAGTATCTCTATGATTTGCTGGACGAAAAGGGCCAGCATGAGGCTGAGGTTCTGGGCAAGGCGATGCGGTTCGGCGCCATGCTGATGGTCACCGGAAACGGCGACATCGGCAGCTTGCGCTGGCAGCCGCGCAAGCGGGTGCTGCATGTGGACCTGCCGGACGCAGCGCGGCCGCTTTATGGCGAGGTGGCGGAATCGCGGCTGAAATCGCTGGCCAAGGCGCTGAATGCGGAGATTGATCTACGCTTCGTCAAATCCGGGCCAAAGGCGGAAGCCGGGGCAGATTGAACAAGCGGGGCGGCGTCAGATTTCGGTGACGCCTTCCTCTTCGCCCTTGTCTTTTTCCTCAGGCGCGTTGTCCTTGGGCTTTTTGCGGATGATGATATCGCCGTTGGGCAGCACCTCGGGCAGCTCATAGGCGCTCCAGTCCTTCACCTCGCGGGCGATTTCGGCCAGCGCCGGCCCCATCTCCGCCAGGAAGGCGCCCATCGACGGGCCGATCTCCTCCATCATGCCCTGCAGGTCGTCAAGCGCCGGCGCCATTTCCTTGCGCAGTCCCTCCCAGAACAGCTCCGCCCCACGCTCCATCAGCGAGGGGGCGCCGTCCTCCTCCCCCGCTTCCTGGGCGGAAAGCGGCGCGGACATCAGGGCAATGAGGGCGGCGGGCAGGATGATGTGTTTCATGAGGGGTAATATAGGGAGCGCGCGCGGGGTGTAACAGGGGGATGAGGTGGCGCAGGGCTGGACAAAGACAGTTTGCCAACACTCTTGCAAACTTGTTTGAGAGAAAGCCCTCAATTAGACGAGTACGCAAAGACGTCACGCAGGCAACGCCGATCCCGGTTCGACCGGCGCAGATTGCTCAGCACCATCGTTCCGCATCAGACAGCAGCAGGTCCTTTCTTGGTGCTTCGCCAGTAATGCCGAAAAGTTCCAACTGTTCTTTTGAAACTGTGCATTGAAAACTTCGGTATGAGACGCTGAGTGTCAGGCTCGCTGCGTCTCCCAGCTTAGTATTTTGGTAGCTGTATTTTTTGAGCAGTCTGTAAGGGGTAGCCTCGTTGGCACTGAATAAGTACTGCCATTGGGCCAAGTGATCCAAATCATCCCCGCTCCCGATTCGCGCGGAGTAAAGGCCAGAGGAAGGAAGATCCGGCAGAATTGCTCGAAATGCCTCTGCAAGGTGCTCACCTCTGCCATCAATTTCCACTGTTATCGAACATTCCTTGCGTCTGCTGATGGTGATCGTCTTGACGAAGCTGCTGGGGTCAAAGGAATGCCATGAGAGGTCTTTTCGACCATCAAATTCGGCGCCATATTTTTCAACCGCGATCTCTTTGGAGTGCCGGAATTCAGGGAGAGTATCCAAGCAGATGTCTTTGAACATTTCTGACGCTTGATCAAAACTTGCCACGGCCGGCTCGCTCGCAACGTCTTCTGCAGTTTCCAGGCTTGAAACCGGATTCGCCAGGGCTGACGCAGTTACTCCCCCTAAAATCACACATCTAACAAAATTTTTCATAAATATCTTATCCTTAAACGTTAATATTGGAAAACATCACGTGGAGAAAAACATAGTCCATCTTCACTCCTGAATTGATGCATTCGCACTCCGAATTTGACTTCCAGATCGGCAACGAATGCCCGCTGAAAACCAATAGTTGTTATTTCAGGCAGCACTCTCCCTCACCCCACCCCAATATCCAGCGTCACCGGGAAGTGGTCCGAGGCATCCAGCAGCGCCTGGCGCATGTCCGCGTCCTTGTAGCACTCCCCGTCCTCGAACGGGTGCCAGATGCGCCATTCGGGCCTGCGCGCCATCAGGCTGTGTGAAATCATCACATAGTCCAGGAGCGCCCGGGTGAAACGCTTGGTTTCCGCATTGTAGAACCGCGAGGTGCTGGGCGGGATTGCGGGACGCGGCTGCAGCAGGCTTTGCGCGTGCGGATCATGCAGCAGATCGCCCATCACGATCTCGACCGAGGATTGGCCGAACAGCTGCTCATACTGGTCGAGGCCGGGACCGTCGTTGAGGTCGCCCAGCACCATCACATGCTCGCCCGCCGCCACGTGCTCCTCAACCCGGCGGTGCAGCCAGATTGCCTGTGCCAGCTGCTTGCGGCGGTTTGCGATAGAGGCGGCAGTGACGGCCTCCGGCGTTCTGGCCCCGTGCGGTGCCTTGGATTTCAGATGCGCCCCGATCATCCGCAGCTTCATCCCGCCTTTGTCCGGGCCGCCCCTGGTGGTGACGGCCAGCTCCAGCGGCGGCTTGGAGAATTCCACTTGATCCAGCTGTTCATCCACATCGAGATCGATGCCGAACACCCTATCAAAGCGCGGCGCGGCAGCGCTGGAGCGGGCGTCATGCACTGCGTCCAGCACATCCGGGTCATAGAGCAGCGCAATTTCCTGATGGGTGTCGTTGGGAAAGCCGCTAACCGCTTCGCGGGCGCGCAGGCCGGCCTCTGCCGCAAACGCTTCGAGCGCGCGGGTGGTGCGCTGGCTGCGGCCGGTGTTCGGTGCCTCGATCACCATCACCGCATCGGCGTCGATGCGGCGCAGCACATGGGCAATAGCGCGCCCCTGGGTATAGCGGTCAACGCCGTAAACGCCGGACGGCTTGCCATCCAGCATCAGCCTGTCGTTCTTGTCGAACAGAGAGGCGAACCATTCGATGTTATAGGTTGCGAACCGCATTGCCGCCGCATCCGCTGATCTCGTCCCAGGCGCGGTTGATGTCGATCATCCGCTTCTCTGCCAGCCGCACTGCTTCTTCTGGCACTCCGCGGGCGATCATCGCATCCGGGTGGGTGTCGCGCACCAGCTTGCGCCAATGCTTGCGGATCTCCTCCCGCGGCATGTCCGCGGAAACCCCCAGCACCGTATAGGGATCCTTGGGCGCATCCGGCACAAAGCGCGCGCGCAGGGCCTGAAACTGCTGCGGCGTCTGGCCGAAGATGCGGCTCACCTCCTCCAGGAACTCGTTTTCGCCGGGGTGGTAGAAGCCATCCGCCATGGCGATGTGAAACAGCCCTTCCATCAGGTCGCAAAGCGTGGTGGGATCATTGCCGAACATCCGCTGGATGCGGCGGGCGTATTCCTGGTAGCCCGCGACATCGGTGCGCGCCATGTTGAAGACGCGGGCGGCGCCGTCCTCATCATCCTGGGCGATCTGGAACACCTCGCGGAAGGCGGTGACCTCGTCGCGGGTGACCTGGCCGTCGGCCTTGGCCATCTTGGCGCCAAGGGCAATCACCGCGATGGCAAAGGCCACGGTGCGTTCGGGCGGCGCGCGCAGCCGGTCGAAGACTTCCGAGAGGCTTTCGCCTGCGGCAAGCGCGGCCAGCGCGTCGGATATGCGGGTCCAAAGTGACATGGGATCAGCCTATCCGGGATTGGCGGGAGTGTCAGGGGCGGGAATGCCCGGTGTCAGGATTTTCTGCATGAAAACAGTGTCGAGCCAGCGGCCGTTTTTGCAGCCAAGTTCCGGCATCCGGGCGGTTTCCACGTATCCAAGCGCGGCGTGAAAGGCGATGGCGGAGGGGTTGGCGCTGCTGACGCTGGCAATCAGGACGTGGATCTGTGCTTCTCTGGCCTTGTCCTCCAGCGCCTGCATCAGCCGGCGGCCTGCGCCCTGCCCCTGTGCTGCGGGCAGCAGGTGGATGGTGTGTTCTGCGGTGAAACGGTAGCCGGGGCCGGAGCGGAACGGGAAGAAATGCGCGTGGCCGAGGATTTCGCCGTCCTGTTCTGCCACCAGATAGGCGCCGTTGCTGGAAGTGATCTGCTGGCGCACCTGTTCCACGGTCTTTTCAAGGGTGTTAAAGGTCGCCAGCGTGTCGCGGATGACCCAGTTGGCAATGTCGCAGACGGCTTCGGCGTCAGCTGCGGTTGCGGGCCGAATGATCATCGGAGCACCCGTGGACCGTGGGGGGTGTCAAATTCCGCCATCATTGCCGGCTCCCCAGCCTCCACCTGAATGCGCGGGTCGCTGAGGATGCGATCGAGTGCGGTTTGCAGCTCTGCCGCCTCCGGGTGGCTGAGAACCAGGCGGGTCAGCCGGCAGCCGGATTGCGGCAGCCGGCCTGCGGGCGGCTCTGCCTGCCACTGCAGGACAGCGGGAAAGAGGTTGTCATAGGGCAGCAGCCCGTCCGCAGGCACCGTCATCAGCCAGCTGATATCGCCGCGCTGCATCTGCACATGCCGCTGCGCATGAGGCGGCAGCAGGGCTTTCTCCGCTTCCAGGTTTTCGCTGCGCAGGATCCAGTTGCTGAGCCGTGCGGGGCCTTCGAAGCGGTCTAGGTTGAACCATCGCGGCTGCTCCTGCGGCTGGGCGTCCGGATCGATGGCAATGGCCTCCAGATACAGCCCGTCCTCCAGTCCGATCAAACGGTTATGAGTGCCATAACGGGCATGGGACCCGCCGGGGCCAAGCGGGATGCCAAGAGCGTCTTCGGTATGGGCAACGGCCTCTTCCAGCGTTGCGCCTGCCACTGCCAGGTGATCGAGTATCATTTGCGCGCCTCCCCGGTTTGCGGCCTGAGACTAGCGGGACCCCAGCGGGGCGCAAGGCAGGATTTGCAGTCCGCCGGGCGCAGGGATCAAACCCAAACCGTCACCGCCCAGACCCCGGCAATCACCGTCGGGTAAAACGTTCCGGCAAAGCCCAGGCTCCGCAAGGGCGGCGACAGGTGGTAGCCGGCCCAGAACAGCAGCCGCATCAGCGCGAAGGAAAGGCCGAGAGCAATGGCTACAGCGCCGCCCAGGGTGACGGCGGCGAAGGGCCAGATGGCCAGCGCCAGCACCAGCTGCTCGATGGTGTTGGTCAGCACCCGCTGGCCGATCTCTGCCGCGGAGCCGGGAGCGAAGGGTTCGCCGTCGATGATTGCGTCGTCGAAGAACCGCCGCTGGGCCAGCCGGCCGATCATCAGAGCCAGCACCAGCCCCGGCGCGAGGAAGGCGCCGGGCAAGGCGATGGGCGCCGGGATGTACGGCAGGCCCAGCCATTGCGGCAGGCCGGTGACCAGCACGCCCCAGAGGGCGCCGAGGGCCATGCCGGTGAGGATCTGGGGACGTTTGGATCGCAGCATGGCGCCACTCAACCACCGCGCCAGCGGTTTGCCAAGGCACAGTGCAGCCGTTCCGGCGGAAAGCTGCAGCATCCGCCGTCAAGTTATTGAAAACAGGCCCTCCCGCCCGGCGCTTGGCTGTGCCTGCGGCACATCCGCACCCGTTGGGCACGGCATCGCGCATTTGCGCGATGCAGGCAGCCCGCCCCATCGGGGCGGGCTGCCATGCCCAAAGCCGCCAAGGGGGCGGCCCGAAGGGCGGGCACCTGCGGGTGCGGGAGAACCTCCCCTGCCCCGCAGATGCTGTGCTTGCTCAGGCGCGGGCTTCGCGGATCAGGCGCAGGATGTCCTGGGCCGCTTCCGGGATGTTGGTGCCGGGGCCGAAGATCGCCTTGACGCCCTTGGAATACAGGAACTCGTAATCCTGCTGCGGGATCACCCCGCCGCAGATCACGATGATGTCGCCTGCGCCTTCCGCCTTCAGCGCCTCAACCAGCTGCGGGGCCAGCGTCTTGTGGCCGGCGGCCTGCGACGAGATGCCGATCACATGCACGTCGTTGTCGATGGCGTCCTGGGCGGCCTCTTCCGGGGTCTGGAACAGCGGGCCGACGTCGACATCGAAACCGATGTCGGCAAAGGCCGTCGCGATCACCTTGGCGCCGCGGTCGTGGCCGTCCTGGCCCATTTTCACCACCAGAAGGCGCGGGCGGCGGCCTTCTTCTTCGGCGAAGTCCTCGATCGATTTCTGGATCGCGGCAAAGCCCTCGTCGCCCTCGTAAGCTGCGCCATAGACGCCGGCCAGGGTTTTCACTTCGGCGCGGTGGCGGCCGAATTCCTTTTCCATTGCCATGGAGATCTCTCCGACTGAGGCCCGCGCGCGGGCGGCTTCGACTGCGGCTTCCAGCAGGTTGCCGCTGCCGTCCCTGGCGCGGCGGGTCAGTTCATCGAGCGCCGTCTGGCAGGCGGCCTCGTCGCGGGTTTCGCGCATCTTTTGCAGGCGGGCGATCTGGGCGTCGCGCACCGCGTGGTTATCGACGTCGAGGATGTCGATCGGGTCTTCCTTGTCCTTGCGGTACTTGTTGACGCCAACCACAACCTCTTCGCCACGGTCGATCATCGCCTGGCGGCGGGCCGCCGATTCCTCGATGCGCAGCTTGGGCATGCCGCTCTCGACTGCCTTGGTCATGCCGCCCATTTCCTCGACCTCTTCCATCAAGGCCCAGGCTTTCTCCACCAGCTCGTTGGTGAGGCTCTCGATGTAGTAGGAGCCGGCCAGGGGGTCCACGACGTTGGTGACGCCGGTTTCCTCCTGCAGCACCAGCTGAGTGTTGCGGGCGATGCGGGCGGAAAAATCGGTGGGCAGCGCGATGGCCTCGTCCAGCGCGTTGGTGTGCAAGCTTTGGGTGCCGCCAAGCACCGCCGACATCGCCTCATACGCCGTGCGGATCACGTTGTTGTAGGGGTCCTGCTCCTGCAGCGACACACCGGAGGTCTGGCAGTGGGTGCGCAACATCTTGGAGCGTTCGGATTTGGCGCCGAATTCGGTCATCACCCGGTGCCACAGGGTGCGGGCGGCGCGCAGCTTGGCGATTTCCATGAAGAAGTTCATGCCGATCGCAAAGAAGAACGACAGGCGCCCTGCGAATTTGTCCACGTCCATGCCGGCATCCAGCGCCGCGCGCACGTATTCGCGGCCATCCGCGATGGTATAGGCCAGCTCCTGCACCAGGTTCGCGCCGGCCTCCTGCATGTGGTAGCCGGAGATCGAGATCGAGTTGAACTTGGGCATCTCGTTGGAGGTGTATTCGATGATGTCCGAGATGATCCGCATCGAGGGTTTCGGCGGATAGATATAGGTGTTGCGGACCATGAACTCCTTTAGGATGTCGTTCTGGATGGTTCCCGCAAGGACCGACCGGTCGTGGCCCTGCTCCTCACCCGCGACGATGAAGGACGCCAGCACCGGGATCACCGCGCCGTTCATGGTCATCGAGACCGAGACCTTGTCCAGCGGGATGCCGTCGAACAGGATCTTCATATCCTCGACGCTGTCGATGGCGACGCCCGCCTTGCCGACATCGCCGACCACGCGCGGGTGGTCGCTGTCATAGCCGCGGTGGGTGGCGAGGTCGAAGGCGACCGAGACGCCCTGCTGGCCGGCGGCCAGGTTGCGGCGGTAGAAGGCGTTGGATTCTTCGGCGGTGGAGAAGCCCGCGTACTGGCGGATGGTCCAGGGACGGCCTGCGTACATGGTGGCCTTCACCCCGCGGGTGAAGGGGCCGAAACCGGGCAGCGTGCCCATGTGCGGCAAATCCTTGGTGTCGTCTTCGGTATAGAGCGGCTTGACCTCGATGCCTTCCAGCGTCTGCCAGTTGAGGTCGTCGACCGCCCGTCCGCGCAGCTCTTTCTCAGCCAGAGCCCGCCATTCGTCTTTGTTTGTCATCAGGTCTTCCTCTTGTCAGTGCGATACGGGGCGGGTTCGTGCCCGCCGCCTGTTTATCCGGGTCCTGTGCCAGCGTTGCGAGGCCGTCCGCCCCGCCCGCAAGCCACATGATGTCGTCGGCATATGTCTCGCGCAGAAATGCGGTCTGCGCGTCGGTGAAGGGCCGCCAGCGGCCGCTGCCCTGCGGCAGGTCTGCCGCCACAGAGGACGGCACGCTGGCGCGCAGGTCCTGGAGGCAGAGCGAGGCGTTGAGGCGCACCCGCGCATGGGTGCGCGGCGCATCAATGCCGGTGAGCGATGCCAGTGCCGCTTCGGGCCGGGCGCCGAAGGTTTCAAACGGCAGCACATGCAGGCGCACGCCGGGCATCGCGCAGGCAATATCGGTGATCACGTCGCGCCAGCTGCGGCGGGCCTGCGCCAGACGCTCCAGACTGGCCGCGGACGGCAGTTTGCGGCCGCGCGCCACCGCATAGGCCAGCGCCGAGGCCCAGCAGCTGTCGAGGCTGCGAATCGAAAGCGCCGCATCCGTCACTGCGCCGCTGAAGGCCTGGTACATCCGCGCCATGCGCTCCCCCGCGCCGCAGTAAAGATCGCCGAGGCGCAGGTTGGCACTGACCGAGCCGAGCATGTTCTCCTCGCTGACAAGAAGCTGCTGGACGCCCCGTTCGCGGCTGGACGCCATCTGGATCTGCAGCCGCCCCTGGGCCCGCTGCACCAGATTGCGGCCGGTCACCGGCACCGGGCCGGGCTGGATGCCGTGGAACAGCCCGCCGCGGGTGCGGTGCGGCCCCCAGAAACCGATGCCCTGGCGGGCCAGCGGCTCGGCGTTCTGGCGCATGTATTCCTGAAACGAGGTGGTGGCGCAGCGGTGCGCGCCAATGTGAAGGATGACTTTCATCGTGCTTCGGGACCTCTGCTGGAGGGCCGCAGGCCGCAGCCCGGTCAAGGGGAATGGCACGATCATGGCCTGCAACCCCTCATAATCCCGTTAACGATTAAGTTTTTTCGCCAAGCTGCGGATTTCACAGTCGCATTTGCGGCCGCCGCACATATATTCAACTCAACAGGAGAGATCATGAGAGCAATCCTAAGCGTTGTTTTGGCAGGCTTCCTGCCGCTGGCGGCTGCGGCGGCGGACGGCAGTGCCCCCGAATTGATACAGCCCGGGTATGATGGCCAGCTGGAAGAGTTCCAGTGGACCCACCGCCCGGTGGTGGTGTTTGCCGACAGTCCCGAAGACCCGCGGTTCCATGAGCAGATGGAACGGCTGATGGACGGCGTTGAGGCCCTGAAGGAGCGCGACGTGGTGGTGCTGACTGATACCGATCCGGCGGCCAAGTCCGCCCTGCGCAAGAAGCTGCGGCCGCGCGGGTTCATGCTGGTGCTGGTGGGCAAGGACGGCGGCGTCAAGCTGCGCAAGCCGCACCCCTGGACGGTGCGCGAGTTGTCCCGCACCATCGACAAGTTCCCGGAACGGCTGCGTGAAGTGGAAGAGCGGCGCGGCGGCTGAGCCTGCGCGGCAGGCCGGGTCAGCCGTTGCCGCGGACGTAGATCAGCGCCATTGCCTGTTTGTCCAGAACCACCATGGCGCCGCTTTCCGGCACGAATACCAGGCTGGACGCCGGGTTGCGGATCGCCTGGTAATAGACGGATTTGACCAGATCGGTCATGCAGCTGACCCCTGCCAGCCCCGAATTCAACACCCCCAGCCCCTGCGGCAGGTCGCGGGACATGATGTCCTCTGTCACCGCGTTGGGCGACTTGCCGGAGACCGCAAACATCACCGGCTTGCCCGCTTCCAGCATCTTCATGCCGGTGTTGAGCGAACGCGCACGGTCCACCAGCGACGTGATGCGCGGGTTTTCCGCGGTGTGGAATACTGCCGCGGTGCAGCTCATCGAGCTTTGGAAAAAGAACGTCTCCCCCAGCTCCACCCAGGCAGAGAGCTGGGCGCGCAGCGCCTCTTCCTTGTCCAGCGCGCAGCCGGAAAGAAGCGCCAGGGCGGTCGATAGGCAGGTCAGAAGACGGGTCATGCGGCACCTTGAGGTCGTCAAACGGCGCCAGTGTCGCAGAAAAAGCTGAAGATTTGGTGCACGGCACCGGGACGCGCGGGGCAGGCACGGCTGCGGGGGCGGGAAAACCCGCCTGCCCGCGCGCGTATGTGCCCGCCCCAAAGTGCATTATTCGAATTCCATGATCACATCATCAACCGCCAGGCTGTCGCCTGCGCCGGCGTTGATCTTGGACACCACGCCCTTTTTCTCGGCGCGCAGGATGTTTTCCATTTTCATCGCCTCGACGGTGCAGAGCGCCTGGCCCTCCTGGACCTCCTGCCCAACTTCGACGTCGACCTTTACGATCAGGCCGGGCATCGGGCACAGGAGCATCTTGGAGGTGTCGGGCGCCACTTTCTCTGGCATCAGACGGGCCAGTTCAGCCTGGCGCGGGGTCCGCACCTTGACCTGCAGATCGGCGCCGCGGGAGCGGATGCGGAAGCCCTGGGTCACCTTGCCGGTTTTCAGAACCAGGGTTTCGCCGTTGACGTTCACGGTGGCCAGCTGGTCGCCCGGGGTCCAATCGGAGGTGACCCGGTAGCTGCCGCCGCCCTCGAAGTTGACGGTTGCGCCCTCGCGGTCGGCGTCGATCACCACATCAAAGGACTGGCCCTGCAGGGCGACAACCCAGTCGGTGCCGACCTTGCGCTCATGGTTGTCCATCCGGCCCGACACACGGGTGCGGCGGATTTCGGCAACCCGGTGCATCGCGGCGCAGGCGGCCGCGATCTTGCGCAGGTCGTCGCTGTGCAGTTCGACACCCTCGAAGCCTTCGGGATACTGTTCTTCGATGAAGGCGGTGGTCATCGACCCTTCGATAAAGATCGGGTGGTCCATCACCGCGCTGAGGAACGGCAGGTTGTGGCCGATGCCCTCCACCTCGAAGCTGTCCAGCGCGGTGCGCATGGCGCCGATTGCGTCCTCGCGGGTCGGTGCCCAGGTGCAGAGCTTGGCGATCATTGGGTCGTAGTACATCGAGATCTCGCCGCCCTCATAGACGCCGGTGTCGTTGCGCACAGCGGTCTCGCCCGCGGGGGCGTTGCCTTGCCACTTGCCGTTGACCAGCATCGGGCCTGCGGCTGTCTCTGCCGGCGGGCGGTAGCGGGTCAGGCGGCCGATGGACGGCAGGAAGCCGCGGTACGGGTCTTCGGCGTAGAGACGGTTTTCAATCGCCCAGCCGGTCAGCTTGACGTCCTCCTGGCGCATCGGCAGCTCGCCCCCGTCGGCGACGCGGATCATCTGCTCCACCAGATCGACACCTGTGATCAGCTCGGTCACCGGGTGTTCCACCTGCAGGCGGGTGTTCATTTCCAGGAAGTAGAAGTTCTTGTCGCCGTCGACGATGAATTCCACGGTGCCGGCAGAGGAATACCCCACCGCCTTGGCCAGGGCGACGGCCTGCTCGCCCATCGCCTTGCGGGTTTCCTCGTCAAGGAACGGCGACGGGGCTTCTTCGACAACTTTCTGGTTGCGGCGCTGGATCGAGCATTCACGCTCCCCCAGGTAGATGCCGTTGCCGTGGGTGTCGCAAAGCACCTGGATTTCGATGTGGCGCGGCTGGGTGACGAATTTCTCGATGAAGATCCGGTCGTCGCCAAAGGAGTTCGCGGCCTCGTTCTTGGAGGACTGGAAGCCTTCGCGGGCTTCCTCGTCGTTCCAGGCGATCCGCATGCCCTTGCCGCCGCCGCCGGCGGAGGCCTTGATCATCACCGGGTAGCCGATCTCATTCGAAATCTTCACCGCCTCATCGGCATCGGCAATCAGGCCCATGTAGCCTGGCACGGTGGATACACCTGCCTCCTGGGCGATTTTCTTGGAGGTGATCTTGTCCCCCATGCTTTCAATCGCGTTCACCGGCGGGCCGACAAAGGCGACGCCTTCGGCGGCCAGGGCCTCGGCGAATTTGGAGTTTTCCGACAGGAAACCGTAGCCCGGGTGCACGGCTTGCGCGCCGGTCTGGCGGATCGCCTCCATCACCTTGTCGATGACAATGTAGGACTGGTTGGCGGGCGGCGGGCCGATATGGACGGCCTCGTCGGCCATTTGCACATGCAGGGCCTGCTTGTCGGCGTCGGAGTAGATGGCAACGGTCTTGATGCCCATTTTCCGCGCGGTTTTGATCACGCGGCAGGCGATCTCGCCCCGGTTGGCGATCAGGATCTTATCAAACATAGGCGGTCCCTTGTTCCTTGGTATTCCGGAATGCAAAACGCCGCGCCCGGGACAGACCCGGACGCGGCGTTTGCGCGATGTCAGAAGCGGCCCGCGAGGGGCGGCTGTTCAGAGCTGCGGCGGAGCCGTCAGCATTTGCGGGGGTTTTGCTGGCAATAGACCAGGTTTGCGGCCACGCCGACGGCTGCGCCGGTGACCAGGTTGGCGTCCAGCAGCGCGGCGCCTGCTGCGCCTGCGCCTGCGCCATAGACGACACGCTCGCCTGTGGTGTCGCCGCATGCCGCCACGGCGCCGCAGAGCGACAGGGCCGCGATGAGAGATTTTGCCCGCATATCCAGTATCCTTCTTCCGGGGACGCTTGTGTCCCGGCCGAATTTGCAGGCCTGCAAGCAAGGTGCAACGCTGACCGGGAGCAATACGCCTGTTCGGCGGAGGCTTGCCGCATCAGGGGGGGCATGCGGCAAGCTTCCGCCAGTGCCTGAAGGGGGTAAAAGACGGGCAGGCCGCGGATGGGGTCGCGTACCTGCCCGTTCAGGCGAAGGGGCCGGAACAGATGCTCGGCACAGCAGCGTGGCTGCGCTGCTTGACTCACGATGCACCGGCCGGCCGCGGCTGTAAGCCCCCGAGACTGAACACTGCCGATTTGGGCGATTTCCTGCTGACTCTCGCAGAGCTTGTGCAAATTCACGCCGAAACCACGGGCCGCGGCGGCGGTTGCGGCGCGCAGGCGCATCGCGCCTGTCACATCACCGTGACGGCGGCGGCGCGCATCCGCGCCAGGCCCGGACCCGCGGCGCTGGCGCGGTGAGCGGAGGCCTGATTCCAGGGCATTTTTTCCGTGCTCTGCCAAGAGCTTGACCGGCAACGTAACGACAGCGCGATTACCTTGTGAGATTTGGTCACTCTTTCGGGGGCCAGAGATCACAGCGTCTCCCGGCGATGTCATTTCCCCCTGTTTGCGGACCGTGGAAGCGTGTCTGCACACCACATAAGGAGGAGGGATAATCCCATGAAACAGGTGCATAACGGGCGCTTGACCCTGGCTGCTGCCGCGCTTGCCGGCAGCGCGGGCCTGGCGCAGGCGGACGCCGCATCCGAACTGCAGGATCTGCGCGCGCGGGTTGAAGCCCTGGAAGCTGAAAACCAGCAAGCAGCCAGCATCCCCGGCGATTTCCGGCTGGGCAATACGGCGGTCGATATCTACGGCTATGCCAAGGCCGATTTTTACTACGACTTTGATTTCGTTCAGGGCGATACGGCATTCGTCAACAATATCGGCGAGCCGGTAAACGCAACCGACGGCGAGTTCGGCGCCACCGTGCGCCAGTCGCGCCTGGGCATCCGCACCACCACGGAAAGCGATATCGGCACCCTGCGGGGGCAGCTGGAGTTTGACCTCTTTGCCTCTGGCGGGCGGTCCGAACTGCGGCTGCGCCATGCCAATATCCAGATCGGCGATCACTGGACCTTTGGCCAGACCTGGACCAACTTCATGCCGCTGGGCCAGTATCCCGCCAGCGTGGAGTTCAACGGCCCTGTCGGCATTGCCTTTGCCCGGGTGCCGCAGATCCGCTACAGCAACAGCTTTGGCGATGGCTTCGACTACAGCCTGTCGCTTGAGGAAAACAGCGCCTCCTCCAGCGATCCGGTGTTCACCGCCGCGGCGCAGTACAGCAACGATTTGTTCACCGCGCGGATTGCCGGGCTGACCGGCACCATCGAAAGCGGCGGCGTGGAAGTGGATCAGACCGGCATCACCCTGTCGGGTTCGATCACCCCCTGGGAAGGCGGTTTGTTCCAGGCCACCTATGTTGACGGCGAAGCCCTTGGGCCGCTGCTGATCGGTTTGGGTGATGCTGTGGTTGGCGGCCAGGCGAACGACGTGGAGGGCTACACCCTCGAGTTCCGCCAGGACATCGGCGACAAGTGGAATGTCGGCATCGGCTACGGGCGCGAGGATTACGATCTTCCGACCTCGACCGGGACGCTGTCGTTCACCGAGCTGGAAACCATTCACGTCAATGCGTTTTACCGCCCCACCGACAATCTGACGCTCAGCGCGGAGTATATCTTTGGCGAGCGCAATGACGCGGCCACCGGCAACAGTTTTGACGGAGACCGGGTGCAGCTGGCGGTGCAGCTGAACTTCTGAAGCACGGCGCCCCGAACGCTGCAGCAGGCATCGCGGAAAACTCCGCGGTGCCGTCTGCGTGCTTTGCGTCCAGGGCTGCGCCATTACTCGAACGCCTCCGGGAAGGACGCGCGCGCAACCGGCTCGTCAATAACCAGGAGCGCCTCATAGCTTTCCGGATCAAACGGATCCTCGGCCGGGATCACCTCGCGGCCGAACAGCCAGCTGAGACGGCCTGCATCCAGGTTGCCGCGCTCAAACGGCTGGTCGCCGAAATGCTCCCACAGCGCCTGCATGAACGTCTGATCGACGCGTCTGTCGACATTCTTGCGGTCGCGGAATCGCTCGCGCCGGGTCAGCGGCGTCACCCCCTTGGGGTTCGGACGGCGGATGGTGAATTGGAAATCGGTGCCGGGCATACGGCCCGGGAACCCGCGGTGTTTCAGCATTTGGGTGCCTCCGGTCCGGCACCCCACGGGGCGGCGGGGGCCGGCCGCAGGGCCGGACCCCTGATGTGATTAGTTGTACTTGCCGGTGAAAACCGGTTCTTCGGAAACCGGCTGCGGTTCGACAACCACGTATTCTTCTTCCTGCTGGGCGCAGGCAGTGACGGCGGCCAGCAGGCCGGCCAGGGCGATAAGCTTGATGCTCTTGGACATTTCTGTCTCCTGATAAATTTTGTGAAACCTGCGGCAGCTCTGCCGACCGCGTGCCTCAACCTCAATGCGAAGGCAGCCTTGTGACTGCCCGCGCCAAGGATAGCCGGGTTTGCCGCCATGTCACATGCAAATCGCGGCAACTGGCTGGTCTGTGGCTGCAATGCCGCAAGAATCCGCCGGTCCTGCCCATAGCCCGCAAGATATTGTGGATGCATCAGAAAGCCTCCCACATGCAGGCCGCGCCTTCGGGGCGGTAAGCTTCGAAATACTGCGTTGCAGCGGCATCCTGGGCGCCAAAAGGCACTATCCGGTCCGAGAGCGAAATCACCACCCGCGCCGCGGACAATCCGTGTTCGGCCAGATAGGGCAGCGCGATGCTGCCGCAGAGATGGTCCATGTCGGGGGCCGCCACCTCATAGCTGACGGCGCCGGTTCCGCGGGCGATCTGCGGCGCCAGGAAGCGGAACCGCGCCCATGTCTGGCCGGGCTGGCCGGGAGCGTCGTCCAAGAGAACCTCTGCCAGCGTCACCGCCTGGCCCGAAGGCACGGGAACTGCATCCGCAGCTGCGGCAGTGACCGCATAGAGAGCAAAGGGGATTGCCGCCAGATATCCGCAGCCCCGGCCCCTGGCGGACCAGGCTCCTCCGGCCGGAGCTGCAGGCGCTGCGCAAGTGGCGCGCGCTGTCTGATATCGGCTGAGGCGGATCATGACGCTGATTCGCTCTTCATGTCAATTTTTGCCGCGATTCTATGCGAATCCTTCGCATCTGCCTGGGAATCGGGCAGCGCGGCGTCCTGACCCCGCGCGGCATGGCGGATCCAGCGGGCGCGGCGGGCGGGATCTTCCAGCACATCCGCAATTTGCCCGGCTGCATTGGCAGGCACCCGGCCCCTCACCTGGCCGCCCGCGCGCACCCGCAGCCCCCGCCCTGCGGCGGAAATTTCCACCACCGGGGAGAAGCCGCGCAAGCGTTGCAGGCGCCGCCACATGTCCTGACGGATCTGATGCGCCAGCCGCAGCGGATCAGCGGCGGGCAGCACGGTTTCCGCCGCCACGTCGAAGCACGCAGGCAGGCGGCGCGACAGCGTCAGCGCGCTGTCCGTGCGGGTGATATGCCAACGGCTGCGGGTCAAGCTCCCGGCTCCCTTTTCATGTGGCTAAAAATATCCTCGGGGGTGCGGGGGCAGACAGCCCCCGCTGAGGCATCCGCCGTTACAGCGGAATGTTGTCGTGCTTTTTCCACGGGTTCTTCAGCTGCTTGCCCCGCAGAGAGGCAAAGGCGCGGCTGACCCGTTTGCGGGTGGACTGGGGCATGATCACCTCGTCGATGAAGCCGCGTTCGGCCGCCACGAAGGGGTTGGCGAAACGGTCTTCGTATTCGGCGGTCTTCTGGGCGATCTTGTCCGGGTCGTTCAGATCGGCGCGGTGGATGATCTCGGTGGCGCCCTTGGCGCCCATCACCGCGATTTCGGCGGTCGGCCAGGCGTAGTTGAAGTCGCCGCGCAGGTGTTTGGAGGCCATCACGTCATAGGCGCCGCCATAGGCCTTGCGGGTGATCACGGTGACCTTCGGCACGGTGGCTTCGCCATAGGCGAACAGCAGCTTGGCACCGTGTTTGATGACGCCGCCGTATTCCTGGGAGGTGCCCGGCAGGAAGCCCGGCACGTCGACGAAGGTCAGGATCGGGATTTCAAAGCAGTCGCAAAAGCGCACGAAACGGGCTGCCTTGCGGCTGGAGTCGATGTCGAGGCAGCCCGCCAGCACCATCGGCTGGTTGGCAACGACGCCGACGGTCTGGCCTTCGAGGCGGATGAAGCCGGTGATGATGTTTTTGGCGAAATCCTCCTGGATCTCGTAGAAGTCGCCCTCGTCCGCAACCTTGGTGATCAGCTCCTTCATGTCGTAGGGGCTGTTGGGGTTTTCCGGGATCAGGGTGTCCAGGCTTTCCTCGATCCGGCCGGGCTGGTCGAAGAACGGGCGCACCGGCGGTTTTTCCCGGTTGTTGAGCGGCAGGAAGTCGACCAGGCGGCGGACTTCGGCCAGCGCCTCGACGTCGTTTTCAAAGGCGCCGTCAGCGACGGAGGACTTGCGGGTGTGGGTGGAGGCGCCGCCCAGCTCCTCAGCGGTCACCACCTCGTTGGTCACGGTTTTCACCACATCCGGGCCGGTCACGAACATGTAGGACGTGTCCTTGACCATGAAGATGAAGTCGGTCATCGCAGGCGAATACACGGCGCCGCCCGCACAGGGGCCCATGATGACGGAGATCTGCGGGATCACGCCGGAGGCCATGATGTTGCGCTGGAAGATCTCGGCGTAGCCGGCCAGCGCATCGACGCCTTCCTGGATACGGGCGCCGCCGGAATCGTTGATGCCAATGACCGGCGCGCCGTTCTGCACCGCCATATCCATGATCTTGCAGATCTTCTGGGCATGGGTGGCCGAAACAGAACCGCCGAGCACGGTGAAGTCCTGGGAGAAGACATAGACCTGGCGGCCGTTGATGGTGCCCCAGCCCGTGACCACGCCGTCGCCGGCCGGGCGGTTGTTCTCCATGCCGAAATCGGTGCAGCGGTGGGAGATGAACATGTCAAACTCTTCGAAGCTGTCCTCGTCCAGCAACAGCTCGATCCGTTCACGGGCTGTCAGCTTGCCGCGCCCATGCTGTGCGTCGATGCGGCGCTGGCCGCCGCCCAGCCGCGCGTCCTCGCGGCGGTCTTCCAGCTCGGAAAGGATGTCTTTCATGGCTCATGTCCCCTGTAGATTTCACCGGGACCATATATTGCGCGCCCGCCAAGCCAAAGGACATTCTCGCAAATTTGCAAACCGTTTGCATACGAAGCTGGCAAAGTTGAAAATCAGCAAACCCCGGAGGCAATTCCCGGCTCCTGCTGCGGGGCCGGGCCGCCCTGTCAGGCGGCCTTTGCAATCCCGGCCATCTGCCGCAGGGCGCTGGTCAGCGGCGCCTTCACCGGGGCGGAGATGCCAAAGGGGTTGTCCTCCACCAGGGCAATCACCGGGTCGTCCTTGAGGAACTTGAGATAGGCGGCGATCTGGGCCAGCAGCGCCTGCGCCGCCGTCTTGCGGGCTTCGCCGGTGGCGGAGTTCATCTCGAACAGCGCCTTCATCAGCGCGGTTTGATTGCCATCAGTGGCACCGGCCAGCCCGGCATCGGCGATCTGCGCCAGTACCGGGTGGTTCTGGGTCCGCAGCGCCGTCTGCAATTCAGAGATGCCGCTGTCCACCTGCTCCTTGGCGGCCTGCCAGATTTCCATGACATCCGGTTGCGGCGTCTCTGTCTCCGCTTCTGCCGGGGTATCCAGCGCCTTGATCAGCGCCTTGAGGCCCTCTGCGGCCTGCGGCAGCGCGCCGGACTTGAGGCTGGCCGCAATGGCGCGGGCCTGTTCCGCCAGCGGCGCGGCCTGTTCCGGCGGCAACGTCTTGATCCTGGCCGCCTGTGCCGCCAGCAGCTTACTGAGCTTGGCGGCCTGGGCGGCATCCGCCGGTGCAGATTTGGGCTGGGCTTGCAGCTTGGCCAGTGCCGCGTCCAGCCGGTCGAGGCGGGCAGCGCAGCCATCGTGGTCGCCCTGCCCCAAGAGTTTGGCGCTGGCCTTCAGTTCCGGCGCCAGCTTGCCCGCAAGATCAGGATTGCCCAGCGCCTTCACCGCCTCTGCCGCGGCGGCGATGCGCTGTTTCAGCCCGGTGGCGGCGGCGTCACCGGATTGCGCCGGGGCAGCGGTTTCAAGCTCCTCCGCGTCGTCATCCGGCAGGCTGTCCTCATCGATGACGCTGCCGTCAGGGCCGACCAGCACCGGCTTGAACTTGACCATGCCTTCGCCCTTGAACCGCTTTTTCAGCTGTTTGACGATGCCCTTCAGCGGCTTTTCCGGCTGCAGGAAAACCTCGTTCTCCTCCACCCGCAGGGTGCCGAAACAGGTTTTCTTGATGCCCGGCATCTTCTTCAGGTCGCCGCGCAGCACCTTGCCGGGCTTGCGCAGGTCGATCATCAAACCGCAATTTTCCGGCTTGGCCGCAAGCCCGAAGGCAAAGGGCAGCTCTTTGCCGGACGCCTTGGATTTCTTGATCAGTTTCAGGACGGCGTCGGCGTCAAAAGCCTGGTCAGGCATGGCATTCTCCTAGCTGGCGCCGGTGGCGGCGGCCCATTCCTCTGCGCTCATTTCGGCAAACTCCAGATCAGCCTCGTCACCGGGTTCGGAGAGCGGCTGGTCCGGCCAGATCATCCCGTAGGCGCGGCGGAACAGCGCCACCAGCTCCGCATCGTCGAACGGGTACTGCTGGCCTGCAAACTGGCTGATGCGGCCGCCCGGGCTGGCGATCAGCGAGTCCAATGCGAGGCGCAGCCAATCCAGGTTGCCGTCCTTGTGGGCGCGTTTGTGCATGGCGCGGATGTCGGCGTCGAATTGCGCCAGGTCTGCCATCGGGTCAGGCGCGTTGACGGCCCGGCCCATGGTCAAGAGCCGCGTGTAGCCTTCGATCAGTTCCTTGCGTATCTTCATGGGATCATGTTGTCCGGATTGCCATTGGTGTAGGTCTTGGTCTCGTTATCCCAGCCGTCGGCGACCGGGTATTGCTGCATCATCACCCAACGGCCCGGAATCTTGGCCGGGGCGGCACCGTGCCGGGTTTTGTATCTCTCGACATAGTCGGCGTTATCCTGGGGCTTTTCCGCCGGGTAGTGCGTGCCAGGGTCAGGATGACTGGTGGTTTCATCCGGCAGTTCCTCCGGCTCCCAGATAAAGTTCACATAGGCGCGGGTCAGCCCCTCTACCTCCTCGAAGGTTTCATAAGTCTTGTCGGGGACCGGTTCGTCATCCATGCGGACGTGTTTCTTGTGGCCGATGTAGGCCTTGTCGATCGGGCGTCCGTGCTCGACGGTGAAATCGGCGGTTTCATCAGGGTCCGTGAGCGGATCGCCGGTGTATGTCATTTCCGTCTCAGTGATGTCGATGCCATCTGCCAGCGCCGCCTGCGCTGCCAGCTCGCGGCCCGCGAGCCAGTCCTGCGGGCTGTCGAACCTGGACGAGGCGCCAGTGTAGGAGCGCTCATCATCGGAGTGCGCGTTCGGCGGCTTGCCGGTCTTCAGACGGGTTATCAGATCCTCGTCGCTGACACCGGGGCCGTGGCGGTCCAGCGAATGGCCTGCATTGCTGCCGACACCGTCCATCATTTCATAGGCTTCCGCCGCCTCAGCGCTGAGCTTTTCCAGATCTTTGCGGATCTGATCGAAGGCGGTTTTGGCCTTGGAAAAATCCGGTTTCTTCGCCTCGGCCTCAGCCGCTGTAATCTTGACCTCGAAGGCGTCCAGCTCATCCTGGGGGGCGCTGGCCCGTTTCAGCGCTTTGATAATGCCCTGCACCTGATAGCGGGCGGTGGCCATCGGCTTCACCTCGGCCAGCAGCTTCTGGTGGGTATCGAGCATCAGGAAGGCGTCGCCGTATTCCCTGTCAGTGTCCGCACGGTCCGTGGCGGTCTTCAGCGCGGTATCCAGTGCGGCCTCGGCCTCCGGCAGTTTGAGGTATTTTTTGGTGCGGGCGTGTACCTTTTCAACCTTGGCGAGCTTGGCGCGGTAGTCGGCCATTGCCAGCACCAGATCCATATAGTCCGTGCCGTCCAGCACCGCCTGCAGGTCCACCGCTGCCTTGGCCGGATCGCCGCCGCGTGCGGTCACTTCCGCTGCCTTGATTGCGGCATCCAGCGGGTCGCGCAATTCATCCGCATCACCGGGCAGCACCGCCAGCAAGTCCCCTGCCGCCTGTTTGGCATCCAGATAGGCAGGCATTGCGCGCAAGAGCGCCAGGGCAGCCGGCACCGCGGCTATTGCATCAGCATACTTTCCGGCCGCCAGGGCATCCGCGACCGGTTTCTGGAAATCATAAGCCGCGGCAGCCGGATAACGCTGGAGGATCAGCGCCATCTCGCGGCGCTCGTCCACCACCTTTTCCAGGTTGAACAGCTGGTTCAGCTTGGCGTGGTATTGCGGCGCGCCGGTCTTTTTGTCGAAATCATCATTGTCGGCCAGTGCCTTGTGCGCGTTCCATGTGGTGGTCAGATCGCTCAGCTCCGGGTCGGAGAGCAGCTTTTTCAGGGCCTCGTATTTCTTTTCCAGCGCTTTGACGATCTGCTTGGAATGGCTCTTGCGCATCAGGGCGCGGTTGGCCTTTTCCCAAACCTTCAGATCCGCCATTGCGCCCGCCGGATCGTTGGCGCCTTTGAACTTCTGCTTGGTGCCTGCTGCCGCCAAAGCGTTGCGGAACCCCTCGTCCGCCCGCAGGGAGCCGTCAAAGCCGCGCATGTAGCGGGCCAGCTTGCCGCGGTCCTTGGAGCTGTAGGCGATCAGTTCCTGCAGCAGCGCTTCTGCCTCTGCAAATTTCTGGTCCTTATAGGCCTTCTTCTTGGCGTTTTTCAGGTGGTTCTTGAAGTCGCGGGCATCCGGCACCGCGCTGTTGATGATAAAATCGCTGCGCTCATGTGTGCTGGCCAGGTACTGCTCCATCAGCGTGGCAAAGCTGACAGCCGCAGCAAGGTCATCCTCGTCGCCAAGGTTGGTCTTCCAGCCCTCCAGAGCAGACTTGGCAGTGCCGAAGTCACCAGCTTTAGAATGGCCGGCCGCGGTTTTCATTCTGGCGCTGCGGTCGTCCTGCGCGTCATCTTTGCCGCTGCCGCTCATCGCGGCAATCAGCGCCAGCGTGCCGCGGGTCCAATTGTCGAAGAAGGTGCCGTAGGCCTTGGCGTCGTCCGCTTTGGCGGAGATATCCTTGGCCTGTGCCTCCACCGTTTCGAAATCAGTGTCCGAGACCGCCGCTGCCATCGCCTTATGCGCCGCTTTGATGCGCCCCTCCACATGAGTAAAAGCACCCTGGTCGAGACTGTCGCGCACCGATTTGAACTTGTCCTCTGCCGCAGCAAGGGCGGATTGCGCCTTGGCCCGGGCGGCAGCGACGGCCAGTTGAGCGGCGATCCGGGTTTCCAGTTCCTTGATGTCGCTGTCGATCTTGTCAAACACCTCTGCGGCGCCGGCGCTGATGATTTCCTTCTTCAACGCCTTGCGCCCGCCTGCCAGGCTGCGCCGCGCGCCGGAGCTGAGCGCGGCAGGGATGGTGATCTTGCCGAGGGCCGCCAGCGCAGCCGCGCGCCGCTGCTCCGTGGCCTCATCACCGCCGCCGGGCGGGTCAGGCATGGTCCAGGCCTTGACCGCGTAAAAGCGTTCCGCCCATTGGCGGATGGCCGGATTGTTGGCGAGCGGGTCCGGGGTATTGGCCATTTGTCACCTCGTCAGGACTGGGGGCGGCCTTGAAATCGCAAATAAATCTGTTGCCTGCCCCAGCATAGGAGACGCCATGATTTTTAAGCAAGCGCCATTTGACGCGGCGTCACCGCTGTGCGCCGCCGCACAGCGGACTGATGGACAACGCCCGCAGACTGTTCTAACCGGATGGTATGTCCACATATGATACCCGGGCCCCTGGCCAGCGGACGCCTCCGCGCATTTTCACCCTGATCCTGCTGGCAGGCCTGTCGGCGCTTGGCATGAACCTGCATCTGCCGTCGCTGGCGGGGATGGCAGAGTATTATGCGGTCGACTACCGGGTGATGCAGCTGTCGGTGGCGCTGTATCTGGCGGGCAATGCGGTGGTGCAGATCTTTGTCGGGCCGATCTCTGATCAGATGGGGCGGCGGCCGGTCATTCTGGGCAGCATCGTGCTGTTCCTGCTGGCCACGCTGGGCTGCATCTTTGCGCCGACCGCGGAGCTGTTCCTGCTGTTCCGGGTGGCGCAGACCGTGGTGGCCGCAACCATGGTGCTGAGCCGTGCGGCGGTGCGCGACATGTATGACACCAGCGAGGCCGCCAGCATGATCGGCTATGTCACCATGGGCATGGCGGTGGTGCCGATGATCGGCCCGGCGATCGGCGGGTTTCTGGACCAGTGGATGGGCTGGACCGCCAACTTCTGGCTGCTGTTCCTGGTCGGCGCGGTGACGCTGCTGATCACCTTCACCGACTTCGGCGAGACTGCGCACAAGAGCGGCAAGACACTGGTGGCGCAGTTCCGCGAATATCCCGAGCTGCTGCGCTCGCCGCGGTTCTGGGGCTACTCGCTGTCTTCCGGCCTCGCGTCTGGTGCCTTTTTTGCCTATCTCGGCGGCGCGCCTTTTGTCGGCACTGAGGTCTACGGGCTGAGCACAGCGGAACTGGGGGTGTATTTCTCGGCCCCTGCCCTGGGCTATTTTGCCGGCAATTTCATCTCCGGGCGGTATTCCACCCGTCTGGGGGTCAACCGGATGGTGCTGTGGGGCTGTGTGATCAATGGCGGCGGAGTGCTGCTGTCGCTGCTGATTGCAATGGCGGGCGCAGACACGGTGTGGACCTTTTTCGGCCTGATGTGCTTTGTCGGCCTTGGCAACGGCATGGCGATCCCCAATGCCACCGCCGGCGCGATTTCTGTCCGGCCGCATCTGGCGGGCACGGCGTCCGGCCTCAGCGGCGCGATCATGATCGGCGCGGGCGCCGCGCTCAGCGCCTTTGCGGGGATGCTGCTGGTGCCGGGATCAACTGCGGTGCCGCTGCTGGCAATCATGTTCGCCACCGCCCTGTGCGGGCTGATTGCAATCCTGCTGGTGGTCTGGCGGGAGCGGCAGATCGGCACATAGCGCCGCCGCGGGCTTGCAGGCGCTGATTTGCAATTATACCATTCGCAAGAATTGGATTTGCAAAGGCGCGCCGCATGGCCACCCAGAAACTATACGCCGGCGCCAAGCTGCGCGAGATGCGGCAGCGGCTGGAGCTGACGCAGAAGGATTTCGCCGCCAAGCTGGGCGTCTCCCTGCCCTATCTGAACCAGATGGAGAACAACAACCGCCCGGTGTCGACGACGGTGGTTTTGGCGCTGGCGCAGGAATTCGGCATGGATGTGACCGAGCTGAGCGCGGGCGACAGCGAACGCCTGGTCAGCGATATGCGCGAGGCCATGGCAGATCCGGTGTTTGCCGATGATGCGCCGCCCTTGGCCGATTTGCGGCTGACCGCATCCAACGCCCCGGCGCTCGCGCGGGCCTTTTTGTCCTTGCACCGGGCCTACCGGCAGACGCACGAACGCCTTGCCTCATTGGATGAGGCGCTGGGGCGGGAGGATGCGCGCATTCAGGCATCGCCTTGGGAAGAGGTGCGCGATTTCTTTCATTACTGCGACAATTACATCGACGCAGTGGACCACGCGGCAGAACGCTTTGCCGCCACCAGCGACATCCGTGCCGCCGCCATTGCCGAGCTGGAGCGCGGCGGCATCAAGGTGCGCCAGACCGAGATGGAGGGGCTGCGCCATTTCGACGCCGAGACGCAGGTGCTGCATCTGTCGAACCGCTCTGCGCCGCAGACGCAGCTGTTCCAGATGCTGCTGCAGGTGGCGCTGCTCAGGCAGAATACATTGCTGGAGGCGACGCTGGATTTTGCAAAATTCCAGAGCGAAGAGGCCCGCGCCATCGCCAAGATCGGACTTGCCAACTATTTCGCCGGCGCGGCGCTGATGCCCTACCGGCGGTTTCTGGAGGCGGCGCAGGCCTGCCGCCATGATCTGGAGCTGCTGGCGATCCGCTTTGGCGCCTCGATCGAGCAGATCGCGCACCGGCTTTCCACCCTGCAGCGGCCGGGCGCCAAGGGGGTGCCGTTCTTCTTTGTGCGCGTGGATCAGGCGGGCACCATCACCAAGCGGCACTCGGCCACGCGGCTGCAGTTTGCCCGTTTCGGCGGCGCCTGCCCATTGTGGAACGTGCACCGGGCGTTCGAGACCCCGGGCCGGTTCCTGCGCCAGTTGGCGGAGACGCCGGACGGGGTGCGCTATATCTCGCTGGCGCGGGATGTGTCGAAACCGGGCGGCTCCTTCGGCGCGCCGGTGCGGCGGTATGCGATTGCGCTAGGGTGCGAGGTGCGCCACGCGGATGCGCTGGTCTATGCCGACGGCATGGATGTAAGCCAGGACAGCGCCTATGAGCCGATTGGCATCTCCTGCCGGATCTGCGAGCGGAAAGACTGCCACCAGCGCTCTGTCCCGCCGCTGGAGCGGCGGCTGACCATCAACACAGATCAACGCGGGGTCTTGCCCTATGAGGTGAGCTGACGCACTGAAATGACAATCGCAAGAATGAGGTCCGAGTAATGCCACCGCGCCGCAGGAAGCGCCTGATCCTCCACGCCGGAATGCACAAGACCGGCAGCACCTCCATTCAGGCTGCGCTCGCCTCTGGTCGCTCCGAAGGCGCCCACGCCATGCGGCTTGGCCGCCCGAACCACTCGGCACCGTGCATAATCCTGTTCCAAGATCATCCGGAGCAGCACTTTGCCTTCAAGAATAAAGGGCTGAGCGCAGCGGACCTGAAGGAACAGCGCGGCAAACTGGAAAAGCGTGTCAGACGCCAGCTGCGCAATCGGCCGGAGAATACCTTTATCTTGTCTGCGGAGTGGTTTTCCACTGCAGGTGAAGCGGCATTGACGCGAGTGCGCAACCGGTTCAGCCCGCATTTCCAGGAGATCTCAGTCTACGCCTATGTGCGGCCTCCAGCCGACTATCTCGGAAGCTCGCTGCAGCAGGACATCAAGACCGGCGCTGCGGTCTTTGCCCCCCGCTGGCCCGACTACCGGAGGCGCTTTGAAGCCCTCGATCGCGTCTTCGGAGCGGAAACTGTCCGGCTGCGAGTCTATGCGCCCGGCAGTTTCACCGGCGGAGACGTCGTTCAGGATTTCACGGGCTGGGCCGGCATCGCGCCGGTAGCGGGCGCCCGTGAAAACCGCAATACCCGCATGACGGCCACCGCCTTGGCTCTCATCTCCTGCTACCGCCGGAACGGCAACGTCCGGTTTGGCACACCCGCCCTGGCACGCAGGGACCGCTTGATCGTCAATGCGCTTATGGAACTGCCCGGCCCGCGGTTTGAGTTGTGTCCGGATCTGGCTGCCAGCGCCATTTCAGCAAACGCGGAAGATCTTGCATGGATGGAAGCGCGGATTGGCCAGACGCTGGACTATGCGCCGCCGCAGCCTGCAAGCGGCACCTGCCGGATCGGCAGCGATGCGGATCTGAAACTGGCCGCTGCGGCCTTTGCCCCCGTGCTGTCGGGCGCAGCGCCGGAGCCCTGGACGGATGACCCCGAGCAAGCGGACATTGCGGCTTGGAAGTTGCTTTCGGAATTCATTGCAAAGCTTCCTGAACCCGAAGGCGGCTAGGCCGGCGCTGGGTCTTGCCCCGTGAGATTAGCTGACACGGCGGCTGGCCGGTGCGAACCGCGTGCCCTAGGTTAGGCGGCATGACAGCATTTGAACAACTGGTCCTGTCCGGCGGCGGCTGCCGGTGTTTCTGGCAGGGCGGCTTTCTGCACGTGGTGAAAGATGAGCTGCGGCTGCGCCCCGCCCGGGTGACCGGGGTGTCCGGCGGCGCGCTGACGCTGGCCGGGTTCCTGGCGGGCCGCGGCGAACGGGTGCTGGCGGAAATGAAAGACGCGTTCCGCAGCACCGATCACAACCTCAACTGGCACAAGCCCGGCGCCGACAAGCTGACGCCGCATCAGCGGATCTATGCAGAAGTGGTCACCCGGGCGCTGGACGGTGAGGCGGCGGCCAGGGTTGCTGCCGGACCGCAGGCGCAGATCCTCTTGGGACATCCGCCGTCGTCCCGCTGGGTGCGGCTGTCAGGCAGCCTGGCCACACTGGCCTATGAGGCCGAACTGCATCTGATCGGCTCGCCGCATTTCAACTGGGCGGAACGATTCGGCGTTTCCTCCAGCCTGGTGGACGCCCGCGCAGCAGCGCAGGAGGGCAAGCTGGCCGATCTGGTACGCTTTGCCGCCACCATCCCGCCGGTGTTCGACCCGCCCTGCTGGGACGGCCGTGCGGTGATCGACGGCGGCATGGCTGACCAGGCGCCGATGCCGGAGCCGGACAAGGGGCGCACGCTGGTGCTGCTGACCAGACCTTACAAACGCCTGCCGGACGTGGACGGGCGCCTGTATGTGTGGCCCGCAGAAGAGGTGCCAGCGGACAAGATAGACTTCACCGATCCGGACAAGATCCAGGCGACCTGGGACGCCGGGCTGGCAGCTGGAGAAGCATTCCTGCGAGAGAGCCGCAACGAACCATGATCCCAGCCGGCGCAAAGCGCAGTGCTGCGAGACGAGCTGTCGAGAATCTGCGATGAACGGGCTGGCAAATCACCCGCGCAGGCGGTCCAGCAGGCGGGTCATAAGGGCGCGGTCTGCTTTGGCAGCCGCTTCCGGCGGCTGTTTGGACTGGTCTGACGGAGCCGGGTGCCAGTGGGGCACGCGGCCTGGTTCCGGCTCCCGCCCCTGTGCCGGGACCTCTGCGTCGGCCCTGACCACGTTCCGGATCAACACAAGCATTTCCGCATCAGAGGTTTCGTCTGGCACCCCTTCGATCTCCTGCCAGCGCCCCGGCTGATAGATCTGTCCCATTGGGCTACTCCTTCGCACACAACAGCGCCACGGCCGGTCTGAGGCCGAACCCAGGCTGCAATCTGCATGTAGCGCATCAGGCCGCAATTTTGACCAATTTGCCTCAAATTCACCAAAATTTTCTTATTTTCCGGGCCGCTAACTCAACAGTCCCTAAAAATACCGGAACTGTTTCCAATTTACGGCCAATCCGCCCCCCCTCGAATCGCGAAACGGCGAGGATGCAGATGGACCCGCTTGCCAGAACGCGAAAAAGGGCGCCGCAGGCGCCCCTTTCCCAGAAGTTTCCGCACAGCCTTATGCCTGGGACAGGATCCCCCAGATTTCGTCTTTCAGCGCGGCACGCTGTTTGCGCATTTCGGTCTCGGCCTGTGCGCTCACCGGCTCCACGTTGGTTTCGGCCCGGTGCACGGCGCGGTTCACCGCGTGGTATTCATCAGACAGCTTGGCAAAATGCGCATCTGCCTGCTTCAGCTGGCTCATCAGCGCCGCTTTGTCCGGGAATTCCTCAGCCAGTTCATGGGGGGTATTGGACACCTGCTCGCTCCTTTTTCCTAGGGTCGGTTGCAGGGTATTGCCTGCCCTGCCCGGCCGCTTTGACGCGGATCAAAAGGTGCGGGAAAGGCGCTGATTTTCAGGCAAAAAGTAAGCCGCCCGCACAAAGGGGAGGTGGCGGGCGGCTTGCTGGCTTGGCAGCAGGATCAGCGCTGCGCTTCTTGCCAGTTCGGGTTGAACCACGGCTCTGCGTTGGACGACGGCAGGCGGCGGCCCAGGATGTGGTCAGAGGCCTTCTCGCCGGTCATGATCGAGGGTCCGTTGAGGTTGCCGTTGGTGATGCGCGGGAAGATCGAACTGTCGGCGACGCGCAGGCCGTCGACGCCGATCACCCGGCATTCCGGATCAACCACCGACATCGGATCCTCTGCCGCGCCCATCTTGCAGGTGCCGCAGGGGTGATAGGCGCTTTCCACGTGCTCGCGCAGGAAGCCGTCGATCTCGTCATCGGTCTGCAGGTCGGCGCCCGGCTGGATCTCGTGCTTGAGGAACGGTTTCATGGCGTCCTGGGCAAAGATCTCACGCGTGAGGCGCACGCATTTGCGGAAATCAATCCAGTCCTGTTCTGTCGACATGTAGTTGAATAGGATGTTCGGCGCGTCCTTCGGGTCGCCGGAGGCCAGCGTGACCTCCCCCCGCGAGGGGGAGCGCATCGGCCCGACGTGGGCCTGGAAGCCATGGCCCTCTGCCGCCGCCTGGCCGTCGTAGCGGACCGCAATCGGCAGGAAGTGGTACTGGATGTCCGGGTAATCCACGCCCTTGTCGGAGCGGATGAAAGCCGCGCTTTCGAACTGGTTCGAGGCACCCAGGCCGGTCTTGGTGAACATCCACTGGGCACCGACAAGGCCCTTGCCGAAGAGGTTCCAGTATTTGAACAGGGTGATCGGCTGCTTGCAGGCAAACTGGAAGTAGAATTCCAAGTGGTCCTGCAGGTTCTGGCCGACGCCCGGGCGGTCGACGACCACGTCGATGCCGTGCTCGGCCAAGTGCTTGGCCGGGCCGATGCCGGACAGCATCAGCATCTTGGGGGAGTTCAGCGAGGAGGCGGCCAGGATCACCTCGGCATTTGCGCGGATCACCTCCACCTTGCCGCCGCGTTCGATCTCGACGCCGACGGCGCGGCCGTCCTCAATCACCACCTTGCGGGCGAAGGCGCGGATCATATCGCAGTTTTCACGCTTGAGCGCAGGTTTCAGATAGGCGTTGGCGGCGGACCAGCGGCGGCCCTTGTAGACCGTCATCTCCATCGGGCCGAAGCCCTCCTGCTGCTCGCCGTTGTAGTCGGAGGTGACCGGGTAGCCCGCCTGGCTGCCTGCCTTGACGAAGGCATCATGCAACGGGTTGTCGCGGGGGCCGCGGGTCACATGCAGCGGACCGTCCTTGCCGCGCCAGTCCGGATCGCCGCCATGGCCGCGGTCGTTCCAGGTTTCCATGCGCTTGAAGTACGGCAGCACGTCAGCGTAGGACCAGCCCGCTGCGCCGCTTTCGGCCCAGTGGTTGTAGTCGCCCGCGTGGCCGCGCACGTAGACCATGCCGTTGATCGAGGAGGAGCCGCCGACCACCTTGCCGCGCGGGCAGACAAGTTCGCGGCCGCCCAGATGCGGCTCTGGCTGGGATTTGTATCCCCAGTCGTAAAGCGGCATGTTCATCGGGTAGCTGAGCGCGCCCGGCATCTGGATAAACGGCCCCGCATCGGTGCCGCCGTGTTCGATCACCAGCACCTTTTTTCCGGCTTCGGACAGCCGGTAGGCCATGGCACAACCGGCTGACCCGGCGCCGACAATCACATAATCCGCGTTCATTTCTACTCTCCATCCGGCAGCCGGAAGACCTGGACTGCTGCCGCTTTCTTCAGATTGGGCGGGCGCGCGCGGCGCCCTGCCCGGCCGTTGTTTTCAGGCAGGCGCCAATCAGAACGCCGCTTCGACGTCGCCCATGCGGACGTAGACAGACTTCACCTGGCTGAAGTGCTTGATCGCCTCTTTCGAGTTTTCGCGGCCAACGCCCGATGCCTTCACCCCGCCGAACGGCGCCTCGACCGGCGCGTCGTTGTAGGAGTTGATGAAGCAGCTGCCGGCCTCAAGGTTGCCGATCACGCGATGGGCGCGGGTGAAGTCCTTGGTGAAAACGCCCGCGGACAGGCCGAATTCGGTGTCGTTGGCCCGGGCCACGACTTCCTCTTCGGTTTCGAAGTCCAGAACGGACATGACCGGGCCAAAGATTTCCTCGCGCGCGATGGTCATATCGTCGGTCACGTCTGCGAACACTGTTGGTTCGATAAAGTAACCGTCCTTGTCGGCGCGGTTGCCGCCACAGATCAGGCGGGCGCCTTCTTCTTTGCCCTTCTCGATGTAGCCCAGCACGATGTTCATCTGGTTCTCGGTGACCATCGGGCCAAAGCTGGTGGCCTCATCCATCGGGTCGCCCAGGATGGCGTTGCCGGTGCGTTCTGCAAGGCGGGCGAGGAATTTCTCCTTGATGCCCTTCTGCACGAACACGCGGGTGCCGTTTGAGCAGACCTGGCCGGAGGAGTAGAAGTTGCCGTTGATGGCGCCGCCGACGGCGTTGTCGATGTCGGCATCGTCAAAGATGATCAGCGGCGACTTGCCGCCCAGTTCCATGGTGACGTGCTTCATGCCTTCGGCAGCGGCTGCATAGACCTTCTTGCCGGTCGGAACGGAGCCGGTCAGCGAGACCTTGTCGACGCGCGGGTCGGTGACCAATGCGCCGCCAACCTCGCCCATGCCCTGAACGACGTTGAAGACGCCCGCGGGGGCGCCGGCTTCGATCAGGATTTCAGCCACTTTCAGCGCGCAGAGCGGGGTGGTCTCGGACGGCTTGAACACCATCGAGTTGCCGCAGGCCAGCGCGGGCGCGCCTTTCCAGCAGGCGATCTGGGTCGGGTAGTTCCAGGCACCGATGCCGACGCAGAGGCCCAGCGCCTCGCGTTTGGTGTAAACCCAGTCCTCGCCCAGCGGGATATGCTCGCCGGTGAGGCTAGCGGCCAAGCCGCCGAAGTATTCCAGCGCATCAGCGCCGGAGGTGGCGTCAGCGACCAGAGTTTCCTGCAGCGGTTTGCCGGTGTCGTAGGTTTCCAGAACAGACAGTTCATGGTTGCGCTCGCGCATGATATCGGCGGCACGGCGCAGGATGCGGCCGCGCTCGGTGCCGGTCATCTTGGCCCAAGCCTTTTGCGCTTCCTTGGCGGTGGAGAGCGCCTGTTCCACGATCGCCGGGGTGGCGGCGTAGACGGTGGCGATTTGCTCACCCGTGGCGGCATAGATCACCGGGATCGGGGTGCCTGCGGTGTCTTCGACGTATTCGCCGTTGATGAAGTGGCTGGCTTTGGGTTGTGCGGGGTGGGTCATAATTTCATGCCTCCGGCGGGGATATTTGGGGCCAGATGAACTGGCGGGATGTTTGTTTCGGGTTATTCACCGCGGGGAAAGCGTTTGCTTTCCTCGAGGGTGTCGAGATTCATGTGGTTGCGCATGTAGCGCTCCGAGGCCTTCTGCAGCGGCTGGTAATCCCAGGGGTAATAGCCGCCCTGGCGCAGCGCCTCGTAGACGACCCAGCGGCGGGCCTGGCTGGCGCGCACTTCTGCGTCGAAAGTGTCCAGGTTCCAGCGCGCCTCTGACTTGGCGCGCAAGGATTCCAGCGTGCCTGCATGGGCCGGATCGTCCGCCAGGTTGTTGAGCTCGTGCGGGTCGGCCTCAAGATCGAACAACTGGTCGGGGTCAAGGGCGCAGCGGTTGTATTTCCACTTGCCATAGCGGAGCGACACCAGCGGCGCATAGGACGCCTCAGCCGCGTATTCCACGGCGACCGGGGCGGTACGCTCAGTACCGGTGGCCAGCGGCACCAGGTTCTGGCCGTCGGTCCAGGGTTCGATTTCACCCATATCGACACCGGCCAGCGCGCCCAGCGTCGGGGTCACGTCCAGCGTGGAGACCGGTGTTTCGATCAGACCCGCAGGCAGGTCCGGCGCGGAGATCATCAGCGGCACGCGGGAGGAACCCTCGTAGAAGCTCATCTTGAACCACAGTCCGCGCTCGCCCAGCATATCGCCGTGGTCGGAGACGAAAAGGATGATCGCCTCCTGCCGGGTGGTTTCCAGCACATTCAGGATCTCGCCGATCTTGTCATCGAGATAGGAGATATTGGCGAAATAGGCGCGGCGGGAGCGTTTGATGTTTTCTTCGGTGATATCGAAGCTGCGCCAGTCGTTGGCGTCAAAGATCCGCTGAGCGTGGGGGTCGTGGTCCTCGTATGCCATTGCCGGAACTTCGGGCAGCAGATGCTCGCAGTCCTCATACAGATCCCAGTATTTGCGGCGCGCCACATAGGGGTCATGCGGATGTGTGAAGGAGACCGTCAACGCCCAGGGGCGGTCATCGAGACCGCGCGACAGTTCATAAAGCTTGGCGGTGGCGTTGTAGGCGACCTCGTCGTCGTATTCCATCTGATTGGAGGTCTCAGCGACCCCTGCCCCGGTGACACTCCCCATGTTGTGGTACCACCAGTCGATCCGCTCTCCCGGCTTGCGGTAATCCGGGGTCCAGCCGAAATCAGCCGGGTAGATGTCGGTGGTTAGCCGGTCCTCGAACCCGTGCATCTGGTCGGGGCCGACAAAGTGCATCTTGCCCGAAAGGCAGGTGTAATACCCGGCGCGGCGCAGATGGTGGGCGTAGGTCGGGATGTCGCTGCGGAATTCGGCGGCGTTGTCATAGACGCCGGTGCGCGAGGGCAGCTGGCCGGACATGAAGGAGGCGCGGCCCGGCGCACAGAGCGGCGACGCGGTATAGGCATTTTTAAACCGGGTTGAGCGTTCCGCCAGCTTTTTCAGGTTCGGTGCATGCAGCCATTCGGCGGGGCCGTCCGGGAAAAGCGTCCCATTCAACTGGTCAACCATCAGGATCAGGATATTCGGGGCACTCATCGCGGACCTCCCAGTATTGGCGATGCTTTACAAAGGCGCCTGGCAGGCCCGAAGGCGCTGCCAGGCAGTTTGGTGGCTGGTCCCGTCATTCGGGGAAACTTGGGGGCCAGCCGGGAGACCGCCCTTAGTGGGCTGCCTTGATCTTTTCGAAGTCGAGCGTGTTTTCCTCGGGCGAGGCGTCGATGCTCATCACTTCGCTGCGTTTGACGAAAGCAATGTAGGCCAGGCAAGCGAGGTAGAGGCCGATCACCGCGGTGCCGATCCACTCAATCTTCAGCCAGTCGGACTTGAACGCCCAGGTCAGGCCGAACAGCACAATCGCGTTGCCGAGCACGTAGGGGATGGTGCCGAAACGTTTGGCCGTCAGGTTCAGGTTGTCAGTGTAAAGGCGGATCAGCGAGTCAAAGGAGTTGACCACGAAGATGATGCCCACAACCAGCATGGAAACATTGATCAGCAAGGTCAGCTCGATGCTGTTCAGGTGGTAGTAGTAGAGAACCGAGAACCACAGGCCCAGCGGGATCGACGGGAAGATCAGCAGCGCCGCCAGAACCTGCCAGGTCTTGAGGCCGCCGACAAAACGCGAGGTGAACTGACCGATCATGATCGACCATGCGAACCACCAGAACAGATAGAACTCGTGGTAGTCGGTGAGCGGCAGGATGAATTTGTGGATGTTCGCGAAGTAGCCGCCGATGTTCGACGCCGTGGCCGCAAACTCGCCCAGGCCGATGCCCGCATAGGCCCACATACCCAGGATCAGCGCCAGGAACAGCGCGGTGGAGCCGACCGACAGGATACGCACATATTTGATGTCGGTGGAGGAGAAGGCGGCAAACAAGATCACCAGGAAGACGATGACAAAGAATTCCGGGATCACGGTTTCGCCGTCACCCATGA
Source organism: Leisingera sp. CC-HEC093 (assembly GCF_059429195.1). Classification (NCBI taxonomy): domain Bacteria; kingdom Pseudomonadati; phylum Pseudomonadota; class Alphaproteobacteria; order Rhodobacterales; family Roseobacteraceae; genus Leisingera; species Leisingera sp. CC-HEC093. The sequence goes on along the minus strand of NZ_JCAIJR010000001.1, from coordinate 2,925,738 downwards.
AGGTGGCGTAATACGGCAGGTAGTTCAGGAACAGCGCACCGGTGAAGGCGCAGGTGCCGATGATCACGATGTTGTTGATCCATTTCACCAGCGGGATCTCAAAGAACTTCACCCGCGGCTCGACCACGCAGAAATAGAAGGTCGTCAGGAAGTAGAAGCCCCAGATCAGGAAGCCCCAGAAACCGAACTCCAGCGCCAGCGGGTTGGTGAAGCCATAGGCCGGTTCCGCTGCGGTGTCCGCATAAAGCGGGAAGTCCCAGGCCAGCGGGAACATGATGAGGCCCACGTCCAGACCGGAGGTGAACAGGATTGCGATGAAGGTGAAAAGATGAACGGGGGTTACGCCGACATTGCGGACGTTCCACCACTTGATCACGCAGAACGCCACCAGCGCAAAGGCCAGCAGAATCCCGAACGAGATGATTGAAGTCATATGTCCCTCCCATTTCCGGACGGTTTCCGCCCTAAGACATGGAAGGAGTACATATCACAGCGGACTGAGCCGCCAAACAGTTTTTTGAACGGCCATTCAAGTTTCGAATTCACGCGAACAACAGTTGAAACGTGGTCCCAATTGCCCCACAACTTATTCATGAGCAGGAAACGCATCCGGGACATCCGCAACGAAGAGCTGATCGAAGCCACTATCGTTGCCGTGCACAAGCGTGGTTACGGTGTTGTAACCATGGCAGAAATCGCGCGGGAAGCGGGTGCCTCGGCGGCCTCGATCAACTATTATTTCGGCTCCAAGGAAGGGCTGATGGAAGCCACCATGCTGCATCTCCTAGGTAAGCTGCGCGCGGCAATGAGTGAGGGCTACGCCACCGCAGGGACCCCGCGCGAACGGCTTTATGCGGTGATGGATGCGAATTTTGCCGATGGCCTGTTCACCGTCCCCCAATGCAGCATCTGGATGCAATTCTGGGCCAATGCGCCCTATTCCCCGCGTCTCAGCCGTCTGCACCGAATCAACCGGGCCCGGGTGCGCAGCCATTTCCTGGCTGAGCTGCGGGCGCTTCTGCCGGCCGGCCAGGTGGAGACCGCACGCCAGGCGCTGCAGTGCTACATGGACGGGGTCTGGCTGCAGGCGGCGCAGTCGGAAGAGGCGCTGGACCCGGAGGAAGCCCGCGCCGCGGCGCACCGGGTGGTGGATCTGGTGATCCCCTGACGCCCTGCCGGACTATCGTGCCCGCCGGTAATCCATGCGGATCCTCTGCGGCAGGTAGATCAGCGTCATCCTGTCCTGCGTCAGCGACTTGATCCGGTAGCACAGGCTGCTGCCGCGCAGGCTGTCCCAGGCCAGCAAAAACTCACCCTGCTCATCGCCTTGGCAGTTGTCCTGAACCGAGACGAATTCCGGCGTCATCAGGCGGCCGCCATAGCTGGCCCGGCGCACAGCACCCGAAATGGCGAACCTGTCCAGCGGGTTGCGTTCCGACAGCCATTGCCCCTGCATCTTTTGCAGTATCCCGTCAAAACGGTCCGGTGCCCGTGGCGTCACACTGTGCAAATCCAGCTCACCGAATGACCCCATGCGGAATGTCATTTCGCCGTCGATTTCCAGCGGAGTGGCGGCCAGCAGTCCCAACAGGTATGTAAACACCGGGTCATTGATCTGCAGCCGCCCTTGCGAGCCGATTTCCAAGCCCTCTCCAACGAATTTGCAGGTTACGGTCTCTTCTGCAGAGTTCAGCTTGCAGCCCTGAAAGACGACTTCGGCGGTATAGTGCAGCCCGCTGCTAGCTACATGATGCGCGTCCCGCGCCGCGGCGTCCGGGTCCTTGCCCTGCCGAGTGAGCGAGCGGGTGCTGAGCAAGACCGGCTGGTCTGCGGATGCCTTGGCAAACCGCCGCGTCGTGAGGCCCGGGCCGCTGCAATCACTGCCATGCGGGATCCGGAACCCCTCCGGCGCGGTGCAGAACCGGACGCTGTCGTCGCGGAAGCGGTGTCCGGGACCCTCGGCCCGGAAGTACATGAATTTTCCCGGATAGCCCTGCGGTGCCGGGTCCGCGCAGTCCCCCGGATTCAGCTGCTGCCAGCCCTGCGCCACCCAGCTGCCGCCGTCGCGCAGGACCACGGCCAAGTGATGCAGGGTTTCCGTATCGTTGCAGATACGGAAACCAGCCTGCGCCGGTGCCGGTTCAAGGAGCGCCGCCAGAAGCAGACCCGGCAGCCAAAGGAATTTCATCATTCACGGCCCCCGCGAGTTTCCATGAAGGCGGGAGATTACCCCAGGCGTGTAACATCCATAAGACGATCAGACACCAGCCGCATTACCGGAAGGTGAAAGGCTTTTCCTTTTTATCCTAGCTTCACGCCAAGTGATAAAACTGACCGCCGCCAGGATCAGGCCGCCGCCAGAGATCACCCAAATGTCGGCAGGCTCGCCAAAGGCCAGAGCCCCAAGCAGCGTGGCCCAGACCAGTTGCAGGAAAGTGACCGGCTGGGTGACCGCAACAGGAGCTGCGGCAAACGCCAGGGTCATGGTGTAATGCCCCGCGGTCGCAAAGCAGGCGACGCCGAACAGGATTGCGGTCTCTGCCAGAGTCGGCGTGACCCAGGCCGCCAGGGCAAATGGGGCCAGGCCGATTGTGACAAAGATCGACAGCATCCCCACCACTACCGCCGGGCTGTTGCTGCCGACGGTGAACTTGGCGATCAAATAGGAGGCGCCAAAAGACACCGCGGTAAACAGCATGGCGATGTGGCCAGGCGAGACCTCGCGAAAGCCCGGACGCAGGATGATCATCGCGCCGATCAGGGCGACGGCAATGGCGGTTATGCGGCGGAAGGCCAGCTTCTCGCCCAGAAACAGCGCCGCGCCCAAGGTGACATAGACCGGCGACAGGTAATTCATCGCCGTGACCTCAGCCAGCGGAATTTGTGTCATGGCGTAGAACCAGAGGATCACCCCCGCCGAATGCACCACGCCGCGGCCTGCAAACAGCGCCCAGAGCCGCGGTGTGAGATGCGCCCTGCGCAGCGCGCCAGCCATCGGGATCAGGAACACCAGCCCGAGGAGATAGCGCAGAAAGGCGCTTTCAGCTGGCGGGATGCGGGTGCCGAGCGATTTGACCAGCGCCGTTACCGCCACGAAACAAAGGCCGGTGACAACCATCCAGAACACGCCCTTCAACGGGTTCTGCACATGCTGGACGGGGGCGGCGGATTGGCTCATGGGCAGACAGAACACCCGTTCGGGCAGCGGCGCAAGACTTCACATGTGAATTATTTCCGCCGCTCAGGCAGCGGGATGAATTCCTGATCGTCGCCGGGCGGCAGCTGAAAGCGGCCATGCTGCCAATCGCCCGCGGCCCAGGATGCCTTGGCCGCCTCGATCCGGTCGCGGGATGAGGCGACGAAGTTCCACCAGATATAGCGCGGCCCGTTCATTGTCTCGCCGCCCAGCGCCATCAGCCGTGCGCCCTCAGCACCCGCGGTCACGGTGATTTCATCGCCGGGACGGAACACCATCATGCGGCCCGCCTCGAAGCTTTCACCCGCAATCTCCACTGAGCCTTGGGTAACATACAGCCCCCGGTCCTCGTGGTCGGCGGGCAACGGCAGCTTGGCGCCCGGGTGCAGCACCACATCGGCATAAAAAGTTTCCGAATAAAGGGTTGCCGGAGCTTTCTCACCCCAGGCGGAGCCAAGGATCAGGCGCACCGTCTTGCCCTCGCCCTCCAGAACCGGAAGCGCCTCCTTGCCGTGGTGCTCAAAGGCGGCGGGTACGTCCTCGTGGCTGTCCGGCAGCGCGATCCAGGTCTGGATGCCGAACAGGCTGCTTTTGCCCTGGCGGGTGGCGGCAGAAGTGCGCTCCGAGTGGGTGACGCCCTGCCCGGCCACCATCCAGTTCACCTCGCCCGGGTAAATCATCTGGTGGGTGCCGAGGGAGTCCCGGTGCTCGAATTCGCCCTGGTAGAGGTAGGTGACCGTGCCCAAGCCGATGTGCGGATGCGGGCGCACATCGATGCCCTGGCCGGTCAGGAATTCGGTCGGCCCGGCCTGATCGAAGAAAATGAAAGGGCCAACCATCTGGCGGCGCGGCGCAGGCAGCGCGCGGCGGACCTCAAATCCGCCGATGTCGCGGGCGCGCGGGATGATCACCGTCTCAATCGCATCAAGACTGCCCGCATCCGGGCATTGCGGTTCCAGTGCCGGGTTCCAGCTCATCCTTCCCTCCTGTCTGCTGTCATGGGGAAAGGTAGGGCATTTCTGCGCGGGTGTTAGGCCCGCCCGCGCACAGGGGCTGTTCATCACATCAAGCTGTTCATCACATCAAGAGGAGCTTGGCGGCAATCGCCCACATGGTCAGGCCGACAATGGCGTCCAGCACCTGCCAGGCACGCGGACTGGCAAAGACCGGCGCCAGCAGGCTGGCGCCGTAGCCGAGCGTGAAGAAGAATGTGAAACTGGCAATCGTGGCGCCGGCTGCAAAGACTAGCGGCTCGGGGTACTGGGCGGAGATCGAGCCCAGCAGCACCACCGTATCCAAGTATACATGCGGATTGAGCCAAGTGAGTGCCAGCACGGTAGCCAGTACCGGCAACAGCGCCTTGCCTGCGCCCTCCTGCGCCACTTCCAAGGTTTCGCCGCCCTGCCAGGCGGCGCGCAGGGCGCGGGCGCCGTACCAGATCAGGAAGGCCGCGCCGCCCCAGCGCATCGCCTGTTCGAACCAGGGCAGCGCCAGTGCGAGAGAGCCAAAACCGAGGACGCCCGCAGTGATCAGCACCGCGTCGGATCCGGCGCAGGTGAGGCAGATCCAGAACACATGCTGGCGCCGCAGCCCCTGGCGCAGGACAAAGGCGTTCTGGGCGCCAATGGCCATTATCAAGCTGAGGCCCAGGGCAAATCCGGCAATCAGGCTGGGGGGCATCACGGTCTCCATTGTTGTGCTGGGATTTGACTACAGCCCGCCATGGCATTAATCCAGTTAAAGAGATTTATGGCAGATTAGAGCTTCTAATGCAGATGGACCCTAGCCAGCTGGCGGCGCTGAGCGCGGTGCTGCGTCTGGGCAGCTTTGAGGCGGCAGCGCACGCGCTGATGGTGACGCCCTCGGCGGTTTCGCAGCGGATCAAGGCGCTGGAGGACCGCACCGGCGCCGCACTGGTGCTGCGCGGGTCGCCCTGCACCGGCACCGCAGCGGGTCTTCGGATAGCGAAACATGCCGAAGACATCGGCCTGCTGGAGGCACAGCTGGCGCGCGAGCTGGCGCTGGACGCAGATCACGGCCCGGTGCGGCTGCGGATTGCGGTCAATGCCGACAGCCTGGCGAGCTGGTTCATCGATGCGATGGCCGCCGTGGACGGTGTGCTGTTCGACCTATTGGTCGATGATCAGGACCACAGCGCCGACTGGCTGAAGCGGGGGGAGGTTTCAGCAGCCGTCACCGCCAGTTCCAAGCCGGTGACCGGATTTGACACCCACCCGCTGGGCAGGCTGGACTATGTAGCAACCACCAGCCCGGATTTCATGGCGCGCTGGTTCCCGGATGGCGTCACGCCCAAGGCTGCTGCCCGCGCGCCCTGTCTGATCTTCAATGCAAAGGACAATCTGCAACGCGTTTGGCTGGAGCGCAATGTGGCCTCAGGACTGGCGCCGCCTGCGCATTACCTGCCCTCGACCCAGGCCTTTCTTGATGCCGCCGCCGCGGGCATGGGCTGGGGCATGAACCCGCTGGCGATGGTGGAGGCGGACATCCGCGCGGGCCGCCTGGTGCCGCTGATCCCGGACACCGCATTGCCGGTGCCGCTGACCTGGCAGGTGGCGCGGGTGATGGCCCCGGCCCTTGCCGAAGTGACCCGCGCCGTGCAGAAATCGGCTAGACAGTATTTAACGCAAAGCTAATCCGGAAAGTTTGCAAATGTTTGCCAAAGACGCCCTCAGCTATGAACCGCTGCCCCTGCCTGACCGGGCGGAATATTCCGGTGCGGAAATGCAGGAGAAGGCGGCCACGTTTCTAGCGCATATGCGGCGGCGGCACACGGTGCGGGACTTCACAGACCAGCCGGTGCCGCGGGCGGTGATCGAGGATTGCATCCGTGCCGCCGGCACCGCGCCATCCGGCGCCAATCACCAGCCCTGGTTCTTTGCCGCAATCTCCAACCCGGATCTGAAGGCGCAGATCCGCGAAGAGGCCGAGGAGGAGGAACGCCGGTTCTATGCAGGCGGTGCGGGCGATGAGTGGATCAAGGCCCTGGAACCGATTGGAACCAATGAGGACAAACCGCATCTGACCACCGCACCCTGGCTGATCGTGGTCTTTGCCCAGCGTTGGGGCGAGTTCGAGGACGGCACGCGCTACAAGAACTACTATGTGCCCGAGAGCGTGAACATCGCCACCGGTGTGCTGCTGACGGCGCTGCATACCGCGGGGCTGTGCAGCCTGACGCATACGCCGAACCCGATGAAATTCCTGAACGGTGCCCTGGGCCGCCCTTCTTCAGAAAAGCCGACGATGATCATCGCCGTGGGCCGCCCGGCCGATAATGCCATGGTGCCGTCAGTTGCCAAGCTAAAGAAACCGCTGGAGCAAATCTGCCAGGTGTTTGAATGAAACCGCCAGCCGGATGAGCGGCGGCCCGGCCTCCCTGCCCCGCAGCCTGGCGCTGCAAGTGGTGCTGCCGCGGGCCGGTGTGCTGCTGGGGTGGCTGGTGCTCAATCACTGGATCAGGCTGCCGCTGCCGCTGCTGTTTGTGCTGATGGCTGCGGACTGGCTGTTGCTGCTTTGGCAAGCGCGGGCCTTTTTGCGCAGTGCAGACACCCACGTGCAGAGCACCGGGGCCATGGCGCCGGTCTGGGGCGGCTACCTGCTGCTGCTGTTTGCAGGCTTTGCAGCACTGACGCAATGGTGGGACGGGCTGCTGATTGCCCGGGCGGTGGAGGAGCCGGCTTATGCCGAGCAGCGGCGGCTGGAACGCGAGGCGCTCTATAGCCTGTCGGTCTCTGGCGACGGGCGCACCCTCCACTTTGACGGTGAAATTACCTTTGGCCTGACAAAACGGCTTCGGCAGCTGGCGGAGGTGAACCCGGATGTGTCTCAGGTGGTGCTGAGCGGACCCGGCGGGCTGATTGCCGAGGCACGCGGCGCCGCGCAGCTGATCCGGCAGCAGGGCTGGAACACCCGCGCCGCCGGGTTGTGCGCCTCGGCCTGCACGCTGATGTTTGCGGCCGGCATGGAACGCAGTCTGGGGCCGGACGGGCAACTGGGTTTTCACGGCTATGCGCTGCAGTTCGAGAGCGGCCTGCCGCAGATCGACCTGCGGCGGGAACAGGAGAAAGACCGCAGCTTCCTGCGGCAACAAGGCGTCAGTGCCGAATTTGCCGGCAAGATATTTGCGGTGCCAAGCACGGAGCTATGGCTGCCGGGCAGTGACGAGTTGCACCGTGCCGGGCTGATCAGACCGCCCCCGCGCTGAGTGCTCTGCCGCTGCGGTGAAGCAGCTCAGCCGGACAGCGCTTTGGTCATCCGGTAGTTATGCAGCGCGGCACCGCGGCGTTCAATTTCACGCCGGGCCTCAACTGTGAAGCCCTGACGCAGAAAGAACCGGCGGGCAGCTTCGCTGGCTTCCACGAAAAGAAACTTGAGGCCAAGACTGCAGGCTTCTGCTTCCAGCCGTTCATAAAGCGCGGTCCCCGTTCCGGTGCCCGCGGCCTGCGGATGGCAATAGAAACAGTCGATATGGCCATCCGTCTCCAGCTCAATGAAAGCTTGGGGCCGGCCCTGCGCATCCGCGGCCACAAAGACCCTGCGGCCATCGGCTGCACGTCTGCCCCAAACCTCTGCAGGGGCGGGTTCCGGGCTCCAGGCGCGGAGCTGTTCGGGGCTGTAATCGCGGGCGCCGATGCCATGAACCGCGGCATGAAAAATTTGCGCAAGCGCAGCGGCGTCTTCGGGGCGGAACTCTCTGATATGCATCGGGCAGCCTCTCAGCGGCATTGTTAAAGGGTTCAAAAGCAAAAAAGGCCCACCGTGCTGGCGGGCCTTGGAAAACGCATCCGGTGCCGGATTAGAGCTGCGCCATGACCTCGTCGGTGGCCTCGAAGTTGGTGGTGACACGCTGCACATCGTCGTCGTCTTCCAGCGCATCGACCAGCTTCATAAGCTTTTGCATGCCTTCCAGGTCAAGCTCGGTGGTGGTGGTCGGTTTCCACACCAGCTTGGTGCTCTCGGATTCGCCCAGTTCACCTTCCAGAGCGTTCGAAACGTCGTTGAGGTCAGTATCCGCGCAATAGATGATATGGCCGTCCTCAGAGCTTTCGACATCTTCTGCGCCGGCCTCGATCGCTGCCATCATCACCGTGTCCGCGTCGCCAACGGCGGCCAGGTAGGTCACTTCGCCCTTGCGCTCAAACATGAAGCCGACCGAACCGGTTTCACCCAGGTTGCCGCCGTTCTTGGAGAAGGTGGAACGCACGTTGGAGGCGGTGCGGTTCTTATTGTCGGTCATCGCCTCGACGATCACTGCAACGCCGTTCGGGCCATAGCCCTCGTAGCGGATCTCGTCGTAGTTTTCGGCGTCGCCGCCGATGGCCTTCTTGATGGCGCGGTCAATCACGTCTTTGGGGACGGACTGGCTTTTGGCTTCTTTGACCGCCAGGCGCAGACGCGGGTTCTTGTCGGGATCCGGGTCGCCCATTTTGGCGGCCACGGTGATCTCCTTGGCCAGCTTGGAAAACAGTTTCGACCGCGCCGCGTCCTGACGGCCTTTGCGGTGCTGAATGTTTGCCCATTTTGAATGGCCTGCCATGGTGCATCCTTGCTGCTGAATATCTGAATTGGCGCTCATATAGCCTCTGTCAGTGCCGGGTTTCAAGCACCCTGCCCCGGCTTGGCCCTTGCTCCGCGGGGTTTCGGGGCTAAGCTGGCCCGATGACATATGATCAAGCCGTTTTGTTTGCATTATTTGCTGCCGTCTTTGCCCTGCTGCTGTGGGGGCGCTACAGGTATGATCTGGTGGCCTTTGCCGCGCTGATGGCAGGGGTGGTGCTGGGGGTGGTGCCTGCTGGCGACGCCTTTGCCGGGTTTGGCCATCCGGCAACGCTGGTGGTAGCGCTGGTACTGATTGTGTCTGCAGGGCTGGTACGGTCAGGCGCGGTGTTCCTGATCACCCGGACGCTGGTGGACAGTGCGCGGGGCCTGGGCGGCCATATTACGCTGATGGGCGGCGTTGGCGCGGTGCTGTCGGCCTTCATGAACAATGTGGCGGCGCTGGCACTGCTGATGCCGGTGGACATCCAGACCGCGCGCAAGGCAGGCCGCGCGCCGGGGCTCAGCCTGATGCCCCTGTCCTTTTCCACCATCCTGGGCGGCATGGCGACGCTCATTGGCACGCCGCCCAACATCATCATTGCCGCGATCCGCGGCGAGACACTGGGTGAACCCTTCCGGATGTTCGATTTTGCGCCGGTGGGCGGACTCGCGGCGCTGGCGGGGCTGGGTTTTGTGGCACTGATCGGCTGGCGGCTGATCCCGGCGCGGGAAAACGCCGCCGGCGCGTCCGAAGCGCAGCTGGCGCCCTATATCGCAGAGCTGACAGTGGGCGAAGGTTCGGAGCTGACCGGGCAGCGTTTGGGGGAGCTGGATGAAGAGGCCGAAAAAGCCGATGTGGCGATCCTGGGACTGATCCGGGACGGCAAGCGGCGCTATGGGCGTTCCTCCGCTGCTACGCTGCGCGAGGGCGACACGCTGGTGATCGAGGCGGAACCCGAAGCACTGGACGAATTCCGCAGCGCGCTGAAGCTGGAGTTCGCCGATGCTGCCCGGAACGAGAAACTGGCTGCAGCGGGCGAAGGGCTGGAACTGGCCGAGCTGGTGGTACCGGAGACCGCCCGCATCCGCGGCCGGACCGCGCAGTCCATCGGCCTGTCCTGGCGCCAGAGCGCGGTGCTGCTGGGAATTTCCCGCCAGGGCACGCGGATCACCCGCCATATCCGGCAGACCGAGGTGCAGGCAGGCGACATCCTGCTGCTGCTGTCCCCGCGCGGGCGCAGCGCCGATGTGGCAGACTGGCTGGGCTGCCTGCCGCTGGCCGCGCGCGGCTTGTCCGTAACGGCGAATGACAAGACCTGGGCTGCCATCGGGCTGTTTGCCGCCGCGGTGCTCGCGGCCTCATTGGGGCTGATCTACCTGCCGGTGGCGCTGGGGCTGGTGGCCATCGGCTATGTGCTGCTGAAAATCCTGCCGGTGGCGGAGATCTATGACCATGTGGAATGGCCGGTGGTGGTCCTTTTGGGGTCAATGATCCCGCTGGGGGCGGCGCTGGACAGTTCCGGCGGCACCGCTTTGATTGCCAACACGCTGACAGGGCTCACCGCGGGCCTGCCCGCCTGGGCAGTGCTGACGGTGCTGATGGTGGTCACCATGACGCTGTCAGATGTGCTGAATAACACCGCCACAGCGATCGTTGCAGCGCCTGTCGGCATTCAGATGGCAGAGACGCTGGGCGTTTCCCCGGATCCGTTCCTAATGGCGGTGGCGGTGGCGGCCTCTGCCGCGTTTCTGACGCCCATCGGGCACAAGAATAATACGCTTGTGCTGGGCCCGGGCGGCTATCATTTCGGGGATTACTGGCGGATGGGGCTGCCGCTGGAAGCGCTGATCATTACCGTTTCAATACCGGCCATATTATTTTTCTGGCCGTTGTGAGACCGCAGTCTCCCCGGCGTGAACAGTTTCCTGCGTCAAAGCCTGCGACGCCAAAGCGATGGTGGTTGACCCAGCCAGAACCGTGACCAGAAACAGCATCCTGGAGTTCATTTCCTGCCCCTTTTATTAACATTCCTCCAATTACAACTGCGGGCCGGTATGAGAAGTTCCCGTAAACATCTGCGCAATCGGCGGAATCCCGCGCCCTTGCAATATGGCCACCCTGCTCAGAGCGGCCAGAAGAAGGGGATGAGCAGCGATGCGACCATGCCGACGGTGAGGTTCAGCGGGATGCCAACGCGCAGGAAGTCGGTGAATTTATAGCCGCCGGGGCCGTACACCAGCGTATTGGTCTGATAACCGATCGGGGTGGCAAAAGACGCCGAGGCCGCCACCATCACCGCCACCACCAGGGGACGCGGGTCGACTCCCATCGCCTGCGCCAGACCAATCGCAATCGGCGTCACCACCACGGCCACGGCGTTGTTGGAGACCAGTTCCGTCAGCACCGACGTCAGCAGATAGACAGCCCAGACCAGCAGGAACGGCGGCAGCATCGACAGGGCCGGCGCAATGGCGTTGACGATCAGCGCGACCGCGCCGGAGCTTTCCAGCGCCGCACCGATGGCCAGCATCGAAAAGATCAGCGCCAGCAGGCTCCCGTCGACAAAGGAAAACGCCTCATCCGCATCGATGCATCGGGTGACAAAGACCAGCGAGACCATCAGCAGCGACAGCATCAGGATCGGCGCCACGCCCAAGGCGGCCAGCAGCACGATGCCAAGGAGCGCAACAACTGCAATCGGCGCGTGGCTGCGGCGGTAGGCGCGCTGGGTCGGCTGCGACACGTCCGCCAGGTCCATATCCGCTGCCAATCGCTGGATATCGGCGGGCGCCCCCTCCAGCAGCAGGGTATCGCCGATGCGCACCACCAGATCATCCAACTGCACGCCGATGTTCTGGTTCCGCCGGTGCACCGCCAGCGTATAAACACCGTAGCGGCGGCGCAGACGCATGGCGCCAAGGCTGCGGCCCACCATCCGGCAGCCCGGGGTGATCAGCACTTCGACAGTGTGGGTTTCCACCGCCGACACCTGATCCACCCGCTTCAGTTCCTTGTTGGTTTGCAGGCTCAAAAGTTCTGTCATCCGGGTCCGCAGCACAACCCGGTCGCCGACCTGCAGCTCCACGCCCTTCAGGTTCCGTCGCAGCGAGGCGTCGCCGCGGACCACGTCGATGAGCCGCACGCCGGGACGCTTGAACAGCTGAACACCCGTCACTTCACGCCCGATCAGGTTGCTTTCCGGCGGGATCACCGCCTCGGTGAAGAATTTCATATTTGACTTATCGCTCAGCATTTCCGCCATGCTGTCACGGGCGGGCAGCAGCCGCGGCGCGATGAAGCGCAGGTAGATCATGCCGTAAACCACAAGGATCAGGCCCAGCGGGGTGACCTCAAAAATGGTGAAGGGCTTCAGGCCTTGCGCCCGGGCGACACCGTCCACCAGCAGATTGGTCGAAGTGCCGATCAGCGTCAGGGTGCCGCCCAGAATCGCCGCATAGCTGAGCGGGATCAGCATTTTGGAAGCGGAGACTTTCAAGGTGCGGGAAATCTGGATGAAGACCGGGATCATCACCACCACCACCGGCGTATTGGAGACCACGGCAGAAGCAGTGACAACAAAGGCCATCAGCAGGGCCACCGCCAGTCTGGGGTTCACCTCAGCCTGTTTCTTGGCGATCTGGGTGAAGGCATCCAGCGCGCCGGTGCGCACCAGCGCTCCCATGATGATAAACATCGCCGCAATGGTCCACGGCGCCGGGTTGGCCAGCACCGGAAGCGCCTCGTCATAAGGCAGCACACCTGTGGCCAGCATGGCGGCAACGCCGGTGAGCGCCACCACTTCGGTCGGATAAGTTTCCCGCAGGAACGCCACAAACATGGCCAGGACAATTGCCAGCGCCAGGAACGCGCTGCCGGTGTCACCAAATTGGAAGTACTGCATATACCGTGACTTTGCCCATGTTGTTCAAGCGGGGATCACCGCGCAAGACGGTCCGCCATCGCGCAGTTTCCCCGAAACCACATGGCTGGGCAAGGACTTCCGGAACCACAGCCGGTCTGAAGCGCGGAAAGGGCGTTTTACCCGGAGAACCGGTGTTCAACAGGCAATCCTCCCGCCCCGCAGCCGCCCGCAGGGACGGCAGGCGCAGTTCAGGGGGCAGCTTCCTCCAGCAGGCCGCCGTTCCGCACCATGCGAATCTGCTTGGCAGCGCCGGTGCGGTCGTCGGTTTCAACAAACACGCCGGACAGGGTGGCCTCGCCGTTTGCCGGGGTGAAGCGGGCCTTGGGCATGCCGGTCAGAAACCGCCGCATCGGTTCGGCCTTGTCCATACCGATCACGGAATTGTAGTCGCCGCACATGCCGGCATCTGTCAGATAACCCGTGCCCTCCGACAGAATCTGCGCATCCGCTGTCGGCACATGGGTATGGGTGCCCACCACCAGCGAAACACGCCCGTTGCAGAAATGGCCCATCGCCATCTTTTCCGAGGTCGCCTCGCAATGCACATCAACGATAATCGCCTGCGCCAGCCCGCCGCGCGGATGCGATTTCAGCACTGCCTCCACCGCGCCGAAGGGATCGTCGAAGGCGCGCTTCATAAATACTTGGCCCAGCACCTGCACCACCAGCACCTTGCGCCCGCCCGGTGCCTGAAACAGCCGGTAGCCGCGGCCCGGCGCGCCCTTGGCAAAGTTGAGGGGCCGGATGATGCGCTGTTCCTTCTCAATGAACTGCAGCATGTCTTTCTGGTCGAAGGCGTGGTCCCCCAGCGTCAGGCAATCGACGCCCGCGTCCAGCAGGAGTTTGGCGTGCTCGCCGCTCAGCCCCATGCCGTTGGAGGCGTTTTCGCCGTTCACCACAACAAAATCGAGCCGCCAGTCCTGCCGCAGCCGCCGCAGATTTTCGGTGATGGCACGGCGCCCGGCGCGGCCCATCACATCGCCTAGAAAAAGAATACGCATTGCGGCGTGGTACCCGCAGGCGCGCGGCAGGACAAGACCCGCCGCGGCAGCGCAAAACTTTTCCCAAAAGTTTTGCTAAGATTTTTGCTGAAAAATCTTGGGCGTTCGACCTGCGTCAGCGGGTAAACTGCAGGATGCGGCTTTCGGTGACAATCATGTCGAGCGGCTGGTCAGTAGGCTCCAGCGGCAGATCCTCGGCCTCCTGCGCATCGAAGGCAAAACCGATAGCGAGCGTGCCCCGTTTGCCGCGCAGCAGCTCCAGCGTGCGGTCATAGAAACCGCCGCCATAGCCCAGCCGCCCGCCTTTGGAATCAAAAGCAACCAGCGGAACCACTAGGATTTCCGGTTCAAAGAAGTCATCCACCTCAGGCACCATGGCACCGAACGGACCGTCCCGCAGCGGGCCCTCAGGCTGCCAGCGGCTGAACTTCAGCGGCTGGCCCTTGCCCATGATCACCGGCACGCCAACGGGCCCGTGTGCGGCGGCCTCTGCCATGGCAGGCACCGGGTCGATCTCAGTACGGATCGGCAGGAATCCCGACAGCGGCACCCCCCGGTAGCCGGCCAGCACCTCTGACAGGTGGCCCGCAGCGCCGGGTATGTTGCGGCCATACGCCTCTTTGCGGCGGGCAAAGGCGGCCTTGCGCGCCGCAGCCTTGATTTCGGTCAGATCCGTCATGGCGGTCTCCTATAGCAACAGAACGGCCGCAAGGCCCAGGAAGGCGAAAAAGCCCACCACATCGGTCACAGTGGTCACAAAGGCGCCAGAGGCCAGCGCCGGGTCAATTCCGGTTTTCTCCAGTAGAACCGGGACCACAGTGCCCGCCAGCCCTGCCACGACCAGATTGACCACCATCGCGACAGCAATGACCACGCCCAGCATCGGCGAGCCGAACCAGGCCAGGCCCACCAGCCCCATGACAATGGCGAAGATCACCCCGTTGACCAGCCCCACCAGCACTTCGCGGCGGATCACCCGCCAGACGTTGGAACCGGTAAGGTCGCGGGTGGCGATGGCGCGCACCGCGACGGTCAGCGACTGGGTGCCTGCGTTGCCGCCCATAGAGGCGACGATCGGCATCAGCACGGCCAGCGCCACGATCTGGGCAATCGCAGCCTCGAACTGGGCAATCACCAGCGAGGCCAGCACCGCCGTCACCAGGTTCACTGCCAGCCAGGGGAAGCGGCGCTTGGTGGTCTCGATCACCCGGTCTGCCAGCGAACTTTCCTCGCCGACACCGGCGAGGCGGAGGATGTCCTCCTCGTGCTCTTCGTCCAGCACGATCATCGCATCGTCGATGGTGATCACACCGACCAGCCGACCTTCGTCATCAACCACCGGAGCCGAAATCAGGTGGTACTGGTTGAAGGCATAGGCCACGTCTTCTTCGTCCTGATCGGCGGGAATGACCTGAAAAGTCTCCTCGACCAAATCGGTCAGCGTCACATGGCGTTTGGTGGCCATGATGCGGCCCAGGGTGACATTACCGATCGGATGCAAGCGCGGATCAACCAGCACCACATGGTAGAACTGGTCCGGCAGATCGTCGGAGTTTCGCATAAAGTCAATGGCTTGCCCGACGTTCCAGTGCTCAGGCGCCATCACTACCTCGCGCTGCATCAGGCGGCCGGCAGAATTTTCCGGGTAACTCAGCGATTGTTCGACCGCAACCCGGTCGGCGTCTTCCAGCGCGTCCAGGATGGCTTCCTGCTGCGGAACCTCAAGATCTTCCAGAAGGTCGACGACGTCATCGCTCTCCAGCTCCCGCACCGCGTCGGCCAGCACCAGCGGGTTGAGGGTCTCGATAACCTCCTCACGGATGCTTTCATCCAGTTCCGAGAGGATCTCGCCGTCGAACTCCCGGTCATAAAGCCGGATCAGGCTGATCCGGTCGTCGGAATCGATCTGCTCCAGAAGGTCGGCGATGTCCGCTGCGTGCAAGTCCTCCAGCAGTTCCGTCAGGGACTGCTGATCGCCCTGCTCCACCGCCTCCAGAACCTGCGCGACCAGCTTGCGGTCCAGATCATAGGCGTCTTCCTGAGAATGATCGCCGGTGATGTTGTCGCCGCTGCTCATCTGATGCCCCCGGATTTCTGCGTCTTTGCGTGCAAAATAGAAGACGCCGCCACCGGAAAACAATGGCGTTGCTGCAATTTACCCGCGCCCTTTCGGCGGGTATCCTGCGCGGAGCCATTTTGCAAGGAAAGGGTTGGACGCATGGGTACAGGTTACATCCTGAAGGGGCAGGTTCTCGCCTTTTCCGCCTCTCCCTTTGCCGGGGATCGCCCGGAAGATGCTGCCCGGCTGGAGGAGGCCGTAGCGGTGCAGGACGGGCGGATTTCCGGCACTGGTTCCCTGGCAGAAATGCAGTCGCTGCTGCCGGAGGCACAGGCCGTGGACCACAGCGGCAAGCTGATCATGGCCGGCTTCGTCGATGCCCATGTGCACTATCCGCAGACCGCGATAATCGCCAGCTGGGGCAAGCGGCTGATCGACTGGCTGAACAGCTATACCTTCCCAGAGGAAATGCGGTTTGGCGAGCGCAGCTATGCGGACGAAATCGCAAACCGCTACCTGGATCTGACCGCGGCCCATGGCACCACCACGGTCTGCAGCTACTGCACCATCCACCCCGAAAGCGCCGATGCGTTCTTTGCCGCAGCGCAGGCGCGCGGTCAGCGGGTGGCTGCGGGCAAAACCTGCATGGACCGCAACGCGCCGGAGGGGCTGCGGGACACCCCGCAGTCGGCCTATGACGACAGTGATGCGCTGATTGCCCGCTGGCACGGTGTGGACCGGCTGGAATACGCGATCACCCCGCGGTTCTCCCCCACCTCATCCCCGGAACAGCTGGAGGCGATGGGCGCGCTTTGGGCCAAACATCCGGAATGCCTGATGCAGACGCATCTGAGCGAGCAGACGGATGAGATCGAGTGGGTGAAATCGCTGTTCCCGCAGGCCCGCGATTATCTGGATACTTATGAGGAATTCGGCCTCTTGGGCGCCAGGGGGCTTTATGGCCATGCGATCCACCTGGAGGAACGCGAACGGCACCGGCTGCGCGAATTCGGCGCAGCACTGATCCATTGCCCGACGTCGAACACCTTCATCGGCTCCGGCCTGTTCGACATGGCCGGGCTGATGGCAGAGGGCCAGCGGATCGGACTTGCCACCGACACCGGCGGCGGGTCGAGCTTTTCGATGCTGCGCACTATGGCGGCGGCCTATGAAATCGGCCAGCTGCGCGGCACCCCGCTGCATGCGGCGCAGCTGCTGTGGCTGGCGACCCAAGGATCGGCCGCAGCGCTGCGGATGGAGGGTAAGATCGGCAACATCGCAGCCGGCATGGAGGCGGATCTGGTGGTGCTGGACCTGGCCTCCACCCCGGCCATCGCCCAGCGGGCCGCGCGGGCCGGCGATATCTGGGAAGCTGTGTTCCCGACCATCATGATGGGCGATGACCGGGCCATTGCAGAGGTCTGGATCAGCGGCCGGCGGGATTAGAAGAGGCGCTGGCGCGGATATTTGCAGCCAGAAGAAGACCAAGCCCCTTAGTCCATCAGCCGTTGCGCCAGTTGGCCGTGGCGTTCGATCAGACGCGGCAGGTCCAGGGTGATCAGGTCACCGCCACGGATAATCTGCTTGCCCTCGACAAACAGGTGTTTGACCTGCGTGGGACCAGCCAGCAGCAGGGCGGCAGCGTCCCAGCTGCCGCTGGAAGCCACGCCCCTGGTATCCCAGACCGCGATATCGGCGCGTTTGCCCGTTTCCAGGCGGCCGCAATCGGGGCGCCCCAGCACATCCGCACCGCCGCGGGTGGCGATTTCCAGCGCCTCATAGGCGCTCATCGCGTCGGCCCCGTTTGCAACCCGTTGCAGGAGCATGGCCTGCCGCGCCTCGGCGCTGAGGCTGGCCATGTCGTTGCTGGCGGACCCATCGACCCCCAGCCCCACCGGCACGCCCGCATCGCGCATCGCGCGCACAGGTGCGATGCCGCTGCCGAGGCGGCAGTTTGAACAGGGGCAATGGGCAACCCCGGTGCGGGTTCTGGCAAAGAGATCAATCTCTTGCGTGTCGAGCTTGACGCAGTGGGCGTGCCAGACGTCATCGCCGGTCCAGCCCAGTTCCTCAGCGTACTGGCCGGGGCGGCAGCCGAACTGGGCCTGGGAATAGGCGATGTCCTCGTCGTTCTCGGCCAGGTGGGTATGCAGCATCACCCCCTTGTCGCGGGCCAGCAGCGCGGCATCGCGCATCAGCTCGCGGCTGACGGAAAACGGCGAACAAGGGGCGAGGCCAACCCGGCACATGGAGCCTTCGGACGGATCGTGGAAGGCGTCCACCACCCGGATCATGTCATCAAGGATAGCGCGCTCAACCTCGACCAAGCGGTCCGGCGGCAGGCCGCCATCGCTTTCGCCGATGCTCATGGCACCGCGGGTGGGATGGAAGCGCAGACCCACATCGCGGGCGGCGTGGATGGTGTCCTCCAGCCGGGAGCCGTTGGGATAAAGGTACAGGTGGTCGGAGCTGAGGGTGCAGCCTGACAGCGCCAGTTCGGCGAGTCCCAGCTGCGCTGAGACGAACATCTCATCCGGGGTGAACCGCGCCCAAATCGGGTACAGGGTTTGAAGCCAGCCGAACAGCAACGCATCCTGTCCGCCCGGTACCGCGCGGGTCAGGTTCTGGTAGAGATGGTGATGAGTGTTCACCAGACCGGGCGTAATCACGCAGCCGCGACCGGAGACCACGTCGCCGCTGGTTTGCAACCCCTGCCCGACTGCGGCGATCACGCCGCCCCGGATCAGAACATCTGCGCCGTGCAGCACGCGGCGCTCATCATCCATCGTCAGGATGGTATCGGCATTTTGAATCAGGATCTCTGTCATATCCACACACTCCTACAGACAACCCGCTTCATGGAATGTGTGATGGGCCGATGGAAAACGGGCGAAGAACCGGCCTGCGGTAAATCTACAGGCCGGGGCTGCCGGATTCAACCCGCCTCTGTTTGCCGCAGCAGCTCCAGTGCGGCCGCGTGGATGTCCGCATTGGCCGCGGCCAGGGCGCGGCCGCCGTTGTGTGCCGGGTTGCCCTGCCAGTCGGTGACAATGCCGCCTGCCGCCTGAATCACCGCAATCGGCGCTTGGATGTCATAGGCGTTGAGGCCTGCCTCGATCACCAGGTCCGCTTGCCCGGCCGCAACCAGCGCATAGGCGTAGCAATCCATACCATAGCGGGTCAGCTTGGCTTGGGCAGAGACCCGTTCGAAGCCTGCGCGCTCTTCTGCGGTTCCGACCTCTGGGAAGGTGGTGAACAGGATCGCCTCCGACAGCGCCGTGGTGCCGCGGGTCTGCAGGGGCATTTCGCCGAGCGGGCCGGTCATCAAGGCGATCTCCGCGCCGCCGCAGAAGCGTTCCCCGGTATAAGGCTGGTCAATCACGCCAAGGAAAGGGCCATTTTCATCCCCCAGCGCAATCAGCACCCCCCAGGTCGGCGTGCCGCTGATGAAACCGCGGGTGCCGTCAATCGGATCCAGCACCCAAGTGCGGCCGGAGCTGCCGGCCTCAGCGCCGAACTCCTCGCCCAGGATAGCGTCCTGCGGGCGCAGCTCTGCCAGCACGGCGCGCATTGCCTGTTCGGCAGCGCGGTCAGCCACAGTCACCGGGTCGAACCCGCCCGTCAGTTTATTTTCGCTGTTCAGAGAAGAGGTTCGGAAATGCGGCAGGATGGCGGCGCGGGCTGCGTCTGCCATCCTGTGTGCAACGTCGAGATCGGAAAGTGCGGCCGGTGTCATAGCTAAACGGGTGCCACCAGGCCGCTTTCATTGCAAGCGCAAAGCCGGCCGACCGCCAATTTTGCGCTGCAAATTCGTGTCAACGGCAGCCCTGGCTTCAGGCGACGTCGCTCAGCACACGGGCCAGTTCGAACAGGCGGCGGCGCTGGTTTTCCGGAATGGCATAGTAGGAGCGCACCAGATCCAGTGCCTCCTTGTCACCCATCAGATCTTCCGGCACGGAGGCCTTCTCGGCGGGGGCCTTACCCTCTTCCTGCAGGCCTTCGAAGAAGAAGCTCACCGGCACTTCGAGCGCATCGGAAATATCCCACAGCCGGGAAGCGCTGACCCGGTTGGCACCGGTTTCATACTTCTGGATCTGCTGGAACTTGATGCCAACCTGCTCGGCAAGCTGCTGCTGCGTCATGCCAATCAGCCACCGGCGATGGCGGATGCGCTTTCCCACGTGCACGTCTACGGGATGAGCCATGCGATTCTCCTAAATCTATAAATCCGGCTGCGACCCGGACCGCTGTTCCAATACCATGTTGCGGCGCTTTCCACTGCTTGCCGGAAACACGTTTCCCCATCAGAGCGATCTGACCTCAACCTCTGATCAAAAGTGTACAACCCTTGCGGTTGATTGCAAGACTGCCGTCGCGTGTTGCGAGGGGCTGCAAGTCAAGCGCATGATTTCATGCATCATTTTTCTAAACGTTTTATTGCCAAGCCACTGCAGATCGCGTACCTCCCCAGAAATAGCGAGGTGTGCAGCGCGGCGCCAAGCCGCGAGTGTTGCTGCGCGAATCATGGCGATTCCCGTAACAGGTGAGGAGAGGACATGCAGGCTTTCCAGGTTTCAGC
Organism: Leisingera sp. CC-HEC093; assembly: GCF_059429195.1. Taxonomy (NCBI): domain Bacteria; kingdom Pseudomonadati; phylum Pseudomonadota; class Alphaproteobacteria; order Rhodobacterales; family Roseobacteraceae; genus Leisingera; species Leisingera sp. CC-HEC093. The sequence goes on along the minus strand of NZ_JCAIJR010000001.1, from coordinate 2,905,421 downwards.
CTTCGGCCAGCCAGCCGCTTTGACGCAAACAGAGTGCCCGCCCCCGGCTGCCGGGCAGGCAGCCGTCGCCCTGCGGGCCTGCGGACTGAACTTTGCAGACCTCCTGATGATGAAGGGCAGCTACCAGGACACGCCAGAGCCGCCCTTTACCCTGGGGCTGGAAGCGGCTGGAACTGTCACGGCTCTTGGCAGCGGAACAGAGGGTCTTGCCATCGGCGACCGGGTGGCGGTGTTCGGCGGTTCCGGCGGGCTGGCAGAGGCCGGGGTGTTTGATGCCGCGCGGCTGATCCGGATCCCGGATGCGATGAGTTTTGAGCATGCCGCGGCCATTCAAATTGCCTATGGCACCAGCCACATGGCGCTGGATCACTGCGCCCGTCTGCAACCGGGGGAGACCCTGCTGGTGACAGGCGCCGCCGGCGGCGTCGGACTGACCGCGGTGGAGATCGGCAAGCTGATGGGTGCAACGGTGATTGCCCAAGCCCGCGGTCAGGACAAGCTGGAGGTGGCGGCAGCGGCGGGTGCCGATCACCTGATCGATGCAGGGGAGGACCTGCGCAGCGCGGTCAAGACGCTCGGCGGCGCTGATGTGGTCTATGACGCCATTGGCGGCGATGTGTGGAAGGCGGCCTTCCGCTCTGCCAATCCCGGCGCACGGCTGCTGCCGGTGGGGTTTGCCGGCGGCGAGGTGCCGCAGATCCCAGCCAACCACTTGCTGGTGAAGAACCTGACAGTGATTGGATTCTACCTGGGCGGCTACCTGAAATTCCGCCCCGAGGCGGTGCGCAAATCCTTTGAGACGCTGTTTGCCTGGCACGGCGCAGGCCGCATCAAGCCGCATATCAGCCACACCCTGCCTCTGGCGCAGGCGGCGGAAGGGCTGGAACTGCTGCGCAGCCGCAAGTCCACCGGCAAGGTGGTGGTTACCATGAGCGGCAGCTGACGGGTTGCAGCAACGCTTTGGCAGGGGGGGCAGCGCCCGCCCGCTGACAGCGCATTTTTTGCAAAATGCACCGCAACGGTTGGGCCAGGGTGCGTTGGCAAAGCCAGAGCAGCCTGCGAGAGCGGAAGGGCCGCCGCGCCTGTTTGCACCGCGGGTTCCCTGAAAGGCGACTTTAGCCAGAAGCCGGAGCTGCGCGACCCGCTGCCAGGTCAGCTGGCCGCCCGCAGCGGCGACGACCACAGCCCCTGGAAGCCTTGGCGGATGATTTCGGCCAGTTCCTCGACGTAGGGCGCGTGCACGCGCTCAGCGCCGTAGAGGTTAATGTGCTGCATCGGCAGTTCCGGCAGGCCGCAGCCCGGGCCGATCAGTTCCTGGTAAGACGGCTGAGTGCCTTCCATCAGAACGCCGACGGCCAGATCGGCGCTGATTGTCGCCTCAACCGTGCGGTCGGAATCGCTGTCCAGCGCCATTTCCCATCCGATGCCGGCCTCATCCAGCGCCGCAGTCGCCACCGGGCGGAAGCTGCAGTTGCGGCAGAAGCCAAGCCGCAGGGGCCGCTGCCGCCAGACTGATCCGTCCGGCGCGCCCGCCCAGCGCAACGGCATGCTGTGGATCGTCTCCGCACCCTCGCCCGCGCCGGTTTCGGTGGTCAGGATCAGGTCGAAGGCGCCGCGCGCAAACTCGGCCTTGAGGTCGCGGGTGTTCGAGGTGCAGAGGTTCACGTTTACCCGCGGGTAGCTGAGGCTGAACCGTTTCAGCACCTGCGGGATAACCGGGTGCACCACGTCATGCGGCACCCCCAGCAGCACCTCGCCTTCAAAGGCCTGATCGGTCAGTCGGCTGATCACCTCGTCATTCAGCGCCACCATCTTGCGGGCATAGCCCAGCATCTGCTCGCCCTCCGCCGTCAGCGCAATGGTGCGCCCGGACCGGTCCAGCAGCTCCAGCCCCAGAAGCTCCTCCAGCCGCTTCATCTGCATCGAAACCGCCGACTGCGTGAGGTGCAGGAAACCGGCGGCACGGGTCACTCCGCCGTACTCTGCCACCGCCACAAAGGAGCGGAGCGTGGTGATATCTAGATTTCTAACCATCACAGAACCTGATTCATTGGATCAAAAACATTCGTTTTCAAAATATGCCACAGGTCCTCATACTCATCAATACAATTGATCACCCAGAAGGGATGCATCACAAACTCAACTGAAGGACCAAGCCAATGACCCTCGTTACCTCCCATTGCTCGCCTGCCTGCCGCGCGGCAAAGCCGCAGCTGTCCGTGACCGCCCGCCTTCGGCTGCATCTGGCGGCCTGGCGCCAGCGCCGCCAACTGGCCCGGCTGGATGACCGCGCGCTCGAAGACATCGGCGTGACCCGTGCGCAAGCAGATGCGGAGGCCCGGGGCGGCTTCTGGAGGGCGCCGGATCATTGGAGTTTCTGAGTGAGCGCCGCCCTCACAGTCCCCAGCCTGACATGCGGGCCGCCGCAGCGCGGCCCGTTGGCTTGTTTTTCATGTATTTCTTTGTCCTAAATACTTGAACCGAACCCCGCTTCACCCGATATTTGGCAGGAAAGCTGCGGCCCGCGGTCCCATACGTGTGCCGACAGCGAGGGAGTAGATTACGGAGACCATTCAAAATGGCACAATTCGACACCATCCGCTCTGCTGCAGGCGCCCGCGCCCAGCAGATTGATGAGGGCCTCCGCGCCCACATGAACAAAGTCTATGCCACCATGTCGGCAGGCACGTTCATCACCTTCCTGGCCGCCTGGGCAATTGCCGGGCTGGCCGTCACCTCGGACCCGGCCAATGCCGTGGCCCAGCTGAGCGCTGACAAGTACCTGACCAACATCGGTTATGCGCTTTATGCCTCGCCGCTGAAGTGGGTGATCATGTTCGCCCCGCTGGCCTTCATCTTCGGCATCGGCGCCGCCGCCAACCGCATGTCTGCGGCGGGCGTGCAGCTGCTGTTCTATGTCTTCGCCACTGTGATGGGCCTGTCGATCAGCTCGATCTTCCTGGTCTTCACCGGCGAAAGCATCGTGCAGGTGTTCCTGATCACCTCCATTGCCTTTGCAGGCCTGTCGCTGGTGGGCTACACCACCAAGAAGGACCTGAGCGGCATGGGCTCCTTCCTGATCATGGGCCTGATCGGCCTGATCGTGGCCTCGATCGTCAACATCTTCCTGGCCTCCTCCGCCATGGCCTTTGCGATCTCGGTCATCGGCGTGCTGATCTTTGCGGGTCTGACAGCGTATGACACACAGCGCATCAAAAACGACTACCTGCAGATGGCCCACGCGGGCGACCAGGAGTGGCTGGCGAAGTCCGCGATCATGGGCGCCCTGAGCCTCTATCTGGACTTCATCAACATGTTCATGATGCTGCTCCAGCTGCTTGGAAACCGCGAATAACCGCAGGTCACATACCAAAACAGCGAGGGGCGGATCGTAATGATCCGCCCCTTTTCATTTGAACAACGATAACAGGGGGCATACCCATGAAAATCATTGAGATCCCAGCGGCAGAATCAAACCGCCTGCTGCCGCTCCTGCAGGACCTGCACGCGCTGCACGCAGAGCACCAGCCGGAGAGGCACATTCCAGCCCCTGGCAGCGACGATCTGGCCGCCTGGCTGCAGGACTGGCTGCAGGATGAAAACGTCTTTGCACTGGCCGCAGAAAGCCCGCAAAGGGCGTTGCTGGGCTACCTGATCTATGAACTGCAGGACCGCCCTCCCCTGCCCGTCCGCGCTGCAGAGAAACGCGCCATGCTGCATCATATCTCGGTCACCGAAGCCTGGCGCCGGATGGGTGTCGGTAAAACGCTGGTGGAGGCGATGAAGACGCGCGCGCTGGCAGAAGGCGCAACGGTGGTTGCGGCCACTTACGCGCCATTCAACAGCGCCTCAGCCGCGCTGATGCAGGGCATGGGCATGGAGCCGGTGCTGACCGTCGCAGAGTGGCGCGCCTGAGGTCAGGCGCCAGAGCAATCAAGGCCGGCGGAAATGGCAACCGTTCCTTGCCGGCCAGCCTGCACCCTGCGCAGGCCCCCGTCCACACGGCAGCCTGAGGCGCTGTGCAGCAGGCTGCGCAGTTCTTCTGCCTCCGCGATCTCCGGCAGGACCGGCACCGCGCTGGTTTCTGGCACGCTCAGCACCGCTATACCAGCACTGCCGTCGCGCAGCAGGCTCAACGCCAGCCTGCGCCCGTTCACTCGGACATAATGTTCAGAAACCATCTGCTGCGGTGTCCCCCGAGCTCGGGAGGCTGATGCCGCAGCGGGCAAACGCGCAGCACTGACCGCCGGAGGCAGCGGCACCGCCGCCTTTGCTTCATAAAAACTGGACACCGGCGCCCCGGCCGCTGACAGCACCATCGCTAACAAAACCACTTTCACAGCACATCCGCCCGCTTGCTTCCAAACCCACGCGTCTTAGGTTAGGCCGGAAATGGGGCAGGAAGGTGCCGCGGCACGTGGCAATCCGCGCAGCATTTTCCGACAATTGCAGACAGGCGGCCGATCCAGCAGCGCAGGCTAAGGAAAGGCGCAAAAGAAAACGGGCCGCGCATCGCGCGACCCGTTTCCGGAAATCAGTCAGCAAGGAAGGCTTACTTGATTTTGCCTTCTTTGTACTCGACATGCTTGCGCACAACCGGGTCATACTTACGCACAACCATTTTCTCGGTCATGGTGCGTGCGTTTTTCTTGGTCACATAGAAGTGGCCGGTGCCCGCGCTCGAGTTCAGGCGGATCTTGATGGTGGTCGGCTTCGCCATGGTGCTTCTCCTGCGTCCGAAAAGGCAGGGGCCTCTCGGTAAATTCCTATCTGAAGCCCGGCTTTTACCCTCCCTGCGCCCCAAGTCAACAGCCAAATCGCCCGGAAGCCGCCACTGTGGGCCGATTCTGCCTGCCCGGCCCGCACATCGGAGCCTTTCGGCGGCTTTGCCCCCTGCAGGAGGCCGCGAAACACGGCCTTCGGGGAAAATCGCTTCATTTCCAAGGACCCGAGACCTGTCCCACCGCCCGGTACTGTTGCCGAATCCCGAGAGAGGAGAGGCCGGCCGCCAGGGCCGGAAAACGAGTCTTTTAAAGCGCGCGTTGACCGGCTGTTGATTGCGCCGCAGTACGCGAGATCACGGCCCGGACCGGCCACCGCCTATGAGCCGATGAAACGCGCAGAAGGCCTGTAAGCCGGATCCTGTCCCCCCTGCCCCGTAAGGCAGGGATCGATGGCCATTCATCTAGGCGGCGCATTGCTGCACCGCTCAAGCTGCCAACCCGGTCCCTCTCGGCTGAAGCGAACCTAGCGGCGGTATCCCGGAGAACCGGAACCAGCCCGCGCGGGGACCCTATTTGGCATTGCTCCCGGTGGGGCTTGCCATGCCGCCCCTGTTGCCAGGGGCGCGGTGGGCTCTTACCCCACCGTTTCACCCTTACCAGCCCGGGGGCTGGCGGTCTGTTTTCTGTGGCGCTTTCCGTCGGGTTTCCCCGCCCGGGCGTTACCCGGCACCGCTGCTTCATGGAGTCCGGACTTTCCTCGCGGAGCTGACGCTCCCCGCAGCCATCCAGCCTTCTGCGCGAAGGGAGGCGTAGGAACAACGGCGCGCGGCGTCAAGCGGATAGTGTGATTTTCAGGGGCTTTGCCCCTCTTGGCCCCAGGGCCAATTCCCCCCCAGGATACTTCCAGCCACAAGAAGACTGGATCCCGTTTTTCTTCTGGCCTCAAATATCCCGGAGCGCGAGGCAGAGCCTCGCAAATGCGCGTCCTCAGCAGGCAGGCGGGTGCTGCGGCGGGAAATCCTCTGCCGAAAGCGGCCCGTGCGCCCAGGGCCGGAACCGCAGCCGCACGGCCGATAAAAGTGTATTGTCGTCTGCCGGAGCTGTGAAACCAGCCGCGGCGGCGGCTTGGCGGAAAACCGGGAAAGTCACCGGCCCCGGCGGAGGTGTGCCCGCGCTGCCCGCAGCCAGCCCCTGCCGGGCCAGGCGCGCCCAATCAAAACGCGGGCCAGGATCGCATTTGCGCCCTGGCGCCATGCAGGAATGGCCGATCACCCCGGCGGGGGGGATGTCCCAGCGCTGCATGATGCCGCGCGCCAGAGCTTCCAGCGCCGTCATCTGCGGCTCGCTGAACGGATGGGTTCCGCGGTTGTCGAGTTCGATGCCGATGGAGCGGGAATTGATATCCGCCTGCCCGGCCCATTCGCCCGCACCGGCATGCCAGGCGCGGCGGCCTTCGGCCACCATTTGCCAAAGGCTGCCGTCCGCACCGATCAGGTAGTGGGCGGAAACCTCTGCCGCGGGATCGCAGAGCCGCTCCAGCGCGGCTGCAGCGCTGTCCATTGCGGTGTAGTGCAATACGATCAGGGACGGCATCAAGCCGTCCCTGCGCGGCCCGTGGTTCGGGCTGGGATGCCACCTGGCGCCTGCCTGGTCAGGCGTCATCAGTTCTGGACGGCCTGCCGGTAGGGCGCCGGGTCCCAGCCGCAGGCAAAGCCGTCGCCATCCGGGTCCAACGCCTTGCGGTCGCGCTTGGGGCCGCCGCTTTCGAGAAAGGCTATCTGGGCCTGATCGGGTGAGGCGAACTCAGCGCAATTGCGCAGGCTGCGGGCCTTCAGGTTGATGCCAGCGCGTGTATAGAGCCGCACGCCCTTGGGGTTGGAGGTGCTGAGCGCGTATTTCACGATATTCGGGCCGGTGCCGTCAGCGCGTTCCGGCACCGCGGTGGGCTGCACCTGCTGGTACTGCGACCGCTGGCGCTGCAGCCGGGCGGCGTCGCTTTCGATCGACTGGCGGGCGGATACCGCCTGGAAATCGTTCTCGTCCGAGATGCCCGCGTTGCCTGCCAGCTGCGGCGCCGGGTTGGACGGGCTGGCGTCCAGCAGCGCCGTGCCGGAATTGCTGCCGGAGGCTGCCAGGGCCGCTTGGGTTTGCCGGGCAATGTCCGCGTCGCTGGCGGATGCAGCGGAGCTGCTGAACGTGCCGGCCGTTGTGGTGGCGGCAGCGCTGCGCGGTGCTGTACCCGCCGGAGACGGTACGGCCTCAGCAGACACCCGCGCAGGCGGCACCAGCGGGTCGCCATTGATGGTGGTGCCTGCGGCAGGCGGCGGCGCAAACGGGTCGCCGTCGATGCCAACGCCTGCGGCGCTGTCGGGAATCTGGGGGGAACAGGCAGCCATAACCAGAAGGCTGCCTGCGGCGGCGTAAGATGCGAATGCGCGCATGGGGTACCTGTCAGCTCTGCTCAATTGCTTGCGCAGATGCTTACCACCATTGCTGCGGCTTGGCTACAAAGCCAGCCGCATTCTCCAGCGCATAGGCAGTGTTCAGCAGATCGCCCTCTTCCCACGGCTTGCCGATCAGCTGCAGGCCCAGCGGCAGGCCCTGGCTGTCCAGGCCCGCAGGCACCGCGACGCCGGGCAGGCCCGCCAGGTTCACGGTGACGGTGAAGACGTCGTTCAGGTACATCTGCACCGGATCCGCTTCGGTCATCTCGCCCAGGCCAAAGGCCGCGGACGGGGTGGCCGGGGTGAGGATCGCATCGACACCGGCGGCAAAGACGTCCTCGAAGTCCTTCTTGATCAGGGTGCGGACGCGGCGGGCGCGATTGTAGTAAGCGTCATAGAAGCCTGCCGACAGCACATAGGTGCCAACCATCACCCGGCGCTGCACCTCGTGGCCGAAGCCCTCGGCGCGGGTCTTCTCGTACATCTCGGTGATGCCGTCGCCGGCTTCCAGCGTGGCGCGGCGGCCATAGCGGACACCGTCGTAACGGGCCAGGTTCGAGGACGCCTCAGCCGGGGCAATCACGTAATATGCCGGCAGCGCATACTTGGTGTGGGGCAGCGAGATATCGACGATCTCGGCACCGGCTGCTTTCAGCATGTCTGCACCGTCGGCCCACAGTTTCCCGATCTCAGCGGGCATGCCGTCCATGCGGTATTCCTTGGGAATACCGATCTTCTTGCCGCGGATATCGCCGGTCAGCATCGCCTCGAAATCCGGCACCGCCAGTTCGGCAGAGGTCGAATCCTTGGGGTCATGGCCGCACATGGTTTCCAGCATGATGGCAGCATCGCGCACCGATTTGGTCATCGGCCCGGCCTGATCCAGCGACGAGGCAAAGGCGACGATGCCCCAGCGCGAGCAGCGGCCGTAGGTCGGCTTGATGCCGACGGTGCCGGTGAAGGCGGCGGGCTGACGGATCGAGCCGCCGGTGTCGGTGCCGGTCGCAGCCAGGCACAGGTCAGCCGCAACAGCGGAAGCCGAGCCGCCGGAGGAGCCGCCCGGGGTCAGCTGGGCGTCATCATTGCCGCGGCGCCAGGGGCTGACGGCATTGCCGTAGACGGAGGTCTCATTGGAGGAGCCCATGGCGAACTCATCCATGTTCAGCTTGCCCAGCATGACGGAGCCGGCATCCGCCAGTTTCTGGCTGACGGTGGATTCATACTCCGGCTTGAAGCCTTCGAGAATCTTCGAGGCCGCCTGTGACGGCACGCCCTTGGTGCAGAACAGATCCTTGATTCCGATAGGCAGGCCGCACATGGAGGGTGCATCGCCCGCTTTGATGCGGTCGTCCGCAGCCTTGGCGCGGTCCATCGCCAGCTCGGGCGTCTTGTGCACGAAAGCGTTCAGGGCGTCAGCCGCATCAATCGCCTTGAGGCAGGCTTCGGTCAGTTCAACGGAGGTGGTGTCGCCCTTGCGCAGCGCGTCGCGGGCCTCTGCCAGGCCCAGTTTGTTCAGATCGCTCATGTCTCTTACTCCACGACTTTGGGCACAGCGAAGAAGCCTTCGCGGGCGTCCGGCGCATTGGCCAGCACCTTGTCCTGCTGGCTGCCGTCGGTGACTTCATCCACGCGGCGCTTCAGGCGCTGCGGGGTGACGGAGGTCATCGGCTCGACCCCCTCGACGTCCACCTCGTTCAGCTGCTCGATGAAGCCCAGGATATTGTTGAACTCGTCTGCCAGCGCCGGAAGTGCTGCGTCCTCAACCTTGATCCGGGCCAGTTTGGCCACCTTGGCGGCGGTGCTTTGGTCAATCGACATGGAAACCCTCATCTGGTGTTGGATAGGCATTTACCGCTGTGGTGCCTGCGCTGCAAGCCGGCATGGGGTGTTCCCTGCGTTGCGCCGGCCTCCAGGGGCAAGCGCGGCAAATTATCCGCAGGCTTCAATTCCATTTCGCACCCAGCCTGTTAGGCTTCCGCCAAGCACAACGGGAGGAGAAAACCGATGAAGATCATTTGGCTGGGCCACGGCTCATTCCGCATCGAAACCAGCGGCCAGGTGCTGCTGGTGGATCCCTGGCTGAGCGGCAACCCGGTGCTGCCAGAGGACAGCCACGAGGACGCCATTGCGGGCGCCACCCATATCCTGCTGACCCATGTGCATTTCGACCACGTCGTGGACGTGCTGCCGCTGGCGAAGCGGCTGGAAGTGCCGGTGGTCGGCCAATACGACCTGATGGGCCTATGGGGCGAGACCGAAGGGGTGCAGACCGTTGGCTTCAACAAGGGCGGCACAGTGGATTTGGACGGGGTCAAGGTTGCCATGGTGCCAGCCTCGCACAGCTCCACCTTTAACACTCAGGACGGGTTGCGCACCGGCGGCTCTGAAGTGGGCTATATGCTGATGGCAGAGGGCAAGACGGTCTATCTGTCCGGCGACACAGCGATCATGGCCGACATGGAGTGGATGGGCGATTATTATAAGCCGGACGTGGGTATCCTGTCGGCAGGCGGCCATTTCACCATGGATATGAAACAGGCGGCCTATGCGGCAAAGCGGTATTTCGATTTCAAGACGGTGATTCCCTGCCACTACAAAAGCTTCCCGGTCCTGGAGCAGGACGCCAAGGACCTGATCGAAGGCCTGCCGGGGGTGGAGGTGATCGAGCCGCAGGTGATGCAGGCGATCGAAATCTGACACGCCCGGGCTGGCGGTGCCCCTCCCGCCCGTCGCCGGATCTGCCGCGCAGATCCGTTCCCGTTGGGCGTGGCGCCGGGCCTGGCGGCCCGGCGCGGGCGGCTTTCAAGCCGCCGGCTTCATCTGCGGCACGGTGAACGCAGCGCGCGCTGCCGCTGCCTTCCCGCGGCAGATGCAACCGCGGGCGTGGTCATTGATCAGCCCCATCGCCTGCATAAAGGCAAAGGCGGTGGTCGGGCCGACAAATTTCCAGCCGCGTTTTTTGAGCGCCTTGGAAAGCGCCACGGATTCAGGACTTGTAGAGGCGGTCTGCGGCTCCGGCAGGTCTCCCGGCTTCGGCTCGAAGCTCCAGAAAAACGCCGCCAGCGAGCCAGCCTCAGCCACCAGTTCCTGAGCCCGGGCGGCGTTGTTGATCACCGCCTCAATCTTGCCGCGGTGACGGATAATGCCCTTGTCCTGCAGCAGCCGCTCCACGTCTGCCGCGCCGAATTCCGCCATCTCGTTGAAATCAAATCCGGCAAAGGCGGCGCGAAAATTCTCGCGCTTGTCCAGAATGGTCCGCCAGCTGAGGCCGGACTGAAAACTTTCCAGGCACACTTTCTCGAACAGGCGGATATCGTCGCCCACCGGGTAACCCCATTCCTCGTCGTGGTAGCGCAGGAAATCCGGTGCCGCGGCGCTCCAGGCGCAGCGGGGATGGCCATCGGCGGCTGTGACGGTATGGCTCATTCCCCGCCCCGCAGGAAATCAAGCCGGGGATCCATCATGGTGGGTGCCACGCCAATGATTTCCGGCTCCACCACGCCGCCGGTTACAAAAGGGTCCTGCGCGACGCGGGCGGCCAGGTCCTCTTCGCTTTCCCCCACGGCAAGGATCGCGCCCCCCTCGCCATCGGTCATTGAGCCGGCGGCAAGGAACACTCCATCTTCGAAACCCTGCTGGAGCCAGGCCTTGTGACCCTCCAGAAATTCGGCCAGGCGGTCTGTCTCCGCCGCAAATGAAAGCAAAATGAAATACATGTTTGTCTCCTGTGATGAGTGTTAGGCAGGGTGATCTCTCGGCAGCTGTTCCTTGACCCAGTCCTGCATCAGTGCCACCTCGCGGCAGATGAAATCCGCGTCGCCAAACGCTTGCGCCAAGGTCGCCACGCCCTGGCTTCGGGCCAGAAGATGCATCGCCAGCCCGCTGGACCGCGCGCCGCACCCCAGCGCCTGAAACTGCTGGCTGAGCCAATCCTGGAACATTGTAAAGAGAGCAACAGCCTGAACTTGCGCGGCGTGATTCAGCTTACCCAGCTCGGTGGCCAAGGACCCAACCGGGCAGCCGTAGAGAGTGATTTTGGCCTGATTGACAATCAGGATACGAATAAAGCAGATGATCCGCTGCTCAGGGCCGGCGCCTTCCGCCTGCCAGCCGTTCAGCATGGTGCGGGTTTTGGCCATACGCCGTGCGATCACCGCTTCAAGGATGTCGTCCTTAGTCTTGAAATGATAATAGAAATTGCCGCGCGAAATGCCGACCGCCGCGGCGATGTCCGCAAATGACGTGGCCTCGAACCCGCGCTCATAGAACAGCTGATCCGCGGCTTCCGCGATCCGGTCCCTGGTTGTTTCCTGTGCCATCCGCGCCCCTAGGACAATTGACCCACCCGCTTATAGGACAAGTGACCTAATTCAGCAACAGCAAATCCAGCATTGGCGCACCACCCCGGCGCTCAGCGTTTCTGCGCGAAGAATTCCTTGAGCAGCGCGCTGGCCTCGCCTTCCGCAATCCCGTCATAGACCTCGGGCGCGTGATGCGCCTGCGGATGGGAGAACACGCAGGCGCCATGGGCCACTCCGCCGGACTTGGGGTCGGAGGCACCGTAGTAAACCCGGCGGATGCGGGCTGCGGCAATGGCAGCGGCGCACATGGCGCAAGGTTCGAGTGTCACATAGAGGTCGAAGCCGGTCAGCCGCTCACTGCCCAGATGCGCGCAGGCTTCGCGGATGGTCAGGATCTCGGCATGAGCTGTTGGATCGTTCAGCTCGCGGGTACGGTTGCCCGCCTGCGCCGCCACCCGCCCGTCCGGCGCAATCAAGGCAGCGCCTACCGGAACCTCGCCGCGCGCTGCCGCGGCCCGCGCCTCAGCCAGCGCCTTATCCATATGCGATTTGAATGCCATGCCCCTTCCTGCCCGCGAATGCCCGCTTTCGCAAGACGGCGGAATGCTCTATGGCACAGGCATGAGCAAAGCACCCGCATCCCCCAAGGGCAAACCCGGCCCGAAATCCCAGCCCCGCAAGGCACCGGCAAATCCCGAAGCAGGCGCCGCGCCCGAGGGCGACCGCATTGCCAAGGTCCTGTCGCGCGCCGGTGTCGCGTCCCGCCGCGAAGCGGAACGCATGATTGCCGAGGGCCGTGTTTCGGTGAACGGCAAGAAGATCGACAGCCCGGCGCTGAACGTGACCGCCATTGACCGGATCAGTGTAGACGGCCAGCCGCTGCCGGAGGCGGAAGCGCCGCGGATGTGGCTGTATTACAAGCCCATCGGGCTGGTAACGTCGAACAGCGACGAAAAGGGCCGCAAGACCATTTTTGACGAGCTGCCGGAAGACATGCCGCGGGTGATGACGGTGGGCCGTCTCGACCTCAACTCAGAAGGCCTGCTGCTGTTGACCAATGACGGCGGCATCAAGCGCAAGCTGGAGCTGCCCTCCACCGGGTGGCTGCGCCGTTACCGGGTGCGCATCAATGGCCGGCCCAAGGACGAGGATTTTGCCCCGCTGCGCAAAGGCCTGGTGATTGAGGGCGAGAGATTCCAGCCGATGACCGTGTCGCTGGACCGCCAGCAGGGTGCCAATGCCTGGCTCACCGTTGGCCTGCGCGAGGGTAAGAACCGCGAGATCCGCCGCGCAATGGAGGATATCGGCTTCAGCGTGAACCGCCTCTTGCGGGTGTCTTACGGGCCGTTTCAGCTGGGTGACCTGAAACCCGGCGCGGTTGAGGAGCTGCGCCCGCGCGTGGTGCGCGACCAGCTGGGTCTGGAACCGGAAGAGGAAACGCCCTCAGCCCGCCCCGCCCGCTCCCGCAGCGGCAAGCCGGCAGGCAGGCCGATGGGCAAGCCGGGCGGAAAACCGCCAGCAAAGACACAGGGAAAAACCGGCAAACCGGGGGGCAGAACCGCCGCACCGCGCCAGGAACGCCCCGCCGGACACGGTGGCGGCAAGCGCCCGATCGGCAAGAATCCCCGGCGCTGAGCCGATTCCCGCAGACTTCCCCCTAGCAACAACGGCCGCTATCCCCTAGATTTCCAATCAGTTAATCTATGCTGGCGGTTTTAGGGGGGCTTTCGCGTGCAAAAACTTGCCTATGCTGCCCTGTTGATCCTGATGTTCGGCCTCAGCACCGGCTGGATCGTGGGGGGCTGAACGCATGGCACAGCGTTACGGCGGCAAACACAGCCCCGGCAGCGAAGCCGGGCCGCACAACTCCGAACCGCAGCAGTCATACCGCAATGCCCAGGTGGACCCGGTCGGAGTGCGCGCCAACGTGTTGTTTGTGCCGCCCGCCATCCTGACATTGATGTCCTTGAACGACGGAGCCACCGGGCTGGCGCTGGGGCTGATCGGGGCAGGCCTGTGGACCGGCGGCGCCTTCCTGCTGCGCGAAGGACTGAAGGCCGAAGCAGCCTATGCCGCCCGCAAGGTGGCGCGCAAACCCGCCCTGCCCCGCAAGATCCTGGCGGCGCTGCTAACCGGCGGCGGCGCGGCGCTGGCGGCGTGGAAGGCCGAACCCGGCATCCTGATTGCCGCCGTTTACGGCACCGCGGCAGCGGGATTGCACATCACCGCCTTCGGCATCGACCCGCTGCGCGACAAGGGCGTTAAAGGGGTCGACGATTTCCAGCAGTCCCGGGTGGCCCGCGCGGTGGATGAAGCAGAGCAAAGCCTGGCCGCCATGAAGGATGCCGCCCTGCGCGCCCGCGACCGCAAGATTGAAGCGCGGGTGGAGCAGTTCCAGTCCGTCGCCCGCGAGCTGTTCCGCACGGTGGAGGAAGATCCGCGCGACCTGACCGCTGCACGAAAGTATCTGACCGTCTATTTGCAGGGCGCCCGCGATGCGACAGTGAAATTCGCCGACATCTATGCCCGCAGCCAGGACGCCCAGGCCCGCACCGATTACCTGGCGCTGCTGGACGATCTGGAACAGAATTTTGCCGCGCGCACCCGCAAGATGCTGGTGGAAGACCGCACGGATCTGACCATTGAAATTGATGTGCTGCGCGACCGTTTGCAGCGTGAAGGGGTCCATCTGGACCGCAACTGATTAGCGAGGAAGCCTTTCATGTCCGACTCCATCCAACAAAAGGCCGCTGAGGCCGAAGCCCTGGTCAAAGAGGTCGCCGCCATCGAGCTGCCCGAACCCGTGGCAGACGTGCAGCCGCTGGAACAGGCTGATGAACCGACCAGCGAGGCGATCCGGCTGCGGATGGACCAAATCGACATGGGCGAAACCAATTCGATTATCCATTTCGGCTCAGCCGCGCAGGAAGAGCTTCAGACCATCAGCCAGGCCATGCTCGCCGATGTGCGCAACAAGGATGTGGGACCTGCGGGCGATTCCTTGCGCAATATCGTGGCCGCGATCCGCGGGTTTTCGGTCTCAGAACTCGACGTCCGCCGCAAGCCGACCTTCTGGGAGCGGCTCCTGGGCAAAGCCACCCCGTTTGTGAAATTCACCGCACGGTATGAAACCGTGCAGGGGCAGATCGACAGGATCACCGATGACCTGCTTGGACATGAACATACACTGTTGAAGGACATCAAGTCGCTCGACCTTCTGTATGAAAAGACACTGCAATTCTACGATGAACTGGCGCTCTACATCGCGGCTGGCGAAGCCAAGCTGGCAGAATTGGACGGCACCGCGATCCCGGCCAAGGAGGCCGAGGTGCAGGCCGCGCCCGAAGATGACCAGGTGATGAAGGCGCAGGAACTGCGCGACCTGCGCGCCGCCCGCGATGATCTGGAACGCCGGGTGCATGACCTGAAGCTGACCCGCCAGGTCACCATGCAGTCGCTGCCCTCAATCCGGCTGGTGCAGGAGAACGACAAATCGCTGGTGACCAAAATCAACTCGACCCTGGTGAACACCGTGCCGCTGTGGGAGACGCAGCTGGCGCAGGCACTGACCATCCAGCGTTCGGCCCAGGCCGCCGCTGCAGTGCGCGACGCCAATGACCTGACGAACGAACTGCTGACTTCCAACGCCGCGAACCTGCGCCAGTCGAATGAAATGATCCGCCAGGAGATGGAGCGCGGCGTCTTTGATATCGAAGCGGTGAAACAGGCCAATGCGGATCTGATCGGCACCATTCAGGACAGCCTGCGGATCGCCGACGAAGGCAAGGCCAAACGCGCCGCCGCCGAATCCGAGCTGCAGAAGATGGAAGCCGAGCTGCGCGACACGCTGGCCGCCGCCAAGGCGCGCCGTGACGGGGTGGGCGACACTGCCGGCACTGCGGTCCCGGGCTGAAAAAGGTGGCGGGGTTGCACGCATTCAGATCCGTTTGCAAAGCCGGGGCGGCCCTTGCCGGGCTGGCTGCGCTCACGGCCTGCTTGCCCTTTGATCAGGCGGAATCGCTGGTGCCCAGGGCGCGTCCCGCGGTACCGCAGCCTGCGGTTTACAAACCTTCTGCCGACAGCGCCCAGTTAGCCTACTATTACAACGCCCTGCAGCGCGACCTGCTGACCCGCGGGCTGCTGCGCACGGATGGCGGTGGACCGGACACGCCTTATGACGCCGAGGATCTGGCCAGAAGCTTCGAGGAACTGGCCTTTTACGACGAATACGGCGGCTCGGGCATCTCCGGCGGCCTGGGCCGGTGGGCCGGGCCGGTCAGGATCGCGGCAGAATTCGGCCCCTCGGTGCCTGCCGGTCGGCGCGGGACCGACCGCGACACAGTCACCGGATACGCGGCGCGGCTGGCTCGGATCACCGGCCATTCCATCAGCACCGTCAGCGGCAGGGCCAATTTCCATGTGATCTTTGCCAGCCTTGACGACAGCGCCTTTGTCGCCGAGCGGGTGCGCGAACTGCTGCCCGCGATCAGTGCCCGCGACCTGTCGCTGCTGGCCGCACCGCCGCGCAGCTTTTACTGCCTGGTGGTGGCCGGCGGCCCGCAAAGCGATCCGCTGTCTTACACCCGCGGGGTGGCCCTGATCCGCGCCGAACACCCCGACCTCGTACGCAAAAGCTGCGTGCATGAGGAAGTGGCGCAAGGTTTGGGCCTCAGGAACGACAGCCCGCGCGCGCGCCCCTCGATCTTCAACGACGACGACGAATTTGCGCTGCTGACCAGCTTTGACGAAAAGCTGCTGCAGATGCTGTATGATCCAAGACTGAAAGCAGGGATGCGCCTGGAAGAGGCCCGCCCCCTGATCCGCATTCTCGCCCGCGAGGCGATGGGCCAGGAACTATAGGCCGCCAAAAGAAGAGGACCGCACATGGGTATTTTCGATTTTCTCAAAGGCGAATTCATTGATGTCATTCACTGGGTGGACGACACCCGCGACACCATGGTCTGGCGGTTCGAGCGCGAGGGGCATGAGATCAAATACGGCGCCAAGCTAACGGTGCGCGAGGGCCAAGCGGCTGTGTTCGTACACGAGGGCCAGCTGGCCGATGTGTTTACCCCCGGTCTCTACATGCTCGAGACCAACAACATGCCGGTCATGACCACACTGCAGCACTGGGACCATGCCTTCCAGTCGCCGTTCAAGTCGGAAATCTACTTTGTCGACACGACCCGGTTCAGCGACCTGAAGTGGGGCACCAAGAACCCGATCATCTGTCGCGATCCGGAGTTCGGACCGGTCCGGCTGCGCGCATATGGCACCTACACGATCAAGGTAGCCGACCCGGCGCGCTTCCTGTCTGAGATTGTCGGCACCGATGGTGAATTCACTATGGACGAGATCTCCTATCAGATCCGCAACATCATCGTGCAGGAGTTCAGCCGCGTCATCGCAAACTCCGGCATTCCAGTGCTGGACATGGCGGCCAATACCGCCGACTTGGGCAAGCTGGTGGCGGCAGAGATTTCCGGCACGCTGGCGGACTACGGCCTGATGATGCCGGAGCTTTACATCGAGAACATCTCGCTGCCCGCCGCGGTGGAGGAAGCCATGGACAAGCGCACGCAGATGGGCGTGCTGGGCGACCTCGGCCGCTACACGCAGTTTTCAGTGGCGGAGGCAATGACCGCCGCGGCCAAGACCCCGAACAGCGGCATGGGCGCCGGTATGGGAATGGGCATGGGAATGGCGATGGCGCAGCAGATGGGCCAGGCGCTGCAGGGAGGCGGGGCTTCTAAGGCAGCGGGTCAGCCGTCCGGGCCATGGGGCACGCGGCCCGAACCCGCTGCGCCGCAGCCGGCGGCGCCCGTGGCACCGCCCCCGCCGCCGGTGGAGCACGTCTGGCACATCGCGGTGGACGGGCAGACCTCCGGCCCCTTTTCCAAAGCGCGGATGGGCCGGATGGCCCAGGATGGTACCCTGACCCGCGAGACGCACGTCTGGACCCCCGGCCAGGACGGCTGGAAACGCGCGGGCGAGGTGATGGAGCTGGCACAGCTTTTCACTATCCTGCCGCCGCCTCCGCCACCGCCCGCACCGCCAGCCGGGTAACACCGCCGCAGGGCAGCCGGTAGCTGCCCCGTCCCTTCCCGACTGACACTGCCCGACAGGTTGCCTCCCCGTGACGATGCCCCCGCCGCCGACCGCTGAAACTGTGCCTGCTCCCGCCGGCGAAACCCACCGCTTCCCATGCGAGAACTGCGGTGCGGATTACACCTATGACCCGGCTTCCGGCACGCTGGTCTGCGGCCATTGCGGCCATAGCGAAAACATCCGCAGCGGCCCCTGGAAAGGCAGCGCCCTGCAAGAGCTGGATTTCCGCGCGGCAGCGGCCGAGCAGCTGCCGGAAGCCGAGATTGAGGTTACCCGGGTCTCCACCTGCCCCAACTGTGCCGCGCAGGTGGAATTCGATCCGGACACCCACGCCAAAGAATGCCCGTTCTGCGCCACGCCCGTGGTGACCGGCACCGGCGTGAACCGGCATATCAAACCCAAGGGCGTGCTGCCCTTTGTGATGGAAGAACGCGCAGCGCACAAGGCGATGACGGACTGGTTGGGCGGCCTGTGGTTCGCCCCCAATGGCCTCAGGGAGTACGCCCGCAAGGGGCGGCGGATGCAGGGCATCTATGTGCCCTATTGGACCTATGACGCCCAGACCCGCAGCTCCTATTCCGGCCAGCGCGGCACCGTTTATTATGTGACCGAGACCTTCCAGCAGGACGGCAAAACCAAGACCCGGCAGGTTGCCAAGGTGCGCTGGACGCCGGTCTCGGGCCGGGTGCAGCGGTTCTTCGACGACGTTCTGGTGCTGGCGTCCCAAAGCCTGCCCAAGCGATACACCGAAGCGCTGGAGCCCTGGGACCTGGCGCAGCTGGAACCCTATCAGCCGCAGTATCTGGCAGGGTTCCGGGCGGAGGCCTACACGGTGGATCTGGAGGCAGGCTTTGCCGAGGCCGGACGGAAAATGGACCGGGTGATTGAGCGCGACGTGCGGTTCGATATCGGCGGCGACCGCCAGCGAATTGCCCATATCGACACAAAGGTTTCCGAGGTGACGTTCAAGCACATCCTGCTGCCGGTCTGGCTTGCCGCCTATAAATACCGCGGCAAGACGTATCGGTTCGTGGTCAACGGCCAGTCCGGCCGGGTGCAGGGTGAGCGGCCATATTCGGCATTCAAGATTGCAGCCGCTGCGCTGGCCGCGGCGGCGGTAATCGCGGCCATCGCCTATTTTGCCGGACAGCGGTAGCAGCTATGCGCAGAGTAGGAGCTTGCAGGGTCCTGCCTCGCACTCCCGGCGGCTAGCGCAGGTAAACTTGCGCAGGCAAAACTGGAGCCAGTCTTCTTCTGGCTGTAAATATCCTGGGGTGAATTGGCCTGGGGCCAAGAGGGGCAAAGCCCTTTCTTCAGGCGCAAGTTTTCTACCAAGCCGCCGCTGATGTAAGGAGAAAATACATGCGGGCACTCATTCAACGGGTCAGCGAGGCCTCGGTCACAGTTGACGGCGAGGTAGCCGGTGAAACCGGCCCCGGTCTGCTCGTGCTGATCTGCGCAATGGCCGGCGACAGCGAGGCGCAAGCTGACCAGCTGGCCGCCAAGATTTCCAAGATGCGGATCTTCAAGGACGAGGCCGGAAAAATGAACCTTTCGGTTCTGGATACCGGCGGCAGCGTGCTGGTGGTCAGCCAGTTTACCCTGGCGGCCGACACCCGCCGCGGCAACCGGCCCGGTTTTTCCACTGCCGCTGCCCCGGCCGAGGGAGAGCGGCTGTACGAATATTTTGCCGCCCGGCTGGCCGCACTTGGTTTGAAAACTGCAAAAGGTCGGTTTGGCGCCGACATGAAAGTCCGGCTGCTGAATGACGGTCCGGTGACCATCTGGATGGACACTGAACAGGCGTGACCCGCCGGTTCCGCCGCCGGCTGCAAGCATGCAGTGAACCGGCATTGGAACAGGTCTTGCAGTCGGCGCGCGGCGGCGCAGACTGCAAGGAAAACGGCGCTTTTGACCCGCAAAACACCGATTCTGTCACATGGCGGGCCAGCCACCTCCTTGCGGGCGGCAGATTCATAAATTTTCCGTCACGCCACCGCATTTTTATTTCCTGTCGCTTTCCAGTGGTTTTTTTGTTTCACACAGGACATAGAACGCAAAAGCGGCACCTTTCCCCAAAAAGGCGACGCCCGTTGTTCGCGCCCTGCCCGCCTGTGCAGGCGGCTTACCCGGTGTTGCGCTAATAGGGCTTGCGAGTTAGCGGTAAATACGCAAATCTTAAATCGTCAATCAAAAAAACAGGTGCCTCAGCGCCGTAATCAATCGGGAGAACTCAATGAACCGACATATGCAGTATCTGGCCACCCAGGCCGCGGCAGGAAAACTGTCGCGCCGCGACTTCCTGGGCAAGGCCGCCGCACTGGGCTTTACCGCCGTGTCCGCCAACCTGCTGCTGTCCACCGCTGCCAAGGCCGCCGGCCCGCAGAAGGGCGGCACCATCCGTCTCGGCCTGCAGGGCGGCTCAACCACCGACAGCCTGGACCCGGCGCTGGTCACCAACACCGTTGGCCTGATGGTCACCCGCCTGTGGGGTGAAACCCTGGTTGAGCTGGCCGACGACGGCGGCATCGAGGGCAAACTGGCCGAAAGCTACGAAGCCTCGGCAGACGCCAAGACCTGGACCTTCAAGCTGCGCTCCGGCGTGACCTACTCCAACGGCCAGAACGTCACTGCTGACGATGTGGTCAAAACCATGGAGCGCCACAGCGGCGAGGACACCAAGTCCGGCGCCCTGGGCATCATGCGCGGCATCAAGGACGTGCGCGCCGATGGCGACAGCGTTGTCTTTGAACTGGACAGCCCGAACGCCGACCTGCCCTACCTTCTGGCCGACTACCACCTGATCATCCAGCCGGGCGGCGGCAACGACGATCCGGCAGCCGCCATCGGCACCGGCCCCTATATCATGAAATCCTCCGACATGGGCGTGCGCTTCGTGGCCGAGAAGAACCCGAACTACTGGGGCGATCTGGGCAACGCGGACACCGTGGAAATCATCGTCATCAACGACGACACTGCCCGCGTCGCGGCGCTGCAGTCCGGCCAGGTGGATGTGATCGACCGGGTGCCGCCGCGCACCGCGAAACTGGTGGACCGCGCGCCGAACATCACCGTGCATTCGACCTCCGCGGCCGGCCACTATGTGTTCATCATGCATTGCAACACCGCGCCGTTCGACAACAACGACGTGCGTATGGCGTTGAAATACGGCATGAACCGGCAGGAAATGGTCGACAAGATCCTGAATGGTTACGGCACCGTGGGTAACGACACCCCGATCAACGCCTCTTATCCGATGTACACAGAGCTGGAACAGCGCCAGTTCGACCCGGACAAGGCGATGCACCACCTGAAGAAAGCCGGCCATGACGGCTCTATCCTGCTGCGCACCTCGGACAACTCCTTCCCGGGCGCACCGGACGCGGCGGCACTGTTCCAGCAGTCCCTGTCCAGCGCCGGCATCAAGCTGGACGTCAAGCGCGAGCCGAACGACGGTTACTGGTCGGAAGTCTGGAACGCCAAGCCGTTCTGCACCAGCTACTGGGGCGGCCGTCCGACCCAGGACCAGATGTTCACCACCGCCTACCTGTCCACCGCAGACTGGAATGACACCCGCTTCAACAACGAGCAATTCGACCAGATGCTGGTTGCCGCCCGCGGCGAACTGGACGTGGCCAAGCGGACGCAGATGTATGCCGACATGTCGACCATCCTGCGTGACGAAGGCGGCCTGATCTGCCCGATGTTCAATGACTTCGTTGAGGCGACCACCGACAACGTGGACGGCTTTGTCGAGGGCATCCCGGGCCAGGTTCTGATGAACGGCTATGCAGCCAGCAAGCTGTGGGTCAAAGCCTAATATGTCACCGATCGTAAAACTCCTGGCTCAGCGCATCGCGCTGAGCCTCCTTCTTTTGCTGCTCATCTCAATCGTGATCTTCGCCGGCACCATCGTTCTGCCCGGCGATGTTGCCCAATCGATCCTGGGGCAGTCGGCAACACCGGAGGCACTGGCCAACCTGCGGGCTGAGCTGGGCGTGAACGATCCTCCCCTAGAACGCTATTTTGCCTGGCTCTTCGGCGCCATGCAGGGCGACCTTGGCACCGCGCTGACCAGCGGCCAGGATATTGCCCAGGCTCTCAGCAGCCGTTTCTGGAACACCCTGTTCCTCGCCTTCTGGGCTGCCGTGGTTGCGGTTCCGCTGGCGATTTTCCTGGGCTTGCTTGCCGTCCGCTTCAAGGACCGCTGGCCTGACAAGCTGATCTCGGCCGTCACTCTGGCCTCGATCTCGATCCCCGAATTCCTCATCGGCTATGTGCTGATGTACTTCATCGCGGTGAAGCTGCGCTGGTTCCCATCGGTCGCGATGATCAACGACAGCATGAACCTCTTTGAAAAACTGGGCGCAATTGCGCTGCCGGTTGCGGTGCTGACCCTGGTGGTGCTGGCGCACATGATGCGCATGACCCGCGCCGCGATCCTGAACGTGATGCAGTCGGCCTATATCGAAACCGCCGAGCTGAAGGGCCTCAATGCCTTTCAGGTGATCTTCCGCCACGCCTTCCCCAACGCGATCGCGCCGATCGTCAACGTGGTGATGCTGAACCTCGCTTATCTGGTTGTCGGCGTCGTGGTGATCGAAGTGGTCTTTGTCTACCCCGGCATGGGCCAGTATCTGGTCGACCATGTGTCCAAGCGTGACGTGCCTGTTGTGCAGGCCTGCGGCCTGATCTTTGCCGCCGTCTATATCGGCCTCAACATGATCGCCGATATCGTCGCCATACTGAGCAACCCGCGCCTGAGGCATCCGAAATGAAGAATATCCCCATTTCCGCACTCATCGGGCTGTTCTTCACTGCCCTCTACTTCCTCGGCGCCATCTTTGCGCCGCTGCTGGCCCCCTACGGCGTCGGCGAAATCGTCGGCGATGTGTGGGAGCCCTCCAGCGCAGATTATCTGCTGGGCACCGACAACATCGGCCGCGACCTTCTCAGCCGGATGATCTACGGCGGCCGTACCACCATCTTCATCGCCACGGCTGCAACCGTGCTGTCCTTCACCCTCGGCTCCGTCCTCGGCTTCTTTGCCGCGGTGATAGGCGGTTGGGTCGACCAGGCGCTGTCGCGCTTTGTCGACCTGGTGATGTCGATCCCGACGCTGATCTTCGCGCTGGTTGTGCTGTCGGTTGCGCCGGTGACCATTCCGATGCTGATCATCGTGATGGGCCTCTTGGACGCCACCCGCGTCTACCGTCTGGCCCGGGCCGTTGCGGTCGATATCGAGGTGATGGATTACGTCGAGGCAGCCCGCCTGCGCGGCGAGAAAACCGCCTGGATCATCTTCCGCGAGATCCTGCCCAACGCGCTGTCCCCGCTGATCGCTGAAATGGGCCTGCGCTTCATCTTCGCGGTTCTGTTTGTCTCCACCCTGTCCTTCCTGGGCCTTGGCGTGCAGCCGCCCGAGGCTGACTGGGGCGGCATCGTGAAGGAAAACAAGGAAGGCATCGTCTACGGCATTCCTGCGGCCCTGATCCCGGCCTTTGCCATCGCCACCCTGGCGATCTCGGTCAACTTGGTCGCAGACTGGGTGCTGAACCGGACCACATCGCTGAAAGGAGGCCGCGGATGAGCGATGCCCTGTTGAAAGTCCGCGACCTGAAAATCGGCGCGACCGTCTATCCGCCCGGGGAACGCCCCCGCGACATCGAAATCGTGCACGGGGTCAGCTTTGACCTCGCGCCCGGCAAGGTCCTGGGACTGATCGGTGAATCCGGTGCCGGCAAATCCACCATCGGGCTGGCGTCCATGGCCTATGGCCGCGGCGGCGTGAAGATCACCGGTGGTGAAGTCTGGGTCAACGGCCGCGATGTCCTCAAGGGCAGCCACAAAGACATCCGCAAACTGCGCGGCGCCGAGGTGACCTATGTGTCGCAATCGGCGGCAGCCTCCTTCAACCCGGCCAAGAAGATCATGGACCAGGTGGTCGAGGCCGCGGTGGAGCAAAAGAAGTTCTCCCGCAAGGAGGCCGAGGCCCGCGCGCGGGTACTGTTTGCCAAGCTTGGCCTGCCGGATCCGGACAATATCGGCGAACGCTACCCGCACCAGGTGTCTGGCGGTCAGCTGCAGCGCTGCATGACCGCGCTGGCGCTGTGCCCGGAGCCGGATCTGGTGGTGTTCGACGAGCCGACCACCGCGCTCGACGTGACCACCCAGATCGACGTGCTGATGGCGATCAAGGAAGCGATCCGCGACACCGGCGTTGCCGCGCTCTACATCACCCACGACCTGGCGGTTGTGGCGCAGGTGAGCGACGACATCATGGTGCTGAAGATGGGCAACACGGTCGAATACGGCCATGTTGACCAGATCATCAACAACCCGCAGGAGGAGTACACCAAGGCGCTGGTCTCGGTCCGCTCCATCGAGCATGAGGAGAAGGCCCCCACCGCGGAGCCGGTGCTGAGCGTGCGCAACATCACCGCACGCTACAAGGGCACCCAGTTCGACGTGCTGCACAATGTGAACGTCGATCTGTATCCCGGCCAGACGCTGGCGGTGGTCGGCGAATCCGGCTCCGGTAAATCCACCCTCGCCCGCGTGATCACCGGCCTCCTGCCGCCGCGCGAGGGTGAGATCGAATTTGCCGGCCGCACTCTATCGCCCGACCTCAAGGGCCGCACCCGCGAGGACCTGCGCGAGCTGCAGATGATCTACCAGATGGCAGACGTGGCGATGAACCCGCGCCAGACCGTCGGCACCATCATCGGGCGCCCGCTGGAATTCTACTTCGGCATGCGCGGCGCGGAGAAGAAGAAGCGGATCATCGAACTGCTTGACGAGATCGAACTGGGCGAGAAATTCATGGACCGCTACCCGGCGGAGCTATCGGGCGGCCAGAAGCAGCGCGTCTGCATCGCCCGCTCGCTGGCGGCCAAGCCCAAGATGATTATCTGCGACGAGGTGACATCTGCGCTCGACCCGCTGGTGGCGGACGGCATTCTAAAACTGCTCCTGGATCTGCAGAAGATCGAGGATGTGGCCTATCTGTTCATCACCCACGATCTGGCAACCGTGCGCGCCATCTCCGACAATATCGCGGTGATGTATCAGGGCAAGGTGCAGCGCTACGGCGGCAAGTCCAAGGTGCTGAGCCCGCCGTTTGACGATTACACCGACCTGTTGCTCAGCTCCGTGCCGGAAATGAAGCTGGGCTGGCTGGAAGAAGTGATCGCCCACCGCAAAATGGAAAGCGCCGGCAACTGATTCCACCTTTGGATGTAAAGCCCCCGCTGCTCGCCAGCGGGGGCTTTTTCTTTTCAAAGATAGCAGATTTGTGTTATGTTATCGGTATCAGGGAGAATGCAGCGGCACCAGCTGCAAACAATAGATTAGCACTGAGCATGGCTGAACTGTGAGGCAAGCCAAACCGATTTTACCGGGCAGCATTGTTTTGACCTCGGTAACGGGAAGGACCCGCCATGACAGACTGGGCTATTCACGGCTTTGAAATAGCCAATTGCAACTGCGTCCCCGGCTGCCCTTGCCAATTCTCCCAGCTGCCCAATGACGGCACCTGCGAAGCAATGCTGACATTCCGCATCGACAAAGGCCACTATGGGGATACCGTACTGGACGGTCTGCTGGCAGCTGCAATCTACAAATGGCCAGGCCCGATCCACGAGGGTAACGGCGAGATGCAGATCATCATCGACGAAGGCGCCACGGCTGATCAAAAAGCAGCCCTCGAAGCAATTATGACCGGCCAGGACACCGAAGAATTTGCAACCATGTTCTTCGTCTTCAACGCCATGTGCACAACCAGGCACGAAACGCTCAGCGCTCCGGTTTCGCTGAGTTACGACGCAGAAACCGGGATTGGCCATGGCAAGGCAGGCAGCATAGGCGAAACCAAAGTCGAGCCGATTGCGCACATCGTGTCCGGAGCGCCGCATTCCGTGCAGATCAAGCTGCCGAACGGCTTCGAATACTCCGAGGCCTCCGTGTGCCAGGGCACGACCCGGACTCCCGGGTCCGCCATCCCCCTGGACAAGAACAACGGTACCCACGCCCATGTCGCCGAGCTGCACCTCACCGGCAAAGGCGTCGAGCGCGCGGCCTGACCTGCCATGGCCCAGGTGCAGCACATAAACGGCACAGCCGAACGCCTGGCCCGCAACGACCGCGCGGTGGTCCTGGGAGCTATTGGCTTTGTCGTGCTGCTCAGCGGGCTGTACACTGTTCTGGGCGTTGGCATGGACATGACCGCGGTTGAAATGACCCGTATGGCCCGCCCGATCGGAGATCCCATGGCGATGGGAACGGGAACGGCCTGGTCCCCTGGCTATGCGGTTCTGGTCTTCCTGATGTGGTGGGTAATGATGATCGCCATGATGACCCCCAGCGCAGCCCCGGTGCTGCTGCTGTTCACCGCCATCAAGAAGGCCGGGGCCGCGCCCGGCAGAGCGCCGCTTCTCAGCTTGCTGTTCCTAAGCGGCTACCTGCTCGTCTGGGCTTTCTTTTCTGCAATCGCCACTACGCTGCAGTGGCGGCTGGAAACAACGGGCCTGTCAAACGGCCCAATGATGTCGCTTAGCAGCCGTGCCCTCTGCGGTGCGGTCCTGCTGGCGGCGGGCGCCTATCAGCTTACCCCCTGCAAGCACGCCTGCCTAACCCACTGCCGTATGCCGGTGCAATTTCTGACCGCGCATAACCGCACAGGCTTGGATGGTGCTGTACTGATGGGCGCCCACCATGGAACATACTGTCTTGGCTGCTGCTGGGCCTTGATGCTCCTGCTGTTTGCCGGCGGGATCATGAACCTCTACTGGATCGCCGGGCTGGCGCTGTTTGTACTGGCCGAAAAGACCTTTCCCCACCCAAGGCTCTTTGCCTCAATATCCGGGGTTCTGCTCCTTGCAGCGGGCAGCTACGTGCTTTTGACCGCGTTCTGAGGCCGCAGCATGTGCCGGCAAATCCGCAACGCTGCCGTGAAAGTGCCGGTTTCCATCCGGTTCGCCGTTTTTTGAATGGCAATTCAAGAAACAGGCGCAAAGATACCCTCCCAAAGCCACCGCAAGGCAAAGGGATTCGGCATATGGACAACAAACTCCTCCTTATCATTCTGGACGGCGTGCCTTGGCGCAATTTCCGCCGCCTGTTCGGCAACCTAGAAGGCTGGATCGACAGCGGCGATGCCCGCGTCTGGAAACTGCGCAGCGTTCTGCCGTCGATCTCCGCCAGCTGCTATGCTTCGATCCACACTGGCGTGGCCCCTGCCATCCATGGCTGCACCGGCAATGCCAATGTGTTCCGCCTGAAGGAAAAGGATGTATTCAGCCAGGTCCGCGAGGCCGGCGGCGTGACTGGTGCTGTGGCGCACAGCTACTGGTCGTCTTTCTTCAACCGCCACCCGTTCGATTACGTGCGCGATATCGAATATGACGAGCCGGAAAGCAAGACAATCAACCATGGCCGGTTCCACACCATGACCGGCTACGGCAAGGACAACCAGATGACCCCGTCGGACGTCGATCTTTTCGGCACCCTGACCAACCTCTGTCTGCGCTTCGGCCTCGACTACGGCATGCTGCACACCTGCACGCTGGACAGCATGGGCCACCGGTATTTCCACGACTGCCAGGAAATGGACCACGCCTGTTTCGTGATGGACGAGATGCTGGCCCCCTTCATCACCCGCTGGCGCGATTTGGGTTATGAGGTGATCGTCACCGCCGACCACGGCCAGGACGAGCGCGGCCACCACGGCGGCCGCAGCCCGTTGCAGCAGGAAACTGCGCTGTATTACTTCGGCGAGGCTGACGGCCCCGATCATGGCGAGGTGATCGACCAGTGCCAGCTGGCCCCCACTATCCTCAACCGGCTGGGCGCGCCGATTGCCGCAACCATGAAGGCAGAGCCGTTCCTGAAATGACCTGAAACCGGCGGCAGTGTGCTAGTATGCACTCAGCCGCCGGTTTCAGATGTCAGGAATTTGCCATGAAATCCCTTGTTGCCCTGTTTTCGCTGCTCGCCGCTCCGGCGTTCGCCAGCGATGCCTGCCACGACCTGTGGTTCACCCGGAACGCAGTGATTGACCGCGCAGGATACTGTTTCGGCTCGCCCCTGGGCCAGGCGGTGTTCAACAACAGCGGCTGCATCGGCAAATCGGTCTCCCTGCCGCCGCAGGCCAAGCGCCTGGTCGCTGAGATCAAGCAGATGGAAACCCGCTTTGGCTGCCGGGTCAACAACAAGCAGACCTACCTGGATCTTGATGATCTGTTCCTGCGCTACCAGCTGTGGGATCTGCCAGTCCGGGATGAGTTCGAAGGCGCTTGCCTGGGCTGGCTGGGTCCGGTCCTAAGGCTGCGGGCGGGGCACAGGCCGGATGCCCCCCTGATCGGTCAGATCAGTCCGGGCGACTATGTGAAATTCTCCCACATCCCGGTGGGCAGCTGGACCTATGTCACGACCTCCGGCCCGGACTGGCGGGTTACCAGCGGCGGATGGCTGGACACATCGCGGTATCAGGAGCAGTGCCGGGACTTTGCCGGGTAGACAGCGCTACTCGTCGTAGGGCCAGATCCCCTGCCCCAGTGCCTCAATGGCGACCGAAATCCGCTCAAAACTGTCCCGCGCCCGGCCCACGGTGTGGCGCGCGCGCAGATAGCCGTGGATCAGGCCGGGCTCGTTGAGCCAGTACGCTTTGCCCCCATCCGCCAGGATGCGGTCGCGGTACTCGCGCGAGTCATCGCGGACGGGATCGCAATCCGCCGTCACCAGCACAGTCGGCGGAAGATTGGAAAAATCGCTGTCCGACAGCGGCGCAAACAGCGGATCCGCCATCGGCGGCGGCCCCTCGGTGCGGATCTCGGTATAGTACCGCACATCAACACTGGTCAGCATCGGCGCTTGCGCGTGTTCGATATATGACCCCTGTGTCATGTCGCCGCCAAAAACGCCGTAGATCAGCACTTGGCCCAGAATGGAATCGCAGCGGCCGCGTGCATAATGCGCCACAGCGGCGCAAAGATTGGCACCGGCGCTGTCGCCCACCAGGACAATGCCCTTGCCGTAACCGGCCTCCACCCAGCCCAGTACCACCCAGGCGTCCTCAAAGGCGGCGGGGTGCTTGTGCTCCGGTGCAAGCCGGTAATCCACCGCCACCACCCTATAGCCGGTCTGGACGCAGATCTCCGCGCAGACATCGTCGTGGCTGTCCAGCCCGCCGACGACAAAGCCGCCGCCGTGGCAGAACAGCACGGTGCGGGTCGGATCGCCCGCGGAGTAGACACGCACCGGCACGCCATTGGCCGACAGGTCCTCGACCGACACCACATCCGGCCGCGGCCCCCGGAACTCCAAAGCCATCGAATTGTAAATGCGGCGCTGCTCCTCGATGCTCATGTCAACGGCGTCATCGGGATAAAGCTCTCCGGTCTTCTGGATGAAGTCCCAGGTCTCCTCGTCGATTAGCCGTTCATAATCCATCTGCGAGCCTCCCTGCACGCTGGTTGTCCTGCGAGCCTAGGCAGAGTTTCCCGCAAATGGAATGCCTGAAAGAAAAAGCGCCCCGCAGGGCGCTTTATTTTCCACGCCATGCGGCGGGGTCACGCTGCCGCGGCAGCTTCCCAGGGGCGGATAAAGTTGTTCAGCACACCGCCGATATCCGCCTCCGTGCTGCCATTGGCGGCAACCTGCGCCACCAGCCCGCGCTTTTTGTCATCAATCACGCTGACAACACGCGCAGCCACCCCGGCCTGTTCCAGGGCGCCGTTGTAGACGCGGGTGATGGCCATCTTGCGGAGATCGGGCTTGAACACCTTGCCCACCGCGGTTTTCGGAAGTTCCTCCAGCACTGTCAGATGCTTGGGAATCGCCGCCCGCTCGTGCACATGCACCTTGCAGTATTCCAGCAGCTCCGCCTCGCTGACTGTGGCACCGTCCACCAGTTCGACAAAGGCGCAGGGCAGCTCGCCGGAATGGGCGTCCGGCTGGCCGATGGCACCGGCAAAGGCCACCGCATCATGGCCCAGCAGTGCTTCTTCGATCTCTGCCGGGTCGATGTTGTGGCCGCCGCGGATGATCAGGTCCTTGGCACGGCCGGTGATCCACAGGTAGCCGTCCTCGTCGATCCGCCCCAGATCGCCGGTGCGCAGATACTTCTCCTGATAGTAGAGATCCACGTTCTTTTCCGTCTCGGTATAGGTATTGCCGGCAAAGACCCCAGGGTTCGACACGCAGATCTCCCCCACTTCGTCGCGCCCGCATTCCAGCGCCCCGTCATTGGTCTGCTTGACGATCCGCACATCGGTATAGGGCAGCGGGATGCCGACCGATCCAACCTTTTTTTCGCCGCCCGGGGGATTGCAGGAAACCAGACAGGTCGCCTCAGTCAGGCCGTAGCCCTCGACGATGGTGACGCCGGACGCACTCTCGAACCGCTTGAACAGCTCCATCGGCATCGGCGCCGAGCCGGAAAACGCGGTTTTCACGGTTGAGATATCCGCATCCACCGGCCGTTGCATCAGCGCCGAAACTGCCGTGGGCACGGTGATGATAAAGGTGATCTTCCAGCGCTCGATCAGCTTCCAGAAGTTGTCGAATACGCCCTCGCCGCGATAGCCCTGCGGCGTCGGGAACACCACATGCGCGCCAGAAGCCACCGCCGCCATCATGATCACATGCACCGCAAAAACATGGAACAGCGGCAGCGGACAGATGATGTTGTCCTCTTCGGTGAACAAGAGCGTGCTGCCCAACCAGCCATTGTAGACCAAGCCGGAATACTTGTGCTGCGCCACTTTTGGCATGCCGGTTGTGCCGCCGGTGTGGAAATAGCACGCCACCCGGTCGCCCACGCTGTCGGCAAAGCTCAGCGTCTTAGGATGCTTCGCCATCTCTTTGGAAAAGCTCAGGTAATCCGCATGGCTGGGACGTGCGTCCATCTTGGGCCGCACCAGCGGAACAATCCAGGACTTGGGCGGCGTCAGATAGCGGTTCAGATCCACCTCCAGCACCGTGTTCACGCCCGGCGCATGGCGCACCGCCTCCGCCACCTTCTGCGCCACATCCGTTTTGGGGAAGGGCCGCAGGGTCACCACCACCTTGGCCTTGGTCTCCCGCAGGATCGACGCAATCTGCTCCGGTTCCAGCAGCGGGTTGATCGGGTTCACAATCCCCGCGACCGCGCCGCCCAGAACGGTGACCAGGGTCTCGGTGCAATTGGGCAGCACATAGGCCACCACGTCCTTTTCGCCGATCCCCAGCGCGCGGAACATGTTTGCCGCCTGGCACACCTGCTCCTTCAACGTGCTCCAGGTCAGCGTCTCTGCCTTGTCGCTGGCGCCAGAGAATATCTGATAGCTGACCGCCTTGCTGTTTGGGTACTTGTCCGCAGTGCGCGACAACATCTCATACAAAGTGTCCGGCAGATCCCGCGCTTCATACGGCAGTTCATTCTGCAGCGCGTCGCGGTCCGCGATTCCGGAAAAACCCATTAATCTCCTCCCCGTTCCTCCGGTGCACGGCCGGTGTAGGGCCGGTGTACGGAGTGTGTTCCTCTTTTTTGCCCAGACTATTGCAATCGCGCATTTGCGCAAGCGCCGGGGCAGGGTCACGCCAAGGCAGCTTTGGCCGTGACGTAGCGCCATTTACCCGCCTTTGCTGGTTTTCAACAAAAAACGCCCCGGAACGGGTCCGGGGCGCCTGCTCTGTCACGCTGCCTGGCGCTTATTCCGCCGCCAGCCCTTCGGTGAACTGCAGCTTGGCCAGGCGTGCATAAAGCCCGCCCTGCCCGACCAGTTCATCATGGGTGCCGGTGGCAACGATCCGGCCCTGATCCATCACCACAATCCGGTCGGCCTTTTTCACCGTTGCCAGCCTGTGCGCCACAATCAGCGTGGTGCGGCCCTGGCTCAACTCATCCACCGCGGCCTGTACCAGGCGTTCGCTTTCGGCATCCAGCGCCGAGGTCGCCTCATCCAGCAGCAGCACCGGCGCATCGCGCAGGATGGCGCGGGCAATGGCGATCCGCTGCTTCTGCCCGCCCGACAGCATCACCCCCCTTTCGCCGACAAAGCTGTCATAGCCTTCCGGCAATTTCGAGATGAAGTCATGTGCCGCCGCAGCCGCAGCGGCGGCCTCAACCTCGGCATCCGTGGCCCCTGGGCGGCCAAACCGGATGTTCTCGCGCGCCGAAGCGGCAAAGATCACCGGATCCTGCGGCACCAGCGCGATATGGCGGCGGAATTCATCCCGCTGAAGCTGCGTCAGCGCCACACCGTCCAGCTTTACCGCGCCTTGATTGGGGTCATAGAACCGCTGCAGCATCTGGATGATGGTGGTCTTGCCCGCACCGGAGGGGCCGACAAATGCCACTGTTTCACCGGGCTTCACCGTCAGCGACACCTCTTCCAGCGCTGAAACATCCGGGCGCGAAGGATAGCGGAAGGACACATTGTCAAACGCGATCTCCCCCCTGACTGGTGCCGGCAGCACCTGCGCCGCAACCGGGTCCAACACGGTATCCTCCGCGTTCAACAGCTCCACCAGACGTTCCGTTGCCCCGGCGGCCCGCTGCAACTCGCTCCAGATCTCCGACAGCGCCGCGACCGATCCCGCCACCAGCACCGCATAGATCACGAACTGGATCAGCGTGCCCTCGGACATGATGCCCGCGCGCACATCATTGGCACCCATCCACAAAACGCCCACGATACCGGAAAACACCAGGAAAATCACGATCACAGTCAGGTAAGCCCGCGTCTGGATACGCCGGCGCGAAACCTCATAGGACGTTTCCGTCAGCTCGGAAAACTTCTGTCGGCTGGCGCGCTCGTGGGTAAAGGCCTGCACCGTCTGCACCGCCCCCAGCGCCTCGCCCGCATTGCCGGAGGAAGCCGCAATCCAGTCCTGATTCTCCTTGCTGATGGCACGCAGGCGGCGTCCCAGCACCAGGATCGGCACGATCACCGCCGGCACGATCAGCAGCACCATCATCGTCAGCTTGGCTGAGGTCAGCAGCATCAGCACCATGCCGCCCAGGAAAATCAGCAAGTTGCGCAGCGCAATTGACACGGACGAGCCCAGCACCGACTGAATCAGCGTGGTGTCGGTGGTGATCCGGCTCAGCACCTCACCGGTCATAACGCGCTCATAAAACTCCGGGCTCATGCCGATCACCCGGTCGAACACCGCTTTGCGGATATCGGCCACCACCCGTTCACCCAGCCGCGTCACCAGCGCATAGCGAACACCAGTGCCCGCAGCCAGCAGCGCTGCGATCACAAGGGCCGCGCTGAAGTAGAGGTTCAGCAGCTCGGAATCAGAAATCCTGAAGTTATCCACCACCCGGCGCACCGCCAGCGGCAGGGTCAGCGACAGCGCCGCCGTCAGCACCAGCGCGCAGGTCGCAGCCAGCATCAAGAGGCGGTAAGGCCGCATGAACGGCCACAGGGCCGACAGCACACCGATCTTGCGGGACTTCTCCCGCTCTTGCTCCGCATTGGGGGCCGCATTATTCCGCGCCATTCCGGATCCTTCTGCACTTTGGCCTGGCGGGGCAGCCGCCCGCGCCTTCGCCAAGGTTCATGGCCCTGCAGCCCCTGCGCGTCAAGCGCTGAGCAGTTTCAAAAAGCATCTGAAAACAGCTTTGCCCTGCGTCAGAGCGTATCAGTCCGGCTGGTTGGGAAGGTCTGGAGCGGGTAGCGGGAATCGAACCCGCACCTTAAGCTTGGAAGGCTCTTATGATACCATTTCACCATACCCGCTCAGGACATTTGCTGATTTATGTGAACCGCCGGGGAAGGTCAACCAACTTGTTTTCGTAAAGGTTTGAAGTGGCGGAAAATTCACCGCGCCCCTTGCGGAAGCCCCGGCAAGCCCCCCAAATAACGGGCTAATCCGCTAGCCCGCCCGCGTTCAGAATTCCGGAAAACCGCCGTGACACATAGTTTGCAAACCGCCGTCATCACTGCGCATGGCCAGCCCTCTGCCCCTGGCCCCGCTGAGGCGGACCTGGCTGCCACAGCAGCAGCCGTGGCCGCGCATCTCCCCGGCTGGGATGTCCGCTCCGCCACCCTCGCAGCGCCGCACCGGCTGGAGGGGGTGATGGAAGACGGTGCCGTGGTCTATCCGGTTTTTATGTCGCGCGGCTATTTCACCAGCAAGGCGCTGCCTGCCCGCCTGCAGGGCCGCCCCTGCCGGATGGCCGCGCCGTTCGGTCTTGACGCAGGCCTGCCCGCCCTGGCCGCCGCTGCTGTGCGCCAGGTGTCCGGCGCCAAGGGCTGGGCCTTGCACGAAACTCATCTAATGCTGGCCGCCCACGGCTCAGCCCGCGGCCCGCGGGCCGCAGAAGCGGCTGAGGCCTTTGCCACCAGCCTCAGCCCCCTGCTGCCAGGCTGCAGCCTGACGCTGGGCTACGTTGAGCAGGACCCCCGTATTGCTGCGGCCGCCAAACCTATGCCTGCACAGTCCCTCTGCCTGCCCTTCTTTGCCCAGGCCGGCGACCATGTGAAACAGGATCTTCCGGACGCGCTGGAAGCCGCTGGATTTGGCGGCACCGTACTGCCGGTGGCCGGTGCCCTGCCGGGCGTCCCGGCGCTGATCGCCAAAGGCATCCTCGCCGCCAGCCTTGACGGGTACGCCGCCGGCTGAGAGTCCGACACGGCGGAAAGAAAAGCAAATTTTGGCCCTGGCGGAGGCAAATGGCCTCTTGCACCGGCGCCGGGCATGTGATTAATCACGGCTTACACCACGGATGGCGAGTTGGCGGAGTGGTGACGCAGCGGATTGCAAATCCGTGTACACCGGTTCGATTCCGGTACTCGCCTCCATCCTCTTCGTCAGGAAATCCGGGTCCAGTCAGACGCTTAACGATACCGCGGCGGCAGGTGCTTCAGGTCCATCAGCACAGCACCCGCAGCCTGGCGGCCATGCAGCCGCCAGCGTGTTCCTGTCTCCGTCAGCCTGAAAGATTACCCCTTCAGCTTGAAGCGCTGGATCTTGCCAGTCTCGGTTTTCGGCAATGCCCCGGTGAAGACCATGGACCGCGGATACTTGTAGGGGGCAATGGTGTCCTTCACATGGTCCTGCAGCAGCTTGACCAGCGTGTCTGACGGCACCTGGCCCTCAGCCAGAACCACATGCGCCTGCACGATCTCGCCGCG
This sequence comes from Leisingera sp. CC-HEC093, assembly GCF_059429195.1. Lineage (NCBI taxonomy): Bacteria > Pseudomonadati > Pseudomonadota > Alphaproteobacteria > Rhodobacterales > Roseobacteraceae > Leisingera > Leisingera sp. CC-HEC093. The sequence goes on along the minus strand of NZ_JCAIJR010000001.1, from coordinate 2,870,718 downwards.
CGCCTCGTCCGCCACGCCGATCACCGCGCATTCCGCCACCGCCTCATGCGCCAGCAGTGCGGCCTCCACCTCCGGGCCCGCAATGTTGTAACCCGAGGAGACGATCATGTCGTCATTGCGGGCGGCAAAGTGCAAATAGCCATCCTTGTCCCGGATGAAACTGTCGCCGGTGATGTTCCAGCCGTCCCGCACGTAATCCGCCTGCCGCTCATCCGCCAGATAGCGGCAGCCGGTCGGACCCTTGACTGCCAGCCGCCCGGCCTCGCCGCGGGGCGCTTCGTTGCCATCGGCGTCCAGAACCTTCACCTGATAGCCCCCCACCGGCTTGCCGGTGCAAGCCGGGCGGTGATCGCTGAACCGGTTGGTGATGAAGATATGCAGCAGCTCCGTTGCGCCGATCCCGTCCAGCATCGGCTTGCCGGTCTTGTCCATCCACTCCTCATACACCGGTGCAGGCAGGGTTTCCCCGGCCGAGACCGCCGCCCGCAACGAGGACAGATCAGCCCCCTCCTCCATCGCCCGCAGCATGACGCGGTAGGCAGTAGGCGCGGTAAAGCAGACGGTGGCCTTGTATTTCTCGATGATCTCGATGAGGTTCGGCGGTGAAGCATTCTCCAACAGCGTCGCCGCAGCGCCAAAGCGCAGGGGGAAGATTGCCAGCCCGCCCAGGCCAAAGGTGAAGGCCAGCGGCGGCGAGCCGACAAACACATCCTCCGGCTGCACATCCAGCACTTCGCGCGCATAGCCGTCGGCGATGATCAGCAAATCGCGGTGGAAGTGCATCGTCGCCTTGGGCGATCCGGTGGTGCCGGAGGTGAACCCCAAGAGCGCCACATCATCGCGGCCCGTCTTCACCGCCTCATAGGCAACCGGTTTTTCCAGCGCCAGCCGGTCCAGCTCCGCATCGTGGTTGGAGGTGCCATCAAAACCCACCACGGTTTTCAGGAACGTCGACTCCTTGGCGCAGGCAACCAACTCATCCTTCAGCCTTGTGTCGCACAGCGCGTGGGAGACCTCAGCCTTGTCGACGATCTTGGCCAGTTCCCCCTTGCGCAACAGCGGCATGGTGTTGACAACCACGGCGCCCGCCTTGGTCGCCGCCAGCCAGCAGGCCACCATCGCCGGGTTATTGGCAGACCGGATCAGCACCCGGTTGCCGGGCTTCACGCCCAGGTCCTCGCTCAGAACATGCGCCAGCCGGTTGGTCCAGTCGGCCAGCTCCTTATAGGTGCGGTAACGGCCGTTGCCGATCAGGGCGGTATGGTCGCCAAAGCCCTTCTCGACCATCGCGTCGGTCAGCTCGACCGCGGCGTTCAGGTACTCAGGGTAGTCAAACCCCTCCAGCAGGAACTCCGGCCACTGGTCCTGCGGCGGCAGGTTGTCCCGGGCAAAGGTGTCCACATGCGCGGTTGGTCCCAGCATCTCAGTTCCCTCCCTGAAAGGCGCCCAGCGCCTGGCGCGCGATCACCACCCGCTGCACGTCCGAAGCACCCTCGTAGATGCGCAAGGCCCGGATATCGCGGTAGAGCTCCTCCACCTTCTGGCCCCGGCGCACGCCGTCGCCGCCGTGCAGCTGCACTGCCTTGTCGATGACCTGCTGTGCCTGATCGGTGGAAAACAGCTTGGCCATTGCCGCCTCGCGGGTGACCCGGGCGGCGCCCGCATCCTTGGCCCAGGCTGCGCGGTAGACCAGCAGTGCCGCGGCATCCACATCCAGGGCCATATCCGCGATATGGCCCTGTACCATCTGCAGATCAAACAGCCGCGCGCCCTGCACCTGCCGCTCTGTCACCCGCGCCAGCGACTCATCCAACGCTCGGCGGGCAAAGCCCAGGGCGGCGGCAGCCACGGTGGAGCGGAACACATCCAGCACCGACATCGCGATTTTGAAGCCCGCGCCCGACTGCCCCAGCAATGCGGATTTCGGGATCCGGCAATCTGTGAACCGCAGCGTCGCCAATGGATGCGGCGCGATGGTTTCCAGCCGCTCTGCCACCTCGAACCCGGGAAGGCCGGCTGGCACAACAAAAGCACTCAGCCCCTTGGCGCCCGGCGCCTCGCCAGTTCTGGCAAACAGCGTATAAACATCGGCAATCCCGCCATTGGAGATCCAGGTTTTCTCGCCATTCAGAACATATTCATCGCCGTCCAGCGTGGCAGTCATGGTGGAGTTTGCCACATCCGACCCGGATTGCGGCTCAGTCAGAGCAAAGGCCGAGATCGCCTTGCCCACCCGCGTCAGCGGCAGCCACTCCTGTTGCTGTGCCTCAGTGCCAAACAGCGAGATCGCCCCGGTGCCCAGCCCCTGCATGGCAAAGGCAAAATCCGCCAGCCCGTCATGGCGCGCCAGTGTTTCGCGGATCAGGCACAGCGTGCGCACGTCCAGCTGCTCGCCCGCCATGGCACCGGAATGCTGCGTCCAGCCGCCCTCACCCAGGGCTGTGACCAGCGCCCGGCAGGCAGCATCGGTATCCGAATGATCAATCCCTGCCAGATGCGCCCCGGCCCAAGCTTCCAGTTCTTCGGCCAGCTTCCGGTGCCGGTCCTCGAAAAACGGCCAGTTCAGAAACGTCCTGTCCGCCATCGCGCGGCCCTCCCAGTTTCATCTTTCCCAAAATACTCCCGTCCCGCTGCCCGGCAGGCGGCTTTGCCGCCGAGAGGGGGGGCTCCCGCGCCCTCCTCCGGCGCGGGCTCCAGTGGTTTCACACCTCAGTCGCCTTCGAACATCGGCTTTTCCTTGTTCACAAAGGCATGGTAGGCGCGCTCGAAATCCGCCGTCTGCATGCAGATCGCCTGCGCCTGCGCTTCGGCCTCGATCGCCTGTTCGATCGACATCGACCATTCCTGCGCCAGCATGGTCTTGGTCATCATGTGGCCGAAGTTCGGACCCGAGGCGATCCGCGCGGCCCAGCTTTGCGCCTCCGCTTCCAATTCATCCGCTGCAACCAGCTTGTTGTGGAAACCCCAGGTGTGGCCTTCTTCGGCGCTCATCGACCGCCCGGTGTACAAAAGCTCCGCCGCCCGTCCCTGGCCGATGATCCGCGGCAGGATCGCACAGGCGCCCATGTCACAGCCCGCGAGGCCCACACGTGTGAACAGAAACGCGGTTTTTGCCTCCGGCGTGGCGATCCGGATGTCGGAGGCCATGGCGATTATTGCGCCCGCGCCCGCGCAGATTCCGTCAATCGCCGCAATCACCGGCTTGCCGCAGTTCACCATCGCCTTGACCAGATCACCGGTCATCCGGGTGAAGGCCAGCAGTTCCTTCATGTTCATACCGACCAGCGGCCCGATGATGTCGTGCACATCGCCGCCGGAACAGAAGCTGCCGCCGTTGGAGGCAAAGACCACCGCCTTGACGCTGTCATCATAGTGCAGGTCGCGGAACCAGTCGCGCAACTCTGCGTAGCTGTCGAAGGTCAGCGGGTTCTTCCGTTCCGGCCGGTCCAAGGACACCGTGGCGATGCCCTCCTCGATCCGGCACCGAAAGTGCTTGGGTTCCCGTTTCACTTTCATGCCTTGCCTTCCTCCTCCAGCCGCCGCGCCACCGCCTCCAGGCTTTCGGCGATCCCTTGCGCCTCATCCGCTGTCAGCCCGTCGAAGGCCGCGTTGATCCAGCCCTCATGCGCCTCCGCCTGGCGGGAAAACTCAACCCGGCCCGCCTCCGTCAGCCGCACCAAATTGGCGCGCCGGTCGCCCTCAACCTTTTCGCGCCGCACGTGGCCGTCCTCGACCAACCGCTCGACAATGCCGGTCACATTGCCGTTGGAGACTTTCAAAACCCCCGACAACTCGCTCATCTTCAGGCCTTTTTCGTGCTGCATCAGCGCGGCCATCACATCAAACCGCGGCAAGGTCGTCGCAAAATCCCGCCGCAGGCTCTCGCGCACTTCGCTCTCCACCGCCTTGGTGGCTTTCAGCACCTTCAGCCACAACCGCAGCCGGTCTTTTGATGTCGTGCTCAAATTTCCCCTCCCGACACGCTCATCGCGTGCCCATTGACCGAAGCCGCGCCCTCAGATGCAAGGAAAGCCGTCGTGGCCGCCACTTCCTCCGGCGCAATCAGCCGTTGCATCGGATTGCCGCCAACCACCATCGCCAGCGCCTTGTCCCGCGGTATGCCGTGCCGGGCCATCAACCCGCTGACCGCAGCCTCCGCCATTTCGGTATCAACAAACCCGGGGCAGACCGCATTGCAGGTGATCCCGCGTTTCGCCACGCCTTGCGCCACCGACCGCACCAGCCCCAGCACCCCGTGTTTGGAGGCCGCATAGGCCGGGATCTGCGCCCCGCCCTGCAAGGACGCGGTGGAGGCGATGGCAATCAGCCGCCCGCCCGGTTCCATGCCCGCCCGCAGCGCTGCCCGGAAGGTCAGGAAGGTACCGGTCATGTTGACGGTCAATGTACGCTGCCAATCCTCCAGCTCTACGTCTTCGATGCGCGCTGCCGCACCGGTGCCGGCATTGGCGATCACCACGTCGAAAGGCGTATCGAACAGCGCCTCCACTTGCGCCTCATCCGCCACATCCGCCACGCGGATCTCCAGCCCCAACCCCTCTGCCGCCGCTTCCAGCGGTTCCCGGCGGCGCCCCGCGATGGTGACATCGCAGCCATCGGCAGCAAAAGCATGGGCAATTGCCTTGCCGATCCCTGTACCGCCGCCTGTGACCAGAACCCTGCGTGTCATGCCCGGATCACCTCCGCTTCGCGGTCTGCCAGGCGCCAGGCCTGATCGCGGCCTGCATGATATGGCAGCGGCCAATCGCCATGCCGGTCCCCGATCCGCGCCGCCTCATGCAGCGTCCAATAGGGATCAGCCAGATGCGGCCGGCCCACACAGACCAGATCGGCCCGCCCCGCCATCAGGATCGAATTGGCATGATCCGCCTCATAGATGTTGCCGACAGCCATGGTGGCAATCCCGGCCTCATTGCGGATGCGGTCGGAAAACGGCGTCTGGAACATACGCCCGTACACCGGCTGCGCGTCGGTGGAGGTCTGCCCCGCCGAGACATCAATGATATCCGCACCCGCCGCGGTGAAGGCTTTGGCGATCTCCACCGCCTCCTCCGGCGTCACGCCCTCGTCGCCGACCCAGTCGTTGGCAGAGATACGCACCGACATCGGCTTGTCCTCCGGCCAGACCGTGCGCATCGCCTGGAACACCTCCAGCGGATAGCGCAGGCGGTTCTCCAGGGAGCCGCCATAGTCATCGGTGCGGACGTTCGATTTCGGGGAAATGAAGGAGGAAATCAGATAGCCATGCGCCGCATGAAGTTCGATCATGTCAAACCCGGCGCGCTCCGCCATCTGCGCCGCGGCTACGAATTCCGCCTTGATCGCGTCCATTTCCGCCCGCGTGATCTCCCGCGGGGCCGGGTTGTTCGCCGACCACGGGATGGCCGAGGCCGAAACCGTCTCCCAGTTCCCCGCCGGCAGCGGTGCGTCCATCTCCTCCCATCCCAGCTGGGTGGAACCCTTGCGCCCTGAATGGCCGATCTGGCAGCAGATCTTCGCGCTGGTCTCCGTATGCACAAAATCCGTCAGCCGCTTCCACGCCGCCTCATGCTCCGGTGCATACAGGCCCGGGCAGCCCAGCGAAATCCGGCCCTCTGCAGACACACAGGTCATCTCGGTATAGACCAGCCCCGCCCCGCCCTTGGCCCGTTCGCCGTAATGGATCAGGTGCCAGTCTGTCGGGCAACCCTCCACGGCCTTGTACTGCGCCATCGGGGAGACCACGATGCGGTTCTTCAGCTCCATCCCGCGCGCACTGTAGGGCGCGAACATCGGCGGCCGCACCGGTGCATCGGCAGGCGCGCCGGCCTTGCCCTGAAACCACTTTTCGGCGCTTTGCAGCCAATCAGGGTCCCGCAGCCGCAAGTTTTCGTGGCTGATCCGCTGCGAGCGGGTCAGCAGCGAGTAGTTGAACTGCACCGGGTCCATATCCAGGTAGCGCTCGACCTCCTCGAACCACTCCAGCGAGTTGCGCGCCGCCGACTGCAGCCGCAGCACATCCAGCCGCCGCTCCTCCTGGTAGCGCTCAAACGCGCGCTCCAGCGTTGGCTCGGTGCTAACCAGCTCCGCCAGCGCTATGGCACTGTCAAACGCCAGCCGCGATCCCGACCCGATGGAGAAATGCGCCGTGGCGGAGGCATCCCCCAGCAGAACAACGTTCTCGTGATGCCACTTCTCGCACAGCACCCGCGGGAAGTTGATCCACACAGCCGCCCCGCGCAGGTGCGCCGCGTTGGACATCAGCGCGTGGCCATCCAGATGATCGGCAAAGATCTCCTCGCAGGTGCGGATGATCTCTTCCTTGCTCATCCCCTCAAAGCCCCAGTTCTCCCAGGTCTCGGCAGAACATTCGACGATCACCGTCGCGGTATCGGCATCAAACTGATAGGCGTGGATCCACATCCAGCCGTGCTGGGTTTTCTCGAAGATGAAGGTGAAGGCATCGTCGAACTTCTGATGGGTGCCCAGCCAGATGAACTTGCAGGGGCGCACGTCGATTTCTGGTTTAAAATGTTCCGCGAACTCATTGCGGACACTGGAATTCAGCCCGTCGCAGCCAACCACCAGATCATAGTCTTTCTGATACTCCGACGCGGGTTTGGCAACGGTTTCAAACTGAAGGTCCACCCCCAGTTCCCGCGCCCGGTCCTGCAGCAAGAGCAGCATCTGCTTGCGCCCGATCCCGGCAAACCCATGCCCGCCCGACACCGTGCGGGTGCCGTCATGCACCACCGCGATATCGTCCCAGTATGCAAAGCTCTCCCGGATCGCTTCGGCACTTTTGGGATCATTGGCGCTGAGGTTATCCAGGGCGTCATCCGACAGAACCACGCCCCAGCCGAAGGTATCATCAGGCTTGTTGCGCTCAACCACCGTGACCTCGGCCTCCGGCCGCCGCAGCTTCATCGAGATGGCAAAGTAGAGGCCCGCGGGCCCTCCTCCCAGACAGACGACTTTCATGATCATCCCTTCCCGCTCAGCACACGTCTCTGAGGATCAGGATAAGCAGGTGCAGAAAAACTTCAAGCCTAAAGTTTTAAGCTTGAAGCAATTGTGCAAGCAAAGCGTCACCGCCCGGCCAAGGGACCAGAACACAAACTGCCCGCCCAATAGTGCGGATCACAGCCCCCGCAGGTATTCCATCACTGCCGGGCGCACTGCCTGGTCGCCGCGATGGCGGGCGTCAGAGATGATCTTGCGCAGTTCGCCCAGATCCACCCGCAGCAGCAGCGACTTGACCGGCCCGATAGAGGCCGGGCGCATCGACAGCGTGCGGATCCCCATCGCCGCCAGGCAGACGGCTTCAACAGGGCGGCCCGCATCCTCGCCGCAGAAGCTCAAAGGCGTGCCGGAGATCGCACAGCGCTCCACGATCCGCTCGATGAAGCTCAGAAAGCTCACGTTCAGCGTATCATAGCGCCGCCGCACCCGTTCATTCTCGCGGTCGGCCGCAAAGAAGAACTGCTTGAGATCATTACCGCCGATCGAGATGAAAGCCACCTCGTCAAAGAACTTCTGCGGCGCATAAGCCAGCGACGGCGTCTCCAGCATCGCGCCGATCTCCAGATCGGCAGGCAGCACATGGCCCAGGATGCGCTCCCGTTCGATGGTCTTTTCCACTTCCGCACGGGCGGCACGGTATTCTTCGAACTGGGCGACAAAGGGGAACATGATCGACAGCGGCCGTCCTTCGGCAGAACGCAGCAGCGCCTGCAGCTGCATCCGCATCACGCCCGGCTTGTCCAGCCCCACCCGGATCGCCCGCCAGCCCAGCGCCGGGTTCGGCTCATCGGTCGGCTTCATGTAGGGCAGCACCTTGTCAGAGCCGATATCCAGCGTGCGGAACACCACCGGCTTGCCGTGGGCGGCATCCAGCACCCGTTTGTAAAGGGCCACCAGTTCCGACCGTTTCGGCATCTGGTTGCGGACCAGGAACTGCAGCTCAGTGCGGAACAGACCCACGCCTTCGGCGCCGGAGCCGTCCAGCGACGGCAGATCCGCCATCAGGCCGGCGTTCATCACCATGTTGATGCGCTGGCCATCGGTGGTGACAGCAGGCTTGTCCCGGATTGAGGCATAGCGCTCCTGCGCCTTGGTGTGCATCGCGATCTTGTCGCGGAAGGCACCAACCACTGTGTCCTCCGGGCGCAGATGCACCACGCCCTGGTCGCCGTCCACCATAATGTGGTCACCGTTCAGCGCCTCGGTGGTAACCCGTTTGGCATTGACCACCAGCGGAATCGCCAGCGCCCGCGCAACGATAGCAGCATGGGAGCCGACAGAGCCCTCTTCCAGCACGATCCCGCGCAAGCTGCGGCCGTATTCCAGCAGGTCGCCTGGGCCGATATTGCGGGCAATCAGGATAGGGTTTTCCGGAAGTTCCGCGCCGGTGTCGGCCCCCTGCCCGGTCAGGATCCGCAGCAGCCGGTTCGACAGATCGTCCAGATCGCTCAGCCGCTCGCGCAAGTAGGCATCCTGCACCTGGCTCATCCGGGCACGGGCCTGGGACTGCTCCTTCTCCACCGCCGCCTCGGCGCTCAGGCCGCGGGCGATGTCCTCTTCCATCCGCCGCATCCAGCCCTTGGAGTTGGCAAACATCCTATAGGCTTCCAGGACCTGCAGCTGTTCCTTGTCGCCGTTGCGGGACACCTCCAGCATCTTGTCGACACCGACCCGCAGTTCCTCCACCGCATCATTCAGCCGTTCCAGCTCACGCTGGGGATCATCGGCAATCGGGTTGGTCACGATCACCCGCGGCTCATGCAGCCAGACATGGCCTTCCGCCGCGCCTTCCTGCGCCGACACGCCGTGGATCAGAACCGCCTGCTGGTGCAGCGGCGACAGCGCCGCGCCCTCACCGACAAAGGCGCCCAGTTCGGTCATCTCGGCGATCACCATGGCCACGACTTCCAGCGCATAGACCGCGTCGGCGGAAAACTCGCGCGCATCCTTGGACTGCACCACCAGCACGCCCAGCATCTCGCCCAGCCGCTGCACCGGCACCCCGAGGAAGGAGGAGAACCGCTCCTCCCCGGTTTCCGGCATGTAGCGGAAGCCTTTGGCGTGCGGCGCATCCGGGGTGTTGACCACCTTGCCGAATCTGGCCACCCGGCCAACCAGACCCTCGCCGATCCGCATCCGGGTCTGGTGCACCGATTCGGTGTTCAGGCCCTGCGTCGCACACAGCTCCAGCGTCTCGTCATCACGGAACAAATAGACCGAGCACACCTCGGTCCCCATGCTGTCGGCGATCAGATGGGTGATCTTGTCGAGCCGCGCCTGGCCCGCATCATCCCCCGCCATCGCCTCGCGCAAGCGAACCAGAAGCTTCCTGCTTTCGGATTCCGTCGTATCGGACATTCTTACCCTCTCCCGAGGTTTCTTCCCTCTGCACTGCCGCCCCGGTTGACCGCCAGAAACGGGCACCGCTCAGAGTAGTACGTCAGCGCGTGCTCCTCCACCCACTTGTCCCACCCCGGCGGGAAAAGTCCAAGGGTTTTTGCGCCGTTGCCTGCATTCGCAGCGCTGCGCCAAAGGGCTGGGCAGAATACCGCCCGCGCGGCGGCACACATGGCAAGGGCGCCTGACCGGCGCCCCTGCAAATTCCAATATGCTGTTTCGGGTTCAGCGCTTAGCCGGCTTTCTCCAGCTCGAACGCATCGTGCAGCGCCTGCACCGCCAGTTCCATGTATTTGCGGTCGATCAGCACTGAGATTTTGATCTCAGAGGTGGTGATCACCTTGATGTTGATGCCCTCATCAGACAGCACCTTGAACATCTTGGCGGCCACACCGGACTGCGAGCGCATGCCGATGCCGACCACCGAAACCTTGGCGACATCCTTGTCGGCCAGCAGCTCGGCATAGTTCAGCTCGCCCTGCTCCTTGATCGCCAGCAGCGCCTTTTCGGCGCGCGCCACCTGATCGGTCGGGCAGGAGAAGGTCATGTCGGTACGGCCGTCTTCAGAGACGTCCTGCACGATCATGTCGACGTTCACACCCGCGTCGGAAAGCGTGGTAAAGATCGTCGCCGCGATGCCCGGGCGGTCGGCCACCGACTGCACGGTCAGCTTGGCTTCGTCGCGGGAGTAGGCAACGCCGTTTACAACATTGGATTCCATGATTTCCTCCTCGTCGCAGACCAGGGTTCCGGCCTCGTCGGACTGTTCCTCAAAGCTCGACAGAACGCGCAGCTTCACATTGTAGCGCATCGCCAGTTCAACCGAGCGGGTTTGCAGCACCTTGGCCCCCAGCGAGGCCAGCTCCAGCATTTCCTCAAACGCAATCTTGTCCAGCTTGCGCGCCTTGCCGCAGATCCGCGGGTCGGTGGTATAGACGCCGTCCACATCGGTGTAGATATCGCAGCGCTCCGCCTCAAACGACGCGGCAAACGCCACCGCAGTGGTGTCAGAGCCGCCGCGGCCCAGGGTGGTGATGCGGCCTTCGGGGCTGATGCCCTGGAAACCGGCGACAACCGCCACTTTCATGCCCTCGCCGAATTTGGCGCGGATGTTTTCCGGCGGGATCTCCTCGATCCGGGCCTGGCTGTGCGCCGAATTGGTCTTGAGCGGCACCTGCCAGCCCTGCCAGCTGCGCGCCGGGATATCCATCTCCTGCAGCGTCAGCGCCATCAGCCCCGCGGTCACGTTCTCGCCCGAGGACACAACCGCATCATATTCACGCGCGTCATACAGCGGCGAGGTCTCATCAACCCAGCCCACCAGCTCATTGGTCTTGCCGGACATGGCAGAGACGATGACGATCACGTCATAGCCCTTGGCCACCTCGACGCCGACGCGCTTGGCAGCGCGGCGGATGCGGTCCAGGTTGGCGACAGACGTGCCGCCGAATTTCATCACAAGTACGGGCATAAGGAACTTGTCTCCCTGCGCTTGCGGGTTTCGGTCCCGAGCCTCATAGGCGAGCCGCCCCCCAAGGGCAAGAGCACGCTGGCTTTCGGGGCAAGGAAGCTGCGGCCCTGGCCGGAAATTCAGCGCGGCAAAGCGCCACAAGGCGACGCGCGCGCAACTTCTGCCAAACCAGCCAAACCGCAGGCCGGGCAATCTGCCCGTCACCGTGTCAGGCGCGCCAGAACCGCACCGTCAGGATCGCATAGACCGCCATCAGCTCCAGCCGCCCGATCAGCATCGCCGCGCTCAGGATCCATTTGGCCGGATCGTTGAGGGTCGAAAAGTTGCCTGCAGGCCCGATGGTCGGCCCCAGTCCCGGACCGATATTGGCCACCGCCGTGGCCGCGCCGGAAACTGCAGTCACGAAATCCAGCCCGGTCAGCGCCAGCATCCAGGCGATAATCCCCAGCGTCACCACGAAAAACATGAAAAAGGAGATCACCGAGCTCAGCACGTCGGCGTCCACCGGGCGGCCTTCATAGCGCGTCAGGAAGACGCCATGCGGCGACCGGATGCGCTGAATCTGCACCTTGATGGAGGCAAACAGCAGCTGATAGCGGAAAATCTTGACCGAGCAGGCGGTGGAGCCCGCGCAGCCGCCGATCAGCCCGGCAAAGAAGAAGATCATCACCAGGAAACTGCCCCACTGCATATAATCCGCGCTGGCATAGCCAGTGCCGGACATGATCGAGGTGATGTTGAACAGGGCCGAGCGCAGCGCCTCCTCGCCGCCATGCGGACGCGAGTAGTAAAGAACCCCTGCCGCCACTGCGACCAGCAGCCCCAGCGTCATCATGAAACCGCGGATTTGGCTGTCGCGCAGCAGGGGGGTGCCATGGCCGTTGATCAGCTGCACATAGCGAACAAACGGCAGCGCCGCCAGGATCATAAAGACAGAGGCCGCGTATTCCACCGGCCCGGCAAAGGCGCCAAAGGAGGCATCGTAGTTGGCAAATCCGCCGGTGGCGATCGTGGTCATCGAATGCACCAGCGCATCAAAGGGGGCCATGCCCATCACCATGTAGACCAGCATGCAGGCCGCGGTCAGCGACACGTAAATCAAGGAGATCTGCTTGGCGATCGCCTGCGCCCGCGGCAGGATTTTCCCGAATGTGTCAAAGCTCTCGGATTTGAAGATCTGCATCCCGCCGACCCGCAGTTCCGGCAGGAACACCATCGCCACAACAATGATGCCGATGCCGCCCAGCCATTGCAGGATGCCGCGCCACAACAGCAGCCCGCGCGGCAGGTGATCCAGGCCTGAAATCACTGTCGAACCGGTGGTGGTCAGCCCCGACATCGCCTCGAAAAAGGCATCGACAAACCGCAGCTCGCTCGCCCCCAGCATCAGCGGCAGCGCGCCAAACAACGGCAGCGCCAGCCAGACCGTCGTGGTCAGAAGGAAGGTCTGGCGGATGCTCAGCCCCTCCTTCACCCCGTTGGCACAGCTCAAGGACAGCAGCCCGCCCACCAGGATCGTAAAGATGGCGCCTTCCAGGAACACATGCCATTCGCCCCGGCCGTCATACAGATCGACCAGCAGCGGGAACACCATCATGGCTCCCAGAATGACGACCAGCAGGCCGATGACATACCCAACCGGGCGGAGATCCAACATGCGGCGCAGCGTTGGCCCCCCGCGCAGTGAGTGTCAAGTGCGCGGCGTTATTCGCCGCGGCCGCTGCTGCCCGCAGCGTTGCGCTGCGGCATCTGCGGCGGCGAAGACGGCTTGCGCGGGCGCTTGGATGACGCGGTTTGCGCCTCTTGCTCCTTGGATGCGGCGGCGCCCCCGGCTTCCGGGGGCCTGGCTGCATTCTGCTTGGCCGCAGGCGCCGGCGCGGCCCCGCCAGTGGCCTGCGCGGCCTCACTGCGGCGGGCGGAGACGCTGCGGAACTCCGCAGGCTTCGCCTCCGCCTTCTCCCCGGCAGTTGTTCTGTGCTGGCTTGCCGCCTTGGCCGCGGGTGCAGACTGTGCTGCCTTTGCGGTCTCCTTGGCAGCCTCGGGCTTAGCGGCTGCCGGATTGGCCGCAACAGGTTTGGCAGTGTCCGGTTTGACGGCCGCTGGTTTCGCGGTTTCTGCTTTCGCTGCGGCAGGCTTGGCGGCTTCTGACTTGGATTTCGGAGCTTTGCCTGCCACTGGCTTGGCAGCCTCCGCCTTGGCCTTCACAGATTCAGCCGCCGGGCGCTTTGCCGCGGGCGCTTTACGGGACGCGGCCTTGCGGGCAGGAGTTTTGCGGGCGGCAGTTTTGCGGGCCGCAGGCTTGCGCGGCACCGGGGGCTTGGCCTCGGCCTTGGCGGCAGCCGGCGCTTCTGCCGGGGTTTTGACAGCGGTGTCCGCTTCCGGCGCTGCCTCAGGTCCGGAAGCGGCACCCCCTGCCACCGCCGGAACACCCGCCTGCCACAAGCGCCGCTGCGCTTCCATCATCGAATGCGCCAGCCGCATCTGGTCCAGCGGTGCCTGCATTGCAGCCTCTGCCGCCTGCCGCCACAGCTTCATCTGCAGCCCGGCCGCATAGCCCGCCCATTCATGCGTACTGACCGTCAGACCGGGAATCTTGTGAAAGCTCGTCATTTGTTACTCCTAAAGTCCTGCAACACACTTGCCCCGGCACTGCGCTGCGGCGTCCGGGCAAAGAAAAGCGGGAGCGGGCGCCGGATGTGCTCCGGGCCTGATGCAGCTGTATACGGGCCGTCAATTGCAGACACCTGCGCGCAATCTCCCCTCGCCCCCGGCAGGACGGCCGGGGGGATTCGACTTGACGCTACCATGAACTTCTGCGCTGCGGCGTAAAAAATGCGGCAATGCAGAAATTGCCGCGTTCCGAGCCATTGACCCAGCGGAAACCTGCCTGAAATTCAGGCGGGCTCCAGTTTTTACCCCTGGTGAATCAGGGTCGAGAACAATTTCGGGTCCAGGCTCATCGCCTTGAACAGCGGCCCCTGGGTCAGCACGCTGACGGCATCGTGGCTGTGCAGGCTTTCCTGGTGGCTGGCCACCACCCGGAAGTCGCCGATCCTGGAATCCCCCTGCAGCGCCTCACAGAACAACCGCGCCGCATCCTCGACAAAGATCGGGTTGGCGGCATTGAGCTCGGCAAAGGCCTGTTCGTCCTCGCGCTTGACCATCACCTGGGTCTCGGTCGGCACCGCCGTGCGGCACAGTTCGATCAGGTCCTCGAACCACAGGCAACCGCTGCCGGGCACCGACTGTACCGAAATCCGCGCGACAGAGCGCTGCGAATGCGGCGTCGCCAGCTGGCCGCGCGCCTGACGGGCGTGCTCCGACAGCTCCAGCGAGCACGGGCAGGTCGAGGAATAGACATAGTCCAGATGCATGATCTTCTCACGCACCCCGTCATGGTCCACCAATTCCAGCGCAAAGTCATAATACTGATAGCCGCTGAGGCCTGAACGCAGGCTTTGCACCCGCGCCGGGAAGGAAAACCGCATCTGGATGCGCGCATCCGGGCTGTCCAGATCGCTCAGGTAATCATCCAGAGCCGATGCCATCACCTCAAAGCTGAAGGTGCGCTCTGCGTGCTTGTAAAAGGTGCGCATGATCCGGGACATGTTGATGCCCTTCTTGCCCGCATCCAAGCTGACGGTGCCGGTCACGCTGGTCTCCAGCGTCAGATCGCCGTCATCGCGGGTGTGAAACCGGATCGGCAGCCGGAAGTTAGAGATCCCCACATGCTGGATCTGCTCCTTGGCGCCGCGGATCAGGCTGGTCGGCCCGTTCTGCAGGTCAGGCAGGGTGGCGCGGTAGGCCTCGTCCGACTTGAAATCCTTGGGGTACTGCCGCGACAGCTCAGGGTAGTTGCCAACCGCACGGCCCGGCAGCAGCCGCGCCACCGCCGGATCCAGCTCGGCAATCTCGGTCTCGGTCACGGTGCCGGCCCAGGCCCGCAGCACATCCAGCGCGGCGGCAGCCGCCTCGCGGTCCGGCGCCTCGGCAGCGTCGCGGTTGTGAATGTTCATCGGCGTTTCCCCCAAGTCATGCGGCCCATATAGGGTGCGGCAGGCCACCCTCATATACTGTTACGCGGCAATTTTCAAAACGGATCCGCCATTTGCGGCAGAACCGGCGCCTTAACGGACCCCAAGCACCGCTGCAAGCGCCCGCAAGCGGCGCGAGCGCGACTTATAATGGGGGGTGACCAGCACATAAGGCCGCAGCATCTCCAGCGCCGGGCCGTCCAGCCGGTGCAGCCTGCCCGTCCGGATTTCGCCGCCAACCACCTGCTCCGGCAGCAGCGCAATGCCCAGCCCCGCCTGCACCAGCGACACCACCGAGGGCACCGACTGCCCGATGGCCGCGGCCTGGCTGGCGCGCTCTATACCATGCTGCGTGAAATACTGCCGCCAGCCGGGTACAGAGGCGATGGTTTCCCCCCAGACGACCTCCACCAGCGGTGCAGTCCGCACATCCAGCTGGGGATCAGCTCCAACCGGCACCAAGCGGTCGCTGAACAGCTCCACTGTGCGGTGTTCGGGATGCTCGCCGCCATAGGTCAACCGTGCATCAATGCCCTCCGCCTCCAAATCGATCCTGTCATCCTCGATCCGCAGCCGCAGCGGCACATCGGGCCGCAGCTCCGCAAAGGCCTTCAGCCGCTCCGGCAGCCACAGCTGCGCCAGCGCCGGCGTGGCAGAGATCACCAGCGGACGCCGGGCGCTGCCTTCGGTCAGGGCCTCGGTGAAACTGGCGATCTCCGCCAGCGACATCGCCGCCTTCTGGTAATAGTCCCGCCCCGCATCGGTCAGCCGAACCCGGTTGGCCCGGCGGGTGAACAGCTTCAGCCCCAGCCAGTCCTCCAGGTTCTTCACCTGCATCGACACCGCCGCGGAACTGACCCCCAGCTCCGCCCCCGCAGCCGAAAAGCTCCCGGTCCGGGCAGCGCATTCAAAGGCACGCAGGGCATTGAGCGGCGGCAGTTTCATGGGCTGACAGTGCAAGAATATCTTATGCTCGCCAAGATATTTTATAGTGGTCAGATCCCCGCCCGTCGCGCAGGCTTGGGAAAAGCCCGAAAGCCCCCAAGGAACACCCCATGCGCGACATTCTTGATCTCGACCGTTACCCGCTCGACCGCCCCGGCACCCCGGACTGGCAGGCGCTGGTGGACCGCTGCCGCGCCGAACTGGCCGCCGACGGCATGTTCAGCCTGGAGGGGCTGATGAAGCCGGAGGTGGCCCAAGGCACCGCCGATGCTCTGAAGCACAAGTTTGAGACCGAAAGCTTCCACCACAAGCGCTGGCACAACATCTATTTCAAGGACAGTGTCGAGGGGCTGGCGCCGGACCACCCGGCGCTGCAGAAGGTCGAGACCTCGAACTTCACCCTCTGCGCTGACCAGTTCCCCGGCTCACCGGTTCTGCGCCTTTATGACTGGCCGCCCTTTGCCCGGTTCCTGGCCGCCACCATGGACAAGCCGGCGCTTTACACCATGGACGACCCGCTGGCGCGGCTGAACATCATGTCCTACGGCGCCGAACAGGCGCTGAACTGGCATTTCGACCGCTCCGAATTCACCACCACCATGCTGCTGCAGGCCCCTGATGAGGGCGGCGAGTTCATCTACAGCCCGGAACTGCGCAGCGATGACGACCCGAATTACAAAGGTGTGGAACGGCTGCTGCGGGGCGAAGACCCGAACATGCGCTCAATCACCCTGGCGCCGGGCACGCTCAATATCTTCCGCGGCAAAAACTCGCCGCACAGGGTCGGCACGGTGAAAGGGGGCAAGACGCGGGTGATCGCCGTCTTCACCTTCTACGAACGCCCCGGCGTCCGGTTCACCGATGCGGAGAATATCGGCTTTTATGGCCGAGCCTCCTGACCGGGCATCTGCCTAAAAAAAGAGAGGGGGCTGTCTGCCCCCTCTTGAGCCTGCGGCTCAATTCACCCCCGAGAGTATTTCGGGAAAGATGAAACCCTGCCCGGCCTCAAGCCTGCGAAGCCTCCAGCGCGGCCTTCAGATCGGCGATCAGATCATCGGCATCTTCCAGCCCGACCGAGAAGCGCACCAGGCCCGGGGTGATGCCCAGCTCGTCCTTCAGCTCGTCGGTCAGCCGCTGGTGGGTCGTGGTCGCCGGATGGGTGGCGATGGATTTTGCGTCGCCCAGGTTGTTGGAGATCACCGGGATGGTCATCGCATTCAGGAACTTGAACGCAGCCGCCTTGCCGCCCTTCAGGTCCAGCGACAGCACGGTGCCGCCCTTGCCGCCGAGCTGGGTTTGCACCAGCGCGTTCTGCGCGTGGCCCTTCAGGCCCGGGTAAATGGTGCGCTCCAGCGCCGGGTGGCCGTCCAAAGCTTCGGCAATTTTCAGCGCGGTCTCAGCCTGCGCATTCACCCGCAGCGACAACGTCTCCAGCCCCTTCAGCATAACCCAGGCATTGAACGGGCTGAGAGATCCGCCGGTATGCTTCATATAGGGTTCCAGCGTGCCGCGGATGTAGTCCTTGGTGCCCAGCACCACCCCGCCCAGCGCCCGGCCCTGACCGTCGATATGCTTGGTCGCAGAATAGATCACCACATCGGCGCCCTGTTCGATGGCGTTGGAGAACACCGGGGTCGAGAACACGTTATCCACCACCACCGTGGCGCCAACCGAATGGGCGGCTTCGGCAACCGCCTTGATATCGATAACCTCCAGCGTCGGGTTGGACATGCTCTCGAAAAACACTGCCTTGGTGTCGGGGCGCAGCGCAGCCTTCCAGGCCTCCAGATCGGTGCCGTCAATGAACGTCACCTCAACCCCGAAGCGGCCCAGCACATCCGCCAGGATATAGTTGCAGGAGCCGAACAGCGCCTTGGCCGAGACGATGTGGTCCCCCGCCTTCACCAGCGAGGTCAGCGCGCCGTTCACTGCCGCCATGCCGGAGGCGGTGGCAAAGGCGTCCTCGGCTCCTTCCAGCGCCGCGATGCGCTTTTCGAACATATCGACGGTGGGGTTGCCGTAGCGGGCATAGATGAACTCATCCGGACCGGTCTCGATGAACCGCGCTTCGGCCTGCTCGGCGCTGTCGTATACGAACCCTTGCGTCAGGAAGATCGCCTCGCTCACCTCGTTGTACTGGCTGCGGCGGGTACCGCCATGCACCAGCGTGGTGCGCTTGTTCCAGTTGTCGCTCATCTCTTCTGTCTCCTCGCGCCCATAGCGCACAAAAAACCCCCATTCGGCCAAGCGAAAGGGGGTCCTTCACGTCCTGACCTCTTTAGCGGGATTGTTTAACGTGGCCCGCAATCCGGTAACAAATCGCCACGATATGATGCAGCGGCTTTACGCATCTTGCGGGATTCGGTCAAGCGGCAGCATGCCCGGCAGCCACAGGCCGGGGTCACAGGCCGGGGTCACGGGGATGTGAGCACCGCCCCGCCCGGCCCCGCACCCCGTGCTTCCATGGCCAGGCGCTGCAGGCAGATCTGCGGCAGGACGATCCAGATAGTAAAGCGCAGCGCACCGCAGGTGCGCTGCTCGGCCCAAGGCTAGGAGCTTTATCTTTGATGAAGTGCCAAGGCGCGGGAGCGCGCGCCTGCTTGCGGGGGGCTACTCTGCGGGGCCGGCCTCTTCCTCGATCCCGTGTTTCTGGAACAGCTGCCCCTGAAACATGAAGAAGGCAAACATCGCCACCGGCAGGCCGAAGGTCTTGAAATAGACCCAGGTCTCGGTGGCCTGGGTGCGCCAGATCAGCTCATTCGCCACCGCCAGGCCAAAGAAGAAGGCGCACAACCGCCGGGTCAGGATCATCCAGCCCTCCTGCTTCAAGGGCATCAGCTCCTCCATCACCACCTTGAGCCAGCTTTGGCCGCGCATCAGGCCGATGCCCAGCAAGCCGCCGAACATCACATACAGCATCGTCGGCTTCATCTTGATGAAGCGGTCATCGTTGAACCACACCGACATGCCGCCGAACAGCACCACCAAGACCAGCGTCGCAAACTGCATCCGCGACAGATGGCCGGTCAGCTTCCACAAGGCGAGCGTTGACGCCACCATCAGCGGGATGAACGCGGCGGTGATGACGATGAAGCCCTTGTATTCGCTGCCGCCGATCAGAAATACCTCATCCTTCAGCTTCAAGTAGCCAATGAAGAACAGGACGACGGGGCCCAGCTCCAGCGCCATCTTCAGGGTCGGGTTGATCTTCTTTGCGGCCATGGGGCCTCCTGTCAGTTCTGCATGCGGGCGTTAGCCGCCCGCTTCCACTATCACGGCGCCCAGGGCGATCAAAGCCATCAAGGCGATCCGCCGCGGCCCCACGGTTTCCTTCAGCACCAGCCAGCCGATGAGGGCGGCAAACACGGTGGAGGTCTCGCGCAGCACCGCCGCCTCCCCCACCTTGTCCAGCCTGGTGGCCAGCATGATCCCGCCAAAGGACGCAAAGGCCACCAGCCCGCCGAAGAATCCCTTGACCATCAGCGGCCCGGGGGCCGGCGGTGCGGACATGTTCCGCCAGCGCGTGAAGGCAATCACCGGAAACACCAGCCCGTCGATCATGAAAAACCACGCGAGGAAGGTGAAGGGATCCGCCGTCGCCCGGATGCCATAGGCGTCATATGTGGTGTAGGCTGCCACAAACAACCCGGTCACCACCGCCAGCCCCAGCGCAATCCCCAGCGTGTCCCGGTTCACCGTCAGGTAGCGGTAATTGTATCCCGCGAGACCAAAGATCCCCGCCAAGAGCACCGCCACCCCCAGCCATTGCACCGGGGTGAACACCTCGCCGAACAGGAAGAAGGAGCCGATCACCGTGAACAGCGGCCCGGTGCCGCGCACCACCGGGTAGACCACCGTATAGCTGCCCTTGGTATAGGCCAGCGCCTGAAACAGCTTGTAGAAAACGTGGATCACCCAGGCGATACCGAAGATCAGCCACATATGCGGCTCCGGCCAGGGCACCACGAACAGCGCAAACGGCGCCGCCATCACGCAGTAGGAAAAATCAATCGCCCCGCGCGACAGCCAGGGATCGTGCCGCCCCTTTTGCAGCGCACCGAACACCGCATGCAGAAAGGCCGCCCAGATGGCCAGAAACAGCGCTGCCTGATGCCCCGCTTCAGTGCCTTCCAGGGAGATCAGCCAATCGCTCAAATCAAATGCCTTTGCGCGGGAGGAGAGCTCCGGGGGCTGCCTGCCCCCGGACCCCCGGGGATATTTCTAGCCAGAAGAAAAGCGGATCAGGTCTTTTCCAGGCCGGTCAGGGCCGCGGCAAATTCTTCCGGGTCGAAGGGGGCAAGGTCATCAATCTGCTCACCCACACCAATGGCGTGGATCGGCAGGCCGAATTTGTCGGCCAGTGCCACCAGCACGCCGCCCTTAGCGGTGCCGTCCAGCTTGGTCATCACCAGACCGGAGACATCCGCCAGTTTCTGGAACGTGCCCACCTGGCTCAGCGCGTTCTGGCCGGTGGTCGCATCCAGCACCAGCAGGGTGTTATGCGGTGCTGTTTCATCTTTCTTGCGGATCACGCGGACGATTTTCGACAGCTCTTCCATCAGGTCGGCGCGGTTCTGCAGGCGGCCCGCGGTGTCGATCATCAACAGGTCCGCGCCGTCTTCCTGCGCGCGTGTCATCGCATCAAACGCCAGCGAGGCCGGGTCGGAACCTTCCGGTGCGGTCAGCACAGGCACACCGGCCCGGTCGCCCCAGACCTGCAGCTGTTCGACAGCGGCGGCGCGGAAAGTGTCGCCCGCGGCAATCACCACCTTTTTTCCTGCGCCCTTGAACTGGCTGGCGAGCTTGCCGATGGTGGTCGTCTTGCCGGAGCCGTTGACCCCCACCACCAGCACCACCTGCGGGCGCTTTGCATAGATCGGCAGCGGTTTGGCCACCGGCTCCATAATGCGCGCAACTTCCTGCGCCAGCAGTTCCTTGATCTCGCGGCTGGAGACCTTCTTGCCCATCCGCCCCTCAGCCAGGTTGGCGGTCACCCGCAGCGCAGTGTCCACCCCCATGTCAGCGGCGATCAGCAGCTCTTCCAGCTGCTCCAGCATATCGTCATCCAGCGCCCGGCGCGGCTCGGCGGCGGCGGTGCGGCCCATCAGGCGGCCCAGCAGGCCCGGGGATTTCTTCTCCGGCTCCGGTGCGGGCTGCGGTGCCGGTGCAGGCTCGGGCGCCGCCACCGGCTGCGGTTCAGGCACAGGCTCGGGTTCGGGAACAGGCTCCGGCTGCGGAACCGGCACGGGCGCGGGCTGCTCTGGTGTCACTGCCGGGGACTCTGCCAGGGCCTGAACCGCCTCATCCGCAGCGCTCTCCGCGCCCTCCTCGACAATCGCATCGAGCCCCTGCTCGAGCTTGGAGGAGGATTTGAACAGCCGCTCCTTGAGCTTTGAGAAAAACGCCATCTTGGTCTCCGCAAAAGGGTCTGCACCCCACCTAATGCGGATTGGGCCGGAGTGCAAAGCGCAAGGCGCCGCTGAAATCAGGAAAATGCTGCCAGAAAGCCCGCTTGCGCCCCCCAGTACAGCGGCCAGACCGCATAAGGCGTGATCCGGCGCAGCGCGTGGTCCTCCGGCAGAACGAAAGTTTCCGCCGCCAGCACCATATCCGACAGCATGAAGGCGCAGGCAGCGGCAAAGACCCAATTGCCGAACGGCAGCGTCAGCGCCGCCGCCCCCATGCCAAGGATGATCGGGATATAGGCCAGCACAGGCCCCTTCAGCGCCCCGGCCCGCGGCGCCAGAATGCACGCCATCACCAAACCCAGCAACAGCAGGCTCGCTGCGATGGCCGCGCCAGGCATCTGCAGAAGCCGCAGCGGATCGCTGGCATCCCGCGTCAGGAACAGCACCGCATAGGCCAGATGCCCGGCAGCAAAGGCGCCAACGCCCGCCATGAACGCGCCATCGCCATCGCGCGACAGGAACAGATCGCCCAGCGCACACAGGCCCAGCGCAGCGGCCAGCAGCCAGGGCGCGCCCATCAGCAACGCCGCCAGCGCCAGCAGGGCAACCGAGGCGGTTTTTAACAGGCTGCGCAGCAGATCCGGCGGCTTTGCCGCCATCACAAGATAGAATACCGCACAGGTCCCAGCCCCCGCCCAAAGTGCCAGTTCTACCGTCATCACCTGCCTCCCCTTTGATTTTCCTGCACTTTGTCCCCACAGGCCGCGCGCGGTCAAAGGTGACCCCGCGGGAGCCTGACCGAAAGGACGCAACGCTTGGTGCCGGCCCTGGTCCTGAGGCACAGTGGCTTCATGCGTTTCTTGATGATTCTCCTGCTGGCAGCCCTGCCCGCCCCGCTGGCCGCGGGTGAGCCGCTGAGTGCGCGGGAATTCGACCGCTACACCCAGGGCCGCACACTGTTCTACGGCTTTGGCGGTGCCATGTACGGGGTCGAACGTTACCTGCCCAACCGCCGTGTGATCTGGTCCTTCCTGGACGGCAAATGCCAGGAAGGCCGCTGGTACGAGGAGGCAGGCCGGATCTGTTTCATCTATGAAAACCGCGGCGATCCGCAGTGCTGGACCTTTGAGCTGGCACCGGGCGGGCTGACGGCCCGGTTCGGGGACGACCCGGCCGCAACAGAACTTTACGAGGCCGAGGATATCGGCGAGGAAATGCTGTGCTACGGCCCCGACGTCGGGACCTGAGGCAGGCCGCAGCGCAGCGGGTATTTGGAACCAGAAAGAAACCGGAGACCGGCCCCTAGAACAGCGACCCCTGGCCACCCTCTGGCGGAGAGTCCGGCGTGTCCCTACCCGCAGCCTGGCCGGCGCCGCTCTCCAGATCCAGCGTGCCGTCTGCGAATTCGATCTGCAGGGCGCCAGCCTTGGCGGCGGCGGCCTTGGTGGTCAGGATCTCCGCGCCCGAACGCACCACCGCATAGCCGCGCTCCAAAGTCGCCTTGTAGCTGAGGATCTCCAGCTGGCGCCCCGCGGCCGTCAGGGCCTGGCGCTGGCGGTCGATGCGCGCGGACTGCGCCGCATCCAGCCGCTGCGCCAGTTGCCCAAGCCGGTCCTGCTGCTGTTTCACCTCCCTCTGGATCGGCCGCAGGCTCAGGCGCGAAGACAGGTTCTGCAGCCGGTTGCGCCGCGCCTCAACCAGCTGCCGCAGAGTGGCAGGGCGCAAGGACGCCGCAGTTTCGCTCAAATGCAGCCGGCGGCGCTGCACGCCTGAAATCAGCGCACCGGGCAGCCGGTCGGAAATCCGGTCCAGCCGCTGGCGCGGGGTTTCCAGCAGGGTGTCGGGCTTGGGCAGCGCGCGGGCCAGATCGTTCAACCGCTGACGCCTGAGCTGTACCGCCTGCCCCGCGGCACGGGCCAGCCGCGCGCCCTGGTTTTCAGACCACGCCAACAGCTCCAGCCGCACCGGCACCGCCAGCTCTGCCGCCGCCGTGGGCGTCGGCGCCCGGCGGTCAGAGACGAAGTCGATGAGCGTGGTATCCGTCTCGTGCCCCACCGCAGAAATCAGCGGGATCTGCGACGCGGCAGCAGCGCGGGCCACGATTTCTTCGTTAAAACCCCACAGGTCCTCGATCGAGCCGCCGCCGCGGGCGACGATGATCAGATCGGGCCGCGGCAGCGCGCCACCCGGCGTCAGCCGGTTGAAGCCCTCGATGGCGCGGGCCACCTCGGGCGCGCAAGTTTTCCCCTGCACCGCGACCGGCCACACCAGCACCTTGCGCGGAAACCGGTCGCGCAGCCGGTGCAGGATGTCGCGGATCACCGCGCCCGAGGGCGAGGTCACCACCCCGATGATCTGCGGCAGGTAGGGCAGCGGTTTCTTGCGCTCCGGCGCAAACAGGCCTTCCGCCTCCAGCTGCTTCTTGCGCTTCTCCAGCAGCGCCATCAGCGCCCCCTGGCCGGCAACCGCCACCTCATCCACGTTCATGTTGTACTTGGACTGGGCGCCGAACGCAGTCAGCCGGCCAGTCACCACCACCTCCAGCCCTTCCTCCGGCACCACCGACAAGCCGCTGATCTGCCCCTTCCACGTCGTGCAGGCCAGCACCGAACGGTCATCCTTGATGTCGTAGTAAAGATGCCCGGAGCGCGCCTTGAACACACGCCCCACTTCGCCCTTCACCCGGATGCGGCCAAAGGTTCCTTCCAGTGTGCGCTTCACCTCGCCGGAAATCTCGGAAACCGTGAACTCGGGGGCGTTCTGCCCTGGCTGCGGGTCGTCAAACAGGTCGGACATCGGGGGCTGCTCTCCTGCGGCCTTAGGCCGGTCTTGTTTTGAAGTCGCGCGCAGCATAGAACGCGCGGCAAGCAAGGCAAGCCCCGGGTGCCCCCGGGGCCTCAGGGCTCAGGCAGATCGGAGAATGCGCCAATGAACATCCTTATCCTCGGCAGCGGCGGGCGTGAACATGCACTGGCCTGGGCGGTGATGCAGAACCCCAAATGCGACAAGCTGATTGTGGCGCCGGGCAATGCCGGCATCGCCCAGATCGCCGATTGCGCCTCCTTTGATATCGAGGATGGCGGCGCGGTGGCCGCCTTTGCCGAGGAAAACGCCATTGACTTCGTGATTGTCGGACCCGAGGCACCGCTGGCCGCGGGCGTGGCCGACCGGCTGCGCGAGGCGGGCCTCTTGGTCTTCGGCCCCTCCGAAGCCGCCGCCCGGCTGGAAGCTTCCAAGAGCTTTACCAAGGAAATCTGCGACGCGGCAAACGCCCCCACCGCAGGCTACGGCCATTTCACCGATGCGAACGCCGCCAAGGCGCATGTGCGCGCCAACGGCGTTCCCACCGTGGTCAAGGCCGATGGTCTGGCCGCAGGCAAGGGCGTGATCATCGCCATGACCGAAGAGGAAGCCATGGCGGCCATCGACGATATGTTCGGCGGCGTCTTTGGCGGCGCCGGCGCCGAGGTGGTGATTGAGGAGTTCATGGAAGGCGAAGAGGCCTCCCTGTTTGTGCTGGTCGACGGCGAGGACGTGCTGGCGATCGGTTCCGCCCAGGACCACAAGCGCGTTGGCGAGGGCGACACTGGCCTCAACACCGGCGGCATGGGCGCCTATTCCCCCGCCCCGGTCTTGTCGGCCGAGGTCGAGGCCCGCGCGATGGAAGAGATCGTGAAACCAACCATGCGGGTGATGGCCGAACGCGGCATGCCTTATCAGGGCGTTCTGTACGCGGGCCTGATGATCAAGGACGGGCAGCCGCGGCTGGTGGAGTACAACGTCCGCTTCGGCGATCCGGAATGCCAGGTGCTGATGATGCGCCTCGGCGCCCAGGCGATGGATCTGATGCACGCCGCGGCTGAGGGCCGCCTGTCCGAGGCGCAGGTGAACTGGGGCGACGATCACGCGATCACCGTGGTGATGGCGGCTCAGGGCTACCCGGGATCCTACGAAAAGTTCTCCGAGATCCAGGGGCTGAACGCCCTGCCCGAGGACAGCAGCAACATGGTGTTCCACGCGGGCACCCAGGCGCAGGATGGCAAGGTTCTGGCCGTTGGCGGCCGGGTGCTGAACGTCACCGCCCGCGGCGATACCCTGCAGGAGGCCCGCGACCGCGCCTATGCGATGGTGGACGGGATCGACTGGCCGCAGGGCTTCTTCCGCCGCGACATCGGCTGGCGCGCGCTGAAGTAACCTCTGTTCACCAGGCAGGCGGATGCTCCCGTCTGTTCCAGCCCATCCCGGGATGGGCCTCGCAGTTGGGCCGGGCGCCGCGCAATGCGCGGCGCGGGCTGCACTCTCACCGCAGTTTTACGCTCAGCGGCAGGCCAGCGCCTCCGTCAGCCCGGTGCCGGGCTTGAAGGCGCCGATGTCCTTCGTGGCGATCTCTCCGCCCTGCAGGCGGGAGATGATGATCCGGCGCCAGTCGCCGCTGACCGTCACCAGCTCCGGACCCCGGCCGCAGTCGCGGATGCCGGAAGTGATGAACTCGTCGCCGATGCGGTGATTGGTGAGGCCGGGTTGGCTCGCCGTTTCGCGCAGCTCTCCGTCCTGGAACCGCCAGATGCGCAGGGTTTTCGCCAGATGCGGCCGGTCGATATAAGCGATCTCCACATGCCCGTCGCCGTCCAGATCAGCCGCTCCGATGGGCGCGAGCCAGCGGTTCTTTCTTCCGATGTAGGGCGTTGCGGCAACAAGCTGGAGATCAGTGCCGCCCCGGTCGGCATAGACCGCAAGCTGCGCGCCTTTCTCAGCGTGGCTGCGGACAGTGATGATTTCCGCGCTTTGATCGCGGTCCATATCCACGAGCCTCGGCGCGGTATCCTCGAACACATGGCGGCTGTCCAGAGATACCGATTTTGTGCCGCAGGAATCCGCGCCAGCGGCGCGCGAATAGACCGTCAGCTGAGTATACTCGATGGCATCCCCAAGAACGCCATGCGCGTAGCGGCTGGTTTCGCCGCTGTACCACGCTGCAGAGACGTTCTGGCCCGGGCAGAGCTCGAACTGGCTCCCCTTGCAACCGGGTGCAACGGCGTATGAGCCATTGGATACTCCGGAACCGCCGGGCGGCAAACGGCACGCCTCAGCCGTGCTCAGAAACCCCGCCCAAAGGCACACCGCCCACCATGCGCGGCGGGCGGAACCGGGCCGGGCGCGCATCCGCAGACGCCGCGCTGCCGGCCCGCTGATCATCAGATCTGCTTTTCGGGCATATGCACCACCAGCCCGTCCAGATCGTCGGTCACCTTGATCTGGCAGGTCAGGCGCGAGCGGGCCGGATCGGGCTCATAGGCGAAATCCAGCATGTCCTCTTCCATGTCATCCTTGGCGGGCAGCTTCTCAACCCAGTCCGGCGCGATGTAGACGTGGCAGGTCGAACAGGCGCAGGCGCCGCCGCAATCGGCCTCGATGCCCGGAATGTTGTTGTCGCGCGCGCCTTCCATCACAGTCAGCCCGCTGGCGACATCCACGACATGGCTGGTGCCGTTGTGCTCGATGTAAGTGATCTTTGCCATTAGTCAGCTCTCTTCCCTTTTCCGGTACTTGCGCGACTGTGTAGCCAAGCGCCTGCGCCGGTGCCAGCCCCAATTGCGACGCAGCCCTGCCGCTGCTGGACTTTCGCACCACATGTTCTTTGTTTGTTCGCACTCAAATATTCTCAACCCCAGGGCCGTTTTTCTCATGCCAGCTCCTGCTCCCGGCGCCGCCGTTCACGCAGCCCCCGCGCGCAGTCCGCACGCCGGCCCGCTCCCCCGGCCGCGCCCGCCCCATTGCCTGCCCGCTGCCCGGCTGCAGGAACCGCCGGAAAACGCCCGCATTACCGTCGCGGGCCTGGTGATTCTGCGCCAGCGCCCCGGCACCGCAAAGGGGGTGATCTTAGTCTCGCCTGAGGATGAGACCAGCATCGTTAACGTGATCGTCTGGCGCAGGATCTATGAGGCGTTCCGCCGCGCGGTGGTCTCCGGGCGGATGCTGCGGGTCACCGGGCGGCTGCAGCGGGCGCATTCGGTCCCCCATGTGACCGCCGAGACGGTCGAGGACATCTCGCCGATGCTCGACCTCTTGCTGGCGGAACAAAACCGGCAGGATGATCGCGCCTTTGCGCCAGGATCCGAACTCGGCTAGGCTGCCGCCAAAGCAACGGCGCCCGGCCCCCCGAAAGGGCCAGAGAGCAGGGGCGCGGCAAGAGGCAACCAGGCATGACGCCACCGATATCCCATCCCAGGCGGCGCCTTGCGCCCGCGCTGCTGCTGGCCATGCTCGCAGTGCTGCCCGCCTGCGTCCAGCCGCAGCCCGGCCGCCTTGATGACACAGCCTCCCGCGCGGGCCGCTATGCCCCGCCCGGCGCAGCCCCCGGCACCTGCTGGAGCAAGCACACCTCTCCCGCGGTGATCGAAACCGTCACCAGCCAGGTGCTGGCGGAACCGGCACAGACGGACAGCAGCGGCCAGGCGGTCCGCCCCGCCACCTTCCGCACCGAAACCCGGCAGGAGATCGTCACGCCGCGGCAGGAGCACTGGATCGAAATCCCCTGCCCCGCCATGATGACACGGGATTTCATCCGCACCGTGCAGCGGGCGCTGGCCGCCCGCGGGCTCTACCGCGGCCCGGTGCACGGCCGGATGGACGCTGCCACCCGCACCGCGGTGCAGCGCTACCAGGCGCCGCTGGGGCTGGACAGCGGCACCCTGACGCTGACCTCCGCCCGCAGGCTGGGGCTGATTGCCGTGGCGGGCTGAACCACGTGGTTCCGCTGCCCGGTTCCCAGCCGCCAAACCCTCTGCTAAGGTCCGCGCACCGGGCACAGACATAAATGAGACAAACACCATGCTGACCACCCGCCTGCCGGACACCGGCTTTCTCTCCGGTGCCTCCGGCCCGCTGCGCCGGATGCTGGAGAGCCAGGCCACGGAGGTGCGCCTGCGCCAGGGCGAGGTGCTGTTTGAGCAGGGCGATGCAGGCGATGCGCTCTATGCGATTGCCGAAGGCGCGCTGGAATTCTCGGTGCTCTCCGCCTCGGGCCGCAAGCTGTCGCTTGACATGATGCGCCCCGGCGCCGTGTTCGGCGAGATCACCCTGTTTGATCCCGGCGAGCGCACCGCCACCGCCATCGCCGCAGAGCCCAGCCGGGTGCTGCGCCTGCGCAGCGGCGACGTGCTGGCGCAGATCCGCCAATACCCCGATCTGGCTGCCGACCTTTTGCGGCTGGCCGGCCAGCGGATGCGCTGGATGAACACCCAGCTGAATGAGCAGGTGTTCCTGCCAATGCCGGTACGGCTGGCGCGCAAGCTGCTGTATCTGGCGCCCGAAAGCAGCGATGGCCGTGTGGCCTTGTCGCAGGCGGAGCTGGCGGAATTTGTCGGCGCCACCCGCGAGGCGGTGTCCAAGACCCTGGCCGCCTGGAAGCGCAGCCGCCTGGTCAGCATCAGCCGCGGCGGCGTGCAGATCCTCGACCGCACCGAACTGGCGGTGCTGGCCGAGCCGGATTCGATCTGACCCCGCCCGCGCCGCCGGACCCCTTGCTGTCCTGCAATAACATCCCCGCTCTGTAATCCCGGTCACAGAACCCGCCGCCGCCGCGCGTCATAAGGGAAGCATAGACAGCCGTTATTCCTTCCATTCCAATGGCTGCCTGTCCAACAAGAGCCATGTGCCCGCCAGCACATGGCTCTTCCCTATTGGCGCGAGGGCCTTGCCAGCCGCCGGAATCCGGCGCGGAGTCCGGCCCGCGAAACGGTTCCCTCCGGCAGCCCTCTTGTTCAAAAAATATTCACTTAGCCATCCTCGAACGCGACCGCTACGGTGCCTCGCATGGCTTATGACTACGACAAACTCTACCGTGAAACCCCGAACGCGCTCGGAGCACCCGCCCCCGCGTTCATCACCTTTTTCGGGCAGCTCGGCGCGCCAAGCCTGGACGTTCTGGATGCAGGCTGCGGCCAGGGCCGCGATGCTCTGTTTATCGCCCGGCTGGGCCACCGCGTTACTGGCGTCGACATCTCCCCGCACGGCATTCGCGATCTGCTGGCCGCTGCGCAGCGGGAAAACCTCAAGGTGACTGGCATCGCTGCTGACCTCACTGCATGGGTGCCGGACCAAGATTACGACATTCTGCTGTTCGACAGGACCCTGCACATGCTGGCCGCGCCGCAGCGGCGGGAGCTGCTGGCCCGGTGCCTGCCGCATGTGCGGCCCGGCGGCTGGGTGCTGATCTCGGATGAAAAGCACAATCTGGAGGGCTTCCGTCAAGTCTTCGCCGGGAAGCCCGGCGCCTGGCGCACGGAAAAGGACAGCCGCGGCCTCCTTTTCATGCAGCTGGCCAGCTAAGCAAAGCCAACAGAAAAGGCCGGGCAACTTGCCCGGCCTCCGCTTGTGTTTCAGCAGTCGCTGCCCCGGATCACTCCGACAGGTTCAGCGCCACAAAGCGCGGCTCGCCGCCGCGGCGCACCAGAAGCAGCAGCGACTTGCGCCCGGCCTCCTTGGCCTCGCTCACACGGGCCTCCAGATCGCTGATCGAGGCCACCTTTTGCTGGCCCGCCTCGGTGATCACGTCACCGGCGCGCATGCCCTTTTCCCAGGCTTCCGAGGTCTCATCGACCGACAGGATGACCAGGCCGTCGGTGCCTTCCGCCACATTCAGCTCAGCGCGCAGCTGGTCGGTCAGCACTCCGACCGTCAGACCCAGAAGCTCTTTCTCGGTGCTGCCCGGGGCGTCGCCCGAACCGTCCGGCCGGGACGGCGTGCGCTCGGCATCCTCGCGGCGGCCCAAAGTCACCCTCAAGGTTTCTGTCTTGCCCTCGCGGTAGACCACCAGCCGCACGGTCTTGCCGACCTCGGCGTTGCCGACCTGGCGCACCAGACTGCGGGTGTCCTTCACGTCGACCCCGTCAAAGCTGACGATCACGTCGCCCGCCAGCACGCCGGCCTCCTTGGCCGGACCGGTCGGCACATCCGTAACCAGGGCGCCGCGGGCCTTCTCCAGCCCCATCGCCTCTGCCAGGTCAGAGTCCACATCCTGGATCTTGACGCCCAGCCAGCCGCGGCGGGTCTCGCCGAATTCCTTCAGCTGCTCGACCACCTTGACCACCACGTTGGAGGCCATCGAAAAGCCGATGCCGATGGAGCCGCCGTTGGGCGACAGGATCGCGGTATTCACCCCGACCACGTCGCCGTCCATGTTGAACAGCGGGCCGCCGGAATTGCCCCGGTTGATTGCAGCATCGGTCTGGATGTAGTCGTCATAAGACCCCGACAGTTCACGGTTGCGCGCCGACACGATCCCCGCCGACAGCGAGAACCCCTGACCCAGCGGGTTGCCCATCGCCACCACCCAGTCGCCGACGCGGGCGGTGTCGCTGTCGCCGAATTTGACGTATTTCAGCGGCGCAGGCGCCTTGACTTTCAACAGCGCGATATCTGTGTTGGGATCGGTGCCGATCACCTCGGCCGGCAGCAGCTCCTTGGGCTGGCCTTCACCGGGGAAGAACTCAATCTCGATCTCGTCGGCCCCGTCGATCACATGGTTGTTGGTGACGATATAGCCGTCCTCAGAGATCACAAAGCCCGAGCCCAGTGCCGAGGAACGGCGCGGGCGGGTGCCGTTGCCATTGCCGTTGCGGTCCTGAAACTCGCGAAAGAAATCCTCAAAAGGCGAACCTTCCGGCACGATGCCCTGCGGACCGGTGCGCCCTTCGACAACGGTGCTGGTGGTGATGTTGACGACCGCCGGGCTCACCTGGCCGGCCAGCGGTGCCAGGCTTTCGGGCTTGGCCATTGCGGTCACTGCCTGCATCAGCAGGACCGCTGCGGTCAGCACCGCAAGCCAGGCCAGCCGGATCATCGCGCCGCTGCCGCCTGCCCGGCCGGGAATTGCAATTGCCTGTGGCTGCACGGATCTACTCCTTGTCTTATTCAATTCTTCTCTTCCGCCCGGGGCGGCGCAAACGCCGCACATGCCGGGCAAAGCCATGTGGACCCAATGTAGGAACTCTGCCCCGTCCCGCAACAAATGTTGCACGGAATAAAGCCGCTGTGATCCGGTTTTCGCCCCGGAACACCCGCAGAGCCCCCGCTGAGGCCACCCTAGCAGGGAAAGATTACGGTTTCGCTGAAAAATTGGGGGAAAGCCCGGCTTTAAATCCCCAGCTGGAACGCCAGCCAGACCAGAATAAGGCCCAGCGCCAGCGCCGCCAGCCCGGCATTACGGCGCTGCTCCTCCGTCAGGGCGCGCAGCATCTCCAGCAGGCGCTCCACAAGCGAAGGGGCCAGTGCGTACACCAGCCCCTCTGCAATCAGTACCAGCCCGAGGGCCAGGAGGATGACCCCCCTTACTGGCGGCCCGACTGGCCGTCCGAGGACTTCAGGTAATTGAAGAACTCGTTGTCCGGCGACAGCACCATCGAGGAATTCCCTGCCAGCAGCGAATTCGCATAGGCGTTCAGCGAGCGGTAGAACTCAAAGAACTCAGGGTCAGCCCCATACGCCCGCGCAAAGATCGCGTTACGCTCGGCGTCCGACTCACCGCGGATCACCTCAGCCTCGCGCTCGGCCTCCGACACCAGTTCGACCTCGGTCCGGTCGGCCTGGGCGCGGACGCGCTGCGCCGCCTCTTCACCGCGGGCGATCTCGTCCGCCGCTTCCCGTTCACGCTCGGCACGCATCCGGGCAAAGGTGGCTTCCAGGTTGGCCTGCGGCAGGTCGGTGCGCTTCAGCCGCACGTCGATCACCTCAAGACCCAGCTGGCGCGCCTGGGTGATGGCGCCATTGCGGATCCGCAGCATCAGCGCAAAACGGTCCGAGGACAGGATGTCGTTGGAGCTGACCGAACCCAGAACCTCACGGGTCTGCGCCCGCATGATCTTGTCCAAGCGCAGTTCCGCAGCCCCAATGCCGCCGCCGCCGACGGCCTGGCGGAAGGTATCCACATTGGCAATCCGGTAGCGCGAGAACGCATCCACGATCAGGCGGCGGTCATCCAGCGGGGTAACTTCCAGCGGGCCGACTTCCAGGCTCAGGATGCGGTCGTCGTAGCGCACGACGTTGTCGATGACCGGCAGCTTGAACGCGAGGCCCGGGGTTTCCTTGACATCGACCACCCGGCCAAAGCGCAGCACCAGCGCCTTTTCACGCTCGTCCACGATAAAGATCGCCGACAGCGCTGCAATGCCCAGAACCACCAGAATGGGCAGAAGAAGAGTAGATTTCCGCATCAGTTGCCCTCCTGCGGCTTGCGCAGTTCATTCAGCGGCAGGTACGGCACGACGCCCTGGCCTTCACCGCCTGCATTGTCATCCAGGATGATCTTGTCGACCCGGCTCAGAACCTCTTCCATGGTCTCCAGGTACAGGCGTTTGCGGGTCACTTCCGGCGCTTTCTGGTATTCCTCCAGAACCGCGGAAAAGCGGCTCGCCTCACCCTGAGCCTCGTTCACAACCTGCGCCCGGTAGGCCTCGGCCTCTTCCAGCGTCTGCGCAGCCTGGCCGCGGGCGCCAGCCAGCTTGCGGTTGGCATAGGCGTCGGCCTGTTTTTCCAGCCGGTCGCGTTCCTGGCCCGCGGACTGCACTTCGCGGAAGGCATCCTTCACCGGCTCTGGCGGGTCGGCACCGTCAAAGTTCACCCGGACGACATTCACGCCGCTGTCGTAGCTGTCCAATGTCTCCTGGATCAGCTCTTCCAGACGGGCGGTAATGGCGCCGCGGTCACGGTTCAGGATCGGCGCCAGCTCGGACTGGGCGATGATCTCGCGCATCGCCGATTCCGAGACCGCGTTGATGGTCGACCGCGGGTCGCGCAGGTTGAACAGGTAACGCGCCGGGTCGGAGATGTTCCAGACAACCTGGAAATCCACGTCGATGATATTTTCATCCCCGGTCAGCATCAGCCCGGCATCGGAGCCGCGCGCGCCGGAACCGATGTTCTCGGTCTGCTCCACCCGCACCGGGATCACCTCCTTGGTGACCAGCGGCCAGGGCGCAAAGTTCAGGCCCGGCTGGCCGGTCGAGGAGTATTCGCCCAGGAACAATTCCACCGACTGCTCTTCCGGCTTGACGGTATAAATACTGGCAAAGCCCCACAGCACCGCACCGGCGATAACCGCCAGCCCCAGGGTGCCCTTGGTGAACAGCGGTGCGCCGCCGCCCGGTCCGCCGCGCCCGCCGCGGCCGCCGCCGGAACCGCCGCGGCCGCCCATCAGGACGCGCAGCTGCTCCTGGCCTTTTTTCACCAGTTCATCGATCTCGGGGATCTGGGGGTCCTCCGGCTTGCGGCCGCCGCCGCCGCCATTGTTGCCGCCATTGTTGCCCCGGTTGCCGCCTCCGCCGCCGGAGGAGCCACCACCCCCCCATGGGCCACCGCTATTGCCCGCCATTTGTCTCCTATCCGTTTGCTGCCGCCCTTCCCCTCTTCGGAAAGAGCAGCATGTGTGTTCTGTTCTTGCCGGTCTGCCCGTTCAGGCCGAGCGCACCGGAGTTTTCAATGTCACCAACTCTTCCGACATTGTCGGGTGCACCGCAACCGTACGGTCGAAATCTTCTTTGGTTGCACCCATTTTTACGGCAATACCGGCCAGCTGGATCATCTCGCCCGCACCAGGTGCGACGATATGGCAGCCCAGCACCTTGCGGGATGCCTTCGAAACGATCAGCTTCATCAGCACTTTCTGGGCGCGGCCCGCAAAGCTCTGCTGCATCGGCTTGAAGGAAGTGGAATAAACCTCAACCGGTTCCTGCGCCGCCGCGTCTTCCTCGCTCAGGCCCACCGTGCCCATTTCCGGCTGGGTGAAGATCGCCGTCGGGATCAGCTCGTGGTCAGGGCTCGTCGGGTTGCCCTTGAACACGGTCTCGACAAAGGCCATGCCCTCGCGGATCGCCACCGGCGTCAGCGCCACCCGGTCAGTCACATCGCCGATGGCATAGACCGACGGCACCGAGGTCTGGCTGTATGCGTCCACGACGATCTCGCCGCTCTTGCCGCGCGCCACGCCGACTTCCTCCAAGCCGAGGTTATCGGCATTCGGCGCCCGGCCAGTGGCATACATCACCTTATCGAACAGCTGCTCTTCGCCATTGGTGTCGGTGACCCGGATCTTGCCGCCGTCCTGGCGCATTTCGGTGACATTGATATTGACCCGCAGATCGACCCCTGCTTCGCGCATGCCCTCGGCAATCACATTGCGTGCTTCCTCGTCAAAGCCGCGCAGGATCTGCTCACTGCGGTAGAACTGCGTGGTCTTGACGCCCAAGCCATTCATGATGCCCGCAAATTCACTGGCGATATAGCCGCCGCCAACAATCAGCAGCGTCTCCGGCAGCTTG
Source organism: Leisingera sp. CC-HEC093 (assembly GCF_059429195.1). NCBI lineage: Bacteria > Pseudomonadati > Pseudomonadota > Alphaproteobacteria > Rhodobacterales > Roseobacteraceae > Leisingera > Leisingera sp. CC-HEC093. Next base: position 2,836,127 of record NZ_JCAIJR010000001.1, on the reverse strand, counting down.
TCCAGATGGAACATCTCGTTCGAGGTGACCGCCAGTTCCGAGCCCGGGAATTCCGGCACTGTCGGCCAGCCGCCGGTGGCGATCAGGATGTGCTTGGCGGTCTTGCGGGTGCCGTCGGCCAGCTCCACCGTGTGGGCATCGGCCAGTTTGGCGCGCTGGTCAAAGCTCTCAACGCCGTTGTTCTTCAAAATGTTGCGGTAGATGCCTTCCAGCCGGTCCAGCTCGCCATGCAGCTTGCCCTTGAAAGCATCCCAGTCAAAGGCGCCGGCCTGGATGTCCCAGCCATAGGCCCGGGCATCTTCGGCCATGGCGGAGTACTCGGACGCGAACACCATCAGCTTCTTCGGCACGCAGCCGCGGATCACGCAGGTGCCGCCATAGCGGTCCTCTTCGGCCAGCGCCACCTTGGCGCCTTCCTGCGCCGCAACCCGCGCCGCCCGCACCCCGCCGGAGCCGCCGCCGATGACAAACAGATCGTAATCAAAGCTCATGAAGTCCCGCCCTTTGCATTTCTTGATCAGGTGTATCCCATAACGGACCACCAAACGCCATATGCCGAAGTGGGCGTTCCTGCGCTGCATTCAACCTTTTGCAGAGGATTTGCACAGGGTTGTGAGGCGAAAGGCCCCACACAGTATGCGGAGGGCATTGCCCACCCCTCCGGGCGGGACAAAAGCTGAACCGCGGGCCTCAATCCATCAGATCGGTGAACAGGTTGTCGGTCTCGACAAACTCCAGCTTGTCCTTCTCAACCGTGCCCTCGTTGATGTCGCGCACCTCGACCCGCCCGTCGCCATAGCCGATCACCACCGTGTCGCAGATGTCGATGAACAGCCCGTTCTCGATCACCCCGGGGATCTGGTTCAGAACCAGCGCCAGCTGCCGCGGATTGCCGATCCGCTTCAGATGCAGATCCAGGATATAGTTTCCCTCGTCCGTCACAAACGGCACCTCGCCGTTCATCCGCAGGGTGGAGGTGCGGCCCATCACATCCATCGACACCAGCGTCTCCTCAAGCAGCGCCTGGCTGCTCTGCCAGCCGAACGGCAGCACCTCCACCGGCAGCGGGAAGGCGCCCAGCGTCTCCACCATCTTGCTGGCATCGGCAATCACCACCATCTGATCCGATGCCGTGGCGACGATCTTCTCCTGCAGATGCGCACCGCCGCCGCCCTTGATCAGGTTCAGGTCCGGGTCCGCCTCGTCGGCGCCGTCGATGGTAATGTCCAGCCATTTGGCTTCTTCCAGCGGCACCACATGGATCCCCGCATCCCGCGCCAGCGCCGCGGTGCGGCTGGAGGTCGGCACCGCGGTGATCCGCAATCCCTCCTTTTGCACCATCCCGCCCAGGCAGCGCACCAGCCAGGCAGCGGTGGAGCCGGTGCCCAGGCCCACCCGCATGCCGTCCTCGACCATCTCCGCCGCCCGTTTGGCCGCGACGAATTTCGCCTTATCGATGGGGGACAGTTCTCCGGTCATCACAGGTCTCCATAATCACGCTTTCCCCGCCGTTATAGGCGGTTAGCCGCCCCCACGCGAGGGGACTTTTGCACCCCCAACTGCCGCCCGGCTGGAAAGCCGTCCATTTCGCCCTAGTCCTCTAACCCTGATGGAGGGACAGAAATGCTGCAATTCGACGAGGAAACCACCCGCGTGCTGGAGGACAGCTACCAGGGCGGCGATATCACACGGCGGCGGCGCGCCAGTTTCGACGCACTGGCACCCGTGCCGGGCGACCGTATCCTGGATCTCGGCTGCGGCAACGGCCTGCTGACGCTGGAATTGGCCCGCGCCGTCGGCCCCCAGGGTCATGTCACCGGGCTGGACGCCAGCCCCGACATGCTCGCCGCCGCCCGCCAGCGGCTGCAGGGGCGCGCCAACACCACCCTGACCGAAAGCGACGCCGCAACCCTGCCGTTTGAGGCGGAAAGCTTCGACAAGGCGGTCTCGGTGCAGGTGTTCGAATACATCACCAGCCGCCGCCCAGTGCTGCGCGCCGTGCACCGTGTGCTGCAGCCAAACGGCCGCCTGGTGATCGGCGACATCCATTTCGACACCTTCGCCTGGCACAGCGACAACCGCGCCCGGATGCAGCGCTTCCTGGATATCTGGGACAACCACCTGGCCGACCGCACCGTGCCCGCCCGGCTGCCGGAAGAACTGCGCGACAGCGGCTTTGCGCTCGAAGCGATGCACCCCGTAACCATCTGCGACACCAGCCTGCGCCCGGACGGCCTGGCCGCGATGATGATCCGCCTGATCCGCGCCTATGCGGTCCAGACTGAAGCCGCCGACGAAGACGACGCCGCCGCCTGGGCGCAAGAGCAGGAGGAACTTGCGCAGGAGGGGCGGTTCTTCTTCTCCCTCACCCACTTCGTCTGCACCGCCCGGCGGCATTAGCGGGTATTCGCCCCCCCTGGACAACGGCTAGCCCCACGCGTCCAGCAGCTCTGTCTCGCACCGGCCGCTCGCTGCAGCTGTCCTGAACGCCTGCGGTGCGGGACGGTGCGGCCGTTTGATCTATCGCTATTGGGCGGCTCGAAACATCGGAAACAGGGGTGGGGCTTGGTCGGCCTTGATTAGACCCATCTCTTGGAAACCATAGCGCTTATACAGCGATAGATTTGCAGGGTTTGTCGACTCCAAGTAAGCAGGTCTTCCATCTTCGTCACAACGTTTGAGGCAGCATTCAAGCAACGCGGACCCCACCCCTTTTCCTTGGCGAATTGGATCGACCGCAATAAAAGCTAAATGCCAGCAGTCCTCATCGGGATGATAATTGTCCATCTGCCCAAAGGTTTCGAACAACGCATCATGCTTTTCTGATGAGACCGTCTGCTCAAAACAGGCGACAAGCCGTTCTTCGTCAGGGTGAATGCTTGGCGGAAGCCAAAGTGCGCCAGCAGTAAAATCATCGTTTCGAAACGCGCTACCCTGTTCAAATGCACGCCCTCCAAAGAAGTCCATTACTCGCGGGAAGTGGGTAAGGAAATCGGCAGGCTCAGGATACAGCCAACGCATGAATGGGTCGGCAGAAAATCCAAGAGCAAGTCCGCTTAACAAACTTTCTGCCTCACTTCGGGTTGATGATCTAAACATGAAATTACCTTTGGTCGTTCCACCTCGATTTTCAAATTTTAGCATGTGGGCCGCAGATACTTATTGTCAAATGCGCAATTTATTGTCCTGCTCAAGCAGCGATGGATGACTGCGTCGGGCTCTGAACATCCTATCGCTGCGCTGGGTCCGAACGGCTTCTTTCCGCCGCTCAGGGGCCTGACTGGCAAACATACATCACAAAGGCGGGTTTCCTATTGGAAACGCCGGAAACGGACACATATTCCGCCGGTCCCAGTTATAATGTTGCGTCATGAAACCCGAATACCGCCTGCACTACGCCCCCGACAACGCCTCGCTGGTCATCCGGCTGGTGCTGGAGGAGCTTGGCCAGCCGTATGAGACCGTTCTGGTCGACCGCAAGGCTCAGGCGCAAAACAGCGCGGAATACCGGGCGCTGAACCCCGGCGGGCTGATCCCGGTGCTGGAAACGCCCGACGGTGCGGTGTTCGAGACCGCCGCCATCCTCTTGTGGCTGTCCGAACGCCACGCCGCGATGGCGCCGCAGCCCGGCGGCGCAGACCGCGCGGCGTTCCTGAAATGGCTGTTCTTTGCCTCCAACACGCTGCACGCTGATCTGCGGATGCTGTTTTACCCGGACAAATACATCGGCGCTGCAAAGGCCGATCAGCAGCAGCTGCAAACCGTGCTGCGCCAACGGCTGCACCAGCATCTGACCAATCTGGATCAGGCCGCCGCCCAGCGTCCCGGCTGGCTCGGCGCGCCGCAGCCGTCGGTGCTGGACTACTACCTGGCCTGCCAGATGCGCTGGATGGCGCTGTATCCCGCGCAGGCCGACAAATCCTGGTTCACCCTGGCCCATTACCCCAGCCTGCAGCGCCTGTGCGCCTCGCTGGAAAGCCGTCCCGCCGTTGCAGCGGCCCGCGAGGCCGAGGGCCTCGGCGCCACCCCGTTCACATTCCCGGCCTACGCCAATCCCCCAGAAGGATCAGCCACCTGATGTTCCTCTCCGTTTTCGACATGTTCAAAGTGGGCATCGGCCCGTCATCCTCCCACACCATGGGACCGATGGTCGCCGCCGCGCGGTTCCTCGGCATGATGCGCGCCTCGCCGTTTGAATTCCACGGGCTGCGCGCCTCGCTGCACGGCTCGCTCGCCTTCACCGGCGTCGGCCACGCCACCGACCGCGCCACCATCCTCGGCCTCGGCGGCTTTGTTGCCCATGACTATGATGACGCCAAGGCCGAGGCCTTCCTGGCGGAGCTGGACAAGACCCGCACCATGCACCCCGAGGGTCTGGGCGCGCTGCACTTCGACCCCAAGGCCGACATGATCTTCGACTACGATCACGCGCTGCCGGGCCACGCCAACGGCATGATCCTGATGGCCACCGACGCCCAGGGCGACGTGATCCTGAAACAGGTGTTCTACTCGATCGGCGGCGGCTTTGTCGTGACCGAGGAGGAACTGGCCGCAGGCAAGGCCACCGATGAAGGCGACCCGGTCCCCTTCCCGTTCAAATCCGCGGCGGAAATGCTGGAGATGGCCAATTCCAGCGGCAAGTCGATTGCGGAGATGAAGCGCGCCAACGAGATTTCCCGCGGCAGCACCGAGAGCCTCTCCAAGGGCACTGCCCGCATCTGGCAGGTGATGAACGACTGCATCAACCGCGGGCTGGAGCGCGACGGCATCCTGCCCGGCGGATTGAAGGTCCGCCGCCGCGCCAAGGGCATCCATGACGCGCTGATGGCCGAACGCGGCATGAACCTCACCGCGCCGCACACCATCAACGACTGGATGAGCGTCTATGCGATGGCGGTGAACGAGGAAAACGCGGCCGGCGGCCAGGTCGTGACCGCGCCGACCAACGGCGCCGCAGGCACCCTTCCGGCTGTGATCCGCTACTACCTCGACCACGTGCCGGGCGCGTCCGAGGCCCACGTCGAGGACTTCCTGCTGACCGCCGCCGCAATTGCCGGCCTGGTGAAATACAACGCGTCCATTTCGGGTGCCGAGGCCGGCTGCCAGGCTGAGGTCGGCTCGGCCTCCGCGATGTCCGCAGCAGGCCTCTGCGCGGTGATGGGCGGCACGCCCGAGCAGGTGGAAAACGCCGCCGAGATCGCGCTGGAGCATCATCTGGGCATGACCTGCGATCCTGTGAAGGGCCTGGTGCAGGTTCCTTGCATCGAACGCAACGGCCTCGCAGCGATCAAAGCGGTCTCCGCCGCATCTCTCGCCCTGCGCGGCGACGGCCAGCACTTCGTGCCGCTGGACGCCTGCATCGAGACCATGCGCCAGACCGGCGCCGACATGCACGACAAGTACAAGGAAACCTCGCTCGGCGGCCTCGCCGTGAACGTGCCGAACTGCTGAGAAACCCAGCTTTCCTGCTAGGCCAGCGAGACATAAGGCCCGTGGCTGACCTTGGTTAGGCGCGTATGCGCCTGACCGGGGGGAAGGTCAGGCGCGGGCCGTGCCGCTGCGCGTCACGGCCCGAAGAGGGCGCAGCGCTCCTCTTTCTCCCGCAACTCCAGCTTGCACGAAGGCCAATGCAGGCCTAGCGTGGCGCCATGACACAGGACCGGCCCCTCCTCGGCATCGCCTTGATGCTGGGCTTCTGCATGGTGATCCCGCTTGGGGACGCCATTGCCAAACTGCTGACCAACCGGGTGCCGGTTGCCCAGATCGTCTTCATCCGCTTTGCCGCCCAGGCCGTGATCCTGCTGCCGCTGGCACTGGCCCTGCGCCTGCCGCTCAGCCTGTCGCGCCGGGTGGCACCGCTCTTGTTCCTGCGCACGCTTCTGCAGATGGGCGGCATCGCCGCCATGTTCACCGCCTTCCGCTACCTGCCGCTGGCCGACGCAGTTGCAATTGCCTTTGTGATGCCCTTTCTGATGCTGCTCCTGGGCAAATACGTGCTGAAGGAACAGGTCGGCCTGCGCCGCCTCGGCGCCTGCATCGTCGGCTTCACCGGCACCCTGCTGGTCATCCAGCCCAGCTTTGCCGCCGTCGGCTGGAACGCGCTCTGGCCGCTCTTGGTGGCGGTGATCTTTGCCCTCTTCATGCTGATCACCCGCAAGATCGCCAAGGAAACCGATCCCATCTCAGTTCAGGCCGTGGCCGGTGTCATGGGCACCGTGCTGCTGGCCCCGGTGTTCCTGATCGGCGACGCCGTTGGCCTGCCCGCCCTCTCCACCGCCCCGCCGCCGCAGGACACCTGGACCCTGCTGGCCGCAGCGGGCGCGCTTGGCACTGTTGCGCACCTCCTGATGACCTGGAGCCTGCGGTTCGCACCCACCTCCACCCTTGCCTCGATGCAATACCTGGAAATCCCGGTGGCGGTGTTCTTCGGCTGGCTGATTTTCGCAGAGCTGCCGAATACCCTCGCGGCCTTCGGCATCCTGCTGACCATCAGCGCCGGCCTCTATGCGGTGTTGCGCGAGCGCAAACCTGAAGAAACCGAAGAGCGCATCAATCCCGCCTGAAACCCGGGCCCCAAACCAGCCCGAAGTCCTAACGGTCCAGCCGGACCGCCGCCAGAAGATCCGCCAGCAGCCGCCGCGGCACAATCGCCAGCAGCCCCGGCCCCTCCGGCACCAGCAGCACCGGACCTGTCGCCCGGTTGGAGGTGCCGATCCGCCCCATCGGCGACATCCGCAACCCGTCGATGGGCCACTCCAGCCCCTCGGACCGCCCCTGCACCTCCTGCATCGGAAACAGCGAGATCACATCGCCCGCGCGGGCCGGAAGGTCGACCGGATGGATCAGGTGAAAGATCACCTCCGTCTCCCCCACCAGCACAACCGGCACATCATGACCCTGCACCAGCGTGGCAAAGGCCGCCAGCTGGTGATCCACCCGCGCGCCCAGAAACCCCACCGCCAGCACCGCCGGCGCCGCCAGCCCCCGCAGCGCCTTGTCGAAATCGGTGCTGTCCTGCTCCGCCACCGGATGCAGGCTCTCCGGCGGCAGCTGCGCCCGCACATCCTCAGACAGCGAGTCGAAGTCGCCAATCACCGCCCGCGGCACATGCCCGGCGGCCAGCGCCGCCGCCGCGCCGCCGTCTGCGGCCACCAGCACCGGCGCCAGTCCCAGCGCCTCCGCCAGTGCGCCGGACGCCATCTCGCCGCCGCCCACCAGGGTGATTGGTTCCGAAACGTTTACAATCTTAGTATTCATGCGGCGCATTCCTGCCTATTTTGGAAACAGGACACATTGTGAACACAAAATGATACGATCAATTGCACGAATTCGAGCAAAATTGGTCCTTCCAGCCTTTATGGTGAATGACAGCGTATGTGACGAAGACGAGCGAGCTGATGGTACACAACAACAAAGTCTTGACCGTATCCTATGGAACCTTTTCCTGCACATTGGAAGGGTTTGAGGATTCCTTCGACACGATGAAGGCGATTGCCGAGTATTTCCGCGACCTCGCCGCCGATGACCGCTACTTCGGAGCAGAGCCGCCGCAGCCTGACGCCGACATGCTGGCGCGCATCGCCCAGCGCGAGATCGCCCGCCAGGTTGAGGCCCGCACCGGCGAGGGCGGCATCCACCTGCGCGCCGCCACCCCGGCGCTTGCCGCTGCCCCCGCTCCGGCACCGGCAGCCCCGGCCCCTGCACCTGCGGCAGCCCCGGTTGCAGACCAGCCCGCACCCGCAGAGCAGCAGGCTGCCGAAACCGAAGACGCAGCGGAAGAAGCAGCGGTTGAAACCGCCGCGCCCGAAGCTGTCGCAGAGGGCGCCCAGGCCGCCGCAGAGGAAATCACCGAAGCGGAGGCGGTAGCCGCGGAGATTGCCGAAGCCGAAGCGGAAGAGACCGCAGCGGAGGAGATCGTCGAAGCCGAAGCCGAAGCCGAAGCCGAAGCCGAAGCCGAAGCCGAAGCCGAAGCCGAAGCCGAAGCCGAAGCCGAAGCCGAAGCCGAAGCCGAAGCCGAAGCCGAAGCCGAAGCCGAAGCCGAAGCCGAAGCCGAAGAAACCATCGCCGCTGTGCTGGGAACCGCAAGCGAAGAAGAGCCGGAACCCGCAGTTGAACTGCTGGAGATCACCGAGGCAGAAGCGGAAGCACAGGCAGACGATCTGCAAGCCGCAGCGGAACCGGAAGCGGACGAAACGGAAGAGCTGCACGACGACGCGGAACCGGAACAGGCCGAAGCCCCGGCTGCCCCGGCCGCCGCCGCCGACAGCATCGCCGCCAAGCTGCAGCGCATCCGCGCCGTGGTCGCACAGACCCCCGCCGAGGAGTTCAGCGAAGACGAACATGCCGAGGACGTGCTGGACGGCGCCGCCGACGACATCTCCAGCGCGCTGCTGGAGGATGACGCCGCCGGCGCGCCGGACTTCGATGACGAAGGCGACGACGCAATCGCCCAGGCGCTGGACCGCCTGGACCTGAATACGGACGCCCGGAAACCCGAAGACGAAGCGCCTGCCATGCAGGAACCGTTCTCCGGCGACCCGGAAGAAGCCTTCGAAGACAGCCTGTTTGAGAACCTGCGCAGCGCTGCCGCTGGCGAGGCCGCCGGGGCAGAGGACGAGAGCGCCGGCAATGAAAACCTGCTGTCGGACGGCAGCGCTGAGGACGCCGCGGAAACGCGCGAGGACACCGCAGAGGCCCCCGCCCCGGCCCGCGTCCGTGTCATCAAGGTCAAGCGCGCCCGCCTGGAAGAGGCGGTTGCCGCGGGTGAGCTGCAGGAGGAGAGCGCAGGCGGGGACCGGCTGCAAGACGCACACCCGGAACCGGCAGAGGAGACTGCCGCGCAGGACACTCTGTCCGACGAGGATGAAGCCGATCTGATGCACGAACTGGCGATGGTCGAGGCAGAGTTCCTCGCCGCGTCGGAACCGCCGCAAGAGCCCGCCGCCGCAGCAGCCGAAGATGCCGGCACGGAGCAGCCCGCCGCAGCCGGCCTGTCGGACAGCGACGTCAGCCGCCTGATGGCCGCAGCGAATGCCAAGCTTGAAGACCCGGAAACCGCCTCCTCCCTCGAGGCCTACAGCCAGCTGCGCGCCGCAGTTGCCGCCACTAAGGCTGACGGCCCGGACGGCGCGGCAGCCGGCGACGAGGCCCAGCCCTACCGCGACGACCTGGCCAGCGTGGTGCGCCCGCGCCGGCCCGAGGCCCGCCAGGGTGCCGCCGAACGCCCCGCCGCCCCGGCTGCGCGCCCGGCACCGCTGAAACTGGTGGCCGAACAGCGCATCGACGAGGGCGGCGCCCCCGCCGCTGCCCAGCCGGTGCGCCCGCGCCGGGTGTCAACTGCGCTCCTGAACGAGGACGCGGATGCCGGCGGCAGCGGCTTTGCCGCCTACGCCGAAGAGCGCGGCGCTGCCGAACTGCAGGAGCTGCTGGAGGCCGCCGCGGCCTATATGAGTTTTGTGGAAGGCCGCGACCACTTCTCGCGCCCGCAGCTGATGAACAAGGTGCGCAGCGCCGGCAGCAGCGACTTCAACCGCGAGGACGGGCTGCGCTCCTTCGGCCAGCTGTTGCGCGACGGCAAGATCGAACGCTCCGGCAACGGCCAGTTCACGGCCTCCGGCGACATCGGCTTCAAGCCCGGCAAACGCGCCGCGGGCTGACCCCTGACAGACGGCACAAAAAAGGCGGCCCCGCAAGGCCGCCTTTTTTCTTCAGGCCCAAGGCCCATCATTCATCTTTCCCGAAATACTCCGGGGTGAATTGACCGTCAGGTCAAGAGGGGCAGCGCCCCTCTTCCAGTCAGGCCTGCGGGGCAGCGCCCCACTTCTAAATCAGGCCTGCAGGGCAGCGCCCTTCCCGCTCACTCTTCGCCGGCGTCCGGGTCTTCCTTGCCGACGCCGCGGAACACGAATTTGAACGGCAGCACCCAGGCGATCCCCAGCGCCGCATAGACCAGCAGCTCCAGCCACAGCGGCGGGCGGTCCAGCCAGTTCATCACCGTAACCGCAGCCACGATGTAAACCGGCATCCCGACCAGCAGGATGATCAGGGCCCAGCGCCGCCGGGCCTTGTAGCTCAGGCCGTTTTCCTCCGCCATCAGTCAGCGAACGGGTCGGTCACCAGGATGGTGTCGTCCCGCTCCGGGCTGGTGGACAGCAGCGCGACCGGGCAATCAATCAGCTCTTCCACCCGTTTCACGTATTTGATCGCATTGGCCGGCAGATCGTTCCAGCTGCGCGCGCCTTCGGTCGACTCGCTCCAGCCCGGCATTTCCTCATAGACGGGCACGCAGCGGGCCTGCTGGTCGGCGGCGGTCGGCAGGTAGTCAAGGCGTTCGCCGTCCAGCTCATAACCGGTGCAGATCTTCAGCGTCTCAAACCCGTCCAGCACATCCAGCTTGGTCAGGCAGATGCCCTTGATGCCGGAGGTCGCACAGGTCTGGCGCACCAGGGCCGCATCAAACCAGCCGCAGCGGCGCTGGCGGCCGGTGGTGGTGCCGAACTCATGGCCGCGCTCTCCCAGGCGCTGACCGTCCGCATCGGGCTTGCCTTCCGCATCCAGCAGCTCGGTCGGGAACGGGCCTTCGCCCACACGGGTGGTATAGGCCTTCACAATGCCCAGCACATAATCGATCGAGCCCGGCCCGATGCCCACGCCAGTCGCCGCCTGGCCCGCAATCACGTTTGAAGAGGTCACAAACGGATAAGTGCCGAAATCAATGTCCAGCAGCGCGCCCTGCGCACCTTCGAACAGGATCCGCTTGCCCGCCTTGCGCTTCTCGTTCAGCACCTTCCAGACCGGCGCCGCATAGGGCAGGATCTTCGGTGCAATCTCTTTCAGCTGCTCGATCAGCGCATCGCGGTCGATGGGATCAACGCCCAGGCCTTTGCGCAGCGGATCATGGTGCTGCAGCGCCCGGTCGACGCGGGCAATCAGGGTCGCCTCATCCGCCAGATCGGCCACGCGGACCGCACGGCGGCCCACCTTATCCTCATAGGCCGGGCCGATGCCGCGGCCGGTGGTGCCGATCTTGGTGCCCTTGGAGGCCGCTTCCTCGCGCGCCCGGTCCAGCTCGCCGTGCAGCGGCAGGATCAGCGGCGTGTTCTCGGCGATCATCAGCGTCTCGGGGGTGATTTCCACACCCTGCTCGCGGACCGTTTCGATTTCCTTCAGCAGATGCCAGGGATCCAGCACCACGCCATTGCCGATGACCGACAGCTTGCCGCCGCGCACCACGCCCGAAGGCAGCGCATGCAGCTTGTAGACCTTGCCGTCAATGACCAGCGTGTGGCCGGCGTTATGGCCGCCCTGGAAGCGGGCGATCACGTCTGCACGCTCGCTCAGCCAATCCACGATCTTGCCTTTCCCTTCGTCGCCCCACTGGGCGCCGACTACGACGACATTGGCCATATCCGGTCCTTTACAGTCTGGTTCAAACCCACGCTCATATAGCGATGCTGCGCAGGCAGTGGAACCGGTTTTTCACCTTCGCAGACCGCAGACAAAGGGTTTTCCCGCCATTCCCCGGCGCAAAACACCTGCCACAGGCCCGGCGGGCTCCGCCCGGCCGGACTGCCGGGCGATTCCCTTGTGCTTCGATCCGCGAAACAACGGCGTCAGTCGATGGCGGAAAGCAGATCCGGGTTGCGCACCAAATTGCGCACGCCGTGGGCGTGATCTTCTTCAAAGACATTGTCCTCCAGCCAGGCGCCGACGGACTGGATACCAATTTTCATGACCTCCGGCCGCACGCTCCAGGTCACCTGAAACGGAGAGGCTTTCTCATTATAGCCCGGCCCTGTGGTCGACCCGCTGTACACCACCGGCGTGCCCAAATTTTCCGGCAGGTTCGGAACCTGATGCCGTCCGCCGACGTCTTCGATGCGGGCCATCTCCGTGAAATCCGCTGACTTCGGATCATTCACCAGCACCGCCACAACCGTCTCCACCCGCAGCTGCGGGTTGCTGATCGCCTCAGTCAGGCAGGTGTTCAGGCTGTGGCCCAATGCGGCCTTGGCAGTCGAATACACAAAATGGATCTCAATCGTGTCCCCAGGCACCAGGTCCCCGTGTTCGCTGCCGCCGATGACGCCCTCTACCGGGGTCAGCTCCGCATCGCTCAGGCTGCCATCATAGCGGAACCCTGTCCCATATCCCTGACCGTCGCCATTGCCGGCATAGGTGGTGAACTCTCCGCCCTTGTGTTCGGCATTCTCATGGAAATGAATATCTCAAAGCGTCATATCCGCCGCCGCAGGCGCGGTGCCAAAAGCCCGGTCATTGCTGCCCTCCGGCATATCAATGTCACGCGGCGATTGCGGACCGGCGCCCTTGCCCGCAGTGGCAGCAGCCAATGCCGCGCGTTGCTGCGCGATCACGTCATCCGCAACCGCATGCCCGGTATCTCCCGCCAAAGCCGCATTGCCGGCGAGGGCCGCACAGGCCGCGGCCATAAAGCCCGCCGTGTAAAATGTTCTGATCATATCTCAAATCCTCGTTTTGCACCCTGCCCCATAGCCAGGGCAGGGAAAGGTTTCTCAATGTTCCGGCATTCTAAGTTGCAAGAACAGGCCCGTGAATCAACGGCAGGCTTAGACTGGCGCGCGAGCGGGTTTCCGCCGCCCCGCCACGGCAGGCCCCACCCCGCCAAAGGTGTTGCGCACCCACCGTACGCCCCCTTCATGCGATCCTCATTTCCCTATGCCATCCTTCCAACTGATCGCGATCCCCCGCCATGGTTCCCGCGCGCGGGGCCATGATACGAGGCGCAGGCATCTGTGCGGCTGCCTGCGCGACACCCCGGAGACCGGCCCTGATAAAAAGGGGGTCGTCCAGGATATCCTGTCCGAGCAGGCCCCCGGCGGGGTCTGTCCACCTCCACCCGGCGGCGCCGCCCCCTTAATCGGGACACCGCGCTTAAACGGCAAAGAAACAACAGACACGGCAAGAAAAAACCGCCCCGGCCCCGAACGGCCCCGGCGGCCAAACCTGCGCGCGTTCAGCCCCGCAGCTGCACCGGCGCACCATGCGGCGTGCTCAGATACGCCTCCTCCCAGCGGCTGCGCATCACTTCGGCCTCGACACGGCTCGCCGCGCCGTCCTCGGCCAGAACCGCCTCCAGCGTTTCCAGCCAGGCGCGGAAGTAATCCTCGCCGCCGTCCAGCTCCCGGCTCAGGCCATGGCGCTTAAGCGTTGCGGAAAACCGCTCCACCCAGTCGCCCCAGCTGAACCGCCCACCCTCATTCAGATGCACGGTCAGGGCAAAGACCTGCGCATGCCAGGGTTCGGCAAAAACAGGCTCCGGCGCTGCAACCTCAGGACAGTCGCTCATAGCGGCTCCAGATAGCTTTGCCAAAGATCCAGCACCACCTCGTCCTCCGGGTGCTCGGGATGCGCCCACAGCTCACGGGCAAAGAAGCGCACCGCATAGAGCGGCTCCGGCGCCTCGCCCAGGCCGTGCGCATTTCTGTCCGGAAACACATGGGTGCCATGCAGCCGCAGGATATAACCATGCGCCCCGGCGGCGTATGCGGGCAGCCGCGTGTGGCCGCCATCCGCCAGTGCGTTATCTGCCGGGATTCGCGTCCGCACCGCCTGACCGGGCGAAAACCGCGGCGCCGGTCCGCCAGCGCGGTCCGCAGGCCCGCCCTTGGCCAGCGCGGCGGCCACATTTTCTGCTTTCAAGGCCCGCTCCGCCAGCGCGTGCAGCCCGGCAGCACCTTTGCCCTCCAGGTCGCCGCGTGTCAGCACGCCCTTCTCCACCAAAAGATCCGCCAGCGCCGAGATCCACTTTTCATAGTAGGAAAACCGCGTGTAATCCTTGGGCGGCAGCCGTTCCCGCGCATGGCGCGACGTGTCGATGTTCCACTGCCCCAGCGCGCCACAGGCCAGCGTCACCGCCAGCGCTCTTGCGTGCCAGTCCTCGGCAAAAACCGGCGCGCCTTCGGTCTCAGGCACAACCGGCCCGTCGCCGAATCGCCCGCCCATGTCATGCACCCGGGTCATGACGGCACCTTCGCCAGCCCGGTCCCGATCATGCTGTCGCGGGTCACCAGCGCCGCCAAGTCGTCCTCGCTCAGCCCCTCAGCACCTTCAGGCCGCATAGGCAGCACCAGATAGCGGACCTCGGCAGTCGAATCCCAGACCCGCACCGCGGTCTCCTCCGGCAAGGTGACGCCGAACTCCGCCAGCACCTTGCGCGGCTCACGCACCGCGCGGGCGCGGTAGGCATCGGATTTATACCAGCCCGGCGGAATGCCCAGCAGCGGCCATGGGTAGCAGCTGCACAGGGTGCAGACGACCATATTGTGCTGCTGGGCTGTGTTCTCCACCACCACCATATGCTCGCCCTGGCGGCCGTAATACCCCAGCTCCGCCAGCACCGGACCGGCATCCGCCAGCAGCGCCGCCTTGAACGCCGGATCGCGCCACGCCTTGGCCACCACCCTTGCGCCGTTCTGCGGGCCGATCTTGTTCTGATAGGTGTCGATGATCTCTTCCAGCGCGTCGGGATCGATCAGGCCTTTTTCAGTGAGAATCGTCTCCAGCGCCTTCACCCGCAGGGCAGGATCGGGCGGCAGCAGGGCGTGCGGGTGGTCGGAATGATCATGTGGCATGCCCCATGCTGCGCCGCTGCGGACGGCCCTGTCCAGTCATGTTTCATGGTGCAAACAATCACGTGGCGTGACCTGCCGGGGCCGTTCTCGGCTGCAGGCCAACTCCGCCCTTGCCCCCCCGGGCAATCTTGCCTATTTACCGCCCGGTACTTAGCCAACCGCCGCAGGGACCCATGGAAAACGTTGTACTGATCATCCATCTTCTTCTGGCTCTCGGCCTGATTGCCGTGGTTCTGCTGCAGCGCTCCGAAGGCGGCGGCCTGGGCATGGGCGGCGGCGGCGGCGGCGCGATCTCCGGCCGCGCGGCAGCAACCGCGCTCGGCAAGATAACCTGGCTCCTGGCCATCGCCTTCATCTGCACCTCGATCACCCTGACCATCATGGCGGCGCAGAAATCCGCAGGCTCCTCTGTCGCGGACCGCATCGGCGTGCCGCAGCCGGAAGACGGCGGCGAGGCTCCGGCGGTTCCGGCCCTGGGCAGCGATCTTCTGCCGCCCAGCGAGGGCGACAACGCTCCGCTGGTACCCAGCGCAGATTGATCCACTACACCTTGAGAGGGTTTTAGGAACCGCAACAGCATCTTGCGGTTCCCTTGCGCATTTCGTGCGAATCCTTTATATATGAAGTCCCGTGATGCAGCGGTTTTTGGAATGATTCCGATCACCGCCGGGCAGCTGAAATCTGACTTCTCACGGGGGCAGCCGAACACATATGGCGCGTTTTATCTTCATCACCGGCGGTGTTGTTTCATCCCTGGGCAAAGGCCTGGCTTCGGCCGCACTTGGCGCCCTTCTGCAGGCGCGGGGCTACTCGGTCCGGCTGCGCAAGCTGGACCCCTATCTGAACGTCGATCCGGGCACCATGAGCCCGTTTGAACACGGCGAAGTCTTCGTCACCGACGACGGCGCCGAGACAGATCTGGACCTGGGCCACTACGAGCGCTTTACCGGTGTTCCGGCCCGCAAGACCGACTCGATTTCCTCCGGCCGGATCTACACCAACGTGCTGGAAAAAGAGCGCCGCGGTGACTACCTGGGCAAGACCATCCAGGTCATTCCGCACGTCACCAACGAGATCAAGGACTTCATCTCCATCGGCGAGGATGAGGTCGACTTTATGCTGTGTGAGATCGGCGGCACCGTCGGCGACATCGAGGGCCTGCCCTTCTTTGAGGCGATCCGCCAGTTCGCCCAGGACAAGCCGCGCGGTCAGTGCATCTTCATGCACCTGACCCTGCTGCCCTATATCAAGGCCTCCGGCGAGCTGAAGACCAAGCCGACCCAGCACTCGGTGAAGGAACTGCGCTCCATCGGTCTGGCGCCCGACATCCTGGTCTGCCGCTCCGAAGGCCCGATCCCGGTGAAGGAACGCGAGAAGCTGGCACTGTTCTGCAACGTGCGCGCCGACAGCGTGATTGCCGCGCAGGACCTGAAGTCCATCTACGAGGCGCCGCTGGCCTACCACCGCGAAGGCCTCGACCAGGCGGTGCTGGATGCGTTCGGCATCTCCCCCGCCCCGAAACCGAACCTGGCCCGCTGGGAAGATGTGGCCGACCGCATCTACAACCCCGAAGGCGAAGTGCGGGTCGCCATCGTCGGCAAATACACCCAGCTGGAAGACGCCTATAAATCCATTGCCGAGGCGCTGACCCACGGCGGCATGTCGAACCGGGTCAAGGTCAAGATCGAATGGGTCGACGCCGAACTGTTCGACAAGGAAGACGCCGCCCCCTACCTGCAGGGCTACCACGCGATCCTGGTCCCCGGCGGCTTTGGCGAGCGCGGCACCGAGGGCAAGATCAAGGCAGCCCAGTATGCGCGCGAGAACAAGGTGCCCTACCTCGGCATCTGCCTCGGCATGCAGATGGCTGTGATTGAGGCCGCGCGCAACGTCGCGGGCATCTCCGAGGCGGGCTCCGAAGAGTTCGACCACGAGGCCGGCAAGAAACGGTTCGAGCCGGTGGTCTACCACCTGAAGGAATGGGTGCAGGGCAACATGACGGTCGAGCGCAAAGTGGGCGACGACAAGGGCGGCACCATGCGCCTTGGCGCCTATGACGCGGCGCTGGCCGAGAGCTCCAAAGTGGCGGAAGTCTATGGCAGCACCCATATCGAGGAGCGCCACCGCCATCGCTATGAAGTCGACACCAAGTATCAGGAACAGCTGGAAAAATGCGGCCTCACCTTCTCCGGCATGTCGCCGGACGGCCGCCTGCCGGAAATCGTGGAATGGACCGACCACCCGTGGTTCATCGGCGTGCAGTTCCACCCGGAACTGAAATCCAAACCCTTTGCGCCGCATCCGCTGTTCGACGATTTCGTCCGTGCGGCCAAGGACGCCTCGCGTCTGGTCTGACAAGCAGCAAAGCACCTGGAACGGAGGGCGCGGGCACATCAGCCGGCGCCCTTTTCTTTTCCCGCGGCCATGTTGACCGCGGCCGGATGCGCCCGCTAGGCTTTCAGCTTTATGGTTAACAAGTCACCGGCCCGTACCGCCTGCTTATGAGGGCCGGAAGGTAAGGGGGATATGAACATGGCGAAAACCGCCGAACAGCTGCGGAAAGAATATGAGACTGCGCTGAAAGAGCTGGGTCAGGGCAAGAAGCCCTTTTCACACGTTGTGAAGGCATGGGACGCCCTCGAGAAGGCGGTCGGAAAAGAAGAGAAGGCCGTTCTCAAGGAATACAAGTACTCGATCGACTATATGTTCGGGGACGAGGGCAAAAAAATACTGCAAAAATTCAAATCGCAATTCGACAGCGAAATCGCCATCTCTAAAAGCCCCCTCAAAACGGTTTACAACAAGGAATGGCGGGCACTTGTCAAATGCGCAAATGCCTCCAAGAACAGCGTGGTGAAGAAAAGCGGCAAAGCCGTCGAAAGTGCGCTCGACACGTTCCAAAAAGATTTTGACCTGTACAAGACAAACTATGTGAAAGGATACTGTGTCGGAGACCCCAAGGATGCAGAGAAAGCACTGGCATCCGCTGAGGCCCTGCACGAGGCCTTGAAAAAATTTTCCAATGCCGGCATCGGCCGTATCTCTGAAATCAACCAGAATCTGATCAGGCACAGGGAAAAGTCAGAACCGCTGGATGAGAAGCGCCTCGCCAAAACGATTTCCGACCAGGAAGCGAAACAGCTGAAAAAGCTGAATAAGGCCATTGACGCGAACGAAGCTGATTTGAATAACGGTTTGAAGGAACTCGTTGAATTCACCCAGCTTTTGCAGGGGAAGATGGAAAAGAAGATCCGCAAGCTGGCCTTGATCGTGAGGGAGGGAGTCACGGACGCAAAAGAGTTCCAGCGCCGTGTGAACGCCATGAAGCAGCGCAGGGGCACAGTGTTTGAAAACTGACGCCTCAGGCAGGCCGGGATCTCCCGCCCGCCCCGGATCAATCGAAGATTGATCCATCCCGGTTGGGCCCGGCGCGGCCAAGGCGGCGCTGGGAGGAAACAGAAAAAGGCGGGCCGCTGGCCCGCCTTTTGCATTTTGATTGAATACATTTCCGGCGCGCTCAGAAGCCGTGCATCCGCTTGGCCCATTGATAGGCCACCACCAGCCCCTTCATCCGCGGCAGCAGGATCAGCGAGGCCCCGACGGTGATCACCGACATGATGATCGCCAGCGTCCACGGGTCCGGGCGCAGCTGGGTGTAGACGATGTGCAGCGCAAAGCCGAGGATGTGGCCGACCACCAGAATGGTCAGATAGGCCGGGCCGTCGTCGGCGCGCTGGTGGTGCAGCTCCTGGCCGCACTCAGAGCAGCTGTCATTCACCTTGAGATAGCTGTGCAGCAGCTTGCCGCCGCCGCAGTTCGGGCAGCGCAGCCGCAGCCCCTTCAGCAAAGCGGGCTTCAGCTCCCGCTGGTCTGTCTGCAACACGTCCGCCTGGGTCATCGCGCGTCTCCTTCGGTTTGCCGGGGTGATACCGCGATTCCCGGATTGAATGCAATCAATATGCAAACATTGATATTGCATTTATTGCTGCACTCCTGCATTGAACCAATCAATCATGACGCAATGCGCCATCCACGCGCCGGGAGAGACCGCAGATGAAACAATGGACCCCTGCCCGCCTGGACAGCGGCAAACCCCGCTACCTGGAGATCGCGGAAGCGATCAAATCCGACATCGATGCGGGCGTGCTGGCCCCTGGCGACCGGCTGCCGCCGCAGCGGCGGGTGGCGCAGGAGCTGGGGATGGATTTTTCCACCGTGTCGCGCGGGTACGCGGAAGCCGTCCGGCGCGGCTACATCGAAAGCTTCGTCGGCCGCGGCACTTTCGTGCGCAGCCAGGACGCGCTGCCGGAACGCCCCGACCCGCGCCGGGCGCTGGAAGAAGATCCGATGATGAACATGCCGCCGGAGCCGGATGACCCAGGCTTGCTGGCGCGGATGCAAAAGGGGCTGGAGCATGTCTCGGCCAATCTGCTGCCTCTGCTGCGGTATCAGTCGGTGACCGGCAGCGCGCAAGACCGCGCCCTGGCGGCGGGGTGGATGCAGGCCAACGGGCTGGACTGCGTTCCGGAGCGGCTGGTGATCACGCCGGGCTCGCACGCCAGCCTCTATGCCATCCTGACGGTGCTGTGCGAACCGGGCTCTACCGTTCTGTGCGAAGAGGTGACTTATCCCGGGCTGCGCTCCATCGCCGCGCGGCTGGGGGTCCGGCTGGTTGGGCTGGCAGGCGACAAGGATGGTATCCTGCCGGAGGACTTGGAGAAGGCGATTACCTGCCAGTGGCCCGCGGCGCTGTACCTCAACCCCACCCTGCAGAACCCGACCACGCGGACCATACCGGCCAAGCGGCGGCAGGAGATTGCCGCGGTGCTGCAAAAACACGACCTGCCGCTGATCGAGGATGACGCCTATTGCTTTGTCGACAACGGCGCGCCTGCCGCGATCAGCAGCCTGGTCCCCGACCTTGGCTGGCACATCGCCGGTCTCTCCAAGTGCTTTGGCGCCGGGTTGCGGCTGGCCTACACCACGGTGCCGAAACGCGCCCTGCTGGGGCAGTTCAGCCAGGCGCTGCGGTCGATGCATGTGATGGTGTCGCCCTTGAACCTGGCGCTTCTGGGGCGCTGGATCGAGGACGGCACGGCGGCGGAAATCCAGCGGTTTATCCGCAAGGCCGCGGCGGAGCGGCAGGCGCTGGCGGCGGAGGTGCTGCAGGAGTGTTTCATCGAAAGCGATCCGCTGGCCTTTAACCTGTGGCTGACCCTGCCGCGGGGCACCAGCCGGGCTGAGCTGATGGGCCGTATGGCCGGGCGCCAGATCGGCATCATGCCCAGCGACGCCTTCACCGTCTCCAGCCTGCCGCAAGAGGCGGTGCGGGTGTGCCTGGGCGGGCCGATCACACTGGAGGACCTGCGCGGCGACCTGATTGCGCTGAACGATGCTGTCACACGCAAGGACTGGCTGGGCTGAGCCGCGGCTGATAGGATGCTGGCGCAGCCACAGGAGCCCGCATGATCCGCGCCTTCCGCAATCTGATTGAACAGCAGCTGGCCAAGGCCCAGGCCCAGGCCCAGGCCGAGGGCCAGCTGACCGGTTTGGAGGGCGAAGGCAAGCCGCTGCCCGACCGCAGCTGCGAGGCGCATGCGGACGCCGGACTGGCTGCCGGAATGCGGATCATGGCGCAGGCCGGCGCAGTGCCGGAGGAGTTCACACTGAAGAAACAGCTGGCCGCGGCGCGCCGGGACTACGCCGGATTGACCGGCCCGGCGCAGCGCAAGGCGGCAATGGCCCGGATCTCTGATCTGGAAATGCGCTGCAACATGGCGCAAGATGCGCGGAAATCCTTCTTCCGTTAGCGCAACACCCCGTTGTTTCCTGCCGGATTCGCGCTATAGACAGCGCCAAGACAGACCATTCCAAAGAAGAGTGACGCATTATGGCCAAAGACGCTTCTGTTCATCAGGAACAACTCGACCGCATCGCCGCTGGCAAGGGTTTCATTGCCGCGCTGGACCAGTCCGGCGGCTCGACCCCGAAGGCGCTGGCGCTCTATGGCGTGAACGAAGACGCATACGCGGGTGACGACGAGATGTTCGCCGAGATCCACAAGATGCGTACCCGCATCATCACCTCGCCGAGCTTTGGCAAGGAACGCATCCTGGGCGCGATCCTGTTCGAGAAGACCATGGACGGCGAGATCGACGGCAAGCCGACCGCGGAATTCCTGTGGGGCAACTGCGGCGTGGTGCCGTTCCTGAAGGTGGACAAGGGCCTGGCCGATGAGGCGGGCGGCGTGCAGATGATGAAGCCGATGCCGGAGCTGGACGCGCTGCTGGCGCGCGCCTGCACCAAGGGCATCTTTGGCACCAAGATGCGCTCTGTGATCAAGGACGCCAATGCCGAGGGCATCAAGGCGGTTGTCGCGCAGCAGTTCGAAGTGGGCCAGCAGATCGTGGCCGCGGGCCTGGTGCCGATCATCGAGCCGGAAGTGGACATCAACTCTGCCACCAAAGCAGAGGCCGAGGAGATCCTGAAGGCGGAGATCGCCGCACAGCTGGACGCCCTGCCTGAAGACACCAAGGTGGCGCTGAAGCTGACCATCCCGTCCAAGGCGGGCCTGTACGACGATCTGGCCGATCACGCCAATGTGGTGCGCGTCGTGGCGCTGTCGGGCGGCTACACCACCGATGACGCCTGCGCACGCCTGTCGCAGAATGCCAAGATGATCGCCTCCTTCAGCCGCGCGCTGACCGAGGGGCTAAACGTGTCGATGACCGATGAGGAATATGATGCGGCACTGGGGGCCAACATCTCCAAGATCTACGACGCCTCGCTGTAAGGCTCCGCAGAGCTGACATTGAGAAGGCCGCGCCTGCACCCCGGGCGCGGCCTTTTGTTTGCGGGGCCTGGGCTCAGGACCGCCCGGCGCAGCAGACCGCCAGCACCAGCCCGGCACCGCTGAGAAAGGGCAGCCAGAAGAAGCGCAGCGCGGTCAGGGTGAACCAGCCGGGCTGGTCCTCCGGCGCCTGGCCGGCACCGCCGAGCCAGGCCCAGAAGATCAGCGCCGAAGCAGAGATCATCACCCCGCTGAGCGCCAGCAGCCAGCGCGCCGATCTAGGCATCCCCCCCTCGCCGGCAGCCAGCCGTTCCGCCGTGCGGCTGGCGGCGAGCCACCCGCTCACGCCGCCTGGGTCAGCGAGGGGCGCAGCCCGGTGTAGCTGACCTTGTTTTCATTGGCGGCCAGATAGCGCTGCGCCTCCTCCCGGTCTCCAAAACTCAGCGCTTGGTCGTAAAAATAGGTGATCCGGTCCCCGGTCCGGGACAGCAGGCCGCCGCTTTCAAACAGGATAAACCACTTCTTCTGCACCAGTTGCATCAGCCTCACTCCTTTCTGAAGTCCGGCTGCGGTGCGTTCTATTGCCGCCGCCGGTTCCATTGCAGTTCGCAGGGTGCACGCAGCCGTCCGGTGGCCGCGGGGCCGCCGGTCAGCAGATTTCCAGATGCTGGATTGGCCGTTTTCGCGCCCTGCTGAAGGCAGAATTCGCCCCCAGATATTGCCAAAAAGTTAACGGGGATTGGCGCTGGTTTAACGCGGCATTTTCCCGCCAACGGGCGGCGGTTTCCCGCCTGCGCGAGCGGATTTTCGTAAAGTTTGGCGAAAGTCCGCCGTTGCAGAATCCGCAAAGCCTTTCGGAAAGGTAAACGCCGGTTGCGGGCGCGGCCCTCCCCCGCAGGCGGCACCGCCCGGCGGGCGGCGGGGCATGAGTATTTGGGGAAAGATGAAACCAGCGGGCGCGCGGTTTCGAGGCGGAGCGGGTGCTGCGCCGGGGCAAGAAAGCCGCCGCCGGGAGGGCCGCTCAGCCGCCCCGGCGCGGCGGGATGTCAGCCGAATTCCGGGGGACGCTTTTGCAGCTGGGCCGCCACCGCCTCGATCTGGTCGGGCTTGCCGATCAGCTCCAGCTGTTCGGCGCTTTCGCGCAGCAGCACCTCCGATTGCGGCGCACCGCTTTCGGCAAAGGCGATCAGCCGTTTCGCGGCGCGCACGGCAGAGGGGCTTTTGGCGGCGATCTGCTGTGCCAGCTCATTGGCGCGGCTGAGCGGGTTGCCGGACAGTTCGGTGACCAGGCCCCAGTCGAGCGCCTGCTGCGCCGCCACCTTCTCTGCCGTCCAGGTGAGGCGGCGCAGAACGTCGGTGCGCACCAGCCGCGGCAGCAGCGCCATACCGCCCATGTCAGGGATGAGGCCCCATTTCATTTCCATCACCGAGAGCTGCGAATCCGGGTGGGCGATGCGCATGTCGGCGCCCAGCGCGATCTGCAAACCGCCGCCGAAACAGGCGCCGTGGAGGGCCGCGATCACCGGCACCGGCACCCGGCGCCAGACCATCGCCACCTCCTGAAACGCATTGGCATCGTGATGGGTGCGCTCCATGATCAGGGTGCTGAGGTCGCGCTGCGCAAAACTGGCAAGCGCCGCCATGTCCAGGCCTGCGCAGAAGCTCTTGCCGGCGCCGGACAGCACCACCGCGCGGGCATCCGAGTCCGCCACCTCCTGGCCTGCGGCGATGATGTCCCCGATCATCTCCTCGTCGAGCGCATTGTGCTTGTCCGGGCGGGCAAGCGTGACATAGGCGATGTGGTCCTTGTAGCCGGTGGTGACTCTGCTCATGGTTTCTTCCCCGCTGCTGGTCTGGCTTCAGCCTGCCCCGGCGGCGGTTTGGATGCCAGTCCAACGTGGGGGAAAGATCAAAGCCCTGACGTCAGGGCTGCAGCGGCAGCCGGGCGAACCAGGGCGAATCGAGGGTCATCACGTAAAGCTGCCCGTCCATGACCTTGCCGCCGGTGGTGACGCCGAGGCGTCCGTCCGGGTCCTGCAGGGCGCGCAGGATTTTGCCCTGCCCGTCGAACCGGACCAGCATGCCGCGGTGGATCGGTGCCGGGCGCACCATCGGCCCCAGCCGCCAGATCAGCTTGCGCAGAAACGGGTATGGCATCAGTTTTTCAGACGGCAGCCGCGGGCTGGCGAAGGCGAGCCAGTAGGTGCCGTCGCCCTGCGCCTCCAGATTGTCGGGGTAGCCGGGGAGGTTATCGAGGAACACCTCCTGCTGGCCTGCCCGGTCGCCCTTGAGCCAGAGGCGGTGGACGCGGGCGCGGCCGGTCTCGTTGATCAGCAGGAAATCCTCCTCCGGCGAGAGGGCGATGCCGTTGGTGTAGACGAAGCCTTCGGCGATTTTCTCTGTGGTTCCGTCCGGATTGATGCGGGCCACATAGCCGCTGTCCGATTGCTCCCAGATGGTCAGGATCGAGGTGGGCTTGGTGCCGCCCATGGTTTCGGGGTCGAAACGGTCGGAGGAGTTGGAGAAATAGACCGTGCCGTCACGGGCTACGTCGAGCTGGTTGGCGTAGATGATCGGGACGCCGCCCAGGCTGTCTGCCAGCACTTCCAGCGTGCCGGGGCCGGTCCAGCGCAGGATGCCGCGGAAGCTGTCGGCGATGTAAAGCGCGCCGTCCGGTCCCGCCTTCAGCCCCAACGGGCGGCCGCCGAGTTTGTCTGCCAGCACCGGTTCTGTGCCGTCGATGCGGTAGAGATTGCCCGAGAGGCTGGTTGTATAGACGGTGCCGTCCGGGGTCTGGGCGATGTCCTCCGGCCCCAGCTCTCCGTCCGGCAGATGGATCAGCGCGGCCGCGTCCAGAGCGTTGTTTTCGGCATAGGGGCCGGTGAAACCCGGCGGTGCGGGCGGGTCATAGGCGATGGGATCGACCGGCACCGGCCAGAACAGGAGGTAGCCGAGGGCGGCAGCCAGCAGGGCCAGGGCAATGCGCATGAAGGAATCCCTTTGAAAGCTGCGGGCAGACTGCGCGGGGCGGGGAACGGACGCAAGCCTTGCCCGCCGCCCGCGCTTGCGCTTATCTGCACCCATGACTGGTCCCCGTTACACCCCGCTTGCGCAATCCTTGCCCGCCACCGTGCCGTTTGTCGGCCCCGAAACCCAGGAGCGCGACCGCGGCCGGCCCTTTGCCGCGCGGCTGGGGGCGAATGAGAACATATTCGGCCCCTCGCCCCGGGCGGTGGCGGCGATGGCCGGGGCCGCGGCGGAGATCTGGAAATACGGCGATGCGCAAAGCCATGACCTGCGCCAGGCGCTGGCGGCGCATCACGGGGTGCAGCCGGAGCATATCATCGTGGGTGAAGGCATCGACGGGCTGCTGGGGTATCTGGTGCGGCTGCTGGTTGGCCAGGGCGATGCGGTGGTGACCTCGCTGGGGGCCTATCCGACCTTCAATTACCATGTGGCGGGGTTCGGCGGGGTGATCCACGCGGTGCCATACAAGGACGACCGCGAGGATTTTGAGGCGCTGTTTGCCAAGGCGGCGGAGACGGATGCCAAGATCGTCTACCTTGCTAATCCGGACAATCCGATGGGCAGCTGGCACAAGGGGGCAGATATTGCCGCGGCGCTGGACCGCTTGCCCGAGGGCTGCCTGCTGCTGCTGGATGAGGCTTATGTGGAATGCGCGCCGGAGGGCACTGCGGCGCCGGTCAGCGCCGATGATCCCCGGGTGATCCGGATGCGGACCTTCTCCAAAGCCTATGCGATGGCGGGGGCGCGGGTCGGTTATGCGATCGGCCATCCGGAGCTGATTTCCGCCTTCAACAAGGTGCGCAATCATTTCGGCATGAACCGGGCGGCGCAGGCCGGCGCGCTGGCGGCGCTGCAGGATCAGGAGTGGCTGGAACAGGTGCTGGCGCAGATTGATGCGGCGCGGATGCGGATAGCGGAGATCGCGGCAGAGAACGGGCTGCGCGCCCTGCCCTCGGCCACCAATTTCGTCGCCATCGACTGCGGCGGGGACGGGGCGTTTGCTAAGGCGGTTCTGGGCGGGCTGGTGGATCAGGGGATCTTTGTGCGGATGCCCTTTGCCGAGCCGCAGAACCGCTGCATCCGGGTGAGCTGCGGTCCGGCGGCGGAGCTTAATGCCTTTGCCGCAGCCCTGCCACGCGCGCTGGCGGCGGCGCGCGCCGGCTGAAACCTGCCGGCGGGCGCTGGATCGCGGCGGTTTTACCAGACATTCACCATGGCCGGACTACCCTTAGGGTATATTACCGGGAGATATGTCATGCGTGACCCTGACCTGCCGGCTGGTATGCCGGATTTCTTTACTGCCGCGATCATGTTCGCGGGCATCAACCTGATGTGGATCTTCTTTGTGATCTGGGTGATGTACGGGCTGGTGCCGGTTCTGGTGCTGGCGGTGCTGATCAATCACTTCATCACCAGGCTGGAGATCCGCCTGAACTCGCAAAGGGCCTGAAGCCCGCCCGCCGCCTGCTGCTGCCAGGCCGTCAGCGGCCCGACAGAACCCGTGCGGCCGCATCCGTCGCCCCCTGCCCGTGCGGGATGCCCAGCGCGGTCAGCCCGGTTTCAATCCCCCCCAACAGGCCCATCACCATCTGGCCGTTCACATGCCCCATATGGCCGAGCCGGAAGTAGCCGTGCCAGTCCGGGCTGCCCGGCGGCGCCATGCCAAGACCGATGCCCAGGGTCAGCCCCAGGTTTGCCTCCAGCCAGTCGCGCAGCCTTGTGCCGTCCGGCGTCCCGATGTGCAGCGCGGTCACCGCGTGGGAGCGCAAGGACCGGTCGGCCACGTTCATCCGCAGCGGGCCATCCGCGCCCCAGGCTTCGCAGGCGGCCCAGATGGCGCGGGCCAGATGGGCGTGGCGCGCCCATACGTTTTCGATGCCTTCATCGTGGATCATGTCCAGCGCGGCGCGCAACCCGTAAAGGTGATGGGTGGGCGCAGTGCCGCCGAAATACTGGTAGAACTCTGCCGGGTTGGCGCGCGGCGCCCAGTCCCAGTAGCGGCTGATGCGCGGCAGCGCCGCCCGCGCCGCGGCGGCGCGCGCGTTGAAGAACACGAAGCTGAGGCCCGGCGGCACCATCAGCCCCTTCTGGCTGGCGGTGACCATCACATCAACGCCCCAGCCGTCCATCTCGAACGGCTCGCAACCCAGCGAAGCGATGCAATCGGCCATCAGGAGCGCCGGGTGGCCGGCCTCGTCCAGCAAGCGGCGCAGGCCCGCGATGTCGTTGCGGATCGAGCTGGAAGTGTCCACATGCACACCCAGCACCGCCTTGATGCGATGGCCCTTGTCGGCGGCAAGCGCCTCGGCGATGCGGGCCATGTCCCAGGGCGCGCGGGTGCCGAAGTCGAGGATCTCCGTCCCGACGCCCAGCCCCTGGGCCATTTCCGACCAGCCGATGGCAAAGCGGCCGGAGGACGGCACCAGCACCCGGTCGCCGGGCTGCAGAGTGTTCTGCAGCGCGGCCTCCCACGCGCCGTGGCCGTTGGCGATGTAGATCGCCGCCTGATGCCGGGTGCGGGCCACCCGCCGCAGGTCGGGGAGCAGGCCGGCGGTCATCTCCACCAGTTCGCCTGCATAGATGTTGGGCGACGGGCGGTGCATCGCCTGCAGCACTTGGTCCGGCACCACCGAGGGGCCGGGGATGGCCAGGTACTGCCGCCCTGCTGAAAGGTTCGCTGGTCCGCTCATGCCTGTTGGTCCCTGCTGCGCGGGCAGCGGCACAGCGCCCCGCGGTTGATCCATTCCGGCACAGTAGCCGGACCGCGCGCCGGGTCAATTGCCGCAAACGCAGGGTCACGGCGAATTGCGCACCGCGCCCGGCTGCAGGGCAGGACGGGCGGGCCGGGCGGGCAGATCAGTCTATTTGCTGTAGGACCTGGCCAGGCTTTCAGGCTTGGCCCCCAGGAAATACCGCAGGAGCGTCCACAGGTTGCGCGCGCCGCGCCGGAGCCAGCCCGCCCGCTGGTAGCGTGCCGCGCTGGTCAGTGCTGCGCAGGGCAGACCTGTCAGCCCGCGCAGGCGGCGCACCAGCGCCACGTCCTCCATCAGCGGCTGGTCCGGGTAGCCGCCCGCGGCCTCATACGCAGCGCACCGGACCAGCAGCCCCTGGTCGCCGTAGGGCAGTCCGAACAGGCGCGCGCGCAGGTTGGCCCAGCCTGCGACCCAGGCGGGCATCAGCCCGCGCGCCCGGAAGCGCAGGCGGAAATAGGCGGGGGCGCCCTGCCCGCTTGCCAGGTGCTGCGCCACCGCCGCGGCCCAGCCCGGCTCCAGCTGAGTGTCGGCGTGGATCACCAGAAGCCAATCCCCCTGCGCCGCCGCGCAGCCCCGGCGCAGCTGGCCGCCGCGGGACGCCGCACCGCTGATCCACCCGGCACCGGCGGCCTGGGCTATGGCGCGGGTTGCATCGGTGGAACCGCCGTCGCTGATCACCAGCTCGCGGATCAGGCCCGCTGCCAGCCCCTCCATCAGATGCTCCAGCACGGCGGGCAGCTCTTCGGCGGCGTTCAGGGTGGGAATGACGATGCTGACCGGCGCGGGCATGGGCGCTCCTTGAGGCGGATTTGCTGTTTTCTTCCGCCCTGCTTCCTATATCACTGGGCCAAGCAGTGAAACGCCCCCTTGGGATTTACCAGGCGGCACACGGGAGAGATGACATGAGCGACCGCCGCATCCTGCGCCTGAGTGGCAGCGACGCCAAGAGCTTCCTGCAGGGGCTTGTCACCAGCAATGTGGACCGGTTGAGCGACGGGCTGGTCTATGCCGCGCTGCTGACGCCGCAGGGAAAATACATCGCGGATTTCTTTCTGGCGGCAGAGGGCGATGCGGTGCTTCTGGATGTGGAGGCATCGCTGGCCGAGGGCCTGCTGAAGCGGCTGAACATGTACCGGCTGCGCGCCGATGTGCAGGTGGAGATGACCGATCTGCAGGTGACGCGCGGCACTGGGGAGATGCCGGAGGGGGCGCTGGCGGATCCGCGCCATGCGGATCTGGGCTGGCGGCTGTATGGGCCTGACGGCGGCGATGACGGCAGCAATTGGGATGCGATCCGGGTCGCCCACTGCATCCCCGAGACCGGCGTCGAGCTGGGGCCGGAGAGCTATATTCTGGAAGCCGGGTTCGAGGCGTTGCAGGGCGTCGATTTCCGCAAGGGCTGCTATGTCGGCCAGGAAGTGACGGCGCGGATGAAGCACAAGACCGAGCTGCGCAAGGGTTTGCGCACGGTGGCGGTCGAGGGCGCGGCGCCGGTTGGGACCGAGATCACCGCAGGAGGCAAGACAGTGGGCACGCTGTTCACCCAGTCCGGCGGCAAGGGCATTGCCTACCTGCGGTTTGACCGTGCCAAGGGAGAGATGCAGGCGGGGGATGCCCGCGTCACCTGGCAACCATGAGCGGGCAGCCGTGAGCGGGCTGAACCAGACGGTTCTTTCCCTGCTGGGCGCGGAGGTTGCGCGCGCCCGCCCGCTGCATGGCGGCGACCTGTCGGAGGTGCAGCTTCTTGAGCTGTCAGATGGCCGCCGGGTGGTGGCCAAGACCGGGCCTCTGGCGGCGGCGGAGGCTGCAATGCTGCGGGCGGTCCGGGGCGCGGGCGCGCCTGCGCCGCAGGTGCTGGGCACCGCCGCCCATGTGCTGCTGATGGACGCGCTGGAGGAGACCGCGGCCAGCACCCGTGGCTGGCAGGCTTTGGGACAAGCGCTGCGGCAGCTGCATTCCGGGACCGGGCCGCAGTACGGCTGGGCGGAGGATTACGCCTTTGGCCCCGTCGCAATCCCCAATGCGCCGCTGGCAAACTGGCCGGAGTTCTGGGCCGGCCGCCGCCTGCTGGCAGACCCAAGCGCCCTGCCCCGTGATCTGCGGCTGCGGGTTGAGGCGCTGTGCAAACGCCTGCCGGACCTGCTGCCCGCGGCGCCATACGCCGCCCTGCTGCATGGCGATCTGTGGAGCGGCAATGTGCTGTTCAGCGGTCCTGCTGCCTATCTGATCGACCCCGCCTGTTATTACGGGCATGGCGAAGTGGATCTGGCAATGCTGCATCTGTTCGGCGCGCCGCCTGCGGCGTTCCGCGACAGCTATGGCGCGCTGGAGCCGGGGCATGAGGCGCGCCGCCCTATCTATCAGTTGTGGCCCGCGCTGGTGCATCTGCGGCTGTTCGGTACCGGCTACCGCAGCATGGTGGAGGCCCGGCTGGAGGCGCTGGGGTTCTGACAAGCTTCTGTTCACGTCCTTGCGTTAAGGTCGCGGGCAAAACCTGCGGGTGATTTCTGAAAGGGTATTTGATGAGATTGATACTTGGTGCTTGCCTGGCCGCACTGGCGGCCGCCCCTGCGTGGGCGGACTATTGGACCTACAAGGACTGGCATATCACAACCGAGCCGCATGAGACCGAGCAGGACAGCTATCTGACCTGCCGCGCCTGGACCGGCGGCGACGGCGATCCGATCCTTGAGGTTTCCGCCTTCTCCGGCGATGCGGGCCCGCCGGATTTCTATCCGATGGCCAAGGTGCAGGAATATGCGCCGCGCCACCATCCG
This sequence comes from Leisingera sp. CC-HEC093, assembly GCF_059429195.1. Taxonomy (NCBI): domain Bacteria; kingdom Pseudomonadati; phylum Pseudomonadota; class Alphaproteobacteria; order Rhodobacterales; family Roseobacteraceae; genus Leisingera; species Leisingera sp. CC-HEC093. Next base: position 2,806,168 of record NZ_JCAIJR010000001.1, on the reverse strand, counting down.
ACGCTGATGCAGCAGGGGGGCACGGTGGATTTCATCTTTGATTTCGACCGCAGCTTTTCCATTGAGGCCGGGATTAATTCCTGGATCAATGAGGAAGGCCTGGCCGAAGCCGAAAGCGCGCTGCGGTTCGAGGACCACCTGGTGATGCTGCAAGCGATGAAACAAGGCAGCTGGGTGGAGATCTGGGCGGGCAACGACATGTTCTATGAGGCCTCGCTCAGCGGGTTTACCGCGGCCTATGGCAAGATGATGGATGAATGCGGTTTCAGCCTGGCGCTGCCTGCGGGGTGATCCCGTGGGCCAGCGGCGGCTAGCGCAAGAGTTTTCGAAAACTCATGCCAAGACTTTTCCCAAAAGTCTTGGGCGCCGCGCAGAAACAAAAAAGCCGCCCCCGAGGGAGGGCGGCTTTTCCGTCTTCCGGCACGCGTCTTGAATCAGGCGCGCTCGGAATACTCCATGGTCTCGGTGTTCACCACGATCATCTCGTCCTGGCCGACAAACGGCGGCACCATCACCTTGACGCCGTTGTCCAGGATTGCCGGCTTGAAGGAGTTCGCCGCGGTCTGGCCTTTGACGACCGGCTCGGTCTCGACGATCTTGCAGGTGACCTTCTGCGGCACGGTGGCGTTCAGCGCCTCGGCCTCGTAGAATTCCACCACGATGGTCATTCCGTCCTGCAGGAACGGACGGCGGTCGCCAAGCAGTTCCGCGGGCAGTTCGATCTGCTCATAGGTTTCGGCATCCATGAATACCAGCATGCCGTCGCTCTCATAAAGGAACTGCTGGTCTTTCTGCTCCAGGCGGACGCGCTCCACCTTGTCCGCGGAGCGGAAGCGCTCGTTGAGCTTGGAGCCGTTGCGCAGGTTGCGCATCTCGACCTGGGCAAAGGCGCCGCCCTTGCCGGGCTTCACGTGGTCGACCTTCACCGCTGCCCAAAGGCCGCCATTATGTTCCAGCACGTTGCCGGGACGGATTTCGTTGCCGTTGATCTTGGGCATAGGGAAAATGCCTTTCAGATGGTTGATGATAATTTGCAAGACCCTATATCTGGCGGGCTGATCGCTGGCAAGACAAGGATATGGTATGGAGGATCTGTGAATAAGGTATGCGCAATTTGCATGAAAGCTATGCATCTGCGCTCTATCCGAATCGTCACAATTCCGCCATAAGCAGCGCTACGCCGAAAATTGCAATAGCAAGAACAACTAAGGGATACGAGATGAGAGATTTCGTAGACGGCACCGCTTATAACAACGAGCAAGGCAACCGCGCCCGCAAACTGTTTGCAGCCGTTGTCCTGGCCGCACTGGATGATGCCATCGCCGACGACAAGAAATACGGCAATGGCCCGGAACAGATCGCCCGCTGGGCACGCTCGCGCGATGGCCGCGAAGTGCTGTCCTGCGCCGGCATCGACCCGAATGAACGGGTTGTGGAAGGCCTGATGGACTTCGTGGGCCGCGGTGTGCGGACCTCGGTTGCACTGTCGCGTGAAGAAAGCGAACGCCGCAACGCTGCGCAGGCTGAAGCCGCCTAAGGCTTCCCTTGCGCATTGCTGAAAAGCGCGCCCTCAGGGGCGCGTTTTTCTTTTGCGCACCATGGCTTTCCGCAGGGTCAGCCTGTCGCGCGGCAGCCGCCGCGGGACGCTTGTGGCACAGCGGCCATGGACGGTGCGGCTTAACCTGCTATGCAGGCCCGTGAACGACGGGGCGCAGGCAGGGAGCAAGCGATGGCGCGTGCAATCATGATCCAGGGCACCGGCAGCAATGTCGGCAAGTCGCTCTTGGTGGCAGGGCTGGCGCGCGCTTATGTGCGGCGCGGGCTGAAGGTGGCGCCGTTCAAGCCGCAGAACATGTCGAACAACGCCGCCGTCACGCCGGAGGGCGGCGAGATCGGCCGCGCGCAGGCGCTGCAGGCGCGCGCTGCCAAACGCCCGCCCCATACCGATATGAACCCCGTGCTGCTGAAACCAGAGACCGACACCGGCGCGCAGGTGATCGTGCAGGGCAAGCGCCGCGGCACCCAGGGCGCGGGATCGTTCATGCGCGACAAATCGGGCCTCCTGGAGGCGGCGCTGGAGAGCTTCCACCGGCTGGCGGCGGACGCAGATCTGGTGCTGATCGAAGGCGCGGGCTCCCCGGCTGAGACCAACCTGCGCAAGAACGACATTGCCAACATGGGCTTTGCCTGCGCCGCTGGGGTGCCGGTGGTGATTGCCGGCGACATCCACCGCGGCGGAGTGATTGCGCAGATCGTCGGCACCCATGCGGTGCTCGAACGCCATGACCTGGAGCGGGTCGCGGGCTTTATGGTCAACCGGTTCCGCGGCGACCTCAGCCTGTTTGACGGCGGGCGGGACGACATCGCCGCGCGCACCGGCTGGCCGAGCTTGGGCGTGGTGCCGTGGTTCTGGGATGCCTGGAAGCTGCCGGCCGAGGATATGATGGACATCGCCTCGCACAAGGGCGGCGCCTGCAAGGTGGTGGTGCCGCAGCTGGAGCGGATGGCGAATTTCGACGACCTGGACCCGCTGGCAGCAGAACCGGAAGTGACGGTGGAAATCGTGCCGCCGGGCCGCGCCCTGCCCGGCGATGCGGATCTGGTGATCCTGCCCGGCAGCAAATCGACCATCGGCGACCTCAATTACCTGCGCGCGCAGGGCTGGGACATCGACATCCTGGCGCATCACCGGCGCGGCGGCCATGTGCTGGGCCTGTGCGGCGGCTACCAGATGCTGGGCAAAACCATCGACGACCCTGAAGGCGTCGACGGGCGGCCCGGCAAGGTGGAGGGCCTGGGTCTCTTGAATGTGCACACTGTGATGGCGGGGGAAAAGCGGGTGACGCTGACCGAGGCGGTCACGCGCGACGGCAACCTGCCAGTCAGCGGCTACGAGATCCACATGGGGCGCACCACAGGCGCCGACTGCACCCGCGCCTGGCTGAGCATCGGCGGGCGGCCCGAAGGTGCGGCCTCCGCCGACGGGCGCGTCAAGGGCTCCTACCTGCACGGGCTGTTCTCGGCGGACGCCTTCCGCGCCAGCGTGCTGGGCGCCCTGGGGCATGAAAGCCAGGCCGGTTACGAGGATGGCGTCGACGAAGTGCTGGACGCGCTGGCCGATCACCTGGAGCGCTATATGGATCTGGACCAATTGCTGGAGCTGGCGCAGCCGGTGCGGGTCTGACCGCAGCCGCGGGGCTGGCTGCCGCCTCCTTTCTCCGTCGCCTTCGCTGATGCCGGCGGATGGCGGACGGGGTTCTGCGTCAAGGATTTACCAGCTTCGCTGGCGCGCAGCGTCCTTGATGCGGGTTCCGGTCCGCCATAGGCATCTGTCTGCGAAGGGGATGGGGAAAGGAGGCGGCTCCCTCCCCTTTTCTCTTGAGCCGGAAGCGGATCCCTGCCCCTGTTCCGGATCCGTTCCCGTTCAGACCAGATCGTGCGCCGCCAGCGCGCGGTGGATTTCGCGGCGGACCAGCTTGCGGACGTTGCGGGTGATGCGCTCGCCCAGCGGGCCTTGCAGCTCCTCGCGGACGATGGTTGCGACCAGCTCGCGCAGGGCGTCTTCGTCGAGGTAGCCCTCGCCGCTGTCCGCCAGGCTGTCCATCGCAGCATCTGTCACCGCGGTTTCAACCACCGCCTCCGCATCGGGGCTGCCGGCGGGCGCGGCAGAGGCGGGCGGCTCCTTCTCTGCCAGCTCGGTTTCCGGCTCATCCTCCGTAAGGTCTTCGTCACTGATGAGCAGCGGCTCGTCCCGCCATTCGATGGTGTCGGCACCGGCGCCGGCAAAGGGTGCCTCCGTCTGGCTGTCCGGCTCCCACTGCTCCTGCGCGGCGGCTTGCGCGGCAGTGCCGCGCGCCTCCAGTTCTGCGATCTTGCGGACAACCGAGGCCGCGCGGGCGCCTGCGGTGCTGGCAGCGAGGCTTTCCTCTGCCAGTTGGACCGGTGCTGCGTCTGCGGGTTCATCCTCTGTGCCGCTATCTTCCCCCTGCACGGCGGCACCGGCAACGGCGGCAAACAGGGTGGTTTCCGGATTGCTCCAGGGCACGCCGTCCGCAGCGGCGGCGGCGGGCTGCCCGTCCTCCGGGCTTTTTTCCTGGCCGGTATCCGGATTGTTTTCCAGGGCGTTCGACTGTGCCGCGTCCTCCCTGGGGCCGCTGTCTGCGCGGCTGGCGTCCAGATCCCGGCGGTGCCGGAACGCCAGCGGCGCATCCTCTGCCGCCGATTGCGGCCAGCCGTCCTGAGGGCCGGACCCGCCAAGGTCCGCGCCGGGGTCCTCTGCGCCGCCTGACAAAGCCTCTGCATCCGGCTCTGCGGCCAGCGGCGGCTCTTCCGCGGGTTGCAGCACCGGATTCTCTGACGCCTCCGCCCCTCCGGCGCTATTGGCCGCGCGCGCAGGTTCCTGCACCCGCAGGGCCGGCGTCAGCACCAGCCGCGCTGCCGGTTCCGGGGCCGCGGGCTGGCCGCGGCCGTCTTCGCTCACCAAGCGGCGGATCGAGGACAATACATCTTCAATCTCAGCATGGGTAACTGGGTCGGACATGTTTTATTACCACTCTTGCCTCTGAAGCAGAGTGTAGCGGCGTTGCCGCCACCGCACAACACTTAGGATGAATTGTCAGTTCCGCCCCAAGGCCTTGAGCACCCGGTCCAGATCCTTGCCGCGCTTGCTGTAATTTGCAGGCGCGTCCTTGACCAGGTTGTAATAGAGCGTCGGGTCGTAAATCTCCACCGCCAGGCCCAAATGCTCTGCGGTCAGCAGACCCTGCGCTTCAAGCAGCTGATAGGCGGCGATTGCCTGGTTGGCACGGGCATTCACCTGTTCGGTCTGGGCATCGAGGTATTCCTGCTCCGCCTGCAGCACGTCCAAGGTGGTGCGGGCGCCCAGGGTGGCTTCCTCGCGGATACCGTCAAAGGCGACCTTGGAGGCGCGCACCCGCTCACCCGAGGAAATCAGGCTGACCCGGGCGGTTTCGACGTTGAAGTAGGCGGCGCTGACGGCCTGGCGCACCGCCCGCTGGGTGCTGATCAGGGCGCCGCGCTCAGCATCCGCATTGGCCACCGCCCGGCGCCGGGTGGCGGCATTGCGGCCGCCGGCATAGAGCTGCTGGGTCATCTGGATGGCGACGCTGGAAGATTCGGCGGAGTCAAAACTGTTGTGGGTATCTTCGCTGAGCCCGGTGCTTGCCTGCAGGCTCACCGTCGGCCCAAGGCCCGCAGTGGCAGCGGCGACCTGGTAATCCCTGGCCTTGACGATGTGCTGCTGCGACAGCACATCCGGCTGGTTCCGCACCGCAACCGCCTGGGCGCTGTCGAGCGAGGCCGCCCTGCGCGGCAAGGCCGGCTGGCTGGTGATGGCGCCCGGCGCCCGTCCGACAACCTGTTCATAGGTTGCCTTGGCGGTCAGCAGCGTGCCTTCAGCATCGGTCAGGTTGGCGCGGGCCGCAGCCACGCGGCTTTCGGCCAGGGCGACATCTGTGCGGGTGACCTCGCCGACTTCGAAACGGTCCTCGGCTGCCTTCTGTTCCTCCTGCAGCAGGCGCAGGTTGTTGCGCCGCAGCGTCACGTTTTCCTGCGCTTGCAGGACACCGACATAGGCCTGCACCGCCTGCAGCAGCACGGCTTGCTCCACACCCAGCAGGGCCTGGCGTGTTGCCAGCACGGTTTCCTGGGCGGCCAGCTTGTTCAGCCGTGATGCGCCGCCGTCAAACAGCAGCTGGGTCAGCCGCAGCTGTGTCGACAGGTCGTTCTGGGTCGCGTCGGGGATGGCTTCGTTGTAGCTGCTGGCAGCAGTCACCGTCCATTCGATCAACGGGCGCAGCTGCGACAGCGCAATCGCCACATCTTCGTCCGCCGCCCGCAGCAGCGCGCGGTTCTGCTCCAGCAGGCCGCTGGTCTTATACGCGCCGATCATTGCATCGGACAGATTGTCCGCTGCCGCCTGCAGCGGCATCACCGCCGTGGCCGCTACGCCGCTGGCAAACACAAAAGCCTTAAACACACTCGCCGGGAAATTCATTCGCATCGGTTGCCTTATCTTTTGCCGCGCCGCCAGCCGCGGTGGGTTGTCTGCGAGCCGGCCGCCCCCTGTATCTGCGCCCGGCCTGTTATCATACGGTGCGGCAGCGTCTGCCGCAGCGCCCTGGCGTCCGCCTAGAGCGCAAATTCCTGTGCGGCGGCAAAGCCGGGCAGCACCGGCGCGCCGGCGTTGAATTCAAACCGCCAGGAGATCCGGCCGCCGTTCTTGTAGCCCACCTTGACCTCGCCCAAAGCGCCGCTCATCAGCAGCGCCGCAATGCGGCCGCCCTCCTTCAGCTGGTCCAGCAGGGCTGCCGGGATTTCCTCGGCCCCGCCCTGGATCAGGATCACGTCATAGGCGCCATGCTCTGCTGCGCCTTCGGCCAGCGGGCCGGTGTGCACGATGGCATTGTCAGCGGCAGTCTCGGACAGCAGCTCCTGCGCGTCGGCGGCCATGCTTTCGTCTTCCTCGACGCCGATCACCATCTGCGCGATCCGCGCTGCCACAGCGGTGGAATAGCCCAGCCCGCAGGCCACATCGAGCACCAGTTCGTCGCTTTGCAAATTCACCGCATCCAGCATCTTGGCCAGAGTGCGCGGTTCCACCAGCACCCGGCCGCCGCCCAGATCGACGTTCTGGTCGGCATAGGCTGCCTCGCGCTGTGCGCCGGGCACAAACTTCTCGCGCGGGATCGCAAGCATCGCCTCAATGATCGGGTATTTGGTGACATCCGACGGACGGATCTGGGTATCCACCATCATGCGGCGGCGCTCAGTGAAATCTGGCATCTGCTAAACTCATTTGTTCAGTCGGTCAGACCGGTTGTGGCACATACCGCCGGGCACGGCAACGGGGCCTGTTGCGCGAAAATCCGAAGTATTGCAGCGCTGCCGCGGACAGCCTTCAGGTCCGGCCGCCCGCGTTAAACCGGCCTGCGGCACCGGGCGGCCGCGCAAAAAAGGCCAGCGCCCCCCGGGGGCAGCTGGCGCAAGCGCATGGAACAATGTGCACAGATTAGCCGGGCGGCAGCAGGTGCGCCCTGCCCGCTCCCCGTGCTACAGCGCGCAGGTCCGGCAGAACGGCGACGCCGGGCGCTGGTCGAGCCAGTCGTCGCTCATATCCTCGCCGCAGATCTGACAATAGCCGTAAGAGCCTTCGCGCAGGCGGGCCAGGGCGGCGTCGATCCGGCGCAGTTCATCCAGGCTGGCCTTGGGCAGGACGGTGATCGCCCCTTCGCCGCCGCGGGCGGCAACTTGCTGCCGCACAGAGGCCATCTGCCCGGGATCCGGACGGCCCGCGGCCTGAGACGAGAGACCGGCAAGCGCCTGCCGGCGGACTTCAAGCGTTTGCTTTCTGGCGGAAAAGTTCATAGCTCATGCCCTCCAGTTCACGTTTCGCGCACCATTGCCGCAGGGTCAATTTCACAGCTTTGATCCAGGTCAAGATAGACGCGATTTGCGCGAATTGCACGACCTTATAAGTTGCAATTTCTGGAAAATGCCCCTTTCCGCCGGATGCCGCGGGCCTATCGCCCGCCCGCAGCTGCGCCCGCGCAGGTCTTGCACAGCGGCGCTGCCGGCAGCAGATCCAGCCGCGCATCGGAAATCAGATCGCCGCAGCGGGCGCAGATGCCATAGGTGCCCGCCCGGATCCGCGCCAGCGCCGCGTCGATCCGGCGCAGCTCGTCCAGTTCCGCCTTGCCGAGGCTTTCCAGCACCTCGTCGCCCTGGCGTTCGGAGGCGCGGTCCTCCCAATCCTGCGGCATCGGCGCGTCCAGCGAGTGTTCGACGCGGGCCAGATGCCCGGTCAGTTCGGCGCGGCGCGCCTCCAGTGCCTGCTTGCGGGTGGATAGGTCCATCGGGTCTGCCTCCTGTTCCGGTTCGCCCGCAGGGTAAAGCAGCGCGGCGGCAGCGGCCTTGACCTCGCTCAACCTCCGGGCTGTGAATCCTCTGGCTTGGGCCGGGGCGGCTTGCTAGATATCTGCAAACGGATTTTGAGCAGAAATGAGGAGCCTTCACCGATGATGCGGATTTTGACCTGCGCGCTGATGCTGCTGGGCCTGGCGGCCTGCGAGACCACCAAGGGCGCGGGGCGCGACATTTCCAAGGCCGGCCAGGCGATCAGCGGCGCGGCGCAGGACGTGCAGAACAGCCTCTAAGCCGCCCTGAGCAGGCCACGGCAGAGATGTGAAACGCCCGGTTTGCCGCCGGGCGTTTTTTTGTTTCGGGGTGCCGGGATCAATTGATGCCAAGCAGTTCCTTGGCCTGGCCCAGTGTCTCGATCGAGGCATCATGGTCGCCCGCCTCATGCTGCGTCTGGCCCTCGGCGCGCAGCTCCTGCACCGTTGCCAGATCCGCCTCCGCCAGGTCCGTCCCGGCAACCAGGGCCGCGTCGATTGCGGCCATGTCGGCGGGGCAATTGTGGGCAAAAACGGGTGTCGCCAGCAGAGTGATCGCGGCGGCCAAAGTCAGGTGTTTCATGATGTCATCCTCCCCAGGTGAACAGGGCGAGGATAGCACGGAATGCGTGCGTTTTCAGGCAGGCGTTGCGCAGAGGCCGCGGATGGGCGGAGAGTGGCGCATGGGCGACTCTCCGCCCGGATGGTGGCTAAACGTCAGATCAGCACGCGGAGGGCAGCGCCCGGCCCGGCGGGGTGGGAAGCGAAACGCCCGCGTCGTGCTGGAAGCACGCCTCCGGCATGACGGGGTGGGGCGGGACGGGCGCTGCCCGGCCTTTTGCCCTGTCAGAGACTCAATGCCACACTTGAACATCACAAACACGTTACCAATATAGATTGCATAATTTTCAACCAAGGAGTGCATATGGCATACACTGAAGCCCAAATCCGCGATGAAGCCTGCAAAGAAATGCTGAAGGTTTCAGGGCAAACCCTCACTACATCTGAACTCATTCAGCGCCTTTCCAAGCGCCTCAAACCAACCGGCAAGGATGCACAGCTGGCCCGAAACAGAAGCGATACTTACTTTTCTCAGAAGGTTCGCAATTTGGTTTGCCACAGAAACCAAGGCACTGGTCTTGCAGCTCGCGGCATCGCCGATTACGAAAAAGCTACAGAGTCTTGGACCCTTACAAAATTCGGCCGCAGCTACGCCGCCAACCTCAGTTGAAGTCCATTTTCTTGTAGCCGGTAGGCAACCAACTTAGCTCCGTTCCGCCGCAGTGGTCCTTATCCCAAACGAACCAAGCATAGGCAGTGGTTCCGCTGCCTTTGCGTTTCACGCCCTTTGGGTAAAAGGTAATTCTCTCGCTGAACACCCAAACCTTGCTGGGAGGCGTCTTGCTAAAAATAGTTGATCGCCGTTTAGCCCCCTCAAGAAACGCAAGTCGCAGCAGCAACGCAAATTTCTTGTCGGCAACTTTCAGTGCGGTATGAACGAAATCCTCCGCAGCATTAAACGGCGGGTTAGTAATAATGTTCGTAGCAGTTCGACTTGTCCCGCGAAAGTCGATACCGGACTCACCGAAGCCACGGTCGTATAAATCGGAACTCTCAACATTCTGCCCAGTGCTGCTCAAAACAGAACTCATCGCGCCGTCACCACAAGCGCACTCCCAAATGTCACCGGGAAATTTCTCGTTGTCGATCAGCGCATAGGTTGCCCAAGCAGGCGTCGGGTAGAAGTCAGGTCCATCTAAATCGGCAACGCGTTTTAATGTCGGCTGAGGCGCGGTAACAAACAATTGGTTCATAGCTCCCTCGTTTTCTTTCATGATACTTGAACCTCCAAACGCAGCAAGCAGGTTGTGAATCTAAAAAAAATCAACTGGTTACAAAGCAAGTCACAACTCCAGCCGTTGTATCAGTGTGCCTCTCTAGTGCCGTTACTAGAGGCATTCAAGCGCTACTTGGGGAACAGGGAGCAAGCTCATTTTCACACCACCGGCCTTCAAAAACATCGTACTAAATATTGAGGGCCGCGCCCGGTCCGAGGGTGGGTGCGAAGCGCCCGCCCGTGGGGGCGGATCGGGCGCTGCCCGGCCTCTCGGCCGGGCGGGGCTTTGGATGGGCCTAAAACAGAAAACGGGGCCGTAGCCCCGTCTTGCAACTGTCTGAAAAGGTCTCGCTTCCGGCGCAGAACAGTACCGGGCGGGCACGCAATTGGCTGCGCCAACCGCTTTCGCCCGCGCGCCCTCGGAAATGGCCAGCTTTAGCTGTCCATTTTGAGGGCGGAAATGAACGCCTCTTGCGGGATATCCACCTTGCCGAACTGGCGCATCTTCTTCTTGCCCGCTTTCTGCTTGTCCAAGAGCTTCCGCTTCCGGGTGGCGTCGCCGCCGTAGCATTTGGCGGTCACGTCCTTGCGCAGCGCGGAGAGCGTTTCGCGGGCGATCACCTTGCCGCCGATGGCGGCCTGGATCGGGATCTTGAACATGTGGCGCGGGATCAGCTCCTTGAGCTTCTCGCACATCGCCCGGCCGCGCATCTCTGCCCGGTCGCGGTGGACCATGGTGGAGAGCGCATCGACCGGCTCGTCATTCACCAGCACCGACATCTTGACCAGATTGTCCTCGCGGTAGCCGGTCATCTGGTAGTCGAAGGAGGCGTAGCCCTTGGTCACCGATTTCAGGCGGTCGTAGAAGTCGAAGACCACCTCATTGAGCGGCAGGTCATAGACCACCATGGCGCGGGAGCCGGCGTAGGACAGGTCCATCTGGATGCCGCGGCGGTCCTGGCAGAGCTTCAGCACGTCGCCGAGGTATTCGTCCGGCACCAGGATGGTCGCCTTGATCCGCGGCTCCTGCATGTGGTCGACCTTGGAGGCGTCGGGCATGTCGGCGGGGTTATGCAGCTCAATCATCTCGCCGGGCTCGTTGTCCTTGCCCTTCATGTAGACGTGATAGATCACCGATGGAGCCGTCGTGATCAGCTCGATGTTGTATTCGCGTTCGATCCGGTCGCGGATCACCTCCAGGTGCAAGAGGCCCAGGAAGCCGCAGCGGAAGCCGAAGCCGAGGGCGGCGGAGGTTTCCATTTCAAAGCTGAAGGACGCGTCGTTCAGCGCCAGCTTGTCGATGGCGTCGCGCAGGTCCTCGAATTCGGCGGAATCCACCGGGAACAGACCGCAGAACACCACCGGCTGGGCGGGTTTGAAGCCCGGCAGCGCCACCTCAGTGCCGTTGCGGTCGTTGGTGATGGTGTCGCCGACGCGGGTGTCGCGCACCTGCTTGATCGAGGCGGTGAGGAAGCCGATCTCGCCCGGGGCCAGCTCATCCACTGTCTGCATGGCGGGGCGGAAGACGCCGATGCGGTCGACGTGGTGCAGGGTGTTGTTCGACATGAACTTGACCCGCATGCCCTTTTTCAACACGCCGTCCATGATCCGGACCAGAACGATCACGCCGAGGTAGCTGTCGTACCACGAATCGACCAGCATCGCCTTCAGCGGCGCGTCGCGGGTGCCCTGCGGTGCCGGCAGGTGCTGGACGATGCTTTCCAGCGTTTCGCGGATGCCCTGGCCGGTCTTGGCTGAGACCTGGATGGCGCCGGTGGCGTCGATGCCGATCACATCCTCGATCTGCTCTGCCACCCGGTCGCAGTCGGAGGCCGGCAGGTCGATCTTGTTCAGGACGGGAACGATCTCATGATCCGCATCAATCGCCTGGTAGACGTTGGCAAGCGTCTGCGCCTCCACCCCTTGGGTCGAGTCGACGACCAGCAGCGAGCCCTCGACCGCGCGCATGGAGCGGGAGACCTCATAGGCAAAGTCGACGTGGCCGGGGGTGTCGATCAGGTTCAGCACATAGGTCTCGCCGTCGTCCGCCTTGTAGTCGATGCGGACGGTGTTGGCCTTGATGGTGATCCCGCGCTCGCGCTCGATGTCCATGGCGTCGAGCAGCTGTTCCTTCATATCGCGGTCCTTCACCGTTCCGGTCTCCTGGATGAGCCGGTCAGCAAGGGTGGATTTGCCATGGTCGATATGGGCGACGATGGAGAAATTGCGGATGTGAGCGAGGTCAGTCATGGTACGGCGTATGTATAGATTCTGGGATTTGGTCAATGGATGATGAAGAAGGCGGCGCTAGAAAGCTGGCGCGTGACCGGTTGACATGGGAGCATATTGCTTTTGCGTTTGCGCTGTCTGGCCCATTCAGTGAGATACCAACCGCACACACACGTGCGCTGCACCCAAAATCAGTATTGTTTGTGCTACGCTCCCTGCTGACCAGTAGGTCAATCTTAGTCGATCCATCCAATGCTAGCTCTTTGTTGAGCTGTGCCGATGCATGCACGGATGGCTTGTTGCACGAGCTCCCCAATGACCCTGTTTCGAACACCTCCTGGAGGAACTTGGGCAGTGAAGAGACAACTATTTCTGAGGGCCACACCAAGGTCAGCTCGCGATTGGCAACCGGTGTGTTTTTTGGGATTGGCGATACACTCGGCACATTCTTAAGTTCGTTCACCTCTCTCCATGTCCGCCAAGGGAGCAGAGAGTTCTACGCTGAGCCTGCTCACACCGAAAGTCATCGGCTTTTGGAGGGTCACCCTAAAACCGCAGATTTTCACCAATGGCTAACGCAAGCCAATGATAACGCTAGAAGTATCAACGACTACAACCCCGAAACAAAGTTCGAAGTTCTGCATTTCCTCAAAAGAGCGACCGAATGGTCCTTCTGGCACGACTGGTACCTCGGCTTTCTGACTGGCCACCCTCTCGACTGGGAACTCCAGCACCGTGTGGCACTGATTGACGACGCAATCTGGGACGCAGGCCCCGAAGCCGTCGCCGATGAAATCGAGCGCATCAAGGCAGAGATGCTCTCTGAACACCTGCCGATGGCCGAGACCATCGAGCTGAATCCGGAAACCGGCAAGTTCCGGGCGGTGCCAATCCCGGTGGAGAACGCGCCCTATATGTCCGCGCTGCTGTCGCAGATCGAAGACGCACTGGAGGATTGTCTGGGCGGCCACAATGGCCTGTCGGAGCGCGCGGGCGATGTGCGAAAGCTCAACCGGGTGCTGACCAAATACAAGGACGACCCGCAGAATGCAGAGCTGACCCTGACGCGGGTGGCGGGCAGCTTGCGGGCGCAGTTGCTGGACAGCCGCGAGCTGCCGGACAATGAGGACAACCTCGCCCTGCTGAACGCGGTGGAGGAAGGCGTGCGCGGCCTCCGGGCCAATCATCCGGAGGTCGCCGCCAACCGCGAACAGCTTGCGCAGCAGGCGTTCAAGGCGCTTGCGCCTGAGGACAAGCAGGTGCTGGAAGAGGCTCTGCCCGTGCTGACCGCCCTCAGCGAGCCAGAGTTGGCAGAGGACTTCGCGCAGGACATTCCCGAGCTGATCAACGATGCCCGGCTGCCGCTGCCTGATGGCGCACCACCCTTGCCGGCGGCTGATGCAGCCACGCGGGTGTTCAGCCGCGTGGCCAAGATGGCTTTGCTGCAGGAACAATACTGCAAGCTCACACGCAAAGGCGCCGAATGGTTTGACAGCGATACACGCAAGACCGTGCAGTTAGCTGGCATGGTTGGGGGCGGTGCGATTGCAGTAGGAGTTAACTTCGGCCCCAAACTGCTTGAACTCGTACAAATTGGCCTGCGCCTGCTTGGCGTTCTCTAACTGACCTCCCGCTCGGCGGCACGCCGGGCAGCGCCCGATCCGCCCCCACGGGCGGGCGCTTCGCACCCACCCTCGGACCGGGCTCTGCCCTCACCTTTCTGTCTCCATGTTTGGTATCAATTAGGTCTCCCCCTCCGCCATCGACTGCCCCAGCCAGTCCAGCGCGCGGGCGAGATCGGCGGCGGTGCAGGGGGCCGGGGTGACGTCGAGGTCGGCGCCCTCGCGCATCAGGTTGCGCGACCAGGCGCGGGTGTTGGCGAAGCGCAGCATCAGGGTGCTGCAGCCCAGCTGCGGGTCGGCGGCCACCCGGTGCAGCCGGTCGGCGGGCAGGAAATAGGCATCGCCCTGCCGGTAGGCCGTGGTGGTCTCAAGCCGCACCCGGGCCGGGCCGGCCGGGACCAGCGGCTGCTGCGCGTCGCGGTAGTGGTACTCGGCATAGACCTCAGCGCTGTCCGACAGCGCGTCCTCCCAGTATTCCGACACCAGCGTGCCGCTCAGCACGCGGGAGACCAGCGGCCAGCGGTGAGAATGCAGGTTCTCCTGCGCGTGGACGCCGGGCAGCCAGATATGCAGCCGCAGCGAAACCCCCGGCCGTTCGGCCAGCCTGATCTTGAAAAAACCGTTCTTATTAAACACCGAGCGGCCGGCCAGCGCCGCCAGCGCGGCCTCATCCGCGCGCAGGCCCGCCAGCTGGGCCGCCAGCCATCCGGCGGGCAGCGCCGCCAGCGCCTGCTTGGCACCGTTCAGGATCTGCAGCGTCCGGCGGCCGGCCGCCAGGCCGCCCTGCACGCGGTCCGCGAAATCTGCGAAACCGGTGTCCCCTTCTGCAAAACCGGGGCGCAGCTGCGCCGGGGGCGCCAAGGTATAAGCAACGTTCATGAATAGCATCCTCTTGCTGGTTGAAACACCAGGAGCTTTGCAAAGGACAGCGCACAAACAAACACCTGATGCGGGAGCCAGCCGCTGCCGCGCACGCCACCCGCGCACGGCAGCGGATGCGTCTGCCGCCAAAATGCGCTATACTCCCTGCACACCGCGAGACGCGCACCCCGCTGACGGGAAATGACCACAGCAAAGGAGGACGACCCGCATGGATGCAATCAAAGCCACTGAATACGCCCGCGCGCTCTATAGCGCGCATGGCGACAAGGCCGAGGCCGAAGCCGCGCAGAAGATGCGCGAATGCGAGGCAGCCGGCAAGGACAGCGAGGCTGCAGACTGGAAAGCCGTGCGCCAGGCAGTCCGCGCAATGCGCGGGCCGAACCAGACCTGAGCATCTGGCACCGCTGGAGGGCCGCGGGGTGCGGCGCTCCGGCCCCCTTTCCCGTTTACCACGATTGAAAAAGACGCCGGCCTGCGCCATAATACGGCCAGTTACGCGGGCAACAGACCCGCTTGCCAAGAACGGGGCATGAGCAGATGAAACACTTCCTGACAGCAGCGCTGTGCGCTGGATTTCTTGCAGCACTGGCGCCTGCGGGCGCCGAGGCCGGCGCCATTGAGCGCGCCTGCCGCCAGTCGGACCGCACCGCGGCCTCGCCTTCCTTATGCAACTGCATCCAGCGGGTTGCCAACCGCAGCCTGACACGGTCAGAGCGCAAGACTGTGTCCAAGTGGTTCTCCGACCCGCACCAGGCGCAGGTGGTGCGCCAGTCCAGCAACCGCGGCGACGAGCGGCTTTGGCTGCGCTATAAGGCGTTTGGCAGCCACGCCGCGCGCAGCTGCGGCTGAATTGGCGGCACGCTGATAAGGCATGTGAAGGCGTCCCTGCGGGGCGCCTTTTTTGGTTGGGCCGCCAATGAACCATGAACCGCGCTGACGGCGCGCGGCGGCCTGCGGCCTTGGTCCGCGCGGGGCAGCAGTCTGCCAGCCGGGGCATCCGGCCCGATTGATGCATCAGCGCTGCGGCATTTTCGCAAGGGGGAAAGGCTGCGGCATTGCCACCCTTGACCGCGCCGGCTCAAACCGCAAAGAACGGCCTAAGGTATTGGAGCAGTTCATATGTTGATCAAGGGCGTTTCCTTACGCGGGCTGGAAGTGTTTGAGGCTTTGGCCAAGACCGGGTCCGTGGCGCAGGCCGCCGAGATGACCGGGCTCAGCCAGCCGGCAGTCAGTCAGCAGATGCGCAACCTGGAAAAGGCGCTGAACAGCGAGCTGATCGACCACGGCCGCCGCCCGATGGTGCTGACCGCTGCCGGGCGCAGCTTCCTGGCCCGGACCGAGGCGGTGCTGTCCGAATTGCGGCTGGCCCAAAGCGAGCTGACGGTGATGGACCTCACCCACCTGCAGGCGCTGTCGATCGGGCTGATCGACGATTTCGACAATGATCTGACGCCGCGGCTGGCCACCATTCTGGCCGACAGCCTGACCCAGTGCCGGTTCAAGATGATCACCGCTTCCAGCCACGACATTGTGCGGGCGCTGGAAGCCCGCGAGTTGCACATCGCCGTTGCCGCCACCACCGGTGAACTGCGCGAAGGGCTGGTGGAATACCCGCTGGTGCGCGATCCGTTCATCCTGGTGGCGCCGCGCGGCACGGTTTCGGATGCGGCGCAGGCGGCGGAACAACTGCAAAGCCTGCCGTTCCTGCGTTATGCCCGCGACCAGCTGATCTCGCAGCAGATTGAGGGACTGCTGGTGCGCCAGAAGCTGGAGTTCGAGGACCGGTTCGAGGTCGGCTCGCATCTGGCGCTGATGGCGATGGTGGCGCGGCGGATCGGCTGGGCAATCACCACGCCGCTGGGCTATATGCGCGCGGGCCGCTTCCACGACCAGATCGATGCTTTCCCCATGCCCTTCGGGGAGATGTCCCGCACGATTTCGCTGTTCACCGCCGCCGACTGGGCCGACCGGGTGCCGCGCGATGTGGCCGAGACCGTCCGCCGCCTGGTGCAAAGCCAGATGATCGACCCGGCGGTGCAGCAGCTGCCGTTCCTGGCGGGCGGCTTCCGGGTGATTGCCGAATAGCGTCTGGACCCGAAGTCAGAGCGCCGTCTTAAGGCCCTTGGCGGCTCGCTCGATCAGATCCAGGCAGCCGTCGAAATCGCGGGTGTAATAAGGGTCCGGCACGTGATCGGCGCCGCTGTCCGGCGCGTAGTCCGTGAAAAGCCGCACCGGGGTATCGCTGCCCCTGGGACGCAGTGCCTCGATGTTTTCCAGGTTGCTGGCATCCATCGCGATAATCAGGTCGAAATTCTCGAAATCATCGCGGCGGAATTGCCGCGCGCGCAGATCGGAGATATCCAGCCCCCGCGCCCGTGCCGCTGCCTGCATCGGGCCGTAGGGCGGCTCGCCTGCGTGATAGGACGCGGTGCCGGCGCTGTCGGTCTCCGCTGCGGGGCAGAGCGCGCGGAACACGCCCTCAGCCGCCGGGGAGCGGCAGATGTTTCCTAGGCAGACAAACAGAATACGGGTAGGCATTTGGATATGGCTCCTGCTGGACGGGGGCAGTGATAGGAGGTTCCGGGGCGATGGGAAAGACCGCGCAGAAGATTGTCATCCTGACCGGTGCCGGGATTTCGGCTGAAAGCGGGCTCGGCACGTTCCGCGACGAGGGCGGCCTCTGGGCACAGCACCGGATCGAGGATGTGGCCACGCCGGAAGGTTTCGCGCGCAATCCGGACCTGGTGCACGGGTTCTACAATGCGCGGCGCAAGCAGGCCGCCGGGGCGCAGCCCAACCCGGCGCATCAGGCACTGGCGCAGCTGCAGCGGGAGCATCCGGGCGAAGTGGTGATTGTCACCCAGAATGTGGACGGCCTGCATGAGGCGGGCGGCGCAGACGGCGTTCTGCACATGCATGGAACACTGGCGGGTGCGCTCTGTGCCGCTTGCAGTCACCGCTGGCCTGCGCCGCTGAAAATGGAGACCGGCCAGCCCTGCCCCGCTTGCGCCGCGCCTGCCGGGCGGCCCGATGTGGTCTGGTTCGGCGAGATGCCGTATTTCATGGAGGAGATTTACGCCCATCTGGCGGGGGCGGATCTGTTTGCGGCCATCGGCACCTCCGGCGAGGTCTACCCGGCAGCGGCCTTCGTCGATGAGGCGCATCTGGCGGGGGCGCATACGGTGGAGCTGAACCTCGCGCCGTCGGCCGCCGCCTCCCGCTTTTCCGAGCGCCGCTTTGGCCCGGCGAGCGAGATTGTTCCTGCCTGGGTGGCGGAGCTGCTTACCTAGCCTCAGACGGCAGAAAGCCCGCCGCAAGGGCGGGCTTTGGGCGCGAAGGAGGGCTGCAGCGCGGCCTGACGCCGCGCCCGCCCTGCCTGTCACGGGATCAGTTGGAATGGCCGGAGTGATCGCCGTGGCCCTCAGCCTTGCGCTCCAGATCCACCGGCACTTCGATCTCAACCTCACCGGCCTTTTCAAACACCAGTGTGAGTTTGACCACATCGCCGTGGTTCAGTTCCTGGTTCAAGCCCATGAACATGATGTGGTCGCCGCCGCGCTTCAGCATATGGGTTTCGCCCGCGGGCACGGCAAAGCCTTCCTCCACATGCATCATCTTCATGACGCCGTCGCCGCCTTCCTTATGAGTGTGCAGCTGCACCTTGGCGGCCACGTCGGAACGCACATCGATCAGCTGATCATCGGCTTCGCCCTTATTCATGATCTCCATGAACGCCGCACCGGCCTTGGCAGTGGGCGAGGACACCCGCGCGTATTGGTCGTGCACCATGATCATGGCATCGCCCGCAAAGGCAGAGGTGGCAAAGGCAACAGCAGCCGCGGCTGCAAAGACAACAGACTTCAGGGACATCACAGTCTCCTCATAGTTGGGTTTTCAAATTTCAGATGGGTGAAGGGGTGGCCCGGTCAGGCAGCGGCCGGCGGCGCGCGGGCGCTGGCGCGCAGATGATGCTGCACAGAAGCCAGCCCCGCCTCCTGCCCTGCGGCGATCTCGCTGCAAGCTGCAACTGGCAGCACCAGCCCCGCAGGCTGCGCCACCGCATCCAGCACATGCATCACGCAATCGGGGCAGCTGTGCGGCGGCTTTACCGGCCGGCCCTCGCTGTCGACATAGATCGTGACAGCGCCGGTGCCGGTGCAGATCACCATCTGGCCTGCGGCGTCACGCTCCCCCTGCCGGGCGGCAGTGCTGTGCGCCGTCAGGGCAACGGTCAGGGCCAGAACCAGGCCAAGGCATATGCGCAAAACGCGTGTCATCACTGGCAGATATGCCCCTTGGCCGGGCCGCCTGCAAGGCACAAGTCTGCGGCAGATTGCGCAAACGCAAACACCGCGCAGGGTTGCCCCTGCGCGGTGTCCGTAATCCGATCCGGTGAAGGGATCAGGCCAGTAGGGTTAAGCCTGTGCGGCTTGTGCCTTGGCGATCTCTTTCTTCACTTTCAGCGCGTTTGCCGACAGCTCGTCGTCCTTGGCTTTAGCCAGGAACGCGTCCAGGCCGCCGCGGTGGTCGACAGAGCGCAGGGCAGCTGCGGAGATGCGCAGCTTGACGCCACGGCCCAGAACTTCGGACTGCAGGGTCACGTCGTTCAGGTTGGGCAGAAAGCGGCGCTTGGTTTTGTTGTTGGCGTGGCTGACATTGTTGCCAGTCATCGGGCCTTTTCCGGTCAGTTCGCAACGGCGCGACATATCTTCATCCTTCGTTTTTGGTGGCTCCGGCAGTCCGGTGCCAAATCACAAGGGGCGCGGCCATTGGCTGCGCCCGAAAACTGGTCCGCTGCTCTTACGCTCAACCGGCAACAGCGTCAAGTGATTCAACTCAGCTTTCTTGCCCGGCTTACTGCACCGTTTCCCGGCCCTCTGCAAGCCCTTGCAGCCGGGCATCCGCCGCCGCCCCGAGCTGCGGCCGGCCGCGCTGCCGCGCCACCCTTGCCAGCTTTTGCCAGTAGGTCCGCGACAGCCTGCGCCGGCTCCGGTGCAGATCCAGCACCCGCGCCGCATTCAGCGGCCCGTCGCGCAGCAAGGACTGCAGATCCCAGAAGCTGCCGCCTTCGCGGATCACCTGGCTGGCCGGATGGCCGCCGCAGGACAGGCGGCACAACTGCAGATCCGGAAACACCGCCTGGATGAACAGCGCGTGGCTCAGGTCCATTTTGCGGAACGGATCGAACAGCACCACCCCCTGCACGCCGTGGCGGCCGTACCGGATCAGGTCGCCCAGCGCTTCGTCAAAGGCCGCCGCCTCCTTGCGGCGGCGGTCAAAGGGTACCGCGCCCGGCGCGATGGTGTATTGCGGCGAGACCGCAATCAGGCGGCTGAGACGCAGCGCCCTGGAGAACCGCAGCGCCCCGTACCCGCCCATGGAAAACCCCATGGCGGAAACGTCCTGATAGCCTTTGGCCAGTTCCTTGAGACTGCGCGACAGCGCCTTGGTCTCGCTATTGATGTACCAGTCGTTATTGCGGGGCTGGATGTGCAGATGGGCATAGCCGTGTGCGGTCATGTTCCGGACCGGGCCGCGGTCCTCAAATTCCCCGGCCACGGCAACCCGCTGGCGGAAGGTCACGAACAGCCGCTCGCTCCTCGCGTTGAACAGCGAGGCGCGCAGCTTTTCGCCGTCAAAGACCCGGGTTTCCTGCACGGCCCCTCACCCCTTCAGGTGGGATTGCAGCATCAGCTGTGCCGCCGCTGCCGGGGTCAGCGCGCCCTCTGCAACCTGGCCCGACAGCTCTGCCATTGCGGCCTGGGCGCTGGCGGTGTGCAGCCGTGCCAAAAGCGCCTGGCGCACCTCCTGGTCGAACCAGTAACAGGACTGATCTGCCCGGCGGCGGTCCCAGTGGCCGTTTTCCTTGCGCCAGGCGGTCAGCATCTGCATCTCCTCCCAGGCCTGCTCCAGCCCGTGCTCCTCAACGGCGGAGACCATCAGCGCCTTGGGGAAGCCCTCCGGGTCCTGCGGGCGCTTGCGCAAGAGGCGCAGCGCACCGGCATAATCGGCGCAGGTGCGGGTGGCGACGGGTTTCAGCGGCCCGTCGGCCTTGTTCACCAGGATGAGGTCGGCCATTTCCATGATGCCGCGCTTCACCCCCTGCAGCTCATCGCCGCCGGCGGGCGCCAGAAGCAAGAGGAACAGGTCCGACATCTCTGCCACCACGGTTTCAGACTGGCCGACGCCGACCGTCTCGATCAGCACCACGTCGAACCCAGCCGCCTCGCACAGGGCGACGGCCTCGCGGGAGCGGCGGGCGACGCCGCCCAGGTGGCTCTGACTGGGGGACGGGCGGATAAAGGCGTTGCGCTCGCGGCTGAGGCGTTCCATCCGGGTTTTGTCGCCCAGAATGGACCCGCCGGAGCGCGCCGAACTGGGATCGACCGCCAGCACCGCGACCCGCAGGCCCAGCCCGGTCAGCATCATGCCGAAGCTTTCGATGAAGGTGGATTTGCCGACGCCCGGCGTGCCCGACAGGCCGATGCGCAGCGACTGGCGTTTGTGTTTTGCCAGGTCCGACAGCAGCTCCTGCGCTTTGGTGCGGTGATCCGCACGGCCGCTTTCCACCAGGGTGATGGCGCGGGCCAGCGCCCGGCGGTCGCCATCGAGGATTTTCTGCGTCAGTTGTCCGGTGTCCATGCGTGCCTTCCTGATGTCTTGGGCGGACCTTGGCGCAAGCCGTGCCGCAAAGTCCAGCCCCTGCCGTCCGCGGCGCAATCTACATCAGACGCCGCGGCAGGAAAGGCGGCAAATCCGCCGCGGTTGGTGCAATTTGCGGAGTGAAAGAATGGCGATTTGGCGCAGGAGAACCAAATTGCTGCTGCGATCTACCGCCCGGCGGCACCGCCGGGCAGCGCCCGTCCGCCCCCACGGGCGGGCGCTTTGCTTCCCGCCCTCGGACGGCCGCAGCCCTAAGTGGAGATTTCAAAGGCAGTTATCACGGACACACTGCTAGACCTCCCGCCTCCCTTTGGCGATAAGGCGGACATGACCAGATTGCCGATCGAAGACGCCCTCCCCGAACTGCTGGACGCATTGCGTGCCCGCGGCCGTGCCGTGCTGCAGGCGCCGCCCGGCGCGGGCAAGACCACGCGGGTGCCGCTGGCGATGCTCGAAGCCGGGGTGACCCGGGGCCGCATCGTGATGCTGGAGCCCCGCCGCCTGGCCGCCCGCGCCGCCGCTGAACGGATGGCAGAGACGCTGGGCGAGAAACCGGGCCAGACCGTCGGCTATAGGGTGCGCGGCGATGCCAAGACCTCCAAAGCAACCCGTATCGAAGTGGTGACCGAGGGCATCCTGACCCGGATGCTGCAGTCGGACCCGGACCTGCCCGGCGTTGGCGCGGTGATCTTTGACGAATTCCACGAACGCTCCCTGAATGCCGATCTGGGGCTTGGCTTATGCCTGGAGGTGGCGGGGGCGCTGCGTGATGACCTGATGCTGCTGGCGATGTCGGCAACGCTGGACGCGGAACCTGTGGCGGCGCTGATGGACGCGCCGATGGTCACCTCCGAGGGCCGCAGCTACCCGGTGGAGACGCGCTGGCTGGAGCGCCCCCTGCCCGCGCAAGGACGCCGTCTGGACGCGCTGGCGGATCTGGTGGTGCAGGCAGAGAAGGAAACCCGGGCAACCGGCGGCGGCATTCTGGTGTTCCTGCCCGGCGAGGGCGAGATCCGCCGCGCGGCAGGAGCCTTGGAGAAACGCCTGCCCGGCCATTGCCATATCCGGCCGCTGTTCGGCGCCCTGCCCTTTGCCGAACAGCGGGCAGCGATCCAGCCCGAGGCACAGGGCCGCAAGGTTGTGCTGGCGACCTCGATTGCCGAGACCTCATTGACCATTCAGGATATCCGGGTGGTGGTGGATATGGGCCAGGCGCGGCGGGCGCGGTTCGATCCCGGCTCTGGCATGTCCCGGCTGGTGACAGAGAAAGTGACCCGCGCCGAGGCCACCCAGCGCCAGGGCCGGGCGGGCCGGGTGGCAGAGGGCATCTGCTACCGGCTGTGGACCAAGGGCGAGGAAGGCGCGCTGATGGCGTTTCCGCCCGCTGAGATCGAAAGCGCCGACCTGACTGCGCTGGCGCTGGAACTGGCGCTGTGGGGCGCTGCGCCGGAGGATCTGACATTCCTTACCCTGCCGCCTGCGGGCGCGATGGCGGAGGCGCAGGCGCTGCTTGCGATGCTGGGCGCGCTGGATGCGCAGGGCCGGATCACCGATCACGGAAAGGCGCTGGCCGCCCTGCCGCTGCATCCGCGGCTTGGCCATATGCTGCTGCGGGGCGGCCCCGCCGCCGCACCGCTGGCGGCACTGCTGGGAGAGCGCGACCCGCTGCGCGGCGCGCCTGCGGATCTGTCGCTGCGGCTAAAGGCGCTGAAGGATGCAAAGGGGTTTGAGCGCAATCACCCCTATCAGCTGAACCGCCCTGTCGTGGAACGCATCAAGAGCGAGGCGCGGCGGCTGGAGAAACAGGCAGGCCGCCGCGACGCAGGTCTGCCGCCTGCGATGATGGCCGCGCTTGCCTACCCCGACCGCGTCGGCCAGCGCCGCAAGGGGGACGCGCCGCGGTTCGTGCTGTCCGGTGGCAAGGGGGCCATTTTGGACGGCGGCGACACGCTGGCAGGGGCGCCGTTCATCGTGGCGCTGGACACCGACGGCAACCCGCGCGAGGCAAAGATCCGCATGGCGGCGCAGATATCGCAAGGTGAAATCCGCGAACTGTTTGCCGATCAGATCGCTTGGAAGGACTCTTGCCAGTGGTCCAAACGCGACCGCCGGGTGGTGGCGCGCCAGCAGGAACGCTTTGGCGCCGTGGTGCTGGACGACCGGATCTGGAAGGACGTGCCGCCAGACGCTGTGGCGCAAGCCATGCTCGACGGCGTGCGCGACCTGGGCCTGCGCCTCACCGGCGCTGCGGCGCGGCTGGCCGCGCGGGTGGAACTGGTGCGGGCGGAAGGCCATGATCTGCCGGACTTCTCCCTGCCGGGCCTGACGGAGACGCTGGAGGATTGGCTGCTGCCGATGCTGGACGGGGTGAAATCGGCGGAGGACTGGAAACGCTTTGATCTGCTGCCTGCCTTGCGTGCGGCGCTGAGCTGGGAGCAGACCCAGCTGCTGGACCGCGAGGCACCGGGCAGTTTCATCACCCCGCTGGGGCGCAAGATCCCGATCAGCTATGACGGCGAGATCCCCGAAATCTCGGTCCGCCTGCAGGAGATGTTCGGGGTGACCCGCCATCCGTCCGTGGGCGGCGTGCCGCTGAAGGTCTCGCTCCTGTCGCCCGCCCAGCGCCCGATCCAGATCACCCGCGATCTGCCCGGCTTCTGGGCCGGTTCTTACGCGGATGTCAGGAAGGACATGCGCGCCCAGTACCCCAAGCACCCCTGGCCGGAAGATCCGACCCAGGAAGACCCGACGCTGCGGGCAAAACGGCGCAAGTAGCGCCGCGCACTGCGGCGCAGCCGCGCTGCCCGGCCCAAGTGCTGGCAGCGCATCTTTGATGCGGTGATCCGCGCACGGGAGACCCCGCAGGCAGCCCTCGGCGGTCCTTCAAACCGGCCCATCGCCTTGCAACCCCGGGCGATCAGGCGTAGATTCCCGCAATTGCACACAAAACACGGGATCTTCCCCAACAAGAAAAGGCTGAGCACCCATGACAAGCCCGCTGACCCGCGCCTGGAACGAGATTATCAAACCGATGCTGCAGCGCCCTGCCCGCGTGCAGGTCGCCGCCCTGTGCTACCGCATGGGCGCGGACGGCAAGGAGGTGCTGATGATCACCAGCCGCGGCACCGGGCGCTGGATCCTGCCCAAGGGCTGGCCGGTCGAGGGCAAGGACGGCCCGGAATCGGCGCTGCAGGAAGCCTGGGAAGAGGCCGGCGTCAAACCGGCCCGCATCGAGCCGCAGCCGATTGGCGAATACCACTTTACCAAGCGCCACGACAACGGCACCGAAGAGCCGGTCACCACGCTGATCTTCGAGGTCGAGGTGGAGCAGCTGGAGGACGATTACCCGGAGTCCAGCGAGCGCACCCGCCAGTGGATGAAGCCTGCGGAAGCGGCCGGGCTGGTCGATGAACCGGAACTGCGGGACATTCTGCACCGTTTGTAAAAGTTATGTGACATTTTCATGTCATAAGCTTGATCCGTTTCCTGAGCGGAGGTAGGCGCGTGCGCAGACCCCGGAATCAGGAATGCGATGATGAGCCAAGAAGATCAGCGCCCGCAATGGAACACGCTGGATAAGGATCTCAACAGGATCTCCCAGCTGGAGCTGGCCACAACCTATGCCTCCCGCCCGCTGGTGGCGCCGGGCATTGCGCTCGCCTTCATCGTGCTGGCGGGCCTGGGCGCCGGTGTCTTCTTCGGCGGCTCCGCGATGAGCATGGTGGTGATCGCCGCCGCCGCTTTCGGCGCCTATATGGCGATCAACATCGGCGCCAATGACGTCGCCAACAACATGGGGCCTGCGGTGGGCGCCAATGCGCTGACCATGGGCGGCGCCATCGTGATTGCCGCCATCTGTGAAAGCGCCGGTGCACTGCTGGCGGGCGGCGATGTGGTTTCGACCATTTCCAAGGGCATTATCGATCCCGCCGCGGTGTCCAGCAGCAGCATCTTCATCTGGGCGATGATGGCGGCGCTGATTTCCTCGGCGCTGTGGGTGAACCTGGCAACCTGGGTCGGCGCGCCTGTGTCCACCACCCACTCCGTCGTGGGCGGTGTGCTGGGCGCCGGTGTGGCTGCCGCAGGCACCGCCGCGGTGAACTGGCCCACCATGGGCAAGATTGCCGCCAGCTGGGTCATCTCCCCGGTGCTGGGCGGCATTATCGCCGCCCTGTTCCTGGCCTTCATCAAGGCCAAGATCATCTATCAGGACGACAAGATCGCCGCGGCACGGCGCTGGGTGCCGGTGCTGGTCGGCATCATGGCGGGCGCATTCGGTGCATATCTGGCCCTCAAAGGGTTGAAGAAGATCGTCAAGATCGACCTGCAGACCGCGCTGCTGATCGGTGCCGGCATTGGCGCGCTGTCCTATGTCATTACCGCGCCGCTGATCAAACGCCAGTCCGAAGGCATGGAGAACCGCAACAAATCGCTGAAGGCGCTGTTCGGCCTGCCGCTAGTGATTTCCGCAGGCCTCTTGTCCTTTGCTCATGGCGCCAATGACGTCGCCAACGCGGTCGGCCCGCTGGCCGCCATTGTGCACGCGACCGAATTCGGCGATTTCGCCTCTAAGGTGGCAATCCCGACCTGGGTGATGGTGATCGGCGCCTTCGGCATCTCCTTTGGCCTGTTCCTGTTCGGCCCCAAGCTGATCCGCATGGTCGGCAGCCAGATCACCAAGCTCAATCCGATGCGCGCCTATTGTGTGTCGCTGTCAGCGGCGATCACCGTGATCGTGGCCAGCTGGCTGGGCCTGCCGGTCTCCTCCACCCATATCGCGGTGGGTGCGGTGTTCGGCGTCGGCTTCTTCCGCGAGTGGCACATGGAACGCCGCCTGAAGAAATCCGCCGCAGGCCGCCCGCCGGAGAAGCGCATCGCACCCGAGGAACGCCGCCGCCGCAAGCTGGTGCGCCGCAGCCACTTCATGACCATCGTGGCCGCCTGGGTGATCACTGTGCCTGCTGCCGCTCTGCTGTCTGCGGTGATCTACCTGCTGCTCAACACCTTCGTTGGCTAAGCCGCACCGCATCAACAAAAAGAACCCCCGCGCCGTCCGGCTGCGGGGGTTTTTCTTTGCCTTGGTTTCCGCCCCTAGAACCGCTCCGCCCAGGGCCGCAGCACCAGCTCATCGCTCCAGGCGGAGCGGTGCTGGCTGATCAGGTGCATGTACTCCCGGGCTATGGCCTCCGGGTCGAGCATACTGTCCGGGTTATCCGCAGCCTCCGTCCTTTCGGGGCGGGAGGCATTGCGGATGCCGCCGTCGATGTTGACCCAGGCGACATGGATGCCCTTGGGGTGCAGCTCCCGCGCCATCGACTGCGCCAGACCGCGCTGCGCGAACTTGCCCATCGCAAAGGGCGCGGACTGGGCAAACCCCTTCACTCCGGCAGAGGCACCGGTGAACAGGATGGTGCCGCGCTTCCCGTCTGCGGGCTGCTGCGCCAGCATCCGCCCGGCCGCCGCCTGCCCCAGCACAAAGGCGCCAAAGGCGGTGATCTCCACCGCCTTGCGCACCGCTTCCGGGTCCAATTCCGCGACCGGCCCGCGCAGCCGGGCCGAGGGGTTGTAGCAGGCCACCCGCAGGTCGCCCGGCAGACTGCCGGTCAGCGCGGCAGTTCCGGCGGCATCCGTGCCATCAAGCACATGCAGCTTGGCCCCGGTCTCCGCCGCCAGCGCCTCCAGCTTCGCCACGTTACGGGCGGCCAGATGCACCGCATAGCCCGCGGCGGAGAGCTGCCGGGTAAAGGCGGCGGACAGGCCGGTGCCTGCCCCGACGATCAGCGCCTGCGGTTTCGTTGGTGTGTCCGCCATGGTCTTCCCCTCCCTGATTGACGAGGGAATGCTGGCGGCAAACCGCGCCTCACACAAGGTTTATCAGGCAGAGGTTTAGGCCGGTGAAGGCTGTCAGGCTTCAGCCCCGGCAGCCAGCTGCGCAAGCACATCTGCCACACTCACCACTTTGCCGAAACCTGCGTGAAGGGCTGACAGCGTCACCTCCAGCACAGTCTCTGCATCCAGCATGCCGCCCTTGCGCGCGGGCAAGTCAAAGGCGATCAGAGCATCCGCAACCACCTCAATTTCGAACCCGAGGTTCGCAGCAGAGCGGGCGGTGGAATTGACGCAGAAGGCCCCCGCCATATCGGCCATCTCCTGCTGCATGTCGGCAATCAATAGTGCTGTGGAATAATACATAGAGAACCTCCTGCGCATATACTCTGAGCGCGGAATCAGGACCCATTAATCCTGCACCGCCGGCCCGCCGCAAGCGTTCAAAATCGCAAAAACGCGCAAAGTTCTGCACCTGTCCCGGCACACGGATACAGGCCCGATGGAAAGCATCCTGCCGCCGCGAGTTAGTGCGCCCTGGTATGAACATCCTCAGCGTGTTTCATAAAAGCCACAGAAGCCTTAATTACTTAGCCCCTCCATGGCGGCGGCTCAGGCGGCTCACTAAGTGAGTTCGGTAAACACTAACAGGAGTTTCCGCTCATGAAGCGCACCCTTATCGCAACCGCCTTCACCCTGTCCGCCACTGCCGCAGCGGCAGGCAGCTACACCGAACCCAAGGTCGAAGCCCAGCCGGCGCCGGCGGCAGTTGCTGTCGCCCCGCAAACCGACTGGACCGGCTTCTATGCAGGTCTGCAGTATAACGACGGCGATCTGGAAGCGGACGGCTTCTCCGGTTCCGCCGACTTCGACGGCTTCGGCCTTCACGCCGGCTACAACCACGACTTCGGCCAGTATGTTCTGGGCGGCGAACTGGCGTATAACGACCTCGGCTTTGACAACGACGTGGATGGCGACCTGCTGCAACTGCGCGCCCGCGCCGGTGTGGATCTGGGCCGCTTCATGCCCTACGTGACCCTCGGCTACGCCCGCGGCTCGCTGGACGTCGGCGGGGACGACGTATCCGACGACGGCATCACCTACGGCATCGGTGCGGAATACCTGGTGACTGAGCAGTTCAGCGTCGGCCTGGAATATTCGCGCAGCGATTTCAACGACTTCGAAGATGTTGAAGGCGCAGACTTCGACGCCGACATGGTGCAGCTGCGCGCTTCCTTCCACTTCTGATCCGTTCAGAAGCAAGATAAAGAGGGCGGCCTCGGCCGCCCTTTTTTGCATCCGTCAGGCTGCCTCAGCCGTCCAGGCACCAGCGCATGACGGCTTTTTGCGCGTGCAGGCGGTTCTCGGCCTCGTCAAAGATCACCGACTGCGGGCCGTCCATGACGGCAGAGGTCACCTCTTCCTCGCGGTGGGCCGGCAGGCAGTGCATGAACAGCGCGTCCGGCTTGGCGTGCGCCATCAGCGCGTCATTGACCTGGTAGGGGCGCAGCATGTTGTGGCGGCGCTCCTTGGAGGACTGGCTGTCATGCATCGACACCCAGGTATCGGCCACCACCAGATCGGCGCCCTCCACCGCTTTCACCGCATCGCGCTCAACCACAATCTTGGACCCCGCCTTGCGCGCCAGCCCCATGAACTCCTCCTCCGGATCCAGCTGCGAAGGACCGGTGAAGGTGAGGTCGAAACCGAACTGCCCGGCGGCATGGATGAAGGAGGCGCAGACGTTGTTGCCATCGCCTGCCCAAACCACCTTCTTGCCCTTGATCGGGCCGCGGTGCTCCTCATAGGTCAGCACGTCGGCCATGATCTGGCAGGGATGGGTGCGGTCGGTGAGGCCGTTGATCACCGGCACGTCGGAATATTCCGACATCTCGGTCAGCACGGTTTCATCAAAGGTGCGGATCATGATCATGTCGACATAGCGGCTGAGCACCCGGGCGGTGTCGGCAATGGTCTCGCCATGGCCCAGCTGCATGTCCTTGCCCGACAGCACCATGGTCTGACCGCCCATCTGGCGCACGCCGACGTCAAAGGACACCCGGGTGCGGGTCGAGGGTTTCTCAAAGATCAGCGCCACCATCCGGTCCTTCAGCGGCAGCTCATCATCCAGCGCCGCCTTGGGACGGCCAAGGCGGGCCTGCTTGGTGGATTTGGCCTGGTCGATGATCGCGCGCAGGTCGGAAGGGTCGGTTTTGTGGATGTCGAGGAAATGGTTCATGACTGTATCGCTTTTTTCAGGCGAAGGCCGGGGGCTGTCTGCCCCCGGACCCCCGAGGATTTTTTAAGCCAGAAGAAGCTTATGCGGCTTCAACTTGGGCGGCGGTTTTTTCCAGGCGGCTGACGGCCTCGGCGATGTCTTCATCGGTGAGGGTCAGCGGCGGCAGCAGGCGGATTACGTTGTCCGCTGCCGGGACGGTGATCAGCGCGTTGTCATAGCCCGCCTTGACCACATCCGCATTCACCGCCTTGCACTTGAGACCCAGCATAAGGCCCGCACCGCGGACCTCCTCGAAGACCTCAGGATGATCGGCAATCAGCCCTTCCAGCTTTTGCCGCATAAGGCCCGCCTTGCGGTTCACCTCGGCTAGGAACGCCTCATCGGCGATGTGGTCCATCACCGCGCAGCCCACCGCGCAGCCCAGCGGGTTGCCGCCGTAGGTGGAGCCGTGGGTGCCCGCGGTCATGCCGCTGGCGGCGTCTTCTGTGGCCAGCACCGCGCCCAGCGGGAAGCCGCCGCCGATGCCCTTAGCCACCATCATGATGTCCGGGGTGAGGCCCGCCCATTCATGGGCAAACAGCTTGCCGGTCCGCCCGACGCCGCATTGCACCTCGTCCAGGATCAGCAACAGGCCGTGCTCGTCGCAGATCTGGCGCAGCGCCTTCAGCTCCGCATCGGGCACCACACGGATGCCGCCCTCGCCCTGAACCGGCTCAATCATGATCGCGGCAGTGCTGCCTGAAATGCCATTGGTCACGCCATCCAGGTCGCCGAAGGTCAGATGCACGAATCCGGGCAGCAGCGGGCCAAAGCCCTTGACCATCTTCTCGGAGCCCGCTGCGGCGATGCCGGCAGAAGACCGGCCATGGAAGGAGCCATCAAAGGTGATGATCTCCACCCGCTCCGGCTGGCCCTTGTCATAGAAATACTTGCGCGCCATCTTCACCGCCAGCTCGCAGGCCTCAGTGCCTGAATTGGTGAAGAACACGGTATCGGCAAAGGTGTGCTCGACCAGCTTGTCCGCCAGCGCCTGCTGCTGCGGAATGTGGTAGAGGTTGGAGACATGCCACAGGTTCTGCGCCTGCGAGGTCAGCGCCTCCACCAGCGCCGGATGGGCATGGCCCAGCGCGTTGACCGCGATGCCCGACCCCAGATCCAGGAAGCGTCGCCCGTCCGCCGTGGTCAGCCAGGCGCCTTCGCCTTTGACGAACTCAAGCGGTGCACGGTTGTAGGTCGGCAGAACGGACGGGATCATCAGGATCATCCTTTTCAAAGGTAGAAGCCAAAGCTGTGCATCAGCATGGGCCTTGGGTCAACGGTGGATCAATGGATTTCAGATGGGGGATGTGCTGCACGGCAGGCACATGGGATCAAGGGCCAGTCACGCCAGACGGCGTCGGCGTCGCGAGATGGTGGTATATGCGCGTTTGATCATGGTGGGGTTCCATAATGGAGGTTTGCGCGAAAGAAAACCCTTTTTGTGCAGCCTGTCCTGCCAAACCGCCGCAGCGCGCCACCCGCCCCTTCACCTTTGGCGAAATACTCCTGGGTGAATTGGCCCGGAACTGATCCGGGGCAAGAGGGGCAGCGCCCCTCCTCTCTTCAGTTTGCAGGGCTGCGCCCTTGCGGCTTCAGGCGCCGCTCCAGCGCTCCAGCCGGCCCATGCCGCGGGTGAAAGCCCAGGCGAGGATGCGCGGCATCCCCTTGGCCTCCAGCGCATCGACGCAATGGGCCTGAAACTCGGTAAATGTCGCGCCGGGGTGGCGGAAGGCGCCGCCCTCATAGCAGAGCGAGCAGTACTTCACGCTGCGGCTTCCGTCCGCCTCGCTGCCACCGCCCTCCGGATCCTTGCTAAGCGGCATGCCGCAGCTTTGGCACTTGGGGCCCATGTCACACCTCTTGATTTGGCTTCGCAGCCACACTATGCTCAAAACCATGGAGCTCAGTCAACGCTTTTCAGGGAGGCCGCCGGATGCGGATCGGTGAACTGGCGCGGCGCAGCGGTATCAGCCGCGACACGCTGCGGTTTTATGAGCGTCAGGGGCTGATCCAGTCGGCGCCGGGTGCGGAGGCAACCAACAGCTACCGGGATTACCCGGAGGACGCGCTGATCACGCTGGAGCAGATTGCCGACGCACAGGCCGCGGGCATCAGCATTGCCGATCTTGCAATCCTGCTGAGCCAGCTGGAGGCGGAAGAACCGGATAGTTTTGACGGGATTGCCTTCCTGGACGACCGGATTACCGAGGTAGAGGCCCGCATTCGGCGGGCCGGGCGGTTTCTGGACAGTCTCCGCCAGGCCCGGAACGCCCTGGAGGCGGCGCCTTTAAGCCGCTGAGCGAACCGTTTCCCCTTGCATCCCGCGCCGGCTTGCCGCACCGCTTGGGCCATGAGCCTCGCCACCCCGCAGAACCCCGCCCTGGCCGCCGCCCTGATCCTGGCGGCAACCACTTTCATTGCGGGCACCACCCTGCTGGCCAAGGCGCTGGGAACCGACAGCTTGGGCACACCGCTGCATCCGCTGCAGATCAGCCACGGGCGCTTCCTGTTCGCCTTCATCGGCATTTCAACCGCCGTGCTGATCCTGAGGCCGAAGTTCATTCGCCCGCATTGGGGCTATCATATCGGGCGCACGTCATTCGGCTGGGCCGGGGTCACACTAATGTTTGCCTCCGTCGCCTATATCCCGCTGGCCGATGCGACTGCGATCACCTTCCTCAATCCGGTCTTCGGCATGCTGCTGGCGATCCCGCTTTTGGGCGAACGCGTTGGCCCCTGGCGCTGGGGCGCGGCGCTGATTGCCATGATCGGCGCGATGATCCTGCTGCGGCCCACGCCTGCCAGTTTCCAGCCCGCGGCCCTGCTGGCCCTGGGGGCGGCAGCGGTGATGGGGCTGGAGCTGATCTTCATCAAGAAGCTGGCAGGGCGCGAGGGGCCCTTGCAGGTGCTGTGGTTCAACAACCTTTTGGGGATGATGATTGCCAGCTGTGCGGTGCTGCCGCTCTGGCAGATGCCCAGCGCCGGACAATGGGCAGCACTTGCAGCGCTGGGGCTCTTGATGGCCTGCGCGCAGGCCTGTTTCATCAACGGCATGGCGCGGGCCGATGCCTCATTCGTGGCGCCGTTCAGCTATGCCACGCTGGTGTTTGCCGCGCTCTATGACTTCCTGGGCTTTGGCGTGGTACCGGACGCCATCTCCGTCCTCGGCGCGTGCATCATTCTGGCGGGCGCTGCTGTTCTGGCCTGGCGCGAAGGCCGGGTGCGGCCGCCTGCCGGCCGCGCGGCGGCCGCAGGGAAGTAACCGGCGCCCGAACCGCCCTCACAAAAAGTTATTGCATCCAATGGCCCGGCTGCGACGCTGAGGTCGAAAAGTGGCATTTTCCGCCTGCCCGGCACGGCACCCTGCCCTGTAACAGGACAGGAGGCTACCCATGCACGAGCGGCGAATCCCCGAATGGCTGCGCCATGCGCCGGTGCCCTCGATCCGGGATTTCGGCATCCTGGCAGGGCTGGAAGCAGTGGTGCGCGGCACGCTGATCTCAGTTTTTCCGCTGATCATGTACCGGGCACTGGGGGATGCCGGGCTGGTCTCCGCCTCCTATTTCGCGGTGGGTATCCTGTCGCTGCTGGCCGGGCTGATGGTGCCCGCGCTGGTCCGGCTGGTGCCGCGCCGCTGGGCCTACTCCTTGGGCGCGCTGATGTTTGTGCTGTCGGCGGGGTTCGCCATTCACGGCAGCCCGGTGTCGGTCCTGGCCGCGCTGGCGCTCAATACCATGGCGGCTGTCACCACCTTTGTCTGCTTCAACGCTTATGTGCTGGACTACATTGCCCGGGTGGAACTGGGCAGATGCGAAACCTCGCGGATGTTCTATTCGGCGCTTGGCTGGACCGCCGGGCCGATGGCGGGCGTGCTGCTGCTGGAGGTCTGGGCCCCCGCCCCCTTCCTGATCTCTGCCGCCGCCGCGTCGCTGATGCTGGCGGCCTTCTGGTGGATGCGGATGGGCAACGGCAAGCAAATCGCCCGCGCCCGCGGCCCAGCCTCCAATCCGCTGGCATACCTGCCGCGTTTCCTGGAGCAGCCGCGGCTGATCACCGGCTGGCTGTTTGCGGTGATCCGGTCCGCCGGCTGGTGGATTTATGTGGTCTACCTGCCGATCTTTGCCATCGAAAAGGGCCTGGGCCAGGAGCTGGGCGGCATCCTTCTGTCAGTGACCAATGCCTGCCTGTTCGGGGCGCCGCTGCTGCAGCGCTGGGTGCAGCAGCATTCAATCCGGCTGGCCGTGCGCACCGGGTTTCTGATTGTCACCTTCTGTTTCGGAGCGGCAGCGGCACTACAAGATTGGCCTGCCGTGTCTGTCGGCCTGCTGATGGCCGGGTCTGCGGCACTGATCCTGTTGGACATCTGCGGCGGGCTGCCGTTCCTGATGGCGGTGAAACCGTCTGAGCGCACCGAGATGTCGGCGGTCTACTCCAGCTACCGCGACATCTCCGGCATTCTGACGCCGGGGGCCGCCTGGCTGGTGCTGATGGTGTTGCCGCTGGCCGGGATCTTTGCCGCCGGCGCCGCCGCTGCCGCCTATGCGGCCCTCCTGGCGGGCAAGCTGCATCCGCGGCTGGGGCGCCAGAAAACGGCACCTCAGCCCGCGGAAAACCCGCTGCCCGCGGAATAACGGTTTCAGGGCTTCAGCCGGTACCCCGAACGCAGCATGGCCCAGGCCAGCAGGCAGACGGCAAAGGTCGCGCCGCTGCACACCGCCAGCCCCAGCAAGGGCGGGCTGTCGGAGGTGCCGATCACCCCGAATCGCACCCCGTCGATCAGGTAGAACACCGGGTTCAGATGCGAGATCACCTTCAGAACCGGCGGCAGCGCCTCCACCGAATAAAAAGTGCCGGAAAGAAACGCGAGCGGCGTCACGATGAAATTGGTGATTGCCGCCATCTGGTCGAACTTCTCGGCAAAGACCCCGGCGACGATCCCAAGCCCGCCCAGAAACGCCGCGCCCAGCACGATGAACACCAGTGCGGTAACAGGATGCGCAGGCACGATCTGCAAGACCGCCATCAGCCCCAGCCCGATGCCCAGGGCCACCAGTGTGCCGCGCGCCACGGCACCCGCCAGATAGCCCAGCAGGATCTCCAGCCCCGACAGTGGCGGCATCAGCGTGTCGACAATATTGCCCTGCACCTTGGCAATAACGATGGAGGATGAAGTGTTTGCAAAGGCGTTCTGGATTACCGTCATCATCATGATGCCCGGCGCCAGGAAGGTCAGGAACGGCACCCCCATCACGTCGCCGCGCTTGGGGCCGATGGCGATGTTGAAGATCATCAGGAACAGCGCCGCGGTGACCAGCGGTGCCAGCAGGGTCTGGGTCCAGACCGCCAGAAACCGCTGCACCTCGCGCCAGGCCAGCGCCCTGAGGCCCATCCAGTTCACCCGCCCGAAGCGGCGCGCGCCCAGTTCCACCTGATAGCCTTGATCTGCCATGCTGCCCCTCACATTTCCTTGCCCCGACTGCATAACGGCTGGGCCAATAGGCGCAAGATGCCTTGTAACTCCGCCCGCAGTGATTAAAATAGGGGATCACACGGAATATGATGGCGGCCGCAGAACCCCTGGGGCCGCTATTAGCTTGGAAAGGCAACAGATGTCCTGGACAGACGAGCGCGTCGAACTGCTCAAGAAAATGTGGGGCGAGGGCCAGTCGGCCAGCCAGATCGCCAAGGAACTGGGCGGCGTCACCCGCAACGCGGTGATCGGCAAGGTGCACCGGCTCGGCCTGTCCAACCGCAACAGCGGCGGCGCCAAGGCCGCAGAGCCGAAGGAAAAACCCGCGGCAGCGCCGGCAGCAGCAGCCGCGCCCAAACCCGCGGCAGCACCCAAGCCCAAGCCGCAGCCCAAGACTGAGCCGGCACGCCCGGCCGCGGCGCAGCCTGCGGCGGACGCCAAGCCCGCAACGCCTGCGCGCCGCCAGATCATCCCGGCCGGCCAGCCGCTGCCGCCGCAGCCCTCGGCCAATGAAATCAGCCCCGAGGCGCTGGCCAAGGTCAACGAGATCGAGAAGAAGGCCAAGAAGCTGGGCCTGATGGAGCTGACCGAGCGCACCTGCAAATGGCCGGTGGGCGACCCCGCGACCGAGGACTTCTGGTTCTGCGGTCTGCCCGCGCAGCAGGGCAAACCCTATTGCGAGGCGCATGTGGGCGTGGCGTTCCAGCCGATGTCCTCGCGCCGCGACCGCCGCCGCTGAGGCCGGCCGCTTTAGTGAACTTTAGCCCCGGCCCTGATGAAGGTGCCGGGGCTTTTCATTTACAAAGGCCTCAGGGGTGCATCCGCGCGCCCTTGGTGATCTTGTCGGCCAGCTTGCGCTCCGCCCGCATCGCCAGCCCCGCAATATTGAGGTCCGCTGCGGCATATTCGGCCACCACCGCACGGTTGGCCGCGTCGTGGCCGGTGGCAAACATCTCCTCTGTATACAGCGCCAGTTCAATCCCGCGGGTCAAGCCGCGGGCGTGGATCGTCTTCAGCTTGGCCGCATCCGCGGCCAGCACGATCATCGGCTGCACCGCCAGCGGCGCATAGCGGTTGCCGTCCCTATCCAGGTAAGGCTCGCCCAGCAGATCAGGACTGGCGCCGGCCAGGCCGGTGGCGAGAAACGCGGTGACGTTCAGTTTCTGCCACGCGGCCAGATCCTCGCGCACCACGATGACGATCTTGGTATCAAACATCCTGTGCGCCCTCCGGTGCGCAGCCCTGCCCCTGCGGCAGCAGCCGCTTGGGTTCGGCAACCGTCAGACTGCTTTCGGCATCGCCGGTGTTCAGGGTTCCTGCAGGTTCGAACATCAGCACCACCGGCACCTCGCTCAGGGCGCGCGGACGGTGCTCCACCCCGCGCGGCACCAGCAGGAAGTCCCCGGCGCCCAGCTCAACCGCACCGTCGCGGAAATCAATCGCCGCCGCGCCGCGCAGCACCAGAAAGGCCTCATCCTCTGCCGGATGGGCATGCCAGTCGAATTCGGGGCCGAACTTGGCCACCTTGACCTGGCTGCCGTTCACATCCGCCACGATGTGCGGATCAAAGGTGCGGGAGATCTGGCGGTCTGCCGCTGCCAGAATATTGAGTTTTGCCGGGGGCATTCACGGGCTCCTTATTGCGTTTCCGGGGCCAAAGCCCCAATTTGCTGAATGAATTGCGCATCCCGGCCCCCAGGCCGGGCCGCGCATCAACCGGAATTGTTATGGCAAAGCAGCCCCCTCAGCGTCTTGAACGATCGTGCAGAAAAGACTGGCTGCATGAAGCTCCCGGTCAGGGCGGGCTGGCGCGGATCGAGGCGTTTTTCGGCGGCCATGCCTACTCGCCGCACCGGCATGACACCTATGCCATCGGCTATACGCTGCAGGGGGTGCAGAGCTTCCGCT
The DNA here is from genome assembly GCF_059429195.1 of Leisingera sp. CC-HEC093. NCBI lineage: Bacteria > Pseudomonadati > Pseudomonadota > Alphaproteobacteria > Rhodobacterales > Roseobacteraceae > Leisingera > Leisingera sp. CC-HEC093. Next base: position 2,769,540 of record NZ_JCAIJR010000001.1, on the reverse strand, counting down.
ACCGCGGCGCCCGCACCGACAGCACCGCCGGCCGGATCATGGTCATTCACCCGGACGAGCTGCATGACGGGCAGGCGGGCGGCGAGGATGGCTTCCGCTACCGGATGATCTATATCGCCCCGGCCATGATCCGGGCGGCATTGGGGCCGGAGGCCGCCGCCCTGCCCTTTGTCAGGGATGCGGTGTTTTCCGACCCGCGGCTGCTGCCGGCCTTGCATGCGGCCTGCGGCGACCTGAGCCGCCCGCTGGAGCCGCTGGAGCAGGATCAGGCGATTGCGGTGCTGGCCGAGGGCCTGCTGTGCCATGACAGGTCTGCCCGGGGACGACCGCGCAAGCGGCCCGACCTGCGGGCCATGGAACGGGTGCGCGACTTTCTTGAAGCCCACGCCGAGCGCACGGTCCGCTCCGAAGAGCTTGAGGATGTTTGCCAGCATGACCGCTACAGCCTGGCCCGGCAGTTCCGGGCCGCATATGGCACCAGCCCCTACCGCTATCTGACCCTGCGGCGACTGGACCGAGCCCGCGCCGCAATCTCCCGCGGGGTAGCCCTGGCGGAGGCTGCGGCCCTATCCGGTTTCAGTGACCAGGCGCATCTGACCCGCCAGTTCCGCGCCGCTTATGGCATGGCCCCCGGCGCCTGGAACCGACTTGCGCAGGCGCCATCGCCGGAGGCCGGACCCTGAGGGGCGGGAGCAAACCGCCCCGCAACCCCCACCCAAATCAGTTCGCCACCGGACCTTCAGACGTGAACTTCGGGATCACGCTGTCCGACGCCGCCTTGGGCTCGATCCCCGGCCAGTTGCCCTCGGCCAGGGTGATGTTGCCGGGGATATCTTCCTCCCAGAAGCCGACCACCACGTCGGTGATGTTCAGATACAGCTTGTCATCGACGATGCGCCACAGGTTCGGGTTGGCCGGTACTTTGCCGCCCTTTGACACGCCATAGGCGCAGTGGCCGTCATACTGCGGCGCGTAATAGGCCGGGTTTTCCAGGAACGTATCGCGGTTCTTCGCGCTCGCGAACGCCCAGGTTGCCCCGTTGTAATCGGCGGTGAATTCGGTGCTGCCGCGCACCGGCGCGGTCTACGGCGTGCCGGCCGGGTTCATCTCCAGGCTGCGGTAGGCCACCACGTCATAGCCGGACACCGCATAACCGGTGCCATCGACATACTGCTCCCCGGCAAAGGCCGGCAGCGCAAAGGACAAGGCTGCCGCAGCAGCAAATGCAAGACGCTTCATGAAATCATCCCTTTCATCGGTGATCGCTTCAAATCGGGCACCGGCATCTGCACCGGCCTTGGCACTGACATTACTGCCCCGGCGGAAAATGCGAAGGGGGGTTCACGGCTCTGTGTCCAGGGACGAGAGGATGTGAGCGGGTTGTAAAATTTCCGCGTGCAGACCTTCCAGTCATTGGAATTTTTGAAACGCCCCTTATCTCTGGCTGAGCCGATTGCCGCAGCGCGTGCGATTGACCCGCAACAAGAAACAATCAGGACAAGGCCCGACAGATGAGCGACACCCCCTACACCCCGCCGAAAGTCTGGAAATGGGAACAGGCCAATGGCGGCGAGTTTGCCTCCATCAACCGGCCCATCGCCGGCGCGACCCATGACAAGGACCTGCCCGCGGGCGAGCACCCCTTCCAGCTCTACTCGCTGGCGACCCCGAACGGGGTGAAGGTCACCGTAATGTTCGAGGAGCTGCTGGCGGCGGGCCACACAGGCGCCGAGTATGACGCCTGGCTGATCAAGATCGGCGACGGCGATCAGTTCGGCTCCGGCTTTGTCGGGGTGAACCCGAACTCCAAGATCCCGGCGCTCTCGGACCGCAGCGGCGCGGAACCCGTGCGGGTGTTCGAGAGCGGCTCGATCCTGCTGCACCTGGCAGAAAAGTTCGGCGCCTTCCTGCCCAAGGACGGCGCGGCCCGCACCGAGACCCTGAACTGGCTGTTCTGGCAGATGGGCAGCGCGCCCTACCTGGGCGGCGGTTTCGGGCATTTCTATGCCTATGCGCCGGAGAAATGGCAGTATCCGATCGACCGCTTCACCATGGAAACCAAGCGCCAGCTGGATGTGCTGGACCGGCAGCTGGCGGAGCGGGAGTTCATCGCAGGTGATGAATACACCATCGCCGATATCGCCATCTGGCCCTGGTACGGCCAGCTGGTTCTGGGCCGCAACTACGGCGACGCCGCCGAGTTCCTGGATGCCGGCAGCTACACGAACGTGGTCCGCTGGGCCAAGGCCATCGACGCCCGCCCGGCGGTGCAGCGCGGCCGCATGGTGAACCGCACCTCCGGCGATCCGGCTACGCAGCTGCACGAACGCCACGACGCCGGCGATTTCGAGACCCGCACCCAGGACAAGCTGGAAGCGGCGGAGTAACCCTTCCGCCTGCAATCGGCAGGCTTCAGACAGCCAAAGCGCCCGCCTCGCAGCGGGCGTTTTCTTTTTCGGCTACATCCAGCCCAGCTGCGTCAGGGCGTGCACGTCGTTCCAGACCTTGGTCATGTGGCGGATCTTGCCGCCCTCGAAATCCAGCACATAGACATAATCCGAGGCGGCCGTCTTGCCCGTCGGCGCGCCGTTCCCGGCGTCCACCGTATGGGTGGCATGGAACACCGCAAACAGGATCGCGCGGTTGCTGTCCTCATCCGCCATCAGGGATTGGAACTTCGCATGAGCGTCCGGCATCGGTGTCAGCAGCCCCTTGGCCCATTCGGTATAATCCGCAATCGTCCTGATCTCTGCCAGCGCATCCGCCTGGACAGAGAATGTCGCGTCCGGCGTGCACCATTCGCGGCACACCTCCCAGCCCTTGCCCGCATCGCAGGCCTCGCAGAAGTCATGTGCGGTCTGTTTAATGGACATGGTTTTCCCCTCCCTGCTGTGTGGCGGGCACGGACCGCAGCCCTGCCCTTGCAGCAGCAGATAAGGTGAAAACGGCGGGTGGCGAGAAATGCTTACCTGAGCCGCGGCGGCTTGTCCGGGTCGCTGCCCGGCTTCACAGGCTTCAAGTCCTGCGGCGCCTTGGGCTGCGGCAGGTCGAAACGCAGGCCGGCGCGGGCCAGGCTGGCCGCCACCGGGTCTTCAGCTTCAAAGAAGCCGACATCCATCGCCCCCGCCTCGATACCGGAAAAGGTCAGCGCCTCGCTGGCGGCTTTGGCCAATGACGCCTGCGCCGCCTCCTTGGCACCGACAAACCCCAAAAGATGCCCCTGCCCGCCGCCGGCATAGCGCACACCGGCCAGATAGGCCGCCGCCGCCAGCCCGCCCGCGGTCGCAAGCTTGGCGTCCAGCGCCGTCAGCAGCGCCTCCGGCAGGCCCTTCGGGGTGGTGAATTCCGTCACGCCGGCCTCAACCTCCTCCGGCGCGTGGCCAAGGGTTTGATGCAGCCAGCTGATGGCCTCTGCCGGGATCAGAAAGGCCGAGGGCGCAACCTCCAGATTCAGCCCCAGTCCAATTCCCTGGTCAATCCCCTGCCCGGCCAGCATCTGGCAAATCACCCGGCCCGACAGTGCCGCGTATGGCACCGCTTTCCCAGCAAACTGCGCCAGCCGCTCCTCGCGGTCGAAGACCAGAAGATAGGCCCCGTCCGGCGTATCGAACAGCTCCGGCGAGATCTGCTCCCCCGCGGCCTCTTCCGTCAGCATCAGGAACAGTTCGGCATCCGCCAGCCGTTCATAGAACCGCAGCCGGGCGGCGTCATCCAGCGGCGCGGCCTCCATCGCGGCATGGGCCAGATCCAGCGGGGTTTCATCACTCATCGCATCAGCTCCTTCACCCTGGCCTGCAGAACCGGCAGCAGCTCCGCCTCGAACCAGGGGTTCTTCTTCAGCCATCCGGTATTACGCCACGAAGGATGCGGCAAGGGGAAGACCTGCGGCGCATAATCCCGCCAGCCCTGCACCAGCGCTGTCACCGGGCCTTTGACGCCAAGGTGATAGCGCTGCGCATGGGCGCCGACCAGTACCTTCAGCTGCACATCCGGCAGCTGCGCCATCACCTGATGATGCCAGGTGTTGCCGCAGACAGCGGGCGGCGGCAGGTCGGCCTTTTTTGCGTTGTAGCCGGGAAAGCAGAAGCCCATCGGCACCACCGCAACGTGGTCCTTGTCATAAAACTCCGCCTCCGACAGCCCCAGCCAGGCGCGCAGCCGGTCGCCGGAGGGATCGGTGAAAGGCCGTCCGCTTTCATGCACCCGCGCGCCCGGCGCCTGGCCTGCTATCAGGATGCGGGCGGAGGGGCGGAACCACACCACCGGGCGCGGCTCATGCGCGGTGGCGGTGGCGGCAAAACGGTCCGCGCAGATGCGGCAGGCGCGAATCTCCGCCTTCAGCTGGCGGCTGGCCTCGATTGTTTCAGCTTTGGAAACAGCCATTGTTCGCCGCACCCCCTGTCCAGCCCCGGAAAACCTGCGCTATCTGCGTGCCTGCGCCGGAGATTGGTTAACACTTGGTTGATGATTTATGTCACAATTCGACATAATAAGACCAAATTCCCGGCGTAGGCCATTAACACTCTTTTGATAAGAAAGGGACATGGGCGCGTTGCAGGCGCTTGTGGTTCGAGGCAAAAGAGCCCGCGACAGGGCCGCACGGCAGTACCGGAACAGGCAATGCTTGAGTTTGAAAACGTCAGCAAGTCCTTTTGGACAGGGACCCAGCGCAAGGTGATCCTTGACCGCGTGTCGTTCCGCATTGAGCCGGGCAAGTCGCTGGGCGTGCTGGCACCGAACGGCACCGGCAAAACCACCCTGATCAACATGATGGCCGGTCTCGAAAAACCGGATGAGGGCGAGATCCGCCGCAACTGCAAGGTCTCCTTTCCGCTGGGGTTCATGGGCGGCGTCATCAGCCGCCTGTCGGCGATGGAGAATTGCCGCTATATCGCCAAGCTCTACGGGCTGGACCCGGATTATGTGGAGGCCTATTGCCGCTGGCTTTGCGGGCTCAAGGAATACTTCGACCAGCCGGTCGGCACCTATTCCTCGGGCATGCGGGCGCGGTTCAGCTTCTCGCTGATGCTGGCGCTGGATTTCGACATCTACCTGATCGACGAAGGCATGCCCTCCACCACTGATGTGGAGTTCAACCGCAAGGCCGGGGAAATCCTGCAGGAACGGCTGCAGACAACCACCATCGTCATCGTCTCGCATCAGGCCAAGACGCTGGAAAAATTTGCCCGTTCAGCTGCCGTCCTCATTCAGGGGCAGCTGCACATGTTTGACACTCTGGAAGAAGCGAAACAGCTCTATGACTACGAAACCGAGAGCTAAGAAGTTCCGCATCCGCCGCACCCCTGCCGCCGACGGCGCAGAGAGCGAGGCGGCCCGGCCGCAGGCGCAGGCCCGGCCGCAAGCGCAGGCGCAGCCCCGCCCCGCGGCCCAGGCCCCGGCAGAACCGGCTTCGGCGAAGACCTCGCCCGTGCCGCGCAGCGGCATGGTCAGCTCGCCGCGTGAAACCAGCATGGAAACCGGTCTTGACGCCATCCGCGAGGAAGGCCTGACCGGCCGCCAGCTGCGCCTGGCGCGGCGGATGGCCCAAAAGCATAACCTGTCCCCCACCTCTGACTTTGAGGCGGTGCGGATGCTGCGCGAGCGCGGCATCGACCCCTTCAAACGCACCAATATGCTGGAACTGGTGGTGCCGCAGAACAAGGCGCAGCCCGAGGGCGGCCCGTCCGCCCCCGGTGCGGTGCAGCTGCCGCAGACCATTCCCGCAGCCAAGACCACCCTGCCCGCGGCAGAGCTGAGCCCGCTGGAACGCCGCAACCGCGAAATCCAGGACATCCAGCGCGACATCGCCCGCCGCCGCCGCCGCAAGCTGACCATGCTGGCCACCCGCCTGGCCTTCTTTGTGATGCTGCCCACCCTGGCCGCAGGCATCTATTTCTATGCCATCGCCACGCCGATGTATTCCTCCAAGTCCGAATTCCTGGTGCTCAAGGCCGACAGCGCCGCCGGCGGCATGGGCGGGCTGCTGTCCGGCACCCAATTCGCCACCAGCCAGGATTCGATTGCGGTGCAAAGCTACCTGATGTCCAAGGAGGCAATGCTGCGGCTGGACCGCGAGGCCGGCTTTAAGGCGCATTTCACGCAAGAGTGGCTGGACCCGATCCAGCGGCTGGAAAGCGATCCCACCAACGAGGAGGCCTATGCCACCTACAGCCGCAACGTGAAAATCGGCTATGACCCGACCGAAGGCGTGGTGCGGATGGAGGTCTCCGCCGCCGACCCGGAGGTCGCGGCCGGGTTCTCGCGCAAGCTGATTTCCTATGCGCAGCAGAAGGTGAACAACCTGTCGCAGCAGAAACGGGCCGACCAGATGTCCGAGGCCGAGGCGGCGCTGCACGATGCCGAGGCCCAGCGCCGCGCCGCGCAGCAACAGCTGGTTGTCCTGCAGCAGCAGGGCTCGGTGCTCGACCCCGAGGGCGTGGTGGCCGCGCTGCGCCAGCAAATCAGCACGTTTGAGGTCCAGCTGGAGGAAAAACGGCTGGAGCTGGCCGCGCTGATGGACAATACCCGCCCCAACCGCGCCAAAGTGTCCGGTGCTGAGGCGGACATCAGACGGCTGGAGGCGGTGATCGCCAGCCTCAACAACCGGATGGTCGACGCCTCGGCCGGCGAAAACTCGCTGGCCAGCCTGCGAATCCAGATCCAGATGGCCCAGGCCGATCTGGCAACCCGCGACCTGATGCTGCAATCGGCCTTGCAGCAAGTGGAAACCACCCGCCTGGAGGCCAACCGCCAGGTGCGCTACCTGACCACCGCGGTCGAACCGGTCCCCAGTGACGAACCCGCCTATCCGCGTAAGTTCGAGAATACCGTTTTGGCTTTCCTGATCTTTTCCGGTATCTACCTGATGTGTTCGCTCACCGCGTCCATCCTGCGGGAGCAGGTGTCATCGTAAAGCTATCGGAAGCGCATGAAAAACATCGATATCGCCGGCCTCACCATTGGCAATGATTGTCCGCTGACCATCATTGCCGGCCCCTGCCAGCTGGAAACCGCAGACCACGCCCGGATGATCGCCGGGCAGCTCAAGGAAGCCTGCGACAAGGCAGGCGCCCAGTTCGTGTTCAAGGCCTCTTATGACAAAGCCAACCGCACTTCGCTGTCGGGCAAGCGCGGTCTGGGCATCGATGAAGGTCTGAAGGTTCTGGACACCATCCGCAGCGAGTTTGGCGTGCCGGTGCTGACCGATGTCCATACAGAGGCGCAATGCACGGCGGCGGCAGAGGCCGTCGATATCCTGCAGATCCCGGCCTTCCTGTGCCGGCAGACAGACATGCTGCTGGCCGCGGGCAACACCGGCAAGGCGGTGAACATCAAGAAGGGCCAGTTCCTGGCACCCTGGGACATGGCCAATGTGGTCGCCAAGGTGGAAAGCACTGGCAACACCAACATCCTGCTGACTGAGCGCGGCACCTCCTTTGGCTACAACACCCTGGTTGCTGACATGCGCTCGCTGCCGCAGATGGCGCAGGGCGGCTACCCGGTGGTGATGGACGCCACCCATTCGGTGCAGCAGCCCGGCGGCAAGGGCGGCTCCACCGGCGGCCAGCGCGAGTTTGCACCGCTGATGGCGCGCGCGGCGGTGTCGCTGGGCATCGCATCGGTCTTCATCGAGACCCATCAGGACCCCGACAACGCGCCCTCCGACGGGCCGAACATGATCTATCTCGACCAGATGCCCCAGCTGATCGCCGGCCTGATGCGCTTTGACGCGCTGGCCAAGGCTGATCCCATCCGTATTTGACCCCTAAAGAGTATTTCAGACATGACCAAACCGCAGCCTGAGGTGACCCCGAACACCTGGAGCTTTTTGCGCGACGCGATGATCAAGCCCACGGGCTTTCGCGAGTATGATGCGCGCTGGAAATACCCGGAGGAAATCAACCTGCCCGGCATGACCGCCCTGGGCCTTGGCCTTGGCACCCAGATGCGCCAACGCGGCATCGACCCGGTGATCGCGGTCGGCAACGACTACCGCGACTATTCGCTCAGCATCAAGAACGCGCTGATCCTCGGCCTGATGCAGGCCGGTATCCAGGTCAAGGACATCGGCCCGGCCTTGTCGCCGATGGCCTATTTCGCCCAGTTCCATCTGGATGTGCCGGCCGTGGCGATGGTCACCGCCAGCCACAACCCCAACGGCTGGACCGGCGTCAAGATGGGCTTTGACCGCCCGTTGACCCACGGCCCCGATGAGATGGCAGAGCTCCGCGATATCGTGTTGAACGGCGAGGGCCAGCCGGCGCCCGGCGGCTCCTATGAGTTCGTGGACGGCGTCAAGGAAGCCTATATCGACGATCTGGTCGGCGATTTCAAAATGACCCGCCCGCTCAAGGTGGTCTGCGCCACCGGCAACGGCACCGCCTCGGCCTTTGCGCCGGAGATCTTTGAACGCATGGGCGTCGAGGTGGTCGAGAGCCACAACCGGCTCGACTACACCTTCCCGCACTACAACCCGAACCCTGAAGCCATGGAAATGCTGCACGACATGTCGGCCAGCGTGAAAGCCTCGGGCGCCGATCTGGCGCTTGGCTTTGACGGCGACGGCGACCGCTGCGGCGTGGTCGATGACGAGGGCGAGGAGATCTTTGCCGACAAGGTGGGCGTGATCATGGCGCGCGATCTGTCAAAGATCTATCCGAACTCCACTTTTGTCGCCGACGTGAAATCCACCGGCCTGTTTGCCTCGGACCCTGAGCTGCAGAAGAACGGTGTCACCGCCGATTACTGGAAGACCGGCCACAGCCACATGAAGCGGCGGGTGAAGGAAATCGGCGCCCTGGCGGGTTTCGAGAAATCCGGCCACTACTTCCTGGCAGAGCCCGTGGGCCGCGGCTATGACTGCGGCATGCGGGTCGCGGTTGAGGTCTGCAAGATGCTGGACCGCAACCCGGACCAGTCGATGTCCGACCTGCGCAAGGCCCTGCCCAAGACCTGGGCCACCCCGACCATGTCGCCCTATTGCGCCGACACCGAGAAATACGCCGTGCTGGAGCGGCTGGTGCAGAAACTGGTCGCCAAGCACGAGGCGGGCGAGCAATTCGCAGGCCGGGCGATCAAGGAAGTTGTCACTGTGAACGGCGCCCGGGTGATCCTCGACAATGGCTCCTGGGGGCTGGTGCGGGCGTCGTCCAACACCCCGAACCTGGTGGTGGTCTGCGAAAGCTCAGACAGCGAGGCGGAGATGCGGGCGATCTTTGCCGGTATCGACGCGGTGATCCGCACCGAGCCGCTGGTGGGCGACTACGATCAGACCATCTGATCCCTGCAAACAAGAGGGATTTCGCCTGCTTCGCAGGCGATCCGCGCCCGCCTCCGGCGGGCGCTTTTCTTTTGGCTGAGAAGCGATCTAAGGCCAGGTCTGCCCTTAGATGCGCCTGCGCCAGCGTAAGACGCCTGCAGCCGCGTCAAGGACACGCCGGGCCTTGCCCGGAGGCCTGCGGCCTTCCTTGACCCGGCCTCCGGCTGGGGGCGTCAGTCGCCGCCCAGCAACTTCAGCAACTGATCGCGGGCTTCCTGTTCGATCCGCTCTTTCAGCACATCGTTGATGTCCTGATCCGGCGCGATCTCCGTTTCCAGGTTCAGCTCCTCGCTCAGCTTCTGGCGCACCCGGTCCTTGGCCTCCTGCTCAATCTCGTCGATCTTCGGCTGCAGCGCCTGGCCGAAGTCCGGGCGGATGTCCGGATCGTCCCAGCTGCCCTTGATCCGCACCGGGATGCTCAGCACTTGGTCGCGGCCCGCCCGCACCAGCTGCGGCGTGAACAGGTAGTCGATGTCGCGCGCGCCCAGGCCAATCCGGCCCTTGCCCTCAGCCCGGAAACCCTTGAGCAGCACCAGCAGATCCTTGTTGCGCAGGGTGCCGTCCTTGATCTTGTAGCTGGCGGTCAGCTGATCAAACACAGTACTGCCGCCATTGCCGCCCGACCGCATCAGCTCCTCCAAATCGAAACCGGTGAAGAAGCCCTTGCCCGCCTCCAGCCAGCCCTTGCCGCTCAGCGAGCGCATGATCGCCTTGACGGATTTGCCGGAGCCGAGGAATTCCAGCCCGCCCAGCGCCTCGCCGTTCAGCCGGTCATAGCCCGCGGTTTCCGCCAGCGCGCGTTCCAGCCGGATGCCGGTGAAGGACAGGTTGCCGCCCACCGACAGCCCGCTGCGGTTGTTGGCCACCAGCTGCCCCTGCACCTGGCCGCCGAACATCGCCGCAGGCAGGAATTTCAGCACCGCGCGATTGCGCTCCACCGTCAGGTTCAGCTTGCTGGCCCCCAGGTTCACGCCGCCGGTGTCCAGGCTGTCGAAGCTCAGGTCCACCACCGCATCCGCCAGCCCCAGCGCCGAGGCGTCAATGGCATCCTCCGGCCAGCCGCTGCCTCCGGCCTTGCTGCTGCCGCTGCCGCCACCGTTGCTGCCCCCGCCGGAACCGCTCTGGCGGCTGCCAAAGCCGGAGACATCCAGCGCCCCGCCCTTCAGCTGCGCGGTGATGCTGGGGCGGTCCTTGAACTCCACGTCGGCAGCGCCGGTCAGCCGGTTTGCCCCCAGCTCTGCCGCCAGGTCGCGCATCGACAGCCGCCCGTCCGCGGTATAGGTCACATCGGCGGCGAACACCGCCTTCTGCGCCAGCGCGTCCGGCAGGGACACCCCCAGCGCCGCACCGGTCTGCAGGGCGTCCTCCGCCCCGAAGGTCAGCCGCCCCTTAGCCTCGCCGTTGATATCGGCGTGGCCGTCAAACCGCCCTTTGCCCCCCGGCGCCGCGACACTTGCCCCGACCGAGGAAACCTGCCCCGCCAGGAAGGCCGCAAAGGTGCCGATCTCGGCGTCGATCTCCAGCGGCTCTCCCGCCGGGCGCAAGGTGGCCTTGACGGCCGCGGTGCCCGCCGGGTCCGGCCACAGCAGGCTGAGGTCGATGTTCTTCATCTCTACCGGCGTTTCCCCGTGCGCCGCATAGCGCAGCGAAGCCCCGGTCAGCGCCACCGCCTCAATCCGGAGCGGCAACGCGCTGCTGCCGCCATCGGATGCGCCGCCGCTGCCAGTGCTACTGCCTGCGCCGCCGGCATCCTGCACCGCCCCGCCTTGCATGACCCAGTTGCCCACACCCTCGGCATTGGTGGCCAGGTTCAGATGCGGCAGAATGGCCGAGACCTCGGTGACACGCACGTCGCCCTGCAGCAGATCCGCCGCGGAGACCCCGATGGTCAGCCGCTCCGCCTGCAGCATTGGCTCCGGCCCGGCCCAGTCCGCATTGGAGAGCGTCACCGCATCGGCCTTGACCCCCAGAGTGGGCCAGAAGGTGAAGCGCACCTTGCCGCCAAATGCCAGCTTGCGCCCGGTCTGCGTCTCCAGCTGATCCGCAGCCAGCCGCGCGATCTTCTCGCCCGGCAGCAAGAGCACCAGCGCCGCCAGCAGCACCACCGTCAGCACCAGCGCCGTCACAACCCTGAAAATCAGCTTCATCAGCCCGCTCCTCATGTCTTTGCCCCTGTTCCCCGAGAGGTTTTGCGCAGCTTACCGCCTGTGCGCAGGGGTGCAATGCACGAAGCCCCCGCGCGGCATCAAAGCTACGCGTGTTTTCGGCTGGTGGTCAGCGCAGCCGGAACCGCTGCCGCAGACCCAGGCCGAGGAAGAACAAGAGCGGCAGGCTGGCGACGGTCTGGACGCCGGAGAGAACCTTCAGGTGCGGCGGCAGTGCCTGCAGGAACTCAGCCCCGAAATACGCCCGCCCGAACCCGAATAGCGGGAACAGGTTTGAAAAGCTCAGCGCCATCGCCGTCCAGTCATCAGAGTCCAGCAGCGGTCTGGCGGTTTCCGCCACAAAGTGCTCCGCTATGACGAAGGTGCCAAACAGCCAAATCGCAAACAGCCACCAGAACGGGCGTGCGATGGAATAGCCGTACTCCGAGAACCAGCCGAACAGCAAATACGGCAGCCGCTGCCAGATGGGGCCGATCTTGCCGGCAAAATGCATCTCTCGGCGGAAAAAGAAGTGCTCGTCTTCGGGGAGGCCTTGTTTGGCGACGATGTGGCGGATGGTGGCGCAGGAGTTTCGGGCGGTTTCTGGATTTTGCTCTGACTCTTTTGGCCAGAAAACAGCTCCTTTTTGATCGGGAAACAATCTCGATTCAGGCTCCGTTGGGTCAAAGCGAGCTGTAAAGCTCGTGTTTTCGTGCAGTTCGGCTCCCCCAAATTCCGGAAATGCACCAACAAACATGGAGCTTCGAAAAGTCGCAGGTTTTAGAAATCGGCAACCATAGAAGTAAGCGCCAGTCCTCAGCCTGTCTAACTCTCCGAAATGACACCGTTCGAAGCTGGCAACACCTTCGAATGTCGCCCCTTGGAAACTGACCCCCTTGCCAAAAGTTGAAAAACTAAGTTGCGTTTCATATTCAAACTTCGACTTACTAAAATCACAACGCCCCCAATATCGTGTTGAGTAGAAAACCGCCCTCTCTTTAAAGCTGGCATTTCGGAACACAGCAGCTCCTTTGAACTCTGCATGACTAAACCAGCTCTCCCCAAGAAATGTCGTCAATTCGAACTCTGCCCACCTTTCGAGCCTTGCGTGACACAGGTCAATTTCAGACGGAATAACAAAACCACTTAGGTTCAGGCCAAGAGGGAAAACAGTATCTCCACAATGTACTTTATGTTTTGGATCAGGCAGCTCCGGCACAACTTCAACAGACGGGTTTCGCTTCTCGTACTCCTCCCCAAAACGGATACGAATTATAGTTCCGCAGTTTTTCCACTCATCCAGCTCATTTAGATCAATTTTTGAACTACTTGCTGCAACTGAAAGTGTTTCTGCGTTCATCGCTTGTCCAGCCCAAGCGTTCCACGCTTTGCGGTTCAGGTTGTGCAGGTCCGGATCTGTGAAAGGTCCCTCCTGCTCCCCATAAAGCGTCATCAGCACATACCAGGGGTTCTCATTGGCAGGGGTCAGCTTGCGCTGCGGGGCGGCCGGGGCCTCCGGCGTTTCACTCTCGTCACGCATCAATTGCTCTCGTCATGCAAATTCGCTTTGCCGCAGGCTACGGGCTTTGGCGTTCCGGCTTCAACACAGAACCCCGCACATCCGGCGAAAATGCAGCCCCCCGGTGCACAGGGGGTGTACAGGGGGTGCACGCCTAGCCCCCCCCGTTTTCCTTGCCTCCTGCCGCATTCCTGATATATGCGCGCGGATGACCAGTACCCCGTCCAGCAACCCGCCCAGCCTCCGCCCCGACCTTGCCCCGGAACCGCAGTTCCGCGACACGCCCCGTGACGGCCAGCCGACCCTCGGCATGGTGTCGCTCGGCTGCCCCAAGGCGCTGGTGGACAGCGAACGCATCCTGACCCGGCTGCGCGCCGAAGGGTATGGCATCTCGCCCGACTACGCCGGGGCCGACGCGGTGATCGTCAACACCTGCGGCTTCCTCGACAGCGCCAAGGCGGAAAGCCTGGAGGCGATCGGCGAAGCGCTGAAGGAAAACGGCAAGGTGATCGTAACCGGCTGCCTGGGCGCTGAGCCGGACTATATCCGCGAGCATCACCCGCGCATCCACGCGGTTACCGGCCCGCATCAATATGAGCAGGTGCTGGACGCGGTGCATTCCGCGGTGCCGCCCAGCCCGAACCCTTACGTGGACCTGCTGCCCGCGGCGGGCGTCAAGCTCACCCCGCGGCACTTCAGCTATCTAAAGATTTCAGAGGGTTGCAACCACAAGTGCAAGTTTTGCATTATCCCGGATATGCGCGGCAAACTGGCCTCCCGCCCCGTCCACGCGGTACTGCGCGAGGCGGAAAAGCTGGTTGAGGCCGGGGTGCGCGAACTCTTGGTGATTTCGCAGGACACCTCGGCTTATGGGCTGGACCGCAAGTACTCAAGCCACCCTTGGAAGGGTGAGGACGTGCGCAGCCATATCCTCGACCTTTCCCGCGAACTGGGCAAACTGGCCCCGGCAGACGACCTGTGGGTGCGGCTGCACTATGTCTACCCCTACCCCTATGTGCGCGACCTGATCCCGCTGATGGCGGACCCGGACAACGCGCTGCTGCCGTATCTCGACATCCCCTTCCAGCACGCCCACCCGGACGTGCTGCGCCGCATGGCCCGGCCCGCCGCAGCGGCCAAAACCCTGGACGAGATCCGCGCCTGGCGTGCGACCTGCCCCGATATCACCCTGCGCTCCACCTTCATCGTCGGCTTCCCAGGCGAGACCGAGGCGGAATTCCAGCACCTCCTGGACTGGATGGACGAGGCGCAACTGGACCGGGTGGGTTGTTTTAAATACGAAAACGTCGACGGTGCCCGCTCCAACGACCTGCCGGATCACGTGCCGGAAGAGGTCAAGCAGGAGCGCTGGGAGCGGTTCATGGAGAAGGCCCAGGCGATTTCTGAGGCCAAGCTGGAGGCCAAGGTCGGCCAGACCATGCAGGTCATTGTCGATGACATCGACGAAGACGGCATCGCCACCTGCCGCACCAGGGCCGACGCGCCGGAGATCGACGGCAACCTGTTCATTGATGAGGGAACAGACGGGTTGCAGGCGGGGGATATGGTAACGGTCGAAGTGGACGAGGCCGGGGAATATGACTTGTGGGGCGTGAGAACCCCCTGAGGCACGGCGCGGGGCAGCGTTACTGCGCCCGCAGTGCCTCTACCTCAGCTTCGTCTTCAATTGATTGGACGCTGGCGTCCGTTTGAGGCTCCCGGATTCTTGGCGCGGGCTTTCTCCAAGAGGATAAGTCCTGGCCAACCTCGCGATAGAACTTTGGGACAATCGTTTCAAGCTCTGCAATGAAGTTCGTTTGTTGAGTGAATTTCGCTCCCAAGCGTTTTGCTACGTAGATATGAAAACTTACGACTTGAAGCCCGTTCTTGTCCTTTTCACAAAGGTCGGGGTCCGCGGATAGGTCCAACAAGGGGAAATGGGTGTCTTCACTGCGGCCGGGCCAAGTCATACGAACAAACAGATCGTCGCTGGTTTCATGCTTTAATTGGCGCAGAAGCCAATTCAACCGCGCCTTCGATGACTTTTTGTCTTCTGGAGCTCTCAAGGTCATCCCGGCTTCAATTGTCCGGCGGTTAAGGTCCGCTACAACCTCCAAAGGTGCAGCCGCATTGGGAATTTCAAAGCTAACTTGCAATTGGTGGGCTTCTCTTAACTGGCTCAGTTCGTCCTTGTGCCGATCGGCGGGATTCTTTGCATGTTTTCGGTTCAATCGCTCTCTGACGCCTGCCTCTGTCTGCCTGCTCAAGATCAAAGACAGGTCTTTGGTTTCCTGATGCCAAGCTTCCAATACCGCAATCGCTTCTGGAGACTTGGCAAGTATCTTGCCACCCGCTGAGACAAGCTTGTTCAGCTCGCTCCATTCTGGCGGCATACGGTCGAAACCGCGAATACCTGCGCTTTCATGAGTTAAAAAGCGCCTCAATTCATTCAGCAGTACGCGCTGATCGTCGTCGGCAACACTGTCGTTGCTGATCAGTAAGTCAACCGCAGTCAGGACGAACATCCATGACCAGTGGAAAACAGGAACCTTTGAGCGGCTCTTACGGACATCCTCTAGCGGATGGCTGGCGGGCACCGTCGCAAACTGGTTGGAGATTGTAATAACGCAGTCAATCCCGTTGTCCTTTGCGAGGCTGCGGTATTTTTCAATTTGCTCTGCGGCCAAAGGGTTATTGCCAATTTTGGCTTCCACCATGGCGCGCCATTCTCGTGAACCGTTTTTTACGACGATCAGCCCGTCAGGGCGATCCTTGGCACCCCCTTCCTGACCATCAAAGACTACTTCTGTGAATGTCTCTACTGATGTACGTTTTCCGGTGCGCTGTCCCAGGGATGCTATTAACTCTGACGCAAGCTCCTCTATTTTAGAAAGGCACGCTAGAAGAATAGAGGTCGTCCGCCCCTCCTTGGAGTTGTTGGACAAAACCGGAAAAAGACGCGCGGGCTCACCCTGTATTAGATATGCTGGTCTCTCCATGATGCCCTCCAAGCCCCTCTTGTAATTACTGTAACGCTCTTAAGAAATACAATCCTTACGTGATTTTGCACAACCTCTGGAGAATTGCAAAGGTTGAGATGGAGTGAGTCACCGCTTGCAAGGGTTGCGCCCTCTACCAATTCATTCTCTGACTGCTACCCTCTTCCCCAACCGCAACCAGCCAGGGAGAGCGCCCAGCCATGACAGACACTCCGGAAATCACCCAGAAAGCCCCCTTCCCCGTCGAGGTGAAGGAGGGAAAGACCTATTTCTGGTGCGCCTGCGGCAAATCCGGCCGGCAGCCGTTCTGTGATGGCTCGCACAAGGACACAGGCTTTGAGCCGGTGAAATACACGGCAGAGAAAGACGGCAAGGTGTTCTTCTGCGGCTGCAAGCATTCAGGCAAAAAGCCCCTGTGTGACGGGACGCATTCCAAGCTGTAAGGGGCGAAGCTAAGCGCCTGATTTGCAGCAAGCCGCCCGGCGAGCCGGGCCTGCGGGCGGATCATGTATTGGACTAGGGCATCAGCCGCTTGAACAGATCCGCGCTGGGGCAGAACTCTGGCACCGCGGGCGCATCACCACGGCGGGAGGAGAGCCACAGGGCGCAGGATTTGCTGCAGCCGGCGCCGCGGCAGCTTGTGACCATGCGGGCATAGTCCAGCCCGCTGAGCCGCCCCGCCTGCATCGCCTGATTGAGATCGACGCCCGCGGCCTCGGCCACTGCCCGCAACAGCCACAGGTGGCGGAAGATATTTCCGAGACCTTCCGCCTCCGCTGCCATGTCCCTCAACGGGCCAGTTCCTTGAGGCGCTTCAGCTCTTCGGCATTGCGGCAGCCCGGCATCGGGGCGCTGGCTTGCTCATGCTCTGCCAGGAAGGCTGTGCATTGGTCCGGTGCGGTGCAGCCGCGGCAGCGGGTGACCATGTCTGCCCATTCCTGGTGCCCGACACGGCCCGCGGCAAAGGCGCCGGACAGGTCGGCACCGATAGCGTCGCCCATTTTTGACAGCAGCCGCAAATGACGCAGCGGCTCACCCAGTGGTTTCATGAAGGGCACTCCTTGGCTGGGACGGTGCGCTCAGGCCTGCTGCTCATTCAGATAGCCGAGCAGATCGCGGTTGCGGCAGAAATCGGGGGCCTCGGCTCCGGGGCGCAGGCCCTCGGCCAGCCATTTGCGGCAGGCGCCGACACCGCCGCACCGGCTGCAGCGCAGCACTGCCTCGGCAATCTCGTCGAAACGCAGGGTGCCTGCCACGGCCTCTTCCTCCAGGTCCAGGCCCACGGCGCAGGCCATCCGGTCGAACAGTTCGGCGTGGGTCTTCAGGTCGGCTTCGGCGGTCATCGCGCAGTCCCCCGTAATCATGCATTGCCGGGGCAGCTTAGCGGTGGCCGGGGCGTATGAATTTGACTCAGGTCAACCAGAAGGAATTTTCACGCAGGTTTCCCGCCGTGGTGGTCCAGATAGGCGCGCACCGCATCCTGCACCCGGCGGAAACGGTCGCCGCCCAGCTTCTTGCCGCCGTACCAGCGGGTCACGATGATGACGTGGTCCGTTACCCCCTCACGCTCCATCATCCGCAGGATTACCATCCCCGCGCCGCTCTCGCCGTCATCGGCCTTGAGGCCCCCTGCGGGCAGCACCGCGGCCCAGGTATTGTGGGTCGCCTTGGCATAGGCGCGGTCGGATTTGAGGTCCGCCAGCACCGCATCCACCTCCGCCCGCGAGGAAGCCCGCGCGCCGCTGACCGCGTATTTCGAGCCGCGGTCAGTCAAAACAACGCCAAGCTTCTCCAGCGCCGGGGCAGAGGTGTCCTTGGCTGCCATGGTCAGTTCAGGTTGTTGCGCGCGATGGTTGCCTGCACCACCCGCACCCGGTCCGGGTTGGCCGGATGGGAGCCCAGGAAACGGTCGCCCGGATCCGGCAGCCGGTTGAAGAAGCGCACGCCGACGCTGGGCCGGTAGCCGGATTTGTGGGTGATAATGGTGCCCAGCTCATCCGCCTCCAGCTCAAAATCCTTGGAATAGGTGCGGGCGCCGACAAAGCCGCCGACATCCTGCGCAGTGGACACGGTGGAGGCGCTGCCGCCCGCCAGCGCGGTGATCAGCCCGGCGCCGGCGCTGACCAGGGCAGAGTTCTGCGACTGCCGCGCCAGGTGGCCGCGGATGTGGTGGGCCGCCTCATGCGACATCACAAAGGCCAGCTCATCGTGGTTGGCAATCTGCCCCAGCATCCGCTGGGTGAAGGTGATCACCGGGCGGCCGTTGCGGTCGAGGCTCTGATAGGCGTTCGGCGCGGCCTTGGCGTTCGGGTCGATGCGGATCAGGAAGTCGCAGTTCAGGCCCTGGGTGCGCTTGCGGCACTCGCGCTCCGCCACCGGTTCCACCCGGCGGGTAACGGCAGCAAAGGCGCTGCGCGCCTCACCCGGCGCCATGCCCTTCACCGGCTGGCGCTGCGCCGCGGGAACGGGCTGGGGCGCAGACTGGGACGCAGGCTCAACAACCATGTTGCAGGCGCTGGCGGCAAGGGCAATCAGACACAGAAAACGGCGCATGGCACATCCTTTTGCAATTCGTCCGCACATTATCCCGCAAGCTCTGGGGATGGCAATTGCCTGGCGGCGGAACCTTGCCGGTAGATTGGACTGATCGGCTGCAATTGCAAGGCCTTGCCAGCAGGCGGCCCGCAGTGCAGGCTGGGGGCATGTTTACCATCGAACATGAATTTGACTCAACGGTCATCACCCTTGTTGACGAGAACGGAACCCCGCTCAATGAGGATGTGACCATCAATTCCTTTGCTGAATGCGTAACGGTCGAACAATATGACCCCCGCACCGACAGCGTGCAGAAAATCACCCTCTCGCACCTGATGGTGCGGGATCTCGCAGCAGCGCTTGACCTGCCCGAAGGCGTCTACCGGCTGGTCGGAGATGAGTAAGCTTCAGCCCGGGCCGGTATAAAGAAACACCTTGTCGCGGGCGGCCGCGCCGCGGCGCAGCTCAAGGTTTGACGCTGCGGTGCCCATCGCCATGGCCAGCAGGCTGCGGATGACCTCAGTCGCCTTGCCGTTTTCCGGCGCTGCGGTGACAGAGATCTTCAGCCCCCCCTTCCGCCTGCACAATGGCATTGCGCGCCGCCTTGGGCGTCGCGCGCACCGCGATCTCTGCGCCCGGCACGCACAGATGGCCCAAATCCGGCAGGTCTTTCTTACGTGGCTTTCCCATACAGCCACTGATGCCCCGTGCGGGCGGCAAAGGCCATAGACTTTGACACTGTCCCGCGGCTATCACCCTGCCAGCGAAACCCGAGCCCCGCCGCCTGCTGCATTTCCGGCACAGACGGCACGCAAGGCCGCCCGGCTCTTGAAAAAACAACAACGGCTGCCGAGATAGGCAGCAACAGATGTAAAAAGGTTTCACATATGCCTGCACGCAACGACGCAGCCCTCGAATTTCTGCTGTCGCGCCGCTCGCGCCCGGCCAAGACGCTGGTGGCGCCAGCGCCCACGCGCGACGAACTGCTGCCGATCCTGATCGCCGCCGCCCGCTCCCCCGATCATGGCAAGCTGGAGCCCTGGCGCTTCATCGTGGTGGAGCGGCCCGCGATGGCCCGCCTTGCTGCGCTGACCGATGAGGCCGGCACCCGCCTTGGCAAAAGCCCGGAGGACATTGCCAAGGGCCGCAGCCAGTTTGACCAGGGCCAGCTTGCCGTTGTGGTGGTCGAGGTGCAGAAAGACAGCCCCAAGGTCCCGGCCGTTGAACAGACATACTCCGCCGGTGCCGTTTGTCTGGCGCTCCTGAATGCAGCGCTGGCCTCTGGTTGGGGCGCCAACTGGCTGACCGGCTGGGCCAGCCATGATGCGGGTTTCTGCAGCGCGGCCTTCGGCCTCGCGGAAAACGAGCGCATCGCCGGCATCATCCACATCGCCACCGAAAGCACCGTCCCGCCCGAGCGCCCGCGCCCGGACCTGGATGCCATGACAACCTGGATGAGCGCATGATCTTCACCGCCTTTTTCAAAACCCTCGGCCAGACCGGCGATCCGCGCTTCCGCAAGGTGCTGTTTCTGGGACTCGGCCTGTCTGTTGCGCTGCTGTTTGCCGCCTATGCGGTGTTCCTGATGCTGATCCAGTGGCTGGCCGGACCGGAAGTCACCCTGCCGGTGCTGGGCGAGGTCACCTGGGTCGATGACCTGCTGTCGATCGGCTCGCTGCTGCTGATGCTGCTCCTGTCGGTGTTCCTGATGGTGCCGGTGGCCTCCGCCATCACCTCACTGTTCCTGGACGAGGTCGCCCAGGCGGTGGAGGACAAGCATTACCCTGCCCTGCCCCCGGCGGCCAAAGTGCCGTTCTGGGACGCGGTCAGGGACACGGTGAACTTCCTCGGCCTGCTGATCGCGGCCAACATCCTGGCGCTGTTCCTCTATGTGCTGTTCCCGCCTGCGGCGCTGTTCATCTTCTGGGGCCTCAATGGCTTCCTGCTGGGGCGCGAATATTTCACCCTCGCCGCCGCCCGCCGGGTCGGCACGGCTGAGGCCAAGAAGCTGCGCCGCCGTCATTCCACCACGATCTGGGCCGCCGGCACGCTGATGGCGGTGCCGCTGTCGGTGCCGCTGCTGAACCTGGTGATCCCGATCCTGGGCGCGGCCACCTTCACCCATATCTACCACGCGCTGGCCCGCCGCTAGGCCAGCGCGGCCCGCAACACCGGCCGCAGCCGGGTCAAGGCCGGCGCAAGCCGCCGCGCGGCACGCGCGGTTCAGCCTTGATGCGGCGAAGACCGGAGTACACTCGAATTGGCGCCTTTAAGGGCAGACCTGCCCTTAAAGCGCGTCTCAGCAAATCTCTTCCAATGATCTATTGTCCCACGGCCTGCTCCAGCCCGCAGGGCTGGCCGCCGCCGCGCCGCGCGCCAGCGCGGCGCCATACCCAACCGGCACGAAGGCATGACAATGCCTCCCGGACCGGGCGGGAGGCTCTGAAGAATAGATTATGAAAGGCTGAGACGGATCACTGCCGTTCCGGCAGCATTCCCATCCAGTCGAAATCATGCACCGAGATCACGCCAGAGATGATGATCGCGCAGATAGCCGCCCACAGCACCGCCGACACGCCGGTGGTGATCCAGGCCTTCTGCTTCAGGAAATGCTTCTCCGGCGCGCCGGCATGGGTGCCGGGCACCACGTCGCCCTTGTCGCCCTGGGTCTCCAGCCGGATCGGGATGATCACCAGGAAGGTCATGAACCAGATCACTGCATAAAGCACGATCGCTGATGTAATGCCCATGGCGCCGGCCTTTCGTTGTTGCCCTGCCCCGCAGCCGGGACAGGGTGCTCATAGCGTCAAACTTCCTCGAGTTCCACCAGGCAGCCGTTGAAATCCTTGGGATGCAGGAACAGCACCGGCTTGCCATGGGCGCCGATCTTCGGCTCGCCCGAGCCCAGCACCCGTGCGCCTTCGGCCTGCAGGTGGTCGCGGGCTGCCAGGATGTCCTCCACCTCATAACAGACATGGTGGATGCCGCCCGCCGGGTTCTTTTCCAGGAAGCCGTTGATGGGCGAGTTCTCTCCCAGCGGATAGAGCAGCTCAATCTTGGTGTTGGGCAATTCGATGAACACCACGGTGACGCCGTGATCCGGCTCATCCTGCGGCGCCCCCACCTTGGCGCCCAGTGCGTTGCGGTACTGGGCCGAAGCCGCCTCCAGATCCGGGACAGCAATGGCAACATGGTTCAGTCGGCCGATCATCTTTTTCGTGCTCCTCTCACAAACGGTCCTTGGCCCCGGTTATGCGGCGGATGCTGCGCCGCGGCAAGTGCGCCAATCCGCGCGCAGCCTGCCGGCCGGAACCAGCGCGCGCCCTGTTAACCAGTAATTAGCCTCGATTCCCTAGCCTGGAGGCCTATCCCGCAAGGAGGATACGTTATGGACGATTCGGAACTGTTTGCGGCAGCCCAACGCCTGCCGACCACGCGGCGCCCGCTGTTGGGGCTGACCATCCTGGTGGTCGAGGACAGCCGCTTTGCCTGCGAGGCGCTGCGCCTTCTTTGCCTGCGCAGCGGCGCCCGGATCCGGCGCGCCGACTGCCTGAAGTCCGCCCGCCGCCACCTGCAGGTCTACCGCCCCTCGGTGCTGATCGCCGATGTCGGGCTGCCTGACGGCTCCGGCCTCGACCTGATCCGCGAACTGGCGGACGCCAGCCCGCGCCCCAGCGTGATCCTCGCCACCTCCGGCGACTCCAATCTGGCGGATGCGGCGATCGACGCCGGCGCCGCCGGGTTCCTGGAAAAACCGATCACCTCGCTCGCCGCCTTCCAGCAGGCGGTGCTGTCCAGCATGCCCGCCGACCGCCAGCCCTCCGGCCCGCGCGCGCTGGCCGATGAAACGGTGGAACCGGACCTGATTGCGTATCGCGACGACATGGCCCATGCCGCCGATGTGCTGAACACGGGGCAGGAGGAAAAGACCCTGGCCTATCTGGCGCAGTTCCTGGGCGGTGTTGCCCGCAGCGCCGGCGACAACCCCCTGGCCGAGGCTGCCGACCGCCTGACCCGCTCGCGGCAGAAAGGCCGGCCGCTGACGCAGGACGCGGCCACCCTGGCCGGGCTGGTGCAGGAGCGGCTGCAACGCCGCGCAGCGATCTGACATGATCCAAGCCTGCATCATAGCCCTCGCCACCCTGATCATCGTACTCTACGGCCAGGTCCGGCTGGAAGCCCGGACCATCCGGCGGAACCGCGGCTGCGGCACAGACGGCCGCCCCTTGATCCTGCATGCGGGCAAGCGCTGAGGCGCAGCAGCGCAGGGGCTTCAGCCGTCTCATGCACCGCGGTCCCAGGCGGCGCAACGGCCTGCAGAACCCGCAGCACCTGCGCCCGTGAATTCCGCGCAGGCAACCGCCGCGCCGCAGCCTCTGCAATCACCTCTCCCAGAAAAATCCCCGCCCCGCCCGCACGGCTTGCTCGGCACAGCTTGACGGCCTTGGGCCCGGCCGGCGGGGGCCCCCGCCGCGGATTTACGCACCGCTACAGCAGCAGGCCGGGATCATTGCCCATGTCCAGGCCGGGAAAGACCTCTGTTTCCAAACGACTCTCACCAGCGCCGGTCAGCCCGTGCAGGAGCCAGGCAAGCTGGCTGCGCACATCGGCGGTCGGCATCAGGTCGCGGCGGTCATAGAGATCAGCCTCTGCCAGCCCCGGCCAGCGCCCCAGCACCCGGCCGCCGCGGACCGCGCCGCCCGCCAGCAGCATGGCCCCGCCGGTGCCGTGATCGGTGCCGCCAGTGCCGTTTTCCCGCGCGGTGCGGCCGAACTCGGTCACCGCCGCCACAGCTGTTTTCCCCCAGATCTCCGGCCCCAGGCCGCTCTGCAACGCCAGAATGGCCTCCGCCAGCCGTCCCAGCGCCCCTTTCAGCGCGCCGGCCTGGCGGTAATGGGTGTCCCAGCCGTTGATGGAGAACGCCGCAATCCTGCTGTCGCCGCGCAGCTGCTGCGCCGCATAGGCGGCAACTTCGCTGTGCGCCTTGCCTTTCGGCGCTGTCATCATCGACGCCATCATGTCCTCGCCATCGTTTGCGGCGGCATCTTCGCTGTCCTCACCGCCCAAGGACAGATCTTGCCGGGTCAGCTCCAGCGCCTCGTTCAGCGCGGCGTGGAACAGCGGGTCCTCCTCCATCAAGAGCCCCGCCAGCCGTTCCGCCTGCGGACTCATCACCAGCCCGGCCCCGGGCGCCCACTGCGACACCGGCGCGCGGCCCTCCAGCAGCAGCATCCGCTCTTGGCCGATGGCAAAGGCGGTGCGTGCCTCCACCCCCGGCATCTGCTGCAGCAAGCGGTTCAGCCAGCCGCCCTCCGCCTGCCCCAGACCCGCGGTTCCGGCCTCCAGCAGATCCTGGCCGTCGAAATGGCTGCGCCGGTCGCGGTAAGGGGTGGACACCGCCTGCACAAAGCCCAGCCCGCCCGCCTGCCACAGCGGCAGCAGCGGCGCCAGGCCGGGATGCAGCGCATAAAACCCGTCCAGGTCCGCAGCCCCCGCGGCCGGGCCGCCGGACAGGCCCTGACGCAGCCCGGCAAAATGCGGATCGCCATAGGGCTGCACAACATCCAGCGCGTCCATGCCGCCGCGCAGGATGATCACCACCAGCCGGGTGTCCCAGGGCGCGGCGGCAAAGGTGACCGGGGTCAGCAGCGGGCTGGCCGCCAGCGAGCAGCCCAAGAGCGCGGAACGGGTAAGTAGGGAACGGCGGGTCAGCTGCATCTGCAAGGCCTCCTGTCAGCGGCGCTGGAACGCGGGAGAGGACAGGATCAGGCCGATCCCCTCGATTTCGGTTTCCGCCGCGCGGGCGGCAAATTGCACCCGTTCATTGGCGTATCCGCCCAGGGCAGCCTCCGCAAAGTTCCGCGGGTCCGGCAGCCCCTGCGCCAGCCGCCGCGGCGCCGCCATTGCCCAGCGCAGCCGTGCGGCCAGCGCCTGCGGCGTGATCCAGGCCGCGTCTTCCTCGGCCCAGCCGTCCGGGCCGCTGGAAAACTCCCAGCGCTGCCCCATCGGCGTGAGCGGCGCCAGCAGCAGCCGGTTCACCCGCCCGGGCTTCAGCGCATCGATCCGTGCAGCCGGCACAGCCAGCGCCCGGCAGGCAGAGGCCACAAAATCAAACGGCGGCTTCACATTGCGCAGCTCCGGCTGCCAGGCCGCCGGGTGTTCAAGAAGCGCCTCATAGACCGCCATCAGATCCCCGCCGCTGTCCTGATAGCGGTCCGACAGATGGTCCACCAGCGCCGCATCGGGAGCGTCCGAGACAAAATGCACCGCCAGCTTCCGGGCGATATGGCGCGCGGTGGCCGGGTGGCGGGCAAGGTCGCGCAGGGCGTTCAGCACCTGTTCCAGCTCCGGCTTGCCGCCGCCGTAGGTTTTGCCCAGCACCGTCTCCGCCCCGGGTTCTGCCATCCCGGGCCGGAACACAAACGTTCTATCCCGCGAAATGCTCAGCCCGGTGAACAGTTTCGCCAGCTGCCGCACATCCGTCTGGCTGTAGGGCCCGCCGGCGCCCAGCGTGTGCAGCTCCAGCACTTCGCGGGCCAGATTCTCGTTCAGCCCCTCCAGCCGCTTCGCCCGCTTGACGGCACGGCTGCCTTCCCCGGCGGACCGGAACTGATCCAGATAGTGCAGCATCAGCGGGCTGGTGACGGCGGCGGTCAGCAGATCCTCGAACCGGCCGGCGACATGCGGCCGGATCACGCTTTCGGCATAGGGCGCTGCCAGTACCCGCAAAGCCGGCGTCTTGCCCTGGGCGGTGAAATGGTCGGCCCAGAACAGCACCAGCCGCTCGCGGAACCCGTCGCGGGTGTGGATGCGGCGCAGCAGCCGCTGGCCATGCCACCGGAGGCGGGCCTGATTCCGCTCCCTCCGGATCTCCTTGAACGCCTTGTCCGCGGCCTCATAGCCGGTCTTCCCCGCCAACCGGTTGCGCTGCCGCCTGAGTTTCAGAAAAGTGCGGGCGCCGGCCGCAGCCGTGTCAAAACCGCTGACCGCAAAGCGCTCAGCAGCCTCATCCGGGCCTTGCAGACGGTGGAGCATCTCTGCGGCAGACGCCGGGGGCGGCTGCAGCGGGGACAGCCCCGCGCCAAAGCGGATCTCAGCCAAATCACCGTCAAACCGCATTGTTCCGCTCGCTCCCTGACCTGCTGTTGCACCTGCAGGTTAGAGCATTGCCGCCCCTGCCCACAGGTGAATTTCAGGTGATACGCAGATCTCCGCGTGTTCCGTCGCAGGCACGGTACTTTCCGGGTGCGAACAGAAAAGGCCCGGACAATTGCCCGGGCCTCTGTTTCAAAGTTTGCAACGGTTACTGATCCTGCGGGATCACCCGCAGCCCCAGCTCCATCAGCTGCTCGCTCAGCGGCTCGGAGGGTGCGGACATCATCAGGTCCTCGGCACGCTGGTTCATTGGGAACATGATGACCTCGCGGATGTTGGCCTCATCCGCCAGCAGCATCACCATGCGGTCGATGCCTGCCGCGCAGCCGCCGTGCGGCGGGGCGCCGTACTGGAACGCGTTGACCATGCCGCCAAAGCGCTTCTTCACCTCGTCCTCGCCATAGCCGGCGATCTCAAAGGCCTTGAACATGATTTCCGGCTTGTGGTTCCGGATCGCGCCGGAGACCAGCTCATAGCCGTTGCAGGCGAGGTCGTACTGGAAGCCCTTGACGGCCAGCGGATCGGACAGCAGCGCGTCCATGCCGCCCTGCGGCATCGAGAACGGGTTGTGCTCGAAATCGATCTTGCCGGTTTCCTCGTCCTTCTCGTAGATCGGGAAGTCGACGATCCAGGCAAAGGCAAAGCGGTCCTTGTCGATCAGGCCCAGCTCCTCGCCGATGACGGTGCGGGCCTTGCCTGCGACGCCTTCAAACGCCTTCGGCTTGCCACCGAGGAAGAAGGCCGCATCGCCGACGCCCAGGCCCAGCTGCTGGCGGATCGCTTCGGTGCGCTCGGGGCCGATGTTTTTGGCCAGCGGGCCTGCAGCCTCGATGCCCTCACCCTGATCGCGCCAGAAGATATAACCCATGCCCGGCAGGCCTTCGCCCTGGGCAAACTTGTTCATCCGGTCGCAGAACTTGCGGGAGCCGCCGGTCGGCGCCGGAATAGCACGGATTTCGGTGCCTTCGTTTTCCAAGAGGTTTGCAAAGATCGCGAAGCCAGAGCCGCGGAAATGCTCAGAGCAGTCCTGCATCTTGATCGGGTTGCGCAGGTCCGGCTTGTCGGTGCCGTACCATTTGGCGGCATCCTTGTAGGAGATCTGCGGCCAGTCGGCTGCAGCGTCCACCTTGCGGCCCTGCCCGAATTCCTCGAACACGCCCGCCATCACCGGCGCGATGGTGTCGAACACATCCTGCTGGGTGACAAAGGACATCTCCATGTCCAACTGGTAGAAGTCCGCCGGCGAACGGTCGGCGCGCGGGTCCTCGTCGCGGAAGCAAGGCGCGATCTGGAAGTATTTATCAAAGCCCGACACCATCATCAGCTGCTTGAACTGCTGCGGCGCCTGCGGCAGGGCGTAAAACTTGCCTGGGTGCAGGCGCGACGGCACCAGAAAGTCGCGCGCGCCTTCGGGGGAGGACGCGGTGATGATCGGGGTCTGGTATTCGTTGAAGCCGATGTCCCACATGCGCTTGCGGATCGACTGGATCATGTTGGCGCGCAGCACCATGTTCTTCTGCATCTTCTCGCGGCGCAGATCCAGGTAGCGGTAGCGCAGGCGGGTTTCCTCCGGGTATTCCTGCTCGCCGAACACCATCAGCGGCAGTTCTTCGGATTTGCCCAGCACCTCGATATCGCGGATGAAAACCTCAACCTCGCCGGTCGGGATCTTGGAGTTCACCAGGCTTTCGTCGCGCGCCAGAACGTTGCCGTCAATGCGGATGCACCATTCGCTGCGAACCTTCTCGATCTCGGCAAAGACCGGGCTGTCAGGGTCGGCCATTACCTGGGTCACGCCGTAGTGGTCGCGCAGGTCGATGAACAAGAGACCGCCATGGTCGCGGACGCGGTGGACCCAGCCCGACAGGCGGACGGTTTCACCGACATTGGATTTGTTCAGTTCGGCGCAGGTGTGGCTGCGGTAAGCGTGCATGGGTTGACCTTTCGTTTGACCGGGCATGAAGTCCGGGCGGGCCGTCATTCGGGATATGCGCAAAAGGGCGCTTAAATTCGTCCGGGGTGGTACACAAGGTTGAAGCCCGCTTGTCAAGCAAACAGGGCCATTTCCGCGCGGTCTGGCGCCTGAATTCCCCGGTTCCCTGCGTCTGCGGGGATCTCCCGCCCCTTCCAGCCCCATCGCTAGCGCGATGGGACCTTGAGCGTTGGGCCGGGCGCCGCGCCTGCGGCGCGGCGCGCAGCGCACCTTGGGGTGCGCTGCCGGGCCCAAGGGCAAAGGCCCGCTGGTGCCAGCCAGGGGGTCTTATGTCCGCGGGAGCGCTCCGCTACACCAGCCGTGCAGGGATCAGTCCGCGCAGGGAGTTGCCCATCTGGATGGCTTGCGCCGCTTTCAGGTCGTCAAGACGCAGCACTGCTTCCGCGCACTTGCCGCTTTCCAGCATCACCTGCCGCAGGATGCCCGGCAGCAGGCCGCAGCTGAGCGGCGGCGTGACCATCTGCCCGTCTGCACGGGTGACGAATAGATTGGTGATGGTGCCCTCGCAGACCTCGCCGCGCTGATTGAGGAACAGCAGTTCGTCCACCCCCTCCGGCAGCGCGGCCCGTGCGGTATCATAGAGCGCGCGGCGGGTGGTCTTGTGCTGCAGCCAGAGGTCATCCGCCTCCAGCCGGGTGTCCGCGATGCCGAGCCGCCATCCTGAGGGGGTGCTCCCCAGGGGGGCAGAGGTCAGCGCCAGCTGCCCGGCAGTATCCAGTGTCAGGCGGCAGCGCTGCGGCGCGCCGCCGGCGGCTTCTGCCAAAACCGCCTGGGCCTGCTCAGGGTCAA
The DNA here is from genome assembly GCF_059429195.1 of Leisingera sp. CC-HEC093. Lineage (NCBI taxonomy): Bacteria > Pseudomonadati > Pseudomonadota > Alphaproteobacteria > Rhodobacterales > Roseobacteraceae > Leisingera > Leisingera sp. CC-HEC093. The sequence continues at coordinate 2,741,087 of NZ_JCAIJR010000001.1, read as the reverse complement.
AGGCAATGCCAAACGCCGCCGCACTGCGCGCCATCCGGGCCAGATGGGCTGCCAGATGCCGGAACCCTTCGCCCGGATGCCAGCCCAGCGTTTCGATCAGGCGGAAAGCGGGATCGTTCTGGAGGGCGTCACGCGGGCGAACCGGGCTTTCCATAGGGCTTCCTCATATTCAGACTCCGCGGTGCTGTCCCAGACCACGCCGCCGCCCACATTGAGCGTCGCCCGGCCGTCTTCCAGCATCAGCGTTCGGATCGCCACGTTGAACTCGGAGGAGCCGTCGGGCGCCGCCCAGCCGATGGTGCCGCAATAGATGTCGCGCGCCCAGGGCTCCAGCTCTGCCAGGATCTCCATCGACCGGATCTTGGGCGCGCCCGTGATCGAGCCGCAGGGGAACAGCGCTGCAAAAATCTCTGCCAGCCCGGCATCGGGCCGCAGTTTCGCGCGCACCAGCGACACCATCTGGTGCACGGTGGCATAGCTTTCCACCGCAAACAGTTCCGGCACATGCACCGACCCGGTCTGCGCCACGCGGCTGATGTCGTTGCGCAGAAGGTCGACAATCATCAGATTCTCGGCGCGGTTCTTCTCGTCCTGGCGCAGGAAGTCGCGGCGGCGGGCGTCCTCGACGGGATCGTCGCTGCGTGGCTGGGTGCCCTTCATCGGGCGGGTCTCGATGGTGCCGTCAGCACCAGTACGGAAGAACAGCTCCGGCGAGCGCGACAACAGGTCCGGCAGCCCGTCCTGTTCGACCAGAACGCCATGGCCGACCGCCTGCTTGGCCTGCAAGGCGGCATAAAGCTCCTCAGCGGTGCCATAGGCCTCTGCGTCAATCGGGAAGGTCAGGTTGGCCTGATAGATGTCGCCCTTGCCGATATTGCGGTTCACTTGCGTGAAGGCCTCGGTGTAGCGGTCATAGGTCCAGCGCGGGGTAACTCCCTCAAGACCCGCATCGCCCGGCGGTACGCCGGGCAGTGCCCGTCCGCCCCCCCGGGCGGGCGCTTCGCTTTCCGCCCGCGGCCGGGCGCAGCCCTCAGTGTTTTCAGCGATGGGTTCTTCATAGGCCCCAAAGCACATCAGCGGCAGCCGCCGCTCCTTTGGCATCCTGCCCGCCAGCTTTGGCTCCAACGCATAGCCCAGCTCATAAGACGCATAGCCCGCCAGCCAATGCCCCGCGTCCCGCGCCGCATCCAGCGCGGCCAGCGCAGCAGGCACCTGTTCCGGCCCCTCCGCGCGGATCACGCGCAGCGGCTGGCCGAAACATGTGCCGCCCCCCTTGGGGCCGTGATCAAAGCGAATCCGCACTGGAATTGACTCCGTGAACTGTTGGTCCCCACATATACGTGTTCGCTATGCGAACAAAAGGGGCGGATGCGGCATTTTCATTTCCGTTTCCGATCCCCCTTGAACCTTTCGGCGCGGTCCCTATAACGCAGGACAATTTGGGCGCACGCCAGCGCCCCTGATTCAAAGCTGCCCGCGCGTCAATCAAAGGAATATGGCCATGCCTAAAAGAACCGACATCCAGTCGATCATGATCATCGGAGCCGGTCCGATCGTCATCGGGCAGGCCTGCGAGTTTGACTACTCCGGCGCCCAGGCCTGCAAGGCGCTGCGCGAAGAGGGCTACCGGGTCGTTCTGGTGAACTCCAACCCGGCCACCATCATGACCGATCCGGGCCTGGCCGACGCCACCTATATCGAGCCGATCACCCCGGAAGTGGTTGCCAAGATCATCGAGAAAGAGCGCCCCGATGCGCTGCTGCCGACCATGGGCGGGCAGACCGGCCTCAACACCTCGCTGGCGCTGGAAGAAATGGGCGTGCTGGAGAAATTCGGCGTTGAGATGATCGGCGCCAAGCGCGACGCCATTGAAATGGCCGAGGACCGCAAGCTGTTCCGCGAAGCGATGGACCGCCTCGGCATCGAAAACCCCAAGGCCACCATCGTCACCGCCCCCAAGCGTGAAAACGGCACCGCCGACCTGGACGAAGGCGTCCGTATCGCACTGGAAGCGCTGGATGAAATCGGCCTGCCCGCGATCATCCGCCCCGCCTTCACCCTCGGCGGCACCGGCGGCGGCGTCGCTTATAACCGCGACGATTACATTCACTTCTGCCGCTCCGGCATGGATGCTTCGCCGGTGAACCAGATCCTGGTCGACGAGAGCCTGCTGGGCTGGAAGGAATACGAGATGGAAGTGGTCCGCGACAAGGCGGACAACGCGATCATCGTCTGCTCCATCGAAAACGTCGACCCGATGGGCGTGCACACCGGCGACTCGATCACCGTGGCGCCGGCGCTGACGCTGACCGACAAAGAATACCAGATCATGCGCACCCACTCGATCAACGTGCTGCGCGAGATCGGTGTGGAAACCGGCGGCTCCAACGTGCAGTGGGCGGTGAACCCCGCCGACGGCCGCATGGTGGTGATCGAGATGAACCCGCGGGTGTCGCGCTCCTCCGCTCTGGCCTCCAAGGCAACCGGCTTCCCGATTGCCAAGATCGCGGCCAAGCTGGCGGTGGGCTACACCCTGGACGAGCTGGACAACGACATCACCAAGGTGACCCCGGCCTCGTTTGAGCCGACCATCGACTATGTCGTCACCAAGATCCCGAAATTCGCGTTTGAGAAATTCCCGGGCTCCGAGCCCTACCTCACCACCGCGATGAAATCGGTGGGTGAGGCGATGGCCATCGGCCGCACCATCCATGAAAGCTTGCAAAAGGCGCTGGCTTCGATGGAATCGGGCCTCACCGGCTTTGACGAAGTTGCCATCGACGGCGTCAACGCCGGCCCGTGGGAGCCCGCAGGCGACACCGCCGCGGTGATCAAGGCGATCGGCCAGCAGACCCCCGACCGGATGCGCACCATCGCGCAGGCGATGCGCCACGGGTTGTCTGATGACGAAATCCACGCCGTTACCAAATTCGACCCCTGGTTCCTGGCCCGCATCCGCGAGATCGTCGAAGCCGAGGCTGAAATCCGCGACGGCGGCCTGCCGTCGGACGAAAAAGGCCTGCGCGCGCTCAAGATGCTGGGCTTTACCGACGCCCGCCTGGCCAAGCTGACCGGCCAAAAAGAGGCAGACGTCCGCAAGGCCCGCCGCGCGGCCGGCGTCAACGCCGTGTTTAAGCGGATCGACACCTGCGCCGCCGAGTTCGAGGCACAGACCCCCTATATGTACTCGACCTACGAGGCCCCGGCATTCGGCGACGTCGAATGCGAAGCACGCCCCTCGGACAAGAAGAAAGTCGTCATCCTCGGCGGCGGCCCCAACCGGATCGGCCAGGGCATCGAGTTCGACTACTGCTGCTGCCACGCCTGCTTTGCGCTGACCGGCGCGGGCTTTGAAACCATCATGATCAACTGCAACCCGGAAACAGTGTCGACCGACTATGACACCTCGGACCGGCTGTATTTCGAACCGCTGACCTTCGAGCACGTGATGGAGATCCTGCGGGTGGAGCAGGACAACGGCACCCTGCACGGCGTCATCGTGCAGTTCGGCGGCCAGACCCCGCTGAAACTGGCGAACGCGCTGGAGGAAGAGGGCATCCCGATCCTGGGCACCTCCCCCGACGCCATCGATCTGGCCGAAGACCGCGAGCGGTTCCAGGCGCTGGTCAACCAGCTGGGCCTGAAGCAGCCGAAGAACGGCATCGCCTCCACCGATGAACAGGCGCTGGCCATTGCTGAGGACATTGGATTCCCGCTGGTGATCCGCCCGTCTTATGTTCTGGGCGGCCGGGCGATGGAAATCGTCCGCGACATGGACCAGCTGAAGCGCTACATCGCCGAGGCGGTGGTGGTCTCCGGCGACAGCCCGGTGCTGCTGGACAGCTACCTGGCCGGTGCGGTGGAACTGGACGTGGACGCGCTGTGTGACGGTAAGGACGTGCACGTCACCGGCATCATGCAGCACATTGAAGAGGCCGGCGTGCACTCCGGCGACAGTGCCTGCTCGCTGCCGCCCTACTCGCTTGAAAAGGGCATGATCGAACAGATCAAGGAACAGACCAACGCCCTGGCGCTGGCGCTGAACGTGGTCGGCCTGATGAACGTGCAGTTCGCGATCAAGGCCAATGAAGCCGGGGAAGAGGAGATCTTCCTGATCGAGGTGAACCCGCGTGCGTCGCGCACTGTGCCGTTTGTGGCCAAGGCCACCGACAGCGCCATCGCCTCCATCGCTGCCCGCGTGATGGCCGGGGAGCCGCTGACCAATTTCCCGATGCGTGCGCCTTACGAACCGGACGCAGGCTATGACGTGAACACCCCGATGGCCGATCCGATGACCCTGGCCGACCCGGACATGCCCTGGTTCTCGGTCAAGGAAGCGGTGCTGCCGTTTGCCCGTTTCCCGGGCGTCGACACCATCCTCGGCCCGGAAATGCGCTCCACCGGCGAAGTCATGGGCTGGGACCGCTCCTTTGCCCGCGCCTTCCTCAAGGCGCAGATGGGTGCCGGCATGGTGCTGCCGTCCAAGGGCCGCGCCTTCATCTCGATCAAGGATGCGGACAAGGGCAAACTGATGCTTGAGGCCGCGCAGATCCTGGTGGAACAGGGCTTTACCCTGGTCGCCACCCGCGGCACCCAAAGCTGGCTGGACAGCCAGGGCGTCGCCTGCGAGCTGGTGAACAAGGTCTATGAAGGCCGCCCGCACGTGGTGGACATGCTGAAGGACGGCGATGTCCAGCTCTTGATGAACACCACCGAGGGCGCGCAAGCCGTTGAGGACAGCAAGGAAATGCGCTCCGTCGCGCTCTATGACAAGATCCCCTATTTCACCACCGCGGCCGGTTCCAACGCCGCTGCGCGTGCGATTAAGGCCCAGGCCGAAGGGGATGTCGAAGTGAAGTCCTTGCAGGGCTGAGCAATTTCCCGGAAACGCTCCTGGGGAGCGTTCCGCTTGCCACCGGGCGGAGCCCCGGACGGTCCTGCACGGGCGCCCCTCGGCGCAAACAGCATTGAAAGCCCCGGGAATTCCCCGGGGCTTTTCCTTTGCGCACCCGGTCGTGTCCCGCCCAGCCGTCACGAAGCCGTGTTGAGGAGTGACCGCGCGCGCTCCCGGATCTGTGCGACCCTGAACGGCACCACATGTTTTGCAGCAGCACGTTTAGGGAGAAGGGCCATGACATCACAACTGACACTCACCGCAGGACTTCTGGCCATTGCCCCCTTGGCCGCTTTTGCCCAGGATTGCCCGGTGGAGGGCGATCCTCTGGACCTCGGGGATGAGGCCGTCGCCGCCCTCTATGATTGCATCGAAGCCCGGATGGCCGAGGGCTACGCCGCAGAAGGCAACCCGGTTGCAGGTGAATTCCGCTCCTGGCAGGTGACCTCTACCCGCCCGGCCCTGGCCGGGCCGCATGGCGAGCGGTTCCTGCAGACCTTTGCCAACGGCATTGCCGCCGAGCAGTACCTGAAGTTCGCCGAAGAAGGGGTCGAGATGCCCGCAGGCTCAGTTCTGGCCAAGGAGAGCTTTGCAGTGAAGGATGGCAAGGCGGTGCCCGGCCCGTTGTTCATCATGACCAAGCTGGCCGAGGGCGAGGCCCCGGAGGCCGGCGGCTGGCTCTATGCCGCGCTGATGCCCAACGGCAAGGAAATGAAGATCCAGCAAAGCTTCTGCGCCGGCTGCCATTTGAACTGGGAGGCCCAGGACAGCCTCGCCTACCCGATGGAGGAGGTGCGTCTCAGCAGCGAATAACCGCGGCCCTGACGCCGGAAATGGAAGCAGCCCCGAGGGAACAGAGCGGGGCTGCTTCGCGGTCTGCTGCCCTGAGACGGCGGCAGCAGGTATGATTGCGGGCCTGACTCAGCCCGCCTGGCGGATCAGCGCTTGCAGCTCATGCCCCAGCGGCGCTGCCAGCGACACACCCTTGCCGCCCATCCGCGCCTTGGAGGAAATCACCGACACCAGCCGCGGCATCCGCCCCGGGCGGGTCTGCAGCACCGGCGATCCGGAGGCTCCGAAATCGACCCGGCAGCTGGTCACGACAGAGGATTGCCGGGCTGCGATCACATGGCAGGCGCTCTGCAGCCGGGGCGAGGTGGCATTGCTGTGCGAATAGGACATCACGTCCACACGTGCCCCTTTTTCCGGCGCCGCAGCCAGAGACAGCGGCCGCACCAGATCACCGCTGATCGCCCGGTCCAGGCGCAGCACGGCAATGTCGGTGCCGGTCCGGAACTGGCCGGTCTGGCCGTGCCGGTAGCCGGGGTGAATGGCCGCCTTGGCAACCCGGCGCGCGGCCTTGGACTGACGGCCGTTGAGACCGGCCTCAAAGGTGATGCTGCGCGGGCTCACCGCCCGGCCGTTGCGGATGTCATACATGCAGTGCGCGGCAGTCACCACCAGGTCCGGGGCGATCAAAGTGGCCGTGCACATGGCCCGGCCGCCAATGTTCAGCCGGCCCACGGCTTCCCAGCCGGGCACCCCCTGCCCGCCAGCACCAGCACCTCCTGCGCTGCATCCAAAAACAATCGCGGCGGCAATTCCAAATAAGCGTCTCATAACTCACACTCCATGTTCCCACCCTTTCATCTTGGGTGAGTCCTGAGGCCGGAATGCGGCCTGCTGCGGTGCCGCGCAGGCAGAAAGATGCGCAGAATAAGACAGGCTTAACAAAAAGTTAACGGGCGCCTGTTTTGCAGACCCAGCCGCGCGGAAACCCCTTGTTTACTTAACGGCTGCAGTCAATTTTCTGAAAATTCCTGAAGAAACAGCAGAAAATCCCGACTGTTTCGTTAGGAGAAAATCCTGCGGTTTTCGCTGGTTTTACGGATTTTCCGTCCCCGGCCGGTAACGCCGCGGCCAAATACGGCGCAAATGAGCCTTAACAATTGGCTAAAGATCCGGATTGGCGCCGCCCAATAGCTTAACAGCCTTCCACACCTTCAGCGCGAACCGGCAATAAACGGCTCACCCTGCCGCTTGCGAAGCCCGCCGCTGGCCCCGGGAAACGGCGCCCGGCAACAATGATCCGCAATGATGCAAATGGAGCCTCGAAATGCGCCACGCCCTGATCCTGACCGCCCTGCTGGCTCTTGCCGCTTGCGATGTGCCGCTGATCCCGCTGATCTAAAGCATCAAAGGCCCCGGCATCAGCCGCGGCCCCGTCCAGCTCTCCTTGGGCGGTTTGCCCCCCGGTTATTTCCGGGACACCCGCTTTGTGCACCTCTTCCGCGCTTTCCACCCGTTCGGAATAGCGGTCAGTCAGGTAATCCTTGCGGCCGCGCACCAGCCAGGTGAACTTCGCCAGCTCTTCCATCACATCCACCAGGCGGCGGTAGAACGGGCCGTCAGGCAGGCGCTCGCCCTCCTCGAACTCCAGCCAGGCCTTGGGGATGGAGCTTTGGTTCGGGATCGTCACCATCCGCATCCAGCGGCCCAGGATACGCATCTGATTGACAGCGTTGAAGCTTTGCGAACCGCCAGAGACCTGCATCACCGCCAGCGTCTTGCCCTGGGTGGTGCGGATGCCGCCCTGCAGGGACAACGGCAGCCAGTCGATCTGCAGCTTCATGATGCCGGTCATCGCGCCGTGACGCTCCGGGCTGGACCAGACCATGCCCTCGGACCACACTGCCAGCGCGCGCAGCTCTTCCACTTTGGGATGCTCCGCCGCGCCCGCATCATCCGGCAGCGGCAGGCCGGATGGATCGAAGATCCGCGTCTCGCAGCCCAGGGCGCGCAGCACCCGCGCCGCTTCCTCCGCCGCCTTGCGGGAATAGCTTACCTCGCGCAGGGAGCCGTAAAGCAGCAGGATCCGCGGCGGGTGGCGCGGATCGTCCGGCGCCGCCAGCAGGTCCGCATCAACCGGATGCAGCTGCTCTGCCGCAATTCCCGGCAGATCGTTCAGATCAGATGTGTCAGGCACTTCCTTCTTCCAGGTGCAGCTTCATGTCCAGCAGCACCTGCTGCAACAGCACCGTCTCACGCAGCAGCCGCTTGGCCTCATTGACGGTGATGATGCCATCTTCCATCGCGGCCTGGTATTCGCACATCAGCTGGGCAAACCGCTGGCTGAGGGCAATCACATCTGAGTTCACACCGCCGCTGCGGCCGGTTTCCTCGGCACTGCCGTTGCCATTGTAGGACAGCGTTATGTTCTTCAGGTCCGCCAGCGCAGAGGTCACATGCGGATAAGACGCGGCGCTTTCCAGCTTGGCCACCGCATCCACCGGCATGAACCGGTCAGCATGCTCTGCATTGTCCGAATAATACCGCCCCAGCGTCGCCTTGGATTTGCCGGTGATCTGACATGCAGCTTCGATGCCCACATCCTTGACCAGCGCCTCGGTGTGCTTTTTCAAATACGTGCCGATTTCCGCCATAAATTTCCTGCCAGGCTTGACCGCCGCCCCCCCAAGGGGAACGAACCAGTTAATTTCCCATATCCGAGTATTAGAGGAATTGCGATACCTTATCCATCCCTCAGGTTTTCAGGGATTTAGCAAGTGACATGGTGCAATTGGCATCTGTTGTCCAGTGCAAAGCAGGACGGGTGAGTGACGTCCTGCCTGCAGGGTAATTGGTCTGCCCGGAACTTGTGCCCGCCGGGGCAAATGGCGTTGGCCGCCACAGGGGTTTTGTTCCACCCCGGCCGCGTCTGCCCCGGCAGGCCTTCCTCAGCCGCAGGTTCCAGTGTTTCAGGCCAAGAATCTGGTTTTCCCGGTGCCCGCCAGCAGGTAAACCCGCCGCCATGGCCAAGCTCTATTTCAATTACTCCACCATGAACGCGGGCAAGTCGACGGTGCTGCTGCAGGCCTCGCACAACTACCGCGAAAACCGCATGGACACCTACCTGCTGACAGCGCGGCTGGACGACCGCGCCGGCAGCGGCAGGATCGCGTCGCGCATCGGCATCGGTGAGGACGCAGACATGTTTACCGCGGGCGACGACCTGTTTGCGCGCATCGAACAGCGCCTGGCCCAAGGCCCGCTGGCGGCGATTTTCGTGGATGAGGCGCAGTTCCTTGCGCCGCAGCAGGTCTGGCAGCTGGCCCGCGTGGTCGATGACCTGCGGGTGCCGGTGCTGGCCTACGGCCTGCGGGTGGATTTCCAGGGCAACCTGTTCCCCGGATCCGCCACCCTGCTGGCGCTGGCTGATGAAATGCGCGAAGTGCGCACCATCTGCCATTGCGGCAAGAAGGCCACGATGGTGGTGCGCCAGGACGATCAGGGCCGGGTGATGACCGAGGGCGACCAGGTGCAGATCGGCGGCAACGAAACCTATGTCTCGCTCTGCCGCCGCCACTGGCGCGAGGCAGTGGGCGGGCCGGCGCAAATGGGCTGATCCGGGAACCCGGCCTCTTCCGTCTGCGTTACCCTACCGTAACCGACCTTTCAAAGGAGGCCGCCATGCCCGTTCGGGACCCGCTGGCCGGCAAGCTGCGCTTTCACATGGCCAGCCTGGCAGGCGCCTGCATCGCAGGCGCCCTGATCATCGCTTCATTCACCCTCGGCTTCTATTCCTGGCAGTCGATCGCCGTCTGCATCGTCATCGCCGCCCTTGCCGCCTGGCCGGCAGGCGTGTTTCTGACCCGCAAGATCAAGCGGGACGATCCGGCTTGGGACGACAAGCAGGACAAGCCCAAGGACGTCTGACCCGGACCGTCAGACCCGGTTCGGCAGCGCCTCGCCCGCGAGGCAGGCGGCAACATTGTCCAGCGCCATATGGCCCATGTTGTTGCGCACCTCCTCTGTGGCGGTGCCCAGATGCGGCAGCAGGGTGGCGTTGTCCATATCAATCAGCGCCTGCGGCACCTTGGGTTCGAACTCATAGACATCCAGCCCCGCGCCGCCGATGCGGTTGTTTTGCAGCGCGTCGATCAGCGCCGCCTCCTCCACCACTTCGCCGCGGGCGATGTTGATCAAATGCGCGTGCGGCTGCATCGCGTTCAGCACCCCGGCGTTGATCAGATGCGTCGTCTCAGGCCCGCCCGGCACGGCCACCACCAGGAAATCCACCTCGCCCGCCATGGCAATCAGGCTCTCGGCCCGGTCGGCTGGAAAGTCCAGCTCCTTGGGGGAGCGCGCCACATAGGACACCTCCATGCCAAAGCCGAAATGGCAGCGCCGCGCAATCGCCTGGCCGATACGGCCCATGCCGGCGATGCCCACACGCTTGCCGGTGGCGTGCAGTCCCAGCATCTGGGTCGGGTGCCAGCCCTGCCAATCCCCCTTGCGCAGCATCCGCTCGCCCTCGGACGCGCGGCGCGCCGACATCAGGATCAGCGTCATTGCAATATCTGCGGTGGCATCGGTCACCGCACCCGGCGTGTTGGTCACCTCGACGCCCGCCGCGCGCGCAGCCTCCACGTCGATGTGGTTGTAGCCGACGCCAAAGTTGGCCAGCAGCTTGCAGCGGGGCGTGCCCGCCTTGGCAAAGATCTCTGCCGTGAACCTGTCACCCAGCGTCGGCACGACAATGTCGAACTCTGCCAGCGCGCGCAGCATCTCCGCCTCATTCATCACCGCGTTAGTTTCACGGATTTCCAGATCAGCAAAGGCCTCCCGCGCCCGTGCCGTGACCGCTGCCGTCATCGGCCGCGCAATCCAGATTTTCATTTCAGTGCATCCTCCCGCCCAGCGGGACCTTTCCATCGGGACCCGCCAGGAATATCTCTCCGTTTTCATCCGGCAGGCCCAGAACCAGGATCTCTGACATGAACGTGCCGATCTGCCGCGGCGGGAAGTTTACGACGGCCAGAACCTGCTTGCCCACCAGCGTTTCCGGCATGTAATGCGCCGTAATCTGCGCTGAGCTCTTTTTTACGCCGATTTCAGCCCCGAAATCGACCCAGAGCTTGATTGCCGGCTTGCGCGCCTCGGGAAACGGCTCTGCGCGCACGACTTCGCCCACGCGGATGTCGACCTTCATAAAGTCATCGAATTTGATCTCAGCCACGCGACAGCTCCTTGGAGCGGTTGGTGGCCGCCGCAACCGCACGGTTCAACAAGGCCGGGAAACCATCCGTCTCATCCATCAGCACCTCAAGCGCTGCCTGGGTGGTGCCATTGGGGCTGGTCACATTGACGCGCAGCTGGCTGGGGCTTTCCTCTGCCGCTTCTGCCAGCGCACCGGCGCCTGCTACGGTTGCCTTGGCCAGTTTCATCGCCAGTTCCGCCGGCAGCCCCTGCGCCTCGCCCGCGGCGGCCAGCGTCTCGATCAGGTGGAACACATAGGCAGGGCCGGAGCCGCTGACACCGGTGACGGCATCCATCTGGCCCTCGTTCTGCAGCCGCACGGTCTGCCCCACGGCTTGCAGCAGCCCCTCGGCGCGGTCGACATCTGCATCACTGGTATGAGCATTGCCGATAATCGCGGTAATGCCGCGCCCGACGGCGGCCGGCGTGTTCGGCATCGCCCGCACGATCGGCGACTGCGCGCCCAGAACATCTTCGAATGTCGCGATTGAGGTGCCCGCTGCAACGGAAATGAACAGGGTGGAGCCGTTACCGTAGCTTTGCAGGGTGGGCAGTGCCTCGCCCATCATCTGCGGCTTCACGGCGATCAGCACGATCCCCGGCGCCGCAGGCAGCTCTGCGTTGATGTGAACGCCGGTGCCCTTCAGCCAGTCCGACGGGTTCGGATCAATCACCCAGACCGAGGATGCGGGCAAACCGCCCTCCAGCCATCCGGCCAGCATCGCCGATCCCATCTTGCCGCAGCCCAGCAGCACCAGGCCGCGTGCAGCAATATCCTGCATATCCATATGTCGCCCCTCCCCTTGGTGTCAGGTTCAGGGCACAGGTTTACGCCCGGCCGTAGGCCTCTGCAATGGCGACCTGCATCGCCTCCTGCGGGCTGCGCTTGCCCCAGACCGCCAGCTGGATCGCCGGATAGTAGCGTTCCGCATTGGCCACGGCTGCGTTCAGCATCGCGTCGATCTGCTGCGGGCTGGCCATCTGGCCGCCGGACAGCATCAGCCCGTAACGGAACAGCATCAGCTTGTGGTCAGCCCAATAGGTGAAGGAGCCTTCCCAGCACTGGTCGTTCATGCAGTTGATCAGCTCATACAGCCGCGGCAGCTCTGCCTCCGGCGGCTCCATCTCAAAGCTGCAAACCAGCCGCAGGCATTCCTCATAGCCCGACCAGGCCAGCGTTAGCGAATAGGTGCGCCACTGCCCTTCCACCGACATGGCGATCTGATCGTCCCCGACCCTGTCGAAATCCCAATCATGGTGCGACGCCAGCGTCTCGACGATGTCGATCGGATGGACGTCTTCTTCCAGGTGAAGCTCGGATAGTGCCATGATGCCACCTCTCTGATTGCCTAGCTAACCGGGCACAGCAGTACCCTGTAGCTGGTTTTTTCTGCTATGGGACGGGGAGGCATCCCCGCTCCCATACTAGATATGGTGGGCCTGAATTGATGTTCTGGCAACCTTTATTTTGGGGATATCTGCAATAACTTGTGGATGAACTATCCACAGCCCCCTAAATGCCGGCTGCGTGACTATGGAGCGGGGAACACCTTCGGTAAAGCGGAAACTGCCTGCCCGGCCCGTATTCCGCAGCCACCGCACCGCCCGCAGCCAGCACCGTTGAATCCGCCGCCGCCCGCCCCCATACCTAAGGTACGGAGGCAGCCCGAATGACCATCGAAGATATCTGGCCCCAATACCGCAGCCGCCTGCGCGGCTTCCTGCGCTCCCGCTTATGTATCCCCGAATACGTCAAGGGTATTCCCCGGCATCTCGATCTGGATCCACACCAGCCTGTCGGAACTAGGGGACAGCGGCAAGCTGCCCCGCTGTAGTTTTGCGCCCCGGAAAAACCGCGAGGTGAACAGTGGCAAGTTCCAACAGACGGAATATGAGCCGGACTTGTTGTCACGCTCCTTCACACCCGCCCTCTACAGGTTCCCGTCTCACAATGCTAACCGACCAATCCGAGGTGGGGTTACCGGGCTTAGAATAAAACCGGACCAAAACACCTGGTGTTTTTCCACAGGTATTCACTGAATGGAGCGGGGCATTTCCTACACCGCTTAAGCTTTTATAAAATTCCGTTTCATCAATGAAAGTCTTACTTCTTAAGGCCGCCTTGACCCAGCCCCTTACAATCTTCTCAGCCCGCCTTCTCGACACGAACTCCAACGGCAGACGGGACGCGATCTTTTCGTTTTGCTTCGCGTAGGAATCAATTTTCCATTGCTGCAGAGGTGCAATCAGACATTGCCTGTCTATGACTGCGCCGTTTCTTGAGGTCTTGATCGTATCTGCACTCACTTCAACTGCTATCGACGGATGAACATAGCCGACGTCGAGACGAAATTTTTTCTCTGCACCACGAGAGGTCGCGCTTTCTTTTTCTCCAATCATCCATTGCTCACTTGGAGGATTACTTGCATTTCCTCCAACCCACTCAACACAATTACCAATCATGGAGGCCAGACCACCAGAACTGTCCGCGTTCGCGGCGGACGCTGACATCAATAGTGTCACTAGACCCGAAACACTCAAAATGTGGCGTCTCATCATTCTTTCACCTCACCTTAGGGAAACGTCTTTTCACTTCAACTGGCTAAAATCTCGGAATACACATAGCCTCACCGTCTATGTTTCTTCACTTCAAAATTGTAAACACTGTCTGTGGCTAGACATGGCGCTCAGGGCATTCGTCCTGATTGAAACCTGCCCAAAGCTGCTAAGCGGCAAGCTGGCAACCGGCCTGCCGCGCCGCTTCAGCGGAAGGCCGGCCCGTGCGCCCAGACTGTCAGTGACTTGCGCTCACCGCGGGTGACCGGCGTCACCTGGTGCAGCAGGAAGCTGGGGAACACCGTGGCGCTGCCCTGCCCCCTGCTGGCGGCCACCACATGGGCGCCCGGCATGATCTCCAGTTCGCCGCCGTCATAAGACCCCGGCTTGCTCAGCTGCACAATCAGGCTCAGCTTGCGCTTGCCCGCCACCGGCCCGTCGCCGATGTCGGAATGCCAGGTGAAATGACCGCCGTCCTTGGCCCTGTAGCGGGCCACCTGCGGGCTTTCGGCAAACTCGCGCAGGTCAAAGCCGAAGCGCTCCTTGTTGGCGCGGCGCACAAGGGAAATCAACCGGTCCATCACCCAGGTGGTGCCCGGCACATCGTCCAGCCACACCACGCTGGCGCGGCGCAGGTTGTGATCGCGGGCTTGGCCCACCAGCAGCGCCTCGCTGTCCGGCGCCTCCTCCGCCTTGCGGATAATCTCCGCGCATTCCCGCGCGCTGAACGCCCCCGGCACCGTATAGACAGACACCATGCTGTGATCCTCTGATGAAGCTGAGGCAGCATGTAACGCGCCGCCCGCAGCCCGCTGCACAATTTTCGACCCCGCGGACGGAAAGCGACCTGTTTTTATCCACAGCCCCGCAGGGCAGCCATGCGCGGAGTGCAAACCCGCCGCCCCGACCTGCCTGCCAAGTCACAAAAAAGCCCGCCGCAGGTCTCCCTGCCGCAGGCTCTCATTCACCGCAGGGCGGGCCATCCGCCCGCCTGCGCGGCTTTACTTCTGCGACGCCTCCAGCGCGTCCAGCCGCGCCTTCAGGGCTTCGTTCTCTTCGCGTGCTTTCTGCGCCATTGCGCGCACCGCGTCGAATTCCTCGCGGGTGACGAAATCGCGGTCGGCCAGCCAGCGGTCGATCATGCTCTTCAGCGCGGTGTCCGCCTCATCCTTGGCGCCCTGGGCCACGCCCATCGCATTTGTCATCAGCTGCGAAATATCATCCAGGATCTTGTTTCGGGTCTGCATGTTCTTCTCCGTCTCGGGGTTGTCTCTTATATGGGCAAGCAGGCGCGCGGCTGCAAGCCGTTGACTTCCCCCGAAGAGCAGGGGCATTCAGACGCACATGCAGGCCATGATCCAATTCCCCGACCTCTCGCCCGAGATTTTCTCGATCTCCATTGGCAGTTTCGAATTTGCCCTGCGCTGGTATGCGCTGGCCTATATCGCCGGCATCCTTATCGCCTGGCGCCTTGCCGTGGCCGCCCTGCGCCGCCCCGCGCTGTGGCCCGCCGGCCAGCCGCCGATGAAACCGCAGCAGGTGGAGGATCTGCTAACCTGGATCATCCTCGGCGTGATCCTCGGCGGGCGGCTCGGGTTCGTGCTGTTCTACCAGCCCGCCTACTACCTGGCGCACCCGGGCGAGATCCTGAAGATCTGGCAGGGCGGCATGGCTTTTCACGGCGGGCTGATCGGCGTGGTCCTGGCCACCCTGATCTACGCCGCCCGCCACAACATCCCCAAGCTGCAGATCTCAGACCTGGTTGCCCACTCCGTGCCGCCGGGGCTGCTGCTGGGGCGGCTGGCAAATTTCGTCAACGCAGAGCTTTGGGGCCGCCCGACAGACCTGCCCTGGGGCGTTGCCTTCCCCGGACAGGCGGCGCAGGACTGCGGCCAGGCGCTGGGTGAGCTTTGCGCCCGCCATCCCTCGCAGCTTTACGAGGCCTTGATGGAGGGGCTGATCCTGGGGGCGCTGCTGCTGTACCTCGCCTGGCGCCGGGGGGCCTTCCATACCCCGGGCCGCCTTTTGGGTGTGTTCCTGGCGGGCTACGGGCTGGCCCGGTTCATTGTTGAGTTCTTCCGCCAGCCGGATGCGCAGTTCGTCACCCCCGGCAACCCGCTGGGGCTGGCCTGGCACATCGACGGCATCGGCCTCACCCAGGGCCAGGCGCTGTCGCTGCCGATGACCGCCGTCGGTCTCTGGTTCCTGATCCGCGCCCGCCACGCGGCCCGGAGCACCGCATGACCCTTTTGGACCACCTCACTGCCCGCATCCGTGCCGATGGTCCGATGTCGGTGGCCGGCTATATGGCGGACTGCCTGCTGCACCCGCAGTTCGGCTATTACTCCACCCGCGACCCGCTGGGGGCCAAGGGCGATTTCATCACCGCGCCGGAAATCAGCCAGATGTTCGGTGAGCTGATCGGCCTCGCCCTGGCGCAGGCCTGGCTCGACCAAGGGTCGCCTGCGCCTTTCACCTTGGCGGAACTCGGCCCCGGCCGCGGCACCCTGATGGCGGACCTTTTGCGCGCCACCCGCGGCGTGCCCGGTTTCCACGCCGCCATGCAGATCTATCTGGTCGAAGCCTCGCCCGCCCTGCGTGCAGCCCAGTCCAGGACGCTGAAAAGCTACGCCCCCCAATGGCTGGACACAGTGGACGCCCTGCCCGATCAGCCGCTGCTCCTGGTGGCAAATGAATTCTTCGACGCCCTGCCCATCCGCCAATTCCTCCGCGCGCGAGATGGCTGGAGCGAAAAGCGCATCGGCCTCCAGGACGGCGTGCTTGCCTTCGGCCTCGGCCCCGCCGCACCGCAGCCCGCGCTGGACCACCGGCTGCAGGACACGCAGGACGGCGATCTGGTCGAGATCTGCGAAGCCGCGGCGCCCGTCACCCAATCCATCGCCGCCCGAATCGCTGCCCATGGCGGCGCCGCGCTGATCGTGGACTACGGCGACTGGCGCGCACTCGGCGACACCCTGCAGGCCTTGCGCGCGCATGAACCCGCCGGTCCGCTGCAGACCCCGGGCGAGGCTGACCTGACGGCGCATGTGGACTTCGAGGTACTGGCCATGGCGGCAAAAACCGCCGGTTGCGCCTTTACCCGCCTCACCCCGCAGGGCGTGTTCCTCGAACGGCTCGGCATCACCGACCGCGCCCGCGCCTTGGCCGCCCCGCTCCAGGGAGAGGCGCTGGACTCCCTGATCGCCGCACATCGGCGGTTGACGCACCCGGAGGAAATGGGAAACCTGTTCAAAGTGCTCGGCCTCTATCCTTCGGCGGCCGCCCCTTTGCCAGGATTGAACCCATGACGCTTGAAATTCTCACGTCCGATCTGCTTGGCCCGGTGCGGCACGGTTTTTTCACCCGCAGGGGCGGCGCATCCTCCGGCATCTACCGCGGCCTGAACTGCGGTCTCGGCTCCACCGATCAGCGCGAGGCGGTGCAGATCAACCGCAACCGCGTGGCCGCCGCAATGGAGGTGCCGCCGGAAAACCTGAGCGCTGTGCATCAGGTCCACAGCGCCGATGTGCACGTGGTGACGGAACCGTCCCAGGACCGGCCCCAGGCGGATGCAATGGTCACCAACGTTCCCGGCCTGGCGTTGTCGATCCTGACCGCCGACTGCCAGCCGGTACTGTTCGCGGACCCGGAGGCGGGCGTCGTCGGTGCCGCCCACGCGGGCTGGCGCGGCACCCTGGACGGGGTGCTGGAAGCCACGCTGGAGGCGATGGAAGGCCTCGGCGCGCGGCGCGAAGACACCGCCGCGGTGATCGGCCCGGCCATTTCCCAGCGTGCCTATGAGGTCGGCCCGGAGTTCTTTGACGACTTCATGATGCAGGACGACGGCTATGCCCGCTTCTTTGCCAGTGGCGAGGGCGGCCGCTACCTGTTCGACCTGCCCGGCCTCGGCCTGCACAAGCTGCGCCAGGCCGGTATCGGCGCTGCGGAATGGAGCCGCCACTGCACCTATTCCGACCCTGAGAAATTCTTCTCTTACCGCCGCGCCACCCACGCCAAGGAGGCCGACTACGGCCGCCTGATCTCCTGCATCCGGCTGTAGGGACTGCCCCTGCTCTGTTAATCCAGGCAATTATGGCGGATTTGATAAAATTCCGCCGCATTCCCGTGTGACGCGGCGTCAACCCCTCAGGACTCCTCCATTTTTCCCTGTGAAATCAGAACTCTGCCGAAACAGCTTACGCGCTGTCCGCGTAACAGACCCATGTGCCGCGAGTCCTGAAATGCCCCCGCCACGCCTTAATCAGGGCGCAAAGATTACCCATAAAAAGGTCAGACCAATAAAACAGCAGCCGCCCGGATCCGGGTGCCGCTGCCGGGCGAAGGACAGACTGACCATGAAAACGAACAAGCGTTTCATTGCCGCGATCATCCGCTCCGCCAAGAGCGAATCCACCCCTCTGCCCTGGGCCGTTGCCCGGCGCGGTGCGGGCCGGTTGCGCAGCGGCGCAGCAATGCGGAAACTGGGTTAACGCCGGGGACGGATGCCCCGGAAGCGGCCCCCCTGGCGCAGCCGCGCCAGCCCGGCCAGCCGCCTAAGGGGCATCCAACCGGAAGGATCCGGGACCGGCAAATGCTGTATCGCCCCGCCCCGCATTAACCAGTTTGCCGCAGATTCTTTGACAATTTGAACTAATTTCTGCCAATTGGGCACATACATATCGTTCAAGCACGTCTGTGTTGCCGGTGGGGGCCGATGCATACGGGCAGTTTGAAAGGAAAGGTCGCTGTCATGACCATCCCACAGTCGCTGCAGCGCGCTGCAGCCAATGCCGTCGAAGCCACCGCGGTCCTGCAGGACCCCGCTGCGTTGCGCAGTGCCAGCAAACCGCAGCTGCGCCGTTATGAGGTCAGCTGCCTGCTGCCCGGCGGCGCCATCGCCGAAACCCGCCACATCGCCCCGGTCCTGCCGCTGTTCGAGGATGCGTTCTGCGCATTCACCCGCGGCTCGCTGGTGGATACCGCAAGCGGCCCCATCGCGGTCGAAGACCTGCTGCCCGGCGACGAGATCCTGACCCGCGACGGCGGCAGCCAGCCGCTGGTCTGGATCGGCCGCACCAGCGTGCTGCCCGGGCGCACCAGCAGCCGCAGCCGCAGCTCCGTCCTGACCAGTTTCATGGCCGATAGCCTGGGCCTGCAGCGGCCCGCCGCCAGCCTCGTGGCCGGCCCTGCCGCGCGCTTGCTGCGCACGCCGCCGCATCTGCAGGCCAGCGGCAGCAGCAAGCTTCTGACCCTGGCATCGGAATTCCAGGACGGCATGAGCATTTTTGAGACCGCCCCGCCGGCGCCGGTCGACCTCTACCACCTCTGCCTGCCGCGCCATGCGGTGATCACCGTGGGCGGCCTGCCGTTTGAATCCTACCACCCGGGGCCGGATGCGCTGAAACTGGCGAGCTATGCGATCAAGACGCTGTTTTTGAACCTGTTTGCACATACCGACAGCATCCAGGGCTTCGGCCCGCTGGCCCATCCGCGCGCCGATTATGCCACCCGGCCCGGCCCGGCCATCCTGTAATGCAGCTCTGGCGGCCTTCCCCGAGGGGGCCGCTGCTGCTCAGTTCATGCCGCGGACGTAGCGCACCAGCTGGTCGGCGTTGAAGTGCTCCTCTTCGATGATCGCCTTCATCAGGTCGCCGATCGAGACGATCCCGGCCAGCTGCCCGTCCTTCAGGACTGGCAGATGCCGCACCCGCTTATTGCTCATCAGGGCCATGCAGGCCTCGGCGCTCTGGCCGGGGTCGACACAGGTGAAATCGGTGGCCATGACATCCGCCAGCGGTGTCGCGGGCGAGGTCTTGCCCGCCAGGAAGACATTGCGGGTATAGTGCCGTTCGGTGAAGATGCCGGCCAGCTTCCCGCCGGACACCACCAGCACCGAGCCAACGTCATGCCCTGCCATCAGCTCCAGGGCATCGACCACCATCGCCTCGGGCGGAAGCGTGTGGAGCGTCTTGCCCTTGCCATCAAGAATTTGCTGAACAATTGCCATCGCCGCACCTCCAGTCGGCGGAACAACGACCGGCTCAAACCGATTGCACCGGCAAGCCCCGCCTTTCCAGCATCCCGGGTTTCCCCTTCCTGTCAATGACTTGGATCAAGATGCGGGGTATCAGCCCCCGGAACAGACAGCCTGCCGGCGGCGGCTTCGGCTCAGGCCTCGCGCGCCAGCCGCTCTTCCAGCACCTCGAACGGCACGCCCGGCTCATCCTTGGCGCCGCGGATCACCAGCGAGGTCTTGACGCTGGCCACATTCGGGGTGGTCAGCAGATCGCCGGTCAGGAAGCTCTGGAAAGTGCTCAGATCCGGCGACACGCATTTCAGGATGAAATCCACCTCGCCGTTCAGCATGTGGCACTCGCGCACCAGCGGCCAGCTGCGGCATTTCTCCTCAAAGGCGCTCAGCTCTGCCTCGGCCTGGCTCTCCAGCCCCACCATGGCAAAGACCTGCACCTCAAAACCCAGCTCGCGGGAATTCACATCTGCGTGGTAGCCGTGGATCAGCCCGGCCTCCTCCAGCGCCCGCACCCGGCGCAGACAGGGCGGTGCGGAAATGCCGACCCGCTTGGCCAGCTCCACGTTGGTCATCCGCCCATCGGCCTGAAGCTCCGACAGAATCTTGCGATCGATCGGATCAAGACGGGTTGTGACCATGCCGGAGACTCCTGTGAATTTTGCGTTTCTTATAGCACCGCCGCCGGGCCGCGCAATATTGTTTCATCGCCGCGCAATATTCTTTGCAGCCCGGGCGCGCAAGCCGCAACTCCGCCCCGCCGCCGCAAAACCGCATCCCGCGGCATACCGCGCCAAGGGCAGCAGCCGGGGGGTTTAAGCCCGCGGGTCCTGCCGCTATATGCATTGCCTGACGGCGGCAAGCCCGCCAGGCTGCATTACGTGGGGAACACACATGAGCGAGACGCGCCACACCAAGGTTCTGATCATCGGCTCCGGGCCTGCCGGCTATACCGCGGGGGTCTATGCCGCCCGTGCCATGCTGGAACCGATCCTGGTCCAGGGGATTGAGCCCGGCGGCCAGCTGACCACCACCACCGAGGTTGAAAACTACCCCGGCTTCACCGAGGTGCAGGGCCCCGACCTGATGATCAAGATGCAGGAGCACGCCCAGGCGATGGGCTGCGAAGTGATCGGCGACTACATCACCTCGCTCGACACCTCCGTGCGCCCCTTCGTGGCCAAGGCCGACAGCGGCATCACCTACACCGCTGACGCGGTGATCCTGGCGACCGGCGCCCGCGCCAAATGGCTCGGCCTGGAATCGGAAGAGAAGTTCAAGGGCTTCGGCGTTTCCGCCTGCGCCACCTGCGACGGCTTCTTCTACCGCGGCCAGGAGATCGTGGTGATCGGCGGCGGCAACACCGCTGTCGAGGAGGCGCTGTTTCTTACCAACTTCGCCTCCAAGGTGACCCTGATCCACCGCCGCGATGAACTGCGCGCCGAAAAGATCCTGCAGGACCGCCTGTTCAAGAACGAAAAGATCGAAACCCTGTGGTTCCACACTCTGGAAGAGGTCGTCGGCACCGACAACCCGCTGGGGGTTGAGGGCGTCGTGGTCAAGAACGTGCAGACCGGCGAAGTCAAGGAAATCCCCTGCAAGGGCGTCTTTGTCGCCATCGGCCACGCGCCGGCCAACGAACTGGTGAAGGACGTGCTGGAGCTGCACAACGGCGGCTATGTCAAGGTCAAGCCCGGCTCCACCGAGACCTCGATCCCCGGCATCTATGCCGCGGGCGACCTGACCGACCACAAGTACCGCCAGGCGGTCACCTCGGCCGGCATGGGCTGCATGGCCGCGCTCGACGCCGAGCGCTTCCTGGCTGAGCAGGAGTAACCGGGATGCCGCACGATTTCGACGCGCAGCGGGCTGAAACCGTTGCGGCATTCAACGATCTGCAGGCCGAACATGGCCTGCCGGAGGTGGCGGACGTGGATTATTTCTTCGTCCCCGCCCGCACCGGTGCCGACTGGCGCCCGCTGGCAGAGGAGCTGAGCCGTGAGGGCTTTGCCTGCGAGTTCTTTGAGGCCGAAGGCGAAGACCCCGCCTACCTGGCCGCCACCCTGCCAGACCAGATCATCTCTGCCACCGGCATCTGGATCGGCGAGGAACTGGCCACTCGCACAGCTCTCTCGCACGGCTTTGCGCCGGACGGCTGGGGGCTGGAGGGCTGAGCCGACCCTAAACCTGCCATTGACCCCGGTCCCGCGGCCCCGCAGTCTGCATCCCGGAAACCGCGAACAGGAGGACCGGGGTGGCAAGCGCGCTCTGGCAGGGCAACTGGATCACCCGCACCCGGATCACCACCGGGCTGGTGCTGCTGACCTATGCCTTCTTTCACTTCATCAACATCGGCCTGGGGCTGCTGTCGCCGGAATGGATGGATGCGTTCCAGGACGCGCGTCAGGTCATCACCCGCAGCCTGCCGGGCAGCCTGATCCTTTATGCGGCGCTGATCCTGCATCCGGGCCTGGCGCTCTGGAACCTGGCCAGGCGGCGGACGCTGAAAATGCGCTGGGGCGAGGCGCTGCAAACCGTGCTCGGCCTGCTGATCCCGCTGCAGCTGCTGGCCCATGTGGTCTTTACCCGCTATTCGCACCAAGTCTACGGCGTCAATGACGAGTACCCCTATCAGATCATACTGATGTGGGCCTCGCCCGAGGCCTGGCAGCAAACCCTGTTGCTGCTGGCGGTCTGGATCCACGGCTGCATGGGGCTGCACTACTGGCTGCGCCTCACCCGCTGGTGGCGCCCGCTGATCCCCTGGATGGCCGGTCTTGCGGTGTTCATCCCCGGCTTCGCCCTTGCCGGCTTCCTGACCGAGGGCCGCCGCATCTACGGCCTGTTCGTCGAGGGCAGCCAGCGCGCTGCGCTGATGGAGCACTTCAACTGGCCCAGCCAGCAGGCCTTTGCCGAATTATTCGAAGCTGAGCGCTTGTGGCTCGCCATCTTTTTGCTGCTGCTCGGCCTCACGGCGGCGGCCTATCTCCTGCGCAAGCTTGTCCGCCGCCAGGCGGTCACCATCCGCTACGCCTTCGGCCCGGAGATCCGCGCCGAGCGCGGCATGACGCTGCTGGAGATGTCGCGCGCGGGCGGCGTCCAGCACACCTCCCTTTGCGGCGGCAAGGGACGCTGCACCACCTGCCGCGTGGTGGTGGATGAAGGCGGCGAGACCCTGCCGCCGCCCGCTCCGCCAGAGGCCCGCAGCCTGGCCCGGGTCCAGGCGCCTGCCAACATGCGGCTGGCTTGCCAGATCCGCCCGCAGGCGCCGCTGACCGTTACCCGCATGTTCCGCCCCGACGGCAGCAAGGGCCGCGCCCATGCCAGCCAGGGCGCAGAGCGGCAGCTGGCCATTCTGTTCCTCGACATCCGCGGCTTCACCGCCCGCGCCGCCGGCCAGTTGCCCTATGACGTGGTGTTCCTGCTGAACCGCTTTTTCGACGCCATCGTGCCCGCCGTCACCACCTGCGGCGGCACCGTCGACAAATACCTGGGCGACGGGCTGCTGGCGCTGTTCGAGGCCCCCAATCCGGCCCGCTCCGCCGCAGCCGCGCTGGAGGCCGCCACAGCCATCGGCGCTGCACTGCAGGAGTTCAACGCGCAACTGGCCGAAGACGGCGAGCCGGAAATCCGCATCGGCATCGGTGTGCATCTGGGCCAGCTGGTGCTGGGCGAGATCGGCAGCGCAGGCCACGCCCCGCGCACCATCATCGGCGGCAGTGTCAACGCCGCCAGCCGGCTGGAGGCCAAAACCAAGGAACTGGGCGTCGAACTGCTGATTTCCGCCCGGGTGCTGGACGCGGCGGGCTACGACTCAGCCCATTTGCCGCTGCAAACCTTCCAGCTGCGCGGCGTTTCGAGGCCGCTGGCGGCGCTGCCAGTGGCCCATGCGGCAGCGCTGCCGCGGACCCTGGCCGGAGAACAAAGTTAGGCGCGCGGCCCGCCGCGCAAAACGGTTGTTTCCCGCAATGCCCCCGCGCCGCGCCAGCCATCCGGCGCAGCGCGCGAATGGCGGACAACCACCCCCGCCGCCGCATCCGTGGCAGCCCTGCAACGCAGCAAAAAATCGCCAATTCTCTGCAATTCACCCTTTGCATCCAGGCCGAACCATGCAATGCGTTCACGCGTGAACACACTTTAACCTGCTGACAGCTGCCTGACACCGTGCCTGAAACCGCAACCCTTTCCACCCCGGACGAGGAAGACCTGCTCTTCCGCCTCCTGCGCCAGCTCGACGCGGCGCCGGATGCCTCGCAGCGGGTGACGGCTGCGGCGCTGGGGATTTCGCTGGGGCGGCTGAACACCCAGCTGCGGCTGGCGGCAGAGGCTGGCCTGATCACCGTCAGCGCCCGCCCCGGCCCGGACAAGCGGCAGCGGTTCGCCTATACGCTGACCACCCGGGGTGCTGCGGAAAAAGTGCGGCTCACCGATCAATTCCTTGCCCGCAAGCTCGCAGAATACAACGCGCTGCATGCGGAACTCACCGGCTCCGCTAGCGGCCTCCCCCCTCTCAAACACAGGACCAACCCGATGCAAAGCAATCTGGCTCCCATCCCTGAGCTTTATGTCTCTTACGAAAGCGCCCAGAAACTGAAAGTCGAAGCGGCCGACCTGGTCAGCTGGGACCTGACCCCGCGCCAGATCTGCGACCTGGAACTCTTGATGAACGGCGGCTTCAACCCGCTCAAAGGCTTCCTGTCCGAGGCCGACTATAACGGCGTCGTCGACAACATGCGCCTGACCGACGGCTCCCTGTGGCCGATGCCGATCACCCTGGACGTCTCCGAGGATTTCGCGGCCAAGCTGGAAGCGGGCCAGGACATTGCCCTGCGCGACCAGGAAGGCGTGATCCTTGCCACCATGACCGTCACCGACAATTGGGTGCCGAACAAAGCAAAAGAGGCTGAGAAGGTCTTTGGCGCCGACGACGACGCCCACCCGGCGGTAAACTACCTGCACAACACCGCAGGCAAGGTCTACCTGGGCGGCCCCGTCACCGGCATCCAGCAGCCCGTCCACTATGA
The DNA here is from genome assembly GCF_059429195.1 of Leisingera sp. CC-HEC093. NCBI lineage: Bacteria > Pseudomonadati > Pseudomonadota > Alphaproteobacteria > Rhodobacterales > Roseobacteraceae > Leisingera > Leisingera sp. CC-HEC093. Next base: position 2,716,546 of record NZ_JCAIJR010000001.1, on the reverse strand, counting down.
CTTCCGCGCCCGCCGCGACACCCCGAACGAGCTGCGCGCCTACTTCCGCAAGGTCGGCTGGAACAAGGTTGTCGCCTTCCAGACCCGCAACCCGCTGCACCGCGCCCACCAGGAGCTGACCTTCCGCGCCGCGCGCGAAGCCCAGGCCAACCTGCTGATCCACCCGGTTGTCGGCATGACCAAACCGGGCGACGTCGACCACTTCACCCGCGTGCGCTGCTACGAGGCGGTGCTGGACAAGTATCCGGCGGCCACCACCTCCATGTCGCTGTTGAACCTGGCAATGCGCATGGCCGGCCCGCGCGAGGCGGTCTGGCACGGCCTGATCCGCAAGAACCACGGCTGCACCCATTTCATCGTCGGCCGCGACCACGCAGGCCCCGGCAAGAACTCTGCCGGCGACGATTTCTACGGCCCCTATGACGCGCAGGACCTGTTCCGCGAGTTCCAGGGCGAAATGGGCATCGAAATGGTCGACTTCAAACACATGGTCTATGTGCAGGAGCGCGCCCAGTACGAACCGAACGACGAGATCGCCGACCGCGACAACGTCACCATTCTGAACATCTCCGGCACCGAACTGCGCCGCCGCCTGGCCGAGGGTCTGGAAATCCCCGAGTGGTTCTCCTTCCCCGAGGTGGTTGCCGAGCTGCGCAAAACCAAGCCGCCGCGCGCCGAACAGGGTTTCACCGTGTTCTTCACCGGCTTCTCCGGCTCCGGCAAATCCACCATTGCGAATGCTCTGATGGTCAAGCTGATGGAAATGGGCGGCCGCCCGGTGACCCTGCTCGATGGCGACATTGTGCGTAAGAACCTCAGCTCCGAGCTGGGCTTCTCGAAAGAGCACCGCGACCTCAACATCCGCCGCATCGGCTATGTGGCGTCCGAGATCACCAAGAACGGCGGCATCGCCATTTGCGCCCCGATCGCACCCTACGCCACCACCCGCCGCGCCGTGCGCGAGGACGTGGAACAGTTCGGTGCCTTCGTGGAAATCCACGTCGCCACCTCGATCGAGGAATGCGAGCGCCGTGACCGCAAGGGCCTGTATAAGCTGGCCCGCGAAGGCAAGATCAAGGAGTTCACCGGCATCTCCGACCCTTACGACGTGCCGCAGAACCCGGAGCTGTCGGTCGAGACTGAAAACGTCGACGTCGACAACTGCGCCCACCAGGTGCTGCTGAAACTGGAAAGCATGGGCCTGATCAAGGCCTGAGCCTGACGGCACAGCAAGGAACAAGAGCGGCCCGCCATCCGGCGGGCCGTTTTTTTGAACACTCAGCCCTTCAGCAAGAAGTTTTACGGCCTGCCGCAGTGGCCGCCTTGCCCACCGGTGTGCTGCACGGCGCGTTGTCAAAACCGCACCTGCCCCCTTGCGGAGAGGCCCGCCAAAAGGCTCAGCGCGGCTCCACCCCAAACAGGTTGCGCTCCTTGGCCAGGTAAGCGAGGCGCGCGGTGGACTTGCAGCCGAACTTTTGCCGCATCCGCAGAAAGCTGGTTTTCACTGCTGACAGGGACAGCGAAAACCGCTCGGCAATCTCATCATAGGATTGCTCCTGCTGGATATGCAGGCGCAGCATCTCCAGCTCTTTTTCGGACAGAGACGGCGGCGGCAGCAGCGAGTCGAAAAATTCCGTGATTGCCATGCCCAGCCTGCGCATCTCGGCATCCGTCAGCTCCCTGTCCGGCCGGGAAACATATACCATAGACCGCTTTGTGCCGGTCAAAGCCGCAAATGCAGCACCATAGACCAACCCGTACTGCTGTGATTTTTCGAGGATCTTCATAGGGTCGGGCAGGTCAACAGCCGACCAGCGTATGCCCCCCTCATTCGTCAGCGCCCAGTTGAAGACGGGGTCATGAATGAAATAGTTTTCCCGGTCATACTGTTCCTTCCATTTGTCATGGAACGAGCATTCGAAGTGCTCGTAGCCCATGATGGAAAAGTTCACCATGAGGGTGAAACCCGAAGTGCTCACTTCGTTGATCGCGGATCGGCAGGCCGAAAACGCCTCGGCAATCTTGGTGCTCTTTGCGCCGTCCGAGGGCAGATTCGTTGTTATGACCGAATTCGGCATCTCTCCTCACTCCCCTCAAAGCTTTGCAACTTAGGTCTCACCACCGGCAACCACGGTCACCTTACCCGCGACCTAGGTCTCATCTCATGTGACCAAAGTTGCTAATACCATGCCGCAACCGGGTAAGTCTGGACAAGCGGAAATCTACCTTTAGATGTATTTTCCGCGCGACAGAGGTCGGCACGTGTACTGGAGATGTTTGTTTGCAAAGCGATTACGCCAAGAAAGAGCCTGCAGTCCGGACGAGCATTGAAACCATGGTCGTCCAGTTCGCGCCCGTGCGGCTGCCAAAAGCGCTGCGAAGTTCCGATCAGGATGTGCTGGATGCCTTTATGTCCTTGCGCCAGAGCGTGTTTGCAGAAGGCATGAACTGGCGCGTGTGGCTGTCCTGCCAAAGCGATCTGGACCAATATGATCACTTGGACGCCTATTACATTGTCGCATATGATCCTGCCACGGGTGAAGCCTTGGCCGGGGCGAGGCTGCTGCGCACGGACCGCGGCGGCCGTCATCCCAGCAGATCCGAAATGACCTACATGGTGCGTGATGCGGTCCGCGGCATGCTGCCCGGGCTGCCCACGGATCTGTGCGATGCCGAGCCGCCGTGCGATCCCGCGGTTTGGGAACTCACCAGATTTGCCTCAAATGGCGCTGCGGGAGCAGGGCAGATGGTTCTGCAGCGGCTGCGCGCGTTCCTGCTGGAACAAGGCGGGGAACGGTTCGTCTTTCTGTCTCCGCCGGTTGTTGCGCGGCTTGCAAAGTCTTCAGGCTTTGCAAATGTTGTGCCGCTTGGCCCGCTCAGAGGTGATCAAAACGGCAAATACCGCGTGTATTCTGCCGATGTTTCCCAGCCAAGGGGCCAAGACGCGTGAAACGGTTCATTTCATTCCGCAGACAGCCCGGCCGGGACGGCACCTGTGGCACCAGGCAACAATCCGAGTAATCCCGAATGATAAGGACCAGCACTCAGCAAAGCGTTTCCGACTGGCGCATTTTGTCCGAACTGCGGGGCATTTGCAGGGCCTCCCAGTTCGTTGCGATGGGCGGCGAAGTCAAACTGGCATGCGGGGAACAATCAGACGCCTTCGAAAACCGGTGGTCTGTCCACCTGCATGGGTTTTCGGCGCACGGCGCCACATTGCGCGATGCGCTGGACAGCTGGATTATGATAGCTGGACGAAGCCCCTTCGGCTTTTCATGAGCGCCGGCCCTGCAGTCAATGCGCAGTGGCTTGCGCCGGGCTGGCTGCGGATTGCCAAAGCAGTCCGGAAACCCTGCTGCGCCGCATTCCTGGCCGCTGTTGCAGGGCTTGCGCTTCAGCTTTCCTCAGCACGTGCAGAACCCGCAGCCCCCGCCCCGGAGTTCGATCAGAGGGTACGCGAGGTTCTCATCCGCAACCCCGAAGCCATCCCGGACATGCTGGCCCTCCTTAAGACTATGGACAGCGCGGCCAATGGCCATACACATCAGTATTTGATCGCTGCGCTGGCCAAGGAACTGTTTGCCGGGCTTGATCCAAAGGCGCCAATCCTGGTTGAATTCTTGGATTTCAACTGCAGCTTGTGCAGGAAGACACAGGTATCCGTGGCTGCCGCAAAGGCGCAAACACCGGACTTGCAGCATGTGATAATAGTCATGCCCGTTTCCGGCCCCGGTTCCGAGTTTGCGGCCAAGGCCGCATTGGCACTGAAATCCCTGGAAGGGACAGAGGCTTTTTATAAATTCTCCAGCGCCATGATGAAGGTAAAGGGGCGGGCTACTGCAGTTACAGCCATCCGGGTCTTAAGTAGCCTGGGCTATGACGCGGACGCTGTCGCTCACGCAGTCAGGGAAGGCATCGGAGCAGAGGAGCTGCAGTTGGCAGAAAGCTTGGCGGCTACCCTCAATGCAGCGGACACTCCGTTTTTTATTGGCCCCGGAGGCATCATCCGCGGCGCCGCATCCGCCAATAGGCTAAAGGCAATCTCTCAACCTGCAAGCAGATGACCGCCGAAAGCAGCCGCGTCAAACAGCCCGTGGTGCACGCCCTGGACAATCGGCACGATCGTCACATCGCGCCCTTCGCGGGCAATGGCCGCCGCGGCCGCCGCGGCCGCCGGGCAGACCGGTTGCCTTGCCGAATATCTCCGCGGCCATCTTCTTCAGGTCCACGTCCTTGGCGATCGCCTGGTGGTGCGGGCGGTGTGCGGCCGTGACCACATCTTCCGCTTTCAGATGCCCCCCACGGCGACCGGCTCCTAGCCGTCCGACAAGGGCATTTCCCCACGGACCGGACCGTCCGCCATGTTGAAGGCAGGCGATTTTCCCTTCATGCAGACCTTTTCAATGGCGTTCTCGAAACGACGGCTTGCCACCCTCTTTTCATACATCCACGCCAAGGCGTCTTTTGCTGGCTGCATACCTCTGCTCCTCCTTGTCAGGGAACGGGCTGCCGCGCTGCCGGCGCCGTTGACAGCGTTTTAGGGCACCCGTGGCCTGCGGTCGAAAAACTGTCTCATTCAACTGGCCAGTGAGACGCCGACTTGAAAAACGAAGCACTCAGAACACCGGGGAGCCGCAGCTGAGAACGGCAGTGTCCGGGAGCCTGGCATTCCTCAGGGCTGCACCAAGCTGGAATCATCGAATGTGCTGCGGGCAGGAACTGATGCGTTTTGCGGGGATTGACCTTTGCTGTCGTCGCTTGGGACATTGCGCCGGCTGTGGCACAAGTCCGCTGTGTCCTATGCGGCTGCCGTTCCCCTTCCCCCTGGCGCAGGCTTACAGGACCCAGCCTTCATCCGGCAAATGCACCGCGCCCCATTGCTCCGCACACCGTCGATGGCATCGCCCGGCCCGGCCTTGGCCGGGAACTTTCCGCCGGCTCAGGCGTTTCCCCTCTGCCCGAACTGCCCGCGAAACATGAAAGGCCCGGTATGCCCGACCCCAACTCCCCGTCTGATACCCGCAGCCAGCGCCAGGACGGCGTCTCTCCCGGAGATTTTGCCTGGGCCGTGCCCATCATGCGCACCGGCTACGCCGGGCGCGGGCTGGTCTACCTGCTGGTTGCCGGGATATCGCTGTGGTCAATCTGGCACGGCGGCGATGCCGAAGGCACGCAGGAGGCCATGGACGGCCTGCGGGGCGGCTGGGGCACCGTCCTGCTTCTGCTGATCGCTCTTGGCATGTTCGCCTATGCGGCCTGGCGCGCCGTCGACTGCATCTGGGATCTCGAAGACTATGGCAACGGCCTCAAGGGCCTTGTGGCCCGGGCCGGAATGATCACCACCGGGCTGGTGCACCTGGGCCTCGGGCTGCTGGCGGTCGCCGCCCTGCTCGGCGGCGGCGGAGAAGGCGGCCAGCCGGATATGCTAAGCCGCGTGCTGGCCGCACCCGCGGGCCAAATTGCCGTCGGCGCCGCCGGGGCGCTCACCATGGCGGCCGGCGGCTACTATCTCTACAAGGCCTGGAAGGAAAGCTACCGCGATCACCTCAAGGGCAACCCGGCCACGCTGCATCTGAACATGGCGCTCAGGGCCGGTGTTGCCGCCCATGGCGTGTCGATCGGCATTATCGGCCTGCTTATCCTGCGTGCCGCCGCCTATGCTTCCAGCCACCAGGCCGGCGGGCTCGGCACTGCCTTCGACTGGCTCCGGGACAGGGCCTATGGCCAGGCCCTGGTGGTTCTGCTCTGCCTCGGCCTGCTGGGGTTCGCGCTGTTCTGCTTCGTGAATGCCGCCTACCGGATCGTGCCGAAAGCCGATGACCGCGGCACCAAAAGCCTGCGCGACGCCCTCAGCCGCAGCTGACCGGCTGCAGCGGCCGCCAGCTGCGGCGAGCGGGCTCGATAACGGCAAAAAGCTGCGCAGCTGCAGCCGCCGGACCGGCAGTTTCCCAGGCCGGGCATGGAAAAGGGTTCTTTCGCTGTTTCCCATTTTCGCATAATTGATCCGGCAACAACGCGGCTCTGCCGGGCGGTCATGATGCGGCCTGCCATTGCAGCTTTCCGCTGACAGCTTCGCCCGGCTTACGCCCGCACGTTCTGGAGGCCTTCCCTTGCACGGCATTTCCTACCGCCCCGACATTGACGGGCTTCGAACCATGGCGGTTCTGCCAGTTGTCCTGAACCATGCCGGCGTGCCGGGGTTTCCGGGCGGTTTTGTCGGCGTTGACGTGTTCTTTGTGATTTCCGGCTTTTTGATAACCAGAATTCTGGCCCGCGAAATCACCGAAGAGCGGTTCTCCATCGTCGCATTCTATGAGCGCCGTGCGCGCCGGATCCTGCCCGCCCTCTTCGCGGTCATCGCGGTGTGCCTGATTGCAGGCTGGTTCCTGCTCTTTCCCTTCCAGTACGAAGCGCTTGCCAGGTCTGCACAGGCAACATTGCTTTTCTCCTCGAACATCTGGTTCTGGCTCGGCGCACAGGACTATTTCGGAGACGGCGTAAAACTCGATCCGCTTCTGCACACATGGTCGCTTTCGGTCGAGGAACAATTCTATGTCTTCTTCCCCCTTCTGCTGTTTGCATGAGCCTTTCCAGCATCATGTGCCCGTCCGATTGCCTGATCGAAAAAGCGGGAGCTCCGCTTTACCGGGACGATGACCACCTCAGCGCCAGGGGTGCGCAATGGCTCATGCCGCAGGTTCTGGACATGCACCTGAGGCCGGCTAGGTAGCAGCTGGAGCACGGAGCACCAGCCGCGAGTGGCGCGCCGCTCCCCGCTCATCGCCCCGTAGCGGGGCGTTCAGCGCAGCTTGCGGCGGCTTCCGGCGGTACCGCGCACAGGCGCATCCGGCGCTCAGATATCCTCTGGCAGATCCACCGTGCCGCGCATCAGAACAAAGCCCGCACCAGCCACCCGCACGCCCTCAATCGCGTCCGCCGGACCAACCCGCGCCACCCGCGCCTGGCCGGGACGGCCCAGCCCATGGCCCTGCTCAGCGGTGAATTCCGCCTTCTCCATCAGCCCGTGCTTCCACAGGTAAGACGCCATTGCCCCGGTGGCCGACCCGGTAAAGGGATCCTCCGGCGGGCTCGGCGGCGCCATCAGCAGGCGCGAGAACGTGTCGCCCGCCTCCGTAGCCCCCTCCAGCGCGACCAGAAACGGCTCCATCATGTCGATGCCATCAGCGCCCAGCGATTTGCCCAGCGCCGCCAGCGCCTCCAGGTTCAGCTCCGCCGCCTCCAGCGCCGCGCGGTCGCGCAGCACAGTGACGCAAAACGGCAGCCCGGTGGAGACCTTCTGCGGCTGCCCCACGATAGCCTCAACCGGCAGCGACACCGCCGCCGCGACCAGCGCGGGATCGGCAAAGGGGCCGAACTCCGGCGCAACTTGCGTCATCTCGATCAGATCCCCGTCCAGCCGAACCGGCACAATCCCGGCCCCGGTTTCCAGCGTAATGCTGCCGCCCTCAATCAGCCCCCGGTCCCGCATCGCCGCCACGGTTGCAATGGTCGGATGGCCGGCAAAGGGGATCTCGCGGCTGGCCAGGAAATAGCGCACCTTCACATCCGCCACCTCCGACGGGCCTGTAAAGGTGCATTCCACCAGCGAGGTTTCCCGCACATAAGCGGTGCAGACCGCCTCCGGCAGATGCGCGCCCCCGTGCACCACCGCACAGCCGTTGCCGCCAAAGGCGCGGTCTGAGAACGCGTCCACCCAGTCGAAATCGTAGCGTGCCATTTGCATCTCCCGGCTTTGAAGGCATCAAAAAAGGCGGGCCCGCGCCCGCCTTATCCATCTTGTGGGACATATGCCCGAAGTCAATCCGCTGGCCTTGCAACCGTCTGCGGACTGGACTTATGCCGCCTAGTGCACCGGCACCGGCGTCATGTCGTTCTGCCGCGCCAGCACAAAGGCCAGCTGCCGGTCGGCCACCAGCGCCAGCTGGCCGCCTGCCGCATCGTGCACCGCATAAAGCTGCGCGCGGTCGCCGGCGCTCTCCTGCACCTCCTTGGGAAGATCCGCCACCGCAACCGCCTTCACATAGACGGTCCGGTCGCCGGTCTCCTTGAAGTCAAACGGTGTATGCATTGCTCTTACCCCTTTCTGATACTGATCGTCTGGACCACGGTTTCGGGGCGCGCACGGGTCAGATCCACATGCAACAGCCCGTTTTCCATCACCGCCTCGCCCACTTCGACACCGTCGGCCAGCACGAACATGCGCTGGAACTGGCGCGCCGCGATGCCGCGGTGCAGGAACACCCGCCCCTCGCTGTCGTCGCGCTGGCGGCCGCGGATCACCAGCTGGCGGTCCTCGACGGTGATCGCCAGATCCTCTTCGGCGAAACCGGCCACGGCCAGGGTGATGCGGTAGGAATGATCGGATGTCTGTTCGATATTATAGGGGGGATAGCCCTCGTTGCCCGACTTGGCCGAGCGTTCCAGAAGGCGTTCCAGCTGCTCGAACCCCAGCATATGCGGGTAAGAGCCCAAGGTTAGTTTCGACACGTTGTTCGTCCTTTATGCCAAAGCGACGGAGATCCGCGGCCCCGCTTCCGGCAGCCGCTGCCTCAAGAATATGGGAAGTTCCTGCTGGATTCACAAGAGCATGTGCCCACAGGTCTAGCGGAAAAGCCCTTAACGAAGTATCTTCACTCTTACTTCATTCAAAAGCCCGATTGAGTCTCCCATGAATGCACCCACAGATGTGTCGATGAAGACCGATGAGGTCCTGAAGGTTGAGCTGGAAGTTTTCCGCAGGCAGCACCGTGATCTGGACGAAGCCATTTCCGCGCTGGAAGAGCGCGGCACCGCCGATCAGCTGACGATCCGGCGGCTGAAAAAGCAAAAGCTGATCCTGAAGGACAAAATCGCCCTGATCGAAGACCGGCTGACCCCGGACATCATCGCCTGATCCCGCGCCGGGCTGCCGGCGCGCCGCCCCGTGCCGAATCCGCGCGGGTTGCAGCTGCAGAATGCAGCGGTTTCACAGAATCTGCAGGCCCTCCCGCCCCCTCCTTCCGCGCAGCAAGCTGCGCCGGGAGGCATTGGGCGTGGCAGCACGCCTGACGGCGCTTGCGTCAGGGCGCGGCGGAACCGGGCATCTGCGCCTTGCGGTAGGCCGCCGGGGTCTGCCCGTAAACCCGCTGGAACTCGCGGTAGAAATTGGACCGCGACAGGAACCCTGACCTGGCGGCGATCTCGGTTACGCTGCTGCCGCTGCCCGCCAGCAGCTCTGCCGCGTGCGCCAGGCGGAACCCGTTCACATAATGCGAGACATTCACGCCCTGCGTCCGATTGACCGCCGCGGACAGCTCCCGCGCCGGGATGTGCAGCCGCCGGGCCAGCCGCTGCACAGACAGGTCCGGATCCAGGAACAGCTGTTCCTTGGTAAGCAGCTGCCGCAGCCGCGCTTCCGTGCCCGACGCAGCCGCGCTCCCGGGCGCGGCTGCCGCCGGCCTCTGGTGCGGCGCTGCAAACATCGCCGGCAGCACGCACAGCGTGGCCAGCAGCATAATCAGCAGCGGCACCGTCCCCGCCGAAATCAGCGTTGGAACATGGCTGCCGCCGAACAGGGCGAAGTCGGCGGCAATCGCGGTATCCAGCAGCAGCACAAAGACCAGCAGCCCGGCGGCCCGCAGCATCCACCGGTGCAACAGGCCTGCCCGGTCGAGCCGCGCCCGCGCCAGCGCGTCAGGCCCCTTGCGCCACAGCCGGATCAGGGCCGCCGCATAGGCCAGGTAGCTGGCACTGATCAGCCAGTCCAAATGCCGCAGATCCGCAACCAGAACCCAGAACAGGGCCAGCGCTGCAACCGGCCCTGCCAGATGCAGGACAGCCCGCCGGGGCAAGGCCCATCCGCCCGGCGCCAGCGCCGCAAACCCCAGATAGAGCAGCGGCCCGAAATACATCGGCAGGATGCGCTGCAGCGGGATCATGGCGCTGATGCCATAGCCGAACCGCAAGCCGACCAGCAGCGCGGACAGGCCGCACAGCCCGAAGCAGGCCGCAAACAGCAGATTCGCTTGCCGGCAGCCCAGCTCCGCCCGCCAGATCAAAACAGCCAGGGCGCAACACAGGGCCGCGGTCATCACTGGCAGCGGAAAGGTGAGCATTGTGCTGCTGTCCATCTGTCCTCTTTCCCTGCCGTCCTGTCCTGCATCAGGTTACAGGACAGCTATAAGCCACTGGAGCTATTGCTGCAATTGCGCCGGCCGCTCAGATTTCAGTGCATCTGAAACAAACCCCGGAGCACATCATGAAACCTCTTCTGTTCATTCTCGCCCTACTCTGCACGGCTGCCGCCGCCACGGCGCAATCCTACCTGCCCGGCCTGCAGGATCTGAAAATCCCCGCCGCCGAAGGCGCCCGTCCGCTGGAAGGCCACCTGTGGTATCCGGCCGCGGACCCTGCCCCGCTCGCACCGGTTTACGACAGCAAGGTCTGGGAAACGCCGCAGGCCGCACGGGACGCAGCCCCCGCCCCCGGGCCGTTTCCGCTGGTTGTGCTGTCGCACGGCATGTACGGTAACTTCCTGAACCAGGGCTGGCTCGCCGCCGCCCTGGCGCGCCAGGGCTATACCGTGGCCGCCATCAGCCACCCCGGCACGTCAACTTGGTCGCGCGAACCGGACCTCAGCCGCCAGCTCTGGGAACGCCCGCGCGATATCTCCCGCGTCATTGACCACCTGCTGTCCGCGCCAGAGCTCAGCGGCCTAGCCGACCCGGACCGCATCTATATGGCCGGGCATTCGCTGGGCGGCTTCACCGCCGCGCTTCTGGCCGGCGCGCGTTACGATGCGGACAAGCTTGCCCGGTTCTGCAGCCAGATGCCGGATGAACTGGTCTGCGGCGTCCTCAAGGGCTGGAAGATCGCCGAAACGGCTGAGGACCGCACCCGCATGGAGGCTGACCTGTCCGATCCGCGGATCAAGGCCTTTGCCCTGTTCGACCTCGGCGGCACCCAAAGCTTCTCGGCGGACAGCCTGGCCCGGGTGACGCGCCCGATGCTGGTCTACGGCGCGCCCATCATGAACTCCGGCCTAACACTGGACATCGAATCCCGGGCGCTGGCTCAGTCCTTGCCCGGCAGCAGCCTGCGCTACATCGAACCGCAGACGCTCTCGCATTTCGACTTTCTGGGCGTCTGCAAACCGGGCGGCCTGGCCATCCTGGCCGCCGAAGAGCCCGGCGACGAGATCATCTGCCGCGGCGGCACCGCAGAACGGGCTGCCAAACACCAGAGCATTGTTGCAGAGGTCGCTGGCTTCTTTGCCGGCAACTGATCCCCTTGCCCGGGCCGGAAACTGCATCCGGCCCCCGCAGTCCGCAGGGGCGGGGATGCTGCACCCCCGCCCCCTGTTGCGACACCCTGTCCGCAGGCTCCGAAACGGCCCCTGACCGGATGGTCAAAGCGGAGATTTCCGTTTAGGAGCAGTGCAATTTTGTCCGCGCGCCCGGCAATTGCCCGGCCCGGGCGGGACTGCAGACCTAACAAACGAGCGAGAACAATGACCGCCACCAGCGACCACACTGCCGCGCCTGACGGCCAGAGCACCGAGTACAAATTCACCCCGAAACAGGCGCTGGTCGGCGCCCAAATGCTGTTTGTCGCCTTCGGCGCGCTGGTGCTGGTGCCGCTGCTGACCGGGCTTGACCCCAGCGTCGCTCTGTTCACCGCAGGGCTGGGCACGCTGATCTTCCAGATCGTGACCCGCGGCCAGGTGCCGGTGTTCCTAGCGTCGTCATTCGCTTTCATCGCACCGATCATCTACGGCGTGCAGACCTGGGGCATGGCGGCGACCACCGGCGGGCTGGCGGCGGCGGGCCTCCTTTATGTAGCGCTCTCCTTTGCCATCCGCGCCTTTGGCGCCGGTTTCCTTCACCGGCTGCTGCCGCCCGTCGTGGTTGGCCCCGTCATCATGGTGATCGGCCTGTCGCTGGCGCCGGTTGCGGTCAATATGGCCACCGGCCTTGCAGGCGATACCCAGGTGATGCCGCGCAACACCGCGCTGCTGCTTGCCGCCATCTCGCTGGGCGCCACCATGCTGACGGCGATCCTGGGCCGCGGCATCATGCGGGTGGTCCCGATCCTCGCTGGCGTCGCCGCAGGCTACATCGCCGCGCTGGTGCTGGGCTCCGTCACCGGCGAGGCGCTGGTCAACACCGCCCCGCTGACGGGCGCGCCCTGGTTCAAGGTGCCGGGCTTTGTCGCGCCCGAGTTCAACCTCGCCGCCATCCTGTTCATCCTGCCGGTCGCCATCGCCCCCGCGATTGAGCACTTCGGCGACATCATGGCGATCTCCAGCGTGACCAAGCGCGACTATATGGAGAAACCCGGCATCCAGAACACCATGCTGGGCGACGGCCTGGCCACCGCCGCCGCGGGCCTTTTGGGCGGGCCGCCCAACACCACCTATTCCGAGGTGACCGGCGCCGTCACCCTGACCCGCGCCTTCAACCCGGCGATCATGACCTGGGCGGCGATCTTCGCCATCGCGCTGTCCTTTGCGGGCAAGCTGTCCGGCGCGCTCGCCACCATCCCGATGCCGGTGATGGGCGGCATCATGATCCTGCTCTTTGGCATGGTCACCGTGGTCGGCCTGTCGGTGCTGGCAAAACTGGGCGAGGCGCTCTCTGAGGCGCGCAACATGGTGATCATCTCCACCGTTCTGATCATCGGTCTCGGCGGCCTGACCCTGCAATTCGGCGAAGGCTTCACGCTGGCAGGCATCGGCCTCTCCGGTGTCGCCGGCCTCCTGCTCAACCTGATCCTGCCGAAACAGCGGTAATCCCGCCCTTCGCCTGCCCGCCGCGGCAGGCGAAGCCGCCCCACAGGGCAAGGCCCGGCCGCTTCCGCCCGCCTGCTTGCGGCTGGACCGGCCGGGCGGCAAGTTGTAAAATCCAGCAAATGTTGCCCTGTTGTCGGGTCCGTGTCGCCGTGCTGTCGTGGCCTTTGCCGCGGACCTGCGCCAATCTCAGCATGTGAACAGCAGGAAGAACCACAGTGATTGTCAGAAAGCTACGCCTCGAAAAAGGCCTGTCTCAGGAACAGCTTGCCCAAATGGCAGGCATCAGCACCCGCACGTTGCAACGTATCGAACGCGGCGCCAAGGCCAGCCCTGAAACCCTGAAATGCATTGCCGCTGTTCTGGAAACGGACTTCTCCAGCCTGAGAAAGGAACAGGACATGCAGACCACACCAGCAGCAGCAGCGCCGGAACTGAGCGGGGAGGAACAGGACGTCATGCAATACGTGCGTGATATCCGGGCCTTCTACACCCATGCCATCCAATACGGCGTGGTGATGGCCGGGCTGCTGATCTTGAACCTCCTGACAAGCCCCGATTATTTCTGGGTTGTCTGGCCGGCCCTTGGCTGGGGCATCGGTCTCGCCATGCATGGCCTCAGCGTCTATGAGGTGATCGACCTTTTTGGCCAGAACTGGGAAAAACGGCAGATTGAAAAACGCCTGAAGTCCCGCCGCGGCGGAGGGTAAGGGACGCTCACCTTTCCTCCGGTTTCAAATGCCGGATGCGCTCAACATGCGCCGTAATATCCGCGCGGGTGAACTTGGAATGCACCCGTTTCTCTGACGCTGGATGGTTGTCCAGCCCCAGCGTCAGGCCCTCCCGCCAGGCCCGTTTCGGCCGGATGGGACGCGGCGCAAAGCCGCCGCCGCATGTCGGGCAGACATTGTGCAGCACCTGCTCCACGCACGCCGCGCAATAGGTGCACTCATAACTGCAGATCCGCGCATTCGCCGCATCGGGCGGCAAGTCCTTGTCGCACAGCTCGCAATTGGGCCGCAGCTCCAGCATCTTGCTCTCCTCCCTGATCCAGCCGCCACCCTGCCCCGCTTGCCAGTGTCCCGCAAGCCCCGCTGCAGCCTCGCACAGGCAGGAGCCCTCCCCTGCGGCATAGCGCCAGCCCCCGGAAAACACGGCAAACCCCGCCGTTTTCCCATCCAAGCCACATTGCGAAAATCGCAACTTTCCCTATAGTGCGCGCTCCACAAGCCGCGACAGGAGCCACCATCCATGGCCGACATCAAAGTGGGCATCATCATGGGCAGCCAATCCGACTGGCCCACCATGAAGGAAGCCGCAAACATCCTCGATGAACTGGGCGTTGCCTATGAGGCGAAAATCGTCTCTGCCCACCGCACCCCGGACCGGCTGTGGAGCTACGGAAAATCCGCAGCCGACCGCGGCCTGCAGGTGATCATCGCAGGCGCCGGCGGTGCCGCCCACCTGCCCGGCATGGTCGCCTCCAAGACCCGCGTGCCGGTGGTCGGCGTGCCGGTGCAGACCCGCGCCCTGTCCGGCGTCGACTCGCTTTATTCCATCGTGCAGATGCCCAAGGGCTTCCCGGTCGCCACCATGGCGATCGGATCCGCCGGTGCCGCCAACGCAGGCCTGATGGCCGCAGGCATTCTGGCGCTGCAGGACGCAGACCTGGCCCAGCGCCTGGACAACTGGCGCGAAGCTTTGTCGGCCTCGATCCCCGAGGAGCCCTCCGATGACTGATGTTCTGGCCCCCGGCGCTACCATCGGCATCCTTGGCGGCGGCCAGCTCGGCCGCATGCTCTCGGTCGCAGCCTCCCGCCTCGGCTTCAAGACCCATATCTTTGAACCGGGCGCCAACCCGCCCGCAGGCCATGTCGCCGACCGCGTGACCACCGCAGGCTACGAGGACGCAGAGGCGCTCGCCGCCTTTGCCGCCTCTGTTGACGTCATCACCTATGAGTTCGAGAACATCCCGACCTCCGCCCTCGACCTGCTGGAATCACAAAAACCGATCCGCCCGGGCCGCGAGGCGCTGCGCATCAGCCAGGACCGTCTGACCGAAAAGACTTTCCTGCAGGACCTCGGCCTGCAAACCGCGCCTTTTGCCGACATCAGTGATCAGGCCAGCCTCGATGCAGCGCTGGCAGAGATCGGCGCGCCCTCGATCCTGAAAACCCGCCGCTTCGGCTATGACGGCAAGGGCCAGGCCCGCATCAAATCCCCTGAAGACGCCGGTGAAGCGCTCGCGTCCATGGCAGGCGCGCCCTCGATCCTCGAAGGGTTTGTCAACTTCAGCCATGAGGTCTCGGTGATCGCCGCCCGCGGCGTGACCGGCGAGATCGCCTGTTTCGACCCCGGCGAGAACGTCCACCGCGACGGCATCCTGCACACCACCAGCGTGCCCGCCAAGCTGAGCACGTCCCAGCGCATGGATGCGGTGCTGATGGCCGGCAAGATCCTGAACGCGCTGGAATATGTCGGCGTCCTCGGCGTCGAACTCTTCGTCACGCCCCAGGGCCTGATCGTCAACGAGATCGCCCCGCGGGTGCACAACTCCGGCCACTGGACCCAGAACGGCTGCACCACCGACCAGTTCGAACAGCACATCCGCGCCGTGGCCGGCTGGCCCCTCGGCGACGGCCAGCGCCATTCCGATGTGGTGATGGAAAACCTGATCTGCGATGACGTGGACCGTATCCCGGAGCTGGCCAAGGAAGCCGATTGCGCCCTCCACCTCTACGGCAAGGCCGAGGCCAAACCTGGCCGCAAGATGGGCCACGTGAACCGGGTGGTCCGGGCGGAAGGCTAACGGTTTGGGGCTTTGCCCCAAACCCTTTCCCAACTTGGGGCTCTGCCCCCAGACCCCGGGATATTTCCGGCCAGAAGAAGAAGGCGGATCCGTGAAAGCGGCCCCGCCGGTTTCACGCGCCGCAAAGAGGGCCATCCGGCCTGATGCGCGGCGCTCTCCCCTAGGCCAGGAACCGGCCCGCCACATCCCCGGCCATATAGCTGACCCGCCCGCCGGAAATCGCCGCCGCGACGCGCTGGGTTGCCTTGTCCAGCACCAGAATATCGGCGCGCCTGCCCGGCTCCAGCGTTCCGCGGTCGGTGAGGCCCAGCAGCTGCGCAGGCCCGGCTGAGACCAGCCGCCACGCGTTCTCCAGATCCAGCAGGCCCGAACGCTCCAGCATCAGCGCCGCACGGCGCGGGCTGGGATAGTGGTAATCGGAGGCGAGCGCATCGCACAGCCCCATGGCAATCAGCTCGACGGCAGAGGCATTGCCCTTGTGCGAGCCGCCGCGCACCACGTTGGGCGAGCCGAGGATCACCGGGTCGCCCGCCGTGCGCGCGGCCTCTGCCGCCTCCAGCGTTTCAGGGAACTCAGCAATCCGCGCGCCGCGTTCGCGCCAGACAGCGCGGTCCTCTGCGGTCTGGTCGTCATGGCTGCCCAGCCGCACATCCAACGCAACCAGTTCACGGCAGAGCGCATCCAGACTGCCCGGCACCTCATCCCGGCGCGCGTGCATGTCTTTCAGCATCTGCCAGTGGACCTCCGGATTGCGCCCCGCCTTCAGCGCCTGTCCGGTCAGCCGCGGCGGCTTCTTGCCCTGCGCCAGCCGCTCATGCGGCAAGTGATCGTTGAACACCACATAAGGCACCTGCCAGTCGGCCACTTGCGCAGCCAGCCCGGCGTAATCCTCCAGCATGTGGATCTCAAACCGCAGCTGCGGCCGCAGATCGGTCACGACAGAGCCGCGCACCGCCTTGATCGCCTCGAACACCTGGGCCGCGAACTCCGGCCCGCGCAGGCCGCCCTCCCAGGAGTAGAACTGCGCCAGAACCGCGGTGGTGATCCCGTTGGCGGCCAGTTCCGCCTCCGCGGCCACAACCCCCTCCGCCATCTGCTTCATCGCACCCCGGCGCGGGGCCAGGTGGCGTTCGAACCCGTCGCCATGCACGTCCACGATGCCCGGCAGCACCAGATAACCGCTGAGGTCCACAGCCCGCCCCGCATGCGCATCTGCCACCAGACCACCCGCGATGGCAATCTCACCGCCGCGTTCCAGCCCGCCGGGGCGCAGCACGTCGCCGCCCTGCAGCGTCAGTTCCAAGGTCATTCTTCCGCCTCTTCACAGCCGCCATTCAGCTGGCAGGCCTCGCTGATGATCTCATCCACCGCCGCCAGCCAGCCGAGCGACGGCTCAAACCGCCCTTCCTCCAGGAAATGCAGCGCCTGCGCCATCACCCGCGGGTTGTTCATCATGTAGGTGTGGGTGACCGGCAGCGTCAGATGCGCGGCCATCCCTGCAACCCTGGTGCTCTCGACCGAAACCTTGCCGTCGTCCGCGCCCGGGATCAGCGCGGAGAACACCGGGTTCAGCGTCTCATCGCCCGCAATCACCCCCAGCTCGAAATCCACCGGCGGCAGGCGGTTCGGCAGGCTGTCCGTCCCGGTGCCCAACTGCAGGCCGGCGGGACCGTTCAACAGGCCAAACACCTCCCAGTCGCCCAGCTCATCCACCAGTTCGCTGCCCTGGTTGGGCGGTCCCATCATCACCACCCGGCCCAGGTTTGCGGGGCGGTTATCCTGCAGCCAGTACCGCAGCAGGATGCCGCCCATCGAATGGGTGACCACATGGGTTGTCTCCTCGCCGCAGGCAGCAAAGGCCGCGGGCAAAGTGTCCTCTGCAAGCACCTGGATGGTCTCCTCGGTCGAGGCATAGCCGGGCCGCACGACGGTAAGCCCGCGCGACTGGAGAACTTCCTCCATCACCGCAAAGGACGTCTCGGAGCGCGCCAGCCCATGCAGCAGGATCACGCAATCGGCCGCCGCAGGCAGTGGCAGCAGCGCCGCAGCGGCGGCAAAGAGGGGTTTTATAAACTCACGCATGCGGACCAGATAAGCGCAAGCGGCGGCGCAGGGAAGCCCCTGCGGTTACTTGGCCGGCTGCGCCTTGCGCGCGGGCGCCCGCCGCACCACCAGCGCGATGCCGCCCAGCACCGCGGCGCTGCCAAAGACCAGCCGCAACCCGATGCTCTCGCCCAGCACTGCCGCACCGGCAAGGATCGCAATCACCGGCACGCTCAGCTGCACGGTGGCAGCCACTGCAGGCAGGATCTGCGGCAGCAGCCGGTACCACAGCGCATACCCCATGCCAGAGGTCACGGCGCCTGACAGCACAGCCAGCACCGCCCCATAGGCGCTGACCGTGCTGCCGCCCAGCCACAGGGCAACCGGCAGGAACATCGCCGTGGACCACAGGAAATTCACCGCCGTCGCCGCCAGCGGCTGCGCAGCCCCCCGGCCCAGAATACTGTAGATGCCCCAGCCCAGCCCCGCCGCCGCCATCAGCAGAGACGCGCCCAAGGGCGCGGTGCCTGAGCCGTCCGGCCAGACCACATAGGCCAGCCCCAGAAAGGCCAGCACCGCCCCCGCCAGTTGGCCCGCGCTGACCGCATTGCCCCGCACCGCGCCCCACAGGAACATTGCGACTTGCACCACGCCGAACAGAACCAGCGCGCCAAGCCCGGCATCAAGCTGCTGATAGGCCAGCGAAAACCCAGCGATATACAGCGTCAGCGCCGCCCCGCCCTGCAGGCTCGCGACCAGATCCTGACGCACCGCCAGCCCCTGCATCCGGCACAGAACCACCAGCATGGCAGCCCCCGAGGCCAGCCGCAGCAGGCCAAAGCTGCCCGCATCCATATGCCCGGCCCCGATGGCCAGCCGGCTGAGAATGGAATTCGCGGCAAAGGCCGTCATGGTGAGGGAGACGAGAAGAAACAGGCGCATGGGCTTTGGCTAGCCTGCCCGGCGTCGCAGGGCCAGTGAAATCGCTGCGGCTCCTGCAGGGAGGCGCCTCACCCTTTCACCTTCGTACAAATACTCGCGCCGCAGGCAGGCCCGCAACGCGGGCCTTCTGCACCTGCCAAAACAAAAAGGGGCCGCCCGGAGGCAGCCCCAAATCTTGCAGTCATCAGCAGCGGGCGTCCGGCAGATTGGCCCGGGTACTTAACCTGTGGCCAATCGCCTGTCGCCCATCACAAATCCCAAGGGATTTGTGATTACATCATGCCGCCCATGCCGCCCATGCCGCCCATGTCGGGCATGCCGCCGCCGGCAGCTGCGCCTTCTTTGGCGGGCTTGTCGGCAACCATAGCTTCGGTGGTGATCAGCAGACCGGCAACCGATGCTGCGTCTTCCAGAGCGGTACGCGCCACTTTGGCCGGGTCGATCACACCGAAGGCGAACATGTCGCCGTATTCTTCGGTCTGAGCGTTGAAGCCAAAGTTCTTGTCGGAGCTTTCGCGGACCTTGCCGGCAACCACGGCACCGTCAACACCGGCGTTTTCGGCGATCTGGCGCAGCGGCGCTTCGATGGCTTTGCGCACGATCACGATACCGGCGTTCTGGTCGGCGTTGGCGCCTTCCAGGCCTTCCAGCGCCTTGCCGGCCTGAACCAGAGCAACACCGCCGCCGACGATCACGCCTTCCTGCACAGCTGCGCGGGTCGCGTTCAGCGCGTCATCCACACGGTCCTTGCGCTCTTTCACTTCCACTTCGGTCATGCCGCCGACGCGGATCACGGCAACACCGCCTGCCAGTTTGGCAACGCGTTCCTGCAGCTTCTCACGGTCGTAGTCGGAAGTGGTTTCTTCGATCTGAGCGCGGATCTGGCCAACACGGGCTTCGATCTCCGCTTTTTCGCCTGCACCGTCGACGATGGTGGTTTCGTCTTTGGTGATTTCGATCTTCTTGGCGGTGCCCAGCATGTCCATGGTCACGGACTCGAGCTTCATGCCCAGATCTTCGGAGATCACCTGGCCGCCGGTCAGGATCGCGATGTCCTGCAGCATGGCCTTGCGGCGGTCGCCGAAGCCCGGCGCCTTGACAGCAGCGATTTTCAGGCCGCCGCGCAGTTTGTTGACAACCAGGGTCGCCAGCGCTTCGCCTTCAACGTCTTCCGCAATGATCAGCAGCGGCTTCTGCGACTGGATCACCTGCTCCAGCAGCGGCACCATGGCCTGCAGCGAGGACAGTTTCTTCTCGTGCAGCAGGATCATGCAGTCTTCGAGTTCTGCAATCATCTTGTCGGCGTTGGTGACGAAATAGGGCGACAGGTAGCCGCGGTCGAACTGCATGCCTTCGACAACAGTGGTCTCGGTTTCCAGACCCTTGTTTTCCTCGACGGTGATCACGCCTTCGTTGCCGACTTTCTGCATCGCGTCAGCAATCTGCTGGCCGATTTCAGCTTCGCCGTTGGCGGAGATGGTGCCGACCTGTGCGACTTCTGCGGAGTCTTTGACTTCGCGGGCCATCTCTTTGATGCCTTCAACAACCTTGGAGGTCGCCAGATCGATGCCGCGCTTCAGGTCCATCGGGTTCAGACCGGCAGCAACCTGCTTCAGGCCTTCTTTGACGATGGCTTGGGCCAGAACGGTGGCGGTGGTGGTGCCGTCGCCGGCTTCGTCGTTGGTGCGGGAAGCAACTTCCTTCACCATCTGGGCGCCCATGTTCTCGAACTTGTCTTCCAGTTCGATCTCTTTGGCAACCGACACACCGTCTTTGGTGATGCGCGGCGCGCCAAAGGATTTGTCCAGAACCACGTTGCGGCCTTTCGGGCCCAGGGTCACTTTCACGGCGTCGGCCAGAATGTTGACGCCTTTCAGCATGCGGTTGCGGGCATCGGTGTCGAATTTGACGTCCTTAGCAGCCATTTTTCACTCTCCTAGAGAAATTCTGTGTGTATCAGCGATCAGGGATCAGAGCAGACTTGGGAAAATCCCGGGGTCTTACTCGATGACGCCCATGATGTCGCTTTCCTTCATCATCAGCAGCTCTTCACCGTCGACGGTGATCTCGGTGCCGGACCATTTGCCGAACATGATGCGGTCGCCAGCGGACACGGCCATCTCGATCAGCTCGCCGCTGTCCTTGCGGGCGCCTGCGCCGCATGCAACCACAACGCCTTCGCTCGGCTTTTCCTTGGCGGAATCGGGGATGATCAGGCCGCCCGCGGTTTTTTCTTCGCTTTCGGTGCGGCGCACCAGCACACGGTCATGAAGCGGTTTCAATGCCATCTTTGCAGCTCCTTAAAAAGGCTCAAAGGTTGTTATAAGGTGGACCTCCGCCTCCCCGGCGGGGCCGTTATCACTCAACAGGGCTGAGTGCTAACGAGGGGAAGCTAGGCATCGACCCGGGCGGTGTCAACAGCTGCAAGCAAGAAAAATTGCAGGAAATCTTGCGGCCCCGGCCGCAGCAGGGGAAAGATCCGTAACGTGCTGTTTTTAATAATTAAATGCCAAAAACAGCGCTCCCGCCAGCCGCGCGGCGGCTAGGTTTCCCAGCTCTCGGCCCAATGCACCAGCCCTGCACGGCCCGCATCAGTCAGCTGGTAGATGCCGGTCTCCACCCGCTCGAACCAGCCATAGTAGTTGCTGGCCATCAGCCGCGTGGCCCGCGCCACGCCGGTTGCGCGGGCGACCTCTGCCCCCTTGCAGGCACCCGCCCCGGCCAGATGCGCGGCGCAGGCCAGCGCGTCCTGGCGGTAGGCGGTGACGATGCCATGCCGCGTGGCACCGCCTGCATTGGGATCACCGCGCAAAGTTTGGAATTCGCGCAGCAGCCGCGCCTGTTTCTTCTTCGACTTGCGCGGGGCATAGGGGCCGGGATCGCAATGGACCTCTGCCCGGCCGTCCGCAAGCACCGTGATCAGCCCCAGCCCCAGCCGCCGGCACATCGCCAGATTGTCCTTCATCATCCGCCGCGCCTGCCGCCCCTTGGGCCGCGGCACCGCGATGTAGACATGATCGGTGATGGCCAGCCGCGCGATGGCCTGATGAAACAGCGACAGCGAAAATTTCAGCTTCAGCTCGACTATCACCGGCGGCTCCGCACCGCGGACAGCCACCACATCGGCGGCCCCCACCTCGCCCTTGACGGCATAGCCCTGGGCCTCCAGCAGCGCCTTCACCGGCGCATAAAGCTGATCCTCGCGTTCCATGCGCCATGACTGGCAGGAAGCGCCGCCAATGGCAATCCGCCGCCGGGTTTTCCGGGCCGGTCCAGGGTTTTGCATTGCCGCCCCCCCTGCCCCGCCCTAGGGTCATAGGCCCAGGCCATCGTTCCGGAACCCCGGGGAAAGGGCACCTGATGAAATCCATTGCACTGGCCCTGGCGCTGATGCTGCAGGCCTCCGCCGGTTTTGCCGCCTGCCGCGGCATCGACTACCGCGCCTATCTGCCGCCGGCCACTCAGGAGCGGCTCGCCCGCGAGATGGCCGCCACCCCGTTTTCCGAGGGCAACCACTGGGTCGCCACCAAGGGCCGCCGCAGCATTCATGTGATCGGCACCATGCATGGCGGCGACGCCCGCATGGCCAAGGTGATGCGCACCCTGCGCCCGGCGCTGGCTGCGGCGCAGGCGATCTATCTGGAGACCTCTGATCAGGACATGCAGCGGCTGGACCAGATGCCGCCCTCACTGGCGCGCAGCTTCCTGTTGCCGCAGGGGCGCGAGCTGCGGCAGCTGCTGCCGCCCGAGGCCTGGGAGCAGTTCGAGCTGACCGCCCGGATCTCCGGCGCCAATCTTGACACCGTGAACCGGATGCAGCCCTGGGCGATCTCGATGTTCCTGGTGCAAAGCGGCTGCCGCCCCTACGGCTTTGGCCTGCGCCGCGGGCTGGACGACAGGATCGCCGATTTTGCCCGCCGCAAGCGGATCCCGCTGGGGGGGCTGGAGACGCCGGAGCAGGCGCTGGCGGCGGTGTCCAGCCTGCCGCTGCGGGATCAGGCCCGGATGCTGCAGCTGGAACTGCAGCTGATCCAGTCCGGCAAACCCGAGGACGCCACCCCGGTAGAAGCCTACTTCGACCAGAACGTCTGGACCTCCTTTGTGCTGGCGCCCTGGATCAGCGCCCAGTACAGCAGCTTCTCCGCGGCTGAGACCGAGCGGCTGTGGGCCCAGTACAACCGCCGCCTGCTGGACCAGCGCAACCTGCGCTGGATGAAAGTGATCCAGGCAGCACAGCAGGAGCGGATCGTGGTGGCCGTGGGTGCCGCGCATTTGCCGGGCAGAAATGGCCTGCTGAATCTGCTGCAGGCCAAGGGCTTCAGCCTGGCCCGCGCGCCGTGGTAGGCTGCGGCAGGTTTCCCGTTCCACCCCTTCAGGACTGATATTTCATGCGCCTTTTTCTGACCGTGTTTTTCCTGCTGCTGCCTGCGTCGCTATGGGCCGCCTGCACCGGCACCGACCTGCGCACCACCCTGACCGGGGCGGAGCGCGCCGGATTTGAGGCGCGCATTGCGGCGGTGCCGTTTTCCGGCGGCAACCACTGGATTGCCCGGCGCGGCAGCCGCACCGTGCATGTGATCGGCACCTTGCATGTGAACGACCCGCGGATGGCGCAGATCACCGCAGGTCTGGCCCCGCTGGTGCAGCAGGCGGACCTTTTGCTGATGGAGGCCAGCCCCGCCGACAAGGCGGACTTCGAGGCAGAACTCGGCCGCACGCCCTCGCTGATGCTGATCACCGAAGGCCCGACCCTGATCGACCGGCTGCCCGCCGCGGAGTGGGAGGCCCTGGCCGCCAAGGTGCGCAGCAACGGCATGCCGCCCTGGGTGGCAGCCAAGATGCGGCCCTGGTTCCTGGCCCTGTCGATGGCCATTCCGCCCTGCCTGCGCCAGGACAAGGACGTCAAGCGGGGCCTGGACCATCGGCTGGGGGAAATCGCCGAAGCCGCGGATGTGCCGATGCAGTCGCTGGAGGACCCGATGACCGTGATCCGGATGATGGACGCCGACCCGCTGGAAGAGCAGGTCCGCCAGCTGCGCGCCTTCACCGCCCTGATGGGCGGCGGCACCGACGGGTTCATCACCACGGTTGAGGCTTACTTCGACCAGCAGGCGCTCTATTCCCTGTTGCTGAGCGAGCGGGATTTCCTGCACAGCGGCGCCCTGACCGAGGCAGAGAGGAAGGCGCTGTGGGCAGAGTCGATGGAAATGCTGATAGACCAGCGCAACCGCGACTGGATCCCGGTGATCGAGGCGGCTGAGGGCGACCGTATCGTGGTCGCCGCCGGCGCGCTGCATCTGCCCGGTGAGACCGGCGTGCTGAACCTGTTGCAGCAAGCGGGCTACACGCTGGAACGCGTCCCATTCTGAGGCCCGCTCTGAACCCTGGTCTGAACCCCGCTCTGAGCACAACGCCGCATTGCAGCATGAGCGGGGTGACAAGCCTGCGCGCCAGCCCTATAAGGCGCGCAAATCCAGCATTCTGACCTTATGCATGAACAGGACAGCCCCATGACCATCCAAGTTTTCGGCCACAAATCCCCCGACACCGACTCCACCGGCTCCCCGATTGTCTGGGCCTGGTACCTGAACGAGGTGAAAGGCGTGGCCGCCGCGCCCAAACTGCTGGGCGAGCCGAACACCGAAGCCGCCTTCATGCTGCAGCGCTGGGGCCTGGAAAAGCCGGAGATCATCGCCGACGTGGCCGATGACGCGGCTGTTGTCATCGTCGACACCAACAACCCGGCAGAACTGCCCGCCAACATCAACGGCGCCGACGTGCAGGCGATCATCGACCACCACAAGCTGGTCGGCGGCCTGGAAACTAAAGGCCCGATCGACATCACCATCCGCCCGCTGGCCTGCACCGCCACCATCATGCACGACCTGATGGGCGACGATGCCGCCAAGATGCCGGAAGCCGTCAAGGGCGCAGCACTGACCTGCATCCTGTCCGACACGCTGGAATTCCGCTCCCCCACCACCACCGCGCACGACAAGGCCGTGGCCGAGAAGCTGGCGGGTGAGCTGGGCATCAATATCTCCGAATATGCCGCCGAGATGTTTGCCGCCAAATCCGACGTCTCCTCCTTCTCCGATGCGGAGCTGATCCGCATGGATTCGAAGGAATACGAAGTCGACGGCACCAAGTTCCGCGTCTCCGTTCTGGAAACCACCGCGCCGGGCGTGGTGCTGGACCGCAAGGCCTCGCTGATGGAGAGCATGACCTCCGTCGCGGCTGAGGACGGCGTCGATCAGGTGCTGCTGTTCGTGGTCGACATCCTGAACGAAGAAGCCACCCTGCTGGTGCCGAACGACCTGGTGAAAACCGTGGCCGCCAAGTCCTTTGGCGCCGACGCCGCGGGCGACACCGTGGTGCTGCCGGGCATCATGTCCCGCAAAAAGCAGATCATTCCGAACCTCAAGGTCTGATCGCAGCCGCCTGGCAAAACGGGCCAGTTTAACAGATCAAAGGCGCCCCTCGCGGGGCGCCTTCTTCGTTGCGGTTGCTCTTTGGCGCGCGCCTAGTCCAACCCGAACACCGTCATCCATTCTCTGCCCGCCGGGCGGAAACCGGCGTAATCGGCCAGCATCCGCGCCACCGCCGGCATATGCGCAGCACCATAGATAATGGCGATGGACTGCGCTTCATTCCGGTCCAGCACGCCTGCTAGCGTTTCGCACAGACGCGTGTCGCGCTGATGCAGCAGCACGCCGCGCAGCAGGGCTGCTTCGGTATCCCAGGACAGGCTGCTTTCACGGGTCGTGAGGTCATCCACATTGCGGCCGCGCGACAGGCCTTCCCGGGTGGCGAAACAGCGCCGGCGCAGCCCGATCCATGGCGCGCAGGCAAAATAGAACGCACGGTGCGCAAGCGGCAGCGTTTTCCAGGCGGCCTCGAACTCCGCTTGTGTGACATCAGCGTGGATACGTTCTGCCCGGCCCATTCCGGTCGGCGCCTTGGGCTGTGTCACCAGCCCCAGGCGGTTGCCGTGCAGCCAGCGGTAAGAGCTGGTCAGATACTGCACGACCGGCGACTTCACGCCCTCGAACAAGAGGACGTCGTGGTCCAGCGCGTCGCGGTAGACCGCATCATAGAACCCGGATTCGCCGATATGCAGCATCGGGAACAGGGTCACTTGTGCCGGGTGCGCCGGGCTTTTGAAAACATGGCGGGCGGACCTCAGCCCCATGAAAGACCGTTCTATGAATTGCATCAAGCGCCTGAAAAAATTGAAACTCAGGGCCCAGGCTACACCAGAGGCTGTAAATGCGGAAGGCCCGGCGCCCTTATAGACGCCGGGTCCTTTCAGATGCCGGGTCATTCCAGCGGCTGGGCTCAGGCGGAGCGGGCGGCCGGGCCTTCTTCGTCTGCGGTCCAGCTTTCGCCTGCATCGTTGAAGTCTTCCCAGCGGTCCTCTTCCAGAGATGCGGTCATGGCTGCTGCGTACTCCGCCTCAGCATCCGGCTGCGCCTCCGGTGCCTGCGTCAGCTGTTCTGCCGGAACGGACGGCTGGCCGCTGTCCAGCAGCACGAACTGGCCGACCAGGCTGTTCAGCTGCACCGTCTCGGCGCTCATCGCGCGGATCGAAGAACCGGTTTCCTCCACCATCGAGGCGTTCTGCTGGGTGACCGCATCCAGCTGTGACACGCCGATGTTGATTTCGTTCAGCCCCTGCGCCTGCTCTGCCGACTGGCGGGTGATGCCGGCCACCAGTTCGGTGATCGCCGCCACCTGGCTGACCACTTCCGCCAGCGCCTTGCCCGCGCCGTCGACCTTATCCACCCCGTCCTGCACATGCGCCGAGCTGGCGCTGATCAGCCCCTTGATCTCCATCGCCGCATCCGAGGAGCGCTGCGCCAGCGCCCGCACCTCGGAGGCCACCACCGCAAAACCGCGGCCCACTTCGCCTGCGCGCGCGGCCTCGACCCCGGCGTTGAGCGCCAGCAGGTTGGTCTGGAAAGCAATGTCGTCGATCACCCCGATGATCTGGCTGATCTGGTTTGAGGAGCTTTCGATCTCGTTCATTGCGGCAACCGCGCCCTGGACCACCTGGCCGCTGCGCTCCACATCGGCGCGGGCGGCCTCTACGGTGCCCTGCACCTCCTGGGCATTCCGGGCCGAGGAATTGACGCTGGCGGTCATCTGCTCCAGCGCGGCGGCGGTTTGCTCCAGCGTTGCGGCCTGGCTTTCGGTGCGCTGCGACAGATCCTCTGCCGCGCTGCGGATGCCGTCAGCCTGTTTGTTCAGCCGTCCGCCGGCCTGCACCACCAGAGACAAAAGCTCATTCAGCTTGTCGACGGTTTCATTGTAGTTGACGCGCAGCGGATCGTAGTCAGCAGAAAACTGCTCGGATATCTGATCGCTGAAATCCCCTGCCGCCAGCCGCTGCAGCGCCTTGCGCAGCCGCTCGATCACAGCCTCGCCCTCCTGGCGCAGCGTGTTCTGTTCCTCCAGCGCCTTCACCACCCGGCCCGAGACCGCATCAATATCCTTGGCGATTTCGCCAAAATCATCGGCCCGCATCCGGTCGGCAACCTTGAGGCTGAAATCGCCCTCCGCAACCTCGCGCAGGGCGGCCCGCATCCGCTCGATCGGCCGGATGATGGTCAGCGTCGTCTTGCGGGAGTTGCGGGCCATGATGATCGACGCCACCACCGAAATGCCCAGCACCAGATAGAGCAGGTTCATATCCTTCTGGCGCGCCGTTGCCGCGGTTTCCTCTGCTGACGCCTTGATCGCCTTGCCAAGTTTGTACAGCTGGCCGGAAATGTTTGCGGAATAGGACTGGAAGGCCGGCAGCGCATCGGCACCGTCCCGGGTATCCGTGAAGGCCAGCGCCGCAACCTCCGCGCCTGTGCTGTTGAAGCCGTCGACCAGGGGCAGCAGCGAAGATACCATGCCGCGGATATGATCCGGCAGCTCCAGCGCGTACAGCGCATCCATCTCAGCGCGGAACTTCTGCCCCTCCTCTTCGACCACGGCCAGAATCTCCGCCTTGCGGTCCTCAGCCCCGTCCTGGCCCAGCACCACCGCCGAAACCACGGCCGCGCTGATGTGGCTGTGGGCGATGTCGGCGGTCAGCTCATGCCGGACGGCCTGGGTCACCTTGATCTGGCGTTCCAGGTTCAGCTCGCTTTGCCACAAGCTGAACAGCGAGACCATGGCCAGGATAACCACCGATGACATTGCGATGATACCGGACAGCTGCAGCCGGCGTTTCAAGGACATTGTGCGGAACAGTTTAGACTTTCGGAACATAGCGAATACACCACTGGGTTGTTTTGCTACAGCCAAGATCACCCAGGTTAATTATTTTGAAATCCGCATCCCCCGTGCGCACGTTTTTACGGTGGCTGAACGAAGCGCCGCCCGCCCCGGCCGCTGGCCTTATGCCGCCGTCTCTGCCATAGCTAAGCGGAACCGCATGAGACCCGAAGGCCTGCCCATGACCCAGATCGTCACATCCCTCTCCGGAATTTCCAGCCGTTACAAGGCGCTGTTCGTCGACCTGTGGGGCTGCGTGCACAATGGCATCACCGCCTTTCCCGAAGCCGTCGCGGCGCTGCAGGCCTACCGGGCGCAGGGCGGGATCGTGGTGCTGGTGACCAATTCGCCGAAACCGCGCGCCGGGGTGGCGGCGCAGCTGGGGCAGTTCAATGTCCCGGCGGATGCCTATGACACCATCGCCACCTCCGGCGATTCGGCCCGGGCGGCGATGTTCACCGGCGCAGTCGGCAACAAGGTCTATTTCATGGGCGAGTGGGAGCGCGACGCGGGGTTCTTTGAGCCCTTGCACGTGATCCATGACCCGGTGGAGATCACCCGGGTGCCGCTGAAGGAGGCCGAGGGCATCGTCTGCTGCGGCCCGTTCGACACCATGGCGGACCCGGAGGTGAACCGGCCCGATTTTCTTTATGCCAAGCAGATGGGCCTGAAGCTGCTGTGCGCCAACCCCGACATCGTGGTGGACCGCGGCGAGACGCGGGAATGGTGCGCGGGCGCGCTTGCGCGGCTTTACACGGAGATGGGCGGCGAGAGCCTGTATTTCGGCAAGCCGCATCCGCCGATCTATGATCTGGCCCGCCGCCGCCTGATCGAGCTGGGCCATGATTTCGCCGATGCGGATATCCTGGCGATCGGCGACGGCCCGCACACGGACATTGCCGGTGCCATGGGCGAGGGCATCGATTCCCTGTTCATCACCGGCGGGCTTGCGGCCAGAGAGACAAAAACATCGGTCCAGCCGGATCCGGAAGCGCTGCAGGCCTATCTGGCGCAGGAACAGTCCGCCCCCAACTATGCCATTGGTTTCCTGCGGTAAATCCGGCAGCCCTCAGCCCCGCCTGACGACCTGGCCTTGGACCCCTGCCCGTACCGGGCGGGGGTTTCTTATGTCAGAAATGTCTTGATTTTCTGCAGTTGCAAAGTAATAAAGTTGCGCAAGCGGCCATTCCGGCGCGCAAAAGTTACAACGCCAAACGGTCAAACCGCAGGATCAAGGCCAGATGACCGGCACCGGGCGAACGGAGGATAAGATGTTGGACAACATGCCGCGCGGGACCATCTGCATCGAGGACATCGAGATGGGCATGGTGCGTTACCTGCGCAAAACCATCACCGATGAGGATATCGAGAAGTTTGCCCAGGTGTCGACCGACCGCAACCCGGTGCATCTGGATGACGATTACGCCCAGGACACCATTTTCGAGGGCCGGATCGCCCATGGGATGCTGACCGCCGGGCTGATCTCAGCCGTGATCGGTGAGCAGCTGCCGGGCCATGGCACCATCTACATGAGCCAGTCACTGAAGTTCCTGGCGCCGGTGCGCCCGGGTGATCTGGTGCTGGCAGAGGTCGAGGTGACCGACATCGTGATCGACAAGCGCCGGGTCAAGCTGGACTGCCGCTGCATTGTCAACGGCAAGAAGGTTCTGGTGGGCGAAGCCATGGTGATGGCGCCGTCGCGCAAGTTCGACTGAATTTTCTGCACGCAGCCGTTTCAGCCGCCGGGGGCCTTTGCCCTTGGCGGTTTTCTCTTGCCGTGTCTGTTGTTTTGGTCTTTCCGTTCGGTTCTGCGCTGAAGCCCAATTAAGGGGGCGGCGCCGCCGGGGTGGAGGTGGACAGACCCCGCCGGGGGCCTGCTCGGACAGGATATCCTGGACGACCCCCTTTTTATCAGGGCCGGTCTCCGGGTGTTGCCCATTCAGCCGCACAGATGCCTGGGCCTCGTATCATGGCCCCGCGCGCGGGAACCATGGCTGGGGGATCGCGATCATTTGGGAGTATGGCAAAGAGCCATGAGGATCGCGTGAAGGCACCGTACGGTGGGTGCGCAACACCTGCCGGCTCAGATCGCTTTCACACCGATTACACAGCCAATCCGTCCTATCCAAGGCGCTATCTCAAAGGAGCAAAACAGTTCCGCCCGCTCATTCCGCCGTCAAACAGAAAGAGTTTTCTTGGCAGATATCTGTGTCTAATCCGAAGACGCTGATCATCGTGTTGTTGATGGCATGAGGGCCGCCCTTGCCACTTGCAGCCATCGTGAAGATAACCCACTCGCGACGGCCGTTTGAATCTTCGACAAATGAATAGGAATGAGCCTGGCTGACAGGTGGCAGCAAGCTTAAGTCAATTACGCTGCCAAGTGACAGACCATCATCAATTGGCTTTCCGATGCCGGACCATACTTTGGACGCCTGCTGGAAAACCTTGTCGCCAAACGGCACGGTTTCCTGAACGCATTCTTTGACAAGCTGATTTGGTTCCTGTTCGGCAGCAAGGAGAAGCAATTTCGGTGCGGGACCTCTGGCAAGATCAGTTGGAACAAACTTATGCGGCCCGTCCATGATACGAAATTCCGGGCGAATCCGGATAGCTTCTTTGAGGAAGCCCTTGAGACGTTCCGCGTTCAACTGCGGGTACTGCGAGCACACAACAATGTTTCCGACCCTGAAACCGCTCAAATCAAACCGTGCAGTCAGCTCTGCGCGGGGCGATGTGGCCATCGCCGCCCACATCGCCAAGGCAGTCAGAACTTTCAATCGCACAATGTCGCTCCTTGGAATTGGTATCCGCATTGAAAATCTCTCTTCTTCTAGACCATTCCACCGAACTCGCACCAGCCTGAGCAGACACTGGTCCGGAACATGACGCTCTCCCACCCTCCCCCGCCACTGGCCGCTTGAACCGCCGCGCGGGTGCGGGTACGGATGCGCCATGCGTATCGTCAGAGATTATGAATTCGTCGAACACCAGGACCGGGGCGCCACCGTTGCCATCGGCAATTTTGACGGCGTGCATCTGGGCCATCAGTCGGTGATCGAATTGGCCCGCGATGCGGCACCGGACGCGCCGCTGGGGGTGATGACATTCGAGCCGCACCCGCGCGAGTATTTTGCGCCCGATGCGCCGCCGTTCCGGCTGATGCGGGCCGAGACCCGCGCCCACCGGCTGGAGAAGCTGGGGGTGGAGCGGCTTTATGAGCTGAACTTCAACACCGCGCTGTCGAGCCTGACGCCGGAGGAGTTTGCCCGCGACGTGATCGCCGAGGGGCTGGGGCTGGCGCATGTGGTGGTAGGCGCCGATTTCTGTTTCGGCAAGGGCCGCGCGGGCAATGCCGAAGACCTGCAGCGCTTTGGCGAACAGTACGGGTTTGGTGTCACCATTGCGCCCCTGATGGAGTATTCCGAACACGCGGTGTCCTCCACCGCGATCCGCAATGCGCTGAGCGAGGGCCGGCCTGCGGATGCCAAGGAGATGCTGGGCCATTGGCACCGGATCGAGGGCACCGTGATCGGCGGCGAACAGCGCGGGCGGGAGCTGGGTTTCCCGACGGCCAACATGTCGATCGACGGGCTGCACCAGCCGCGGTTCGGCGTCTATGCGGTGCTGGTCGATGTCCTGGACGGGCCGCATGCGGGCAGCTACCGCGGTGCGGCCTCCATCGGGGTGCGGCCGATGTTCGGCGGCGTGGTCCCGAATATCGAAACCTTCGTGTTCGATTTCTCCGGCGATCTCTATGGCGCGACGCTGTCGGTGGGGCTGGTGGCCTTCCTGCGGCCTGAGCTGAAATTCGACGGGCTGGAGGCGCTGATTGCGCAGATGGATGCGGACTGCGCCGAGGCGCGAGACAGACTGGCGGCGTTATGAAACCGGGTAAAGACGTGATTGACCGCTCCGGCCTGGGCACACGCTTCTGGGAGAAGAAGCCGCTGGACAAGATGAGCCAGAAGGAATGGGAAGCGCTGTGCGACGGCTGCGGCAAATGCTGCCTGAACAAGCTGGAGGATGAGGACAGCGGCGAGGTCGCGCTGACGCGGGTGGCCTGCCGCCTGCTGGACGATGCGACCTGCCGCTGCGCCCAGTACCCGATCCGCCATCAGTTCATCCCGGAATGCATCGTGCTGAAGCCGGAGAATCTGGATACCCACGCCTATTGGATGCCGCAAACCTGCGCCTACCGGCTGCTGTGGCAAGGCAAGCCGCTGCCGGACTGGCACCCGCTGCTGACCGGCACGCCGGAGAGCGTGCATGAGGCCGGGGTTTCGGTGCGCGGCTGGACGGTGTCGGAGTTCGAGATCGCCGAGGATGAGTGGGAAGACCACATCATCGAAGAGCCAACCGGCTGAGGCCGGCCGCGCTGCCGGTCTTACAGGACTGTTAAACAGAAATACAATTTCAGGTTGCGTTGCGCTGCGCCCCGCCCCCATGATGAAGGAATCCCAGCGGGTTCCCCATGAGGAGGGCGGCAGATGCCATTCGAGCACGGCACCTATTTCAGCGAGAAAGAAGCCTATAAGGCCAAGGAGTTCCTTTCGACCCAGGGCCTCAGCAGCAAGCAGGCGGCGGAAATCCAGGCCTGGCATCAGTATCATCTGGGGCGGCAGCTGACGGTCTGGGCCAGCCTCGGCACCTGCACCGGCATCGGGCTGGGCTATCTGTTCGCGCAGGTCTTCTGACCCGGCTGCAGCCCGGAACGCCTTGGCATCGGCAGCGGAGTTCCCTACTGCTTAACAATACCTCTGGCAGACCAAGGAATTTCTCTGATGCATTTCGCCTCCGACAACTCCGGCCCGGTGCCGCAGCAGATCCTCGACGCGCTGGCGCGGGCCAACCGGGGCTATGCCATGGGCTATGGCGCCGACGCGGAAATGGTGGAAGTGACAGAGCGGATCCGGGAGATTTTCGAAGCACCCGAGGCGGCAGTTTACCTGGTGGCCACCGGCACCGCAGCCAATGTGCTGGCGCTGTCCACCCTGGCGCAGCCCTGGCAGACGGTGTTCTGCACCAAGCCTGCCCATATCAATATGGATGAGTGCAACGCGCCTGAGTTTTACACCGGCGGTGCCAAGCTGACGCTGGTGACGGAGGCGGACAAGATGACCTCTGAGGGGTTGCGCGCCGCCATCGAGGGCGAGGAGACCCGCGGCGTGCACGGGCCGCAGCGGGGGCCGGTGTCGCTGACACAGGTGACGGAATTCGGCACCGTCTACAGCCTGGCGGAGCTGCAGGCCATCTGCAGCGCGGCCAAGGAATACGGGCTGCCGGTGCATATGGACGGCGCGCGGTTCACCAATGGGCTGGTGTCACTGGGCTGCACGCCCGCTGAGATGACCTGGAAGGCCGGTGTCGATGCGGTGTCGTTCGGCGGCACCAAGAACGGCTGCCTGGGGGTGGAGGCGGTGATCCTGTTCGACCCCAAACACGCGCAGGAGTTCGAGTACCGGCGCAAGCGCGGCGCGCATCTGTTTTCCAAGCACCGCTACCTGTCGGCGCAGATGCTGGCCTATCTGACGGATGATCTGTGGCTGGAAAATGCCCGCGCCGCCAATGCTAAAACCTCGCTGCTGGCTGAGGGGCTGAAGACGGCGGGCGCGCATTTCACCCATCCGGCCGAGGCCAACATGATCTTTGCCGCCCTGCCCCGCGGCAAGCACCAGGAGCTGTTCGCCGCAGGCGCCATCTATCACCTGTGGGACGGGCTGCTGCAGGGGCCGGAGCATGAGATGGTCACCGCCCGGTTCGTCTGCGACTGGTCCCTGCCCGAAGATCAGATCAGCGCTTTTCTCAGCCTGCTTTAGCGGCCTGCCCCTATCGGCCGGCCTGGCAGGCGCTGCAAACCGCCCTGGCGATCCCGGCGGCGAACTGGGTTTTGCGGTGCGCCACGCCCACCTGGCGCTGAACCGGATTGTCCCCGCACAGCGGCAGCACCGTAACACCGTCCTGCGCGCCGGCATGGCCGAGCGGCACCAGCGCAACCCCCAGCCCGGCGGCCACCAGATCCAGAAGCTGGGCATCATGCACCGCTTCGGCCACGATGCCGGCCACGATGCCGGACGGGGCCTCTCCCTGCCCCTGCATCAGCAGCTGGTCCGCACCGGGGCAGTAGGGCCGTGCGATCAAGGGTTCGCCTTCAAGATCCGCCAAACCGATTTCTGCACGCGCGGCCAGAGGATGGCTGCGCGGCAGCGCGGCACCGTAGGTTTCCTGCCACAGCGGCTGAAAGGCGTATCCCCGCGGCACGCAGCCGTCGGAGCAGAACAGAATGTCCGCGCCGTCCCGGCTGCCCGTGAACTGGAACTTCAGCGCGGCATTCTCCCGGCGCAAACCGGTTAAGGCGGCATGAAAGGAAGCCACCAGAACATCCGGCTGGCAATGCACCCGGACCACCTGCGGCGCGCGCCCTGACAGCCGCTGCTCCAGCAGGCTGAGCTGGGCCAGCACCGCGCCGGACTGGCGGTAAAGTTCGTGCCCCAGCGCAGTGGGGGTCAGCCCGTCCCGGCTGCGCCGGAACAAGGCGCCGCCAAAATGCTCCTCTAGCTTTGAAACGGCCGCTGAGACCGAAGGCTGGCTGACGCCGTTCACCCGCGCCGAGGCGCTGAAGGTACCGGTGTCATAAGCGGATTGAAAATATCGGAGCGGGGCGAGATCAATCATAGGGTAATCCTATGCCAAGCATAGCCGTCAAAGCAATTAACTTTACTAAGGCCGCATGGCTACCTGTCTGCGATTGCAGCAGCGCAAAAGGGTGACCCCATGAAAGACACAGCAGCAGCAGCGGCCAAAGCGCCCGTCATCGAGCAGGTTTTGAAACTTTTTGAAGCGGGCGATCCGGCCATTATGGACCTGATTGCGCCCGGCATCGATTTCCGTATCGATCATTACAAGGACGACACGGATATCTCCTGGCAGTCGGCCACCGGGATCGAAGACTTTGCCAAAGTGCTGGCCCGGCTTGGCCAGGAGATTTTTCCGCAAGGCACACTGATCCTGGAAAACGCTTCGCAGGATCTGGGAGACGGCTGGTTTCTGACCCGGTTCCGCCAGCGGTTCCATTATGCCCTGGCCGGAGCGATGGTCGAAAGCGGCACCCTGATCACCACCCATCAGGAGGACGGCAAAATCGATTTCTTCCGCGAGGTGGTCACATCGGTGACGGAGATCTGACACACCGGAGTGCACTCAGGCGGCAGCCGGGTCCGGGCCGCCCTGCCCCCAAAAGCGGCGCAGCAGGGCGGCGGTCTCTGCCGGGTGGGTGATTGGCAGCATATGGGCGGCGCCGGGCACCGCAGTGTGCGCGGCAGCCGCCAGGCGGCGGCAGAGGCTGCGGGCGATGGCGGGAATGACGGCCGGGCTGGCGGCACCTGTCAGGATCTGCACCGGCATCGTGACCGGATCCAGCGCGCCGGGGGAGAGGGTGCCGTTTTCATCGTCATACAGCGTGCGATGGCTGGCAATCACCACCGGCATCGCGCGCATCATCGCGGCGCGGGCGGGTTCCGGCAGGTCGGGCCATTTGACCTCTCCCGTGCCCCACGTGCGGTTGAACAGACGGGTTGCCAGTTCGCGGTCGCCAGATACCCAGGCGGCCTCAGCCGGCTGGCTGGCTTCCTCCAACGCGGCAAAGGCGGCCGGGTCTTCCTCCCGCGCGGCGGCAAACAATACCGGTTCGATCAGGGTCAGGCTGCGCACCAGATCCGGGCGTTCCATCGCCATCCGCAGCGCCACCGTGGCGCCGAAGGAATGGCCCACAAGGTCCAATGGTTCTGTCAGCAGATCCAGCCCCGCCTGCACATTCAAGAGCTGGTAGTTGCCCTGCCCGTCCCAGTCCGGGCTGCGGCCGTGGCTGAGCATGTCGAAAGCGGTGAGGGTTATCTCCTCCGCCATCGCCTCAGCCACGCCGCGCCAGGCGCCCGAATGGGCCAGCGAGCAATGCACCGCCAGTACGGGGCGCGGGCCGTTGCCGAAGCTGCGGTGGCACACTTGGGGTGCGCGGCACGAAGATTGACGAAGGGTTGAGGGGCCTTGCCCTGATGCCACCAAAAGCTGTTTCTCCCGCTTAGAACTATGCGCGAGGGTAAGTGCATGATAAGCGGGGTTCAATATCACGAATCTGACACATTGCCATTGCTGCCTGGGGATAACAGCCAATGCCGACCTTGAACGAACCCAAGCTGATTGCTGGGAACGCCAATCTTCCTCTTGCCCAAGCCATTACCCGCCGTATGAGCATGCACCGCGGTGTCGACCAGGGGCTGGTGGACGCCCGCGTCGAGCGGTTCAATGACGGCGAGATTTTTGTCGAAGTCTATGAGAACGTCCGCGGCGAGGACATGTTCATCATCCAGCCGACCTCGAACCCGGCCAATGACAACCTGATGGAGCTCTTGATCATCGCCGACGCGCTGCGCCGCTCCTCGGCCCAGCGCATCACCGCGGTGATCCCCTATTTCGGCTATGCCCGCCAGGACCGCCGCACCAAGGCGCGCACGCCGATTTCGGCCAAGCTGGTGGCGAACATGCTGACCGGTGCGGGCATCGAGCGGGTGCTGACCATGGACCTGCACGCAGCGCAGATCCAGGGGTTCTTCGACATCCCCGTGGACAACCTTTATGCCTCGCCGATCTTTGCGCTGGATGTGAAGGACCAGTTCAAGGACCGGATGAGCGAGCTGATGGTGGTGTCCCCCGACGTTGGCGGCGTGGCCCGTGCCCGCGAGCTGGCCAAGCGTATCAACGCGCCGTTGTCGATCGTCGACAAGCGCCGCGAGAAGCCGGGTGAAGTGGCCGAGATGACGGTGATCGGCGACGTGAAGGACAAGATCTGCCTGATCGTCGACGACATGTGCGACACCGCCGGCACCCTGTGCAAGGCGGCGCAGGTGCTTTTGGACAACGGCGCCAAGGAAGTGCACGCCTATATCACCCACGGCGTGATGAGCGGCCCGGCGGTGGAGCGGGTTTCCAATTCGGTGATGAAATCGCTGGTGCTGACCGACTCGATCCAGCCGACCGAAGAGGTGAAGAACGCGCCGAACATCCGCATCGTGCCGACCGCGCCGCTGTTCACGCAAGCGATCCTGAACATCTGGCACGGCACTTCTGTGTCGTCGCTGTTTGAGGACAAGACGCTGGTTCCGATCTACGAGAGCCTGTATTCCAACGGCGGCTGAGGCGGCTGCTGTCCGGAAGTTTGAAAGCCCCGCCAACTGGCGGGGCTTTTGCTGTTCAGGCGCTGGCGCGGCGGCGGGGCGGGAAAACCGCTGCGGCAAAGGCGGCAGCGGCCATCAGCGCGACGCCTGCCGCAGCAATACCGAATGTGCCGCCGTAGCCCCACCGCGCAATGGCAGGCGTGGTGAAAAACGGCGACAGGAACTGGCCGCAGAACACCGACGCGGTGAGGATCGCACCGGCGGTGCCGCGCCGTGCGGAAGGCGCCAGGGCCAGGGCCAGGGCGACAAAGCCGGGAGAGACTGTGGCGTAGCCGATGCCGACAGCCATGGCACCCGCCAGCGACAGGGCCGCGCTGCCCTGCTGCGCGAGCACCGCAAAGCCGAGAGCCAGGGCGCTGTAGCCCAGGGCAAAGATGGCAGCGTGCGGCAGTTTTGACTTGAGCCGCCCGTAGAACAGCGCGGTGATGCCGCCGCAAAGCGTCAGCAGGCCCAGCCCTGCCCCGGTCATCAGCGCGCTGTTGAAGCCCTGGGACGCAAAAAAGAACGGCAGCTGGGTCGGCATCATGAAAAACAGCCCGTTGGTCAGCATCTGCAGCGCCGAGACGGCAATCACCAGCGGCAGCCAGGCGGGGTGGCCCGGCGCGCCGGCCTGCCCGGCCCCGCTGCCGCCGCGCCGGGGTTCGGGGGCGTGGCGCCAGACGGCGTAAAGGCACAGGACCGCCAGACCGTAGATCAGGAAGGGCAGCCGCGGCGACAGGGTGGCGGCCAGGCCGGCGGTGCCGATGAACAGCAACCCGCCGAAGTTGCGAGCGGAGATCTGCAGACCGGTCAGCGCCTGGCGGCTGGCACCGGTGAAATAGTCGCCGATCAGCGCGGTCTGTGCGGTCATGATCAACCCGACAGCAATGCCGAGGCCGAACCGGCTGGCGAGCATCATGTGCAGGTCCGGCAGGTAGAAGCCGGCGGTGCCGCACAGCAGGAACAGACAGATGCCTGCCAGCAGAACGCCGCGCCGCCCGGCCCTGTCGGTGAACCAGCCGGCCAGCGGCGCGGTCAGCATCACCCCGAGCGAAGGCGCGGTGACCAGCAGCCGCACCAGAAAGCCCGCATCGGGCACATCTGAAAACTCCTGTTCCAGGCCCGCCAGCGCCGGGCTGATGGTGGCATTGGCCATCACCGTAAGGCTGGCCGCCATCAAAAGCGCAACCGCAGCGGGCTGCCGCCAAAGGGGTAATTCTGTATTGGTCATGCTGGAAATCCTTGTCCAATGCGTGCAAGGCTGGCAACCTGCCAATTGAAGCCGGCTTGAGGTCAAGGATGAAACTTCTGGATATTGGCGAAGTTGCGGAACGCTCTGGCGTGGCGGCCTCGGCCTTGCGCTATTATGAGGATCTGGGGCTGATCACCTCCGCGGGCCGCAAGGGGCTGAGACGGCAGTTCGGGCCGGAGACCCTGCTGCAGCTGTCGCTGATCACGCTGTGCAAAGCGGCGGGATTTTCGCTGCAGGAGATTTCGGCCATGTTCGTCAAGGACGGCCAGCCTGATCTGCCGCGGGATCAGCTGCATGCCCGCGCCGATGCGCTGGAGGCGCAGATCCGCGAGCTGACCGTTTTGAAAGACGCGCTGCGCCATGTGGCGGACTGTCCGGCACCAAGCCATCTGGAATGCCCGAAGTTCCGCAAGCTGTTGCGGGCCGGCAGCCTGAGCGCCCGGGTTTAATCGACATCCCAGTCATCGGCGTGGGGCAGTTCGCCGATCGCCAGCCAGGACACGCGCAGCCGGGCAGCGCGGCTGTCGGCCCAGGTGCGGAAGACAATTTCAAACCCCTCGCAGGTGGTGTTTTCTGCCGCCAGCACCGCCCGGATTGCGGCTGAAGTCTCCATATCCCAGAGCGACACCGACACATGCACTGCCGGCGGGCTGGCAAACGCCGTGGCAAAGGAAACCGCGCGGCGGCGTTCGCGGGGGCCTTTTCCGGTCCACATCTCGCCGCCGGTCTCGAAATCCGAGAACACTTCGGTATCGCCTTGATCGACCCCCGTGCGGGGATTGCGCAGTCTTTTCATTCCTGGCCTCAAACAGTCCGCTTGGCCAAAGGTGGCGCAAGCCGGACACGGATACCAGTGCGGAACCGCACGGCACGCATCAGCCGCTGCAAAAGTATGGGGCATCTGCACCACTGGCGCCGGACCGGCAAACCGGTGAACCACGCCGCCGCCGCCGTGGCGGGTGCCAACCAACACCCACCAGACGTTCGGCGGCGCGGTTGCAATCGGACACGGCAGCCGTGCGATCCCCGATAGGGAATTTTTCCCCAATCAGGCCCACTGCTCCCCCATGTCGCAAAAACTGTGGATTCCGGCGCGCTGGCATCGAGTCCTGAACGCGGTTCTCTGGTCAGAAACTGCATCCGCCTCGCACAGGCGTTCTGACCCAAGGGAGGAGAAACCCGTGTCATCATCTGTTCCAAGAAACATCAGACAACCCGGCCTGGGGATGGCGCTGCTGCCCATCCTGCTGACCCTGCTGGTGCTGGGCATCCAGCTGTTCTATTTCGGGGACTTCACCCCGCATATTCCGCTGGCCATCGGCATTGCCATCACCGCGCTGGTGGGCCTGAAGCTGGGCCATAAGTGGGACAATATCGAAGAAGGCGTGTTCCACGTCATCAACATCTCGCTGCCGTCGGTGTCGATCCTGATCACCGTGGGCATGATTGTCGGCATCTGGATTGCCAGCGGCACCGTGCCGACGCTGATCTATTATGGCCTCAAGATCCTGTCGCCAGAGCTGTTCCTGGCTGCGGGCATGGTGCTGTGCTCCATCGTTTCGGTGTCGCTGGGCACCTCCTGGGGCACCGTGGGCACCGTCGGCCTGGCGCTGATGGGGATCGGTGCGGGTTTTGGCATTCCGATGTACTGGACCGCGGGCGCGGTGGTGTCGGGTGCGTTCTTCGGCGACAAGATCTCGCCGCTGTCTGACACCACCAACCTGGCACCGGCCGTGACCGGCACCAACCTGTTCGACCACATCCGCAACATGCTGCCGACCACGGTGCCGTCGATGCTGATCGCGCTGGTGATCTATCTGGTGGTGGGCTTCACCCTGATCGACACCTCGCAAGTGTCGTTCGAGCGCATCGACGCCATCACCGCGGCGCTGGACAACGCCTTTTGGATCTCGCCGCTGATGCTGCTGCCTGCGCTGCTGGTCATCGGGCTGGCGGTGAAGAAGCAGCCGCCCATTCCGTCGCTGTTTGCCGGTGCTGTCGTCGGCGGCATCATGGCGATGGCGTGCCAGGGCGCGGGCCTGCATGAGACGTTCACCTTTGCCAACAGCGGCTATTCCATCGACACCGGCGTGGCGGAAATCGACCCGCTGCTGAACCGCGGCGGCATCCAGTCGATGATGTGGACCATCTCGCTGGTGCTGCTAGCGCTGGGGTTCGGCGGCGCGCTGGAGCGCACCGGCTGCCTGCAGGCAATCATCGGAGTGATCATTGCGCGGGTGAAGAGCTTTGCCGGCATCCAGACCTCGGCGATCCTGACGTCTGTGGCGACCAATACCGTGGCGGGCGATCCGTACCTGTCGATCGCCCTGCCGGGCCGGATGTATGCGCCGGT
The DNA here is from genome assembly GCF_059429195.1 of Leisingera sp. CC-HEC093. Lineage (NCBI taxonomy): Bacteria > Pseudomonadati > Pseudomonadota > Alphaproteobacteria > Rhodobacterales > Roseobacteraceae > Leisingera > Leisingera sp. CC-HEC093. The sequence goes on along the minus strand of NZ_JCAIJR010000001.1, from coordinate 2,675,884 downwards.
TTACCGCGGCATGAAGTATTCGCCGCTGAACCTGTCGCGCGCCATCGAGGAAGGCGGCACGCTGGTGTCGCCGCTGATCCCCTGGAACGCGGGCGGCGCCTTCGTGATCTCGGCGCTGGCGCTGGGGATTGCGGATGGCAATTTCGAGAACCTGCTCTACATCCCGCTGGCCTTTGCCTGCTGGCTGTCGCCGCTGATCGGCATCTTCTATGCGATGACCGGGCTGTTCTCGCCTAAGGCCAGTAGTGACGAGATCGCAGCCTGGGAGGACAGCGGCGAGCCGGTGCAGGAACTGACCGCCTGATCCCTCCTCGCGCGCCGGAGCCTCCCCTCCGGCGCGCGTTTTGATGTGAAACCCCAATCTGTTAGGGTAGCTATATGAACCTCCGCAGCTTTGTCCCGAAGGGTGCGGCCAGTTTCCGGGTCGATTACGACGGGCCGCCCAAAGACATCTACTTCCTGCTTCTGCCGAAGCTGACAATGCTGGCGTTCAGCGCCGCAGTGGAACCCTTGCGGGTGGCCAACCAGGTGACCGGCAAGGAATTGTACCGCTGGTTCCTGCTGAGCGAGGACGGCGCAGCCGTACCCTGCTCCAACGGTATCGGCATCAACACCGACATGGCGCTGGAGGACCTGCCGCGCGGGAGCTTTGCGTTTGTCTGCTCCGGCATCGAGCCGTCGGACAGCGCCAGCCCCAAGGCGCTGGCCTGGATACGGCGCCAGAATGCCCATGGCAACCGTTTCGGCGGCATCTGCACCGGTGCCTTTGCGCTGGCCCAGGCGGGCCTTTTGCAGGGCCAGCGGTTTACCTTGCATTGGGAGAACCAGCCGTCGTTTTCCGAATATTTCCCGGGGCTGGAGCCATCCGCAAATCTCTATGAGATCGACCGCGGGCTGATGACCTGCGGCGGCGGCAATGCGGCCACTGACATGATGCTGGAGATGATCCAGACCGACCATGGCAAGGACCTGGCGGTGATTGTCTCTGACATGTGCATCCACTTCCGCTCCAACAACCGTGAAGCGTTGCAGAAGTCGGCCTATTCCGTTGCCCTTAGCAGCCGCAACCAGCATCTGATCAACGCGATGCAGTTCATGCATGAGACCATCGAGGAGCCGGTGGAGGTCGGCGTGGTGGCGGATCACGCGCAGATTTCGCGGCGCCAGCTGGAGCGGCTGTTCCAGCGCTATGTCGGCACCTCGCCGGTGCAGTTTTACATCGACCTGCGGGTGGGCCGGGCGCTGGCGCTCTTGAATGAGACCAACATGACGGTGGCGGAGATTTCAGCCGCCACCGGCTTCAGCAGCGCAACCCAGCTGTCGATCCGCTTTAAGAAGCGCTACGGGCAGTCGCCCGCGTCCTTCCGCAAGAGCTGGGCGGAGAAGGCCGCGAAGGAGTAAGCTCAGCCCTCGTCGGAGGCGAGCGCGGTGCTGAGTTCGGAGATCTTTTCAAGCCGCGCCGAGATCCGGTCCTGGAACTGGCCCAGCTCATCAATGATGGAGTTCAGCGATTCCCCTACGTTGCCCAGCCGGGCGCATTCGATCTTGCACAGCACCCGGGTGGTGGTCAGCGCCATGAAATGGCGGTGCAGGGTCTGGCAGGCCTTTTGGATGCGGTCGGCCTCGAACCGGACTGCCTGCAGGCTGGCGCGCGCCTTGGTGAACTGGATTTCCGTCAGGTCGCTCAGAATGCCCTGCTCGCGGGAGATATCCGTGGCGGCACTGCCGTCTTCCTGCTCCAGCTGGCGGGCGCATTCGGTGAGGATGCGGGCAAGGCCCTCCACAAAGATGGCGGCGGTCACGGTGCCCTTGATGGCCCGGAAGTTGCTGTCCTTGCCCCAGACGTGCGCCTCGAACCAGCCCGACATGTCCCGCGACATGGCGCTGTAGTTCTGCGACAGCACCGTCACCGGCCCGCCCGCCGGTTCGATGCGCGAGGCGATGACCCGCAGGTTATGGGGGATGGTGCGCATGGATTCGAATTCCTGCACCAGCGCCTCGGTTTCCTCGAACAGCTGCCCGGCGGTTGCATGCATCGCCCGGCGTTCGGCCAGGCGGGCGCAGGGCGGGCGGTTGAGACCTGCATCGCGCGCCAGCAGCTCCTCTGCCAGGGCGTGGCCGGCAAAATCGTCGTAGGTGGCAAAGCCCAGTTCCCGCAGGCGGGCCAGCAGCCGCGCGGCGCTGTCCTCTGGGCTCAGTTCCCCGGCCTGCTCTGCCTGGAGCAGGCTGGCGTATTCCTGCGCCACCGTCCTGAGCAACGGGCTGGTCGGCTTGATCCGGGCGGAAAGATAGCCGCCGTCGCAGGGGGTGACCACGGCAAACACCCAGTAGTAGCTTCCGTCGCTGGCGCGGTTCTTGACATAGGCGCCAACGGTGCCGCCGCCCTTGATCGTCTCCCACAAAAGCTGGAACACCGCGCGCGGCATGTCCGGGTGGCGGATAATCTTGTGCGGTGCCCCCAGCAGGTCTTCCAGCGGGTGTTTGGCGACCCGGCTGAACACGGCATTGCCGGCCTGGATCACACCGCGGCTGTCGGTGCGGGAAAAGAACACTTCATCAAGGGCAAAGGGAGATTCCCTGCCCGTGGTCCGGGCAGCCAGCGTGCGGTCTTCAAAGGACACGTTTCAATTCCTGTCAGTGGTTCGCTCGTGCCTGCCCTGTTTACCGGCCTGAGCTTGCCAAAATGCTAATGCGGGGCGGGCGGCGCATGTTTTCCCGCCCCGGCAGTTGCGCCAGTCAGGCTGCGGAGCTGCGGGCCTGCGGCGGTGCCTGACGGCTGTCCTCCAGGGTCAGACCGAGGCTGTCGCAGAGCGGCAGGCGGCGGGCGGCGAAATTGCCGGCGCGGGCGCGCAGCAGTGCCAGGTTTTCCTCCGCGCTCTCCAGCACCCGCCCCTCGTGCTGCAGGCGCTGGCCCTGCGGCGCCAGAATGCGCCAGACCAGATCCGCCCACTCCGCGGGCGTTTGCAGCCCCTCGCTGCGGGCCAGCAGGAACAGCTGTTCGAAGCGGTCAAGCTCGACCCCGCCGCCGGTGACGGGCGAGGCGAGATAGCGCAGGGCATCGCTGTCCTCGGCCCGCTTGCAGACCGCCAGGTTGAAGGCACGGCAGGCGGCGGTGCGGCGCTCCTGCCCGTCTTGCGGCAGGCAGGGCGCAATGCAGCCGCTGGCGGCCAGCACTGTCAGCATCCGGGTGATGCCTGCCCACTCCAGAGTGCCGAACACGCCCTGGTCCAGCAGGCTGCGCACCGTGGCCGGCCCGTTTGCGAGCGCTTGCAGCACCGGAGCGTATTGCGCCTGCTCCAGCGGCACATCCTGGCCGCGGTGGTGGAACTTGAGAGCGCCGCCGCCATAGGGCCGGGTTAGCGCCAGCGTGGTGGCAAACCAGGCGCCGATTTCGCCGCGCGGCGTATGCGGCAGCTTGCCCTTGACGAAAATGTCGGTGCGGAAATGCTCATTCAGCATCACGTCGCGCAGGCCCTCGCGGCGGACCGGGTCGCTTTCGCTGTCCAAGAGGGCGCGCTGTCCGTCAGTGAACCGCACCTCGTCGAGGTTGTCGAGCAGGCTGGCCGAGGCAGCAAAGCTCAGCTTTGCGGCGGCCAGTTCGGCGGCCAGATCCTCGAAGAAGAAGGGCGTCCAGTCCTTGTTGAAATACTCATGCGCCAGATAATTCGCGGGCATCGATTTCATGTGCTCCAGCCGGTCTGCCGCCGCCGGGTTGCTGCCGAAAAAGCCCGCACCGGTTGCCGCCAGCTGGCCGGCGAACTCCATCGCGGCGCTGATCCGGTCCGGCAGCGGGCCGCTGCCCTGCTCCACCCGGCTGGTGAGGATTCGGCGCAGCGGCATGGCGGCCGCCCAGCCGGGCTGGGTGTTGCAGCTGACATAGACCAGCCCGCCTGGTTTCAGCCGGTCTGCGATAAAGCGCAGAATGTGCTGGCGGTTCTCCTGCGACACCCAGCTGTAGACGCCGTGCAGCGCGATGATGTCGAAAGACGCAGGCAGGCCGGACGTATCGCCGAAATCCTCGAAGCTGCGTTCGTGGAAGTGCATGTTTTCCAGCGCCGCCTCCTGCGCCAGCTCGCGGGCGCCGGCAATGTGCGAGGGGCTGAAGTCCATCGCGTGAAACTCGATATGCGGGTTGGCCGCCGCCAGCAGGTTGGCGGAGAAGCCTTGGCCGCAGCCTAGTTCGCAATAGGTGAGGTGTTCGCCGTCCAGCCCGTGCCGGTGGCCCTGGGCGGTTGCCGCGAAGCCCAGCAGCGAGGGTGTCAGCTGGCGGTGGAAGTCGAAGGTGTAGTCGATGCCGGCGACATAGCCGGAGGTCCAATCGGTCACGGAGAATCCTGCTGTTTGGGTAAACGTCATGCAGGGCAATTTCGGAAAATTTGGTGAGAATTGGGTTAAGGGCGGAGGGATTGGTACAGGGAAGGCGTGAATACAGGCGGCAAAGCCTGACTGCACCGCCGTTGTGCCGCGCACTTCTAGACCTGCAAAGGTCAGGTCTGAGCCCTGATCAGCCGTTGCCATCTTACCAAACGCTGCAGGTGCAGTGGGTCGGTGTCAGCCCGGAGATCCCACACCTACGTGGAAAAGTCGTCATTCGTTGCGTCACACACCAACGGAAAAAGCGCACATGTGGCCTCGGCTGTTTGAAGCAGCCGACTTGACAGAGCTGTCGTTTAGGTTGTTGGTGCTGATGGCTGCCCCTCCCGTATCGTGTTCAGTTCAGACAGTTAGGGTCAGCGGCGCAGGCGGCTAATCCGTCCAGGAGGGCATTGTCGCTCTCTCCGTCGGGCCAATCACTGTAGTAGCCGACTGATTGCAGGCGCAATTGCCACAAGGAAACATCCATTGCGCGTTCTTTTGCCAAGGCATTCCGCCATGCAGTCAGAGCAGCTCTGGCATTGCCGAGACGGTTGTGTGAATTGCCAAGCCTTGCGTGCATTTGATCAATCATCGCACCCCACTCTTTGGCTTTATCCTCCTGAGTGGCAACCGCTGCGAAGAAATCAGAGATCGATGTGATAGCAGCTGCATCATTTCCCAAGTCATAGTAGATTTTTGCCCTGCCTGCATGGGCGAAAACGTTATTCGGGTCCGATGCAAGAACCGCTTCATACTCAGCAAGGGCGCGGGCTGTTTCACCCACCTTCGCAAAATTTCCGGCCAAAAGCGTTCCAAAGGCTGGACCTGTAATCTTGCGGCCTTCCGGAGTGCTCAGTCTTGCGTTCCTCAGGTGCCGCTCCTCGGCTTCAGATTCCGCGCGATCCAACCCGCGGCGCGCATATTTATAGTCCGATTTGATCGCCAACGCCTGCTCAAAGGCGTCAATAGCTTCGGGGTAGCTATCCAAGCGCAACATAACATATCCTAAGAGTGCAAGGGCGCGACGATTTTTTGGATCGCGTGTCAGCATATGGCGCAGATCAACTTCTGCGTGGTAGGGCAATTTAAGGTGCCGGTAGTAGAGCCAGGCGCGTTCCCGACGCGCCCGCGCATTATCGCCATCATGAATGATGATCCTGGAAAAAGCCTCTAGCGCCAAGTCATATTCGCCTAACTCTTCCAGACTACGTCCACGAAATAACTGCACGCGTAAGTTATCCGGATCGGACTTCAAAGCGATTTCGGTATCCGCGAGTGCCTCATCGTAGCGCTCTAGCAAAAAATAGGCTTCAGCACGATTTTCGCGGAGGTCGAGGGCGTCTGGCTTAACATCCAAACCCCTGTTTAGGTATTGAAGTGCAGTTCCCGGATCATCCTTGTTTAAGTAAATCACACCAAGGTTGTTGAGTGGAGCCTTCCAATCAGGCCAAATTTGAAGAGCAGCGAGATAATCAGCCTCAGCCTGTGACGGATTATTTGGCTCTACTCTATATGCACGGCGGAATAATGCCTTTGCACGATTTTCATTTCCTATATCATCGCGCTCCAACAGTGCAGTGCAAATGGCGACAATCTGAGCCTCTGACTTGTCCTTGGATTGACATGCCCTTAGTTCGGCATTCACACCAAACTGTCCTGAGGAATAGATAAAGGCAGCAGTAATAATCACTGCGATGGAGATTAATCTTATTTTGGTCATAAAATGTCACATGTAAGAATAGCAGCAAGTATTGTAATATACCACAACAATAGCGGTCAAAATACGGCGCTAGATCGTCGTTTCTGCGAAGTTTCCATTCCGCGCTTCTCAGGCCTGCATTGGGGCAAACCGACCGCTCGTTTGAAGGGTCACCAAAGTCGGCACAGGGCCGCTCGTTACGCTTTGCAAGAGTTACTCTTTGCGCAAAGCGGACGCTCTACGTTGCCCAGGCTGCACCCGCAGCGAATGTCAGCAAAGTCCCGCTAATTGCCCCAGGTTCTCCGCTCTTATTGACAAGGAATGGAACAAGGCCCCCTGTAAAGGTCAGCCAACCGCCCCTGCCCTCCTTCCCGCCCCGTTTGCTCCCAACAAAAAACCGGCCCCCAACGGGAGCCGGTTTCTAAATCGTCCAATCCGCGTCTGGATCAGAGGGACATATGGGTGCCCAGGGCTTCCATGTCGGCGAGCAGCTTGGCTGCGTCCTCGACCAGGCCGTGCGGCTGGTCTTCCTCTTTCGCGGTCTTGTACATCTCGCGGGCTTCCTCGATCAGGTCGTTCATCTGATCGCGGGTCATCTCGGCCATCGGGATCGCGCGTTCGGCCAGAACCGACAGGCTGTCGCCTGCGATTTCGGCAAAACCGCCGGTCACCAGATATTCCGAGTTGCCTTCCGGGCTTTCGACCTTCAGCACGCCGGGGCGCAGGGTGGTGATGGTCGGCGAATGCTGAGGCATCGCCGTCATATCACCCTCGGCTCCGGGGATCTGAACCGCGCTGGCCTGCAGCGACGCCAGGGCGCGCTCGGGGCTGACGAGGTCGAATTGCATCGTTTGTGCCATTGGGGCCTCCTTTCAGGGTTCCCCCGCACCGCGAAGGCGCGGGGGAAAATCCGTTCTTAGGCGGCTTCCGCAGCCATCTTCTCGGCTTTGGCGATCACTTCGTCGATGCCGCCAACCATGTAGAAGGCGCCTTCGGGCAGGTGGTCGTATTCGCCGGCCACAACAGCCTTGAACGACGCGATGGTGTCTTCCAGCGGAACCTGGACACCGTCGGAGCCGGTGAAGACCTTCGCAACGTCGAACGGCTGGGACAGGAAACGCTGGATCTTACGCGCACGCGCAACGGTCAGCTTGTCCTCTTCCGACAGTTCGTCCATGCCGAGGATCGCGATGATGTCCTGCAGCGACTTGTAGCGCTGGAGGATCTGCTGAACGTCGGACGCCACTGCGTAGTGCTCTTCGCCAACGATCTGCGGGTCCATCAGGCGCGAGGAGCTGTCGAGCGGGTCCACAGCGGGGTAGATGCCGAGCTCGGAGATCGCGCGGTTAAGAACGGTGGTCGCGTCCAAGTGGGCAAAGGTGGTTGCCGGTGCCGGGTCGGTAAGGTCGTCCGCGGGAACGTAGACGGCCTGGATCGAGGTGATCGAGCCGTTCTTGGTGGAGGTGATGCGTTCCTGCATCGCGCCCATGTCGGTTGCCAGGGTCGGCTGGTAGCCCACAGCCGAAGGAATACGGCCCAGAAGCGCCGACACCTCGGAACCCGCCTGGGTAAAGCGGAAGATGTTGTCCACGAAGAACAGAACGTCGGTGCCGGACTGGTCGCGGAACTGTTCGGCCAGGGTCAGGCCGGTCAGCGCAACGCGGGCACGGGCCCCCGGAGGTTCGTTCATCTGACCGTAAACCAGGGCCACCTGGGAATCTTCCAGGTTGTCCGGCTTGATCACGTTGGATTCGATCATTTCCCAGTAAAGGTCGTTGCCTTCACGGGTCCGCTCGCCAACACCGGCGAACACGGAATAGCCCGAGTGCACCTTGGCGATGTTGTTGATCAGTTCCATGATGAGAACAGTCTTGCCCACGCCGGCGCCGCCGAACAGGCCGATCTTGCCGCCTTTGGAGTAAGGCGCCAGCAGGTCGATCACCTTGATGCCGGTCACGAGGACTTCGGACTCGGTGGACTGGTCGCTGAATTCCGGTGCCGGCTGGTGGATCGCGCGGGTCTCGGTTGCGTTCACCGGGCCCTTTTCGTCCACGGGCTCACCCACGACGTTGAGGATGCGGCCCAGGGTCGCGTTGCCGACCGGGATCGAGATCGGCGCGCCGGTGTCTTCGACGGCCTGACCGCGGACCAGGCCCTCGGTCGCGTCCATCGCGATGCAGCGGACGGAGTTTTCGCCGAGGTGCTGGGACACTTCCAGAACCAGTTTTTTGCCGTCGTTCTCAGTGTTCAGTGCGTTCAGAATTGCGGGCAGGTGGTCGTCAAACTGGACGTCCACAACGGCGCCGATGATCTGAGTCACCTTGCCTTTTGCTTGTGCCATTTGTTGGTCTCCGGTTGTCTCTTAGAGCGCCTCAGCGCCCGAAATGATTTCAATCAGCTCGTTGGTGATCACGGCCTGGCGGGAGCGGTTGAACTCGATGGTCAGCTTGTCGATCATATCGCCCGCGTTGCGGGTTGCGTTGTCCATTGCGCTCATCCGGGCACCCTGTTCGGATGCGCCGTTTTCCAGCAGGCCAGAGAAGATCTGGGTCGCCACGCCGCGCGGCAGCAGGTCCGCAAGGATCTGCTCTTCGCCGGGTTCGTAGTCGTAGACGGCGCCAGAGCTTTCGCCTTCCTCGGCTTCGAAGGAAGCCGGGATGATCTGCTGCGCGGTCGGGATCTGGGTCACGACGTTGACGAACTCCGAGTAGAAGATCGTGGCGACGTCGAATTCACCAGCATCGAACCGGGTCAGGATGTCCTTGGCGATCTCCTGCGCATTGGCATAGCCGATCCGCTTGAACTCGCTGAGGTCCACATGGCCGACGAAATCACTGCCGAGGTCGCGTTTCAGGGCATCGCGGCCCTTTTTGCCGACGGTCAGGATCTTGACCGTCTTGCCCGCGCCCTTCAGCTCGGCCGCCTTCTGGCGGGCGAGCTTGGCAATGTTCGAGTTGAAGCCGCCGCACAGACCGCGCTCAGCGGTCATAACGACGAGCAGATGGGTCTGGTCGCTGCCGGTGCCGCGAAGCAGCTTGGGAGCTGACTCGCTGCCGCCGACCGAGGCCGCCAGCCCCGCCATCACGGCATTGAACCGCTTGGCGTAGGGACGGGAGTCCTCGGCAGCTTCCTGGGCGCGGCGAAGTTTCGCCGCGGCCACCATTTGCATGGCTTTGGTGATCTTGCGGGTCGATTTGACCGACTCGATCCTGTTTTTAAGGTCCTTGAGAGAAGGCATGTCCCGTCTCTCTCCTTATGCGAAGGTTGCGGCGTATTCGTCGATCGCTGCCTTGAGTTTGTCAGCGGCGTCGCCCTTGATCTTGGGATCTTCGTTGGTGATCCAGTCCAGGGTCTCCTTGCCTTTGCCGCGCATATGCGCCAGCAGGCCTGCTTCCCAGCGGCCGACATCCTTGAGGGCGATCTTGTCGAGGTAGCCGTTGGTGCCGGCGAAGATGACGCAGACGATTTCCGCGTTGGTCAGCGGCGAGTACTGCGGCTGCTTCATCAGCTCGGTCAGGCGCGCACCGCGGTTCAGCAGCTGCTGGGTGGCAGCGTCGAGGTCGGAGCCGAACTGGGCGAAGGCCGCCATTTCGCGGTACTGGGCCAGCGACAGTTTCACCGGGCCGGCAACGGTTTTCATCGCGTTGGTCTGAGCCGAGGAGCCCACACGCGAAACCGACAGACCGGTGTTCACGGCCGGGCGGATGCCCTGGTAGAACAGTTCGGTTTCCAGGAAGATCTGGCCGTCGGTGATCGAAATCACGTTGGTCGGAATAAACGCGGACACGTCGCCGCCCTGGGTTTCGATAACCGGCAGAGCGGTCAGCGAGCCGGCGCCGAAGTCTTCGTTCAGCTTTGCCGAACGCTCCAGCAGGCGGGAGTGCAGGTAGAAAACGTCGCCCGGGTAAGCTTCACGTCCCGGCGGACGGCGCAGCAGCAGGGACATCTGGCGGTAAGCCACGGCCTGCTTGGAGAGGTCATCATAGATGATCAGCGCGTGCTTGCCATTGTCGCGGAAGTACTCGGCCATCGCGGTTGCGGCATAGGGCGCCAGGAACTGCAGCGGCGCCGGGTCGGACGCGGTTGCGGCCACAACGATGGAGTATTCCATCGCGCCGGTTTCTTCCAGCTTCTTCACCAGCTGCGCCACGGTGGAACGCTTCTGGCCGACCGCGACGTAGACGCAGTACAGTTTCTTGGACTCGTCTTCGCCGGCGGCGTCGTTGTAGACCTTCTGGTTCAGGATGGTGTCCAGAGCCACGGCGGTCTTGCCGGTCTGACGGTCGCCAATGATCAGCTCGCGCTGGCCGCGGCCGATCGGGATCATCGCGTCAACCGACTTGAGGCCGGTCGCCATCGGCTCGTGCACCGATTTACGCGGGATAATGCCCGGCGCTTTGACGTCTGCCACTTTGCGCTCAGCAGCGTTGATCGGGCCCTTGCCGTCCAGCGGGTTGCCCAGACCGTCGACAACGCGGCCCAGCAGCTCGGGGCCAGCCGGAACGTCCACGATCGAGTTGGTGCGCTTGACGGTGTCGCCTTCTTTAATGTCGCGGTCGGAGCCGAAGATCACGATACCGACGTTGTCGGCTTCCAGGTTCAGCGCCATGCCCATGATGCCGCCCGGGAATTCGACCATTTCACCGGCCTGAACGTTGTCGAGGCCGTAAACGCGGGCAATACCGTCACCAACGGACAGCACGCGGCCGATTTCTGCCACCTCGGCTTCTTGACCAAAATTCTTGATCTGGTCTTTCAGGATCGCAGAAATCTCTGCTGCTTGGATACCCATTTATCCGACCTCTTTCATTGCATTCTGTAGGGAGTTGAGCTTGGAGCGGATCGAGCTGTCGATCATCTTCGAGCCCACTTTAACGACAAGACCGCCGATGATGGAGGCATCGACGGAAGCATTGATGGTAACTTTCTTGCCCACGCGCTCGGCCAGGGTCTTGGCCAGCTTTTCGCTCTGGGTCTTGGTCAGCGCCTTGGCGGACACCACCTCTGCGGTGATCTCGCCGCGGGCTTCGGCCAGGCGGTCGCGCAGCGCGCTGATCAGCGCGGGCACCACAAACAGGCGGCGCTTGTCGGCCATCAGAGCAAGGGTATTGCGCAGCACGGGGTCCAGGCCCATCTTGTCTGCCACCGCAGTGATTGCGGCGCCCTGCTCATCGCGCGACACCAGCGGCGACTGGATCAGGCTGTTGAGATCGTCGCTGTCAGCCAGCGCGGCTGCCAGGTCATTAATGCTGGTTTCAAGGCTGTCGAGCGCCTTGTTCTCTTCCGCGATGTCGAACACCGCCGTGGCATAGCGCGCGGCAATGCCTGCAGAAATCGAAGCTGGTTCGGACACGTCCACCCTTCCGATATGTTTTTGGCCCCGGTTGGCATACCTGGCCTCAGGCGGCGTCCGGGGGCGTGAGTCATCCCCCATTGGCAGCGGGGCGTTGAAATCAGCGTGGGTCTAGCAGAGCGGATGCGACCTATCAACTGCCTATAACGGTAACAGATGAAAGCATGTTTCCTGCGATTTCAATGGCTTGCCGCAAGTGCGGCCCTTTGACCACAGTCGATAAATAAAAAAGTGCGGGTAAACTGCAGGATTTTGCGATTCCGGAAAGCGGCGTTTGCACCAAAAAACGTCACACAAGGGTGCAAAACCACCTGAACGGGCAGTTCCGGTCATTTTCGGGAATCGAAATCCGGCACCTGCGCCCGCCTCCCGCGTCAGGCCGGTTCCGGCATCGGGTTGGACAGGCCTTCCAGCACCCGGATGCGGCTGGGCGTCTTGGTGCGGATCATGTGGCCCTTTTGGGGATAGGTCTGCTTGCTGACCTCGACCATGAACACCCCGCCGGCCAGCATCGCGGGCAGTTTGCGGCCCATCTTCTCCAGCATGGCGCCGGATTTCAGCCAGAACCGCCTGTGGCTGGGCAGCCGGTAGAGCGCCGCGGTGTGCTGCTCAATGGCGAACTGATGCTCGCGCAGCTGGCCCTCCAGCTGGCGCAGCGTGTAGGGGCGGCCGTAGCCGAACGGCGTCAGGTCCGAGCGCGCCCAGAACCCGGCCCGGTTCGGCACGATGAAAATCGCCCGCCCCCCCGGTCCCAGCGCCCGCCAGCATTCCTCCAGCAGCTTGCTGGGCCGTTCCGAGGTCTCCAGCCCGTGCATCACCACCAGCCGGTCGGCCCGCCCGGTGTCGATGGGCCAGCTGGTTTCCTCGCACAGGACCGACACGTTGGGCATCCCTGCGGGCCACTGCATCACCCCCTGCGGCCCCGGCATCAGCGCTATAACCCGGCGTGCCTCCGGCAGATAGGGACGCAAGAGCGGCGCCGAGAAGCCGAACCCCGCCACGGTCTGCCCGCTGGCCTCTGGCCACAGCTCCAGCAGGCGGCCGCGGATCGAGGCCTGCGCCGCACGCCCCAGGGTGCTGCGGTAGTAGAAATTCCTGAGATCCTGAACATCAAGATGCATTGCGGGCGCCTGCTGCTTCGGCCAATCTGGGCGCAGTTTAGCAATGTAAAGGCGAATGACCATGCCTGTTGAAATCATCACCCTGCCCTGCCTGTCGGATAACTATGCTTTTTTGATCCATAATCCCGGCTCCGGGGAAACCGCGCTGGTGGACGCGCCCGAGGCCGCCGCCATCAAAACCGCGCTGGAGGCGCGCGGCTGGGGGCTGGACTGGATCCTGCTGACCCACCACCACTGGGACCATGTGGACGGGGTGGCAGAGCTGCAGGCGGCCTATGGCGCCAAGGTGATCGGCGCAAAGGCGGATGCGCACCGGCTGCCGCCGCTGGACATGGCCGTGGAGGACGGCGGCACCTTTACCCTGATGGGCGAAGAGGTGCAGGTGACGGATGTTTCGGGCCACACGGTGGGCCATATCGCCTTTTACCTGCCGGGCGCGGCGGCGGTTTTCACCGCCGACAGCCTGATGGCGCTGGGATGCGGGCGGCTGTTTGAGGGCACGCCGCAGCAAATGTGGGCCAGCCTGTCGCAACTTGCCGCGCTGCCGCCGCAAACTATGGTTTATTCTGGACATGAATACACCCAGACTAACGGTGCTTTTGCGGTCACCGTCGACCCCGGCAACCCGGCGTTGCAGGCGCGGGTACGCGATATCGCAACGGCCCGGGACAACGGCAAACCGACGGTGCCGTCCTCCTTGCAATTGGAACTTGACACCAATCCGTTCCTGCGCGCCGGTGACAGTGCCGTGAGAGCATGCCTGGGCATGCAAGACGCTGAAGATTCAGAGGTTTTTGCCGAAATCCGCAGCCGAAAGGACAATTTTTGAGCAAATCGGGCGCGGCGGCGTGCAACAGCGGGAAAATAATTGTGACCCCAAAATGAAGAAAAGACCTTGAAGCCGGCGCGCTATCAACCAAACTCTAACCTTATAAGCACATGGTTGAACTGAGGGGTTGGTTAATACCGCCCCACCGGCCAACCCAAGATCAGAGGAGCACGCCCGTGCCTTCATTCTCGAGCACCCTGGAACAGGCCATTCACGCAGCGCTGGCGCTGGCGAATGAACGCCGTCATGAATTCGCAACCCTGGAACACCTGCTTCTGGCCCTGATCGACGAGCCCGACGCGGCCCGCGTAATGCGCGCCTGCAGCGTCGACCTGACCGAACTGCGATCCTCTCTGGTGGAATTCGTGGATGAGGATCTTGCCAACCTTGTGACCGATATCGACGGATCCGAGGCGGTGCCGACCGCCGCCTTCCAGCGCGTCATCCAACGCGCCGCGATCCACGTGCAAAGCTCTGGCCGCACTGAGGTAACGGGGGCGAATGTGCTGGTCGCCATCTTTGCCGAACGCGAAAGCGATGCCGCCTATTTCCTGCAGGATCAGGAGATGACCCGCTATGACGCGGTGAACTTCATCGCCCATGGTGTTGCCAAGGACCCGGCCTACGGGGAATCCCGCCCGGTGAGCGGCGCGACGGAGCAGGAAGAGGACAACCTGACCACCGCCCCCGAGGGCGAGAAAAAGGAGTCGGCGCTGGCCAAATACTGCGTCGATCTGAACGCCAAATCCCGCGACGGCGATATCGACCCGCTGATCGGCCGCGACCACGAGGTGGAGCGCTGCATCCAGGTGCTGTGCCGCCGCCGCAAGAACAATCCGCTGCTGGTGGGCGACCCCGGTGTCGGCAAGACCGCCATCGCGGAAGGCCTGGCGCGCCGCATTGTCTCCGGCGAAACCCCGGCAATCCTGTCGGAAACCACCATCTACTCGCTCGACATGGGTGCGCTGCTGGCAGGCACCCGTTACCGCGGCGATTTCGAGGAACGGCTGAAGGCCGTGGTCACCGAGCTGGAGGACCACCCGGACGCGGTGCTGTTCATCGATGAGATCCATACCGTGATCGGTGCCGGTGCCACCTCTGGCGGTGCGATGGATGCGTCCAACCTGCTGAAGCCTGCCCTGCAGGGCGGCAAGCTGCGCACCATGGGCTCCACCACCTACAAGGAGTTCCGCCAGCATTTCGAGAAAGACCGCGCGCTGAGCCGCCGGTTCCAGAAGATCGACGTGAACGAGCCGACGGTCGAAGACTCGATTGAGATCCTGAAGGGGCTGAAACCCTATTTTGAGGAGCATCACGGCATCAAGTTCACCGGCGATGCAATCAAATCCGCGGTGGAGCTGTCGGCGCGTTATATCAATGACCGCAAGCTGCCGGACAAGGCGATCGACGTCATCGACGAGGCCGGCGCCGCGCAGCATCTGGTCATCGAAAGCAAGCGCCGCAAGACCATCGGCGTCAAGGAGATCGAGGCTGTTGTAGCGAAGATCGCCCGCATCCCGCCCAAGAACGTCTCCAAGGACGATGCCGAGGTGCTGAAGGACCTGGAACGTTCGCTGAAGCGCGTTGTGTTCGGCCAGGACGATGCCATCACCGCCCTGTCGAGCGCCATCAAGCTGGCCCGTGCCGGCCTGCGCGAGCCGGAGAAGCCGATCGGCAACTACCTGTTTGCAGGCCCCACCGGCGTCGGCAAGACCGAAGTGGCCAAGCAGCTGGCGGACCAGTTGGGGGTGGAACTGCTGCGTTTCGATATGTCGGAATACATGGAGAAACACGCGGTCTCCCGCCTGATCGGCGCGCCGCCGGGCTATGTCGGGTTCGACCAGGGCGGCCTTTTGACCGACGGTGTCGACCAGCACCCGCACTGCGTGCTGCTGCTGGATGAGATCGAGAAGGCGCACCCGGATGTCTATAACATCCTCTTGCAGGTGATGGATAACGGCCAGTTGACCGACCACAACGGCCGGACGGTCAATTTCCGCAACGTGATCCTGATCATGACCTCCAACGCGGGCGCCTCCGACATGGCAAAGGCTGCCATCGGCTTTGGCCGCGACCGCCGCGAGGGCGAGGACACCGCCGCCATTGAGCGCACCTTCACGCCGGAGTTCCGCAACCGCCTGGATGCGGTGATCTCCTTTGCGCCGCTCGGCAAGGAAGTGATCCTGCAGGTGGTCGAGAAGTTCGTCCTCCAGCTGGAAGCGCAGCTGATGGACCGCAACGTCTCCATCGAGCTGACCCGCAAGGCGGCCGAATGGCTGGCCGACAAGGGCTATGACGACCGCATGGGCGCGCGTCCCCTGGGCCGGGTGATCCAAGAGCACATCAAGAAGCCGCTGGCAGAAGAGCTGCTGTTCGGCAAGCTGACCAAAGGCGGCGTCGTCAAGGTCGGCATCAAGGACGGCAAACTGGACCTGCGCCTGGAAGGGCCGGGCAAGCCGCGGATTTCCGGGGACAAACCGCCGCTGCTGACCGCGGACTGATGCGTCTCGCGACGCTACTAGCCACATTACCGCTCGCCGCGCCCGCCGCGGCGGGCGATTTACGCTTGCAGTTGCCGCTGGATTGCACCCTGGGCGAGACCTGCCACATTCAGCAGTTTGTGGACCGCGACCCTGGCCCCGGCGCGCGCGATTTCACCTGCGGCACGCTCAGCTACGACGGCCACAAGGGCACCGATTTCGCCCTGCCCTTTCTGTCGGACATGCAGGCCGGCGTGCAGGTGCGCGCGGCGGCTGACGGCGTGGTGCTGGGCACCCGCAACACGATGGCGGACCAGTATGCCACGCCCAAGAATGCCGCTGGGTTTGAGGGCAAGGAATGCGGCAACGGCGTAGTGCTGCGTCACGGCGGCGGCTGGGAAACCCAGTACTGCCACATGAAGCGCGGTTCCGTCCGGGTGGAAAGCGGCGAGAAGGTGAAAGCCGGAGATGTGCTGGGCGAGGTCGGGCTGTCCGGCAAAACCCAATTCCCGCATCTGCACCTGTCGGTGCGCAAGGACGGCGCGGTGGTGGACCCTTTTGCCCCGCTGGCGCTGGAAACCTGCGGCACCGGGGATGGCAGCACGCTCTGGGCGGATCCGCCGGCCTATCAGCCCGGCGGGGTCATGGGGGCGGGCTTCGGCACCGCGGTGCCGGAGTACGATGCCGTCAAGTCCGGGCTTGCCAATGAGGCGCCGCTGGCCGCGGACGCGCCCGCCTTTGTGTTCTGGGCCTATGCCTTTGGCGGCCAGGCCGGCGACACGCTGGAGCTGACCGTGACCGGACCCGGAGGGGAATTCGTCTCCCACAGCGAGGCGCTGAACAAGAACCAGGCGCAGTTTTTCCGCGCCGCCGGGCGGCGCCTGCGCGGCGGCCAGTGGCCCGCGGGCAGCTATACCGGCATCGCCCGGCTGCTCAGGGACGGGCAGGAGGTCGGCCGCCTCGTCCGCAGCATGGAAATCACCGCCCCTGCAAATCCGGATACCCAGTAACCTTGCGCTCTGCAGCCGCGCAGCGGCTGCCCGGCCCAACGGGCGCAGCCGCCCTGGCAGGGCGGATTGGCGCCGGGCGGGAGCCGCCGCCGCACCGGCCAGCCGCGCCACGGCCGGAAATCTGCTGGCTGGATTTGATTTTTCCCGCGCCTGCAATAGTTTATAGCTAGCCCTGCTGCCCGGTGGGGCCGCAACCCGCGTGTAACTAGTAGCTTGTCTCCATTAGTGAAGCGGGTTGCACTCCGCGGCGGCTGACAGGCTGGCCGGCACGGGGTAATAAAACCGGTCTGACAGGGCGGTGGCCCGGTTCATTTCTCTGTGAATTTCAACTCGATCCGCCGGTTCTGCGCGCGGGCCTCTGGCGTGTCCGCAGGGTTGACGGGCTGGTATTCCCCAAAGCCGTTGGCTGCCAGACGCGAGGGCGGCACGCCCAGCGCCTCGACCATATAGCGCACCACCGACAGTGCCCGGCCCTGGCTAAGTTCCCAGTTGTCGGCAAATTTCGGATGCGTCCCCAAGGGCGTGCTGTCGGTATGCCCGTCGACCCGTATGATCCAGTTGATTTCCGGCGGGATCGCCGCCACCACGCTTTGCAGGATCGACACCACCTTGGCAATTTCCACGCGGCCCTCAGGCGACAGGGTGGCGCTGCCCGGGGTGAACAGCACTTCGGAGGCAAAGACAAAGCGGTCGCCCTGGATCCGCACGCCCTCTTGCGTGCCGAGGAGATCGCGCAGCCGACCGAAGAACTCGGAGCGGTAGCGCTCCAGATCCTGCGCCTTGGTGGCGAGCACTGCCGCCTCCGCCTCAAGCCGCTTGCGTTCCTGTTCTTCCAGAAGCCGCCGCTTGCGCTCTTCCGAGGCGGCGCGGGCCAGGGCCGCATTCAGGTCCTGGCCCAGGTTCTGCAGCTGCACCTGCTGCGCCGTGTCGCGGGCCTGGTAGTCGTCCAGAATGGCCTGCAGCCCGCCCAGCTGCTCGCGCAGAGCCGCGACCTGCTGATTGAGCAACGCGGTTTCGCGGCGGGCTTCCTCTGACACCGCCTGCTCTTTCGACAAGGCGTCCCGCGCCTGCGCCAGCAGAGCGGCGCGTTCTTCAGCCCGGCTGAGCTGTTCGGAGGCGGCGGCCTCTGCCGTCTCCTGTGCGCCTACCGCTGCCAGCAGGCGCTGGCGCAGCACGTCCAGTTCCTCTGCCTGGGTGTCCGCTGCAGCGAGGGCAGCCTTGGCCTCAGCCAGCTCTGCTGCCAGCTGTCCGGCCTCGGCGTCGGACTCCGCCCGGGCGGCCTCCAGCTCCGATATCTGCGCATCCAGCTGTTTCTTTGCTGCCTCTGCCGCCGCCAGCAGGGTCAGGGTGTCCTCTGCCTGCTGCCGCTGCGCCTCCAGTGCCAAAGTCATCGCGGTCAATTCTGCGTCCGCAGACTGGAGCTTTTCGCGCAGGGCTTCAGCAGCGGCGGCCTCCACCAGCCGGGCGGCTTCCTCCGCGCTCAGCTGTTCCTGAAGCCCGGCGATTTCTTCGGTTTTCGCAGCTTCTTCGGCCTTCAGGCTGGCAATCAGTGCTTCCATCGCCTCGCGCTCGGCTGCCGCCAGCCGGGCAGCTTCGGTTTGGGCGTCGATCTCGCCGCGGGCCTGGGCCAGCGCCAGGTTCAGGGCCTCCTGCTCGCTGAGAAGTGCGGCGCGGGCGGCTTCGAGGGTTTCGCGTTCGGTGTCCAGATCCGCAACCCGCGCCTGAGCGGCGTCGCGGCTGGCGATCAGGGCGGCCACCTGCGCCTCGAAACTGGTGATGCGGCTGGCGGCTTCGGCCAGTTCTCCGGCCTGGCGGTCGCGTTCTGCGGTCAAAGTGGTGATCAGGCTGCGGGCCTGCGCCAGATCTTGTTCGGCAGTGTTCAGAGTCGAGGTCAGCGCCCCCATCCGGGCGTTCAGGCGCCTGTTCTCGCGCTCCTCCAGCCCCAGGGCGGAGGCCAGCGCGCTGACTTCGGCCGACAGCTCATCCAGCTGGCTTTCCTGGCCGGTGATGGTTTCGCGCAGCACGAACTGCACCACCATAAAGATGGTCAGCACGAACATCAGCACCAGCAAAAGCCCGGTCATCGCATCAACAAAGCCGGGCCATATAGAGGCCTGGAACCGCTGTCCTGTGCGCCGGGAAAGGGCCATCGGTTACTCCCCCGCGCCCCGGTCCGGCCGGCCGCCGCGGGACAATCCGCGCGGGCGGGCAAAGGCCTTGATCATCAGGTCGATGTCCTTGCGCAGCTCAGCCAGGCTTTCCTGGCGGCCTGCGGAAATTTCCTCGAGGATGCGCAGCATCTGCACGTCAATCGAGCGCAGGCGCATCCGGCTTTCGGCATCGATGCCGCCTTGCTCGCTTTGGCTGCGCAGGATCTCGGTTAACGCCTCCTGCCCCACCGCGACCCGGTCCAACGCCGCGGTGATGGTGCCCGTCTGCTCCTGGCGGCGGTTCATCTCCTGGATGGTCTCCACAAGCTCCGTGAGCCGCTGATCCACCGCCGCGCGGCCTTCGGCGGTCTCAACAAACATCTCCTGCAGCATCTCCATCTGCTCAGCCATGGTATCGAGCACCTGCGAGACCACGCCGCTGTCGCCGGCGCCATCCTCGCCTGAGGAGAAGCTGACGCGGGTGATGGAGGACAGCCATTCCTCCAGCTCGCGGTAGAAACGGTTCTGGCCGTGGCCTGCGAACAGCTCCAGCAGGCCGACGATCAGCGATCCGGCAAGGCCCAGCAGCGAGGAGGCGAAGGCCACGCCCATGCCGCCCAGCTGCGCCTCAAGACCTGTCATCAGGCGGTTGAAGACAGACAGGCCTTCTTCCCCTTCTTGCGGCGCCAGGCTGCGGATGGTGTCGACAACCGCGGGTACGGTGGTGGCCAGGCCATAGAAGGTACCCAGAAGGCCCAGGAAAATCAGAAGGTTGACGATGTAACGTGTGATCTCCCGGTCTTCGTCGATGCGGCTGGCGACCGAGTCCAGAATGGAGCGGGTGGAAGAGGAGCCCAGCTGCATCCGCGCGCTGCGTGAGCCCAGGAGCGAAGCCAGCGGCGCCAGTATTGACGGCGGGCGGCGGTGCTCCTGATTGTCGCCAGCGGCGAAGCGTTCGATCCAGCGCACCGAACCGATCAACTGCACCACCTGCCAGAAGCAGGCCAAGACGCCGATCACAAAGACAAAGACGATGAACCCGTTGAGCCACGGATTGGCCTGGAACACCGGCAGCACCCGCGGCAGCGCCACAAAGGCGCCGAACCCCGATAGCCCCAGTGCGATCAGCATCATGATGATCTGCCGCACCGGCTGGGAGAACTGCGGCCGGGTCTTGCGGTCTGGCTGCGCCATATTGCTTGGCTCCTGACTCTTTTTGACTGCTCGTATTGCGTCCGCAGCCTATAAGCAAAGTGTCAGAACCGCCAAGGCTTTATGCGGTGATTTCCCGCACCCTGCCCGCCAGCCAGTCGAGATCATTGTCGTGCAGGCCGATCTCAGCCAGATGCTCCGCCGTGTTGTAAAGGTATTCTGTATTGGGGCCGCGCCCGCCAACCGCATGGGCGATGATCTGGGCCTGCTCCTCAAGGCTGAGGCTGCCGCAATACTGCACGTGGTGCGGGTCGATCACATAGGTAACCGCCGTGACAACGGAGCCATCGGCCAGTTCCACCTCCAGATCGCGCTCCAGATAGGCAGAGGAAATCAGTTCGCGCTCGCGCAGGTCTGCAAGGGTCTGCTCTTCGTGGCCAGCCTCCACCGCTAGGGCGATGCCCTTGCAATGGGCGTCTTCGGTCTCGTCCAGCGCCAGCACCAGGCCGGGCTTTTCTTCGCTGCCGCGGTGATGGATCGAGGACATGCAGAAGGACCGCGCATAGCCGTGCAGCACCGCCACCTCGCGCCGCGCCACCGGGAAGCCCGGGTTCCAAAGAAGCGATCCGTATCCGAATACCCACATGGTCATGTCATCTGGCCCTTTTCGTGCCCTCCCTATAAACAGCAATCCTGATCCGGACAAAAGAGGCTTTCCAATGCGCCTGGCGAAACTGCTGATTGCCGCCCTGCTGGTGTGGAGCCTTTATTGGGGGGCCGCGGCCTGGGGGCTGAAAAACGGCATTGCAGGCTGGTTCGATGTGCAGGAGCAGCGGGGCTGGCAGGCGGAGTATTCGGTGCTGGAAACCCGGGGCTATCCGTTCCGGCACCAGACCCGGATCAGCCGCCCTGCCCTTGCGGATCCCCGCACCGGTGCCGCCTGGCGGGCGGACTGGCTGGAGCTGGACAGCCCCGCCGCCTGGCCAGGCCGGCTGGAGCTGCATTTCCCGGAAACGGCGCAGCGGCTGTCCTATTTCGACCAGACCGCGGTGATTGCCGCGGACGGGCTGCAGGCCAGCCTGCACCTGAAGCCGGGCGTGGCGCTGGAGCTGGAGCAGATGGCCGCCGTGGCGGACAGCTGGCAGATATCCCGCGGCGGTGAAACGGTGCTGAGCGGCGCGGCGCTGGACCTGCGTATGGCGCAGACGGACCGTACCGGGGTTTATTTGGTCACTGCGGACGCCAGAGAGTTCGCGCCGCGCGCTGCCTGGCGGCGGCTTCTGGCCGCCAGCGCGCCGCTGCCAGAGCGGTTCGACACGCTGGCGCTGGACATGACCGTGGGTTTTGATGCGCCCTGGGACCGGACTGCGCTGGAACAGCGGCGGCCGCAGCCGCGCCGGATCGATCTGAAGCTGGCCGACGCCCGCTGGGGCGACTTGCGCCTCAAAGCGACAGGCGCGCTGAATGTCGACGAACAGGGGCTGCCCGAGGGCGAAATTGCGCTGCAGGCGGAGAACTGGCGCGGGCTGGTGCTGATGGCCGAACGCAGCGGCGTCCTGGCTCCGGCGCTGCGCGGCACGGTGGAGCGGGTGCTGGGGCTGCTGGCCGAAACCAGCGGCAGTCCCCGCAATCTGAATATCACGCTGGGATTTGCGGAGGGCTATGTGACGCTTGGACCGCTGCCTCTGGGCCACGCGCCACGGCTGATCATCCGCTAGGCCAAGCGCCGGCCCGTATCCGGCCGAAGACGTATATGCGAGGCGCTGCCTCGCGCTCCGGGATTTTTTTGGCCAGAAGAAGAATAGGGGTCAGGTGAAACCGCAGCCCTTAGCGGCAGTAGGAGCCGCCGCGGTGGCGCGCCACGTCCAGGTGGAAGTGGTCCTTATGATAGCGGTCGGCCTCTGGCCCCAGCACGGTGCCGAAGGGGCCGCAGGCGGCACGCCAGATCTTTTTCAGCTTCTTGCGGGTCTTGCGGGTCTGCCAGCCGCGCAGCACGGTGACAGTCTCGCCGCTGGCGAGGGTGAAGCCGGAGATATCGATCGCCCGGCCCTTGCCGTGTTCGGAGATCTTGGCACCGGGGCGGTTGTTGCGCGTGCGGCAGGCGTAATGCGCGGCGACACGCAAGCCTACCACCTTGTTACGGCGGCCAAAGGCGGTTTCGACTTCGCGGTTGATCCAGGTCTTCAGCGCGCGGGCAGTGTTGCAGGTCATCAGCGAGGCCTGGCTAAGGCGCACTCCGGCAATCTCGCGCACCCGCACCGCGTCCTTGGCACCGCAGCCGGGCAGCGTGCCGGAGACATGGCCGACGCTGTCGCCCTGTATGTCAATGTCGCCGCAGACTGAGCCCTTGCGCAGCTTGCGTCGTTTGAACAGCACCTGCTCTGCCAGGCTGTCCGGGCGGGCCGAGGGCATAAGCGAGGCACCGGGTGCCAGCAACGGCAGTTCTGCGGGGCGGGCGGCTGCCGCCAGGCGCTGTTCCGATTGCGGGCGGGACACGGGCCGCATGCCGGGTACCGGAGCCGCTGCCGGCTTCGGCCCTGCATTTTCCGCTGGGCGTGCGGGCGGCGTCATCGAGGTATCCGGCGCCGCGGCCAGCGCGGTCCCGCCAAAAAATGCTGCCAGTATCAGCACGCCCGCGCGGATCATTTCTTTTGCCCCCGGCCAAAGTCCGGCGCGTCGGTGTCCTGGCCGGCCTCGATGATGCCGCGGCGGATCGCGCGGGTGCGGGTGAAGTAATCGTGCAGGTGCTGCCCGTCGCCGGTGCGGATGGCGCGCTGCAGGGCAAAGAGTTCCTCCGTGAAGCGGCCAAGGATTTCCAGCGTGGCGTCCTTGTTAGTGAGAAACACATCGCGCCACATGGTAGGATCCGAGGCAGCAATCCGGGTGAAGTCGCGGAAACCGGCGGCGGAATACTTGATCACCTCGCTGTCGGTCACCCGGCGCAGGTCGTCGGCAACGCCCACCATCGTATAGGCAATCAGGTGCGGTGTGTGCGAGGTGACGGCCAGCACCAGATCGTGGTGGTCGGCATCCATCTCGTCGACATGAGCGCCCATGCCTTCCCACAGCGCACGCAGGCGTGCGGTGGCCTCAGGGTCGGTGCCCTCAACCGGGACCAGCAGCGACCAGCGGTTATCGAACAGTTCGGCAAAGCCGGATTCCGGGCCGGAGTGCTCAGTCCCTGCCAGCGGGTGGGCGGGCACGAAATGCACGCCCGCGGGGATATGCGGCTGCACAGCCTCGATCACATGGCGTTTGACCGAGCCCACATCCGAGACCGTGGCACCGGGTTTCAGCACCGGCGCGATATCCTCCATCACCGGTCCCATGGCACCGACGGGGACACAAAGCACCACCAGATCGGCATCCTGCACAGCGTCACGTGCGCTGTCGCAGACGCGGTCGCAAAGACCTATGCGGCGGGCGGTTTCGCGGGTTTCGGCGCTGCGGGCATAGCCGGTGACCTCACCTGCAAGCCCTGCGCGCTTCATCGCCCAGAACATTGAGGATGCAATCAGGCCCAGGCCGATCAGCGCGACGCGGCCGTAAACTTGCTCGCTCATGCCTGGCCCTCTTTGAATGCCTTGACACCTAGCGCGATGCGGCGGCAGGAGTCCTCGTCGCCGATGGTGATGCGTAGCGCAGTGGGCAGGTTGTAGCCCGCCACCCGGCGCACGATCAGCCCTTGGGCCTGCAGATAAAGATCGCAGGCCTCCGCCTCTGCCTGGCTGGAGAAGCGGGCCAGGATGAAGTTGGTGCTGGACACATCCGAGGGCACGCCGAGTTCCGCCAGCGCACCCGCCAGCCAGGCGCGCCATTTGGCGTTTTCAGCGCGGCAAAGATCAACATAGTCCGTGTCGCGCACCGATGCCTCGGCCCCTGCCAGCGCGGTGCTGGAGACGTTAAATGGGCCGCGCACCCGGTTCAGCACGCTGATGATCTCTTTGGGGCCGTAGCCCCAGCCGATCCGGGCCCCGCCCAACCCGTAGATCTTGGAGAAGGTGCGGGTCATGAAGACGTTGCTGCGGGAGGCAATCACGGCCGCGCCTGCATCAAAGCCGTCGACATATTCGGCATAGGCCCCGTCGAGCACCAGGAGCGCGCCCGCGGGAAGGCCGTCGGCCAGACGGGCTACCTCCGCCTCGCTGATCATGGTGCCGGTGGGGTTATTCGGGTTGGCGATGAAGACCAGCTTGGTTCTGGCGGTGCAGCCCGCCAGCAGCGCGTCCACGTCGGTGACACGCTCGCGTTCCTTCACCTCCACCGGAGTGGCCCCGGCGGCCAGGGCGCTGATGCGGTACATGGCAAAGCCGTGTTCGGTATAGAGCACTTCATCCCCCGGGCCGGCATAGGCCTGGCACAGGAAGGCGATGATCTCGTCGCTGCCGGCGCCGCAGATGATCTGCTCCGGCTCCAGCCCGTGAACCTCGCCGATTGCCTGCCGCAGCGCCGCGTGGTCCGAGCTGGGATAGCGGTGCATATTGGCCGCCGCGTCCTGCATCGCCTGGACGGCGCGCGGGCTGGGGCCAAGGGGGTTCTCGTTCGAGGAGAGCTTCACAACATTGCTCACCCCTTTCACATGGGCAGCCCCGCCCTGGTACAGAGCGATGTCCATGATACCGGGCTGCGGTGTGAGTTGGGTCATAATACGGGCTCCTTAATTCCAACCCGTCATAACGGCCCAAACGCTGGCGGGGAAGCACCAAGATGATGCTTCCCCTGCGCCGCCGCCCCCCAGCAGCAGCCTGCCGCAGTCCGCGGGCCCGCGTTAATGCGCGGCCGCAGTCTTGGGCATTTTGCGCTTGGCCTCGGCCATGATGATTTTCTGGATCTGCTTACGCAGCTCCATGTCCTTGCGCATCGCCTCGTTGGCCTGTTTCTGCATGGTTGAGGCTGATTGCGAGCCATCGGCACTGTTCAGAGCCTCGCCCGCGTATTTGCTGAGCGTCTTGCCGGAGATTTGCTTGGCAATCTCGCCATAGACCGCGTCACCGTGCAGCTTGATGAAGTCCTCGGTGGCCTTGGTGCCGTATTTGGCTATCAGGTCCTTTTTCACTGCCCCCTCCATTGCGGCGGGTGCCAGCTTGGTCTTGAGGAACTTCTCTGCGCCCGACGTGAAACCAGAAGAGAATTTGTCCAGCGCCTTGCCCGCGCCTGCGGACATGATGCCGGCGGTCAGAATCTTGGCGATGCTTTCCTTGATCTCCTTGGTGTTGGGCGGGCGGCCCTTTTCAATCAGCGGTTTGGCCAGGCCGATGGTTTCCTTCAGCGCCTCTGTCACCATGGCTTCGCCGGCTTTGGATTTCAGAAACTTCTCAAAGAAGACTTTGACCGCCTTCTTCGGCATCTCGCGGGAGAGTTTTGACGCCGCGGCCTTGGCCAAGTCATCGGCAAGGCCTGCGGACAGCTTGGCAGTCAGCTTGCCGCCCGCCGCCCCCGCAAGGCCCGCGATAAAGCTGTCGATGAACACCTTCTTGGCGGCGCCGTCCCAAGTCACCTTGTTGCCCGCCAGGTGCTCACCCAGCTGCCCGGCACTGGATTTCAGCGCCTCGGTGCTGGCAGCGGCAATGGCGTGGGCCTTGGCCGGGGACATGCCCTTGGTCGCCACCAGACGCGCGGTCATATAGGTTTCGACCACAGCAAAGGACACCTCGCGCACAACCTCCAGTTTCCAGACAATGGCGCCTGCAGTGCTGATGCGCTGGTCAATGAACTTTTTGAAAGCCTTGCCGCCCTTATTATAGGCCTTGGACGCCTTGACGTCCTGCTTGTAGACCTTTTTCCAGTCCGGCTTCTTCTTGCTGGTCAGGGTCTTGAGGAAGCTTGCCTCGGAGCGGGCGTTGAGGATCGGTGTCCAGGGCGGATCGGTCTTGTCGTTGACCACGCTGACGGCAAATTCGGTCAGCGCATTCAGGAAGGTTTCGTTGCCCTGGCGGGTGTTCTCAACCTCGTTGCAGAAATCGACCCAGGATTCCGCCTGGCCGTACATCATGTTGGCCTTCGCCAGCAGCTTGCGGCGCAGTTCCTCCTGTCCGGCTTCATACTCCGCCACCGTTATCATCTTGGTCTTGCCGTTCTCGACAACCTCAACCCGTTCGATCTTGGTGTCCGCCGCATATTGAGCGGCCAGTTTCGGCAGACCTGCGTTCCAAGTGCGCATGCCCGGATCGACAATACCGTCGGGTTTCTTGAACCCCAGTTTCTTTTTCTGGAAATCCTTGATGGTCTTGATCAGCCCGGCGTCGCATTTGGTGCTGATATCGACAGAATAGCCGTTTGCCTTGAGCATCAGACGGACCAGTTCGACATCTGCAGGGGCGTTCTTGACCGGTTTGAATTTGCTTTCGCCGGTTTTCGGGTCCGGCTTGGTAATCCGTTTCTTGTCGCCGACAGGGGCGGAAAGCTTGAGAGCCATGTGATTGCTCCAACCAATTAACTACTGGTTCAAGCGTGCCATGGCGATGCGGTTCCGTCGCGGGGGATTTGGAATAGACTTTCCCCCTTTAAATGCGGCGGGAGCCTGCCTACATGTCACAAGCATGTGAGGTGCTTTCCTGCGGCAGGAAAGCACCCGGTGCGGTTGGCCTAGGCCGCCTGCACCTTGAACCGCGCGGTCTGCGGGTCGGCGTCGTAACGGGCCGCGATCTCCCCCGCCTTCAACGTCAGCTCATTGACGCAATCGATGATGTGCTGTGCTGTCTCCTCCGCCATCAGGTAGGAGAAGTTGAGCCGCACCCAGCCGGGTTTCTTCATTTCCTCACCTGCCTGCAGGTCGGCAAACAGGGTTTCCGATTCCGGCTGGCTGATGCCCAGCAAACGGTGTGCATAGGGGCCGGCGCAGGCGCAGCCGCCGCGGGCCTGGATGCCGTAGACGTCGCTCAGCATGCGGGTGAACAATTGCTGGTGCACCGGGTTGCCATCGCCGTCGGAGACCAGGAAGGAGAAGATCGGCAGCCGGTGCGCATCGCGGTGGCCGAGGATGCGCAAGCGCGGATTGGCGGACCAGCCTTCCCATGCCATCTGCGCGAACTTGGCCTCGCGGGCCTCGATCTGCTCCTGGCCTACGGCCTCCTTAACCAGAAAGGCCAGTGCTGCGCGGATGTCGCCGATCACATTGGGGGTGCCGGCCTCCTCGCGGGCGGCCAGATCCTGGCTGTATTCATGGCGCCAGGGAGACACAAAGCTGACGGTGCCGCCGCCAGGCCAGGACGGGCAGCGGCGGCGTACGGCGGTCTGGTTGACGATCAGCACGCCAGAGGCACCGGGGCCGCCCGGGAATTTGTGCGGCGAAACCACGACGGCGTCCTTACGCTCGCCCCCCATGGCGCCCATATCGATGGGCAGATAGGGACCGCCGCCTGCGTAGTCCCAGACAGCAAGCGCGCCATGCGTGTGCAGCACGCAGCTGATGGCGTCGGGAGCGGTGACGATGCCGGTCACGTTGGAGGCGGCAGAGAAGCTGCCGATCTTCAGGTCGCTGTCCGCGTGCTGTTTCAGCGCAAGTTCCAGCACCGCCAGATCCGGCCCGCCCTCTGGCGCTTCGGGGATCTCGACCACCTCGGCCTTGCTTTCGCGCCAGGGCAGGATGTTGGAGTGGTGCTCATAGGGGCCGATGAAGACAACCGGCCGGGCGGCCTCATTCACGCCAAACAGGCTAACCAGACGGTTGAGGCCCGCAGTTGCGCCCGAGCCGGTGAAGATCACCGCATCCTGTGCCGTGGCGCCAGTGATGCGGGCGATTTCGCTGCGCGCCTCGCGGCGCAGGCGGGTCATCCGGGTACCGCAGTAGGAGGCCTCCGTATGGGAATTGGCGTAGAACGGCAGTACCTGGTCCGCCACAAAGTCCTCCACCTGGCGCAGCGCGCGGCCGGAGGCGACGTAATCGGCATAGACCAGCGGCACGTCGCCATCCAGACCGGGGATCATCACGCCGTCGCCGATGACACTGCGGCCCAGAGCGCCGTCCTGTGCCGCTTGCCGGATTGTCTGTTTGAATGCTGCCAGGGTCATGTCGCGCCTCCGAAATCTGTTGAGACACAATGAACGGAATTTAGCGCGGAAACTTAATCAATTACTGAGTGGATTGCGCTACATTTGTGTCATATGATCGCATAATGAGCAAAAATGCAGACAGTATTGATCGCGCCATCCTGCGCGCCCTGCAACAGGACGCCAGTCTGTCGCAGCGGGAGCTGGCGGACAAAGTGGGGCTGTCGCAGAACGCCTGCTGGCGGCGGCTGAAGGCGCTGAACGAGAGCGGCCTATTGAAGGGGTCCACTGCGCGGCTGGACCGCAAGCAGCTGGGGCTGGATCTGGTGGTGTTCGTGCTGCTGCGCACCCGGCACCATTCGGCGGACTGGCTGCAGAAATTCCGCCGCCATGTGCTGACCATTCCTGAGGTGGTGGATTTTCACCGCATCGGCGGCGATTACGATTATCAGCTGAAAGTGGTGACCGAGGACATGGCCAGCTACGACAAGGTCTATCAGCGGCTGATCTCAGGCGTGGAGCTGGACAGCGTCACCTCCTATTTCGCGATGGAGGCCATTGCCGAAGGCCGACCGCTGCCGTTGTGAGGATGCTGGCAGGGGTCAGCCCCCTGCCCCGCGGCCAAGGCTGTCAGTGCCCGAAGGCGCTGTCCTTCATCCATTTCGGGCGCTTGCCGTCCGGGCCCATGCGCATGTGCAGACAGGCAGTGCCCAGGCGCTGGAAGTAGAGGATATCGACCGGATACCAGCCGGCCGAGGGCACCTCGACCCGGGTCACGATGGTGCTGTCGCAGGACTGGCGGCCGTCGAATTCGCCCACCACCTGGCCGCCGATTTTGGCAAGCAGCCCGTCGTTGGTCAGGAAGTCGATGTTGTGGACGCCGGGAGTATCCAGTTTCACGTAGCCGGTAATGCGCGCGGCCACATGCATCGGCCGCTTGGAGGTCAGCGTGTTCTGCCCTTCCTCAGTATCGCGGTTGTCCAGCCCGGCAATCGGGCGCCCCGGTTCGCTGCTGATCTTCAGCGCGGAGGAGGCCTCAGCCAGTGATTTAACATCCTGAGGATAGGCGTAGACCACCGCAAGCCCGGGCTTGACGCCGGAGGGTTGCGGGTTTGCAGGTGTGAGTTTCAGCGGTGCCGCGCCTGCCGCCGCCGCCAGAACCGTGAGCCCCGCCGCAGCGGCTGCTTTGATCAAGAAATTCATTGGTCGCTCCCTGTCGTTTCGGATCAGGATAGACCCAATGGCCCTGCCGGGCCACCGCTTTTGGAGAGGCCCGCCCCGTGCGGTGCTGGCCCGGCAGACCGGCAAAGAAAAAGGGCTGCCCCGCAGGACAGCCCTTCCGCCAGATGCCCCTTGGGCAGCAGGCTTAGTTCTTGGCGTAGAATTCGACGACCAGGTTCGGTTCCATCATAACCGGGTACGGCACGTCGCCCAGGGACGGGGTGCGCACGAAGGTTGCGGTCATCTTGGAGTGGTCGGCTTCGATGTAATCGGGCACATCGCGCTCAGCCAGCTGGACGGCTTCCAGAACGGCAACCATCTGCTTGGATTTGTCACGGACCTCGATCACGTCACCCTCTTTCACGCGGTAGGAGGGGATGTTCACGCGCTTGCCGTTCACGGTCACGTGGCCGTGGTTGACGAACTGGCGGGCCGCAAAAACGGTTGCCACGAACTTGGCGCGGTAGACGACAGCGTCCAGGCGGCGCTCGAGCAGGCCGATCAGGTTTTCACCGGTGTCGCCGGAAACACGCACGGCTTCGCCGTAGATGCGGCGGAACTGCTTCTCGGTCAGGTCGCCATAGTAGCCCTTGAGCTTCTGCTTGGCGCGCAGCTGAATGCCGAAGTCGGACAGTTTGCCCTTGCGGCGCTGGCCGTGCTGGCCCGGGCCGTAGTCGCGGCGGTTGACCGGGGACTTCGGACGGCCCCAGATGTTTTCGCCCATGCGGCGGTCGATTTTGTACTTGGCAGACGTGCGTTTGGTCACGGCTGATCTCCTTCGTTTAAGGTTTCGAAGGGCGTTGTCCTCTTGCCTTGCGGCATGACAGGGATCCCCTCGCGGGGGCCACCAACACCAATGAAGCCGCGCTTATATAGGGGGATGGCGCAGAGTCAACACGGCGTTTGCCTGTTTGGCAGGAAAATCCGCTTGCGGGACAGGCTAGCTGCCTGCCCTACGCGGCATCATGCCCCAGAATGGCGGCCTCTGAGGCGCTGAGGTTGCGGCGGGCATGAGGGCCGTAGGACAGCGGGTCGCGCTGCAGATCCGGCTGCAGGCGGAACAGGCGCGCCCTGTCTGCGTCGCTGAGTGCTGTAAGGGAGGCGTTTGACGGGTGGAAGCTCTCTGTTTCTACCCCGTTAGCCCAGAGCACCTGATGACTGGCCAGCATCAGATGGATATAGGAGACTTCGCGCACCGAGGTATCAGGCAGGATGGTGCGGCCGTTGACCAGATCGCCGGCCGCGACCAGAACTTCCGGCGTGTTGAACAGCTCCCGCACACGCGCGCCGCGCAGCAGCATCCGGTGGCCGGGGGACACCAGCAGCTCCTGTTCCGGGCGGTCGATTCCCAGGGCGCCTGCGTGGATGCGGACCGGACGCAGCCGCGGCATCACGTAAAGCCGAGCGCCGCTGACCCGGCGGGAGCCGATCCACAGGATTTCCTGGGCGCCGTTGTCGCGGGTCTGAACCCTTTCGCCTTCGCGCAGCTGTTCCACCGGTTTCGGGCCGTTCGGGGTGGCGATCAGGGTTCCGGGGGTAAAGCAGATCACCCCGGTGCTGCCCGGAGGCTGGTCCGGACGGGCGTTCAGGGCGTGGCTGACCACCCACATATCTGCACCGCGCGGCGGCAGCTTATCCATGAACATCAGAAGCGGGCGCTTGCCCTGCCCGGTTTCGATCAGGGTGACAGTGAAACTTTGAACCCCATTGGTCACGACAAAGCTGCGGTCCATTAGTGGCTCGTCCACCTGAATCGCATGCACATCGGTGCGATTCTGAACGGCAGCACCGACCAGCCTGCGCACTGAACGTGCAGCACGGCGCCGCAAATCTTCTGCACTGTCTGCCAAATCCTGACGCAACACCCCGGCCGGGCCATCCACCCGCACAGCATCGCCATGCCAGCACCACGACGCGCCCACATCCAAAGCGTTCGCCGGCGCGGCCGGAAGGCCATCGATTTCGGTCTGCGACCAGGAAACAACAAACGTGCCGCCAATGCCCGTTCTCATCTGCCTGTATGCCTGCTCATTCTCGTATTTTTTCCAATACGGTAACAACGCACCCGCCGGCAGGAAACAGTGCGGCTGGAATAATCATGAAGACGTGCCCTTTACGCACCAATCCTCGGTCAGGCGAATGCCGCCCTTGCGTCACTCAATTCAAAGCTGTGCGGGCCAGGTGACGGAGCAGACCACACTTGCGGCCAGTGCTTCAACTCATCGGACGGTAGCTGGAGCGCAATCCGTCCGCGGCCTGCCTGACCACGTCTGCTACTTGTATCAGCTGCCGGGCCAGCGGATTGCTTCGCCGCCAGATCATGCCGATGGTGCGTGCCGGCTGCGGGTCGCGGAAACGGGCAACAGACACCGCTGCTGAGCGCGTTTCCACCGGCACCGCCATTTCGGGGATCAGCGTCACCCCGATCCCGGCGCTGACCATCTGCACCAAAGTTGACAGGGAGCTGCCGTCCAGCAGTTCGCGCGGTGCTGCGGACTGCATCTTGCAGAAAGACAGCGCCTGATCGCGGAAGCAATGCCCCTCCTCCAGCAGAAGAAGCCGCATCTGGCGCAGGCCTTCGGGACCCGGAACAGGTGTTCCGCCATCTTCGCCGGGGCGCACCAGAACAAAGTTCTCAGAGAACAGCGCGACCTCCTCAAACGAAGGTTCAGAGACCGGCAGCGCCACGATGGCGGTATCCAGACGCCCCTCCCCCAGTTCCTCCAGCAGTTTGGGCGTGACGGTCTCGCGCACGCGGATGTCGGCCTCGGGGTATTGCCGGGTCAGATTGCCGACGATGGAGGGCAGCAGATAGGGCGCAATGGTGGGAATCACTCCGATGCGCAGACGCCCGGCCAGCCCGTCGCGTGATGCCCGCGCGAGTTCCCCCAGCTCATCCACTGAGCGCAGGATGCCGCGCACGCGGAAGGCCAGGTCCTCCCCCAGGCCGGTGAGCCGCACCTGGCGGGCGCCGCGCTCCACCAGCTGCACCCCCAGCGTTTCCTCCAACTCTTTGATCTGAACGGACAAAGCCGGTTGGGACACGGCGCATGCGTGTGCCGCGCGGCCGAAATGGCGATGCTGGGCCAACGCCTCGAAGTAGCGCATCTGGCGGAGGGTCACGTTTATCATAGGGTTTCATTATCAGAGCGATGAATAAATGCAACTTATCCCAATGATATTTCCCTGCTAGCCTCCTCTCCAGGAAGACAGGGAGACCCGGCACTGGCAGCCATGGCCCCGCTTGCATTTTCAGGCGGCACGGGCTGCTGGGCTGGTTCCGGGGCGCTTCCGCCGCGACGCAGTTCAATAATTTGAAGCCACGATCGGAGATGGAAATGGACGGAAATACCCCCGCAGGAAAATGCCCTGTGATGCACGGTGCAGCGCTGAACACCGACAGCGGCGGCACCTCGAACCAGGATTGGTGGCCGAACCAGCTGAACCTTAAGATCCTGCATCAGCATTCCCCCAAGTCGGACCCGATGGGGGCGGATTTCAACTATGCTGAGGAATTCAAGAAGCTGGACCTGGAGGCAGTGAAGAAGGACCTGTTTGCGCTGATGACCGACAGCCAGGACTGGTGGCCGGCGGATTACGGCCATTATGGCGGGCTGTTCATCCGCATGGCCTGGCACAGTGCCGGCACCTACCGCACCGCGGACGGGCGCGGCGGCGGCGGCACCGGCAACCAGCGGTTTGCGCCGCTGAATTCCTGGCCGGATAACGGAAATCTGGACAAGGCGCGCCGCTTACTGTGGCCGATCAAGCAGAAATACGGCAACAAAATCTCCTGGGGCGATCTGATGATCCTGGCAGGCAACTGCGCCATTGAGTCGATGGGCGGCCCTGTGTTCGGCTTTGGCGGCGGCCGCGAGGATGTCTGGGAGCCTGAAGAGGATGTCTACTGGGGGTCCGAGACTGAGTGGCTGGCCACCAGCGACCAGGCCAACAGCCGCTATTCCGGCGACCGCGACCTCGACAACCCGCTGGCGGCGGTTCAGATGGGCCTGATCTACGTGAACCCGGAAGGCCCGGACGGCAACCCCGATCCGGTCGCCTCGGGTCTGGACGTGCGCGACACCTTTGCGCGCATGGGCATGAACGACGAGGAAACCGTGGCGCTGGTGGCCGGCGGCCACACCTTTGGCAAGGCGCATGGCGCGGGCAACCCGGACCTGGTGGGCGCAGAGCCGGAAGCAGGCGATATGGAGCTGATGGGCTTTGGCTGGACCAATTCACATGGCACCGGGCGGGGCGCCGACACGACCACTTCCGGCATCGAAGGGGCCTGGAAGCCAAACCCGACCACCTGGGATATGGGCTATTTCGATGTGCTGTTCGGCTATGAGTGGAAGCTGGTCAAAAGCCCGGCGGGCGCCAACCAGTGGCAGGCGCAGGACGTGAAGCCCGAGCACATGGTGGTGGACGCCCATGACCCGAGCAAGACACATGCCCCGATGATGACCACCGCCGACATGTCGCTGCGGATGGATCCGGAGTACGAGAAGATTTCGCGCGATTTCCACGCCAACCCGGAGAAATTCGCCGATGCCTTTGCCCGCGCCTGGTTCAAGCTGTGCCACCGCGATATGGGGCCGAAGTCGCGCTACCTGGGGGCGGATGTGCCTGCTGAAGACCTGATCTGGCAGGATCCGGTGCCGGCAGTGGATCATGCGCTGGTGGATGCGCAGGACGTCTCGCAGCTGAAGGCGGCGATCCTGGGTACCGGCCTTACGGTTTCCGAGCTGGTTGCAACGGCCTGGGCCTCGGCCTCGACCTTCCGCAGTTCCGACATGCGCGGCGGTGCCAATGGCGGCCGCATCCGGCTGGCCCCGCAAAAGGACTGGGAGGTGAACGAGCCCGCGCAATTGGCCAAGGTGCTGAACGCACTGGAGCAGGTGCAGAGCGAGTTCAACGCTGGTGCGTCCGGCGGCAAGAAAGTGTCGATGGCCGATCTGATTGTTCTGGCGGGCTGTGCCGGGGTTGAGGAAGCCGCCAAGGCCGCTGGGCACCCGGTGGATGTGCCCTTCACCCCGGGGCGCACAGATGCCACGCAGGAGCAGACCGATGTCGACGGCTTTGCGGTGCTGGAGCCGGAGGCGGATGGCTTCCGCAATTACCTGAAGGCCGAGTACAGCGTGCCGGCCGAAAAGATGCTGGTGGACCGGGCGCAGCTTTTGACCCTTGGCGCGCCAGAGATGACCGCGCTGGTCGGCGGGCTGCGGGTGCTGGGGGCCAATCATGGCGGGTCCAAGCATGGTGTGTTCACTGACCGGGTTGGCGTGCTGAGCACGGACTTTTTTGCCGGTATCACCGACATGGGCGTGGAATGGAAACCGGCCGGCGACGGCACCTATGAGGGCCGGGACCGGGCCAGCGGCGCGGTCAAATGGACCGGCACCCGTGCGGATCTGGTGTTCGGCTCGAACTCCCAGCTGCGGGCACTGGCCGAAGTCTATGCCCAGGGCGACGGCGCCGCGGCCTTTGTCCGCACCTTTGTGGCGGCCTGGGTCAAGGTGATGAACGCCGACAGGTTCGATCTGGCGGCATAATCCACTAACTGCACGAAACTGAAGCGCCCCGGATTTCCGGGGCGTTTTTTGTGCGCGGTTTCATCCGCCCAGCGCTGCGCGGCGATTGAAGAAGCCGGAGGATTTCTCCCCCGGCCTCTCCGCCCCACCCGGGGCTGTTCGACGACACCCGGGCAAACGCGGCAGCGCTGCCCGGTGTCTGTTTCTTACTCGGCCGGAGCCGCAGCCTTTTCACGCTGCCCGTCGCGGAACAGTGCTTTTGCCAGTGACACGCACATCAGACCCATCACCATGGTGAAGGGCAGCGCGCCGATGATCATTGCGCTCTTCAGCGCTTCCATCGGGTCGGCCCCGCCATTCTGCTTGCCTGCAAACAGCAGGGTGCCGATCACGGCGGTCAGGATCAGGCCCCAAACGATCTTGTGCTTGTTGCCGATGTTCTGGTCGCCGCCGGACATGATGGTGTTCATCACCAGGATGCCGGAGTCCGCCGAGGTGACCAGGAAGGTCATGATCAGCACCACGCACATGATAGTGATGCCGGACAGCAGGCCGCCGTCGATCATGCTTTGCAGGGTCACGAACAGCTTGGCGGTGTTGGACGCGCCGATGATGGCACCTTCGGCCGCACCGTTCAGCTCCAGGTCGATGGCAGTGCCGCCCAGGATGGTCATCCAGGCAAAGCAGACCAGCGCCGGAGCAATCACACAGCCGAGGATGAATTCACGCACCGAACGGCCGCGGGAAATGCGTGCCAGGAACAGGCCCACGAAGGGCGAGAATGCAATCCACCAAGCCCAGTAAAATGTGGTCCAGCCTGACTGCCAGCCGAACTGGCGCTGTGCCTCGCCAGCTGCGTAGGTTGCTGCCAGAACCTCATCGGACAGAGCTGCCGCTTCGCCTTCCAGACCGGACTTGAAGCCTTCGAAGGAGCCCCAGGCGTTGGTTGCACCGCCGCGCAGCGCGTCGGCATGAGGCGCTGCCTCGGCCGGCAGAGCTGCCGCGAATTCAGCCGCCGACTGCGGGCCGTAGGCACCGAAGCTGAGCGAGGTGAACTGCAGGATGTAGTCCACGAAGGCCGATGCATAGGTGGTCATTGCGAACATGAAGGAGCCGAAGACCACGAAGGTCAGCAGCAGGATGATCGACAGAACCAGGTTGAGGTTCGACAGATACTTCACGCCGCGGCCAACGCCGGAGACAGCCGAGATGATCGACAGGCCCATGATCGCAAACAGGCCGGCCAGCAGGCCAACGGTGCCCGGTGCAGGCGCGTCGCCGCTCATGTCCATCATCCACTCCATGCCGGTGATGGCATAAACGCCGTCCACGAACTGGGAAACGCCGAAGCCGATGGTCACGGACACACCCAGGATGGTGGCAACAACACCCAGAACGTCAACGACGTGGCCCAGGAAACCGTTCATCAGCTTGCCGAACAGCGGGGTCAGCGCGGTACGGATGGTCAGCGGCATGTCGCGGGTATAGGCGTAGTAGGCCAGCGACAGGCCGGTCACCACATAGATTGCCCAGGCGTGGAAGCCATAGTGCAGGAATGTGTAGCGGAAGCCGGACTGGATGGCTTCTTCGGTGTTCGGAACCACATTCTGCGCCAGCACTTCCGGGTTGGAACCCCAAAGGCCCAGCGGCTCTGCGGTGGCAAAGACCATCAGGCCGACGCCCAGACCGGCGCCGAACATCATCGAGAACCAGGAAAAGTCCGAGAACTCCTTGCCCTGGCCCGGTCCCCCCATGATCCGCTTACCGGTTTGCGGCAATGCGGCGACCACAAACAGGAAAAAGGCGAAGAAACCGACGATGATGATGTAGAAGGCGTTGAAATCCTCAAGGATGCGTCCGTTGAGATTGCCCAGCTCGCTCGTGGCGTTTGCCGGCCAGACCAGGGCCCAGAGAACCAGGGCGACCATGATCCCCTTGCTGAGCAAGGCGATCTCGACGCTGTGCCCCTTATAGAAGCCCTGGTCTGAGGTCTTGATCTCAAGATCCGTAAAAGGTTGCTTTATTGACATGCGTTTCCTCCCGTTTCGCACGTGCCGCACCGGGGTGCGGATTGTCCGGCGGTTCGCGCAACCACCGGAATCTGGCGTCAGCCCAGCAGGGCTTCGATCCTTGCCAGCGTTGCAACGCTGACAGCGACGCCGTCTTGACGGGCCTGCAAGCGTTTTGCCCGCCGCCCGTCTCCGGGCAGATGTGCGCCGGCTTGGCCGCGCACCGCTTCCACGATCCCGGCCATTCCAGCACTGAAAGCGTCATTTGCTGTCGCAGCCGGGTCGATTGCGATGAACATCTGGCCGGTTTTGGGCGGTCCGCCCGCAGTGCCGGAGAAGGGCGATGCATTGATGCCGAGGGTGGCTCCAGTCAGTGCAGCGGCCATAATTTCGGTCAGCAGCGCCACCCCGACGCCCTTGTAGCCGCCCGAAGGCGCCATTGACCCTTTGAGGCCTGCGTCCGGATCAGTGGTGGGGTTGCCTTCGGCATCCAGCGCCCAGCCCAGCGGGATCTCCTTGCCCTCGCGGGCGTGTTTCATCACTTCGCTCTTGGCGATGGTGCTGGCGCTTTGGTCGATGAGCAGCTCCGGCTCGCCGTCCGCACCTGGAACCGCGACCGAGAACGGGTTGGTGCCCACAACCGGCTTGTTGCCGCCCGAGGGCGCAATCGAGGCCGGGGCATTGGTAAAACCCAGGCCAACCAGCCCGGCGCGGGCCAGACGGGCAGTGTGGTACCCCAGCACGCCGCAGTTGTAGCTGTTGCGGATGGCCAGAACCGCGACGCCCTGTTCGCGAGCTGCCGGGATCAGCGTCTCAAACCCCATATCGATGGCGGAATGGGCAAAGCCAGTTGCCGCATCCGCTGCCACGACACCGGGACGCGGCTGGGTCAGAACAGGCGACGCCTTTCCGTCCACCTTGCCGCATTGCACATGCTCCGCATAGATCGGGATGTAGGCAAGGCCGTGGCTGGCCACGCCGTCCGCTTCGGTGGCCGCGGTCGCCACCGCCAGGGGCCGCGCGTTGGCCTCGGAGGTGCCTGCCGCCACCAGGGCGCGGAAGGACAGATCCTCGATCTCGGCAAGGGTCATGGTTCTGGTTTCGGTCATATCGGTGCCTCTTCAGTCGTTGTCCGACAGCCCGGCGCCGGCACCCAGCAGGCGCGACTCCTCGGTGGCCGGAGCGTAGGTTTTATGGGCAAACCGGTTGAGCGCGGCCCAGGCCGCCTCCTCCGGATCGGCCCGGGTTTGGCTCGGAAGCGGGTTTGACAGGCTGCCCGCAACGCG
Organism: Leisingera sp. CC-HEC093; assembly: GCF_059429195.1. Lineage (NCBI taxonomy): Bacteria > Pseudomonadati > Pseudomonadota > Alphaproteobacteria > Rhodobacterales > Roseobacteraceae > Leisingera > Leisingera sp. CC-HEC093. The sequence continues at coordinate 2,637,695 of NZ_JCAIJR010000001.1, read as the reverse complement.
GATGGCCAGCTGGACTGCCGTTTCCGGCAGAGTGCCCTCGCAATGCAGTGCGGCGCCGTCGGTGACGGCCTGAAAGCCCTTGCCCTCAACCGTGACGCAAGCGCCAAGCTGCCGCGCGGCCGCTGCGGCAAAGGGCAGGATCATCGCAGGCTGGGACACCGGTCCAAGAGACAGCGGCGCATCCCGCAGCCGCGCAGCGCAGTCCGAAAGAGCTGCGCCGGTTGTCAGCGGGCAGAGCGGCGCCTGCGCCGACCAGCTGCCGTCCAGCGATTGCGGCACATGGGCGGACAGGTCAGCGGCGTAGCCGGCAGCCAGAAGGCCTGCCAGCACCGCGGCCCCGTCCAGCCCCTGCGCACAGAGCCAGCGGGTGGCTTTTGCAGCTTCCTCGGCCAGGCCCCAGTTGTACCCTGCCCCGCGGGCAGCGCGTTTAGCGGTGGCTTCCACTTCGTTCAGCGCATAGCTCATTGGTCTGCCTCCGGATAAACCCACAGGTCGGCGTTTGCGGTGGTCAGGTCCTCCGGGTACGGCGCGCCTGCGTACATGCAGATCCGCACCCAGCGGTCGGAGCGCGGGTCGAAATGAGTGGCCCCGAAAAACGACAGCTTCGCCCGCAGCATGTCGATCGGCAGCACCCGGTCACTGATGGTGTTGCTGCGGATCTCGCCATAGGGCGCGACCTGGCTCATCTGCGCCCGCCGCACGGTGTGGCGGTGCTCAGGATGGCGCAGCAGGAAGGCCGCGATGGGTTCATCAGCTTCCCAGTCTGACAGTGCTGCATGGGCCAGGGCCGCGTCGCGGGCCGGGGCCAGCGGCTGCTCGAATTCGGCAATCGGCTCATCGAAGCGTTCGCCCATGCGTGGCTCCAGCTTCTCCTCCGAAACATACCAGGCGCGGGCGCAGTTTTCGCGGGCAGCCCAGTCCAGATCCAGCGCCCAGGCAAAGCTGGCCTCGATCAGCTCCCGCACCCGCGAAACCGGCATTGCGCCATTGATAATGAACGCGTCCTTGTTGGCATCGGCCATGCAGTCAGACAGCCCGTCTACAAGGTCCGCATAGGGTTCGAGGATCAGCGAGGCCGCCAGTTCCTGCCCTTCCAGCCCCAAGGCTGTCTCGCTCCAGCGGATCAGGCGGTCCCAGGGGCGGTCATTGAGCAGATCGTCTGCCGCCACCCAGGCAGCCAGCGCCTCCAAGTCCTTGTGCAGGGTTGCCAGCTTTTCGATCTGCACCGGGTGTTCTGAATGCCAGCGCGCTGCCGACAATTCGCTCCGCCGCAGCATGCGGCGGAAGCAGGCTGCCTCCTCCGACGAAGCTGTTTCGACCGAGCGCACCCGGGCAATCGCCTCTTCCCGGGCCGCAATCCAGTTGTTGAACAGCACCGGGTGGTTGACGATGTAGGGCGCCATGCCAAGGCCGGTAGAATTGCCGATGCCTAGCCGTTTTGCAGTTTCCAGCGCCAGCGGAACGGCATTATCGCCGCCTTTTGCGCGGGCCATATACTCCACCAGATCGCGCACAAAGACCCGGGTCAGATAGACTGACAGCATCTCTGCCTGGAACGGCGCGTTAAGCTCGGGGCGGCCGGCAATCGCCTCACGGTCGGCGGCCCCCAGCTTGCCGGAGCCGTAAACCGCAGTGGTGCGCATCAGGTAGCCGACTGCGTCCACCTGTGCCGGATCCGGCTGCTGGCCTCGTGACAGCGCATCGACAAAATGCGCCCACAGGCGCACCGAGCGGTTGGCGCGGGAAACAGACAGGGATTTCTCGTTGACCCGGCCCGCCTCCTGATAGGGCACGTTCTTCGAGAGCCGTTCAATGTCGGCATCCGTTGGAACCCCGTCAAACAGAGTGAAAGTAGCATCCCAAGCGGTGGCGATCACCCGGTCAGAGCGCATCTCCGGCGGCAGGTCGTGGGCAAAGGCAATCAGAGAGTAGGTCCGCGCAGGGCCGGTGGCGGTATAGACCGCAACGCCGACGCCCTTGGCATCGATATCAAACTTGGGGCGCCCAAAGCTCCAGTTTTCCCGGGCCATGCGGCGTGTCAGCACCCGCATGAAGCTGAGGCGGCACTGATGCAAGGAGCCGAGCCGGCTGAGGCGCATGACCTGTGCCGGGTCCCGTCGTGATATCGTTGTCTGCGCGGTTGTTTCCATGACCTATCCCTTTGGGCCAAAGTTTTCGGCGAAGAACCGGTACCAGTTCCCACCCATGATGCCGCTGACCTCGTCATCGTTCATGCCCGTCGCGCGAAGGCCGTCTTCGATGTTTCCAAAGTCGCGGTTGTCCTTGAACCAGCTGGGCATTGCCGGGAAGCCCGGCGCGGCGGCTGATCCTTCGCCGTAGTCGATTTCCTTGGTCCAGCGGCCGACCCGCATCCATTCGACGACGCTGTCAGGCTGGTTCTGGCAGAGGTCGGTGCCGATGCCGAGGTGTTCTGCCCCGTATTTCTCTGCGGTGCGTGCAATCATCTCGCAGAAGCTTTGCAGGGTGCAGTCCGATTTATCCTTGAGGTGGTGGGGATACACCGAGAAGCCCAGCATGCCGCCGTGGCCAGTCACCGCGCGGATCACATCGTCCTTCTTGTTGCGCAGCGCAGGCGACCATTCATGCGGGTTGGCATGGGTGATGGCGATGGGGCGGGTGGATATCTCCGCCGCCTCGATGGTGGAGCGGTCGGCGGAGTGGCTCATGTCCACCACCAGGCCCACCCGGTTCATCTCTTTGATGACCTGCTTGCCCATACGGGTGATGCCCGTGTCCTCGGCCTCATAACAACCGGTCGCCAGCAGCGACTGGTTGTTATAGGTGAGCTGCATGAAACGGGCGCCCAGGGTGTGCAAGATCTCAACCAGGCCGATGTCGTCCTCCATCGGCGAAGGATTCTGGAAGCCGAAGAACACCGCGGTGCGGCCGGTTTCGCGGGCCTTGTCGATGTCGGAGGCCCACTGCCCCTTCATGATCAGGTCCGGGTACTGCTCGAACCAGCGGTTCCACTGCTCGAAGTTCAGAACCGTCTCGCGGAAGTTCTCGTGATAGGCAATGGTGACTTGGATCGCGTCCACATTGCCTTCGCGCAGCTGGCGGAAGATCTTTTCCGACCAGTTGGCATATTGCAGGCAGTCGATACGGTATCCGGTCATTCAAGCACCTCGGTTTTCAAAGTCCAGCACCCGGCCTTCTGGCGGCGGGCAGGAAGCGCCCGCCGCAGGGGAAACATGGAGGGCGGGCGCGTCCGCAAACTGGCAGGCCGGTATCCGGCGCTGCCACAGTTTCAGTTTCAGACCGGCTTGCCGGCGCTGATGTAGGCGGTCTTGACGGTGGTATAGAACTCCGCCGCTGCCTTACCCTGCTCGCGCGGGCCATAGGAGCTGTCGCCGCGGCCGCCGAAGGGCACGTGGTAGTCGGTGCCTGCGGTCGGCAGGTTGACGGTGACGACACCGGTTCGCGCGTTGCGGCGGAAATGGGTGGCACGGGCCAGCGACTGGGTCACGATGCCCGAGGTCAAGCCGAAGTTGGTGTCGTTGACCACCGCCAGTGCCTCATCATAGCTGCCGACCTTGATCACGGAGGTCAGCGGCGCAAACATTTCCTCGCGGTTGATGCGCATGTCGTTGGTGGTGTTCAGGAAAACGCCGGGGGACATGTAGAAGCCTTCGTGCGGCATCTCCAGCCGCTGGCCGCCGCAGGCCAGCTCGGCGCCTTCGGTTCTGCCCAGTTCGACATAAGCCAGGTTCTCATTCAGCTGCTGCTCGCTGACGACCGGCCCCATCTGCACGCCCTCTTCCAGCGCGTGGCCCACTTTCATGGCCTGTGCCCCGGCGACAAGCTTGTCGACGAAGGCGTCATGAACAGCCGCGTGGACCACGAGCCGGGAGGAAGCGGTGCATTTCTGACCGGTGCCGCCAAAGGCGCCGCCCAGTGACAGCGCAACGGCCAGATCCAGATCGGCATCGTCCATCACCGCCAGCGCGTTCTTGGAGCCCATTTCCATTTGCACCTTGGTCAGGTTCTGGATGGCAGCGGCGGCGATGCCTTTGCCCACCGGCACCGAGCCGGTAAAGGAGATCGCGTTCACCTTGGGGCTTTCGACCAGGCGCTGGCCGATCGAGCGGCCTGAGCCCATGACCAGCGAGAACAGGCCCTTGGGGATGTCCTGGCGCTCGATGATCTCGGTCAGGGCCACGGCTGATGCCGGGGTGATGTTCGCCGGTTTCCAGACCACGGCATTGCCATAGCAAAGCGCCGGTGCAATTTTCCAGGATGCGGTTGCAGTCGGGAAGTTCCAGGGGCTGATGATCGCCACCACGCCTACCGCCTCGCGGCGCACGTCGACTTCGATGTCGGGGCGCACTGAGTCGGCGTTTTCGCCGATCTGGCGCAGGCATTCGGCAGCGTAATAGGTGAAGAACTGGCCGGCGCGGTAGACTTCGCCCTTGCCCTCGGCCAGCGGCTTGCCTTCTTCGCGGCTCAGCAGCGTGCCCAGTTCCTCGGCGCGTTCCATCAGCTCATTGCCGATGTTCATCAGAACCGCCTGTTTGCGCTCAAGGCCGTATGCCGCCCATTCGCGCTGCGCGACTTGAGCCTGATCAAGGGTGGCTTCCAGCTGATCGGCGCTGGCCTGGGCAAACATGCCGACCAGATCGCTCAGATCCGAAGGGTTGCGGTTTTCGATTTCGCTTTCGCCCGCCAGCCATTCGCCGGCAATCAGGTTGAGTTTGGTCACGGAGAAGCCCCAGATGCTGAATTTCAGATTTGCAGCAGGATGGACTCCGCAGCCCACATCAGTCAAACTCAATAAACTGTAAGCAACTTCAGGATTTCTGAAGCGTGACTCTGAAAATCGAAATGCTGCGCGCCTTCTGCACCGTGGCGCAGACCGGCAATCTGTCCGAGGCCGCCAACCGGCTGGGCCGGACTCAATCCGCGGTTTCCATGACGCTCAAGCAGATGGAAGACCATTTGGGCAAGAAACTGTTTGAGGGCGAGCGCAAGAACCAGCTGTCGCCATTGGGGCAACAGGTTTTTGAACTGGCGCAGCAGCAAGTGCGCCGCTTTGACCAGACCGTGCAAAGCATCGAGCTGGCCGCGGAAGCGGCCCACGGATTGCTGCAGATCGTCTCGGTCCCCTCCGTTGCGGCGCTGGTTTTCCCGGCAGTTCTGGAACATATGACAGCACGCCACCCTGGCCTGAAAGTGGAGTTGCGCGACACTGACACTCAGGAAGTGCTGGATGCGCTGGCGGAGGGAAAGGCGGATATCGGCATCGCTTCTGGTCATCACCCGCTGAACGGTGTCAGGGCTGTGCCGCTGTTCGAGGACCGTTTTGGCTTGGTTTGCGCAACCGATCACCCGCTGTACCTGCAGAAGGCCGCCCCCACAATTGCCGATGTGACCAGCGCGTCCTTTGTCGGCAATGCCCTGTGCGATCTGATCCGGAACGAGCGTTTCGTTAAGGCGAGCAGCAATGCGGATGTGACGATCCACAACACCCATTCGCTGATTACCATGGTGCGGACCGGCAAATGGGTCACGGTGCTGCCGCAGACCGTTGCACGGTTCATGCCGGAGGCAACCGCCTTCCGTCCGATCGCCGACCTGCCCGACAAGCGGGCAGTCTACCTGTACCAGCGCGAGCGGTCGCGCTTTGCAGCGCTGACTGAGGAGTGCTGCACTTTCATTCAATCCTGCGGCCTGTCCGGCGAGCCAGACTGAAACAGTCTGCGCGGTGCCAAAAAAGAACTCAGCGCCCGCCGGTGCGAAATCAGGCTAGCTGAAAGGACAGGAAGGGGTCCTCGCCCCCGGCATCCCGGACCCAACGGGCCTTGATTCCGAAGATTTCAGAAACGGTTTCCGGCGCCAGCGCCTGGCTGGGCGGCCCAAACGCCAGAAGTCGCCCGTGCGACAGCACCGCAACCTGGTCGCAGGTCAGCGCCTGATTCAAGTCATGCAGGGCAACCACAGTTGTCACTTTCAGATTGCGGATACAATTCAGGATCGACAGCTGGTGGTGAATATCCAGATGGTTCGTCGGCTCGTCCAGCAGCAAAAGCCCAGGCCGCTGTGCAAGGGCCCGGGCGATGTGCAGCCGCTGCCGTTCGCCGCCAGACAACGTGGCCCATTCGCGGCGGGCAAAACCTTCCATCTCCACCGTGCGCAGCGCCTTGTCTACCAGCAGCGTGTCTTCTCCGCTCCAGGGTTTCAACGTTGACAGCCATGGGGTGCGGCCCAGTTCCACGACCGACCGCGCGGTGATGCGCTCAGCCGTATCTGCCTGCTGTTCGACGATGGCGATCCGCTGGGCGATGTCCCGGCGGGTGAGTCCGGCCAGCGGTTTTTCCGCCAGCAGCACCTCGCCCTGCGCAGGCCGTGCCAGGCCGGACAGCAGGCGCATCAGGGTCGACTTGCCGGAGCCGTTGGGGCCGACAAGCGCCAGCGTTTCCCCTGGCTGCGCCGTCAGCGAGACGTCTTCCAGCAAAGTCTTGCCGCGCACAGCGAAGGACAGATTGCGGGCCTCGATCTTCATCGTGCCGCCTTTTGACCGCGTATCAGAATCACCGCAAAGGATGGTGCCCCGATCAGGGCAGTGACCACGCCGATGGGCAGCACCTGGCCGGGGATGATGATGCGGGACACAATGTCGGCGGCAATCAGGAAAACGGCGCCGGTCAGCGCCGCGGCGGGCATCAGCCTGCGGTGGCCCGGACCGACCAGGAACCGCGCTGCATGCGGGATCACCAGGCCTACAAAACCGATGGAGCCGACGATCGACACCATCACCGCGGTCATCAGCGCGGTAGCGAAGATCAGCACCACCTGCACCCTCCGGACCGGAATCCCGAGCGACGCCGCCGAGTCGCTGCCAAAGGTGAAGGCATCGAGGGCGCGTGCGTGAAACCGGCAGATCATCCAGCCTGCCAACGCCAGCGGCACCGCCAGCCACACATCCGGCCAGCGAACGCCGCTGAGGTTGCCCATCAGCCAAAACATGATACCGCGAGCCTGATCGGCATTGGCGGACTTGGCGATAACAAAGGCGGTCAATGCGTTGAACAGCTGCGAGCCGGCAATGCCCGCCAGCACGATCTGCGCTGCGGCTGCACGATTGTCCCCTGCCCCGGCCGCTCGCGCCAGGATGGCAACAAAGCCAAACGCCAGCAGCGCCCCGTTGAAGGCGCCAAAGGAGAGCGACAGGGCGCCGCCGCCGAGCCCGGCAATGGTGACGGCAACCGCCCCGGTCGAGGCACCCGCCGAAATGCCCAGGATGTAAGGATCGGCCAGCGCGTTGCGCAGCAAGGCCTGCAGCACCACCCCGGTCACCGCCAGCGCTGCCCCGCAGGCCGCAGCCACCAGCGCCCGCGGCAGCCGGTAGCTCCAGATGATACCCTGATCCACCGGGTCCACCACTAGCCCCGCCCCGGCCAGCTTGTTGGCTAGAACGGACAGAATAAGGTCAGGCGCAAGCGGGGTTTCCCCGATCATTGCGCCTGCCAGAACCGCCGCAGCCAGCACCGGCAGGGCCAGGCAAGCGCCCCGGACGCCCTGCAATGCCAGTGCAGCGGCTGCGCTCATGCGCCGTTGCCGATCGCGCTGAGTTCAGCGGCCAGGTCCTCCAGCGCCGGGATGGCGCGGATGGTGGCGTCCATGGCCTGGGCGTCCATCACGACGATACGGTTGTTCTTTACCGCATCCATCTGGCTGGCGACCGGATCATTGCGCAGGAACTCCAGCTTCTTCTCGTAATCATCCGCAGCAAAGCGGCGGCGGTCCATACGGGCAATCACGATCACCGTGGGGTTGGCCTTGGCGATGGTTTCCCAGCCGACGGTCGGCCATTCCTCGTCAGTCTCAATAACATTGCGCAGGCCCAGTTGCTGCATCATGTATCCCGGCGCGCCCTTCTGGCCGGCCACAAACGGGTCGCTTTCCATCTCCGGCGAAGAGAACCAGAACACGGCAGAGGCGTCGTCCAGTGCAACCTCCTGCGCCTTGGCAACAGCTGCGGCTTCACGGGCCTTGTAGTCGGCAACCAACGCTGCACCCTTTTCGGCCTCTCCGAAGATCGCCGCCAGTTCCTCAATGCCCTGATACAGGCTCTTAGTGGTGAACATCTGGGTGCGGGTGCCGTCGCCGCCGGTGGTGTTGTCCTTGCCAACGCAATCCGCGGGCATCACATAGGTGGGGATGCCGAGATCATGGAACTGCTCGCGCTTGGCGACAACACCTTCGGGTCCGACGTGCCATTCATATTGCGCCGCCACCAGTCCCGGGCGTTTGGCCACCACGCTTTCAAAGCTCGGATCGTTGTCGGCCAGCCGCTCTACCTTGTCGTTCACGTCCGCGTATTCGGGCAGCACGTCGTTGAACCAGACCGAGGTGCCAAGCACTTTGCCGCCCAGCTCCAGAGCATAAAGCACCTCTGTCGCGGCCTGACCGACGGTCACGGCGGACGCAACCGGCGCCTCGAAGGTGACGGTCTCGCCGCAGTTTTGAAGGGTCAGCGGGAAAGCCTCGCCGGCCGCTGCGGCCTGAGCTGCCGCAAAGAAAGAAAGGCCCATCAGGCCGGAACGCAGAAACATGATTTCGATCTCCATCTGTCAATGACCGGAGAACGGGTGAAAGGGCATTGACCGGTTAAGCAGGAGCCTGGCCCCCTTTATGCGGCACCGGACAGCGGCGGCACACCTTACCGGCAACCTCCCCGGACAACCCCGTCCGGTGTGTTTCGGTTTTTCGCCGGCAGGTCTCCTGACTGGCGGGTCACTGTCTGCCCCGTCTTCCCGGACCGCTCTGGTCCAGTGACACGATGGGACAGCACTCGCCGCCTACAGTTGCGGGGGCAGTTCCGTTTGGCGCCGGCTGGCGCCGCGGATTCCCTCTTAGCCCTTACGGGACCGGTGAAGCGCGCGTAGCGCATCACATTCGCTGCGGCAAGAAAAAGTTCACCGGATTGCAGGAATCTTCACGCAGAGAAGGAAGACCTGCCGCACTGCGGAAGCCAAAAGTCCTGCAACAACCCTGGTCTGATTGCGACCACTGCAAGCGCGGGCAGGCCCGCCCAGGCAAAGCGGCGGTCCCTGCCCGCGGCCTGCGGCACGCGTTGCTGGGCGGCGCTATGCGGCCTTAAAGCAGCGGTCGACCAAAGCGGTTGTGTCCATGATCAAAATCGACTCGGGCTTGCCATCAGGGGACTTGTGCTGCAGGCATCCGGTTACATCCTCGGTAATGCTCTTGGACGCTTGCTGCTGGTCCAAGGGCTTCAGCTCAGCAACCCGGTTTTCCGTCGTGATGATGATTTCATCGACGGAATCCACGAGGATTCCGAATTTCTGCGCGCCATGCCTGAAAATCAACACCTTCTGGTCCTGGCTGGACACCGGCGGCAAGCCGTAGAGCACCCGCGGATTGAAAAGAGTGATCAATTCCCCCCGCAAATTGAGGATGCCTTCGACAAAACTGAGCGAGAACGGTGGCTCAAGCAGGTCCTTGGGGCGGTTGATCACTTCACTGACCTGAGACGTATCCAGGGCAAATCTCTTTTCAAACGTGAATTTGATAAACGTGCGGCGCGCTGCCCGGGTCGCCAGATCGGCGGCTTTTTCCTCCTCCGTATCGGGTGGATAGATCTCTTGGCAGGACTTTGCCGCTGCCAGAAAACTGGGTTCTTGCAGAAGTTTTTCCGGATCCAGCATCATGACGATTTGATTTTTCTTATCAATCAGGCACCCATTGACCAGATCCCCGCGCGGCAGTGCGAGCTTGGCGAACGGCCGTACTTCATCCTCGTAATAGGGCAGAATGCTGTCGATGGAAAACACCATCAGCCCGACTGGCCCTTCGGCAGTTTCGACCACCAGCATTCTGCGCTCCTTGGGCAAGGTCGCCCCAAACACAAACTTTGCGCCGTCCCCCATGAAGCCGCGAAAATCTATGACTGGCAGAATGACGCCACGCAGGTTTGCAGTGCCGATCACGTTGCCGCCCGTCAGAAGGGACTGCTCCAGCTTGGGGACAGTCTTGACTTCTTTCACGTGCCGCAGGTCCATGGCACAGGTGGTATGGCCGGTCTGAAAGGACACGCAGGCGAGTTTCTTGCCTCTGCTGCGTTTGACGGCCTCCTGCCCGGCGCCATTATCGGCCCTCGGAAGCTTTTCCAGGTTCAGCAGTTCATGCGGGTCCAGCACCTGGACCAGCCTTTCACCCTTATCGAATTTCAGCACCCCGTCGATGACAACATCCTTGATGCCCTCGCCATTGGGGCGGAAATCCACCCGTGCCACGCCTTTACCGTTCAGGACCTCTCCTGTCCTGTCAAACAGAAGGCCGATGCAATGCGCCCCATGTTCGACAATGGCAACCTTGCGTGGTTGCGTGCTGTCAGTTGCGGGAAACTCCAGCAACCTGCGCAGGTCAATCACCGGAACAATCATGCCCCGTAGGTTGAACAGGCCCAGCATAAATGGCGGTGCAAGCGGCACCGGAGAGATGTCATCCGGTTCGTTCACGATCTCCTGAAGCGCAGTGACAGGGATGGCAAATTCGCTATCGTCAATCAGAAAGGAGCCGTATTTTTCAGCGTGGCCTTGCCGCGCCCGGCCGCCGGTGCTCTCGACAGGCTTCTGCGGCTCGGCAGCACCCGGTAGGCCGGCATTACCGGCGGGATTTTCGCCTTCTCCAGGCAGCTTGCCGGGGCCAAGAACCAGCGGTTCTGAGGTGTCGGGTTTCATCTGTGTGCCCCCAAACGCGGGATGGACTTAACTGTGAATTCGCCGCTTGTGCAGTCGATGGTCACCTGCCTTCCCTGCACTCCCCCGACGTCTTCATGGATGTTGCGGACACCGGCCTCCCGCAGGGCCCGGTAGGCGGAACGTGCATTGATGGCTCCGACAAGCCGGGCGGGATCTGTATCAGCAGGCATTGTCATATTGGCACCGCCAACGATGATTGCCTTAACTTGACGCAGATCTTTGCCGGAAACCTCCATCAGGGACTGCAGCGATTTGAGTGCCTGATCCACGTGCCTGCCACTGATTGCATCGCTCGCTTCCGGCGACTTAGACAGCAGGCAATGGGCCAGCCCGCAAAGCCCCTTGGCCGGTTGGAGAAGGCCGAGGCCTATGCAGGAGCCCAGGATCGCATTCAGCGATTGCCCCGCCCGGCCGGTCTTCACCTGCCCGATCTGAACATGAATTTTCTGCACCTCATTCACGCACATGGGCTGCCCACCCTGGCGGCCGGCCGGTAAATGATCGGGGCGACTTGTTCAAACCCGGTGCGCAGGTTGTTCAATGTCTCACTCTCGCCAATGAACAGGACGCCATCGGGTTTAATCAGGTCACGGATATGCCTGAGGATCTTTTCCTGATCCTCGTCGGTGAAGTAGATCAGCACGTTACGCAGGAACACCGCATCAAACGGGCTGGTTCCGCCGAGCTTTTCCAGCAGATTGTGCAGCTTGAACTTCAAGCGCGCCCGGACTTGAGGCACCGCCCTGTACCCTGCTGCATCGCTGCCGGTCATTTGACTGGCGAACAACTCGGACTGCTCCTTGCGGAAGCGCGCAATTGAGCGGCCGTTGTAGACCCCCTTTTGCGCCACATCCAGCACCCGGGAAGAAACATCAGTGCCCAGCACAGAGTAGTCGAACCCCGGTTTCGCCAAGCGCTGATGTTCCAGCATCGCACCGATGGTATGCGCCTCCTCCCCGGTCGAGGCCGCTGCCGACCAGACCCGCATGCGGCGGTTCTGACCGTTTGCCAGGAATTCAGGAATGAACACGTCCTGGAAGTAATCCCAGACCCGCGGGGTGCGGTAGAAGTAGGTCTCGTTGGTGGTCACCCGGTTGGTCAGCTCCTGCATCTCCTCCGGGTCTTCGGACAGGCGGGAGATGTAGGCGGCAAAACTCGGCTCATTGACCTCGCGCAGCCGGCGGCGCAGCCGGCTGACCAGCATTGTTTTCCGGGTTTCACCGATGGTAATCCCGGTATTTTGATGAACAATGGCACGGAGTTTGGAAAAATCCCCATCGCTCATAGTGACGTCTGTGTCAGGTTTTCTCATGCCCCCTCCTTAGACCAGTGCGACGGGTCAGCAGCCGAGCTTGCCGACTTCTGCTTTCAGCTCTTGGGCTCCGGTATTCAGCTCTTCCGTTGCTGCCGCGATGGTGTCGGAGGCAATGACGGCCTCTTCTGACGCATCGACGATGCTCTGGATCGCTTCTGCCACATCCCGCGCCGCGGTTTGCTGCTCGTTGGCGGCAACCGAGATCTGAGCGATGGAATCGGTGGTATCGGTAATCCCCGTCAGGATCTTGGTGAAGGCGGCGCCGGCCTCTCTGGAGACCTCACTGCCCTGGCTCACCCGTTTCACCGTATCACTGATCAGCTTGCTGATTTCCTTGGCCGATTGCGACGACCGCTCTGCCAGCTTACGCACCTCATCGGCAACCACTGAAAAGCCCAGGCCATGCTCGCCAGCCCGCGCCGCCTCAATCGCGGCGTTAAAGGCCAACAGGTTTGTCTGACTGGCAATTTCGCTGATGGTCTTTACGATTTCGCTGATTTCCTCGGAAGAGGCATTGATCAGGTCCATGGCTTCAATCGAACGCTCGATCGCCTGAGCACCCAGATCGGCTTCTTCCTTGGTCTTCTGAGCGATTTCATCGGAATGGTTGCTGTTTTGGGCAATCGAGTCGATGGAGGCACTCAGTTCTTCGACAGAAGCACTGATCTCTTCTGTCGTGCATCCCAGTGTCTGGGCGCCGCTGGCGACCGTCAATGCCTGTTCAGATATCGCCTTGGACTGCTCGGCAAACCCTGAAGCGATCCGGGTGACCTCTTGTTCGACGCGCTTTGCAGCGGTGATGTTGGTTGCAAACTTCACGACCTTGATAGGTTTGCCATCGGCATTGAGCACCGGATTATAAGACGCGTTTATCCAAACCTCTTCGCCCCCCTTTCCGAAGCGCCGGAATTCACCGGCCGCAAACTCGCCTGTGGCCAGATCCGCCCAAAATTTCCGGTACTCAGCAGTTCGGGTGTAGTCTGAATCGCAGAACATCCGGTGGTGCTGGCCGCGGATTTCCTCCAGCGCGTAACCAACCGTGTTCAAGAAGTTTTCATTGGCGGTCAGAATGGTGCCGTCGAGGTCAAACTCGATCATCGCCTGAGCCCGGCTGATTGCGGCCATCTTGCCGTCCTGCTCCGCTGTGCGCTGCTTTTCACTGGTGATGTTGGTCGCAAACTTAACAACTTTGAACGGCTTGCCGTCCGCATCGAAGATTGGATTGTAGGACGCGTTGATCCACACCTCCTCGCCCCCCTTGCCGAAACGCTTGAATTCACCGGCCGAAAACTCACCCGCGGCCAGATCCGCCCAGAACTTCCGGTACTCGGCAGAGCCGGCATAGGCCGGGTCGCAAAACATGCGGTGATGCTGGCCGCGGATTTCCTCCAATGAATAGCCAACTGTGTTCAGAAAATTCTCATTGGCAGTCAGAATGGTGCCGTCCAGCTCGAACTCAATCATTGCTTGAGCCCGGCTGATCGCCGCAGTCTTGCCCTCTTGCTCCGCTGTGTGCAGTTTCTGGCTGGTGATGTTGGTGGCGAATTTGACAACTTTGAACGGTTTGCCGTCTGCATTGAAGATCGGGTTGTAGGAGGCGTTAATCCATACTTCTGAACCGCCCTTGCCGAAACGCTTGTACTCCCCGGCAGAAAATTCCCCCATCGCCAGTTGCAGCCAGAAATCGCGGTACTCATCCGAAGCGGCGTATGCCGGTTCACAGAACATGCGGTGATGGCGGCCCTGAATCTCCTCCAGTGCATAGCCGACCGTCGCCAGAAAATTCTCATTTGCCGTTATAATCGTGCCGTCCAGCTCAAACTCAATGACAGCTTGAACCCGGTTGATAGCATCAACAACCCCTGCAAGTTCAGCACTGCCGTGATCGGAAACTGCAGCAGCAGCCGGTTCGTTCGCACCCATACTTTCGCCTCACTCGTTTAGGTAACGGATTAGCTTCAACTTGAGGGTGAGCCGTTAATAACCTCATACCAATGTATCGAATGCATGTTTCAGCCGGAGTTTTTATTCATAAAATACAACCAAAAGATGACCCGCCCCCATCTGCCCAGAATTGGCGGGCACCCCAGCGGTGCAACTGCGCCTAGCGGTCTGGCTGACGTGCTGCCTGCTGACGCAGGCCTCGGCGGTCAGGGCGGCCGCGAAGAGAACGCCCAAGCACCCAAGGGCGCCCGGGCCATTTTCAGGTCAGACTGCGTACCAGAGCTGGTAGAGCAGGCCCACAGCGAAGGCGCCGGACAGCGACAGACCGAGGTAGAGTGCGAAGACCTGCAGGCGGGCCAGCGCCCAGACCGCCATCGCTGCGGGGATCGAGGTGACGCCGCCGGCAACAAGGAAGGCAAGACCAGCACCGGGCGCCATGCCTTGATCGATCAGACCGCCGACCAGCGGCAGCGCGGCGTAGCCGTTGAGATAGGCAGGCACACCGACCAGAGTCGCGGTGACAATCGGCAGCAGGCCTTCACCGCCCAAAGCAGAGGCCACGGTTTCTGCCGGAACCCAGGCCAGCATCAAGCTTTCCAGAATAAAAGCCAGCAGCAGCCATTTGGCCAGGAACAGGGCTGTGGTCCAGGCAGTTGTTGCGAATTTCGCACGGCGCCCTGCCTCGCGCCAGAATTTCCAGACCACCGGCTTGGGCGCGCGCATTTTGGAGCCGCCGCAGCCGCCGTTGCCAACACCTTCGCGCAACGGGTCCGTCAATGCCCCGGTATGGCTCAGCATGTGGACGGTCAGCCCGCCGAACAAGCCCAGGCCGACAGCGGCAATGGTTTTGGCGACGGCGAACTCGATGCCCAGCACGCCTGCTGTGAGAAAGAACATTGAGGGGTCCATGATCGGCGAGGCCAGCCAGAATGCCATGACGGCTGACAGCGGCACTCCCATCGCCAGAAGCGCTGCGATAAGCGGGATCACTCCGCAGGAGCAGAACGGTGACAGCCCGCCAGCCACCGCCCCTAGGGCGATCATCAGGAGCGGCGAGCCGGTAAACGCCTTGGCCACCAGGTTGTCCGCACCGGTCGCCCCGGCCCAGGCCGCGACGGCAATGGAAAACAGCAGGTATGGCGCAGTGTGGAGCAGCGCCGCTCCGGCAAAGGCTGCGCTGCCCGCGGATTGCGCAGGATCGAACAGGGCCAGCAGCAGCAGGATGACCGCGGAGGCTGCCCAAACCCGCTGATCCTTGGCAAACCGCCAGATCGCGGCGCCGGGCCTTGGGGAGTTTTCGGTTGTGCTTGTCATTTCCAAATCACCAGTTTTATAGTTTCTTTCAATCCAAGAAAAGGCCGCCTGCGTCTCAAGCGGTCTCCTCCTTTGCCGTCAGGGTCACACCCGCGCAGCATTCCGACGTCAGAAAGTTCACCACAGACAGCATGACGGGATAGTCGACCCGGTTGTACACTTCGCGCCCGCGCTTTTCCTGCACCACCAGTTTGGCATCGACCAGCGTTGACAGGTGGTGCGCCAGTGTGGAAGCCGCCAAGCCAAGATGATCAGCGATGTCGCCAACCCGCAGCCCGTCCTCCCCGGCTTTGACAAGCAGCCGGAAGATGGCCAGGCGGGCGTCGTGGCCCAGGGCGGCAAGGGCGCGGGCATTGAAGCTTGATGTTGTCACACCTCAAAAATAACCACAAAACCAGTTTTGTCAATATAACTGTGTCGCGCCGCGCGTTGCCGTGGCGTCCAGACCGGTCTTGTTGTGCTCTATGGCACCCAAGGCTGGTGCAACTGGCCGCGCCTCACATGCGGCGGCCAGTTGCCAGTGTTTTGGCTAGCGGCTGCGCCAGGCCTGGGTACGGCGCAGGATGCCGCGGGAGGCCAGCAGGTGAAGGATCCGGGCCAGAGCGTTGGTGTAGAAGATCATCATCCCCATGGCCGCTGCCGGGGCAATGTCGCCTGCGTCATCCATATTCAGCACCGCAATCGACGCCAGTGTGGTTTTGGGCGAATAGAGGAACACCACTGCCGACACCGTCGTCATCGCGTTGACGAAGAGATAGATGGAGATGTCCAGGACCGCCGGCAGGCAAACCGGAACCGTGACGCGGGCGAACAGCTTCATGGTCGGCTGCTTGAGCGACGCGGCGACAGACTCAAACTCCCGGTCCATCTGCTTGAGTGCGGTAACCGCTGTCAGATGCGAAACTGTGTAAAAGTGGGTAACGGTGCACACCACCAGGATTGCCATGGTGCCGTAGATCGCGTTAAGCGGGTTGGCCGGATTGTTGAAGAAAAAGATATACGCCAGCCCCAGCACCATGCCCGGGATCGCCATCGGCAGCATTGCAAACATCTGGAAGATGGCGCGCCCGGTGCGGAAGCCTTTGGATTTTTCCACCAGATACGCGCCGAAGAACACCACCGCGGTGCCAGCCACAGCCGTCATCAGCGCCAGCTTGATGGAGTTCACATACGACCCCCAGCCGCCGCCATCCATTTTGTCGAACTGATAGTTGTTCAGGCTGAAGCTCAGGTCATAGGGCCAGAACTTGATCAGCGCCGCGAACTGGCAAACCGCCAGCAGCCCAGCGATGAAGATGCCGATCAGGGTGCAATAGGCAAAGAAGATCCGGTCCGTTTTCTTGTTCGGCTGCGGCTCATAAGGCACCGAACGGGCCGACAGCAGCGCCACCTGTTTCGATTGCACCATACGGTCGATGGCAAAGGCGAGGATCGCCGGGATCACCAGCACCACTGAGACCACGGCGCCCATTTCAAAGTTCTGCTGGCCAATCACCTGCTTGTAGATGTCCACCGCCAATACGTTGAATTGGCCACCGATCACCTTGGGCAGGCCGAAGTCAGTGATCACCAGGTTGAAGACCACGAAAGCGGCAGAGATCAGGCCATAGCGCGCGCCTGGCACCGTGACGGTCCAGAAAGTGCGCCAGGGGGTGGAGCGCAGGCTGGCCGCAGCCTCGTACAGGCGTGCGTCAGAGATTGCCAGCGCGGTTGAGATGATGATGAAGGCATGCGGGAAGGTGAAGAAAACCGAACCGATCACGATGCCAATAGGGCCGTATATACTGGCGCCGAACAGCAGCTCCTTGATCATGCCCTGGTTGCCGAACAGGTAAACCAAAGCGATGCCCGGCAGCAGCGACGGCACCAGGATCGGCGCCATGGCAATCAGGCGGAACACACCCTTGTATTTCATGCAGCTGCGGTTCAGCGCATAGGCGAACCAGAAGGCCAGCGAAACGGTCACAACCGTGCTCAGCACCGCAATCCACAGCGAATTCTTGATTGAATTGAACAGCGCCGGCGTCGAGAAGTAGGAGACAAAGTTGTCCAGCCCCTGCGCTTTTACCGGCCGCAATTGCACCCGGCGGAAGGTATTGGAGTCCAGGGTGGCCCATTCGGTGCCGGTCTGCAGGTTGGAGCCTATCAGGAAACGGCCTGTGCCGGAGGTATTGCGGATCTGATACATCACCGGGCTGCGGAAGCTGAAGTCCGGGAAGAAACCGGTGACCGGCAGCCGCCCGTCGGCGCCGGTGGACAAATCGGCTTCGGCAAAGGTGCCGGTGCGGGCATTCAGCTCGGCACCGGTCAGCACTGTGCCGTCAAACTGTCCGGCTTCGTCGCTGACCTGGAATTCATACTGCGACAGCTCCATCCGGTACGTCGAGAACGATTTGGACAGCATCGCATAGAGCGGAAACACCATCGACACGACCAGATACAGCGCGATGATGATCATACTGCCGCGCATGATGATGTCGTCGCGGCTGAGCTTGCCCTTGATCAACGGGCCTGCGGGCAGGACATCCTGGGTTGTATCAGTCATCTGCTTCACCCCCCCTGCCCGTCTTGTGCAAAGGCCATCAGCCGGTTGTCCGGCAGTTCGATTTCCATCTGGCAGCCTGCGTCAAGCTCCAGGCGCCGCACTGCGTTGATGGAGAAGTCGGCAATCAGCTCCTTGCCGCCAAAGCGTTCATTGGTCAGGCGGCAGCGCCAGAAGGAGCCGAGGAATTCCATCTCGGCCAGCTGCACATCAATACAATTCCGGTTGCCGCTGCTTTCCAGGTAGCCGGTCTCGTGCGGGATAACATCCTCGGGCCGGATGGCGGCAATGACGGGCGTGCCGTCGGCAAATTCATGCGACAGGCAGGCAAAGGTCTTTTCGCCCACCGCAAGGCGGCCGCCCTTGGCAACGGAAGAACTGATCTGGTTCATCTCGCCGATGAACTCGGCCACAAACAGATTGGCCGGTTCCCGGTAGATTTCAGTGGGGGAGCCGACCTGCTCGATCACCCCGTGGTTCATCACCACGATGCGGTCGGCCATGGCCAGCGCCTCTTCCTGGTCATGGGTCACCATGATGGTGGTGACGCCCAATTTGCGCTGCAGTTCCTTGATCTCGTGGCGCAGGTGAACACGCACCTTGGCATCCAGTGCCGACAGCGGCTCATCCAGCAAAAGAAGGCCGGGATTAGTGGCAATGGCACGCGCCAAGGCAATCCGCTGCTGCTGGCCCCCAGACAGCTGTGCCGGGTATTTGCGGCCTTGGTCCGGAAGCCCGACCAGTTCCAGAAGTTCAGCGACGCGCGAATTGATCTCCGGCTTGCTGCGGCCTGCATTTTCAAGGCCGAAGGCGATGTTCTTTTCGATCGTGAGGTTCGGGAACAATGCATAGGATTGGAACACGATCCCAAAGTCGCGCTCTGACGGAGGCAGGTTGGAGACATCCTGACTGCCCTGTGTCACCGTGCCCTTGGATTGCAGGTCCAGGCCGGCAATTGCGCGCAGCAGGGTGGTCTTGCCGCAGCCTGAGGGGCCAAGGAAGCAGATGAATTCGCCGTCCTTCACGTCCAGAGAAATGTCCTTTAGCGCGATGAAGCTGCCGAAGGCTTTCCAAAGATCGCGAATGCTCAGGTAGGTTTCTTTTGGCGGGGTCATTTGAAGCACGTCGTCAGTCCTTGCATATGCCGGCACCGCGCCTTGGCTGTTTTCAGCAGGCGGCATGGCTCAGGGCATGGGGCAATGTGATACAGAAAGGCGAAAGGGGCGAAGGCTGGCCTCCGCCCCTGAAGGCTCATTTCGCTTCCGACTTGCCGTCGTAGCGGGCCTGCCATTCCTTCAGGATAGCGGCGCGGTTGTTGGCGGCGAATTCGAAGTCATTGTCGATCATAGCGTCCAGAAGGCCTTCGGGGAAATATTCGACCGGTTTGGCGACACCCGGATAAGCGACAACCGCATAGCCGGTGTTGTACATTTCATTGGCTTCCTTGGTGACGGTGAAATCAACCAGCGTCTGCGCCGCTTCCAGATTTGCGGTACCTGCCACAATGGCGGTTGCCTCCATGTCCCAGCCGACGCCTTCGGACGGAACAATAATCTCTAGCGGTGCGCCTGCAGCCTTGGACTTGGCCCCGCGGAAGGCAAAGGAAATGCCAATCGGGATTTCACCAGATGCCGCCAGCTTGCAGGGTTTGGAGCCGGAATGGGTGTAACGCGCGATGTTTTCGTGCAGCGCGTCCATGAACTTCCACCCCTCTTCCTCGCCAAACATCTGCAGCCAGCTGGAGACATCGAGGAAGCCGGTGCCGGAAGAATTCGGGTTCGGCATGATCACATGACCCGCGTATTGGGGATCGGTCAGATCCTTCCAGGATGCCGGCGGTGTCAGGCCCAGTTTCTCTGCCTCCACCGTGTTGTAGCAGACAGAGGCCACCCAGGCGTCCATGCCGACCCAGCTTGGCGGGTTGTCGCCGTCGACAAATTTGGGGTCGAGGTCGTCAACCCCGGCCGGCGCATAGGCTTCCAGCATCCCTTCTGACTTCAGCAGCAAGAGCGAAGTTGCGGCTAGCCCCCAGACCACATCGGCCTGCGGATTGTCCCGCTCTGCCAGCAGCTTGGCGGTAATGATCCCGGTAGAGTCCCGCACCCAGTTGATCTTGATATCCGGATGGCTCTGATTGAAGGTCTCTGCATACCGCGCAAGGTCTTCCGCCTCCACCGCAGTGTAGACGGTCAGCTCTGTTTCAGCCAGCCCGGCAGTGGCTGCCGTCATGGTGAAGGCCAGAGCGGTTAAAAATGACGCTTTCTGTTTCATGGATTTCCTCTGTTGGCTTGATGTCACTTTTTGACGCCTTCTGACGAGACGCTTTGGACTTATGGTTTTTAGTGACTGGCAGTTTGACAGAAATGCAGAGCAAGAAAAATCGATTATACACATCATATCATAGGTCAAACCTATGGAACCAGCCAGGGCTGTTCACCTGCCCTGGCGGGGATCGTGCCCGAGCTTTTGTTAAGTCCAAAGCCTGCCCTGGCGTCAATACAACAGCGCGTCGCTGGATGACGGTGCAGAAACTGCCGCCCAGTAATCCGCTGCGGGAAACCAGTCGAGGCCATCAAACTCTGTTCTGATGCTGTTGCGGCTTGCGATGGCGTGAATGAACTCCACGCCAAACACTGTGATGCCAAGCTCGCTCAGAACACCATCTTCGCCACCGCTCTCAAAAGCAAGGTAACTGGCCTCGTCCAGAACAAGATAAAGCGTGTCGTCTCCTGTGCCGCCTCGAAACACATCGTTTGAAGGTCCGCCGCCGCCAATGAGTGCCGTTTCCGTGAAGATGAATGTGTCATTACCCGCTCCGCCGAAAACCGTATCATCGCCGCGTCCGTCCACGATGACATCCCTGCCCGCAGCGCCGCGCAGCTCGTCCGCGCCGTCACCGCCGCTGAGGATATCGTTGCCTTTGCGGCCCTTCACGATGTCATTGCCGCTGCCGCCGAGCAGAATGTCCTTGCCGCCGCCGCCATGGAGTTCGTCATCGCCCGTGCCGCCGACTACGACATCATTGCCGCGGCCAGCCCTTACAGTGTCATCTCCGCCCAGCGCAAAAACGGCGTTGGCATCCGGCCCCGGGCTCAAGATGTTAGCGCCGTTATCCAACAGCGCGGTCGTGCCGCCGCCCATGACAAATTCAGCGTAAGCCCCCCAAACCTGATGCGCCGTTTCCGCCGGATGAATGGCGTCCCACGCCAGAACCTGGTCGCTGTCGAACGCACTTCCGTCGATCAGGTAGTCTGTCCGGTCCGCGAGTATGCCAAACCCCTCCGGGTCTTCGGTAACCGCTTTTGAAACCGCGAACAGGTCAACAGACCTGGCATCGATACCGTCGTTGCGAAGTTCCGCAATTCTGCCGCCGAGTCCGGCATTGAACATGTCGACCAGCAGATCCGCAAACCCTGCCTGTTCGGGCGGGAGCGTGTCGAACTCCGGATAGAAGCTATCGGCAGGCTGAGTTGCCAGAAAAACCGTGCCAACCCCTGCAGCGCTGGTGGTTTCGGCAGCGGAAACAATCTGCGCAATCAACGCCTCGACTACTGGCGACGCAAGCGCCAGAAATTCAGCCGGGTTGGTGATATTCTGTTCCTTTACGGTCCTCAGAAGATCAATGAAGTCATTGCCGCCAATCAGAAAAAACGCCGCAGAATCAGGCGGCACGCCACGGGCGGCATCCCTTTCAAAATCTTCAACTTGCGCTTCGAGATCGATCAGGCCCTCCAGCGGGCCGTCGCCCAAGGCTGTTGCCGTTGCCACTGCGTAGTTCCCGACCTTGAAGCCACCGAGTGCGGCAGCATAGCTGGCATGGGTCAGTGCATTGGTCACAGCGCCTTCTGGTCCGACCTCGCCGAAACTGCCGATCACTGTCTGCCGGGCCACAATTTTTGCTTCAGTCCGAAGCTGTTCCAGATCTTCCGACGAAGGAAACCCGCCAAAGCTGGCGATCAAATCCAACAGGATAACCGGTTCAATGACTGATGCCAGAATATCTACGGCATTGCCTTCGTCTGTCAGGCTGTCGCCGAAGTAATAGACTTCTGAAAATGGTGTCATCATCGCCCCCTTCGGGAGCCGCCGCGGCAGCCCCAATCGACTGGATCAAAAGAAGACGAAGCGCAGCACTTTCAACCCAGTGCCATGCAGCATTCTTGCGTGCGCGCCACTGCTGAATATGGAGCGGGTCAGCCCCTTGGCAAGACTGAACAGTGACCGGCGATCGGGAGAATAACGCAAGGGCTGGCGCTGATTGCCGGGGTAGCCGATACCGGGGTTGCCCGCTTCAAACTCGCCCAGCTGATCTTGCCACACACGGCGAAGATGCTCAAAAGCGTTTTTTCCCCGCAAAGACCCAGCATTGTTCGATAGGGGGGCGGACCCTCGGCCGCTTCCCACGGTGCGCTCCACCGGTCTGCACGCAGCTGAGAGGCGCTGTAGCAGTCCCGGATTGACGGCGACGTCTTCTTACGCGAGCGCAAGTTCAAAACCTGCCTCAGCTCTTTGCGGCCGGTTTCCTGCAGACGGCACCCGGCCCGTAGACGCCAGAGGCATAACATTGGAACTGCGCAGCAGTTGCCCAAGCAATTGCGAGTTCCGCATCCCGGTCGGTGGTGCCTGTCAGAACCGGATGCAGCAGCACTCCGACGCCTTTGCTTGTCAGTTGGCGGGCGGTTTTCGGGAACGGGAAGTTATAGCAGATCGACATGCCGAAGCGGCCTGCCCCCGGCACGTCGAACACACAAAACTCAGTGCCGGCCGAAATCCCCGCCTCATACGGTGAAAAGGGCCATCAGAATTTCAATCAGGTAGCGTACCCCTTCAACATTTGAGTGCAACGCGCCAACGTGCGTTTGAACACCAGCAACAGCAAAAGGTGTCATGAGGGAGGAGCTCCAGCTGTATTAGTTCAAGCCGGTTTATGAGGGTTGGCAACCTTGGCTAGACCGTTTTTCCACTTGCCAGCATCATTCGTTGCAGCCGGGACTGCGGGAGTTCGGCTGGCGCAGCCCATTGCGCCGCACTCCGACCGCTTCCGCTCTATGGAGACCAGGACTGCGCACGCGGCGCGGACAACGCCAACATGTCGACCGCCCGGGCAGCAATCTGGTGGGAAGCTTGTTCGATGGTGTCATGCGCCAGATAAAATGCGGGAACCGGCGGCATGACAATGGCCCCCATTTCCGTCACCGCCGCCATGTTCCGGAGGTGAGCCAAAGTCAGCGGTGTCTCGCGCGCGAGCAGAACCAGCCGCCTGCGCTCCTTGAGCTGGACGCCAGCAGCCCGCGTCAGCAAGTTATCATCAAGCCCGTGCGCAATTGCGGCCAGTGAACGCATCGAACAAGGCGCGACGATCATTCCTGCCGCCGGAACCGATCCTGATGCGATGGCTGCACCGATGTCATGCACCGGGTGGCTGCGCGCTGCCAGGTTCCGGAGCGCTTTCACGGCATCCGGGCCGCATTCCTGGTCAAGGGTCCGTTCGGCAGCGGCACTGGCCACAAGATCAATCTCCACGCCTTGCTTCTGCAAGTGCCGCGCAACTGCCAGGCTGAGCATGGCGCCGGACGCGCCCGACACCCCCAGCACAACCCGCTGGCCGCTCATACGGTCAGCTCCGGCATCAGCCGGGCCACCAGATCCGCGGCAAAGGCCTGATCCTTGGCATCCCCCCGCATGACTTGCCCCCATTCCCGGGTCGTCTCGCTGCCGATTTTCGTCGTCGCGTCGATGCCGATCTTGCCCGCTAGACCCGGCTGCGGCGAAGCAAAGTCGAGATAGTCCATCGGTGTATTCTCCAGAACCATGACATCGCGGGACGGGTCCATGCGGGTGGCCAGCACCCAGGCGATATCATCCCAGTTTCTCGGGTCGGTATCAGCATCCACGGCGATCATCATTTTGGTATAACTGAATTGCGGCAGCATCCCCCACAGCGCCATCATCACCCGCCGGGCCTGACCGGGGTAGCGTTTGTCGATGCTGACAATGGCAATGCGGTAGGAGCATGCAGCGGGCGGCAGCCACAGGTCGCGGACTTCGGGAATTTGCGCCTGCACCGTTGGCAGGGCCAGCCGGTTGAACACCTCGCCGATGATGGCAGGCTCATCCGGCGGCCGGCCGGTATAGGTGGAGAGATACAGAGGATATTCGCGATGCGTCACCGCGCTCACTTGCATAACGGGAAAGGGCTCCGCCGGATTGTAATAGCCCGTATGGTCGCCAAAGGGGCCTTCGGGCGCGGTCTTTGCGGCGGACACCCAGCCTTCCAGCACGATCTCTGCATCGGCAGGCACCATCAGCGGTATGGTCTTGCAGGGCACCAGGCGCGGGCGCGCCCCGCTGAGAGCGCCGGCGAAAGTCAGCTCCGACACCGTTTCCGGCAGGGGAAGAGCTGCGGACAGCAGCGTTGCCGGATCTGCTCCCAGAACCACGGCAACCGGCATCGGCTCCCCTTGCCTGACCCAACTGCGGTGGTGCGCAGCACCGCCCCGATGCGGCAGCCAGCGCATGATCAGCCGCGAACGATCCAGAATCTGGGTCCGGTAGACCCCTGCATTGTAGATGTTGACGTCCTCCGGGGCGCTGCCGTGGGGGCGGGTTATCACAACGGGCCAGGTGATCAGCGGCCCGGCGTCCCCGGGCCAGTGGGTCTGTACCGGAAGGCCATCAAGGCCAGCATCCGGCCCTTCTCGGATGATGGCCTGAACCGGGGCGGATTTCACCGTCTTCGGCCGGGTGGCCAGCGCCGCCCTGAGCATGGGCCAGCGGGACAAGGCATCGCGCAGCCCGTCCGGCGGGGCCGGTGACCTGAGCGCCGCCAGAAAGCGTCCCAGATCGTCCAGACCTTCCTGCGGCACCCCAAGGCCGGCCGCCACGCGTTCAGCAGTTCCGAACAGGTTCACCACCACCGGGATGTCCGAAACCTGACCGCCGTCCAGCACCGGGCGGTCGAATTTCAGCACCGGGCCGCCAGCCTCCAGCACCGCCCGGTGCACCGCCGTCATCTGATGCCGGACAGAGACCGGGTCGCCGACCTTCTGGAACTGCCCGGCTGAAGCGCACCAATCGAGGAAATGGCGAAGGCTGGGATATGGCGGAAGTGTGCGAATTGGACCGCTCCAGTGCTGGTTTACACCGATCCCTAGCAAAGTTTCCCGCCGCGAATTTGTCCGCCGTCAAACTCTGGCCGCGTGCAGGGCCATAAACCCACTGCAGTCGAAGCCACCGGAGGGAAGGATATATTTTTGCCACACGCCCAGCCACAGATCCCAATTTGTCCGGCAGCCCTAGCGCGCTTGCTGCGCGTCGTACCCCTTGTCCCCGTTTCGCTTTCGCTCACGGCCTGTTCCCGGCGGATCGCCAAGCGCCACCCGGGCCTGTTCCGCCGCCTGGGCGAGCACAGCCGCAAACGGTTTGTCCTGGACCCAACCGATCTGCCCGTTCTTCTTTGCCTTGATCCCAACGCGGGCCAGCCGAAAGTCCGTGCGCTGCGCGGCAGCTGTGACGGCGACGCCAGGATATCCGGACCGCTGGCAGCACTGCTAGGCCTGGTTCACGGAACCTATGACGGAGACGCACTGTTTTTTTCGCGGGACCTGGTGATTGAGGGCGATACCGCGGCGGCGCTGGCGTTGCGCAATGCAGTGGACGACGCCGAGCTGGACATCTCGCAGGAAATCGCCGCCATGTCCGGACCGTTTGCCCGGTTTCTGTTGCGGGCCGTTGCCTTTGCCGAGAGGCGCACAGGCGTTCCCCTGGCCCGGCCGGAGGAGGAAACAGCATGGTGATGGAAATCGTCTGCCCGGCAGGCACGCCTGCAGCCCTGCGGGCCGCTGTCAAGGCCGGGGCGCATACGGTCTACTGCGGCTTCAACGACGAAACCAACGCGCGCAATTTCCCGGGCCTCAATTTCGATCGCGCAGAAATGCGCGAAGGCGTGGGTTTTGCCCACTATCACGGCGCCAAGGTTCTGGTGGCGATCAACACATTCCCCCGCGCAGGCGATCAGCCCCTATGGCACCGCGCCATTGACGACGCCGCGCAATCCGGCGCGGATGCCGTGATCCTGGCGGACCCTGGGTTGCTGAACTACGCCGCGCGCAGCCAACCAGACCTGCGGCTGCATCTTTCGGTACAGGCCGCAGCCGCCAATGCCGACATCATCAATTTTTATGCCAGCACATTCGGCGTAAAACGGGTGGTTCTGCCGCGCGTCCTCTCTGTGCCGGAAATCGCGGCCATCAACGCAGAAACAGAGGTGGAAACCGAGGTCTTTGTCTTTGGCGGATTGTGCGTAATGGCCGAAGGGCGCTGTTCGCTTTCGTCCTATGCGACCGGGCTGTCGCCCAACATGAACGGAGTCTGCTCTCCCGCCAGCCATGTGGAGTACAGCGACGACGATGGCGCGCTGGATGCCAGGCTGGGCGGATTTACCATCCACCGTGTGGCAAAGGATGAGCCTGCGCCCTATCCGACCCTGTGCAAGGGCTGCTTCTCGGCGGGCAGTCAGACCGGCCACCTGTTTGAAGACCCGGTCAGCCTCAACGCAGAGCAGCTGATCCCTCAGCTGCAAAAGGCCGGTGTCACCGCGCTGAAGATCGAAGGGCGTCAGCGTTCGAAATCCTACGTGGCGCAGGTCGTGCGCAACTTCCGCGCTGCCGTTGATGCGCTGGAGGCTGGCCAGCCGCTGCCGCAGGGCATGCTGGCGCGGCTGTCCGAGGGCCAGGCGATGACCACCGGCGCCTATAAGAAAACCTGGAGATAACAACATGGAATTGACCGTCGGGCCGAACCAATTCTTCTGGCCGGCCGAAAGCTGGAGCGCGTTTTACGGCGCTTTGGCCAAGGCCCCTGTTGACCGCGTTGTTCTAGGCGAACTGGTTTGCTCCAAACGCCTGCCTTTTTACCAGGACCGCATACCTGAGGCGCTGGCCTTGCTGGCGGAAGCGGGCAAGGAAGCCGTGCTGACCAGCCTTGCCCTTGTCACGCTCAAACGCGAGCGCAAGCTGACGGCCGACCTTGCCGCGATGGGTGTGCCGGTTGAGATCAACGACCTGACGGCGCTGGCGCATCTGCCCAAGGGCATGAGTTTTCACGTCGGCCCGCTGGTCAATGTCTATAACGAGGGCACGTTGGCCTGGCTGGCATCGCTTGGGGCCACCCGGGTCTGCCTGCCGCCGGAGCTGCCGCTTGCGTCGGTTGAGACACTCACCCGCGCTGGCAGGGAAATGGGCGTTGCCATCGAAGTCTGGGGGCACGGGCGGCTGCCGCTGGCGATCTCCGGGCGCTGCTACCATGCCCGGCTTCACAAGCGGACCAAGGACAATTGCCAATTCGCCTGCGAGGATGACCCGGACGGGCTCGACGTGCGCACGCTGGAAGAACAGCCCTTCATGGCGATGAATGGGGTTCAGACCCTATCGCACAGCTATGCCTGCGCCGATTACCAGATTGAGGCACTGGCAGATGCAGGTGTTTCCGCCCTGCGCCTGTCGCCGCAGTCACAGGGCTTTACCCGGCTTTGCCAGATCTACCGCGACCGGCTGCATGGCGCCTTACCCCCTGGCGCCATTGCCGCAGAAGTGCAGGAGACATTCCCGCAAGCCCGCCTGAGCGACGGTTTCCTGACCGGACCCAGCGGCGTGTCCTGGTCCGCTGACCCGGCACCTTCGTGATCCGCGGCCGGGGCTTCAGCGCGTTCTGGCAGGCCCCATACCGGCCGCTGTTTCTTTCGGCATTTCTGTGGGCGCTTCTGACGGTCGCCTGGTGGCCGCTGGGAGTGAAACTGGGGCTGCCGGAGCCGGGTCTGGAGCCTGCCGTGTTATGGCACGTGCACGAGCTGCTCTTTGGCTTTGCGCCCGCCGCAATCGGCGGCTATCTCCTGACGGCGCTGCCGGGCTGGACAGGACGCTCGCCTTTGCGCGGCACCGGCCTGAAGATTTTGGTTTCCCTCTGGCTGCTGGCCCGCGCCGCAACAGCAATATCTGCGGCGGTGCCGCTTGCTGCCCTCCTGCTCTTGAACGCTGCGTTTTTTCTTGCCCTTGCCGGGTATCTACTGCTCGAACTGACCGCTGCCCGGGCATTTCGCAAACTGGGGTTTGCCGCCGCAGTTTTGGCGCTGGGCCTGGCGGAGACTGTTTTCCTCGCAAATGCCGCCGCCGAAAATGTCTGGAGCAGCCTGGCCCTTGCGCAAACTGCCGTGACCGGCCTGGCACTCCTTCTGTTCAGTGTAGGGGCGCGGGCGATCCCGGCTTTCACTCGCAATTGGCTGGAGTTGTCAGGCGGCAGAAAGGCACAGGTCCGGGAACGCCCGCAGATAAGGGCTGTTTCGCAGGGTCTGCTGGCATTCGCGCTGGCAATGCAAATGGCCGGAGCCGCCACGGCCGCAAATGGTGTTTTGATCGCAGCGGCCATAGCCATGCTCTGGTCCACGCTGGGCTGGAGAACGGTCGCCGCGCTTTCAAACCCGCTGCTGGCAGCGCTTCACCTGGCTTGGCTCTGGCTGCCCCTTGGCGTGTTGGCAGCGCGCGCCACCGGGCTGGGACTGTTGGACTATCCTTTGTCTGCTGCCGTTCATGCCATCACGATCGGCGCCATGTCGGGGCTGATCATGGCCATCGCCGGCCGGGCGGGCGCCCAGTCCGACGACGGCATCCTGCGCGCCCGTGCTGGATTTACCACCGGGGCAGTTCTGATCTGGCTCACGGTCTGGATCCGGCTGGCAGTTCCCTTCTTTCCAGCAATTTCTGATAACTTGATTGCTGCTGCGGGTGTCTTCTGGTGCACCGGCTGGATCGCCTTCATTTCAGGCTTTCGCCGCGCGCTCTGCGGCCCTGTTCCCCGACCGGTTCTGAGCGGAAAGCGAAGCGGTGCTCTCCTTTTAACCGCCGTGCGGTCACAGAAACAGTGAGACCTGTTTTCACGGATCACTTGAACGCACCCAGCACAGGCATATCCTGGGGCAGCCTGAATATCAGGAAGCAGTTTGCACTCAGCTCCGGTAAGAATTCTGGCGCGGCAGCAGTGGAGCCCCAGCGAAAGGCTCGGCGATCATTGTCAAGGTTTCCCCGCAAATCGAAGGGCGCAGCACTGTTGGTTAACGGCCTTGGGCACCTTGGCTTATGATACCATTGAGCCATTCAGCAAAGGCTTCGCCTCCCATATTGCTCAATATTTTGAACACTGGTAGTGACAAGTGAGAAGGATCTCAGGATTCGTGCAGACAGCAGCCAAGTAGCGATGGAGTTGCGAGGATGGCGCCAGAATTTGACGTGGGTGCCCGCCTGAGGGCCTTAAGAACGCAGTTTGGCCTATCGCAAAGGCAGCTGGCAGATGCTGCGGGTGTGCCGCACGGCCAAATTTCGATGATAGAAACCAACAAAAGCAGCCCATCCGTGGCTTCCTTGCGCAAAATTCTGGGCGGCCTCGGGATGAGCATGTCAGAATTTTTTGAACCGGAAGCCGCGATAAACCATCAGCCGTTTTTCACCCCGTCCGAATTGCGCGATCTGACGAGCTTGCTTTTTCAGGACAACGATCCGTCGTGCCGCAGGATTGCCATCAAGCAGGTTGGCGACGCCAAAGCCCATGGGCTGCAAATCCTGCACGAACGGTACGAAGCCGGGGCCGATACCGGCGATTCAATGATTGAGCACGATGCCCACGAAGGCGGCATCGTGATCTCAGGTGAGCTTGAAGTCACTGTCGGCAGCGAGATCCGGGTACTGAAAGCTGGCGATGCCTACCTGTTCAATAGCCGGGAGCCGCATCGGTTCCGCAATATTTCAGACTGCCCAGCCGAAGTCATTTCTGCCTGCACTCCGCCCTATCTGTAAACCGCGCGGGCCGCATTGGGCCGTAAACAAAAGGACACCCGCATGTCTCCTCTCAAAGGCCTGAAAGTTGTCGAACTTGCCCGAATTCTTGCCGGCCCCTGGATTGGCCAGTCGCTTGCCGATCTTGGTGCCGAGGTCATCAAGGTGGAAGCGGAAAGCGGCGACGACACCCGCAGCTGGGGCCCGCCCTTTATCGAACGGGATGGCGACAAGACGGCCGCTTACTACTATTCTGCAAACCGCGGCAAAACCTGTGTTACCGCGGATTTCCGCACAGAGGAGGGCCGCAGCAGGGTACTGGAGCTGATCCGCGGCGCCGACATCCTGATCGAGAATTTCAAAGTTGGCGGGCTTGCGAAATACGGTCTCGATTACAGCAGCTTGAAGGAGCTGAACCCGCGCCTGATATACTGCTCAATTACTGGGTTTGGCCAGGACGGCCCTTATGCGGAGCGTGCAGGATACGACTTTCTGATTCAGGGCCTGTCCGGTCTGATGTCCATCACCGGAGAGCCCGGCCAGCAGCCGCAAAAAGTCGGTGTAGCGGTGACTGACGTTGTGACTGGCCTGTATGGCACCATCGGTATTCTGGCGGCCGTGGAGCAGAGGCACCGCACTGGAAAGGGGCAGCATCTGGACATGTCCCTGCTGGATTGCGCTACAGCGATGCTGGCAAACCAGGCGATGAACTACCTGGCCACCGGCGAAAGCCCCATGCGCAAGGGTAACGACCACCCCAATATCTCACCCTACCAGGTTTTGCCGACCGCTGACGGCCACATCATTCTGGCGGTTGGGAATGACGGGCAATTTCAGCGTTTCTGCAAAGTGATTGAGCGGCCGGATTTGCTGCAAGTGCCGGATTACGCCAGCAATGGATTGCGGGTTGCGAACCGTCAGGCGCTGACAGCTGAGTTGGAACGGTCTCTCGAAAGCTGGGTTTCGGCGGACCTTCTGGCCGCGCTCGAAGCGGCCACGGTCCCGGCGGGGCCGATAAACTCGATCGGGGAAGCCTTCAACGACCCGCAGGTTCAATTCCGCGGCATGGTGATTGAACCGGAGGGCGTGAAAGGCGTGCGCGGACCATGGAAGTTCTCGGATGCTGAGCTGTCACTGGAAAAAACTGCACCGGTTCTGCCCAAAGGAAGCTGACAGAACGCCCGAACCGGTTGCGGCCTTGACAGCTTATTAGGCCCGCCCGCTACCGGCCTGATTTTCATATTCAAGCGCTGCCGCCTTCGCCCCCACCCTAGCCCCGCCTTCGAAGCAGGGCGAAGCGCGGGCAAATCATAGCGGTATGTGCCTTTAAGCTTTGGCAAGCTGATCCGGCGCTGATTGCAATTTGGATGGCTTCTTCTCAGCCTGGCGCAAGGGCTGGCAATGTGATGCAGCTTAATACCCTACCTGTCTGCCGGACGCATCGTGGCGACCAGCTCCGCAACCTTGATGCCGAACTTGTGCATTTCCGACTTGTTCAGAATGACCCCGCTTTGCGTCAGGTACAGCCAATCTGTCGCTTTCAGCCGGTGCCCGCCGGACTCCTCTGGCAGGATAATTTCATACTCCATTCGCACAGTGGAGCCGGAAACCACTCCCCGTGCTTCGCCCACGATATCCTCAGCGGTCGCCGTAAAGCTGTTTCCCTCCCCCAATGTCAGGAACCATTTGCGGCTTTGGTTTCGGCCATTGGAGTAGATGAACTCTTCGCTCAGCGTTCCTGTGTTTCCATCCCATTCCCCAAACATCCGGGCAGTGAAGCTGTTCTTCATCCGGCCGTCAGGGCCAAAAATCAGCCCTTCCGACAATATCTCTCCGGAAAGATGGGTTTTAAGCGTGAACTCCGGCCCGGAAGCCGCATAATCGGCAGGGGATTGGGCGCGAAAGCTGAAGACCAGGGATTTGGTAAGAACCGCGACCATGGCGATCAGCAGGATTGCAGCAAGAAGTTTCATGCGGTTTTTCCCTCCGTGGGAAGCGCCAGAACCAGCGCGAAAGCGCCCAGTTTCAAGACGCAAGGCACAACGGCATAGAAGATATTGAGTGTCGCAAGAGCAGATGCGCTGTTGGCAGCACCGGGTGAAAAGCCGCTGCGCTCTAGCAGCGGAAGTGTCGCAAAGGCCGCCAGTGCCAGCGCCAGCTTGCCCGCAAAGGACCAGATGCCGAAAGCCAGTGAAGCCTTGAGGCCGGCACGGGCCAAGGCGATGGAAAACATGGCAGGCAACAGAACCATATCCGCCCCCAGCGCGGCACCGGAGGCTACGCAGATCACAGCAAAACCTGCAAGATTGCCTGGGGCAAGCTGTGCCGCCCCGGCAAAGCTGAGGATGGCCAGCGGCATCGCCATCAGCAAGGTGGCCTTGGCCCCGGCACGGCGGCTGAGGGCAGCCCAGACTGGCACACTTAGGCCTGCGCTCAGAAAGAACAGGATCAGCAGCGGCCCAGCCATACCAGCCAGTTGCAGACGGTCCTCGGTGAAAAACAGAAACAGGGTCGAGGTGACGGCCACAGGCAGCGCATTAACCAGTGCAAGTATCAGCAGCCTCAAGGCACCAGCCTGCTGCAGCCCGGCCAGAGACAGCTGCCGCGCCGCAGGAGCCGGACGCCGCCACAGCGGCAGCGACGCAAGTCCTGCCGCCAAGGCGATCCCACCCAAAAACAAGCCGAAGGCCGGGTACCCCTGATTGTCAGCACCCAGTGCGGCAAACGCGGAAGGCGCCGCGGCAGCAACGGTCACACCAGCGAGCATCCCTGCCTCGCGCCAGGCGGCCAGATCCGTCATTGATGCAGCGTTCGGCTGGTTGGCCAGTGCTGCGGAGCGACCATAGAGGAGGATCATACCAAGGCTGTAAGAAGAAAATAGCAGCACCAAAACCGCCGCCAGCCGCAGCGCGGCCTGTGGTTCCGGCGCTATCCTGAACAACAGCGGGAATCCCGCCGCCAGCCCGGCTGCTGCAGCCAGCGCAAAAACACCCTGCAATCGCGGCCATCGATCGATGGCCCAGCCGAAGGCGGGATCCTGCACAAGGTCCACTATCCGAACCGCAAGCAGAAGCCCGC
This sequence comes from Leisingera sp. CC-HEC093, assembly GCF_059429195.1. NCBI lineage: Bacteria > Pseudomonadati > Pseudomonadota > Alphaproteobacteria > Rhodobacterales > Roseobacteraceae > Leisingera > Leisingera sp. CC-HEC093. Next base: position 2,604,938 of record NZ_JCAIJR010000001.1, on the reverse strand, counting down.
CGGCAGCGGCCAAATCGATGCCAAGATTGACCGAGGCAAACCGCGGCAAATGGATATACAGCGGGATGCCGGCCGCGGCCAGCATCAGCGCAAAAAGGCTGACACGCGGATAGACCATCACTCCCCCGCCAGCGCCACTGCAGTCAGGCGGTTACGTATGAATCGGGGCATGTTCGATCTCCACCTGCACGACATTGGTGTGCCCCAAAGCAAAGGAGGCAGCGCAAATCTCCAGATAATACTGCCAGTTGCGGCAGAAGGCCTCACCGTAGCCCATCGCCAGGACGCGCGGCTTCAGCGCCCCAAGCCGTGCGGCCCAAATCCGACAGGTACGGGCGTAATCCTGGCCAAATGCATAGCTGTTGCGCACTTGCAGCCCGGCCTGTTGCGCCTGAGTGCGGATTACACCGTCGGAGAGAAGCATCCCGCCGGGAAACACATACTGCCGAATATAGTCGGAAGAGGTCCGGTAGGTGTGGAAGAAACTGTCCTGAACCGTGATGGCCTGAAGCACTGCCCGCCCGTCGCCGGCCAGCTTCTGCTTCAGCACCGCAAAGTAACTGGGCCAGTACCGTGCCCCAACCGCCTCAATCATTTCGATTGAGACAATGTTGTCGTAAGTGCCTTCAATATCGCGGTAATCGCACAGCCTGATGTCGGCGCGGCCATCCAGGCGGGCATCAGCATAGCTGTGCTGATTGCGAGAAATTGTGATACCAGTTACGTCACGGCCCTCCTGCGCCGCTTGTTCCGCAAAGCCGCCCCAGCCGCATCCGATCTCCAGAACCTGTCCGCCGCTGCCCAGCCGCGACAAGATACGGGCGTTCTTGCGGGCTTGGGCACGGACGAGATCACTGTCGGGCACATCAAACAGGGCCGAGGAGTACGTCATCCCCTCGTCCAGCCAAAGCGCATAAAACTCATTCCCGACATCATAATGCGCACGGATATTGCGCCGCGCGCCGCGCCGTGAATTGGCACGCATGAGGGTGTCTGCCAGCCGGAACCGGGCGCGGTTCAGCGGGCTTGCCTGATCGTAGGCCGCAAGGCTATCGCGGTTGCGCATCGCAACCGACATCAGCGTTTCGATCGACGGCGTATCCCACAGGCCTTCTACATAAGTTTCGCCCAGACCAACCTGGCCATGTGCAGCCAGCGCCGGAACCACTGACCAGTCTCGGATCGCCATCTCAGCCTCAGGGCCGGAAGTTCCGAAATGGTACCGCTCTCCCTCTGGCGTGCGCAGGATCAGCCGGCCTTCACGAAGCTGTTCGCAGCTGGACAGAAATTTCGTTTTCAGTGCCTTGCTGGTGAAACGCATGTTCCAATCCTTCTGGTTGGGGCTGACTGGTCAGGCTGCGCACGATGCGCATGGCGCTGGCGATGCCGTCCTCATGAAATCCATGCCGGTTCCAAGCGCCAGCAAACCAGGTGCGGTTCTGGCCCTGCAAAGCGCGGATACGCTCCTGCGCCCGCAAAGCTGCCAGGTCGAAAACCGGATGAGCGAAATCGGTCTGGTCATAGATAGACTCTGCAGGAATTTCGCTCGACGGGTTCAAGGTCACAAACAGCGGATCGTTCTCGGGGATGTTTTGCAGCCGGTTCATCCAGTAGGTGACCCCGATGGCACCGTCTTGAGACCGGTAAGCCCAGCTTGACCAGCACTCCCGGCGTTTCGGCATCTGGTGCGGATCGCAGTGCAGCACTGCACGGTTCCGCTGATACCTGATGCTGCCCAGCGCCTCTGCCTCTGCCGGGGTGGCATCTTTCCCCAGCAGCGCCAGTGACTGATCTGAGTGACAAGCCAGGATCAGCTCATCAAAGTGCTGAGGGAGCAGCCCTTCCGCCGCAACGGTCACCGTTTGACGGCCGCGCCACACCTGCCGAACCGGCGTGCCGGTACGAATGCTGACGCCGCGTGCAGCAAGTGCAGTCTCCAGCCGGCGGACATATTCAATGCTTCCGCCCTTCACTGTCCACCACTGATGCTTGCCCGTTCCGGCCAAAAGCGCATGATTACGGAAGAACCGCACTAGGGATTTTGCCGGAAACTGATCAACTTCTGTCACTGGTGTCGACCAGATCGCGCCGCACATAGGCATCAGGTAATGATCGCGGAACCAGCGTCCCAGGCGCAATTCTTCTACAAGTGCGCCGATGGTCTTGCTGTCATCGCGGGCTGCGGCCTCTGCCTGATTGCCGAACCGCAAGATATCCAGGATCATCTTGTAGAACTGCGGCCGCATCAGGTTGCCCTTTTGAGCCGTCAGCGCACCCAGCGTGTTCAGACCATATTCCAGCCAACCGTCGTTGATACTGGCCCCGAAGCTCATTTCACTCTTGATCACCGGCACATCCAGTTCACTGAAAAGCCGGGTCAGGTAGGGATAAGTCGCGTAATTAAACACTATGAAGCCGGTATCTACAGGCCGATCACCGTTCCGCCCTGCCAGTATGGTGCGGGCGTGGCCGCCCAGCCGCGGCGCGGCCTCATACAGGGTCACATCGTGGAAAGGAGACAGGTAATAAGCCGCTGCCAAGCCGGAAACACCACCGCCGGCGATGGCAATCTTCTTGCGCGCAATACTGGACTGATCGAACATGAATATCCCGTTTTTGGTGCAATGTCCAAAGGATACGTCCCCACTCTGCAACCGGATCATATTCAGCGGGAGAAATATTTCCCGCCTTTTACGCTTTTGACTGAACACCAGGTGAACCAACGGCAAACGCCGCACGTATTCACCCTATGACACTGGATCACATCCAAGCTGAAACCTTTCACGCACGCCGGGGTACGCTTAACAACGCGTTCACCTACGGGGTGGATTTCGTGCTTACAGACTTCAGCGCCCCCTGTCCGCGGCTGCTCTCCCGGAACCGATTCAATCTCTGGTCGCTTTGGGACCGCCACCATGGCGGCCGCCGAGGAAAAGGGCGAGGACTAGCCTGGTTCCGCGAGGTGCTGGCGGCCCGGGATGTTCCTTTGCAAGGCACTCAGCTGCTGCTCCTAACGCAGCCCAGCTTCCTTTGGTTTAACTTCAACCCGGTCAGCTTCTGGATTGCCCTGCGCGGCGGCCAGCCTTGTGCCTTTGTCGCTGAAGTCAACAATACATTTGGGGGTCGCCATTGCTATTTTTGCGCGCACGAAGATTTCCGCCCGATCCGCAGATCAGATCAACTAATCGCGGAAAAGCTGATGCATGTCTCGCCTTTTCAGAAAGTTGAAGGTTTCTACCGGTTCAACTTTCACCTTGGCGAAAGCGATATCAGCATCCGCATTGCATATGAAAATGGCAGTCAGGGCGTGCTGGCGACTCTGAGAGGACGCCGCAGTCCGGCTAACAGTGCCAGCCTGCTGCGCGCCGCCTTGCGGCGCCCGCTGGGCGCGGCCCGGGTACTGGCGCTGATTTATTGGCAGGCGGCAATCCTCACCATGAAACAGGCGCCATTCCTTAGACGGCAGCCCGCGCCGAAGGCCCTGATCTCCGACAGCAACAACATTGCCAAGGCCCGCCAATGACCGCCCTTGAAGGCAAAACCTATTGGCTCGTCGGTGCCAGCGAAGGGCTCGGCAGAGCATTGGCCAGCGCGTTGCATGCAGAAGGCGTGCATCTCATTCTGTCAGCGCGCAGCGTTGAGCGATTGCAAAGCCTGACACGCAGTCTGCCCGGTTCTCGCATACTGCAGCTGGACGTAACTGACGAGGACAACGTCCGGCAGGCCGCGGCAGGCATTCCCCACCTGGACGGTCTGATTTATTGCGCTGGCGTCTATGACCCCATGCGCACTCAAGACTGGAACAGCGAGAAGGCCCAGCAGATGCTGGAGGTGAACTTTACCGGTGCTCTGCGTGTTCTGGGCGAGGTAGTTCCCCGTTTTGTGGAAGAAGACTGTGGCGATATAACCCTGATCGGTTCGCTGGCTGGATACCACGGGCTGCCGGCATCAATAGGATACGGTGCCAGTAAGTCGGCGCTTGTTAGTTTGGCGGAAACCATGCGGTTTGACCTGCGGAAAACGGATGTGACAGTACGCCTGGTCAATCCCGGCTTCATCAAGACCCGGCTAACAGAAAAAAACAGCTTTAAAATGCCGATGCTGATGGATCCGGAGGATGCCGCCGGCCGGGTGCTAGCCGCGATGCAAAAAAAACGCTTCCGGACCGATTTCCCGGCCCCGTTCTCCTGGGCCATCCGCAGTCTGCTTTTTATTCCCGACTGGCTGCTTTATCATCGCAGGTAAGGGGCTCTCCCCGCTTCCTCAGATCCGGAACAGGGGCTGCAGCAGCCGCGGCATGAAGGCCCGGAAACGCAACGGCGCATCGGTTGCCGCCAGGCAAACACATGGCTCACCTGCACCTGCCACAGGTGTATGATCCACCTCCTCGTCAGCTACCTCCAAGTCGCCAACACCGAACTCCCCGGTTGCGTCGCTGAAGCTGCCCTGCAGAACCAAGGTCAGCTCCAGCCCATTGTGGCCATGATCCGGGACCGCCTGCCCGGCAGGAATATGCAACAGCCGGACCGAACCCGTCTTATCCTCCAACAGGATATCCTGTCGCACGCCCATGCCCAGCGTCTTCCACTTTGGCAGACGCCCCTTCATCGCCGCTACCACAGGTCCGGGGAAGATGCCGGACCGGTCATAAGACGGCACCGGGGTGAACGGTGCGTCCAGCTGCGCCAGAACGTCCTGGCGCAACTCGCTTGACACCGGCTCCCCCGCGCAGCTTTCCAGCAGCAGCCCGCCGATGGCCTGATGCGCCTCCAGCGCCGCGCGGCACTGGATACACATCGAAACATGGGTGGCCAAAACAACGGAAAACGAGTGCGGCAAAGTTCCCGCGGCAAAAGACGCGAGCATAGCGTCCGGAATGTGATGATGGATGACACTCATGACATGAGGTCCTTCAGTTCGTGCCTTAGACGCTGCAGGCCAAGCCTGATCCGCGACTTGATAGTGCCTAAGGGCAGCCCGGTCTGACGGCTGATCTCCTGATGGGTCAGTTCGCCTAGATAGGCTTTTTCCAGTATGTCGCGCTGCTCCGGCCTTAGCTGGGCAAGCGCGTGTTTCAGGTGCACCGCCTCCTGTTCCAGCCCTAAAATCTGGCTGGCATCGGGTTCTGTGCCCGGCACTTCACGCAGTTCCTCAGGCACAGCGCGGTTTTCCTTCCGGGCCACATCAATTTGCCGGTTGCGCGCGATTTGGTAAATCCAGGCCGACACCTGCGCCCGGTGCGGATCGAAAGTTGCTGACTTGCGCCAGACCGTCAGCATGACGTCCTGCACGATCTCTTCCGCTTGCGACGGCGGCGCACCTGCGCGAATTACAAATCCTTTCAGCCGCGGTGCAAAATAGTCAAAAAGCGCTGCAAACGCGGTGCGGTCGCGCCCGTCGCGCACTGCGATCATCCAAACGGTTTGCTGCGAAAAACCGGGATCTTTCTGCGTCACGTAATTGCTTTCCTCGCGGCGTGCCTTCGACGCGTGGAGCGGGCAACGCAAAGGCTGAATATCTGCAGTTTCGATCAGCATAGACTGGATACGGCACTGATGGGTATAGGGATCACTTTTCTTTTCCAGCCTCATTCAGGCATCAGCCTGTCAATGCCGGATTTGGCGTGCTGGCCAAAAACTCCGTGACCAGAGGGTTTTTGAAAGCGGCAGCGTAGGGTGATGGCACAGAACCTCTCCCGGATGCGCGAATGTTCCGAAGCTTCCACCAAGCCCTGATTTTCAATTCGTCCTGCACGACAATCTGCGGCTCCAGCGCAAGGCCGATGTCCTCACACGCCAAGAGGCGCATCAAAGTGATGTCATCCACCACCGCCACCACCTGCGGGTGCACTCTCAACCGTCTTTGCGCGGCTGGCAAACCACAAAAGGCCGTCATCGCAGCGGTTGCCAGTAAGCTCGCCACAATCGCGAACGCGCTAGGCAAATCGCGGCAAAGGCGGGACGCTCAGACCGCTTGCACATTTTCGGTTCTAATGCGGCATCTGAAGTTCAAATACTGGAATAAAGACCGCAGGTGCCAGAGATAATTCAAGTATTCTCAGGTCTTTGGACTGCTGGCCGAAAATTTGGATCTCAGGCCCCAGATGCGTGAACTGCAGCTTCTTTTCGATCGCCCGCACCGCCATTTCTATGGCCAAGCGGCCCTGCAGCACGGGCAGATCCGTAGGGGTGGCAATGATCCGGTTACGAAGAACACCGCGATAGACCGCATGTGTCATGTAATCTGAAACGATTTGAACCTGGTCCTGCAACCCACGGGCGCGGAGGACTGATACAGCAGCCTCTGCTGCCGGCGCAGAGCCGGCGATGTAATCGAGGTCTGCGACCTCATCCAAGGCTTCCTCAACCAGCCTAACTTGAATTTCACGGCCAGTATCACCGTATTTGGTCGCTGCAATCTCAGCTGAACTGCCCGAGAGAGCCGCGTAAAAACCTTGTTCAACAAACTTCACCCAACCCGCCTCTGCCGGACCAGGGAACCAGGCAACTTTCACCGGAGGAGAGCCTTTGGGATGCCGCTCCGCAATAATGCGGGCTGCTGCGGCCCCCATTTCTGTCCAGGAGACGCCAACTTTCGCCGTTACACCGTTGTCGGCAATATCATTGACCGCAGCAATAACCGGTATGGACGCGGCAATACGCTCTACAGTGCTGCTAAGGCCATCATAGGACACGGTGCCGACCACAAAGGCATCAGCGCCTTCTGCGACGCAACTCTCAGCCTGCTGCTTCTGGCGCTGTAAATTCGGATACCCGCCGGCCTCAACCAGCTTGAAGGACACACCCAGCCGGCGTGCCTCAGTAACCATTCCGTAGTTGACACTAAGCCAATAGGCATCCTTTAAGTGCGGGTAAGCAATGCATAAACGCCAAGCCTGCGCTGCTTTTTCCAGCGGCTGGTAGTCAACGGTTTCATATCCGCTGTTGTAATCATACGGCATCCGGGGAGCCTGCAGGCGCCAGCTGTCCGCTGCGGCGCCGGAGCAAAAGGCCGCCAGCCAAAAATACCAAAAAACGCGCATTAACTTCCTTTCCTGCCGCCAAAGTTAGACACGCGGCCGGTAAAAAGAAAATTCAAATTTGCGATTTTCGCAACTCCGCGCGAGAGTTTAGGAATGTTCAGAAACATCGGATTAAGCGGAAAACTGAGCCTGGCGTTCATTGTGATCGCTGGGCTGCCCACCCTCGCGGGACTTCTTGGGGTGTTTGAGCTGCGGGTGCTTGCCCGCCGCCAGGCCGACGTCATCAGTCAGACGATACCAGCCATCGCGGAAGTGCGCGGCATGGCAGAGGAAAGCACCCGCATCATCGCCATCGCTCCTGAGCTTTCGGAGGTAGAAACGCAGGCCGACCGGAAGAACCGTGCGGAGTTCCTTTTGAATCAGATCGGTGCGCTAACACGGCGGATCGATACGCTGAACCTTGAAGAAGGCACCGGCACAGAGCAGTTGCGTGCCACGGTGGCACATGCTGCCAAGGCGCTGGATGAATTGAACGGTTTGGTAGAGATCCGCATTTCATTGCATCGCGCCTTCAAAACGCTCACCGAGCGTAACCTTGCAGCGGCAAATGACCTTCTCGGAATGGCCGACACGCTGGTGGCGAATGCGGAGATGGGCACAACCGCGGTGATTTCGAGCCTATACGATCCGCCGGCATCCCCCCCGGAAGACGAAGCGCGCATCAACACTCTGGACAAGCTGATCGAAGTTGATCTGTTCCAGCTCGGCCTTATGTTCGAGCTTCGCTCGCAAACCGCTGAAATCGGCCTGCTGATCAACCGGATTGACGAGGCGCAGGGCGAAACCGAATTGGCCGCAATCGAAGCTTCGTTGACCAGCCGCCTGTCCATCGTATCACGCAGGGTTAAAGCGATCAGAGATCCAGGGCGGCGCCAGCAAGCGGAAGCATATGTCGCCCTGCTCCAGTCCATCACCCGCGGTGAGCCGGGTTTGTTTGGGCTTAGAAACCAGATCCTGATCACATCGGCCCGGATCACGGTGCTGAAACAGGAGCTTCAGGATACTGCTCTCCGGTTAGGCCAGGAGGCGGCTGCCGTGGCCGACCAGGCGCAGGCAAAGGCAATCGCGTCCGGCAACCTGGCTGCAACTGAGATGCGGCAGGCACAGTATAGAAACGCCGTAGCGGCCGCCGCCGGCCTGCTTCTGTCGCTTGCCGTCGTGTGGTTTTTTGTACGCGGGCATGTGACAAGGAGGCTGAACCGGCTTTCTGGCACCATGGCCGCGCTCATGCGCGGGCAGCTGGACCGGGAGGTGCGGCCTAAAGGCCGCGATGAAATTGCTCGCATGGAAGAGGCCGTTGAGGTCTTCCGTCAGCAGGCCATCGAAAAAAACGCACTGGAACGGCAGCGGGACCGGAATGAGCAGGAATTGCGGGAACACCGTAACAACCTGCAAAACATGGTCGAGGAACAGACGGAACGGCTGCGCCATGAAGTTGAAGCCCATGACGAGGCGCGGCAAAAAGCGGAAGCTGCAGACCTCGCCAAGTCCGAGTTTCTGGCCATGATGAGCCACGAAATCCGCACACCGATGAATGGCGTTCTCGGGATGCTGCGCAGCCTTTCAGACGATAACCTTACTTCTAGGCAGATGGAACGGTTGCGAGCTGCTCTCGTCTCGGGCCAGAACCTTCTGAAAATTCTGAATGACATCCTGGATTACTCGAAAATCGAGAGCGGCGGGCTGATACCGGACAACGTAACCTTCTCGCTGCGAGAGCTGTACACGGGCATTATCGTTCTGATGCGCCCCAGTGCAGATGAAAAAGGCATCCACCTGTGGCTTGATGCGCCTGAAACCCTGCCTGATGCAGTGATTGGCGACATAGCAAAGCTGCGCCAAATCCTCTTTAACCTCCTGTCCAATGCGCTAAAGTTTACCGATGACGGTGAAGTAATCCTCCGGGTACGCGCAACTGATACCGGTTCAGGCCGCCGTTTGGTGACGTTTGAAGTCAGCGATACCGGCAAGGGGATTTCGGCAGACGCGAAATCGCGGATTTTCGAAGCGTTTGAGCAAGAAGATTACGATACAGCGCGCCGGTTTGGCGGTACTGGCCTGGGGCTCGCCGTCAGCAAGCGGTTTGCCCGCGCAATAGGCGCGCGGCTGTCGCTGGAAAGCACAAAGAATGTAGGCTCAGTCTTTTCGCTTTCGGTCGAATTGAAAGATGGAAATCCTGCTGACTTGGCCCCTCAGGAAAGCGATACAGGAGTTGCCCAGGCGGATGTCAGCCTGTCGATCCTGGTGGTGGAAGACAATGAAATAAACCAGATGGTTGCCCAAGGCTATCTTGAGCGCATGGGCCATAGCTGCGTTTGCGTTTCCGGCGCGGAACAGGCGCTTGAACTACTGCCGCGACGACAATTCGATCTTGTTCTAATGGACGTGAACCTACCGGGAATTAGCGGCACCGAAGCGACTCGCAGGCTGCGGGCGCACTCTGACCCGAAGCTTGCCAAGCTGCCGGTGATCGGCATCTCTGCGCATGTGCAGGAAGATCAGATTGAAGCGCATCTACGGGCAGGCATGAACGGTTTTGTCGCCAAGCCGGTTTCGCCGGAGCGACTGGCCTGGGCACTGGCAAGCGTCAGCGAAGGGCGCCGGGGAGAAGTGTATCTGTCTGCGCGCCAAGCCGCAGCAGATACCGAAGGGCGAATTGCTGCCCTGCACCGATTGTTCCGTAACAATATCCGGGATCTGGGAGAAACTCCGGCGCTGGAAATTGCACGGCTGTTTCTCAAGGAACTGCCGCAGAATGTCGCCGCCATCGAAGCCGCCTTAGCAGCGCAGGACATGTCCGTTCTCGCCAAAACCGCTCATCGCGCCAAAGGGGCGGCAGGCACCTTTGGCCAATCTGACCTTGCTAGTTTGCTTGCCGAACTGGAAAGCTGCGCCGCGCAGAATGAGGCCGGGCGCACCAAACAACTGGTTCAAAACCTGAAAGACCTAGTGCCCATAGTGTTGAGCGCAGTGACGGATGTTGTGAGCGAATTCGAAAGTGTCAGCGCAAAGGTGCGGTAAAGACATACCCCTCGCCATGCACCGTTGTTATGATACGCGGGTGCGCAGGATCTTCTTCCAGCTTACCGCGCAAACGCCGTACCAGTACATCTACGGTCCTCGGGTTAACGCCATACTGCCTGTGGGTCACGCGGCTCATCAGCGCATCCCGCGTTGCGATCTCGCCTGCCCGGCTAACCAGCATTTCCAGCACCTCGAATTCGGCACGGGTCAGTGCGATGCTATTACCCTCTTCTGTTTGAAGATGCCGTGCTGCCACATCGAATTGGAACTTTCCAAACTTGTAGACCCGGCGGGACAGCCGCCGGATATCCTGTGTCCGCCGTAGCAGGTTCTTAAGCCGGGCCAGCAATTCTCGCCGGTTGAATGGTTTGCAGACATAGTCATCCGCACCCAATTCCAGCCCGACGATCCGGTCAATCTCATCATCCCGGCCAGTCACTAGTATGATCCCGACCTCTGACTTGGCACGCTGTTCACGGGTGATCTGCAGCCCGTCTTTTCCGGGCAAATTGATGTCAACTAGAAGCAGGTCAACCTCCTGCCCATCTAAGATTTTCTCCGCTTCTTCTGCAGTCTCAGTCTGCGAGACTGTGTACCCTTGCGCATCCAGATAGCTCGCGAGTGTCGCTCGGGTGACCGGCTCATCCTCGATGATCAGTATATGCGCCATGAATGCAGGGCCCTCTGGGGTAATATTCCTATCGGTTAACAAATTTTAACAAAACTGGCCAGCCTGTTCATCCCGCCAGGCTGACCCGTTCACATCTGCTTCATACCTTCCTTCCCCGAAAGCACGGCTTTCACACAGCAAAAAGCTCAGGCCATCAGGACCGGAGCTGTGAAACAGGGAGACAAACATGAAAATCCGGCAATACCTAATGGCCAGTGCGGCGGCCATGACAATGGCAGCCCCGATGGCGATGGCCGAAGACTCCTCCGATCCGATTATTATCCCGGTCCACAACTGGTCCAGCCAGATCGTGATGAGCCACGTCGTCGGTCAGATATTCGAATCGATGGGCAACAACGTCGAATATGTGTCGACCGACAGCCAGGCCGTTTATGAATCTGTCCGGCTGGGCGACGTCACCCTGGAACTGGAAGTCTGGGAAGGCGCCTTCGGAAAATCCTTCAACGAGGCACTTTCGAAAGGCGGCTTGCATGACGCGGGCGACCACAATGCCGTCACCCGCGAGGACTGGTGGTACCCGGCCTGGACCAAGGAGGCCTGCCCCGGCCTGCCAAGCTGGGAAGCGCTGAACGATTGCGCCGCTGTCTTTTCCACACCTGAGACTGGCGACAAAGGCCGCTTTCTGGGCGGTCCCGTCGACTGGCTCAAGCATGATGCGGAGCGGGTTGAGGCGCTGAACATGAACTTCACCGTGGTGAACGCAGGCTCTGCTTCGGCGCTTTGGGCCGAAGTGGCCGCGGCCGAGAAGACCAAAAGGCCGGTAGTGATCTTCAACTGGACCCCGAACTTTGCCGAGGCCGTCTGGCCCGGCGAATTTGTCGAGTTCCCGGCTTGGGTCGAGGGGTGCGATAAGGACCCCTCCGTGGGACCGAACCCGGACGCCACCTATGACTGCGGCAACCCGGCGAATGGCTATCTGAAGAAAGCCGCCTGGGACGGCATGAAAGAGAAATGGCCGGCCGCCTATCAGACCCTGACCGAAATCAGCTTCACCAACCCGCAGATCGCCGAGATGGCCAAGCTGGTCGACATTGACGAAATGGAGCCTGAGGACGCGGCCACCGAATGGCTGGAAGCAAACGAGGATCTCTGGAAACCCTGGACCGGCTCCTGATTTTCACTCTTTCCACAACTTCACCGGGGCGGTTGCCTGCCCCGGCATCTTTGCTAACGAAAGTTGACCAATGACCGCCTCCCCCCCTGTCATTTCCTGCAAGAACGTCTGGAAGCTGTTCGGCGCTAAACCGGAGCAGTACCTGAAGTCGCTGACAGGCAACCCCGGCTTCGATGAAATCCGCCAGGCCGGCTATATCGCCGCCGTCCGGGATGTATCTCTGGACATCGCCAAGGGAGAGATGCTGGTAATTATGGGACTGTCCGGTTCAGGCAAATCGACCTTCGTTCGCTGCCTGTCCCGGCTCATCGGCATCACGGGTGGAGAGGTGTGCGTTGAAGGCCAGAACATCGGTGAAATGTCCGAGAAAGATCTGATCGATCTGCGCCGCAACAAGATGGGCATGGTTTTCCAGAGCTTTGGTCTGCTGCCGCACCGCACCGTGCTGGATAACGTCGCCTTCCCGCTGGAAATGCGCGGCCAGGACCGCCACGAACGCCGCGCCCGGGCGCTGGAAGTAATTGAGCTGGTGGGCCTCTCGGGCCGTGAGGACTATTTCCCGCGTGAACTCTCAGGCGGCCAGCAGCAGCGTGTCGGCATAGCCCGCAGCCTGGCAATTGAACCTGACATCTGGTTCCTGGACGAGCCCTTCTCTGCTCTGGACCCGCTTATCCGCCGCGAAATGCAGGATGAGTTTCTGCGTTTGCAGGAAATGCTGGGCAAGACCATCGTTTTCATCACCCACGACTTCGACGAAGCTCTACGCCTCGCCGACCGCATCGCCATAATGAAGGACGGCGTGGTCGAGCAATGCGCAACGCCAGATCAGATCGTGCTGAACCCGGCCACCGGATACGTCGCCAAGTTCACCGAAGAAATCGAGAAATCCCGGGTAGTCCATGCCGGGGTTTTGGCGCGGGACATCAATGGACACAGCATGACGGGTGCGCCAGTCGGCGAGAAACAGACCATCTCTGAACTGGCCCGCCTTCTGGTCAATGACAGCCGCGATTTCCTTCCTGTCGCTGACGGCTCTGGCAGCCTGATCGGCGCATTGAACCGCCAGGAAGCACTCGATTTGCTGCTGAGGGGCACGTCATGACCGACCAGACCATGCTACTTTCCAGTAAGTCCCAAACCTGGACACAAGCCAAGACTGGATGGATCATATTTGCCGCCGCCTGCGTGCTTGCACTGGGGAACTCGCTCCTGCCCGCCGGGCTGATGCGGCCTCCGGAATGGCTTATTTTGCCTTTCGCCGACTGGGTCAACGCAATCTTTGTGTTTCTTCGAGACGACCTGGGCCTTCTCTTTCTTACCCGTACCTTTGCCGACGCGGTCGAATGGCTGCTCGATGTGACCGCCAATCTGCTTTACGGCAAAAACCGCTGGCCCCGCATCGGACCTATCCCGTGGACAGTGATCGCGAGCATCGGCTTTGTCGTCGGCTATGCCCTTCAGGGCTGGCGGCTGTCGCTGCTCACAGGCGGAACATTTGTCTGGATCGCCGTCATGGGGCAGTGGAAATGGGCGATGGAAACACTGTCGGTCATCGTCGTCGCAGCACCATTTTCGATCCTGTTCGGACTTTTGATGGGCGTCCTCGCCTGGCGGTCCAGGACCTTTGAGCAAATCCTGAACCCGATCCTCAACATAGCGCAAAGCCTGCCGCATTTCGCCTATATGATCCCGGTTGTGGTCTTCATCGGCGTCGGCCCCAAGGCAGGTGCCATTGTCACCATTATCTTCTCGGTGCCGCCGATGATCCGCATGTCGCTGCTGGGCCTGCGCAAGGTCCCGCATGAGGTGATCGAAAGCGGCCATATGTGCGGCTCGACCCGCTGGCAGCTCTTGCGACATGTGCGCATCCCCACCGCCCGGACCGAGATCCTGGTCGGCGTCAACCAGGTGATCATGCAGTGCCTCGCCATGGTGGTTCTGGCCAGCTTCATCGGTATGCCGGGGCTGGGGCAGAAACTTCTGCAATTGCTGCAGGCGCTGAAGATCGGCCGCTCTGTCGAAATCGGCATCACTATTGTCCTGCTGGCCATCATGCTGGACCGCTGCACCAAGGCCTGGGCCACCAAACAGCCGGAGCATTACGAGAAAGGGACCTCCTTTGCAGTTCGCAACAAGTTCCTGCTTCTGGGCCTCGGGCTGTCGCTGGGCTGCCTGGTACTGGCGCAATTCATCCCGCTGATGGACCAGATCGGCCGCCGCGACGCCTTCACCATCTCCAAGCCTATCGACGCAATCGCGGACTGGTTCATCGTTCTTATCGACCCTGTCACCCAATGGCTGCGCTGGTTCCTGATCACCTGGGTGCTGATCCCGATCCGCGATGCCTTTCTGTGGATGCCTTATGCTGCTGTTCTGGCATTCTTGGCAGCGGTTGGGTGGGCCGTTGGCGGTCTGCGTTCGGCACTGGTTTGCCTCGCATTCTTCGGCCTTATTGCCATCTCCGGCTGGTGGGACAGAGCCATGATCACTGTATACACCGTCGTGGTTGCCGTCTCCATAGCCGCGGTGATTGGCTTCCCGCTCGCTATCTGGGGATCCTTCAATGAGAAACGGGCTGAAATTGCACTGCTCGTCTGCGATACCCTGCAAACCTTCCCCAGCTTCATCTACTTGATCCCTGTCGTCATGCTGTTTGGTGTGAACGACGTTGCCGTGGTCGGCGCGGTCGTCCTTTTCGCCGCCGTGCCGCTGATACGCTACACAATCGAGGGCCTGCGCCAGGTGCCGGAAACCTTGATCGAGGCCGCCGACATGTCCGGCGCCACCCGGATGCAGACCCTGTGGAAGGTGCGGTTGCCCATGGCGCTGCCGACCATCATGGTCGGGGTTAACCAGTCGGTGATGTTCTCGCTATTTATGGTAATTATTGCAGCCTTCATCGGCACCCAGGATCTGGGCCAGGAGATGCAGCGCGCGCTGTCCTCCACCGACGTCGGCAAAGGGCTGGTGCTGGGTCTTGCCGTTGCATTCATGGGACTGATGGTGGATCACCTGATAACCACTTGGGCAAGGTCCAGGAAAAAAGCGCTGGGACTGGAGTAACACCTCGACCATTCACGCAAATTGCTCCGGCCTTTCCCACTAATAACCCGCATTGGCTACCTGCTTTTTCCAGGCTTTCCGTAAACGTTGCCTCTGCCCCAGCGTTGTTGCATTAGCCACGCGTGAGAGGTGACTTCCCCTTTCCCCGTTGACGTCATGACACGCGTTGGATCGCGGCGGTGCCGAGGGCCGAGAAACGGTTCATGAGGGCTATGCGGATGTGGATATCGGCGGTCTGGCGGTCGGGGTCTCTGGCGGCGATGCGTTCTCCGAAGGCTTTCAGGCAGCGCATCTTCGCTTCGATCCGGCTTCGGGCGTGATAGCCCGTCCAGCGCTTCCAGAAGGCCCGGCCATAGTATCGGGTGGCGCGCAGGGTTTCGTTGCGGACGCATGCTGCCGGGCGGTCTTCCTTCCGCAATCGACCATTCTTGCGGATCGGAATGATCGGGACGGCGCCGCGCGCGAGGACCGCGCTGTGGCACCGGCGCGTGTCATAGGCTCCATCCACTGCCCGGCAGGCGATTGCGAAGCAATCTGCCGGGAGGGGGCGGTCACCGCACCGATCTGCTCGCCCTCTGGGACCTGGCCGAGCAGGTCCGGCAGGACGGGGCTGCCGGACCTGCTCGGCTGGGGGTGAACTCGACTGCGCGGATGTCGGATGTGGCCGTGTCCATGGCCAAATGCACTTTGCGCCCCTCTCATTGATTGCTTTGCAATCAACTGCCGGGCAGTGATTGGCGTCGGCCCTGAACACCATGCTTGCGGGCTTGCCATTCGCCATCGCCGAGGAACTTGATCCCGGTACTGTCCACGAGCAGGTTCAGCGGGCCATCCGCGCGGCGATAGGGGATCCGAACCGTCAAGGTTTTCTGCCTGCGGCACAAGGTGGAGAAGTCCGGTACAGGCCAGTCCAGCCCCGCCAACCGGAGCAGGCTGGCTACCATCCCTACGGTCTGGCGCAACGGCAGCTTGAACAGGATTTTGATCGATAGGCAGAACTGAATAGCCGCATCGGAAAAAACCGACGGGCGTCCGGGCCGCCCGTCAGGCGGCGCGTGCCAGGTCATGTCCTTGTCGACCCAGATCAGCAGAGACCCACGCTTGCGCAGCGCCGCGTTGTAGTTGGACCAGTTCGTCGAACGATAGCGGGTGGGAAGTGGCTTGCTCATGCAGTCCGTGTAACCGCATGGATTCGCGAAGTGAATGCTATGGCGTCAGGATGTGCAACAACGCCGTCACCGGTGTGGCGCACCCTCAGGTTGTTTTGAACGTGTTCACCCCCCGACACGGACACTGCGCAATCCTCTGCCGCCGCTTGAAATTCCTAGACTCCACGAACCCGCTCAGAGTTAACATGAGGAGCGGCCGGTACTCGCTGCCGTGCTCCCAGCTAGACTTTGCATTTACTGGCTCCTTCCCGCATTAAACTGGCTTTAGGGAGGCCGCATTTTCGATTTCGGCAAGCGTCGGATAAGCTGGTTCCCGCCTATTTAGCGGCAGGAAACCCGATAGCGCTTGGAGAGGAAATGAGATGAGGGCATTCAAGATCTCGCGTGGAGAAGAAGCAATTTCAGCGGCCCGTTGCGCGGAGGCCCAATTGGCCGCGGTGCGGTCCTTCGCGCCGCGGCCAGTTGTTTCTGTGATCAGTTGATCTCCGATACTGCCAGATTTGTCAGCTTGCTGTTGGCGGCCTTTTCCTGATCCAGAATTCCCGTCAGCAAATCATGCGCTTCATCATGGCCGAGAACCTTCGCCCATTCACGCAGGGTTCCGTAGCGCGCGATCTCATAGTGCTCGACCGCCTGACAGGCTCCGATAAGGGCGGCGTTTTTCGCATCCCCCGTAGCCTCTTTCATAATTTCTTCGGCCTCCCGGATCAGCCCTTCGATGGCTTGGCATTTCTCCCCGGCAGCCTTCTCGCCGACGGATGAGAAGACTTTTTCGAGTGTTTTCACCTGCTGCTTGGTTTCTTCCAGATGATCGGCAATCGCGTCCTTTAGCTTTTTGCCATTGGCGGCTTCCTGCACGTCAGGCAGGGATTTCACGAGTTTGTTTTCAGCGTAGTAGACATCCTGCAGAGTGTGCAGAAATACGTCTTGCAGAGTTTTCATAGAATTCACCTTTACGATATTAAATGAGAATTGATCGGGCGCTCGCAGCTGCGCCTGACACGATTCGGTGAAGCGCAATAGGCGGTGCTTCAGATCCAGTAATAAGGGACGCCAAAGTGGTCGTGAGCCCGCGTTTCGTATTCGCGGTCGGCATACCAGCTTTCAGGCCGCTCTGGGGCACCCTCAAGTTGCTCCTTCGTGATATCGGTCACAAAACCGCCGGCGCCGGTATCGTAGGAAAGCTTGCTCCAAGGAATAGAATGCTCCTGTTCACCCATTCCTAGAAACCCGCCGAACGTCATCACCGCGTAGGCCACCTTCCCCGACTGTTTGTCGAGTATCAGGTGATCAATGGTTCCGACATGCTCCCGGCCCTGGCTGTACACCTCGGTGCCGTTCACATCGGCAGATGAAACAAGTGTTCCGCCCGTGCGATTTTCGTCATTACCCAGCATAATCTTACTCCCGTAGATTAAGTACGCGTACAGCAGGTGCGCGTACCGCCAACATGGCCAATGCAGGATTATTCCACACATGAGGGCGCAGCTCATTCATCTAAATTAATGCTGGGCCAGACGGGGCCGGATCACATAGGCCGGGATAGTTCCTGTGCCATGGCGTCAGAGGAAAGAAGTCCGGTGAAGGAGCTTTCATTCCGTCACGGGTGTACGGGAGGCCCCGCCCTGGGCCGGGTACGGATCTTGTGAACATTAACGGCTGCTCGAGCGAAAGACTGGGATAAGCTGACCCTCATGGATCACACGCCATTTTTTGAAGTTGCCTCTTACCACGTTCTGCTGGCGACCATGGGCGGAGCGATTATCCTGGCCAATTGGGCGCCGCGGTTCTTTTCAACGCGGGAGCCGGCAGCGCCACCGCTGCTGATCCTGCTGGGGATGCTCGCATACTGGCTGCTGCCGGAACTTCCAGTAGTACCGGCCCCGTCTGTATCCGAAGCCATGGGAAATCGTCAGCGAGCTGACGGTGATTGTAGCGCTGTTCGCAGCCGGGCTCCGGCTTGACAGCCTTCGGCCCGGGCAAAAATGGCGCCCGACGGTCAGGCTTCTGCTGATCGGCATGCCGCTGACCATCGCCGCGGTTGCCGTGCTGGGATGGGGTCTGGGCGGGATGACGACAGCAGGAGCGATCCTGCTAGGCGCTGTGCTAGCGCCGACAGATCCCGTGCTGGCCGGGGATGTTCAGGTCGGGCCTCCGATGGAAGGCAAGGAGCACCCGGTTCGCTTCACTCTGACAACTGAAGCTGCATTGAACGACGGGCTTGCCTTTCCTTTTGTCTACTTGGGCTGATCGTCGCGGTCCAGGGGCTGGACCCTCAAGGCTGGCTTGCGGACTAGCTGCTGGTCGATGTGATGTACCGGATCTCGGCAGGTGCGGTGATGGGGATCTGCGGCGGCTGGGCTCTGGGCCAGGTTCTGTTTGTCTTCCCCCGATGAGCCGCGCTCGCCAGCACCGGTTCGGGTGTTGTGGCGCTGGCCGGCGCCCTACTGTGCTATGGGACCACGGAACTGGTGGAAGGCTATGGTTTCATTGCGGTAGCAGCAATGGGGCTGACCCTGCGCCGCATCGAAAATGAGCATCATTTTCACCGCCGGCTGCACGACTTCTGCGAAACCACAGAACATGCGCTGACGGTGCTGCTGCTGGTGGCGCTCGGCAATGCGCTCCCGGTTGTGTTCGAAGATCTGAACTGGATGCAAGTCCTGATGGCATTTTTGCTCATCGCGGTGATCCGCCCCATGGCCGGCTGGATTTCGCTCATAGGATCCGGTCTCAGCTCGCGTGACCGTGCTGTTGTTTCCGTCTTCGGGGTGCGCGGGATCGGGTCGATCTATTATCTTTGCGATGCCGGAGCCCACCTGGAATTTGTGAATGAACCGGAACTCTGGGCATTGATTGGATTGACCTTCCTGTTGTCAACCATGCTGCATGGTTTCACCGTCGGCCGCGCCATGGAGGACATCGCAGAGAAATGAATGCTTCGGCGGTCCGCTTTCGGCAGGTCTCTATCGAAAAGGTTAGCTAAAAAAGCGCGGCGGCCAGCATGGCGCCGCTGCCGGGTACGGCTGGCTAGCGATTTACGTTGGCCCGGTTCGCGGATTGATAGCAATGTTGCTCAGGATTCAGCTTACGCATCTGCAGAGAATGGCTCTTTCGACGGGTCGCTACGTATGTTCTCTCTGCGCAGCGGCTGCGGAAACCTTCCAGAACAAGCACGGAGAGCAGCCATTCGCCGCGGTCAAAACCGGCCGGCTGCCAGGCCGAGTGCTGGTATTCAACCGGCACAGTTTCATGCTGCACTCCGGCGAGCTGCAAGACTTCTCCGGACGCGAATTTCCGCGTCCTGGCCCGAGCCTGCCTCAGTCCCGGATCACCGCCATGACTGCGCCGCCAAGCTCCTGCAGGGCCGCGTTGCGCGTGTCGAAATCCGCATCTGCGTCCGACAGAAAAATGGTGATGATCCACGGCGCGCCTTTGCGGGGTGTGACAATAGCGATGATGTTGCGCGTGTGGCTGCCGCTGCCGGACTTGTCGAGGACCTGCCAGTCCGCGGGCGCGTCAGCGCGCAGCAGGTTGCCCGTCACGCCGCCATGGCTCATCCAGTTTGCCAGCTGGCCGCGCGATGCCGGGGACAGCGCACTGCCCAGCAGCAGCTTTTCCAGCGTGGCGGCCATTGCCGCCGGGGTTGTGGTGTCGCGCGGATCGCCGGGGACGAAGGTGTTCAGGCCGGGCTCGCGCCGGTCCAGACGGCTGACCGGGTCGCCGATGCTGCGGAAGAACTGCGTGACTGCCTGCGGCCCGCCAAGATGGTCGATCAGGATATTGGTTGCGGTGTTGTCGCTCATGTCGATGGCAGCCAAGCACAGCGCGTCGATCGTCATATCCTCGCCAACCCGCGTTTCCGTGACCGGCGCGTAGGACTGCAGGTCCGCCTCGCGCACCGGCAGCGCGTCGGAAAGAGCCAGAGCCCCCGCATCGTGCTGCGCGAGAACGGCCCCGCAGATCGGCGCCTTCACGGTGCTGTTCATCAGGAAACGTTCATCTTCCCGGTGCGACCAGGACGTCTGCCCGCCGACCTCTTCGAGCGACAAGCCGACGCGCCCGCCAAGCCTTTGCTCAACTTGCGACACAGTTTCGGCCAGCGCCTTGAGGCGCGTGTCAGCTGCGGACATGGTGGCCAGAGACAGGCCAAGAGCGAGCCCTGCCGCTGCGCGCGACAAGACGGAAGCGGTGAACCGCATGGGGTGTTCCTTTCCGGATATGTGCCATAGACGACATCAGGTGATGTCATGCGTCTGGTATATTTCAGCTTGATCCGGCGCTACAAACGACAAATCTTATCGCCTGCCATTAGCTGAGGTATTGCCATGGATCGCCCCGACCTGCCGTTGAACGCCCTGCGCGTGTTCGAGGTTGCCATGCGGCAGGGCAGTTTCACCAAGGCCGCCGTCGAACTGCGCGTGACCCAGGCCGCAGTCAGCCATCAGGTCGCGCGGCTGGAGGATCTGCTGGGCGCCACCCTGTTCCTGCGCACCTCGCAAGGGCTGGTGCCCACCGACGAGGGGCAACGGCTGTTCCCGGTGCTCGAACACGGGTTCGACGCGATGGCGCGGGTGCTCGGCCGCCTTGATGGACAGCGCGACGTGGAGGTGCTGAAGGTCGGCGTGAACACAACCTTTGCGCTCGGCTGGCTGATGCCGCGGGTCGATGCCTTCCGGCAGGCGCATCCAGAGATCGATCTGCGGATTTCGACCAACAACAACCGGGTGGAGATCCTGCGCGAGGGGCTGGACATGGCGATCCGCTTCGGCACCGGCGGCTGGACGGGCCATGACGCAATCCCGCTGATGAAGGCGCCTCTGGCGCCGCTCTGCGCGCCGGGGCTGGCGGCGCGCCTGCGGCACCCGTCGGACCTCGGACAGGTGACGCTTCTGCGCAGCTACCGCAGCGCTGAATGGCCGGGCTGGTTCGAAGCCGCAGGTGCGCCCTGTCCGCTGGTCACAGGCCCGGTTTTTGACAGCTCGGTGGCGCTCGCGGAACTGGCCGCCTCGGGGGCAGGTGCTGCGTTGTTGCCCGTCGCCATGTTCGAGAGTTTCATTGCCCAAGGCCGACTGGCGCAACCCTTCTGCGTCACCTTTTCCGCCGGGCGTTACTATCTGGCCTGGCCGTCAGACCGCCCGGCAACACGAGCAATGAACTCATTTTCCCGATGGCTCTCTGGGCAGAGCGCGGAAGAGGCAAAGCCTATAACCTTTGCTGGCGCGTGACCTGCTGACCGGTGGACTTCACACCGTCCCATCGCTGCGGCCAGTTTCGATAGGCTGCGCAAATGGCCTAACCACCGACAGAGGTGGGGCCTAAGTATCGAAATGCGGAGCAGCCTGTAGAAGGCGAAAATCGCAGTGGCGCGCAAGCTAGCTGTCGTAAAGCATCGCATGTGGCGCGACAACGCCCCGTTCCACACCGGAGCGGGTCGACGATGAGGTATCAAACCAACTGACTGAGACGGAAACCGCGAAAGTAATCTCCTAAATGCTGTCTTAGATTAGTTTGACCGCAATCCCTCCGGGTTCTGTATCTGATACCCTTGGATCAGCTTGAAAAAACGGCAAAATCGCCAATTTGGGCCGCCGATGGCGGTGTCACGAAGCCCCGTGCTTTGCGTTTAAGGCCTTCGGCTAATCGAAACGATAGGTAGTGTTGTCAGTCACCGACGATGGCGGTTCGGCTGACGCCGTCAGTTGTTTAAGGATACCAAAATGACCTCAACCACGAGAATACTCCTCGGCACCGTTGCACTTGGAGCAATTGTTGCTGGCAGCGCATTTGCGCAGACCACCGATACCGACGAAACCACCGTTCCCGTTCAGGGCGGCCAAGTGGTCGTTGAGCAAGAAGACGCCACCGTCAATGTGACAGTCCCCGATCCCAACGTCGAAGTAACGCAAGGCCAGGCGGTCGTTACTGTTGACCAGCCGCAACCAGAAATCACAGTGGTCGTGCCCGAACCGACTGTGCGCGTGCGTCAGCAAGCACCTACCATTACCATTGAACAAGCTCAGCCGCAGATTACTGTCGTCATTCCTGAACCGGTCGTCACCGTCATGGTGCCGAAGCCGCAGGTTGATGTGGAGACCGGTGAGCCGATTATCGATCTGGACCAGCCGGAGCCCGTCGTCCGGTTCATTCGACCAAAGCCCAAGATTACAATCCAAGAGGCGCAGCCTCGCATTGAGTTCCAGCAGGGAGAGGCTCAGGTCAATATCTCTGAGGCAGATGCTGCTGAGGTGAACGTGACGCAGGAAGATGCGCAAGTGAATGTGGAGCAAGGCGACAGCGCCAACGTGTCTCTCACGAGCGAGGATCCGGAAGTCAACATCTTGGACGGCGGCGAAGCTGACGTGGAAGTCGAGCAGATGCAGGCGCGTGTCGTCATGCAAGACTTCAAAGCCGACGAAAATGGTAACATGGCGGACGAAGATCGCGCACACTATCAGGATACGGTCAAGGTCTTGCCGATCTTTGATCGCAAGGCTGAAGACCTGATCGGTCGCAGCGTGGCAACTGATACCGGCGAAGACGTTGGCGAGGTTGACTTCATCGGTATGCGCGGCCAGACGCTTGTGGCGATCATCGGTGTGGGCGGTTTCCTTGGCATGGGCGAAAACGAAGTTGCTGTGCCTGTCGAAAAACTTATCTTGCGCCGGGACGAACTGATCCTGCCGGAATTCACGCAATCCCAGCTTGAGAACATGCCGGAATACAACGAGAACGAGGTCCGCGTATTGAATCCGGGCCTCCGATTGGCGGAACAGCTTGGCCTTGATTAAGCGCCCATGGCATAGCAACAAGTTTGGCTATGTCATCCAAGGGGGGAGTGTCTGAGCCGGTGTTCCTTGTTTTCAGGCACTTCACCTATTTCTTGCCCTCAGAAGGCGTGGAAGCAAGGAAGCAAGGAAGCAAGGAAGCAAGGAAGCAAGGAAGCAAGGAAGCAAGGAAGCAAGGAAGCAAGGAAGCAAGGAAGCAAGGAAGCAAGGAAGCAAGGAAGCCATATGACTGGGATAAGCTGGACTGTCAAAGCCGATTGAACTTTCCATAAAAGTGCCGAAGTAAATTTCCCTGCTTGCCCGGTCCCGGTAATCAGCAAGCGTCAGTGATCAGCGGCTCCATTCCTTGTTTTGATGGCCGTCGGCGGCGCTTTGGTGGCGGTGGCGGAGCGATTGGGGCGATGCAGGGATATGCTTGGGCAGGAGGTCGGTATAGTTGTGCAGACCGTAGCTGGCACCGTCGATCCGGATGACACAGCATGATTCAGGAGCCCGCCGAGAAGCGCGGTGGCGACAACAGGATCGCCGAGTGTCTCGCCCCATCCGGCGACGCCACGGTATGAGATGATGATCATGGCGCCCTTGTCGTAGCGGGCGTTGACGAGCCAAATGAACAAATTGGCGCCACCGGTGGTGATTGGCGGGTAACCAATCTCGACGACGATCAGCAGAGAAGCCCGGGCATGGAAGCGGAGTTTGAAAGCCAGCCGGTCCGCTCGCTCGGCTTGGCTCAACGCTACAATCAGATCGGTTAGGGTTGTGCAAATAACGATTTTGCCCGCCTTGAACCGCGGCTACCATGAGTGCCGTGGCTAAATGCGATCTTCCTGTGCTTGGCGAGGCGAGAAAGTGGGCGGCTTCGGCGCGGCGGACGAAGTCGAACTGGGCCAGGGCCGCGATCCGCTCTCGGCCGAGCGATGGCTTGAATATGACATCAAAGCCCTCGAGCGTCTTGACGGGCAAGAGTTTGACGGTGTTGCGGATCATGACGGATCGCGGCACGGAATATTGCGGTCGTGTCGGCCAACACGATTTCTAGCTCTTACAGGCCATCGACGACATCGACCACACCAAGACCAAGGTGAAGTCACCCCAGACGAACAGGAACTGCGAGCGGTTCCAAAAGACCATGCTGCAAGAGTTCTATCAGATCGCGTTCCGCAAGAAGCTCTATGACAGCATCGACGCGCTTCAAGACGATCTGGATGACTGGCTGCGCCACTTCGATCACGGGCCCACTTATCAGGGCAAAATGCGTTGCGGCAGAACACCGTTCGACACCACGATCGAGGGCAATGAAATCTGGAAGGTAAAGTTCGTGAGCCGGACTTGACATGACATGACAGGCCCCGCCCGAAAACGGCCAACCGTCAGGTCACATCTAAACCACTACAAAATAGTGCCAGCAAGCCGTAGCCGGCAACGCCAGCCGCAATCAATCCGACGCGATCTTCTGCGATTTCATCCTTTGGGCGCAACGCGATGTCCTCCGTCCAGTTGCCGGACTTCTGCAAGTGTTTCAGCCTCCCGGCCTCGTGTCATAGACCCACCTTGCGGCTACAAATAAGGGGCGGCCGA
Source organism: Leisingera sp. CC-HEC093 (assembly GCF_059429195.1). Taxonomy (NCBI): domain Bacteria; kingdom Pseudomonadati; phylum Pseudomonadota; class Alphaproteobacteria; order Rhodobacterales; family Roseobacteraceae; genus Leisingera; species Leisingera sp. CC-HEC093. Next base: position 2,580,469 of record NZ_JCAIJR010000001.1, on the reverse strand, counting down.
ATCGGCCGCCCCTTCATGAACTTAAACTTTCGGCTTACCGAGACCTTTGTCCTTGGCAGACGTCTGAGCCTTGTCCGCCACGCGTTTCGCAGCGGATTTTGCCTTGTCACCCACTGCTTCGACAGCCGACTTTTTACCGGGCGCACTAGCATCAAGATCCACCTTGGCCTCCAATGCGATATCCTTGACTTCATCTTTGACAGCCTCGGCGACCGACAGTGCTTTGGCTGTCTCTTCCTCGAAAATGCGTTCCGCCTGGTCAAAAAGGTCGTCGCTTCGCGCGCCCATTATACCGTCTTCAGTCTTGGTCCGAGGCAGCGCGCCGCCCATGGCCGCCCCAACAGCCAGCGCAAGCGCACCGACCACGAGAGGTTGGCGGTCATAGAAATCGGCAGCAGTATTCGCACCATCTGACATTGTCCGCGCTGCCGTTCGCTGCATCTCAATGGCCTTGCGACGCGCAGTGACCACCCGCCGACGGGCTTCCTCTGACAATGCTTCTGTACCCTCAGCGATGCGGCTGCCCATTTTCCCCGCGCTGTCCCGCACGGATTGTGCGCCACTGGCAACGAATGACTTTGCAGAGACGGCAGCCTTTGACATGGACGAGCCAGCCTTGGACGCTCCATGTTTGACCGACGCGGTGGCGTGTGCAGCGTTGTCTTTCGAAGCAGCGGCATTGTCAGACAGCTTGTTACCCATGCCACTACTGTCACCGTCGTCGACGTCGCGCGCCCAAGACGGTGTTGCGCTATTGTCCGAAATATAAGTCCTCGGCGGCGTGGAAGAACGCCCTTGCGCCAGCCGCGTGCGGCGGAAGTCTCGTTCCGCATCACTGTGAGGATTCTCGTCATTTTGCACCGCGCGCCCTACTGGTCGCTGCGCGTTTCCGATCATCATCCATGCAAGCCCGATACCAGTCAGTGCTAGCGGGATAGGATTGGCTTTGACCTGATTGGAGATCGAACGACCCATGTCCCCACCGTGTTCGCGGAACTGATCGCTGATCTGTCGCACGACCGTGTCGATGGAAAACTTGTCCTGCAAATGCTCAATGTTCGACGCGAGGTCTGATCGCTGCTCTTCAATCTCGCGTTCAATTTCTTTCGGGCTGCGGCTATCATTTGCCATCGTATGCGTCCTTTACGGCTGCTGCATCGCGCTGAACGTTTTTGACCGTCCGTGTCGGGGCGAGGCTTGAGAGTTTGAGGTCATTGATGCCCTTGTTGATCAGGAAATAGGCCAGCAGGCCCAGCACTGCGCCAACGATCAGGGCAGACCATCCCGCGTCCAGACCAGCTTCAGTCAATGCTGCAACAAGGGCTGCTGCCAGCACGTTGAGAGCAACCAACGCAATAACGGCCGCGCCTGCGATCAAGCCGATGGCCACGCCCGATTTGGCGATATTCTCGCTGATTTCCGCACGGGCGAGATCAACTTCGCTGCGCACCAGACCGGTGACATTGCTCATTACATCCGACAGGAGGTTGCCGGCGCTTTTGTTGGTGGGGTCGTCGCTCATGAGTAGTCCCCCGATTGCGGTGCGTAGCGGTCATGTGACAGCTCCGAATTCCCGTCACTCGAAGCCTTGGCAAATCGCGTTGCTGCGAAACCGATCAAGGCAGCGCCTCCGAGAAACACGAGCGGGTTCTTCCGAGCGAAAGCGCTGACATCCTGCACCATCGTGCCGAAATCTTTTTCGCGCATGGCATCGGATACATCTGCTAAACCTTCGGCGATCTGACCAAAGGTGCGCTCTTGAGGTGACCCCGTGCGCATCTCTTCGGCTGCAGTACGCAATGCGGAGGCGACGCCTGACACCTCATCTGCGACGGATGATTTAGCTGCATCAGCTTGTTTGGCTGCTGCAGATGCAGCATCCCCTGCTACTTCACCGGCAGCTGATTTGGCCTGCTCAGCTAGCGTGCTCGCCTTCTGTTTCGATTTCGTCGTGACCGGCGACTGTTGGCCGGCCTTCGAGGTCTTGTCTGTCGGCATTGTGTTTCTCCAGTTCAGGTTCAGAATGCGAGATTGATGACGGCCAAAACGACGACAATCAGTCCGATGAGATAGAAAAGGTTGTGCATTAACGGCTCCTCCGAGATGGGGCTGCATGCAGGAGCCCTTGATCGGAGCAGCATAGAAGCTTCCAATGACGGCAGGGACGTCCAGACACTAATCTCGTTTAGCTTCAGAAGAAAAATCATCGATTTCGCAACTTTTTGCGCTTACTGAGCAATTGGTCTGGGATAGTATGAAGGCGCATTCTGAAGGGACTGGCAATGCGTATCAGCACATTGGAAGACCTCTACATCGAGCAACTCAAGGACATCTATAGCGCGAACACGCAGGCGCTGGATGTAACCTATGAACTGGCGGCCGCCGCGGCTGAAGAAGGCCTGGTCGAAGCGCTCAAGGCGGGGTCGGCTGGCATTAAGGATGGGATTGCCGCGCTTCAGGAGATCGCTGACCGGCACGACGAGCGCATTGAGGGTGAGCACTGCAAAGGAATGGAAGGTTTGGTGAAGGAAGCACGCACCCACGCGCTTGAAGAACCTTTCGGCGAAGTCGAAACCAAAGATGCTATGATAATTACCCAGTATCAACGGCTCGTCCACTACGCGATCGCAGGATACGGTTGTCTCGCCGCCTTTGCCGACCGGCTGGAGTTGGATGATGATCTTGCTGCGCTGAAAGGCTGCCTCGACGCCTCCTATGATGGAGATCGCACAATGACAGAACTAGCCACCGGCGGCATTAATGAGGACGCCGTTGCCTGAAGTTGATTGGCACAGCTCTTTCGGTTGCGCCGACCGTTTCGCTTTAAATGGCCGGGGGAAACCACGAAGTGTCCATGGTTTGATAGGCATTCACGAATTCGCAGTCTTTTTCCCATTCATCGCGCTTTAAAAGGCGAACATAAGGGCGCTCGATTTTGATGTCGCCATTGTCGACAAATTTGCGCAATAGCTTGTTCACGTAAATTGATGTGAGCCCGATCGCTTGTCCGATCTCGACTTGGCTGAATGGCACCCGGAAATGGTTGCCGAGTCCCACATTTGCCACTTCAAGCCGCGAGCGCAGTTGCAATAGCCAAAATTTTAATCTGCTCGACGCATCCATCGCGCCGAGACTGTTCGCGTGGTGCCGCAGTGCGATCTGGTCAAGACTGCTCAGCGCAGTTAACAAAGCACCTAACCTCGGATACTCGGAGTAGAGAGGTGCGAGACCTTTTCGTGGAAACGGGCAAACCTTTCCATTGGTCTGCATGGTGATGCGATGATTGGCGTGGGTCGCGCCAAGTTCTGCAATGCCCATGACCTCCCCCGGCAGATAAACGCGCAAGATTTGGCTTCGACCGTCTGAGCTGAAAGCCTTCACAACAGCCCACCCGGTTTTCAGGACCATAATCCCCTCGGTCAGGTCACCGACATCTACAACGATCCGCCCTTTACGAAGCTCGTGCTCATCTTTCTCCATTTCCATAACGAATGCACTTTCCGCTTCCGTCAGGGCCACAAAGCGCGAAAGTCGACTTACCAGGCAGCTATCATAATCAGCAGTCATGCAACTTCTTACCACGGATTAACGCTGCCGCGCACATTCCCCACTACAAGCGGGCTATAAAAGGCTTTCGCAAAAGACTGCGCTCAAGAGGACAGATCATCGTGTACCTTGTCCTTATCATTTTTTCCGTCATCATCCCGCCGCTCGGAGTGTTTCTCCAAGTCGGCTTGAACCGCCCCGGGTTTGCCGGAGGCTGCGCCATTGGCGCCGCCCCTGAACGCCGCGCTTGCGGGCCTGCCACTCACCATCGCCAAGGAACTTGATCCCGGTGCTGTCCACAAGCAGGTTCAGCCGCTCGTCGGCGCGGCGATATGGGATCTGGACGGCCAGCGTTCGATGGGCTTACGCGGCCCCACTGGGGCCACGGTCCCAACTCACTCTGTCGGCGGCACAGCGTAGAGAAATCCGGAACGGGCCAGTCCAGACCCGCCAGGTGCAAAAGGCTGGTGACCATCCCGACGGTCTGCCGGAGTGGCAGCTTGAACAGAACCTTGATCGACAGGCAGAACTGGATCGCCGCATCCAAGAAAACCGCAGGGCGGCCGGGGCTGCCATCATGCGGCGCGAGCCAGGTCATCTCTTTGTCCAACCAGACCAGAAGCGCCCCCGCTTTCTGAGCGCATCGTTATAGTGGGACCAATTCGTCGTACGGTAGCGGGCAAGTGCGGGCTTGCTCATCTGCCCCGTCTAACCGCATGGATCCGTGATGTGAATCCTTAGCGATCAGAGTTCTGCAGCAACGCCGGTTGCACACCATGTGGCGTGCGCTGCGGAGCTTCTGTGATTTTACTAACACAGCATGCAGATCCTTGCCCGGTGCCGGACAGTGTAAAAACTCATGGAGTATGGAAACGGGTCTTGACCGCACCGCGATGAGATGACCGCTACATGCGGCGAAGTGGCCGATCGCCGCGGCGGCGCTGACTGCCGGTTTGTTCGAGAAAAAATGCTGGATCTTGTATAAGCGTTGCGTAAGCCCTGCCGTGCGCCAAACTATCCTCTACTGCGCCTGAAACTCGTATGCTATCGGTTCGCAGATGGTCCGCTTTGCCGGACGGTCCTCCATTTGCAAACACACGAAAGCCGTTACTTCGATGAGCAATACCGCAACAGCTACCGTTCTCGCTATTCTTGAAGAGGAATTCCAGGCCGTTCACGAGGCCTGGCTGGGCACACAGGGTGAAGAAGGCCTGAAACGTTCGGATCTGTTTTCCGACAGCGAAGGCCGAGAGCATACAGTCGCTCTGCTGCAGTCATTCGCCATGGGTGTCCGCAATGGGGTGACTGGTGAGGATTTCGACCTGGACGGGGCCGCTTGGTCCGAGCTGCGCAACGTTCTGGCAGATCTCACCAAAGAGCGCGTGCGCCGCGGTGTCACCCCGACCGAGATGGCATCGTTTGTTTTTGCTCTTAAACCTGCCCTGTTTGAGCGGATGCGTCAGCGCAAATCGCACGATCCAGCCACCCTGATCGAAGAAGTCTGGCTGATCTCCCGCGTCATTGATGCCTTTGCCCTGTACACCAATGAAATCTTCATTGCTGAACGCGAGCAGGTGATCGAGCGCCAGCGCGAAGAGATGCTGGAGCTTTCGACGCCTGTGGTCGAATTGTGGGACAGGGTGCTGACGCTGCCGCTGATCGGAACCCTCGACTCCGCCCGTGCCCAGGACGTGATGGAAAACCTGCTCGAGGCGATCATGCGCGAGCGCGCAGAGGTGGTGATCGTCGACATCACCGGTGTGCAGGTGGTGGATACGCAGGTTGCCCAGCATCTGCTGCGTACTGCCTCCGCCGTGCGGCTGATGGGGGCGGAGTGCATCATCAGCGGGATCAGCCCGAAAATCGCACAGACCATGGTGCAACTGGGTGTGGATGTCGGAAATGTGACCACCCGCTCGACAATCCGCAGGGCCATCGGCGATGCGCTGGACCGGCTTGGCTACCAGATCACGGCCAAGGGCGCCTGACCAATGGATGCCGCCTCGATCCACCTGGTTGAAGACGTCCTGCTGGTCGCCATCCAGGAAGACATCACCGACACCGATATTCTCGACCTTCAGGACGTTCTGTCAGAGCGGGTTTCGGCCGAAGGCGCGCGCGGTGTCGTGATCGACATCAGCACGTTGGAAATCGTCGACACCTTTGTCGGCCGGGTCATTGCGCAGCTCGCCAACATCGCAAATCTGCTTGACGCCGATACCTTCGTGGTGGGAATGCGCCCTGCTGTTGCGATGACACTTGTGGAACTCGGCATGCACCTGCCCGAGACGCAAACCGCACTCAGCCTCACGCATGCGGTGCAGCGGCTGCGTGCGGCTGCCGGAGGATGACCGCGCAGGAAAGCCAGCCCGCAGGGCGGATTGCCTTGCTGAGCGACCGCGATGTGGCGCGCGCCCGCCGGGCGGTCGCGCGCGCGATGGAGGACCTCGGTGCCCGCGCGATCCGGCGGACGCGCTTCGTCACCGCCGTCAGCGAAATTGCCCGCAACGCCGTGGTGCATGGCGGCGGCGGAGAGATGACCGTTTTTGTCCACGGCGACCCGCCAGGGGTTAGTATCTGCTGCCAGGATAACGGCCCGGGAATTGAGAACATCAAGCTGGCGATGAGCGATGGCTTTACGACCGCTGGAGGGCTTGGGCGGGGATTGGGCGGCGCACGGCGGCTGGCCGACAGCTTTGAAATCGAAACCGCTCCCGGCGCCGGGACAATAATCCGAATGGCGGCACAGCTATGAATTTGTGGCTTGAAATTGATGACCCTGCCGCGGTGGCGCCTGCCAGGCGGCGGGCCAAGCAGGCAGCCCAAGCCCTGGGGCTGTCCGAAACCCGCCAAGAAGAGGCCGCCATTGCAGCGACCGAGGCTGCGACCAACGTGCTGCGCCATGGCCGTGGCGGCCGCTTTCTGATCCAGGCATTGCGGCTGCCGCGCGGTGCGCGGCTGGTCCTCATTGCTGCTGACGACGGTGACGGAATTTCGGACCCGGACCGTATGATGCGCGATGGCGAAAGCGGCAGCGGCACTGCCGGCCTTGGCCTTGGCGGAATGCAGCGCCTCTCCGACCGGTTCGACCTTTGGACGCAGCCCGGCAAAGGCACCATCACCGTCTGCGAGTTTGCGGCGCCGGGTGCCGAGCTATCGCGGGAGGGCGTGGATCTCGCGGCTTTGACGGTTTGCCACCCTGCAGAGACCCGCTGCGGCGACGCCTGGTCTGTCCGGGAAACGCCGCAGGGCACCGAAGTTCTGCTGTGCGACGGCCTAGGCCATGGTGCGTCCGCGGCAGCGGAGGCCGAAGAAGTCATCACGACCTGTGCCGCGGAGAGTGGAACGCCGGAACAAGTGCTGAGCCGCGCATCGCGGGTCCTCAGCGGCCGCCGGGGCGCTGTCGCATCCGCCCTGCGCATACGCCCAGGGCTCGACATTCTGGAGTTCGGCGGCGTCGGAAACATCGCCACCTTCAAGGTCAGCGGCGGTGTCTCCAAGCGTTTCCCGGTGCGCGACGGCCGTCTTGGCGGTCCGCCCTTGCACGCATTCGGTGAAGAGACCGCGCTGACGCCCGGCGATCTGATCATCATGCATACTGACGGGATCGCCACAATCCGCACCGGCGATTTGCCCGCCGGGCTTTTCAGCCGCGCACCGCTGACGATTGCCGCGGCGCTGATGCACTGGAACTTCCGCGGGCGGGACGACGCCGGAATAGTCGTGCTGCGCGTGAACAAGACTGGGTAGGATTATGACGGAAACACTCATCACCCTTCGCATCGAAAAAGATACGGACATCGCCCGGCTGCGGCAGGCCGCGGCGGCTGTGGCAGATGTGCTGGGGTTCGGAACATTCAGCAGAACACGCGTGGTGACCGCCCTCATAGAACTTGCGCGCAACGCGCTGGAATACGCGGGCCATGGCCGCGCACGCCTCGCGCTCAAGGCGGATGGAAACCGTCTTGCGTTGCGCGCGGTGGTACTCGACCAGGGTCCGGGCATTGCGCAACTGGACGAAGTCCTGGGCGGCAACGACATAACAACCAGTGGGCTTGGACTGGGCTTGCGCGGCGTCCGCCGGATTGCCGACAGTTTCGATGTCCAATCCAGCGCCGAGGGCACGAAGGTCGACGTCAGCTTTCGCAGCGATCTGCCGGCGGCCGCATTCAGCGAAGCGACCGGGCGGGTCACCGAGGCCCTTTCTGGCATGGAGGGGGCCGATCCGTCGGCCCTGCTGGCGGAGCAAAACCGCGAATTGCTCGAGGCGATCGAGGCCCGGGATCTGCTCATGCAGGAGATCCATCACCGGACCGGCAACAACCTCACCCTGATCAGCGCCCTGATCCGCATGAGCGGTTCCTCAACACAGTCCCCGGAGGCCAAGCAGCTGCTCAGCGAGCTGGATACCCGCGTCCGCGCCGTCATCAAGGCGCACGAGCTGATGCAGCATTCCAACAGCGGGGACATGGTGCCGCTGCTGCCGTTTCTGCGCGATATCGCCCGAAATGCCGAAAGTGCGTTCAACGGGGCGTGTTTGAGCGTGGGGGTTGAGGTTGGAGGCGATGAGCTTTGCGTCTCAGGCAAGACCGCCGTGGACCTCGGGCTAGTGGTCGGCGAGCTTGTAACCAACGCCTACAAACACGCCTTCACAGGCCGCAGCCAAGGCACGATTCAAATTGAGCTGGATTGCGGAGACGAAAATTCCTGCCTGACAATTGCGGACGACGGCAAAGGATTGAGCGATGGCGCCGAGCGTCCCGAAAGGTCGAACTCACTGGGCTGGCGGCTCATTCGGACAATCGCTCAGCAATATGGGGGCGCCATTGAAACGAATGGAGAAAACGGGCTCTCAGTTTCGATCTGCTTTTCAGAACGATTGGTGTGATCCTCCGAATTCCGTCTCATAGGGGCCAACTTTCAACGTTGGCGGACAGCAAATTTCATTTGCTGGTAACGGGCTTTCGGATTTGGGTAGGAGGCCATCACCGGCAGTACACTAAGTGCCGGCGAAGCAACTGCATTGCTTGCAGCGTGTTACCGGGAGCGGGTGTCGCGGCTGATCCGGAGCCTTGGGTCTGCCGAGGGGATGGAAGAGGCCAAGGAGGCGCTGCGCGCATTGGTGGAGCGGATCGTGCTGACGCCTGCGGCGGAGGGCACCGGCCTGGATCTGACCCTTGAGGGCGACCTGGCCGGGCTGCTGCGCCTTGCGGCGGGTGCGGAGCGCCCAAACACGAAGAAGGCCCCGGACGGTTTGCCCGAAGCCTTTGATATTTCTAGAGAATTAGTGTTGGTTGCGGGAGCAGGCAACCGCCGTATCCTACCTGCTCTCTCTGCAATTATATAGACCCATGATAGCACGCAGCTAACGGCACCTTTGCACAGGTAGCGACCATTGCAAAGTCGCGAACTGTGGGCGCCCTTCAGAACCCAAACGGCCCTCACCTGCCATTTGTCAGGGTTCCCGTCGCCACAGTCCAGCCTCCCCAATGCGGCCGTTCGCAATCAGGTACAGCATTTCTAACTAACCAATGCCTCGGCCGGGACGAAACACTCTTTGGCCACATGTAAACCAAGGCATTTCTGAGTAATCCATGCTACCTTTCCACGGGTAGTATTCTGGTAGCGGGTATTTGTGGTGGGACGAGTGCGGCAAGGTTTGAGTGAAGGACAGGCGCACGCCTTAGAAGCAGCCTACAAGGCGGCGAAAACCTATCGCCAGGAACTGCCAAAGGCGCCAGCGCGGCCTGCCTTGGGACTTGGCGAATCTGCGAGCCGTTTTCTGAGCCCTCTTCCTGAAACGGGGGTGCCGGAAAGTGAGGTAATCGGGGACATCGTGCGGCGGTCTGAAGGCGGTCTGCACAAAATGGCGGGGCCGACCTTCTTCGGCTATGTCCTCGGCGCATCGCATCCCGTCGGTGTAGCTGCCGACATTCTGGTATCAGCCTGGGGTCAGAACGCGGGTTCATCTTTTGAAACGCCTGCAATAACCGGAATGGAGCGCGCTGTTTGCAACTGGGTTATTGAGTTGCTGTCACTGCCATCCAAAAGCGGAGCCGGTCTTGTCACGGGCGGCACAGTGGCAAACATGGTTGGCGTCATGGCCGCACGCAATGCGCTGCTGGCTGCGCAAGGGTGGGATGTTGAAGCTGACGGGCTGTTTTCTGCACCCGAGATCCCCGTATTGATCGGGCAGGATGCGCATTCCGCCCCATTCGCTGCCCTGCGTTATGCTGGTTTCGGCGCGGGCCGGACAAACATCGTCGCGGCGGACGGCGAAGGGAGGATAAAACCGGATGCGTTCCGGGCTGCCCTGGACAGCTGCAGCAGCCCGCCGCTTATTATCCTGCAGGCAGGTCAAATAAACACCGGCGCCTTTGATCCGTTTGCCGAGCTCATACCAATGGTGCGCGAGCGGAACGGCTGGGTTCATGTGGATGGTGCTTTCGGGCGCTGGCTCGCTGCCGTGCCTGAATTCGCAAACCGCTTGGAGGGTGTCGAAAAAGCAGACAGTTGGGCGATTGACCTGCACAAGTGGCTGAACGCTCCATTCGATGCGGGCATGGTAATCGTGCGCGACCGGGCGCCGCTCGTTGCATCGATGTCTGCCCGGGGTGCATATCTTCCGGATACAACAGAGCATTGGGAGCCAAGTGATTCAACGCCGGAGCTATCCCGGCGTGCAAGAGGTGTCCCGAGCTATGCGATACTTCAGCACCTCGGGCGGGCAGGCATTTGTGAAATGGTAGCCCGCCACTGCCGACTGGCAGAGCGCATTGCCCGAACGGTTTCGAACGAGCCCGGCCTGATGGTTCTGAACCAGATCCACAGCAACCAGGTCGCTATTTGCTGCGGCGAGGGGCCGGATGGCGACGATCTGACCATGCGGGTCCTGAAGCGCATTCAGGACAATGGAAAGGTATACCCCACCCATGGCGAATGGGCGGGCCGGAAGATCATTCGAGCCTCTGTTATCGGATACGATATGAGGGAGGAGGATGCTGATCTTCTCTCATCTGAAATCATTGAAGCTTATCGTCTTTGTAGTACTGGTGGTCCCTGAGATGATTGGCCTTGTTGCACAAATCGGGGGCTGAACGCAGCTCCCCTTTCCCCGGATAGACTTATTCCACGGGCCGCGTAACAGGCATGCCAAGCGCGGTGTAGCCGCTCAGCACGGCGATACGAACCTGCAGCTCGGCGACCTGGCGCTCGAAGTCTCGGGCCATCAGGGATTGGCCGAGCAGCTTGATGCAGTTCATCTTGCTTTCGACACGGCTCCGACGGTGGTAGCCGCTCCACCGTCGCCAGATGGCGCGGCCCAAGCACTTCGAGGCTCGCAGCGCTTCGTTGCGGGCGACGGCGCCGGGACTCGTTGGTTTCCAAGGCTTTGCGTTCTTGCGTGGCGGTATGACAGCGGCGGCATTTCGGGCAGCGATTGCCTCGTGGCACTTTCGGGTATCATAAGCTCCGTCGGCGGTGACCGATGCGATGCCCTGATCCGCTTCGATCTGCCAGAAACTCGCGGGCTGCAACTGGATGAGAATGAACTTCTGTGTACAAGGTCGGCGCATCAGAACGCAGTCTGCGGGTGTAGCTCTTGCCGGACGACGCCGTGACTGTTTCACGTATTTCACAGCAGCGCCGGTCATGCAGCGCCTGCAGTTCGCTGATTGGGATGGCGCCGTGGCGCAGGACCGGAACCGGCGCACGCCGATGTTCGACATGTTTGGAGAATTCCGGACTTCTCAGCGCTTCTTCAAATATCTGTCTTGTACTGTTCCACTGGTCTTTCGTGCCCTTCACCAGCTGCGGCTTCCGGGTATAAGTTTCGACGTGGACGTACTGGTAGGCCATGAGGCGGTACTCCTTTTTTCATTGGGTACGCGGCCTCGGCGAAAACGCAAAACGCGGGTCCGCCTCAGAAACTCTTCCTTACGAGGATAAGCTCTTTTGCCATATTGTTTTTCTGTCTCTTTGGGCAGCTCAGACAGGCGCACAAATGCGCGTAAAGCTCCCCAAAGAGACAGACTATAGGTAGCTGAAGCTACCTCGTCTGCCCCTTACGCCGGGGAGGCGCTCCAGCAGCCCTGCGGGTGCTTGCGCGGCCGGTTCCCGGCCTTGCGTTTGGACTGTTTCGAACGGCTTGAAGTGCTTTCGAGTGTCCATCTCGACTTCAAAGCGGCCAGCTTGCCAGCACTTTTTTGCGCAACCCAGGGTTTTGGCTATCACAAGGATGCTCCGAAAGCCTAGGTCAAGGCTCGCGTTACTTAGCAGGCCGCACTCCGGTAGAAAAAAGCAGTTTCAGTATTGCTTCCACCTGTTTCAAGAAGCTCAACCACAGTCTGATGCCGCGGTGATTTCCGGCACACGGGATCGGTTGCGCCTGCATCCCCGGCCAGGGCCAGCGCCTGGCAGCGGCAGCCGCCAAAATCGGTTTCCCTACGGTCACAGCTGCGGCAGGGCTGCGGCAGCCAATCCGTGCCCCGGTAGGCATTGAATGCCGCGCCCTCGTACCAGATCGCCGCCAGCGGTTTGCTGCGTATATTGTCGAAGTTCAGATGCGGGATGGTTTGGGCCGCATGGCAGGGCAGCACGGTGCCGTCTGGCGCAATGTTCAACCCGGCTGTGCCCCAGCCGCCCATGCAGGCCTTGGGATAATCCGCATAATAGTCCGGCGGCACAAAGTCGAAGGCCAGCACCCCGCGCAGCCGCTGCTCTGCCTCTGCGACGATGCGTTTGGCGTCCTCAGTCTGCGCGCGCGTCGGCAGCAGCTGGGCCCGGTTGCGGGACGCCCAGCCGTGAAACTGCACACAGGCCACTTCGAGCCGCCGGGCACCCATTTCGACGGCCATGTCGACGGTGCGTTCCAGATCATCCAGATTGTGCCGGTGCATGACGGCGTTCAACGTCAGGGGAATTTCCCGGGCCTTGATCTCCGCCGCGATCTTCATCTTGCGGTCAAACCCGCCCTTGTAGCCGCCGATCCAGTCCGCGAGCTCTGCAGTCGTGCCCTGCAGGGACAGTTGAATATGGTCCAGCCCCGCTGACTCCAGGGCATCCAGCCGCTTGGGGGTCAGGCCGATGCCGCTGGTGATCAAATTGGTATACAGGCCGCAGCCCTGTGCCGCGGCGGTCAGTTCCGCCAGATCGGGGCGCGCGGCGGGTTCGCCGCCGGACAGGTGCAGTTGCAGGACGCCCAGTTCGGCAGCCTGGCGGAAGGCATCCGCCCATTCGGCGGTGGTCATCTCCGCCTCGCGGCCCAGCAGGTCCTGCGGGTTCGAGCAATAGGTGACCTGCCCCCCGCGAAATCCCTCACCATGATGTAGAGTCTGCCCAACCCTGAAGGAGCAGACGAATGCGGAAGAGCCGTTTTACCGAGGCGCAGGTTATCGGGATGATCAAGGAGCAAGAGGCAGGCATGCCGACGGCGGAGGTGTGCCGCAGGCACGGACTCAGCCCAGCAACATTCTACAAGCTGACGTCCAAGTATGGCGGCATGGGGGTGTCGGAGGCCGCGCGGCTAAAGGTGCTGGAGGACGAGAACGCCAAGCTGAAGCGGCTGCTGGCCGATACGATGCTGGATCGAGCCATTGGAACGCCATTGGTCCGAGAGACAATGGCGAGGGTGGTTCTGAAGGATCTTCTGGGAAAGAACTGACGACGCTGACCAAGCGGCGAGAGGCAGCGCTCAGGGCGCTGCGGGATCACGGCATCTCGCAGCGCCGGGCCTGCCGGCTTGTCCACTGCCCGCAGTGGTTTGCTTGCAAACCGTGAGAGGGGGTGTCGACCCAAAGACAGTCCGGCGCGAACGCCCGCCGGACTGCCCTGAGATCCGTAAAGAGATGCAGGAGATCGCCGGAAAGCGGCGCCGGTTCGGCTACCCGTTGCCCGGCAGGCGATGCTTGCATCGCCGAGAGGGGCGGATTGGCGTGTTGCTTGTCCGGCGATCACGACCATGGGCGCTCCGCCTTTGGCAGACTGGTTGCGGAAGCGGCTTTCTGGGCGCCGGCGGGCCTGCTGCCGGGGCCGCATGTCCGGTGGGAAGAGGCGGGGCCCGATACGGCACGTGCGATCATCGCCTATGACGGCCTTGAGCAAACGGTCGATATCGAAGTCGCTCCCCATGGCCAGCCCCAATCGGTTGTGATCCAGCGCTGGAGTTCGGAGAACGCCGACAGGACCTACCGACAGCAACCCTTCGGCGGCCACCCGAGCCTGTCATCCCGGTACCGGGAGCTGATCGGGGACCTGGCTGGCGCCCTGAATGCGCCAGAGGTGCGGCGGGAGGCAACGGCGTCGCTGCGGGCGCTGATTTCGGAGGTGCGGATGGTTCCGGACGCGGATGCGCCGGGCGGGCATCAGCTTGAACTTGTTGGGGAATTAGCAGGGATCATGGCTCTGGGGAGCCCTGAATCGAAAAAGCCCCCGCTTTTTGCGGAGGCTTGGTCGGAAACGCTGGTTGCGGGAGCAGGATTTGGACACTGTTTCATTCAAGCCCGATAACTTGCGGCTGCGTTGCCAGCTGCCATCCGTTGCAAGCGTAGTCTAGTTTTCTCTAACGTCCGCTGTGCGCAGGAAGCTGCCGCTTCACAGTTGCGAACCGTCGTCGCCCTTCGGAACCTGACCGGCCCATTCCAGACCTTCGCCCTACCTTCACTTTGCTGCAGGCGCAGCCCGCTTTCCGGTCATTCGCTGCGCGAGCAAAATCTGGAGATGATCGTACTCACAGACGCGGGACATTCCCGACTTTGGGTTTTCGCTCTTCGCTGACGCAGCATCAGCTCGCGCCCGCAGCACATTTGTTGCGGCATCGCAGCGGTCATCACCGAAGCGGTCATCAAAAAGCTCAGAATTCGACCCGATCCCAGACCACACTTTCGCTGCAGCTCGATTGGACGCAAGTGGGCGCCAAGGAGCTCTGCCGAAAGCACCGCATTAGCGATGGCACCTTCTATAAATGGCGCTCGAAGTATGGCGGCATGGAAGTGTCCGAGGCCAAGCGGCTGAAAGCGCTCGAGGCCGAGAACGCCAAGCTGAAGAAGATGCTGGCCGAACACATGCTCGATGTCGCCACGCTGAACGAGATGCTGGGAAAAAACTTCTGAAGCCCGGTGCAAGGCGGAGAGCGTGGACTGGGCCATGAAAAAGAAGAATTACAACCAGCGGCGGGCCTGTGCCTTGGCCGGGATTGATCCGCGCGTCTATCATCGGCGATCAACCAGGCCTGAGGACACGGAGCTCCGAGAGAGGCTGAAGGAACTGTCCGGAGAGCAGCGGCGCTTCGGCTATCGACGGCTGCACCTCCTGCTGGGCCGGGAGGGCGGCAGGTGAACTGGAAGAAGCTCTACCGGATCTACCGTGAAGAAGGCCTGACAGTGCGTAAGCGTGGCGGTCGCAAGAGAGCGATCGGAACGCGTGCGCCCATGGTGATCCCGCAAGGGCCGAACCAGCGATGGTCCCTCGACTTCGTCTCGGGCAGCCTCTCGGACGGGCGCCGGTTCCGGGTGCTTTGCGTCATCGACGACTTCAGCCGGGAATGTCTTGCCTGTATCATCGACACGTCGCTGTCCGGTCAGCGGGTTGCCCGTGAACTCGACAAGATCGCCCGGGTGCGTGGTTATCCCTGCATGGTGGTCAGCGACAACGGAACGGAACTGACATCGAATGCCATCCTGCGCTGGCAGGAAGACCGACAGGTCGGATGGCACTACATCGCGCCTGGAAAGCCCATGCAGAACGGCTTCGTCGAGAGCTTCAATGGCCGCCTGCGTGACGAGTGCCTTCTGTAATCGGGGCGTGTTCGTCAAGCGCGGTCGGGTTTGGTTCCGTCATGGGGTCATGCTTCTGTCCGCGGTCGGCCCGTCGTAGGGCGCGCCGCATGTTGGCGGTCGAAGGTGAGGCGGACGATGCTAAACGGCGGGCTTGCGTGACTGCGCGCAGATGCAGCACCAGGCACTCGTGCGGCCTTCGCCTCATCCCCGTCCCTGACGGGACCCTTTCCGAAGCACTGGCGAGCTGGCGCGCCGGCTTCGGGATTGAGCCTCCCCAACTGAACTGGTCCAGCGCTATGTTTAGGAAACGGAGGACCGAGAATGGCAAACAAGCGACCCAAGCCGGAAGAGATTGTCTCGAAGTTACGGCAGGTTGAAGTTCTGATGGGTCAAGGAATGCCCCGTCTTGATGCGATCAGGCCACCCAGATCGGCGTTGTTGAACAGACCTATTACCGCTGGCGCAAGCAGTATGGCGGAATGGGCGTAGATCAATTGAAGGAACTGAAGCGGCTGCAGAAGGAAAACGAGCAACTGAGAAGAGCTGTATCTGATCTGACTTTGGATAAATTGATCCTGAAGGAAGCTGCTCGGGGAAACTTCTAAGCCCCGTGCGCCGTCGCGCTTGCATCGATCACGTTCGAAGCCAGCTCAAGGTATCGGAACGCAGGGCCTGTCGGGTTCTTGGGCAGCATCGCTCCACACAAAGGCATATCCCGAAAGGCCCTGCAGATGAGGGTCGTTTGGTTGCCGACATGATCGAACTGGCCAGACAGTTTGGCCGCTACGGCTATCGTCGGATCGCTGCTTTGCTCAGAGAGGCAGGTTGGTCGGTCAGTGATGGCCGTGTCGAACGGCTCTGGCGGCGAGAGGGGCTGAAGGTTCCAGCAAAACAACCGAAGAAAGGGCGGCTCTGGCTGAATGACGGATCATGTGTCCGGCTGAGGCCCGCGTATCGGAACCATGTCTGGAGCTACGACTTCGTGCATTGTCGGACAGATGACGGAAAGGTCTTCCGGACGCTGAACATCATTGATGAGCACAGCCGGGAATGTCTGGCGATCAAGGTGAAGCGCAAGCTGAACTCGACAGACGTGATTGATGTTCTGACAGACCTGTTCATCCTGCGTGGCGCTCCCGCCTTCATCCGCTCGGACAATGGCCCTGAGTTCGTTGCACAGGCGGTTCGGGACCGCAAACGGGTCACCCAGCTGATCAAGGGCCTTGGCTCCGCCGGAGGCATGGAAGAGGCCAAGGAAGCGCTGCGCGCATTGGTGGAGCGGATCGTGCTGACGCCTGCGGCGGAGGGCACCGGCCTGGATTTGACGCTGGAGGGGATCTGGCCGGGCTGTTGCAACTGGCGGCGGGTGCGGAAGTCCCGAACACGAAGAAGGCCCCGGATGTCTTACCCGAAGCCTTTGATATGTCAGGTGAATTAGTGTTGGTTGCGGGAGCAGGATTTGAACCTGCGACCTTCAGGTTATGAGCCTGACGAGCTACCTGGCTGCTCCATCCCGCGTCAGGTTTGTTTGATATCGTATTGAGAGATTTTGGATTTTACTAGGTTTGGCGGTGACCTACTCTCCCAGGGCTTGAGCCCAAGTACCATCGGCGCGACAGTGCTTAACTTCCGGGTTCGGGATGGGACCGGGTGTTTCACTTGTGCTGTAGCCACCAAACCGAGAAAAATCCACTCCGGCGCGCCTTTATTGGGAGCGCCGGTACAATCACGTTGTCCAAGTCAGTTAGGGATGTTTGCTTTGATTGGTTTTGTAACACTGTCTGTTACTGGATCAAATCAAGCCTATCGGGCGATTAGTACCGGTCAGCTGAACGCATTGCTGCGCTTACACCTCCGGCCTATCGGCGTGGTGGTCTTCCACGGCCCTCAGGGATACCTTGTTTTGAGGGGGGCTTCCCGCTTAGATGCCTTCAGCGGTTATCCTGTCCGATCATAGCTACCCAGCACTGCTATTGGCATAACAACTGGTCCACCAGTGGATCGTTCACCCCGGTCCTCTCGTACTAGGGGCAACTCCTCTCAAGTATCCTACACCCACGGCAGATAGGGACCGAACTGTCTCACGACGTTCTAAACCCAGCTCACGTACCTCTTTAAACGGCGAACAGCCGTACCCTTGGGACCTGCTCCAGCCCCAGGATGAGATGAGCCGACATCGAGGTGCCAAACACTGCCGTCGATATGGACTCTTGGGCAGTATCAGCCTGTTATCCCCGGCGTACCTTTTATCCGTTGAGCGATGGCCCTTCCACGCGGGACCACCGGATCACTATGGCCGACTTTCGTCTCTGCTCGACTTGTCAGTCTTGCAGTCAGGCTGGCTTCTGCCATTGCACTCAACGAGCGATTTCCGACCGCTCTGAGCCAACCTTCGCGCGCCTCCGTTACTCTTTAGGAGGCGACCGCCCCAGTCAAACTACCCGCCACGCAGGGTCCCGGATCCGGATAACGGACCGCGGTTAGACATCAAGAGTGCGAAGGGTGGTATCTCAAGGGAGGCTCCACCGGAACTTGCGTTCCGGTTTCGATGCCTACCACCTATCCTGCACATCACAATCCTGATGCCAGTGCGAAGCTGTAGTAAAGGTGCACGGGGTCTTTCCGTCTAACCGCGGGAAGCCTGCATCTTGACAGGCAATTCAATTTCGCTGAGTCGATGTTGGAGACAGCGGGGAAGTCGTTACGCCATTCGTGCAGGTCGGAACTTACCCGACAAGGAATTTCGCTACCTTAGGACCGTTATAGTTACGGCCGCCGTTTACCTGGGCTTCAATTCGGAGCTCTCACCCCTCCTTTTAACCTTCAGGCACCGGGCAGGCGTCAGACCCTATACGTCGCCTTGCGGCTTCGCAGAGCCCTGTGTTTTTAATAAACAGTCGCCACCCCCTGGTTTGTGCCCCCGGATCCAAGTTGCCTTGAACCCGGGCCTCCTTCTCGCGAACTTACGGAGGTATTTTGCCGAGTTCCTTCAACATCGTTCTCTCAAGCGCCTTGGTATTCTCTACCAGTCCACCTGTGTCGGTTTAGGGTACGGTCTGATGGAGGGCTATTTCCAGGGACTGATCAGCAGCCCATTCAATCCGATAAGGATGAACTACCTTCACAATCCGTCACATCCTCCTGGCCCACGAATATTAACGTGGTTCCCATCGCCTACGCCTTTCGGCCTCGGCTTAGGGGCCGGCTTACCCTGCTCAGATTAGCTTTAAGCAGGAACCCTTGGACTTTCGGCGAGAGTGTCTCTCACACTCTTTGTCGCTACTCATGTCATCATTCTCGCTAGTGATCTCTCCACCGGATGGCTCACGCCCCGGCTTCATCGAAAGCTCCTTGCGTCCAATCTTTCCCGCAGGAAAGTAAGGACGCATGGAACTATGTCACACTACGCTCTGCTACCATGCACTATGTGCATCCTCGGCTTCGGCTCATGGCTTGAGCCCCGTTACATCTTCGCCGCAAGACATCTTGATTAGACCAGTGAGCTGTTACGCTATCTTTAAAGGATGGCTGCTTCTAAGCCAACCTCCTGGTTGTTTTGGACGTCTCACCTGCTTTCCCACTTAGCCATGAATTGGGGGCCTTAGCCGGAGGTCAGGGTTGTTTCCCTCTCCACGACGGACGTTAGCATCCGCCGTGTGTCTGCCATCTAGTACTCCCGGGTATTCGGAGTTTGGTTAGGATCAGTAAGCCTGTGGGGCCCCATTACCCATCCAGTGCTCTACCCCCCGGGGTATTCGGATGACGCTCTACCTAAATAGATTTCGCAGAGAACCAGCTATCTCCGAGTTTGATTGGCCTTTCACCCCTAGGCACAGCTCATCCCGATCCTTTTCAACGGATGTGGGTTCGGTCCTCCAGTGCGTGTTACCGCACCTTCAACCTGGCCATGCCTAGATCACTCGGTTTCGGGTCTGATCCCACGAACTCATGCGCCCTATTAAGACTCGCTTTCGCTGCGCCTCCGCCTAACGGCTTAAGCTTGCTCGTGAGACCAAGTCGATGACCCATTATACAAAAGGTACGCTGTCAGCCCTCAAGGGGCCTCCAACTGATTGTAGGCGTTCGGTTTCAGGTACTGTTTCACTCCCCTCGCCGGGGTGCTTTTCACCTTTCCCTCACGGTACTGGTTCGCTATCGGTCAGTAAGGAGTACTTAGCCTTCGGAGGTGGTCCTCCGATCTTCGAACAGGATTTCACGTGTCCCGCCCTACTTAATACGTCCCTCAGAGCTTAGAATACGGGGCTGTCACCCGCTATGGCCATGTTTCCCAACATGTTCTTCTCACTCATCAGGCTCGGCTGGTCCGCGTTCGCTCGCCACTACTAACGGAGTCTCTATTGATGTCCTTTCCTCCGGGTACTTAGATGTTTCAGTTCCCCGGGTTTGCTCTTAAAGACCTATGTATTCAGTCCTTAAGTACCTGGTTAAACCCATTATTGATTACCAAGGGTAACAATAACGGACTTTCAGGTGGGTTCCCCCATTCAGAGATCTTGGGATCAAAGCCTATTCCCGGCTCCCCCAAGCTTATCGCAGGGTATCACGTCTTTCATCGCCTCTTACTGCCAAGGCATCCACCAAACGCCCTTCTCGCGCTTGATTTGATCCAGAAAAAGACAGTGTTTCATGCCACGGTGCGGAAGCTGGTAAGAAACCGCACCCTTATTCTGAACCAAAAAGCAAACTATCCCGCTCCCGGTCATGTCGGTGACCAGGAACTTGTTGCGCAGTCTTGCGACCGCGCGGGTTAGTGTACTTGACTTGGACAACACTGTCGTTTCAACCAGGCATACTCCAGGACGTCTGAGGAAACATGACGTGTTCTGAAGCTCGCCTCACTTCCGAAGAAGATCAGCACCTGACTGAGGTCTGTCCCACACTCGGGCGACCAACAGTATTGTTGATTGTATCTCTCTTAACGATGTCAATTTTCGTCTGAAGAACAGACGTTCAAACAGTCTCAAACTGCTTGAAGATATGTTCTTCCATACGGCCACCCCTGCGAGGGGTGGTGGGTCGAGGAGGACTTGAACCTCCGACCTCACGCTTATCAGGCGTGCGCTCTAACCACCTGAGCTACCGACCCGTATTGTTGCGGGCCGTTTGCATAAGTGGTGGAGCCTAGGAG